>NZ_CP174288.1:2500-3127500 GCF_052466715.1 Microbulbifer mixtoriginis (SeqCode) | reverse complement strand
GATGCCCTGCTTCCAGGAAAAACTTCTAAGCTTCAGGCAATAGTGAATCGTACTCTAAACCGACACAGGTGGTCAGGTAGAGAATACCAAGGCGCTTGAGAGAACTCTGGTGAAGGAACTAGGCAAAATGGTACCGTAACTTCGGGAGAAGGTACGCCGGTTTTGGTGATGGGACTTGCTCCCTAAGCTGAGGCCGGTCGAAGTGACCAGGTGGCTGCGACTGTTTATTAAAAACATAGCACTCTGCAAACTCGTAAGAGGACGTATAGGGTGTGACGCCTGCCCGGTGCCGGAAGGTTAATTGATGGGGTTAGCTTCGGCGAAGCTCTTGATCGAAGCCCCGGTAAACGGCGGCCGTAACTATAACGGTCCTAAGGTAGCGAAATTCCTTGTCGGGTAAGTTCCGACCTGCACGAATGGCGTAACGATGGCCACGCTGTCTCCACCAGAGACTCAGTGAAATTGAAATCGCTGTTAAGATGCAGTGTACCCGCGGCTAGACGGAAAGACCCCGTGAACCTTTACTACAGCTTTGCACTGAACTTTGAGCCTACTTGTGTAGGATAGGTGGGAGGCTTTGAAGCAGTAACGCTAGTTACTGTGGAGCCGTCCTTGAAATACCACCCTGGTATGTTTGAGGTTCTAACTCTGGTCCGTTATCCGGATCGAGGACAGTGTATGGTGGGTAGTTTGACTGGGGCGGTCTCCTCCCAAAGAGTAACGGAGGAGTACGAAGGTGCACTCAGCATGGTCGGAAATCATGCAATGAGCATAATGGTATAAGTGCGCTTGACTGCGAGACAGACATGTCGAGCAGGTACGAAAGTAGGTCATAGTGATCCGGTGGTTCTGTATGGAAGGGCCATCGCTCAACGGATAAAAGGTACTCCGGGGATAACAGGCTGATACCGCCCAAGAGTTCACATCGACGGCGGTGTTTGGCACCTCGATGTCGGCTCATCACATCCTGGGGCTGAAGCCGGTCCCAAGGGTATGGCTGTTCGCCATTTAAAGTGGTACGCGAGCTGGGTTTAGAACGTCGTGAGACAGTTCGGTCCCTATCTGCCGTGGGCGTTGGAAATTTGAGAAGAGTTGCTCCTAGTACGAGAGGACCGGAGTGAACGAACCTCTGGTGTTCGGGTTGTCACGCCAGTGGCATTGCCCGGTAGCTATGTTCGGACGGGATAACCGCTGAAAGCATCTAAGCGGGAAGCCTCCTTCAAGATTAGATTTCCCTGACTCCTTGAGAGTCCTAAAGGGCCGTGGAAGACTACCACGTTGATAGGCTGGGTGTGGAAGCGTTGTGAGGCGTTGAGCTAACCAGTACTAATTGCCCGTGCGGCTTGACCATACAACAGAGATGGTTACTAACGACTAGCTAAGCTAGCGGATTGTGGAATGAAAGACACACAATGATCGCTTGCGGTGTATTACTACAGATTGTTTTACCGACTTATTTGGGGTTATCGCCGGTCAACAGACCGAGGCAAACAGCGATAACACGGCAGGCCAAGCAAAATTGCTTATAAGACCAACGCCAACCCAAGCCAGTTTGCCTGACGACAATAGAGTTGTGGAACCACCTGATCCCTTGCCGAACTCAGAAGTGAAACGCAACATCGCCGATGGTAGTGTGGGGCTTCCCCATGTGAGAGTAGGTCATCGTCAGGCTTCTAATCCGAAAGGGCCACCCAATAGGGTGGCCCTTTTTTTATGTGTGAAAAAATAGTTAATAAAAATAATAAAAGAGTCGGAAGAAAAATCCGCTCTAGAGAAAAATAAAATTCCGGCCAAACCCCAGCCGAATTTTTACTCGCAATACTTCCGCCGAAAAATCCAGCTCGCTAAAAAGGCCGGAGAAATAGAGAGCCACCGTAAAAATTGGAACGGCTTCCGACCCTTTAAACAAGGTATTTTTCTCAGCATTTCCGTTAGGTAAAAATAGAAAATGCAGAAAAACACGCCGCGTTATTTAATCTGTATCTCATATACCTCAAAAAAATAATCCGAAATTAAAAATTAATTTCCAGTACAAAAAAGTCATTGCGCTGAAAAACTGACACAGAAATACCAATAAAAAATCCGGTGATTTTTTGCACGTTTTGGTGAGCCTGAACAACCACGGGCCCTGACGCGGATATACCGCAGTTATGCACAAGTCTATCCAGACTTTCTGTTAGTAAAGTCAGCCTGTGGAAAGTGGATAGAGGGCTTGTACTCAAAAATACTCCACAAGTTCTCCCAGGTGATCCGTTAGCTTGTCATTCTCAGAATAATCTACAGGGCAGGCAATCACGGAGACTGTATGGGCTGCTAGGGCTTGCTTTAGTGTTGGCAAGAGTTGATCGCTCTCTTCGATTAAATAAGCTGTTGCGCCAAAACTTTCGGCATATTTAACAAAATCTGGGTTCTGGAAGTCGACATGGCTGTGATGCTTGAGCTCTAGATCCATTTTCCATTTGATGAGCCCATAGCTGCTATCAACAAAAATTAAAATAACAATGGGAATACTCTCACGGATTGCGGTTTCAATTTCTTGAGAGTTCATCATAAAGCTGCCGTCACCCATCACCGCGAGCACCTTGCGCTCTGGATTGGCGAGCTTGACACCAATGGCGCCGGGTAGAGCAAAGGCCATGGTGGCGAGCCCGTTGGATATCAGACAGGTATTGGGCTTGTATGCTGGATACAGACGTGCCATCCACATCTTCACTGCACCGGTATCGGTGAGCACGATATCATCTGTCTCCATAGCTTCCCGAATATCTGCAACAACCCTTTGGGGTTTCATTGGGCAGGCATTAGACGCCTTACCGTTGTCAATCTCTTTGCTGAGTAGTTTTTGTATTTTGAAATCTTCGCTAGTCAGATTTGGCTTGGCTTTTACATGTTTGGTTAATTCTTTTAGGGAAAGGGTTATATCTCCTTCTATACCTTGTGCGATATTGAAATTGGCATCGACTTCCGCTGGAAAATTATGAATGTAGATGATTTTTTTGTCCGCCCTTGGATTTATACGTGCTGGTGGCATCTCCTGGAGTTCATAGCCTATACAGACAACAACGTCGGCGGTATCAAAGCCAAAATTGGCATAGTCGTGGACCATAAAACCCATCACACCCAGCGAGTTTGGGTGATTCTCTGGCATGGTACCCTTTCCATGAAATGTGCTGGCTACTGCTACATTTAAAGCCTCAGAGAATTGAACCAAAGCCTCCTGAGCATTAGCTCGGGCCGCCCCATGACCAACAAGAACAATAGGTCTTTGCGATTGGTTTAATATTTTTGCCGCACTCTTGATTTTCTCCATAGATGGAGCGGGGTTCTGCATGGTGTTAACCGGCAGTGGATGTTTATTAGTGGAAACTTCTATAGCCGCTATGTCTTCTGGAACACATAAGTAACAGGCTCCGGGTCGCTCCTCTTGAGAGATCTTGAATGCTGCACGTACCAGTTCGGAGGTGGACTCTGGATTTATGATCATCTTTGATGACTTAGTGACAGGCTCAAACATCTTTACTAGATCAATATACTGATGGGTTTCTTTATAAAGCCTATCGATACCTGCCTGGGCACTAATTGCTACGAGGGGAGTGCTATCGGCATTGGCATCGGCCACTCCCAGTAGGAGATTGATGGCTCCCGGACCAAGGGTTGCACAACACACGCCAGCTTTGCCTGTAACCCGGCCATACATATCTGCCATAAAAGCGGCAGCCTGTTCCGAGCGGGCAAGGATAAATCGTAAGCGGGAGCCATTTATGGCATCGATAAAGAGAATATTTTCTTCTCCGGGAATTCCAAATATAAATTCAACCCCTTCATTCTCAAGGCAGGAAACCACCAGTTCTGAAACATTTGTTAGAGTGTTATTCATAGATATTTCCTTGGCATGAAATTCGACTATCTATCAAATAAGCGGAGACTTTAGTCGAAGGCGTTACCAAGAATAGGTGGTAATTCATTTGTTTTGTTAAGCCGCTCCTTTTTAATGAAATTACTGTCAGAATACCAAAATAGGATCACAATTTTAGAGGGATTTTGGCGCTTATTCTTTATTTGTTAGGTTGCCTGCTAATCGCTTGTTAGGATCGCTATAAAAAGAAAAAGAGAGTTTAATTCATGTGGCAGTTAAAGCTTCTATTGAGACTAATAATTTTGTTTTCTCTTGGTTGTGTCGCCGTTGGGTGTATGGAAAAGGGAGAGGAAATAACATCTAAGCAAATGCAAAGCTCTTCTTATGAGGCGGCTGCACGCATTGATGGCCGGGTAATTACTCTTCAGGAGCTAGATAGCACTTTAGAGTTGGCTTTGTATGATATAGCAGAGCAGGAATATGAATTACGCTTGAATAAACTCAATGCTTGGATAGATAAAAAAGACGGCAACAATGCATCCGGTAAAAAAATTGAGATTCTTCTGACTGCCCCTGAGCCACCGAGAATTACTTTACCCACTGCTAATCAGAATCTTCGTGGTAGTAGGGAAGCCCCTGTTACTTTAGCCGTTTTCTGCTCCTTTCAGTCCCCACACTGTAAAGCTATACAACCGGTTATACGTCGCCTTATGTCGACCTATAAGGGGTGGGTAAGCCAGGTATACTTTGATTTTCCACTTAAGTTTCACAGAGAAGGTCTCCGGGCTGGCACGGCAGCACGCTGTGCAGCTGATCAAGGCAGATTTTGGGAGTACCACGATGCATTATATGTATTAACACCAGAAATTAATGGGGATACCTATTCCCAACTAATCGGGCAGTTACAATTAGATGCTCAGAAGTTTGAAATGTGTTTATCCAGTGATACCCCCAAAGCATCTGTACTTGAAAATAGGGACTGGGCACTAGGTCTAGGGCTTAAAAATGTACCTGTTGTCTTTATTAATGGCTTATATCTAAAAGGGCCGCGTAAATTTGAGCAATATGCCTATTGGATAGAAAAAGAGCTACGGTCTATGGGCATAAATCCAAAAGAAACCTATGTTTGGAAAGATGATGAGACTATTGATGATCGAGATTTACCAATCACCGGTTTGTCACTTACTTTACTGGGGGTTAGTGAATCCAGTGTAAAGAGCAAATCAAAGGCGTTGATCCAAGTAAAGGAAGCTGCGGCTAAATATTTTAATGTAGGGCAAGAATTGATAGCTGGTGCCTCCTTGCTCCGTCTTCACTCTAGTTATGCAGTTATTGAAAGCAAAGCAGGTCTGGAGAAGTTACCTTTGAAAGGGAAGGGGGGCACTGATGTTTTACAGACGCATTCCTATGAACAGAATGCTGAATTAAAGCGGCGCATTGAGCAGCCTTTGGGGCCCGGGAGCCGCCAGCTGATAGCTTCTTCAGGAGTTCTTACCTTAGGGCAGTCTTGGCTGAGTAAGCAGTTGGAGCAACGGGAAGTTCTGAAAGCCAAATTTATCGAGGCCGAATTGGAGGTTGAGGGACATCACCTGATGCGACTCGAAGGTATCACAAATAATGAGTTCTTCACCGCCCTGGGTTTTCAAGAGAATGATGTCCTAATGAGAGTTAATGATAGCTGGGTACATAGTGGTCAAAATAACCTATGGGATGCTCTTACCAGCGGTCAGATTATCGATGTAGCTTTTATGCGAAAGGGGTTGCCCCAGCGAATACAATATGTTGTTGAAGAGCAGGGCTATTTTGAGAAAGATTGAAGATAGCTTAAGAGAGGTAAAGAAAGGTAAATAGTTATGGGCCCACTGAGGAAGTTTTCAGGAGGGCCCAATGTTCACCGAATGGACAGCTAGTTATTTATCTGGATTGCCCTGCCAAAGTAGATCGGCAACGATGTTTTGGCCCTGAATACTGGGGTGGAAGCAGTCTCCACCACCAATGTCATCTTTGCCAAACTGGAAGGTACCAGCATTTACCTCACCTTCCCCAGTATACTCGGCTATCACTTCAACACCGTTGGTGCCGTTATAGCTCTCCGCTTCCTCAACGAGAATTTCATTGTAGCGACGTTGAGCTGCAGTAATTGCGTTGTAGCGAGTGGCAAAGTCTTCTCCATTTAAACTGCCGCCATTAGTGGCTATTTTGCAAATCCCAAAGGTTGACCAAACATGTTCACAATTTACCCGGGAGTTGCTTGACTGCTTGGCTAAGCCGGCTGCTCGCAGATCCTGCACCCTTGGTACTGAGCCTAAAAGAATGGTAGATCCATTGGGAAGACCATCGACGAGTTTATCTAAGCCTGCTTGAATTGCTGAGCGCCACTCACTTTCTGTGTATAGAGGATCATCACAGTTATTGGGATCGGTACAATCCCGGTTACAAATATCGTTTCCTCCAAGAACAACTTCGACGTGGTCGGCGATATTTGATTGGGATAAAATTCGATCAGCCTGAACAGCAAAGTTCTTCTTTCCTCCACGCATTTCTGCCCCTGATTCAGCAGCTTTTTTATTCGCAGCCATGTTGGGTGAAATGATCTTGTACTTATCGTAAATACTCTCAACGGAGTTTTTATCACCATCAAACCAGGAGTGTTCCGGTTGGTCTCCACCAAGGAGACAAAACAAATCCCAGAAATACTTGTTACGGGTACAGTCTGCTCCGAATGCCATGGTAATACTGTCACCAGCAGCAACGGATTTAGAAGGGGCAGCTAAAGCTGTCGGTATCGACATAACACTTAAAACGAGTGCTGTTATAACTCCATATCTATTCCACATTGTATTTTCTCCCACACCGACTTTCGTCGTAGTTCATTATTGTTTTAAAACTGGATCGGTGAACCTGTGCAGTTTAGGTTGAGGTGGAATGAGTGCCGGTGGGAATGATATCGACCGCTGGGTCAGTTTCAAATAAGTTGAAGCGTGTTGAATTTTTGTCGCCTAGAGCATCGAGATTTTTTGGTTGTAGCACCATGGAGAGGGTTATTTAGAGTCTGTTGAAAGTTGAGATCGACCACCTGTTCATATTCGAGAGCTTCCACTATACTGCGCTCTACTTGTCGGAGTGCCTGTGGGCTGAGATCGCTGTTGCGAGATCCGTTGAACCTGATCGGGGTAACCCCCGCGTAGGGAACAAGATCTGAAGTCGCCTGTTTTTTTACATTTTGGCGTCTTTTCTCTTTGTATGTGCCCTGGATGCTGCGACCTTTAAATTCCCAAGTTTTAAGGTTACGCATGTCTGAGATCATTGAACAATCCGGTAAAGCCGGAAAGTCCTCCCGCGCTGCCAGTCGCGATTCCGCTAAAGAATTTCTTGAGAATCTCACGGTTCAGTCTTTTCCCAATTCGCGCAAGGTGTTTTTGCCTGGTGAAACCCCTGGTATCCAGGTTGGCGCTCGCCAGATTTGTCTTGGGGATAGTGTGGTAGGTGGGGATGCCGATAATCCTATTCTAGAACCCAACGCGGCTCTCACCGTATACGATACCTCCGGGCCATATTCAGAGCCCAATTTTAAAGTCGATGTACGCCAAGGTCTGCCCAAGCTACGCAAAGGCTGGATAGAGACACGAGGAGATACTGAACAGCTGGACTCCCGCCAGGCGGCCTACAGTCAGCAGCGTATGGCGGCCCAGGGACTGGATCACATTCGCTTCGAAAAGCTTCCCAGTCCGCTCCGAGCCAAGCAGGGAAGTAATGTATCGCAAATGCACTATGCCCGCCGTGGCGTTATCACGCCGGAGATGGAGTTTGTCGCAGTCCGCGAAAATATGGGACGCGTAAAGTTAGCGGCGGAGATGAGTGAGAGTGAATACCAAAAAGCACGTGATGGTATTTACATCCCGGAACAAATCACGCCGGAATTTGTTCGTAGGGAAGTTGCAGAAGGACGCGCAATTATCCCAGCGAATATCAATCACCCGGAAGTGGAGCCGATGATTATCGGGCGCAACTTTCTGTGTAAGGTGAATGCAAATATCGGCAATTCCGCTGTGACCTCTTCCATTGAAGAGGAAGTGGAAAAACTGGTTTGGTCTACCAAGTGGGGGGCAGATACGGTAATGGATCTGTCTACCGGAGCCAATATCCACGAAACTCGCGAGTGGATTCTGCGCAACTCACCAGTCCCCATTGGTACCGTACCCATTTACCAAGCATTGGAAAAAGTAAATGGAATTGCTGAAGACCTCAACTGGGATGTTTTCCGAGATACCTTGATTGAGCAAGCGGAACAGGGAGTGGATTATTTCACTATTCATGCCGGCGTGCTCTTGCGCTATGTACCACTCACAGCCAAGAGAATGACCGGGATAGTGTCTCGTGGTGGTTCCATCATGGCGAAATGGTGTCTCGCTCATCACAAGGAGAATTTCCTCTATACCCACTTTGAGGAAATCTGCGAGATTATGAAAGCTTATGATGTGAGCTTTAGTCTTGGTGATGGCCTGCGTCCGGGCTCCATCGCCGATGCCAATGATGAAGCTCAGTTCGGTGAGCTGCATACGCTGGGTGAATTAACCGAAGTTGCCTGGAAGCACGATATACAGACCATGATTGAAGGCCCTGGCCATGTGGCTATCCATAAGATCAAAGAAAATATGGATGAGCAGTTGAAGCACTGCCACGGTGCCCCCTTCTATACTCTTGGCCCATTAACGACAGATATTGCTCCCGGTTACGACCACATCACTTCCGGCATCGGTGCAGCACTTATCGGCACTTATGGTTGTGCCATGCTCTGCTATGTGACACCGAAAGAGCACCTGGGCCTACCCAATAAAGAGGATGTTAAAGAAGGTCTGATGGCCTATAAGATTGCGGCCCATGCCGCAGACCTGGCTAAGGGGCATCCATGGGCACAGAAGCGCGATGACGCTCTGTCAAAAGCCCGCTTTGAATTTCGTTGGGAAGACCAATTCAATCTTGGTCTGGACCCGGAGCGCGCGCGCTCTTATCACGATGAAACCCTGCCGAAGGAATCCGGCAAGGTAGCGCATTTCTGCTCCATGTGTGGGCCTAAATTCTGTTCTATGAAGATTACTCAGGACGTGCGTGATTACGCAGCCAAACAGGAGGCGGAACGCGGGATGGAAGAGATGGCAGTTAAATTTAAGGATATGGGCAGCGAGATTTATCACAAGGGCTGATCGGGTGTTGGGGGAGGGTAACTCCCCCAACATATTAGAAATACAGTGATGTAAAAGGAGCTTGCTGTCGCTGGTATCCAATTGGAATTGTGAAGATAGGTAAGCTGTGTCAAACGAAACCAAAGCCAAAGTGGCTATTGCCGGTGGCGGCCTGTTGGGGCGATTACTCGCCTGGAGGCTCTGTCAGCTTGATGTAGATATTACTCTGTTTGAGGCCGGTAATTTATCGGAATCAAAAGGTGGAGCCTGTTGGACAGCTGCGGGAATGATCTCGCCTTTATCGGAGCTGGTACACAGCAATAAACAGGTTTATAACCTGGGACTGAAAAGCCTTGAGCTTTGGTCTGAGTGGGCCCGGCAGCTGAAGGAGCAGAGCGGGCAGGACGTGGAATACCGCCGAGCGGGCTCAGTGCTGGTTGCTCATGGCAAGGATAAAAGTGAGCTGCTGCAATACCTGCGGGAACTACAGGGTAAGCTTGGCGAGTCTGCCAGGGAGCAGGTGCAGCCCCTCGATTGCAATACTTTAGCGAAATTAGAGCCCTCCTTACACGGCTTTGAACAGGGGCTTTACCTGCGGGGTGAGGCGGATATCAATAATCACCGCTTATTGACTGCGTTACTCAGCGTATTGCGCCGAGGTGCAGTCACTCTGCGAGAGCACAGCAAGGTAAATTGCGAAGCCGGGTATATCTCTGTGAACTCGGAGCGCGAACAATTTGATTGCGTGATTGACTGCCGTGGTCTCGGTGCCAAGGGACAGATTGAAGGCTTGCGCGGCGTCCGTGGTGAGGTGATGGTGGTGGAATCCCGGGAAGTGGTTTTGCAGCGTCCAGTGCGCCTGCTCCACCCACGCTATAAGCTCTACGCTGTACCCCGTAGCGATGGACGCACTGTAATTGGTGCTACGGAAATTGAGAGCGAAGACCAGTCGCCCATTTCCGTGCGCTCCAGTATGGAATTGTCTTCCGCGCTTTACTCCCTCAACCCGGCTTTTGCCGAGGCTCGTATTGTTGAGACCCGCGTAAATTGTCGCCCCGCTACTATGGACAATATGCCTTATATCCACAGCGAGGATGGGCTGATTAGGGTGAATGGCCTTTACCGTCACGGTTATCTTTTAGCGCCGGCAGTAGTGGAGCAAGTGGAGAATCAAGTGGCACAACAACTGTTACAGGTGGCTTGATGCAGGTACTAATTAATGGGGAAACACAGAGCCTTGAATCCCCGCTTAAGCTCTCTGGGCTTTTACAGCAGCTCGGCTATCGCGGAGAAACATTTGCCGTTGCGATCAACGGTGGATTTATTCCCCGTACGGAATATAGCAATACACAGATAAATAACGGCGATAGCCTGGATATTGTTGCTCCGGTAGTGGGGGGGTAAAGGTGAGCGATCTATTAACACTTTGCGGAAAAACATTTAACAGTCGGCTTTTGGTGGGCACCGCCCTGTATCCCTCCCCAGCGATTATGCGCGAATCCGTGCAAGCCTCAGCTTCAGAAATTATTACTTTGTCTTTGCGCCGGCAAAATCCGGCACAGCAGCAGGACAATCGATTTTGGGATTATATTCGCGAGTCCGGCTGTCAGCTGTTGCCCAATACTGCCGGTTGTAAATCGCCTCGTGAAGCGGTGGAGCTGGCAAAAATGTCCCAGGAAATTTTCCAGACCGATTGGCTCAAGCTGGAAGTGATTGGCGATGATTACAATTTGCAGCCAGACCCCTTTGGTTTGGTAGAAGCTGCGCGGGAATTAATTCAGTTAGGCTTCAAGGTTTTGCCTTATTGCACGGATGACCTGGTGTTGTGTCGAAAACTTTTGGATGTGGGTTGCGAGGTATTAATGCCCTGGGGGGCTCCCATCGGTACCGGGCAGGGGCTGCTCAATAAATATAACCTACAAACACTGCGTGAGCGCCTGAGTGATGTACCGCTTATTATTGACGCCGGAATCGGTGCGCCATCACAGGCGGCAGAAGCACTGGAGATGGGCTTTGATGCGGTGTTATTGAATACCGCGATTGCAAAAGCCCAGGATCCGGTACTGATGGCTAATGCTTTTAAACTGGCTGTGGAATCCGGGCGCGCCGCCTTTAATGCCGGCTTGATGCTCAGGCGTCAAACTGCCAGCCCCAGCACCCCCACCCTGGATATGCCTTTCTGGCAGCAGGCAGAGAGCATATTGCAGGATTAGTATTTTTTATGCGCGATCAACTCCAATTGAAAAAGCCAATTGTCTGGACCATTGCCGGCAGTGACTCCGGCGGTGGCGCCGGCATTCAGGCGGACCTGCTGACTTTTGCAGATCTCGGCTGCCATGGTTGCAGTGCTATCACGGCCAATACCGCACAGAGTACGGTAGAAGTAACTGCAATTAATGCAGTTTCCCTAGAGGTCTTAGTTTCACAATTGCGGGCCTTACAGCGGGATCTATTTCCTGCCGCAATTAAAATTGGTCTGCTAGCGAATGCTGAACAAGTTGTTGCGGTGGAAGATTTCTTGCGCCAGCTGCAAGCGGTGCAGCCGGTTCCGGTTATTTACGACCCGGTTGCTGTTGCTACCAACGGAGCCGGGCTCACTGAAGGGAATATTACCGCAACAGTGTTGGCTCAGTTGATGCCACAGTGTGATCTGGTCACTCCCAATTTACATGAATTGGAATGGCTTACCGGAGCCAGTGTCACGGGTGCGGAATCTATAGTGCAGGCTGCGCGTCAGTTGCACGCTCACGGCGGTACCGCAATTTTAGTTACCGGCGGCCATACGCAATTGCGTGCGGGAGAAGTTGCCGACTTACTGTGGGATGGTGAAAAAGCCGATTGGTTTATTGGCCGGGAAGTGTCCAGTACAGGCACACATGGCACTGGCTGCACCCTCTCCTCCGCTATTGCCGCTTGCCGCGCTTTGGGCTACCCGTTGCGAGATGCCTGCGTTGTGGGTAAAGCCTATGTACAGCGGGGCTTGCGCCGGGGAAATAATGCACATATCGGCGCTGGTGCTGGACCTGTAGGCCACTGTGGCTGGCCCCTGGATTTAATCGACTTCCCGGAGATTCTACTGCCCGGAGAAGAGCGTGCGTCGGATTATGGCTTTGATACTGTCCGACCTCTTGTTCAAGGGTTTGCCCAAACAGACTCTCAAGCATTGGGTTTATATCCGGTAGTGGATACAGTGGAGTGGTTGCAGCGCCTGGCTGAGCTGGGGGTGCGTACTTTACAGTTGCGAATAAAGAATCCTGGTGGGGATCTGCGCGCACAGATTGAGCGTGCAGTGGCTATTGGCAGGACGTATAACCTGCGCCTGTTTATCAATGATTACTGGCAGTTGGCGATTGAGTGCGGCGCCTACGGTGTGCATTTGGGGCAGGAGGATTTGCAGTCTGCTGATCTGAGGGCAATTCAAGCGGCAGGATTAAAACTGGGTATCAGTACCCACGGCTTCTATGAATTACTGTTGGCCTACCGTTATCGCCCCAGCTACTTGGCGATTGGTGCAATTTATGCGACCAACACCAAGGATATGTCGGATCAGTTGCAGGGCGTGCAGAAACTCGCGCGAATGGCAGCACTATTGCCCGATTATCCACTCGTGGCAATTGGTGGTATTAATATGCAACGGGCCAGTGAGGTTATCGCTAGCGGTGTTGGCAGTATCGCCGTGGTCAGCGCTATTTCTAAAGCGGAAGATTACAAGCAGGCGGTTGCCGATTTTAATGTCCTGTTGAAAGGAAAGCATGCGGAAGTAGAGCCATGTTAAGTAGTAAGGAATTACAGCGTTACAGTCGCCAGATAATGTTGCCCCAAGTGGGTGAGGAGGGACAGAAAAAGCTGTCTTCTGCTCGAATTATGATTGTTGGCTTAGGTGGGCTCGGAAGCCCGGCAGCGATGTATCTGGCCGCAGCCGGTATTGGAGAGCTGCACCTGGTGGATGGTGATCATATCGATCTCTCCAATTTACAGCGCCAGGTTTTGTACAAAACCAATCATCAGGGAAAATCCAAAGCCATGGTGGCTGCACAACAATTGGCCGCTGCCAATCCAACTATTCGCATTCATCCCCACAGCCAAATGGCGAATGAATCCTGGTTGCGTGAGCAGGTTAAACAGGTGGATCTGGTGTTGGACTGCACTGATAACCTGGAAATCCGCCATACGATCAACCGGGTTTGTTATCAGGCCGGGTGTCCGGTGGTAATGGCATCAGTGCAGGGGTTTTCCGGCCAGCTGATTAGTTTTGATTTTTCTGAAGGAAGCGGCCCCTGTTATGCCTGCCTGTTTCCGCCCCAGGAGCAGGCTGAAGTCCAGAACTGCGCTACAGCAGGGGTGATCGGTCCTGCATTGGGGGTCGTTGGCAGTATGCAGGCTCTGGAGGCCATGAAGTACCTGATGGATTTGCCGGTATCGAGCTTGAATAAATTGCACTTAATCGAGACGGAAACCTTAGCTCTGCAAACTTTGCAGCTGCCGAGTCATAGTAATTGCCCGGTTTGTAATACCTAGCTAACTTTGTTTTCTCTTAAATTTTTCTTTCTGTAGATTGATATAGTGCTAGCACTATAAGTGTATGCATAACCAACATGTTTTATTTATTTTTTCTTTTTGGCGGATTAATTAACTTTTCAGTTTGGACACACAGTTGTTCCAGGGCAGGATACCGCTAGATTCAAGGCATGTTCCGAGTTAGTTGCCAGGATAAATATGTTTGTCTTTTTAGTGTCTTATAAACTTGGCTCGGCTATATAGATAAGCTATCAACCCGATAGCTTGTGGTAAAACCATAAAACTATCAGAATGGCAGTGTAACCATTTCGGTGGCAAAGTCTTGGAAGAGGGATTTGTTTAATGAAAAAAATTGATATTGGTATTAGTGAAAAGGATAGGGAAAAGATTGCTGGCGGCCTCAAGCACTTGCTGGCGGATAGCTACACTCTATACCTGCAAACGCACAACTTCCATTGGAATGTTACCGGGCCATTTTTTCGTGAACTACACCTGATGTTTGAGGAGCAGTACAACGAACTGGCTACGGCGGTAGATGACATTGCAGAGCGAATTCGCACTTTGGGTGTTTCTGCACCGGGCACCTATCAGGCTTTTGGACAGCTGAGTTCTATTGAAGAAATTGTAGAAGTTCCCGCAGCAGAAGATATGGTGAAAATTCTCACCAAGGGCCATGAGCAGGTAATAAAAACTTGTCGCGATGTATTAAAGGCCGCGCAAAAGGGCGAGGATGAATCGACTATTGCCCTGGTATCTGACCGTATGCGTGTGCATGAAAAAACTGCCTGGATGCTGCGCGCTACCAGTAGTAAATAGTTACTGGCACTCTGGGTAAATTACTATTCTGTAGTGGCTATTGCCCGGTGAGTAATTCCAGGAAAGCGCTGGCGGGTGCAGAGAGGTTACCGCGGCTTTTAAATAGTGCGCCAACTTCTTGCATTACCGCCGGCGCGGTAAGAGGCAAGCAGATTAAACCGTACTCTCGCATTTGTGCCTCACAAAGGCTTGGTACAGCACTGATTCCCAAGCCCGCTCTGACCAGCTGCCCGATAGTACTAAGCTGGTTAGCTTCACAAATATATTGAGCAGCTTGTCCACACTGGTCAAAGGCAGTATCCGTCCAGCGTCGCACTGCCGATCCACGGTTCATCGATATAAAAGGATGAGCGGCCAAGTCGCGCCAGCGTACGGCCTTCTTTTCCGCCAATATGTGGTCTTCTGGCATTATTGCGATAAAACGGTCGTGTTCAATGGGTGCGAACTCCATGCCACCTAGTTCGTCCGGGCGAAAGCTAATGCCCAGCTCCGCGCGTCCCTCCTGTACAGATTCTACAACCCGCTCCATAACCACATCTTCCAGCACAATATTGATTTGTGGATATGTCAGGTGAAAGTTAGCTAATAGAGCGGGTACTCGGTTTAAGGCGAAAGCGGGGATAACTGCCAGTTGCAGTTGTCCACGTTCCAGGCGGAAGCGCTGCTGTATAGCATCCAGTGATTGATCCCAGCTGTTAAGTAGTTGCTCCGCACGAACCAGGAACTCACGCCCTTCTGGGGTCAAGACCAGTTGGCGGCTATCGCGACTAAATAGAGGCCCTCCAGCGGCCTCTTCCAGATTGCGGATAGCCACGGAGAGCGCCGGCTGGGAAGTGTGTAACTGGGCACTGGCCTGCGCCAGACTGTGGCTGCGGGCTACAACAACGAAGGCGCGAAGCTGTTTAATGGTGGCGCTCACTATGGCTCCGGATACATTCTATGAATGTTAAGTTTTATTTAATAAACCATCGAAAGATTAAAATAGTTTAAAGTTGTCGGGCAAGGCATGATTGCCGCTTTCGCCCTGGCGAAGGTCAAACAATCACCAAGAATAATGAATCTACAAGGTCTGCTGAGATGAAGGACAACGCACAAGCCCTTTGGCAACCGAGCCCCAAGGCCGTAGCCGCCACCCAAATGGATGAGTTTCGTCGCCTGGTTAATGTGAAACACCAGCTGCAGCTTGAAGACTACAGTGCGCTTTACCAGTGGTCTGTAGAAGAGCGTGAGGTCTTCTGGAGCGACTTATGGGATTTCTGTGAAGTGCAGGCCAGTGCGCGTGGAGAAGAGATCTTGGGCCGCGATAACATGCCGGGTGCTGAGTGGTTCCCCGATGCACGACTCAATTTTGCCGAAAACCTGCTGCGCTACCGCGACGATAAGACGGCTTTGGTTGAGCGCCTGGAGAATGGCAGCCGCCGCCAGCTCAGCTACGCGCAGCTATACGGTCGGGTAGAACGCTTGGCTTCGGCCCTGGCGAATCAGGGCATATCCGAAGGGGATCGTGTAGCTGGCTTTATGCCGAATGTGATGGATACCGTAGTGGCGATGCTGGCAACCACCAGTCTTGGCGCTATATGGACTTCCTGTTCGCCGGATTTTGGTATCAATGGCGTGTTTGATCGTTTCGGCCAGGTAGAACCGAAGGTGCTGATCGCCTGCGAAGGTTACTTCTACAACGGCAAAGTGATCGATTCCCTGCCGCGATTGCGCGAGATAGTGGCCCGTATCGACTCCATTGAGAAGCTGGTAGTGGTGCCTGTTGCCCGCTCGCAGGAAAAAGCGGCTCAGGTACTAGCAGCAGAGCCGCTGGATAAAGCGGTGTTGCTACAGGAGTTCGAAGCCACAGCACCTGAGCGCGAGCTTACCTTTGTTCAGACCGCTTTCGATCACCCCCTATACATCATGTATTCCTCAGGAACTACTGGGGTGCCGAAGTGCATTGTGCACGGGGTGGGTGGCACCTTGCTTCAACACCTGAAGGAGCATCGCCTGCATTGCGACTTGCGTCGTGAGGATTCCCTATTCTACTTCACCACCTGTGGCTGGATGATGTGGAACTGGCTGGTAAGTGGCTTGGCTTGTGGTGCAACCCTGGTGCTGTTCGATGGCTCTCCCTTCTATCCAGAGGCTAGGGGCTTGTGGGATATGGCGGATGAGGAGGGCATCAGCGTATTTGGCACCAGTGCCAAGTATATCGCCGCCTTGGAAAAGAGCGGCTGTAAGCCCCGCGAAAGCCACAAATTGGAGAAGCTGCGCGCGGTACTGTCTACAGGCTCGCCACTGGCTCATGAAGGCTTTCTATATGTCTACCGAGATATAAAGGAGGATCTGTGCCTGTCTTCTATTTCTGGAGGCACGGATATTATTTCCTGCTTTGCCTTGGGTAACCCTGCGTTGCCAGTTTATGCGGGAGAACTTCAGTGTCGAGGATTGGGCATGGCTGTGGAAGTCTGGAATGACGATGGCAAGCCGGTAACTTCAGAGAAGGGGGAGCTCGTGTGTGCCAAATCTTTCCCTTGTATGCCGATCGGTTTCTGGAATGATCCCGATGGGGCGAAATATAACAGCGCCTACTTCGAAAATTGGCCGGGAGTTTGGGCACACGGCGACTATGCAGAAATTACTACCCATGGAGGAGTGATTATTTACGGTCGTTCCGATGCGGTACTGAATCCCGGTGGCGTGCGTATTGGTACTGCCGAGATCTATCGCCAGGTAGAGAAAGTTGAGGAGGTGCTTGATAGCATCTGTATCGGTCAGCAGTGGCAAGACGATGTACGGGTTGTACTGTTTGTGGTGTTGCGCGAGGGCGTAGAGCTGAATGATGATCTGGTGCAGAGAATCCGCTCCACCATTCGCGCTAATACGACCCCGCGCCACGTACCCGCCAAGGTGATTCAGGTGGCCGATGTTCCGCGTACTATTAGTGGAAAAATTGTTGAGTTGGCGGTTCGCAATGTCGTGCATGGTAAGGCGGTTAAGAATAAAGAAGCCCTCGCCAACCCAGAGGCTCTGGCACTCTATGAAAATTTGCCAGCCTTGGCGGAAGACTAAAGAGATTAAGGGGGGGAGGGCGCGTAGACGGGCGTCATTTTGTTTGACTCGGTTCTGCGCTACCCTTGCCCTGTAGTAATACCAATAAATTCAAGGCAGAAGAGCAAGTATGGTTACCTATCTCTACTGGGCAGCGGTTATCGCTCTGGTTATTCTCTCCCTCTTTGCTGGCAGCCGCATGGGCAGCTTGAAAATTGGCGCCATTGTGGCTGCAGTTTTCTTCTTTGCAGGCTGGCTGGCTTATTACTTCCACTATGAACAGGTCTTTGTAAAACGCTTCGGTGGTGTGATGCGTATTTCTGTACCTGACGGTTACCGGCATATTGGCGCCACCTGGAAAGAGGATAACCTCTGGATCGAGAACTACGACCCCAAAACCAATCAATGTATTTTTACTGAATACTCCAAGGGCAATATTCTCGAGGGGCGGGTGATTATCAAAGACTGTAATCCGTTACTTGGCAGCCCGAGCACTAGCAGCCAGCCATAAACCATTTGCTTTCTCTCCGCCGGCGATTAAAACGGGACTATTAGCTATTTCGTCTCTCGTCGGCAAACTCTACCCGGGCAATATCTGTACCGGGTCATTATCAGGTGTGAAGGGATGGATACCCGGGAGTATGCGGACTAGCCGCCGTAGTCAACGGATTAATATTTTGCGAGTTCTCTTTGCCTTCCTGCTTATCGGTTTTGTATTACTGCCCTTCCAGCAGGCAGTAGCCATTCCTTTTTTTTCCAAACTTCCCGCTTTTTCACTGTATGTGCAGGGCGACCCGCAATTGCAGGAAAAATTGACTAAAGAGCTCAATGAGTTGCGTAAGAATAGTAGCGCCCTTGAGAGTTATGAAAACCTGCGGGATATCGCTCATTATGAGCGTGGAAATCTGGAAAAATTACTGCGCGCTGAGGGGTATTACGATGCTACTGTACGGGAATCGGTGCAGGGTAGTGAAATTATTTACCAAGTAATTCCCGGTCCTCAGTATTTGATAAAGAGCCTGGATATTGAAATGCCCGCGAATCTGCGGGCGGGCTTTCCCGGCTTGCCTATTTCTATCGGCGATCCATTACAGGCAGATGAGGTACTCGAAGGTGTGCAGACCATCACCAGATACCTTAATGAAAATGTCTGTCTGCTCAATGTCGATGTTACCTATCAAGCTACAGTGATTCACCAGGAGGCAGCTGCACGATTGGTGTACCGTGTGGCACCCAGTCCAGAGGTGTTGGTGGGTGAGGTGGAAATCCTTGGTGCCACTTCTGTTGAAGATGACTATTTGCGCAGTAAGTTGAATATTAACCCTGGGGATTGTTTCAGTCGCAGTAAGCTGGATGCGGCTCAATTGCGCTTATTGCGCACTAATTTAATTTCCAATGTAACTCACCAGATATCAGAGCCCTATAACGGTCTGGTTGATGTCATCTTTATTGTGCAGGAGCGCAACCACCGGACTATTACTTTGGGGGTGGGGTACACCTCTGATGAGGGCCCCGGTGTATCTGCCAGTTGGGAACATCGCAATATTTTTCACCGTGGCGAAAAGCTGGAAGTGGAGAGTAAAGTGAATAAGGTCAAGCAAACTCTAGAGAGTAAGTTGACCATACCGCGTTTTTTTAGAGATAAACAGCGCTTTACTGCGAGTGTGGCCTTAACCGGTGAGGATGTAGACTCCTACAGTTCCAAGGCCTTGACCCTTAAGGGGCTGGTATCGCGCAAGCTGAGTAAGCACCGTACCATCAGTGGCGGGGCTGAACTGAAGTTCAGCCGTGTGGATGAAAAAGTAGATGGTGCTGTGGAGGATGGGGACCCGGATGAGAATTATCATTTATTGGCGTTCCCGTTGGGATTTAAGTTAAACACTACAGATAAGCCTCTGGATGCCCGCCGCGGCGCCACCACAGCACTGGAGATTAAGCCCTATGTGGATCTCAAAAATAACAGTACTTCATTTGTCAAAAATATCCTGCAGTTGACCGCTTATAAAACGGCGCAATCGGCGCGCTACGAACCAACTTTAGCATTGCGTATCAAGGCCGGCGCCATTACTGGCGCACCCAATTTGGAACTGCCGGCGGATGAACGCTTTTATGCAGGTGGGGGTGGTTCAGTGCGAGGCTATGGGTACCAGGAGTTGGGTCCACGTATTGTTGAAATTAATGAGGACGGTCAGGAATCCCTGTCCGATGCGATCGGTGGGCGCGGCCTCAGCGAAATATCAATCGAAGGGCGTTTCCGCTTTAGTAAAACTTGGGGCGGAGTCCTGTTTCTCGATGGAGGAAATGCCTATGAGAATCCACGCCCTAACTTCTCTAACCTCTTCTGGGGGGCGGGATTTGGTGTTCGCTACAATACCTCCTTCGCTCCTATCCGCTTTGACTTAGCCTTTCCTCTGGATAGGCGCGACGGAGTAGATGATCACTACCAAGTCTATGTCAGCCTGGGGCAGGCATTTTGATGTCCAGATGGAGTGTATTGGCTCTGGGCTTTGCTGGCGCACTGCTAGGTTTTTTGCGAGGCTTTCTGCGGGGGTTGTGGCGTTCCCTCGGAGCCGGGGGCTACCTGATCACGGGTCTGTTGCTATTTACTCTGCTTTCATTAATTTACTTTCTAGGCACAGAGCAGGGGCGGGTTAATTTGACCCGCACGGCTTTTTACGGTGCAGAACAGGTAATCGACGGCCTTACGATTGAAGCTGAAGGGATTGGCAGCGAGCGCCTCGGGGCCTGGTTTTTCGAACGTCTTCGGGTCGATTTTGAGAGCAATACCCTGGCAGAGGGAAGCCAGCTGGAGTTTCAGCTACAGAGTTTTTCCAGTAATCCAGTCAATATTGAGCGTATCGCTGCCAAAGATTTTCTGCTGAATCTAGATGTGCTGGATGAATTACTTAAATCCTTGACTGAAGCAGAGCAAGAAACTGCACAAGTAGTAGAGGATGAGACGGACACAGTAAAAACTTCCAGCTGGGAAGCCCTGTTGCCGAGTTTTCGCTTAGGAGAGTTAAAGCTTGAGCGATTGCAGTTAATTAGCAGCAAAGTCAGCGATATTCCAGCGCTCTCTGTATCCGCTAATAGCTTGTATCGCTGGGAGGGGCAGCCCACTCAGTTGCAGCTGGAAGTTCGCGAGTTAAAAGGTGGTGATCTGCAGTTTATTGCCGAGGGGCGGGAGCAGCAGCCGGGGCGGTTTGTTCTGGACTTTTCGGCCAGTGAAACAGCTCAGGGCTTTGTGGGTCGCCAGCTACACCTGCCGAAAGGGCAGGCGTTGGATGCACGTGGCAAAATTGCTCTGCGCCGTCGCGATGAGCAGGTACAGATCGATATAGAGTCTATTTCCATTCCACTTTCCCAGCATCAATTGGCATTGACCGGTAGCCTGCTAATTGACCTTTTTCCCTGGCGTATTCACTCCGAAGGTATTTGGTTGCAGGTGGATGGGCGGCGCAGCACTGTTTCAGGCAGTATTGGTGCAAATGAGATCAGTGCTGAGCTTCACCTCAACCGCCTGCCAATTACCCTCTCTCGCCCTTGGCAAGATGTATTACACAGCGGCTGGTTTAGTGCTGATTTAACCCTATCCGGTACACTGCCACTACCCAGTATCTCTGGTCAGATTGAGCTGAATAGTCACTATCGGGAGCAGCCACTGAGTCTGCTGGGTGAGGTGAATACTGATCAGGGGGTTATTCTGTTGGAGTCACTTCGACTGGCGTTTGCCGGTGCGCAAATTCGTACGGCGGGCGCTATTGATACCGACAACAAGTCCCTGGACATCAATGTAGCGGCGCAAGAGCTGGGGGTTGAAGAGATTCGTCGATTGCTATCTGCTTTACCGCAAACAGAAGCACTAAAAATCCCCGATGACTTCTCTGGGACCCTGCATCAACTTCAGCTACAGATAAAAGGGCCATGGGACAAGCCGGTTTTTGATGGGGATGTGAGTGCTGTTACCGCTTACCGAGGCCTACAAAATGAGTTGACGGGCAAGGTGAAGGGTAATTTACAGGGGCTGACAATTACTGATCTGAGCTTGGTGGGGGAAAAGCTGAATGTATTCGGTGGCGGCTCGGTGGATATCGAGGCAAAAACACTGAATTTGCAGCTGCATTTGGATATTCGCAACCTCAGCCCTTATGAAGATCTCGGATTTGTCTCTGCACAGGGGGTTAGCCTGGGTTTAAAGGGGCTGCTGGGTGTCGAGGGCCCTTGGTCTAATCCCTACTTGAATGCCAGCCTGGAATCCGATGGTCTGGTTCAAGAATACCGCTATAACCTGAAAGGTGATGCCAGCGGAAACCTGGAAAAAATTGACCTGCAAGGCTTGCGACTGGAACTCTTTGCCAACGGCACCATGAACTACTTTGGTTCACGACAGTTTCAGGGCCCGCAATCGCCAGTGATTATCCCAGGTATCGCCAAGGGCGCGGTACAGCCTGAGCAGAGCGCGAGTCGTCTGACAGCCCTGGCCGAGGAAGCACAGCGTCTGGGGAAGCAGGGCGTCGTATTGGTGGAGGCGCAGGGAGTAATTGAGCCTAAACGGGACCAGCTCCAGGTGGGAGTGAATGTGCGTAACTTACCCTTGAGCTTGGTGGAAGTGTTTGGAGCAGTATTGCCCAGTACTATGGAGGGTGAGCTGAGCCTGGATGGAGAAATTAGTGGGTTGCTTACTAACCCGGAGGTAAGGGCCAGTGTGCTGGCGCAGGGCGGTTACCGCTATGAGCCCTGGGTGCTGCAGGGCGCTCTGGATTATGCCGATAAGAGTTTGATTGTTGAGGGGCTGGAGTTTTTGTGGGCGGGACGTAACCAATTGTCGGTCCATGGCAGCCTAAATGAACAATGTCTGGACCTGCAAGTTTTAGGTAGGGCTTCTCTGGAAGATCTCTCCCGTGAGGTAGCATTTAATATCCCCGATCAAGGGGATATCTCCCTGCATGCGAGTATCACCGGTAGCCCACGTCAACCACAGCTTGAGGGCGATCTGCGTCTCAGCGGCTATATGCCAGGCAGGGAAAAAGGGCGGGTTCAGGTACAGCCGCTCTCTATGGCCCTGGAGTGGTATACCGAGGGCGGTGAGTTGCAAGTGTCTCTGGTAGCTGATCATGGCAATCGACGCGCAGTAGATAGCAGCGCAAGTCTGCTTATTACACCCATAATGGAGCGATTGTTCGCAGATAACCCATCTGGACCAATAAGTGATGTTCCCCTGCAGTTGGTCAGTGATGGTACTGCAGACTTGTCTGTGGTTGCGGAGTTTATGGACCCGAGGGTGAATGTTATGCGGGGCCTGTTGAGTTTCTCTGCTGATGGTGCAGGCACACTTGGCGAGCCCCGGCTCAATGGTGCGATAGAACTCAGCGGGGCCAGCTATGAGCACCGGCCCAGTCACACGCGCATTGCCGATATCGATTTTTATATGCGCCTTACACCAGAGGAATGGCGTATTGAGCGTGGCAGTGCCACTGTTGTGGATGGCGGTACGATTAACCTGGGAGGAGCGGTGTTCTTTCCTGAGCAGTCACCGCCACAGATGAGCCTCAGTTTAAACCTGAATAGAGCACACTTGTTAAATACTCCGGGGGTGCGCGGTGCCATCTCGGGAGAGGCAATTCTGTCCGGCTCCAGCCAGGATGCGGAAATTACCGGGCGCTTTACTTTACGTCCATTAGCGGTACAGATTGAACAGTGGATCGGTAGCAGTGTTCCGGAAATCCAGGTGGTAGAAGTCCAGGTGGATGGCCCGCAAGTGGAGCGCGCTCCACCGCTACTTAGTAAGATTAACCTGGGAGTGGAAGTGGTTTTAGACCAGCAATCTTATGTGCGTGGTCTGGGGCTTAACTCCCAACTACGTGGTCAGGTGGATATTCGTGGAACTGCGGCCAAACCCGAGGCTTCAGGAAAACTGACCATTGTGAGAGGTAGCTTTGATCTACTAGGTAAGAAATTTAATTTGCAGGAAGGGGAGGTACGCTTTGAAAATAACGAAGTGGCTGTATTTGTCGAGGGTGTTTACAAATATAGCGACGGTGAAATCACTGCAAATATTTCTGGTTCTGCAACAGATATGGATATTACTTTCAGCTCTGATCCCTCAGCTTCCCAGGATGAAATCTTAGCTCAGCTGTTGTTTGGTAAGTCCTTGTCAGATATTTCTCCGCTGCAGGCGGTGCGTTTAGTGAGTGTGGTTCGCAGCTTGCAAACCGGACGCGCTGTGTTAGACCCGGTAGCCAAAACCCGGGAATTGTTGCGGCTGGATACTCTGAATATTGAGCAAGAGGAAGGTGATGAGGGGGATGAGTATGCTCTGAGCCTGGGAAAATATATTACCAACCGTATCTATGTAGAGTTGCAACGTAGTACCGATCCCCTAAGCCCCTGGCAAGCAGAAATGCAGATAGAGATAGGCGAAGACCTTAATCTGGAGTTTAAAACAGCGGACGAGGGCGATAGTGGTTCTGGTAGTGTGGAATTGCAGTGGAAGAAGGATTATTAATTTGCGACGGTTAAAAGTTATCAATAAGAATGAAAGGGCTTGCTTTCGACTTAGCGGCTGATAACTCGCTTTATTTAAGTCTTTTCGTAAAAAGAACTTTTGGCTGGATCATAGAATGATTCAATTATTTAATCAGTTTTTTGAGTTTTTGATATTCTCAAAGACTATATATAGGTAAATGGCTGAATTACTCCCTTTTTTTGGAAAATGGTAAGGATGTTCAGAATTTTGCCTACTCTTTAGATGACCTCAAGTGTTTAGTGATTAGCATATTTGTAACCTCTAAAGTGCAGCCCTCTCTTGGTGGGTGATTAATTCCCCAGTTGTCAATAACGATCATCATCGACTCATCAAAAATAGTCGGGCCTTTCTCACGGTAAGCATGCCAGAGTTGATTAGTGTTTTCACACTTTGTCGCCGAAGGGGCACACACTCGAATGTCCCATTGATAAGTGCCGCTTTTGGGTCCTGAGAGAACTTGGCTGGAAGTAAAAGTGATATGCTGGTTAGTGCCACTATCGACTCTGATGGCGCCATGTTGGTTGATCCACTCTGCCTGCTTGGGGCGACCTCCCCAATTGGAGGCTAGGTCACCGGGGCCATTGGGGCCCATTGTTTCTACAAAGTCCACTTCTCGTTCCCCGCCGCTCCAACATCCCCCTGATTCTCCACACCAGGGGAACATGTATACAGCAATCCACTCGGTTGGGTTACATTTGCCCGCAGGAATAGAGATCTTGAAATCTATCGCAGCAATTTCCTCCATCTGTATGTTTTTATTGCCACATTGGACAGCTGTGGTATAGGCACAAGCCCCCTTGCTATTGCGCCGCATTATGATCTTTGCCGATCCGTCGATACTACTGGGTTGGAAGTCAATTTGGGTGCACCTATTGTATTGAGCAACCTTATCATCCTGATGGTTAAATAAGGGTTGGCACTTAATAGGCGAATTGGCTGATGCGGTGTGGAGCAAAAAAAGAATAAAGGCTCCGAGGATTGGCAGGGCTACTTTTGGCACGATTTTTATTCCAGAAGGAGTTGGAAACTATTCAGATATTGGTAGCAATCAGGGGAAGCTATACAAGAATGGTATTGATTGTAGAACAGGCTAAGGTAGTTGAGCATTACCCTGTGGGAAGCCCATGGCTCAAATTTATATGCTTGATCCTATTCAGGTAGGCCCTTACTTGAGGATGCCATCTTTGATTGCCCCCTCTAGCATGCTACTAATCTCAGACCAAAGTTTTTCACTACCCTTTCCAATACGTGCGTTTAAAGAAAATATTTGATCCTTGGTGATGCCGTATTGTTTCCAACTGTGTCCCTCACCATAAATGTTATGTAGTAGGGGAGGGATTCGGTCAATGGCCTTGGCAAATCGGGCGTCAGCCGTTTCTCCAGACTCGAATTCCTCCCATAATTTCATCAATTCTATATTCATATTTCCAGGTAATAATGATAATAGTCGTTCTAACCCTTTCTTTTCTTTAGTCTTTGCCTCGTTTGTTTCACTTGAGTAGATTATGGTATCCCCTGCATCAATTTCCCCAAGATCATGTATTAGTAGCATTTTTAAAACCCGGCTTATATCAATTGGGTCATTTGAATAGTCTTTCAAAATTAGTGCGCATAGACAGACATGCCAGCTGTGCTCTGCGGAATTTTCGAAGCGATTCAATCCCACTGGTTTTGTTTTCCGTTGAACGTCTTTGAGCTTCTCTATTTCGATAATAAAGCTAAGCGCTTTCTCAATTGCTTCCATTGATACTTCCTGGCATTAGTTTTCTGGAATTATGCTCGATATCATTTTTCTTTTATAAGCTGCCACTAGCTTATTGTATTTCTATGTTAAATTTAACGAGAAAGAGTTATAGCCCTGGAGAACTATCTGCTTTTCCTCCGACCAGTGTTGCTGGGTCCAGTCGATAGAAGCGGCTCAATTCCCTGTAGAGCTCTGGGTGTAGGGAGCGCATAGCAATGGGGATGGTGTAAAAGCTCTCAGTGGCTACAGCAAAAAATTCAGCGGGCGATTGGGCTCCATATAAATCCAGCACGGAAGGACTGTCACCGGGGAGCTGGCCAAATTCAGCTTTTTGGCGCAAACGATGGAATTCCTGGCTCATCACTGCAGCCCAGTTGTCGCCATCGTTGGACTTCTCAAAGAGTGGGCGGCCATCAAAGTAGCCATCTTCCTCATCCACTTTATGGGCAAATTCATGTAAAGCGACATTGTGTCCTCGCTGAGGGAACTCTAAATCTTCCTCCAAATCACCCCAGGAGAGCACTACGGGGCCGCGATAGTGTGCCTCGCCTTCCCGTGCGCTGTGCTTATGGGTCTCTATATAACCCTCTCTGTGAGTTTCCTGGGCAACGTAAGTGTCAGGATAGAGTAGTAAGGTGTAGAGGTTGGGGTAACACTCGTTTTTACGACCCAGCAGTAGAAGGCATGCATGGGCGGCGATCGTGACTTTCATTTTTTCATTCACTTGTAAGCCTTCACAGCCGACAAATTCTTTGTCGTGAAGAAAAAGTGCGATATTCCCACGTAGTTCTTTCTGCTGGCCACTATTTAGATCGTGATATAGAGGAAGCGCTTCCTTGAGGAGCTGTAACTGCTCCTGAGTCAGTACTTGTGCACGTCGATAGTTGATGCGCCAGCGGCGATAAAGAATCGGTATTAACCAAATTGCCAAGGCGAGCAGGATAATTGCAATAAAAGCGCTCATAGATTATGTGTCTGCTGTTTGGCTGAATTATTCTCGTCTATTGAAAAAGTTTCACAGGTCGTACCTTGGTGGTACTTTATTTGTTTCTGCCGTTTATTGAATACCCAAATAGAGGGTGGCTTGCAGAACTCATAGAAATTTTCCTGCCGATCGTTGTGTGCGGTCCGATAAAGACGTAACCGAAATGGTTCAGAGAGTGTTATGTATTTATGATCTTGACTGTGAGCTATCCACTTGCAGTTTTTCTCCATCTGTACCATTGAGGCTATCGATTTAACATTAAAGCTGCGACCAGGCTTTCTTACTTCTCGAAACTCAGTGTTCAATAGTGAGTCTAGGATTGTCAGATTATTGCGATCATCTGTATTGTGTAGAGTTCTTTTATGTTTAGTGAGTTGTTTCTGAATCGATACCATACTGGCTGGCCTTTGCTTCAGTCTCTTTGGGATTCTAGCGGGGGGTATAAACCTGGTTGAGCAAAATACAAGTTTGACTTCGCAGTTCTCAGGAAAAAGATTGATGTTGAGAGTTTTCCAATAGGGGTCTATAGCCATACCGCTTTACTATTTTCTGAGTTGGGGGGATTACGTGCCGTTTTCAAGTTCTTTGGCTAGAAAATATGTCTGGCATAGGGGGTGGCTGAGTATAAGTCTGTTTCTATGGTAGAAAGATGCGACTTGATAAATAGCTATTCGGTGTCAACACTTAGGGCGTCTGGGTGATTTTTCTGTCGCTTTGGAGATGGTTATGCGTATGCGCTCCGTTGTTGTTTTTCTCGGGTTGATGTTCGGTGTTCTTGTTCAGGCGGCTGCCCAATCGGGCGGCACACCCTTAAAGGTGGCAATAGCTGGCGATGCTCCCCCCTATGTGATCAACAATGCTACCAGTGGCCTGGAGGTCGATATTGTACGGGAAGCGCTGCCTGGGTATTCGGTGCAGTTTGAACAGATGGGTTTTGCAGAGACAGCCCCAGCCCTTGAGCAGGGTAAAGTACAGGCAGCTGTTAATGTGATGAAGAAAGATGATGGTCTTTTTTACTCTAATAACATGATCAGTTTTGCCAATTACGCGATTACCAAAGCTACCGATAAAATGAAAATTGATAGCATTGCTGATTTGGCCGGTAAGAAGGTGATTACTTGGCAGGGAGGGCCTATGGATTTAGGGTCGGAATTTGAAAAGATGTATGGACCCAATGGTACGCAGCGCCAGAATATTATTCAGGCTCCAACAGCCCCCGATCTTGTCGCTCAATTTTGGAAAATGAAAGACGTGGTGGCGGTTGTAGATATGGAGCTGTTTAAGCATTTGAGTGATAAAATGGGACATAAAATGGATCAGGTTAATCTTTTCCCGATCTTCGTTCCAATGACCGATTTCCGTGTAGGGTTCCGTGATCAGAAGGTGCGCGATGATTTCAATAGTGGGCTTGCCAAGCTGTGCAGCAGTGGCCGCTATCAGGAGTTGTTGAAGAAATATGATGTTGTACAGAAGGAGAACACCTGCAAGTAAGCAGGTGTGAGAATCTCCGTATTGTACGGCGAGTGAAGGGGCCTCGGTTGTTATCAAGGCCCTTTCAATTTTTCAGGGACTAGCCAAGCTCGGCTATCTTGCCAGCTAACTTAGCTGAAGGTTGTTAGCTATAAGGTAGGTAAAAAGTCAGAAAAATAAAAAGGGCCTGTAACTTGCGTTACAGGCCCTTTTTGTATGGCGCGCTCGGGAGGATTCGAACCTCCGACCGCCTGGTTCGTAGCCAGGTACTCTATCCAGCTGAGCTACGAGCGCGTTATGGGTGCGAACTATAGTCAGTTGATTTGCTTAAGTCAACTGCTTTTAAGGAAAATCCTTTAAAAATCCGCAACTTATCGAACTTTTTCGCCTCTTGGCGCAAGGCCAGAGAGTTCGACAGGGCGCGAATTTTGCCGCGTGGAACGAGAGTTTGCAAGTTCTTTTTAACAATAGTTGTTACAGGCCTTTAGGTGGGGTTGATTGGGACCGCTGAGCGCCGCCCTCATTCGTTAGCCCGAGGCTTTATGGGCCTATACATATGCCGGCTCAGCATAGTTGGCGGAGAACTATACTGATTGTTCCAGCATAAAGGGACTGCGCTTCAATTTTTGGATAGTAGGCTACCCCAATATCAGTGAGATCTTATGGCAATGGCGGATGAAGATGAGAAAGGGAAGAAGTTACCTGCCGAGGAGCCAGGTTCCCCTCTCTCTGGCCAGTCTCAGCAGAGTCCACTTGGTTGGCTGCAGTATGTCGTACTCCTTTTCCTGGTGATCCTCACTCTTCAATACTGTTCGAATGGGCAGTTTGGTTCAGAAAGAGAGGTTTTATCTTACAGTGACTTTAAGAGTGCGCTAAGCAAGGGGGAAATTGCCAGTGTACTTTTTGAAGGACAACGTATCACCGGAGTCTTCAAACAAGTAGCCAGTAAGCAGCCCGAGGGAAAGAGTGAGACTAAAGATAAAGCCCAGAAGCCAGAAGAAAAACGCTTTGAGACGACCATACCCCCGGTGCAGGACCCAGAGTTAATGCCCTTACTGGAAAAGCAGCAGGTAATAATTGAAGCGGAATCATCCCAGGGCGGATTTTGGCAAAGGATGGCGATCTTGCTGTTGCCGTGGGTTTTGATAATTGCCTTGCTGGTTTGGTTGGGGCGTCGGATGCAGGCCCGAATGGGTGCCATGACCCCAGGCAACCCATTCAGTTTTGCCCGGTCACCGGCCAAACGCTATGAACGCAGTGAATCCGAAGTGACTTTTGCTGATGTGGCTGGCCTTGCCAATGCCAAGAGGGACTTGCAAGAAATAGCCGGCTACCTAAAAGACCCTGAACACTACCGCAAACTCGGGGCAAAGATTCCTCGCGGTATTTTGCTGATGGGCCCCCCAGGCACAGGCAAAACATTGATGGCCAAGGCTTTGGCAGGAGAGAGTGATGCTCCCTTCTTCAGTATCAGTGGTTCGGAGTTTATAGAGATGTTTGTCGGTGTCGGGGCATCGCGGGTGCGGGATATGTTTGCTGAAGCCAAGAAAGAGGCTCCAGCGATCATTTTTATCGATGAAATTGATTCAGTAGGGCGGGCGCGGGGCACGGGTCTGGGAGGGGGACACGATGAGCGTGAGCAAACCCTGAATCAGATTCTCGGCGAGATGGACGGCTTTGATCCCCAGGAGGCGGTGGTTGTGATAGCGGCAACCAACCGTCCCGATGTGTTGGATGCGGCACTGCTTCGCCCTGGACGCTTTGATCGCAAGATCACCCTGGATTTACCGGATAGGCCTGCTCGAAGGGACATCCTAAGTATTCACACTAAGAATGTCCCACTACATGGGGAGGTCGACCTGGAGCGCCTGGCTGCCTTAACGGCGGGTTTCGCCGGGGCGGACTTGGAAAACCTGATTAATGAAGCCGCGTTGTTGGCGGGCAGGCAAAACAGGACAGCCGTGGATATGGATTGTCTGCTACAGGCCAGGGACAAAGTAGTACTTGGTGGCGAGCGGGAAGTGATAATGGGGGAGGAAGATCGAAAGACGGTTGCCTATCACGAGGCTGGCCACGCCCTCACTGCGATGCTACTACCCCATGCCGATCCGTTGGAGAAAGCCACTATTATTCCCAGGGGACACAGCCTCGGGGCAACAGAACAGATTCCACTAGAAAATCACCACAACATGAAAGTGAGCTACCTGCGTGATCGCATCGGTGTGATGTTGGGGGGTAGGGTGGCTGAGCAGGTCGTGTTTAATGAAGTCAGCAGTGGGGCAGAGTCCGATTTGAAGCAGGCCACCCGCTTGGCCCAGCATATGGTGACGCACTGGGGTATGAGTCAGAAACTTGGACCCGTGGCCTTTCGGCGCGGGGAGGAGCATATCTTTCTTGGTAAGGAAATGGCGCAGCAAAAAGATTTCAGTGAGCATACTTCTGAGATTATAGATGACGAAGTCATTGCCCTGGTCAGCGCAATAGAGGCGGAAGTCCAGAATCTTCTACAGGGCCATCGCAAGGAGCTTGATGCCCTGGCACAAGCGCTACTAGAAAAAGAAACCCTCGATGCTTCTGAGATGCATCAAGTAATCACACTTGGGGGCAAAGCAGACTCTTGATCTGCAAGCGGTTAAGGGACTGGGTGCATCCTAGCGCTGCATTTGCAGTTGACGAATTGATAGGGCATTGCTCGGCTAGCTTACCAGTGGGTCGTTTGCGATCTACTAATAAGGTGAAAATAATTTGTTACTTCTGGCAATAAAGTGGCCGGACTTAATGGTCAAATTCACTTTTTTATAAAGTGGAGAAATTTGTAATTAGTGTCACACTTTTTTAACAGAATATTCAAAAGTACCATTTCTCAGTATCCACACCCAGAAAAATCTAGTCTATTAACCGAGTAATTTTGCTGACTGCTAGGTCTTTTATGTTGAAGATAACGAAGTTTGAGCCTGTATTTCGCCGTTACTGCATTTTTTAAATTCATCAAGCTAGATTTAACTCACGCCTTGGCTGCTCTTAACAAAAATAAATTTTGATTCCTTACTTTTTAAGAGGAATTTGGGGTGTGGGCGAGGAAAAAGTTCGCACTTAAATAGTGCATGTTCAGTTCTATTTTTTTAGTCAGGATTTAGTTTTCCCTCTTCCAACGAACTTTCCAGACTAATTGAGTTATTTTTATCGTTATCCACGATAAATAGACTTCCACCGGGCGTGGCTAGCCTGTAATCTGTTTGAGTCACAGAAAACATGCGAATTCTGTGCCTCTTTATCAGCGCGGTCTTGGATCGGAATCCCGCAAAGTCGGAATCTCCACAGAGAGAGTAGAGCGGCGGGATAAGGCAGTACCGATTGCGATAAGTCCGTTGTTGTAGATAAAAACAATAAAACAATGGAGAGAAAACATGGGAAGTCCGTCAAAACTTAAGCAGCACTCCGCTCTGCTTTCCGCCTGTTCTGTAGCGACTCTTTGGTTGGCCAGTGGTGCGACCCCCAGCTTTGCCGCTGAGGGTTCGGTAGGTACTCTAATGGAGGAGGTGCAAGTCACCGCCCGCAAACGCGCCGATGCAGAAATCCTGCAGGAGGTTCCCGTAGCGGCCACCGCCTATTCTGGCGATCAGTTAGAGGCTCTGCACACCAAGGATCTGCAAAGCCTTTCCTTCAAAATGCCCAATGTTCAATTGGAAGATGTGGGCACGGTAAAAAATACCGCAAACTTCACAGTACGCGGCCTGGGTATCAATAGTTCTATTCCCTCTATTGATCCTACCGTCGGTGTGTTTGTGGACGGTATGTATCTGGGTGTGAACGCCGGTGTGGTGACCGACCTGTTCGACCTGGAAGGTGTTGAAGTCTTGCGGGGTCCACAGGGCCTGCTATTTGGCCGCAATGTAACTGGTGGTGCAGTGGTCATAAAGACTGCCCGCCCCACGGATGAATTTTCTACACGCTTTAAAATATCCACCACCGACAATCTCGATACTGTCGCAGCCGGCTCCATTAACGGCGCCATTTCCGATACGGTCAACGGCCGTTTAACGGTTTATTACAACGATGACCGCGGATGGTTCGAAAACGTTGCCACTAACAACGACAATGCCGGCGCTTCCGACAGCTGGTTTATTCGGCCAAGCTTTAGTATCCAGCTGAGCGATACAGCGGAGCTATTGGTGCGTATGGAGCACGGCCGCATGGATTCTGATGGTGTGGTGGCGCAGAACCGCGGTTATGAATCGACTTATGTTCAGACTAGGGAAGGTTTGCAATTTGCTCCAAGTGCCCCACTGATCGCTGCGTCAATTGGCATTGATGATTGGGATAACGGCAGAGATTCTTTTGAGGTGGCACAAAATGAGGAAGGCTACCAGAAAGATGAGTGGAGCCAGATTATTACCGAGTTCAATAAAGATGTTGCCTTTGGTGATGGCACCATCACCAATATTCTCGCCTGGAGGGAATATGAGGCTCACGGGCTGGGTGATATCGACTCTCTACCGGTTACGCTGTTCCATGCTGATTCCAGTGTGGATCAGAGCCAGCTTAGTAATGAGCTGCGCTACTCTGGCCGTTTTGGTCGCACAGCTCTGACTACTGGTGTTTACTGGTTTAGCCAGGATGTCACCTACTTGGAAAATCGTCTTTTAAGTTTCGGGACAATTGACTGGACGGGAGGCGGCGAACAGGATCACAGCACTTATGGCGTATTTGCCCAGGCGGATATTGACTTAAGTGAAGCTTGGGTTTTGACCCTGGGGGGGCGCTACTCCAGTGAGAAAAAAGATGCCAAGATAGCCTCTATTCCCCTGAACCTCTGCTCTTTAGACGGCTGTGCAGGCTACGACTATAAAGATAGCGAGAGTTGGAATGCCTTTACGCCCAAGGTGGGCCTGCAGTGGTCCGTCTCCGATGATACTCAGTTGTATACCTTCTGGACCAAGGGCTTCCGCAGCGGCGGTTACAATTTCCGCAATGCAGGAATTAATCCTTTAACTGAAAGGCCCTATTCTCCACAGGTTACCGATCAAGAGGAGCAGAGCAGCTTCGAGATTGGCGCCAAAGTGGATTGGCTGGATGGGCGTCTACGCACCAATATGGCGGTATTCCACAATACTATCGATGATATGCAGCGTGAGGAAAACCTTCCTGATGCGGTAACAGGGGTTGCACAAATCATCCGCAATACTGCCGATGCCACCATCCGCGGGGCCGAGTTGGAGGCTATGGCGGCCCTTAGTGAAAATCTGCTGTTTACCTTTAATGTTGGCTATGTTGACGGTGACTACGATAAGGTGCTGGGTGATCTAAATGGCGATGGACTTGTAGATAGTACCGATCTCGGTCTTGAGATTCCGCGTCTGGCCCCCTGGACCTACGGCATGGGCTTTATCCACGACTTGCAGTTAGGCGCCTTCGGCACCCTGACTTCTCGTGTGAATTTTAATCATAGAGATGAAGCTCCTTACACCGATGACAATCGCGGCATGTTGTCAGAAGTGGATATGCTGGATTTCAGCATCGGCTATACACCGGATAATGGAAGCTATACGGTTTCGTTGTTCGGCAAGAATATGCTGGATGAAATGGCGGAGGGTAACAATACCCAGTTACCTCCTGTTATGGGAGGAATTGGCGCCAGTTTCACACCACTGAATAAAGGCCGTGTGATGGGAGTGGAGTTCTTATACGAGCTTTAAATCGCAACTCACTTTTGGAATTAATTGAGATATTGGCTCTCAGTTAATGCATTTCTTGGCCGGGCCACTTGCATACAGGATCTTTCGGTGATTTGTGCAAGTGTTCCCGGCCACATTGCTTTTACCCTCCTGTAATTCCCTCCTATTAGCGGTACAGTAGTGCTCAATATCTCTCTGATGGTTTCAGGGTTTGTCGCCATCACTGAATCGGGTCGTGAAGAATTTAAAGGATAAAGGAGCGAATAATGCGTGCTATTGATTTACCGGAGTATGGAGGCCCCGAGGTCATGCAGTTGGCGGACCTGCCCAGACCGGAGGTCGCCCCAGGTGAAGTGTTGGTTGAGGTAGCTGCCGCTGGTGTCAATCGTCCCGATATTGTTCAGCGCAATGGTCATTACCCACCGCCTCCAGGTGCCTCACCTATTCTTGGGCTTGAAGTTTCCGGTCGGGTGGCCGCTGTGGGTGAAGGCGTTGAACGCTGGCAAGTTGGCGATAAGATCTGTGCCCTAACTAATGGCGGCGGATATGCGGATTTTGTGACGGTTCCAGAAGGGCAGTGCCTACCAATACCCGGTTCTTTGTCTATGGTGGAGGCTGCGACATTACCGGAGACTTTCTTCACGGTTTGGGCCAATGTATTTGATCGGGCTCGTTTGAAAAGTGGAGAGATCTTCTTGGTACATGGCGGTAGCTCGGGTATTGGCACTACCGCTATTCAGTTGGCACATCAGCTGGGTGCTAGGGTTTTCGCCACAGCCGGTTCCGCAGAAAAATGTGTGGCTTGTGTGCAACTCGGCGCCGAGCAAGCAATAAATTACCGGGAAGAAGATTTTGTACAGGCAGTAAAAGAAGCTACTTCAGGACATGGAGCGGATGTGATTCTGGATATGGTGGGTGGTAGCTATATTGATCGTAATATTCAAGCGGCTGCGAATGATGGCCGTATCGTGAATATCGCCTATCTGCAGGGAGCCAGAGTTGAAGTGAATATGTTACCGGTGATGTTAAAGCGGCTTTCCCTTACCGGCTCGACCTTAAGGCCAAGATCCACACAGGTTAAGGCCAGTATTGCACACTCTTTGGAATCACAAGTTTGGCCATTAATAGAAACTGGTAAAATTCACCCTCAGATTGCTGCGCGCTTCCCTTTGGAGGAGGTTGCCGAAGCACATCGGCTTCTTGAGTCTGGCAAGATCGTTGGGAAAATTGTGCTCACCTTGTGATCTTTGGAGAATCTACGTTATCAGCTTATGGAGCGGAGTAATTGGGTATCTGCTGGATAACCCCCTCTGGGGTGTGGAGTGGTGAGCAATAGCTGATACCCGGCGCTTTCTGTAGGGGCACAGCCACACTGGCATCGTCGCTCATCATTTCTACATAGGCCTTGTAGAGATTGCTGATATTGCGCACATATTGCACGGGCTCCGATCCCCTTACATAGCCATAACGCGCACGCTTGAAATACTGGGGCTGGGCCAGCTTTAACATCGCTACTTCTACATTGTCGAACCAGACGTTGGGGTCTAGGCCCAACTGTTTGGCGAGGCGCTGTGCATCGAGAAGGTGGCCATAACCAGCATTGTATGAGGCTAGAGTGAACCAGAGTTTGTTTACCGTGGGCAGGGAGGGGTTAAACCGGTCTCTGACCCAGTCCATATATTTTACACCGGCTTTAATGGCGCGCTCAGGTTCAAACAGCGGGGGTGGAAAGCCCATTTCCTCTGCGGTTGCCGGCATTACCTGCATCAAACCTTGTGCGCCGACCGGTGAAACCGCTTTCGGATTGAAATTACTTTCCTGCCACATCTGTGCAACGATCATGCGCCAGTCAAAATCATATTTATAAGCCGACTCTTTCACCAGGTCATCATAGGGGGAGAGATTTTCTCCAGGGATTATTCGGGTGCTAACCCTCTGCATAAAGCGTTTGTTGGGCTCAAAGTAGGCTGCATACTGTTTTTTATACTTCGTAGTTTTTCTATAGCCCTCGATAAATTTATTGAGGTTCTTCAGTAGATGCCAGTTCTGGCGTAGAACCAGCCAGCCTTGGGGCTGGGGGTCTCCGAGTAATGTACCTAGTACCAAATTGGGCTGTACTGAAGCCTCAATTTTTGCGCGCCCAGAATTTGAAATGGTGGCATCGATTAGACCGTCCGAGATCAAAGAGAAAATTTGTGATTGGGACATATCCGGCGGTGCAACCTGAACTTCTACGTCAATACCTGCGTCGCGCAGAGTTTTAGCTGTGTCAATAAAAGAAGAGTAGGCACGTAGAGTGAGTTTTCGGCCGCTCAAGTCCTGAATTTTTTCGATTGGGGGTTTATTTTTGCTACTTATGATTTGCTCTGCCGACTCTACATAAGGTTTGGTGAATACCATCCCTTGTGGCTCATAGGATGGGGTGATATTGAGTTCTGATCCGGCAAAATCCCCGCGTCCAGCCCTGAGCCAGTCCGCTAAGCTCTCTTCATACGGCACCACAATAATTTGTAGCTGCAGTTTGTGTTTGTCTGCGAAGGCTTTTGCCAATTCATAGTCAAAGCCCATTAGCAGACCTTTCCAAATAAAGTAGGTCGTGGGGCCGTTATAAGTAAGCAAGCGAATAACGCCAGATTTTTTAATGCCCTTCCAGTCGGTGATGCGCTCTTCCTGGGCCTTCACCAGATTGCGAGTAATAAAGTTATCCACGGTGGAATTGAGTCGTTTGGTGTCTTTACGCATTCCCCAGGCGATATTCTGCATCTCGCTAACATAAGCCCCTAGGCGTAAGTCGTCTCTGTAGTTGCGTAAATCCTCCGCAGAAAAGTTTTCGAGAATCGCGACCCGATTATTTTTCATATTGAGCATATCAATCAAACCATCGCGATTACCGTGAATAACAAATTCACGCACAGAAAGTTTCGCATCAGGATATTTGGCAATTAATTGTTGCGCAGCTTCTATATTGGCAGAGCCCTGCGGAACAATTAATTCAACATCGTTAAGTTTGCTCGGGTCGCTAATATCTGGACCGGAAGGGCCAGTAACTAGCTGCAGGCGGGATTGGCGCATGGGTACGCTGAAGTCAATGATTTTCTTGCGCGCATCGGTCACTGTTAGGTTATAGGCAATGACATCAGCTTCACCGGCAATTAGCATTTCTACTGCTTTGTCGGGGGTTGGGGCCTTAATCCACTTGGCCTCCAGCTTTAATTGGTCGGCGAGTTTATTTCCCAGCTCAAAGTGACGTAGGCTGACTACTCCGTCTCTAGGTAATAGGTTTTCCGCTGCTCCGGTCAAGTTCACGAAGCGGATGGTGCCGTGTTTTTTTATTTCCTTGAGGTCCCCGGTTTCAATGTAATTGACCTGTTGTTCTTTTGCAGGAATAACAGTAGGACTTTTTTTCTCCTCGGTTGGGGTATTTGCCTGAGGGCTACTTTCTGAAGAGGTCGTAGGTTGTAAAGTACCTGACTTCTCTGAATCTTCGGGTGCTTTTGGGGAGCATCCGGCAAGTGCGAGAATTAGTATAAAAAAGTATAAAAAAACACAGCAATAGGGGCTGATAGCTTTATAACGGCACCTCATAGATAGCTCCAAAAGCTCTCTATGTGTGGATTATAGTGTCGTGCCTCTTCAGCCCATTTTCTGGTTTTAGTGACTGATGTTCTCTACCTTGGCGGAAAAGTGACCCTGGGCCAATTGAACTTCAATTTCCTGGTTTATTTCGAGCGTGCGGCTGTCTTTTAGAGGTTTACCTTGGGAATCCTTGGCAATAGCATAGCCGCGCTGTAAAACAGCCAGTGGGCTCACATTGTGAAGTAACTGCGCTTGGTGGTTGAGCCTGTCCGCTTTTTGCTGCAAAAGGCGCTCAGCCGCGCGTTGCAAAGTGCTTTGCACAAATTTCAGCTGTTCTCCTTTTTTCTGTAATTGCCTCTGGGGTTGGTAGTGGGTAAAGGCCCGCTGAGCTGCTGCCAATTGGTTGCGGCGCTGCTGAATTTGCTGCTGGCCTGCGGCCAATAGGCGCATCTCCAGGTGGTCCAGGCGTTGCGAGCGGTTTTGCAGTTGTTCGCGCGGGTGGCGTAAACGATTACGGCTCAACATAATTTTCTGCTGTAAGTGGCGAACCTGCTGCTGTATGGCCCTATATAATCGAAGCCTGCTATTTTCCAGCCGTTGATATAACTCAGCGGCATTTGCACTGGCAATTTCCGCTGCTGCTGAGGGGGTGGGTGCGCGTAGATCGGCAGCCAGATCGGAAACGGTCGTGTCTGTTTCGTGGCCTACCGCAGAAATTGTGGGAATGGGGCAGGTGGCCAGGGCTCGCGCAACAACCTCCTCATTGAAAGGCCAGAGATCCTCCAAAGAGCCGCCGCCACGCCCCACGATAAGAAGGTCGTGGCGACCGCTACGCCCAGCTTTTTCAATAGCGTTGGCGATTTGTTGCGCCGCTCCCTGGCCTTGTACAGCCACTGGCCAGAGTTCAATTTGCGCTCCAGGGTGGCGTCGACCCAATACATGGATCATATCGCGAATCGCGGCACCAGTCGGGGAAGTGATAATGCCAATATTGGTGGGCAAATAGGGCAGGGCGCGTTTTCGGGCGCTGTCGAATAGCCCTTCGGCCTGTAATTTGGCTTTGAGTTGTTCCAGTTGGCGCATCAGGGCGCCGAAGCCGGCTTCCTCCATATGTTCCACGATTAACTGGAATTCACCGCGGCCCTCATAGAGGCTAACCCGTGCGCGGATCAGCACTTCGCGGCCGTTTTGTGGGCGAAAAGCCACACTGCGGTTGCGCCCGCGAAACATGGCACAGCGCACCTGGGCGCGGGCATCTTTCAAGCTAAAATACCAGTGGCCGGAGCTGGGCACAGTAAAATTGGAGATTTCCCCGCTGATCCACAGTAGTGGAATGCTGCCCTCCAGCAGCTGTTTCACCTCCCGGTTCAAATCGCTTACCGACAGGACACTGCGTTTGCTGTTGGGAGTTGCTGGGCTGGATTGCATCTGTGCCTCTCAAGTGAAAACTGGCGGAGCAATATTGCAGTATCCCCTTTATAGGTAAAGTGCTTTACTCGTTAAATCCGATTTTCTATGAAATGCCATTTGCGCTTTTATTCCTGAGAGGTATAATCGCGCCGATACCCAATCCCGCCTATTCGAGGTTTGAGTGTCAACAATGTCTGAATCCAATCTGCGCATCGCGCGCGAAGCCCTCACTTTCGACGACGTCCTACTTGTGCCCGGTTATTCCGAGGTGACCGCCAAGGATGTCAGCCTTAAAACCCAGCTGTCCCGCAATATCACCCTGAATATTCCCATTGTCTCCGCTGCTATGGATACAGTAACGGAAGCGCGCCTGGCAATTGCCCTGGCGCAGGAAGGTGGTATCGGCATTATCCACAAGAGCATGTCCATTGAAGAGCAGGCTCTTGCGGTGCGTGCGGTGAAGAAATTTGAAGCCGGTGTGGTAAAAGACCCGATTACGATCGAGTCGGATGCCACCGTGCGTGAATTGATTGCCCTGACAACCCATCACAATATTTCCGGTGTTCCGGTAATGGATAAAGGAGATCTGGTGGGTATTGTTACCAGCCGCGATGTTCGCTTCCTTACCGACCTGGATGTGAGTGTTGCCAGTGTCATGACGCCAAAGGAGCGCCTGGTAACTGCACACGAAGATGCTTCTTCTGATCATGTGCGCGAATTGCTGCACAAGCACCGCATCGAGAAAGTACTCGTTGTGAACGATGATTTTGAGTTGCGCGGCCTGATTACCGTTAAAGACTTTAATAAGGCAGAGCAGTACCCGAACTCCTGTAAAGATTCCGATGGCCGCCTGCGTGTTGGCGCATCAGTGGGCACCAGTCCTGACACCGATGACCGCGTAGCGGCTCTGGTAGAGGCCGGTGTGGATGTGTTGGTTGTGGATACTGCCCACGGCCATTCCCGCAACGTAATTGATCGCGTGCGTCGCATTAAGGAAATGCATCCTCAAGTGGATGTAATTGGCGGCAATATTGCCACTGGCGACGCCGCGCGCGCATTGGTTGAAGCTGGTGCGGATGCGGTGAAGGTAGGTATTGGCCCCGGCTCTATTTGCACCACCCGAATCGTGACGGGTATCGGTGTGCCCCAGGTAACGGCAATTGCTGAGGTTTCCACTGCGCTTAAAGGAACAGGGGTACCTATGATCGCCGATGGTGGTATCCGCTACTCCGGTGATATTTCCAAGGCAATTGTTGCGGGTGCATCTTCCGTAATGATGGGCTCTATGTTTGCCGGTACCGAAGAGGCGCCGGGTGAGGTGGAGCTATACCAGGGGCGTACTTACAAGTCCTATCGCGGTATGGGCTCCCTCGGTGCCATGGCGCGCACTCAGGGCTCCTCCGATCGCTACTTCCAGGATGCCAGCAAGGGCGCTGAAAAACTGGTCCCGGAAGGTATTGAAGGGCGCGTCCCTTATAAAGGCCCTCTGTCTGCCATTGTGCACCAGATGCTCGGTGGCCTGCGCTCTGCTATGGGGTATACCGGTAGTGTGGATATTGAAACCATGCGCACCCGTCCAGAATTTGTGCGGGTAACTGCCGCCGGCATGGGTGAGTCCCATGTACACGATGTGCAGATTACCAAAGAGGCGCCCAACTACCCGGTGGGCGGACGCTAAGCCTCTCGGTGAACAACTTTCAGTACCAAGCCGCAAACGGACCTTTCAGGTCCGTTTGCCGTTATTTATTCTGTTAATGAGTCAATCATGAGCCAAGATATCCACTCCAGCCGAATTCTGATCCTCGACTTTGGGTCCCAGTACACCCAATTGATCGCCCGCCGTGTGCGCGAGCTGGGTGTTTTTTCCGAAATTCGCGCCTTCGACATGAGCGAAGAAGAGATCCGCGAATATAACCCGAAAGGTATTATCCTGGCCGGTGGGCCCGAATCTGTACCGGAAGAGGGCTCTCCCCGCGCGCCAGAAGTGGTTTACAGCTTAGGCGTGCCTGTTCTGGGGATTTGCTATGGTATGCAGACCATGGCACACCAGCTAAGTGGTGCCGTACAGGGAAGTAACGTCCGCGAGTTTGGCTACGCCCAGGTAAAAGTAGAGGGCACTTCCAATCTGCTGCGCGATATCAAAGATCACCTCAACGATGAAGGTGAGGCGCTGCTGGATGTATGGATGAGCCACGGCGACAAAGTCGTGCAAATGCCAGAAGGCTTTGAGCTGATGGCCTCCACCGATTCCTGCCCCATTGCTGGTATGTACTCCGCCGACAAGAACTTCTTTGGGGTACAGTTCCATCCGGAAGTGACACATACCCTGCAGGGTATGCGCATCTATGAACACTTTGTCATCGACATCTGCGGTTGTGAAAAGCTCTGGACCCCGGCCAATATTATCGAGGACTCCATTGCTAAAGTGCGCGAACAGGTGGGTGATGGCAAGGTATTGCTGGGTCTCTCCGGGGGTGTCGACAGCTCTGTGGTGGCGGCACTGCTGCACAAGGCTATTGGCGATCAGCTGACCTGTGTTTTTGTGGACAACGGCTTGTTGCGCAAAAATGAGGGCGATCAGGTGATGCAAATGTTTGCCGACAATATGGGCGTGCGGGTTGTTCGCGCCGATGCGGAAGAGGATTTCCTCTCACGTCTGGCAGGTGTGGATGAGCCTGAAGCCAAGCGCAAAATTATCGGCAATACCTTTATCGAGATTTTCGATCGAGAAGCGTCCAAATTGCAGGATGTGAGGTTCCTGGCTCAGGGTACTATTTATCCAGATGTGATCGAATCTGCCGCCGCCAAAACGGGCAAAGCCCATGTAATCAAGTCTCACCACAACGTGGGCGGCTTGCCGGAAGATATGCAGTTTGAACTGGTGGAACCACTGCGTGAGCTGTTTAAAGATGAAGTGCGCAAAATCGGCCTGGAGTTGGGCCTGCCTTACGATATGGTTTACCGCCACCCCTTCCCGGGACCGGGCCTGGGCGTTCGCATTCTCGGCGAGGTAAAGAGAGAGTACGCCGATATCTTACGCGAGGCAGACGCCATCTTTATCGAGGAGTTGCACAAGGCTGATTGGTACCACAAAACCAGTCAGGCATTTGTGGTATTCCTGCCGGTGAAATCGGTTGGTGTGGTGGGCGATGGCCGCCGCTATGAATATGTAGTGGCGCTTCGAGCCGTGGAAACCGTGGACTTTATGACGGCACGTTGGGCGCATTTGCCCTATGAGCTGATTGAGAAGGTCTCCAATCGCATTATTAATGAGATAGAGCATATCTCCCGTGTGGCTTACGACGTATCGAGCAAGCCACCGGCTACCATCGAGTGGGAGTAAGCGCTTAATCTCACTTCTTTAAATGGGGCGCTTGGCGCCCCATTTCTCTATTTCCCCCGCCAAGCGTGCCACTTTCCACAGCTGAGCTCTTTACTTCAAATGGCGCTTAACTGGTGCGCACGTCTCTCGCTTTTATCTTGTAATTCACTGTAACTCGTTGATTTTTTGGGCGTTTCAAAAGCTGGTCATTTTTTCTTCAGATTGTCACATTGGCGCAACCATGGGCCTTTGCGACAGGGAAAGAATAGTTATCCTCAGAGATATCCACAGAATCTGTGGGTAGCCACTCTTCGAGAGGGGGGGTAGTTGGTAATTAGGGGGTTGAAAGAGAAAGAAGGGGCACCTTTTGCACAGAGATGCCCTGGGCGGATTAAAGTTGGCGCCGGAAGCTGATCAGTGCCGCAGTAACCGCTACGTTGAGGCTCTCCACACCATTTTGCATGGGGATACGCACTAGCTCGTTACACTGCTTGGTGACCGCATCGCTAACCCCGCGGGTTTCATTGCCCAGAACAAAAATAGTTGGTTTGTTACCGGGAACCTCTGCAAGGGTCATTGAGGCATGGGAGGACAGGCCACAGATACGTGCGCCGGAATCGCGAAAATCGCTTAGTGCATCGGCCAGGGTGTTGCACCGTAGTATCTGGGTTTTAAACAGAGTGCCGGTGCTGGCTTTGATCACCAGCGGGTCAATCTGTGCGCAGCCCTTTCTCGGCAGGAGAATACCATCCACACCGCCGGCACAGGCTGATCGGATAATCATGCCGAGATTTTGTGGATTAGTAATACCGTCCAGCGCTAAAAGTTCGTAGGTCTTAGCCTCATTCTTGAGCAGGAAGGCTTTGTAGTTGCCGTAGTTGGGTAGGGCCAGATCCAGCGCTACACCCTGATCCTGGCGAGAATTTTTCGAGATGCGGGAGAGTTCTTTCCGGTCCAAGTAGGAGATTTCTATCTGGCGCTCCTCGGCCAGAGACTCCATTCGACTGATCAGCTGGTCGCGTCGGTTGCTGCTAGCCAGGTGCAGCTTGTGTACCGGAAGTTCTGGGTCTTCCAGCGCCTCGAGCACCGGCTTGCGCCCATAAATAGTTAGTAGGCTGTCGAAAAAGGCCCTTTTTTTTAGGTATTCAGAGGAGTCTTTCACCGCATTGGCTCGCTCAGTAGTTCGATCAATTTGGCCGCGCTCTCATCGGATAGCTGGCCCCGCCGCGCCAACTCTACACAGGCGAGGCCCAGTTGGCGATAGTGGTGCGCGAGTTCCGGGGCTGTGGAGGTTAAGTCTTTCAGCTGGTTGGCTACCGTTTCCAGGTCGCCCCGGGCGATCGGGCCGGTGAGAGAATTCTCCGGCCCCAGAGCTATATTGTTATGTGCAGTCTGCAGAACAATCGGCTCCAGTAACTTGAGGGCACTATCGCGGTCGATACCCGCCGCAGCGAAACTGCTCAGGCTGAGATCTATGAGTACGGTGAGATAGTTGCACGCGATCACCGAACCGGCATGGTATAGAGACTTGTGCTGGGCTTCGATGTTGAGTATTTCACAGCCTATGGCAGTGAAAGCTTCTGCTAAAGCCTTTGTTGCAGAGCTTTCGCCCTCTAGGGCGACGCTACTGCCGGCGAAACTGTTGAGGGAGCGCAGCGGATCGGCAAAGCTGTGCACCGGGTGGGCGCTGGCGATAGCGGCAGGGCGTAGCACTTCGAGCACTTGTGAGCTCAGGGCGCCACTGCAGTGGAAGGCAGCTATGTTTTCGCGTTCGCCTAGGTGGTTGGCGAGGCGTTCAGCTGTTGCGGCAATCTCGCTATCGCTGCAGGCGATTAGCCAGAAGTCTGCGGGCTTCATTAACTCCAGCGCGGCTACTGCGTGCCCGGCGCCGATAAACTCGGCGGCAGCCTGTGCGCTATCTAGACCGCGGTTAAAAATCGCTTGAACTTGAAAAAAACCGGTCTGTTGCCACAAGCGCCCGAGAGTTTTCCCCAGGCGCCCGGCACCAATAATGTTGAGTGTCTTCATTAGTTGCCGGCGAGGCAGTCCAGGTAAGCTTTAACAGCATTCTCCAGCCCCATACCGATGGCGTCTACGGTGAGGGCGTGGCCGATTGAGACTTCCTGTAATCCTGGCAGGGTGCGGTAGCGGGGCAGGTTGACCAGGTTCAGGTCGTGGCCCGCATTGACCCCCAGTCCCAATTGGCGTGCATGCTCGGCGGCGGCGCAGTGAGCGCTGAAGATTTCTTCCAGCTCCGCGCTCTGTTTTGCGGCTGCATCTGCATAGGGGCCTGTATACAGCTCAATGCGATCAGCACCCACATCTTTGGCCAGGCTGATCTGCTCTAGATCCGGATCCATAAACAAGCTAACTCGGACACCGGCGCCCTTGAGTCTAGCGATCAGGGGGACCAGGCGCGGGCCATCGAGCTTGAGGTTGAAGCCGTGATCGGAGGTTAGCTGGTCGTTGCTGTCGGGGACCAGGGTGCACTGGTCTGGTTGGGTTTCCAGTACTAACGGCATCAGGCCGGGATAGTCCCCCTGGTGCAGGGCAAAGGGATTGCCCTCAATATTGAACTCAATACCCTGGCGATCGCGGCACAGTGCAGCCAATTCGCGCACGTCATTGGGGCGGATATGGCGTTGATCTGGGCGTGGGTGTACGGTGATACCCTGCGCACCAGCATCTAGGCATATCCGACCGTGGGCAGTGACATCGGGGAAGTTACCCTCGCGGGAATTGCGGATCAGGGCGATCTTGTTGAGATTAACACTGAGAGCGATCACAGCTTATTCTCCCTTGCTGTTGGTGGCGACGGCGTTGTCACCGGTGTCTATACGTTTGGCCTCAAGGATGCGGATGGGCGTGTTGGGGGCACTTGGGTGCTGTCGATAAAGGCCCCTTGGCTGTTCTACCATCTTTTCCACAATATCCATGCCGGCAATCACCCGGCCAAAAACAGCGTAGCCGGGCTTGTCTTCTTGGGCGTCGAGCCTGGTGTTATCGACCAAATTGATAAAAAACTGAGAGGTAGCACTATCTGGGTCGTTGGTTCTTGCCATGGAGAGAGTGCCGCGCAGGTTTTGCAGGCCGTTGGCAGATTCGTTGACGATGGGGTCTTGGGTTTCCTTTCTCTGGAAATCGAAAGTAAATCCACCACCCTGAACAACGAAGCCCGGCACTATCCGGTGGAAGATGATCCCATTGTAAAAGCCGTTATCGGTATAAGTAAGGAAGTTCTGTACGGTGACCGGAGCTTCTTTGGCGAAGAGTTCGATCTGAATAATGCCCAAGTCGGTTTTAAGTTCCACGCGCGGGTTTTTGGCCAATGCGGGAAGGGCAAGGGTTGCACAGAGTAGCATTGCAAATAGTTTACGCATCATCCTAAGTCCTTTAGGTTTTACGGCAGTGTTTCGACACAGCCGCTTTTGAGTTGGATGTAGGGCCTGGGGGGATATCACTTCCCCCGGGGCTCAATAGTATGCGATTTCGACGAGAGTGGGCGAAATCAGTTCGCCCACTCTGAGTGGCGCTTGCGCGGGCGTAGGTGCGGGGCAATCATTGCAAGGAGGGCGCCCAGTAGTACAGACAGAGCGCCATACATATACCACTTGTGGCTTTCACTGCCGGATAAGCGCTGAATTTCCGCTTCTGCCATGGTCTTCTCCTGCTTGAGTAGTTCGTGCTGGTGCAGGAGCTTCTGGTGGCGCTCATTGAGTGCCAGGGCATCTGCCGATAACGCCTTTAGGGTTTTCAGCTCGGCTGCGAGCGTCTGGCTCTGTTGCTGGGCGGACTCCAGGGAGCTACTCAGCTTGCTATTTTCTTCCTCCAGGCGGCGGACTTCCCCACCGAGGTTGCCTTCCATTTTCTCAAAGCGTGCCAGGTTCGCTTCCGCTTGTTCCAGCTTGAGTTTGGCCACTGGGTCGGAGACCAGGTATTGGCGCCTCACCCACCCCTCTGTGCCACCCTGGGTGCGCACACGGGTCCACCCCTCTTGCGGGGCATCTTCGAGAACACTGAGCTGGGTGCCGCTGGGCAAGCCGCGGTGCAGGATACGAAATCCATTGCCTTTACCGGCGCGCATGGGCACATGTAGCTGGTCGGTGATATAGCGAGTTTCGGCGGCGGCAGTTGCCGGGACTGCGTTGAGCAGTGTGGCGGCGATCAGGCCGCACAATAATTTCTTCATTGCGATACAGCTTGTGCTTGTTGTTATTAGGGCAGTACTAATTTGAATGGCTTGACAGAAGTTGAAGCGTAGACGCCAGCTGCCATATAGGGATCGCTGTCGGCCCAGGCCTGAGCCTCCTCAAACGAGGGAAATTCGGCAACCACTAGGCTGCCGCTAAAGCCAGCCTCACCGGGTTCTTCGCTATCAACGGCAGGGTGCGGGCCTGCAACCAGCAGGCGCCCCTCGTCTTTAAGTCGGTTGAGTCGGGCTAAATGGTCTGGACGCGCTTTTTTGCGCAAAGGGAGACTATCGCTAACATCTTCACTGATGATTGCGTACCACATTGTGAATTTTGCTCTTGTTAGTTGATCAGGAAATTTTGTTATTGGGCAACCATGACTTCTTCCAGCTTCAGCCCGGTAAGCTTGCCGATACGGGAAAAGAGGAAAAAGAGAACCAGCATTAAAATAATGGTGGCCGGCAGGGCGATTACCGGATAGCTGAGTGCGGTCATTTTACCCAGTTCCTCATTGAAGGCTTCCGTACCCGGAGGGCTCTGTAAAATAACTTTCGCCAGTACGTAGTTGAGTACTGAGGAGAGGAAAAAAGAGGCGGCGATCATCCAGGACGCCTGTTGCAAGGTGCGGTCAAAGGCACCCTGGTTGCCTTTGTTGGCGAGACTCTGGGTGATCTTGGCGGTATCCAGTATCTGGTCGTTGTACAAAAGCGTCTTTACCAGCGGCCAGCGGGTGTAGAGGGAGGCAACGGTGGCGATACCCAGCAGGCCTGGGATGGCGGCTTCTTTAATGGCGATATACTGCGGATCCAACTCCAGCAGGCTGATGCCACCGGTGAGCAGGATGCTGATAGTTCCCAGGGCGGAGAAGAAGTTGACCTTGCCAGAGCGAATGAGGTCGCGCAGTCCGTAGCCGAGAGGGAACGCCAGTGCGACCACTAGGGCCCATTTGGTGCCGAGCCAGTCGTCCCCGGAGAGTTTGGTCAGGACCAGGGTGGGGATAACGATGTTGAGAAGCAGGTTGCCGAGAAGGCCCTCTTTCTTCTTGGGCTTCTGTTGGGCTACTGGGGTGGTCGAATTCGTTTCGGTCATACTCAATTCCGGTGATAATGCCCGCGGGAAGCTGGTTGAGAGGTCATATTGCAATGGCCCTCAAGGAAAATCGCTTCCCCACTGACAATACTGCTGTCAGACTCCGGTTCCTCGTGGCCACCAAGGGAGACCTATGGTCCGGGCCCTATCCTTGAAAACACCGGTTGCGAGTAGGACAGCGCCACCGGATGATTGTTCCAAATAATAGATACTGCGACTTTTAACCCCTAGAGAGAGTGAGAGCCTGCTGTTGAGTTTCCTGCCAGAAGATCTGAATACAGACCTTGTAGACCTTCACTGCCACAGTACCGCTTCCGACGGTATTTTAAGTCCTGCTGAGCTGGTGTCGAGGGCGAAATCTCAAGGTGTGACACTGATGGCACTCACTGACCACGATACGGTGGATGGTGCAGCTGAGGCACAGGCGGTTGGTGACCAATTAGGCATCACCGTGATGACGGGGATCGAATTCTCCAGCCTTTGGGGGCGGCGCTCCGTCCATGTAGTTGGATTGAATGTTGACCCGGCAGCCGAGTGCTTGCGGCAGGCAATTGCCCTGCGCGAGCGATTGCGCCAAGAGCGCGCCGAGCGGATTGCCGAACGTTTAGAGAAGCGCGGTTTTCAAGGCGCTTTGCAGGGGGGACGTGCGATTGCCGGTGATTCCGTACTGGGGCGGCCGCACTTCGCCCGTTGGCTGGTGCAAGCCGGGCACGTTGAGGACACAGCGCGGGCATTCAAACGTTATCTGGGCGCCGGCAAGATCGGCGATGTGCGCGTGGAGTGGCCACAATTGCAAGAGACTGTAGAAACCATTCAGTCTGCTGGTGGTGCGGCAGTGTTGGCACACCCTCTCAAGTACAGTCTCACTCGAATCCAATTACTGCGTTTGCTGACAGAGTTCTACCGCAGTGGCGGGAATGCTGTAGAGCTGCTCTGCGGCCGGCAGAACCCCACGCAGACCAGAGAACTGCGCACCCTCATGGCGTTGGCCGTAGGCGATTCCTGCAAAGCTCCATTGTTGAGCTCTTTGGGGAGTGATTTCCACCAGCCGGAGCAGCCCTGGAGGGAACTGGGCTGTGTGCGTTTACCCGAAGACGTCGAGCCGGTGTGGAATCTGTGGCACACTCTGCACCGGGATCGACCCGGGGAAGCAGTATCTGCCTGACGGTGTGAATTTTCACATCACACCAGAGGGGGAGTCGGCATTGGTCGAACCCTAATCCCCGGCGGGTATCAGAGCCCGCCGCAAGAGGTTTCAATTGATTAAAGCTTGGGGGCTTTGTGGCGCAGTTCTTTCAAATTCATCCGGACAATCCTCAAGGGCGGCTGATCAGTCAGGCCGCAGATATAGTGACTAGTGGGGGGGTGATTATTTATCCCACTGATTCTGCCTACGCGATAGGCTGCCGATTAGGGGAGAAGCTAGCGGTTGAGCGGATTCGCGCCCTGCGTCAGCTGGATAAAAATCACAACTTTACTCTGATGTGTCGCGATCTTTCCGAGTTAGCCACTTACGCCAAGGTGGATAACCAGATGTTCCGCCTGCTAAAGAACCACACCCCGGGCTCCTATACCTTTATTATGCCGGCCACCGCAGAGGTGCCTCGCCGTCTAATCCACCCCAAGCGCAAAACCATTGGTATTCGCGTGCCCGACAACCCCATTGCTTTGGAGTTGATTGAGGCGGTGGGTGAGCCGTTGATGAGCTGCAGCCTGATTATGCCTGGCGATACGCAGCCGCTGACCGACCCCTATGATATTCGCGACACCCTCGAGCACCAGGTGGAGCTGGTGATCGATGGTGGCTTTTGTGGAATGGAAGCGACTACGGTAATTGACCTGACAGGCGATGAGCCCGAGCTAATTCGCCAGGGCTGTGGCGCCACAGATGAAATACTGGGCTGATTAGCGCCTCACTGGTGTATAATCGGCCGTTTGCGATTTTGAGGGTGGGGCAGGGTGTCCAGTGAAGAACTAATAGCCGAGGTGGAGGAACAGGTACTCGCCGATGTTGCAGCTACCGAATCTGCCGCCCCTGCTGATTCGCCCACGGAAAACCCGCTCACCGAGGAGAGCGAAGAGGGCGAAGGCCCTCTCGCACTCGTGTTGGGGGAGGCATTTACCGACCTGCCCCCAGATCTCTTTATTCCACCAGATGCTCTGGAAGTTATCCTGGAAGCCTTCGAAGGCCCACTGGATCTGCTGCTTTACTTAATCCGCCGCCAGAACCTGGATATTTTGGAAATTAACGTCTCGGACATCACTCGCCAGTATATGGCTTATGTGGAGATGATGACGTCGATGCGCTTTGAGTTGGCGGCGGAATACTTGGTGATGGCGGCAATGCTCGCCGAGATCAAGTCGCGCATGCTGTTGCCGCGCCCGCCAGCAGCGGAAGAAGAAGAGGGTGAGGACCCTCGCGCTGCACTGATTCGCCGCCTGCAGGAATACGAGCGCTTCAAAACTGCCGCCGAGGATCTCGATGAAATACCGCGCATGGGCCGCGATATCCATCAGGCCAGTGCCGAAGGACCGGACCGTAATATTACCCGGCCCGACCCAGAGGTGGATCTCAAGGAGGTATTGGTTGCGCTGGCGGATGTGTTGCGCCGCGCCGATATGTTTGAGAGCCACCAAGTGGAACGCGAAAAGCTCTCTACCCGCGAGCGTATGACTCAGGTGCTGGATCAGATCCGCCACGGCCAGTTTGTGCCATTCGTGAGTCTGTTCACCGCAGAAGAGGGGCGCCTTGGCGTGGTGGTGACTTTCCTGGCGGTGATGGAGTTGGTCAAAGAGTCTCTGGTCGAGCTGGTACAAAATGAAGCTTTTGGGCCCATTCATGTGCGCGCAGCTAGCCAGGGCAATGAAGCCGGTGATGATGAACTTGACGAAAGTACAGATGACTCCTACGCAGAAGAGCCGGGGGAAACACCCCAGTTTTCCGATGCCGAGAGTACCTTGAGTCAAGACTTGAGTGATCAGGAGTCACATTCTGAAGGGCAGGTGGAGCCCAGAGAAGAAGAGTTGGAACAATAAGATGACAATCGCTCCGGAATTACTGCGCAGAATCCTGGAGGGTGCCTTGTTAGCTTCGGCTCAGCCCCTCAGTGAGGAAAAATTGTTGTCCTTGTTGGACGAGGAGGAGCGCCCCTCCGCCACAACCCTACGGGATGTGCTCGGTGAGATTGCCGAGAGTTGTGCTGGGCGCGGTTTTGAGCTGAAAAAAGTTGCCAGTGGTTGGCGCTTCCAGGTGCCGGAAGATCTGGCCCCCTGGGTGAACCGCCTATGGGAGGAAAAAGCGCAAAGGTATTCCCGCGCAACTCTGGAAACATTGGCGATTATTGCCTACCGTCAGCCGGTCACCCGTGGGGATATTGAGGAGATCCGCGGGGTTGCGGTCAGCTCTCAGATAGTGAGAACCCTGTTGGATAGAGGTTGGATCAAGGTGGTTGGTCACCGCGATGTGCCCGGCAAGCCCTCCCTCTACGCGACTACCAGGGATTTCCTAGATTATTTCAATCTGTCCTCCCTGGATGACTTGCCCACTTTGGCTGAAATCCGTGATATCGAGAGCTTGAATAAGATTCTCGAATCAGAGGGGCTCCCCCCCGAGGAAATCGCGGCTGCACTCGCCGCTGAGGGAGAGGAGCTTTCAGAGGGCGAGCAGGCGAGTGTGGAAACGGAAGAGGAGGCCGGCGCACTGGAAAGTGAGGAGCAGGAGGAATCTGAAGATGCGGAAACGGATACCGATGCTGAGGAGGACGCTCGGGTCGCTGTAGCGCTTGAGGAAATCGCTGCGGAGGCCAATATACAGCTAGAGACCGATGGCGAGCAGCCCGAGATAGAGACCGAAGCTGCCGAAAGTGATGATGTGGCAGTAGCTGAGTTATCCACAGAGGCGCAAGAAGAGATCAGGGATGCGGCGCCGGAAGATGAATGGGAGTTGGCGCAGACGCAGTCTGAAAGCCCAGAGGCTTGTGAGCCTTTGAGTGTTGACGCCGAGGAGGAGTCAACTCCGGAAAAAGAACATGAAAGCGAAATTGAACAGGACGACGACGTTAGGGAGCCACAAGCCCCTATCGCGGCAACACTGCCGAAAAGCAGCCTGTTTGGTGATATCGACAATGAGGCTGCAATCGATCAAGAGGAGCCGGGAAGTAGCGATGTCGATGAAGATTCCCAAGAAGTAGTGCAAGCGGAAAACACCACCCCATGAGTGATGGCACCTCGCCAGCAGGCGAAAAATTGCAAAAAGTATTAGCGCGCAGCGGCCTGGGGTCGCGGCGTGAGATGGAGCGCGCGATCGATGCGGGTCGCGTGACCGTTAACGGAAAAGTAGCGGAACTCGGCGAACGGGTGACCGGTGCGGATCATATTGAATTTGATGGCCAGGGCTTGCCCTCCAGCGGGGAAAACCGCTGCCGGGTAATCCTATACAACAAACCTGTCGGCGAAATCTGCTCGCGCCACGATCCGGAAGGGCGCCCCACGGTTTACGACCGCCTGCCCCGGCTGAAAACCGGCCGCTGGATATCCGTTGGCCGCCTGGATTTCAATACCAGTGGTCTGCTGCTGTTTACCAATAGTGGCGAGCTGGCCAACAAGTTGATGCACCCCTCATCGGTGATCGATCGCGAATACCTTGTGCGCATCCAGGGAGATGTGGATGAGGAGATGAAGCGACGCCTGCTTAAAGGGGTGCTATTGGATGACGGCTCCGCGCGCTTTACCGATATTGTCGAAAGCGGCGGCGAGGGTAGAAACCGCTGGTTTTACTGCGTGGTGATGGAGGGGCGCAATCGTGAGGTGCGCCGTTTGTGGGAGTCCCAGGGGGTGCGCGTGAGCCGCCTCAAGCGGGTGCGCTATGGTAGTGTATTTATTCCATCCCATGTGCGTGTGGGCCAGTGGATTGAGATGGAGCCCAGGGAAATTGACGACCTGTGTATCACCGCCGGTCTGCCCAAGCTGGGCCAGCGACCGCTAACCCAGGGGGAAAAACAGAACCTGGAACGCCAGAGGCGCAAACTGCGTAAGTCACCGGTACCGGCGCAGCGTCGTAATAAGTCCTGATACGGTTACGTTTTTTTACGAAAAAGCCCGCATTCTGCGGGCTTTTTCGTGCTTGGGTGCTAGCTTTAGCCTACGGCTGGTTCTCTTTTTGCTCTTCATTTTCAGGAGTTTCTCCAGCCTCTTCCTGCTGTTGATTCTGTATCTCAGACTGTACGCCCTGCGGGCCACCACCCATGGCGTCGTCGACATCGGAGGGAATATCGGACACCGAATTACTGGTGTCATTAGTCTCCTCCTTATTGGCTCCCTCGGTTTTGGTACTGGACTCCATCAGTTGCTTGAGCTTTGCCAGTCCTTGTTCGTAGGACTCCCCCACCATTTTCTTGATGGCCAGCCCCATCCAGCGCTCCCTTGGGCCGCCACCGGTATCGGTATTAAAGCTCCAGACAACCTGGGTACCGCCGTTTTGGGGCATTAACCTGAACTCCGCGGAGGCTTCACTGCCGTCACCAAAATTAAGCTTGTTGAGTACTGTTGAGTCCGGCGTGCTGGCGATGATGGTCTGGGTTCCGCTGCCCTCATTGGAGTTTTCGCCATGCCAACTCATGGTTGCCCCCACCCCCGTTTCTGGGCCGCTGTATTTATATTCCATGGCGGGATCTATATGCCGCCAGGGGGACCAGCTGTTGAATTTTCGATAGTCGTTGACGTAGGGGAATATGGTTTGGGGTGGTTTGTCGATGTAGATACTGCGCTCCAAGGAGACTTCTCGGGGAAACAGATAACCGGCTAGGAGTAGTAGTATCAGAAATACGAAGATATAGAGTATCCAGCGCATAGCGGGGCCCTTTGCTATTTTCGGGATCGTTGACCCCGGTTGCCGGCGAATAGCCGGCACTAGTCAAGGTTATAGCAGTTCCTCTGCGGTTTAATCGTCGCTGAGATGGATAAGTGGCAGCTTGATCTCGACACAGAGGCCGGCATCGGGGTGATTGCGCGCGGTAATGCTGCCACCGTGGTGCAATATCGTGCGCTGGGCGATAGCCAGCCCCAGGCCAAAACCACCACTCTCGCGAGTGCGGGCACTATCTGTGCGGTAGAAGGGGCGGAAAATGGCTTCCAGGTCGGATTCTTCCACGCCGGAGCCAGAGTCGATTACAGAGATGCTGCAATTGTCTGTGGACTCCTGCACCAGTACCCGCACCAGTCCGTGGCTGGGGCTGTATTTGATCGCATTGCGCAAGATATTCTCCAGCGCTGCGGTCAGGGAGCTGCCGCGAGTAGCGACAAGCAGCTCTTCACCACTGACGCTCATATCAAAGCTGAGATGTTTATCCGTCGCTTCGATCTGCAGGTCGTCGATCAGCGCTGAGAGTAAACTTTTGAGCTCTACTACGTCATCCAGTGGGCGTTGCTCCTGGTTGCTGACCGGCAAGGAGAGAACGTCGGCGATAATATCTTCGAGATAGTCCGCCGCTTTGCCGATTTTATCCAGTTCAGTATCGAGCCCTACAACTTGCTTCTGGCGGGCGATCGCGAGGGCTACCTGCAGTCGCGCCAGGGGCGAGCGCAATTCGTGGGACACATCTTTAATCAGGCGACGCTGTTCGGACATGGACTCCTGAAGCTGGGCGGTCATGGAGTCGAAGTCCAGTGCCAAGTCGGTCAATTCATCGTTGCGGGTGCGCAGGCTGGGGGCGACCCGGTAATCCAATCCTCCGGCGGCGACACGCTTGGTGGCGGCGCGCAGTTGTTCTAAAGGTCGGCTCAGGTAGCTGGCCAGCCAGTAACAGGCGACGCCCGAGGCAATCATAGAGAGCAGCAGCATGGGCCAGAAGTTGCGCCAAAGGAATCGCAGTAGCAGCCCCTCTTTACTATCTCCGGCAACCAGGGCAATACGCAGAGGGTCTCCTGTGCGCAGTGGCAGGAAGAAGCCAACGGTAGGTTTGTTATCCACTAGCATATGGGCCTCGCGATTGCGGTAGTCGAGGCTATTGATCAGCGGTGCCATGTTCTGTGGCAGTGGTCTCCCCAGCAGGTCGTTGCCTTCGCTATCTATTGCGTACACCCGCCGCTTGACCTTTTTGGGTGCGCGCTCCAGCCAGTGCTGAAACTGCTCGGGCCCATGGCGGCGGGCGATACGCATATTGCGCATGACTTCTCGAAACAGTGCGGGCCCCTCCCAGCGCTCCTCCTGGCGGGGGTCACCAAATTCGCCAAAATGGGTAATGTAAATGGCGGCAACCACCATCACCATGGCGGTGATCCATGCGCCAAAAAACATTTTCCAGAAGAGGCTGCGCATTTTGATACTACCTACTGCTTGGCCTGGGTGAGCATATAACCGGCGCCGCGGATATTGATAATCAGGTCGCGGCTGGCGCCTTTGTCCGCGAGTTTCTTGCGAATGTTGCTGACATGTACATCGATGGAGCGGTCGTAGGGCATCAGTTTGCGCCCCAGGGCATTCTCGGTGAGTACCTCTTTGCCCACTACATCCCCAGCGCTTTGTACTAACACCTTGAGCACAGAAAATTCGGCCCCTGTCAGGGATAGGGCCTGGTCACTCCAATAGGCCTGATGCTCGGTTGGTAGCAGGCGTAACGGGCCGCTGCTAAGGCTGTCGTCGTTATTTTCTACCTCAACCCGACCGCGACGCAAGATTGCGCGCAGGCGCGCCGCCAACTCGCGGGGATTACAGGGTTTGGGTAAGTAGTCGTCGGCACCCATTTCCAGGCCCACGATTCGGTCTACGGTGTCCCCTTTGGCGGTCAGCATAATAACCGGCAGGGAGCGGCTGGTGGGAGAGGCCTCCTCGCGCAGCTTGCGCAGTACATCAAAGCCATTGTGCACCGGTAGCATCACATCTAACACCAGGGCATCAAAGGGCTGGCTCTGGGCCAATTCCAATCCGCGGCCACCGTCGTTGGCGGCAGTTACTTCAAAGCCCTCTCCGGTGAGGTACTCCTTCAGCAGATCAGTTAATTCTGTGTCGTCGTCGATTAGAAGGATGCGGCTCATGATGCTCTCTCAATTGCTGTGGGGCCATTATATGCAAAGCGTTGGCGCTAGTTATCACAGCTCTGCAGGCTTTTTACCGTTCTTAACAAATGTTTACTGCGGTTTGCCCCTGTTTACACAGGCCCGACTTACTATGAAATCACTGAATACAAACGTGAGGACGGAGTGATGAAAAACTGGAAACTGGTGCTGAGTAGCCTGGCCCTGGCCGGAGTAATGGCTGCCCCTGTAGCTACTATGGCGTTTGGCGCTGAGGACGGCCATCACAAGCGCGGATTTGAACATATGGCGCGCAAGTTGGAACTGACTGAGGGCCAGAAAGCGCAGTTGAAGGCTAACAGAGATAGCAATAGCGAAAGCAGGAATGCCCAGCGCCAGCAGTTACAAGAGCTGCGCAAGCAAATCCATACCGCCCTGGAGGCTGGTGCAGACCAAGCCACCCTAGACCAGCTCGGGACCGAATTGGGCAAGTTGCAGGTGCAAAAAATGCAGAACCACTTCCAACTGCGCCAGCAGTTCGAAGCGATCCTCACGGATGAGCAGAAAGCAAAATTTGAAGAGATGAAAGAGCAACGCAAAGAGCGCCGCATGAAGTGGCGTGAAGAGCGCCTTGAGCGCCGCGCTACAGAGAGCTGATATCCCCAAATCGCAGACTCCTTGTGCGATCCACCGGGCGCACCCTTCCCCAGAGGCCCGGTCGGTTCATAACCCTTTGCCCCCACAATTATGGGGGCTTTTTTGTGTCGAGGTACAGCCTTGGCCAGCTTGCCGTGCCCCGCCTTTGCTGGGAGAATACGCCGCCCCGCAAATAGGTATCTAGTGTGGCCCGGATTGGGCGAAGAGGAATGACTGTGAGCAAAATCGGCTTGTTTTATGGCAGTGACGAAGGCAATACCGAATCTGTAGCCCTGCGCATCCGCGCCCGCCTGGGTGAGGAGCGGGTGGACCTGTTTGATATAGCCGATGTCACACAGTTGGACATTGCCAACTACGAGCAGCTGATTTTTGGTATTCCCACCTGGGATTTCGGCCAGATACAATCCGACTGGGAGGAGTTCTGGGAGGATGTTCAGGAAATCGACTTCAGCGGCAAGACGGTGGCCCTGTTTGGCCTGGGCGACCAGTTCGGTTACGGCGATTACTTCCTGGATGCGATGGGCATGCTGCATGATGTGATTGTCGGTCGAGGGGCGGCCATTGTTGGTTTGTGGTCGACCGAAGGCTATGAGTTTGAGGCCTCTAAAGCGGAGATCGAGGGCGAGGGCAAATTTATGGGGCTCGCAATCGATGAAGACCAGCAGGAAGAAATGACTGCTGAGCGTCTCAACCTCTGGTGCAAACAAATCGCTGATGAGTTCACTCTCGCTGGCGGTGCAGCCAGTGTCGTCGAGCTGGATGACTAACTCTTCATGCCACAGACGATCCCCTTTAAAGATTTCTGGCCCTGGTTGGCCGAGCATCCCAACTGCATTCTCCGGGCCGGTACTCCAGAAAGCGTCGTTTACGATGATGATGACTACTACTGGCGCTTTGCAGAGGAGGATACCCGCACACTGCTTGTACAAGTGATGCGCGGCAAACGCCCGGTAGCGGAATTTTTTATCGAGCCCTCACATATTGCTTCTGTACAAGTGGGTCCAGGGGAAAGAGGTGAGTATAATTTCGACCTGGTGACAGAAATCCATGGCCAGATGCAGGTCATTTATTATTTTGTATTGTCACATGGTTTAGATGAGCCTGTGAGTTCAGTCGAGGAACTCTCAGAAACTTCAGGGCAGCTCCATTAAAAGATCGTTTATCTGATCTTGGATTTGAAGTACCAGTTGATAAATCAACTGGTACTAAGGAGACCGGAGTGGTATTAACTTATTACAGGTTTACAGTTGGGTGTTTTTCTACTGACCCAACACCAATATGCTAATAAATAAAGGCTAAAAGATCTGTATAAGGTTTCATATTCTTCTCCTCAATGTAAAAGCTATGGCCTTGTTATTATAAGCGGAAATAAGGTTTTTCTAGCTTTTCTTTTCTCTCAAGTGGTACCAAGTTTAAATCGGAGAGTGAGTCTTCAAGTTTATTCGAGGCCCCCGACCTCTTGAGGTTGCTTCTTGGTGGGTCGTCTAATGGGTAATTTTAAATTTTATTTAACTTTAATAAGGCCTTTAAGGGATCTAAATGAGCGCCAAAATATTTCACAAGTTCTTATTTTTTAAACCTTTTCCTGCATTTCTTTTCTTTCTTGTTTTCTTTTTTGGAGGGTGTTCCGCTTCTCAAAAATTAATAAGTTCGAATTGGTATGAGGTGGAGACCGAGCATTTTCGCATTGTCACCAATGGGAAGCCGGACAAGGTAGAGAAGTTGGCTGATGATCTTGAAAGACTTAGAGTAGCAGCTACAAAGCATATTAATTTTATTCCAGATCAGCAAAAGTTAACTGTATATGCTCTTTCAGATAGATTGAGTTTTAAAGGAGTTACTGGTAGGGATGATACCCGGAGAGTTGTAGGTTTATTTCAAAATACCTCTCATGGTAGCTTTGCTTTAGTGAACCTATCTGGAAACCAATATTACCCTGGTAACCCGGCACGCCAGATTTTATTTCACGAATATATACATTTTCTTACTTATGGGCGTAACTCATCCAATCTTCCTTATTGGTTTAGTGAGGGTGTGGCGGAAGTCTTTTCAACTGTTAGTTTTCATGGGGAAGAATATGAGCTGGGGATGATACCAGTAAGTCGAGCAATTACTTTAAGACATTTGGATGAGTTATCTTTAAAGGAACTCCTTACAGCAAAGAATGGCTCTTTAAATAATAATGAGAGAGAAGCCTTATATGCTAACGGTTGGATGTTGGCGCATTGGCTGCTTTTTGATCCGCATCGTGTTAAAGCTTTGCAGAGGTATTTAGAAGGATATAGTAAGAGCTCAGATGAAGCGCGACCACTTTGGGATGAGTTGGGTATGAGTTTTGAAGAGTTAGAATCCCAATATCTGCGGTTATCAAAGTCTGATTTTGGATACTATACAATGCGCATGCCTAAAATGAATATGGCTAATTTTGCTAAGAGCGTAAGGCAGCTTTCCCAAGAAGATGCAATTTTAGAGATTGCGCAATTTATGGCGGTTTCAGGGCAGAAGTCTAACAAATTAAAAGAATTCATTGATTTTGCCAAAGAGCAGGGTGTTCATAGTTATCAGTTAAATTCAGCGATGGCTTCTGCAGAGTTTCAGAGTGGAGATTATCTTCGGGCAAGAGAGTGGTTAAGTTCTATTCCCGCTGAATTTCACGATGAAAAATGGTTCCTGGAAGTTCAGACACGCATAAGGCTAGCTGAAGAACTCCCGAAAGCAGAGAGTCTCAATTTAAGCGTAGTAGCCGATATTCGAGATGAGTATATTAAGCTTGTTAATTCCCATGATGATGTGCCTGTTTATTGGTATGAACTTGCAATTGCAATGCAGGTACTAGGGTATCCAAGAGAAAGTTATCTAGAAATGCTGGAGCAGGCTTATTTACGTGCGCCAAGGCACACAGGTATAGCATGGTGGTATGCCCATGAGCTTTATATTAGCCGTGAGAAAGAATATTTCTCTCAGGTTGTCAGCCCCCTAATGGTACAGCTATCCAATTTGGAAAGGGAGGCTCGCCTAAGTTCAATGCGCAGGGAAATTGAAAATGTTAGCAGCCCTCGTTTATCCGCTAAACCTGTGAAAGAAGGTCTGGGAGAAGGCATTACTAAATACCAGGGTATGTCAGGGGAAAAAGCCTTCGCGTTGGCTTTAGATTTTAGGGGGGCTTTTGTTGTGGGCTTTTCTGAGAAGAATGTTAATCAGGAATCTGCAAATGATGATGCCCTTAATCTCTGCGAGAAATCTCGGCAGCGTTATAAGGTTTATGGAAAATGCCGCCTTTATGCAGAGGGGAATAAAATTGTAGACTCAGGGGTGGCTAATAGGCAACTTTGATTCACCCTTAATTTTGTATTAGATGCATTGGTAGGAAAAGTGTGGGCTTTTTGCCCACACTTTTATTTTAAGATTATTGGCTATTTACTAGCTAAGTTCTCATTTACTCTTTCTCTATCCGACTTATGCTGATCAAACCAGTACAAAATAGAAGCCACTTTCGCAATCATCTGGCTGGGTCTTGTGGCAATACTGTGAGAGGCGCCTGGAATTCGTACCATTGCAGCTTCCACATCGTTCAACTTCAGTGCCTGGTAAAACTGCTCTGTTTCGGACATCGGTGTGCGGTAGTCCTCCTCTCCGGTAAGCAGCATGGTTGGCGTAGTGACATTGCCCACATAAGTCAGCGGTGAGCGGCGACGATATTCCTCCGGCTTTTCCCAGGGCATGCCTGAGAACCAGTATTTGGTAAAGAACCTGGAGTAATCTGCAGTTAAAACGAAGCTCTCCCAGTTGATTACCGGTTTGGCAACTACTGCTGCGCGGAATCGGTCAGTTTTTCCTATAATCCAGGCCGTTAGGGTGCCGCCGCCGCTGCCGCCGGTAACGAATAATTGCCCCTCATCGATATAACCTTGGTCGATTACTGCATCGACGCCGGCCATTAAATCGTCGTAATCCTGGCTCGGGTAATTGTGATGAATCAGGTTGGCAAATTCATGCCCGTAGCTGGTGGAGCCCCGTGGGTTTGTGTAGAGAACTACATAGCCGGCGGCGGCAAAAAGTTGCACCTCGGCGGCAAACCGGGGGCCATAGTTAGAGAAGGGCCCGCCGTGAATTTCCAACAGCAGGGGATATTTTTTCTTCGGGTCGAAATTGGGCGGGTAGGCGACCCAGCCTTGTATATCGCGGCCATCAAAACTGGACTTGTAATTGATCTCCTCCACGCGGGCCATATTGCGCAACGGCATCACATCGTTATTGAGGCTGGTCAGCGCTTTTACTTTGCCGTTGTGGGCCAAAGCCAGCTCTGCCGGATGTTGCGGATTAGTTTTCGTGTAAGCAATAGCTCCGCGTTTGGATGTGGCAAAGTGAGTGCCCGAGTAGGGCCGCCCCAGCGATAGACCGCCAGCATCACTGGCGACTACGGTGTCACTGCCACCAATTTTTTTAATGGCAATTTTTGTGGAGCCCTGATCGTCGTAGCTGTAAGCGATACGTTTGCTGTCGCCGAGCCAGTCGAAGCTTGAGATGCTGCGGTCTTTAGCGGTTTGGACTTTGCGGGACTTGCCGCTGTCGAGATCGATGATGCGCAGGCTGTGTTGTTGGTACCCGAGCCGTTGATCCTCGAACCCCAGGTAGGCAAGCTTTTTACCATCGGGGGAAATCTGTGGATGGTGATCGGGCCCGAATCTTTCGGTGATCTGCTCGATGTCGCGATCCTTGAGATTGACTCTATAAATTTCAGAGTTCATCAATTCGATTTCGTGATCGGGGTGGCGGTTTGCAGAAAAGTAAATAGCGTCGTTGTTTTTACTCCAGGCGAGACTACTGCCGTGATCGAACTCACCGCTGGTAAGCTGACGCGGCGTGCCGCCCTCACGGGGGATGACAAATACCTGGGTGTGCCCCTGCTTGAGATAACCCATGCCGTCCGCTCGATAAATACTGCGGTCGATAAACTGGGGTGGTTTTGCCCACTCGGCGCCCTCGGGGGCACCGGGTAGTTCAACCGGGAGCGGTTTGCTCTCGGGCACAAACATGGTGAAGGCAATTTGTTTGCTGTCTCGTGACCACTGAATATTTGAAGGGGATTTTGGCAGGTGGGAGATCTGCAGATTTTGGCCGTTGTCGAGCCACAATAGGTGTATCTGGGGGCTGCCGCTGCGGGAACTGATAAAGGCAATTGTTTTACCGTCCGGGGATAGGCGCGGCGAATAATCAGAGTAATCTCCTGAGGTCAGTGGGCGGTGGTCCTTGCCGTCGGCACTGATGCGCCACAGGTTTGCCCGCTTGTTGTCCGCCATTTTGTTCATGGAGTTGCGGACGTAGTAAATACTCTTTCCGTCGTTACTGAACTGAGGGTCGCTGGCATACTCGAGATTGAATACATCCTCATAGCTGAAGTTAGTGGGTTGCTCTTCAGCGAGGGCAGGACTGGCGATTAATATCGCCGCGGCTATTTTCAATAGTCTGTTCATGATCTGCGGGCTCCTCCATTTTGTTATCGGAAGGAGCATACCGCAGAGGCAGTTGGTTAGGAGGCGAATAAGCCGATCCGTGTATTTAGTGGGATAGTCCGTGCAATTAATAAATAATTATCGTCTGGGGCAGTAAGCTCAGGTTAGAAGCTCCCTAAGTACTTCCCGATAGATTTCCTTAAGTATATCCAAATCGTCGGCTTTGACTCTCTCATCAACTTTGTGAATAGTGGCATTGACCGGCCCTAGTTCCACTACTTGCGCTCCTGTTGGAGCGATAAAGCGGCCATCGGAAGTGCCCCCGGCCGTCGATAATTCTGTTTCCTTTCCTGTGATTTTTTGAATCGCTTGCTCTACAGCGTGGACCAGTGGACCCTCGGCAGTGAGGAAGGGGTGCCCGGACAAATTAAAGTTCGCTTCATATTTTAAGTTGTACTTATCCAGGATTGCTCGGGCACGGGCCTCCAGTTCTTCGGCGGTGGATTCTGTAGAAAAGCGCCAGTTACAGAGCAGATCCACCTCACCGGGAATCACATTGGTTGCTCCTGTACCTCCGTTGATGTTGGAAACTTGGAAGCTGGTGGCTGGGAAAAATTGGTTGCCCTGATCCCACTCTTCTACGGCCAGTTCAGCGAGAGCTGGGGCCAAATTATGAATTGGGTTTTCCGCCAGATGTGGATAGGCCACATGTCCCTGTACACCGAAGATTTTTAATTCAAGGCCCAGGGAGCCGCGTCTTCCATTCTTGATAATATCGCCGACGCGCTCGCTGCTGGAGGGCTCACCGACAATACAGCAGTCTATTTTTTCTCCCTGCTTCTCAAGCCACTCAACGACTTTGACTGTGCCGTTGATTGCCGGCCCCTCTTCGTCGCTGGTGATCAAAAAGGCGATGCGACCGCTGTGATCAGAGTGTTGCTGGATAAATTCCTCGCAGGCCACCACCATTGCTGCCAGTGAACCCTTCATATCGGCCGCGCCGCGACCATACAGAAAGCCATCGCGGATTTCGGGTTCAAAGGGTGGGCTGCTCCAGTTTTCCTCCGGCCCGCTCGGCACGACATCGGTGTGACCGGCAAAGGCAAGCAGAGGGCCTTTGCTTTGCCCGTTGCGCACCGCCCAAAAATTATCGGTATCGCCACGGCGCAACTTTGTCACCTTGAACCCAATTTTTTCCAGCCGCTCAATCATCTGATCCATACAGCCTGCGTCCTCGGGGGTTACGGAGCGACGGCGGATAAGGTCAAAGGCCAGTTGCAGTGTGGGGGTCACGGAATAATCCTTTTAGTTGATCAGGTGCGTTGTTATCGGAATTTATGCAGATGGAGAGTGGGCGGGGCCGGGGCCCCGCAGGGTCAAGTTTTAATTACTGTGCAGAGCTGCATTCAACTCAATGGCACTCTTATTCGTTAAACATTCAACGGCGCCATTGGTGGAATTTCTGCGGAACAGGAGGTCAGATTTTCCGGCCAATTCGCGTGCTTTGATGTATTCGACCAGTTTGCCGCTGTCGTCCAGTAGGGCCACTTTGGTCCCAGCAGTGATATATAAACCCGCTTCCACGGTGCAGCGATCCCCCAGGGGGATGCCGATACCGGCGTTGGCACCCAGCAGGCAGTTGTCGCCCACGGAAATCACTATGTTTCCGCCGCCGGAGAGGGTACCCATGGTAGAGCTGCTGCCACCCAGATCGGAGCCAGCACCGACAAAAACGCCGGCCGAGATGCGGCCTTCGATCATGCCTGGTCCCTCGGTGCCCGCGTTAAAGTTGACGAAGCCCTCGTGCATGATCGTGGTGCCCTCACCGAGATAGGCGCCGAGACGCACACGCGCGGTGTGGGCGATACGAACGCCCGTGGGCACCACGTAGTTGGTCATCTTGGGAAATTTGTCGACACAGGCAACTTCCAGGTGCTCTCCATTCAGGCGCGCTTCCAGTTGGCGCTGTGGCAGTTCTTCCAAGTCGATTGCGCCCTGATTGGTCCAGGCCACATTGACCAGTTTGCCGAAGATACCTTCGAGATTCGTTTCGTGGGGTTTCACCAGCCGGTGGGAAAGCAAATGTAATTTTAAATACGCTTCAGGTACTGTCTGTGGCGCCTCGTCGCTGGAAAGTACGGCCACTACCAGAGGTCGGTGGCTGTTTGCGAACTGCTGTAGGATCTCCGCCTGTTCGCCCGCCCCGGCGCTGTGCAGTTTTTCAGTGAGGCTGTGGAGCAGGGTCGCGTCGAGAGGCAGGCTGTGGTTGCCGCTTTCGATATGTAGGGTCTCGGTTACCGCTTTGGCTATTTCTGTACTGGGTTTCAACAGCGGTTTTGGATAGAAGACTTCCAGCCAGTCGCCCTTGCTATTACAGGTACCAACGCCGAATCCAATGCTGTAGATATCGCTCATATTTTTCTCCTAGTTGGCTTGGCCGGTAAGTGCGGCGAACTCTTGCTCTTTAAAACCGAAGTGGGTAGTACCGCCTGAGGTGGTCACTGGGCGCTTGATCAGGGTGGGGGTCTCGATGGCCAGGGTCAAAGCGCTGGCGTTGTCCATTGTGTTTTTCTGTGCCTCGCTCAGGGCGCGCCAACTGGTGGAGCGGCGATTCAGCACTTCCTGCCAGCCAAATTTATTCAGCCAGGCTTTTAGGGGCACATTGTCCATGCCGTCTTCACGGAAATCGTGAAACTGATAGTCGACCCCATTCTTTTCCAGCCATTTGCGGGCTTTTTTTACGGTGTCGCAGTTTTTAATGCCGTACAGAGTAATCACAGTTACGCCTTTTTGGTTTTCTTGGGGTTTTTGCGGTTGGGATAGCAGGTGGTGCAGATTTCGCAGACTGTGCCGTCGCAGCCGCGTGCCGAGCAGTACTCGCGGCCATAAAAAATAATCTGCAGGTGCAATTTATTCCACTTTTCTCTGGGGAATAGCCTTTTTAGATCTTTCTCGGTCTGGGTGACATTTTTACCGCTGGTGAGTCCCCAGCGCTGCGCCAGGCGGTGAATATGGGTGTCCACAGGGAAGGCCGGGTGACCAAATGCCTGGGACATTACCACACTTGCGGTCTTGTGGCCGACGCCGGGCAGGGTTTCCAGGGCGGCCATATTTTCCGGCACTTTACTGTGGTATTCGTTGACGAGAATTTGTGACAGCTTGCTGATGGCTTTGGATTTTTGCGGTGATAAACCGCAGGGGCGGATAACCGCTTGAATTTCCTCCACGGGTACTAGAGCCATATCCTCCGGGTTGTCGGCCAAATGCCAGAGGGCGGGGGTGATCTGGTTTACGCGCTCATCGGTACACTGCGCCGAGAGTAGTACGGCGACTAACAAGGTGTAGGAGTCTTTGTGATCGAGCGGAATCGGGGTCTGCGGATAGAGTTCTTCCAGGCGCTGTAGAATAAAATCCACGCGCTCTTGCTTGAGTAAATTTTTTACTGCCATTCTCGTCTGTGCCTGGGTGGGGCTCCTGGGTTACGGTGTCTGTTGGATTGGTTCGCCTGTCAGGTTTGCCGGCAAAATTCCTTGATGCGCTCTGCGGCCTCTATGCATTCTTCCAATGTGGCCACCAGGGCCATGCGTACATACTCGCTGCCTGGATTTACTCCCTCGCTATTGCGGGCGAGGAAAGAGCCCGGCAAAACCGTGATATTTTGCTGTCGGTATAGCTCTCTGGCGAACTCCTCCCCGTTGCCGACTCGCGGCCACAGGTAAAAGCTGGCCTGCGGTTTTTGTACTTCTAAGCAGCCATCGAGAATATCGAGCACCGCGTCGAACTTTTGTCGGTAGAGTGCGCGATTTTTGCGTACGTGCTCTTCATCCTGCCAGGCGGCAATAGAGGCGTATTGGTTGGGCTGTGGCATTGCGCAGCCGTGGTAGGTGCGATAGAGGAGGAATTGCTCCAGCAGCTGAGCGTCGCCGGCGACAAACCCGGAGCGCAGTCCCGCCAAATTGGAGCGCTTCGACAGGCTGTGAAAAACCACGCAGCGGTGATAGTTGCTGCGGCCCATTTGCTTGCAGGCTTGCAGCAGCCCGGCCGGTGGTTCGCTCTCGTCGAAATAGAGTTCCGAGTAGCACTCATCTGAGGCGATGGAGAAGTTGAAGCGGTCTGCAAGCTCGATGAGTGATTGCAAATCGTCGATCCCTAGCAGGGCGCCTGTGGGATTGCCCGGTGAGCACAGGTAGAGCAGTTCACACTGCTGCCACACCGATTCGGGCACCGAGCCGAAGTCTGGTTTAAAACTATTGTCGGCGAGGCAGTTGATAAAGTGCGGCTCGGCGCCGGCGAGCAGGGCCGCCCCCTCGTAAATCTGGTAGAAGGGGTTGGGCATCAGTACTTTACTGCCCGGCGTGACCGTGGCCTGAGCGAAGGCGAATAACGCTTCGCGGGTGCCGTTTACTGGCAGCACCTGGGAATCGGCACTCACCTGTTTGAGTTGGAAGCGGGCGCACAGCCAGTCGGCAATCGCCTGGCGCAGGGGTTCGAGGCCTATGGTGAGCGGGTAGGCGGAGATCTTATCCAGGTGCGCGACCAGCGCTCTCTGTACGAATTTGGGCGGCTCGTGTTTCGGTTCGCCGATGGAGAGGGCGATATGGGGTTTGTTCGCCGGCTGCAGGCCCGCTTTCAGTGCCTGTAACTTGGAAAAAGGGTAGGGCTGCAGCTTGTCCAGGTTTGGATTCATGGCGTTCTTATCTGCTCGTCATTGGTGATATTACGGCGCTGTGTGGTCATCCAGCTCCCGGCAAATGGCCTGCTCCAGAGCGTGGTTGGTCTCGGCATTGCAGAGCGCGCGCCCCTCGGCGTCGGTGATATGGAAAATATCCTCCACGCGCTCCCCGAGAGTGGAGATCTTGGCATTGTGCAGGCGCAGATCGTGTGTGACAAAGGTACGTGCAATCAGGGCCAGCAGGCCCGGTCTATCAGCACTGGTGATTTCCAGCGTGCTGTACTGATCTCCCGGTTCTGTGGATAGGTGCGCGCGGCTCTCCAGCGAAAACATCTTTAGGCGCCTCGGGGTGCGACGTTGGATCACCTTGGAGTAATCCTCCACCAGTTCCAGCTCCTCTTGTAGGGTTTCGCGAATTTGCTGCAGGCGCTGGGGTTCGTCGAGCAGGGGCTGTCCAGATTCATCCAGTACATAAAAAGTATCCAGGGTGTAACCTGAAGCCGAACTGTAAAGGCGCGCGTCGTGCACGTTCAGGTTGAGCATATCGAGTCCGGTGACTGCGGCGGCGAACACATTGGCGCGGTCGGGGGTATAGACGAAAACCTGGGTGGCGCCATCGTGCTCACCGGGGCCCGAGTTGCGCGTTAGTACCAGGGTGTCGCTCGGCAGCAGCGGGCTGTTGCTGTGCAGCTCATGGATGGCCGCGGTGTGCCAAACGATGTTGTCGGCGCTCTCGCGTACAAAGTAGTCCTCGCCCATTTGCGCCCAGATATTTTCTATGGAGGCCTCTGGTAGACCGAGGGTGTTCAGCTTTTCCAGTGCCAGGCTGCGGGTCTCCTCGATGATTTCCTCCCGATCGACGGGATTCTCCAAACCGCGGCGCAGGGCGTGTTGGGTGGCCTGGTAGAGTTGGCGCATCAGGCTGGCGCGCCAGCTGTTCCAAAGCTCTGGGTTGGTGGCGTTGATATCGGCTACTGTGAGGGCGTAGAGGTAATCCAGGTGTTCGCGGTCGCCCACCTCGCGGGCGAAGGCATGCACCACCTCCGGGTCGCTGATGTCCTGTTTTTGAGATACCTGGCTCATCAATAGATGCTTTTCCACCAGCCAGCACACCAGGCGGCGGTCGCGTGCCGGCAGTTGGTGGCGCTGGCAGAATTCGGCGGCGTCCACCACGCCCAGCTTCGAGTGGTCGCCGCCGCGACCTTTTGCGATATCGTGGTAGAGACCGGCAATATACAGCAGCTCCGGCTGGCGCAACCGCTCGAGGATCTCCGCGGCGATCGGGAATTTCTCCCGTGCTTCGGGGCCGCGAAAACTGCGCATATTGCGTACCACCTGCAGGGTGTGGGCGTCCACAGTGTAGATATGGAAGAGATCGTGCTGCATTTGCCCGGTAACGCGGCCGAATTCTGGCAGGTAGCGCCCGAGAATACCGTAGCGGGTCATGCGCGACAGCTGTGTGGAGAGTCCGCGCGCAGAACGCAGCAGTTCCATAAACAGCTCGCTGTTGGCGGAGTCCGCGCGAAAGCGCTCGTCGATCAAGTGGCGGTGCTCCCGAATAAGGCGGATAGTTGAGGCGCGCACCCGGGTAATCTGCGGGTGCCTGGCCATCAGCACAAAGATTTCCAATAGTGCAGAGGGGTGCTGATTAAACACCTGCGGATAGGCGGCTTCAATCGCACCGCCGCGCAGTTGGAAGCGCTCATTGATGGGGGTGACAGCCTGTTCACCCCCTTGTTGGATCACCTCGCCCAAATACTGCAGCAGTACATCGTTAAGCTCGCGTAGGGCCATTACGATGCGATAGTAGTTGTGCATAAATTGCTCAACTGCCAGTTGGGTGTCGCTGTCTTCATAGCCAAATTGTTTGGCTAGCTCCCTCTGGTAGTCGAACAGCAGTCGCTCCTCGGCGCGTCCGGCAAGCAGGTGAAGGCCGTAGCGCACACGCCAAAGGAAGCTTTCGCCGGACTGCAGGATGGCGAATTCTTCCTCAGTGAAAAAGGCTTTGCCCTGCAACTGTCTGAGTGTGCGCACCCGGAAGAAGTACTTCGCTACCCAAGAGATAGTCTGGATATCGCGCAGCCCGCCGGGTGCGTTTTTGATATTGGGTTCGAGAATGTACTCTGCCGCCTGCTGGCGGTTGTGGCGCTCATCCTGTTCCGCCAGCTTGGCTTTGAAGAAGTCCTCGGTGGACCAGAGCTTGCCCCCCTCCATCCCGGCCGCAAGCCGTTCGCCGGGTTTGCTATCACCCACCACAGTACGGGACTCGGTGAGATTGGTGATGACGGTGATGTCCTCGGCGGCCAGCGCCAGGCACTCTTTTACGTTGCGCACTGAGTGACCGATCTCCAAGCCCAAATCCCAGAGGAAAGTAATGAGGCGCTCTATGTTGTCGACTGTTTCATCATTGGCCCGTTCTTCGGTGAGGATCAGCAGGTCGATATCGGAATGGGGGTGTAGCTCCCCGCGCCCATAGCCTCCGACGGCCAGCAAGCTGGCGCCTGGTCTCCAGCTGTACTGATGCCAGGCGTAGTGCAACAGGCAGTCGATGAATAAGGCGCGCTCATGAACGAGGGTGGCCACATCTTCACCCTCGCGAAAACGTTCAGCCATCTGGTGCTCGGCAGCGCCAATCGCATCTTTAAATACTTGCAAGGGCGGTTTTTCACGGGAAGCCAAGTCCCGGCGAAAGCGGGTTTGATCGAAGAAGAACAGGGGGCGCTCGAAGTAAGGGATATTGGCCGGCTGCATGACTGAAGTCCGTTTGGCAGTGTCCCGCCGCGCGGCAGCGGGACTGTGCATCTTTAATTGGAGCGGGGAGAGTTTGCGATTAAAACTTTTCCTCACCGCGTGCGGTCAGTACCTCAACCCCGTTGCTGGTGACCACCATGGTGTGCTCCCACTGCGCCGATAGGCGGCGGTCCTTGGTGACTGCCGTCCAGCCGTCGCCGAGAACGCGGGTTGCGGCTTTGCCGGCATTGATCATCGGCTCAATAGTGAAGGTCATGCCCTCCTGCAAAACTTCGCCAGTTCCGGGCTGGCCGTAGTGCAATATCTGAGGTTCTTCGTGGAAGACATCGCCGATACCGTGACCGCAGAAGTCGCGTACGACGGAGTAGTAATTCTTTTCGGCATGCTGCTGGATCACATGGCCAATATCACCGAGGCTGGTACCCGGGCGCACTATCTCAATAGCCTTGTACATGCATTCTTGGGTTATGCGCACCAGTCGCTCGGCGTGTGCAGCGGGCTTGCCGACGAAGAACATCTTGCTGGTGTCGCCGTACCATCCATCCTTGATCACGGTGACGTCAATATTAATGATGTCGCCTTTTTTGAGTACTTTGCTTTCAGAGGGTATTCCGTGGCAGACCACTTCATTGACCGAGGTGCAAATGGACTTTGGGAAGCCTCGATAGCCGAGGCAGGCGGGAATGGCTTTCTGCACATTGACAATATGGTCGTGGCAGCGGCGGTCCAGTTCTTCCGTTGTGACACCAGGGACCACATATTCGCCAATCATTTCCAGGACCTCTGCGGCGAGGCGGCCCGCGGTGCGCATTTTGGCAATTTGTTCCGGCGTCTTTATGGCTGAGGTCATGCGTGTCCTTAAGTCTATCTGTGAAGGCGGGCATTGTAGCGGATTGCCGGTGGTGGGGCATAGCGTCAGGGCTTGACACTATTCAGCGAGCGAATCGGCGCACTCATTCGCACCATATTTGTCCGCGTCCTTCACTCAGCTGTGCGATTGTGGTATAAAGCGCGCCGCTCCGGAATGCTTCCGGGGTAAAAATGCCGCACACGCATCGACACATGTGTCTGGGTGCCTCGATAGGGGTTGACGCATGGGATGTGTGGAGGACTAACCCGTATATATAGAGGTTTATTATGCCGCAAGTAAGCATGCGCGATATGCTGCAGGCTGGTGTTCACTTTGGCCACCAGACCCGCTACTGGAACCCGAAGATGGGTCAATTCATCTTTGGTGCCCGCAACAAGATTCACATCATCAACCTGGAGCACACTGTACCGGCCTTCAACGAAGCCCTGCAGGTGATCAAGGGGATGGCTGCTCAAAAGAAAAAGATTCTGTTCGTTGGCACCAAGCGTGCTGCACAGAAATCTATCAAAGAGCAGGCTGAGCGCTGTGGCCAGCCCTTCGTCAGCAACCGCTGGCTGGGCGGTATGCTCACCAACTACAAAACCATCCGCGCGTCCATCAAGCGTTTCCGTGAGCTGGAAGCCCAGTCTCAAGATGGCACTTTCGAAAAGCTGACCAAAAAAGAAGCTCTGATGCGCACCCGCATGATGGAAAAGCTTGACCGCTCCATCGGTGGTATCAAAGACATGGGCGGCCTGCCCGACGCGATTTTCGTAATCGACGTTGAGCACGAGCGCATCGCCATCCAGGAAGCTAACAAGCTTGGTATTCCGGTAATCGGTGTTGTCGATACCAATAGCGATCCCGCTGGTGTTGACTATGTAATTCCCGGTAACGACGACGCTATCCGTGCAATCAAGCTGTACACCACTGTTGCTGCTGACGCGGTGCTCGCCGGTGCAGCGGAAGCTGGCAGTGCGGTGAACAAAGACGAGTACGTCGAAGCTAGCGATGACGAAGCTGCTGCAGAGTAATTTGCAGGGCTAAGTGGTGTAACGGAGTAGCGTTACATTGCGAACTTAAAAAGGGGCCCGAATTACGGCCCCTTTTTTCTAATTTTTAGTGACAGAACCCCGAGGAAAAAATCATGGCGATTACCGCGTCAATGGTAAAAGAACTGCGCGAGCGTACTGGCCTGCCGATGATGGAGTGTAAGAAAGCACTTACCGCAGCGGATGGCGATATCGAGAAAGCGATCGAAGACCTGCGCAAAGCCTCCGGCCTGAAGGCTGCTAAAAAAGCTGGCCGCACCGCTGCAGACGGCGTTGTCGCTGCAAAAGTAGCCGAGGACGGCAGCTACGGTGTGTTGGTTGAAGTGAACTCTGAGACTGACTTCGTTGCCCGCGATGAAAACTTCCAGGCTTTTGTTGCCAAGGTGGTCGATAAGGCATTTGCTGAGCGTCAGCAGGACGTAGCCGCCCTGATGGAAGGTGATCTGGAAACTGCTCGCGAAGCACTGGTTCAGAAAATCGGTGAGAACATCGGTGTGCGTCGAATCCAGCTGGTTGAGGCTCCGGTTGTAGGTGCCTACGTACACTCCAATAATCGTATCGCCGCCCTGGTAGCTCTGAGCGCTGGTGAGGTTGAGTTGGCGAAAGACGTTGCTATGCACGTAACCGCGGTAAACCCCCAGGTGAATAAGCCTGAAGATATGCCTGCTGATGTTCTGGAAAAAGAGAAGGACATCATCAAGGCGCAGCCGGATATGGAAGGCAAACCCGCTGAGATCGTTGAGAAAATGATGGGTGGCCGTATCAAGAAGTTCCTGAAAGAGAACAGCTTGGTAGAGCAGCCTTTCGTTAAGAATCCTGACGTGAGTATTGGCAAGCTGGTTAAAGATGCCGGCGCTGACGTAACTTCTTTCGTTCGTTTTGAAGTGGGCGAAGGTATCGAGAAAGAAGAGGTGGACTTCGCTGCAGAAGTAGCTGCACAGGTTAAGTCCTCTTCTTAATTGATAATAGTGGGTGCCCTGTGCGCTCACTCGCGGTGGGGTGCCTTCGCTGGAGCCTATGTGCTTACAGCGGGGCACCCCTCTGTGTAAATGACTGAAAGTGTTGTAATGTTCGGCGGCAATACTTGGCCACTAAACAGGTACATTTGAGAGGACCGAAGAATGCCCGGTATTAAAGACCGCAAATATAAAAGAATTCTGTTGAAACTCAGCGGCGAAGAGCTGATGGGTGATCAGGGTTTTGGTATCAGCCCTAAAGTGCTGGACAAAATGGCCCTGGAGATTGGCCAGCTGGTAGGTATCGGCGTTCAGGTTGGATTAGTTGTGGGCGGCGGCAATTTGTTTCGCGGCGCGGCCCTGAGTGCAGCTGGACTCGATCGCGTGACCGGCGATCATATGGGAATGCTGGCTACGGTAATGAATGCCCTGGCCCTGCGAGATGCGCTGGAAAGGTCCAATATCTCCTCGCGGGTCATGTCCTCTATTCAGATGAGCGGAATTGTGGACCACTATGACCGCCGCGCGGCCATTCGCTACTTGGAGCGCGGTGAGGTACTGATTTTTGCCGCGGGTACCGGCAACCCATTTTTTACCACAGATTCTGCAGCCTGCCTGCGCGGTATTGAAATTGAGGCTGAGTTGGTGCTAAAAGCCACCAAGGTAGACGGTGTTTACTCGGCTGATCCGGTACTGGACCCTACCGCAACCCGCTATGACCAGCTGACTTATGACGAAGTGCTCGATAAAAAACTTGGCGTGATGGATTTGACTGCGATCTGCCTCTGCCGCGAGCACAATATGCCCGTTCGGGTGTTCCGTATGGATAAAACCGGTGCGCTGCTCAATATTGTCGTGGGCGGCGAGGAAGGCACGCTAATCGAAGAGGAAGTGAAATCGTGATTGAAGATATCAAAAAAGACGCTAAGACTCGCATGAGCAAGGCGCTCGACGCACTGGCCAATAATTTCAATAAAATTCGCACCGGCCGTGCGCATCCGAGTATTCTCGACGGTATTCATGTTTCCTATTACGGTTCAGATACTCCACTATCTCAGGTTGCCAATGTCACAGTTGAGGATGCGCGCACCTTATCGGTGACTCCCTGGGAGAAAAACCTGGTTCCAGACATCGAAAAGGCGATTATGAAATCGGATCTGGGCCTCAACCCAAGCACAGCGGGTGCGGTTATTCGTATACCGATGCCTATGCTGACCGAAGAGACTCGCAAGAACTTTATTCGTCAGGCTCGCGGTGAGGCTGAGACTGCGCGTGTGTCTATCCGAAATATTCGTCGCGATGCGCTGGCTGAGGTGAAATCTTTGGTCAAGGACAAGGAGATCTCCGAGGACGATGAGCGTCGTGCAGGTGATGATGTTCAGAAAATTACAGATCAGTTTGTAGCGGATGTCGATAAGGCGCTCACAGCTAAAGAAAAAGATCTGATGGAAATTTAATGGGTAATAGTGGTACCAGCTTGAGCTCCCCAGTCCCCCGACATATCGCCATTATTATGGATGGTAATGGGCGCTGGGCCGCCCGCAGAGGGCTCTCGCCCTCGGCTGGGCACAAGGCTGGAGTTGAGCGCATACGCGATCTCCTGTCTGCGTGTAGGAGTCGCGGTGTAGAGGTGCTGACATTGTTCGCTTTTTCCAGCGAAAATTGGCAACGCCCTCCTAAGGAAGTGGAGCTGCTAATGACGCTGTTTCACTCCTATCTGCGCAAAGAAGCTAGGCGTATGCGTGATGAAGGCGTGCGCCTGAGAGTGGTAGGGCGCAGGGATCGTTTTTCGCCTCGCTTGCAGCGCGCCATTGCGGAAGCGGAAGAGATTACCCGGGGCTGTACTCAGGGCGACCTGGTTATTGCTGCGGACTATGGAGGTCGCTGGGATATTGCCCAGGCGGCAAAGCAGCTTGCCGAAGAGGTGGTCAATGGCCAGCGGTCCCTCGACTCCATTGATGAGGATGCGGTTGAAAGCCATATACAGCTCGCGGATTTGCCATCGGTGGATCTATTGATAAGATCCAGTGGCGAGCAGCGTATTAGTAACTTTATTCTCTGGCAGGCCGCCTATAGCGAGTTATTTTTTACCGATACGCTCTGGCCGGATTTTGATGAAAGCGCCCTTGATGAGGCGATAAAAGCATTTCAAAAGCGCGACCGGCGATTCGGTGGGCGCGCTGAAGGTGATGGCACGGCTGTGCAGGCCTGACAGGGATCGGGCCAAATGCGCGGCCATTTTTTTGTCCGCGAATAATTTTTAGGAATATTACACCGGGGCGTTCAGGCTTGCTGTGCGATAGTAGGCTGAGTGTAGGTCCAGATGAAAGGGGTTTTCGGTGCTTAAACAAAGAATAATTACTGCGCTGGTATTGCTGGTACTTTTCGCTGGAGTTTTGTTCCTGCTACCCATTCAATGGTACACACTGATTTTCGTAGCGGTGATTTTGCTCGGTGGTTGGGAGTGGGCCAATCTTTCCAACCTCAATCGCGCACTGCGTTTTGTCTTTCTCGCCGCACTGGGCGGAACCCTGGTATTCACCGCGGAATATGTTTTTTCCATGAATTTCGGATCCCCGGATATTGATCGGGCTCGTCAAATCCTAGCAGTAGCCTGCGGTTGGTGGGCGCTCGCTTTTCACTGGGTCCAGAGCTACCCCGCCAGTGCCTCGCTGTGGGGCAATCGTTGGGTACGTGGCCTGATTGGGCTAGTGGTTCTGGTGCCCAGCTGGTTGTCGTTGGTGGTTTTGCGTGGGCTCGACCACGGGGCCTGGCTGGTATTGTATGTCGTCGCTATTGTTGTCGCTGCCGATGTGGGCGCTTATTTTGTCGGACGTAAGTTCGGGAAGCACAAGTTGGCCCGCGAAGTGAGTCCCGGCAAATCCTGGGAGGGTTTTTTTGGCGGTTTGGGAGCCTGCTTGATACTCGCATTGGTTACTTCCTACCTGTTTGATCTTCCTCTGAAAAATACTGTGCTGTTCTCTTTTGGTGTACTGGTAACTGCGCTTGCCTCAGTCATTGGCGACCTGCTGGAGAGTATGTTCAAGCGACACCGGGGTATCAAAGACAGTAGTCATATTCTGCCAGGGCATGGCGGTGTTATGGATCGGCTGGATAGTCTCACTGCGGCTTTGCCAGTTTTCACCATGGCGGCCCTCGCTAGTGAGCTGCCTAAGTACTTATAACGGGTACGCCACACTTCAATTTATATCCAGTGCTTGTGACCAGCGCCGCCATTGTCTGTCGGTGCTTTGGTCGAGGTACAAGAAGTTTCGTAGGTAAGTCGAGCACTTATGCAAAGGCAATCTCCACAAGTCGTCACTGTCCTAGGTTCTACGGGCTCTATTGGTGTAAGCACTCTCGATGTGCTTGCCCGCCACCCCCAGCACTATACGATCTACGCCCTGACAGCCCGCGAGCGTATCGCTGAGCTGGCCCAGCAGTGTCGTCAATATAACCCTCGCTTTGCGGTGGTGGCTGGTGAAGAGGGGGCCGATCAATTGCGCAGTATGCTGGGGGAGGAAGTTTCTACTGAAGTCCTTTGGGGTTTGGAAGGGCTATGCCAAGTTGCCTCTGCGAATGAAGTGGATGTGGTTATGGCGGCAATTGTCGGTGCAGCTGGGCTGCGTCCAACTTTAGCAGCAGTTGAAACTGGGAAGAAAGTGTTGCTCGCGAATAAAGAGGCTCTGGTGATGGCCGGCCCAGTTTTCCTGCAAGCTTTGCGTGCAGGAGGTGCACAATTATTGCCAATTGACAGCGAGCACAATGCCATTTTCCAGTGTCTGCCCCAGCCGTTTGGCAGCTTGGAGGGGGCGGGAGTGGAAAAAATCTTGCTAACCGGTTCCGGCGGCCCTTTCCGCACACGCCTAGCCGGTGATTTACATCGAGTGACCCCCGAGGAAGCTTGCGCACACCCCAATTGGTCGATGGGACGGAAAATTTCAGTAGATTCGGCCACCATGATGAATAAGGGGTTGGAGTTTATTGAGGCCTGTTATTTGTTCAGCGCCAGCCCAGAGCAAATTGAAGTGGTCGTGCACCCACAGAGTATTGTGCATTCCATGGTGCAATATCGGGATGGCTCCCTGTTGGCGCAGATGGGTAATCCAGATATGCGCACCCCCATCGCTCACGCACTGGCCTTTCCCACCCGCATAGATGCTGGGGTTCCTGCACTCGACCTGATAGCGCAGGGCCGCCTGGATTTTGAAGCGCCAAATTATCAGCGATTCCCCTGCCTGCGTCTGGCACGCGAAGCTATGAATGCCGGCGGCAGTGCTCCCACGGTATTGAATGCGGCCAATGAGGTGGCTGTAGAGGCGTTTTTACAAGGACGGTTGGCATTTACTAGTATTGCTGCGGCTATAGAAAAAGTAATGAATAGCACTCCCACCGTTGAACTGACAGGGCTGGACGTAGTCGAAGCCATTGATCTCAATGCGCGGGAGCTGGCCCAACAAGCTGTTGGAGCCCTTTAATTTTGCTGCTGGGCATATAATGCCGGTGTTTGCGCATGAAAAGAGACTGTAACTGAGTATGGATCTGATTCAGACGGTAATCTGGGCCTTGGTAGCCCTCGGTATACTGGTTTCCTTCCACGAGTTTGGACACTTTCTCGTAGCACGGCTCTGTGGGGTCAAGGTGCTGCGCTTTTCTGTCGGCTTTGGCCGCCGCCTTTTCTCTCGCTATGACCGGCACGGCACTGAGTTTGCTATTTCAGCAATTCCCCTTGGTGGCTATGTCAAAATGCTAGATGAGCGGGAGGGACCTGTCGCCGCTCATGAGCTGAATCAGGCATTTAACCGAAAGAGTGTTTGGGCGCGTATGGCGATTGCTGCAGCGGGTCCCGCAGCTAACTTCCTGTTGGCAATTGTACTGTTTTGGATTGTCTTTATGGGGGGCACGGCGGGTCCGGTGCCTGTCGTAGATTCCGTCAAGCCTGGAAGTGTTGCTGAAGCTGCGGGATTGGAGTCCGGGCAGGAAATTATCGCGGTGGATGGCGAAGCCACACCCACTTGGCAAGCTCTCAACTGGCGCTTGGCTAACCGTTTGGGGGACAGTGGCTCTATAGAATTCTCAGTGCGCTACCCGGACTCTAACCTCGAATATCATATGGCGGCTGATATCGACCGTTGGCTCGCAGGGCAGGAAGTCCCTGATCCATTGGGGGAGATTGGTCTCGGTCTCTGGACGCCGCCCATTAGTATGACGTTGCATAAGGTTGTGGAGGGTAGCCCTGCCAGTGCAGCGGGGCTGCGTGCGGGCGATAAGATTGTGGCTACCGACGGGCGAGTTTTTTCCGGTTGGGAAGAGTGGAGCCAGTATGTGCGCGCTCGTGCAGGTGAGCCCCTTCAGGTGGAAGTTGAACGGCAGGGGCAACGGTTGACCCTGCCGGTTACGCCGGCGCAGGTGACGCTCGACAGTGGTGAGCGTGTCGGCCAGATCGGCGTACAGCCTGTGACCGAGCGCTGGCCCGAGGATCGCGTACGAGTTTTCCACTACGGTGTAGCTGGCGCTCTTTCTCAGGGGGTGCAAGAGACTTGGGATAAAACCCTGTTCACTCTGAACAGCTTGAAGAAATTGATTTTTGGTCAACTTTCGACCAAAAACTTGAGTGGCCCCATCACCATTGCTAAAGTGGCGGGTACTTCCGCAGAGAGGGGGTGGCAGTCTTTCCTGTCGCTTTTAGCTCTGCTAAGTATCAGTCTCGGTGTACTCAATCTGTTACCCATTCCGGTACTCGATGGTGGTCACCTTCTCTACTACGGTATTGAGGCGGTCAAGGGTTCTCCTGTGTCTGAGAGAGTGCAGGTGATCGGTTTGCAAGTAGGTATGGCCTTAGTGCTTTGTATTATGGGGTTGGCGCTTTATAACGATATCTTACGTTTGTAGCCTCCTGGAGTGCATTTTCCTATGGCACTGGGAGTGAATAGATTTTTAGAGTGAGCGCGGTGCCGGTTACCTTGGGAACCTCTGCTCTTATCAGAAGCGGTTCGGAATTAGTATGAAATATTGGCTGTTAGCGATATCCCTGGGCTTGGTGCTGCCTCTCAGCGCTTTAGCTCAGTCATTCGTTCTCAGCGATATTCGTGTAGAAGGTTTGCAGCGTGTTTCTGCAGGCACCGTTTTTTCAGCTCTTCCGGTGCGGGTTGGCGATGAAATTGAGCTTGCGGATATTCAGGGGGCGACCCGAGAGCTGTTTCGAACCGGTTATTTTGAGGATATTCAGATCGGTCGTGAAAGTAGCGTTTTAGTTGTTAACGTGAGAGAGCGGCCAGCCATATCTAAGATAGATATATCAGGAAACAAGGCGATTGCCTCGGAAGACCTGCTGAAGGCGCTGAAGGATTACGGTCTGGCCGAGGGACAGATTTTAAAGCGCTCGACCCTCAAAGGGTTGACCCGGGAGTTTGAGCGCCAGTATGTGGCACAGGGGCGCTATGGCGCTAGCGTCCAAGCAGAAGTTAAAGAGTTACCGCGCAATCAGGTTGAATTGAAAGTTATTGTCGAGGAAGGGACCGTTGCTGCGATTAAACATATCAATATCGTAGGGAATCGCGTCTTTTCAGATCAAGAACTCGGAGAAATTTTTGAGCTTAAAACCACTGGTTGGCTCTCTTGGTTGCGCAGTGATGATAAGTACTCCCGTGAGAAGCTCACTGGTGATCTGGAGCGCCTGGAATCTTATTATCTTGATCGCGGATATCTCGACTTCCAGATCGACTCTACCCAAGTATCTCTTGGGCCGGACAAGAAGAGTGTTTTCATCACTGTTAACGTGATTGAGGGTGATGTTTACACTGTTAGTCAAGTGGAACTTGCTGGAGACCCAGTCGTTACAGAGGAAGAAATTAAGCGCTTGCTGCTAGTGCGTGAAGGGCAGACGTTTTCCCAGGTCAGGATGACAACGACTTCAGACTATATTTCCAAGCGTTTGGGCAACAAGGGTTACGCTTTTGCCGAAGTAAAAGGTATTCCAGAAGCCAATAAAGAAGAGAACACGGTAAAAATCACTTTCTTTATTGACCCTGGCAAGCGCACTTACGTTAGGCGTATTACTTTTCGTGGAAACACTCGCACGGCAGATGAAGTCTTGCGGCGAGAGTTGCGCCAAATGGAGTCCGCTTTAGCTTCTTCGGCTCTTATTGAGCAATCTAAAGTTCGCCTTGAGCGACTTGGTTACTTGAAGGTGGTGAAAGTTGAAACGGTCAAGGTACCCGGGAACTCAGAACGGGTTGATGTCGATTACAAGGTAGAGGGGCAACCCTCAGGTTCCGGGGGAGCTGGGCGCTGAATAAAGCGCTGTAACTCCTGGATTGCGAATAAAAACACTCGGAATTAGTAGATGAAAGATTTCCTCAAAGCGGCCTCCCTCGGCCTGATGTTGCCTTTAAGTGCAATAGCGCAGTCGTTCGTGGTCAATGATATCCGCGTGGAAGGATTGCAACGCGTCTCTGCCGGTACAGTCTTCTCTGCCCTTCCCGTGCGAGTGGGTGATGAAATTGAATCCGTGGAAATCCAGAGCGCTACCCGGGCACTGTTCCGCACCGGCTACTTTGAGGATATCCAAATCGGCCGTGAAAATGGTGTTCTGGTGGTCACTGTTCGCGAGCGTCCAGCAATTTCCAAGATTGAGATCAGCGGTAATAAGGCCATCGCCACTGAAGATTTGCTCAAGGGCATGAAGGATAACGGTTTATCCGAGGGGCAGATCTTTAAACGTGCAACTCTGGAGGGGCTCGCCCAGGAGCTTGAGCGCCAATATGTGGCACAGGGGCGCTATGGTGCAAGTGTTAAGACCGAAGTGAAAGAATTGCCACGCAACCAGGTCGAGCTGCGGGTTATCGTCGACGAGGGCTCGGTTGCGGCAATCAAGCACATCAATGTTGTGGGTAACGAGGCATTTTCCGACGAAGAATTGGCAGAAATTTTCGAGCTGCAGACCACAGGTTGGTTGTCCTGGCTGCGCAGCGATGACAAATATTCCCGTGAGAAACTCACTGGTGACCTGGAGCGCCTAGAGTCTTACTATCTCGACCGCGGCTATCTGGATTTTCAAATAGAATCCACTCAGGTTTCCCTGAGCCCAGACAAACAGAGTGTTTTTATCACAGTCAATGTGAGAGAGGGGAATGTTTACACCGTCAGTGAGGTGGATCTCGCCGGCGACCCGGTGGTTTCGGAAGAGGAAATCAAGCGCTTACTGTTGGTGCGTGAAGGGCAGACTTTCTCCCAGATTCGGATGACCACCACGTCTGACTATATTACCAAGCGTCTGGGCAATGAAGGTTATACCTTTGCCGAGGTGAATGGCATTCCCGAACCCAATAAAGAAGAGAATACGGTAAAAATTACCTTCTTTATCAACCCGGGTAAGCGCGCCTATGTGCGCCGAATCAATTTCCGTGGTAACACTCGTACTGCCGATGAGGTGTTGCGCCGTGAAATGCGTCAGATGGAATCTGCCTCGGCCTCCTCCGCAAGGATTGAGCAATCCAAGGTGCGCCTGGAACGCCTCGGTTACTTTAAAGAGGTGGAAGTAGAAACTGCAGAGGTGCCTGGTACTTCCGACCAGATCGATGTGGAGTATACCGTAGAGGAGCAACCTTCAGGCTCTATTGGTGGCACTATCGGCTGGGCACAGAGTAGCGGCTTGGTGCTCGGCGGTAATATCCAGGAAAATAACTGGCTGGGTACCGGCAAGCAGGTAGGTATAGGTTTAAACGTGTCTACCTACCAGACTGCACTGAACTTTTCCTATCTTGACCCTTACTTTACGCCTGACGGTGTGAGCCGCGGGTTTAACGTTTTTTATAGGGAAAATGACTACTCTGAGGTCAACCTGTCGGACTACAACACGACTAGTTATGGTGGTGGTGTTAGCTTCGGCTACCCGGTTTCAGAAATTTCCCGTGTGGGACTGAATGTTAATTTCAATCATTTGGAGCTTTCGGCCTCTAGTGGTTCTGTACAGGAAATCAAATCCAGCCCAAGCCTATTGGATGGGGTGTCTTTGGATGGGATAACTCTTGATAATTACCAAAAAATTGTTGTAGCTGAATTTAATGATGAAACTCTTAACCTAGCGGAAGCTATAGATACTAGCCAATTTAATACCAGTGCTGATGGCTTTATTGACCGCTATGGTGATGCGTTTAACAATTTGGCCTTGACTGCTTCTTACGCTCGTTCAACTTTGAACCGCGGTATCCTGGCTACTCGCGGGGCATCCCAGAATTTTTCTGCGGAATTTACTGTTCCTGGTAGTGATCTTGAATATTATAAATTTATTTATACAGGCCAGTATTTTCGTCCTTTAACCAAGAGCCTAACGCTACGTCTGCGTACGCGGTTGGGTTATGGGGATGGATACGGAGACCTCGACCAGTTGCCCTTCTTCGAGAATTTTTATGCGGGCGGTTTTGGTTCTGTGCGTGGCTTCAAGCGTAATACTCTGGGTCCTCGTTCTACCCCGGCGATAAATTATATTCCTCGAGATTGCGCAACAGTAGATGGGGTTATTACACAAGAATGTTATCAAGTGGATAATAATGGCGATTTAGTTACAACTTTACCTGGTGAGGCTGACCCCTTTGGAGGCAATATTTTAGTAGAAGGTAGTGCCGAAGTTATTTTCCCGCTGCCGTTTATCAAGGATCAGCGCTCCCTGCAGTCTGCCTTCTTTGTTGATGCGGGTAACGTCTTTGATACTAGTTGTGATGAAACCCAGATCAACTGTTACGATGTGGACTTCGGTAAAATGAATGTTTCCGCGGGCATTGGCTTGACATGGGTTACCGGTTTTGGACCATTGACTTTCAGTTTGGCTAAAGCCCTGAAGGAAAACGAGGATGATGAGACGGAAGTGTTCCAGTTTACCCTGGGTAATAGCTTTTAACTTTATCGAACATAAATGGATTGAGTGCAGCTGCTGCGCATAAAAAATAAAACCAATTGGAGAGACTAAAGTGCTTAAGAATGTAAAGATTTTCGCAATCCTGCTGGCTGGTATAACCCTGTCTGGTGCCGCCCTGGCGCAGACCAAGGTTGCAGTATTTAACCTGCAGGCTGCGATTATGAGCACCGATGTGGCCAAGACCAAGGTCAATTCATTGAAGACCAGTTCCGAGTACTCCAAGCTGCAAAGTAGTGCCGAGTCTATTCGTTCAGAACTACAAAAAATGGCAGAAGATGCGCAGAAAAATAGCGTTACCTGGTCCGATGAGCAGAAAACAGAATATCAGCGTAAGATGAACTTCAAGCGTTCAGACTTTGAAACTACCGTTAAAAAACTGCGTGCAATGGAGGCCCAGGTAGGCCAGGAAATTCAAACTTCTCTGGGGCCCAAGGCTAAAACAGCACTGGAAGCAATCATTAAAGAGCAAAACCTGGACTTAGTGTTGGATGCCTCTACCGCTTACTTTGCAAATCCTTCGGTCAATCTGACTGAGGCTGTCGTAAAGCGTATGAATGCTGATAAGTAATCGATAGCCTGTATGAGTGACAATTTGTCGTTAACCCAGCTTGCAAATGCTCTGGGTGCTGAGCTGCGTCTGGCCCCCGGGGTAGACGCAGAATATGTAATTTCTGGTCTTAGCACTTTGCAAGATGCTGGGCCCGAGCAGTTGACCTTCCTGGCAAACCCTAATTATCGCCGCTTCCTCAAGACCACGTCAGCGGGCGCTGTATTGGTGACTGCCGAGTTTGTTGAGGAGACACCTGTTAGCGCACTTTGTGTGGATAACCCTTACTTGGCTTTTGCCAGGGCGAGTGCTTTGTTCAATACGGCTCCAACGATTGAGGCGGGTATTCACCCGAGCGCTGTAGTTCATCCGGACGCAGAAGTGGCCTCTAGTGCCTCTATTGCAGCTGGTGCGGTGATAGAGGCGTTTGCGAAAATTGGACCTCGGGCATCGGTTGGCGCCAACTGCTTTGTGGGAGAGGGCAGTACCCTGGGTGAAGGGAGCTGCCTTTATGCGGGTGCAATACTGCATCACGGTTGTCAGGTCGGGCGCGATGTTATCATCCACAGTCATGCGGTTATTGGTGCAGACGGCTTTGGTTTTGCGCTGCATCAGCGTGAATGGATTAAGATTTACCAGCTGGGTGGCGTGCTGGTTGGCGATGAGGTTGAAATAGGCGCCAATACTTGTGTGGATCGTGGGGCACTTGGTGACACTGTGATTGGTCGTGGTGTCAAGATCGACAATTTGGTCCAAATCGCGCACAATGTGCAGATTGGTGACTACTCAGCCATTGCTGCATGCACAGGAATTGCGGGTAGCGCAGTAATCGGTAAGCACTGTGCTTTGGGTGGCAGCTCCCGTATTGCCGGGCATGTAACCATTGCCGATGGCTGCCAAGTTACCGCTAATACTTTTGTGACCAAATCCATCGACAAGCCGGGAATTTACTCCGGCGCTTTACCCTTTGCCGATAGTCAGTCCTGGCGTCGCAACGCGGTGCGCTTCGGGCAGTTGGATAAGGTGGCACGAAGGGTGAAAGATTTGGAGAAGCAACTTAAAGCCCTGTCCCTCGATCGGGATAAATAGCTCACAGCTGCTTTAAGAAAAACAATTTTGATTTGATGTTTTCGGGGCGTTTAACGCCCCGAAGTGGTTTCTGGGGGCATTTGGAATGATGGATGTAACTGAGATTCGCGAGTACCTGCCACATCGCTATCCGTTTTTATTGATCGATCGTGTCGTTGAACTCGAGGAAGGGAAGTTTATTAAGGGGTATAAAAATATCTCTATTAATGAGGAGCTGTTTAACGGTCACTTTCCACAGATGCCGATTTTCCCCGGTGTTATGATCGTTGAGGCTCTGGCCCAGGTTTCAGGAATTCTTGGCTTCAAAACATTTGGCAAGAAGCCTGAGGATGGCTACCTGTACCTGTTTGGCGGTGTCGACAAGGCGCGCTTTAAGCGTCAGGTGGTCCCTGGGGACAGGCTGGACCTGATGTCCGAAGCAGTTTCAGTGCGCCGTAATATCTGGAAGTTTTCCTGTAAAGCCAGTGTCGATGGTGAGCTTGCGGCCTCTGCAGATCTTCTGTGTGCGGTGAAGCAGGTTTAAAGCGCTTATTCGTCACTTGACGTGGCTGCTAAGGTGCTTTTGATAACTCTTCCAGTTGTTGTTTATTTGAAGTTGTAGTGTCCGAAGTGTCGCTACCTGAGGAGTAGATTCCAGAATGCAGACAAATATCCACCCCACAGCTATTATCGATCCGACGGCGGTTATCGGTTCCGGGGTGAGTATCGGAGCCTATTCCATAGTTGGCGCCGATGTGGAACTCGGTGATGGCTGTGAAATTGCTTCACATGTTGTATTGAGTGGGCCCACTAAGCTCGGAAAAAATAACCGTATTTACCAGTTTGCCTCGATAGGTCAAGATACGCCGGACAAAAAATATCAAGGCGAGCAGACCACCCTGGTAATCGGCGATAACAATGTTATTCGTGAGGGCGTTACCATCCACCGGGGCACTGTGCAGGATCGTGGGGAAACCACTATCGGCAGTGATAACCTGATTATGGCCTATGCCCACATTGGTCATGACAGTGTTGTCGGTAATCACACCATTCTCGTTAATAATGTGGGGCTCGCCGGCCACGTAATAGTAAAAGATTGGGCAATCCTCAGCGGGTACAGTCTTGTACATCAGCATTGCACCATTGGTGAGCACGCTTTCCTAGGGATGGGCGCAGCGATCGGCAAAGATGTGCCGGCTTATGTCATGGTGGCTGGGAATCCGGCAGAGGCCAAGACTATTAATGCGGAGGGGTTGCGTCGTAGAGGTTTTTCCCGCGAGGATATCTCTTTAATCAACAAGGCATACAAAACGGTCTATCGGCGTGGCCTCACTCTGCAAGAGGCTGTCCAGGCCCTTACGGAACTGCGTGAGCAGTCCCCTGTAATTCAGCCTTGGATTGATTCCCTGCAGACCTCCTCTCGCGGAATTGTCCGCTAAGCACAACCATTTGCGGGAAGTGCTGTTATTGTGCACTTCCTGATTTAGTCTTTTCATATCTTAATCGGTATCTATGAAAATTGAGCCATTTCCACTCTGGGGGAATTGTTAGGCGTGTCAGAAAATAATAAGCCGGTTCGTATTGGTATTGTTGTCGGTGAGGCCTCTGGAGATATCCTCGGTGCAGGTCTTATTGACTCCCTGCAAAAGCGCCTCCCGGGAATTCAGTTTGAAGGGATTGCTGGTCCGCGTATGCAGGCTTTGGGGGCGAAATCCCTTTTTCCAATGGAGCGCCTCTCGGTGATGGGATTGGTTGAGCCGCTAAAACGACTGCCAGAATTATTAAAAATTCGCCGCACTCTGCGCGAGCACTTCACTGAAAATCCGCCGGACCTTTTTATCGGTATCGACTCACCAGATTTTAACTTGTCTTTGGAGGAGTCCCTCAAGGCCGAAGGGGTTCGCACTGTGCATTATGTCAGCCCTTCAGTGTGGGCGTGGCGGCAGGGGCGAATAAAAAAGATTGCTCGTGCTATTGACCATATGCTCACCTTGCTGCCTTTTGAGGCTGCTTTTTATCGTGAAAACCATGTGCCGGTGACTTTTGTTGGGCATCCGTTAGCGGATGATATTCCTCTGCAGGTTAGCAATGTTGCAGAGCGCAAAGAGCTGGGTCTCACAGTTGATGACCGTGTTATTGCGCTGTTACCGGGTAGCCGAGGTGGGGAGGTGCGTTTGCTTGGGCCACTATTTTTGCAGACGGCTCGCTGGTGTTACCAGCGCCATCCCGATCTCAAATTTGTATTGCCGGCAGCAAATGAGCAGCGTTTAGCCGAATTGCGGGAGCAGCTAAAGGATTTTCCGGAACTGCCTGTCACGATATTGGAGGGAGATTCACACAAGGCGCTCAGTGTGTCGGATGCTGTGTTAATAGCTTCAGGAACGGCAACGTTAGAAACCATGCTACTGAAAAAGCCTATGGTGGTTGCCTATAAACTGGGCAAAATTACTTACGCTATCGTCTCTCGTATGCTGCACACTCCCTGGGTTTCTCTGCCCAACTTGCTGGCACAAAGGGAGTTGGTGCCGGAAATCCTGCAGAGTGATGCGACCCCGGAGAATCTCGGAGCGGCGTTGATGCGCTATTTTGAAGATCCACTACTGGGTGATCAGCTGCAGCGCGAATTTGATGATCTTCACCAGCAATTGCGTCGGAATGCCTCTGAGCGGGCAGCCGATGCTATCTGTGCTCTTTTGAAGTAATCGGGTTTTATAAACCATGAGTGTTAAAAAAGAATTACCTCCGTACATCTGTCCTTATAAAGGTGATCTTTTCGCTGGAGTCGATGAAGTTGGCCGTGGCCCACTGGCTGGAGATGTAGTGGCGGCTGCAGTAATTCTCGATCCAGCAGAGCCCATTTTGGGGCTGGCCGACTCCAAAAAACTTAGTGAGAAAAAACGAGAGTCGCTCTTTGAGGAAATTTGTGAGTGTGCGCTGAGTTTTTCTATTGCCCGTGCAACCGTCGAAGAAATTGATCAGATCAATATTCTGCAGGCGAGTTTATTGGCAATGCGCCGTGCAGTGGAGCAGTTGCCACTACAGCCTGAGTTTGTGTTAGTAGATGGTAATAAAAGACCGGACTGGTCTTATCCCTGCGATACTGTGATTAAGGGGGATGGTCGCGTTGCCGCCATTGCTGCGGCCTCAATTTTGGCCAAAGTGACCCGTGATCGAGAGATGGTGGAGTTGGATGCACGCTATCCAGGTTATGGACTGGCCGGCCACAAAGGTTATCCCACTAAAGCTCATATGCAGGCCCTGGAAGAATTGGGCCCCAGCCCACTGCACCGGGTGAGTTTTGCCCCGGTAAGGAAACTCTTAGAGGATATTGCTTAAGCTCAAGGTTGTAGAGCGCTTGACTAGCGCTCAATTTTTTTGATCCTGGCTCTGATAATCATTTTGTCGGAAACTTCTTCAATTTCCACTTGGTAGTTATTGAGGATAAATAAACTGATATTACCATCTGGGATGCTTTCAAGGTGCTCCATAAGGAGACCGTTGAAGGTCTTTGGGCCGTCGGTGGTCAGGTCCCAATTTAGCGTGCGGTTGATATCCCGGATAGAGGTTCCACCCTCGATCATATACCAGCCGCTTTCCATGGCGACAATTTCCTCATCGTCGCTGGGAACTGGGCTCGCGGTGAAGTCGCCGACAATTTCCTCCAGTAGATCTTCTAGAGTTACTATCCCCATCACCTCCCCATATTCATCCACAACCAAGCCCATGCGGCGCTTGGTTTTCTGGAAGTTCATTAGCAGGGTGGGCAGTGGGGTGGCCTCGGGTACAAAGTAAGGTTCACCGGTAAAGGACTTGAGACGTTCAGCTGTGAGTTTGTCTGGGCCGTCTCGCAGTATCTGTGCGGCGCGACGCAGGTGTAAAATACCCACTACCTGATTGATATCTCCCCGGTATACCGGCAGGCGGGTGTAAGTACTCTCTGCCAGTTGTTGGAGAATCTGATCGGCGCTGTTTTCCAGGTCGATTCCCATGACCTCGTTGCGCGGGATCATAATGTCTTCCACTGTGGCCTGGTCCAGGTCCAGCACATTGAGAAGCATGCCTTTGTGCTTGCTGGGAAGCAGGGCGCCAGATTCGAACACCACTGTTCTAAGTTCCTCGGGCGCTAGGTGTTCTGCCTCGTTGCCAGCAGTTGCTTCAACGCCTACCAGGCGCGCAAGTCCATTGGATATGCTGCCGACGAGTAATACAAACGGTGTCAGAAGCCATTGCAGTGGGCGTAAAATTAGCGATGCAGGAAATGCCACTCTCTCCGGGTGAAGAGCGGCAATGGTTTTTGGGGTGACTTCCGCAAAAATAAGAATAACGATTGTGAGAGCGCCGGTAGCGTAGAAGAGGCCGGCATCGCCGTACAGTTGAGTAAAGACAGCACCGGCAATTACTGAGGCCAGGATATTGACCAGATTATTGCCAATCAGGATAACGCCGATCAGCTTGTCCGGCCGGGCAAGCAGTTCCATGGCCCGCTTGGCGCCGCGGTGACCGCTCTTGGCCTGGTGGCGCAGGCGGTAGCGGTTCAGCGCCATCATGCTGGTTTCGGAGCTGGAAAAGAAAGCCGATATCACAATCAGCAGGGCAAGCAGGCTAAACAGCAGGCCCGGGGGCATCTCGTTCAAGGGAGAACTCTTTTTATTTCTGAGCGGAGATATTGAAACAGAACGGCTACCTCCGCAAGTTTTCCGGTCACTTATAAACCTAAATAAACCCGGTAAAGGCTATAGGGGCGGTTGAGGAGATCAAGGGGTGTTTGGTCTCCTTCCTGAAAATGGCACCTGAGAGCGAATGTCAGTGCCGTTTGCTTATACTCGACTTTAAACGGCTCCTCTTTAGTATTCTTAGCCGCGCTGAAGGATAACCTCAATAACCAACTTACTACCAAAGTAGGCCAGCATTAGTGCAGCAAAGGCACACAGAGTCCAACGCACGGCAGTGTTACCGCGCCAACCCCACTGCCAATGCCCCCAAAGAAGAATACTGTAAAGCACCCAGGCGAGCAGGGAGAGCACTGTCTTGTGTAGGGGGCCCTGCTCAAAAAGGTTACCCACAAAGATAAATCCGGTAATCAGGGAGGCAGTTAACAGTAATTGGCCGAAAGCAATTAACCCAAAGAGTAATGACTCCATGCTTTGCAGGGGGGGGAGCAGGCGCATGGCACCCACTGGCCGATGGTTGTGTAGCTGCTGGTTCAGGTAATAAAGGTAGATGGCCTGTAGGGTTGCAAGAGTAAGTAGGGAGTAGGCGGAGATTGATAGCAGCGCGTGTATGGCAATCCCAGAAGATAACTGTTGGTGTGGTGCAACGCCTCCCCAGGTGTGGGACGCGGTCAGTTCGGTGAGTGCTCCTAACGGGGCAAAAATCAGTATCAACAAGGTTAGTGGTCGATTCACCGCTAGGATAAGCAGCAATAAGTTCACCACCCAGGTGATTAATGACAGCATTGCTAACAGATCAAAGCGATAGCCTGCTGAGGAAAACAGTGTCTGCGCAAGGGATATTGCGTGGGTGGCCAGGGCTCCGGCGAGCAGGCCCAGGAGCAGTTTACGATCGGGCTGTTGGGCGCGGGCAAGGGCCCTGGCCGCGACAATGGTGGTAGCTATATATAGCGCGATGGCCGTCCAGTGGGCGAATGCCGCCATTGGTTAGATCCGTATCTTCTAAGCAGTGGAGGAGGAGTGTGTCACAGCACGCTTTAACAGGGAAGATCTGGTGATATTTCGGCTGTGACGGGACCTGAGCTATACTGCCGCGCCTCAGAGTGGGAGTTGGAGATACTCCCCAAAAAAATTTCGCGGCCCTCCGCACCGGGGTCCTGTCCGCAATCGGAGAAATCGAGACGAATTTATGTTCGATAACCTGAGTGACCGCTTATCGGCGGCCCTAAAAAAAGTCACCGGCAAGGCCCGCCTGACCGATGACAATATCCGCGATACCCTGCGTGAAGTGCGCAAAGCGCTGCTTGAGGCGGATGTCGCTCTGCCTGTCGTGAAGGCCTTTGTGCAGCAAGTGCGCACAGCCGCTGTTGGGCAGAAGGTTAGCAAGGCCCTGAACCCAGGGCAGCAGTTCGTCAAGATTGTTCAGGATGAGCTGGTTAAGGTGATGGGTGCTGCTGCAGAGCCGCTCAACCTTGCAGTTCAGCCCCCCGCTGTGATTTTGATGGCGGGCCTTCAGGGGGCCGGTAAAACCACCAGTGTTGCCAAGCTAGCCAAATACTTGCAGGAGCGGGAAAAGAAGAAAGTTATGGTGGTGAGTGCGGACGTGTATCGCCCCGCAGCCATCAAGCAGCTGGAAACTCTGGCAGGTGAAGTGGGCGCGCTGTTCCATGCTTCAACTCCTGATCAGAAGCCCCTGGATATTGCCAAGGGTGCAGTGGATGCGGCGCGCAAGCAATTTGCCGATGTACTGATTGTCGATACCGCGGGTCGTCTGCATATCGACAGCCAGCTGATGGATGAAATCCGCGAGCTGCACAGTGAGTTGGATCCTGCAGAAACCCTGTTTGTTATCGACGCAATGATTGGCCAGGATGCGGTAAATACCGCCAGCGCCTTCAATGAGGCCCTGCCACTGACTGGGGTTATTCTGACTAAGGCAGATGGTGATGCACGCGGTGGTGCGGCACTCTCTGTACGCCATGTTACTGGCAAGCCGATCAAGTTTATCGGTGTTGGTGAAAAGACCGATGCCCTGGAAACCTTCCACCCGGATCGTATCGCCTCCCGTATCCTGGGTATGGGCGACATTCTGTCTCTGATTGAAGAAGCAGAGCAGAAGATCGATAAAGAGAAAGCCGAAAAGCTGGTTAAAAAGGTCCAGAAGGGTAAAGGCTTTGACCTGGAAGATTTGCGCGATCAGTTGCAGCAAATGCAAAACATGGGTGGCTTTGGCTCCCTGTTGGAGAAAATGCCCGGCATGGGTGGTGTGGCGCAGGCCGCACAACAGGCCGACATGGGTAAAGAATTTAAGCGTATGGACGCCCTGATTTCCTCCATGACGCCGGCCGAACGCCGCAATCCTGACCTTCTTAACGGTTCGCGCAAGCGCCGTATCGTCGCCGGCTCCGGCACCCAGCTGCAAGACTTGAATCGCCTGCTCAAGCAGCACAAGCAGATGGGCAAGATGATGAAGAAGCTCAAGGGCGGCGGCATGGGCAAGATGATGCGCGGCCTCGGTGGAATGACCGGGGGTGGTGGTCTGCCCGGAGGTCTCGGTGGAATGGGCGGTATGCCCGGTGGCCTGCCCCCCGGATTCAAGAAAAAGTGAGGGTTTTCGGGGCTCTGAGGGTCCTAGGAATCGCTATACAAATCTCTGGCGGTACATTAGAATACGCCGCCTTTCAGCCGGGTGAGCTGCCGGCAGAGATGTTTGGGTGACAGCTTATTGCTGTCGCCAAGTGTTAAAAAATACAGGAAAGTTACATGGTAACCATTCGTTTGGCTCGTGGCGGTGCTAAAAAACGCCCGTTCTATCACCTGACCGTAACCGACAGCCGCAAGTCTCGCGACGGTCGATTCATTGAGCGTGTTGGCTTCTTCAACCCGGTTGCCCGTGGCCAGGAAGAGCGTCTGCGCATTGATCGTGAGCGTGTTGACTACTGGCTGGGTCACGGTGCTCAGGTTTCTGATCGCGTCAGCAAGCTGCTGAAAGAATCTGCTTAATTTGCGCGTAAGTGGTGCTCCTGTGACAGATAACGGAAAACCTTCCGAAGAGTTGGTCACGGTTGGGCGCGTTACTACCGTTTATGGTGTGCGCGGCTGGGTCAAGGTTCACTCCTATACCGAGCCGATGGACAACATCCTGCAGTTCCCTAATTGGCGCTTGCAGGGGCCGAAAGGTTGGGAAGCTCTCGAAATTGACGCTGGTAAGCGTCACGGTAAGGGCTTAATAGTACATGTGAAAGGCATTGATGACCGCGATTTGGCGGCTCGACTTTGCCAGCGCGATATAGCTGTAGCTCGTGAACTGATGCCTGAGCTTGAGCGGGGTGAGTATTACTGGCACCAGCTCGAGGGATTAAAGGTTGTCAGCCATTTCGATGGCGAAGATCACGACTTTGGTATCGTCGCTCGCATGATGGAAACTGGCGCCAACGATGTAATGGTGGTGCGCGGTGGAGCGGATAAGCGCGAGCGCTTGATTCCCTATCTGCCGGATCAGTTTATAACCAATATTGACCTGGAAGCCGGTGTAATAACCGTCGACTGGGACCCAGCTTTTTAAGGCGCTGAGCGATGACTAAAAAAATCGCTCTGGTAAGCATTTTTCCGGAGATGTTTGCTGCATTGACCGAGTATGGTGTCAGCGGTCGGGCCGTCAAAGATGGCCTGTTGGAAGTACGCTGCTGGAACCCTCGGGATTTCACCAGTGACAAGCATCGCACTGTGGATGATCGCCCTTATGGCGGTGGTCCCGGAATGGTGATGATGGCTGAACCCCTTTATCAGTCCCTGCAGGCCGCGCGCGCCTGGGCTGGGGAAGAGGGCGAAGCTGTACGCACTATCTACCTGTCTCCGCAGGGACAGCAACTGGATCAGCGCGGGGTCGAAAACCTCTCTGGCGCTGGCAATCTGGTTTTGCTGGCCGGGCGCTACGAAGGGGTAGATGAGCGTATCGTCGAATCAATGATCGACGAGGAGTGGTCCATTGGTGACTATGTCCTAAGTGGTGGTGAACTGGCTGCTATGGTGTTGGTGGATACCATTACACGGCTGATTCCCGGCGCGCTAGGGCACGACCAGTCGGCGGTTGAGGATTCATTCTCCTCGGGTTTGCTCGACTGTCCCCACTATACCCGGCCCGAACAGTACCGGGGTGTGGCGGTACCGGAAGTGTTGCTCTCGGGCAACCATGAAAGAATACGCCGCTGGCGCCTGAAGCAGGCACTGGCGCGCACACAGCAGCGTCGACCCGACCTTTTGGATGGGCTGGAGCTGAACAAGGAGCAGAAGCAACTGTTGGAAGAAATTCAACAGGAGCGGAAATCCGATAAAACTTGATGCCGGATTCGCCGGGAGGCGGGAGTAGTTCGGTGAACTAGCTGAGAAGCTACATAAACTCTATTTGGGAGCAAATCCAAATGACTAACAAAATTATCCAGCAGCTGGAGCAGGAACAGCTGAAGAGCGAAGTACCTCCCTTCGCGCCGGGCGACACTGTAATCGTTCAAGTGAAAGTAAAAGAAGGTAACCGCGAGCGTCTGCAGGCGTTCGAAGGTGTGGTAATCGGCAAGCGCAACCGCGGCCTGAACTCCTCCTTTACCGTGCGTAAAATCTCCCACGGTGTTGGTGTTGAGCGTACTTTCCAGACTCACAGCCCGCTGGTTGACAGCATCAAGGTTAAGCGTCGTGGTGACGTACGCCAGGCTAAACTCTACTACCTGCGCAGCCTGACTGGTAAAGCCGCACGTATTAAAGAGAAGCTTAACTAAGCACCTCTCATACAGCTCGCAGAAAAGCCGGGGTTATTCTCCGGCTTTTTTGTATCCGTAGTCTTCCCTTTATGGCCAGTCATGTGCCAAGCCCGAAAGGCTGAATCGCTCATGGAAGTGTATTTGAACTTCTGGCCTCACGCTTCTCCCCTTGTCCCCGACAGTTACGCTATCTACCCCTGTATCCTTTAGATCAGCGCACAACTTGGGAGTTTGTACGTAGTGTCCAGTGCCTGAATATGTTAAAACGCGCCATGTGGATCTGAAATGGCATATAGCTGCCATACTGGCTGGAACTGAAGGCCGACGTTTGAGTCGAACCTCATTGAGAATTTAAGGAGCAATCGGTAATGATGCTTATCAAGAAGCCGCTGGCGCTCGCTGGAGTGCTGCTCGGTCTGCTTGGCCCAGCGGCCCTTGCAGAGGTCGACGCAAACGTTGCGAAGACAATCAAAGCCCGCCTTGAGGCAAGTAACCCCAAGCCTACCTATGGTGAAGTGCGTGAGACCCCGATTGAAGGGCTCTACGAAGTAGAGCTTGACGGTGGCAGCAGTACTCTGTTCGTCTCAGCCGATGGCAACCATTTTATTCTGGGGGACCTGTTCCAGGCTAAGACTGGCGGAGGCTTTGCGAACCTCTCTGAAGGGCGCCGAGCAACTCGCCGGGCCAAGGTGATGGAAACCCAAAGCATCGACGATATGATCGTCTTCTCGCCCAAAGGCGAGACCAAAGCGCGTATCTATGTTTTCACCGATGTCGACTGTGGCTATTGCCGCAAGTTGCACCAGGATGTTCCTGAGCTGAATAAGCGCGGAATCGAAGTAAGATATTTGGCATTCCCGCGCGGCGGCCTGCAATCTCTGGGTTATCGCAAGCTCGCTACTGCTTGGTGTGCCGATGACACCAATAAAACGCTCACCGCATTGAAGAACCGCGAAAACGTGCCTTTGCAGGTTTGCAATAACAACCCGGTTGCCGCCCAATATAAATTGGGTAACGAGGTGATCGATGTGCGCGGCACGCCCACTATTGTGATGGAGGATGGCAGGGTTGTGCCCGGTTATCTGCCTCCAGCCACTCTAATTAAAGAGCTGGGTATTTAAGATCAGCGGAAGAAAGCGGCCTCTCTAAAGCGGCCGCTTTTTTATCTAAGTCGGGCTCTTCAATGCTACTTTACGTGGCTGAGTCATATTCTCTGGAGCGAGAATATCATTTAACTCCTCCTCACTTAGTAACCCCTCATCCAAAATCAACTGCTTGACGCTCGCGCCCGTCATCAATGCTTGCTGGGCAATACGAGTGGCATTTTCGTAGCCGATAAACGGATTTACCGCGGTGATCAGGCCGATACTGTTTTCTACCAACTGCCGGCAATGCTCTTCATTCGCGCTGATGCCATTGACACAGCGTTGAGCCAAGGTATGCATGGCTTGGGTCATTAAGCGCATAGACTGTAGCAAGTTGAAGGCGATAACTGGTTCCATGACATTTAACTGCAGCTGGCCCGATTCCGCTGCCAAGGTGATTGTCAGGTCGTTACCGATTACTTGGTAGGCCACCTGGTTGACCACCTCGGGAATTACTGGATTTACCTTACCGGGCATAATGGAGGAGCCTGGCTGCATCGGTGGCAGATTGATTTCATTGAGACCTGCGCGAGGGCCGCTGGAGAGAAGGCGTAGGTCGCTGCAGATCTTTGAAATTTTTACTGCGATACGTTTCATTACCCCGGAAAACATGACGAAGGCACCCATATCAGAAGTGGCCTCTACTAGATTTTCCGCGCAGACAAAGTCGATGCTGGAAATTTCAGACAGTGCCGATACAACCAGTTGACGATATTGCGGGTCGGTATTAATACCTGTACCGATTGCGGTGCCGCCCATATTGATTTCTTTAAACAGGGCTACTAGCTCTTTAACCCGAGCGACATCTTCACGAATGGTTGCAGCAAAAGCGGCAAACTCCTGCCCCAGGGTCATGGGTACTGCATCCTGTAGCTGGGTGCGGCCCATTTTAATTACCTGTGCAAATTCCTTGGCTTTGCCATCAAATTCGATACACAGCTCCTCCATAGACTGCACCAGGTCGTTGTAGCTGAGCAGGACTGCTAGGTTGATGGAGGAGGGGTAAACATCGTTGGTGGATTGCGATAGGTTTACATGGTTGTTGGGGTGAGCGTTTTTGTATTCACCCTTATTGTGGCCGAGCAATTCCAGCGCGCGATTGGCAATTACTTCATTGGCGTTCATATTGGTGGAGGTGCCGGCACCGCCTTGAATCATGTCCACCAGGAATTGATCGTGCAGCTTGCCTTCAATAATTTCATCGCAGGCTTTGGCAATTGCCGCTTCCAGGTTCTTTTCTAAGTAGCCGAGTTCGCAGTTGGCATGAGCCGCAGCCTTCTTCACCATGGCCAGCGCTTTGACCAAGTTAGGGAAGTGGTTGAGGGTGATACCAGTAATTTGGAAGTTTTCCAGGGCGCGCAGGGTTTGAATGCCAAAATAGACATCGGCCGGTACTTCGCGCTCTCCGAGCAAATCTTTTTCGATGCGGTATTCACTACTGGTAGTGAATACCGGCATGGGTTTTAGGGTGTGGAAATCGTTTGTCATGGTACTTCTGCTTTCTCTTCATCTGCATAGGGGCAAGTGCACCAATAACCAGGATTAACCTGGGTTACGGGGTGCCCGTGGTTGTTATCATTTGGGCCTCTTGGTTGGGCCTTAATAGAAATTCATGCTTAAAGTGGAGTGGCAAAAAAACTCTGTGGACCTTCAGTGTTTGAGGCTCGGATATTTTCGCGAATACTGCGATTGATCTCATCGGAATCCGGGCCAAATACCCCGCACAGTTTTAATGCGTTTTTGATGCTGATATTACGTCCAAGAGATTCCAGCAATACTTTTGTACATACGGGTTCGCGCCGGTCACTGGCAGAGGCGCCCAGCTTGAGGCCGGATAAATAACTCACTCGGCTTTTATAGGTGGGATAGAGGATTGTCTGGGCGATTTCGTTGCGTGTCAGCGCTTCGTAGCCAATCAAAAATATACGCTCCGAGAGAAAAAGCAGCATGCCTTTGTAGCGGGACTTGTACCACTCCTCCCTATCTGGATAGCGCATGCGCTCGAAGCGCTGGAAGTAATATCCTTCCCCATCGGACTCGATATGCAGCAGGCTGCGAATAATATGATCGGGAAAAGTCATCGAGTAGTGATATTCAAAGTAAAAGCCCAGGTATTTATCTGCGCGCCCCTGTGACTCCCGCATTAGCAAGTCAATATCCATAGAGTAGGGGCGGGAGGATTCGACAGTCGTAGCGGTGCGGCGTACCCGAACAATTTGCTCAAACTGTTCGGCGGGCATCAAAATTTCATGGGGTTCAACACCAAAGAAGTGGCAGATTTTACTGAGAGTGTACTGTGAGGGCTGAGTATTGCCGCTGAGGTATTTGTTAAATTGTGCTCGGTTCACACCCATGCGCCGACACACTTCGGCGATGGAGCGATAGAAACTGCACAGCAGGCGTAAGTTTTGTGAAAAATTATTGCTCATCAAGGAGTATCTGCTTCTGGTCTAAATGCCCAGTATTTTCCTCTAAACCAATACCTGGCCACATTTGGTCGCCCGATAAAAAGCCGTCGGGATTTATATCTGCAACGATAAGCTGGCAGAATTTTTTCTGCGCATTGCTCAATAAATCCCGTTTGATTTTGTTAGGGGGTGCATTCCCCGCATAGCGGGGTTTCCATTAAGTCTTTAACTTCACTGTTTGTGTAGTTCATGGCTAAAAGGTGATTCAATTTGGCATAGCAGGCTTCGCTGGTCATATCCAGGCCACCGATCACACCGGCGCGCAGTAGTGCGGAGCCGGCAGCGTACTTGCCGAGATCCACATGGTTTTCCAGGCATTGTGATACCGCCACACAAATAATTCCCAGCTCTGTAGCTCTGGTAAGCTGCTCGGTAAATGCCTGATTGTCGGTGGGGGCATTGCCGGTACCGTAGGTTTCAATCACTATACCGCGTGGGCGTGCTTCAATAACTTTACTGAGAAACAGCGGAGTAATTCCGGGGAATAGTTTCACCAATACAACGCTGCCATCGGCGTTATCGGGGATTTCAAACTGCGGTGTGTCTCCGTGCATCAATAAAGCATTAGGATCGATATGCACCTGGATGCCCACTTCGCCGAGGCTCGGATAATTGGGGCTGGAGAAGGCATCCAGTGAGCCGGAGCTAACTTTTACCGCACGGTTGCCGCGCAACAGCTTGCCGTTAAAGTAGAGGCAGACCTCACCGATACTATCTGAACCGCTCAACAGCAAGGCGGCGATTAAATTGTTATAGGCGTCGCTGCGCATTTCCCGCAAGGGGATCTGAGAGCCGGTTACCACTACCGGTTTGGCCAGTCCCTGCAGGGCGAAGGACAGCGCAGAGGCGGTATAAGCCATAGTATCGGTGCCGTGCAGCACAACAAAGCCTGTGTAGTGGCTATAGTTGTCGCGTATCAGGGCGGCGATGCGGTACCAGTCCTGGGGTTGCATATTGGCGCTGTCGAGGAGCGGGTCGAGGGCCTGGAAGTCATAGCTCGGTAGTTGGCCGATCACATCCTGTAGCAGGCGCTGCAGGGCACCTTCAAGATCGGCGTCCGGCACATAGCCGGATTCACTGCGGCGCATTCCCAGGGTTCCGCCAGTATAAAGGATAAGGGTTTTTTTCATCACTCGACCGCTATCTGAGTCCGTTTTTCAGTGCGCCCATTTTTTGGAAAAGGCGCGGTGGATGCAATTTCGCAGGTTGCTGGTACCTGATGCTAGTAGATGCACTTATAGCATCTACTGAGGATGGCTCCTATTTCAAGGAGTTCTTTTGGGTGACAAAAGTTTCGTTTACCCCATCGTTGAGGGTGGAGTCTGGCTGGCGCAACTTTATTGACTTTTTTGCTTTCAGCTCGGTAAGGTTGTCGATATTTTGTTAATTTTATTTGTTTTTATTGCGTCTTCTCCTGGTGTGGCATTTTAGGTTGGGGTGCATTGCCGGGGGCCTACGCGCGGAGGGAATTTGTGAGCGCAACAATTGAAGACGTCGCAGAGGCGGCGGATCAGATGCCTGCGGTAGAGCCGCAGCGTGCAGTGCGTATCGGTGTTTGCGGTTTGGGCACGGTGGGCAGTGGAACAATCAATGTCCTGGCGCGCAATGGAAACGAAGTGGCCGCGCGTTGTGGCCGTTCGGTAGTGATTGAGCAGGTCGGGGCCCGCCGCGACAACCCCGATTGCGATACCAGTGAGCTGGATGTTACCCGCGATATCTTCGATGTCGCCAACAACCCCAATGTCGACATTTTGGTGGAGCTGATTGGCGGCACCACGGTAGCGCGCGAGCTGGTCTTGGTGGCAATTGAAAACGGCAAGCATGTGGTGACCGCCAACAAGGCACTGATCGCCGAGCACGGTAATGAGCTGTTTGAACTAGCCGCACAAAAGGGGGTCACCATTGCCTATGAAGCGGCCGTGGCCGGTGGCATTCCTATTATTAAATCCCTGCGCGAAGGCCTGGTGGGCAACCGTATCGAATGGCTCGCCGGTATTATTAATGGCACAGGAAATTATATCCTCACTGAAATGCGCGAGAAGGGGCGTAGATTTGATGAGGCTCTGGTTCAGGCGCAGGCTTTGGGATATGCAGAAGCAGACCCGACCTTCGATGTAGAAGGCATCGATGCTGCGCACAAGCTGGTAATTATGGCTTCCTTGGCTTTCACTATCCCGCTTGCCTTCGACAAGGTATATACCGAGGGTATCAGCCGCATTTGTCCGGAGGATATCCGCTATGCCGATGAACTCGGCTATCGCATTAAACATCTGGGCATCGCGCGCCGCACAGAGCAGGGGGTGGAACTGCGGGTACATCCAACCCTGATTCCACAGCGCCGCCTGATCGCTAATGTAAATGGTGTGATGAATGCGGTGCTGGTCAACGGCGACGCGGTGGGCCCAACGCTGTATTACGGCGCAGGCGCCGGTGCCGAAGCTACAGCCTCGGCAGTGATTGCCGATATTGTCGATGTAGCGCGCACCCTGGATGCCAAGCCGGATCAGCGGGTACCGGCTGCCGGGGTGGCCTTGGCAGAGCAGGGCGATACCCTGGTGTTGCCGGAGGAAGAGGTGGTCACCAGCTATTACCTGCGTATTTCCGCTCATGATAAGCCCGGAGTTATGTCCAAAGTGGCAACTATTTGTAGCGATCAGGGTATCAGCATTGAGGCCCTGATCCAGCACGAGCCGGTCGATGGGGAAGAGTTGGTCCCAGTGGTGATTCTCACCAGCCGTGCTAGGGAGGCTTGCCTGCGCGAAGCGGTTACACAAATTGAGGCCCTGGATACGGTTGAAGGGAAAGTGGTGCGTATTCGCGTGGAGAGCCTCGGTTAAGCCCTCTCCCCTATTGCTAGATGGCGCCTTTCTCTATGAATAGGCGCCAGTTTTCTTTATTGCCTACGAGATCCAAGAGCGAAACAACACCGTGAAATTTGTCAGCACCCGCGGCCGCGCGCCGTCTCTCTCTTTTGCCGATACTGTCCTCACCGGGCTCGCCAGCGATGGCGGTCTCTATGTGCCCGAGTCACTGCCGCAATTTTCCCGAGTGGATATTGCGGCTATGGCGGGTATGGATTACCAGCGGTTGGCTTTTGAAATTATCCGGCCGTTTGTGGGAGAGGATCTCAGTGAGCGGGAGCTGCGCAATATTATCGAGCGCTCTTATGGTTTGGGGCAGGGGCAGTTTCGTCACAGGGCGGTAGCGCCTTTGGTGCAGACCGATACCAACGAGTGGATTCTGGAGCTTTTCCACGGCCCGACTCTGGCCTTTAAAGATTTTGCCCTGCAGTTTCTCGGTCAGTTGTTTGACCACCTGCTGAAAAAGCGTGGTGAGCGCGTGGTGGTGATGGGGGCGACTTCCGGGGATACCGGTTCGGCGGCGATTGAAGGCTGCCGCCACTGCGACAATATCGATATTTTTATTTTGCATCCCCACAATCGGGTCTCAGAAGTACAGCGCCGGCAGATGACCACAGTGTTGTCGGACAATGTGTTCAATATTGCCATGGAAGGTAATTTCGACGATTGCCAGAATATGGTGAAGGCCAGCTTCGCCAACCAGTCTTTTTTACCCGATGGGCGCCGTTTAGTGGCGGTGAACTCCATTAATTGGGCGCGCATTATGGCGCAGATTGTCTACTACTTTTACGCGGCCTTGCGCCTGGGCGCACCAGATAAGACAGTAAATTTCTCCGTGCCCACCGGCAACTTCGGCGATATTTTTGCCGGTTACCTGGCGAAGCAGATGGGTTTGCCAATCGACCAGTTGGTGATCGCTACCAATGCCAACGACATCCTGCACCGCTGCATCAGCGATAACGATCACACGCCCAAACCGCTGATACACAGCCTGTCGCCCAGCATGGATATCATGGTGTCGAGCAATTTTGAGCGCCTGCTGTTTGATCTCTACGGCCGCGATGGTGCCGCAGTGGCGGAGTTGCTGGCAGATCGCAGTGTACCTATGCACTTGAGCGAATCGGCCCTGGCGCAGGCCCAAAAGACATTTTCCAGCTATAGGGTCGACGATGCGCGTACTATTGAGGTGATTCGTGAGCAGTACCTGGCGACCGGCTATCTGCTCGATCCCCATACCGCTATTGGTGTCGAGGCCGCAAGAAGGGTGCGCCGCTCCGCCGAGCAGCCAATGGTTTGCTTATCCACCGCACACCCGGCAAAATTCCCCGATGCTGTGGCGCAGGCACTGCCACAAACCGAAATTCCCCTGCCGGCCCATATGCAGGACCTCTGGCAACGCGAAGAGCGATTCAAGGTGCTGCCCAACGACTTGTCCCAGGTGCACGACTATATGGCGACCATGCTGTCCGAAGGGCACTAGCTGGCGCAGCGAGGGACTTGGCGGCCGGATCAAAAAAAATAGCTGAGAGAGAATGAATACAACAATTCAGCGGCGGCCAGTGGATTTTTCCACTGGCCGTTTTGCTTCTGAAACCCCCAAAATTTTGCAGAGGGTACTGCTTGGTCGCGGTATCGTCAGCGAGGAAGCCCTGGACCACAGCCTCGCCAAGCTGCAACAACCACAGTCGATGCGGGGGCTGGATACAGCGGTGACACTGCTGGTGGAAGCCGTGCGGGCGCAACAGAAGATCTTGATCGTCGGTGACTTCGATGCCGATGGTGCCACCAGCAGCACGCTCGCCGTGCTGGCACTGGGGGCCATGGGTGCGCCGGGCGTGGACTTCCTGGTGCCGAACCGCTTTGATTTTGGTTACGGCCTCACCCCGGAAATCGTAGAGGTGGCCAAGGATTACGCCCCGGATATGCTGATCACCGTGGATAACGGCATCAGCAGCATTGATGGGGTGGCGGCGGCCAAGGCCGCAGGCATGACAGTGATCGTAACCGATCACCACCTGCCCGGCAGTGAGCTGCCGGATGCCGATGCCATTGTGAACCCGAACCAGCCGAACTGTGATTTCCCCAGTAAGAATCTCGCTGGTGTGGGAGTTATCTTTTACCTGTTGAGTCGTCTACGCAGTGCCCTGCAGGAATGCGGTTGGTTTGCGCAGAGCGGTATCGCTCCGCCGAATATGGCTGAATATCTCGATTTGGTGGCGCTCGGCACTGTCGCTGACCTGGTGCCGCTGGATCACAACAACCGCATTCTGGTGCACCAGGGTATCGCCCGTATTCGTTCCGGGCGCTGCCGACCCGGTATTTCCGCTTTATTAGAGGTGGCCGGGCGAGACCAACGCAGGCTTTCCACCACCGATATTGGTTTTATCCTAGGACCGCGTATCAATGCGGCCGGGCGCCTGGATGATATTGGCACAGGCATCCGCTGCCTCCTGACCCGCGATCCCAGTGAAGCCCGTGAGTTGGCGGGGGAGCTGGATATGCTCAACCGGGACCGCAAGGCCATAGAGCAGGGTATGCAGCGGGAAGCTCTAGCGGCGTTGGAAGAACTGCAGCTGGAGGGGGAAATTCCCTGGAGCCTGTGTCTCTACGATGCCAATTGGCACCAAGGGGTGGTGGGTATTCTTGCCAGTCGTATCAAGGAGAAATTCCACCGCCCGGTAATTGCCTTTGCCGAAGGGGATAACGACCTGGTAAAAGGCTCGGCGCGTTCCATACCCGGCTTGCATATCCGCGATGCCCTGAGCGATGTGGCCGCAGCCAATCCTGAGCTGATCAGTAAATTCGGCGGTCATGCCATGGCCGCAGGGTTGAGTCTGCCTGCACAAAACCTCGATGCTTTCCGGGCGGAGTTTGAACGAGTGGTGCGCAAGCGCCTGGATGAGAATCAATTGCAGGCCGTGATCGATTCCGATGGTGAATTGGATATTGCAGACTACACCCTGCAAACCGCGGCCCTGTTGCGTGCCTGTGCCCCCTGGGGACAGGCGTTTCCCGAGCCGGTCTTCGATGGCGAGTTTCTATTGCTTCAGCAACGCATTGTCGGCGAGCGGCACCTGAAAATGGTGGTCGCTCCGCCGCAGGCGCCACAGCTGGCCCTTGATGCCATTGCTTTTAATATAGATACAGATCAGTGGCCGCAGCCCACCGAGCGAGTGCGCCTGGCTTACAAGTTAGACGTCAATGAATTTCGTGGGCGCGAATCCCTACAATTAATGGTGAGCCTGCTGGAGGCTATATAGGAGCACCTTTCGGAAAGTTGTGAATTGCTTGGAGCTTGTTCACAGCAGTAATAAAACGTGGTTGGAAGTAAAAAGTAGTGAAACGTAAACAAGTCCAGGCCGAAGTCCTGCTGTTATTAGCCGCTCTTTTCTGGGGCGTCGCCTTTGTGCCACAAAAGATCGCCATGGCAGATATTGAGCCGTTGGCGTTCAATGCCTGGCGCTTTATCCTCGGCGGCCTGATTTTGGTGCCCATCGTTTATTGGCTATCTTCGCGCAGGGATGCCCAACCTGGCGAGACGAATGGACATACTGTTAGCCACCGCTGGAGAGCCTGTTTACCCGGCGGTGCTCTACTCGGTTTTTGGTTGTTCCTAGGTGCGGCGCTGCAACAGATCAGTCTGCTCTACACCACTGCTGGCCGCGCTGGTTTTATCACCGGGTTTTACCTCTTGTTGGTGCCGGTTATCGGTTTGTCCCTAGGGCATAAAACCAATCGCTGGACTTGGGGCGGTATTGGTCTGGCTTTATTTGGCCTCTACTGGCTGGCGGACTTCAGTGAAGAATCTCAGTTAGTTGGCGACTTGATGGTGTTTGCCAGTGCTTTTGTCTTCGCCATTCAGGTGCTCTCTGCGGATCGCTTGGTGAAACGCTACGATGCACTGCGTCTGGCCTGTATTCAGTTTCTGGTCTGTGGTCTGTTGTCGGCCCTGGCATCCCTCTTCACCGAGCAGGCAACGATACAGTCCGCTATGGATGCGGCCTGGCCGATCGCCTACATGATGATTTTCTCCACTGCGCTGGCATTTACTTTCCAGTTATTGGCTCAGCGCCATGCGGCACCATCCCACGCCACGGTGATTATGAGCCTGGAGGCGGTGTTTGCTCTAGCGGCAGGCTGGTTATTCCTTAATGAAATGCTTAACACCACTGAATTGATTGGCTGTGGCCTGATGCTGGCTGGGATGCTGGTAAGCCATTATGGGAACCACAGTGGTACCCATCACTAGGAAAATGCAATGGAATTGTCTGTACTCGCGCTTTTTGTCCCTGCCAGCTTTTTTGCCTCGGTAACCCCGGGACTGTGCATGATGCTGGCCCTAAGCCTTGGTATTACGGTGGGGGTGCGCCACACCCTGTGGATGATGGTTGGCGAGCTGGTAGGAGTAGCGCTAGTAGCCTTGGCTACGGTGCTCGGTGCGGCGGTGGTAATGGTGCAGTATCCCACTGTATTTCAGCTATTTAAATACTGCGGCGGTGCCTACCTCGCCTGGATGGGCATACAGATGTGGCGTTCCCGGGGGCAGCTGGCTTCTCTTGATGCGGCACAGGGGCGCGCCCGGCCCTCCGCAAAAGCGCTGATTGTTCAGGGGTTTATTACTGCGGTTGCAAATCCTAAGGGGTGGGCCTTCTTTATTGCTCTGTTACCGCCCTTTATCAACCAAAGCAAGCCCTTGGCACCGCAGCTCTCTGTGTTGATCGCCACCATACTGTTGCTGGAAACCTTGTGTTTGCTGATTTACGCTGGGGGTGGTCAGGCCCTCAGTCGCCTGCTGGAACGCGCTGAAAATGTACGTTTAATTAACCGTATTTCCGGTACTTTGTTGTTATTGGTGGGAGCCTGGCTGGCGCTGTCTTAAGCTGGGTGGCCATTGCTTTATGGAGGAAGTGTGATGGTGAAAATAAAATTGTCTGCTCTGTTGGTGCTGACTTTACTGGCTATGGCGGCCTGCGGTGGAGCCAAGGAGGAAAAGGTTATGGAAAATCAGGTAGAGAATACCCCGGGCTCCAGTCAGCCAGAGGTGACGTCCAACCTTCCCGCAACTAGGTCGGGTGAACTGGTTTGGGTCTATCGCAAGAGTGGCCGCAAGCAGTGTGAGGGCGGTGGCATGACTTTACAGCAGAGTCAGGCCAAGTTACGGGAAAATGGTTTGATGGTGCAGGAATCCCGCTGCGGTGTGCGCACAGATCGAATGTTTCCGGCTGTCTGTGGTGCGCCCACAGGGGATATATTGTTGCACTTGATCAGTATGGACGCTCTGGATGCCGCCCTGGAGCTGGGTTACGACCCTGCCGAAAAGATGCAGTATCAATTTTCCCAGTGCCGGGATAACAGCGCTTAAGGGGAAACTCTAGTGGTCAATAGGTTGGGAGTTGGCAGTGAATATTTCTCAGGCGGCACAGCATTCGGGGCTCAGTAGTAAGGCCCTGCGCCACTATGAATCGATCGGTTTGGTGTCTCCCGCGCGCAAGGCCAATGGCTACCGCCATTACACCGAGGACAATCTGGAGACCTTGCGCTTTATCCAGCGCGCTCGCGCCTGCGGCTTCTCCATAGAGGAGGTACGCACTCTGTTGGGGCTTAAGGGTAATCCCGAGCGACACAGCCGCGAAACCAAGCAGTTGGTGCACGAAAAACTCTCCATGCTGGAAACCCAGTTGCGCGATATGTTGGCAATGCGTGAAACCCTACATTCGTTTATCGATAGTTGTGCCGGTGATGACTCACCGGACTGCGCGATTTTGCAGCAGTTATCCGGCCAGTTTGGCAAATAGGGATTTTGCGCAATTTACAGCGGCTGGCTGACTGGAAGGACCCCCGCGCGCTGCGGTAGAATGCGCGCCGCTTTTTATTTTGTCCGGACACCTAAAGTTCATGGAAATCAATCCCCTCCTCAATCAATTAAAAGACCTCGAAGAGCGCACTGACGTTCTTAGGGGGTATCTTTGACTACGCCAGCAAGAAAGAACGTCTCACCGAAGTAGAGCTGGAGCTGGCTGAGCCGAGCGTTTGGGACGACCCCAACCGCGCACAGGAACTGGGGCGCGAGCGCTCTTCCCTGGAAACGGTGGTTAATACCATCGAAAACCTCGACTCCGGCATCGCCGATTGCCGCGAACTGTTGGAAATGGCAGTCGAGGAAAATGATGAGGACTCCGTAGGGGAGGTCTCCACTGAGATCGAAGGTCTCCAGCAGCAGCTGGGGATTCTGGAATTCCGCCGTATGTTCTCCGGCGAGAATGATGAGAACAATGCCTACCTGGATATTCAGGCTGGCTCCGGCGGTACCGAGGCCCAGGACTGGGCGGAAATGATCCTGCGTATGTACCTGCGCTGGGGTGAAGCCCACGGCTTCAAGACCACCCTGGAAGAGGTCTCCGCGGGGGAAGTGGCCGGTATCAAGAGTGCCACTGTGCATTTCGCCGGCGACCATGCCTTCGGATGGCTGCGCACAGAAACCGGTGTACACCGCCTGGTGCGCAAATCGCCGTTTGATTCCGGCAACCGTCGTCACACTTCTTTCAGCTCGGTATTTGTGTCACCGGAAATCGATGACAATATCGAGATTGAAATCGACAAGTCCCAGGTGCGTGAAGACACCTACCGCGCGTCCGGCGCCGGTGGTCAGCACGTGAACAAAACCGATTCTGCGGTGCGTTTGACCCACACAGAATCCGGTATCGTCGTGCAGTGCCAGAGCGAGCGCTCCCAGCACCAGAACCGCGATAAAGCCTGGAAAATGCTGCGCGCAAAAATGTACGAGCAGGAAATGCTCAAGCGCAACGCAGAGAAGCAGGCCATGGAAGACAGCAAGGCCGACATCGGTTGGGGCAGCCAGATCCGCTCCTACGTGTTGGACGACCAGCGTATCAAGGACCTGCGCACCAGTGTCCAGACCAGCAACTGCCAGGCAGTACTGGATGGAGACCTGGACCAGTTTATCGAAGCCAGCCTCAAAGCCGGCCTCTGATTTAAAGACTCCACTCTCACCGCGCCCCTCGTCTCTCACTAATGGGACGAGGGGTAATATCACTCACAAAACTGATAGATCACCATGACTGATATCCAGCAAGACGAAAACAAACTGATCGCCGAGCGCCGCACCAAGCTTTCCGCTCTGCGCGAGAAGGGCAATGCTTTCCCCAACAGTTTTCGCCGCGAGAACCTCGCTGCCGACCTGCAAGCTGAGTTCGGCGATAAACAGAAAGAGGAGCTGGAAGAACTGGGTAAACGGGCGTGCGTAGCGGGGCGAATCCTGGCTAAACGCGGACCCTTTATGGTGATCCAGGATGTGTCTGACCGCATCCAGCTCTATGCCGATAAAGCGGCACAGAAAGATATTAAAGAGCGCTTTGGTGCCTGGGATATCGGCGATATCGTCGGCGTAAAAGGCACTCTGCACAAATCCGGCAAGGGCGACCTCTACGTCAATTGTGAAGAGTACAGCCTGCTGACCAAAGCGCTGCGCCCGCTGCCGGAAAAATTCCACGGCATCGCCGACCAGGAAATGCGTTATCGCCAGCGCTACGTGGACCTGATCGCCACGCCGGAAGCCCGCGAAGTGTTCCGAGTGCGCTCTAAAGTGATCGAGTACATCCGCGACTTCCTCAACGCCCAGCAGTTTATGGAAGTGGAAACACCCATGCTGCAAGTTATTCCCGGTGGTGCCAGCGCGCGTCCGTTCGTTACCCACCACAATGCGCTGGATATCGATATGTACCTGCGTATTGCCCCGGAGCTGTACCTGAAGCGTCTTGTCGTGGGTGGTTTTGAGCGGGTTTACGAGATCAACCGCAACTTCCGCAACGAGGGCCTGTCCACGCGCCACAACCCCGAATTCACCATGCTTGAGTTCTACCAGGCGTATGCGGACTACAACGACCTGATGGACCTCACCGAGAAGATGCTGCGCGGAATCTGTGAAGATGTACTGGGCTCCACCACTGTGGAATACCAGGACAGCAGCTACGACTTCTCCAAGCCGTTCGCGCGTTTGTCTGTATTCGACTCCATCCTGCACTACAACCCGGAACTGACTGCGGCCGATATCGACAATATCGAATCCGCCCGCGCCGTTGCCGAGAAGCTGGAAATCCCGCTGAAAGGCAGCTGGGGCCTGGGTAAGGTACAGATCGAGATTTTCGAGAAGACTGTAGAGCACCGCCTCGACCAGCCGACCTTTATCACTGAGTACCCAACCGAGGTGTCTCCGCTGGCTCGCCGCAACGATGACAACCCGTTTGTCACCGACCGTTTTGAATTCTTCGTTGGCGGCCGCGAGATTGCCAATGGTTTCTCCGAGTTGAACGACGCGGAGGATCAGGCCGAACGCTTTAAAGCCCAGGTTGCGGAGAAAGATGCCGGTGACGACGAAGCCATGCACTACGACGCCGACTATATCCGCGCGCTGGAATACGGCCTGCCGCCCACCGCTGGTGAGGGCATTGGCATCGACCGTCTGGTAATGCTGTTTACCAACTCTCCATCGATCCGCGACGTACTTCTGTTCCCGCATATGCGCCCTGAAGTGAACGACTAAGCGAGCAAAAACGTAAACCCTGCGCACTATCCCAAGTGCCTACAACCACCGCGCCATTTCCGGCGCGGTGCTTTCCCTTTGGTTAATTCCCCGCCTGGCTATCGCTATCTATTCTTAATGGATGCTTATTGAGATTGAACCTCGGTAAAACCATTAAATGGAGATGCTCTTGTCAGTAATAAGGGCGGTGGTAATTATTTCTGGGTTAATAGCGCTTTTTTTTTCGTGTGCAATTTCAGCCCAATATGCGCCTCAGAGCCGCCCCCCTGCGACAACCGTAGATGACTGGCGCTTTGCGGCCACCCCCTACATTTTTCTGCCACTTCGCACCAAAGGAAAGGCCACAGTGGCGGATACCACTGTGGATGTGGATCTGAACTTAAGAAAAACCCTAGAGCTCCTTAATGCGGCTTTTTCTGTACGTCTGGAAGCTTGGAGAGGACGCTTTGGCCTAGTTTCTGACCTCTATTATGTACACCTCAATTTAAATGAGGGCACAACGATTGCGCCACCCCGAAATCCCCAGTTGGATATAGATGTTGATATCGATGTGAATGTGGATGTTCATCAGGCGTGGGTGGCTGCATTTGGCGCTTACCGGGTACTGCAAGGCTATTTTGGTGAAAGCGAGCAGCGCTATTTTTGGGATATAGGCGTGGGTGTACGTTGGAATCGCCTGAGGCAGGAAGTGAAAGCCCGCGTGGGTATTGATATCGGCAGAATGCCAGAAATCCAAAATCGTTTGGGCGGCCGCAAAAGTTGGTGGGAGCCGACTATTGGTACCCGTGTGGGCTTTGCCGTGAATGACTGCCTGACCCTGGGGGCGCGTACCGAAATCGGCGGTTTTGGAGCTGGCGGTGATGATTTGCAGTGGAATCTATTGGCAGGATTAGACTGGCGCGCCTGGAAAACCACCTCATTGCGCCTGGGCTACCAATATTACAGTATTAATTATTCTGATCGACTTTCTGATGGTCGCTTTGCCTATGATATTACCCAGCATGGACCTTATCTAGCGGTGACTTGGCGCTGGTAAATGGAATAGTTTTTTGTTTCTGCGCTGAGCTTGGTTTCCCTTTATAAATACATCTTATTAGTAATTAAAATCTGTTAAAAAATTTTTCTGTGATCAATTTTTTAAAGTGGGCGCTGATAAGGGGTGAAAATATAACAAATGATTCTATTTGGTTCTAATTTTCTATTCTTGTGGTTGATTGACTTGCTGGAAAGTTTAAGTTAGGAGCAAATTTCCATTTTAAATGGCAGTTATGATAATGATGGTTGAAGTTATCACTTTATGAGTCTGCAAAGATATATGGAATTATAGTGCGTAAGGCTATTAGAGGTGATGCAGACGCGTTTTTTATGTTGTGGCAGTTCTATCAATATTATCAGAGATCCTTTAATTTGGAAGTTGTTGATAGTAGAGGTCGGTACAATATAGATGAAGAGCATTTAAGTGATGTGATATCTGGCAATGAAGAATGTGATGGATATATTATTCTGGTGAAGATAAGATTGCTGGTTTTGTAACTATAGAGCAAGCCGAAATTGTTGGTATGTAAATGCCTGATATCTTTATTCTTCCAAAATATCGCAATCAAGGGGTGGTAAGTAAAATGGTTAGTGGTATGTGACGCAATCTATTTGGGGGATACTTTTGCACTTTAGTTTTTGGGGTGTTTTTTCAAAATTAATGTAGCAAAAGCCAGTAAGCTTGAGTCCTCTGAAGCTCCAGAATTTTATGAGTGTATGGTAACAAATATCAAATAAATATAGGTGTTTTTTAAATGTAAGTTTTTATTATGCAGAAATATTTTTATAAAGTTGATTTGCTGTACGTGATAAATGGAGTTGGGGGTTTGGTTTCTGTAGGGTGAATGATAGGATTGTTGAAATGTTGCTTGTTGCGCTTGAGTTGATAGGGTCTGAGGCCGGTACCCTTGCTGTGCTAGATATTTGATAAAAGTTAGGCGTAACAGAAAAATATCGATGAATTTAGAGGTCAATTCCTGGGTTTTTAAGAAAGTTAGACGTTACTGTTGTTGAATTGCAGTTGGATGGTTGAGGGAATCCGTACCTGCTTTTGCATGTTGAGTTAGATTAAGTTTTATAGCTATGAGTTGGTGGGTGAGGTGATGTAACTTAAGCTTCGTAATTTTGCTTCCCTAATGGTCCAGTGCATTATTGGAAATAAAAATTTAACTATTGGAAATAAGATGAATTCAACGGTTCAATTAATTCAACCGGTGGTGGCTTTGCTGGTTTGGTCAATGGTTATGTGGTTTTGGATGTATGCAACAAGATTGCCGGCGATTGCATCTATGAAAATGAAGTTGGATTCTAAAGTGCCATCCGGAGTCCAGATGTCACAGCTTCCGGCAAGGGTTAGATGGAAGGCGGATAATTATAATCATTTAATGGAGCAGCCTACTCTATTTTACGCAGCAGTTTTCTCATTGGCTTTTCTAGGCGCAGCCACGGAGTTTATCGTTTATACTGCTTGGGCATATGTGGGTTTAAGAGTGATTCATAGCCTTGTTCAAGCTTTGGTGAATAAAATAGAATTTCGCTTTGTTGTCTTCGCTTTATCCAATATTCCCTTGGTAATACTAATATGTAAAGCAGCGATTCAAGCCTTTAAATAGTGGTTAAGTAAAAGCAAGGCTATTCGTTATGTTTTGGTGCTTGTTATTGATTGAGGTGGTATTGCCCTGGCGAGGATAATCTGATTTGGTGTGTGGCCACTGGCCCAGTTTTGCTGTCGTAGAAAGAGTACTTTACCAACCTATCTGCTAAGGATCATCATGTCCCCCGAGATTGAATGTTTGTAAGTTTTAAATGGAGGGAAGCATCTTTTTGGCTAGAAGCTGTTTCATAACTTGAAATCAGTTATTCTTGCGACCTCATGGAATGATAAGACCAGTAAGTGTGAGTAGATTTAAGTCAGAATTAACCGACGCTCAGTGGAAATTGATTGAGCCTTGCCTTCCCCAGCTAAAACGTGGAAAAGGAGGTCCCAAACCCATTGATAACCGTGCATGTTTTGAAGGTATCTTGTGGATTTTGCGATCAGGAGCACGATGGAAGGATCTCCCCCCATCTTACCCTTCGCCGAGTACTTGCTGGAGAAGGCTCCAGTTTTGGGAAGAGCAAGGCGCTTGGTTGGAGGCTTGGAGAAAATTTCTCGGACAGCTCGATCAAAGATCCCTGCTCAATTGGGAAGAAGTCTTTTCGGATGGTAGCTTTGCTTCAGCAAAAAAAGGGGAGCAGAAGTCGGAAAAACTAAGCGAGGCAAGGGTACAAAGTGGATGGTGGTGGTCGATGGCGAAGGTATTCCATTGGGAGGCACCGTTACTTCGGCCTCACCAGCAGAAGTAAATTTATTACATCCACTACTCGATGTTACCTATGAAAATACAAAAATTCGACGACTGGTGTACGACAAGGCTGCAGATTCTGATCCACTACGCCATAGTTTGGCCCGCCGTGAAATTGACCTAATTTGCCCTCACCGCAGGAATAGAAGAAAACCTTCGAAACAAGATGGCAGAAAGCTTAGGAGATATGTGCGACGCTGGAAAGTTGAGCGAACTTTTGCATGGCTAGGGAACTACCGCCGTTTAGTCGTCAGGTGGGATCGCTACTTATCTTCATACAGAGCTTTTTTCTATATTGCCTGCATGTTAATTACGCTAAAGAAGTTATGAAACAGTTTCTATTAGTATTTGTTCTAGATTGACCTAGCCTAAGAGCAGGCCCTCTTGTTTGTGGGGTAGGTGGTTTTAATTCTTGGTAACTAGGGGGTAGCATCCCCATTTTTTCTGTGTAAGTTTCCTGTTGTTCGATTTTAGCCCATTTAATGGAAATAGTATTGCCGATTAAAGGGTGGGCAAATAATACAAGGAACGGCTCTTCTAGGGTGTAGATTTGGTAGTCATGCATACTGAGAGGCCTCCAGTGGGGCTGTAGCGAAGTGGATTTATTTATCCCGGCTTATTCAGTGCAAAATACATAAAAGTCTGTAAGTGTTTCCAGTGTTGGAGGGCATTTAGACGTCCATGTAGAACCCCTGATTCAATTAAGTAAATGCAATCTGTCTCGAAAACACACTAAGTTATTAATGGTAGGTTTTTAATTTATGATGATATCGGTGACTTTCTCCTTTAGGCTAAAAGATACCATTCGTTCTGAGATGTCCATATGTTATATGGATGCTATTTTCATTCAGCTCTAAGTAGGGTGTGGTCGAATTTGTTTTTGGTTATGAGGCAGGGGGGAAGTGGGTAATGGCGTGCAGAATGCACTCTGCTGGTGAGTTTAATAAGATCCCTTGGGGGCGAATAGCGATGGTTATAAAAAATAATACCTTGTTGTTGGCCTGTTCCATTGAGTCTATAGGGGAGATTACCTTTTCGGTTCTTGGTTACAAATCCAGTAAATAGAGTGCTACTTGATTTGTGGCTGTCTTCAACTTTAAATCGTTAGATTTATTGTTCGATATAATGAGGCTTATAACTTCCTCTCTGGTAAAATCATGAATTAGATTTTACTGTTGCTGATTGTAATATTGGTTCTGGGTTGGTTTTCTTGCTGTATTACGTTCACCAATTCATAACCCCTCTCAAAAGTCCAGAGTAAGGCAATGGCGCAGCATGTAGTGGCAATTGTGTAGCGTAGGTTAGATTCCCAGTTTTTCTGTTGACGTCTGGCCAAATAAAGCAGAGGCCAGATTGCTAAAATTATTAAAATTTGACCAGCCTCTACGCCGAGATTAAATGCTAACAAGCTCTGCCAAATATTAGGTGAGTTGATGTTGAGTATTTCGTGTAATACAAAGGAAAATCCTAGTCCATGCAGTAAGCCCAACATCAAGCAAGTTAAAAGAATTGTACGCTCGGTGGATATAGAGGCGATCGATTTTTGTCTCATTGAAAGCCAAGTAATATAGATTATGGAAATGGCGATTCCGGTTTCAATCAGTGGGACAAACCAGACAGTGCTAGGAATAAAACCAAAGAAACCTACGGATAGGGCAATACTGTGGCCGATAGTGAAGGCCGTGACACGCCAGAATAATAAGGGGAGAGCGAGGGCACCAAGACTAAGACAAAGTACAAAAAGCACATGATCTAGCCCCTGAATAATATGTACCATGCCCTCCTTTAGAAAGGTATTGATGGCATCTATACTGGAATAACGGATTTGAACAGGCTCTCGCATTAGCCCCCTAGAGCGGAAAACCTGGATTTTCCCAGGGTTATAACTGAGGATTAAATTTGCAGTATTTTCTTGATCGGGAAGCCCTGGATTCAGGGAACTAAAGAGTTGATATTCTTCCAGCTGTTGCTGAGTAGGGTAATGGATGTGGATATCAACCAGTGTGTCACTGACATGGAGTGAGTTGTTAAGTGCCATCTGTGCAAAGTTATTAGAAAGGGCTCGTTTTGCCTCTGCAAGCGTGGCAAAAGCTGGCTCGTTGCCAATAGGATAAAGACGTACTGATTTTACATACCCTTTAAGCTCCTGATTGGCAGAGAGGATATGTGTTGCTGCTGCGACAATATTGCCCACCCCCTCAGGGTCGATCGTGAATTGTTCGACATCCACATAGTGAACCAGCCGATCATTCTCCAAACTGTTGCGAGTATATGGTACTTGATATGGAATTTTCCCCGAGTAGGGATCAATACCATGTTGCGCCTTATCCGCCAGTAAATAGGAAAGAGGCAGTCTCATATAGAGGCTGGCTCCATTGACGGTGTGCTCAATATGTAGAATTCTTATATTTAGGTTTAGTGAAAAGTGGGCTTCAGTGATTTGAGATATTACAGATAGGTGGAGAGCCAGAGCAAAAGAAAGGAGGTTAATTAAATTTGAGATATTTTTTTTCATGGCACTTGGTTACCAACTCTAGTGGCAAGCTTATCGTATAGATAGTGGTGTAAAGGCGGATATCTTCCAATACTTGTCTGATTGGGTTATTTCTATACTTGCACGAGTTTCTCGCGGTAATTGCTCCATATGTCCCCAGCTGTAATCTTCAATCATTGAATGCCACTTTCCAATAATTCTGAAAGTTTTATTTCCGTTCAGGATCATTTGATCTGCGTGCTCAATTTCCAGGTCACGGATAGATCTAATAGAACCCTTATTGCCGCTGTTGGTTAGAGGTTGGTAAACTTGTGACAAGTTTGCGACGGTAAAATCAAATTTTTCGCTGCTTACTAGGTTGGCAAGCTGGTCGTTTAATTTTTCACTTTGAGGTTCTTCATAGGCAGCGGAAAGGCGATCAAGTATTGTCTCGGTAATTTCTTTTATTTCTTGCTTGTTTATGGTGCCGGGCAGGGGGATGCGCAGTTCACTTGGAAGGGTGTAATAAATGGGTACGGCACAAATAATCACAATGCCGTAAAAGAGTATCGGATGTTTGTTTTTTGTCTCAACCTTTTTGCTACGCAGGGTGAGAATGAAAAATACTGCAAAGCAGAAGGAGAAAAGCACCGCCATGGGTATGGCCGCTATGGTATTCTCAATAGGGATTGGATCACTATTGGGAGCACGGTAATCATATAAATAATTGCGCCATTGAATGTCGGGAAAGTCCGGCATAACATGTGTTGGGAAAGGACCAGCCGGATCTTGTATGAGTGTGGGAACTGATTTGATAGATTCTGTAAAGAGGTTCCAGTCGATAGTAACACTTTGTGGTAGCTCCTTAACATGATATTTTTCCCGGTAACCGATCAGTAATGAACCTATCTCGATCCGCTCATGCTCTCCTATTGTGGTAAAGCCTGTATCGTTTGCCTTGAGAAAAATTGTTTCCGTGCTGATAGGTTCAACCAGAGTTTGGTTGATGCTAGTGGGATTTTTTTTCTGTAGGAATTTCTCTGTAGTTACTCTTAACTCTTTTCTTCGCTTGGCTGTAAGGGGCTTCCAGGCATCAAAGGGTTGGTCGGTCCATTGTAATAAATCTCTTGGACGCAATAAAATTTCGTGGCGAACCTGACGAGGTTCCACGTAGAGGAAAGATCTAAGGGGATAGCGATTGTGCCGATTTATAGCTTGGTTTTCAAAGCGAGTATTCCAAGGATCTCCCCAATCAATTTTCAGCTTTTCTATTTGAGACAAATATTGAAAACTGCTTACTGATGTGTGGCCGTGTTGACTAGTAAATCCTATTGTGGCTAAGACAGCCCCATCGGAATCCAGTGGTGGACGTATTTCCAGATTGCTCAAGCCTTTTATTGGAAACTCGATATCTGCCAACAGTATGGTTTTGTCGGCTGGAAAATTCGGCCTTAGCAGGCCTGTCCTTGGATCTATTCTTCCCGCAAAAGGTGAGTTTCTCGGTTTTCTCTCGGCAATTCTGACAGAGGTTATAGTCGGCTCAATTTTACCCTCTGGGGAGTGCACCTCAATGGCGATCTCTTTTTGTGCAAGAGCAAGTCTAGCTATTTCATAAATACTCTTTGTGGGTGGTATTCCCGGCCAGAACGCGTTCGCATCAGCTGCAGAAACCTCTAGGCTGATATAAAGATTGTTATTGAGTATCTCTATTTCTGCAATATTTGGTGCAGTCTCCGCACCGGTGAGATTGATATAATCGGCGCAGATAGTGGAGGACAGTGAAGCCGATATAAATAGCCAAATTGTAATTAAGATCTTTCTCATTGGATTTTCTAATTTTTTGGTTGCGAGCGATCACCGTAGTTGCAGGCGTAACTGGTATTTGGCGCTGGACTTTTTTGTGAGCTGGATTCTTTCATACGGATATTGAGGCTTTTATTTGACATTTTTTTAATCTTAATATTAATTGCCAAGCACTGTTAAATTGGCGTGGCTGACTTTGCTTTTATCTGATTTAGTTTTTACTTTTAATGGTTTTTATAAGTGCATAATTACCATAAGCTTTAATTTTTCATGGGGATTATTGCTCCTTTACAGCAGCTTAGTAGAAGGAGTTGTTAAAGCGTAGGTATAGAAGTATTGTGGCGTTAAAATCACGCCTGAAGGGTAAGTAGGGCAGTAAATTAGGTTAGTTAATTAGAATCAGGTGGTTGGGCAACTCATCTTTCACAGCACTACAGGGGGCTGCATCTTTTAATAAGTCTCCACATTGGGAAATACAGAGTAACAGTGCTTCCCCAGCCTTACCGCGCTTAATTTCCCGTACAAATTGCTCGATAATAACCTGCCAGTTGTCGTTGGATACATGCTGAGCCAAGCCGCGATCTGCCAGAATTTCTACATAGTGCTCCGCTTCACAAATAAAAATCAACAGACCCAGTCGATCTTTGGTGCTATGCAGCTCTTGTTCAAGAAATTGACGGCGGGCTAGGTTAGAGGCGCGCCAGTATTTGATCTTTTTGGGTACAAGGCGCATGGTTATCGGCCGCCAGCGAAACAGTACTGCCAGCGCGATAAAGAGAACCCACTGTAGCAGAAAGGCTTGCTGAAAGCTGAGCCACCAGGGTAGGAATTGGAATAGTGGCGATAACAGCAGGGTCAAGAAGGCAGCCCAAAGGGTGGAGATATACAAATAGTTATCGGCTTCCCGCGCGACAATAGCTACCAACTCCGCGTCGGTTTGGGTCTCCACTTCTTTGATGGCCTCCGCCACCTGGCGTTGATAGCTATTACTAAGCATTACCATCCTCCCGAAGCACCTCCTCCGCCAAATCCGCCACCTCCTCCACTTAATCCACCGCCTGTACCAGTCCCGGATAAGCCTCCTCTAGGGTGCCCCGCGCCAAAGCCTCCGCTACCATAGTAGCCGCCAAAGCGACCGCGTTTATAATTACGCCCATGAATTGGTGAGCTGAGGACCGAGCTACCAAACAGATGCAGCATTACCAGTAAGAGAAATAGCCCAACTACAAAGGCCAGGCGTCGGCCCTCCTTGGTCTCGATCGGTTCGGCCACATATTCGTTCTTGGTGGCGGCAATAATTGAGTTCACGCCGGCATTAATTCCACCGGCATAACTTCCTTTCTGGAATTCCGGCAGAACCTTGGTTTGAATAATATTGGCAGATAGCGCATCGGTGAGGGCACCTTCGAGGCCGTAGCCAACCTCAATTCGGAGCTTGCGCTCTTTGGGAGCTATCAAGAAGAGAATCCCATTGTTTTTCTTCTTGTGGCCCAGCTTCCACTCTCTTGCCAGTTGATTGGCGTATTCCTCTATGGTGATACCCTGGAGCTCTGGGAGGGTGGCCACCACCAGTTGGTTACTGCTCTCAGATTCGTATTGCTGAATCAATTCTGTAAGTTTGTATCTCTCTTCGGCGGTTAGTAGCTCAGCTTTATCCACCACCCTCCCGGATAGAGGAGGGAGCTGTACCTCGGCCCATAGAGCCAAAGCCAGTAATGCTGTAATGAGCGTCAACAAGGTCAGAAGGGAGCGTGTCATAAGGGTTTCCCGGCGGCCTACTAGAAATTGACTTCCGGAGCCTTCTCGGCCTCTTCGCTGGTCGCCTGGAAGGTCTCCCTCAAAGACATATCTCGATATAGGAGGGCGTGCCAAATACGACCGGGAAAAGTGCGAATCTCACGGTTGTAGCGTTGCACTGCCTGGATATAATCCCGGCGCGAGACGCTGATGCGGTTTTCGGTGCCTTCTAACTGGGATTGCAAGCTGAGAAAGTTTTGATTGGCTTTGAGGTTGGGGTAGCGCTCGACCACAAGCAGCAGCCGTGACAAGGCGCTGGAGAGTTGTGCCTGTGCGGCTTCGAACTGTTGTAATTTGGCCGGATCGTTGAGTAGGTTGCTGTCCAGCTGAAGTGAGTTCACCTTGGCGCGCGCCTCGGTGACGGCCTGAAGGGTTTCCCGCTCATGCCCGGCATAGGCTTGAACGGTTTTCACCAGGTTAGGCACTAGGTCTGCGCGACGCTGGTACTGGTTTTCCACCTGAGCCCAGGTGGCTTTTACCTGTTCGTCATAGGTGGGGATATTGTTTACGCCGCAGCCACTGATGAGACTTGCCATCAGACACAGCATGGTGCAGCGCCAAATTGGCAGGCTGTTGCCGGTAGCAGAGGTCATGCGGAATATCCTTATTCTTCCGTAAACCAACCAAGAATAGTCCGCCTCAGTTGTAGTGCTGAAGGTGGCGTAGAGATGGAGCCGAAATGGCACTAAAAGCAACAATTTTCAAAGCCAAGGTGCAAATAGCCGATATGGACCGTGACTACTACGCGGAACACCAGCTGACCTTGGCGCGCCACCCTTCAGAAACAGATGAGCGTATGATGGTGCGCTTATTGGCGTTTGCACACAATGCATCCGATTTATTGGAGTTTACCCGAGGCCTCTCATCTGATGAGGAGGCGGATTTATGGCAAAAGAGCCTCAGTGGAGAAATCGACCTATGGATAGAAGTGGGTCTTCCAGCTGAGGAGCGCTTGCGCAAGGCCTGTAACCGTGCCGGGCGGGTTTTGGTATACAGTTACGGGCGTCGTGCCGCACCGATCTGGTGGCAAAAGCTGGAGAATCAGCTCGAACGTTTTGACAACCTTAGAATTTACAATCTCGCTGCGGACACGACTGAGCAATTGGCACAGATGGTTGAGCGCAATATGGATTTCAGTATCACCATTCAAGACGGCCATATTTGGTTGGCCGATAACGATCACAATACGGAGATTACTCCGCAAATCTGGAAATAGGAGCCGAGAATTTAATGCCTTCTTTTGACATTGTATCTGAAGTAGACAAGCACCAGCTGACTAACGCAGTGGATCAGGTAAACCGCACTGTTACCAATCGCTTTGACTTTAAAGGCGTGGATGCGGAAGTGGAGATGAGCGATTTCTCTCTGGTAGTGCGTGCCGAGGTGGATATGCAAGTAGACCAAATGGTGGATATGCTGCGCGGTGCCCTGATTAAGTGTGATATCGATCCGCTGGCGATGGATGTAGGTGAAAAAGAGCAGTCTGGTAAGCTGGTTAAAGTGGGAGTGACCCTAAAGAATGGCCTGGACAAAGAATTGTCAAAAAAAATCGTTAAGCTGATCAAAGATGAAAAGCTCAAGGTGCAAGCGGCTATTCAGGGTGAGCAGGTGCGGGTTACCGGGAAAAAGCGCGATGATCTGCAACAGGTAATTGCCTTACTTCGTGGTAAGGAACTGGAACAGCCACTGCAATTTAATAACTTCCGCGATTAAATGGTTACACAGTGATCAAAAATTATCTCTCTGGCATTGCTATCGTGCTGTTCTCCCCCTTGCTGGCGGCAGTGGAGATTTCCCCCGCCAAGCTGCAAGCCAGCTATTGGGTGGATAATAGCGAAGGTCTGGATATTTCTGGCCTAAGCTTTTGTGCTGGCAAGTTGCTGGCAGTTTCCGATAAGAATTCTAGAGAGGTTTACTCATTAGAGCTCAGCGAAGGTTCCGCCGATCTGGTGTCCTTTTTGCGTTTGAGTGGTCTAGGAGTGCCGGAACGTGACGAGCCTGTTAATGTCTGGGAGAGCTTTAAAGCGTTTTTCCGCCCCGCAGAAGATCTGGACTTTGAGGGCGTTAGTTGTGGTGAGAATCAGATCTTTCTGGTTAGTGAGCATTACAATCGCATTGCCGTGGTGGACCCAGAGGGGAATGCGCGCTGGCAAGAGCATATCTGGTCGGGTGAAGCCAAATCTCAAGGTTTCTTACAAAAGAGCAACGCTTCCAGTGAGGGCCTGGTAAAAGCTGGCGATACTTTCTGGGTGGCGATGGAGCGTGAGCCAAGGGGCCTGTTGAAGCTGGACTCAGATGGAGAAGCCAGCGCATTCACTTTGCCACAGGTAGAGGGTTTAAATTTTGCTGATCGCTCTGAGGATTTAGCCGGCCTGGACTTCTTTAACGGCGCCCTCTATACCTTGGAGCGCAATGCGCACGCAGTTTGTCGCAGAGTATTGCCCAGTCTACGGGCGGAGTGGTGTCTGGATTATCGCTCGCTTGAAGAGTCTCCAGAGCGTGTTTATGAGGAAACCCGCTATGGAAAAGGTGAGGGATTGGCTGTGGGCGAGAAGGGCATTTTTGTGGTGCTGGACAATAACAATGTTGGCCGTGCGCAAGAGCCTGAAGATAAGCGCGCGTTACTGCTACACCTTGCAATGCCGGAAATGGCAAATTAATTGCAGCTCTATTGGCACTATGCCGATAAATTTCGGCGTCACGTTTATTGCGCTCGGCGTCGAACTCTTTTCATTTCCTCTCCTTTTATTTGCCAACTTTTGGCTTGGGTTTAGTCTGCCTCCTAAATCGGGTATCGTATTATCCTCCTTGTAGCGCAAAAATTGTCGATGGGTATTATGGTGGCTATGCTATTTCCTAGTGATTAGCGATCTAGAGTATGTTGGCAGCGGCTTTATGGAGAGAGACTTTTCCATTTCTCTGAAAGGTAAACGGTGAATTAGAAGATCTAAGAATGCGCCAAATCACTAATTATCCTTTTAGTTCATTCATTTCTCGATGGATTGGAAAAATCGTGATCAAGCGAATTTTATTTTTCTTTATCAGTTTGTTGGTGCCTTCAGCGATGGCTGCTGACATTATTCCCGCTAAAAAAGTACAGCATTATTGGGTAAATGCCAGCGCAGGGTTGAGCCTCTCTGGTTTAACTTTTTGTGATGGCAGACTTCTTACTATTTCAGATAAAAAGTCAGAGAAAGTTTATCAGATCGTTTTAAAGGGTGTTCACGCCAAGCTGGAGCCCTTTGTCACACTCTCTGGTTTGAATGTTCCAAAGAAAGATCGGCCGACAAACGTATGGTACTTTTTATTGGATCTTACCCGACCGGCAGCGGCAATGGATTTTGAAGCAATCAGCTGTGTAGGTAATAATTTGTATTTGTTGAGCGAGCGCTATAACCGCATTGCCGAAGTTGATATGCAGGGGCAGGGCCGTTGGCTGGAAAATATGTGGTCGACCACAGCCAAAGCTCAGGGCTATATGCAGGGGTACAACCTCTCAGGCGTAGGCTTACAGAAAGTTGGCGATGATTTTTGGATGGTGCTAGAGCGCGATCCCCGTGCTTTAGTTAAGTTGGGTCCCAAGGGGGGAGTGCAAATTTTTACACCGCCGGCTGTAGAGGGGCTAAATTTTCGCGGACAATCAGAGAACCTGGCGGGTTTGTCCTATTATGATGGCGCGCTGTTTACTTTGGAGCCCAATGCGTCTGCGGTATGTCGGAGAGAATTACCTAGCTTGAAGGCGCAGTGGTGCTTGGATTATTGGGAGCAAGAGAACTCCTCTGAATTGGGCTATGAAGTATCCCGCACTGGGGGCAAAGGCGATGGGCTGGCAGTGGGCGATACGGGCATTTTTATAGTGTTTGACAACGACAATATCAGCCGTATACATGACCCTCAAGATCGCAGGGCGCTTCTGTTACACCTAGCTTATCCCGAAGGGGCGCAATAGGTGGTCGTCGAGAAGTTACCAACCTTATTGGTGGAGATACGCGCTTGTCGTCTATGTGAGGACCACCTGCCATTGGGAGCCAATCCGGTGCTGCGAGCGGCAGAATCTGCTCGTTTGTTGATCATTGGTCAGGCGCCGGGAACTAAGGTTCATGCCACCAGTATCCCATGGAATGACCCCTCTGGTGATCGTCTGCGCGAGTGGCTGTCGATCGATAGGGATATCTTTTACGATGAATCCCAGATTGCCATTATTCCCATGGGCTTCTGTTATCCGGGGCGAGGTAAAGGAGGTGATTTGCCACCGCGCCCGGAGTGTGCTGTCACCTGGCATAAGCGCTTGCTGCAACAGCTACCTCACTTGCAACTCACGCTGTTGGTGGGACAATACGCCCAGCGACACTACCTGCCGCATTGGTATGGCAATATTACAGAGAATGTGCGCCACTACCGTGATGCCCTGCCCGCAGGGTATTTCCCTTTGCCCCACCCGAGTCCGCGCAACACACTTTGGCTGCGGCGAAGACCTTGGTTTGAAGAGGCTGTGGTGCCCGAGTTGCAAAAGTACGTAAAAAAGATTCTGAAGGTTTGATAATGCCGGTTCCGGAAAAAGTTAAGATTCACCCCTCCTGGTACGATGTGCTGAGCGAGGAATTCAAAAAGCCTTATATGGCGGAACTACGTCAGTTTCTGCGGGGAGAAAAAGAGGCTGGTAAGCGCATCTATCCACCTGGTGGGCAGATCTTTAATGCTTTCAACTCCACCCCATTTGATCAGGTGAAAGTGGTGATTTTGGGGCAGGACCCTTATCACGGGATAGGCCAGGCGCACGGTTTATGCTTTTCTGTGATGCCCGGCGTACGAATCCCGCCATCGTTACAAAATATTTACAAAGAATTGCACTCTGATATGGGGATACTTCCAGCGCACCACGGCTGCCTACAACCCTGGGCAGAACAAGGAGTGCTGCTACTCAATGCCACCCTCACTGTAGAGGACAGTAAAGCTGGTGCCCATCAGGGACGCGGTTGGGAGCAGTTTACCGATGCCGCTATCCATAAGCTGGCCGAGCAGCGTGAAGGTCTAGTGTTTATACTCTGGGGTAGTTACGCACAGAAGAAAGGCGGTTTTATTGATCGCAATAAACACTTGGTACTACGCGCCCCTCACCCATCCCCCCTTTCAGCGCACCGCGGTTTTTTTGGCACCAAGCCGTTCTCTCAAGCTAACCACTGGTTGCAGCAGCGAGGTGAAAAGCCCATTGAGTGGGCGTTGCCGGAAGCGCATCTGTTGGAAAGAGTTGCTGTGGAAGTGTAATAGCACTTATCAGTGCGGTAGATGTCTACTTAATAATATCTTTGCCCAGCTTCCGGCTTTTGTGAGTATGCTGGGCATCTTTTATCTGCTAAGTCGGAAGATTTTTAGTTGTTTGAAATCTTTTTAATAACACTTCTCCATTTATGTATTTCAGCGCCAGAAAAAAATTCACGTACTGATGGAATTTACAATTTGTCTACAATGGTTGTAGTTTAAATTTCTGCAACCTTTAATAAGGGTTTTCTAGGTTTGCCCCTTATTTGACAGATTTTCATTGTATAAAATTTTTAGGGTGTCTGGTGGCCTGACTAGGGGTGGAAATGGTGCTAACATTTGCAGATTTTCTTTTGGATTTCCTTTCGGCCCCATTTGTGGAGGCTTTTCTTACTGCTAGCTTTATTGGTTCTGCAGCAATTTTAAAGAAAAAATTTGATGCAAAAGATTATAAGGCTCTGTGGGATAAATTCTTTGGTGATTCTGACTCTGATATTCACGTGGTGCTTCCTTTGATAAAGCAAAGAACACTGTTTTCCGAGATTACTAGAACACAAAGTCGAATTCCTGATAATGTGCTGTTTATGCCCTACGATGAGTCTCTTGGAATACAGTTGTTAAAGGATCGGATTGAGAGGGTGTATCCGAAAAGAAAAGTAATTTTTCATGATTCTCATAATTTTGTAGATGATCACAAGACCTTTATCTGTGTCGGTGGGCCCGCTATAAATGTTGTGAGCCGTGATTTATTGCTAACTAGAAGAATAGATGAAAAGTTCAAAATGGATTTTTTAGGCCGCTATGCGATTGATGAGGTTGATGATAGTGTTTATAAGTCGAGTGTTTTAGGAGATTCAATTACAGAAGATTATGGGTTTATATTTTTTTCGGAAAACCCCTACCATAAAGACAGTTTTATATGCTTGGTTTTTGGGATATGGTCACATGGGACTTATTCGGCAATTCAAGCTTTGTGCGGCAAAGGGACGCATCTGCCAGAGTTGGCTGAAAGCCTCAAGTTAAACAAGTCTCTGTTTGCTGTCACAAAGTCTACTGTAAGGGGGATGGTAACAGGGTTTCCTTCTGTGGAAAAAGTGAGAAGAATAGAGTCTTCCTGTCAAATCTAAGAGCTTGGTATTTAGTTGATTTCGATGCTTGTTGTTAGAAGAGTAGGCTTTCTGGGTGTTTTCCTGAGAGGTTCTAAATGCAAAGAATTTTGCCTATTGGGATTATGATTTTGAGCGGAGCCCTTTGAGAGCTTTTGTTGTTGTAATGTTACTTAAGATAAGGTTAAAAATTCAGCCCCAAATACTCTTAAGGAATACTCTGGTGGCGATAAAGGTGAGGGGCGATTGGCGGTTGACTGTATAGGTTTCTATTCATCCTGCTAGATACTCCAATTAAATAAATTTTTTTCCTCTTTAAGAAAGTCTAATAATGCAGCGAGTTTCTTGGGCTTATTGAGCCCCTGGCGGTAAACGGCATGAATGTCCATTGGTGGAACATGCCAGTCTGGAAGAATATTAACGAGTGAGCCTTTGCCTAACTCTTCCATAATATTGTTGATTGGTAATTGCGCAATTCCCAGCCCATTGACTGCCGCATTTTTCAGGGCTGAAATATTAGCACAAAAGAAATTCCCATTAACGGGTAAAGTCACTGTCGATTGTTTAGAGGTTAGCGCCCACTCGGTATCTCCAGGGTTAAATTGAAATCTCAGGCAGTTATGGCTTATTAGGTCGCTGGGCTGCTGTGGTTTTCCCTGTGTGGTGAGATATTCAGGGCTGGCTACGAGAATTCGCGTTGAACTGCCAAGCTTTCTGGAAATCAGGCGCTCATCATGTATGTCGCCAACACGAAACGCGAGGTCAATGCCTTGGGAGAAGAGGTCTTCAAAGTCGTAAGTGAGGTTTAGGGAGACGGTAATTTTTGGCCAGCGCTTCAAAAAAGTGGGTAAAACTCTCTTGGAGAGAAATTCACCCAGGGCTGGCGGGGCTGAGATTCGCAATAAGCCTTGGACCTGCTGATCCATTACCAGCACATCATTTTGCATGGTTTTAAAGTCTTCTATCAAATGCAGAGCCCGGTCATAGGCAATAGCCCCCACTTCTGTCAGTGCAACACGCCGGGTGGTACGATCCAATAGTTTGGCTTTCAGGTGGGATTCCAGTCTTGAAACCTCCTTACTAACTGTTGACTTAGGAAGTTCTAGCTGATCTGCAGCCAGCGATAGGTTTAATGTCCTACAGACATGGACAAAAACAGATAAAGTTCTAAGGCTGATTGTTTCCAGTTCGCGAACATTCATTTTCTTTTTATATAATTGTTTCTATTTTCTCGAATAATAGAATGCTCCTGTGTTTGAAGCAACCTAACTCACAGGAGATTTACCATGTCTAACGATCGAATTGCATTGATCACCGGTTCAAATCGAGGAATTGGTCTGGAGGCTGCCAAGCAGCTTTCTGACCAAGGAGTCAAAGTAATCCTGTCTGGTCGAGATAAAGCGAAATTGGAGGCCGTTCAAGCTACTTGGAATGGTGAGGTGGCACCAATTGATATTATTGAGCTGGATATTACCAAAGCTGAAGATAGGGCACGAGCTGCTCAAAAGATTGCGGAGCAATATGGCCGGCTGGATATTCTGGTGAATAATGCCGGTGTTATCGTTGAGGGGGAGTGGGGCCAGAACAATAGTGAAACAGTTTCGCAGGAGGATCTGAACACCACTTTTAGTATTAACGTATTCGCTCAAATTGGTCTAACGCAAGATCTTCTGCCACTGCTAAAGAAGAGTAAAGCTGGCCGTATCGTGAACGTGAGTAGTATTCTGGGTTCTTTAGCTGTGAATGCTGACCAGAACTCTGGTTGGAGTGCAGTGAAGCCCTTCGCTTACAATGCGTCAAAGGCTGCGCTTAATATGTTTACAGTTTCTTTGAGCCAAAGTCTTGCAGATACTGGTATTAAGGTAAACAGCGCACACCCAGGTTGGGTTAAAACCGATTTGGGTACCAGCGCGGCGCCAATGGATGTGACCGAAGGGGCGAGAACTGTTGTGGAACTTGCCTTGATTGATAGTGACGGTCCTAACGGTCAATTTATTCACCTTGGTGAAGAACAGCCCTGGTAAATAGTTGAAGTTACAGCTGGGTAGTTTTCAGAGACCCCGTATCTATTATTTGAAAAATAGGTATGGGGTCTTTGGTTTTTGAATAACTGTTGATTTTACTGTGCAGCAGATTTTTTAGGTCTTGGATCTACTAGAAAATAACTTTTCATGAATTATCCAGAGGCTTCTCTGTGTGGTTAACGGCGCTTTCTTAGGCGCGCGCTATGAAGCTGGCTGGATTCTTTCTTTTCAACGGACTTCCATAAAGGTCGCATTAAGAGCCTGGCAAAGGCGAAGCCGACAAAAAACAAATTACATATGTAAGCAAGAAAATACGGCCCAAACCCTCTTTTGAAAATTATCCCGGTTGCGTTTAGGGTGCTTATGATAACAATGGAGGAAGCTATAGCAAAGAGACCGTAATAGGTGAATTTCATTACGGGAGAAACAAATTTAAAATGTCTTTTTTTCCATAGGTAGACAATAAAACCCATAGTAGCAATTCCCATTATGCTGCTACTGATAGACCAGACATATCGTGCCTCGACATGAAAATTTAACAGTGCAAGAGAGAATGCAGAAAGTAGGGCGCTACACAAGCTGATATAGACAATCATGGCGAGAGAGACGACATGCCCTCTGGAGATACTTTCCATCTTTCTTGACTGAAATGTCGCAACCATAGCGGCAAAGCCCGCCAGAATAATGGATACTTCGATAATATGTAGCAGTTGTTCAATTTGTCCCGGCAGTGTATCCATCTTCCGCTGGCGCCCTGGGCAGAGATGTTATGTTGTGAGAGGTTTATCGGTGTGTAAAGGATAGTTTATGTTTTTTAGTGACTTGCTGTCTTTTTGGGGTTTCAGTTTTCTTTTGAAAACGTCGAAATTTTTAGTGCAAAATCTTTATTGAGGCGTGGGCGTTTTATTCTTTGATGGCACTTTTTATTTTGGTTGTGTTTTTACATGTTTCGACGGTTTATATGTTGTGGTGTGAAATTTAGGCTTTTCATTGCGTATTAATTTGTTGTTTTCGTGCGCGTTGCAGTTCGTTTTCTCTCACCACTTCCCATAGGGGGCGCATAAGTAGCCGTGAGAAGGCAAAGCCAACAACAAATAGGTTAAAAACGAAGGATAGGAAGTAAGGCCCATATTCTCTGTTAAAGCCAATTCCAAAGGCGTTCAAAAGATTGATAAAAGCCATGGTCCCAGCGCCTCCAAAGAGTGAAAAGTAGATAATTTTTGCCGCTTTGGAAACCGTTTTTAGACGCTTTTTTATCCATAAGTAACTTATTGAGAAGGTTGTGGCCAAGAACATGGCAAAGCTACTTGTGGACCATAGGGTTTGATCACTAATTCCAAAATTTGCAAGTGTTAAGGTGAATGCGGCGAGGAGTGCGTTGACCAAGCCGATATAAATTATCATTGCAAGGGAAACAATTCTTCCTTTAGTGATCTTCCTGTTTTTCTTGGGTTGGAGGGTGCCTACGATGGCGGCAAAGCCAGCTAATACGATGCAGGACTCTAGCGCAACAATAATTTGATTCATCTCTTTCAATGGAGTCACCCCTTTCCCTGTATTTACATGGGATATAGCAGGGTAAGACTAGTGGAAAGAAGATAAAGTGTTTTAATGGGATTAGCAGTAATTACCTTATTTTAAGTGAAAAGCTTTTGGTCGCATTAGGTAGGTGCTGGTTTATTAATGGTCTGAATGTGAAAGTGGCGACGGGGAATGTCACTTTGTGAGTATTTTGCCTAATATCTGAGTGGATTATCAGGTCTATGGAGGCAATGGTTATAAACATTGACTAAAGGCCGTGTGGAAAGGTGTTTTCCGCCTGAGACCGGTATGAACTGTATACCGGTCTATCTGCCAAAAGTGAATCAGCCGGTTAATTACCCTTATGCTAAGGGGTCGGCATCAGCATCGTAGGGTAAATCCTGAAGTTCCAGGGTGCGGCCATCTTTCAACTTTAAGGTTTCGCCAGCGGCAATTTTGGCGATTGTTAGTACGGCGAGCAATTCTATGCCTTCTTCGCTGTGGCAGGCTTCAACCAGATTGCCGATGCTTTGTTGTCCGTCGGCAAAAATTTCCAGTCCACTGGCTGGAAGATCACCACCCTCACATTTTGCACGGTACAGGCGACGCTTGGCGGCACCACGGAACTGCATGCGGGCAACAACTTCCTGGCCGGTATAACATCCCTTTTTAAAACTCACACCGCCAAGTAGGTGCAGGTTAGTCATCTGTGGGATAAACATCTCAGAAGTGGTGGCATCAACCTGGGGGATGCCGGCTTCGATCTGCCCCTTTTGCCACTGGTCGTAACCTGTGGCTTCACTATGGGGAGAGAGTTTTTGCCAGAGTTGTTGTGTTTTATCGCTGGGGCTAAGCAGAGCCAATTGGAACTCATTGACCGATTGGGCGATACAGCGCTCGCCACTGAAATCGAAAGTCACTACCTGGCCTGGAGAAGGGGCCTCGAAGCCCAGTAGTTGTGCCGCCTGCTCCGCAACACCCTCTCCCTGTAGGCCTAGCCAATGGGAGTTATCGCTAGTGTCGCTAAGTTCCGCCTTGAAAAATACGGCATACTTCGCCAGCGCCTGCTGGGCGATTGGGGCGAGATTGCGGGGTAGGCGGAGTATAAATTCGCTCTGGGAGAGTTTAAGGGCACTAAAGGCACTGATCATGCGTCCCTTGGGGTTGCAGTGAGCACCCAGTGTGCTGTGCCCGTCGGGAAGATTTACAAGGTCGCAAGTGAGCTGGCCTTGCAGAAACTTCTGACTATCGGGGCCTACTATTGAAACGGCGCCCACGGGGCCGAGGTCGATAAGATGTAAGCCCTGGCGGTCATCATTGCTGGTAAGGGGGAAGTGGGCTCTGCCGCCTTCCCAAATGGCGCCTTCGCTACTGAGAAAATCCTGCCACTGTTGCTGGTCCATAGTGTTGCCACCTCCGGTTGTCTTGGTGGCATTAATTGGGGATTACAGCGCCCCTTTTCAAGTTTGCTCAGCTAGCAGGTATACTGCGCACTTTAATCTGGTTGGAAATGAAGTATGGATCGCAACCGCCTGTTTTGGGCCAGCCGCCGCGGCATGTTGGAGTTAGATCTGGTGCTGCTGCCGTTTCTGGACAATATCTACGAGACCCTGGAGCCCGAAGATCAACAGCGTTATGTGCGACTGATGGACGAGCAGGACCAGGATCTATTTGCCTGGTTCATGCGCCGTGAAGATCCGGCCGACCCGGAGCTATTGCGCATAGTACAGATCATCCGTGACAACACCGGTTTACAGCAGTAGACCGCCGTCTCAAATTTTTGAGCGCAGCGCACGCTTGAGCTGCGTGGTTGCGCGATCGCCTCTCCTTCTTCTCTTTTTATTGCTTGCCACAGGGCAGACGGTATTGCTGCTGTGGTTGAGTGACCTCCCTTCCTGGCTTTTCTGGTCGGCACTGCTGCTTGTGTGCCTCTATGCCTTTGTTGAAAAACGTCGTCTGGAGCGGATGAGCGGGATCTTATCAACCCGAGACCGCCGCTGGTTTTGGCGTACTGAAAGTGGAGTGGAACGAGAATTTGAGTTTTGTGGTGAGCTGGTAGTGTGGCAGTGGTTGCTGGTAATCCGTGGGCGTGATCAGATGGGCGCCTCTCTTTGCTTGGTTTTGGCGCGGGACGCGCTCAATCGGGACGACTGGCGCAGATTGCAGGTGGCTTTGCGCTATTCGCGCTAGGGTGGGCTCTGCCCACCCATACCCCTGTGTTCAGATAAATTGCCTCTGATTGGCGTAGTTTTCCGGTACCAGCACCGTATCCATGGCCAGCTCTCTGAGATCTGGATAATCGAGAGAGTAGTGCAGGCCCCGACTCTCGCGGCGGTCCAGAGCCGAGCGGATGATCAAATCGGAAACCAAGGCCAGATTGCGTAGTTCCACTAGATCATTCGTGATGCGGTAATTGGCATAAAACTCGCGAATTTCCCGCTGCAGGAGTTTTACTCTGTGCTGAGCGCGCAACAGGCGCTTGCGGGTGCGCACGATTCCCACGTAGTCCCACATAAAGCGCCGCAGCTCATCCCAGTTGTGGGATATCACAACGTCTTCATCAGAGTCCGTAACTCGCGAGGCGTCCCACTCCGGCGCCTTGCGCGGTGCTTGCACCGAGTCAAGATGTTCGTCGATGTGTAAGGCCGCAGAACGGGCGTATACCAGGCATTCCAATAGGGAGTTACTAGCTAGGCGATTGGCGCCATGAAGGCCGGTAAAAGTGGTTTCCCCGATGGCATAGAGTTGGTCCAGGTCGGTGCAACCGTGTTGATCTACCATAATTCCACCGCAGGTATAGTGGGCGGCAGGCACCACCGGGATGGGCTCTTTGGTGATATCTATGCCGTATTTCAGGCAGTTGCTATACACGGTGGGGAAGTGCTCACGTACAAAGGTGGAATCTTTGTGGGAGATATCCAAATAGAGGCAGTCGGCACCAAGGCGTTTCATTTCATGGTCAATGGCACGGGCGACGATGTCCCTGGGGGCTAGTTCACCGCGTTTATCAAAGCGTTCCATAAAGCGGCCGCCATCGGGCAGTTTCAACTGTGCTCCCTCGCCGCGCAGGGCTTCTGTAACCAGCAGGGCTTTAGCCTTGGGGTGGTAGAGGCAGGTGGGGTGGAATTGGTTGAATTCCATATTAGCCACCCGGCAGCCGGCGCGCCAAGCCATGGCAATGCCGTCGCCGCTGGCACCATCTGGATTACTGGTATACAGATAGGCCTTGCTGGCACCACCGGTGGCGAGGATCACCGCCTTGGCCTGCAATAGCTCGACTTCTTCAGTATTTTTATTCAGCACATAGGCGCCAGCACAGCGAAAACGCCCTTTCTCGGGGTCCGGTTGGCGTATTAAATCAATGGCGACGTGATGTTCAAAGCAGTCAATATTGGGGCTGTTGAGCACTTTCACCAGCAAGGTGCTATGTACGGCTTTGCCCGTGGAGTCGGCGCTGTGAATGATACGGCGATGGCTGTGCCCACCTTCTTTTGTCAGGTGGTAGTCCTCGCCCTCGCGGGTGAAACTCACGCCCTGGTCAATCAGCCAGCGAATGGCTGCGGTGCTCTCTTCTACCGTGAAGTGGACAGACGATGGGTGGCAGAGTCCGGCACCCGCGTCTAATGTGTCTGCAATATGTGACTCCACCGAATCCATATCGTCTAACACTGCCGCGATGCCCCCCTGGGCGAACCAGGTGGAACCGTCCTGCAGACGCTGCTTGGAAAGCAAGGCTACGCGGTATTTGGCGGAGAGATGCAGGGCCAGGGTGAGGCCAGCGGCGCCGCTGCCGATGACGAGAACGTCGTAGTTTACCGGGGCATTCATAGATTTCATTTATCTTTAAGGGTCGCGTAGTATAGCGCCTCCTGATTATTCGTCGATTTGACGTGGAACTTATGTCCTATTGTCAGTGTCTTCAACACAGTAAAAGAAACGCCTGCGCCGGCAGCCCCTCAGTAAATCGTTGTGGTGCCCGCAGTGTGGCTGGATATGGGAGTTGGGGATGACAGCGCATCAGGCGTCAACGAGTGACCGTGAGCTGGTGGAGCGGGTTCAAAAGGGAGATAAACGCGCTTTTGACCTGTTAGTACTCAAGTATCAACACAAAATTGTTGCTGTGGTCAGCAGATTCATCAAGGACCACAGTGAGGTACAGGATGTCACTCAGGAGGCTTTTATTAAGGCCTACAGGGCGCTCGCCAATTTCCGTGGCGACAGCGCTTTTTACACATGGATGTACCGGATTGCGATTAATACCGCTAAAAATCATTTGGTTTCCCGTAGCCGCAGGCCCCCGTCTTCCGATGTGGATCTTGAGGATGCCGAGTTCTACTCCGGCGCCGATCTGTTGCGGGATAACGAAACACCTGAGAACCAGATGTTTCGTGACCAGCTTGAATCTGCGGTGCATCGCGCCATTCGCGCACTGCCAGAGGATCTGCGTTCAGCGGTTACGCTGAGAGAGCTTGAGGGACTGAGCTATGAGGAGATCGCCGAGGTAATGGGATGCCCGGTAGGCACAGTGCGTTCGAGAATTTTTCGTGCACGGGAAGCTATTGACCGGACAGTCCAGGCCGTGATGGCCGGTGAGCCGGAAACACTGGGTGACCGGGGTTAAAATTGCGGAAAATTTTCCCAACTGGGGAAACCAACCGCCGAGAGCCCGGTCTTATCTCATACCAACTATGGTGCGTGTGGGCACCGAATAAATGATTGCACAAGAGGGTTAACCCCTATGTCCCACGGGAATCATCAGGAACGTCTCAACGAGTCGCTCTCGGCGCTTATGGATGGCGAAGTCAGCGAGTTGGAGTTGCAGCGGCTGTTAAAAGCCTCTTCGGCTTCTGAAGAGTTGGGTGAGCGCTGGTCACGCTACCAACTTGCGGCGAGTGTAATGCGCCGCGAACAGGTTGCCCCTGTGAACAGCAGTCTCGCTGCAAACATCTCTGCGGCAATTGATCTCGAAGAACCCTTGTCGCAAACGGGGAGTGGTGGTGCCGTGGCGGCCAATGGGTTGATTAATAACCGTTGGTGGCGTCCGCTTTCACGCGGTGCGGTAGCGGCCACTGTAGCATTTGCTGCAATTCTTGGGGTTCAACAGATTACCGATACACAGCAGAGTCCTGTGCAGGGTCAGGGTGTGGAATTGATGGCAGAGGTTGAGCGCCCGGCACAGCCGGTAGTGCAATCTGCCCCGCAGCCGTCCGGTTTTTATGTGCCGGCACCATCTACCCGTTCAGTGAGCACAGCCACTCCGAGCTTTGTACCCGAGCAGCGCGGTGTGGTTGGCCAGCAGGTGATTCAGCAGGTGCCAACACCGGAGCTGATGCGCCATCTGAACCGCGTAATGATGCAACACTCAGAACAGGCCGCGCATGTCGGCAGCCAGGGCATGGTGCCTTTTGCCCGCGCGACCTACGGCGAACAAGTTGGTATGTAGCGTGACGAAAGCCGTTTTCAGGGGGAGTCTTATCCGTATTGGAATTCGCAGGGCCAGTAACCTCTTACTGGCCACCTCACTGCTGGCGCCACTGGTGATCGCCCAGGAGACAGCCAGCACCGATAATGCTATCCAACCCAGTGCGCCCAGTATCGTAAACCTCGATATGGCCAGCACCCAGGCGGCAGCTTCTGCTGTTGAGGTGACAAACCCGAGCAGTGAACAGGATGCCCAGACTACCGCCAACCCGGAACCTCCGGCTGTCGACCCCACAGTGCTCTCTGCGGAAGCTCTGACCAGTCCTGGTGCTGTGTCTGTAGCGGTTGCCGGTAATGAGGTAGAACAGTGGCTGGCCAAGCTTGCCAAGGCGGTTGCCGAGCTGGAATACAGCGGGCTGGTCACCTTTGAGCACGCCGGCATGCTTGAAACCCTGCAGGTGGTACACGCGGTCCGCGACGGAGAACAGGTAGAGCGTGTGCGCTACCTCAGTGGCGAGCCGCGAGAATTGATCAGCCACGGTAGCAGCAGCAATTGTGACTACGGTGTTTCGCCCAGTGCTCGGGCTACCCTATGGAATGCGGTGGGACAGCAACAAGTTCAGCGCGCCTACCAGTTTATTTTGCGTGGCGAGGAGCGTATTGCCGACCGCGATGCAGTAGTGATCGAGGCCAGGCCGCGGGATCGCTACCGGCTCGGGCTGGTGGTCAGCTTAGACCGGGAAACCGGCCTGCCCCTTAAAACTATGTTGGTGAGCACACAGGGCCGAGTGTTGGAGCGCTACCAGTTTGTTCAGCTAGACTTGTCGCCGGTAGAGGATGGTGCCCTGGAGGCGGTCTCCAATAATGCGCGACGGGTTGATAATCGAACTAGCTGCGAATCCTCCCAGAGTCGCTGGCAAGTGCGCTGGCTGCCGGAAGGTTTCAAGGTGGTATCGGTGAAACCCCTTTCCGATGGCGATATGATGGTCTTTAGTGATGGGTTAGGCGTATTTACCGTGTTTGTGCAACGCCTTGGACCTGAGCTAAAGGATTTTAAAGGCAGAGCCATACGCGGTGCGACAGTGGCCTATATGGACCGAATGGAAGTCAATGGCGTCGCTTATACCGTTACTGTCGTTGGGGAAATCCCCGATGCCACGGCGCGCAGAGTAGCCAGTTCTATTGCTGAAAAAGGCTGAGAGCCGTGCTTGAAGAGCGCGGCCGTATTGTCGCCATAGAATCCGACGCTGTCTGGGTTGAAACAATCCAGCGCAGCGCCTGCAATAATTGTGAGGCCAAGTCTGGCTGCGGTACTGGTCTACTTGGTGACTTTTTTTCTTCTTCTACGCGAGTGAGAGCAGTTCTTAACGGCTACCCGGCCGATAAAATTTCCCTGAATGATACCGCCGTAATCGTCATTACTGAGAGTGCCCTTACCAGCAGTACCCTGCTGGTTTATTTGCTACCCCTGGTTTCCCTGGTGCTTGTCGCACTATTGGGGGACTATCTTTTCGCTGAGGCTGGCGCCGTTATAGGCGCGCTACTGGGCCTGCTGGGCGGTGCTCTCGGCGTGCGTTGGTACAGTCGCCGCCAAGCTGCCAATCCCACTTATACCCCGGTGCTATTGCGCATAGAGCCCAGCAGCGGGCATTCATAACAGAACCTAAACTGATAACTCCAAGGTTTAATCGGAGTCTTTCCATGTTGGCCCGCTGCTATATAGAGCGCTGGCCCCTGCGCACGGCCTTTGTTATCTCCCGCGGAGCTCGCACTGAAGCAGAAGTCGTCGTTGTAGAGGTAAAGCTGGAAGGCCGCGTGGGTATTGGAGAGTGCACCCCTTATGCCCGCTATGGCGAAAGCCCTGAATCGGTTGTGCAGCAGCTGGAACCCTTGCTTTCCGAGCTGGCTGCCGGTTTGAAGCGAAGTGCTTTGGCATCGCGATTGCCCGCTGGCGCCGCGCGCAATGCCCTCGACTGCGCGCTGGCTGACTGGGAGGCGAAGTACAATAATGTGCCCTTTGCCGGCCCCGATTCCCTGCCCACCGTACAGACTTTGGTGATCGACAGCCCGGAGGCCATGGCTATGGCCGCGGACAATGCGGTATCCCATGGAGTACAAGTGTTAAAGCTCAAGCTGGATGATCATCTGGTCTGTGAGCGGGTGGCGGCCGTACGTGCCGCTGCGCCCAGTGCCCAGATGGTGATTGATGCCAATGAAGCCTGGCAGAGCATCACTCTGATCGAACGCTGTCAGCAGTTGGCGGAGTTGGGGGTTGCCATGCTGGAGCAACCCTTGCCTGCGGACGACGATGAATTTCTCTCCACATTTCCCCATCCACTTCCTATCTGTGCCGATGAGAGCTGCCATACCCGAGCTGACCTGCCGCGCCTGAAGGGGCGCTATGAGATGGTCAATATTAAGCTCGATAAGACCGGGGGGATTCGTGAGGCTGAGGCTCTGGCGAAGGAGGCATCCGCGCAGGGTTTTGAGCTGATGCTCGGTTGTATGTTGTGTACCTCGCGGGCAATACGTGCAGCTTGGCCTCTGGGGTCAAAGGCGCGCTACCTGGATTTGGATGGCCCCACCTGGCTGGCGAGAGATGCCGAGCCCCCACTGCGCTTTACTGCTGGCAGGGTTTATTGGTCGTAAGTAATCAGGCCGATCAGTATATCCAGATATTCTTCACTGGCTGCATCGGCGGAGATTGGTGGAAACTCCACGGTGATACAGGGCAGGGCGCGCTCGGCGCACCAGGTACCGAAAGAACCCGGTGTTTGGTAGCCTAGTTGTTCGACCAGTGGCAGCTGCATACCTTCGGCCAACCAGGCTCCCAGTGCAGTTTTGTCGGGGTCTTCCACGCAGCCCAGGGGCTCGTGGATGGATACCGTCCAAGGGGGCGCCAGTTTGGTAATCAACTGGGATAACGCGGAGGTTTCGCTCTCGGAGGCGGGCCTGTTGCCGGTACCGAGTTGGACATCACGGGCATCTGCTGCGCTATTCCAGCGGTAAACATTGCCGCCGCCGTCCCAGTTCTCTGTGGCAAAGTTGCGGTTCAGATCCACGCCGTTTGCATTGCAGCGGGTACCCAACTGGCAACCATCGGGATTTACCGCCAGTATCACATGGTGTTTGAGCTGGTTCGTCGCCAGTGAGCGCAATGCACAAGAGAGTGCTACCACTGCTGCGACTTCATCGCCGTGGGTGCCGGCCATCACCAGGCCCGGTTTGTGGCCGGATTGAGCGGGAAAATAAAAAAGTGGTGCGCCCAGGGCACTGTATCCGTACAGTTCTTTGGGGAGGTGGAATTGGCCTCGCTGTGGGCGTGGGCGCAGTTTGGACATCGCTGGCCTTTACACAGATTTACATTAGGCGGCAGAACTTTCGTGGCTATACAGCCACTAAATCGTTACTGAATGTCCCTAAAGGGGCCGGAGCCATTCCGTCGAGGCATGCCCTGGAAGGGATTCAAATTCCAATGGTTTCATATTAGAAGGGAACACTAGGGGTAACAAACCTATGGTTAAACGCTGTACACAATATCTCTTGGTACTCTGTCTCTTGGTTTCCGGCGCTGCTAGTGCGCGCGGACTGCCAGAACTTACCGAATTGATAGAGGAAAACTCTCCTGCGGTGGTTAAGATCAACACGGTGGATCGCAGCCGGGTGGCTCGCGGCAACAACTCGCCGCAGTATCAGCAGGAAATCCCCGATATTTTCCGTCACCTGATCGAGCCACGCCGTCGTCAGCGCCCAGTGGCCAGCATGGGCTCAGGTTTCATCATTTCTGAAGATGGTTATATCGTGACCAACAACCATGTGGTCGATGGTGCAGATGAGGTGAGAGTTACGCTAACCGATCGCCGCGAATACGAGGCGAAGGTGATAGGCACCGATGAGCGCTCGGATCTTGCCCTGCTCAAGATCGAAGCCGATGACCTTTCGGCAGTGCGCTGGGGGGACTCAGAGGAGTTGCAGGTAGGTGAATGGGTGGTCGCGATCGGCTCTCCATTCGGCCTCGATTACTCCGCCAGTGCCGGTATCGTGAGTGCTATGGGGCGCAGTATCCCCAATGAAAGCCGCGAAAACTATGTGCCATTCATTCAGACCGATGTAGCCATCAACCCTGGCAACTCCGGTGGGCCGTTGTTTAATCTCGATGGGCGGGTAGTGGGGATCAACTCCCAGATTTATACCCGTAGCGGCGGATCCATAGGCTTGTCTTTCGCTATCCCGGCGAGCCTGGCCCAGGATGTGGTTGCCCAGTTGAAAGAGAAGGGCCGTGTGGATCGCGGCTGGCTCGGCGTTGGTATCCGTAACGTGGACCGTGATATGGCTGAAGCCATGGGGCTCGGTAAACCTTCTGGTGCGCTAGTGGAGCAGGTGAGTCCAGGTACTCCTGCGGCTGAGGCCGGTATTAAACCTGGAGATGTAATTATCCGTTTTGATGGTCGCAAGATTGGTGTACATGGAGACCTGCCACATGTAGTAGGTCAGGTTCGCCCCGGCACCGAGGTTCCCGTGGAGCTGATGCGCAAGGGCAGAACCGAAAAGCTACAGGTGGTTGTCGGTTCTCTTCCGGGTTCTGATGAAGAGCCCAGCCAGGCGTCCAATCAGCCGGCATCCAGAATGGGTGGCCCCCTCGGTGTGGTTGTCGAGGAAATCCCGGAGGGTATGAAGCAGCGTTGGAATGTAGATACTGGAGTGCTTGTACGCCAGGTTATTCCCGGCAAGCCAGGTGCAAAGGCGGGTCTGCGTAGCGGTGATATCATCGCCCAGCTGGGCTTTGAGGAAGTGACTGATATCAGCGATTACGAAACGGTGGTCGATGACCTCCCCAAAGATGAGCTATTGCCGATCCGCTTTTTCCGAGCTGGCCAGTCAACTTTCCGCACAATTAAGATCGAAAGCTAAGTACAAGAGGCAAATGGTGGCCCATTGGGTCACCTGCCTCTCACCTCTGCTCGGGAGTTCTGTTAGACTTGCGCCACACAGCTGGCAGCTCCGTCAGCTAATCATTTGATTTTTCAAGGGTTTTTATTCCGCAGTGGCCACAGATCTCTCACATATCCGCAATTTCTCCATTATTGCCCATATCGACCACGGGAAATCTACCCTGGCGGACCGCTTTATTCAGGATTGCGGTGGGCTCTCAGACCGCGAAATGGAAGCCCAGGTGCTCGACAGCATGGAGTTGGAGCGCGAGCGCGGTATTACCATCAAGGCGCAGAGTGTAACGCTCGACTACAAAGCGCGGGATGGTAAGACCTATCAGTTGAACTTTATCGATACCCCGGGACACGTGGACTTCTCCTACGAGGTATCCCGCTCCCTGGCAGCCTGTGAAGGGGCGCTGTTGGTAGTGGATGCCGCACAAGGTGTCGAGGCCCAGTCAGTGGCCAACTGTTATACGGCGATTGAGCAGGGCCTGGAGGTTATCCCGGTACTAAACAAGATGGACTTGCCCCAAGCGGACCCGGATAAAGTCGCTGAGGAAATTGAGGAAATCATCGGCATCGATGCAGCTGATGCGACCCGTTGCAGCGCCAAGTCCGGTCTGGGTGTAGAGGATGTCCTTGAGGATCTGGTGCGTCAGGTTCCACCACCCGAGGGTGATGTGGATGCTCCGCTACAGGCCCTAATCATCGACTCTTGGTTCGATAGCTATTTGGGCGTTGTGTCCCTGGTACGAGTGGTGCAGGGCACCCTAAAAACCAAAGACAAGATTGTCACCAAGTCGATTGGTCGCCCCCATGTGGTGGACAACGTCGGTATCTTTACCCCCAAGCGCAAAGAAACTGGTGTGCTGCGTGCCGGTGAAGTGGGTTTTGTTGTGGCTGGCATCAAGGATATCCATGGCGCGCCAGTGGGCGATACCCTGACCCACGCCAAAGGCGCCGATGAAATCGAAATGCTGCCGGGCTTCCAGAAGGTCAAACCACAGGTTTACGCGGGTTTGTTCCCGGTTAGCTCCGACGACTACGAAGGCTTCCGCGATGCGCTGGAGAAGCTTTCTCTTAACGATGCCTCTTTGTTCTATGAGCCTGAGACCTCTGATGCGCTCGGCTTTGGTTTCCGCTGCGGCTTCCTCGGTATGCTGCACATGGAGATTATCCAGGAGCGTTTGGAGCGCGAGTATGATCTCGACTTGATCACCACCGCGCCAACTGTGGTGTATGAGGTTGAGCAGACCGACGGCGAAGTGGTGATGGTGGATAACCCATCGCGCCTGCCGGATGTGGGTAACATTGAGGAGATGCGTGAGCCTATTGCCGAGGTGAATATCCTGGTACCGCAGGAATATCTGGGCAACGTGATTACTCTCTGCGTGGAGAAGCGCGGTATTCAGAAAGATATGCAGTACGTGGGTTCCCAAGTATCCCTGCGCTATGAGCTACCCATGAGTGAAGTGGTGATGGATTTCTTCGACCGCCTCAAGTCGGTGAGCCGTGGCTTTGCTTCCCTGGATTACAGCTTTGTGCGCTTCGAAGCGGCAAAACTGGTGCGTCTGGATATCCTCATTAACGGGGATCGAGTCGATGCCCTGGCGCTGATCGTGCACCGTGAGAATGCCCAGCAGAAGGGGCGTGCCATGGCGGAAAAAATGAAAGAATTGATTCCCCGGCAGATGTTCGATGTGGCAATTCAGGCGGCTATTGGTGGCCAAGTGGTGGCCCGTACCACCGTAAAGGCTCTGCGCAAGAATGTGACTGCAAAATGTTATGGTGGCGATGTCACTCGTAAGAAAAAACTGCTTGAAAAGCAGAAAGCGGGTAAGCGCCGTATGAAACAGCTCGGTCGAGTGGAAGTGCCACAAGAGGCCTTCCTGGCCGTGCTGAAGGTGGATCAATAGCGGCTAGGTCCGCTATTGGCTTCAAGGAAAATAGAGATACATAATGGATATTAATTTACCTCTGATTCTGCTCTGGTTAGTCGTTATCAGTGGCGGTATCTGGCTGGTAGACAGCCTGTTTTTTGCCCGTCGCCGCAAAAAAGAAGGTGGGGGCAAGCAAGAGGATCCAGTGGTTGTGGAGTACGCAAAGTCGTTCTTCCCAATCCTGGCAATCGTTTTTGTGTTGCGTTCTTTTATTGTCGAGCCTTTCCAGATTCCCTCTGGCTCCATGATCCCAACCCTTCAGGTTGGTGATTTTATTCTGGTCAATAAGTATGAGTACGGCTTGCGCTTGCCGGTCTCCCGTAAAAAAGTAGTAGATATCGGCGAACCTCAGCGCGGCGACGTGATGGTGTTTTTCCCACCGCACATGAATGATACCTACTTTATCAAGCGGGTTATTGGCCTTCCCGGTGACAAAATTGAGCTGAAAAACAATGTGCTCTATGTCAACGGTGAGCTGGCGCCTCAGGAGCTGATTCAGGCGATGCCCCCGGTAAATCCGAGACAGGAAATATTGTGGGAAAATCTCTATGGCAAGCGCCATTTAATGCAAAAAAATATCCCTGCCAGTCAGTACGGTAACTTTAGTGGTGTAGTTCCGGAAGGCCATTACTTTATGATGGGTGACAACCGCGATAACAGCCTCGACAGCCGTGCATGGGGCTTTGTCCCTGAGCGTGACGTAGTGGGTAAAGCCTTTGCTATTTGGATGCACTGGGACAACTGGCTCAGTTTGCCCAGCTTTAAACGTGTAGGCTCTATCCAATAACGAAAATGGCCGGCGTTGTGCCGGCGATATGGATTGAGGGCAAAGGTAATGAGTAGTGTTATCCGGGTTTCACTAAAGCGTCAGCGCGGCATGAGTTACTGGGGTTGGTTGTTGGTTATTGCGGTGTTGGGCTTTGCCCTTACCTGTGTTTCTAAAATGGCCCCAGCCTACGTGGATGCGCGTTATGTGAGTGAGGCACTGAGAACTCTGGGTGAGAACCCGGAGCTGGAAAATATGTCGACCGGCCAGATCAAGAAAGAGCTGGGCCGTTTCTTTCTGATCAATAATGTGCGCGGAGAGCCCACTAAAGCATTGCAGGTGGTGCGTGGCGCGAAAAGTACTGTGGTCAGTATTAATTACGAGTTGCGTCAGCCGCTGATTTATAACGTGGATGTCGTGATGAAATTTAACAAACAGCTCAATACGGCCAAGCCTGAGCTTTGTTGTGATCCTTTTATAGATCTGGAGCAATTCCGCAAACGTGACTGACCTTTTACTGGAGCGCCTCTGCCAGCGCCTTGGCCACAAATTTGAACAAGGCACTCTTTTGGAGTTGGCGCTTACACACCGATCCCACGGCAGCCGTAACAACGAGCGTTTGGAATTTCTCGGCGATTCCATTCTCGGCTTTACTATTGGTGCCGCACTCTATGAGCAATTTCCCCAGGGTCGCGAGGGCCAGCTGAGCCGTTTGCGCGCGCAACTGGTCAGTGGTGAAACCCTAGCCAAGCTGGCGCGAGAGCTGGATATTGGCGACTGCTTACGCCTGGGCGAGGGTGAGATGAAAAGCGGCGGCTTTCGCCGTGCCTCTATCCTGGCTGATGCGGTGGAGGCCCTGATCGGTGCTATCTATCTTGATGCCGGTCTGGAGGCAGCGCGCGCTAGAGTGCTGGCATGGTTTGCACCACGGCTGCAGGAACTGTCACTGGAGACGGTGAAAGACCCCAAAACCCGCTTGCAGGAATGGCTGCAGGCCCGTAAAAAGCCACTGCCTGAGTATTCAGTCGTGGATGTGTCCGGTGCTGAGCACGCCCAGCACTTTATCGTAGAATGCCGGGTTAGTGGTTTGGCCCAGCCGGTTCGCGGCGAGGCCAATAGTCGCCGCGCCGCAGAGAAAACTGCTGCGATAGAGGCTTATAAGCGCCTCACTGGGCAGGACTAACCTTACAATTAGAGCGCAGCGGTTTATCGCCCGGCTCGGACAGATAGCCCCTGTGTGCGGGGGCGAGCAGAGCCCGGTTTCGCTGGGCACTTCAACCCTTTCGGAGAAACTTCTTGAGTGAACAACCCTCTCGCTGCGGCTATGTAGCGATCGTCGGCCGCCCCAATGTGGGAAAGTCCACGCTGCTTAACCATTTGCTGGGCCAGAAGCTGGCGATTACTTCACGCAAGCCCCAGACAACCCGCCACAACATGCTCGGTATTAAAACCGATGGCCCCAATCAGGTTATTTTTGTGGACACACCCGGCCTGCATTCGGATCAGGAAAAGGCCATCAACCGCTATATGAACCGTGCGGCTTCCAGTGCGGCGCGGGATGTAGATGTGGTGGTGTTTGTCGTGGAGCGCACCCGCTGGAGTGAGGGAGACCAGCTGGTGGCCGATAAGTTGCGCGGTCTCAAGTGTCCGTTGATTATCGCCGTCAATAAAGTCGATCAGCTGGAGGATAAGAGTGATCTGCTGCCTCAGCTGCAGGCTTTGGCGGAACAGCACCCTAAGGCTGAAATTGTGCCGATCTCGGCACTGCGCAACGTCAACCTCGATTCCTTAGAAGAGGTAATCCTCAAGCATTTGCCAGAGGGGCAACACTTCTTCCCAGAGGATCAAGTTACTGATCGCAGTTCACGCTTCCTCGCCGCAGAGATTGTGCGTGAAAAAATTATGCGTCAGCTGGGTGCGGAAGTGCCCTACCAGGTCACTGTTGAGGTTGAGGAGTTCAAACAGGAAGGGAAGATTCTGCATATCAGCGCGGCGATCCTGGTGGAGAGATCGGGGCAGAAGCGCATTATCATCGGCAACAAGGGTGAACGTATCAAGCAGATTGGCAGCCAGGCTCGTGAAGATATGGAGCGCCTGTTCGATAGCAAGATAATGCTGAATTTGTGGGTTAAGGTGAAGTCCGGCTGGTCTGATGACGAGCGTGCCCTACGCAGTCTCGGCTATCGGGACGAGTAACCCTCTTCCCCTGACTCGTCCGCCATGAATACACCACCGCCGGCGCAGCCGGCGTACATTCTCCACGCCCGGCCCTATCGCGACTCCAGCCTGATTCTTGAGTTATTTACTCCAAACCATGGCCGTATTGGTTGTGTTGCCCGCGGTGCGCGGAGGGACAAGCAGCGGCGCCAGCAGGCGCTGCAACCTTTTACGCCTCTATTAGTTACTCTGCTCGGTGCTGGATCCCTGAAAACCCTCGGGCCCGTGGAGAATGTTGGAGTTCCACTCTGGCTTAAGGGGCGTGCTGTCTATGGCGGGCTCTACGCCAATGAGTTGATGGTGCGCTTGTTACCGGAGGGTGAGGCGCACATAGGTCTGTTTGCCACCTATCAGCGTCTACTGCAGGAGCTATCAGATCTGGGCGGTACGGACAGTGCAGAGTTGGAAGGACCACTGCGCAGTTTCGAATTACAGCTGCTCGCGGAGTTGGGTAGTTGCCCACCGTTGGATTATTGTGTGCAGAGTCAGGGCGTTGTGAGTGAGGCCGGCAGCTACAGGTTGGAATTGGAGGTGGGCTTTGTGCCGGTGCACAGGCAGGGTGCCACTGCTCTGCGTGAGTGGGAGTTTTTTGGTTCAGAGCTGCTGGGGATACTGCGGGCTAAAGAGTCTGGCAAGTGGCCGGCAGAAGTATTGGGCCCGGCAAAGCGTTTAACCCGTATTTTGTTGCGCACATTACTGGGGGAGAAGCCCTTGCAGAGCCGCGAGTTATTTAAACAGGTTTACGGGAAATGATTGTTAGCATCGGTACCGACATTTGCAATTACAGCCGTATCGAGTCAGTTTGGCGCCGCCATGGTGATCGTTTCGTTGAGCGTATATTGAGTGGTGGCGAACGCTGTGATTTTGCCGATCTTGCCGAGCCCAATAGAGCGGCCTATTTGTGCAAGCGCTTTGCTGCTAAAGAAGCGGTGGGTAAAGCTCTAGGTACTGGTATTGGAGAAGGTGTTTCCTGGCAGGATATTGAAGTGCGCCGGCGCCAGGGTGCAGCTCCGCAGGTGCTGCTGCGGGGTGGAGCGCAGAGGCGGGCTCAGGCGATGGGAGTGGAGGTGATACACCTCTCCCTTTCCGATGAAAAGGATGCAGCCCTGGCGTTCGTGATTTTTGAAGCCTGCAGTTAGGCCGGAGCATCTCCCCGGCCTTAATTCACTGTGAGTCAGGCAACCTCCAACCCAAACAGTGTGTCGAGATCCTGCTCCGAGGCCCATTCTCGCAGGGCGCGAATTTCCCTGAGTGCCCTATCCAATTTGCGGCGATCGAGCTGGGGATTTTCCTGATTTTGCTGAATGCGTAACTCCTCCTGTAACACACAAGTGGCCTCTCGTAGGCGTGATACGCCACAATAACAGCAGCCGCCGTGCATGCGGTGGGTCAACTCAAACATACCTTTTATGTCACCTAGACCCTGTAGTCGCTCCAGTTCCCGTTCATCGGTTATCAACCCATCCACGAGCATTTGCAGCATATCCCTGGCCAGTTTTGCATCGCCATTTGCCAGGTTTAGACTCTCGCCGATATCCACCAGGCGCATCTGGTTTGGGCTCAATTTTTCTACCACTTGTGGAGTGATAATTTTGAGCCAGCGCTTGATCATATGGGACAACTGGGCTTCGCTCACTGGTTTGCTCAGGTAGTCGTCTAGCCCTGCGGACAGTAGCCTCGCCTTCTCCTCGGCTCCCACATGGGCAGTGAGTGCAATAATGGGCGTGCGGCGGCCGGTCTCTCGTTCGCGGATACAGCGGGTGACTTCAATACCGTCCATACCGGGCATCTGGATATCCATGAAGACCAAGTCGAACGTGCTTTGCTGCCAATGTAGTAAGGCTTCCTCTCCACTGGCGGCGATCACCACTTCTACACCCTGGGCGCGCAGTAACTCGCCGACCAGGCGCCGGTTAGCGGCGTGATCATCCACGGCCAGGACACGCGGTGGCGCGGGCCAGGGGAGGGCGGGTACGGCACCATTACTGGGGCGAGGCTGGCTCTGTTGGGGGACGGCTCTTTTCAGTGCGCGAAGCAGGTTCTCGCGGGTTACCGGCTTGCCAAGGAAAGTTAAGGTGCGGGTGCGCAGCTGCTCATAGCAGCGGCGCAGCTCTGCTGGGGCACCGAGTACGATTACCCGGCATTGATAGGCATCGACCAGGGACTGTACCTTCATGCTGAAGCTATCGAAGTCTCCCTTGGCGATGGCGGTATCGATAATCACCGCATCTGGCAGCGCATCGTGCCGCCACATTTGTTCAATTGCTGGATGCAGAGTATCGGTATCGGCAAGTTCAATGGGTTCAACCTGCCACTGTTTGAGCAGTTGAGCAACCTGGGAGCGGGTCAATTCATTGGGGTCAGCAATCAGTATGCGGCAGTCTGGGAAAAGCACCCGTGGCGGAATGCCGCGGTTGCGTTCCGGCACCAGGGTCAGCTCCACCCAGCAGGTGCTGGCACCATTCGCAGCTACTTCCATACCCGTGCAACCGCGCATGCGCTCGACGAGGCTGCGAGCGATAGAGATACCGAGTCCGTTGGCGCTGATCTGCTGCGAATGTTGTGGTGTTTTAGCGTTGAGAATTTGTTCCAGCTCGCGGCGGCCGGGCTCATCAATGCGATTTCCCAGGTCGGTAACACTGATTCGCAATACCAGTTCAGAGTCCTTATTACTCTGTACAATGAGGCGTACCGGGATATTACCATTCTCGGAACTGCGCACGGCGTTACCGAGCAAGTTGGTAAATATTTGCTTTGTACGTAGAGGATCGCCCACCAGGGTGGCAGGCAATTGTGGGTCAATCAGTGGCACCAGTTCCAGGTGATGCTCATAGGCATAAGGGGCAAGGATTTGCAGGGTCTCCTCAAGCAGCTGCCCCAGGTCCATAGGGATATGGTCGAGCACCAAATTGCCGGACTCGATTCGAGAAAAATCCAGGATATCGTTAATTGTGGTGAGCAGGTTTTCTGAGGAGCGCAGAATGGTTTGCAGGTAGTCCTGTTGTAGCTCATCGATCTCGGTTTTAAGCAATAAATTAGTAAACCCGATAATGCCGTTTAATGGTGTGCGGATTTCATGGCTGGTATTGGCAAGGAAGGTCGACTTGATACGGCTCGCCTCCTGGGCCCTTTTGCGTGCCAGGTCCAATTCGATATTTTGCTCTTCCATACTGTCGAGAGACTGGCGTAGATCGTCCATGCTCTGCAGCATGTTCGATTTATAGTCCCGCTGGTAATTGGCAAGACTCTCACCCATCTCGTTAATCTGATTGGCCAGTTGTGCGAGTTCGCGGTTCTCTATCTCGTGAATGCGGCGGTCAAACTCACCGCGCCCCATGGCTTGTAACACCTGTCCCATGCGTACCAGGCTGTGAGCAAAACGCTCAGATAAAATCACCGACCAAGCTAGGGCGGCCAAGGTGCAAATAATTAAGCCCACCAAGCCCACGAGTAATACTTGATAGGTGCCCACAAGAAAATAGGGTCGGTGTAGCTCGATACTAATCCAGCAGGTGGTGATGTCCCCCTTTAATGGCTGTAATACCTGTAGGGTTTCATCATCTTCAAAAATAAAAGCTTCGCGCTGATTGAGTTGGTGGTTTGTAAGCGGAGTGCGTGGTCGTGGGCCCACACTGGCCAGAAGCCCCAGCCCAGTGGATCTATCCAGTGAGATTTTTTTACTTTCCTCAGTGGAATAAATATGCACCGAGCGCACCATGTCCTTTTCCAACATCAGTGCCAGAAGGCTCTTGCGTAACCATTCCATACGCAGATCGAAAGGGTGGCCGCCACTCATTTCAATTAACTCGGCCAGTTGCTCGGCACTTGCCCGTCCGTGGCTGAGTAAGAGCTGACGGCGATCATGCATTTGTTGCAGTGTGAACACTAGGGCTAGAGTCATGGCCAAAATCAGCGCTGGCGCAACCGTGAAGCGAAACATAGTTGAACGCAACGAGCGGAGCTCTGAAGGAGCCGGCATGGAAGGGTCTGTATTATTTGGGGCCATGAGAAATCAAGGGTCTTGTGCGATTATTTTTTCCCCATTTTACCCCTATGCGAGAGGAGGCGCACTCCTATACGGGCTGCTCTGGGTAAAAGTTTCTGCTTTGCGATTTTTTTGATATTTGTAATAACTCGACTATATAGTCCACCAAAATAGTCGGTATTTAGCCCGAGAGGGTGCATCGGGTACACTGTGCGGCCGCAATATGTCTGGACTCAAGGTACTATGGATTACCCAACGATTGCTGACTGCGTAGGTAATACGCCACTGATCAAGCTGCAACGCCTCCCCGGTGATACCAGCAATACGATTTTGCTCAAGCTGGAAGGTAATAATCCGGCCGGTTCTGTAAAAGATCGCCCGGCGCTATCAATGATCAACCGCGCCGAGGCAAGAGGGCAGATTAAACCAGGGGATACCTTGATAGAAGCTACCAGCGGCAATACGGGTATCGCACTGGCAATGGCAGCTGCCATTAAAGGTTATCGTATGATCCTGATTATGCCGGACAGTGCTACCGCAGAACGTAAGGCCTCTATGACAGCATACGGTGCCGAGCTGATTTTGGTCAGCGCGGAGGAGGGAATGGAAGGTGCTCGGGATCTGGCTCTTCAAATGCAGACCGAAGGTCGTGGCCTTGTGCTCAATCAATTTGCCAATACGGATAATCCTCTGGCCCATTACGAGGGTACCGGGCCCGAAATTTGGCAGCAGACCGCTGGGGAAATTACTCATTTTGTCTCTTCTATGGGGACCACAGGTACCATAATGGGCTGCGGCCGCTTTCTGAAAGAGCAGAAGCCGGAGATTCAGATTGTGGGTCTGCAGCCAACCGATGGTTCCAGTATTCCCGGAATTCGCCGATGGCCACAGGCTTACCTACCAAAAATTTTTGTCCCAGAGGAAGTGGATCTCGTTATCGATATGGATCAGCGGGAAGCGGAGGAAATGACACGTAGGCTGGCGCGTGAAGAGGGCATCTTCTGTGGTGTTTCTTCCGGCGGAGCGGTTGCCGGAGCACTGCGCCTTTCCAGTCAAGTGGAGAATGCGATAATTGTGGCAATCATCTGTGACCGCGGTGATCGCTATTTATCCTCGGGATTGTTCAATCAGTAAGGCTGGGAAAAAAGGCACAGTCGGGTGTGCAGATTTTTTGTTGCCCCCGACTTTAGTGTGAATTTTTATATGCCTGCCAATCTATCTGCGTATATTTGATATTTTCTCTCTCCGACTTTTATTTTTTTGATGCTCTGATTTTAAGCGTGTCCTCAGTTTAAGATTGTCAGTGCGTAGATTGTTTTATTAAAACAAAGACCATTACTTAGCTGTGGGCGGCAGGTGAGGGCTTAAAACTCTCTTTATGTGGCTAATGAATAGGCTTTCACTAAAAAGGCTGTAATAGAAGCTGATTTTCTCAGTTTTCCAGTGTCACCGCAGAGATGTCGAAAATGAGCGGGTCTCTTTGTAAAAGCCTTTCAACCCGGCAAGCCTTCCTTTAGTCGCATTCTCCTCGGTAAAAATTCTCGCTACTCAATGTAATTGACCAATTGGTATTGTCGTTTGCAGTTTCCAGTATCAAGCCATATCCACTGGGGTGAGTTATCGCTAAATTTCACGCAGCTTGTTGAAAACATAAAGAAAATCGTGGACTTTAGTCTGACCAAACCTATGATAGAAGCGTCCCTAATTTGGGAAGTTATTCTTTTTGCTTGGTTTTGCCATCATGCAAGCCACTGAGCAATGCTAGTAAGCTTACAAATTCCTGTTTCGGCCCGGTTAAAACATGGTTCAAGTCAGAAAACATCATTCCTTTGGAGGTGAGAGAGAGCACGACCTGGAAGCCTGGTTGCGCCATGTGCAAAAACTGGCTGGGCTGGATGGGGCTGCCATAGTGACCTTGCGCCGTGCAGCAGAAGTAAGTGCTGAAGCTGAACAACAGGCTATTGCTGCGGAAAATATTTGGGCAGAGGGTGCCAGCAGTTTTGCCACCGGCCTTGAAATGGCGGAAATCCTGGCGGACTTGCAAATTGATTCTGAAGCACTAGTGGCTGCAGTGCTCTACCGAGCAGTACGAGAGAAGCGCCTCGCGCTAAAAAGCGTTGAAGAGGAGTTTGGGGCGGTTGTAGCCAAGCTTATTCGCGGGGTGCTGCGGATGGCGGCGATTCGCAGTCGCAGTGCCGATACTGGTGAGGAAAGCAAAAGCGGTGCGGTAGAGGAACACTCGGAAAATATTCGCCGTATGTTGGTGGCGCTCGTTGATGATGTTCGCGTTGCGCTGATCAAACTTGCCGAGCGGACCTGTGCAATTCGTGCGGCCAAGAATGCTGAGCCCACAAAGCGCCAGCGGGTCGCTCGCGAGGTGGCCGATGTCTATGCACCACTGGCGCATCGCCTCGGTATAGGGCATATCAAGTGGGAGTTGGAGGACTTGTCCTTCCGTTACCTCGAGCCTGAAGACTACAAACAGATAGCGCGCCTTTTAGATGAAAAGCGGATGGCGCGACAAGAATATATCGATGAGGTGCTGGAGCTTCTTCGCACAGAACTGGCGCGGGCGGATATAGAGGGTGATGTCTATGGCCGCGCAAAGCATATCTACAGTATCTGGCGCAAGATGCGCCGCAAGAATATCGGCTTCTCTCAGGTTTATGACATTCGTGCTGTACGCATTCTGGTGCCTACCGTGCGGGATTGTTACGCGGTGTTGGGGATTGTACATAACCTCTGGCGCAATATTCCCAACGAGTTTGATGACTATATTGCCTCTCCGAAGGAGAATGGCTACCGCTCCCTGCACACTGCGGTGATCGGCCCCGAACGCAAGGTGCTGGAAGTGCAAATCCGTACTTTTGCCATGCACGAGGAGGCTGAATATGGGGTCTGTGCACACTGGCGGTATAAGGGCACTGACCTGAAAACAGAGAGCCAAGATAGCTATGAGCAAAAGATCTCCTGGCTGCGGCAAGTGCTCGACTGGCATGAAGAAGTGGGTGGTAATCCCTTACAAGAAGATCTTCAGACCGGGGAAGGGGACTCCCGTATCTATGTTTTTACTCCCGATGGCCATGTAGTCGATTTGCCCCGCGGAGCCACACCGCTGGATTTCGCCTATAAAATCCACACCGAGATTGGTCATCGCTGTCGCGGCGCTAAGGTGGATGGCCGCATAGTGCCATTAAACCACGAACTGGAAACCGCCAATCAGGTGGAGATTCTCACTGGTAAACGTGAAGCCCCCAGTCGCGATTGGCTTTCGTCCGGTATGGGCTATATAACAACCTCGCGGGCGCGGGCCAAGATTATCCACTGGTTTAAGCAGCAGGCCCGAGATCAAAATATTGCCGATGGTCGCAGTATTTTAGATGGTGAGTTCAAACAGCTTGCTCTGAGTGATTTTAATTTTGAACAGCTTGCTGCCAAGCTGAATATGCACTCGTTGGATGATCTCTATGCGGCAGTGGGAGCTGGGGATATCGGTGTGGGGCAGGTGCTGAACACCGCCCAGCGTATGGTAAAGGTCGACAACGCGGAGCGTGTGCCTTCACTTACTGCCCCGGTGGCCACAGGGGCGGGCAAAGCCGATGTTTATATCGAAGGGGTTGGCAATTTACTGACGCATATTGCGGGTTGTTGTAACCCTGTTCCCGGTGATGAAATTATGGGTTACATCACTCTTGGTCGCGGGGTATCGATACATCGTAAAGACTGCACGAATATGCTGCGTATGCAGGCAGAGGAGTCTGAGCGAGTACTAGAAGTTAATTGGGCGGCAAAACCGAGGGAACTCTATGCGGTGGAAATCGTTATCGAAGCCTATGATCGCCTGGGGCTGTTGCGCGATGTCACCGCTATGCTCGATAGTCAGAAAATCAATATTACGGCGATGCAGACGCACAGTAATAAGCATAAGCATACTGTAGAGATGGTACTTACCGCCGAGATTCATAATTTTGAAGAGTTGAGTTACGTGTTGCACCGCATTAATCGCCTGCCCAATGTCGCATCGGCGAAGCGGCGTATGCTGCGCTGAGGGGGATCCTTGCAAGACCAATACTCGGTGGAGGACTTACTCCACCTAATGTCCCAGTTGCGCAACCCAAACGGTGGTTGCCCCTGGGATCTGAAACAGACATTTTCCAGTATTGTTCCTTCAACGATTGAAGAGGCCTATGAAGTGGCCGAGGCAATTGAGCTTGAAGATTTCGAACATCTACATGAAGAGCTTGGGGACTTATTGTTCCAGGTGATCTTCTATTCCCAGCTCGGCCGTGAGCAGGGGCATTTCGATTTTTCCCGTATTGTGGACACCCTGGTACGCAAGTTGGTGCGACGCCATCCTCATGTATTCCCCAGCGGAGAGCTCTATGGCGAGAATGGCTCCTCTGCAATGGATGAAGCGCAAGTAAAGCAAAACTGGGAAGCCATTAAAGCTGAAGAGCGCAACGCAAAGGGTGAGAGTGGAGTCCTGGCTGGTGTTACCGCGGGCTTACCCGCGTTGACGCGTGCGGCCAAATTGCAAAAGCGTGCCTCACAGGTGGGTTTTGATTGGCCAGATATTACCGGTGTGCTGGACAAAATAGAGGAAGAGGTAGCCGAATTGCGCGAGGCTATTGCAACCGGTGATCGTGAGCATGCTGGGGAGGAGCTCGGCGACCTGTTGTTCTCCTGTGTAAACGCGGCCAGGCATTTGAAAGTTGATCCTGAGTCTGCACTGCGACAGTGTAATCGTAAGTTCGAGCGTCGTTTTGGCGCTGTTGAGGCAGCGCTCAGGACAGATGGACGTGGGCCAGAAGATGCCAGCCTGCAAGAGCTTGATCGACTCTGGGAACGCGCGAAAGACATAGAAAGACAGGATTCAGACAGATAAGTAGCCGTATTGGCCGCAGTTTATTCTGCGGTAATGGCGGTACCACAGTCATAATCTTGCCCAATTTGGGGTGGACGTGTAAGGTAGCGCTCTTTTGGCGCGGCGGCTCTTAGTGCGTCGATAGTTTTGGAGGCTTACTGAACATGCGAATTATTCTCTTGGGGGCACCGGGGGCCGGTAAAGGCACTCAGGCACAATTCATAACAGAGAAGTTCGGCATTCCGCAGATCTCCACCGGCGATATGCTTCGCGCTGCGGTGAAAGCGGGCACACCTCTCGGCTTGCAGGCAAAAGACATCATGGAGGCCGGCAAGCTGGTTTCCGACGACCTGATTATTGCCCTGGTGAAAGAGCGCATCGCTGAGGCAGATTGTGCAAATGGATTCCTTTTCGATGGTTTCCCCCGCACTATTCCCCAAGCGCAAGCACTGCTGGATGCCGATGTGCATATCGATCATGTGCTGGAAATTGCTGTGGACGATGAAGAAATCGTCAAGCGCTTGTCTGGGCGTCGCGTGCACGAGGGTTCAGGCCGCGTCTATCACGTTGTGTACAACCCGCCCAAGAGCGAAGGTGTGGATGATGTGACTGGTGAGGCACTGGTACAGCGCAGTGATGATACTGAAGAGACCGTGCGCAAGCGTTTGGCGGTTTATCACGAGCAGACAGCGCCGCTGGTTGGCTTCTACCGAGAGCTGGAAGTGCGCTCCCCTGAGGCAGCTCCGAAATACAGTAAAGTGATGGGAGTTGGCAGCATGGATGAGATCCGCGATAAGGTCATCGAAGCATTGAGCTGATCGCACTGAACATTGTTAAAAAAAGCCCCCGTTTGGGGGCTTTTTTGTATCTTCTCCGATGGTTTCCTTTTTAGTTTCGCAAGCGCTTACCTTGTAGTTGACTGACCAATCATTAAGATGGCCGGCAGGTTATTCCTGGCAAAATTGTATTTCAGACGGGTCTTTGTATGTCCACAGCGATAGTTTTGATGAATCTGGGTACCCCTGCGCAGCCCACGCCGTCCGCCGTAAGAGATTTCTTGCGAGACTTTCTCTCCGACCCCAGGGTAGTGGAAATACCCCGACCACTGTGGCTTACAATACTAAACGGTTTGATATTACCTTTTCGCCCCAAGAGAATTGCTCCGGCTTATGCGGAAATCTGGAATTGCAGCGCGGACGATGCGCAAGTTGAAGGTTCACCACTTCTCTACTATACCCGCCATCAAGCGCAGCTACTGCAAAAGCATTTAAAGGATAAAGGGCGGGATATCGCGGTAGAGTATGCCATGACTTACGGTGAACCGCGCCTCGATAAAGTTATTGAAAGCTTGCGATCAAAAGGCTATGAGTCCTTTGTTGTTTTCCCTTTATATCCGCAGTATTCGGCTACCACTACTGCTGCAATATATGATCAAGTGGCGCAAATTTTCCGAAAGAGTCGTGATATTCCGGATATTTCCCTGGTTCGTGATTATTACCACAACCCTTTATATATTAAATCTCTCGCCAACTCTGTCAGGGAGCACTGGCAGAAACACGGTCAGGCTGAAAAATTAATGCTTTCTTTTCATGGCATCCCCAAAGCAAATGTTGATAAAGGGGACCCCTATTTACGCCATTGTCAGGAAACCGCGAGGCTGCTTGCGGAAGAATTACAAATTTCCCCGGAGCGTTGGCAAGTTACTTTTCAGTCACGCTTTGGTAAGGCTGAGTGGTTGCAACCTTATACCGATAAAACTCTGATTGAATGGGGCAAAGGCGGTATCAAGAGTGTTGATGTGATTTGCCCAGCATTTTCGGCCGATTGTTTAGAGACATTGGAAGAAATTTCGGTAGAGAATCGCGCTAATTTTATCGAAGCGGGTGGAAGTGAATACCATTATATTCCCGCGCTAAATTTACGTGCGGATCATATCGAAGCTCTTGCTGCGGTTGTTGAAGATAAGTTGCCAGGCCCAAAATAATTTTTACTTTTAGGTGTTTTGCCTCTTCAAAAGGCAATTTGTTAAGGAAAAGAGACTTATTTGCTGAAAAATTTCTCATTTTTCGCTTTTTTACTTGCAATGCCGTGTATTTTTATTAACTTTGATAAAGTTGTATTGAAATAGGCAGCGCACCGCTCTGTATAAGCAATAAAATAACCCCCGGGTTTTATTCGATAGCTAACAGGCCGCGTTGCCAGCACACTTTTGGAAGTACTTCTTCTTTTTAATGAGGAGACAAGGGATGGCAAGAGTAGTAAAAAAGAGTACACGTGCTAAAAAGGCAACTACATCGACCAAAGCGTCGCCGGTAGTCGTAAAAGCACAGAAAGCCGTGGATGCAGCAAGTAAGTCGCTGGATGCACAAATGGATCGTGTGGCAAAAGCAAAAGCGCGGGCACAAAAAAGTAGTACGGCAGCGGCCAAGGCTTCCTTGACCAGCGCCAATGGTAAAGCAAAAGATTTACGCGCCAAGCTGGCGATGGCAAAAATGGAGCTTGCCAAGGCCAAGACCATGGATGCCGTGCGTCATGCAGAAGAAGCGGCTAAGGAGAAGGTGGCCACCCTTTCTGAAAGCCTTTCTGCCAAGGCAGATAAAGACCTGGCAGCGGCATTGAAGGCGTTCGAAGCGCGCTGGATGAAGTCTCGTGTTAAGGCTCATGCCAAGAAGATCAAAGCCGCCGAGAAAAAAGCTGAGGCTAAGATAAAAGCTGCAGCAAAGAAGGCTGCGACAAAAGCCAAGGAGCTAGAGAAGAAAGCAGCTGCGAAGCTAAAAGCTGATGCTCAAAAAGCTAAAAAGGCGGCGACTAAAAAGACTATTACGGCCAAGAAAGTAGGCCGCCCCAAAAAGGCTGCTTCTGAAACTAAAGCCACCAAGCGTGTAGGGCGCCCCAAGAAGGCCACCTCCGCAGCAAAGCCAGCGAAAAGAGTAGGGCGTCCGAAGAAGTCTGCTAGCAAAGCGGAGGCGGCCAAGAAAACGCCAACTCGTCGAGGGCGCCCACCTAAGGCCGGTACCGCTCGCCGTGGTCGACCACCCAAGAGTGCGGCTTAATTAAACCTCCTCTAGTTCACAGCATGCCTTAGTGGCATGGCTCACTCTTCATCAACCCCGGTTAATACCGGGGTTTTCTCTTTCCTCAATATCGCTAATCTACATGACTAGACCTTGTGACCGTGCCACAATTCACTCCCTTCGATAACCCGGTTTGAAATAGTTGTGAAGATTCTTGCCCTGGATACCACGTCTGGTGCCTGCTCAGTGGCACTTTATAGTAATGGCCAGATTACCGAACGCTTTGTGCAAGCAGAGCGAGACCATACACGGCGCCTGCTACCAATGGTGGATGAGGTATTGGCTGAGGCCCAGTTGAGCCTTCCCGACCTGGATGCCCTTGCTGTAAGCAGGGGGCCCGGCTCATTTACGGGTCTGCGTATCGCTATCAGTTGTGTACAGGGGCTGGCCTTTTCCGCCGATAAGCCAGTAGTGCCGGTTTCCAGCCTTGCCGCTTTGGCCTTGGGGGCCAGAAGGGCGCACCCGCAGTGGGGAGGAGATCCTATTGTCGCTCTGCTCGACGCTCGTATGCAGCAGGTGTACTGGGGTATTTACGGCACCGAGATGCCTAATGACAGCTTGATACCTGAGGCAGTACAGAATCCAGAGCAGGTTCTACTGTCATTGAGTGAGGCCAAGCTGACAAACACATATTACGGTGCCGGTCCCGGTTGGCACTATGAGGCATTAGGCAAGGCTCGAGCGGCAGAGCTGGATCTGAATGCCTTAATCCATGCACGGGATATTGCTGAGCTAGCGGTTCCTCTCTATCGAGCTGGTGCAATGGTATCTGCTGAAGCTTTGGAGCCCGTTTATCTTCGCAATGAAGTTACCTGGCAAAAACGTCAAAAAATTCGACCCTGATAATTCATGGAAATATTTCAGATTGTTGTACTGGCCCTGATCCAGGGCTTGACTGAATTTCTCCCTATTTCAAGCTCGGCACACCTGATCTTGCCTGCAGAAGTTTTAGGGTGGCAGGATCAAGGGCTTGCTTTCGATGTGGCTGTACATTTTGGATCACTGATCGCGGTAGTCACCTATTTTCGAAAAGATATTTGGCTACTCCTGCGCGATGGTTTAGGGGGACTTAAATCGAGGCAATTTAGCGACGAAGGGCGTTTGGCTTGGCTGATTGTGCTGGCTACGATTCCTGTCGGTTTGGTAGGATTAATTTTTAAAGGCTATATAGAAACGCATTTACGCTCAGCAGCAGTTATAGCGGCCACTACAATCGGTTTTGGTCTGTTGCTTTGGTGGGCTGATGTGCGTGGTGCCAGGGTGCAAACCCTAGCGCAACTTAACTGGAAAAAAGCCCTAGTTATTGGTGGTGCGCAAGTATTGGCGCTTATTCCAGGTACTTCCCGCTCGGGTATCACCATGACCGCAGGGCTGATGCTCGGAATGAAGCGCGAAGCTGCTGCGCGCTTTTCTTTCTTGTTATCCATACCGGCCATAGCCCTGCCGGCCATGTTACTGACCTATGATTTACTCGCCCTAGAGTCGGTACCCTGGGGGGATATTTTATTGGGTACTTTGCTTTCTTTTATTAGTGCCTATCTATGTATTCATTTTTTCCTGCAATTTATTAGTCGCATCGGCATGGCGCCATTTGCGATTTACCGCCTGATTTTAGGGGCGGCTCTTATTTGGATGATATGGGGGTAATCAATATGGCAACGGTAGCGTTTATTGGCTTGGGTGTAATGGGTTATCCAATGGCGGGTTACCTGGCAAAAGCGGGTCACTCAGTGCGGGTATATAACCGCACCGCCAGCCGTGCAGAAAAATGGCTGGGCGAGTATGAGGGGGAGAGCTTCGAAACACCTGCTGAGGCCGCAAAAGGTGCAGAGGTGGTGTTTGCCTGTGTGGGTAATGATAACGATTTGCGCCAGGTGGTTGCTGGAGAGCAGGGCGCCTTCGCCACTATGGAAGAGGGCTCACTGTTTGTGGATCACACCACCGCCTCGGCGGATGTTGCCCGTGAACTGGCAGGAATTGGCAAAAAGAAAGGTATCGGCTTTCTCGATGCTCCAGTATCTGGTGGCCAGGCCGGTGCGGAAAATGGGGTTCTCACCGTAATGGTTGGTGGTGAAGAGACAGATTTTGAACGTGTAAAGCCGTTGATAGACACTTTTGCCCGTGCTGTTACCTTATTGGGCCCGGTGGGCAGTGGCCAGCTTTGTAAAATGGTCAACCAAATCTGCATTGCCGGTGTGGTGCAAGGGCTGGCAGAGGGGCTGCATTTTGCTAAAGCGGCAGGGCTGGATGGCGAACAGGTCGTGGATGTAATTTCCAAGGGCGCGGCACAAAGCTGGCAGATGGAAAACCGCTCAAAAACAATGCTGGCCGGTGAATATGATCACGGCTTTGCCGTGGACTGGATGCGGAAGGATTTGGCCATCGTTTTACAGGAAGCCCAGCATAATGGCGCCCTGTTACCGGTGACGGCACTGGTGGATCAATTTTATAGTGAGGTGCAGGCGATCGGCGGTTCTCGCTGGGATACCTCTAGTCTGTTTGCTCGCCTGATGAATGTGCGCTCTTTCGACTGACTTTACCTCCTCTCAAGCCTATAACGGAGCTGGATACTTCTGTTTCCAGCTCTGTATTTCCGTTCCTTGTTGTTTTAGATTCCCATGAAAGTTTTATTGCTCTCGGCCTATGATGCCGACAGTCACAAGCGTTGGCGTAAAGGCCTGGTTGCTGCCTTTCCCGAGTGGCAGTGGACAGTCTTGACACTGCCCCCGCGCTATTTCAGCTGGCGTATACGTGGCAACAGCCTTTCTTGGGCCAGGGGGGAGACGGCACAAATACTAAAGCAACAGTGGGACCTAATTGTTGCCACGTCTATGACCGATCTCAGTGCGTTGCGCGGCTTAGTGCCCGAGATAGTGGGGGTGCCCACAGTGGTCTACTTTCACGAGAATCAGTTTGCCTATCCAGTAAGTTCAGGTGCGTTTCACTCTATAGAGCCACAGCTACTCAATATCTATACCGCGCTAGCCGGTGACCTGTTGCTGTTTAATTCGGAATATAACCGCCGCACCCTGATTGAAGGCGCAGCCAAGCTTTTAAAGCGCTTCCCGGACTGTGTGCCGGTGGGAATTTGTGAAGAAATTACAAGTAAGTCGAAGGTGCTGCCAGTACCACTAGAGGATGCACTCTTTACTCAAGAGTGCACACAAGCTGATTTTTGCTGGGATCACCGCTGGGGGCAGGGTTATCAGGGTGAAGTAAGCGAGGATACGCTAATCATCAGTTGGGCCGCCCGCTGGGAATATGACAAAGGCGCTGACCGTCTGCTGCAAATCCTTCGGGGCCTAAAAGAGAAAAAGGTAAAATTCTTACTCAACCTGATGGGGCAATCCTTTCGTAATAGCCCAAAAGAGTTTGAGCAGATACAACGGGAGTTTAGTGAGAATTTGCTGGTGGTGGGGTACGTGGAGAGTGAATCTCTATACCGACAAACCTTGCATAACAGCCATGTATTTCTATCTACTGCATACCACGAATTTCAGGGATTGGCGGTAATGGAGGCCGCCGTAGCAGGTTGTACGCCATTAGTGCCGGATGAGCAGTGTTATCCGGAATTTTATCCTGAAGGGTTGCGTTATCTGGAGGTGAGTAATGCGGTTGCAAGGCTCGAAACTATGGCTAACAAGATTCATTGTGGAGCAAGATTAGTAAAGGTAGATTTTCAAACTATTTCATGGAGAAGCAATAGGAGTAAATATTATTGTGCTTTAAATTGTCCCGCTACCGATATTATCAGCCATTAACACCTGATAACTGAGCGATTAAGAGTCGCTGCGCTTTCTGGTACTTTGTGGGTTTTGCAAGCACTACCGCTGCTGATGAGATCAGTTAACCCATTCTGAAGCAAAATAGATTTAATTATAAGCGAGTGAAAGGTTGTAATTAATATCTTTTTCTTTAGGTCCCGCTGAGAAACCAGGGATTTATTCATAGATTACGTATATAAACCATATTGCCATTTATGGTTTATATCAGCTGAAGTGATTTATAAGCACCGCTATAAATTACATTTATTGTGCCCTTAATCACCGGTTCACAAGGGCTATAGGGAAAGAAAAAATGTGACTTTTAGGGGTGCTCTTAGTTTATTAAGCTATTGCAAAGTTCCTGATGGCTATAGATAAGAATAAGGAAATTCTGACTATCTTGCCGTTGAAATCCTAAGAATCATTTTTCCTCTTATTGTTAATGCTTGACATTAGCTGAAGCAGGATTAGATACGGTTGCTTGATAATGTTTTCGCCGTTGGAGCTTAAATTCGAATGTCATAATTTAGCCTCACTTAGTTACATTCATAGAGTTCTCAGTGCGGCGACAGTAAACATTTTGCCGGCATGAAAAGATATGGCATTCTGCTTTTTCAAAGAAAATGTGGGATGGTGCGCGCACCCTGCAATTGTTAATTCTAAAGGTGCGGGTGGCCATAAGGTTAATTTGGGTGTCAGTGTTTTTGCATTTTCCTTTTGGCGACAAAGATGCCTGTGGACTTTTCTTGGCTGGATTTTTTTGCTCCATAGGTTAAATATTCTAATTCAATATTTTTCTGAAAACTGATAAAATAACTAGCAAGTTTCTTAGAATTTCGTTTTTTCTGCATATGAAGAGGCTGGGGCGTTTGATTTTCACCTATCCTTTTAATTTGGGAGTTATTTTTTTGGGTAATTTTAAGGTTTACGGAATTGTAAAATATTTGATTGCATTACTTTTCCTGTTAAATGTGGTCGTGGCTCATGCAAACGAATATCTGAATGGGCCAGATCAGTCTGCAAGTGGAACCTACACTCTTAAAGTAGATTGGACCCATATTGATAAAGCTCAAATAAAGGAATATAAGAAAGGTGTTGGCCTGCTTAGGAAATTAGAGTTAACTCACGGTAATCATGTGGAGGCCAAAAGGTACAGCGACGGTATTTATACATATGAGACATCAGTATATCTTAGTAACGAATCTAATTTAGATTGGCCTGTTACCGATCATGATGTAGTTGAGGTACTTCGGCCTCCCTCCTCTCCGACTAGCGTTACCATCAGTCAAACAAATGGTAACTTGGGCAACAAGATTAAGTTGATTTGGGCTGGTGTATCAAATGCCGATTATTATGATGTAGAGTTTCGCGTTAATGCTGGTCCTTGGCAAGATCTGGCCGAAGTTGATATTGGTGAGCCGAATGAACTTGAGAATGAGTTGCAATATATAGGTAGGGTAGAATATCAGGTTAAGGCTTGTAGATTTAGTCCATATGGCACCGGTAAATATGCATGTAGTGGTGGACAGGTAACGGATGAGGTAGTTGTATCGGAGGGCAGTGGTAGTGGCAGTCATTCCGTAGATTTCCCTATAGATCGGTACGGATACGCTGTTTTTAGTGGCGATTTTAATAATGATGGTTTGCAAGATTATCATTTTTACAGTCGGGAAAGATTGTTAATTCTGCATGGTGATATTGCTACCCCAATCACCCTTTCTCCGAATCCTGCCTTTAGTATATATCATTGGGATAACGGAGTTTTTTCTCCGTTCCATCTTTTACGCCATGAGAGTGTTTCTAATATAGCATTGAGTGATGCTGCCCAACTAATAGAAGGTGTTGATTATTTCGTTGGTGATTTTGATGGAGATGGAAAAGTCGACTTTCTTTTTCGGGGGCAAATGGCGGGTGAAAGGCCATTTATTGTTCATGGAGTTAACCAATTTAGTTATCCAGCCGAAGTTGATAGTTTTCCAGTAGATGCAGAGCTTACTAAACTTATCAATGATCGAAGTAATACCATCTATATAGATCGTATCGATAATAATGGTTCAGATGACTTAGTTGTTAAATCAGGGAACTCTTTTATTGCCGATTCTGCTTATCTCTCTGTGGCTGGAATGCCAAAAACCGAGCGGGAGTTAATTGAGCCAGAAACCAAGCCTGTAAATCTGGCTGGGCGCATGAATGGAAAGTCTGGTGTAACACCCTCTGGTGCGGCCTCTTACACTATACCAATTGAAGTCCCGCAGGGCTCGGGTGGGCATACACCTCAGTTAGCACTTAGTTATTCTAGTCAGGGCGGTAATGGGCTCTTGGGCAAGGGGTGGACCTTGTCTGGCTTATCATCAATTCAAAAATGTATGAGTTCTATAGCCCGTGACAATATTAAAGTAGCGAATAAAAATAAGAATAAATTTTGCCTGGATGGCCAGCGACTTATGGTGGTTGATGGTTATACTTACGGGGAGGCTGGAGCCGCCTATCACACAGAGATAGATTCCTTCCGGAGAGTTGTTGCAGTGGGTGGCGATGGGGCGAATCCCAGCTCTTTTCGTGTGGAATCGAAAGATGGCAAAATTTCTACTTATATTAAGAAGACAGACGAATCTTATTTTCTGACAGAAGTAGTGGATAGTTCAGGGAATAATAAGATAGTTTATTCCTATATTGAGAATGATAGTTATGGATATCGTATAGATAAAATTCAGTACGCTTTTGGCTCTAACTCTAAAGCCGGTGCGTATATTCAGTTTCACTATGCCGGTCGCCCTGATGTTACTCCTTCAAGACTCTCTTTAGGGGAAAAAGAGCTTAAGCGTCGTATATCTCGTATTCAGGTTTTTAATGATAACGAAGAATATCGATCATACTATGTTAATTATAATAAACGTTCCAAATATTCTTATGAAGCTGCTTTTAGTCGTGTAGCTAATATTCAAGAGTGTGTCAGTTCATATTGTCTCGAGCCTACAGAATTCGAGTGGAATATTGAAAGTGGACTAGGTTATTCAGCGAACTACTTGTATGTTAAGGATTTTGTTGAAAATGCAAACAAGTTTCGTCGTGGACGTGTAGCAGATGTAAATGCTGACGGTAAAGCCGACTATGTTTGGATCTATAAGAATGGAGATGATGATAAGTTCTTTAAGGTGTCTCTTTCTGATGGAACTCGATGGGTCACTCAAAATTTTGCACTGCATGCGCACTCTACTGCGCGCAATATGTGGAGTTTAATGGACTATGATGGCGATAGTCAGTTGGACTTGATTCACGCTACTGAGAATGGGTGGCGCGTTCAGCTCTTTGATGGGGTGGGCTTTTCCGGCGGTACAATCAATCTCGAAACTGCTGTAGATAATCCTGAGCAATCACTTCACTTGGATATCACAGGTGATGGTTTGGCGGATTTTGTTGCCCGTTCGAGCAATAAGAAAGAGTTGCATATTTATTATGCGAAACCTAAGCCCACGGGCGGCGTTACATATTCCTCTAACCCTGATGAGGTTGCTTTAGTTTTTGATTTTTCTTTATGGGAATCAAAGTATGAGATTGAGAGTTTAAAGTCTTATAGGCTTCAGGATACTACAGGGGATGGTGTAGCCGAGATTATTTTTGCAGGTAGGGAAACAAATAGAACTTCTTATTTAGCATGGTTTCGAACTTCTAGACAGGTCACCACAAATAAACTTTTTGCTCATCCATTCGGTTTGGGAGGGGACAATGTAAATGATTATCTGAAATATAATTATTTGCCTGCCGATTTTAACCAGGATGGCCTTTCGGATATGGTTTTTCAAAATCATGAAGATAATTGGTTTTATTTTATTCGGGGGGTTGGTTCTGAACTGGATAGTATTCCTTTACCTGAAATTAATAATGACACCGTCGACCTTGTTGATTTCAACTTTGATGGGTACTTGGATTTAGTATGGGCAGATGGGAACTTGACGGTAATGTTGTGGAACGGCACCGGGTTCGATGCTCCTATTAAAACAACTTTACCTGGATACAGTAGTAGTAAGGACTTTAGAGAATTTGCTGACTTAGATGGTGATGGATATCTTGAGTATATTGCTATACATGATGGGGATAATAATCATAATATGAGATATTATTCGCCCTTGGCTAGCGTATCAGGCAATAACGTCATCAAAAAAATTACCCATGGTTATGGGGAAGAAAGTGAATTTACCTATAAGCCCTTAACCGATACGAGTGTCTATATCAAGCGCCAGAATGGTGGCAAGTTCAATTGGGGGCTTCCGGTATTTGATATCACAGGTTCGGCCTATGTGGTTTCTGAGCATAAATTCTCTCTGCCTACCTCAGCCAATGCCAATAATACAGAACGCACTACTTATAAATACGAAGGCTTGCGTGTCCAAGGTGGTGGCCGTGGTAACCTGGGCTTTGAGAAGATAACCACTACCGATAGCCGAACGGGTTACTCCGTTACCACATTTGCACAGGAATTCCCCTATACGGGCATGCCGCTAAACGTAAGGAAGTACAGCCCCCAAGGTAAGCTTCTTTATAGCCAGGATAACAAGCTGAATAAACGCGGCGGTACCAGTGCTCCATACTGGCCCTACGTAGAGACCTCCACCACAAACTTTTACCTGTTAAAAGACAATGGCGCCTCCGCTGGTGCCCGTTATAAAACCGTCGTTACCGAAAGTGATTATGATGATTATGGAAACCTGAAGGAATCTACGGTAACCACTAAAAATGCATCGGGCCAAGTGGTGCAAACCGTCAAACAGGAGAATGGTTTTGATGGGCAGAGTTGGTATCGGGAGAAGGGCCGGGTCACCAATACCAAAATTACCACAACGCGTGGTAATGATGTGGAAACGAGGGAAGTCTCTTTTGAATACTACGACTCAGGCAGTAAATACGGCCTGTTGAAAGCGGAACATATCGAACCCAATTATAGTGGCTCGGATGCCGATGCAATCAAGTTAACTACCGTCCATACTTATGACGATTATGCCAATCGTTTGACCACTACCAAGACCGCTGCCGGTGAGCCCACGCGTATTACGCGCTCTGAGTACGACGCTCAAAAGCGCTATATCAATAAGGTAAGGGATGCGGATAATCGTCTGCTCAGTGAGGTGATCAGCCGTAATAATATGGGCTTGCCGACGGAAACCCGCGCCTATTTGGATGCTTACGGGGCAAGCTATGTAACCACCCGTATTGAGTACGATGCCCTTGGCCGCGAGATTTACCGGGTTTCAGATAGCGCCCCCTGGGTGCGCACTGAGTATAAAACCTGTACCTCAAGTAGTTGCAGCCTCGGAGCAGCTAAAACTTATGTAGTGACTACCAGTGAAACCGGCGCTCACAGCACTGTGTATTTCGATATGCAGGGCCGCCAACTGCGTCAAGAGTCTACAGGTTTGACCCAAAATCAAATCATCGTAACTGATACAGAGTACGATGATATGGGCCGTGTAGAGCGCCAGAGTGAACCCTATATTAAGGGCTCCACAGCGCAATACTGGACGGTAAATCAGTACGATATTAACTCCAGGGTGACTTCCGTAAAGCTGCCTGATGACAAAAAGGTTGTGCACAGCGAGCCAGTACTGGCAAGCAATTTAGTGGTGAGTACCGGAACCAATCCTGGCGGCCAGAAACGTACAGAGAAAACTAATGTGCTCGGGGAAACTGTCTATGTGCAGGATCACTACCAAGGCACGGTGGAGTATCGCTACGATGCGGTGGGTAATGTTAAGGACGTCGTAAGCCATGGCCGCTCAGGGGAGAACCTGGGTATTACTATCTCCGCCAAATACGATGCGCGTGGCCGTAAGATTTTTATGTCTGACCCAGACAAAGGCGACTGGATTTATTCTTATAACGCCTTTGGTGACCTGCTTGTGCAGGAAGATGGCAAAGGTCAAAGAGTGGTTACGCAGTATGACCGCTATGCACGCCCCTTACGCCGCACCGATTACCTCTCTTCCGGCAAGGAGGAAGGTCACACCCGCTGGTATTACGATGATAAGGACTCCGCCGGTCAAACTGTAGCTAATGCCTTGGGTAAGGCGACTGCGGTTGTTATGTCAGCCAGCGCGAATGATGAGCAATGCTACGCGGGTTCAACACATTACTGTGCCGTTTATGAGTATAAGCATGTTGCGGGTTTGCAAACCTCTGTTGGTGTTGCCGTAGGTGCTGTGGGTAGTGAAGAGTCATTCTTCAGTTCCACCGGATACGATCGATTCGGCCGTCCCGAATACCAATACGATGCCTTAAACGGTGAAGTACTGAATGATTCAAATAAGATAACCAGCGGAATCCGAGAACACTACACCAATACCGGTGCCCTGGAATTTGTATCAGACCTCAATACCGGGCGCGAAGTGTACCGAGTGATCGGCAGCAACAGCCGCAGCCAGGTAACGGACTTCGATATCAATAGCGGTAAGGTGCGTGTAAAGAACGGCTACGATGCAGCCACTGGACGCCTGCTGTCTCAGAAAGCGGATAACTCTGCACAAGCTTCCACAGTGCAGCAAATGGCTTATACCTGGGATTCCGTAGGCAACCTGGTTAGCCGCAATAACCAGCGCAGCGGCAAGAAGGAGTCTTTCTGTTACGACCACCTAAACCGCCTGTTGCGAGTCAACTCCGGAACTACCAGTACCGCAAGCTGTAATCCCAATGCCACTGTTACCCAATATCAGTACGACAGCATCGGTAACATCCTCAGTAAAGATGGTGTGGCCTACCTGTATGAGAGTACCAAGCCCCATGCGGTAACCAGTGCTGGTGCGGTTGATTACGCTTATAACGACAAAAACGGGAACCTGACTTCAGATGGTACCGGCCGGGTATTTAACTACACGACTTTTGATAAACCATCCCTGATCAATAACAAGCAATCAGGTGATAGCACTGCCTTCACTTATGGTCCAGAGAGAGCACGCTATAAGCGTGTGGATAATCGATCCGATGGTGAAGTGCTAACCACCGTGTACCTGGGCGGCGTTGAGCGTATCCATCATAAATCTGATGGCAAGTACCGCTGGAAGCGCTATTTGCCCGGTGGTGCTGTGTTTACTTATGTGACGGATGCCGCTTATAAGCAAGAGTCCCTGACGGAGCGCTATCTGCTTACTGACCATATCGGCTCAACCGATGTGGTGCTGGATGCGAACGGTAATATTCTGCAAAGCCAGAGTATGGCTTTTGACCCCTGGGGTAAGCGCCGCGATACAAACTGGAAATCCCTGGAAATCAGTGATCTGGTCGGTAGCGATTACCTGCTGTTGGATAGCTTGAACGACGTTACTACCCGTGGCTTTACCGGCCATGAGATGGTGGATGCTTTAGGCATTATCCATATGAACGGCCGTATCTACGATCCGAACCTGGGCCGCTTCCTACAGGCCGACCCCATGATCGACGGTGTGGAGGACACCCAGGGCTATAACCGCTATAGCTATGTAAAAGGTAATCCGCTCACCCTGACAGATCCCACTGGCTACTATGGCATCAATGACTTTTTTGATGATGCCAATGAGATTTTGGATGATGTGTTGGGTGGCTTGGGAGGCTCCTTCGAAATCGGCGTCACTTATGGGCCGGGTGGGACTACCACAAGCGTCAGTGCTGCAAACTTTTGGGCTCAGCCCGGAATGGGGGGCGCTTCTACTCCTGAAGGATCAGTGCCTGGCGCATTTGGTGGCTCCTCTGAAAAAGAAGAAGAGAGCTTCCTGGATCGAATTACTATTCAAGGTACTCCGTTGAATGGAGGTGGTTATGATAGTGAGATTGCTCACGATACAACCGAACATTTAAGTGGGGGCGCGTCTGCGGTAGGAAATAATAGCAATAGTCGATTAAGCTCTGCCGAGGCTGTGTCAGTGATGGCGAGGGTCTTTGTAGATAACTGGTATTCGATTGTTAGTGATGCTGTTAAAGGGGCCTATCAGCATAACCCTGCCGGGGCCTTTTTTACTTCAGTAATCGGTGCTGAGGATGCTGTTACGGCTGTTGGTGATTTATCCAGTGGACAGTATGGTGCTGCAGCTGTTGGTGCAGGGATGGTTTTGGTTAAGCCATTAAAGATTGGGGATAAACTTCTTGATGCTACAAATGGAAGACTTCAAGGGCTAGCTGAAGAAATTCGGAGTTCAGGAAATCATGCTGCGCCTCGCAATAATCGAACTATTGCTGTTGGTGAGGACGTAAATGGGAATTTATTTGCCGGGTCGAGCAATGGCTTTGATGCTGGACAGCGTGCTGCTGCAGACGCATTGGGAATTAAAAGAGTTCCTTCGCGAAGAGGTACCCACGCTGAAGAAGATTTAATGCATTATGTAAATGGGCTTAAAAAAGTTGGTACCTCTAAAAGATCCCCGTGTGGTGCTAGTGAGCATAATTGCGCAGCACAGTTATTAAAACGTGGAATAGAAGTTGACAATCTCTAACTATATGAGGTAACTAGAATTATGTATCCTTTAGAGCGAGTTATTGAGGGTATAAATAATCAATTGGACAAGCTTCCAAGTCCGATGGTGGGGATTTTCTTTTTAAGTTGTGCAGAGCGATTATTCCCTCTGTTTGAGGAGTTTTCTCTAAAAAACAGCTGGGGAGATGCAAATTTACTCCGCGATATTATTAACTCTTTGTGGACTCAATGGGATTCGGAAGGTTTGTTAAGCTACCGTGATCTCGCTGAGAAAGTGAACGCCCAACTACCTGATACTGATAAGTATGATAACCTTGAGGCGACATTTGCTCAGAGCTTATGTATTAGTGTTGATGCATCCTTGAGGGCTTTCTCCGGAAAGCCAGTGCCTAGTCTCGTTGAATATGTGTTTGAACCTATTAAAATGGCAATATGCTATAAAAAAACAGGATACCTTGATGTGGGTTCTGACGGTGAGAGCGAGTTCGAGGAATATTTGATTAATACAGAGCTGATGAAGAAAGAAATACACTTTCAAGAAGAAGTTATCGCCTTCATAAGCTCCCCATCAAAATTAAGTGTGGGTGCGTTGAGGTTACTCAGAGCGGCTGCATTAGACAATAAGTGGTCGATTGCAAAGTTAACTCAATAATGTAGAAAATAAGAAGGTCGAGGTCAATGTAGAATGATGAGGCCAATTAAATTTATACAGAGACTAGCTCTTATTTTTAGCGGTCATAAATTTAAGGGAGAATTTATGGCTTGGCTATATATCAAGTTAACTTATTGTGCATAAATGCTGATTGCCTGTTGGTGGACGTATCGTATATGAAAAGAAAAGAGTTGTTTATGCGTTTAAAGACTTTGATATCAACGCTGTTTTTGTCAGCACCCGCACTCAGCGCAGATTTCACTTTTGAAATTTGCCAAATTTAGGCAACCAATAGTGAGGCGTTTATTAAAAGCTGCAGTAACTATGTCTCATATAATAAATGTGAAAATGGAGGATGGATTGCATGGCCTTTGCAGGAAGGTAAAGGCGAAGCCATGTATGCACGGCATTGACAGCTTTTAGTTTGGTAAAAGATGTGCAGATACGTGTAGATGGTGAGACTTGTTTAGGGTTGTATGACGCTACCTCAATGATTCGTATCGTTAAGTAGATATTATAGATCTGAGATACAGTCGTGCAGTATTGAGAATACGGAAAATCTACCCCTGCTAATTATTATGGTGAGGAGGAAAAGAACCTTGTAGGCAAGGGGGGAATTTGGGGTTAATATTGTTAAATAATATAAGGTTCGTTAACAAATATTTAAAATTCAGCGGCATCTTTTGTCTTAAATTGTCGCTGTATTCTTAGTAAATTGGTGATTTTTCGAATTATTTTAAGAGGTGTATATGAAAAAAATATTGGTGGCATCATTGGCTTATTTTGTTCCAGTAATGGGGTTGGCGGAAGAGTGGATCACTCACACCGATACAGTAGTTTCAATTGATATTTGGCCGAGTAGTGCCACTGATGACTGGGGGATAAAGTTTTCTCCAACTACCCAGGCGCATAGCGTTTGCCCGGATGGTTTTTATATTCCACTGGAGGCAAAAAACAAAGATGTAACCTACAGCGCCGTGTTAACGGCCTTGAGTGCTGATAAAAAAGTGGCGGTACAGTTTAAGCCTTCCATGGCGCTTAATGGCAGCTGCAAGGCGAATCGTGTTACGCTGAAAAAGTAAACTGCCTTTGCTTATTTAGGGTGAATATGTTCTGTAATTGAAGAAACTGATTTCTTAGGTTGATCTTAAGCGTGAAATGAAAGTACAAGTCCTAAATTCTTAGGATCTTTCTTTTGATATCGTGCTGAGCTCGCCAATAAGTATGCATCTTTTTCACGTTGGTTAATGTCGAGTATTTATAAAGAAAGAAGAGAAAATGTCTTTTAGAGTGTTGTTTAAAAAAATATCCTGCTTGTTACTGCTCTCTCTCACTTCCAGCGCTGCTCTTGCGCTGGATGATGAGGGTAAGGAAATTCGCTTGGTGGAAGCCCTTAGTGGCGACATGATTTATGTACACCTAAAAGAGCCTACTAGTAAAAAGTCAAGTTGTTCAAAATATGAGACGATTATTGCTTGTTCAACAGCGAACAACTCTTTTTGCTCGCATGCGCTCTCTATTGCCCTGGCTGCCCAGGCATCTAACCGAACAATTGATTTTCAGATTAGCGAAGCCTCATGTATTGGTAGTGCGGCTGAATTCACCAGACTACGTATGCGCTAATTAATTTTACTGGTCGCTAAATATAATATGAACGTAGCGAAATTTAATGATTGGTTAAATTATATATTAGCGTCTAGTTGAGTTTATTGTAAAAGTCTCATCTTGAGTCAGTAATTGCTAACTAATCGGGGGGATGTATTCAGGATTTCTTTGCTTTTGAGGTGAGCAGGTTTGAACGCAAAGAACTGGTTGATGCCTAGGGTAATAGTTAGAGTTTCTATTGATAAATTTCTGCTAAAGGCGTGGTTTGGTATTTTTCAAGGATGACGGTTATATATCAATCCTTATAGTATGCCTAGCTTATTAGTTAGGCAGCTAGCCAATTTTAGATTGGATGGCTGCCTCTTTGCTTTATCGGCATCGAATAAGGTGATGTGGAAATCTAGAGCTTATTTGGAAAGCGATATATTGTAGCCCTTACATCTATTATTGCCATCTGCGCCGTCCCAGTCATACCAGACCATAACTTTCTTGTCAGCCATAAATGCGGCTAATAGGGCTGTATACTGTTCATCTTTATTCGGCTGGCTTGAGGGAACTATAAAACCTTTCGCGTTACCTATATTAAAGTTACAGGTGCATGAGCTTGAACTCGATGGCTCTATCTCATAGTACAGGTAATCATTGGCTTCTACCCATACTTTAGAAACCGTGCCTGTGCAACCAGCTGCAGTTGAGGTGGCTGCCCCAGTGATACTTGAACTAAAAAGCAATGAAATTGCGGATCCAGCTTTAACAATATTTCTCATGTTGTTTTCTATAAAAGGTTTTATGCAAATCTTATAATGTAAAAGTGTAATAACTATTCAATAATTGTACAGTTGAAGGGGGGGTGTATCAATTTTTATTTATGGTTAGGATTTGCTTTGACCTATAGGTATTTATGTGTGGGGGCAATAAGATTTTAGGCCTATTAATGCGGAAATCCTCCAGTCAACAAGCCCCTACACTATCGCCAAATATACCGAGTACTGTGGGGCAAGAAGATAAAGGATTAGTCTAATGTTTCTATGCTGTTCAGTGTAATTCTAGCGAAGTAAAGCTGGTGTATCCTCCAAAACAGGTTTCACCGGCAGATCCAAATTCAACAGCTTGTCCCGTAGTTTTGGCTGTAAGTAAAATTGATAAAGCTGCTTGGACATTCTGTGAGGTGTTTCCTGAACCATCCCACCTTAGGGAGGAATTATTCCCGCAATTTGCTTTATCTTCAATTGTTTCATTCAAGTAGACAAAGCAGTGATTGTGGTCAATGTGACAGCCGACTTTCCGAACTGTACTAGTGATGCTGCCAGCAAAGGCATCATAGGTAAACAAAAAGGAAGCTAAAGCAAATATGGCGGATTTTAATTTCATATCCTAATTCTCCATAGAAACTATTTTCGTATGATTCACGGCGGATCGCCCAGGAAATTTGTCTTTTGATGCCACTGTTAGCTTTCTATTATTACGTATTTGAATCCCTGTGAAAACCTTTAGATGCTAATAAATACTAGTACTTTTCTGCAAAAGAAGCTTACTTCTAGCGCCTGCTGATAAAAAGTTGTTGAACTTTTAGATGTACTTTTTATTAATATCTGCTGTAGGTGAGTATGGTAGGTAATACAAGTAATTTAAATTAAAAGTTTTATTGCTCATTTTCCCTTCTAACAATAATTTCTAGGGTGCTAAATATTAGTGTTGTTATAGCCACTTTGTAATTGTTTAGAGTTGCCATTGGATCTTGAAGGTATAGCAAGAGTAATAGTTTAAGGTTTATCCCTTGGTTGTTAACTTTGATTAAAAGGCAAACAGACTGGTATTGATTTAGGTGGGGTAGATATGGTAATGATCATCTTAACGAGAGTTATTAAATTTGATGTTTAAAGCGGTCAGTGAAATTGTGCATATACAATAGGCAGTAGCCCCATATCATTTAACTCGAAGACATGGAGCTCAATTGTAAATGGCTGCTGCTTTAGATTAGTCTACTAATTCAATATAGAAAATAGACTCTCTATCTGGCCAGTCTGAACATTGATGAGAACCAGTTACTTTGACCTTCTTCCCTTGTGCTTGTGCCGATAGCACAAGAGAGTAAACAGATTTTCCAAACTCATCCAGTTTAACTGTCCATTGTATTGCAGGTTTATTTGATTCGGGACAAATCGGTGCATCAAAGTAAGGGTTCGTAGAAAACATCAGAACTGGAACATCCATAGTACGGTGAACCATAATGTTTTGAACGCTTCCCCCAGCCTCACCGGAATGCCCTGCGAGGGATTTCAATGGTAATAAAGAAAAGATTGAGAGGGCCAAAAATAAAATCTTAATTCTCATTAGTTAATTTACCGTACCTATATAAGGGTATAAAATTCACTCAATATTTGTGGTTCGCCCAAGAAGTCAGAAAGAAAGCTTCTTAGACCCTTTGAATCCACTGAAGATAACTGAGCTATAAAGTTATCATCAATAGCTTTTGTTATATTATCATAGTGAAATATATTTTTATATGCCATTTCAAATGACTTTCTTTTTTATTTCACAAATTTTTATTGTATGAGTGACGAGGCTTGAGATAAATATTTTGAAGGTTAGGGAGGATTAAGTAGTTTTTAACTGATAGTCCAGTGATAGAGTGTGGTTATTAAACTGTGTCCTAATAGAAAGGCTCAGATGCCGTTAGGGGTGGTGATAAAATTTACTTAATGATTATGACAACAGTTAGAGAAAGTGAGGCAGTGTTAACTTTACTTTATGAATGTTGGAAATCATCTGTGGGTTCTGACCCTTCCGTACAAGTTTTTATTCTGGTAAAGCTAGTTTCCAATTAAACTCCAATGGTAATTTTCGCGGCTTGACCTAGTTGAGGTTGAGATCACCGATCTCTTTATCCTGTGATCGGTAAATTAAAGTTAAATTCAAGGTTTAGTAGAGGGTTTTCCTGCGTACTTAATATAAACTGTGTTGTTTATTGAGGTGAATATGTGGGGCCGGCTAAATATCAGTTTTGAACGTTTTTGTGTAAGGAAAATTTATTCATTTTTAATGAAAGCAGTTTCGTCTTGCTGGTAGCGATTTATGTCTCTTGTTAATTTTAAATGAATGATATCTCCTCTGATGGTAATTTATCTACATTATCTTTTGAGGTTTCTTGAGGCGGCTTAATTAAACCTCCTAAAGGGTGCTACACTTAATGTTTTAATTGCGGGGATGCCATAAGGTGACTTTAGAATTTTTTGCCAGGATGGTGGTTATTGTGACTTTCTTTGTAATGGCTATGGCGGATTCTGTAGCTGAGGCTGTTAAGGAAGAGCGAAATAAGGCCGAGGAGTTAATTCAGCGGCTTGAAAAGAAATATCTTAGTAATGAAGTTCCTGTCATTCTCCAGAAGCTAGAGAAGAATGAGTTGTCAATGTCAGTTATAAACGCTTTTGCATTGGAACAGCGTTTGATTATTCAATCTGACCTTCGCAGTAACGCACTCTCATTGCATCGATTCGGTGATTCTTCAAGTAAAGTGACTAACAAATTCTTTTATCGTTTAGTGGTTAATGAAATGTCAGCCAGTGAGCAATTACCGGCTCTCATTCAGGCGCTTAATATCTCGGAAAGTCAAATTGCCAGGTATCGTCCACTAGCTGGAGCACAGGCGTATCCAGCTTATACAACATGGCTGGCAAATTATGCGCAACCTGCAGAGATTGCGGCAGCTCTTTTAATCAACTTTCAAAGTTTTGGTAAAAATGTCGGCCGTATGGCAAAAGCACTTAAACAACATAAGGGATTGTCTGATAGTCAGTTGGAGTTCTTAATCAATTTTAGCACTTTACCTTCTGATTTTAGAGAGCAGGCTATAGCTATAGTGGCACAAGGCTTGGCTTCCGGAGTAAGTGAGTCGGATATTGAAACTCGCGTAAGGCTTATTCAAGCCTATGAGAGTAATTTTTGGAGTGCACTTTCAAGTATTGATAGACAGTAAATTTTTATTATGTAATGTTGTTTGACGTTGATTTTTGCTAATCTTTAATTTAAAGCGCCAATACTTGACGGTTAGTCGATTATTCATATTAAATAAATTACATTACCTTTATAGATGCCTTACCCTCATGGGGCGGTGTTTATATGCTGATGCATTGTCTTGAAATGAGTTGTTCCAGTAATAAAATCAGTTGATTCAATATGCTCCGCCCCACTTTTTTGGCGCAATAATCACCTTTAGGTCTGTTTCTGGACCTTGTCTATATTTATTTCTATGCTTAATGATTGGTATATGTAGAGATAATAAGGAAGGTTGAGCTATCAAGTTTGGCTTTATTGCTAAGGTAGCTTGCTTTGTCATACAACACTTACCCTTGAGTGTGATAAAAGTTTAAGTCGGATTTTCCTATTAAAGGAATAAATGGAAATGATGAATCGTGTAATAGCTCAGAGAATTTCTTTGGTCATGCTTTTTGCTATGTGGAGCTTTGAGGGGTTAGCTAAAGAGGTGACCAGCCCTGTAGACCTTTATTCAGTGTCTTTAGAAGAATCACAAAGATTTGGTTGTGTACAGCAGTATCCGGTGGCTGATTCTAGATGGCATGGCTTTAAACTGCCTAAATTCAAGCAGCATCTTTCTACCATTCCATTTGAGGCTGCAGGGGTAGCTGTTTCCACTTTAGCGATTGGTTTAGTGGATTGGGACTGGGGATCTAGTAGTTTTGGTACAACTAGTGAGGGTTTCTTTGAGGATGATACTGCCAATGGTGGTATGGATAAGCTCGGTCATGTCTATGGGAGCTATCTTCTCAGTGAATTCTTTACAGATGCCATTCACTGCAAGGCTGATAATGCTGTAGGGGCGGAGGCTAGTGCAGTTACTCTAGCTTGGCTGAGTATGTTATTTGTGGAGTTGGGCGATGGTTACTCTAAGGAGCATGGCTTTGCCTGGGAGGATGTTGTTGCCAATACTGCGGGGGTAGGAATCTCTTACCTGAGACGGAATATCCCCGGGCTTAGGGAAAAGCTGGATTTTCGTCTAGAATATCTTCCATCGGGTAATCGCTCTGGCTTTAAGCCACACTCAGATTACTCGGGGCAAAAATATCTACTGGCCTTAAAGTTAAGTGGCTTTGGCTTATCACGGAGAAATCCTCTTAATTATCTGGAGTTACATGGGGGTTACTTTGCTCGGGGTTTCACTTTGAAAGAAAAAGAACGAGACGACCCTTTGCGTAGAGAGCTCTATGTTGGGGTTGGGGTGAATATAGGGGAGCTGCTTTTTGGCAGGCCTGGAGTTAGAGAGAGTACTGGAGGCCGATTTGGGCGAAAGTTTTTTGAATATATTCAGCTTCCTCATACTTATGTTGCTAGTGAGAATGATTAAATCGGATCCGACATTATAATTACTTACCCAGTAGACTAATGCACCTAATTGTCAGGCCCCCGGAGAAGATTCTCCTGGAGCCTGTAAGCACTTAATCTATCCACACCCTTGTATATATTCGTTTTTGCTCGGGTGTGTCTATAAATTCATCGCGATCGTGCAAGACTCTAGTATTGTCAATAAAAATCATATCGCCAGAATTCATATAAAAGCTAACAACATTTTCTTTGTTATTTAGTTCTCCATCAAGAAGATCCAGTGCTTGAAGTACCTCTGCGGTTAAGGGATTATTGACTCGTTGATGGCCTTTCTCTATCCAGTAGCGCATATAGCGGATAGAAATTTTGCCATTGGCATAGCTGAAAATCGGGAAATGATTGTTCAGAATATTCTGGATATCTTTATCGCTCCCTGGTGTGACAAGATCTCGAATGTAATTCTTGTAGAGCAGCTCTAGCTTTTTAGGTGCCTGTTTCTTGAGATTTTGATGTACCTGGGCTGCAGAAACTACTTTAGATTTACCACCTTGAATCGCGGGGGTAATACAGCAGAGCCCTAAAATATTTGGTTGTATGGCTCGTTGTGAGCTATCTGTATGTACACCAGTTGCTGCGTTAGTTTGTGAAACAGGAATGGCTTCGTCTTTATAGCTTTTGCCCGTATCTAAAATGCCGTAGAGTCTACCGTAGGTATCAATAGTCTGCCCCATTGCCAGGCTGATTTTGAGAAACAGAAGATTTAGTGTTGTTTGATCAAAGCCTTTTACTCCTCGAATCCAAGTAACACCATTGCCTTCATGGATTTCACTTTTGATTTTTTGGGCGAGCTGATCAAACTGAGGAGTGGCAACAGAATCTGCTTGCAAAGCCCGAATAGGGTTGTCCTGCTCTTTAGACCATTCTTGCAGGGCTTTGATTTCATTTGGCCAGTCATTAGGCCAATTAAATTTCCAGTTGGGTTTAGCTTCCAACTCTGCGGCTGTCCATGCCTGCGCACGGATAGTCTCGTCAGGTGCTATATCAATCATTTACTTTCACCTTAAATAACACATGCAGTGGATAGCCTTTTAGTGGACCAAAAAATTCAGGGTCAAATGCTAGATGTTCATCTGTTACAGCTAATTCTTTGACTTCGGGTAGGCTGTTAAAGCCGGCTTTAGCAAGGGCTTCGAAGTAGTGTGCAAAGGTTTTATGTACACAGCGAACAGAGACCGGGACACCATCTCTACGCCAGATTTTCCCCTCAAAGGTCTTATTTATACCGTCGAGATAAGATTTTTCACCATGTTCAAAGTAAAACGGTGGGCTTTCTTCCCTCATAAAGGGGAGGCATGGATGGGGTACGGTAAAGACAAAAGTACCACCTGCTACCAGCAAAGAGCGTACTTTACTCATTACCTGAGTCATTTCTTCGATAGTCAGGTAATTGAAAAGGAATACGGCAATGGCCTTGTCGAATCTGGTTTGTGGAAATTGATTAAATGAAACTGCATTGCCTACGGTATAAGTTGCATTAGATAGCTTGAGTTCCTTAGCCATCGATTGTGCTTGAGCTATCATTTCAGCAGAAGAGTCAACTCCAAAAATTGACTTGACACCAGCCTCTATCAGCATGCGTGATACATAGCCCTCTCCACAGCCAAAGTCTAGGATATCTTGCTCTTTGATTTTGCCCAGAGCCTCTAAAACACGAGGTCTTGCCGTGAAGTCGCTCAACAGTATTTTTTCTGATCTAAGCCAATTTGTGGCTTGTGCATTATAAATTGATTCAGTTGATATAGGTTGGTTCATCCTGAGCCACTCCTGATACTTGTGTGGTTGTCGAGTTATAATTGTTGTTGATGATTTTTGTAATGTTGTATGCTCGTGCAAGCATGCCATCCCAAAAAGCAGCTCTTAAATTCAGAGCCTTAGTTGCACCCTGGCGAAGACGCCTCCTTCCTTCCTCTGTCTCGGCAAAAGTTAATGCGATCTGGTTGAGACTCTCAGCATGATCATCGTCGATTAGAGTGTGAACGGAAAAGAAGCAGTAGTCCTTGGGCTGAATTTCAGGTAAATGCTTCAACCCCTTTTCTATATATGGATAAATTGTACTTACTACATGCTCTGTTCCTATCCCTAAAGCTCCTATTGCTTCCTCGGTAGAGCCATAAAGTAATACCATTGAAAGCATGTCATACCAGATAATTGCATCATCCGAAAGAGGTGTTTCTTGTTTACCCCATGTGACCTTTTCTTTAAAGCGAGTAAAAAGATCAGCATGGGGGATATTTTTTATCCACCTTGGATCTATTCCATGGTGATTTAGTATTCGGAGTTCATCCTCCTCATAATTACCAGATTCTTCGTTCAGGTTTTCCAAGAGTATATTTCGGTGCTCCGGAATGGTCAGCTTGGAGATGGCTGCACTTAATAAGTTAATAAATCGGGATGTGTATAGGTTGTATTGTTGTGCAAAATCAGCCACAACATAAGGAAAGTTTGGCAGGGATGCCTCACTAAACTGTATTAAATAGGTATGATTTACAGCCCTATGGTTAAGTACTTCCTCGGATAGATCTTCCAGCCAAACTCGGCTTGTGTTGCTCGTTTTAATGTTAAAATTCCTTTTCTAGATGTTGACGGTATAGCTTGTTTGCTTTTCAGGTTGTCAATGCACATCCTGTGCCCACTAGCTTTAAATTTATTGTTTTTTGATAGAATTTCAGTATACGAAGTTGGATTTTTATTGGCAATTGTTAAATTGTAATTGATTTCCCATGGACGCTTCTTATTTTATGGTTTTTTGTTAGCTGTGATTCTTGGTGGTTAGATCTCTATACCTATTTCGGGGTATTTGCTTTTTTTAAGAGAGAGTTGATGCAGGTTTAGTGTTTGTTTTGTTTTCTTTTGAATGGTGAATGATTTTTTTGTGCTCAAAAATATTTCAAGAGTATCCTTTTTATTTTGTATTTTATCGTTTTTGATTGATGCAGTTGTAGGCTTTCTGGTTGTTAATGGCTTCATTTTTTGATGTTTTATATTTTTTGGTTTCCTGTATTGAGATGCGGGTTATTGATCTAAATCAATGATTTCAATATCTTATTGGGTTAAAGGGGGTTGCTCTTGTGTTGGTCGATGTATGAAAAGGGTATAGTTGTCGCACTTGTAAGTCTCACTGGTAATATTTTTGTGTGATCTAGGTGCTTTAACGTTGTTGTCTTTAGGGTTTCCAAAAAAGGATTTAGTGGCGGCTTGCCCTAGGTGGTTATAGAGTACATAGTTTATTTTTTCAGTCAGTAACATTAAAGATTATTTAAGAATTTGTGGGTGTTTGTAGTCAGGTTCTTGAGGAGATGTTCTTATAGAACCAATTACACTAATAGGAATGGTTCGACATAACTATAGTAGATTCCATGAATTTTCATATTTTATATGCCAAAATTATAGTTCCTTGAGCGGTAATTGGACCAATGATGAAATTGGAAGAAGATGTAGTTGATGCAATTGAAAGTGGCCAAATGATTCAAGCTATGAAGCTTCTGCGTGAATACAAGAATATTAATCTTAAAGAAGCAAGAATAATTGTTAACACCTATGTACGTGAAAAAAACATACAGTCATCACCTACAGAATTACCTGGTCGGGCGGGATTAATTGGGCTTCTGCTCCTGTTGGCTATTACCGGATACTTAGCATTTGGCCTAGGTGCTGGTTAGCGCCGAATATCTCAACTTTGCTTCAATTTGATTACATAGTTTCTTAATTTGACCCGGTTAAGTTTACCAGCTATGGATCATACCAATGTCTCTGAAAGTTGGGACTATTGTCTACTCTTTAAAGAAAATGTGGCATATGCACACTGATGCTTGTATTTGCCTCATTTTATGCTCTTCTTGATTATTACACTTTGCTTTAAAGCGCTGCTGTTACCTGTTATTTGGGAGGTTAACAATGGCTGCAACTCTTATAGACTCGCAGGTCTTTTCTGGTCTCTTTAGCACTCCTGCCATGAGTGAGATCTTTTCTGATCGGCAAAGAGTTCAGTACTACTTGGATGTAGAGGCTGCCTTGGCCAGGGTACAGGCGAGACTTGATATCATTCCCAAAGAGGCAGCAGATGAGATTTGCCAACATTGTCGTGCTGAAGATATTGACCTTGAGCAGTTGAGATCCCAGACAGAGTTAATTGGCTACCCGGTATTTGGAGTTGTACAGCAGTTAGTTGAGCGTTGTAAAGGTGATCTAGGGCAGTGGTGCCACTGGGGCACAACAACTCAGGACATTACCGACACCGCTACTGTATTGCAGATTCGTGCAGCATTAAAGCTTGTGGAGACGGAAGTAGATGAAATCGCCGGTGCGCTGGCCTCTCTAGCCGAAGATTACCGGGATACGCCAATGGTTGCGAGAAGTAACCTTCAACAAGCTGTACCAATAACCTTTGGCTATAAAGCAGCTGTGTGGTTAGCGGGTTTTCATCGGCACCAGCAACGGCTTGCAGAAATTAAGAAACGAGTCCTAGTCGGGGAATTTGGTGGTGCTGCGGGAAACCTAGCCTCCTTGGGAGATCAAGGCCTAGAGGTGCAGGCTGGACTTATGAAGGAGCTTAATCTCGCTATGCCTGTTATCGCCTGGCATACCATGCGTGATCGGATAGCTGAAGTCGCCTGCCTATTGGGGCTAATCACCGGCACTCTGAGTAAGATAGCCCTAGATATCAAACTGATGGCACAGACAGAAGTCGGGGAGGTAACGGAGCCCTTCACTGCGGGGCGCGGTGCTTCTAGCACTATGCCGCAAAAGCACAATCCAGTTTCCTCAGTATATATGAGTGGAATAGTGCCCATTGTGCGACAACAGGTGGCGGCGTTACTCAATGCTATGGAGGAAGACCACGAGCGTGCGACGGGAACCTGGGAGATTGAGTGGGTGGTTCTTCCTGAAATCTTTTGTTTATCCGCTGCGGCATTGGCACAGGCGAAGTTCGCGTTGCGGGGTCTCAATGTACACCCAGATAATATGATGCGAAATTTACAGATGACTGGAGGTTTGGTTTCTTCTGAAGCGGTGATGATGGGGCTAGGCCCAAAGATTGGCCGTGAGAAAGCTCACGATCTTGTTTACAAAATTTGCTGTCAAGCAATGGAAACTGATCGACCATTTGCGGATCTATTAAAGGAGAATAATGAGGTTTCTAAGGCCTTAACCGATAATGAAGTGGATAAGCTGCTTGATCCCAATAATTACCTTGGGCTTTGTGGTGAGATGGTGGATCGAACTTTGGCTAGGCAAGATAAATGATGAAGAAATCTGTAGATACTAAAGAGACCGAGCAGCTCTGTTACCAATATCTATCTGCCTTGGAGCGGGGGGACTTGGATACACTTCTTTCACTGTTTACAGAACATGCTTTGGTCTATTCGCCAATTTTTGGGAAATGCTCAGTAGAGAGTTTTTATTCCTATATTTTTCAGTCAATTAGTGATCGTGCTATGAAACTGAACAATATATTTTCGGGTGTGTTAAAGACTAACCAAGTTGCATTACATCTTAGCTATACCCGGTCAGTAGAAGGAAGAGGTCCGGCCACAATTGATGTGGTAGACCTCTTCGATTTAACGGAAGATTTCAGTACTTTTATGGCTGTAACAATTATTTATGATACCGCACCAATTCATGGGGACTTTACATCTTGCAAAAATGCTCCGCAATAAATCACTTCTATTTTTTAATAGATGCTGGAATTTTTAGAACTCCTTTCTAATAGAGGCTATTTTACTGATACAGTAGCAAAAGCTTGCAGTAAACCAGTTTTTGGTGTGCTATTGGGGGTAGGACAGTTAAATTTTTCTGAGTGCCCATAGTTATAGCCATACAGCAAGTTGCAGGCCATAACTTTATGTCCGGCTGTTGTTGGGTGTACAGAATCACCTGTCGGTACAATATTGCCCTGATCAACAAGAAGAATCTTTACCGGAGGAGTGATACTAGCAATAGTACTCTTGATTTTCATGTTGTAATAGTCCGTACAATGGTTGGAAGGATCCTGACCATCCAAGTTCGTTCTACGGGGAATGGTGGAAATTACAAAGGCAATTTTATTATCCGGTATACCCATTGCACTTAGGTGGCTGTATATTTTGCCCACCAACGTTGTTTTATCTCGAGTATTATTGCTAGAGATAATGCTTTCCACTACTTCGTCTAGGCGCTTGGCCGTTAGACTCCCAGCCTTCGGAGCCGCACTACATTGGGTAGCACCATTCCGGTTGAGATGGGTGATATCGTTTGTGCCCAGCTGGATAGGCACAATAATAGCATCTGATGCCGCCAGATTTAGGTTTAATGGGCAGGTTTGGTTGTCTAACCACCCTGCGCTGTTACCACTTTCACGACACATTTCAGTAACGACAGAATTAAAGTAGGCAATAGCATCTGCGCAGCTGGCAGAGCTATAACCTGCTGGGATTTGATGGCCTGTAGGATTAAGAAAGCACTGCATATCGCTCGTACTTGCTCCAGGAATTCCGGTATGCCAGTAATTTCCAGTCTTCTTCTCTACTCCATCGGGTCCGGTTGGGCCACTCACAGTACCAATAGTTTCTACGGGCTGACCATTATAGCTAATGGTCAGGCTGCCGTTATTATCGCTACTGCTTAGGGGAAAGCTGGATTTCCCATCAGAGGCCTCGACGATTTGCTGCCAGATTTGTGAGCGGAACCCCATTGAGTTGTAGGGCAGGGTGGTCATACCATAGGTGATTGAATCCCCGATAAACCAAAGTTTGATTTTACCGGCACCATCCTGAGAGGAGCTTCCGCGATCGTCGGGTTGGTTTCCGGCTACGGGGGGAGTTGCTTGATTGCCGGTGCCAACCTGGGATGAACCGCTGGCTTGGCAGGTGGCAGTAAGAGTTGGCTGACTATTGGTTCCGCTATACTCGCCATTAAATCCAAAGGCACGTGCCTCTCCTGGTGGAATAACATCCTGGCCGCTAGCGGTTACTGAGCCAGAGTGGTCAACCACCTCAGCATTCCAAAAATGGGTTACTTTTTGGTTGCCCGGCCATTGCCATTTTATTTGCCAAGCATCCAGTGGCTGATCCCCGGTATTGCGTATAACAACATTGGCCATAAATCCATTACCCCAGTCATTTTGAATGGCGTATTCCACCGTACATTGACCTGAGGCTTGGGGTTGCTCTGTGGGTGTTGCGGGTGTTGGCTCAGTTCCAGTATTAGTGCCGTTCCCAGTGTTCGTACCTGATGTGGGCTCAGTGGTGTTGTCAGGTTTAGTAGCAGTAGAGGATTCAAACCATTTTAGGGCAAAAGCGCGGAATTCAGACTCTGAGGGTAAAGCCCCCTGCTTGGTGTGATAGTTATTTAGATAGCTCTTGGCATCAGTGTAAAAATTCTTGTGGGTTTGATAAATCTCCTTTTTATTGCCATTGTTATCAATCAACCAGTAACCGACAAATTCTTTAATCCAGCTATCGTATTCGTTCCCGTACATCTGCCAGTAAAGAATAAAGGGAGAGCCCCACTCAAGAGAGGTTTTAATTACATTGCGAGACAACATATCTTGCGCTTCACCAGAGCGGGTGCCCCAGTCTTTAAACCAAGATTCACCGTAACCGTATTCACCGATAAACACCCGCTTTTCGAAGGGCAGGCCAGTTTTTTGCGGCAGTTTTGACTCAATAAAGTCCAGTGCTTTGGTTAGCTCGGCGTGTAGGGTGGCAAAATCAGAATGTTTCTCTTTGGTAGTCAGATCATAGGCTGAGTAGGAAACGAGGTCGACATTGGTGTGTGGTAACACGGCGTTGGTGATGCGCTCTTTACCCTGCATTGCGGATTCAACCCGATTCACCTCTACATAGTGATACAAGTTGACGTTGGAGTGGGGAATATTGGCCTTGGCATCTTCAATGGCTTTTTGGCGAATATTGAGCCAGTCGATCAATCCCTGAATACGCAGCGGATCAATCTTCACTTGGTTGTCGTCCCGTGTTCCATCGGCTTTTTGCACGAGGTTCCAGTCGCCCTCCCAATGACCGATCATAAACGTTTTACCTGAGCCGCTGTATTTCGTTAACAGATACTCGGCCATCGCATAAATCTTATCGTACTGCCAGGTGAGCTCTTCCTGAGACATGCCTTTATTGTCCATCCAAGATCCGGAGTCCTCCACCCAGAACATATAGTGGGAGAAGTCCATATCAAGCACCTCTCGGTAAGCGGGTACTTCTTCCAGCATCCGTTTGAACTGGTAGTCAAGGCCCAAGCCGTTAAGCTCATCGTACAAGCCGGTAGACAGGGCGATCTTAAGTAGGTTGGACCCCATTGCGCGGATGGCTTTAGCGGATTCCACTAGAGAGCCTTCGCCTGTGAAACTGTACTTAGGGCTGATAGTCTGGGTGCCCAAAATATAGTTGTAGCTCTCTATTGCTGATAAGGGCGGGCTGGTTTTCGGTGGCTCTGATGTTGTCGGTGGAGGGGTTTGCTGATTCTGACAACTGGCATTGATTTTGGAGGGGACTTGTGTTCCTCCAGAGTAGGCGATATTAAAGCCAAAAGAGCGAGCCTCACCCACAGGAATATTGGCAAAGTCACCTGTACCTTCCGCTGTTGCAGTATTGCCATTTTGGGAAATTTTGGCATTCCAGGAGCCGTCAATTACCTGGTCTCCGGGCCATTGCCAATCAAGGTTCCAGCCATTAATAGGCTCTGTGCCAGTATTACGGACCACTACAGAGGCCATATAGCCCTTATCCCATTGACTTTGGACAACCATATTGACCTTACAGTTGGTTGCGGCCATGGAGAGAGGTGTGATGCCGAGTAAGAATAGGGAGGTGAAACCCGCTTTGAGTAATTTAATACGCATTTGCTAACCACTGCTTATTCATTATTTGCAACTCATCTTAGGGCCCTTTCTGAGCAATAAAGTTTCTTTCTGGAATATCGGGATTTTCATGACTAAATAGCCAAGGTATATTTTTCTCTATTTTATCCCATTTGTAGGTCATTTTATCCGGAAAAGACCTGGCCATACTTTGATCCCCTTCCCAGCATTCCTCAGTGATTGTTTACTGGAAGCCTATGAGTTTTATCGGTCTTTTTTTTCATTACGTCCTTTATCGCCATGGTAGATGAGCGGCTGATCAGGTGTTTGTTAGAACGCGCGAGTCATCTTTTTATTGTTGTGCTTTATAAGATGAATAGTGCTGTCAGTTGGCGCAAACAGAAATAATTAATTGTTATTTCTGTTTTTTATTGGGTTGGTATTACTTTGAAATTTATCATGTCAGATTTATTTTGGCGGCCGTTGAGTTCTGTTAACCACACTGACTGGGATAATTAGAGTATGCTGGCACCCGCGTGCCTTTACAGAATAATAAACGCCTGGTGCGATCAAGGACATCGACCCTGCCGATCATTCTTCGCAGTTTCTAGAGTGCTAAGGCAGCGGTATCAGGAATAGAAAACCGTTGTGAGTAGTTGGTAATTACTCACAGGCATCCACTGGTTCGGCCAGTTTTTATCACACAATATCAAGCTGATTTTTTCGGAAGGGACTGGTTTCTTGGCGCCTTGAAATCAAGGATAGAGGGCCTTTGAAAGGACTTTTCGTATAAAAATTATGGAGAAAAAATGAAGACAAAAATAATTCGATGGTATACCACATTTTTTATACTGCTTGGATTCTCCCCCCTGGCTCTCAGTGCAGAGTGGCTGTTAGGTACGGGTAAATACGATATCACTGGGCCAGCCGCCGATGTTGGTATGGTTGGTTATGGAGAAACCAGTCAGACAACCAAAGGAATTCATAGCCGCTTGTGGTCCCGTGCTTTTGTAATTGCCAATCCTCATGATAGTCAGCGTCTGGTATTTGTTTCCGCCGATTTACAGAGTATTACCCAAGGTGTTAAACAGGGTGTGGTTGCCAAGCTCAAGAGTAGGTATGGCAACGACCGCTTTACAGATGAAAATGTGATGCTCACGGCCACCCACACCCACGTAGGCCCTGGAGGTTATGATCACTATGTGATGCTCAATATGAGTGCACTGGGTTATGCGGAAGATAACTATAACGCGATCGTAGAAGGTATCTACCAATCTATTGTTATGGCAAATAGCAGTTTGGCAGAGGGCGACATTTACCTGGAGCAAGGTACCTTGCTCAACACGAGTGTCAACCGCAACCCGGAGCCCTACGCGCAAAATCCGGATACGGGCAATTACCAATACGATACCAACAAAACTATGACGCAGCTCAAGCTGGTTAATGCGAATAATAAAGCATTGGGTATTATTAACTGGTTTGCGCTACACAATGTTTCACTCGGTACCGGTCAACGTCAGTTGAGTAGTGATCACAAGGGGGCTGCCAGTTATTTATTTGAGCAATGGGCTTCAAATCAGACAGATTCGACAGGAAATCTTGTTGCGGCCTTTGCCAATAGCAATCTAGGTGACGCTTCTCCCAATATTTGTGGCCCAGGGAATGGTTGTGGCTCCAGTGAATATGAGAGTCTTGAGTTGGCTGCAGAAAAACAGGCAAACAAAGCGAAGTCTCTTTACAGTACCTCGAACAATAAATTATTGAACAATCTTGATTATCGCCATCAATACATATATTTCCCCGGTTATACCGTAGCCGGGGAATATACTGGCGAAGGGCAGCAAAATATTTGCGAAGGTGCCGTGGGCTGGTCATTCACAGCTGGCTCTTCCTGGGATGGTCCCAGTGGGATTGATGGTATTTTCGAGGGGATGTCAGTTGAAAACGAAGGCATTGAGTGGGATCGCAGCGAAAGCCTATTCGAATCAGTGATCAGAGGTTTCCCGCTCTTTGGGTTAATGAACGCTTTCTCTGCGGCTGCCGTTTATAAGGATACACAGGATGATCCTTGCCAATATCCCAAACCCACTTTTGTTGAGCGTAAAGTAGTAGGGCAGCAGCTGTATACCCCTTATCTGCCATTTCAGATGTTTCGCATTGGGTCCCTGGTCCTAGTGGCCGCGCCGAGTGAAATGACCACTATGGCTGGTCGCCGCCTGGAAGAAAAGGTATTGGCCTCAATGCAGGGGCACGGTGTTACCAGGGTAGTTATTGCCGGTTTGGCCAATGCTTATACCGGTTATGTGACCACTCATGAAGAATTTGACAGACAACACTATGAGGGGGGGCACACGATCTATGGGCCCAATACCTTGGCGGCTTATCAACAGATTTATACAGATATGGCCAACGCCATGAATAATAATCTGGCGGTGGATGCAGGGCCGACACCAACAGATTTATCGAATGACCAAATTATTCATGTCATTGGTGTCGTCTACGATGATAAGCGCCTATGGGAATCCTTCGGCCAGGTTTGGAATGATGTACGTAGCAACTATTCTGTTGGTGATACTGTCTCCGCGAGTTTTCGCTCCGGTCATCCCCGTAACGATTTCAGAACGGGAGATACCTTTATAGAGATTCAACGTAAGGTAAATGGCAACTGGGAAACCTATCTTACTGACAATGACTTGGATACTCGCTTTATCTGGACAAGGGATACTGCGGTAGACTGCCTGGCCTGCTCCTTTGCTGAAGGGCAGTGGGTAATTGGTGAGGATACTCCTGCGGGTACTTATCGCATAAAACACAAGGGAAACTGGAAAAGTGGCTGGACAGGGAAGGTTAGCAGCTACTCAGGCAAGTCGAGCAGTTTTACTGTCAATAACTGAGTTGTGTTGATCAAATTATTCGACTAGTAAATCAGGCCGTTAATTCGGCCTGATTTAGATGCAATGAACACTAATTTTTTAACTCTTATCTATTGGGCAGGTTTTTGTAGCTGAAAATGAGATAGGGCTTTTTCAGCAATTTCCTTGCCATATTCCTGTACGAAGTGACCAGCCTCTTCAAGCTTGAGAGGCGGAGGACAATTTTTGATAGTCCCCCTAAGCATTTCCATTACTTTTTCACCGAGTACGGCATCCCTCATTCCAATTGCCATAAAGCTATCGCCTTCCCAGGTCTTGGACCAGAAATTTCTGGCCTCTAGCCCCAGTTCTACACCCTCCATGTCGGGATCAACGGGAACAATTGAGGGGAAGCGACGAACACCGGCCTTATAGCGGTTATCGGGAAAGGGAGCATCATAAGCCACTATATCAAATAGATTGATTTCCGATCTGGCATCAGTGGCAATTAAGCCGCCTACCGGTATCTCTGGAACACTGACAGAAAAATTTCTCCATTGATAAAAACCTTCCGAAGCGCCATCCCCCGCTGCAATCGCAGTATTCATTACCAGTAATCGTGTAAATCTTTCCGGCATATCCATTGGCAGAGTGAGGCCTAGAAGTCCACCCCAGTCCTGGCATACCAAAGTGATATTTTTTAGGTCTAGGTGTTCAATAAGTTGTATCAGGCTGTTGCGATGAAAATTAAAGGTGTAAGTATTGTCATCTGTTGGTTTATCGGAACGACCAAAACCAAAGAGATCAGGAGCAATAACCCGGTGCCCAGCTTCTATGAATACTGGAATCATTTTTCGGTACAGATAGCTCCAGGTTGGTTCCCCATGTAGGCAAAGAAATGTTGTTTCTGCATCAGAGGTGCCTTCATCAATGTAGGCCATACGCATTGAATCGTATCCATCCAGAGTATCGATGTATTTTGGTTGATAGGGAAAGCCTGGCAGAAGGGAAAAGCGCTCTTCGGGAGTTCTTAATCGCTCAATAGGCATTGGTAAGCCTCTTTTATTAAATGTTAGTATTTAGACTTTTATGATTTTAACTTACGAAATTAAACAATAACCAGTATACAAGTTAAAGGTGGTTTTTAGGTTTTTTTGATTTTGCTGTAGATTTATAGGTAAAATTTCTTCAAGTATTACATATTGTCGATAAGGAATGGTTCTCACAATTCACAAGCCATAGATAGATATTTAAGCTCCGGTAAATGTGTTTTTAGATTTTCGACTTTTACTTTCTATTTAAATGCTAATTTCAGTGCAGGGTTGGCATGCATGGTTAAACTGTGGATGAGAGCCTACACAGGCTTGAGTACAGGTCATCTTCCGCTTCCTTTGTCTTTGGGCAACCCCTAGGCGCACTTGAGGGTCAATTACCCTGATAGTTCTGATTACCTGATTTAGAGAAGAGATGTTGTATAGTGCCCTCGTTAACAAGCCCCTTAGCAAAGGGCTTATCAGTAAACGGTTAAGGTAGTGAGACAAGATGGAGTATCAGTCCTCGAAGAGTGCAGTTTTGCAGCTTTGGAAGAAGTTTGGTGGTTCGGCGTTTGGGCGTTGGACAGTTTCGAAGGTGGTCGCTTTCAAAGCACCTTACTTTAGGTCTATTAAGCCCTGCTTTGCTGAGGTATCACCGGGGCGTGTAGAAGTATTGCTGAAGAAACGTTGGGGAGTGACAAACCATATAGGCACAGTGCATGCGATTGCGATGTGTAATGCTGCCGAACTAGCCGGCGGGGTCTGCTTGGATGTTTCTCTGGATCGCCGCTTTCGTTGGATACCCGTGGGGATGGAAGTTAAGTACCTGAAAATGGCAAAAACCAACCTGCGTGCGGTTTGTGAGTATCCAGATTTTGCATCTATTCAGGTTGGTGATGTGGTTATGCCCGTGGGTGTCTTCGATGCTAACGGTGAGGAAGTGTTTCACGCGGACATCACCATGCGTGTATCTCAGCGCCCCACAAACAAGTAAAGGCGGGTTAGGTTCCGGCTGCGGTTGGCAAATGGGGTTAGGTTTTTAGACTGTCACAAGTCGCGGAAATTGACCGAAATTGAGGGCAGGTAGTCCTCATAGTCCTTTTCTGAGTATCTGAAATATAACAGTCTTGGCCTAGATTACTGCTTATAATTTATACAGTCAATTGAACCTCGTAAGTGGATGTACGGAGGCCGTGAACGTCGTAAAATAGTTCACTTGTAAGAGTAATCGATCGACTGGCTGGAGGAGTTATGGGTTTAATTTGGGATATGAGTCATTCGATATCCGCCTTTGAAGCGGTAGAGGGGGATAATACTGAGTATGAAATATATAATGCGGAAAGTCAGGCATTAAGCAGTGAGGGTATTTATCAGGATCTTGCCGAAAGCCTTGAGCTGGCTATTTCCAAGCTAAGTAAAAATGTAAATGATAGTTCTCGTTACTTCCTTATTCAGTGGGAACCCATCAGCTCGCAATTAACCCTGACCGTCACGGATGACCAAAGAAAGAATGATGCCCAGGCTGTTGTTCGCTGTCACTTCACTGCGCTGGAAAAGCAATTTCAAGAATCTCAGTTTAAAACTGATGACGACAAACAATCCGCTATAGCTGCATTTTCTGAAGATTTACACTTTTGGTGCAAGGAGTTTCTTTCAACGGATCAAGGGTTTAGCCAGTTTTCTTTAGTCGCTCTTTTCACCTCTGGCTCGAGGGATAGCGCTGTTATTCTGTAGATTGCAGTACCTTTTAATATTCAGGGCTACTTTCATTAAAAACCAGTGAAAATAGCCTTGAAATGTACCCGAGTGGTCCACTCTAAGTGAAACTTGTTTTGCTATTACTATCCACTATTTTAATTACAGATCTACAGAGAACTCTGTATACCAATTGTTGGTTTCCCAGACTTTGATCTTTTCGAAATTAATATCTAGGTCTGAGCTATTGGCGGCAACTCTTTGATGAATGGCACCATGCCAAGCTTTAGCGAGGTTTTCGGAGCTTGGTTTAAAGGGTGTTATACACAATTTCCCAATTTTGGAGTTCGCTTGAATAAATTGTGCCTTTTTTTGTTGTTGATAGATTATGCCCATGTATTCTATGGAGTTAATAATTTCCTTTAAAAAGGGGTCTTGATAATCAATAATCGTAGCATGATCGCAGAGATCCTGAATCTCAGCTTTAAATATTTTTTTCAGGAATGACATGTCGGTGGGAGGATCTTGGTATTTTGCTCTGCATGTACATTCCACTCGATACCTGTAACCAACAAAGCCTTCTTCCAGCTTATTATCCTCTATATAGGCGTAATTTACTTTCTTGGTGATATTGAGGTCAAGGCAGTAGGTGATATTGAAGTATTGAGGCATTGGAGTGATCCTGATTTACTCAGATTACTATTGCTTGCTGCTGAGTATAATAGATATTTTGAGATATCTTGGGAGGGTTGATTGATATGGGGGAGAAGAGCTGAGCAGAAAGATCGATAAAAGAATTCCTAACAGCCTATTTTGAGATACAGGTCGCCGATAATAGTTTGGTATCCAATGAAAGATGTCCTCACTCTTAGCCTTAATTGGATTGTGGAAAGAATAAATTCAAAGGTGCCAAGGATAAGAAAATACATTAAAGAGATGTTTCAGGCTCTGTTCCCACTTTGTCCAGTCATTACTGCTGCGCCTATCATATGCGCTAAACGCAGGGCTTCAGGCACATTGCCGTTATCAGTAGCTTGCTCAAGTATCTGGGCGGCAATGTTCGGGACACAGCCCTGTACCTGAAAGTAAAAATTACGGTGAGAATAAACCTTGCCTGCTTTAAGTAGAATCTCCCTGCGTAGTGAATAATCAGGGAAGTTTTTCAGGGCTTTATTAATGGCTGACATATCCGGTGGTTTACGCATTACCGCGATACAGGGGCGCTTCAAGGATTCAGCCAGTTTGGGGAGATCTATGATATTAAAGCCTCCAACGGCGACGCCATCAATCAGTACCACGTTAATCTGGGGGTAAAACTTGCTGCTTTGCAATATTTGCGTGATAACTTCAGTAGCATCCATGCCGTCTTTTTGTACCTCACCCCAGAGCATGCCTTCAAAGCGGGTATCGGTACATATTATCCCGCTGATGTTTACAGGTGAGCCCCGCTCTTTTTGGAAAGGGGCATCGTCAAAGCCAATAATGCGGAGTTTCTTCTTTAGGCGAAGAAGTTCTGCGATGGGCTTCATCGTTTATTTTTTCAGCTGCTGGAAAAGGTAAGGAAAGAGTTTTAGCTTCTCCTCCTGAGTAAGAGACTCTACCCGTTGGATATTATTTTCCGGAATAGCTTCCGGGTTTGGGTAAAGATCAATCATTTTGGCTAGGTTTTCTTCCCGCAGCAGGTGCAAAATCGGGTAGGGTGCCCGATTGGTGAGGTTCTCGGCATCCTCTGGGGCAGTACCTGCGAATTGATACTCCGGGTGGAAGCTGGCCATCTGATAGATACCTTCGTAATGGTTGCGCTTCAGTAGCCATTCGGCCTGATCGAGGAATTGATTGTAGTCAGCAAAATCCTTTAGGTAATTTGGAATAATCAGCAGGGTAGTCAGGAGTTCGTTTTCCGGCGTACTGTCGAGTCGTTGAAGCTCAGCAAGGAGGTCTGCCAGTAAAGCATCCTCGTTGTTTGCCTTACAGACCTTATAACGAATCTGGCCTGCGCGTAGTGGTTTGCGCGCAAAAGGGCAGAGGTTTAGGCCCACCACAACATCGGTGAGCCATTGTTCCACTGTCTGTGTAACTTGTTGCTCCATGTACCGGCTTACCACATCAGGTCGTCGGGGATCTGGAAGTCGGCGTAGGGGTCGTCTTCGTCCACCGAGGTCGAAGTTTCGGTAGGTTTGACAATGATTTCGGTATTGCGCTCGGCAATTTTGTCGGCGATCACTCTGGGTACCAGTTCAAACTGTTCACCCTGGGCGACAATCACCAACCGGCCGGCAATGAGATGATCCCGCAGGATTTCACTGACATAGATAGTTTTGATTTTTTTATCAAAGGTAAAGTTATAGGCGGTTTCACCTGAGTAGGGCTGGCGGTTGTTGTTCACCAGTTGCTTGATTTGTGCTGCGATGGCCTTCTGTTGAGCCGCAGCGTCACGTTCGGCATTCAGGGCGCGATCCCGTGCAGCCTTATCCGCACGCGCTTGCTGCGCGGCTAACTTTGTTTCATCTACCTGTGGTTGTGAAGATTTCTTTGCAACTTTCTGTTGCTTGCGCTTTTCCTTACCGATCTGTTTGGCTTTTTTCTTGTCGACGAGTCCTGCTTGTAACAGCTGGTCTTGCAGTGAGGCCATAGTATGTTTCCTGCAATAGTAATTGGATTGTGCCACCAGTAAGTTTGGTGGCTACTTGGTCAAAGTGTAATTGGGGGCTTACCCCTTTCATAGATGTGGGGCATTTTACCTGAAGATAGCCGCGGTGCTGGCAGGGAATTTGATTTAAGGGGTCCAGGGCTTACCAGAGGTAGCGGTAGCAATGATCTCATCGGGCTCTTTACCATCGCTCAACATTTGTGCACCCCCTGGAATCATTAGTGCTGAGCCCGTGGCAATTGCCACGCGTTTGCCGCTGGGGGTATCGATATTACAAGAGGAAACCCGTAGCTGGCGGCCGCGGTGAAGAACTTGCGCCTCGAGGATCAGGTCCCCACTGTTGAGCTTGGCCGGTCTGGCAAAGCGGATATGCATATCTAAGGTGGCAAATATACTGCCCGCCGGTAAGGTGGAATATACGGCCGCCCCCATAGTGAAGTCCGCCGCCCAGGCCAGCAGTCCTCCGTAGATAGACAGGGTGCCGTTAGAGAACCAGGGGGATGAGGGCATGGTAGAAATACAGCGGCCGTTCTCGATTTCGATGGCGCGGTAACCGGTGAGCAACCATACGGGGTGAATGCGGCCCTCATTGATGGTAGTTCGCTGAAGCTCAATAGGTACCTGTTCCGGCAGATGCCCCATATCACAGAAATAGGGCTTAGGTGGCGGTCTGAGATAGGGGTCTGGGGGATCGGTTGGTCCCAGGTCTGGCAGAGGTAGCTCCTGATCGGGATTGACTGGGAAGTCTGCAATTAGGCAGCGGGTACTTCCATAGGCGAGGGTTCTGCCATCTTGATCGTTGATCTGAATGCTGGAGAGCCCCACCTGGCTACCGGAATGCACAGTCGTGGCCCGGCCAACAATATTCTGAGTATTACTGGTAATTGGCCGGATAAAACACATATTCAACTCAGAAGTGCTAAGTACTTTACCGGCCGGGAGAGTCGTCCAAATTGCAGAGGCGAGGGGCGCGTCGGCGAACATCGCGTAAATACCACCCCAGTAGACCCCGGTGCCGTCTGCCAGCCAGGGAGTGATGGGCATTGAGTAAGTGGCTTTGCCCAACCCTGCTTCCGTTGGCTGCATACCTGTGAGCCGCCAAAAGGGCGGTCCCGGCAAGCTTCCACGAATATATCGTTTGAAAGTCTGTAGACCGGGTTGTTGCAACGCTCGCAGGTCGCAGATGGCACCACGATGAACTTCGTCGGTGATATTGGTCATCCCCCGCCTCCAATTTCATCTATTGAAAGATTAATGTGCAAGGGCTGGGTAAACGAGGGAATGTGGGCTGGATATGGCAGCAGGCACTATTGACCTGCCGCTATCTGGGTGGGCAAGCCTTATTGTGGTGAAAAATCTGGTAAATCCACCGTAAGAGTGGTTTTTTCGATTGGGCGCCCCTCCATGAACGAGTTGATGGTGTCTTGTATCGCTGGGGATGCCATAAATAAATTGTGACCGGCATTTTCTACTGTTACCAGTGTGGCATTACTAAGTCCTGCCATTGCCTCATGCTGGCTCTCTATGTACGTTCTGCCATCAAGAGTGCCACTGAATAGCAAAATGGGAATATTGCTATGGGGGTTGCTGCGAAAAGCATCACCCAGGTCCAGCTGCTCAGCCAAGCCATCGTAGTGATAGGAAAAGTTGAGATAGTCACTTAACAGGGCGGTTTTTGCTTGCTCCTTCACTTCAGACTTTCGCTGTGTGCTTATACCTGAGGCTATATCTATTGCCGTTGGCATGGCACTCAGGGAAATTGGAGAGCCTGGACTCAAGAATCCATCGGGAAAGTAGCGTCTGGGAACTCGATCGAAAGCCGGAACATGCCCCAAATCAAGAGCTCGATAGAAGCCTAACAAGTGGGCGACACTTTTGGGGTCGGCAATAAAAGCGGAGGCAATTTGTTGCATGTCTCTACGCTGAAGCAGGTACTCCAGAGTGTGGCCTTCCCGCTGAGGGATCTGGATTTTGACTGGGGCTCGCTCCAGCTTTGTGTGCACTCTATCGATAAGAACCTTGATGTCAGGGTAGGCCACTTTGGCTGCGGGTTGCTGGTCCAGGGCGAGTTGCAGTCGATCTAAATAAGAACCCGTTCGCGCGGGTAATTTAACAGTTTGATCCAGGCCTTCAGCACTGGAAAGGATCACTCTGTCTATGGAGTCTTCTATCTCACTTATTGCCGCTAGAGCAAGGTGGCTGCCGTAAGAAGTGCCCCATAACACAATCTTCTCTACCCCCAGATGTTGTTTCAGCGCCTCCAGGTCGCGAGCGTTTTCCAGGGTGTTGTAACCGGCTAGATCGACCCCCTTTTGATGCCAGAATGCTAGGCATTCACGCAGAGCTTCGCGATGATATTCGATGTATTGGCTATCAGTTGTTTTTTTCAGGGCGGGAACAACCTGCCGAGATTCACAGTGAGGCAGATCGTTGGAGCGGCCGGTGCCACGCTGGTCCAGGGCGATCACATCGCCGTACTCCCGCAAAGCCATAAACATATCAAAACGATAGTTGACGGCCATGATGCCCGATCCACCAGGGCCACCGGCAAGATAAATAATCGGCGGGCCCGACTTTTTTCCGGTTGCCGGAAAGCGTACATAGTGAAGTTTCAGCGAGCGGCTTTCTGGATTATTACGATTCTCTATTGCCTCAAAGAAGCCCTTATAGCCGTCTGCAGTCTGCTTATTCCAAGTCGTGAAAGTAAACGCCTCTTCATTAACAGGAGATTTGGCATGGGTGGTTGTTGTACCAACAAGGAGACTTAAAAGTAGAAAGACCTTTAAAAAATGGAAATTGAAAATAAAACTCATTGACTACAATCCTTCCCTAGAGTGAATTTTTTGTATTTTTATACTTGAAAAATCTTGATTGAGCCAGCTGATGGTAAAAGAGGTGAGTCTCTTACCTTTGCTGAAATAATTGAAACCCTTTCATATTCGTAAGCTTGGAGCTTTCAGTCTTGAATGTTATTGAGATTATGAATTGTCATTCAATTCAACCTCTTACTTCAATCGATGGTCCTATGGCTTGATTTCATAACTCTTTACTCTCCGAAGGGTATGCATTTGTACCATCTTGTGATTTGTTTGGTTGGCACTATCTATATGTGAGGACGGCTTTGCATAGAATGATTGGCAATTCTGAGTTGATGAGCATTGGGAATCTATCGTTGGAACAAGGTGGGGGCGGCACAGTTTGCTTGAAAGGTCCTCGATTGGTAGATTAAATTCGATTAATTTCGTTGATACTCAGCTTGAGGGTGAGAAGTGGGAAAATAGTTTTGGAGATTGTTTGATTTTTTGCTCTCAGTTATAAAAAGGCGTTTCATTTTGCTCAAATAGTCCTTTCAAGCATTTATCAAAAAATTTTGTGAGGTTATTCTGTTAACTCTCCTTAACGTGGTTGTTTATAATCTTCTTTCGCTGTGACCAAGTAGTTTTTATGTTTTGCTTGGCCTGATTTTTAGGGGGGAGTTGTTACAGATAAATAACAAGAATAAATTTCTGGATTTCGTGGATTTTGCATTGGTTGTTTGTCTAATCTTTTCTGTGTCTGGGGAGCACTAAATATCATTTGAATCACATGTGTGTTTCACTATGGATAATTTTTATCAAAAAGATATTTCAGCTTGGGTGGATAAGTATCGCCCAGGATTAAAACGATACTTTTCTTCTCGAGTAGCTTCAGCTGATGTTGATGACTTAGTGCAAGAGGTTTTTGCTCAATTACACTGGCACCTTAATCAGTCCGATATAGAGATAGAAAATCCAAGAAACTATATCTATACGGTAGCTAAAAATCTGTTGGTTAGTCACAGTCGGTACCACAAGTCTCGATGTCGAGCCTTCCATGAGTCACTTTCCCTTGATTATGAAATTCCCGATGTTATTACACCGGAGCGTACAGTAATAGGTATGCAGGATTGTCGGTGCGTCTTAAAAGCAATTCTGGGGCTGCCACCACGTGCAGGGGCGGCATTTAAATTTCACCGTTTTGAGGGGTTGACTTACCAGGATATTGCCGAACGCATGGGGATCTCCAAGGAATCTGTAAAGGAACTTATCCAGCGCGCATTAATTAGGGTTAGGCGGGCAGTGGAGGAGGTTTCATAACCTGTTTTTCTTGGATATTTAATCAGGCTATCATCCAATTAAAGATTGGTTAAGTACAAGTATTTTAAATTGCAGGTTAAGTCTATCTGTGCAAATTTTAGAATCTAGTACTTGAATTTACGCCTATTCACCTAAGCATATTGATGTTTGCCTCTCAAATAGAAAACTTCTCTACTTTTATAGTCTCCTTCATCTTCAGATGGTTTTTGCAGATTTAAAGATTTTCTAAAAAGCTATATTTATCCCCAATTGTAAATCCGCTTGCACTTACTTGAACTACACTCGAAAAGACCTTTTGGAGGCTAGTCTTTTTTATTTGTGAAAGGTGAGAGCTTCCTGCTTGAAATAAGTTACCCTTTTTAGTGAGTGTAACTCTGAGAAGACGGATTTTGTAACTTTTGGTCACCGCTATTGTTTGGTTGTGTTAATTGTTGTTTTATTTAATCTCCTTGATTTCTGGGGGCGAATATTTAGTAAATGTGGATCTGAAAATCTGGGGTTAGATCCCCCCGACTGTGCTGTAAATGCGTCTTAAACCTAGTTAGGCCTGAGATAAGGTGGTGTTTGGCTGACAGAAAAACAGAGAAAATATAATAGAGAGAATCAGAATGATGATGAGCCTGCGTAAGCAAAAAAATTTGATTGCACAAGCGATTCGTGCCACCAATCCGCTCAATCAAACAACGCCCTGGTACAGCGCTGCAATAGCCTGCCTGGTGATGTCTACCGTTTCCACTGCGGCCCTAGCCCAGGAGGAACAGGATACGGAAAGAAGTAGCCGCTCCAAACAGCCGATCGAGGAAGTGACGGTAACGGCCCAGAAAATTGAGGAGAGTATCCAAGATGTTCCTATTGCAGTTTCGGCACTCTCTGGGGATAGTATGGATGCCTTGAAGATCGAACGTGGTGAGGAACTACTACGGGCGATACCGAATGTAAATTTCTCCAAATCAAATTTTAGTACCTATAACTTTTCCATTCGCGGCGTTGGCACCAAGGCCGTTTCTGCCGCCACAGATCCTGCAGTGGCAGTGAGTTTTAATAATGCTCCATTGATTCGTAACAGGTTGTTTGAGCAGGAGTTTTTTGATGTTGAGCGGGTGGAAGTGCTACGCGGACCACAAGGCACATTGTATGGTCGTAATGCCACAGCTGGTGTGGTTAATATGTTGCCGGTTATGCCAGAGGATGAATTTTCCTCTGAAATTAAAGCGGAGATAGGTAGTTATAATTCGAAGCGTACTAGCGGTATGTTTAATTTACCCATTGGGGAGACCATGGGGTTACGCCTCTCCGGTGCTATGACCAAGCGCGATGGATTTGATACTAATACCTATACAGACAATGACGTTAATGATCGTGATCTTTATTCCACTCGGGCAATTTTTGAGTGGGAGCCTTCAGAAACATTTAGCGCCAATCTAATTTGGCAGCATTTTGAGGAGGATGATAAGCGTTCACGTACAGGGAAGCAGCTCTGCACGACAGATCCAGGCGTTTCAATGATTGGAGATGTTGAAGTACCAGAAAATTTCACAGGTTTTTTTAGTCAAGGTTGTTTACCCGGCTCAATCTATAGTGATGAAGCATATGGTACAACCAATGCTAAGGGGCTTGCATTTGTTGTTGCTCCACAAGCACTTCTTCAAGGCTATTATCCGGTAATGAAGGAATTTCTTCCAAATCCTTATGCCAATGCTGAGCAGTCCAGGGATTTGCGTGAAATTGCTACCAGTTTTGATCCTGTGTTTCGCGCTGAGAATGACTTGGTACAGTTAAATTTTGCATGGGAAATGAGTGATACTCTTACATTTTATTCCCAGTCGACTTATGCCAAGGACGACTATTACTCTTCCCAAGATTACAACCGGTATGTGTCAGACTCGATTTTTAGTGATTCTACTGAATATGGATTGGATCCAGGCCCTACGCCCGGTGGGATCTATACCGATCCACAGTTAGGTCCTTCGGATGGCGTCTTGGCAGTGGATATCAGCCGATCTGATAACAAACAGTGGAGTCAAGAATTCAGATTGCAAACATCCTTTGATGGCCCTTGGAATTTTGTTGTGGGAGCTAATTACCTAGATTTTAAGACTCAGGATGATTATTTTGTATTTAATAATATGTTCTCCCTGATTGCCGAGCATGTATACAATGGCGTTGATGATCCTGAGGCTGGTTTGGGTACAGAGAATTGCACGGATCCTCAGAACATTGAGGGTTTTCAAGATTGTATGTATGTGGATTACAACTCATTAGAGAATATTGATGAGGAAGGTCATAATTATTTCCTCAGTCGAAATCTAGTGGAAACACGATCCTGGGCTATTTTTGGTGAAACCTACTGGCAAATTAATAATGATGTAAAGCTTACCACTGGTCTACGCTACACGAATGATCGCAAGCGTTCCACACCGGTGCCCAGTCAGTTATTACTGGGAACTGAAACTGATAATGATACCGGTGAGATCGTTCCTGGCCCTGCCTCTGGAGGGCTGGTTTATAAAGGGTATCCGGAGGGTGATGCCGTTACTCAAAGCTGGAAGGAGTACACTGGGCGCGCTGTACTAGACTGGCGTACAGATACGCCCTTTACCGATGAAACTATGCTTTATCTCTCCTTTGCCCATGGTTACAAAGGGGGCGGCACCAATCCCCCTCGCGCAGATATTGATCCCAACGTTGTGCAATACCAACCTTTAGATGAAACTTTTAAGCCTGAATTTGTTAATGCAATTGAAATTGGAACAAAGAATGTTTTACTTGATGGCAGCTTAACTCTCAACGCTAATGCTTTTTACTATGACTATAGCGACTATCAAGTTTCCCAAATTGTTGACCGTATTTCGTTAAACGAAAACTTTGATGCAGAGAGTATGGGGATTGAGCTGGAACTAGCATGGCAGCTTACAGATAACACTCGGCTAGATATGAATATGGGTTACCTAAAGACCCGTATTGCAGATGGTGAAGAGTCTATTGATGTAATGAACCGTACTCAAGGACATGAGGATTGGTTAGTGGTTCGTCCAAGTCTTCAAGTTCCTTCTAACTGTGTTGCGCCGAAAGATGTAGTGGAGGCGACATTTGCAATACCATACCCATTAATGCTTTGGGCTTTATGTGATACTACGGGTAGATGGGGTTCTTTCACACCGGAAATAGAGTCTAGCCAGTATTTCCATGAGTGGCTAAATATCGACCCCTATAACCCGCTCACTGATGCACCGAATGGAGCGAGAGGCTTTGCCGCCGATTTAAGTGGCAATGAACTGCCAAATGCCCCACGGTTCACAGTAAATTTGGGAGTGGAGCATACAATTCCTATCGAAGATTGGGACCTAACTTTGCGAACTGACTATTATCGTCAATCAGAGAGTTACGCAAGGGTTTACAATACAGAGTATGACCGTTTAAAGGCCTGGAGTAACCTCAATGCTTCAGTCAGTTTGAGTCATCCTAACTCAGAATTGTATATGCAGCTCTATGTGAAGAATATATTTGATGATGCACCGATCACAGACATGTTTACTAATAGTGATGACTCAGGTCTCACCACAAATGTATTTACTTTAGAACCTCGTATTGTTGGGTTCAGTATAAGTAAAGGGTTTTAAACTCTGAGATTATGGCTGATTGACAGGTTTAAATGTTAATTGCCTCTTTAAGAGCACCTTGATCTGTTGGATAGGTTCTTCTGACAAATTGAGGTGCGTTTTTAAATGTAAACTTGCTATTTGATAATTTGCCAGTTTTTTGAATATTTCTTTATGAATTTTTAGCCGATTGCTAAAGCTTAGGTTCTTTGGTTGGTGATGGGTGAGTTGAGGGTAGTTAGGTTAGGTGGGTGTTTTGCTATAAGTCAATTAATTGTATAAGGGGCACCATCATGATTGCTGATAGTACCCCGTGCGTCTAAATTATAGGGGGCTATCTAGGGTACAGTGAATGATGATTGTGGATTGGTAGATACAACGCCATTTATAACGCAAGGAGATCCTGATCCAGTACTAGGTATTTGGGCATCATTAAAGGTAATTTTGCCTGTTGACTGGTCGAAACTACCATTCAAGTCTCCCGCGCAATTACCTGATACAGCTGCTACGTTTACATTTTTTAGGGTTACAGTATTGTTTGCATGTCCTACAAGGGCATATGGTAGCCCGCTAAAAGAAATAGTGCCGCAAATGTTAAGGAAACCTCCCGAGAGGGCCAGGCTTCCAACTGAGGCATCTGCTCCTGTAGAGTCGACACTTCCAGAAAGTTTACATTGAAGCAGGATACCTTTCTCTACTTCGAGGTTACCATCACTCGCTAGGGCGATTGCACCTGGGGGAGACCAGGTTTCTGCATTCGCCAGCCCGGCTATCCCAAAAGAGGCTAAACAGATAGAAGCAGCGGTAAGAATCTTTTTCATAATAATGGTGTTCCTAATATTTCTGTTAATTATTAATGCAGGCACATTACTTGATGCTTGGTCAATTTATATGCGCTACCTTTTGAAGCGTTCATCATCGCTGGAAAGTGATGAAACTTAGTTGACCTCAATAATAGGAGCCGACCCAGTTCCATCCCCTCCCATTTATAAAGACGAGTTGGGACGACCGTTGGGGGGATGTCTAGCCCAAATAGACGCAGATTTATTTGTGGGGCGTATTTTCTATCCTCAAATCCAGTCTATTAATAGGTTGGTTTTATTTATGATGGGCACGGGGGTAGCTCAGCGTTACATATAAAAAATTTTTATATTGTTGATGCTGACATTCGCAGATTTATATTATTTTTGTTCTGGGGATCTTTATTAAGATTTCTGATGTGTTTTGAGTTGTGCAAAGATATAGGAATTTAGGATTTGTTCTCTCATTAAATTCAACGAGTTAAAAGTGCTTATATAGCTTTTGGTTTGTCAGTCTTCTTAACTTTATTTCAATTCTTATTTCATGGTTTTTTATGAGATGGTTCCTCGGGAGTGTTATGACTGCTAATAACAAATCACCATCGGTGGCTGGGTCCCTAGTTCTGGGAAGGTTTTATTGATTGTAATTTTTCCATTGGGTCGATTTAAGCTACCGGTGTATTTCCAATCCTGAGCAGTTTAGGCAATATCGACTATTTATAGACTATCGTTAGTCTAATTTTCACTTGAGCTGGGAATTAAAGGAAATATATTTAAACATATCTAAATAGTTAGAAGTCCGATGAATAGCGTGAGGCTTCCAGTAAATGTTTTGTTGTGGATTGAATTAGCATAAACCGACAGCGTGTAATTTTGTATAAGTCTTTTGTAAAGCTTTAAATATCTAAATTAACTCGGGCAGGCTTTTGTGGGGCTTATTGAGCGTGTATTTGGCATTAAAGGATAAAAGCTATCACGTTACTGGCTAATTTGAGAAAGTCCTTGGCGAAGGGATAATCTGTACCAGTTTCTACTTCACAAGCCGTTTTTACTGTGACTGGGGACGGTTTTGTTTGGTTTTTGCTCTCCCTGCCCTGGACTCATATTGTTATACTCCGCGCCCTTGAAAGCCCCCCTATCTTATGACGGAGAATTTGATGTCTGATTCACAGTGCGACATTGGCTTTATTGGCGCTGGTGTGATGGGTAAGAACCTGATCTTGAACTTGGCTGATAATGGCTATCGGGTCTGTGCCTTCGATTTGGATCACAACCGGCTCAATGCACTGCTAGAACAGGATAAAAAGGAGCGTGGTGATCGGCCTGCGCGCGTGGAAACCTGTAATTCATACACTGAGTTATTGGCTAAGGTCAAAGCGCCACACTTGATCATTCTTTCTGTACCTGCAGGGGCGCCAGTAGATGATGTTTGTTGCAAACTGTTGGATGCTGGCCTCAAGGCTGATGATATTGTTGTGGACACGGGTAACAGCCTTTGGACTGACTCCGTAGAGCGTGCCAAGCGCTATGAAGGTAAGCTGATCTTCTTTACAACGGCAGTATCCGGTGGTGAGGTTGGTGCGCGATTTGGGCCGTCTCTGATGCCCAGTGGCGATCGCTACGCCTGGAGCCGTATCGAGCCCGTTTGGCACGCGATCTCGGCCAAAGTGGACAAGGCCAGTGGCCAGCCTATAGAGCGCTTTGAGCCGGGTAATCCGGTGAAAGAGGGTGAGCCCTGCGCGGCTTATATCGGCCCTATTGGTTCTGGGCACTATGTAAAAATGGTGCATAACGGCATCGAGTACGCGGATATGCAAATGATCTGCGAGGCTTACCATGTGATGCGCAGTGCCTTGGCGATGTCACCGGCGGAGATTGCCGAAGTGTTCCGTGAGTGGAATCGAGGTCCGTTAAACAGCTACCTGATTAATATCAGTGCTGAAGTGCTGTCCACCCTGGATTCTGTTACCGAACAACCGCTGGTGGATGTGATTTTGGATCGTGCAGGTCAGAAGGGGACCGGCCTTTGGACGGCTATCAGCAGTCTTGAAGTAGGCTGCCCTGCGCCGAGCATTGCCGAAGCGGTTTACGCCCGCTCCCTATCTACCCGCAAAATTTTGCGCACCCGCGCCGCGCAGAAACTCAAGGGCCCAGTTCTCACCCAGGTAGCGGCAGAGCAGCGTGAGGAAGTGATCCAGCAGCTGCACGATGCCCTTTACTGCGCCAAGATCTGTGTTTATGCCCAAGGTTTTGACCTGATGAAACTGGCTGCGCGGGAGCAGGGCTGGCAGCTGAACTTCTCGGAAATTGCGAGAATCTGGCGTGCCGGCTGCATAATCCGTGCGGTATTCCTGCAATCGATTAGTGACGCCTACGATCGAGACTCCAAACTCTCTAATTTGTTATTAGATGACTTCTTTACACAGCAGATCGCCGATCACCAGGCAAACTGGCGCCAGGCAGTGGCGAGTGCAACTCTCAATGGCATTCCGGTACCGGCGCTGTCTTCAGCTCTGAGCTATTACGACGCTTTCCGTTCAGAGTCCCTACCAGCCAACTTGCTGCAAGGGCAGCGGGACTTCTTCGGTGCGCACACCTTTTCACGGGTAGATCAGCCCGAGCAGCGCAAATACCATGTGTTGTGGGGTGAGCCGGGCCGACCAGTCGTGGAGATCTGAGCTTCAGAAAGCGACACTTTGACCTTGGGTGGGGCTTTCGTCCCGCTCAGGGTCAGGTTATTGTTCACTGCTCCATTCATTTCTTTTGCAGTAAAACAGGGCTATCAGAAGACCACTTCTTCTACTTCTCGCGCCAGCTCTTCAGCTTCAGAGCGGGAGGCTTTAGCGACCATCTCCTCTACGCTGGCAGATTCGATATTAACGCCACCAAAGGCATTGAGTAGATCCTTGATTAGGGCTGAAATTTCCAGTGCCATTACTGCGAAATCTGCATCGAAGCGCTGCGCCGCACTTTCGGCATCGGTGTTATCTGCCTTTTCCAGCAACTCATCGCTGAACTTTACCCGTTTCACGGAGAGTTGGTCGTCCACCAGGAAATCGACCCCGCCGCGCCAAACCAGCCCCAACTTGTGTACCTGCAGGCCAGCAACCAAGTGGTTGTGAATTTCCTCGGCGCATAGGTCTTGGTTTTTGCAGCGGATCACACTGCCGCTGTCCTTTGGGTCGCGCAGTTCGCATTCGTGTCCGAAATCAAATTGAGCGGGGGCCTCGGGAGCGGTGAGCCAGTGGGTCATTGTTTGTTGTGGCAGGTTTTTGGCTGATAGAGGGACTACCGCGAGGCTGCTAATGGCTTCACGCAGATTTTCCAATAACTCTTCAGCGGCGGAGGCAGAGGAAGCATCAACCACTACCCAGCCCTCCTGCGGGGCGATATAAGCAAAGTGCAAGCGGGACTTGGCAAAAGCCTTGGGGCGCATTTCCAGCAGTACCTCATCTTTGAGGTTTTGACGTTCCTTGCGGCCCACCTGTCGGGCCTCTTTTTCTGAAATGGCCTGGGCCAGTTCTTCTACTTTCTCATTGATAACGGCTGCTGGTAGAACTTTTTCTTGCTTCTTGGCGCAGACCATCAGGTAGCCATTGGTGGCATGTACCAATTGACTGCCGTGTCTGCCTAGGGGGGAGACCCAACCGTAGCGGACACTGTCCTGGCTACCGCAAGGCACAAATGCCTGGGCTTCCAGTAGCTCGTTTAGTTTTTCGGCACCCAGAGAGAATTCTTTGGTTAAGCGGTAAATACGAAGGTTCTTAAACCACATACATCAGGCCATTTGGTGTTCAGTTGCGTGTGCGGACGTTAATTATGCGGAAACTGGGGCGCGGCAGCTAGTGAGCTGTTTCCAAATGACGAATTGGTTGTTTTTTGTCCGAAAATTTGGCGGGGCAGGATAGAATGTGCATCATCAATGCCTGCAGAGATTGTAGGTTATTGTTCTTTCAGCAGGATGGTTGTAACGGGGCCGTTTTCTCTGTGAAAGCCTTTGTGGCTGAGCTGCAATAGTTTGAGTGCAGTCGCAGACACCTGGTTCTGTTAAAGGGTAGGGCCATCGGAGAACTCCCCTAACCGTTTAAAAGTAGGGGGCAGGGCTGCTGGCCAGATTTATCTGAGCCGGCCACACCACGCCAGTAGTCCAACCTTAACCCCATATTTCAGCAAGGCCAATTATTATTCTCTGTTTGGTAATGTGTCTTTAAGCCGCTGGGCGCTTATCGATATTAACCTTGAAGAGGAAGAAGTAAGCGGATTGACTTATCTTTAGCAAAGGATTACTTCGATATTTCCCGGATGGCTACTTGAATTGTTCGCGGAATCTGAAGCTGATTTAGAGGGGCAGTGTGGCGGTAATGAAGAATGCTATTTCCGTAAAACCGCCTGAAATATAAAAACAATTACACCATGGCATTCCCCACAGTCAGTCCGTGACATTTGTGGGGCTATATTATTACTGAATGCTCAGGAAGCGATTTTTAATGAAATGCCTGTGCAGGCTTCCAATGCGGTCCAAATTACTCCCACGACGGCATTCCAGATTTTTTCTATGGTTACAGCAAGAAGGCCGCGGAGGGTTCTGGCAAAATTCAAAGCCATATCCTCGATAGAATCAAGAAAGTAATCTCTCAAGTCCTCACCAATTTCGTTTTCCGCGATGGCTTTGGCAATCAATTTTGCCTGAAGGGCTAGAGCGGATAACTGGCGCTCTGAGAAACCACGGATTTCTGTGATGTCATGCTCAATAACGGTAGAGGCTGCATCTTTAATATCTGAGATCAATTGGGTTACGTCCAGTGACATGGCAAAGTCCTCAGCGGTTTAAGAAGGATTCGTAAGTTAAAGCCTGGTCCATAGAGATTACAACTTCATTCTTGAAAAGCGCCACAATGGTAGAGCGAAGCCCCTTGTCTTCGTCTTCTTTGCGCATTCGATTAAGGCTGCTAGAGATTTTTTTTAGTGAATTGACACTGGGTGGCTGCTCATTGAAAACGATATCTGCTCCTGTAGAACTAAAATAGTTGTTGATTTTCTTGAGTGTATCTTTATTGGGCATTGGCCGGGTGTTGGATTGCATCGCCAAGGCGTCAATCCTGCCAATTAATGCATGGTAGTTTTGGTCTCTTTTAGCATAGGAGTCTTTATCTGTACCATGAGAAACTGAGGAAAAGAACTGCATGAGTTCTGCATTTACCTCAGTGAGATCTGAATAGAGTTCCGCATCATATCTTGGAGCTAGCTGGGAGCAACTGCTGATGGCTAGTGCCAGAACTATGTATAACAGAGCGAATGCTACCTTGGGTGGGGTGGACAACATCTGTACTCTCCTTGCTGTTGACGTTTATGGATATTCTGATTGTTACTTCAAGTAAGCGATAGTTGGATGGCTACTATCGCTCAACTTTCGTTAAGCTGGTTCTAAGGCTACTTCATTTTTACAAACTTTAGCGGAGTCCTGCCGTTCAAAATATGACAATAGAAATCTGACTGCTTCCTGATTGTCGAAATAGCGGGAATGTACTTTAGCCGCGATTTTATCTGGAAAAGTGCCATAAGAACCGATTACCCTCTCATAGCAATTATGAGCTTCAGGTACGGCTGAGCCGCTGGCAAACCAGTCGGAGTGGGATTTGATATCAATCCATTCAATCAGATCATCGCGCTGGGATAACTCTAGAACTTCGTTTTGTAGCCATGGGGCCTGTTTACCCAGAACTTCGATTAATGAGCCCATGGTTAGAATTCGCACTGGCGTGCCAAAGGAGGGAAGGTCTGCAAAGAGATCCACAGTAACTACGCTACCAAAGCTATGCCCGACTATTGTAACTGATTCATAGTTTTCTAAGGCTAGGCTGCTTTGCAGTTGCTCGCGCACACGTCTGATAATCTCAAAGCGCACAGCGGGTTTACCTCTGGCCGCGGGCTCATTAGTTAGATAGCGCTTACAAAAATCTGAGATATCAACCAGTAGTGATACGGGCATGAGAGCGACAATCGCTGTTGCCACTGCCCAAATACGCCAGCCACCAATATATTCAACAGATCTTTTCAATTCCTCTACCAGAGGGAAGAATGGGTTATCAGCGGCAGGTTCAATAGCTTCAACAAATAGTATAATGGTACCTAGGTACCAAACTATAAAGGCTAGTGCTGACAGGGTTAGCCCAAAGGTGAGGTATTTGCGCCGCAGTACTCCTTTCCAAATATGTAAATTAGCGAGCCAGAACCAGATAAGTGAAAAGCCCCTGGCGAGGCGAGTTTTTAATGTCTGTTGGGTAATACTGGGTACCAGATCGTTCCAATAAGCTTCAACCAGGTCTAGTTCCATCTCCTGCCCTGCGGAGGTAGCTCGTAAACGCTGAACGCCCGGGGGAATAGTGGGCGCCGCTATGGGGGTGAGTGGTATACGTTCACTCGCGGCAATAAGCCCCTCTGTAAACTCGGACAATTGTGCAGTACTGGTGACACGGGTAAGTCCTGGTACCAGCATTATCAAGTTTCTTTTCATGGTACTTCCAAATGATAGCGTTGAGCCTTGGGCTGCTTCATTCTTTGAGTTAGTGCCCGTAGTTCAGTGGCCTGAAGGGGCCAATATGTTTTGAGTGTTATTATGTTAAGAAACAAACTTCCTTTTATTCTTTGGCGCACCAGTTTTGGACTGGTTATGCACACTCCGATGCTGAAAATTTGACCTGTAATTAGCTCGGGTTAGATCAAGAGGTATAAAAGTATGGGACTTGGTACATGTAGAGCGAGTCTTGCCCGATTTATATGTGATAGAGAAAGAGAAGTAAACAGTAAGTTTTGTAATAGTATGGCTTCTATACTAACGAATGAATGAGGCGCAGATAGTGAGTTCGGAGAGATTTAAATTGAACCCCTGCCACCGTAGTTGGGTGCTAGCAGTGGCAAGTTTGGTAGAAAAAGCAGTTTAATCAACCACTTCTGTTTGCAGCTGGACAAGTATAAACTCATTGCCATACAGGTCTTCAAAATGGGCAAACTCGGCGTTGGAATCTGAGGTCCTAGGCTTAGTAAATTTTACTCCATTATTTATTAGGCGCTTATATTCATTATCAAAATCCTCTGTATAAATAACTGCACAGGGTTGACCCGCCGTCTGCCTGCCAACCTGATCCAATTGACTATTGGAGGAGGCTTGTAAGAGCCAAATGCCCATGTCTTTCTGTTCGGGTAGGCGAAGGTGAACGAATCTTAATGGCGGAGCCTCTGAATCAATAAAAACTTCGAAACCAAGTTTGTCGCGGTAAAAATTAATAGCTTCTTCGTAGTCACGAACAAGAATAACCAATCTTCCTATAGTGTTCATAAAATCCCGTCTTTGCTGATTGAATGTTGATAGAAGGGCTTGATATTAACTAGCTTTATTGTACTGAATAATACTGCAGTCAGAATTTGATTAAATCACAGCGTAGAATTATATGACAGAAATACTCCTATCGTGCCTAAATACAAGGGATTCTAATTAGATGTATCAAACGGTTGTTGTTCACGTTATCAGATAGTGAGATTCAGGATCGCTTTAAGGCTTATGGACGATCTTCATAATGAATTTTTAAGCGTCTTTTTATGAGATCAGGGTTAAGTGGAAATATTCAGTTAAATCGCTTTCGTCTCTTTCCACATGTTGTCGTTTATTGCTGGCAGCTAAAGCTAGACTTGGCCATTAAAGATGAATTGATCGTTATTGAAATAGGGTTGATTAGTGGTTGATCGGTGTGGCTTTAAAAATTTAAAAGGAAATTAATGGCATGTATATCAGGGAAAAGATGATGGACAATAAATTTGTTCGCGGTTTACTTGGTACAGCTCTGATCTTGTTTGTTGGGTTGAGCCAAAGCAATGCCAGTGCCTGCACTAGAATTTTTTATGAGGCTGGTGATGGTTCTTATATTACAGGGAGAAGTATGGACTGGAGTGATACCACCGCTGCAATGGACTTTTGGTTGTTCCCAAAAGGGATGCAGAGAAATGGAGGTGTCGGTCAACAGTCGATAACTTGGACTTCGAAGTACGGTTCGGTAGTAATAAGTATTTATGAGGCGGCAACTTCTGATGGCCTTAATGAGGCGGGCTTGGCTGGGAATCTACTTTATCTGGCCGAGGCTGAGTATGGGAACCCTCAAAAGCGCGGAAAACCGACCATTTCAGTGGGAGCCTGGCTTCAATATATGCTGGACAATTATGCAAGTGTTGATGAAGTGGTTACTGCGATGGAGGCAGATCCATTTACTGTGATAGGAGCTGATTTGCCTGATGGTAAGCCCGCTACTGCGCATATTTCGATCTCCGATCCCAGCGGGGATTCGGCGATATTCGAGTATATCAATGGAGCACTACAGGTCCATCATGGCAAACAATATAAGGTCATGACCAATTCTCCGATATATAGCCAACAACTGGCGATTAATGCTTATTGGAGCCAGATTGGTGGTGAGAATTTTCTGCCAGGTACCATAACTGCAGCAGATCGTTTTGTCCGTGCTAGTTTTGCCCTTGAGTCATCACCAAATTTTAAAGATCATCGAAAGGCAATTGCCTCAGTCTTCTCACAAATACGCGCTGTGAGTGTGCCACTGGGGATGAGTGATCCAGGGAAACCTAATATTGCCTCGACCCTGTGGCGTTCAGTGATAGATCAAAAGAGAATGCGATATTACTTTGACTCCGTGATAAATCCTTCGGTGGTTTGGTTGGATTTTAGTAATTTAGATTTTAAAAGTGGGGCGAAGGTTTTATCTATGAAGCTGGATACCCCGAGTGATATTGGTGGTGAAATATCTTCGCAGCTTAAGCCGGCAACTCCCTTTAAATTTCTTGCACCAAAGAGTTAACCGGAGTTAAAAAGTCACATTTAACTAGATTATAAATGGAGTTGATCTCAGTCTCTTTATAAATAGGGGGGGATATGAAAGATACAATGACTATACGTAATATGCAGCGCCCTGAAGTCGATGTCTTGGTACATTGGGCAGCTCAAGAGGGCTGGAATCCAGGATTGCATGATGCTGAAACTTTTTGGCAAACGGACTCTAAAGCATTTATCGCTGCACTGGTTCAGGACAAAATGATAGGTGGTGGTGCTATTACCTCGTATGAGGGAATATATGGCTTTATGGGCTTCTTTATTGTGAAGCCAGAGTACCGAGGATTGGGGCTTGGTCGTAAACTTTGGTATTTCCGTCGTCAACGAATGCTTGAAAGGTTAAGCCCAGGAGCTTCAGTAGGGCTGGATGCTGCATTCCAGATGCAGGATTTCTATGGGGAAGGCGGCTTTAAATTCTCTCATCGCAACTTGCGTTTTAGTATGGCCGTGCCTTTAAAAGTGGCATCAAATGGTAATGGAAATTTTGAAATATTACCTCTTGCAGAGATTCCTTTCGATCAGCTTCTTCAATATGACATGACCTGCTTCCCTGCAGGAAGGGAAAAATTCTTGCGTACTTGGCTGGATCAAGAAGGGGCTCAGGCTTTGGGGGTATTGCAATCGGGAACGTTGAAAGGTTATGGGGTAATTCGCCGCTGTGGTGAAGGTTGTAAAGTGGGCCCTTTATTTGCCAATAACGGTCAGTTGGCTGAAGGGCTATTGATTGAATTGACAAAGTTTTCTTCAGGAGGGGCTGTATTTTTGGATGTGCCGGAAAATAATCAAGAAGCCATGGCTTTAGTTAAAAAATATAATATGAAAGAGGTATTTGGTTGTGCGCGTATGTACCTAGGCTCTAAGCCCAATATTGCTCATGAGCGTATTTTCGGTGTAACAACCTTTGAGCTGGGTTGATGATTGTGCGTGACTTAGAAGGCTATGCAGGGCAGCCTCCGGATCCAAAATGGCCGAATGGGGCCAGGATAGCCGTTCAATTTGTACTGAATATAGAGGAAGGCGCTGAATCTTGTGTTTTAAACGGGGATGATCAATCGGAAGCTTACTTACATGAACTCTTTGGTAGGGAGCCGCGTTTAGGGGAAAGAGACCTCAGTGTTGAGAGTATGTATGAGTATGGTAGCCGGGCTGGCGTGTGGCGTATCCTCAATATCTTCAACTCGAACAAACTCCCACTAACGGCCTTCGCCTGTGGGTTGGCACTGGAATTGAACCCAAGTGTGGCACAGGCATTGGTAGCCGCAGGTCATGAAATAGCAGGGCATGGATATCGCTGGTTAGATTATCGCCATATTGATGAAGCCGTTGAGCGAGAGCATATACGAACAACCCATAAATGCATTGAAAGACTAACTGGAGAGAGAGAAGTTGGTTGGTATATTGGTCGCACTAGTGCTAATACCCGCAAACTTCTAGGGGAAGTTTCCCAGGTCCTCTATAGTTCTGACTCCTACAGCGATGACTTGCCATACTGGAGTTACACCCCAAAGCCTAGGCTAATCATTCCCTATAGCCTTGTGAATAATGATGTTCGATATCTTTTCCCAAATGGCTGCGCTTCGGCAGAAGATTTTTTTCAAATTTTAAAAGATGCTTTTGATCTTCTCTGGCTAGAAGGGGAGAGTCAGGCGAAAATGTTAACGGTTGGTTTACATGGCCGAATCAGTGGCCACCCCGCTCGTGCAATGGCTTTACTCCAATTTATTGACTATATCCAAAATCATGAAAAAGTTTGGATTTGTAGAAGGTCAGATATTGCCAAACATTGGATTTCTCAGCATCCCTCAGCGGGGGGAAGTAGTTAACCTTATTAAGCTCATTGTGTTGTCGAGGTCAATAGGATTTTTCAACTGTCATAGGAAATGTTGTTGATTTATAAGAGGCTGGCAGCTATTGATACTTCATGGGACTGCCAGCGGCTTTTATTCTCTGTTTTTACTTAAATACCATTGCTAATACTGACTGCTGGAGACTGAAATATTTCCGTTCTTCCTCTGCTCAATCATGGTAAATGGAAGCACTATTGTGTCAGTTGCGGTGGAAAAGAGGCTGTCTACGAGATACACGCCGAGAAGTAAGTCGACATTTATTGATTCACTGTCTGAATGCATTTTACATATATTGTAGGAAAGACCGCTGTAGACTCTCGGGATGGATTCACAGTTGGATTTTTGCCGTTTTAAATTTGCAGAAATTTCACGGTCTGTGCTGGAGAGGGTGGTGAAAGTCCCACAGCCCGTTAACATAAGAGAGCAAATTGCTAGGCTGATAGTTTTCATTAATATCGTTCCCTGTGAATGTTTAGAATTGATAGCCGAAATGTAGTTTTAGCTCGGTCCCATCTCTGAATGAGCCATCTTTATTAGTTTTTAGGTAGGATTTTCCCAAACTGATACCACCTAAGAGGCTGGCCTCGTCATATCTATTGGAGAAGTAAGTGTAAGATCCTGCGATAAAGCTTTCATAACGTCCTTTATATTTGAATTCAGATAATGACTTATTGTTCGGCGATGCACTGAGAAGGTTTGAATTTTCATAAATATAATGTTCCCAATCTAGCTCTTTTGTTCTTATGAGTAAGCCGAGGGAGTGTTTCGGGTTCAAGCTTCTTTCTCACCCAAGGGTTATTCCATACTCTTCATCAAGATTGTCGGCCAGCCCTCCTCCGATATAAAAAGCGTCAGCCCCATAGGTGTTTGAGTACTTGATACCTAAAAGGCCTCCATATTGTGTACCTACACCAAAGCTAAGGTGGTTATTCAGATTTGCAGAGGCGAATGCGAAGGAAGGAAAAAGAATACAGGTAAAAATCACACTTTTCATAGTTCTTCCATGTTGTGTTAAAGCGATTCTATTGACCTAATGCATTCAAGGGAAGTTCCGTAGTGGTTTCTAGAGTAAGAATTTTTATAAAGGCGCTGAGCACTCTTTGGAAAATAAAAAATATTTTATTAACTGATGAGACAAAAAAGTAAATCAGATTGAGAAAGAAGACTGCTGATTTGATTTTTACTTGTTGGGGGGCGCCTGCCCACTCAGATGATTTGTAGTGGGCAGGCAATAAAAAGGATGATACTGCTAAAGATAGCTCTATAGGTTGATCGTTAAGCTAGCTACGGGCAGGAATGGCCTGCACAACTTTAATAAAATAATCCCAGAAGTTAGCCACACTCTGAATATGCACTCGCTCTTCGGGTGAGTGGGCGCGTCGGATAGTGGGGCCGAATGAGACCATGTCCCAGTTGGGGTATGGCTTGGCTAAAAGACCGCATTCCAGGCCGGCGTGGATGACTTTTACTTCTGCATGTTCTCCAGTCATTTCCTTGTACACTTCCCGCATCATGGCAAGAAGTGGTGATGTAGGGTTTGGCGTCCAGCCGGGATAGGCATTGCCCAGCTTGGTTTTTGCACCGGTCAGCTCGAATATGGCGGCTACGTCGAGTCCATGGTGGTCTCGGGCACTGTCGGAGAGGCTGCGTACCAGGCATTGCATCTTTACTTGATGCTGGCCGTTTTCTTCAACAGTTACCACACGAGCCAAGTTGTTGGATGTATCGGCAATGCCATCCAGTGCGGTGCTCATGCGTTCTACACCGTTGGGGCAGGCGCGAATAGCACGGATTAATTTTAACTGGCTCGCTTCATCCATAACGCTGCTCGGTGCTTCGGCTGCTTCCAAGCAAATCTCCAGCGCTGCTTCATTGTCGAATTCGCGTGCAATTTGCGCGCTCTCTTGCTCAACAATTTCCTGTAACTGTTTCTGTGCGTTATTCGGTACAACCAGAGTGCTGAAAGATTCCCGAGGGATGGCATTGCGCAAGCTGCCACCATCGAGACTGGCAATGCGCAATTGGGGAATGCTTCGCTGAGCGGTATCAATAACACGATTGGCAATTTTATTGGCGTTACCGCGACCTTTGTCAATGTCCAGGCCGGAGTGCCCACCGCGTAGACCGCGTACGGTGAGTTTGAAAGCCTGAGCGTCAGCCATCAGAGGCTCGGCGGTGTAGGGTAGGGCGGCATTAACGTCCACTCCACCGGCACAGCCGATGTAGAGTTCACCCTCATCTTCGGTATCGAGATTTAACAGCAGGTCTGCTTCGAAATAACCTGGCTTAAGGTTTTTCGCTCCGGTCATACCCGCTTCTTCATCAATAGTCAGCAGTGCTTCCAGGGCTGGATGCGGGATATCTGTAGATTCCATTAGAGCGAGGATGGCAGCTACACCGATGCCGTTATCAGCCCCCAGGGTGGTGCCTTCTGCGGTTACCCACTCACCATCGATATAGGGTTTGATGGAGTCCGTCAGAAAATCGTGATCGGTATTGGCGTTTTTCTGCGGCACCATATCCACATGGCTTTGCAGTGCCAGTGTCTGGCGGTTTTCCATGCCGGGAGTAGCCGGCTTCTTGAGAATGACATTGCCAATTTCGTCGAGCTGAACTTCTAAGCCGCGATTCTTGGCAAATTCCACAATGTGTTCGACAACGCGGTCTTCATGCTTGGATGGGCGGGGAATTTCACAGAGTTTGGCGAAGTGTTGCCATAGCGGTTTAGGGTTCAGCTCAGCAATATTGCTCATTGGTGGCCTCGGGTCATTGTTATGGGTTGGTTTTATGCTCTGCATTTAAATTGGTGCAGCTAGGGCATAACAGTAAAGAGCCCGGCGGGTGCCGGGCTCTTTGGGGTTCTGCTTGGCTTATTTCTCTATAGCTATTTCGTTTGCTGAAGTTTCAGGTAAGAGCTCCAGGGAGATGCGGCGTTTATCGACATCTACAGAGGAAACTTTAACGCTGATAGTTTGTTCCAGCTGGTAGCTCTGTTCGTTGTAGGTAAGGGTAAGGTGCTTGCCGTCAAAATTCGGCAGGTTCTTTTTATCCCCATTTAGGCGAACAAATCCATCGATGCCAAATTCGTCCAGGCGCACACCGAGACCGGCGCCATTGACCAGGGTGATCTTGCCGCTGAACGCCTGTCCAACCTTGTCCTGCATAAATTGGGCATAAAGCCATTGCTCGAGTGCACGATTGGCCTGGCGGCCGCGGGTCAGGCTGTCCTGAAGGGCTTCGATCTGCTCGTCACTAAGCGCCGCAGCAGGGCCGTCTTGTTGGGCGGCACGCAGTACCCGATGGTTATGCAGGTCGTTGTATTTACGAATGGGGGAGGTCGCAGTGGCGTAGGCTTCAAGGCCCAGACCTAGGTGCGCTCCCGCTTTGTTGTCGAGTTGGCCGGGGCGCAGCATGCGCTTCAGAACCGACAACAGGTTTTGCATCTGTGCATCGCCATGGCTTTCCAGATACTTAACCAGGGCTAGGTAATGTGGCAATTCGCCGAGGTCTTGCTCTGCATGCTCCGGTAGTAACTCTTTGAGTAGGCTGCGTACCTCACCCATGCGCTCCTCGCGAAAACCCAGGTGTACCGAGAAGCAGCCCTGTTGCAGCTCAGCCAGTTTGCCGCCAATGCTAATATTTGTGGCGAGCATGGCTTCTTCCACCATGCGCTGAGCAATATTGCGCTCCTGCTTTTCGATACGAGCGATCTTGCGCTTGTCGTCGAGGTGAATCTCGTAATCGGGGCGGTCTTCCATCGCCAGGGAGTGATTTGCGCGATAGGCAGAGCGAGCTTCAAAAACGGCAGCCAGGTTGCGCAGACTCTGTTTTTGCTCTTCTGGTACGGCGGATTCGTCGCCCTCAATGAACTGGCTCACTTGGATGTAGCTCAGCTTGTGCTGGGAGCGAATCGCAGCAAATTCATAGCGGCTCTCGCCCAGGCTGCCATCAGTGTTGATATCAATATGAACCACCAGGGCCGGGCGCAGTTCTCCGGGTACCAGGGAGAACAGATTTTCACACAGGTTTCGCGGCAGCATGGGTAGGGTTTCACCAGGCAGGTATTGGCTGTGAGCGCGCTCGAACGCCTCTTTGTCCAGGGGGCTGCCGGTTTCTATCACACTGGAGGGGTCGGCTATGGCGATATGCAGGGTCCAGCCTTCGTTGCGGGTGGTGACGGCGAGGGCGTCGTCCATATCGCGGGTACTTTCCGCATCGATTGTGGCAAAGCCCAGTTCAGACAGATCCTGGCGCTCGGAGATCACTTCGGCGAGTTGAGCGCTGATTTCTTGCGCCTGGGCCTGCGCAGGCTGGCCAAACTGCTCAGGCAATTTGAATTGCGCTACTACATAAGCATGCTCAATACCGGGGATATCGGGCTTGCCAATGACCGTTTCCACTTTTGCCTGGGCGCGGCCATCTTTGAACGGGTGTCGATTGATTTTACAGGCGATAAACTCTCCGGGCTGTGCTTTACCGCGGGCCTTGGGAGGCAGGAAAATCCAGCGCGACAAGCCGTTCTGGCTGGGCTGGATAAAGTGCCCCTGGCCCCGCTGCACATATTGCCCAACCAGATAGTCGAGTTGGCTTTCGATCAGGGTATCCAGCTCAGCGCTGAGCTTGCCTTTTTTCTCTTCCGTGAGGCTGACTCGGACACGATCACCAGGGAAAACCCGTTCCATCTCATTGGGAGGTAAAAAAGCCTCGCGTCCATCTTCTAGCTCCACAAAGCCAAATTTGCCGTTGCTGCCGCGAACCCGGCCCTCGGCAAACTCCTTACTGGAGCGAATATCTGTTTTCAGTTGTGAAAGTTGTTTCAGAGCGTCGGCATTCAGCATCGAGTTGATCTCTCGGGGGTCGATTTAGGCGCGGATTCTACCAGACCAGAATGAAGCGGGTAACAGGGGGCTAAAGAAGGAGAAATCATATCCGTTTGATTAAGCGCAAAGATGCCGGGTTGAAGGGGCAGTCAAGATCGATGACTGTATGGCCCAGTATATTTCCGTAGGGGCCGCTGTCCTAAAAAAAAATAATTCGTGTGAGGATTTAGCTATTACAGCGCTGTTCTGTGCAAAATATGCAAACTTTATCTGCCGAAGCTAGATATAATCTTACCCCTAAATAAAAACAGATAAGGGCTGTGGTTGTTCCCCAGCTGTAGAACCGGCCTTCCGGAGAGGAACAGTTAATGAGTATTTTTTCCCATTCCGCCTACGATAAGCACGAACAAGTGGCGTTTTACCAAGATGCTAAGAGTGGTCTCAAAGCAATTATCGCGGTACACAATACGAATTTAGGTCCCTCCCTGGGAGGCTGCCGCATGTGGCCATACGCCGATGACGGCGAGGCTCTGAATGATGTTCTGCGTCTTTCACGAGGCATGACCTACAAGTCTGCTATGGCTGGCTTGAAGCTGGGTGGCGGCAAATCCGTCATTATTGGCGATCCGCGTAAGGAAAAGACTCCCGAGCTGCTGCGCGCCATGGGTGAGTTCATCAATACCCTGGGCGGCCGCTATATTACCGCAGAGGATTCCGGCACCAGTGTTGCCGACATGAGCGTAATTGGCGAGACCACCGAGTATGTGTCCGGTCTGTTCGCGGGTTCTGAATTCGGCGGTGACCCCTCTCCCTCCACTGCATATGGAGTGTTTGTCGGCCTTAAGGCTGCTGTCGAACACCGCTGGGGCAAAACCGACCTTACGGGTCTGAAGGTCTCTGTTCAGGGGGTGGGCAACGTGGGCTTCCGCCTGGGTAAACTACTGAAAGACGCCGGTGCAGAACTGTTTGTGACCGATATCTTCCAGGACAATATCGACCGTGCGGTAACTGAGCTGGGTGCTATTGCCGTGACCGCAGATGAGATCTTTGATCTGGATGTGGATCTGTTTGCTCCCTGCGCTATGGGTGCCATCCTCAATGATGACACCATTTCCCGCCTGAAGGTGGGTGCTGTGGCCGGTGCAGCCAATAACCAGCTGGCCGAGGAGCGCCATGCAGCGGCTCTGCGCGAGAAAGGCATTCTGTATGCGCCAGACTATGTGATCAACGCCGGCGGCATTATTGATGTTTACTACCAGCAAAAAGGTGACTACGACGCCGCAGAGGTGAAGGCCCATATCGAAGAAATCGGCAGCACCATGAAAGAAGTGTTTGTGCGTGCAGACGAGACTGGCGAGACCACAGCGCATGTGGCCGACCGTATTGCTGAAGAACGCTTCGGACACCACTCTGTGACCGGTGATACGGAGAACAAATCCGGCACCGTGGCAGCATAACCTAATTCGGCACGGGAGATGTGCCGATGACCTGATCCCTGGCGATTGGCATCATCGCTTCTCTCTGTGATGTATTTATTTGGGCACTTTAGTGCCCATTTTTTTGTCTCAAGATTGATGTAGTGACCTGGTGCCTCATTCTGGTGTCAGGTTTTTGGTTCGTTACTGCGGAGGGCGAGCCGGTAAATGGATTGGATACTGGCCTAAACTTGCCATCCTGAATCCGCGGTTATTACTAGGGAGTGACAATATGGACTTGCGTCCAGTGTTCTTCAGTGTCGTTATCGCTACTGCCGGTCTTGCCGGCTGTAATCAGTCTACCGATGATACCCCCCACGCTCTTTCCGTGGACAAGGAAGCCGCAGCCAGCAGTAAAGATGCGGCTACGGATCAGAAAGCATTCGTACCGCCTCCTCAACTGGATATTCCCTTTCACAAGGAAGTTTTGCCTAACGGACTGACCGTTATTGTGCACGAGGATCGCAAGGCCCCGGTTGTCTCTACCAACATCTGGTACAAGGTGGGCTCCAAGGATGAGCCGAAGGGTAAAACCGGCTTTGCGCACTTATTTGAACACCTTATGTTCAATGGCAGTGAGAACTTTCCCGGCGAATACTTTGAACCCTTTCAGCGCTCCGGTGCTACCGATATGAACGGCACCACGAGTAACGATCGCACCAATTACTTTGCCACAGTTCCCAAGGGGGCTCTGGATATGGCTCTGTGGATGGAGTCTGACCGGATGGGCCACTTCCAAGGCGCTATTACCCAGGAGGTGCTGGATGAGCAGCGCGGAGTGGTTAAAAACGAGAAGCGCCAGGGAGAGAATGCGCCCTACGGCAAGGCTTTTGACATTATTGCCAAAAGTACCTTCCCTGCGGATCACCCCTATTCATGGACACCTATAGGTTCCATGGAAGACCTGGATAATGCCAGCCTTGAAGATGTAAAGAAGTGGTTTGCAGATCACTATCAACCCGCCAACGCTACCCTGGTTATTGCCGGTGATATCAGTGTTGATGAGGCGATGGCCAAGGCGCGCAAATATTTTGCTGATATTCCCAGTACTAAAGTGCAACCTCGAATCAAAAACTGGGAGTTACCCACCCAGGTGAAAAAGCGCGAAGTTGTTCACGACCAAGTACCGCAAACCCGTATTTACAAGGTTTGGAATGTCCCCGCCATTGGTAGTGAGGAAGAGCATGCCCTGGAGCTGATGACTTCGCTGCTGGCAAATCGTAAAAACTCCCTTTTATATCGTCGATTGGTTCGGGATGAAAAAGTAGCGACCAGTGTGAGTGCTTTTTATTACGGTCGCCAGTTGGCAGGTCAGCTGATTATTGTGGTGGATGTAAAGCCGGGGCAGCCTGTCGATAAAGTGGAAAAACTCTTAGATAAGGAGTTGCAGCAGTTTGCTAAAAACGGCGTCAGCGCAGAAGAGTTGCGCCGGGTTAAGCAGGGTGAATTCGCCAGCCTGGTAAAAGGATTGGAAAAAACCGGTGGCTTTGGTGGTAAGAGCGATATCCTCGCCCGCTCGGAATTTTACTATGACGATCCCGGCGCACTTCTGAAAGGTGTTGAAGAGTATGCCAAGGTTTCCGTTCGTGAGGTGCAGGATGTTGCAGAGCAGTGGCTGAAAGATGACTCTTACACTTTGATTATCCAACCTCAGCAGCAGTTCACCGCAGCCACCGAGGGGGCAGACCGCAGTAAGCTGCCGGAGGTGGATAAAAATGTAGAGCTGGAATTACCTAAGCAGCAGAACTTTACCCTGAAAAATGGTCTTCGGGTTGTTTTGGCTGAGCGCCACGATACGCCGGTTGTGTTGATGAATCTGCAATTTCGCAGTGGCGCCTCAGCAGACAAAAGTAAACCCGGGCTCGCTTCAGTCGCGGCACAAATGTTGAATGAGGGCGCCGGCAATCTCGATAGCTTGGAGTTTAGTGCCAGAGCAGAGGAGCTAGGGGTAAGTATTGGTGGTGGCAGTGGTTTGGATTACAACTCCATCAGTATGAGTGCCCTTAAGTCACAGTTGAAACCCTCACTGGAGTTATTTTCCAAGGTAGTAACCGAGCCCCGTTTCCCCGAGTCTGATCTCGAGCGGGTAAAGTCCAATCGCCTGGATGCCATCGCCCAGGAAAAGGCACAACCCCAGGGATTGGCACTGCGTGAGTTACCGCCACTGCTCTTTGGTAACGAGCATCCCTATGGCGCCCCCTTGACCGGCTCTGGCACACCTGAAGGCATTAAGTCGATCACTCGCGAAGATCTGGTGAACTTCCAGAATACCTGGGTGCGTCCCGATAACGCCACTCTCACCATTGTTGGTGATGTAACAGAAAAAGAGATCGAACCGCTCCTGAAAGAAACTCTGGGTGACTGGAAAGCGCCTAAAGAGGAGTTGCCACAAATTGATGTGGCCAAGGTGGCGCGTCCGGAAAAGGCCAGGGTTTACCTCCTGGATCGTCCAGGTGCCCAGCAAAGTTTCATCATGGCTGGATTGGTGATGCCGCCTTGGCAGCCGCAGGGTGCTGAAGCTTTTGATGCGATGGCCAATACGATCGCTGGCAAGTTTACCTCGCGGGTTAATATGAACCTGCGTGAAGACAAGCATTGGTCTTACGGCGCCCGAGCGGTTTCCATGGATACGGAAGGTCAGCGGCCCTACATTCTGTTTGCCCCAGTGCAGACCGATAAAACAGCCCCGGCCATCAAGGAATTAATCAAAGAATATCAGGAGTATTTGACTGACCGCCCCATTACCGAGAAGGAGTTGGAGGACTATCGAAACGATGAAGTGCTAAAACAGAGCGCACGCTTCCAAACCAAAGGGCAGTTATTGTCCAGTATCAACTGGCAGGTGGAAAAAGGCTTGCCGGAAGATTACATTGCCGATTATCCCCAAAGGGTGGCCGCTTTGAATAAGGAGCAGGTAGAGTCCTCTGCGCAAGAGTTTCTTGCACCAGATCAATTTACCTGGGTCATTGTTGGCGATCTGGAAAAGATTAAGGGAGAGGTTGAAGCCCTGGATATTGGTCCTGTAGAGGTACTACCCGCAAAAGATCAATAAAAAATTGATGTCATACTAAAAACGCCCCGGTTTCTTATAAACCGGGGCGTTTTTTATGGGCGTTTAGTGGTTTTTTTCAAAACCTGATGCCCTCCACTGGGCAGGCTATTCCGAATAGTTTTTCAGAAATTTACCTCAGGCCTTGAAGCTTGGGCGCTGCTTGAGCTGCTCGCGCCAGCGGATCAGGTGGGGGTGTTTTTCGGCATCCGGACGCAGATTCTGTACTTTGCCAAAATCGAGACTGCACACCATGCTGATATCGGCTACTGAGAAATAATTTCCAACCAGAAATTCATGATCAGAGAGGTGGTCGTTTAGGGCCCCCATAAATTTTATCGCGCGTTTGCCCGAATCCTCGCCGAATTCAGGATAGACGTTCATGCGGTCCTTGAAAAAGCCAGAAACGTGTTGGAAGCACATTCCTACTGGAAACATTAAGTTGAAGTCGGCACGGCGATTCCACATTTCCACTAGGGCTTTTTCTTTTGCATCGCGGCCAAAGAGTGCCGGCTCCGGGTGTAGTTCTTCGAAGTATCGTTGAATCGCTACGGACTCAGAGATATAAGCGCCATCATCCAGTTCCAATACGGGAACTTTCTTGTTGATATCTTTACTGCGATATTCGGGGCTGAGGTTTTCGCCCTTGGTAATATCTACATGGGTAAATTCAACTTCGATGCCTTTTTCCGCAAGATACATGCGAACTCGACGACAATTGGGGGCGCTTGCAAACTCATAGATCTTCATAGGGCTTCCTCTCGCCTCGGCGATTGCGTTAAATTGAGCAGCTGTCCATAAAAACATTACAAATCTAAAAGAGACTTACTGGTGACGACAATGACCACAAGTTCCAAGAGAGGCTGCTTCTTTCGCCGCACAGTCACGGCGCTGGCTGTTTTTGCCGGTCTGTTTTGCCAGCAGGCTACTGCTGAAGAACTCGCTATTTATGCGGGGAAATTCTTCAATAGCAGTAATGGAAAACTGTTAGAGAATCGCACCATTCATATTGTGGATGGCCGTATTGAATCCGTACAAAAAGGGTTTGCCAAGCGGGAGCGGGAAATTCTTGTCGACTTGCGCGATTACACTGTGCTTCCAGGGTTGATGGATATGCACAGCCACCTCACTTATGAGTTTGGTCCTCGTGCTTATACGGAATCTTATACCTGGAATCCGGCAGATTTCACTCTGCGCGGTGTCGATGCGGCCAGCCGTACCTTGCAGGCGGGCTTTACCACCATCCGCAATCTGGGTGATCACGATAATGTTACCGTCAGTCTGCGGCGAGCGATTGAAGCAGGCACTATTGAGGGACCGAGGATTTACACTGCGGGAAAATCTATCGCAACCACCGGTGGTCACGCTGATCCCACGAATGGTCGCCGCCATGACTTAGTAGGGAATCCCAGTCCGGCCGATGGTGTTGTGGATGGGCCTATTTCCGCGCGCAAGGCGATTCGTCAGCGCTATAAGGATGGTGCAGACCTCATCAAAATCACTGCTACTGGCGGGGTGCTGAGCGTTGCCAAAAGTGGGCAAAATCCACAATTTATGCAGGATGAGTTGGAGGCAATTGTTGCCACTGCCAAAGATTATGGCTTTACCGTGGCGGTGCATGCCCATGGCAAGGAAGGCATGATTCGAGCTATTCGCGCCGGTGTGAACTCCATTGAGCACGGCACTTACATGGATGAAGAGGTGATGGATCTCATGCGTAGGAACAACACTTGGTTTGTTCCGACTTTGATGGCCGGAGAGTGGGTAACTGAGAAATCTGCGATTGATGGTTTTTTGCCCGAAATTGTTCGTCCTAAGGCCGCCACTATGGGGCCTCTAATGCAAGAGACTTTTTCCAAGGCATATAAACGCGGAGTTAAAATTGCCTTTGGGACCGATACCGGTGTGACCCGGCATGGAGAGAATGCGCGGGAATTTGTCTTGATGGTACAGGGGGGAATGACTCCTGCCGACGCCATCCGCTCTGCAACCTGGAATGCCGCACAATTACTGCAGATTCAAGACGAGCTTGGCAGTATCAGCGAGGGCAAACTCGCGGACATCATTGCGGTTGCAGGAAACCCTCTGGAGGATATCTCCGAATTGCAACGGGTGCAGTTTGTCATGAAGGAAGGCAAGGTTTTCAAATACCCCAGCGAGCCGGCAGTAGAGGTATTTCTGGAGCATGAGGAGAATGGTTGATAGCTGTGAGTAGAATACCGGCACCGCATAGAATTGCGGGGCCGGTATAGAAATAATTGATTATTTCAGCTCGAAGACCAGGTCCAAATTGACAGCTACGGTAGTCTCACCGGGGGCAATAGGGGTTGAAGCACTGTCTTTCATTGACTCCATCTGGCCCCTTAACATCATAGGGCGGGGCATACCGCCGCTACCCTGTTCAGAAATACTCACGATTCGACGAACCTTCATACCCAGTGCTTTAGCGTAAATAGTCGCGCGCTCCTGGGCATCCAGTAGGGCTTTTTCGCGAGCCTCAGCTTTTACTGGTTCTGGCTCGCCAATCTCAAAGCTGGGACCGTTAATTTGGTTGGCCCCGGCGGCGGTGAGGTCGTCCAGTACACCTCCCAGCTCACCCAATTTGCGCACTTTGATGTTGAGGGTATTTCGCGCAGTATAGCCGACGATTTTGGGCTTCTGATCTCTCTGGTAATGGTAGCGGGGAGAAAGACTGACGCCGCTGGTTTGAATATCTTTCTTGGCAATACCGGCTTTCTTAATCGCTTTCATTAGCGTAGCCATTTGTTCGGCATTATCTTGCATGGCTTGCTTACTGTCGTCTGCCTCGGTTACCACGCCTACAGACAAATTGGCAACATCGGGAGCCTGGCGTGCCTCACCTTGGGCCGCAATAGAGACCAGGGTTCCCCGTTCGGAGGGAGCCTGCCCATTTCCGCAAGCGGCGATAAGCAGAGTAAGTACTGTGATTGTCGAGAATTTTACTAACTTCATGATTTTTCCTTATCAATCGCTATGGATTTGGCATCACTCCGATGCATTAGGCGCCAAATACTATCAGTGCCTTTCTGAACCGTAGCTGAGCAAGAAGGTCAGCATAACGGATCATCGGGGAGCTGTAGACAAGCTGCTTGGCAATATTGGCTTGCCACTTGGCCGAGAAAGTGCTGCCAACTTAATCAGAGCTAAATTTCTTCTGATAAGTTTCATCTTTCTTGGTAGAAAACAAAACTCAGGAGAAGAAGGTATCGACGTCTGTTAGAAACACGTGGCTGCATTCGTTTTTTAGGATGCTTAATCACAGGCTGTATCTGGCTGGCTAAATCCAACCTCCGTAATTCTTTGAGCCAGAGCTATCGGGAGAGTAGAGATTATAAGGAAGTCTTGGAAGAAGCTCAGTCAGTGTGCTCTATTCGCCTGGAGAGGCTATCGGGGAGGCCCAATGTGTCTTTAGCGGGCGGACGGGCGAAACCACCTGCGCGGGCAATACCTGGGTTGAGCCGTACAAGACCCTCTGCCTGCACGACAGCGGCAGGGACTGGATCGACCACAGGAATCGGCAGTCTGCCAGAAATCTTTGTGGCAAGACCGGCGAGCGGTCCTCCAGCGAGGATGGCGACATCTGCCCGGTCAGTATATGCAGCTTCTTCTACGAGCTGAACCAAGCTCTCGCTAAGCTCTTCCTGTACAGTTTCGATTGATTGGAAACGCTCGCTAGGTAGGCGAATGCCGGTGAAGCGATTTTCGAGACCGGCACGCAGCACACCATCACGAAACCAGTCCGCCAAACTATCGCTAAATGTGACTATCGAGAAGCGCTGGCCAAGTGCACAAGCGGTCAGCATTGCCGCCTCGGCAACACCGATCACGGGAATGTCGAATAACTGACGCGCACCAATGAGGCCTGGGTCCCCGAATGCAGAGATGATGACTGCGTCTACCTGTGTGTGGTGTTCAGCAATTGTCTCGAGGATATCACTAGCGATAATTTCGGCCTCGACCCGGCTTGAAATATAAGGAAAGCCGATCTTGGCGGTGGTCGCTACGATTTTGGTGCGCGGAGATGCAACCCTTTGTGCGGCGCCCGCCATTAGTGACGTCATAGATTCTGTGGTATTTGGGTTGAGGAGAAGCAGCTTCATGATTAGGTCCGGGCTCTCCAGTTTTTAAGGTTACATCGTCCGCAAAAGTATGGATCAAAGTATTGATCAATAGAGGCTGCCGGCTGGCTTAGCCTGTTAATCAGCATAACGGCGCCTCCGAATTTATTTGGGGAGAGCCAAAAACCTGCTGATAAGTTTCATTTTCATCATGGTAGATAGCAAAGCCCAGGCGCAGCAGCTGTTGGCGCCTGTCGCAAAGGACTGCTCGGGCTTTAAGCTCCTTTTGTAGCTTTTCTGAGTTTTCTGTTGTGCCGCAATCGAACGTGAAAAAGTGGCCATGGCCCTCCTTCAGGTCGTGGTGAATTAGGCGCTCCCGGTTGAGTAGCGGGTGGCTGTTTTTGTCCATTGTGTTCAGGAAGCGGCTTTGGGCATTGAGGACATAGCGGTGGATTTTATCTACGGTGATACCTTCGCGTCGGAATAGATCGAAAATGGAAAGACCCTTGTACAGGCAGGAATAATCCATAGTTGCCCCGGCAAATCTCAGCCAGTTGTCCGCATAGCTGACATGGCCACGGCGATTTTCAGGCTCCGCAATTTCGGCAAACCAGCCGGTATTTAGTGGTCGTAGGGAGCAGCCGCGAGGAATGCTCATAAAACACAGCCCTTCGCCGGCACCCAGGTACTTATATGAGCCGGCAGTAAAAAATGCTTTGTCAGCAATATCACTCAGGTCGATTGGGCGGGCAAAAAATCCATGATAACCGTCGACTACAAACTGGGTTTGGATTGGCTTCTGCTCGACGATTCGCAATAGGTCGGGGAATACCACGCCAGAATCGAAAAACACCAGGCTGGCATAAGCCAGTTGGTAGTCTCCCGTATGCAGTTCCTGCTCAAAGCGCTCAGCCAGGGTGGAGAAGGGGTGTTTGGGTATACGGGTTACTTGTATGTTGGGCAATTCTTCCAGCCGCTGCAGCTGGCGGGTGAAGCTGTAAAATTCTCCATCTGTAGTGAGGATATGCAGGGGTTCAGTGATGGGAAAGGCACTAAGTAGCCGGTAGACAAGCTCGTGGGTATTGGGGGCAATAGCTATTTGAGAAGCGTCGGGGAGGTTTAGTGTTCGCGCGACGGCACTTTGCCAGGCGGGTATTTTTTCCTGGAAAATAGGTCCCCACTTGTCATCGGCGAGCAGTGCCGCATCCTGCCAGTATTGTTGGACTGCCTCCAATGTCACATCGGGCCAGTAATGATGGGAGTGACAGGCCATGTGCAGCATGGAGGATGGGCTGCCGCTGGGTGCTTGAGAAAATGCACGATAGAATTTTTTATACATTTGCTTTTCGCCAGGCGAAGCTGAATTATTTATTATTCCGCGATTGTAGATCCTGGCAACAGGAAGGAGTAGAGGGTGAGATACCTGCACACAATGGTCCGCGTGGCCAACCTGGAAGAATCCTTAAAGTTTTACTGTGAGAAGTTGGGCTTGCAATTGGTGCATCGCAAAGATTATGACAAAGGGAGTTTCACCCTGGTATATCTTGCGGCCCCTGAGGATGTCGATAGTGCTCGCCAGCATAAAGCGCCCACGCTGGAACTCACTTACAACTGGGATTCGGAGTCCTATAGTGGCGGGCGAAACTTCGGCCACCTGGCTTATGGAGTGAATGATATCTACGCCGTCTGCCAGAGAATGATGGATGCGGGGGTTACGATCAATCGTCCCCCTCGCGATGGCCATATGGCCTTTTTCCGTTCGCCGGACGGTATCTCAATTGAACTGTTACAAAATGGCGAGCCCCTGGAACCGAGGGAACCCTGGAAGTCGATGGAGAACAGCGGCGAGTGGTAATTGGCCCTGGCAAGGCTCTCATTTGACTTTGGCTTTTAGGTAAATTGATAAGGAATTTATGTGAAGAACCGCAGTTGCATTTTACTGGCCGGCGCCAAAGCGGCGCGTAGGGTTCGCGAGGAGGGATTACATCAAGGGCAGTTCTCAACCTTAGTGGGAGCTTCTGGGGGCCCCAAGTGGCTGGTTATCAGTCAGCTGGATCGGGTTCTTATGGGGGCTTTTTTCAAAGGTCGCAGTGAGCCTATTGCGACGCTGGGTTCATCAATCGGCAGTTTTCGCAATATGTGCTACGCCATGGAGAATCCTTTGGCGGCGCTGGAACGTCTGGAATATGGATATATTCACCAGAGCTACGGCGATACCAAGCCTACCCCGGCTGAGATTACGGCGACGGGTGGCGCGATTCTACAGGAAGTGTTAGGGGAAAGTGGTGCGCGCGAGGTGGTGGAGAATCCCTTGTGGCAGAGTCACTTCGTGACAGCGCGTGGGCGTGGCCCCCTGGCAAGTGAAAAGCGAGCCATTCTGGCCCCGGCGCTCTTTACGTCTGCGTTGGTCAATGCGGTTTCCAGACATAGCCTTAAAGCCTTCTGGGAGCGCGTAGTGTTTCACTCCCGGGCCCAGGCCACTGTGAAGTTTGGCAATCTGAGTACGGCGAATGCCCCCCTCACTCCGGAGAATGTCCGTGAGGTGGTGCTCGCCAGTGGCTCTATACCACTGGTAATGGCGGGTGTGCGCAACCCGGCTGGCGCACCCTTGGGAAATTATCGCGATGGCGGGATTACAGACTACCACTTTGATTTGCGCTTCAGTCATCCACGTGGATTAGTGCTCTACCCGCATTTCTTCCCGTTTATGGTGCCCGGTTGGTTCGACAAGGGGTTGTCCTGGCGACGTGTGCGTGGCGATGCCATGATGTCGACACTACTGATCGCACCGTCGCCGGGGTTTGTGGAGCGGTTACCATTTGGCAAGATCCCGGATCGCAACGACTTTTATAAGATGCCCTCGGATGAGCGTGTGCGCTATTGGAAAAAAGTGGTGGAAATGAGCCGGCAGGTGGCAGACGACTTTTATGAAATCTGGCAGACCGGCCGGGTAGCAGATCATCTTATCGAAGTGGGTTCCGATGATTTGCCCCACAAGTTGCAACAGGTTGGGGCCGCATGAAGATGGCACCGGAATTTAGCCCTCCGCAGGAGGAGTTTCGCACTACCCAGGAACGAGTGTACTTTCAGGTGCGAGATGCCATTTTACGCGGCAAGTTTTTGCCGGGGCACCCGGTCACTATCCGGGGTTTGGCGGCGGACTTGAATTGCAGCCCGATGCCTGTTCGTGAGGCCTTGCGGCGCCTGACCTCGGAGCGAGCACTAGAGCTGTCTGATACCCGCCGTGTCACTGTGCCCACTATGACGCCAGAAAAGCTCGCAGAGATTTGTGCGGCACGGGTTGCGCTGGAGTGTCAGGCCGCAGAGCAGGCGCTGCCCTTTGTAGGGCAGGGGGCTCTTGAGCGGTTACGACAGCTAGATGCTCGAGTCACTAAAGCGCTCAGAGAGAAGGATATCGAGGAGTATGTAACGGCCAATCTCGATTTCCACTTTACCCTCTATCGCCTGGGGCATCCCCATATCATCCTCTCGCTGATAGAGAGCCTATGGCTGCAAACAGCTCCCCTGCAGCACCTGGTGTTCCAGCGCTTCGGTGTACAAGAGTTGCCGGACCGTCACGAGGACCTGCTTGGTGCGATTGCCGATGGCGATGTGGCGCGAGTGCGCCTTGCTATTCGTCAGGATATTGAGGAGGGGCTCGGCTCAATTCCCGCCGAAGAATTACTCTAGGGCTTGGGCCAGCGCTTTTACAATCATATTCATAGGAGCCCAGCCCAGCCCAACAAGCCCGACCTTTTTAGCCATCTTGATAGGTCACTGTGAGAGTCTTCACGTATCCCTGTTGTAAGGGTTCTTGTTGCCGCAATTTCAGGTCAGGATTTTCTACAAGCTAAGGGTAACTGCGGTTCTGGACCCTATTGTTACCCTGAGGCATAGATAGATCTTGCGCTTCCGTCAGTCTCGCCACTAGAATGTGATCACAAATTTTGGAAGCAATACCCTGTCCGGCAAGGCACGTTAATGGGCTCCGGAGGGTAGGTGATCAATTGCGGGATGACTCATTCGATGCATGCGGGCTCTCGTCCGGTGCTGTGGAGAGCCCCCAGAGCAAAGCCAGGAGCGAAATATGAACAAAAGTGAGCTGCAACAACACGACCGCGAGCACCTGCTGCACCCCTTTACTGACTTCAATGACTTGGGGCAACAGGGCACCCGGGTGATCACCAGTGCTGAAGGCGCTTATATCACCGATATCGATGGTAATCGTCTACTGGATGGCATGTCTGGTTTGTGGTGCTGCAACCTGGGTTATAGCCGTAAGGAAATTAGCGATGCAATCTATGAGCAGCTGAATACCCTGCCGTTCTATAACAGTTTCTTCCAGTGCACTACCGTGCCATCTATCGAGCTGGCAGATGCCCTGGCAGAAGTAACTCCCGCCAGTATGAGCAATGTGTTCTTCACCGGCTCCGGTTCTGAGGCGAATGACACCAATTTGCGCCTGATTCGCCGTTTCTGGGATCTGCAGGACAAGCCCGAGAAGCGCATTGTGATTTCCCGCAAAAATGGTTATCACGGCTCCACCATCGCCGGTGCCAGCCTGGGTGGTATGAGCGGTATGCACAAGCAGTTCCAGCCGCTGGATTACATTGAACACGTACAGCAGCCTTACTGGTTTGCTGAGGGCGGGGAAATGTCCCCAGAGGAGTTCGGTATTCAAGCCGCGCGCAGCCTCGACGAAAAAATCCAGGAGCTGGGCCCTGAGAAAGTGGCCGCCTTTATTGCCGAACCTATCCAGGGTGCAGGTGGTGTGGTCATTCCGCCGGAATCCTACTGGCCAGAAGTGAAGAAAGTATTGGATCAATACGACATTCTGTTGGTGATGGATGAGGTGATATTCGGCTTTGGGCGCACTGGTGAATGGTTTGGTGCAGATTATTACGGCCTCAAGCCGGACCTGATGACTTTCGCCAAAGCGGTGACCAATGGTTATTTCCCTCTCGGCGGTACCATGGTAGGTGATCGCGTTGCTGATGTGATCAAGAGCAAGGGCGGGGAATTTACTCACGGCTACACCTACTCTGCGCACCCCGCGGCCTGTATGGCAGGCCTGGCCACTATTAATATCCTGCGCAATGAGAAGATTATCGAGAATGTGCGCGATGTGACTGGCCCTTACCTTGCCAAACGTTGGGCAGAGTTGGCAGAGCACCCCATCGTTGGTGAGGCGCGCAGCCTGGGTATGGTCGGCGCTTTGGAGCTGGTGAAAGACAAGGCCAGCCGCGCCCGCTTTGATGATGACTGCACTGCCGGTGGCGTATGTCGTGATCTGAGTATCAAGCACGGTTTGGTCATGCGTGCCGTGGGTGATGCCATGGTGATTGCGCCGCCACTGATTATTACCACTGAGCAGGTGGATGAGCTTGTGGAAAAAGCGCATCGCGCGCTTGACGACACCGCTAAAGCTCTAGCGTAAACTCGGGGTCTAGCCCCTTTTTTGGAAGCGGCGCAAGGCTGTCACCCACTATCCGTCAACGGAGAATGCAGGTGACCGCCCTGGGCCGCTTCTGCGGTTTGACAGGATTACCTCAGGCAACTTATGTCACAAGAAAAAGAATTTACTGCCCAACCAGAACTGTTGGAGCAGTCGCGCAAATTCCTGGCAGAACACACGGACCTAAAGTGGATTGAAGGCTTTATGTTCGATATCAATGGTGTCCCCCGTGGCAAATGGCTACCAGCAGAAGCGGCGGAGAAGCTGCTGAAGGGAAGCCTGCAAATGCCTCGTAGCGCTGTCAGCCTGGATATCTGGGGGCGGGATATTGAAGATAGCCCTCTGGTGTTTGCCAGTGGTGACAGTGATGGCGTTTGTCTGCCGGTATCGCCGATCAGTCTGGCGCCCTGGCACCGGGAGGTAACAGCACAGCTGCATATGCAGTTGCACGAGGCGGATGGCTCTTCGCTCTATGCCGATCCACGTGCCCAGCTGCAGCGGGTGGTGGATCGCCTGCAGAAGCTCGGTTATACCGCAGTCTGTGCCACCGAATTGGAATTCTATTTGTTGCGCGATGACGTTGATCACTTGGCGCGCCCGCGCCCAGTCAGCGACAACGATGCCGAACTGGTGCCCTCTACCGATGTATATGATTTGTCTGAGCTGAACGCGCAGCGTCACTTTTTTGCCGATGTGCGTGCCGCTTGTGAAGAGCAGGGTATTCCAGCTGATTCAGTGCTTTCAGAGTGTGCGCCCGGTCAGTTTGAAATTAACCTTTTGCACAGTGCCGATCCTGTCAAGGTGGCGGATCAAACTCTGTTATTTAAGCGCCTTCTGAAAGGCGTGGCGCGCAGCCACGGCTTCCGTGTAAGCACTATGGCTAAACCCTTTGGGGATCAGGCTGGCAACGGTATGCACGTGCATATGAGTTTGATTGATAGCCATGGTAAAAATGTTTTTGATGATGGCAGTGAAGAGGGCTCCGAGCTGCTGCGTCAGGCAGCGGCAGGTATGTTGGCAACCGCCAATGATGCGATGGCTTTCTTTGCGCCACACAGCAATTCCTACCGCCGCTTCCAAGAGAGTTCTCACGCGCCGCTGAATTTGTGCTGGGGCTACGACAACCGCACCACCACTTTGCGAGTACCAGCCAGTAATCCCGAGGCTCGTCGTATCGAACACCGCATTGCCGGTGCCGATGTGAATCCCTACTTGGTCTTGGCGGGTATTTTGGCCGGTGTTTGCCACGGAATTGAGAACCAGTTACAGGCTCCCGATCCAGTTGAAGGCGATGCCTATCAGGTGCAAAGCGAGCAACTGATTAATACCTGGAGTGGGGCACTGAAGCGCTTTGATAAGAGTGCGTTGTGGAGAGAATATCTCGATCCTCGGTTTGTCGAACTTTTCCTTATGCTGAAGCGTCAGGAGATGGCGGAGATTGGCGCTCGAGTTACCGATGTGGAATACCAAAGTTATTTGCATCGGGTTTAATCACGGTTTCTCGTGTACCGGCGGCATAAATACTGAACGGCTTTTACGACAGGAATGCCGGCAGGAATACAGGAGAGATCGATACTCTGCTATACCTAAATTTAAGTGCGTAACGTACTTGAAACTCTCCTCCTGAAAGTGTGTTCGAGAAACCTGGCCCGCCTTTTGGCGGGCATTTTTTTGCCGGTCAAAAATAAATACATAGGCTATTTTCTCAGCTCTTTTGCCAAAAAACTCTTGTCACACTTTTCTTTCTATTCATCCTGCCTCTGATGACGGGCTGAGAGTAAACCTGGCGCAGGCAAAAATATTTTTAAATGGGGTATGTGCAGCGCAGAGATCTGGTGTAGTTCATCGGCCGATAATGTATTTGATAGAAGTTCGCCGCGTACTTTATTTGGCTTCAGAAGCCACGCGGAAGGGCAGACTGGCCAAGAGAGTGGATTATTTCTGCCTAGCAGTCATTTCCCCGCCAGTGTATTCTTCCGCTTTATCAGCGTAGAGCCCCGGATTGGTCGATTGCTATAGCCAGGCTTCACAGCAGGGCGCTGCCTTTTTGATTAATGAGTGTGGGTCTCAGAACAAGCAGATGGGGAATCTATGACCGCCTTGGGAAATTGTGCAGACGGTCCAATGGCTAGTGAGACACGGCCACTAAAAATATGTCTACTGGGATATCGCAGTCATCCGCACAGTGGTGGCCAGGGAATTTATCTCCGTTACTTGAGTAAGGCTCTGGTTGATGCCGGCCATTCGGTCGATGTGATATCCGGCCAGCCCTACCCAGAGCTGGATGAGCGGGTGAACTTGATCAAGATGCCCGGACTCAATCTCTATGAAGTAGAAAAACCCAGCCGTGCCCTTAGACCAAAACATCTGCTCTCTTGGGCAGACTTCTTTGAATGGCTGAGTAAACTGACCGGCGGTTTTGCCGAGCCATATACTTTTGGTCGTCGCGTGCGTAAATACTTACGTCAGCATGGTCACCAATACGACATAGTTCACGATAACCAATCGCTTTGCTATGGGCTGTTGGATATCGAGCGCAGCGGCCTCCCAGTTGTTGCCACTATTCACCATCCCATTACCCGCGATCGCCAGCTAGCCCTGGATGCGGCGCCCGACTGGCGCTTTCGTTTGTTGGTGCGACGCTGGCACAACTTCCTGAATATGCAAATCAAGGTTTCGAGGAAGCTGCGCCATATTGTCACGGTATCGCGCCAGTCAGAGCGGGACATCATCGAACAATTTGGGGTGGCGCCGGAGCAAATACACCTGATTTATAACGGTATCGACACAGAGATCTTCAGCCCCGATAACAAGGTGCAACGCCAACCCTTGCGCATTATGACGACCTCTTCGGCGGACCAGCCGCTCAAAGGGCTTGGAGTCTTACTGCAGGCTATGGCCGGATTGCGTGAGCGCTTTCCTGAGCTGGAGCTATTGGTGGTTGGCCGTTTGCGCAAAGGTGGCGCTACCGAAAAGCTGTTGCAGAAGTTGAACCTGCAAGATGCTGTGCAGTTTGTGTCTGGGATTTCCAATGAAGAATTGGTGAACCACTACCGCAGTGCAACAGTAGTGGCCTGCCCATCACTGTATGAAGGGTTTGGTTTGCCTGCGGGTGAAGCGATGGCCTGTGGGGCCCCGGTGGTTTCCAGTGATGGAGGCGCGCTGCCAGAAGTTGTCGGCGACGCCGGCATCGTCGTCCCGGCCGGTGACAGTAATGCGCTGGCGGAGGCCCTTGGTCGTGTTCTGGCGGATAAATCTTTGCAAGCGGATATGGGCGCTCAAGGCAGGGCGCGTATTGAAAATAAGTTCTGTTGGAGTTTGGCGGCATCGAACCTGGTGGCTTACTACCGGGAAATACTTGGCGAGTCTGTCGTGCAACAGCAGAATGAAACGGGCTTAGTCGATACAGATGTTAGCGGTGCGGAGGCTGCTTAATGATTACTGTAGATCCGCAACACTTGAACCTTCGCCTGGGACAAAAAGTTTTGGACCTGGGCTGTGGCGAGGGGCGTCACTCCATTCATTTAATGATCACTGATGAGGTGGATGTATACGGCATCGATCTGTGCCTAGATGATGTGTGTACCGCCAATAAGCGGGCAGAGCCTTTGAATAATTCTGAGCACGCCAAAGGGCGCCTGTTACTTGGGGTTGCCAATGGTTTGCAGCTGCCGTTTGCCGACGCCACATTCGATGTGGTGATCTGCTCCGAGGTATTGGAGCACATTCATGAGTACAAAGCGGTTCTCGCAGAAATTGACCGTGTATTGAAGCCCTCAGGTATCTTTGCCGCTACTGTGCCGGCGTATTTTCCCGAGTGGGTCTGCTGGCAGCTTAGCGATGCGTATCATCAGGTGGAGGGGGGACATATCCGTATTTTCCGTGAGCGGGAGCTGCGTCAGAGTATTGAAGCCCTGGGACATCGCCATTTCGCTCGGCACAAGGCGCACGCACTGCACGCGCCCTATTGGTGGTTGAAATGTCTGTTTTGGGATAAACCAGATAACCGCTTGGTGAAAGCTTACCATCGCTTGTTAGTGTGGGACTTGATGAAGCGCCCCGCACTCACACGTGTGGCTGAAAAGCTGTTGAATCCTCTTTTGGGGAAAAGTGTCGCGCTCTATTTTGTGAAAGCGGAGCAGCGGGCGCCTGAGCCCCTGGGTTTGGCAGGGGAGGTGAACCCATGAGTGAAACGGTATTGCCCCCCAAAAAGAGTACAAGCCTTTTCCCCGTAGGTTTTGTGCGTGATAGCGCAGCCTATATCCTTTCCCAGCAATTACCCGATGGCTCAATCCCCTGGTTTAAAGGGCACTATGCCGATCCTTGGGATCATGTTGAGGCGGCCATGGGATTGGCTATCGCCGGAGAATTTGGTGCCGCGGAGAAAGCCTATCGCTGGTTGGCGGATATTCAATTGCCGGATGGCAGCTGGTGGGCGGCTTACAGAGATGGAGAGATCGATAACGGTGAGCGTCGGGAGACGAATTTTGTCGCCTACGTAGCCACTGGGGTCTGGCACTATTTCCTGATCAGTGGTGACAAAGGTTTTCTACAGCAGTACTGGTCGATGGTTGAGTGCGCTATCGATTTTGTCCTGGGTCTTCAGACCGAACACGGTGAAATTCACTGGGCCGTGGATGCCGGGGGACAGCCCAAAGAGGATGCCCTGATTACCGGCTGTGCCTCAGTTTTTAAAAGCCTTGAGTGCGCGATCAATATTGCCAGTGTGTTGGGGGTGGCTCGACCGGAATGGGTGCGGGGACGCACGGCATTAGGTGAGGCTCTACAGAGTAAACCCGAGCGTTTTGACCGTACCTGGGAGAGCAAGGCGCGTTTTTCCATGGATTGGTTTTACCCTGTGCTCACTGGCGCATTTACAGGCGAAGCTGCGCGTGCTCGGCTACAGCAGCGCTGGGATGAGTTTGTGGTGGCCGGTTTGGGTTGCCGTTGTGTCAATGATGAGCCCTGGGTGACCGTGGCGGAATCCTGCGAGTTGACTATGGCCCTATTGGCCTCGGGGCAGCGGGCACGTGCGGAGATCATTTATCGAGGCCTGCACCGCTGGCAGGACAGCGATGGTGGCTACTGGACAGGGTATGTCTATCGAGACCAGGCGGTTTGGCCCGAGGAGAAAACCACCTGGACCGTGGGTGCGATGTTGCTTGCGGCAGATGCACTCGCCGACCTGACGCCGGCAAGCGGTTTGTTTACCTCGGTATGCCTGCCTTCAGATACGGCGCAGGATGCCCAGGGTGTCGACAGTTTCGACCAGCTCGAATTGAGCGGAAGCTAGAGCGAGCTTGTAAATGTCATAGGGGGCTTGGCCGCCATCGGCGGGGTCGGGGAATATATCGTGAATGGCCAGGTAGCCGCCTGGCACAATATGCCTGGACCAGCTGCGGTAGTCGGTCAGTGCCGCTTCAAGGGAGTGGCCTCCGTCGATAAATACCAGGCCCAGTGGGGTATTCCAGTGGCGCGCGGCCACGGAGGAGGGAGCTACCACGGGCACAACCCAGTCTTCCAGTTCGGCCGCTCTCATATTGGCTCGAAAGGTTCGGAAGCTGTCCATTAGGTTGGCTTTTTGGTCAAACAAATCGGGATCGTGGTATTCCTCACCCGGTTGATGCTCCTCGGAGCCGCGGTGGTGATCCACGGCAAACACGACACTGTCGGTTAGTTTGCAGGCTGAGGCTAAGTAGATTGTGGACTTACCGCAGTAGCTGCCTACTTCGAGGCAGGGGCCGAGGCTGCTGGTCTCAGCGGCAAGATGATAGAGCGCTTCGCCCTCGTGGGCAGCGAGGAACCCCTTGATGGCTCGGATATCGATGGGCAAATGAATGGACATATTTTACTGCTTGCTATTTTACTTGGCCCAAACACTAAACCGGCGCTTGCACAAAAGCAATTGCGATTTTTTGTGGGCAGTTTGCCCCATCAAGTAGATATTTAATTATGCGCAAGGATCATAGGCCTTATTGGTTAAAGCGCCTGCAGTTGCGTTGGCGCAATTGGCGCACGCACTATTTTTTACTTCCTCAATTTGATGCGGTAGGTGTTGACCCTGAGGTGATGGACCCTTCTTCAGTACATGTTTTTGGAGGGAATGTTCGCCTGGGTAATTATCCCCATTTAATTTCTAATGCGGAAAAGTGCATTCGCTTTACTACCTTTGGGCACAAGGGGCGCGAGGCTTTTATTACCATTGGGAACTATGTGCTGATTTCTCCCGGAGTGCGGATATCGGCTGCGCAGTCCATAGAAATTGGCGATGCCTGTATGATCGCCGCTAATGTTTATATTTCTGATTCCGATTGGCATGGCCTCTATAATCGTACCAGGCCTTTTCGTTGCACTGCGCCGGTGCGTCTTGGGAATAATGTTTGGATTGGCGATAGTGCGACTATTTGTAAAGGCGTAAGCATTGGTGATAATTCCGTTGTCGGCGCGGGTAGTGTGGTCACCAAGGATGTGCCAGCCAATACAGTGGTAGCAGGGAATCCAGCCAAGCCGATAAAAACCATTAACCCCAAACGGAGAATGATTACCCGCGAGGCGCTTTTTGCCGATGCTTTCCGCCAGGCTCACAATATGGATGAGCTGGATAAATATATGCTGCAAGGTAATAGCCTATTTGGCTGGCTGCGCGCTGTATTTTTCCCTCGCCGCGGCGATTAACGTTGATCACTGCTTCGCTCTGATTTTTGCGAACAGGTAAAAAGATGAAAAAAAGAAAAAGTATTGTTCTGATTGGCATGCCGGGTGCAGGTAAAAGTACTTTGGGTGTGTTGCTGGCCAAAGAGCTGGCCCTGGATTTTGTTGATACAGATGTTTTGATTCAGGCGCGGGAGGGGAAAACACTACAGGAAATTATGGCGGAGAGTGACTACCTCAATTTACGGGCTATAGAGGGGGAGGTCATAGCCGCAGCGCAGCTGCCCAAGCATGTGGTTTCCACTGGGGGGAGCGCGGTCTACAGTGCTGAAGGAATGGCTAATCTGCGTGCGCAGGGCACTGTCGTGTTTTTGGAATGTTCCGCAGATGAACTTCGCCAGAGAATCCACAATTATGAAAGTCGTGGGATAGCCAAAGCACCGGAGCAAAGTTTTGAAAGTTTATTTGAGGAGCGCCAGATCCTCTACCGCAAATATGCGGATATTACTTTGCGCTGTGATGGTTTGAATCTGCAACAGGCTTTGGATCAATTAATGCAAAAGCTGCGGGCGTTGGCTTGATAGGTTTTTTGAGCCCCACAAACTTTGGGGCTCATTCATGAGGCTCTGGTATTGCCTCAGCCTCTTATTCTGCTAGAGCGGCAACTGAGTGGTATATTTCACTTGTTTAAGGGCGAAGGTGGAATTCACCGAGGCTACATTGGGCAGGTGCACCAGTGAGCGTTTTAACAGTTGCTCGTAATGTTCAACACTGTCCACTACTACACGCAGAACATAGTCCTTGTCGCCACTGGTTGAATAGCATTCGACCACTTCCTGAACATCCTGTACCGCAGTCTCGAAATTATTCAGGGACTCTTCATCGTGGTTGTGGATGGTCACGTAACAATATACTGTGACTCCCAGGTCCAATTTACGCGGGTCCAGCAGGGTGACTCGGCCGCGAATAATACCCTCCGCCTCCAGCCTTTTGATACGGCGCCAGCAGGGGGTGTGGGAAAGACCGACTTTGTCTCCGAGCTCCGCCATGGAATAATCGGCGTTCTCCTGCAGCGCTCGCAGAATCTTGCGGTCGAAATCATCCAGGTCTGTCGAACGCTTCATAAAGACTCCTATCCTATAAAAAATTGCTCGATCGAGATTTTCATCACAAATTTACGCACATTTACGTAAATAAAGCAATGCTCTGTTGCGCTTAACGCACTAGTATGACCTGACCAATCCGTTTCAGCCTGAGCGCTTTTTGTGATTACCCGCCAGAGAGTTTTGCAGGGTGCCGAAAAATTGATCAGCTAACTACCGAGACGGAGCAATTCGGAAGAATAATGACTTATAGCTCGAACTGGGTTTCGAGAAGAATAAATGACCGGAAACTAGGTGTATGACTGAAAAAGTAGCCAGTCCCCAGCGCGCGGTGGACTCCCAGGGGAAAAAACAAATCTCACTGGATGATCGCTTTACCACCCTCAAAGGCCGTGTGCTTCTTTCGGGGATCCAGGCGCTGGTGCGTCTGCCCATTGACCAGATGCGGATGGACCAAGCTCGCGGTTTAAATACCGCAACTTTTATCTCCGGTTACCGCGGCTCTCCCCTCGGTGGGTATGACTTGCAGCTCTCAAGGGCCAAAAAGTTACTGGATCAGCACAATATTCGATTCCAGCCCGGCGTGAATGAGGAGCTGGCCGCGACTGCCGTGTGGGGCTCCCAGCAGGTTGGCCTATTCGATGGCGCTCAAGTCGATGGCGTTTGTGGTATCTGGTATGGCAAGACTCCGGGCGTGGATCGCTCATGTGATGCCTTCCGTCACGCCAATGCTGCGGGTTCCTCGCCAAAGGGTGGTGCTCTTATTGTCGCTGGGGATGATCACGGCTGTAAGTCCTCTTCCTACCCGGGGCAGTCGGAATTTGCTTTCGTGGATATGCATCTTCCAGTCTTGAATCCTGCAACTGTGCAGGAGGTCTTGGATTACGGCCACTATGGCCTGGAGTTGTCCCGTTTCAGTGGCTGCTGGGTGGCAATGATCACTCTGGCAGAGAATATGGATAGTTCTGCTACCGTGGAAGTCGATCCCCAGCGGGTGCAGTTCAATTATCCTGAGATCGAGCGCCCCGCAGGTGGCCTGAATATCCGCAAGCAGGATAACCCCCTCGAACAGGAAGAGCGTCTGTGGCGCTATAAGCGCCCGGCGGCTCTGGCATTTGCTCGGGCGAACAAGCTGAATAAGGTAGTGCTGGAAAACTCCAATGCCACTCTTGGTATCGTCACTACCGGTAAGGCTCACCTGGACTTGATGCAGGCCTTCGAGGACATGGGGATTAATGAGGAAAAAGCCCGGCAATTGGGCATTCGTATCCTCAAAGTGGGGATGACCTACCCCCTCGATGTACCTGGAATTCAGGAGTTTGCCCGCGGCTTAGATACTCTACTGGTGCTGGAGGAGAAGCGTAGTCTGATGGAGGTGCAGCTGAAAGAGGAGCTGTACAACGTCCACCTCAAAGACCCCAATTTCCCGCGTATTCTCGGGAAAGTAGATGAACACGATCAACCGCTGATGCCCGCCTATGGTGAGCTATCTCCGGCCATTATTTCCCAGGTGCTTGGTCTGATTTTGGATCAGGATAAGCTGGGTGAGCGCGGGCGACATCGCTTGATGCGCCTTAATGCCCTGGCCCAGCGCATCGCGCAACAAGCGGGTTCCAATGTTTCTCGCCTACCCATGTTTTGTGCCGGCTGCCCGCACAATCGTTCCACCAAAGTGCCTGAGGGCAGTCGCGCCCTTGCCGGAATCGGCTGCCACTATATGGCCCAGTGGCTGGACCGCGAGACGTTCACCTTTACCCAGATGGGCGCCGAAGGGGTCAACTGGGTGGGACAGGCGCCTTTCACCGATGAAAAGCATGTATTTGTGAACCTGGGGGATGGTACTTATTTCCACTCGGGGGTCCTCGCAATTCGCGCTTCTGTCGCCGCTAAGGTAAATATCACCTACAAAATCCTGTTCAACGATGCCGTCGCCATGACAGGTGGCCAGCCCCATGATGGAGAGTTGGCGCCGGATATGATTTGCCGCCAAGTGCTGGCCGAGGGTGTGCAGAAGGTTGTTCTGGTGATGGATAACCCAGACAAATATCAGGGCGCCCTGAGTTTCCCTTCCGAGGTAGAGATTCGCCATCGGGATTATATGCCGGCGGTCATGGAGGAGTTGCGTGAGGTGGAAGGGTGTACGGTCATTATTTACGACCAGACCTGTGCTACTGAATTGCGCCGTAAGCGCAAGCGCGGCTTACTACCTCAAGCTGAGGGGCGCCCCTTTATTAATGAGTTGGTGTGTGAAGGCTGTGGCGACTGTGTGCAGCAATCCAGCTGTATTGCCGTGGAAAAGGTTTCTACAGCTTTGGGGGACAAGCGCCGTGTTAACCAGACCGGTTGTAATCAGGATCTCTCCTGTATCAATGGCTTCTGTCCCTCGTTTGTGACGGTAAAAGGTGGGCGCTTGGCCAAAGGTGCGGGCGTTGGCGATATCTTGCGCACAGAAGCAGAAAAGCTGCCTGCACCACAACTGCCGGGTCTGGATGAACCCTTTAACTTCCTGGTGACAGGAGTGGGTGGTACCGGGGTGGTGACTATTGGTGCTCTGTTGGCAATGGCGGCCCATATAGAAGGCAAAGCCTGCAGTACCCTGGATCAGACCGGTCTCGCGCAAAAAGGCGGCGCGGTGTATTCCCATATTCGTTTTGCAGCTTACCCAGAAGCATTGCAAGCAGTGAGAATCTCCGATGGTCGCGCCGATGCATTGATGGCCTGTGATTTGATCGCTGCGGGAAATCTCGCCGCCTGTTTGGCCAAACTGGATGAAACCCATAGTCGTGCGGTGGTGAATACCCACCTGAGCCCCACCGCTGCCACCGTTTTGGGGCGTGAGGATGCTCACTCTCCACAAGCCGTTCTCGATACCCTAAGTAACGCGGTTAACGCGCTGGATTCTGTTGAGGCCCACCGTCTGACCAAATCTGCACTTGGAGATACTCTGGCGGCCAATATATTTATGTTGGGCTTTGCTTGGCAAAAAGGCCTATTGCCACTTTCCCAGGCGTCGTTGTTGCAGGCAATTGAGCTGAATGGCGTGGCAGTGGAGGGCAATCTGCAGGGCTTTGCTGCCGGGCGTCTTGCTGCCGCAGACCGCAAAGCTCTAAACCGGTTGCTTGCTCACGATCGAGCGCCTGTACAGCTACCCAAAGGTCTGGATGAAATTGTTGCCCACCGGGTTGAGCATCTGACTGGCTATCAAAATGTAGAGTTGGCTAAGCGCTACCAAGTTTTGGTGGATAAAGTTAAAGCGGCGGAAACCCTTAAGGTACCCGGGCGCCAAGCGGTCGCCGAGGTGGTGGCGCAAAATTATGCCAAGCTACTTGCTTACAAGGATGAGTATGAGGTTGCGCGCCTCTACACTGATGGGCGCTTTACTCAATCCTTGCAGGAGAATTTTAACGGAGACTTTGTCCTCGAATTCAACTTGGCGCCGCCATTACTGGCCCGTTTCGACAAAGTGTTGGGGCGTCCTCGCAAAATGAAGTTTGGTGGTTGGATGCACAAAGCATTCGGAGCCTTGGCCAAATTAAAGTTCTTGCGCGGTACTGCTCTGGATATTTTCGGCTATACCGCTGAGCGACGTATGGAGCGGTCTTTAATCACTGAGTATGAGCAATTGGTTGAGAAAGTGGTGGGGCAGTTGAACGAACAAAACCACCAGGCGGCTATTGAATTGCTCAGTTATCCTGAGGTTATTAAAGGTTACGGGCACATCAAAGAGGCTAATGTATTGGAGGCGCAACGCCAGAGAGAGCAGGCGCTAAGTCGTTTTGAGAATCCTGTTGGTAAAACCGGCCAAGCTAGAGAGGTTGAAATTTTCGACCCCACTAAAGCTCAGCAAGTGGGTTAACGCTCCGCTCCTAATAAAGCCCCGGTGGGTTTTCACCGGGGTTGTTCTGCTTACCAGAATCCCTGCATGCGAATAGCAAGCTGCTTGGTTTGATCGCCGGTAAATTTATCATCCCCGAGAGTCACGTTTAGCATCAGGCGCACTTTGGGATTAAAATAATAATTAAACCCAAAAACAAAATTGCTCACCTTCATGCCGGGAATATCCCGGTTTTCGATGGTATCGTAGCGTGCGGTAATCTCGAAGGCGCTCTCTGGTGGAGTAGGTTTGATAGATCTGAAAACTCCACTTTTCTCATCATAGGGTTTGTGCTGACCAGTGATCGCCCAACTTCCCACGATATACCAAGTGCGTACATCTTGGTCTCCGATAAAACAACCGGTATATGGGTCACAAAAAAAACGAGGCGGCGCACCAAAGAACTCGAAAAATGTAAATTCGGACAAATAGAAATCTCCGGAAAAACTCCCAAAAGCGTATTCAGACTGGGCGTAGAAAGGCCCATAGGCGCCAGCGAGTTCTAATCCCAGAATCCACACATCTCCACCGGGGTCACCCTGATAAAATTCATCATCGCCAAAATCGCCGAAGAAAAATTCACCACCACCGGGGCTCAGTGCAACCAGTTGCTCTGGGCCGCGACGCCCTGCGTATTCGACTAGCGCCTCGCGCGGTGGCGTGTCTTCATTGGCGTCTTCATAGCTGAATGAAGCGCCCAGATGTACAGTACTGTCGAAGTTACTGATTGGGGCCCAGGTAAATCGGGTGGCGGCACCAATACCCTCGTTGCGTGGATCACCGGGGTTGCGCAGATTAAAAAGGGTGACCCCATAGGTATGACAGCACCAATGGGTATGCCAGCCAATTCCCTGTTGCCTGCCGCGGTTGTCGTAAATACCAGCGGATGAGGCAAAGGATCTCTCCATCATGGTGATTTGATTGGAGGAAGTGAGTTGGTTCATCGAGCGGCTGGGTTTAAAATTTCCTATGCGGAGGCTTCCATCAAAGACTTTAGTGCCCAGGTATACAGTCCTTAATCCTCCAGTTCCAGAGGAGGCAAAGTCTCTTTCCAGTTCGTATTCCCATTTCCACAATTTTCCCCGCATTTTTAGTCGTACTCGACGAAAATCTGTAGTGTTTACGGGTTCTTCAAGTTCTGTATCAAACAAGATGGTGTCATAGTAGTTTTTATCTTTGTCAAAAAAATATGTGTCAAAGTGAATGCGGCCGCCGAGTTCTGCAGAAAAATTTTCATCCTTGGACGTAATTTTTAGTCCCCCTTCAGTTTTGGCCTTATCAGCAGTGGCGAAGGGAGATAAAAGTACACAGGTTAGGGCGAAATACAGGGCGTAGTATTTCATGCAGTGTCCTTAGAGGCGGCTGTATCTTTAGCTGCGTATTGTTGCAGTTTAGCAAGTAGGTTTGATGATTTTTCGGTTTTCTGGGGTAGGGTTTACTTATAAAGAGAAGGTCTTGGGGTATGGCCGAGTCAGGGATGGGTGTTATTAAGTAAGCCCGTGAAACACCTGCAGCTGTGTATACTTCTACAAGTGTTTCTTGGGTGGAAATGAAGCTGGTTGTAGCTCAATTGTTTTCCTGATAAGTGAAAGTTTAGATACGCTCCAGCTTATAGCCTTTTTGCTTCATCAGCTCAGCAATGCTGCCTTGGCCGACTAAATGGCCGGCGCCGACAACCACAAAGAGTTTGCGATACTTCGGCGCTTTTAAGATTATTTTGTTCGCCATTTTCTCGTTGCGCTGAAAAAACAATTTTTCATAAAGCGGCTGATACTCGGGACTTTCTTCAAGGCCATCGAGAATAATCAGGTGATTGAGAGCTTTGTCGTCTCCGGCTTTCCATGCACTGGTGAGCTTTGGCAAAAAGGTAGAGATATCTTCCAGCTGCTCAAGCGTCTGCTGGAGTAAAAGGGCGGGATTATCCAGGCCATTTAATAGCTGGAATTGCTGCAGGATCCCCTCCAGCTCCAATACCGGTTTGCCGTCCTTTTTAGCCTTACTTAGGAAGTGGCGATCGATACCCAGTTCCGGGTTGAGACCCTGGGCCTGCATTTCGATCATACTCATGGAAATCATGGCGATGGCTGGGCGCTGGCGAATAAACATAGCCTCCGGCATGTTGCGTTTGTGCATCCAGGCTTGTAATTTCTTGTACAAATCTGCGGGGAGGTCATCACGCAGGCTGCGTTCTCCCTGATAAACAGACTCCATCATAATTTTCTGCTGTATCAACATATCGCTTTCGGCGGCGAGGATATCAGCTTCAACAGCAACGGCATCACTTTGGGCATAGGCACGCTCTATCTGGGAGCGCATTGGGTAATAGTCTTCTGTGGCCAGGTGGATAGATCCCAGCAGGTAGACAGTTTTATCCTCCTTGGTGGCTTTCCAGAAAATACCTTGATCTGTTTCGGCTGCAGAGGCTGTGCCAACAAATAATATAAGAACAAGAGCGATTGACCGTGTGAAGTAGCGTTGGAACATTACTTTTCCCTGAATGTGTTGAGGCGAATTATGTTAGCACTCGAGAAGCCCGTCTGATACCAAGTGACTGCGCAGGTAAATTGGCCGTGCTAGAGGGGTTTGTTGCAAATCTGTGTGGAATCTACTGGGAAATTACTTCTGTGAGGGTCAAAATACTCTCTTTGTTCCACTTTTGCGGTAGATGTTTTGAGAATTGTACAAATCTGGCCTGAATTGGAGCCTGGAGATAGAGGCAAGGCTGCGCTGGATTTCATTCAGGAGTTGGCTCGGCAGGACGCAAAACCAATTGTGATCTCAGCCGGGGGGGCCTTGGTGGCGCGCCTCGAACTGCATGATGTCCAACATATCCGATTGCCTTTGAACAAGAAGCCTTTTTGGGCTATGGCTCTTGTGCGCCGCTTACGCAGTGTCCTACAGAATTTAAATGCCGATGTGATCCATGTCCATGGGCGTTTAACCGCCCAGATGGTCTGGAGAGCTTGGGATGGTATGGATGTCAATACACGCCCCAGTTTGGTCACTCATGTCGATGGTTATTATTCGCCCAGTCGAAGGGATGTAGGGTTGGTTTCCGGGCCATGTGTGATCGCATCATCCGATGGAATTGCCAGCCACCTGAAAGCGCATCTTGGGGAAAAATTGGTTAATCCTACCCATATCGTGCACTGGGGCATTAGTTCTCGGGAGTTCGATCGCAGTAAACCTGTATCAGGCCAATGGCATCTGCGTTTCCTGAACAGCTATCCGCAACTGGAGGGAAAAAATTGGTGGCTGTATTCGGGCCCCTTGTCTGAAAAGGGTGAGCTGAAGGTGTTTTTGCACGCTCTGGCGCGGGCCGTAACTAGCCGGGAGGATTTATTGGGGTTGGTGGTAGGGGCATCAAAGGGTGGTGATTTACACCATATCCGCAAGTTGGAGCAACTGGCTCAAGAGTTGGGGCTGGAAGGGAAAGTACTTTTTCTGGGAGAGAGAAAGGATTTACGGGAGCTCTATGCCTCCTCGCAATTGACTTTCAGTTTGGCCAGCCCTGGTGAGCCTAGCGGCCAAAGTGCTATGCAGGCTTTGGCGATGGGGTGCTCTGTGGTTGCCTATAAAGATACTTGTGCTGGAGAGGTGTTGGAGGGCTGCTTCCCCAGGGGAGTCGTTGAGCGGGGAGATTCACAAGCTTTATGTGATGTGGGGCTGGCTTTAATGGAGCGGCGGGATAAAGTGGAGTTAAATGATTTTTTTCATGAAGAAATCGTTAAAAAAACCATAAATATCTATCGGGATTTAGTTGGCTCTTCCAGCTAGGCAGAGGCTGATTAAAAATTAAAGTGCCCATTAAATGAGGCAAAATCGAAACCGGGATTGGGGATATTCGTATAGGCATTGGAAAAGTGGCTATAGCGCAGCGATAGTGTATGGCCGCTACTGAAGCGATAGCCCAGAGCAAAATGTAAGGCAAAATTTACCTTGGTGCTGAGTCGAATATCGCCAAATTCCTGCTGGCTTAAATAAGAAGCCCCGACACCCGCCTCACCAAAGCTACCGAGGGGTTCACTGCGCGGATACCAACGCAGCACCGGTTTGATTTCTAGAATATTTTGCTGTTGGGTTTTATTGAGGTGTTCCAGGCGGATATAGGAATAACTGCCTTGTCCCCACCACTGCCAGGAATTATTGGCATTGTTGAAAGAGGTGAACAGGTAGGAATAGTTGATACCGCCTACTTTGGCGGCTGAAATCGAGCCTCTCTGCATTAGGACATTTCCTAGCCCTTTTCCTGCGCTGATAATAATTTCCTGCTCGGCGATAGTGGCAGGGGCTCCGGGGAGAATCCAGGCGAGCAAAAGTGTACAGCCCAATGCTGTGTTGCCGCTTACACCATTTTTGGAATATTTACGCATGAGTTGTGAGGATCATAGTTGCAAGAGCTGTAACTAAGACTAGTGGGAAAGTGATTGAAGGCAAGCACGCTACCTATCGACCGCCACCGGCTTCCTCAAGTTTGGCTGGGGCTGAGATCAGCCCCAGGCCGCGGAGTTTTTGGACGGTTATCGCCACTGACGTTTCAGTTGACGAATGGCATCGGAGTGCAGTTGGCGGGCGCGCTCCTGACTGAGCCCAAGCTGTTCGCCGATAACTCTGAAAGAGCAATCCTTGTCTGAAATCAGTCCATAGCGCAGGTTCAATACCGTCCTTTGCCTAGCTGGCAGGCGGTCGACAGCTTCGCGTAGTCGCTCTGCCAGCTCTTGGTTGGTGACCAATTCATCGGTATTGTAAAGTTCGTCGGCGGGAGCGTAATCCAAGCGGGTACTGCTCTGGTCGTCTGCGACAGGGTCGTCCAGTGAGCCTGTTGGGCCGGGTAGCTTGAGCAAGCTTTGAATTCGCTCCAGGTCAAGCCCCGTGTGCCTGGCCAGATTTTCATCGGATGCGGGCTGGCCTAATGCGCGTACCTCGCCGATGGCACGGTAAATTGTGCGTAAGTCATCCTGCACATTGGCTGGCTGGCGAACCAAATCTTCATTGCGCCGCATAGCCAGTTGTATTTCCTGCTGAATCCACCAGTAGGCGTAGGTTGAAAATCGGTAGCCCATTTGCGGCTTGAAGCGCTCTATGGCCTTCATTAAGCCGACGTTCCCCTCCTGAATCAGATCAATAAAAGGGACCGAGGGATTGCGAAAGCGCTTGGCAATAGCGATTACCAGGCGTAAATTGCACTGAATCAGCTTTTTTCTTTGTTCCTGAAAGCGTCTCAGAAGCCCACCGAGTTTGCTTCTTTCCCGTCGGGTGAGTTCTTCGAGTGACAGTAACATCTCTGTGCGGGCAATAATCAGGCCGTGGTCATAGGCACCGGTACTGCCCCGCTGCTCCACGCCTTCACTACGCAATTGCACAAGCTCGGTCCCGCACTGCTGTAATTTCTCAATCAGGGTATCTTCGAGATCCCGTAGTAGGCAGGTGGTGCTGTGTTCCTCCTCGGGGGTAAGCAGCTCAAGTCTGTACAGGTGCTTGAGGTAGCTTTGCATTGGGGTGCTGCCACTTTCGCTGAGCGATTCCCCAACTGAATGGATCTCTTCGATATCGGGTTCGGCATCTTCTGCCTGACCGCGATTTTCCGCATTGGAGCAGGAATCGGAGAGGGCGTTGTCTGTATCCTTCAGCCAGTCTTCATCCCTTGAGTAAAAGTTTTCTCGGGACAAGTGCTTAAACCTTCTGTTGACTGCGTGAACGATATACTTTGTTCAGGCGCTCTTGGCGCCCTTTCCACCTTAACCATAGATGAAAGTTGAATTTTGCGCCTCGTAAAAGATGACTAGTAAGTCTTATCTGGGGCAGAGGGCGGAGTATGCGCCCGATTATTTAAAGGCAAGTTATTTCATACGCTTGACCCGCATTTTTTTCCCACCGTGGGAGGGCTTCATAAAAAAGGAGCCAAACATTGCACGCTCCAAAATAACGAGCTCTCCAGCTTGCCATGATATACGCCCAGTATCATTTTGCTTCCAGATCTGACCATTCTCCAGCGTTACAATCTTCTTGCCGTAGGCATTGTCCTGGATGTCTGCGATTATTGCCTCAATAGTTTCAGGAGCTTCTGCGATTTGCTTCAACTCCTGACCAAAATCTTGTTCGGCTAGCTTCTCCAGGGAGCTGCTGAGCTTATCGTAGCAGGCCAATCGGTCTGTATTGGACGTCACTTTAGAGCAGTGCTTGAGCTGCTTTCCTAGTGAATCTGCATAAACACTGGGGGTAAGGATCGCTAGAAGGGAGATTATAAAAATTCGAGTCATGACTATTTATTACGTTTTTGCTGGTTGTTGGCTTTATTTTGCCGGAGCAGTTGACGATGGACAATTGGATTTGTGCGTCTCAGCACGCTTTTAGTGGAACCTACATGGAAAAATACCCTCGATTAAGACGGGCCATCCTGACGCTCTTCAGTGTTTAGGTGGGCTCGTCTGTAATAGCAGCCTTGTCTTAGGGGATTTTCGAGTGCTTAGCTATTAGCTGGGTTAAAAATATAGGCAAAAACTATCAAGGGGCGGAAAAATGAAAAGTCTTATCACTCCCGCAGTTTTATTGGCCACACTAGGCTGTCTCAGTTTGGAGGGGTTGCGACTCTCTTTTGCAGGGGAGGCCTTTGCCGCGACGAGCGTGGTTACTCTGTCTCAGGAACAGCAGGGTAAAAACACAGAGCAAAACTTTTCTGGAAATGGTGCTCAGAAGAGCGAAATGCTTGATGGCAGTGAGATGTTGGAATTTGAAGGGGATATCTTTGCGGATGTGCCCGAGAATGCGGCAACCGACAAGGGTGTCGGGCAGAGAGATTCATTGGGAGAGAAATCCCCAAGTAAATGACTCAACGGTATCCTTTGTTGCTGTCTTATTAAAAAACCGGGTTTTACCCGGTTTTTTACTGCTTACATAGGCTCAGCGTTTTTGAGCGCTAAAGTGTTTGCCACTTTGACTGCGGCTGTCATCGCCCATTAAGTAGAGGTAGGTAGGCATAATTTCTTCTGGTGCCGCCACAGACTTGGGGTTTTCTGCCGGATAGGCTGTTGCGCGCATTGGGGTGCGAGTTGCACCTGGGTTGAGGCTATTCACCCGTACATTGGATACACCATCTAATTCATCGGCCAACACCTGCATAAGGCCTTCCGTTGCGAACTTTGATACAGAGTAGGCACCCCAATAAGCCCTTCCCTTTAGGCCTACGCTGGAACTGGTGAATACCACTGATCCGGCTTCGGATTTTTCTAGTAATGGCAGTAGTGTTTTAGTGAGTCCAAATACGGCATTAACATTGACCTGCATAACCTGTTGCCAGGCGGAGAAATTGTAATTTGCCAGAGGGGTGCGCTGCCCGAGGAGGCTGGCATTGTGAAGTAGCCCATCGAGACGGCCAAACTCCTGTTCAATGGCCTCGGCAAAACTTTCAAAGTGCTCTATTTTGGCTTCATTGAGGTCCATTGGGAAAATGGCCGGCTGCGGTCCTCCTGCGGCCTCAATCTCGTCATAGACCATTTCGAGTTTTGGAGTGGTGCGTCCCAGTAAGATTACAGTGGCTCCGTGTGCGGCGAAAGTCTTTGCTGCAACTTTGCCAATACCGTCACCAGCGCCGGTAACAAGTATGATTTTATCTTTTAGTAGGTTTGATGGAGCGACATAGTCGCCGGCATATTCAGACATGAAACATCCTGATGCTGGCGCCCAGCATCGGGCCGGGCATGGTTTCGAGGGTTAAATATAATGTTGCTGGAGTAGGGGCCAGATTTCATCCACTGAGCTGACCAGGTGATCGGCACCCCAGTTAGCGGGATCGTCGGAGGCATCAATATATCCGTATGCGCAAGCAATGGTGGGCATGCCCGCACGCTGGCCAGCAATGATATCTCGCTGATGATCCCCTATATAAACGGCATCCGCTGGAGTGCAGCCTATTTTGCTGCAGGCGAGCAGTATGGCTTCAGGGTCCGGCTTGGACTTGCTCACATGATCCGGGCAAATCACAGTGGAGGCTGGCGGCAGGTGTTCGAATGCTCGCATAAGGGGCGCAGTAAACGCTTCGGGCTTGTTGGTAACGATACCCCAGGGGATTTCATTTTGTGCCAGCGTATCAAGTAATGGCTCTATGCCGGGAAAAGGTACGGTCTGCTCTGCGAGGTGTGCCAGGTAAAGATCCAGTAGGCGCTGCAAAAGGCTGGAAAATTCAGGATCGCCTTCCTGCTTGCCAAACCCCAGGGTGACCAGTGCTCGCGAGCCGCTAGAGACGGTGCCACGGATAACCTGATCGGGCAGGGGAGGGAGTTGCTCCTGGTGGCGCAACTGATTGAGCACGACAATAAAGTCTGGTGCGGTGTCGAGGAGTGTGCCATCCAGATCAAATAAAACTGCTTTCATTCTATGGTTCGCTTATTCGGGTTTGCTGGCATACATCAGGTAATTGACGTCGACGTCGCGGGGGTTCAGTTTATAGGTGCGGGTTACCGGGTTATAGGTCATGCCGGTGATGTCGCGTAACTCCAGATCCGCCTCGCGCAGCCAGGCACCCATTTCCGAAGGTCGGATAAATTTGCTGTATTCGTGGGTGCCTTTGGGTAGTAAGCGTAGGATATATTCCGCTCCCACCACCCCGAAAAGCCAGCCTTTAGGGGTGCGGTTGATCGTCGAAAAAAACAGGTGCCCGCCGGGTTTGACTAAGTTGGCACAGGCGCGGATTACCGAGGCAGGATCGGGTACATGCTCGAGCATTTCCAGGCAGGTGACAACGTCGTAACTTTCAGGGGCTTCCTCGGCAAGTGCTTCCACTGTAATACGTCGATAATCTACCGATACGCCACTTTCCAGGGCGTGTAGCTTGGCGACATTGAGAGGGGCTTCGCCCATATCAATACCGGTTACCGTCGCGCCTCGCTGAGCCATTGCCTCGGCTAGAATGCCACCGCCACAACCGACATCCAACAGTTTTTTCCCAGCCACCGAGGCGTATCTATCGATATAATTAGCACGCAATGGGTTAATTTCGTGAAGGGGTTTAAATTCACCTTCTTTGTCCCACCAGCGGCTGGCGAGTTGTTCGAATTTGGCGATTTCCGCGGGATCTACATTACTCATGAAATTCTCTGCATACTCCGTCGCTATCAACCCGCAAATAAATTTGTGCCGGGTTAGTTCAGCACTGAGGTGCTGTCGCCGGCTATAAGCCGGTCCTAGTCCGCGAATACGAGGAGGGTCGAAAGACTACTTCCGTACTTCACGGGCGGCAATAAATGACGAAGAGAGTCAATTTAATTGCCCGGTTAATCGTCAATTGCTGGCAGCTTATTGCAGTTGAATTACCGTAACCAATAACGCCTAGCGTGAATGGCCGGCGATTCTATCACGCCATAATTGCGCCCGCTGGATTACCTCTGCCTCATTCAAGGTTAACAGCTGACGATCCTCCAGCAGTTGTTTGCCGGCAACCCAGACATCGCTGACATTGTGTCCACCGCTGGCATAAATTAACTGTGATACAGGGTCGTGCACTGGTTGCTGTTCGAGGCCGGATAGATCGATCGCGGCAATATCGGCGCTCTTGCCGATTTCCAGGCTGCCAGTCTTCTCTTCAATTCCCAGGGCGCGGGCACCATTGATGGTGGCCATCGCCAGTGCCTGGTGAGCGGGAAGCGCAGTGGCCTTGCCGCTTACGGCTTTGGCGAGCAGGGCGGCGGTACTGGCCTCGGCAAAAAGGTCCTGACTATTGTTACTCGCGGCTCCATCGGTGCCCAGTGATACATTGATACCGGCGTCGAGCATCTCGACCGTGGGGCAGAAGCCGGAGGCCAGTTTGAGGTTGGAGGATGGGCAATGGGCCACATGCGCACCACTGGTTTTTAACAACTCTATGTCCCGTTCATTGGTTGCTACCATGTGCACACAGAGCGTTTGTGGGCTCATTAGGCCTAGCCGCTGTAGTCGTTCGGTGGGGCGTTCACCATTTTGTTTCAACGCAGTTTCCACTTCTTGGTAAGTCTCATGCAGATGGATCTGCACGGGAATTTGCGCCTCGGCGGAACACACGGCGATTTTTTCCAGGGTCTGATCGCCAACTGTATAAGGGGCGTGTGGTGCAAACATCACTTCAATGCGTTCATGGGCGCGGTAGTCGTCGCGCAGTGCCAAGCCTTTGTGCAAGGCCTCTTCGGCGTGGCGGCTCCAGGGGGTGGGTGCGTCTAATATCGGGAAGGCGATATGAGCGCGGATGCCGGTTTCCCGAGCGGCGATTGCTACGGCCTCTGGGTAGAAGTACTGATCTGAGAAGGTGGTAGTGCCCGAGCGCAACATTTCAGCAATAGCGTGGCGGCTGCCATCTGCGACAAACTCCGGCCCCACCCAGCGTTGTTCCGCTGGCCAGATATGTTTCTCCAGCCACTCCTTGAGGGGGCGGTCGTCAGCATAACCCCGCAATAGTGTCATGGGCGCGTGATTGTGAGTATTGATCAGTCCGGGAATCAGGGCGTGATGTCCTAACTCTACTTCCCGCTTTGCCTTAAAGCGTATCTTGGCTTCTGCCGATGGCAGCAGAGCGGTAATTTTTCCGCCTTCAACAGCGAGTGAGCAGTTCTCGTACACTTTTTGTGCGGGGACTACCGGAATAATCCAGCGCGCATGAATCAGGGTATCTATTGCTTGGGGCATGGGAGGTAAGTGGCGACGGTTAAGATAGGGATTTACTTTAGCGGCAGAGTCTGCCCGCGGCAACAGCTGTAGGCAAGGCTCGGAAGTGCGTGGGGACTGCCATCCAAAGGCGTCAAACTGTGCTAGAATCGCCCGCTTATCCGGGCTCAGTATCCATGCCCGCGCTATAAAAGGAACGCCGTAAGCCATGGGCGAATTAGCCAAAGAAATCTCTCCGATTAATATCGAAGAAGAACTAAAGCAGTCTTATCTCGACTACGCCATGAGCGTGATCGTCGGGCGCGCACTGCCGGATGTACGCGATGGCCTCAAGCCGGTACACCGTCGTGTGCTCTTCGCTATGAGCGAGCTTAAAAACGACTGGAACAAACCTTATAAAAAGTCAGCGCGTGTCGTTGGCGATGTGATTGGTAAATATCACCCGCACGGAGATACTGCGGTCTACGACACCATTGTGCGTATGGCTCAGCCGTTCTCTATGCGCTACACACTGGTGGATGGCCAGGGTAACTTCGGTTCTATCGACGGTGATAGCCCGGCCGCCATGCGTTATACCGAAATTCGCATGGATAAGCTGGCCCACGAGCTGCTATCCGACCTCGATAAAGAAACAGTCAATTTTGTCGACAACTACGATGGCTCCGAGCAGATGCCGGAGGTGTTGCCTTCCCGAGTACCGAACCTGCTGGTAAACGGTTCCTCCGGTATTGCCGTGGGCATGGCCACCAATATTCCTCCTCACAATTTGGGGGAAGTTGTTAATGCCTGCCTGGCGCTGATCGCTAATCCCGAGCTGTCTGTCGATGACTTGATGGAGCATATTCCCGGGCCGGACTTCCCCACTGGCGCAACCATTAATGGCCGTGCCGGTATCTTGCTAGCCTACCGCACTGGTCGCGGACGCATCTATGTGCGCGCCAAGGCGGACGTTGTTCGCGATGACAAGAGCAATCGCGAAACGATCATCATTACTGAGATTCCCTTCCAGCTGAACAAAGCGCGCCTGATTGAGCGAATTGCCGAGCTGGTGAAAGAGAAGAAGATTGAGGGTATCTCTGAGCTGCGCGATGAATCCGATAAAGACGGCTTGCGTGTAGTGATTGAGCTTAAGCGCGGTGAGCTGGGTGATGTGGTCCTGAATAACCTCTATTCCCAGACCCAGCTGGAGAGCGTGTTCGGCATCAATATGGTAGCTCTGGTTGATGGCCAGCCCAAGGTGCTGAACCTGAAAGAGTTGCTTGAGCACTTTGTACGTCACCGCCAGGAAGTGGTTACCCGCCGTACGGTTTACCTGCTGCGTAAAGCACGCGAGCGCGGCCACATTCTGGAAGGCCTGGCAATTGCTATCGCCAATATTGATCCGGTCATTGAACTGATTAAATCCTCCGCAACGCCGGCGGAAGCCCGTGAGGCGCTGCTGGCCAAAGGTTGGCCGGTGGGCAATGTGCAGCAGTTCCTGGAGCGCGCTGGCGCCGATGCCTGCCGCCCAGATGACCTGCCTAAAGAATTTGGCCTGCGCGATAACGCCTACTATCTGTCCCCGGCTCAGGCTCAGGCCATTCTCGAACTGCGCTTGCACCGCCTCACTGGTATGGAGCACGATAAACTGCTGGCGGAATACCAGGACCGATTGGAGCAGATCGCCGAGTATCTGCATATCCTCGGCAGTTTTGAGCGCTTGATGGAAGTGATTCGCGAGGAGCTGGAGCAGCTGTCAAAAGACTTTGGTGATGAGCGTCGCACCGATATTGTTGCCTCCCGTCAGGATTTGACCGTAGAAGATCTGATCACCCCGGAAGACAAGGTGGTGACCATTTCCCACGGTGGCTATGCCAAGAGCCAGCCTCTGACCGATTACCAAGCCCAGCGTCGTGGTGGTATGGGTAAGTCGGCCACCCAGGTGAAAGATGAAGACTTCGTCGAGCACCTGCTGATCGCCAACTCCCATGACACTATTTTGTGCTTCTCTAACAAGGGCAAGGTGTATTGGCTCAAGGTCTATGAAGTGCCGACTGCTGGCCGCGCCTCCCGTGGCCGCCCGGTGGTCAATATGCTGCCCCTCGAAGAGGGTGAGCGCATTAGTAGTCTGATGCCAGTGTCTGAATACGATGAGGATCACTTTATTTTCTTCACTACCGCCAATGGCACCGTGAAGAAGACTCCACTGACGGCCTTTGCCCGTCCGCGCAGCGTTGGTTTGCGCGCAATTGAGTTGGAGGAGGGCGATCGTCTCGTCGCTACAGCGGTAACCGATGGTGAGCGCGATGTGTTGCTGCTCACTAGTGCTGGTAAAGCAGCCCGCTTCTCCGAAGCCAATGTGCGCTCTATGGGGCGCGTGTCTCGCGGTGTGCGTGGTATCCGCATGCAGGAGGGGCAGGAAGTGATCGCCATGGTAATCCCTGAAGAGGGAGGCTCCGTGATGATGGCGACTGAAAACGGCTACGGTAAGCGCACCGCGATCAGCGAGTTCCCCACGAAAGGTCGAGGTACCCAGGGGGTTATCGCAATCGCCGAAAGCGAGCGTAACGGCGCTCTGGTCGGAGCCTGTCAGGTCCACCCGGGTGAGGAAATGATGTTAATTTCCGATCAGGGTACTCTGGTGCGCACCCGAGTCGATGAGGTTTCGGTGCTGGGGCGCAATACCCAGGGTGTGCGTGTCATTCGACTCAAGAGCGCTGAAAAACTCGTGGGCCTCGGGCGCATCGAGGAGACGGAAGAAGAGGGTGAAGATAACGGTGGGGCCGAGTGACCCACCCCAAACTACCAACAGAAAGGCTGCGATTATCGCGGCCTTTCTTGCCTCTGGCACCCTAAGAAATGCTTAAAAGCGTGATATCCATCTCCCAAGATGGTGTTTTGTGCGTCGGCATATCTAGTTGAATTTGAAACCATTTTTAGTTTGTGGAAATCAGGTCATGAGGAAATACAATTTCTGCGCTGGTCCAGCGGCTCTGCCGGAACCGGTCTTACAGCAGGCACAGTTGGAGCTGATGGACTGGCGGGGTCTGGGTTGTTCAGTAATGGAAGTTAGCCACCGTTCGCCGGAATTTGTTGAGGTGGCTGAGCGCGCGGAGCAGGACTTGCGCGATCTGCTCCAGGTGCCGGATAACTATAAGGTGCTGTTTCTGCAGGGGGGCGCTACCGGGCAATTTAGCGCGATACCCTGGAACTTGTTTGGTGCCGGCTCTAAGCAGGCAGATTTTATCCACTCGGGACAATGGGCCGCAAAAGCGATTAAAGAGGCCCGGCGCTATGGTGATGTGAATGTGGTCGCCACTAGCGAGGACCGCAATTTCAGTTATGTGCCAGCGCAGAATAGCTGGCAGCAGAGCGAGGGAGCGGCCTATCTTCATTACACGCCCAACGAGACTATTGGCGGTATCGAGTTTGATTATGTTCCAGAAGTGGACTGCCCTCTGGTTGCGGATATGTCATCAAATATCCTTTCCTGCCCGATCGACGTGGAGAAGTTCGGTGTAATTTATGCCGGCGCGCAAAAAAATATCGGGCCCTCGGGAATTGCGGTCGCCTTAGTGCGCGATGACCTCCTGGATCGGGCGATGAAAGATATTCCGCGCAGTTTGAGCTGGAAAGTGGCAGCCGATGCCGGTTCAATGGATAACACCCCGCCCACATTTGCCTGGTACCTTTCCGGCCTGGTTTTCCAGTGGCTTAAGGCGCAGGGCGGGGTTGAAGCTATGGCCCAACAGGCCGCTAAAAAATCCTCGTTACTCTATGAGTTTCTCGATGGCAGCGATTTCTTTTCCAGTCCGGTAGAAAAGTCCAGTCGCTCGCGGATGAATGTCCCATTTGTGCTGGCCGATGAGCGCCTCGATAAACCGTTTTTACAAGAGGCTGAAGCAGCTGGGCTGTTGAGTTTGAAGGGGCATCGCTCTGTGGGTGGCATGCGCGCATCCCTTTACAACGCGGTGCCTTTTGAGGCGGTGAAGGCGTTAGTGGCCTTTATGGCAGACTTTGAAGCCCGCAAAGGCTAGAGAGTAGACAATTATTAACTTCAGGAGAAAGTAGAAAGCGGATGACAGAGGAAACCGTGGGAGGCGACCAGCGCCTGCTGGAGCTGCGCAATCGTATTGATAGTATTGATTCAGAGATCGCGCGATTGATCAGCGAGCGAGCCAGTTGTGCACTGGAAGTGGCTGAAGTAAAGAAAGCGACAGGTGAGGATGCGCTCTACTATCGTCCTGAGCGTGAGGCGCAGGTACTGCGTCGCGCTATGGAGCGCAATGACGGCCCCCTGACGGATGAAGAAATGGCAAGGCTGTTTCGTGAGATTATGTCTGCCTGCCTTGCTTTGGAGGAGCCGGTTAAAGTGGCTTATCTTGGGCCAGAAGGTACCTTTACCCAGCAGGCGGCCCTGAAGCATTTTGGCAATTCTGCGCAGAGTCGTCCGCTGGCGGCGATTGATGAGGTCTTTCGCGAGGTGGAGGCCGGCGCTGTAAATTACGGTGTAGTGCCCGTGGAAAATTCCACCGAGGGTGTGATTAATCATACCCTGGACAACTTTATGAACTCCAACCTCAGTATCTGTGGTGAGGTGGAGCTGCGAATTCACCATCACCTAATGATTTCTGACGTGACCCGCCCTGAATCGATCACGCGGATTTACTCCCATGCCCAGAGTCTGGCCCAGTGCCGAAAATGGCTGGATGCACATTACCCCAACGTGGAGAGGGTGGCGGTTTCCAGTAATGCGGATGCGGCCAGGCGTGTTAAAGGGGAGTGGAACGCTGCAGCAATCGCTGGCGATATGGCTGCCGAATTATATGGTCTCAAAGTGCTCTCAGAGAAAATCGAGGACCGTCCGGATAACTCTACGCGCTTCTTAATCATTGGTACCCAGCGGGTGCCCGCCAGCGGTGATGACAAAACCTCCCTGATGGTCTCTATGCGCAATGAGCCGGGTGCGCTGCACGATTTGCTAGAGCCATTTCGCCGTTATGGAATCGATCTCACCAGGGTGGAAACCCGCCCATCCCAGTCTGGAAATTGGACCTATGTATTTTTCGTAGATTTCAAAGGGCACCGGAATACAGATGATATTGCAGAGGCACTCAAAGAGGTTGGCGCCTGTGCCTCGGACCTGAAAGTGCTCGGGTCCTACCCGCGCGGTGTTCTGTGATGGAGAAGTCTCATATAGGTCGCTTATTGGTGGTTGGTGTCGGCCTTATTGGTGGTAGCTTCGCATTGTCCCTAAAGGCGGCGGGTGCCTGCCGTGAGGTGGTCGGTGTCGCACTCCAAGAGGAAGTCTGTGAAGAGGCAAAGAAGCTGGGCGTGGTCGATCGTGCCTATACCAGTCTGCCGGAAGCGCTCGACTTGTTGGAGGAGGGAGACCTGGTTTTTATCGCTGTGCCAACCTTGGCGGTGGAGTCGGTGTTTGCGCAGTTGAAGGACAATCTGCCCGAAGGTGTAACGGTTACCGATGCTGCCAGTGTTAAGGGTAGTGTGCAACGCTCGGCGGAAAAGGTCTGGGGCAGGGTGCCGAACTTCCTGGTGCTGGGGCACCCGATTGCTGGCTCTGAGAAGAGCGGGGTTAGTGCCGCACGAGATGACCTTTATCGCGATCACCGTGTCATCCTCACTCCAGCTCCTGATACCGATGTCGATCGCCTGCGCTTGGTGGCTCAGGCTTGGCAGGCTGCAGGATCTGAGGTGCTGACAATGTCGGTAGAAGAGCATGATGAGGTGCTGGCTGCAACCAGTCATCTACCTCATGTAATCGCCTTCAGCCTAGTGGATACCTTGGCCCACGACGCCGAGAATGAAAATATCTTTCGCTATGCTGCTGGAGGTTTTCGCGATTTTACCCGTATTGCCTCCAGCGACCCGGTGATGTGGCGGGACATTATGTTGGCCAACCGGGATGCCATTTTACAGGCGATCGACCTCTACAGTCTCAACCTCTCCTCCCTGCGCAGTGCCATTGCCTCCGGTGATAGCTCGGCGCTGATGGGGGTTTTTACCCGCGCTAAAGCGGCGCGGGATCACTTTACAAAAATGTTGGCAAAACAAGCGTATTCAGAACCTATGCAAGCTAAGGAAGTAACTTTTATTGCCCAGCCGGGTGGCACAGTGAGTGGCAAACTCCGTGTTCCTGGAGATAAATCCATGTCTCACCGTTCAATTATGCTGGGCTCCCTGGCTGAAGGTGTGACAGAGGTGGAGGGATTCCTCGAGGGGGAAGATGCCCTCGCTACTCTGCAGGCTTTCCGCGATATGGGGGTGGTGATTGAGGGGCCGGACAAGGGGCGAGTGACAATACACGGGGTGGGACTTCATGGCTTAAAGGCACCGCCTGGCCCCCTGTATCTGGGCAACTCCGGAACCTCCATGCGCCTGCTTGCTGGTTTGCTGGCGGGGCAGGGCTTCGACGTTACCCTGACCGGCGATGAGTCCCTCTCTAAGCGCCCTATGAATCGAGTTGCCAACCCATTGCGAGAGATGGGCGCGGCTATTGAGACTGGTCCTGAGGGTCGTCCGCCGTTATTAATCAAAGGCGGCAAGCCTCTGTCAGGGATCAATTACCGGTTGCCAATGGCAAGTGCCCAGGTGAAGTCTGCGGTACTACTTGCAGGCCTTTATGCAGAAGGTAAGACCAGTACCGAAGAGCCGGCCCCCACTCGAGATCATACCGAGCGTATGCTGCAGGGCTTTGGTTATGCGGTAGAGCGAAATGGCGCCTGTGCGACCTTGCGTGGTAGCGGGGGGCTTAAGGCTTGCCGTATTGATGTGCCGGCGGATATTTCCTCTGCGGCTTTCTTTATGGTGGCTGCGTCTATTTCCCCGGGAGCCAATGTGATGCTGGAGCATGTGGGCATCAATCCCACCCGCGACGGGATTATCAATATCTTGCGGGCCATGGGTGGCGATATAGAGCTTTTAAATAAGCGTACTGTAGGGGGGGAGCCGGTTGCGGATATTCGGGTTCGCTATGCACCTTTAAAGGGGATTGCCATTCCAGAGGATCAGGTGCCACTGGCTATCGATGAATTTCCCGCGCTTTTTATTGCTGCCGCTTGTGCCCAGGGACAGACGGTATTGACCGGCGCCGAAGAGTTGCGTGTGAAGGAGAGTGATCGTATCCAGGCGATGGCTAACGGCCTTTCTGCCTTAGGGGTGAGCGCGGAGCCTACCGTGGATGGAATTGTAATCGATGGTTCTCCTGAAGATGCTGTATTTTCAGGCGGCACTGTGGATAGCTTGGGGGATCATCGTATTGCGATGGCTTTTGCGGTGGCATCGTTGCGCGCAAAGGATACAATTCGCATCCTCCACTGCGCTAATGTGGCGACCTCCTTTCCAAATTTTGCCGAGCTGGCCATCGGTGCAGGTCTAAAGCTGCAGTTGGCATGACCTAAGGCATGAGTTAAGGAGGGGCCGGTTTGCGCGGCTTACAATGAAGTTGAGTTGTACAAAAATATGAATGAAACGAACAAGCTGCCACCGGTCGTCACAATCGATGGCCCCAGTGGTTCTGGTAAGGGAACTATCGCAAAGTTGCTGGCGGATAGGCTGGGCTTTGTTCTTTTGGATTCTGGTGCTCTCTATCGGGCTGCAGCTTTGGCGGCCCTGGAAAAAGAGGTGGATCTGGCCGATGAGGATTCGCTGACCGAGGTTGCCAGAGATCTGGATGTTCGCTTTCTGATCAGTGATGGTTGTTTGCAGGTCCTGCTGGAGGGGCGCGAAGTCAGCCATGAAATTCGTATGGAGCGGGTGAGTATGACGGCCTCTACTGTCGCTGCCATTCCTGGGGTACGCGCCGCATTGTTGCAGCGCCAGCGTGATTTTCGACTACAGCCTGGATTGGTTGCTGATGGCCGCGATATGGGCACGACCGTATTTCCCGATGCTCCAGTCAAAGTCTATTTGACCGCCAGTGCAGAAGAGCGCGCCAGAAGGCGCGAGGCTCAGTTGCGGGAGAAGGGGGTTTCTGTTAGCCTCCGCGACCTGCTGGAGGACATCCGTGCCCGTGATGCACAGGATATGAACCGAAAAGCGTCCCCCCTGGCTCCTGCGAAAGATGCGGTAGAGCTCGATAGTACTGGGGTGACGATTGAAGAGGTTCTCAACGAAGTACTGGCACTGGTGCAGAAGCGAATCGCGCCCTGAACCACAGAAGTCAGTAGCAGAGAGTTTTTAACGATAACGGCCGGGTTTTGCCAGAATTGCCCGGCCGTTGTTGTAATCCGACCCGCGTTCTGGCATCGCGGTTGGGGTCTTGGCTGGCGGTTGACTAAACTCAACAGTTACCAACGGCTGGACCCAGCACTATAGGTAATGTAATGAGCGAGAGCTTTGCTGATCTATTTGAAGAGAGCCTGAAAAGCGTTGAAATGGCACCGGGCGCTATTGTTACTGGTGTTGTAATTGACGTAGACAAAGACTGGGTAACCGTTCACGCGGGCCTGAAGTCTGAAGGCGTTATCCCTGCTGCTCAGTTCGCCAACGATAAAGGCGAAGTTGAGCTGCAGGTGGGCGACGAAGTACAGGTTGCCCTGGAAGCTGTAGAAGACGGTTTCGGTGAAACCCGTCTGTCCCGTGAAAAAGCCAAGCGTGCTGAAGCCTGGAAAATCCTCGACGCAGCTCACGCAGCTGACGAAGTGGTTAAAGGTGTTATCAGCGGCAAGGTTAAGGGTGGCTTTACTGTCGACGTTGCCAATATCCGCGCATTCCTGCCCGGCTCTCTGGTCGATGTTCGCCCGGTTCGCGACACTGCGCACCTGGAAGGTAAAGAGCTCGAGTTCAAGGTTATCAAGCTGGATGCCAAGCGTAATAACGTAGTGGTTTCCCGTCGCGCTGTGATGGAAGCTGCAACCTCTGAAGAGCGTGAAGCGCTGCTGGAAAGCCTGCAAGAAGGCATGAGCATTAAGGGTATCGTTAAGAACCTGACCGACTACGGTGCTTTCGTAGATCTGGGCGGTATCGACGGCCTGCTGCACATCACCGATATGGCTTGGAAGCGCATCAAGCACCCAAGCGAGATCGTGAACGTTGGCGACGAGATCGAAGTAAAAGTACTGAAGTTCGACCGCGAGCGCAGCCGTGTATCCCTGGGCCTGAAGCAACTGGGCGAAGATCCTTGGGTATCCATCAAGCAGCGTTACCCAGAGAACAGCCGCGTGAAGGCGGTTGTAACCAACCTGACCGACTACGGCTGCTTCGCTGAGCTGGAAGAAGGTGTCGAGGGTCTGGTACACGTTTCCGAAATGGATTGGACCAACAAGAACATCCACCCGTCCAAAGTTGTCCAGGTTGGCGACGAGGTAGAGGTGATGATCCTGGATATCGACGAAGAGCGTCGTCGTATCTCCCTGGGTATCAAGCAGTGCCAGGAAAATCCGTGGGATGCCTTCGCGCGTAAATTCGCTAAGGGCGACAAGATCTCCGGTAAGATCAAGTCCATCACTGACTTCGGTATCTTCATCGGTCTCGACGGCAGCATCGACGGTCTGGTTCACCTGTCCGATATTTCCTGGAACGAAGCTGGCGAAGAAGCTGTTCGCAAGTTCAAGAAAGGCGACGAAATCGAGACTGTTATCCTGGGCATCGATTCCGAGCGCGAGCGCATCTCTCTGGGTATCAAGCAACTGGAGTCCGATCCGTTCTCCGACTACGTATCCACTAGCGATCGCGGCAGCATCGTCAATGGTATCGTGAAGGAAGTAGACGCTAAGCAAGCGGTAATCACCCTGGCGGATGAAGTTGAAGGCATTCTGCGTGCTTCTGAAATCAGCCGCGACAAGGTTGAAGACGCTCGCAACGTTCTGAAAGAAGGCGAAGAAGTAGAAGCTAAGATCACCAGCGTGGATCGCAAGAACCGCGTGATCAGCCTGTCTATCAAAGCCAAAGATCAGGACGACGAGAAGCAAGCCATCAAGGATCACAGCAAGAAGCAGTCTGAGCAGGTTCAGCCCGCTACTATCGGTGACCTGATCAAGGCACAGATGAGCAACAAAGATTAATAGTCTTTAAGTGTTCATTGCTCCAAGTTTAGTGCTTGGAGTGACCCGAAAGCCGGACTGGGGTTGCCCAGTCCGGCTTTCTATTAGATGATTGGCGCTCTACTCCAGAAAATCAATGACTTACAAAGGTTGCGGAGCGCATGACCAAGTCCGAACTGATCGAAAGGATTGCGTTGAGGTTGGATCAGCTGCCAGTTAAGGATGTAGAGCTGGCGGTGAAGGTGATGTTGGATACTATGTCTGACTCCCTGTCGCAGGGTGAGCGTATTGAGATACGTGGTTTTGGTAGCTTTTCCCTACACTACCGAGCGCCGCGCACTGGGCGTAACCCCAAGACGGGGGATGCTGTGGCGTTAGCGGGTAAGTATGTACCCCATTTCAAACCGGGGAAAGAGTTGCGCGACAGAGTCAATCGCAGTATGCATGATGTGGTTGGGATCGAAGTATGATTGCATCTTAGGGCTTGCGGGATCAGAGGGGCAGGGCTCCTCGAGTGGCAGTACCGTTCGCCAGAAAATTCTATTGGCTGTTAGAGTCACCCTTTAGTGGAACGTGGAGGTTCCCTTGTCATTTCTGCGCTGGCTGATGCACTTTATTTTCGGTCTTCTGGCCCTGGTGTGCGTTGCTCTCGGAATCTATTTCGCGGTGGAAAACTCCCAGGTAATCTCCCCGGTTATTGCAGGCTACTCATTGCAGTCAGGCAGCGTTGGTGTTTGGCTTATCTGCATGTTGCTGCTGGGTGTCCTGCTCGGATTTCTCGCCAGCCTTTTGCCAATTTTTTCCCAGCGTCGCCGCGTGCGAGGTCTTAACAGGCAGCTGAAAAAGATGGAGCGCGAACTCCAGGCTGTTCATCATAAGGCTACCGGAGACTGACTTGCTGGACTTAGCCTATTTCTTCTTTTTACTGGCTGCCGTTGCAATCGGTTGGGTGCTGGGTCGAGGCAGTGCCAGGAAAAAACCTGACTTTAGTGAGCAGGAGCAATCCCTCGCCCGCTCCTATGCTCAGGGGCTCAACTATTTACTCAGCGAGCATCCCGATGACACTATTGAGAAGTTTATTGATTCTCTTGAGGTAAGCCCGGTCACTTTCGATACACACCTGGCCTTGGGGAACCTCTTGCGTAGGCGAGGGGAGTACGACCAGGCTATTAGGGTGCATCAGAACCTGCTGGCGCGCCCTAGTCTATCAAGGCAGAGCCAACACAAGGCCCAATTTGAGCTGGCTTGCGACTATATTGCTGCTGGTTGGTTGGATAGAGCCGAGCGACTATTACAAGAGCTGGTTGAGACTTCACAGGAGCTGCGTGCAACCAGCCTCGAGCACTTGATAGAAGTTTATAGGGATGAGAGAGAGTGGGCTAAGGCTATTCATGCAGTAAATTTACTGCATGGCCGCCGCTTTAAGCGGCTGTCAGCGGACTGGGCTCCTGTGCAGGCACACTTTTGCTGTGAGTTGGCTGAGGAGGCTATTACCGGCAAAGACTACTTGAGTGCGCGAAAGCATCTCGACGCGGCTTTAGGGTATGATCGAAGTTCGGTCAGGGCTTGCCTGTTGTGGGCGCGACTCGAATATTTGCTCGGCAAGCAGCGAGATGCCATTAAAGTATTGCAGCGGATCCCCAAGCAAAGTCCAGACTATATCCCAGAGATTCTAGAGCTGTTAGTCACCTGTTACGTGGAGCTTAATGATGGGAAGGGGTTGGACCGCTATCTTGAGTCGCTTCTCAAGGAGCATCCTTCAAATAGTGTGCTGATTGCCCTGACTAGCAGGATTCAGGAGCAGGATAGCGAAGCTGCCGCTGCAGCTTTTATGGGAAAGCAGCTTGCTCTGCGTCCTTCTTTGCGAGGGCTTGGCCGCTTTCTGGACTTATATATAGGTACTGCGCAGGGTAGATCGAGGGAAAATCTCTCCCTGCTGAAAGCGCTTATCGATCAGTTGATCGCTAGCCGCCCACACTACCGGTGTAGCAACTGTGGTTTTTCTGGTAACCAGTTGCATTGGTTGTGCCCCAGTTGTAAGCACTGGGATTCTGTCCGGTCAGTCAAAGGGATCGAGGGTGAGTGATCAGCTCCCTCGGCCACCGTATAACCTAATCCTTAAGAGGTATTTCTTTGCAGTCTCAAGTCTCCTCCCCAGTTATTGTTGCTCTTGACTATGACAGCGCTGATGCCGCGCTCTCCATGGCTGACCAGTTAGACCCGTTGCTTTGTCGGGTAAAGGTTGGCAAGGAGCTTTTCACTATTGCTGGGCCCGATCTGGTTCGTGCCCTTGTGGACCGCGGGTTTGAGGTGTTTCTAGACCTGAAATTTCATGATATTCCCAACACTGTCGCTGCGGCGGTTAAGGCGGCTGCGCGCATGGGGGTCTGGATGGTGAATGTGCATGCTAGTGGTGGAGAGCGGATGATGAGAGCGGCTGTAGATGCTCTGAGTGAATTTGGTGCTCGAAAGCCATTGTTGATTGGAGTTACTGTATTGACCAGTACCACCCCGGAGGAGCTGGCTGCCACTGGGGTTGCTAAACCGCTTCAGGAGCAGGTGATAAATCTGGCAACACAAGCACAGTCTTGTGGTCTCGATGGTGTGGTCTGCTCTGCCCGTGAGGCTGAAGCGTTAAAAGCGGCTTGCGGCCCCGACTTTGAGCTGGTGACCCCAGGAATTCGTCCTGCGGGCAGTGATGCCGGCGATCAGCGACGGACTCTCACCCCTTCTGAGGCGCTGGATCAAGGTGCTGACCTCTTGGTGATAGGTCGACCTATTACTGCAGCAAAGAATCCCATGCTCGCTCTTCAAGATATATTGACTGAAATTGCAGGAAATTAAGGTTTGTTTGCCTAGACCGGGTGTGATGTAGTGTAATAGCCCTCGGGCAAAGTGTTGTTTGGCCTATTGGTATCATGTCCCGGCTTGGGGAGGTAGAGCTGTCCCAATGTGAAACTAGAACACTTTCACTGGGAGTCGAACATGATTAAAACTCATTCATTACTTTCTTTGCTGTTAGCTATTGCACTTTCATTTCTTTCCTCATCGGTAGTATTTGCCGATGGGGCTGAGAGTGAGCAGCAAGTTGCCTTTGAGGTCAATGTAAACAGTGCATCTGCTGAGGAGCTTGCTGGCAAGCTTCTTGGAGTTGGTGAGGCTAAGGCGCAGTTGATTATCGAGTATCGGGAACAATATGGACCCTTTACATCCTTGGATCAGCTTCTAAATGTCAAAGGGATTGGGGCGGCCACCCTGGATAAGAATCGTGAGCGCATTCGGTTGTAGCTGCTTCTGACTAGCGGTGGATTAAGGTCTTCTTTGCTGAGTGGGTAAGGGGTCTATGTCTACCTATTTGCTTAATCGGGTTAGAGAGAGGGTTCTATCACCCCCTCTGCTGTGAATTTGGCGTCAGCACTTATTTGAGTTTTTAGTGTTGGCGCTATCTCACGCCAATCGTAGAGCATTGAGGAGAGAGGTTTAGTGGATCCGATGTCAGCTTGGTGGCTTCCCTTGCTAGTTGGAGGGGCTCTGAGTTATGGCGTGACGCTTGTCTTGCTGTTGCGCATGCGAAATTTGGCTTTAGATGTTCCTAATCACCGTTCAATGCACAGCGCTCCAATTCCGCGCACAGGCGGATGGGCACTGTTGGCGGGCTGCGGACTGGGCATAGCTGTAGGGCCTGCTTCCCTCCCGTTACCTGTTTATATGTCTTTTGTGTTGCTCCTTGCCGTATCTGCCATGGATGATATTAGGCATGTGGCGGCGAAGGTACGTTTGGCTTTTCAGCTGATTGCTGCTTTGATGGTTGTCCTTGCGCTACCTGTAGGGCTGGAGTGGTGGTGGCTTCCCCTTTTTGTGTTGGGCGGGGCCTGGATGATCAATCTATACAACTTTATGGATGGTATAGATGGATTTGCTGGCAGTATGACCGTGATCGGCTTCTCATCTCTTTGTCTGGCATTCCTCTTAGTGGAAGACTGGGAGTTGGCAGGGGTGTGTGTCTTATTCGTTGTGTGCGCATTAATTTTCTTGCGCTTTAACTGGCCTCCTGCGCAAATTTTCTTGGGAGATGCAGGGTCGACGTGCATTGGCTTGGCGGCGTTTACCTTAAGCTTATTTGGATGGCAGAGAGGGGCCTTTGAGTTATGGTTTCCAATCATTGTTTTTAGCCCTTTTTGGGTGGATGCCAGCATTACATTGTTGTGGCGAATGGCTAGCGGGCAGCGTTGGTGGGAGGCGCATCGAGAACATTTTTATCAACGCTTGGCTATTCGTATCGGGGTGGCAAAAGCGCTCTACCTGCAGCTGATTCTGATGATCGCAGCCTCTGTCCTGGCGTTCACTTTTTCTGCTTTCGCGGCAACTTGATTTCAACGGTCGCTTTTAATTGGCGCCACGGATTGGTTGATTTTTATGTATGGGGTAATCCTGTGATGGGAATTTGGCGAAAGCTGGAGAGGGCTAGGAAGCCGGTTTTGATGTTGCTGTTTGACTTGGCAATGCTGAGTGCTGCCTTTTTTATGGCGATGGCAATTCGATTGAATGGATTAGCTGAAGCCGTAACACTCCCAATGCTGGGTTGCTTGATTATTACGATCTGCTCTAGCAGTTTAATATTTCTAAAGCTTGGCCTTTACCGCACAGTTATCCGCTATATGGGGCAGAAAGCGGTTATTGCTGTGCTCCAGGGAGTTACCGCATCCTCAATTCTGCTTGCGGTTGCCTCTTATTTGACGACCGCAGGTGTCCCCCGCTCGGTTCCCGTAATTTACTGGTGTTTCGCGTTGATAGCAGTAGGGGGGTCTCGGTGGCTCGTCCGAATTTACTATCAAATGGCGTTGGAAATTCATAAAACGCGAGTGGCAATTTATGGGGCTGGTACTGCTGGCCTACAAGTTTACAAGGCCCTACTTCACGGTGAGGTCTACAAGCCGGTTGCCTTTTTTGATGATAACACCTCAAAGCAAAAGACCCTGATAGATGGTGTTATGGTCTACTCCCCTTCAAGCATACTTGATGTGGTCGCTGAGCTTGATATTGCTGAGGTGCTGCTGGCGATGCCAGGTGTTCCTAAGCGCCGGCGCCGAGAAATAGCGAGAGGGCTTCGTGATCAGGGATTGGTAGTCAAAGCTATTCCTGGTGTGGAGGAGCTGGTTGATGCGGCAGGCCGTACCGAAGATATGTCCCAAACCTATGAGAATGTATTGGGCAGGGCTCCGGTGGAGCCTGAGAAGGCTCTGATAGCTGGTTCCATTAGCGGCAAAGTAGTGCTGGTGACGGGCGCTGGCGGCTCTATTGGATCGGAGCTTTGCCGACAGATTGCCCAGTGGGGCCCGGCTCATTTGGTGCTGGTGGAATCTTCAGAGTATGCGCTTTATCAAATGGAGCGCGAGCTTCGTCAGCAGCAGCAGGATGAGGGGTATCAACTTCGGGTGACCGCGCTGCTTGGTGATGTTCGGGATAGAGTCCGGATGGCGGATATTATCAAGGGTTTCTCGGTTAATACCATTTATCATGCCGCTGCTTATAAGCATGTTCCCCTGGTTGAGCAAAATGTTGTTCTGGGGGCGGACAATAATGTGCTGGGCACGTTGTCGGTTCTGGAGGCTACGGAGGGCTCTAAGGTGGAGCAGTTTGTGCTGATCTCCACCGATAAGGCTGTACGCCCTACGAACGTAATGGGGGCTACCAAGCGTTTCGCGGAGTTGGTGTGCCAGGATTATGGGCGTCGCTCTACTCAAATGCGGGTTTGCATGGTGCGCTTTGGTAATGTGTTGGGGTCTTCGGGTTCGGTGATACCCCTGTTTACGGATCAGATTAATGCGGGCGGTCCTGTCACTGTAACCCATCCAAAAGTGACGCGTTACTTTATGACCATTCCTGAAGCAGCTCAGCTTGTATTGCAGGCAGGCAATATGGGGCGCAATGGCGATGTATTCGTTCTGGATATGGGGGAACCAGTCCTTATATATGACCTTGCTGAGCGGCTAATTAGGGTTATGGGACACTCTGTGAAGGATGATAAAAATCCTGATGGGGATATTGAGATTCAAGTGACAGGTTTGCGTCCTGGGGAAAAGCTCTATGAAGAGCTGCTACTCGGTGACAATGTATTGGGCACTGATCACTCGATGATAATGCGTGCGGAAGAAGAGTTTTTGGAGCCTGGGGTCTTGCAGCGATTGATTGCAGGGTTGAGGCAGGCTTGCGTAGAACATCATTGTGAAAGGGTTCATCAGATTTTGTCTGAGGCGGTAAGTGGTTACACCTCAAAGCAAGGTTTGGTCGATGCTGTTTGGTCCCGGTCTCGCACTGTGAAGCCCCAGATAAAAATGGCCACGGTGGAGCGTCTTCCTGTTACCAGTGAGGGCGGCTTGCACTAGCTTGCCAGGTAAGCTGTTAGATGAGCTCCTGATTTTGGGGGCTTGTAAGTCCTAGGGTGGAATATAGGTAAAGGCCATTCTGCCCATGGGGTGAGGGAAGTGCGGTGAAGTATGAAGAAAGTGAATAAGAAAAAACCCCGCATAGCATGCTATGCGGGGTTTTTGTTTGGCTCCGCCTGCTGGGCTCGAACCAGCGACCCAATGATTAACAGTCATTTGCTCTACCAACTGAGCTAAGGCGGAATTTAATCTAACTTATAGAGCGCAAATTAAGCTGCGCTTTGAAATTTGGCTCCGCCTGCTGGGCTCGAACCAGCGACCCAATGATTAACAGTCATTTGCTCTACCAACTGAGCTAAGGCGGAATATCTTTTCGGCTGTGCCGTTGAGATGGCGCGTATATTATAGAGCACTCCTGGCGAGGTCAACCCCTTTTTTGATCTTTAACTAATTGATTTGTCAGGAAATTATTTATTTGGCCTGTGCGCAAAATGCCTCAGGTCTGGGTGGGGCGGGGTAGGACGCTATTCTCTTGTATTTGAGGGTGGTATGACGACAGCCTACAATCCGCTGTTGCATGAACGATTGAGTGGTTGAGGGAAGTGTATGGAGTCGCGACCTTTTAAGGTGGAATCTAAGTATCAGCCGGCCGGGGATCAGCCGCTGGCGATCGAGCAGTTATCCGAGGGCATAGATGACGGCTTGAGTCATCAAACACTGCTAGGGGTTACCGGCTCAGGTAAGACCTTCACGATGGCGAATATTATCGAGCGCTTGCAGCGCCCGGCGATAGTGATGGCTCACAACAAAACGTTGGCAGCTCAGCTCTATGGAGAGTTCAAAGAGTTTTTCCCCAAGAATGCCGTCGAATACTTTGTTTCTTATTATGACTACTATCAGCCCGAGGCCTATGTTCCCTCCTCGGATACTTTTATTGAGAAAGATGCATCGGTAAATGAGCACATTGAACAGATGCGCCTTTCCGCCACCAAGGCACTGATAGAGCGGCGTGATGTTGTGGTCGTTGCCACGGTATCGGCTATTTACGGTCTGGGTGATCCTGATAAATACCTAAAAATGGTATTGCACTTGGATCGCGGCGACCTGGTGGATCAGCGCACAATTTTACGCAGGTTGGCGGAGTTGCAATACACGCGCAATGATGCTGATTTCCGCCGCGCAACTTATCGTGTGCGCGGCGATATTATTGATATCTACCCGGCCGACTCCGATTTGGAGGCGGTACGCCTGTCTCTGTTTGATGAAGAGATTGAAGAGATCACCCTGTTTGACCCGCTTACTGGTGAGCAGTTTAAGAAAGTTCCCCGGGTTACCATCTTCCCCAAGAGCCACTACGTTACCCCACGTGAGACCATTGTCAGCGCTATTGATGAAATCAAAGATGAGCTGCGAGTACGTCTGGAGCAGTTGCGCGGTAATAACAAGTTATTGGAGGCGCAAAGGTTGGAGCAGCGCACCCGCTACGACCTGGAAATGATGCAGGAGTTAGGATACTGCAATGGTGTGGAGAACTATTCCCGCTATCTCTCCGGCCGCAATGCTGGTCAGCCACCGCCCACGCTATTCGACTACCTGCCAAACGATGCACTGCTGTTTATCGATGAAAGCCACGTAACCGTGCCACAAATCGGCGGCATGTACCGCGGGGATAGATCGCGCAAAGAAACTCTGGTGGAGTATGGTTTTCGCCTGCCTTCTGCCCTGGATAATCGCCCCCTCAAGTTTGAGGAGTGGGAGCACCTGGCCCCGCAAACGGTATTTGTTTCGGCAACGCCAGGGCCTTATGAAGCCGATCATGCGGGGCAGGTGGTGGAGCAGGTGGTGCGGCCCACAGGACTTGTTGATCCGGAAGTAGAAATCCGCCCGGCTCAGACCCAGGTTGACGATGCGCTCTCTGAAATTCACCGCTGCGCGGAAGCGGATCAGCGAGTGCTGATTACCGTGTTGACAAAGCGGATGGCAGAGGACCTGACTGAGTATCTGGCGGAGAATGGGGTGCGTGTACGCTACCTGCATTCCGATATTGATACCGTTGAGCGGGTGGAGATTATCCGTGATCTTCGTATTGGTGAGTTTGATGTGTTGGTGGGTATTAACTTGCTGCGAGAAGGGCTGGATATGCCTGAGGTGTCTCTGGTGGCGATCTTCGATGCTGACAAGGAGGGTTTCCTGCGCTCTGATCGCTCCCTGATCCAGACTATTGGGCGTGCGGCGCGCAACCTTGAGGGGCGGGCTATTTTATATGCGGACAAAGTAACCGGCTCCATGGAGCGCGCGCTTGAAGAGACCCGTCGACGCCGGGAAAAACAAATTGCTTTCAATAAAGAGCATGGCATTACACCGAAAGGGATTCGCAAAAGCGTTGCGGATATTCTTGAGGGCGCTGTGGCGCCCGGTGTGCCCAAAAGTAAGCGTAAGGTGGCAGAAGGGAAGGGTACCTATAAGGTTGATGACAAACCGATGTCCGATAAGCAGCGCTGGGCGCGAGTTGCTGAGCTGGAGAACCAGATGTATGAGCACGCCAAAAACCTGGAGTTTGAATCTGCAGCGAAGCTGCGAGATGAGATTGCCCACCTGAAGGAGGTGGAATAGTTTAGTTGGGGGCGGCTTTTTCGGCTGCCCTCACCGCCACGGCAACTTAAAGAAACTCTGTAAAAAGTTCAGTAAGTTGTTGAAAACACTGAAAAGCGGTGCTAAAGTTCGCGCTCTTCGCAGCACTGGGTTCCCCCGCTGCAGAGTTCTAGACCCGTAGCTCAGTTGGTTAGAGCGCTGCCTTGACATGGCAGAGGTCAGCGGTTCAAATCCGCTCGGGTCTACCATCTTCAAAAGGATGGTTACCCATCTGAATCAATAGTTCCATGAATCACTTCATGGATAGTTTCATGCGGTCTTTGGTAGGGATCGCCACTGAGAGAAAGGACAAACAATGCTCGTTGTTACTCTCCCCGATGGTTCTCGTCGAGAATTTTCCGCTCCGGTTTCCGTGCATGACGTAGCCGCAGATATCGGTCCTGGCTTGGCCAAGGCTGCACTTGCAGGCGTAGTCGACGGCAAAGAGGTTGATACCAGCTATGTCATCGATCGCGATGTCAATCTGGCCATCATCACCGACCGTCAGCCCGAAGGCCTGGAAGTCATTCGCCACTCCGCTGCACACTTACTGGCGCAAGCAGTTAAGCAGCTGTACCCGACGGCCCAGGTCACTATTGGCCCGGTTATCGAAGATGGCTTCTACTACGACTTTGCTTACGAGCGTCAGTTTACGCCGGAAGATCTCGAGAAGATCGAAGAGCGCATGGAAGTGCTGGCCAAGGAAGATATTACAGTCAGCCGCCGGCTAATGCCCCGTAAAGAAGCGGTGCAGTACTTCCGCGATATGGGCGAAGAGTACAAGGCCGAGATTATCGATAGCATCCCCAGCGACGAAGATATTTCTTTGTACCGCCAGGGCGATTTCGAAGATCTGTGTCGCGGCCCCCACGTGCCCTCCACTGGCAGACTGAAGGCGTTCAAGCTGACCAAGGTGGCTGGTGCTTACTGGCGCGGTGATTCCAGCAACGAGATGTTGACCCGTGTTTACGGCACCGCCTGGGCCAACAAGAAAGAATTAAAAGCTTACCTGCGTCGTATTGAAGAGGCAGAGAAGCGTGACCACCGCAAGCTGGCCAAGAAATACGATCTCTTCCATATCCAGGAAGAGGCGCCCGGCATGGTGTTCTGGCACCCAAATGGCTGGACTATTTACAGTACTGTCGAGCAGTACATGCGCCGCCGTCAGCGCGAGTTTGGTTACAAAGAAATCAAAACCCCACAGCTGGTGGATTTCAGTCTGTGGCAGAAGTCTGGTCATGCGGATAAGTTTGCCGATGACATGTTTACGCTCACCAGTGAAGAGCGCCAGTTTGCCATCAAACCTATGAACTGCCCCTGTCACGTGCAGGTGTTCAATCAAGGTTTGCGCAGTTATCGCGACCTGCCGCTGCGTTTGGCGGAGTTTGGCTCCTGCCACCGTAGTGAACCTTCCGGTTCCCTGCACGGTCTGATGCGCGTGCGCGGCTTCGTACAGGATGATGGCCATATCTTCTGTAGTGAAGATCAGATCCAGTCAGAGGTTTCTGACTTTATGGATCTGCTGCACTCCGTGTACAAAGACTTCGGCTTTAATGATGTTATTTACCGTCTCTCCACTCGCCCGGAGAAGCGTGTAGGTTCTGATGAGAGCTGGGACAAGGCAGAGAAAGCCCTGGCCGATGCGCTGGATGCCGCGGGCCTGCCGTGGGAAGAGTTGCCAGGTGAAGGCGCCTTCTACGGACCCAAGATCGAATTCTCCCTGAAAGACTGTCTCGGCCGGGTATGGCAGTGCGGTACCATTCAGGTGGACTTCTCTATGCCGGGCCGTCTGGATGCGCAATATGTCGCCGAAGATGGTTCGCGTCAGTCCCCGGTGATGTTGCACCGCGCAGCCCTGGGTTCCTTCGAGCGCTTTATCGGAATTCTGATCGAGCATTACGAAGGCGCGTTCCCCACCTGGCTGGCACCACAGCAGGTGGCGATCATGAATATTACCGATCGTCAGGCCGATTACTGTCGTGACTTGGAGGCCCGCCTTGGTTCGCTGCAATACCGCGCCAGTGCTGACTTGAGAAACGAGAAGATCGGCTTTAAAATCCGCGAGCACACGCTCCAGCGTGTCCCTTATCTGCTGGTCATTGGCGATAAGGAAGTGGAGAGCCAGACGGTTGCCGTGCGCACCCGCAGCGGTGAGGATCTGGGAAGCATGACTTATGAGTCTTTCCTTGAGATTCTCGAGCAGGACGTCAGTCGCCGCGGCCGTTTGTCCGAAGATAATGCATAACAACTTGGCAACTGGGAGACCATAGCTATTAAACGAGACACTAAGGGACGGTCCAAAAAGGCCCGCATAAACGATCAGATTGAAGCGTCAGAAATCCGCCTGATTGGCGCTGATGGCGAACAGGTAGGCATTGTCTCCCTGAATGAAGCGCTGGAAGCTGCACAGCAGGCTAGCTTGGATCTCGTTGAAATTGCCCCGGACTCCACGCCGATAGTCTGTAAGATCATGGACTACGGCAAGCACGTATTCGAAGCTAAGAAAGCTAAGAATGCCGCCAAGAAGAAGCAGAAGCAGCAGCAGATCAAGGAAATGAAATTCCGCCCGGGCACCGATATCGGTGACTACCAGATCAAGCTGCGCAACCTCATCCGCTTCCTGGAGGCGGGTGACAAGGCCAAAGTATCCCTGCGCTTCCGTGGTCGTGAAATGGCTCACCAGGAGCTGGGTATGGAAATGATGCAGCGCATCGAAAAAGACCTGGAAGAGCTGGCCATTGTAGAGCAGCGACCAAAGATGGAAGGTCGCCAGATGCTGATGGTTCTCGCTCCCAGCAAAAAGAAAAAGTGAGGTTTGGGGAAGCGATTCCCGGAACCTCCTTTGAGAAGTGATTGGGCGACGGCTGCCTCCTCACTCTCACAGTGCCGATGGCTCAGGTTGTCGGCAGATACTAAAGGTGCCTGTTATGCAGGCGAATATTCACTTTGGAGTACAAAATGCCGAAAGCAAAGACTCACAGTGGCGCTGCCAAGCGCTTCAAGAAGACGGCTGCGGGCTATAAGCACAAGCACGCTAACAAGAGCCACATCCTCACCAAGATGACCACCAAGCGTAAGCGTCAGCTGCGTGGCACCCAGACTATGAACAAGTCTGATGCCGGTCTGGTTGATCGTATGCTGCGCGCCAAGTAATTGGCCCAAATCGCAAAGGTTTAAGAGGATAGAGTTATGGCCCGTGTAAAACGTGGTGTAGAGGCGCGTCGTCGTCACAAGAAGATTCTGAAGCAGGCTAAAGGTTACTACGGTGCGCGTTCACGCGTATTCCGCGTTGCCAAGCAGGCAGTTATTAAAGCTGGTCAGTACGCATACCGTGACCGTCGCGTTAAGAAGCGTAACTTCCGCGCTCTGTGGATTACCCGTATTAACGCCCAGTCCCGTGCAGAAGGCCTGAGCTACAGCCGCCTGATCGCAGGTCTTAAGAAAGCGGAAATCGCACTGGATCGCCGTGTACTGGCTGATCTGGCTGTTTACGATAAAGCCGCTTTTGCTGCCGTAGTTGAAAAAGCTAAGGCAGCCCTGGCAGCGTAAGCTGTCACTTCAGTTGTAAAACTGAATACTTAAAATAGGGAAGGGCTGTAGCGGCCCTTCCCTATTTTTTTATGGGGTTTCCGCTATTTTTTACCGGTGGCGGTGCCAGGGGAGCCCCCGCGGTGCAAATGCACCGGTTAAAACAAGCACAAAACTAGGGCCAATCGGCCTCAATCGAAGTTGGATTCAAACGGGAACAGTTCGATGCAAGATTTGCAGTCCCTCACCGAGCAGGCAATGGAGCTGGTGGAGAAGGCCGATGGCCTCGCCGCACTGGATCAGGTGCGTGTTGATTACCTGGGCAAAAAGGGCCAGCTGACGGCACTGCTGAAAGGCCTGGGCAAGCTGTCTGCTGAGGAGCGCCCGGCTGCGGGTGCCAAGATCAATGAAGCCAAGCAGCAGGTGCAGGAAAAAATTAATGCGCGCCGCACTATGCTGGAGCAGGCCGCCATCAATGCCAAGCTGGCTGAAGAGACCATTGATGTCACCCTGCCAGGGCGTGGTGAAGAGCAAGGCAATGCTCACCCCATCACCCGCACGTTAAAGCGTGTAGAAGATTTCTTTACGGGCATCGGATTTACAGTTGAGAACGGCCCGGAAGTCGAGCAGGACTATTACAACTTCGAAGCCCTGAATATTCCCGCGCACCACCCAGCGCGCGCGATGCACGACACTTTCTACGTGGACCCCACCACAGTACTGAGAACACACACCTCTTCCGTGCAGATCCGCACCATGGAGAAAAAGTCTCCGCCGCTGCGCATTATCTGCCCCGGCCGCGTATACCGTTGCGACTCCGATGTGACCCACTCGCCCATGTTCCACCAGGTAGAAGGCCTGGTAATCGGCGAGAACATCAGCTTTGCGCACCTGAAAGGCACCATCGACCAATTCCTGCGTGCTTTCTTCGAAGCGGAAGTGCCGGTGCGTTTCCGTCCGTCTTATTTCCCTTTCACCGAGCCGTCTGCAGAAGCGGATATCCAGTGCACCGCCTGTGGTGGTGAAGGTTGCCGCGTATGTTCCGGCACCGGCTGGCTGGAAATTCTCGGCTGCGGCATGGTGCACCCGAACGTGTTTGCCGCCTGTGATATCGATAGTGAAAAATACTCCGGCTTTGCCTTTGGTATTGGTATCGAGCGCCTCGCCATGCTGCGTTACGGCGTTAACGATCTGCGCTTGTTCTTCGATAACGATCTGCGCTTCTTGAAACAGTTCTAGCCCAGTGAGAGCGCGAATGGCTGAGGCGGTTCGCATTAGCAATCGAATTGTGGAGGCCCGGGTGGCGAAATAAATACCCCGGGCGAAATGCGCACCAAGTTGCGCTGACGGAATACAGAAAGAGATCAACTATGAAAATCAGCAACTCCTGGTTGCGGGAATGGGTAAACCCGAAACTCACCACACAGGAACTGGCCGATCAAATCACCATGGCCGGTCTGGAAGTGGATGGCATAGAAAAAGTAGCGGGTGAATTTTCCGGAGTGGTTGTGGGTGAGATTGTCGCCTGTGAACAGCACCCGGATGCCGACAAACTGCGTGTGTGTAAAGTGGCCGGCCACCCCGACGGTGAAATGCAAGTGGTGTGCGGTGCTCCCAACGCGCGCATCGGAATCAAAATTCCTTTTGCCCTGGTAGGCGCCAAATTGCCGGGCGATTTTAAAATCAAAAAAGCCAAGCTCCGTGGTGTAGAGAGCTTCGGTATGCTCTGCGCACAGACCGAATTGGAACTGGGCGAAGACAATGACGGTATCTGGGAACTGCCAGAAGACGCACCCACCGGTACCGATCTGCGCGAATACCTGCAGCTCGATGATGAAACCATCGAAGTGGATCTCACCCCGAACCGTTCCGACTGCCTCGGTGTTGCCGGTATCGCTCGCGAAGTGGGCGTACTGAATCGCTGCGCCGTACAAGGCCCGGAAGTTGCCCCGGTGCCCCAGCAAATCGACGAGAGCCTGCCCGTATCCCTGCTAGCCGAAGCCGCCTGCCCGCGCTACGTAGGTCGTGTCATTCGCAATATCGATATCAAAGCGGTGACACCTCTGTGGATGCAAGAGCGCCTGCGCCGCAGCGGCCTGCGCAGTATCGATCCGGTGGTAGACGTGACCAACTACGTCCTATTGGAGCTGGGCCAGCCCATGCATGCCTTCGACCTGGAGAAACTCTCCGGCGGTATCAAGGTGCGTATGGCCGAAGCCGGTGAAGAGCTGACCCTGCTGGACGGCCAGGCAGTGAAGCTACAGGAAGGCACCCTGGTGATTGCCGACGAAGAAAAGCCACTGGCCATGGCCGGTATTATGGGTGGCTTGGATTCATCCGTTACCGAAGGCACCCAACATATCTTCCTGGAGAGCGCCTTCTTCAGCCCGCTGGCGATAGCCGGTAAAGCCCGATCCTACGGCCTTCACACCGATTCCTCTCACCGCTTTGAGCGCGGCGTAGACTACCACCTGCAAGAGAAAGCGGTTGAGCGTGCTACTCAACTGCTGCTGGATATCGTTGGCGGTGAGCCAGGCCCGGTACACGTGCGCGAGCTGACTGAAACCATGCCCGCTGAGCGCCATATTACCCTGCGCCGTGCCAAGGTAGAGTTGGGCCTGGGTATCAAGCTGGCCGATGACGAAATCGTCGATATTCTTACCCGCCTGGGTCTGGAAAAAATCGACCAGAATGACGAAGGTTGGACCTTCCTCGCCCCCAGCTTCCGTTTCGATATCGCCATCGAAGCCGATCTGCTGGAAGAGCTGGCCCGTGTTTACGGTTACAACCGTATCCCTAGCGAAAGCTTTACCGCCGAGCTGGAAATTGCTCCGCGCCCGGAGAGCACCATTGCCCAGGACAATCTGGAGCAGACCCTACTGAGCCGAGGCTACTACGAAGCGATCACTTTCAGCTTTATCGATAGCGACAGCGCCGCGCTGTTTGACCCGGAAGCCGACCCGGTGGCTCTGCAAAACCCGATCAGCGCAGAGCTGGCGGTGATGCGTACCACCTTATTGCCAGGCCTGTGCAAAGCCTTACAGTACAACCTCAATCGCCAACAAAACCGCGTGCGCCTGTTTGAAACCGGTCTGCGCTTTGTACCCGGTGCGGAGCTACACCAGGAACAGATGATCGCTGGTCTCGCCTACGGTAATCGCTTTGCGGAAAACTGGACTGGTAGCAAAGACAGCGTGGATTTCTTCGATGTGAAAGCCGACGTGGAAGCCCTGCTGGCCCGCACCGGCGTCGCCGATGAATTCCGCTTTGTCGCCGGCCAACACTCCGCCCTGCACCCCGGTCAAACCGCCAAAATACTGCGTGGCGACCGCGAAGTAGGGGTTATCGGTGCCCTGCACCCGCAGCTGCAGAAGAAGCTGGATCTGGCCAAACCGGCGTTCGTATTCGAACTCAGCCTGGAAGCGATCGGCCAGGGTAAAGCCCCCGCATTCCGCCCACTGTCCAAGTTCCCGGAAGTGCGCAGAGACCTGGCCCTGCTGATCGACGCGGATGTTCCCGCCGCCAATCTGGTAGAGGCCGCCACCGAGGCCGCCGGTGAAACCTTGACTGACCTCAAGATATTTGACGTCTACCAGGGCAAAGGTATTGATTTAAATAGAAAAAGTGTCGCTTTGGGGTTGACGTTTCAGCATTCGTCGCGCACCCTTAATGACGAAGAAATCAATGCCGCTGTAGATGCGGTGGTCGGTAAATTAGAAGAAAAATATAACGCTAGTCTGCGCTAACAGGGCATGATGCTCTCGGTGTGCAGACTGAATTGCACCCCGAGAGCGTCTGCTTCCGGGTTGAAAGCCGCCGCGGTTTGGGCCGCTTCCGATCTGGAGTCGACGCCTCTGAATCAATTGGTAGGATCCAATGACAGAGGCACTGACCAAGGCCGGGCTCGCCGAGAAGTTGTACGAGGAGCTGGGCTTTAATAAGCGCGAAGCAAAAGAGATCGTCGAGTATTTCTTCGAGGAAATCCGCAATGCGCTGGAAAGCAACGAGCAGGTCAAGCTCTCGGGCTTTGGCAATTTCGACTTGCGCGACAAAAGCCAGCGTCCCGGTCGCAACCCCAAGACCGGCGAGGAAATCCCCATCTCAGCCCGCAGGGTAGTCACCTTCAAACCAGGGCAAAAACTCAAGACACGAGTAGAGGAACATGCTGGAACCGAGCAATAATGCTCAGCTACCTGCAATCCCCGGTAAGCGCTATTTCACCATTGGTGAAGTGAGCGAGCTGTGTGCCGTGAAGCCCCATGTACTGCGCTACTGGGAGCAGGAATTCCCACAGCTGAAACCCGTTAAACGCCGCGGCAACCGCCGTTACTACCAGCACCAGGACGTTATTATGGTGCGCCAGATTCGTGCGCTACTCTATGAAGAGGGCTATACCATTGGAGGAGCCCGCCAGCAGATAGAGACCGGTAGCGAAAGGGCAGAAGTGGTGCAGTTACAGCAGGTACTGCCGGAAGTGATCGCGGAACTCAAAGATGTAGTGGCCCTGCTGGATGGGAGAAAGAATTTCTAAAAAACTGTAAACCTGGGCTTGCAATCCAGCCGCACTCAGGTATGATTCACGCCACATCGAGACACGATGTCTTTAAAAATCAATCACTTAGAGAAGTGAGCGATTTTTCAAAATCGGAGCGTAGCGCAGCCTGGTAGCGCACCACACTGGGGGTGTGGTGGTCGTCGGTTCAAATCCGGCCGCTCCGACCATCTTTCTTTATATCTCATGCGGCTTTCAGCCAATTTTCCAGGTTGAGCGTACAAAAACCAATTCCCAAGCGTACAAAAACCAATTCCCAAGCGTACAAAAACCAATTCCCAAGCGTACAAAAACCCCGTACAAAAACCCCGTACAAAAACTCTCAATCACTTCCGGACCAGTAATTTCGGGTCGATGCTGATACCCACTTCTTTGTATTCCCGCTCATGCCCTCCGAGATAAAACTTCTCAGTAATTTCCGTATCCGTATGGGCGCATATTTCTGCAATCTCTTCCGGGCTGTGACCGGATTTCTTGAGCAGGTGAGAGGCTAGTGCGCGCACCTCGTGAAATGTCGGCCTGGCGCTGCTGGGTAAGTCCTGGCGAACTCCAGCGGCATAGCGAGCTTCTTTAAACTGGTCTGATAGCCTTGCAGGCATCAGTCGATACCAATGCTCATCTTACTTCGCTCTGGGCTGTCTCTTCTTCGGTTGAAACGAAACTGCAAGCGAACAGCGGTAATTTTTAAGTGGTAGCTCCCTAGTTTGATTTATTATTTGTCGTAGCCCTGGATATTTTGAGTAGGTAAACCGTAAATAAACCTTGCGCTCTTCACTCCGCTGATTGATAGGTTTTTCTGTCCACTTACAAATACCAACTTCAGTAATATGCTCATTAAGTAAAGGGCCACATATCCGCGTCTCATATTGGCTAGTGGAGAAAGCTACATCACTAGTCGCAAGTACTTATAACCCAATTCTCCGGCTGTAATATAGGTTAGTTAAAACTCACTAATAGTTAATCTCTGTCGAACTTTAGGATGGCGCAGAATTAATTTGGGAGCTTCGGCACTGGTATTGAATGGATTAAATGTCGGGTTGGGTATATCGCTTTCCAGCATTAAATAGTTGATAAAGCTTTAAAGTGTCCCACAGCTACTTCTCTTTGCCTACATCATCGAAGATGATCACAGAGCCGGCACTAACGACAGAGCCAACAAATAGCGATATTCAAGCTGCTGCAGTACTTAATTGCACCATTGCCGTAATCGACAATCAGAACAATGTACAGGCCTGTGGAGTAGGAGTTCTAGTGTCTAGCGTTTGTGTAACCACCAAAACACTGCAGGCTGATGCAGGACAGTCAGTAAGCGTCACTAGTCACGCTATTGATTTAGTGGCGAGTTGTATTGTTGAGGTGGTCAATCGCCTGGCTGTTCATATCTCAATTATAGAGATGACGATTCCTAGTGGATAATATTAACCTTTTTCCTGCAGAGAGTGGTGGGCTTATCACAGGCGTAAAAACTAGAAGTATAGAGTCATAGCTTAAATTCAAAGACAGCTGCCTCTAACTTATTGATTTAATTGTGGGTAAAATGAGTTTAAGAATGGGGGGGGCAGACACTTGAGCTGCTGGCTATTTAATAAACTGTTATACGGTAAGAGGCTATGGTAGAGATTCATAGAATCGGGTCGCTAGTTGATCGTTTGAGAAGTTTGGTTGTTCTTTTTGAAGAGCTATACGGGTGCGAAGACTCAATTAGAGAGATTAAGCGTACTGCCCCTCAATCATTTGGGCTAATTAAAAGCTCTCTGCAGTATGAGATAGTTATGAGAATTGCTTCGTTACTTGATCCAGCAAAAACGATGGGATCAGATAACCTAACATTTGATAGATTACATGCTCGTTTTGACGAGACATTGAGAAGTGAATCTAAAAGCTATTTTTTGCTTGAGTGTGAAGATGGAAATCTTCATGAAGAGATAGCAAAAAAATATAAGATTTTTAGGGACTTTGAGGAGCAGATCATCGAGTTGCATTATCTGTATAAAAGTACAAACATCAAAAACTATCGAAACAAGCTAGGGGCTCATCTTGATGTAACCTACTCCACTGGAAAAAAGCAACTGAACATTGAAATCGACGATTCATCACTGGCTAATATACTCAATAAGATGATTTCAATTTTATATCTTGCTGGGCAATTGTATGAAGGGCCAGACAAAGATCAGTTTTTGCACAGGAATATGGAGATGCCGATGAGTGCTGGCGGTAAGGAATTGTTAAAGAAGCTGAGAAACATTTAATAGTTGCCGGACTGGTTTTCCGCTGCACACCAAATCAGCCTCAAATACAGACGCTAACATGAACGCAAAACTCACAGTTAAAAAACTTATAGGTCACTTTGAGAACCCTCTGATTTTTTAACTTGCAGTTATTTGAAAGTAAAGACACCGATTCTGGGCACCCAAAGATTGGAGCGGCGTGTCAGTTACACGACAAGCATCAGCTCTGATGGCTCTATATCTCTGGTTTATAGGTAAGGGACATGAAATTCTGAGAATTTGTGTTCAGGATTTGGAAATTTTATTTCGGATAGAAAATCGACAATTGTGGCGTAGAGTATTTGGAGTTAGGTTAGCAGGAGGCACCTGAGAGGAAGCGCCGGCAGTTGCCTATGTCGTACCCAACGTTTATTGAGCTGGCTACAAGCTTATTGTACTGCTCCCACCAAGCCTTTAGGCGACCCTTAAATTTCTGGTTGGAATATAGCCAGTGCATGGATGGGATACCAAGCCGCTCTAGGAAAGGAAGCGTGTTTTCGGAAATACAACTTCGCTTTCTGGAATCAAAATGCCCGCCACTCCAGTCCGCCAGCTCCAAATGGTGATCTAGCTGAAAGGGTAGCCCTTTCGGCATATTCAAACACTCACCGCCGACAAACAGAATTAGATCTTTAATCTTTTCGGAAAAGTACGTAGGAAATTCCCATATAAATTGAAACTTGCAATTATTGACTAAAGTTTCCCCGGGCGGAAATATAAAAAATATAGGCGCGAAAATAATCTTATTGAAATTTATTCAGTTTGTTTCAATGTCAAAGCTACGTAAAATCGATAGATATTTTTGGTGTTTAAGTCGCAATTGAGCGAGCCGATTAAAAAGGCCTTAGAGGCTTGAAAATTTTTGAAAGCTTCAAAAGAGCCAAGAGCTTTTAAAAGACCCATCCCCTCAAAGGAGAACGGTAGCGTGACATAAGAGTAAGTAAAAGGCGCTGACCCAAGGTGCTAGGAACACCCGGGGCCAGCTGACCAAATTGATAGGATAAGTATCAAGATGGCTATATGGATAATACGCTAGAAACCCGCTCGTCTTCAATAAAGTGGAGTACATTCAGCGGCTTGGGGCCTATTCCCAAGCTCTGGAAGCCTAGCGCCCGCCTTTTCCTCTTCTCTGCCTACCGCCCCCGCGCACCACCCCACATTTCCTCCAAACGTTAAGCCCAAGCTTCCCAACCCCAGAAGTACCCAGACTTTGACCATCGAAGGAAATAAGTATGTTGATCTTAAAGCGACGGATCGGTGAAAACTTAAGGATTGGAGCAGATGTCTCCGTCACAGTGCTGGAGGTTAAAGGTAATCAAGTGAAGGTAGGCATAAGTGCACCCAGGTCACTGCCCATCCACCGTGAAGAAATCTATGTGCGGATCCAAAAGCAGCTTAAATTGAAGGCCTGAAAGCGCTTAAAGCGGCAGCCGGGAGAGATAATCTTGCCTCTCCGGTGTGCCCGTGTTGAAAAGACTAGAGGAGTTATACCGGCAATCGTCTCTTGTTATTTAGCGGAGTGAACTAGTAGCCAAATTGGATCCCAGATTACCAGACAACAATAGCCGATGAACCCAGTAGAAAAAGTCAAAGCGATCCAACGTGCTACTGCGTACGCTTGTTTGAGATATTAGATTTCCACAATGAAAGATTAAGTTAGTGATAGGTGATCCTGAACGCATCGCAGGCAGTCTATATTTCCTCATCAAATTTGGTGAGCTTGATTTGCAAGGAGTTGTCACTATGTAAGCGGTACATGAGCCACAGTATTTAATTTGCCCTGGCAGACTGGCACGATGCCCCCTCCATCAACTTCGGAGAAAAGCGCCATGAATCAGTAGCAGTGGCAAAGCTATATCGGGGTCTACGAGAAAAGCTCTCAATCCAAGTGCGCCAATGTTCGTAATCACAATCTAAGCTACAGCCAGTTCCTCTATTGGTACCGCAAGCTATCTGAACAAACTTCGGTGACTAATACCCTGACTTTGTTCCCGTGAATATCAAGTTCCCCATAGTCATTACGGGAAATCTGGGTATATTGGATTCTCTAATGGCATAAAGCTGAAGTTGATACCCGTGTAGTGAGTCAACCTGGTCAGGTGTTTGTGCCCAGGTTTGAGCGGCCCATCAACCTCTTTTAACGCATGTACCAGGGATTGATCATGCAGAGTGATATAGGATTTACCAAGCGCTACGCAGCATCCAGCATCGAATACTGCATTCCATTTATTATATTTTCACCAAAGAGAATAATAGCCAGGCCACAATTTTCAATGTGGTGTTTAATCTGTATCCCGTTGACCTAGGCAGACTTATGATCTCGACAGAAGGAGTTAGCTTCCATGCCAGGACCATAGCCAGCTGTATCACTCGCATCGTGATTGGTCACCGCAAAGAAGAAAGAGATTTCCAGTCACTACTTATTGCAACCTTCGATTATCTGGGCTCTACAGTCAGAGTGTATTTTTCCAGAGAGATATACTTTCAGTTTTTAGTTAAGTTACTTAATATTGGTAAACAATAGAGTTTGATACTTAGGAAATGACTTACAGTAGGAATTTGACTTGAGAGGAGGGGGCTATTGATTGAGTCAATTAGGATATATCAATGCGTCATTAGCGCTGAAGTATAAGACCAAAATCCCTTTTGGCTCTTACTTATTGGTAATTAAGGTGGCCTTATGGCTTAAACACCACATTTTCTGGCACTTTTCCAGATGGCAGTCTTGTAGAGTGCAATTGTGAGATGAGCCACTTTCCTTTCACTTTCTTTAGAATAGCGCTTTCGAGCCAATAAACATCTTGGCTCTCATTCTTTTTAGCAAAATTGGCCTTATTCCAATAGTTGATTGTGACTAGGTCTGGCTTCTCATCAAAGTCAATAATGCTAAAGTAATTGGTTCTAACAGTATCTGATGGCTTTGCTACCTTAATTAGATCTTCAATCGTCCATACTTCACCATGTTCGAGCAAGAGAAAAGATTCAGTTACGGTGCCTCTCATATGCTCATGGTCTACGTCGGATAGGTAATTTAGAAGATTCTCGATAGTTTTGAATGCTTCAGGCTTCTCTTGTGCCTGTGCGTTACCGATTGTCAAAACAAACAACATCAATGTAAAAACAATATTTCGCATAAGTTATTTTCCTGGTTTTAGAGATTAATTATTAGTAACGGGAGTGTTGATTTTACAACATTTACTTCATCAAGTGTCTAAGCTGCTTAAAGTGAGGGAAGCTATAAATGTTAGGCGAGCTCCGGTCGGAGCAGGTTTTCGCTGATGCTGTCTATTTTTTAAGCAAAAAATTTGTTTTTGGGATCTCAGAGCCCCACTATACGCATACCAGAGTAAGTTTAGATATTTGTACACTCTGCGCCAATGTTCTCCGGCTGGATTACACCTAAGATACAGCTAGAGTAAGGATTGTTGCTGAGTTCTGTTGAGCTGATGTACCTCAATGATTGCGGCGAGATCATAGAAGCGACGCCCATAGCCGCGTACTCCCAATCAATGGCATAAAGCCGCCCGGCCTTTTCAGTGATGAGATTTCCAGTGCTTAAAATCATTATGGCAAAGAAAGAAGCTACTACCTAGCTGTTCCGCGGCAACAACATGGGAAGAAATCGTTTGATAAAGCTGTACTAGTGTGGGGTAGAAATCTGCTTGCTCATTAATTGAGCTCCAATAATGTTCAGCTTTAAAGGATATATCCAAGTGGGCATCAATTTCAGGGAGGCTGTGGATTTCATTAAGTAAATTGGCAACCTATTCCGGAGCATTGGCATCACTTCCATTCCAAGGTGCACTTCACAAAGCGGGTAACTTGGTATTGATATGCTGGGGCACTGTAAACTAAAGGAGCGTATAGCCCGGCACTACTTGAACTCACAAGGAGGTAGGTCTCTGTTTGTCGGTTTAAATCTAGAGCACTGCCGTATTGTGAATTGATACGTAGAAGTAATAGCTCTTGGTTTTCCTTGAGTGGGAATGTTTGGTTCGTTTGCCTCTGTAAGCCGTCTGACCACAATGGATTTGGATGGGCTCCATAGGGCCAGTCCTGGGGAAGCATAACGTAGAACTAATATCTTTGCCGGTTGATTAATTGATTGAAGCTGAATCTTATCAAAAATTGTAGGCCATTCTAGAGGCACGTAATAGTGATGAACTTAATTTCAAAAATAAAATTTGGGTGAGTAGTTTTTTTAAATTGCGAGTCTTGATTGAAAATGGGGCTGGAGGTTTATTCTTGTGATAAGCAATATTCTTCAAAGTATGATTCTTTTAGGGAGAATTTGATTCATGAAATTAGTAATTGTGGTCCGCATTACAGCTCTCAATTAAAATAAGATGAGTCAGATTTGTCCTGAATTAATACAACTAAAACTGCCTAATGCTAGGTGTGCCCAATTCAAAGCCGGAATCCGGCACTATTACAGCTGGCGATCTGTTCTCCAGATCGCCGAGAGAAATAATCTGCCTATAGCTGACTAGCTCACACAGAGTTTTGAACATCCTTGCAGATGCCCACTTCACTTTTTAGTCGATAACGATTAAGAGAAGGTGACTGCACGCTCATTTAAATCATAATACTGAGTATTAACCTTAATCTTTACAGAGCTACCGGTAGCATCAAACCAGCCGAGGTACCCGGTAACCTCCAGGCTTTTATGGGTAGTGGCCATCGCCTCACGTAAACGCTGGGCCCAGGGCCTTAACTTCTCACCATCATAACCTGACCCACAAGCGCAGAGGTGCAGATCGACAAAATTGCCAGGCAAACCCTCTTTAACCAGCGTGCCCGCTAGCTGCGTGGGAGTATAGGTTTTCCATACTCCGCCCTGCCACGACTCTACCCCTCTATCGAAAACTTTTGCTTGTTTATTCTTGCCACTATTGCGTTGTGCACCAATTTGCTTGCCATCGCCACCGCCGGTACCATGAGCAACAATATAAAGAGTGTCACCAGATTTGAGGCTACTGAGACACTTGTCTATCCAGCGGTACATAGACTTACCAATACCAGATGTTACCTTGTTGGCAAGAATTTGATTCTTCGGAATATCCCACGCACTCGCCATATTCTCCGCGAACTCTAGCATTTCATCACTGTTTACCGGGAGGTAAATGTACTTTGCCATTTTTTACACCTTGTTATTATTACAATGTCAAAATTATAACACCAAGCCTTGCAGGGTGAATTATTCAGGGCACCCAAAAATTGGAGAAAAGTCTCAGTTTTGCGACAAGCATCGGTTCTGGTGGCTATTCAAATCTGAATTGGAAATAAGGATAGGTGAAATGTTAAGAACTTGTATTTAGGCTTTGGAAAACTTCACTTTGTGGTAATAAGTCAGAAATCGTAGTGTTGATAGATTGGAGCAGGGTTAAATTAGCAAAGAGGAAACTCCGATGGTGGATCAAGCCATGTACCCTATGTTTATTGAGCTTGCTGCACGAATGCATAGTTGAATCAAAGTGTAATCAGGGTGTTTAGGCGTATTTGTGGTATTGGCCCTGACTGTGTTTAGGTCTACATAGCCCATACTGGCTGCGTTAACGCTTTTATCCAATAAAGCCCAGGATTTAAATAAGTGGCCTGTAACGCTGTCTTCTGGATTAGCTGGGATTCATTTAAGAGATGTATAAAACAGCTGACACTGATTAAATTTTCTGCCATAGAAGGACAACGCTTTGTAGCTTTAGCGATTCACACTGATCGAGTACGCTGCCCTGGGTTATCGTTGTGCCAAGTTCGAGGCCTTAAATAGCTCCAGATAGTGAAGAATCACTTCGATATCTGGTCAGATCAGCCTTTTTGCCGATATAAAGTACGATATCGTAATGATTACTCATTACGGTATAGGCTACGTTACTAAGTGTAAAATCTGATGCCAACCTATTCATAGGCGTTTCAATTCACTGGTATTAGGCGTAGGGGTAAATGCACTGATATGAGGGGGTTACACCAAGAAATATTTGGATGATTCTGGGCCGAGTCCTTGGTTATTCATATTGGTATGGATAAATAGCAGGTGTTTTATTAAATTTCGTCAGTAGGGTTGGCGGTTTAGGCTTTATATTTGGTGAGTGTTGAGAAGTGTCCTTAGGTTATTTGGTGTCAATACTGAAAGTGGGTGAAGTAGCAAGAATTTCGAGGGAATACGTTTATTTGTATCCACATGCGACAAATAGAGCCAGTAAAGTTATGCTGTAGTTGGTTTGTCCGCTAAGTGACTATACCTTGTCTATAGTACGAGCTGCTTACCTCTTTACTCAGAGATCTTTGATAGTTTATCGATCCGCTTAAGATACAATGAGTGAATGAATGTGATGGACGGATGTTAGTCATGCCATCGGTTATTTTAAGGTTTCTATTAATCTGTTAGCAAATGACTGTGGAGGATGCTGGTGAGATTTCTAATCTCATGCCTGTCAATATTAGGTGATCACCGCCCAATAGACTTCCCCGGTCTGCTTTCGAGAGCCTTGTTTTTTTCACTCAGTTTGGTTGTAGGCGCTTCATTAGGTGCGCAGGAAATCAGTTCCTCAGACCTGGGACAAGATACGTCTACCCGAGAAGTTGCTGCTGACTATCTGAGGAAAGAGTTAAAAGGCACCCAGAATTTGGTTTGGACCGGGCATAAAATACCCGATACTGATTCCGTTAGTGGGAGCTTGCTCTCAGCCTTCATTTATGGTGGTAAGCCAGCAATTCCCAGTAAAATCAATCCGGAGACTCGCTTCGCCATTGAACAATGTGGTGCTGAGGAGCCCGAAATAATTGAGAATTTCTCAGGAAAGACTGTTGGATTGGTGGATTTTAATCAAGGCACTCAATTGCCAACTGGCGTTGATCCAGACTTAATCGTAGCAATAATCGACCATCATGCGATTGGTGGATCGCCAATTAATATTCCAAATGTAATCAGTATAGAGACTAGGCCATGGGGATCGAGCGCGACAATTTTAACTGATCATGCTCAGAAGTTTGCTATTGAATTACCAGTTCATCTGGCGTGTATGGGGTTGGCTGCAATTCTTTCGGATACGGTTAACCTGACATCACCTACCACAACCGAGTACGACAAAGTCTATGTAAAAAAATTGGCAAAGAGAGCTGGTATAGATGATGTAGATAAGTTTGCAGAGCGGATGTTGCTAGAGAAATCAGATCTGGGTGGGTTTTCCGCCAAGGATATTGTTTTACTTGATTTTAAAGATTTTGAGTTCGGAGGAAAAAAAGTTGGCATTGGTGTTGCTGAAACGCTGACAGCTCAGCAGTTAATCAACAGAAGGTATGAACTTAAGTCTGCCATGGGCGAGATAAAAAAAGAGAAAGGTATCAATCACTTGATCTTCGCAATTGTCGACACTCGTGAAAATAAATCTTATCTACTTTGGAGTGACACCTCAGACAAAGATCTTATTATCTCCGCTTTTGGGGACCAGGTAGTAGATGACATGGTTGTTGCTAAAGGGGTGATCTCGCGAAAACGCCAAATTGGCCCAGCAATTCAAAGAGCTTTAGAGAATTGAAAGATTGACTGATTTATTGAGTTCTCTGAAAAGATTATATTCCTGCGATGCCCATTTTGGGCGAGGAACAAATTAAGTGTAATCATTATCAAGAAAAACAGATACCAAGAAAGTTGGAGTAAAGCTGTCCTATACCAGATGTGAGGCTTTACTACGATTCAAATAATGGAACGCCTTTGATTTCACTGACGAAACGATGACTTGATCATCAACGATGATCGTGATTGAAATGTTACAGCTGATTTAATATTGCAATGAATTTTTACCGTTTCGCTTTTAAATAAAGGGGTGGAGGGTAAGACTAATGAAAAGTTTAAAGTGTTAATAAATTTTTACTTACCTCAGGATAATCATCCCCATTACGTCATTGAGAACTTGTTTTATAAATCATTCGTAAAAGTAAAGGTGAGATTCTATGTGGATACTATCCGAGCGTTATCTCCATTGTTCAAAAGCTGCAAGAGTAAATAAAAATTGTTAAATAATTTTGGTTTTCTTTAGTAGGCAATTATTCAGTTTAAGCCCAAAAGGCTGGGGTTGAGCTCCGGTGTTTTTACACGTTGTAATTTCAAGATGGCAATAAATTCATAAAGCCGAGCATTAATCCCGAGCTATACTAAATTTAGCAACATGCGTACCCTTGCTCATATTATACGCAACAACTTCCCTTTTCGTTTGACAATATTCTTGTAATCCCACTGAATTACCTTTGATTTTTTTAGCCAGCGTTTTATATCAGATGTTTTTATCTGCACTGCGTCTGTATAACGAATAGAAGCATCTTTAAATTTTCCTGTCCCTGGTTCGAGCTTAGGCTCGTCAAAGTCTATACCGCTCCAGAACATCAGGCGAATGCAGTCTTTTAGTTTACTGTACCCTACAATTGGATTGCCCTCTAAAAACCATACAGGGTGGCCATGCCAGATCTTACTTTCAGCTTTTGTCAGGCCTTTATCAATTAGCTGTCGTAAAGTATCGCATATCAGCAGCTCTTTACCGACCTGTGCTGAATTAAAATCATCGATCGTTTCATATTTCATGGTTATCAATCTTTCAGCCTCGTCGAGCTTTAACGCCAGTTTCAGGTATGTCTAGAGTGGCGGTGTTGAGTTATTTTTTATAAGTGGTATATACATATTAAAAAATATGTTTGATGGCATCATCCTTAAGCGTCAATTCTAGCATCTAGAACTTGGTTTAGAGGGTTAAATCTGAAGCAAGGTTGAACAGTCGTTATCTATCATCTGTCAAGGGTAAAATTATTCGGCCCTTGTATCACCTGATTCTTGGTGTCTTAAGTCCCAAAACAGATCGCTACACTTATCGAGATTACCGGAGCCACAAATATACAGGTCTTGGACAGGATGCGCCAATCCGCAAAGTAAATAAAGAGCCGGTTACTCCACGCTTGATACAACCCCAAAGTATTAAGGTAGATATCACAATAGATCAAATAAAACCTATGTTCTAAATCCGGGGAGAGTGAATTTTCTGGGCGATGATGGCATTACGAATATTCGAATTGTAGTTAATGATGGTACCAGTAATAGTTTTCGCTGACCAATCACGATAGTTCTCTAGTTTTTGACCTCCAGCAGTTCTTGAGTGATTTGTTAGCAGAATAGCGTGGTGATATGGTGGTTTTCGCAGCTGGAATCGAAAGGATGGTGGAAGATCCTTACTTGGTAATATTTGAGCTACTTTGGTCTTCAGGCCTCTCTGAAAGCCATTGTTCTGTCATGATCTATCTACAATGTGCATCTTATCGCTTTATTCGGTTTGTTTGACGCATTATCTAGAGCTAATGGTTGTGCTTTGTTTAAGGGCATAGTGAAAATAGTGGCACAAATTAGGAGGATCTAATAATGATAAAAACAACAGCCAAGTGGGTTGGCGGGATACTATTGCTTGGGATGGTTGCAATCTCGGTCTTTGCCGTCAATGCAATTTATTTTAAACCATGGTCTATCAATGTATATTTTGAGCGAGCCTTTATAAAAATTCAAAGTACCAGCCCGGAAACACTCTCAATTTTTCGCATACTGGAACGATTTGGGATTGATGGCCATAATGCTCATCTTGATGATGTTTCTGAAAAGATGAAGCAACATGAGATACAGATAGTTAAGGATGAACTATCTACTTTAAGGAGCTATGACAGATCTAGTCTCAATGACCGGCAGGCAATTTCCTATGATATTCTGGAGTACTACCTGGAAAGTCTAGTAGAAGGGGAGCGCTGGAGGCATCATAATTACCCTCTCAATCAAATGTTTGGTGTGCAAAATACTCTTCCGGAGTTTCTTGTTGAGTTGCATCAAATTAACAATGTCAAAGAAGCGGATTATTATCTCTCCCGCTTAAGTGAAGTAGATAGAAAATTTTCTCAAGTATTGGATGGGTTGAAAATTCGGGAACAGAAAAAGATCCTGCCTCCACGCTTTGTAATTGATCGTGTGTTAAGCGAAATGCAAGGGTTTATTAACGTTCCGGCGCATGAAAACATACTTTATACCTCTCTGGAAAATCGCTTGGATACTCTTGAAATTTTACCAGATCAAGAGCGTACACGTATCCTTGATAGAGGAAAAATATTAATTGAAACAAATGTCTATCCTGCGTACGCAAGCTTGATCGCTTACTATCAAGAATTACAGTATAAGGTTTCAGAGAATAATGGCGTTTGGGCCCTCCCGGAAGGTGATGAATTTTATGCATATCAAATACGTATTCATACCACTACAAATCTGACTCCCGATGAACTGCACAATACGGGCTTGATGGAAGTAGAACGTATAGAAGACGAAATGAAACAGATCTTTGCTTCTGTAGGTCTTGATACGGGAAGCATTAACTCCCGTTTCTCCGCTATAAATAATGATCCTCGGTTTCTTTATGAAAATTCAGATAAGGGCCGTGAGCAAATTATCAAAGACTATCAATTGATTATCGATGAGATTAACGCAGGTATTGACGATTATTTCAACATAAAACCAACTGCGGGCGTTGAAGTTAAGCGAATTGCAGGGTTCAAAGAACAAGGCGCACCGAAAGCATACTATATGCACCCTGCAATTGATGGGTCTCGCGGAGGGGTGTTTTATGTAAACCTGCGCGATGTCCATGAAACAAAGAAATTTACCATGCGAACTTTAGCTTATCATGAGGCAATTCCAGGGCACCATTTTCAAGAGGCAATTGCAAAAGATTTAGAGGGATTGCCTACTTTTCTTAAAGCCGTATCAAATACAGCTTATGCGGACGGCTGGGCTCTTTATACAGAGAAGCTAGCCAAGGAGATTGGTTTTCAAGATGATCCCTATGATGATCTTGGGCGATTACAAGATGAAATGCTTCGTGCTGTTCGTTTAGTGGTAGATACCGGTATACATCACAAGCGCTGGAGTCGAGAAGAGGCAATTGAATATATGGTGAAAACGACCGGTTTTCCGAGAACTGAAGTCACCACTGAGGTTGAGCGCTACTTTGTGATGCCGGGTCAGGCTGTAGCTTATAAAACTGGTATGTTAAAGATATTGGAGTTGCGAGAACGTGCTCGTCAAAAGTTAGGGAGTAAATTTGATATACGTGAATTCCATGATGTAGTGCTAACTAATGGTGCCGTACCGCTGATGGTGTTAGAGCAACTTGTTGACCGCTGGATTGCTACTAAGAAAGTCTAAGAGAGTTAATAAAAAGGCATTTCAAGCAGTATCATTTGCTATTTAGAGTGAGCTCGCGTTAATTGTAATAGCGATCAACAAGTTCATTGTAGCGCCTGAAAGGGGGTTGAGTTCGACTCATACCCCACTACTGAATCCAAACAGATAATGGCCTGCTTTCTGCGGGTCATTTTTTATTTATCCCTTAAAATCTCCATCGCAGCATTATGCCCAGGCACTCCAGTAACGCCACCTCCCGGGTGACTACCGGAACCGCAGAGATACAGGCCCTGAATCGGCGTGCGGTAATCCGCAAAGCCCATAAAAGGGCGGTTGCTCCACAGTTGGTCCAGGCCTAAGGCACCATGGAAGATATCGCCACCCATCAAGCCAAACTTGCGCTCTAAATCCAGCGGTGAGTGGATTTGTTGGGCGATGATGGAATCACGGAAATTGGGTGCATAGTTGTTGACGGTATTGATAATGGTTTGAGCTGCCTGCTCACGGTAGTTGTCCCAGCTCTTACCCTCCGGCAGTTCTGGAGCAAATTGTTGGCAGAATAGGCTGGCCACATGTTGGCCCTCGGGGGCTAGGGAGGGATCGATGGTGGAGGGGATCAATATCTCTACTATGGGTTGCTTTGACCAGCCGTATTGAGCCGCATCTATATAGGCCTGCTCCAGGTAATCGATGGTAGGGCCAATGACGATTCCCGACTTGTGGTGCGGTTGTACGTGAGTACCGGGTTTACATGCAAAGTCTGGCAGTTCAGACAGTGCGACATTCATACGGAAGGTGCCGGACCCCACTCTAAAACCACGTACCCTGCGGTGAAATTCCGGCTCCAGATGTTGTTCGTCAATCATCTGGGAATAGAGAAGTTTAGGGCCGACATTAGCGATTACTTTACTAGCTGCAATAGTTTCCCCGCTACTTAGCCGTGCTCCGGTAGCGCGACCACCATCGATAAGCACCTCTTTAACTTCAGCGTCTGTACGAATAGTGACCCCGAGCTGCTCTGCCTCTCTACGCATGGCCTGAGTGATAGCACCCATACCACCCATAGCATGGCCCCAAGCGCCTTTCTCACCGTTTACCTCGCCAAACACATGGTGCAAGAGCACATAGGCGGAACCGGGAGTGCTTGGAGCGGCATAGTTGCCGACAATAGAGTCAAAGGCGAACGCAGCTTTTACATGGTCATTTTCGAACCAGGCATCCAGCACGTTGGTAGCACTCTTGGTGAACAGGTCCAGAGCGTCTCGGCGTGATGCCATGCTTAACTTTTTCGCTCTAAGCCCAAATCCACCAGCGCGAACCAGGTCTATAAGGCCACCACCCACGTTGGGAGGAGCGCGCAGTAGCTCTTCGCGTAAAATATCCGCAACGGTTTCCAGCATGGCATAAAAGTCAGGTAAGGTAGCTGCGTCTCTCTCAGAGAAACGTGCTACCTCTGCCTGTGTATCTACAAGATTCTTATGGAAGGAAAGACTATTGGCTTCTGAAAGTGGGAAGAAGTTTGATTGCGGCCGTAATTTGATTTCCAAGCCATGCTCTCGTAGATGGAGGTCTTCGATGATCTTGGGGTTAAGCAGACTCACGGTGTAGCTTGCCACAGAGTTTTGGAAGCCTGGGTAGAATTCTTCAGTAACCGCAGCACCACCAACAATCGACCGGCGCTCAAGAATCGTTACATTTTTTCCAGCTTTAGCCAAATAGCAGGCACAGACAAGGCCATTATGGCCACCGCCTATAATCAAAAAATCCTTCATTATTATTCTCTGAGTAGGAAAAGGTTAGGATCAATTGTCGTCAAAAACCGCAGAAAAATAAAGAGTCCAAAATCAGATTATTATCGATACCATTTTGTCTATTGCTAGATCTAAAGTTTTAAAGATAAATTAAGGTGGGAGAAATGCTTGTACAAAACTCTATATTATTTCCGCTTTAGTGCAAAATTAGTGTTTACTGCATCCTTGATTAAAACTATGCGGCTTCAAAAAAACTGTCCAGTTAAATATACTGAGCTCAAGGAGCCTAATGGGGAGCATCCGTAGTATTATTGGTGAAGCGTTAATCTATATCACTTCTTATTAGATTTTCTCTGAAATTAATTTGTGTACTGCCGTCATGTACGCAGATATTCTGGGAGGCGTATTGGCAACTATCTATAACGAAGTTTTACATCGGGTTTTTAAATTGCCCTGTCCTTTTAGTAGGCTGAAGCCAAGTTGAGTTTAACTCAATACACGAGAAGTATAAGTTCAGTTTCGTAGATTAATTTCCTGGTTGATGCTAAAAAGTAAAAAAATAATGCAGCTATTAAGTGTGAAATGTATGAAAAAAATCACTCTTCAATACTAAATTTTCTTTGTTATTACCTCCTCTAGGAATTACTTTAGTTAGCATAGATATGCCTTATGGAGATGATATTTTGTGTCCAGTGAAAACCTTTCCAGAGTGTTAGGTGCTCAAGAAGCAATATTCACAGAATTAGCCAGGAGGACCTGTGGAGGTACTTTAGTTATTTCCTTCATTAAAGTTCTTACACCACTAAGCGTTGAGCAATTAAAGTCTGGGTTTGCATCTATTCATAAAATTTATCCTCTATTACAAGCACGTGTGGAGTCTGGAGAGCAACTTCGTTGGCGTTGTGATGTGTCATTTGATTCTATCCCTTTCGAAGCTGTGAAATTAGATGGTCCTCTTGATTTTGAAGAGGAGTTTACGCGTAGAGGCGAGGTTGGACTTGATGTTGAAAAATGTACTTATACGCTCTCGTTCTATATAAATTCCCAGAATAAAGTTGACTGGATATCCCTGGTAAGCAGCCATGCAGCCCTGGATGGCCGGTCAGTAATGACTCTTTTTTGTGTTCTAGATATATATTTTAGGGAGCCTGAGACATTTAGATTAGGAAGGCAGCCCTTGTATGAAGCGGTTGAGAGCTACTTTAGCTCCTCCAAATACTTCGCAAGACAGGAGTCATGTAACGCTAAAGATGATTTATTTAAATGGCCAGTTGAAGAGTCAGCCTTTGCTGCAGAGCGTGAGGGGCACGCTATTTATAGACAATTTCCTATGGAGGATCTTTCAAGTATTGTAAAGCAGGGGAAGAGCTACAAAGTTAGGCCTAGTGCACTTTTTTGTGCTGTTGCTATTAAGGCCTCAAAAATTTTACCTAATCATAGGGACTGGATTAAAATCCTCTTACCTTTAGATGTTCGAGATTTATGTGGATCAGAAATCGGTTTAAGCGCAGTGGGTGCATTTTCAGCAGTAACCACTTTAGAAGTAATACCTAATATTGATACTAGTAATATTTGGCAGCTAGCAAGATACTTGCAAGTTGAGCTTGATCGCCAAGCCGCGGAGGGAGAATCATGTAAGTTCGCCTTTCCTAAAGATTATATCCTAGGGGATATTATCGGTTGGGCTCAAGAATATGAAAATAATAAACCAGTTTTCTCTGAAGGGTTATGTATTTCAAATGTTGGAAGCATGAAAGCTTTGGGCACGCACATGAAATCTTTTGAAATTGTAACAGCTATTCCTTTCCAGACACATGGTGCTCACCCAATATCACTGTTAACCTATTCAACGGTTAGGAACTCAGTATTTATTTTCTCTTACTGTTCTCCCCTTACTAAGAAAGATAATGTTTTAAACTTCGCGGAAAAATTTATCAATACACTTAGGGATCTTGTCAAGAACACTTGAATAAATCATATTCTACAACCTACTCAACTGAAAGAGCTCTGATTGGATAGATCACATTATATTTTACATGTAAAGTAATTTTGAGGAAGTCTGGTTGCTTTATTTAGATTTCTGTCTCTAATAATAATTTGTAACCAAGGTATGGCTTTGCAGGGCTATCTAAGTCTTTAAATTCATAATGGTGTATACGAATCATCCTGAAAAATCGGTGTAACAAACTCCGAACGGCATAATTCCGGTATTAAAGATTTTTCGAAGGGTTGTGGCCATTCGTGAAATGCTGCCTATAACCTATGTACCCTTACAACCCCTAGAATATTTTTCAATCTGCTCGAACCTCTACTTGGGTTTTTTGAATAATTTTATTCTGATGGGGTATTGTTTGTCTTCCTGCTGGGGTATGTATGACTTATACATTAAGTCAGATTTGGCGAATCATAGTATAAGTTAAAACTCGTGGGGGAACTTTCTTTCTCAGTTGAATGTTCCCCCTTTATAGAAGGAGCTGAAATTTGAGTGTTTACTTATTAACGACCGGGCCAGAGAGACACTACTTGTGTATCCACTGAGAGTTGTATTGGCATTGAATGCATTTTTTAAAATGTTAGGGGTTCGACTTATTGGTATCCTCTTCCACAGAGTAAGTAGAAGCTGTTTCATAACTTGAAATCAGTTATTCTTGCGACCTCATGGAATGATAAGACCAGTAAGTGTGAGTAGATTTAAGTCAGAATTAACCGACGCTCAGTGGAAATTGATTGAGCCTTGCCTTCCCCAGCTAAAACGTGGAAAAGGAGGTCCCAAACCCATTGATAACCGTGCATGTTTTGAAGGTATCTTGTGGATTTTGCGATCAGGAGCACGATGGAAGGATCTCCCCCCATCTTACCCTTCGCCGAGTACTTGCTGGAGAAGGCTCCAGTTTTGGGAAGAGCAAGGCGCTTGGTTGGAGGCTTGGAGAAAATTTCTCGGACAGCTCGATCAAAGATCCCTGCTCAATTGGGAAGAAGTCTTTTCGGATGGTAGCTTTGCTTCAGCAAAAAAAGGGGAGCAGAAGTCGGAAAAACTAAGCGAGGCAAGGGTACAAAGTGGATGGTGGTGGTCGATGGCGAAGGTATTCCATTGGGAGGCACCGTTACTTCGGCCTCACCAGCAGAAGTAAATTTATTACATCCACTACTCGATGTTACCTATGAAAATACAAAAATTCGACGACTGGTGTACGACAAGGCTGCAGATTCTGATCCACTACGCCATAGTTTGGCCCGCCGTGAAATTGACCTAATTTGCCCTCACCGCAGGAATAGAAGAAAACCTTCGAAACAAGATGGCAGAAAGCTTAGGAGATATGTGCGACGCTGGAAAGTTGAGCGAACTTTTGCATGGCTAGGGAACTACCGCCGTTTAGTCGTCAGGTGGGATCGCTACTTATCTTCATACAGAGCTTTTTTCTATATTGCCTGCATGTTAATTACGCTAAAGAAGTTATGAAACAGTTTCTAGAAGAAGCGTGATCCTGAATAACGTAATACAAAAAAAATCAGGTATATTGAAGTAAAGTTGGATGTTGATTTATAGGATTCTGGCGGGCTAACACATAGCGCCGATACAATAGCTGCCAATAAGTACGAGATTTAAATTTCAGTATGAGCAGGTAATCCCTGACTAGGCATGTTCTGATTCTACCTGTGTAGAAAAACATGATGAATTAGAATCTACAGAAGTGAAGTGGAACACAGTAAAGAAATCAGGGCGCTTTAAGCGTAAGTAAAGTCGTGTAGGGTGGGCAGGATAAGGGGGGAATGTTGGCACCATAGTAAGAATTTATTTCGTCATTAAAAAATACTGAGCGCATGTATATATTCTGTTTGTCAGCTTATTGATTGTGGAAAGTCTACAGTCCATGGTGTTAGTCACTTTCCCTAAAAGTAGATTTTGTACAATACAAAAGAGGGAAATACATGTTAAAGCCTGGTTTCGGCTAATGAAATGTAGGCTCTTTATTGCGTGAAGTTTAACACTTATTTAGTGGGCGACTACTCATAGGTATTCTCGAATCATTGGTATGAATGCTAATGTTAAATATGGGTTTCATTACTAATAATAACTGTGGCCTTAGACTCCCTTTGTGTATTAGGGCAAGTTTGATCATGATTACTTAATATTTCATAATAATTGTGATATAAAAAATCAACATCCTCTTGGTATATGCCGGATTGTCCTTTAAGGGGTAAGAATGTGAACCCCTAAATTCTTGAGATGCAATCTATAGTTGAAAGGCGAAATGTTGGTTTCTGTATTCATGGATATAACACTAGTGAATATCTATAGGTTGTGATCTGAATTGATCTGTGTACAAGCCCGACTCTATTGTAGATCGCTAGCTGTCAAGCTGCATGAATTTCATCTTGAGTAGGCAAATATTATGTTTATACTACTGCACAAGTAAGATCCCAATGAATAATATTGTTTAAGAATTTGGCACCTTGATAATCATTATGCGTACACGGATGATAGGCGAGAATGGGAGCTTACCCATAAGGTAAATCTCTGAATTACAGCCACAGGGAGGAAGTTAAATTTGCTTAAATATTTTATTGAACATTATGTAGTGAAAGTGAACTTAATGGTAACAAGGGAACGATTGATATTATGAAGTCTAGATTTAGCATAATCGCCCCTTGTTATAATAATTCGGGTCTCTTGCGCAACATGCTGAAAGGGTTTTCTGTCCAAAATTATCCAAAAGAAGATTTCGAAGTTATTGTTGTCGATAACAATTCAAGTGATTCAGGTATTTATTCTTGTTATAAGGAATACAAAGACAAGTTGAATTTAACCTTACTTTATCGCCAGATCTTAGATAATCCTTTTGCCCTTAATTCTGCTCGAAATTTAGGAGTAAAGATTTCTAAATATGACTGGTGTGTTTTTACAGATAGCGACTGCATTCCATCCTCCAATTACCTAATGCTGATTAATAATATAATTAATAACAAGGGGAAGAACATCTGTATGACAGGGTTGAGGGAGTTCATTCACTTCAAGGATGTTGAGGTTGATATGATCGACGGCACTGATACACATCTAAGTTCCTGTCCCAGATTTAACAGCCCATCGAATTATGGGTTAACAAAAGATAGAAGGATCGGTAAGATAGAAGACTTACCTGATACGGAGCAACCCTGGGGTCATTTCTATGGTTGTAATATGATCTATAAAAAAGAAGATATTATCAAAGTGGGAATGTTTGACGAATTTTATGATGGTACATGGGGGTATGATGATATTGATATGGCTTACAGGGTTATCAGTGAATTAAAGGTTGAACCAATTTTTGCAGATAAAGCCGTTGTTTATCATCAAGATGAGGTTGCATCGGCTGAGAAAATTGACAAGTCAGTCTCAAAGACTGAAAAGCTAAATAACCCAAACTATCAGTACATTTGCAAGAAAATTAACGGATACTATGAATTTAGTGCTCGTGAGTTCAGGCGTTTTGGTTTAACAGGTTTTTAATTGACTGAAGCTGCTCAAATTCGCTTGAGATTTTTTATTTATATTGGAGCGTGGCACTATATCTAAATGGTAATTTAGTATTTTTTAACAAGATATGATTTACAATATTCGTGAAGCAATGAGACTTCAGCCATTAGATGCCCGTTACATTGCATTCAACTGAAAATTTTCTTAAGAAAAAAGTTATCTTTTTTATGTCAAAAGCCGCTTTATTGGCAGTGGTGTATATCCAATAGCCCTTGCGATGCTTACTTATAGTAAAATTCAAAGTATCTCTTGCAATTGCATAGACTGCGATGCACTCATCATCCCCAATGGGTAAGTAACTCAGCATAAAGTCTTCTTTAATCAGCCGGTCAGATTTTTTTTCCACCCCTAGAGCATCAAGTAAAACCATTCCGTAGTAGGCTATATCATACTTCTGCAATAGACGAATCTGCAGGCGAGCAGATTTACTTAGTGTGCTGAAGGAAAAGTTAAATCCGCAAGCAGTATTACCGATTCTTTTCTGAATGATGTGTTGTTTAGGTAAATTTTGTGTAAATTCCTGTGTTATTAGTATGTTTGCTTTTTTTCTGCCCATAAATTTTGTAAAAAAAACGAGTAACTTTTCGGTGATATCCTCAAGAGAAGGTTCTTCAGCTCTCACTTTAGCCGATATCATTACAATATCGTCAACGTCTCCTTTTGTATTTCTATACCCCTTCAAATGAAAAGGATTTTTTTTAGAATCCCTCCTGTTGTACAAAATTAGTCCAGCAATGAGAAATAAGGCCTTGAGAAAATCTATTGAGTACTTCAAAAGTGAGCGATTTCTACTCCCATGGTAGAGCCTTTTTAACTTTAAATAATATTTTTCGGATCTAGCTTTTTCTCCTTGCAATATATATTTTGCACATTTAACAACCAGCAGTCCCGTATATCCTGAGAAGAATTCGTGATTAATAATGAAGTAGGTACTGTCCTCGCTGAAATGAATGTAAATTGGAATCCTCATCTTTTCTAGGTTTCTATAAACAAAATTTCTACTTGAATTTTTGGTTGCCTGATTTTGCAATCCTTTTATTTGAGAAAGATAATAAGGCTTAGAGTGAGGAGCAGAAGTTAGCTCTACCAAATCATAAAGTATGCTCAAGCAACTCGTAATTTCTTCCCTTCCATATTTTTTAAAGCGATAAACCATTAATGTTGTTACAGTATCATTCTCTTTTAAAAACTGCTGCACAAAACTTTTAGGAGTTTTTACTGGAGTAAATACATTGATCAATATTTTGGTAAAAATTTGCATTAGATCTCTCTGCGAGTGCGAGCTAATATCTCAGTTATAAGAAAACCATATTTTAAAGCTCTAAATAAGCTTAGTTTGTCATTAGAAGAATTGGAGTTCTCCTTATAGATCATTATTAAATTTATAACATTCAATGTGGAAAAAATTTCATTGAGTATTTTATTTAGGCTGTGTGTCTGATGTTGTGTTTAAATAGGTGTCGATAACATTTATTCCAAAAAGCTATTTCCACGCTTCTTAAATCTCTTTTTAGTTATTTATAATGATATCTTTGATTATTGAGAGCTATTATATAATTTGAAATTGGTTGGTCTTACGTAGTCACAAAAAATAAGACCGACAATTGAGAGCCGATTCATGTCAAGATTAACAGGTGATCATTGGCAATGATCAAACCTTGCCTTTCTGCGCTTAAAAGAGGCACAAAGCCCACTGATCGGCTAGAAAGCATGTTATGAATTTTTCCCTCCTGAGCCCAATGGAAACGTCTTCTTTTATACTATCCCCATCGAGCACTTGCTGGAAAAGGTACTAACTATAGGAAGAGCAAGGTACTTGTTAAGGGGGTCGATGAAAGTTTCTGGGACAACTTCATCAAAGGTTTCTGTTTGAAATGGGGCATCATTTCCGATTACAGTTTTTCTACAGCAAGAAAATGAGGGCTGAAGTTGGGAAACTATTCAGAGTTAGGGTACAAAGTAGATGGTAGTAGTCGGCTGCGAAGACATTTTATTACGGGTTACCGTTACCTCATTAGCTGAAGTAAATTTATTGCATCCAATAATTCATATTATGCATTGAAGTACAGAAATTGGTCGCTTTGTCAATTTTAAAGTGACTGACCATAACTTTCGACGAGATTATTTGGTGAGTCATGGATTGGATCTCACCTACCGGCAGAGGAGGAATAGGAAACAGATCAAGACAGGATGCTGAAAAGCTCAGAAGTTATTAGATAGCTTCCAAGTCTATCTGTTGGTTGGCTGTATCGTGTTTAGGCTTTTGATAGGAGATTCTTTTCTTCTCCAATATTTTTTGGAGGTATGCCATATAGCAATTAAATGTACTGCTTCTGTTCAAGATTTTGCATAATTATTTGTTGGCACACTCATTTATCTTAATGAATTTATCGATGGCTGTAGTTTTAGATTTTTTTAACAGTATTTGAAATCTAATACTCAACAAAAGTAGGGGGTTATGTTTTTGAGCTTGTATGTATAGGTATTTAATTTACTTGAAGTATTAAGCTAGGGAGGATGTCTGAATGGAAGTTGAATCAATCCTTGATTGATATTAATTGGTTGAGAAATAACTTAATAATTTTCTGGGGAAACCTTACAATACTTTACTGTTATGCATAATCAATTCAAGGCAGTGATCGCACAGTTTTTTAAAACGAAAGTTAAACTTGCATGCCTATCTATTGAAACAATTTCAGTTAGTTAAGGAAATAGTATTACATTGCTATATGAGCTGCCAGTTTTTATAGTTTTATAACTAGTAAGATGATGGCTTTATTTTTCTGATGCTTACTTAAAGCCTTGAATCCAACGTTAGACAATACAGGTGAGTTCCCCAAAAGCTATTTGCTATCAATTGTTACTCTAATGCGCTTGCAATATGTTCGTACTGGTATAGATAGATTAATCAAATATATTTTTCTTTTTGGGTGGGCTAAAGGCAGATAGAAAATATAGATATATCAGTAGATAAAATGACGAATTCTATGCCTTTTAGAGGCATTACACGACGAATGATTCTTATTTGATGTCGGTTGATAGTTAAACAGTATACTAGGTGCTTCAATTGATCGGTATTGAATTTGTTAACCACAGAATATCTAGGATCAATAGTTAAACATTAGGCTTCAAAACTTCTTAGAGGTTATGAATCTGGAAATTTTATATAAGTTCGAAAAAAAACTATTGGATGCTGCTAACTGTAGATAAGTAGTTGCAAAAGCTTATGTGTGTTTTTTAGTCAGGCAGGTGAATTAGAATTATTGATATGCTTCGATTGGTAAAATGGTGATCTACCCAAAATATAAATTATAAAAATCTACCAAACATGCATCATAAGAAGGGTGGTAAGAAAAAAGCGACGCTGCTAAGCGCAACATTGCTCAGTGCAACTTGCATGATAGGCTCGGGCTGGCTGTTTAGCGCCCAATTAACGGCTAGATATGCGGGTAACTGGGCATTTGTAGCATGGATACTCGCAGCAGTTTTAGTTTTGATGGTAGGTTTGTGTCTTACGCGTGTCGTGTCGATTTATCCGGTCCGAGGTGCACTAGCTCAAGCCTGTGCTTTTTCTTATAACAGTATTTTTGGTATGCCTTTTTCCTTTGCCAATTGGTTTGGCATTCTAATGGTAGTTGCAACGGAGGCTCAGGCTACTACACAATACCTTTCTTCTGCTATTGGCTCTTCTTTATTGATTGAAAGTCATAGTCTTACCATTTGGGGAAAGTTACTTGCCCTTAGCATCTTAGCGCTATATCTACTGATTAATTTTTATGGTATTCGTTGGCTAACTAAAATCAATAATATTGTAACTGTACTCAAGATTTTTACTCCACTATTTGCTCTGACAGTATTACTCATTGTAGTTTTTACCCGAAATCACATAGGTTCAAATTTTTCTCTTCCTTCCAGTCAGGAATTTGAGTTCCATAGTGCCTTTTCAGCCATCATTGGTGCAGGTTTGATCTATTCCTACAATGGATTTCAAGTAAGTGTTGCTTTTGCTAGTGAAATCAAAAATCCTAAACGCAATATCCCTTTGGCGATAACACTATCGATAGTAATCATTACTTTGGTTTATTTGTCATTGCAATTTGCTTTTATGGAGGCCGTTCCACATCAGGTGTTGATAGAGAATGGTGGTTGGCAGGGGTTGAACTTTGCTTCACCACTATTAGATCTAGCTACTCTGCTTGGCCTGCACTTTTTGGCGTTAATATTACTTGCAGATAGTATCACTAGCCCCTCAGCTTCTGGATATACGTACCTTGGAGCTTCATCAAGGATTTTATTTGCGATGGCCAAGGTAGGGCAAATGCCTCGCTGGCTAGCGGTGCTAGATCCAGTGCACAATATTTCCAGACGATCCATTCTAGTTAACTGGATATTGGCAGCTATTGTTTTGGCTAATGCGGATAGTTGGGCAGCACTTATGGTAATAGTGACAGGATACCATATTGTTAGTTATATGGCTGCGCCTATCAGTATGGGAGCGCTTGAGCCTAACACCCGTTGGTTTGGGCTGATAGTTTTTATCCTACTGGGTTTATTAATGCAGACATTACAGTCTTCTTCGCTGCTTTTAGTATGTGTGTCTTTATCAGTTTTGGTCTCTATATATGCAGGGCTTCATATAACAAAAGCTGGATTTCATAAGCTAATTATATTTACTTTTCCATTTTTGGCATACTTATGGAGCTTGTACTTTATATCAAATATTTGGTTGATAATAAGCGCATCTGCAGCTTTTTATCTGTTGATATCTTCGCGTTATTACGTTGAATTCTGCAAAAGTTATAAGGCAAGAGATTAAGGGTAAAAGATGCTCTCATAAAGTGGGCATCTTCATAAAAATTAGGTCTGAAAGGTTTGACCTGACAGCAGTGGTGAGATATCTGCCAGGTCAAGTTTTGAAGGTCAAAACATAGAATTAATCATCTTGTTGGCTTTCGAGTTGCCTGAACCATGATTGAGATCATCCCAGGTTACTCTTCCGCTGGCAAGATCTAACTTAACACCCTGATGTCCAACATAATTTCCACCTTGACGTAAAGTCATCTCAGTGAAAACTCCCTGGGTAGTGAAATTAAATCTTTCCATATTCGTAATGTTAAAATTAACATCAAACATGCGATTAAATTCCAACACGCCACGTACGGTATCAACTAACGCTCGTGTGTGTGTCAAGCTAGATCCATTTCCAAGCATGGTCTGATGTGAAGAGCTACCATTGAGTGATACGCCACCAAAAACCCATCCCCGCCACTTTCTTCCCGGTGCAATAGGGCAGACTGCTGCCATTATCTCAAGAGCATCATTTCTTACCTGCGGAGCTTGCATTGATCCTGAAAAATGAGCGACTACACCAATCTTTCTAGGGGCGCCGCTATAGAGTACTAGCCCCACACAGGAACCATAACCATCAGAACGCAGCTCTCCTGCATTGGTGCCTGTCACCCAGGTACATTCCGGTCTGAATCGATAAGCAGCATAATTCCCACCTAGCTGAACTGCCATACATTGCCTCCTTATCGGATAATTATCAATTATGTGACTATTTGGTCACTGTCAATATAACCGTACATCACGCAGAGACCTTGATCAATATCAGTTAATTACAAATTGAAAGAGAAATATAGCTTGGGATTTTATCGGTGAGTTCTTTCAGTTTTTTAAGGTGGAGATAATGTCCTTCCTGTTCGAAAGTATAGGCGTGTGGTTTCGGTTAGTGGTTTTGGGTCCTTCACTTAGAAGGCAGAGTTTTCAGAGTGCAATTGACGTTATATAGCTCTATTTATTTACACTTGCAGACTTTCAACTATACATAGATGCGCTCGCTCAGATTTTATTTATATCCCGGTTAGAATTGGATCAAAGTAGAATTGTGCAATATCTTTTTGTGCGCGGTTTGCTTGTCAGTCACTAGGATTTATTGTGCTTGCGGGTAGAAGGTAACTATAGATGGGCTTCCACAATTGGACATTTTACAGCGTAATTGTGCAGGAAATATGGAAAACATGGCTACTGCTCCTTGTTTTTTATTGGCTTGTTTTTTTGCGCCAAAAATCTGGCCGTAATTGTCGTTGGTGTTCATTAATTTTATCAAGGCATTGTGAATTCGAATCATAATTTCAGTTTTTTATGCTCTCTTGGCTTTTTTAAGTGGTTTTATATTGCTTTTACTGAATTTTAGTGAGAGCAGGGTTCTATTTTCCATCTAAATGGTTTTTTGCTTGGTTTCTAGGAACCGTGTTAATCAGTGGCGGTCCATAGCTTTGTCGCTAACGCTACTTCTGAAGTAAAACCTGCTTCGGTAAGTGAAGGATCTAGCTTAACTGGGGAAGGACATCGGACAAGATTGAATAACAGGCAAAGATATGATTTACCGAAAAACCAAATTAGCTTCTGTATTTAAACAACCTTTTTTTAGTCATACATTAATGGCTGTAGTTTTAACTGGAATTAGCGCTAATGTACTTGGCCATGGTTATGTAGAAGCTGCTGATGGCGGGGTTGCATCCGCACGTGGGACACTATGTAAATATCCTCTCGACTCTGGAGAGATGAATATAAACTGCGGTGCAGTTCAGTGGGAACCACAAAGTGTAGAGGGTAATGAAGGCTTCCCGGAAAGTGGACCCGCTGATGGGCAGATTGCCAGTGCGGGGAATGGCTCTTGGTCAGAGCTAAATGAACAGTCTTCTGATCGCTGGGTTAAGAATTATATCAGTTCTGGTTGGCAAACCTTTAAATGGCACTTCACTGCGAACCATGTAAGCAGAGATTGGAAATACTATATTACCAAAGAAAACTGGAACCCTAACGCGTCCTTAACCCGTGATCAGTTTGATCTTGATCCCTTCTGTGAAGTGGATGGAAACTATGAGCAACCTCCAACAAATATGACACATGAGTGTCAGGTTCCAGATCGTGAGGGTTACCATGTCATACTCGCTGTTTGGGATGTTGGTGATACAGTGAATGCTTTTTATAACGTTATCGATGTTGAGTTTGATGGTGATAATGTTACCAATACTGCGTGGAGTGCTGTAGGCACAATTAATCCAACACAAGACTTAAATATTGGAGACAAGGTATATACCCGTGTGTTTGATAGCTCCGGTGAAAATAGCTCTTATTCTACACTTCTGGAGATTGCGTCAAGTGAGCAAGGGATCGCAGAAAATTGGTCTCACGACTTGGCTGAATTGATTAACCGAGAGCAAACCAGTATTAGAGCTGGTGATTATGATGGTAGCAGCAGCTTTGAACCGTTGTACGGTATTAATAGTATTTATCTGCTAGAAAATAGTGGCCTGAGAAACGTTGAGATTGGGTACGAACTTAGTGCTGATCAGGGGGATGGTACTTCAGATACCAATGACAATGATTCAGATGATACTGGAAACACCGAGGGTAGTGGTGGGACTACCTCTTGTGCAGTATTTGAGCAGCCCTACGCTGGTGATCCGGGTTACGCGATTGGGGATATCGTTATTTTCGATGGTATCGCTTACGAATCCAAACACGAGCCCAATTGGTGGTCTCCAAGCTCGGCGCCATCACTTTGGATTGAAACCACTTGTGAAACGGCAGGGGGTGAATCAAACAGCGATTCTGATACGGGATCAGGTAATACCTCTAATAACAATTCTGATGACAATACCAGTACAGAGGGCGACTCGGCAGCTTCCTGCCCGGAATTTCAGCAGCCCTACGCAGGCGATGAGGCCTATCAGTCTGGTGATCGTGTAACTTTTGAGGGCCAGGTATATACTTCCACCTACGGGCCAAACTGGTGGTCTCCCACTGCTGCACCCCAGTACTGGGAGCAGAGCTCATGTGAGTAACTTAAACATTCTCAACCGCTTCCATATAATGAGAGGGAGGCGGTTGAATATAGGTGACCCATTTCCTTAGTATTGACAGCGTGAAATGCTACTTTTCAAGTCATTTCTTACCAGCCTCTTTGGTCGGTTATTACATATAAATTCATTACGTACATAAAGGTGGCAACGGATGGCAACCTTCGTTTTGGTACATGGCGCTTGGCAGGGAGGTTGGTGTTGGCGGCGGGTTGCGGATCGCTTGCGTAATTTTGGCCATTTAGTATTTGCTCCCACATTAACAGGTCTAGGAGAGAGAGTTCATCTTTTAAATGATAAGATTGACCTGGACACACATATTCAGGATGTTCTTGGTGTCATTGAATCGGAAGAGCTCTCTAACATCATTTTATGTGGTCATAGCTATGGGGGAATGGTCATTACCGGTGTTGCTGATAAGGTACCCAGTAATGTCCGCACCCTTGTTTATCTTGATGCTTTGGTGCCGGAGAGCGGGCTATGCACTTTAGAACTCTTACCTAAGGAAATAGGCTCTACCTTGCTTGAAAGTGCTAGGTCTACAGATAAAGGCTTTCTGGTAGCCCCAGATCAGGCTAAAAACTTTGGAGTAAATATTCATGATCAGGCCTGGGTTAATAGGCGCTGTGTAGACCAGCCCCTCAAGACCTTTGAGCAACCAATCTTTTTGGAGGGGGCTTGGAAACTAATTCCTGATCGCATTTATATCTATGCAACAGGGTGGACTCCGGGAATTGGTAAGCCATTTTATGAAATGGTACAGCGGGATAGCGGATGGCAGTCCAACTCTATTCAATGTGGACATGATGTAATGATTGATAAGCCTGAGGAATTAACGCAGATACTAATAGCCTCTATTTAAATATTCTTATCAGATTGCTGCTTGAGAAACTCAGGACTTGTCTTTATAGCCTAAGTCACAAATGTTAAAGGGATTGATATGACAAAGAGTGCGCAGGTTTTAACTTCCAGGATCACCTGCCCTTTATGTGGTCATGATCATACGGAAACTATGCCGATTGATGCCTGCCAATGGTTCTATCAATGTAAGAATTGTGGAGAGCTATTAAGTCCCAAGAAAGGCGATTGCTGTGTATTTTGCTCTTATGGAACGGTTGCGTGCCCACCGGTTCAAAAAGATGGAAAATCTTGTTGCTCCTCGTAAGGGGCAGCCATAATTTTAGTGGTAAGAAAGTATAAACAGGTAGGCTGTTGGTTCAAGCGGGATCGAATGTATAGGCGTTTAGCCCATTCTATTCTGATCTCTCCTTTAGGTGTTCAATGGCTTGATCAATTTCCGGCTTATTTTCTTCTATTAATCTATCTGCATGAATTTTTAATGAATTGATTGATTCGTAGTCAAAAATTCCGACTTTGGGATTGTTTACTTTTACGTTTAAGTAGTCAAATTCTATCCTCCCTTTTGGAGATAATAATTTTGCAATTCTTAGAGCGTAGAGCTGCTGCGTATCCATAGATCGTTGTACATCTGTGATAATATCAGGAAACCACTGCAGTCGTCCCCAGTTTTTTATATCTTGATAACTATCCTTTGCGCTACGCAGAGGCGGGGTGCCCGATCCCATTATAAGTATGTAATAATTTTTATTTGGGTATTTTTCAACAATGTCCAGTAATATCATGCTGGTCGGATCATTTTCTGATACCGCGGCATCTGCAAAATATCGATGACTGAGGTCCCTGCTTGATGTTATAAAATCTACAGGAGGGAATACCCCTTCCGCGCTGGATGCAGCAACCACTAGCTGATAGACACTGTTTGAAGGGAGCTCAGCAATTTCTTCACCATAATTTTTAAAAAGATGTACCCTTCCAGTGTAGATGTCAAGAGAAGGCACTATGACTGGTTTTTCTAAATCAGTAAATTTTAAGCTTTCTGAATAATGAAATTTTAAAACTTGATGGAGTCGATCTCCCATGAATCTCGGTGAAAGCATTCCAGCTCCAGTCAATATTTTATGATACCAGGGTGTTGAGAATAAATATTTACTTTCAGATTTGTAAAGTTTTATCAGTAGGTCTATTTTTGAGCCGTAGTCACCATATTGTTCACGTAGTTGTTTCATGGGAATGTTGATTCCTGTAGCAATAATAGCTCCGGTGGATACTCCACTGAAAACATCAAATATTTCATTTATAGGCTTGCCTACTTGACGTTCAATATATTGAAGAACATATAGTGGGATAAGACCTCGAACCCCTCCACCATCCAAAATTAGGATGTTGATGGTTTCTTTATCCTTGAGGGGGGCTTCATAGATAATGGCTTCTTCAGTAACCGGTATCCTATGGAACTTAGTTTTTTCAGTAAAGCGATGATTGTAGATATAAATTGTGATGCCAATTGTGGCTAACAATAGAAGTGTAAAGAGTGTAAGTTGCCAGGTCTTCATTGTGTCACCCAAGTAGCCTGCCGACAATTCAGGCATAATTTAAGCAATAATATTTATTTCCAAGTGGCTTTTAGTGAAGTTTTTGATTTAATTTTTATTTTTATTATTCATAAATTATATTGTTGGTAGGGTTGTTAGTGTTTTGATCGGAGTGGCTGAGATGGCTATTCCCTCTGGAATTCTATCGAAATGCATATATTGCAGAAGAGTATATAATCTGGTTGGTCTTGTGATATCTACATAGTCAATATTCTGACTGTCTGTTAACGTTTTGCACAGGTATTGAGAACAACTACCTTTCAAAAAGATGATATTTAGGATAACCTCCTAGACTCACTGTATTCTGCTGATCGAATTATGACTTATGCTAAGATAGAGTCATTATAGATGTGTACCGAACCCTAGATATAGACCCACTGGTTTTGTAAAGAATTCTAAGCTGTGAGCTCTAGGCTAATAATTATGTTTAAATATTTTTTTGTGGCCCTTTTGTTGTTGATTTTGGCTTCATGTGGTAGGCCCGAGTCACTTTCAGTTGAATCTGGGGGGGAAGCTAGGCTTGGTACTGAAGAGGTCGTTGAGGGGACGCTGGAGCAGGAAAAACAATTGCAGGACTTTGTTAGTTCCACTGAGCTATCTAAAGATGATATTTCAAGTGTAGAAGATCACACTGAAACTCCTGATAACCAACATGGCCCTCAAAGCGCTCTCGCCACTGAAAAAAGCTCTAGGCCGATAGATATCAGTGCAGCTTTCGAGAAGGGCGTATCTTCAGTTGAGAAGTATGATTTCTCCAGAAAAAGCATATTGCCTAATCTTTTTGATACGCAGCAAAAGGCTGAGAATGTCTCTTTTAGTGGTAAGCTAATAAACGATCCTGAAAATCCTGATTACCTTCAGTCGTTGGAGGGGGTGGAATTCTCAATAGAAATTAAAACACGATAGAATAAAATAGAAAGGAAATTCGCTGCATCTAAGGTGGTTGCTGTAATATATCAATATAATTTGTTCTTCAGTGTCTGTTTGAGTTTTGCCTCTCTTTGATTAACTATTTTTTCTCTATGGGTTAGATGCAGCCGCTAATGTCTTGTGTTATTTTATTTCGGATAGTGCGCTCTTTATCTTCCTGGTCTAATATTTTATTTGCGGGAACGGGGCTCAAAGTTTAATACAAGGAGTGTATCCAGAATGTCAGGAAGTTATCCAGATAGAATTAAGCAGCTACCTCTTTATGATGGTCGGTTTGATGCCTACAAGTTGGAGGCAAAAGGAGGTGATGTCCTTTTTGCATCATATCCGGCGGGCACAGTTATTCTAGATCATACGCATGCGACTGATAATTATGGGGTGATTACGAAAGGCGAGTTGATACTAAGTATAAATGGTGCTGTTCAGCGCTTTGGAATTGGCGATTGGTACCATGTTCCGGCAAATACTGAACATGCTGCCTCATTTGAAGAGGATACAGATGAAATCGAGTTTTGGTTTCAAGCTAAAGATAAAGATAAAGAGTAAAGCCTTTAAATTCCTCAGTAAAATCTATTAAATTCAAAAGGATTGAATAACCCGAATACGGTCATCCATGGCTCTAATGGAGATTGGGATTGTAGGTGCAAATACCTCCCAAGCGTGATTAACGCCTGGACGCAAGTGGAATTCTGTACTTACCTCGTCATTGGCGAGTAAGCGTGCATATTCAATATTTTCATTGCGAAAAATGTCCAATTCCCCAATTTCAATATATGCGGAGGGCAATCCTTCCGCGTTTTTTAAGTGAGCTGGAGCGGCAACAGCGGTTACTTTATTTGTACCCATTGTTTCTCCGAGATAAGCCTGCCAAGCGGTAAGGTTGTCATCATTGGTCCAAAGTACATAGGGAGCCAGCTTTGGGTCCTCAACAGTATTCCGGTCATCAAGCATTGGATATATAAGAATTTGTTTTGCTAAAGAAGGGCCATTCCTGTCCCTTGCTAAGATGGTCAGTGCCGCAGACAGCCCTCCGCCAGCGCTATCGCCCATAACAGCTAACCTGTTGGGGTCTACTTGCAGCAACTTGGCATTCTTATGGAGCCAGCACAATGCCGAGTAACAATCCTCAATTGGGGTTGGATAAGGATATTCTGGCGCTTTGCGGTAATCCACTGAGAGAAATGGCACCCCACTCTTTGAGACATAGTTTGCGACTAATCGGTCGTATATTCCTACATCATTGAAGATCAAGCCCCCACCATGTAAGTAGAGTACCGCTGACCCCGGCGTTGAGTTTTGTTTACAGTACCATCGCAATATGATGCTGGATTCATCGGGCAGCTTTACCAGAAAATCTTCTATTGATACATCGGTTGGCATGGGATGGGTTTGAAATACCTCTCTGAGAACATGCTCACCAACCTCACGTCTTGTGGCCACATCACCTACTGCTATTGGCTCTATGGATTCCAGTAAAGCCCTAAATTGCTCGATTGCTTGGCTGAATTGGCTGTCAAGGGTATAGGCCATGATTTTTCCGTATCTTATGGCTTGGTACTGATGGTAGGGTATTTCTATTGGAAAAAGTTGGACGCTTATAGCTTCGTCTATTTTTTCATCCATGTGTTGGAAATGCTGCCTGAATCCAATGTTGCCTCGGGGGGTAACATTCATCCAGGTGGGATGTTCAGAAGTAAAAGTGAAACTATACAATCATACCTAAATGACAGCGTTCAGCGCTAATTCATTTGTGCCTATTGTGAAATTTTATGAAAAATAGCTTTATAGATTGACTGTGAGCAGCTACTAGGTGTGTGAAGTAATAGTTAAAAAATAAGAAAGATCCAGAGTAATAATTTTCAAATTACGTCTCAACCCTCCTATCCAAAAATGTGTACGCATTATGGAATGGTTAAGTAACGTTAAGGATTCACTTTTACTGCGGTCTTTTAGGGTAATTTTCCTATTGAATCGCCAGCGCTAGTAAACCCCCGAAAAACTGGAGAGACACTCTGTATTTTGTGTTTTCACTAACAAACGATCTGTCAGGGATAAATAATGCTAAGAATAATTAACTCATTATCTATTTTTTTACTGGGAATTTCAGCATCGATGATGGCTGCTGGAGAAATTGATTCAGGGGATGCAAAGGTGCATCGGTTGGATTTGCAGGGACAAATTGATACTAGGGCACCGTTGTCAAAAACGTTATGGGCAGGGGCACATAATGCCTATGCTTCTTTCCAGTGGGATCAAGGAGTATATACCGATGTTAATCAATGGTATGCCCCTGAGAAGCTGTTCCATCGTGGTATCCGCTTAGTGGAGTACGATACCTAGCCTTCATCCACGTTTAGTTCTACTCCACACATGTGTCATATGGGACTTGAAGAGGCCACTATGTGCATATACATGGTAGGCACAGCGGCAACTCTCGGGGATGGCTTTGATGAGATCACAGATTTTCTTGAGGATAATCAGGATGAAGTGTTATTTATAAAATTAGAAGCTTATGATTCAGATTATCATCAGAATTTTAGGAACAAAATTGGTGAAAAGATTGAGAGTCGCCTGGGGGACTATGTTTTCAAGCCAACTGACTGGGGTTACGCGGAAGGGGATTGCGCTTCATTGCCAGTGCAAACTTTAAGCAAGCAAGATGTGCTGGATACAGGGCGAAACATTATTCTTTTTACTCAGGTACCTAGAGAGTATCCGCACACAGGGGATAATAATCTTTGCGATTATCATGATGAATCCAAAACAAGCAAGTATTTAAGGAATGTCTGGATTGGCGTAGATGAAATGGATGCTGCTGGCAATCTAACCTCCAATGAACCTTTGGCTCAAAATTCCAGCCAGTTGACAGCGGATTCTGATGGTAATAGCAGCGCTACCACCCACTATAAAAATGGAAATTTCAGTGTCGTACTGGATGCGACTACGGAGTACAGTAAGAACGATATCAAAATTTATGGTGATACCGTCCAAGAAAAAGCACAGGCAGGTTACCAGCTGATAGAGTTGGCTTTAGTTGAAGCCAATGCAACAACCATTGGAGCATCCAAAGCTCCACAAATTGAAGATTTCCTTTGGTCTTGGCGAGATGACTCACCGGGTACCGAGCACAGTTGTAGTTGGCTAACTAATGATGGGGAGATTAGAGATTATGATTGCTCTACGATCCGTGTATTTGCGTGTGTAGATGCTAATAGAAATTGGCACATCAGTGAGTCCACCGGTGCCTGGATTGATGGCTATAGCGCTTGTGCTGCAGAGGGCTATCAATACGGTATGCCTTATAATGCCCTTGAAAGTACTGAACTCTATGCTGAAAGAAATACTAAGGGCATAACAACTTCGGTTTGGGTAAATTATTATAAGGTATTTGAGGATTTTTGGCTTGCCAGCCAGGATGCTTACTCTGATTATGGTTACCTCAAAAAGGATGCGATTGGTGACACTGGTGGTGCTGCATTTGATTCCATCGATTTAATCAAGCGTAAACTGCTTGGTAGCGGCACTATGAATTTGAAATCGGTACAAATTCGTACTGGAGGTCGTATTGATGGGTTAAAGGCTTGTTATGAATTCCAGCAGGCTGTTAGCCATGCAAATGCGAGTGATCGTGAACTTTGCATTGAGTATGGTGACGGAGATGGTGGCTCAATGGGCTCTGTCCTTAGTTTTGACTCCGCCAGTGGTGAATATCTCGATGATGTTAAAATCTGCTGGGATGATGAAAAGTACAGTTCCGGTAGTATTTATTATTTAAAACTGACTTCCAGTACAGGGGAGACAGTTTCAGGTGGCATGCAGCAGGGTTCCTGTAAGAGCTATTCTTCTACCTCTACCCAGCAGATATTTGCTTTCCATGGGCGCCAAGGGGATGAAGTTATTGCTTTGGGTGTGCACAAGCTTTCCAGTTCTTTGATCAATGCTGGCTATTACGCAACGGAATGGCTTAATAATGACAACCCCTCCTCTGGTGGCATTGACTACGAAAGTTTTAATGAACACAAAGCGGCAGGTAATATCTCCAATACCTGTGAAGTAAAAGATGTCGTAAATGTTGTTGGTCGCTTGGCTGATTCCAAACTGGATTACAGGTTTACAGGAGAGAGTATATTAGTGGGGAATCTCGGTTCTAATTATCGTTTCTTCTGTGCAACAGAGAATTGTAGTGATTACGAGGTAAAATACTTCTTTACTACGCCTTCTTGTTTGCCCTAGGTGGCGGAGGTGAGGGCGGGTTGGGAGGCCCAATCCGCACTTACTCTAAAACCTTATTGAATATTTATGGGCACATTTGCTTGCTTCTTTTTGCTCAATCTCACTTTATCCCACTTTATGACTCCCGCAATGAGCCCAGAAATGATCAATAAGCTTGAACAGATTTTCACTATCCCCAGAGGCTCTTGATAAACAAGCCAGCTAGCTAGGAGACCAAAAATTGGTACCAGTAAGGTAAGAGGAGCGATAGTTGATAAAGGGTAAGTGACAACCAAACGATTCCAAATCCAATAGCCTAGTAAGGTGGTGGGCCAAGCCTGAAATAGAATTGAGGCTAGGGTAAGCTTATCAATTTCAATAAGGTTGTTTAAAACCTCTTTACCTTCCAGAGCCAACGCAAGAACCAGTAAAGGGATGGGAGCAAACAGAAGGCTCCAGACAATAAAAGCGAAAACCTCCTTGGTATTGGCCGCTTTGACAATCAGCCCACTGATACTCCAGCAAGTTGCTGCCAGAATCACTAGCACCACACCGAGGGGGCTGACACTGCCATCTTCAATAAGGAAAGCAATCCATAATCCTAAGATTGCCAGGCTGGCTCCCAATATTTTTTGTGTACTGACCGTCTCTTTAAGGATCAGCCAGCCAAGTAATACGCTAATTGCTGCATTGAGCTGGAGCAGCAGTGATGCCATACCTGGAGAGAGCCCAGCAGTAAGCGAGCAAGTAGCAAGTCCCCAGATACCTGTGCCAAAGACCAAGCTATAGCTGAGGATATAGCGCCAGGCAACGGGCGGCTTGGGAATAAAGAAAATGGCCGGTATTGCTGCAAGAGTGAAGCGCAGCGCGGTAACTAGTAGTGGATTGAGATTTGTCGTACTCACTTTAATGGCAATAAAGTTGACTCCCCAAATAGCCATCACGAAAATTCCAAGGCTCAAATCTTTGTATCTCATAACTACTGTCCCATTGATATCGGGATAGTTTCTATGCATTCTGAGGTTAGGGACAGATACAGATTTCAATTAAAAAAAGTATACAGTTTGTTACTTTCTGCCCAATAAGGGGCTGGAAGGTTAATTGAGTTTAGGGAGTATGATGCGGTACAAGAAAATGGCTGATCATTTAGTGGAAGATATTCGCCAGGGAAAGGTGCAGCCAGGACAAAAGCTTCCTTCTCTACGTCAGCTTGCTAGGGTGAATGAGGTTAGCCTGACTACCGCATTGAATTGTTATCGTCATCTGGAGGAGACGGGATGGATTCAGGCTTTACCGCAGTCAGGTTTTTATGTAAGAAAACCTTTGGATGTTTCTGGGCCTCCTGAGATGCCCGCTTTTTCTTGCCAGACTACGACACCGATTGCGGATCATTTCTTTCATTCGGAGGAGCCAGGCCCACTGGGAATAACTCAGCTATCTGTAGAGTTGCAGCCTGTTTCTAAGTTAGAGCGAAGCTTACGTCGCGCTTCACGTAGTCAGGGGAGCCGGGTGTGTCTTTATCCTAATGTGCAAGGAGAATTGCCTTTGCGTCGTTCTCTCAGTGAGCACTTTGGCGCTTCGGGTTTCCATTTCCAAGCTTTTGATCTGGTGATAACCAATGGCTGTCTTGATGCTGTACGTACAGCACTGGAAGTAACGACAAAACCTGGGGATGCAGTAGCGGTCAGCTCTCCTTGCTATAGCGGTTTACTTCAGCTCCTCGGGGGAATGGGGCGGACTGTCGTAGAGATACCATCCACAATGGATGGTTTAGATTTGCGACAGATGGAGTTACAGATGCAAAAAGGCGGTGTTCGGGCTGGGCTTTTTACCTCTAGCCATATGAACCCAACCGGTATTAGTCTCAGTGTCGAACAGAAACAGCAGCTGGCTGGGTTAGCGAATAAATACCGAATCCCGATTATCGAGGACGACGTCTACCATGAGTTAGATCACCGGGGAGCCCCTCCACTCCCTGCATACCATTGGGATACCGGGGGATACTTATTATGGTGTGGATCTATATCAAAAACACTGAGTGCTGGTTATCGACTGGGTTGGTGTTTGCCTGGACGATATTTAAATGATTACAGGCAGCAACGTCAACTCGAGAGCTTGGGGGTAAATTCACCACTCCAATTGAGCTTGGCTGATTTTATCAGTAGTGGGCAATATGCTAAGCACCTGGCGACATTGAGACCCCTGTTGCGGGAGCAAGTTGATCAGTATCGTAATTTCCTGACCGACCATCTCATCCCAAAGGTGCGGATTAGCATGCCAACAGGAGGATTGGTTTTATGGCTTCAAGTTCCCGGGTTAAATGAGGATGAATTCGCGATTCTTTTAAAGAGGCAACTCTTGGATATCCGAACCGGAGTATGCTTTAGTACCTTGAATTACTATAAAGACTGCTTGAGGATTAATTGTGGTTTTCCACTGAGGGATAATAATGGTGAGTATTCCCAGGCAAAAAAACAGCTGGAGCAGTTGGTCGAACTGATCAATCGAAGTGTTGCTGCATAAGCTATACAGCTTAGTCCGGAAGGCATCCGTAAGTTTATTGTTATGTGCCTGCACCAAGTAGCTACTGACTTCAGAGGGATCAACTTTAGTTAGCAATGGCTGCTCTGTCACCATATTACAAAAATGTTTCATTCGATGGCTTCCCTTTGCTAGAATCCGCGACGATTTTGAGAGAGTAAGTTCATGGAGGATTTCGAATGAAAACCATTGCATCCTTATCTGTAGTAGCTATGGCTGTTGCTGCTGCTATTCCTGCACAGGCCAACACAACGTTTGATTTGCCGAATTTTAGCCAATGCTCCGATGCTGCGACTCAGAGCAATACAAATGACCGTGAGGTGTATCGCATTTTTTCAGATTTCTACTATGAAATTGAAGATAAGCGCGAGTATGCCGTTACCGCGGTGAAAAACTGGGCAAAAAACTTTGCCTCTAGCTGTATCACTTCCACCACTCAAATCACATTAGATGATGTACAGTGTGATGATTTTATCGGCGGTGCGCCAGTTTGCCGTATAGAAAGTGATGAAGGTGACTATGTTGTTGTAAAAGACTACGTTGATTCCACCAATGTAGTCCTTTCCAAGCATGACCAGCAAAACTGGCCTGCAGTTCACACCTCTAATGACATGGACATGCTGTGGATGGCCAATCCTGCGAAGTGTTACTCCGACCTTCTAAAGTCTGGTGTGGATTCCCAGGCGTATTACCTGGATGCCTATAATTACCGTTACTTTGGTGATTTCCGATTTGTGTTGGCTAGAACTACACGTGATCTGGTGCAAAATCTGGCTGGACAATCTAATCAATGTGCCTATGAAACGATAGGTATTGAAGCCAATAAAATGGAGTGTTCCGAGACCTCTGGCGGTACTAAAATATGTGCTTCCAGGCACACCAATGCAGGTTATTTCGTATTTGTTAGTGATGACAACCACGGAATGCATGTGGTATTTAATCGCTGGGACTGATAAGTGTTGAAGGTTGTGAAAGCTCCTCAAGAGGGAGCTTTTTTTGTGTCTTTGTGATATTTCCCTGTTTTCCTTGGCCCAATAAGATAGGCTTGTTTTTCGCTAATACACTTGACTGTCCCTGGTCCCATTTCAAAGTATTCTCTAACTTTTTAAGCTGAGGGAATAAACAACTGGTTTCAGCTGCTCAGTATGAAGGTAATTCCTGAGAAGCTTTGGCTACCGCCTCTCCCCTTGTTCTGAAAAATACTCCTTTTACTGAATATTGATTTTAGGGACAGTATTTTGTTTCCCCTTGCTATAAGTGCTTTAGGCTGATAGCCTGAAAATGTGATCACATTTTTAGACTTTTGAAGGTTCTTATTTTTTTGGTACATAAATTCAGGGAGTAGAAGTATGCAGGGTGAAATAATAACTGCCACGCCAAGGCATGCCGATATAGTAGCGCATCTAGTTGCCAAGCTATTAATGGCTTTGGTGGGGCATAAGCGTGAAATCAAACCTGATCAACTCATTGAGGCAAGTAACAAGCTGCTGGTAAGGGAGAGTGCTTATAATGCTTTTCTTTATAGAGTTGAGGGTGAGATTGTTGCTGTTATTACCGTTTCCAGGTCTGCAGCTATTTATGCTGGAGGGTATTATGGCGTTATTGAAGAGTTTTACGTAGAACCTGAATGCCGAAGTCAGTCGATTGGTAAAAAAATGCTGGACCGAGTGGTTCAGTTTGCAAGAGAGCAGGGGTGGCCACGTTTGGAGGTGAGTACACCAGAGAAAGACGAGTGGAGCAGGACAGCAGATTTTTATCGTCGGGAAGGATTTTCAGATAACTCTAATGGGGAGAGGTTGAAGCTGGAATTATAGCCTTATTTTTCTATAAGGTTCGGTACCTTCTGTATGTCTATTTTCCTTGCAGTTTTTATTGATTGTATCGGGCCCTATATAGGCTGAGAAATCAGTGTGTATTAAGGTGGGAAAGCTTATATTAATTCGCTCTCATCGTTTAAATTTAGGACTTTGTAAGGGTGCCTCAACAAGCTTTCTCCAAATAATACTTCTATAACATTGAGCGTTGAGAGTGGACGGGAAATATATGCTATGCCGATTAATGTAAATATTTGTTTGGTGGTGAAAAACTCCCTGTTTTAGCCTTTAAGGCTGAATGAATCGTTGTGGCGTCATTAAGTTGCACGATTTTTTAGTGGTGAATATTTAGGGGGTTGCGGTGGTTGTAATAAAAATTGAGTTTGGCTCTTTGAGATTTTCTAGCCTAGATGTTCGGAATTACAATAAGTACTGAAAAAGATTCTCATTTCCGTCTGAGTTAATGCTTGGAGATATGATTTAGTGGATGTTTTATTGATATTATTTTGCCTGACTGTTTAGTTCTGTAGGGCGCTTATGCTTTACGGAAAAACTGGTTAACAGTGTCATCATCTCGTTCTTGATTTTTGCGGTTTAATATAATTAACTGCCGCTCGGGTTTAAATATTTTCACCTTTGGTGTGCTCGCCAAGCTGGGAAATAATAAATATATATCGCATGGTGAAAAGGGTGTTAAAAATCAAATATGAATACATTGCACTAAATTTATAAACATAAGGTCAGTTAAAGCAGTCGGCCGTTTTTATTACAAGGAAAATAATGAAACGTCGCGATCTTCTGAAAGCCGCAGGTGCTCTATCGACACTGCCACTGGCTGGTATGACCAGTTCTACAGCTCAGGCAAGTAATCGCCTAGAGGATTCCACCTTCCCAAAGTCAATTATGCATGGCAGCCTGCAGGATTCTTCCGGTTTCCTTAAGGTGGTTCAAGGTAACTTGCCTGATGATGTTACCGGCCATTTGTTGATGGCCGAGGGGATTCCTCTCGCTCCTAACCATTTGACTCCAAATGGAAAAGGTGCGCTTACCCGGTTGGATTTCAGTGGTAGAGCCAGTAATGGCAGTGTGGCTTATACGCGAAAAATGATCAGAACCGCCTCTGCAATTATGCAGGAGCAAGATTTGAGTGGTTTCGATAAGTTTAATTTGCTGGGGGGAACTATCTATTCCAGCCCAAATCTTGGCTTTATGAATTATTGCAATACGGCCCCCAATTATATGGGGGAAAATCGCTTTGCGATGAGCTATGAGGGTGGGGTGCCCTATGAGTTCGATGCTACCACTCTGGAAATGATAACCCCTATTGGTGAGGTGGGAGAGTGGGAATCCAGTCTTCCTCCTCTGTTGGATAACCTAACGCCAAAGAAGTGGTTGTTCCCACAAATTCGCACTACTGGTCACCCCTTCTTTGATTTGGCGTCCGGTGAGTGCATTACCATCAATTATGGTGGCAATATGGGTGACTCCGGTCGCTCGGGCTTTATTCGCTTGATTTCCTGGGATCAGCGGGGGGCTTTCAAAAGCTGGAATATTCGTGATCGCCAGGGAAATAACGCTTATATCGCGGCCAGTTCCCACTCCCTGGGGGTTACTCGTAACCATGTCATTATTTTTGAGACCGCAGCGAGGGTCGAATCCACTCGTATTCTCGGTACCCATATTGTGCTGCCACAGGAACACAAAACTCGCTGTTGGGTGATACGTAAGTCGGATATGGTACCTGGGCGTGAGGATATTATTGCTGACTACCTGGAGCTGGGCTTTGATACCTCCGATATTGTTTGCAACTATGACGACAGTGCCGGTGAAATCACTCTCTATGGCCAGTATATGGGAGCCATGGACAAGTCTGAACAGCTGTTCCGCTATGAAATATTCCAAGAGGGTGGGCTAGTGCCCAAGTGGTTGTCCGGCTATCCGGCGGCGCCTGTGGATGTTGGAGGTCTGGTGCGGGCTAGAATTCAGGTAACGTCTGACTTTGCACGGGAGATCAAAGACGATTACCGGGTTATCCGCGATGAAAACCTCCTTTGGGATATGAATGACCCAGCTTATCGGGGGCACTTTCAGTTTCCAGAGACATTTGAGCATCTGTATTGGGCTGCGGTGGGCTACCGCCCAGATTTGGTTTCTATGCGCGTTTCCTGGGCATACCGCAATTACCCAGAACGTTTTTATAGTTATTGGGATATGCCCGAGCAAAGTAAGCCATCTGCTTTGGTGCATATGGATTGCACCCGCATGCAAATTGCCGATGCTTATCAGTTCCCCGATGACTGTGTGATGCGGACACCGCAGTTTATGGCGCGGTCTGGATCCACTGCGCAGAATGATGGTTATCTAATTGCTGCGGTTGTTCGGAAAAATCCGAGTAGTGCGCAATCCAACGGTAAAGAGTTCTGGATATTTGATGCTGCCGCACTCAGCCGGGGGCCACTCTGTATCCTCGCCAGTGAGTCTTTGGAATTTGCTACCACCAACCATGCCCTGTGGGTGCCCTCTATCGGTCGCCGTCCAGCTATGGCTTACCGTTCTGGATACGGGGATTTCCTGCGCAGTAAAGCGCCTGATCACAGTCGCAATGTTCAGGAAATAATCGATCGGGAGCTATTACCTAGATTTGGTTAATTTTTCCATTAATTGAAATACAACAACTCAATAATGCAACAACAAGGAAGCAAAGGCATGTACCATCCACTTCTCTCCGGGCGAAGTCATTTGTTGCGCCGGGCTACCAATTTCTTGTGTGCGGCAGGTTTGTTTTTTGCTGCGGGGGCTTCGGCGGAGCAGTTACCTCCCCCCATTGATGTACCTGAGGTTTTGAAAAACTATCAGGACACCCAGGATTGTTTTCCCGGTGTTATTCATGACCCTTCAACAATCGCTGAGGTACAGTCGATAGTGCGCGATGCTGCCGCTCAGGGGCGTAAGGTCATGACCGGTACCCGGCGCTTTAACAGCCAGATAGACGCGGCTTGTGCGGGCAACGGCGAAGTGCAAATCACTCTGGAAAATATGAACCAGGTGGTTAGCCTGGATAAAGAAAACCGCTTGGTAACTGTTCAAGCTGGTATGCGTTTTAATGATCTAGCAGCCTATTTGCGTGAGCATGAACTCAGTGTACCGATGGTTACTGAGCTGGCGATCTTCTCGATTGGCGGGATGCTCGGCAGCGGCACTCATGGATCCACCTTTACTCAGAAAAGCAATATGATTTCTGACTATGTCACCGAGATAAAGCTCGTTGATGGCAAGGGGAATCTGCGTGTAATCACTGGTGAACTACTCAATGCTGCGCGGGTTAACCTTGGTGTTTTGGGGGTTGTGGTTGAAGTGACTATTGAAGCCGAACCCGGCTACAAGGTACAAGCCAAAGTGAAGGGACACCGGGATGACAGCGATCTGGAGAATGTCATTTTGGGCTTGGCTCGGGATAACCACTCCGCAAATATTGCCTGGTTCCCAGGTCTCGGCCGCTATACGGTTACTACTTATAATAAGGTTCCTTTGGACACCCGGGGCAATGCTTATAACGCTCAAGCTGATGTCTCGGATTTTTCCGAATATCTCTTTGGCCTGATTTTTGATAGCTTGCATGAAGCCGACAGTGCTGCCCTGCAGTGCTTTGCCGCATCTCTGCGCTATACGGCCCGCTCCAGTTCTTATTTCCGCGATGTAAATACCGGTCTAAAGAAATTCATTAAGCCCACGGGGCACGCGGATCTGATGCAGCATTTTGTCTGTAAAGAGCCGAACAATTGTGTCTGGGATAAGTTGCCGATTGCCTTGCAGGAAGTGGCCATACCTTTTGAGGAGCTGCCCAACTGGATTGCCGATGTGCGCCAGATTATTGCCCACAGTGAGCGCACCTGCTTCCCCTTGAACGGTATTTACTTCCGCTTTGGTAAGGCCTCCGATAGCTATCTGGGAATGAGTGCTGGGCGCGACACCGCTTTTGTAGGTATTGAGTATACTCTGCGCCAGCGCGGTGAGGCGGTGCCTAAAAACTACTTTGTAAACCTGGAAATTGAGCAGATGTCGCTACGCAAATATGGCGCCAGACCGCACTGGGGTAAGAATTCGGTGGCTATTTTTGAGGATATGCCCTCGCGCTTCCCGAAATGGTCTCAGTTCCTTGATGCCAAGGCGGAATTGGATCCTGAGAATGTCTTTACCAATCCATTCTGGCAGCGGGTTAGTGGCCAAGACCCTCTTGAGAATTACCTAACGCCCCAATGTAATGCTGACGGGCAGTGCTATTGCAGAACCGATGCACATTGTGAGCAAGGGGCAACTTGCCAAGCAGGTAATTGGTATTCCGAGGCGCGGATATGTAAGAAAGATTAGGCTTGTATTGATACAAAAGGAGTGGTGGTTTCACCACTCCTTTTTATTTTATTGATGATTGAGTGTTAATTCTTTGAAAGGTGCTCTTTAATATACAGGCAAAACTTTTCTGGATTTTCTATTGGCAACATGTGATTTTCTGAAGCCGCTTGCAATAATTTAGATGAAGGAGTGTGACTGGCAGCAGATTTGGATACTATCTGAAAGAGATTTCTGGTATTACTGCCGTATCCAATCGTAGTGGGGATTTGGATTTTCGACAGGTGCTCTTTATCCAGGCAGGGCTTTTCAGTTTGAGAGAGTTGTAAGGGCAGGGTGTGAGCATTCTCCAGTTGCTGGGCCCGAAGTACTGGTGCTTGTGAAGAGAAATAGCCAGCTCTGTTCCCGGAACCATCAATAAGAAACGCCACAGCCTCCTCAAGCTTACCATTGTCAACCGCTTCGAATACCTTGCCAAACATGGCTTCGGCATCCTGCATAAACGCCTCCATTTTCTTGGCATCCAGATGTCCTGGATAGCCAGGCTCATAGATAAATAAGCTTTTGAACAATTTGGGGGCTTTTATTGCTGCGCTTAAGGCAACATCAGCACCATAAGACCAGGCGATCAAGTGAATGGGGCCATCGCCAAGCGTGGCTGAGAAACTAATTAAATCATCGGCATGAGTTTCAATGCCAAAACTTCCACTCGAGCCTTTATTGTCAACACCAAAATGTCTTTGGGTGAGAGAAACAACCCTGTATTCTTTTGCGAGTATACGATGGTGTGGTTCCCACATTCTTTCATCGGCAAGTGCACCATGAAGAAAGAGGACAGTTTCTTTAGGTTTTTCTAGTGAGTGCTTCATCTTTGGTATATAAGCTTTATTATTTATTTCTAACTTTATTTCTAACTTTATTTCTATTTCTAACTTTTCACTCTCTGAATTAGAGAGCGCTAATAGCTTGGGTTTGCGCTTCTATGCCTTAAGGTTTTACTCTTTGTAAAGTCTGATAAGGGCCAAGAAGCTGATAGCGGCCAAGTTTACTCCAATCCCCCAAGTTTGTTCACTTAATGGGGAGAGTGAGTATTCAGCACCGATACTCAGGCGATATGTATCACTGAAGGGTGGATATATCAATAAAAAGGATGCGCCTACTCCGGTGGCAAGTTTAAAACTCAGAATAGGAGATGTGATCCAGGGGATCTGTGCAATAAAAACCCGCTCAAGGTGCTTAATGTTTGAAGGGAATCTCAAAAATTTTATGCCCGCGTATACTGAGTATACAAAAAAGGCAAATACTAGGCTGCTACCAATTGCTTTATTGAATGTTAATTCTCGTGAAATCATGGTATCTGCTGCAACCATAATGCTTCCAATTGAGCCGCCTGCAATTGACGTGGCCAGTAAGATCTTTCTGATTATTGCTTTCAATGACTTCCCTTAAAACACCAGTTATTCATATTCTTTTTTGCGGATAGCTTTTCCCAGACCAAGTATATTGATAATTCAATGATCTATGAGAGTCTGTCTCTCAATGAGTTAGCCTGATCGGCCCCATTAACAAGAGCAAGATTAATAAACGATCTGCATCGCGAGAGCGCCCGGGTATAACTCAGGCGCTTTAAACTGGAGGATTGCCTTAAAAATTTATCAGGACAGTGGCAGGAGGGTATTTCTGTCTAATTTATTTTTCCAACAACTGATCCAACGGTAATTCAGTGCGGTAACGTACCTGTTTTAGGGAAAAGCTACTCTTAATATGATCAATACCCGGTAACTCCGTCAGTTTTTTATCGAGAAATTCCTGGTAGGCCTGTAGGTTGGGAACAACCACGCGGAGCAGGTAGTCGAAGTCACCGGTCATTAAGTAACATTCCATAACCTCCGGCCATTGGCCGATAACAGATTCAAAATCCTGTAGCTCTTTTTTCACTTGGTGGTTTAGGGTTACCTGAATAAAGACACTAACTGGAAGGCCTACTTTTTCGGGCTCCAAAAGGGTCACGGCGCGCTTGATAAATCCCTGTTCATTGAGATTTTTGACCCGCCGCGAGCATGGCGAGGGGGAAAGGCAGACTTTTTCTGCCAGCTCAATATTGGGAATAGTGGCATCCTCCTGGAGGATCTCCAGGATTTTTTTATCGATGGCATCCAGTAAATAGGCCATGGTTTTTTCCGTATCTCTTCTCTCTGAACGAACACCGGATTATCCGGCTGCTTCACTGCCATGCCGGTATGACAAAACATCCCGGTTGAGTCCTTTCTGGGCAATTATCCTGTTTTATGACTGCGCCGTGAAACCGTTTATTCTTTGTTATCAATATCCGCTCACTAGATCTGTGCTGAGTGACCAGCCACCACCTACTCGTTCACTCAGCTTTCCTGTAACCGACTTGCAAACTAGGAAGGTGGCTACGTGTAGGGGTAGATTCTGCGTCTCTTACAGTGGCGCCCCCGTGTAGGGCCTATTCGATGAATCCCTAAAAAACTGACTTTTTGAGTGAATTGTTGCTGGTAGTTTGTGATCTTTAGCGAGTTGTGTCCGTATTATGCCCTAGCCAGGCTTATTTTGGTATGACCTGCCCGGCCGGGCGGTGTTAATTTTAGCGGCTAGTAAGCAGATGCTTCGGTTTGGCTTTGAGCTGTTTCAGTAGGTGCCGAGAGAAATGTGGCACCGTGGCTATCGTCATCAAACCGGGCAAAAGAAAAGCAATAATGAATTAATAGGTGGTACCCATGGCAATGGTCGAAGGCGATCAGGAACTGGGCTTTGATACCGAGTATTCTCTCAAAGCCGCATTTACCCGTGATTCTGGCCGAGTCTTTCTGACTGGTATTGATGCGCTGGTGCGCCTGCCGCTCATGCAGAAACGTATGGATGAGCTGGCTGGCCTGAATACTGCGGGCTTTATTTCCGGCTATCGGGGCTCCCCTCTCGGCGGTTACGACCAAGCGCTCTGGCGTCATAAGAAGCTACTCGCTGGGCACGATATCCACTTTGAACCGGGTATTAACGAAGACCTTGGGGCCACCAACATTTGGGGTACCCAGCTAGTCGATCACTACCGAGAGCAGGCCACCCGCGATGGGGTCTTTTCCATTTGGTATGGCAAGGGCCATGGGGTGGATCGCACCGCAGATGTATTTCGCCAGGCGAATATCCAGGGCACCGCCAAACTCGGCGGTGTGCTGGCATTGTGTGGCGATGACCACACCGCTGAGTCCTCCATGTTTTCCCACAACACCGATCAGATTTTTGAATCGGTAATGATGCCGTTGCTGTTTCCCGCCAGTATCGACGAGTATCTCACTCTCGGTCTCGCTGGTATTGCACTGTCGCGCTTTTCCGGTCTGTGGGTAGGGTTCAAGGCCATTACCGAAACGGTAGAGGCCGGTGCCTCTCTGGTGGTTCCAAGCTTGCCACAGTTCACTATTCCGGCGGACTTCCCCATTCCTGCCCATGGCTTGAATTATGACCCGCACCTGAATTGGCCCGCTGAGCGCCTGGAGTACGAGCGCCGTATGCTGGAGGAGCGCTTGCCGGCGGCGCAGGCCTTTGCCTATGTCAATCGCCTGGATAAAACAACGCATGAAAGCGAGCGCAAGCGCTTTGGAATCGTGACTGTGGGCAAGGCCCATGGGGACCTGCTGGAAGCGTTACAACTGCTCAACCTGAGCGAGGAAGATCTGCGCCAGGCGGGCATTGCCATTTATAAGGTGGCGATGTCATGGCCCCTGGAGCCTCGCGGTATCAGTGAGTTTGCCGACGGTATGGAACGGCTGCTGGTGGTGGAGGAAAAACGCCCGCTGGTGGAAGACCAGTTGAAGAACCTACTGTATGGCTGGGAGGACAACCGCCGCCCGAAAGTGGTCGGTAAGAAGGACCTCAATGGTGAAGATCTGCTGCCGGCGATCTGGGGTTTTGGACCAGATCAGGTGGCCAAGGCGATTACCCGCTGGCTGGCAGATACTGACCTCGCACAGCGTTTGATCCCCCTGGCAGAAAAATTGGGAGGCAATGTACCTCAGCGAGCACAAGGCCTGTTGGCGCGGGAGCCAATTTTCTGCGCTGGCTGCCCCCACAATACTTCCACCAAACTGCCGGAGGGCAGCCTCGGCAGCGCCGGCATTGGCTGTCATATCATGGCGCTGGGCAAGGGGCTGCGCACCGATACTTACTCCCATATGGGCGGTGAAGGCGCCCATTGGGTGGGGTTGCACCGCTTCTCGAATGCCGAGCATATTTTCCAAAATATGGGAGATGGTACCTATAACCACTCCGGTTTATTGGCGATTCGCCAGGCAGTCGCCAGTAAGGTCAATATCACTTACAAAATCCTTCTCAACGATGCGGTGGCTATGACCGGTGGCCAGCCTGCCGATGGCGAGGTAAACGCTCCAAGTCTGGCCGCGCAGCTGCTGGCAGAAGGCGTTGGGGTGGTGGTTCTGCTCAGTGAAAACCCCGATCACTGGCATCAGCACCGCGGCCAGTTGCCGGCGAAAGTGGAAGTGTTAGACCGCTCAGAGCTGGATGCCGTCCAGCGCCGTCTGCGTGAAACGCCGGGTGTCACCGCCATTATTTACGAGCAGGTGTGCGCCGCAGAAAAACGCCGGCGCCGCAAGAAAAAACTGATGGTGGATCCGCCCAAGCGCCTGCTGATTAACCAGCGCGTGTGCGAGGGTTGTGGTGATTGTAGTGTGCAGTCGAGCTGTATCGCCGTGGAGCCCCTGGAAACCCCCTATGGCCGCAAGCGTCAGATCAATCAGTCCAGCTGTAACAAAGATATGCGCTGTGCCGATGGCTTCTGTCCCAGTTTTGTCACCATCGAGGGTGGTGAGCTGAAAAAACCGCCGGTTCAGTCTCTGGCCGAGTCCCTGGATTCTGCCATTGTCGATTTGCCGCCAGCGCCGGTGGCAGCCCTGGAACAACCTATTAGCATCTTGGTGGCCGGCATCGGCGGCAGCGGTGTACTCACTGTGGCGGCACTTTTGGGTATGGCCGCGCACCTGGAAGACAAGGGCAGTACCACGCTGTATTTCACCGGCCTATCACAGAAAAATGGTGCGGTGGTCGCCCACGTAAAAGTGGGTGCACGCCCGGAAGCCATTACTACTGCGCGTATCCGCGATGGCGCCGCTGAGCTGCTGCTCGGTTGCGATATGGTCACCGCTGCGGGCCAGCGCCCGAAATTTGCCACGGGCAAAATGCGTGCGCTGGTGAATACGGCCGAGGTGCCGGTGGCGGCCTTTGTGCGAGACAACGAACTAGCTTTCCCGGCGGATGCCACCCAACAGAGTATTGAGTCCCTTTGTGCCGAGTATTTCGCCTTCGATGCGAATAAGTACGCACAGGCACTGTTTGGCGATACGGTTGCCAGCAACCTGATGATTATGGGCTTCGCCTGTCAGAAGGGACTGCTGCCAATTGGTGAGGCGGCACTGGAGCGGGCCATCGAACTGAATGGTGTGGCGGTGGAAAATAACCTTCGCGCATTCCGTGCAGGGCGCTTGTTGGCGACGGATCCGAGGGCGATAGAAAAGCTGGCGGTACCGGCGCAGCTCGTAAAAATGATCGAGCCGCAGGAATCTGTGGAGCAATTGATCGCGCGTTTGAGCCGCGAGCTGGTTGAATATCAAAATGCCGCTTACGCTCACCAGTTCACACAGGGTATCGAGCATTTATACCGAGCGGAGCTGGCTCTTGCCGGCACGACGGGGGAATTGACCCGCACTGCAGCCAACAGCTTGTTCAAAGCCATGGCCTATAAGGATGAGTACGAGGTAGCGCGCCTGTACAGCGGCGAGGATTTCCAGCGTCAGTTGCGCGAGACTTTTAGCGGTGATTATTCCCTCAAGTTCCATATGGCCCCGCCATTGCTGGCACGCCCCGATGCCAGTGGCCGGGTGCGCAAGATGCAGTTTGGCCCTTGGATGGGCCGCTTAATGCCATTGTTGGCGCGTGGTAAAGCGTTGCGTGGTTCCGTGCTGGATGTGTTTGGCTACACCGAAGAGCGCCGCGCCGAACGGGACTGGGCGCGCCAGGTGGCACAGGCGGTGAAGTCGGTGGCGGCTCAGCTAAGCGCTGACAATCTTGCCGAAGCCCAGGAATTGCTGGCAACTCCTATGCAAGTGCGCGGTTACGGGCATGTGCGTGAGCAGAAATTTGCCCAGGTACAGGAGCGCTGGCAGCAGTTATTCACCCAGTTTACCGCGGGGAACAAGGAGCAGGCGCCGGTGGCGGTTTCCTGAGCCCCTGGGTAAGCAACGGAAAGAGTGCATCGGAAATAAGTAAGGAATGGATGTATGGCAGGGACGCCAGTGATATTTCTTACCGTGTACCTGGAGGCAAAATCTATCGGGTCTAACCCGGCCGAAAGGGGATCAGCGGGTTGAGAAACAGACCGCGGACTCCAGTGAGTGAAACCGGAGCTTCTACTGCGGAAAAACACAGGCAGTCCATGTCCTGAGTGGCGATGGGCCTGTGTACCTGCCCCGGCTCGCGCAGGACGAAATCCCCCCGCCCATAGATACCGTTGTGATCGGAAAAGCTGCCGTGCAGTACCAGGGCGAATTCCCGCCCGCGGTGATCGTGTTTCGGTAGTCCGCTGCCGCTGCGCAGGCTGTGAAAAGCCACTTCATACTTTCTCTGTCCAGACTTGAGCCGGCATATTTGTAGGTTGCGAGTCAGGGTCTTCCAGCGCCTGTTTGGATTGCTGGCCAATAATTTATTTAACACTTTGGGTAAGTGGTCCATAGCCGGTTCCCTGCTGACTGGGGCCGGGGTGGAGCTTTCTTCACTTTTGTGGAGGATTTTCTCCGGAATCTGGCTGATGCGTTCCATCAGGCGCTCGAAGGCGTTGGCTTGCAATGGCTGCGCCGGGCTCCCATTTAGGAGGGAGCCACCGAGATTGTTCAGGGTATGCAACTGGGATCGGCAATCAGCACACATCTGCACATGGGCTGCAACAACCAGGCTGGGGCCCCTGGCCAAGCTGCCTGAGGCGTATTCCAACAGAAGGTTTTCATCCGGGTGATGGCGAATCATTGGACGTTTACCTGACGAACCGAGCTTGCAATTTCTTCATGGCCAGGCGCACCCTGGATTTGACCGTGCCCAAGGGGAGGCGTAATTCTTCGGAGATCTCGCTGTGGGATTTTCCTTCCATATAAGCCTTTTCCAAAATGTGGCACTGCTCAGCGGGTAGGGCGCTGAGGCCATCGGCAATATCGCGCTCGTTGCGCTTGTGTTGTAAGAACAGCAGCGGCTGGCTTTCCAGGTTCTCATCCCAAATATCGGCCACATCAACATCGTTGTCGCGATTTTGATGGCGCTGGTTGCGGCGCAGCATGTCAATACGGCAATTGCGCATAATAGTGAATATCCAAGTGCTGGCCGAGGCCTTGCCCTGGTCAAAGCGGGGGGCTTTGTGCCATACCTTGAGCATAACTTCCTGCACCAGTTCATCGGCCGCTTCGGCGTTGAGGGCCTGGGTACTGCGGCTGTGGTGGAAGCCCTTAATGAGCGGGGCAAAATGTCGGAAAACACGCTCAAACGCTTGGCGGTCGCGCTGAGCGCCAACCTGCGTTAGCAGCCTGCTCCAGTCATCCTTGTAGTCCTGGGAAGCTTTCACCGCAATTCCATTGCCGTTTTGTCTTTGCCTATGCGCCATATTAGCGCTCTCTAATGTTGTGTCGATCCTTACTACGCATCTGCGCACTAAATGGATTGGGTTATTTTTATTTTGGCGCTGTGATCTGCCATTGGCAGGCTAACGTAAATCAGAGGGGTAGCGCCGCGGAATACAGTGGAAGGGAAAATGAGCAGCCGCACATTGGTAAAAGAAGTCCAGTCTTATTATCGGGATTTTTTGGTTAGAGATCCGGCGGAACTGTCAAATATGTACAGTGACAAAATTGTGTTTCGCGATCCTCTGCACCGAATCGAGGGGCTCCCCGCCCTCAAGGCCTATTTCTCTGATATGAGCCACGGCCTTACCCAGTGTCGCTTTCGCTTTGAGGAGGCTTCCATTACCCGTGATAGTGCCTGCCTGCCCTGGTATATGCACTATGCACACCAGTCTTTGAAGGGCGGCCGGCCGCTGCGTTTACGCGGTTGTAGTTTGGTGCGCTTTTCCGACAAAGTGTTTTATCACGAAGATTTCTATGACATGGGGGCAATGGTGTACGAGCAGGTGCCCCTGCTGGGCTCCCTGTTGCGCAGGATTAAGTTGCGTCTGGAGCGGGGCTGACTGGTGACGGAGATTCGCAACAGGACACTATGGGTTACTGGAGCCAGTTCCGGCATTGGCCGCGCCCTGGTCTTGCGCCTTGCCGAGCATAATAACTTTGTAATTGCCAGTGGGCGCCGGCGTGAAGCGCTAGAAGAGCTGCAACAGCTCGCTCCCACACATATTCGCATACTCGACTGCGATGTGGCCGACGACAGCGGTATGGCCTCTACCTTCGAGCGCCTAAAGGATTTAACCGATCATCTGGATACGGTAATTGCGTGTGCTGGCACTTGTGAGTACGACGATGATTTACAGCTTGAAACCACAATGTACCGGCGGGTTTTTGATGCCAATTTCTTTGGTGTAGTGAATACATTGCATTGTGCTTTACCGCTGCTGGCTGTCAGTGCTTCTCCGGTTTTTGCCGCATTGGGCAGCTTATCTTCGCTAGTGCCATTTCCCAGGGCAGAGGCTTATGGCAGCTCCAAAGCCGCGCTGGATTATTTTCTGGCATCGGTACGTGGGGATGTCTGTCATACCAACCTCAAGGTCGTGTTGATCCGCCCTGGTTTTGTCGACACCCCGCTTACCGCACAGAACGACTTTGACATGCCTTTTTTGATTAGCGCGGAGCAAGCAGCGGAGTATATTGAGGTGGGGTTGGCTCGCAGAAAATCCATAATCGATTTTCCTTTGCGCTTGAGCCTGCCACTGCGTTTTCTCGGATTTTTCCGTTCTCTTTGGTTTCGTTTTTGCACACCAAAAATAAGTAGGATTCGTACCTTAAGGAAGAGTTGATGCGTATTGCCATCGTCGGGAGTGGAATTGCCGGCATGACGGCGGCTTATCTTTTGAGTCGCAAGCATGAGATTACCTTGTTTGAATCACAGGACCGCCTGGGGGGACATACTGCGACTATTGATGTAGAGGAAGAAGGCAAACGAACCCTGGCTATTGATACCGGCTTTATCGTGTATAACGACTGGACCTACCCGAACTTTATTCGTTTACTCAATGAGCTGGGTGTCGAATCCCAGCCAACCTCTATGGGTTTCAGTGTGCGCTGTGATCGGGAGGGCTATGAGTATGCCGGCAACAATCTCAATACATTATTTTCCCAGCGCTCCAATCTTCTCAGTGCCGGCCACTGGCGCATGTTATGGGATATAGTGCGGTTTAATCGCACTGCTATGCGAGATTGGCGCGAGGGGCGTCTTCACGAGGGCCTGACCCTGGGTGAGTATTTACCGGCAAATGGCTATTCGGCCGAATTTGCCAACCGTTATCTGGTGCCCATGGGTTCGGCAATTTGGTCGGCCAGTGTGTCGCAGATGCTGGAATTCTCGGTGAGCTTTTTTGTGCGCTTCTTTTTCAATCACGGGCTGCTCAATCTGCTGCGGCGGCCACAGTGGCGCGTGATTAAAGGGGGCTCTCGCTCTTATATTCCTGCGCTGAGTGCGCCCTATGCCGACAGGATTCGGCTCTCCACTAAAGTGAAATCCCTCTGGCGCAAGGAGCAAAGCGTAGAGCTAGTGACCAGTAAGGGGGAGCAGCTGACGTTTGATCAGGTAATCCTTGCCTGCCACTCGGATCAAGCGCTGGAATGCCTTAAAGATACCTCTAATCTGGAGCGACAACTGCTCAGTGCCATCCCTTACGCGTGTAATAGTGTGGCTCTACATACCGATTCCACTTTATTACCACAGCACAGGCGCAGTTGGTCCAGCTGGAATTACCGCTTGCGTGCCGAAAGCGATGAGCTGCCGGTACTCACTTACAACATGAATATCCTGCAGGGATTGGCAACGGATAAAACCTATTGTGTCACCCTGAATGCTGAGGAGCGTATCAACCCCAAAAAAATTCTCGCTCGCTTTGAATACGCGCATCCCCAGTTTTCTGTGGCGGGTAATCGTGCCCAACAGCAGTGGGAGAGGATAAACGGAGTGAATCGTACCTGGTTTTGTGGCGCTTACTGGGCCAACGGCTTTCATGAAGATGGGGTATGTAGCGCGCTGCGGGTTGCCAAAGGGCTTGGGGTTGATTGGTGAAGGAAAAGCCAAAGGCTATCGTTGCGGGCGCGGCCATGAAGAGCGCTATTTATACTGGCTGGGTTCAGCATCGTCGTTTTGCACCAAGCCAAAATCAGTTCCGCTACAAAGTGTTTATGGTTTATTTAGACTTGGCGGAGCTGGATGATTTTTGCTCGTTATCGCGCTGGTGGTCCAAAAAGCCCTGGGCACCGGCTCGATTTCGTCGCGAGGATTTTTTTGGCGATCCAGAACTCAGTGTCGAAGAGGCTGTATGTCTCAGGGTTGAGCGGGTTGCAGGAGAGCGCCCGCAAGGGCCCATACGCGTGCTCGCTAATTGGCGCTACTTTGGCTATAACATGAATCCCATCAGTATTTATTACTGTTTTGATGCCGAGGGCAGGGAAGTGCATTGGCTATTACTGGATGTTCATAATACTCCCTGGAAGGAGCGTCATAGCTATGTACTCGATTGCCGCTCTGGGGCTCGTGTACAGAAAGTAGCTTTTGCAAAGACTTTTCACGTCTCCCCATTTATGCCGATTTCCCAGGGATATCGCTGGAGAAGTATTACTCCCGGCGATCGCCTAACCGCTTATTTACAGAATTTTGATTTAAGCGATGAGGAGCAGGAAGAGCGCCCCTTATTTGATGCCATTCTCAGTCTGCGCCGCAGTGAGCTGAGTGGTGACCTGCTAAATCGTATCCTGATCCAGTATCCATTTATGACCGTAAAAGTGATTGCCACAATTTATTGGCAGGCGCTGAAATTATGGTTCAAGCGCACACCTGTCTATGCCCATCCCGGTGGCAGGGGTGAAGTCCAGGGAGGGGAGAAGCGTTTATGAATGCAAAAGAATCTTCACAGGTTATTGTCGAAGGAGAGAGCCAGTCCTGGTTGATCAGGCTCGCCCGCAAGCTGGTTTTGGGCAAGATGCAAGTGATAGAGCGCGGCCATCTATTGATTGAAGAAGGGGATAGCCATTACCGTTTTGGTCAACCAATTGAACAGGCAAAAGTTCGGGCGCATATTCGTGTGCGGGATCCCATTGCCTATGTACAGGTATTGTTAAACGGCACTATTGGTTCCGGTGAAGCCTATATGGAAAAGGTTTGGGACTCCCCGTGCTTATTGGATGTCATTCGCCTGATGGTTGACAATATGTCCCTGATTGAAAGTATGGATAGCCGCTGGAGTAAATTGCCCCGTGTGCTGCTGCGTGTCCTGCATTGTCTCAACAGTAACAACCGCAGTGGCTCACGCAAAAACATTGCTGCACATTACGATCAGGGAAATGATTTTTTTCAGTTATTCCTCGATAAAACCATGCTCTACTCCTCGGCGATATTTCCCTCAGAGCAGACAACCTTGTACCAGGCTTCCATCCATAAAATGGAGCATATTTGCCAAAAACTGCAATTAAAGCCCGGCGACCACTTGCTGGAAATAGGCACTGGTTGGGGGGGCATGGCCATTTATGCGGCAAAACACTACGGCTGCCAGGTAACCACTGCGACTATTTCTGAAAAACAATATCAATACGCTCGCCAATGGGTGGAGCGTGAAGGACTGCAAGATAAAGTACACGTGCTGCTACAGGACTACCGGGATTTAGAGGGACGCTTTGATAAACTGGTCTCTATTGAAATGGTTGAGGCAGTAGGGCACGAATACCACCACAAATTTTTCTCAATTTGTGGGCGCCTGCTTAAAGAGGATGGCCTGATGTTGATGCAGGCCATTACCATTTCGGATCAACGCTACCATCAATATCGCAAAGATATTGATTTTATCCAGCACTATATTTTTCCCGGCGGCTGTCTGCCATCCAATCAAGTGATTGCTCAGCAGATTGCCACTGCTACCGATATGCAGATTGTGGGGTTAGAGGATATTACTGCAGACTATGCGCGTACCTTGCAACATTGGCGCAAAGCATTTTTGAATCAGCTGCCGCAAGTGCGCAATTTGGGCTTTGACGATCGCTTTATCCGCATGTGGGAATTCTATTTGTGTTACTGCGAGGGTGGCTTTATGCAGCGGGTGATTAGTACTGCTCAGTTCGTCTTCGCCAAGCCGCGCGCTCTTATCGGCTGATATGTGGCGGTTGATAGTCAACGCTTTATTATTTGATATTGCCTGGCCTCTCTGTGTGATTGTCGCACGCCCCTGGATTGTAGTGCCCTTTACCTTGATCAATTTGTTCATCCACTTAACTTTTGTGGCAAACCTGCGTAGGGAGCCTTTGTGGTTGGGGGGGGTTTTTCTATTTGGTGTGGGGGTGGATTCCATTCTATTCCATTTAGGTGTCTTGCAAAATCTCAGCGGTATTTCTTGGCCACCCATCTGGCTGGTGTGTTTATGGTTGAACTTTGCGATGACATTGCGTTACAGCTTGGTGTTTTTGCAGCGTAATTTGTGGTTGGCAGTGTTGCTGGGTGGTTTTTTTGGTCCTTTTAGCTATTACACCGGCGCTTTTCTGAATGGCACCGTAGAGCTGGGTCAGCCCCTGTGGCAATCACTGATGATCCTGTCTCTAATTTGGGCATTGATATTGCCGGGATTTAGTTACTTGGCTCGCGCTATTAATCCCGCTTATCGGTAAAGAGTTTTATCTCTGTTCACGGGTGAATTTTTATGTGAAAGCTTGTTTTTAAGCTTTTGCTTGGCAGGTAGGCCCCTTTCCTTGAAGACTCCCTAAAGACCTCTTAACTTTTTCCTCCAGGCAATCACAATGGCTTTGGCAGGTTCGAAAGCCATATCAAATTCCGATTGTTAGGCTATTTGGTCACTCTTTTCTTCGCTTTTTCTCACTGTCGACTGGCGCCATCTTCAACCAACAGCTAAACCTAAAGATGAAAAGCGTGACATATACGCAATCTCTAGGCTCAGGCTGTAAGAGGTGACCGATGAAAACTGGTATTAGCGCAACTGCAGGATTTTGCATAGCTCTATTAGCTGGCTGTGCTGCTCAACCGGAACAGGTACCTGGTGCCGGTGGCATTGTGATTGATACCTGGGGCGTCAATATGAACCAGTATCAAATCGACCTCTCTGAGTGTAAGGGGATTGCTTATTCCACCTACAGCGACCAGGGGCGCCGGGGGTTAACCGGTGCTGCGGGCGGAGCTGTAGTGGGCGGCGCGCTGGGCGCTATTGTTGGTGATAGCAGTCGCGCAGCGGCGGCAGGTGCTGGAGCGGGCGCTCTGGTGGGTGGCCTCTCTGGTGCTGGCAGTGCCGGTGCAGAAGCCCAGCAGATTATCAAGAACTGTCTGCGCGGGCGCGGATATCGCGTGCTCAATTAATTCCCCTCACAGGAGTTAGCCAGGTTTTCTCGTGGGTCCTCTGATATTCGGCAACCTCACAGGACTTGGCTTGGGCCGGGAAACCCCCGGCTCTTTTTTTTCACTCTTCTTAGCCGCGGCTTTTTAGGCCGAATGCACAGGGTTGATCTTCAGTGAATACCACGGGAGTAGGTTATGACCAGTGGGACTACCATCAATGCCTATGGGGTTATGCAAGCCGGCGGGCCCTTTAAACCGTATCAGATAGAAGTGGGGGATCTGGGAGCAACAGAGGTGGAGTTGGAGGTGCTCTACTGTGGTATTTGCCACAGTGATCTCAGCATGATTGAGGATGAGTGGGGGGTGTCCAAGTTCCCCATAGTTGCGGGTCATGAAGTGATTGGACGGGTGTTGGCTGCGGGAGAGCAGGCCGGGCACTTTAAGCCCGGTACGGTTGTCGGCCTGGGTTGGAATTCCGGCTATTGTGAGACCTGCCACTACTGCCGGCGGGGCGATCAAAATTTGTGTGCCGAAGCTCGCTTTACCACTCTTACCGGCGGGGGCTTTGCCGATAAAGTTCGTGCAGATATGGGTAGCTTGGTGGTTATTCCAGAGGGAGTAGACCTAGTTTCGGCTGGGCCTCTCCTGTGTGGCGGCATTACGGTATTTAACCCTCTGATACAGTTTGATATTCAACCGACGGCTAAAGTGGGGGTGATTGGTATAGGAGGCCTGGGGCATTTGGCCTTGATGTTTTTGAATGCCTGGGGTTGTGAGGTAACGGCATTTACTTCCAGTGAGCATAAGCGCACCGAAGCTTTGTCTCTCGGTGCTCACAAGACATTGAATTCACGTGATCCGGAGGAAATTAAATCAGCCTCCATGAGTTTCGATTTCATAATCTCCACGGTCAATGTCAATCTGGATTGGGATTTATATATTCAGGCTTTAAAACCAAAAGGGCGCCTGCATTTTGTCGGTGCTGTTGTGGATCCAATCCAGTTTACCCTCTTCCCCATGATATTTGGCCAGCGTGATATCTCCGCTTCTCCAGTGGGTAGCCCTGCAGCCATTGAAACGATGCTCGACTTTGTCGCACACCATCAGATCAGGCCGCAGGTGGAAATTTATCCTATGAGCCAGATAGAAGAAGCTTTTAAGCATTTGAAATCGGGCAATCCGAAGTATCGTATCGTGCTGTCCAGGGAGTAATAGGAGGGATTGGGGTGCTATTAGGGTCAACAGCAGGGTATTGCGGTCAATGGCGATCTTCTCAAACTTTTCGATATGCAGGGTCTGACTTTATTTTCTTTATCTGTTCTTAGTAAGTTGTAAATAAGCCGCTTAATCTTGATGGCACTTAAGGTGCCTTTTTTATGGTTGTTATCCCTCTCTGTGAACATTTTCGAAATGCAGGTAGGCATGCATGTACCATTTATTTGGATGCTCAATGAGAGGGAATCATTTTTTTGTGAATTTTTAACTGTGGGTGCAGTCGTATAGATTTCTTTGGCAATAAAAAATAAATATAAGATGGTTATATTAAGGTTGAGCTGCAGGGTTGCGAGGGAAGGGTTTTAGGTGCTTGTTTATCAAGTTTTTCCCTGAAAGATAACTCAACAATTTACTTGCTAGAGCTTTTGTCTGCGTAGCGTTTGTTTGTTGGTTTAGAGTTCTTGGAGGTACTTATTTAAAAGATGAAGCTTTGGTGTAAGCTAAAAACTTCTCTAAATAGAGAGTTTAGTATCAGTTTGAGTGTTACACTTTTTGTAAGGGTCAAATAAATATTTGTACTTGTGTGTTTGGTTTTAAATTTAGAGGAGCTCTAAAAAGTAAGAAACTTGACCAAGTTTGAAATACATTAATTTGCATTGAAAGTTAATTTCCAGATCTTTAATAAAGATAAAAGGTAAGATTCTGTGAGTAGTCCAGTTAAAAACTCCAAAATAAGATCCCAGTTCAATATTTCAATCTGCCACTTGATTGCACAGCAAATGAAAGCAGCTCCTCATCGCATAGCGATTATTGATGGGGAGGTCAGAGTGAGCTACGAGTGCCTGCTGCAGCGGGCCGGCGCGATTGCGGCGGAGCTTGAGCGCCGGGATATTCAACCCGGCGCCTTGGTGGGGGTATGTATGAAGCGCTCCTGGGAGCTTGTGGCAACTTTAATTGGCGTAATGCGAGCAGGGTGTGCCTATGTACCTTTGGACCCAGCTTACCCTCAAGATCGTGTGGGTTACATGCTGGAACATTCAGGTGCTGTGGCAGCTATCGTGGATAGTGATAGCTCTGCGGACCTATGTCGCGAAGCGGGCGAATTAATCTGGCTCAACAGAGTGAGTGATCAAGACAAAGAATTTTCAGCTGATTCTGCGGGACCATCAGCCAGTGACCTGGCCTATGTGATCTATACCTCTGGTTCTACCGGCAAGCCAAAAGGTGTTGCGGTTGAGCATCGGTGTATTGTGGCCATGTGCCACTCTATGGATGAATTGTTCAGTGAGGAAGAACTCCGGGGGGTCTTTGCTGGGGCCTCAATCTGTTTCGATACTTCTGTAATGGAAATCTTCGGTACCTTGTCACTTGGGGGCACAGTAATACTGGGTAAGAATATTCTGGAATTACCAAACCACCCGGCAGCAGATCAAGTCAGAACTTGCGTATCTGTCGCCTCCGCAATGCAGACATTATTAGCTTCCGAGAAGTTGCCAGCTGGACTTCAGTGTCTTGTATTTGGTGGAGAGGCATTAAAGCGGTCTCTGGTTGATCAAGTTTATACCTTGAGGCCAGGGCTGCGGTTGTTTAACGCCTATGGTCCTACCGAAGATACCGTGTACTCGACCATTGCCGAAATTAAGCCTGGCACTAAGTCGATCACAATTGGAAAATCAGTACCAGGCTCCAGTGCCTATATTTTAAATGAGTCCATGCAACCCGTTTCTTCAGGAGAAGCCGGTGAGTTGTATCTTGCAGGAGGTAAGCTGGCAAGAGGTTATTTATATGACGAAGCCCTCACTATAGAACGTTTCATCGAAATAGAATCTAGTGACCTTATCCAAGATAGCCGCTTATATAAAACTGGGGACCTGTGTCAGTGGGCGGAAAATGGAGAGATCGAATTTCTTGGCCGAATCGACCAGCAGGTTAAGGTCAGGGGGTTCCGCATTGAGCTTGGGGAGATAGAGTCGACGCTTGAGACTATGCCGGGTATTGATGCTGCTGCAGCGGCCGCTGTAGATGGTGGTATTGGCCAGAAAATGCTCGCGGTCTATATTGTTAACCAGGATAAAACGGTAACAGATACAGGCGTTAAAGAGTTCCTGGCACAGCGACTTCCAAAATATATGGTCCCGCAAATTGTGAGGCACCTAGAGGTATTACCTATGCTCCCCAACGATAAGCTCGATCGCAAAAAGCTTATGGAGCTAGAGGAGGGCTATGCTGGTTTGGAATCAAGTGTTGATACAGTGAGTAATTCCAGTGACTTGATGCAGCGCCTGATTGGTTCCAGCTCAGAGCAGCAAACCATCTTATTATCGATTATTCAAAGAGAGGTGGCCGTTCTCCTGAATTTTCCTGATCCGAAAGAAGTATCTCCAGAACAGTCCTTCTCTGGTCTCGGCCTCGATTCCCTCACAACTCTGGAATTGGCCAGACGTTTGAGCAACAACTTGGGTCGCTCGGTTGCTTCCCAGGCGATTATTAATTACGCCACTCCTAATGCCCTAGCGAACTACATCCTCGGTACTTTGAGTGATGGCGAAGCCAAGGGTTCGGATGAAAAAGTGAACCGCACTGCATCGGATTCACTTGCCAGCTTCCAATCGCATATCCAGTCCAGCCATCCTACATTCCAGGCTGCAAAAGCGCCGTCCTGGTCTGCACTGGATAAGAGTAAGCTGGTGCAGGAAGTCATGTATATGGTGAACGACCAGCGCAGAAATCCTTACAGTAAAGTCTTGCGAACAGGTAGCGCCACTCATGGCACGGTGAGTGATGTTTACAACGATGAAGAACAGGAAGCAATAATCTGGACCACCAATCTATATCTTGGCCTGAACCGAGATAAGAAAGTTATGCAGGAGGCCGCTTCCGCAGTAGCGAAATTTGGTACTGGTATGGGGACCTCTGCGGCAGCATCAGGCCTTACAGATCTTCACCTGGAGTTCGAGACCGAGTTTGCACAGCTGGTCGGAAAGCCGAGCGCTTGCCTGTTCCCAACAGGTTATACCGCTAATGTTGGAGTGGTTGCAGGGCTTCTTGGTAAAGACGATGTAGTGGTTATCGACCAGCTTTGTCATGCATCTATTGTGGATGGTGCTCGTCTTTGTGGTGCCACGATAAGGACCTTTAAACATAATGATGTTGCCGACCTGGAGTCTGTGCTTGAGTCGGAGGTATCCCCATACCGAACGGCCCTGGTTGTTCTGGAGGGCGTATACAGCATGGGAGAGGGCGCCGCACCGGTAGACAAAATTGTCCGCGCGGCCAAGAAATATGACGCGCTTGTCTTGGTAGATGAGGCACATTCTTTCGGTTTTTATGGTGAAAGTGGCGCGGGCATTTGTGCCGCTCAGGGAGTTACCGATCAAGTAGACTTTATTATGACAACGCTCAGTAAGGCACTTGGTAGCCTCGGTGGCGTTATTGCGGCGAAGGAAGAATATGTAGATCTTTTGAGATCATCATCCAGAGCTTACATTTTCCAGGCTTCGATCAGTCCTGCAGATATTGCCGCGGCATTGACTGCTTTGCGCAGGCTCAGTACTGATGATGGTTTACGGGAGCGGCTCTGGGATACGACACGCTATATGCGGCAGCGCTTCGAACAAGCTGGCTATGATTTGGGAACAGGGGATGGGCCTATTGTCACGCCGCACTTTAGTAACAAAGACAAGCTGTTTGCGATAGTACAGGAATTATATAAACGCGGTGTTCAGACATCAGCGGTTACCTATCCCATAGTGGAGAGTGGGCGTGGCCGACTCCGACTTATTTGCTCGGCAGCCCACACGAAAGAGGATGTCGATAAAACTGTTGAAGCTTTGATTGAGGCGGAGCGGGAAGTTGATGGCTCATTGATGGCTAGTAAAGAGCAATCGATGGATTCAAACTCTGCACAGTCCGAAGTAGAAGATTGGGCTCATAGTTTTTCCAGCTATCTTAAACGATCACTGGCCAAGCGCTCTGGTCCAACGCCAAACTTGTCTTTATCCATTCGTGTTTCTGACCAGTCAGAGCCAGTAAGAATTTTGTATTACGACGGCAATATCACTTTGAGCGATCATGAAATTACCGGTCTGCCCAGGTGTTCAATACTTCTTAAAAGCAGCGGTGCTGTTTCCGCCTTGCACTCCTCCGATGTACAAAGTCTGCTTAAGAGTATCTGCGAAGGATGCTGTGTGTTAAATGGCCAATTGGAAGTGTTTATTTGGTTTATCGCGCGCATGGTTGATCTGCGGCGAGGCTCTAAAGAGTCGACGCGCAGTGAGTTGCGCCGCGAGCAAGCCGTTTGCTAGTTGAGGTGAAGAAATAACTTAGCGCCAAAAAGGCTCTAGATGTTTGGCCCCTAGGTAAATGCTGCGGGGCCTCTATCCAAATTAAGATGGCAGCTGGGAAGCTGTGATAAGAGTATCTACAGAAGCAGAGGGGTTACAGTGTTCCTACTGTTGCGCTTCTACTTAGTGGAGCCGCGCTCCTTACAGGCTTTACTATTTTGATTATCTATCAGTAGAGTTGTCGGTGGTTTTGACTGATTTCGACTGTCCAGCTTTCAGAAAGCCCAGCGCGTTCAGCAAAGCCCTGCCATTGCTTCACAGCTGCTGCTACCTCTTCAATAATATCCATGGGCCGTTTAATACTGATTGCTCTTCCCGCGGCAAGCAAATCCTCAAGTTGGAAGTGGTCGCGTTTGCCGTTGATACTCATCTGATGCTGGCTGGTCCAGGCGCCGCCCGGATTGTGGGCATAGGTTACATCGAATGCCGGCGATAGAGACCATTCGCCTTCGGGGTTCATCAGGAACGCGATATTCTTTGTATGATCATCCTGGTTTCTGGCTAAAACATTGAATACCATTCGGCGATATTGCTGAATCGCCTCATTCTTGGGCAGGTAAAGTTCACGCATAACGCTAAAGGCTTGTTCGTATGAATGGGCACCAGCCATGTTGAAATCCAGGTGCGCGATGCCGCAGAGAGACTGCATATGTAGTTTCTTGCCATTCACCCGATCGAAGCGCCGCGTCATAAAGTGCGCTCTGCCATTTTCTTGCAAGAGCTGGCAGTCTGCCATGTTAATACCGGCTTCGATGGCCATCAGATGATAAGCATATTCAATGCGTCCATACCCATCGGTTGTACCGAACTCAAGGTCTCCGGCACCATCGAATTTTAGTAGCCAATAATCGTAATCACGGGATGCGGGAACTTGGCCTGAACGTATATCTCCTTTGTTATTGATGGCAATAACTGCTTTTGCTCTGGCGCCCCCAGCGCTAGTGCCCACTCTTAATATGTCCAGCAGTGCACCGGATTTCTCCGCATCGCTGTTGCCAAGTTGGGCGTTAAGGTCCGTCTGCTTATGAGTGATTGTTGCTGCTAGTTTTACCAGCTCTTCAATATTGAGATCGACGGAATCCCTAAAACTACCATCTACTGCAGGCTGAAATTCCAGTGCGCCCATTCCACGGGTACCGGTATAGCAAAGTCGTTCAATAGGGTTAAAGCTTTCCGGAGTTCTCCCCTGCCGGGCGAGCCAGGCATCAATAACGGCATTACCGAATTTGTCCGGCAGGCAGTCTGCAAGGAGCCCCGGTAAGCCCTTAAAGGTGTCCCGGCTGAGAGTGCGGAACGTATAGGGCTCCTTTGAAGCTTCGATAGGCATGGTAATTGGAGCAATATCCAATCCACTCTGCAGAAATTCCGGTGCGTACTCAAAGGCTCCATACCCAGTACTATCCCAGTGGACGGCTCCAACTATCTCTCCCCATAATTGCACCACTGCTGTATTTGTTTGGCTTACCATTCTGGTTTACCTCTCTTTTTATTTTTGCTTGTGCGTGTCTTGGGGGGGCTTTCTGCAGAGGTCTCTTTAAGTGCTTTCTCAGCGTTAGAGGCTCTGGCTCTTTTTCGCTGTTTGCCGTGAAGAGCAAGTTGCATAGGGCTGACTGTTGGAGCCGGGAGAAAAGCTTCCAGTGCGTCCAACCGGCGTAGGACTCTCAGTGCGGCGACCAAGCTGTCTAGCCTGCCGCGACCAGCCTCTAAACCTTTGATGGTGGAGGTGGATAAGCCGGCGCGTTCAGCCATATCATCCTGGGTGAGATTCATGCGCAAGCGATACTCTCTAAGCCGGTCGCCCAGTGTCGCAAGTATCTGCTTATCGGATTGTCCATGGAAGTTCATAATAGCTGTTTTTCAATCTTTTATGAGTGAAAATCTACTTTAATAGGTGATTTTTTGTCTATTATAGCAAGATTGGATAACATGTCATTAATAGGTGCATTTATACCTTTTAAGCTTAGTCTAACCTTTTTTTAGGTGTAAAAGCATCTTTTAGAGTAGTGCAGGGAGTCGCTAATTAAACTGTGAAGCGGATACCTCTCCCTCATGGCAGGGATGAGATGGGTAGGTAGGGATATCCAGTTGGCCGGGAAGAGAGTTACCGACAATGGTAAAGAGAGGCGAAACCTAATAGCTCACATCGCATTTCTTTACATAGAGCTTTCCAGTGTTGACAGATGTTGTATCTCCTACACTTTTGATCCCACAAAATCATGGCTCCACTTGTGGGGGTGACGGGCAATGGAGAGGGTGTGGGCTTGGTTCATATCAATGAAAAACAAGAATTGATGTTTGGTGGCTGGGATACCAGTGGAAGGGATTTGCTCAGCTATCATGGAGGGATTATACGGTGGGTAAAACAATGCTCGTATTTCTTATTTTATGGATTGGATAGAAGCTTCTATATCTGCAGAAGAATAGAAGTAGCGCTTAGGGTTGGCAGGAGGCTATAGGAGGTAAAAGGATGAGTTTCTGAGTTGAGTTTATTGCGCGGCATATTTGTAACTCGCTATTTGGATACTATTGTAAGAATGTTATGTATAACCAGCCACTGGCATTTTTGACACACAACACTGATGAAAATCCGATTTCGAAATTTTAATCGTGGAGAGGATCAGTATCCCTGGATTAAAAATATACCCGGTGAGCTGATACGGAAGCCGAAATATTTAGTAGCTTGGGAGTTTTTGCAGTTCTTACTTGCCGTACTCGGGAGCGCTATGGTGTATTTTTATGCGGCCTCGTGGGAGCATTGGGTGCTCATTGGCATACCTGCTAGTTATTTAGCGGCCGCTTTATTACTGGCTTTTGATAATCCTTTGTATAGAGCTGTATCACTTCTCTCTGTGCTGGCTAGTATAGTGTTTTTACTATATCTGGGTTCTCAGGAAGGGAATACCACCCTCTTATTAATTCCTGGGGGCTTTCTGGCTTGTTGGTGCAGCAGTATGTATTTGGGACGCAATGCGAAATCCTATTATGCTTGGTGTAAAGCGAAACGTTTATGATTTTGGTTTAGGGGAGAGACTAGTTATCAATTAGCCAAGTTCCTAGGCAGAAATGTATCACCCAGAGAGTAATCGAAGGTTGGATTTGGAGTGCTGAAATGTATGAGATGCTAGTAGGTTTGGATGTCAGTAATGATGATGTCTACCAAGTATATCGTGACGCTATGAGGCCTATATTGGAGTCTTATGGTGGTTCGTTTGGCTATGATTTTAGGGTGTCAGAGGTGTTGAAATCTGAGAGTAATTTTAAAATAAATCGTGTGTTTACAATCAGGTGTCCATCTGAGCAGATAATGAATGACTTTTTCTCCAGTCCTAAATATACGGCTGTAAAGAAAAAGTATTTTGAGTTGTCGGTTCTTAGTACAACGATTATAGCTGGCTATGAAAAGCATACTTAGTGGAGTGTGAAGTATGGGGTGCATTGTTAATTCCTGCCAGGGTTCAGATTTTTGGTCCCCAGCTTTTCTGGGCTTCTTTTACATTTTCAGTTTATATTCCCTGTATGTCAGCCGATAAATTTTTAGGGTCTGGGCCCACTTTATGATCCAATGTCATTAGTGATGCGGGGCTATATTCGTTAGCAATTTTCCACTTGGTATCCTTGTGCTATTTGTGTTGCATAGACAAATGGTACTTGAGGATTTTGGTTTGTGCTTCTGAGATTTACCTGATCATGAATTTTATCAAAATCCACATGGCAGGCTTTAGGGGGAGAAGGGGTTCAATAGAAAAAAGTGTGAGCCTCTTCTAGTTGCCCTAATAAAAATCATTAAGGATGTTGACATTCAAAGGTAAGCAAGTAATCTCGAAAAAGGTTACATTTGTCAATTCTGACATGTTGTGGCTATACCTAGCTCTTCACAAAAGCTACTGGTTTGGTGATTGGTCAGGGCAATATTATTTGGTACTGGTGTTCAGGTTCTTGTGGCAGAACCCATATGAAAGGAATGGGCTCTTGTGGGGCGGGAAACTATTGGCCTCGGCATTTAATACATAAGGTGGCCGCACTATCTGGAATTTTTCCCTTATAGATTTAAAGGACTATATATGTATATCGAAAGTGATTTCAAAAAAGAGATCGAGGGGCTTTTGAATCCGGCCGATCGTACCGCGCAACATATCGAAGCTTGCTGGCAGGTTTACAATAATGCTGCCACCACTAAGGATGGAAAGATCGTCGCTGGTAGTATTGAAGATTTGCATGAGGCATTAAAGGTTTTTGGGCCAACCAATTCAAGAGATAACGGCTCAGTGTTGAGAACAAAAACCTGGTCAATTATTTTGAATGACGCATGGATATTGGGAGCCGTACACGCCAAAGCTGAGGTGGAGCTGGTTTCCCGGCCGACTTCCTCGACTATCGCTAATAAAGACTTTAAGAGTGGTGACCCTCTGGATCGTATTTTTAGGGTGACCGGTAGAGAGCTAATCGGACTGAAAAGTTTCGGTTATTCTGTGGTTCAGGGTCCCCTGATCTACAAGAGCCACACGGCTAAGGTTATTAATATGATGAGCTGTATAGATCATCGCTTGGCTGAAAGTGCCACCTTCAGCAAGTACAAAGAGACGATTATACGCCAGGCGGGGGTTATGGCTTATAAAGGTATTACAGCCATTAATAGCTTTCTGGATGCTTAGAGCGTTTTTAGGGAGGCTGATGTTTAATTATTAGCTTCCCGGCTTTATATTTTTCTACCGTTCCGCTGTTAAAAATAGAGTTGTATTCTTTCTCTTATATCTGCACTAATAGCGCTGTAAAAATTGCTTTCCTTGCGGCCAGTTTGTTGGGTTGGGCAGGTAGTCTTGATTGCCGATTATATTTTTTATTGCTTCTTGATGAGGTTTAGCTTGTGAGTTTTCTTTTTCGTGAGGGGGCCAGTGGCAAAGAAAAAGTTTATACCCTGGTATCCATGACGATAGTGCTTTTATTGATGGGTTCTGCCAGCGTTGGTAGATACCAGTTCTATGAGAATCCAGGCTATGGTGGTGTAATTGTTGGGCTTTTGGCTGCGATTTGGGTTCTACCTGCTCTCCTGGATAAGCACCCCTCAAACAAGATAATCCGCTCGAATATTGTTATTCGGGGTATTTACTGGGTTCTGTGGTATTTAATTTCTTATGGGCTGACTTGGGGAACGGTGTATTATGCTATCCCCGCATACTATACAAATACGTTTGGCGAAGAGGCTAGCTTTGAGCAGGTTGTTACCCGTAAAGGGGTGAGGACAGGTCGCTTGGGACATACTTGCTATAGTATTGATTATGGTCAGCCTTACTCTACATGTGTAAATCAACGTTTTTTTGACTCGGTTGAGACGGGAGATACTATAAGGCTTAATGTGTTAGAAAGTCACTCTGGTTACTTTGTGCGCTCTGTCCAAAAGTTGAACTCTAAAAATGCTTCAGGAGAACTGATTGGAATATTGCAATTTTAAAGTGGTTTATTGCCTGGGTGTGCAAGGGCAGTTTAAGGCATCAGGGGTTTGAGAATGTTGGTTCTTTAATTTCTCTATTTAATCCCTCTTATCTCTATGTCTTGAGGTCTGCCCCAGAATCAACTATTAATACCAGCGGTTGCGCCTATGGAGTCGCTTTAGGTAGTCCCGCTCGCGATAATAGAGATCATCGTCATAGCAAATAAAATCACAGAATCTCTTATCGCTAACACAGTCGGCTGGAATCTCCCGGTTATTTTTAAGGCACCGATAGTAAACATGCTTGCAGGTTCTCAGGCATCTTTTGCGGGCCTCCTGCTCATTGAGGCTCCTCGCCAAGGAGAGTGAGGAGGCTCCTAAAAACACTAGGAGTATGCATATTACCAGCGTCAATTTTCCAGTTGCCATACTGATTGCCGCACCTGTGAATGTCTCACCGGGAAACAGTAATGTTTACCGTGATGAAAAGCAAACTATACCTGTGTGGAAGGTGTTTTAGAGTAATAATTACCCATTCTGCTTGAGGTTACTGATTACCTGATCAATCTCTACTTGGTTTTCACTGATCAGTCTATCGGCAAGAATTTTTAGTTTATCGATTGATTTGTAGTCAAATGGATCGACATATGGGTCGATAATTTCCACGTTTAAATAGTTATAACTGATTCTTCCTTTAGGACTTAGAGAGCTTGCAATCTCCAGAGTATATAGTTGTTGGTCATCCATGGACCTTTGCACACCGGATATAAGATCTTGAAGCCAGTTAATTTTCCCCCAACTTTTTAGGTTCCTGTAATTGGTCTCCATTGTGGCCAATGGTGATGTGCCGGATCCGAGAATCAACACATAGTAGTTTTTCCCCGGAAATTCTTTAATGATATCGCGTAATATAATACTGGTGGGGTTGTTTGCGTATATAGCGGCATCAGCGTAATAGCGGTGACGAATATCCCGCCCAGTAGTTATAAAATCGACAGGAGGGTATAGGGTCTCTGCACTAGCTGCGGCGGTGACCAGTTGATACAGTGTGTCCGTTGGCAGTTTGTTAACCGTTTCGCCACGGTTTTTGAACAGATGTAACTGGCCTGTATGTATATTGAAAGAAGGTATAATGATGTAATTTTTTAGATCAGTGAAATTTATTTCATCGGTATAGTGTTTCTCGATGGTGTTGCGTAGGCGCTCTCCGCTAAAGCGAGGCGAGAAAAAACCATTCCCGCTCATTAATTTGTGATACCAGGGTGATGAAAATAGGTATCTGCTTTCATTTTTATAAATATCGATTACTTTCTCAGTTTTAGTTCTTGAGTCTATTTTTTCTGGGATACCTTCTTGATTTGGTATCTGGGTGACATTGAGCCCTGTGGCAATGATGGCGCCAGTTGATACTCCGCTAAAAACATCAAATAGTTCATCAATAGGCTTGCCAGTCTGTTGTTCTATAAATTGGATAACATAGAGTGGTATTAATCCACGTATACCCCCTCCGTCTATAATCAGAATTTTAATAGTATCTTTGTCTTTGAGAGAGTCATTGCTATTAATAAACTCGTCTGTAACCGGGTAAGCGTTAAATTTAATGCTCTGGGTTAGGCGATAATTGTAGAAATAAAATAGCCCCACAAAAGCAATGATAACAACGACCAGGATGGTCGATATGTGGCTGGTTTTCATGGGGCGACCTGTGCTCTTTAATCCATATCATAGAGAGTGCAGGTGGTAGGATTAGTTTTATTATTTTGAGTGATTTATGGAACGCTTCTTAGTTGCATATTTATTGTATTTTCTCAACCCTTGCTGTTAGATATTTTATTCTATGGGAAGAAATATATCTGTAATGATTTTACTCTCAGGTACTTCGGGAAAAAAATTTATCCGCTCAAAAAAGATCGGGAAATCACGAACTGCAAAAGTTGAATGATCCAACCAATGAAAGTATAGATGCTGAACAGCCGCTCCAATGGTATCGTCACTGCCTAAGTGCCTTATGACTGCGCATTTCCCTGCCGGAATTACTTTGTTGACTATATTCCTTTCACTGGCATCAATGGGGTATTGCACGGTACAGCAGACATCAAATCTGTATTGATCAGGGGGCGTGGTTACTGGGTCATCATAAACCAGGTTGAAAGTTCTGCTATTACGTGGTGAAAGCCCTTGAGCCTTCCGCCACTGGATAAACTGTTTGATGGTAGTACCCAGGTGGTGGGCTGGGCCTCTATGTTCCATGGCGGCGAGTTGAGTCTCGGGGAACTCAACAATGGTTACTTCGTATTTCGCTGTATTTCCCATTAAGTGACTCCTAAGTGCTGTAATTGGTTCATAGCGCTTATGCCAAACCTCCCAGTCTGGGGCGCGGCGAAATTCTGAGGGGCTCTTGCCAAAGAGTTTCTTAAAGGCTCGTGTAAAGGCCTCGTGGCTGTCGTAGCCACTCTCCAGGGCGATATCCACTACCTTTTTGTCTCTATAGGTGAGTTGATAGGCCGCCCTTTTTAATCTCAATCGCCTGATTACGGCTATTACCGGTATTCCAAAAAAGGCGGAGCATTGCCGGTGAAAATGATATTTAGACAAGTTGCTGTATTGGCAGAGTTTGTCGATATCGAGTTCGGAGTCGAGGTTTTCCTCAATATAGTGCAGTACCTGCACAAACCTATCCCTATACTTTGCCATAGCTGTCACCTCTTCTTATGAAAGTATTCTAGGACTTGTGTGTGTCTGGCACTTGACCAAAATTGCTGGATATCGCCTCAGGAGGGACTGTTGGGTTTGAGTGCGGGGAGTGGACGCGATGGCGGGGGCATAGGCCCCCAAATTTGCTACTAGGGGCTAACAGGGGGTAGAAGACCCTTTGAAGGTGTTCACCATAACCTTTGCTTCTTTGAGGCGTAATAAGTAGTCTTTTAGAGATTTAACCCCCGCCTTAACGCCAAGGGAAATCAGTTTCATCATGAGGGAAAATGCAAGTTCTGATTTCAGGTGGGGAGTAAATGCCAGGAAGGCTTTGAAAATGGAGCAGTGGATTCTTTTGAGCAGGTCTTGAATATCTTTGTTGCCGGTGGATATCTTCTCGGCTTTTTTCTCAAAGGCTTTGAGTTCATCCAGGTACTCGATAAACAGGCGGTAGTTAAAGACAACGGTTCTGTGTTCTTTGTAGCCGGCTATGATGCTGCTCAGCGCATCATTGATCTTCCTGAGGGCAATATAATCTGTTCTGGAGAGATTCTCATAGGAATTAGAGAGATACGCGATCGTATCTCTCCGCAGCTGACAAAACTCGAACAGGTGTTGGTCGTGCTTTCTTATCTCATGAAGCCGGTATAACTGAATTGCAATGAAGAGAAGAGCGATCGCGAGCAATATGGAGAGCACTACTCAAACTCCTTTTCATTAACTGGCTTTTTTGGGGCCACTTTTCTGGTGGGCGGAGAATAGGAAAAGGCATTATCCATCAGCTTGAGGAACCTATCCCGATACTCCTTATTATCTGCCGCTAGTCGATCAATTTCAACTTGACGATCTTTCAATCGCCCACTGTACATCCAGAACAATAAATAGTGTGCAAAGATGAAAAAAATGACAAACAAGCCATTTTTCAGGCCCATTTCCTGTACGAAGTGGAGTATATCTTTGAGGGTATCGGTCATGCAGTCCCTTAAAGCCAATTTCATTGAATCTTGCGCATTTTTAACTATTGAGACGGTTGAAGCAAATTACTTCGCTGGAGATGGGAAGTGGTAAGAACTTTTTTTGTGCCTTTTGTAGAGATTTTGTGGGCCTGTTTTTTGTTATTTAGGTGTAGCCAGCCAGATGGCATGGTTTTCTGTATGGAAGAGAAGGGCGCGTTGGTACAAAAGTTCCAGAGAGGACTTGTCGCTTTCAGGTTTCCCGCCCTGAATTGAGGGCGGGAAGGTAGAGAGCTATTGCGCTTCAGTCTGGCCGGCTTCCGGCAGCTTTGCAGGTGCTTCAGTCGGCTGCTTGCTGGGGTTTTTGATTACGCCTTTTTGCAGAATTAAAGTGTTTGGGTAAGTAATTAATTCTTCGCCGCGCCTGATGAGAACATGGAATAGTGTGATCTCCTCAATAGTGCCGGAGATATCATCGTCTTTATCTATCACCCGAATCTGGTCGCCAACCCGGTAGGGAAAGCCAAAGAAAATAATCAGGCTGGCGGTAATATTACTCAGTATCGACCACTGAGCAAAAAGTGCTACGCCAATTACTGCGAACACGGAGGAGAGAAAAATGGAAACCTGGGTGTATTCAAACCCCAGGGCACTGATCAGCAGCACCAGATGGAATACCAAGACGGCAATACTGATGGTCTTGGAGATATATTTGAGGCGATAGGGCTTCACCGCCCTGGCCTGCCCGAACCGGTTGATAGCGGAGGAGCTAAGCCTCATGCAGATAAAATAGGAGGCCACGATCAGTGCCGCTATAGCCAAATTCATTTTTTGTCTCGTCTCCGTACTGTGTTTGCCCGGGGGGCTGTTGCCTTTTTAGGGCAGGCCTTGTCATCGATCATTACCCGCCTGTTGCGCGGATCATAATCCCAGGCAGCTATGCTGCCAAGCGGCCACTTGGAGGGAGATTGTGGTCCATTGCCTGGCTTTACCCAAGAGTGCACTGGGTTCACAACATATTCGAATAGCTCGTAGAAGGTATTTACACCTTGCGGGTCCCTGCTACAGGGTACCCGTTTTAGTGTGTGCTGTGCTTTTGCAGCCTTGCTATGGGCCTGTAGCGAGCACGGCTGGCGGCTCGCTGGTCAGCCATCGTTCTTGCCGGAATTGGCAAATTCCCCCTAAACTGTATATATATACAGTATCGAGTGAAATCCTATGAAACTAGCGACTCTCTACAGTCACGGTGTGGCCGCGGGCTTTCCATCCCCGGCGGATGACCACAAAGAGAAAAGCCTCAGCCTCGATCAGCATTTGATCACTCATCCGGCTGCCACGTTTATGGCTCGTGCCAATGGCGATTCCATGCAGGGCTTGGGGATCTTCGACCGCGACCTTTTGGTTGTTGACCGTTCACTAACGCCAGTACACGGCGATGTGGTGGTGGTGGCTTTGGATGGTCAACTCACCTGCAAAGTACTGGATCGACATCATGGGCGGTTGCTGTCGGCCAACGATCGTTACCCGCCGATACCGGTTTGGGAAGGGCAGGAATTGATTGTTGAAGGGGTGGTTAAAGCCTCCATTCGTTATCACCGCCCTCTCTGAATGCTGGCACTGGTGGATTGCAACAGCTGCTACGCAAGCTGTGAACAGATATTCCGGCCCGACTTAAGGGGGAGGCCGGTGGTGGTGCTTTCTAATAATGATGGTTTTGTGGTGGCGCGCTCAAATGAGGCCAAGGCGCTGGGGATTGGGGATTTGCAGCCCTTCTTCAAGATTGAACATCTGTTGCGGCGGCACAATGTGGCCATCTTCTCCAGTAACTATCCACTGTACGGCGATATTTCCCACCGGGTTATGGAGACCCTGAAGGGCTTTAGCCCAGAGGTGGAGGTGTACAGTATCGATGAGATGTTTCTGAATCTGTATGGTTTACAAGAGGAGTGGTTGGATTATGGCCAACGGATTCGCACAACTCTGTGGCGCGATGTGCGTATGCCGGTGAGTGTGGGGATTGCTCCGAGTAAGACCCTGGCCAAGCTCGCCAATCGGGCAGCGAAAAAAATTGCCAAGTGCAACGGGGTTTGTGCCCTGGATACTCCGCAGAAATGGCAATGGCTGCAGAAACGCATGGCGGCCGATAAAGTCTGGGGAGTCGGCAGGCGTCTTGCCAAGCGCTTGGGGCGCTTGGGCATAGAGACCGCCTATGACCTGGCCCAGGCCAATCCTAAAATCTTGCGCCGACACACCAATATCAATATTGAACGAACCATTGAGGAATTAAATGGGGTGTCATGCCTGAGTCTGGAGGAGCAGCCGCCGGCAAAAAAACAGATTTATTGCACGCGCTCTTTTGGCGAGAAATTGAGCGAACTACAGCCCATTCTGCAGGCAGTTAGTCTCTATGCCAGCCGGGCGGCAGAAAAGCTGCGCGGCCAGGAGTGCTTGGTGGCTTCGATACATGTCTTTCTGCACACCTCGCCCCACGAGCCCCACTATTACAGTCGCAGTACGCTGGTACAGTGCCCCTATGCCACTAATGACACCCGCTTGATTGCGAGCCTGGCCAAGGGGGCCATAACCGAGCTTTACCGCCCTGGTCATCGTTTTATGAAAGCCGGTGTGGGCCTGGTGGAGCTGGTGCCCAGCTCCCTGGGGCAGGGGGATATGTTTACCGCCGGCCAGCCGGCCCGTGCCGCGGAGATGATGCAGGCCCTCGATAGAGTCAACCAACGCTTTGGCCGCGGCACTCTTTTTCTAGGGGCTGAGGGGGTGCATAAGCACTGGAAGATGCGCCAAGCCTATCGCTCACCCGCCTACACCACACGCTGGGAGGCCCTGCCATTAGTACATGTTTAAGAAGGTGTGTTTTTTAATAAGAGGCTCGCTGGCCCTGCTTCGGAATATCGAGATTTAGCGCTCCGCAGCTGCCGCAGTTTTTGAAGAGAATTGGAATATTGTCCAGCTGAGCATTGCAAAAGAAACAGTGGCCGCTCTTTAAGGTCTTGTGGCCTGCGAATTGCTTCACCGCCATCATGGGTAGGCCAATGGCAGGTTTTAAAGTTTTGATCAGCTTTGCGCTAATTCTGCTATCGGGAAAAGCGCGGAAGATTTCCTGTATTGAAATAAGCGCTGAATCCTCGATATTCCAGAGTTGGCCGCAATGATCACAATAAAGTTGCATTGGGTGGTTAGGATTAGTTACCGATCGATAAAAACCAGTCTAGCTATAAGCCGTGAGCGAGGGGAGGGAGCGAGGAAGGGAGCGAGGGAGGGTAACGAGATAAGTAAATGTGGAGAGAGCAGGCCCCTCGGTGGGCCTTAACCCGCTGCCCTTTAGTATTTCAAATCCAGATCCAGCAGGGATACCGGCTTACCATCTTTATTCACCAAATCTATCTGAACAGGCTCCCCGGTTCTTTTATCAATCACACGGGACCAGCGCACATTGGCTTTCTCAGACCAGTGTGCACTCCAGTCAATCAGAGAAACCAAAACGGGAACGAGCGCGAGGCATTTTGGGGTAGGGCTGTACAGCATACGCCGTGCTCCGGGCTTAATGGGCGCCTTAACCAGAATGCCGGCTTCTTCCAGGTTGGAGAGTCTTTGTGTGAGGATATTTCGGGATATCTGCAAGCTGTCCTGAAGTGAGTCGAACCGATTAACGCCTCTCAGTACATCGCGGACAACGAGCAGACTCCAGCGGTCGCCGATTACAGAAAGTGCCTCTTCGATCCCACATTGAACAGCGGGTTTACTCTCACTCATAGCAGTCCCAGGGTTGCTCAAGGCGCCATGGTCTCACAAGCCAGTTCCAAAACAAAACTTCCTGGAAGCCGCTTCGGGCCGTCATATTGCCATAGGTTATTGAGAGATCGGCCGATAGCCTGTCAATTTTAGTTGTATTTTGGAACTTAATGGCATTAAATTAGTTCCGAAATGAAACTTATTTGGAGGCGAAATGCATTTTAAACCTATCGTGTTATGCGCCCTGGTCGAGGACTCGCAAGCAAGTTTCTGCAAGGCTGCGTTGGAGCAGGTGATACGGCGGGCTTACCGGGGGCACCTGGACCAGCCAGTCACTCCCAGGGTGGTGTGGATGGAGGTTCCGCCAGATCAGGCCTTTATGAAGGGAGAGAAATCTTCGGTGGCTACTCTGATGGCTCCCGTGCCTGATGGGACATCAAACAAACTGCGGCACCTGTTTTTATACGAACTGCTGGAGCAGTGGTGTGTCACCACTGGGATCAATAAAAACGAGGTCGTTATTACTGCACCTGACCAGTCTCTCAGCAGGAAATTTCTAAGTGCAAATCGCAAGCGTATGCCGCCGCTGCGGCAAATTGCCTACATAGCCAAAACACTGGTGCGTTTAGTGAGATCCAAAAGCACCACGGGGCACTTCAACACTCATATCAATTTATAAGAGGCCGCAAATGCCGCTTTACATGATTTCCACCCAGCGCCCACTATCCGGCTCCGAGCAGCAAGCTCTTGTCTCCGGGGTCACTGAAGCTCACTGCACAATAACTGGCGCGCCCGCGCAATTTGTACAGGTTGTATTTAGTCGAGGCATTCATTTGCGTTCAAAGAGTAGTCTTCATATTCTGGGTTCCATTCGCTCAGGCCGTAGCGATAAAATCAAGTCAGCTCTAGCTAATAGCTTTATCAAAATGGCCTCTCAGCTTTTGGGTTGTTCATCAGCTCGTTGTGAGGTGGATCTTATTGATGTTCCTGCCAGTTGGGTGATTGAGGGCGGGGCAGTTATGCCGGAGCCCGGAGACGAGCAGGAGTGGCTCGTACAGCAATCCAGCTAGGTTCGCTTTGCTTTCTATATATCAAAATAAAAAATAATTTAATACAGCCACATTCTGATTGGCTATCAGGGAGTAATATTATGTCCACTTCAACTTTGAAAGATATTGAGGCTTTGGAAAATTACTTGCTAACGGGCAAGCAACCAGAGGGGGAAGATTTCTCCAACCTTAAAGCGCTTACTGAAAAGTTCAGCGGCAATACTTTTGAAGCAATAATGGCTGCGTGCAAGTGTTACTCCCAGCAAACAGCGATTTCTTTTTTTCTCTCGGGCAAAGATCATAGAAAACCAGTAAAGATCAGCTATCAAACACTGGCTGAACGTATTATTCAAACTGCTAATTTATTGAATAGTGTTGGCATTCAAGAACATGATACGGTTGCGTTTGTGTTGCCAAATTTACCAGAAACGCACTATATACTGTGGGGTGCAGAGGCGGCCGCTAAAGTATTGGCCATTAATCCGCTACTGGAGGCCAGGCAGATAGAAGAGCTGATTCGGCATAGCCAAACAAAGGCTATCGTTACCTTGAGCCCTTTCCCTGGTACCGATATCTGTGAAAAAATTGAAAGCATCTTGCCAAATTTGCCTGAGGTTAAAAATATCTTCCATGTGGACCCAGCTTATCATGCAGGTGGTTTTAAAGGTATTGCGGCTAGTGCGATACAGTATCAATATCGCAGACGGCTACCCCCGCTGCAAGGTAAAAAGCGGATAGCCTACCAGTCGGCACTTAAGCAGCAACCATCTAGCCACTTGAATTTCAAACGCAGCATCCACAGTGATGATACCGCCTCTCTATTTTGTACCGGGGGCACAACAGGCCTACCAAAAATTGCTACCCATACACACGGGAATGAACTGGCTAATGCAAAAAGTATAGGTCTGGTAGCTGGCGACATTATGGGGCCAGGAAAAGTTATCTTGTGTGGCCTGCCACTTTTTCATGTGAATGCGGCAATTGTGACGGGGCTAGCAGCCTTTATTAATGGTTGCGAAGTGGTATTAATGACCCCTCAAGGTTACCGAGGTGAGGGTGTTTTCAGTAATTTCTGGAAAATTATTGAGTTCTACCGCGTGAACAGCTTCAGCGCTGTGCCCACAGTGTATTCCACTTTGCTGCAGCAGCCAGTAAATCAGTGCGATATCTCCTCCCTACAAATGGCTTTGTGCGGCGCGGCGCCTATGCCGGTTGAGGTTTTTAATGCTTTTGAGCGTATAACCGGTGTGCAAATCGTAGAGGGATATGGTTTAACGGAAGGCACTTGCGCTAGTAGTCTCACGCCACCACATGGCGTGAAGAAGGTGGGTTCTATCGGACTGCGTTTACCGCTGCAAGAGATGAGAAGTGCCCAGCTGGATGAGCAAGGCAACTTCATTCGGTATAGCCAGGCCAATGAAATCGGTAATCTGCTGATTCATGGGAATAATGTATTTAATGGTTACCTTAACCCTGAGCATAACCAGGGGATATGGGTAGAAGATGCTCAAGGACGGCGCTGGTTTAACACCGGGGATTTGGGCAGGCAGGATGAAGATGGCTATTTTTGGCTCACTGGCCGAAAAAAAGAGTTGATAGTACGTGGAGGGCATAATATTGAGCCCAAATTGATAGAAGAGGTGCTTTGCCAGCATCCTTCCGTTGCTATGGCCGCAGCGGTAGGTACACCAGATGCCCACGCGGGAGAGGTTCCTGTCGCCTACGTCAAGTTATCAGAGGAAGCGATTAGTCCCCTGATAATCAAAGGGCATGAGGTTGTAATGGATGATTTGGCCAAAGCCCTGCTTGAAGCAATTACTACCTATGCCAAAGAAAATATTACTGAGCGAGCGGCCATTCCCAGAAGAATTGTGCTCCGTGCTGAACTCCCTACTACAGCGGTTGGCAAGATTTTCAAGCCCGCTTTAGAAATGGAAGAGATCCGTTTGTGTGTTCAGGGGATTATTGATCAGTTGGTGAGGGGAACAGACATGGCCACTGCCAGCAACCAGGTAAAGGTAGAGCAGGATAAGGTACTTGGCACTATTGCCAGGGTTACCACAGGAGGGAACCCTAGCTTGGAGGGCGCCCTTGCGGAACAGCTTTCGCCCTACACCTTTAAATATGAAATTGTTTAATCTTTCTCTGAGGGTGCTCTCTTTGAGAGCATCGAGATCAAGTCTACTCAATCTTTGGAAGCCTGAACGGTTTGCCCAGGGGCTTTTCCAGCCCTAATAATCTACCATATAAGGAGTTGCATATAAGCCCAGCCATAATCAGCGCAAAGCCTATAATTTCTATGGCCTGTAACTTTTCGTCCAGGATAATACTAGAAATGATAATACCTACTACTGGAATCAATAGAGCAAAAGGGGTAACCACTGCAGCGGGATGTGATCTAAGGAGCCTGCCCCAAATTGCGAAAGCAATTAGGGTGGAGATGTAACTGACAAAGGCAAGGGATAGCCAGGTTTTCTGATTGGTACTAATAATTAGAGTTAACGGGTCTTGGCTCTCCAGGAAATAGGAGAGAACAAAAAGTGGTATGGGAGGTACCAGGCAGACCCAGATCATAAAGTGCAGCAGATTGACGCCCTGGATACGTTTCATAATCAAGTTCGACAGCGCCCAAAAGAATGCCGCTAGCAATAATAGAGTTAAACCGAAAGAAGTCGCGCTGCCCTCATCGCTGAAAAGAAGCAGAGAAAATCCGGCCAGTGCGATACATAAACCGAATAGCTGGAATCGCTCTATTGCCTCTTTAAAAAGGAGTGCGCTGAGTAAGATAGTAAAGAAGGCCTGGACCTGGAAGATCAACGAAGAGACACCCGCAGAGGCATTGGCGTTCATGGCGAAGAAGAGCAGCCCAAATCTGAATACCCCTAGAAAAATACCAACGCCCAGTAGGTTCCACGGGGAGGTTTTGGGGAAAGGGATAAAAAATACGGCTGGAATCGTAACCAGAAGGAATCGAAGCGCAGAGAGCAGGATAGGTGGCAGCTCTTCTGGCCCGGTCTTGATGACAGAAAATTAACTCCCCAAATAATAACCACAGCGCAAGCTAGGGCTACGTCCTTTATTGGTATAAATAATCCAAATTCCTGGTGGGCGTAACTACTTTATAAAGCTCTGGAAAGTGTGCATACCTCAGTATTTAATGGGTGATACCTATCTAGTAGGAGTTGCCTGGGAAACTGCTTCTGCATGGTAAAGTGAAAATGGAAATAGTCAATCAAGTAGTATTGATCTTGTGGAGCCGGGAGAGTTGGATTTGTCGGGGTGCCTTGCCTAAAAACTTAACAATAAAACCTAGGATTATCCTTATCTGCCCAATAAGTCTAACAGTGAGATATTTCAAGGGGCAATGGCGTTGATGGTCGAGGAGGTCAACAAAAGGACAGGTAATATCATCATCGAGCTAATCGTATTCTGTACAGTTTTTCTGAGTAACTAGGTGATCTTTAGGGCATAAAAACTGCAGGTGAACTATCGAAAGTTAAGGGTAGGAGAAAATATTTAGTAATCAGCGAAAACATAGATGCTCAAATATTCGAACTTGTCATGAGCTTCTATTGAGAAGATGTTCCATCTGGCTGGCTGAGCCGCTCGATAATTCTTTGTATGTCCTGTTGATTTTCTTCAATCAAGCGGTCGGCATAAATTTTTAAATGGTGTAGGGAATCGTAGTCAAAGATATCGACGAATGGATCAGCAATTTCGATATTGAGATAATCGTATTCCAGGCGGTCGCTATCGGAGAAATGTTGGGCGAGATCAAGAGCGTATAATTGTTGAAGGTCCATATATCTCTGGATATTAGAAAAAGCATCTCGTATCCAGCGAATGCGCCCCCAGTTTTTTAGCTCGCTATAATCTACCTCGCTACTGGCCAATGGTGGTGAACCTGCCCCTAATATTAGAACGTAGTAGTTTTTATTTGGGAACTCTTTAAGGATATCAAGTAGCACCAGACTGGTGGGGTTATTCATGGCTAGACCTGCATCGGCAAAATAACGGTGCACTCTGGTTTGCTCTGGTGTTTTGAAGACTACCGGGGGAAAGGCGGTCTCGGCACTGACTGCTGCCGTGATAAGTTGGTATAAGCTGTCGGTAGGTAATTGTTTGATTGCATCCCCACGATTTTTGAAAAGGTGTATTTCACCACTGTGAATGTCCAGTGCAGGAATAAGAACAAAGTTATTTAAGTCTGTAAAAGAAAGCGACTTTGTATAGTGGTTTTCCAGTACACGGTGGAGTCGTTCCCCCATGAAGGAGGGGGAAAAAAGCCCCCAGCCTGTCAATAGATCATGATACCAGGGTGAGGAAAACAAATAGTCACTTTCTTCTTTATAGAGTTGTATCAAGTACTCTGTGGCAGAATCATGCCCGGTGTAGTTTTTGGGAATAAATTTTTCAGGGATGTTGATGCCGCTGGCTACAATAGCACCGCTGGATACACCACTATAAACATCAAAAACTTCGCTAATAGGTTTGTTTAGTTTGTTCTCGATATAGTTGAGCACATATAAGGGGATGAGCCCCCGGACACCGCCGCCATCTACAATCAAGATTTTGATGGTGTCTTTTTCTTTGAGGTAATCCAGGCTTTCAGATCGTTCGGGCTCGGAGGGGGAGCTTTTGAAGGTGGCAGACTGAGTAAAGTGCTTGTTGTAGACGTAAGCGGCAACAATATAAATTACAAGGATACAGAGTAGGGCTAAAATCGCACGCTTAAGCATAAGACTGCAGGCCACTCTTACTTAAAGAGTTAGTGAATGCTGCCGGGCCGAAGCCGAGATAACCTTAGGCTAATGAGAAGTGTATGGTCGTATGCCTGCAATCACTACTTGTGAATCTATATACTGAAGAAATAAAAAAAGGGCTTGGATCCGGAGATGCAAGCCCTTTTGAAATGGCGCGCTCGGGAGGATTCGAACCTCCGACCGCCTGGTTCGTAGCCAGGTACTCTATCCAGCTGAGCTACGAGCGCGTCGTTGAGGGTGCGCACAATATAGATTTCTCCATGGAGCGTCAAGTACTTTTATGAAAAAGAGTACTTGAGGTTAAATATTGACCATCATGCAAAGGAGAGTAGTGGTCAGCTCCTACTCCGGTTGACCAAGAAGCGGGGTGGTTTAGCTATGGCATTACTTGGCATCAATACATTAGTAGCCTTGAGCTGTTTGAGGGGTCGTTAGCCGCTTAGTGGCGTGTCCGTTGTTGTTGGATAGGATCACGCTGGTAGTTTTATTCTTGCCATGGGTGTTTAGTGTTTAATCTCGGAGAGAAGCTTAGGGTTCTGGATCAGATTCCTTACACCGTGAGCATGATCTTCATTAAAGATATTGTCCTTGCACCAGTTGCCCACAGAAGTAATGTTGACCTTGGCAACGTTGGGGCGGACACTCCAGGTGACTTGATAAGGGGAGCCTTGTTCATTGTAATCTGGACCGGTGGTGGAACCTGAATACTGAATTGGCTTTCCAGTATTGCTAGGAATGCCCAAGGCTTGTTGAAAACCACTTTTTTCATCATGGGCAGTTAGCTTTACAAAGTCTAAAGCAGTGGAATCATTCACCAAGACATAAACTTGCGTTTCTACACGCAATTGTGGATTCTTAATCTCTTCATTAAAGCAGGAACCCAAGGTTGGGCCCGGCTTGATTTTGGCGGATGAGTGGACGTAATGGACTTCAATGGTATCTCCCGGATAAAGACTCCCATGATCGCTTGGGCACACTTCTTGATTAAGTGGGGCTAACTCGGCCGCGGTAAGAGTGCTGGAATATTTATAGCCTGACAGAAAGCCACGTCCATCACCATTGCCCGCATACTGGGTAAATTCTCCACCTTTATGCTCAGCATTTTTATGAAAATGGATGTTGCACAAATTCATAACTGTATGAGCTGGTGCGGCAGCGAAGAAAATCGTATGGTTTCCGGAAGTTGATTCAATATCGCGTGGAGATTGCGGGCCAAAGCTTCTCCCTGTGGTGTTCTTCTCTAAATTCGCTCGTTGATTTGCAATGGCTTCATCTGATACTGCGCCACCACTGTCTAGTGCATTAGTGTTGAAGGCTACGGTTGTTGTTGCAGCTAAAACAAAAAGAGATTTTATTTTCACGGTGATAACCTTCTGCGGTTTATCGAGGTTGAGCGTTTGGTCGTAATCTATATTGATGCATTTTACTAATGGTTGATTTTAGTACGTCTTAGGATCGGTCTGAAGTCACTTACCTGGGGTGCCTGTCACCCTATCTGGCTTATAAATACAGCTGCTAAATGACGGTTTCCACTGTGAATGGAAAAATTACTGGGTCCTGATTCCTAGCTCTCTTTTCTATCTTTTATAAAACTCTCCGCATATGCCGGAGTAAATCTCATTGTTAAGCTAAAACCTAATTGTAATACAGGGTGTCTACTAAATGTGACGTGGCTCTAGGTTTAGTGTCACAATTACGCTTCAGTATGGGGTGCGGATATAAAGTGAAGCGGCTCCCGGGTCGCCTTTTTAGGATTATATGAGTCCTGAAAGCTTGTACCACTTCTTGGCTTCTTTAATGCTCACTTTAACCCCTAAACCTAGTTCATACATGAGGCCAATTCTATAATATATTTCAGTCTTAGTAAGTTCTTTCTTGTCTTTTTCATAAACTTCTAGGTAACAAGATAGCGCTTCTTTGTAGAGCTGAACCTCATAAAACTCATTTCCTGCTTTTTCCAAAGCATCCACGTCCATTTTTTTTGTGCCACAATCACCATTTGTTTTACTCAGCAGTAATTCTCTTTTGGCTTCAAGTTGCTGTTCAGTCAGTTTTGAAGGGGCATTAATTACAGCTAGAGCTTCGTCATATGTTCCTTTATAGCTGGAGCATATTGCATACCCGGAAGCTATGGTAACATAATAACCAATAAGTCCTTGGCTCATGTATGTGCCCCCCTGGTCAATTGTTTTCACTTCAAAGTCGCTTACCTTATATTCGCCTAGGCAGAGTTCATTTGCTCTTTTGGTCCAAGTTCTGGTAACACCTGATTTTTGACTTATGGGTGAAACTCCGGATTCTGCATTTACTAGAAAAATACCATCTTCTAGTTTTTTATCTGTGTACCCACCACTTACTACGCTATAACCTGTCTCATTTGCACTTCTATATGTAGAACATGAAGATAGTAAAAATAAAGCTATGGCTGGCGCACAATATTTCATTGTTGACCTTGGTTTTTTCTATAAAGAAGGCATTAAAATTTGTTTAGTGTAGACACTCATTCCCTTGTATTGCTCTTAAAGGTATGTTTTCTCTACCTTTTCATTACAAAAAAAGTAAAAGATTTTCTCCTTTGAAAAGCTGGCATCATTTTAAGTGATGATAGTCAATTTCTGAGAGTCATGCTTCTCAGTGCTAACCCGGCCACCTTCTCTGTTGAAGTAAAAACTGAGCCTCTGCCAGAGGTTTCCGGATCATCAGTACGGACGTAGAGCCCTCCCCTTAAAATATTAGCTATCTTATATTCATCTTATCGGACCATTCTTGTTCATCAGAGCTACACCAATTATGAGCTATGAATGCGAATCTTTCAGTTCAGATATGTTTCCCTTTTTTATGGATCATTCTCCTTCTGTAATTTCTCAACTTGCTTTCTTAGACATTTTATTTCTTTACTATCAGTCTGAGGTTGGGGTTTCGTTGACTTCGTCATACTTATTCCAAGTAGTTTAATCAAAGGTGAAGAGCTTCAAAATTGATGCTAAGCCCTCCGGTTCTTCTAAAGAGGGGCATCCGCGTCACCACTCTATGCCGCTTATTAAAAATCACCCTGGCCGATGGCCGCCAGTTCGGTGCCACCACCCTCGGCCGGGATATCGAATTCGAAGAGCTGATTTATTACGCCCAGAACGGTTTCGATTCCAGCATTATCGCCAGCGATACCTCGTTTGATGTGGATAACGCCGAGGGCTATTCCCTGTATAGCTCCGACGTGCCCGGTATCACCGTGGAAATGGCTGAGCGCGGCGAATTGGATGGGGCCGAGTGGGCCATGGTTCTGGTCAATTACCTCGATCTGTCCATGGGTGCGCTGCTGCTCAATGGCGGCGATGTGGGCGAGGTGCGCAATACGGTATTTATGCCAGAATTACTCAGCTACACCATGCGCCTGCGGCAAAGTATCGGCCATGTGGATTCCATCACCTGCCGCGCCATATTCGGTACCCCGGCCAATTCCCAGACCGGCTGTGGTGTGAATGCGGAATCCCTGTGGCAGTCCGCCACCGTCACCGCCGTCTCTGGGGATGAGCCCAAAGTCACCTACAAGGTCAGCAATATTGCCAGCCTGCCCACAGCGGCCAAGCGCTGGTGGGTGCGTTGGGTTAGCGGCAATAACGTCTCCTCGCGCCTGTATCAGGTGGAGGCGGTGGATACCACCACAGGGCAAATCACCCAAATCGAGCCCTGCCATTTGCGGTGGAAAACGGGGATCAACTGGAGATCCGCCCGGATTGCGACAAGACCTTTGCCATCTGCCGCGATGTGTACGGCAATCACCTGGATTTTAAAGGCGAAAACTTAATTCCGATCGGCCAAGCCAGCGATACCCCCGGTGCCGGTGTGCCCGGCAGTGCCGGCGGCGGCTCCTCGTTTAATTCCAATATTGCCAGCCAGCAGCAACACTAATGCAACAACAAAGAATCGACACACTGGCCTTTGCCCGCGGCCTGGTGGCTGCTGGCGTGCGCTGGCGGCACCGGGGCCGCGGTGGATTGCGTGGGTTTAATTGTGCTCAGCCTGTGCGCCGCCGGGCTGAATATCGAAGATGAAAAACACTACGGCCGCGAACCCTGGAAAGACGGCGTGCGCCGCAAAATGCGCGCGCGTTTTGGTGAGCCGATTGCCGAGCAATTTTGGCAACCGGGGGATATCGCTGTTTTTATATCCCCGCAGCGCAGCGATCCCAGCCATGTGGGTTTTCTAGGGGATTATCCACTTGGAAGCTCTGGTGATTTTAGTTTAATCCATGCCCACGCTGATCAGGACTGCAGAGTGCATGTATTGGATGAGCGCTGGCGCCGGCTACTAGTGGAGGTGTACTCGCCATGGGAAACCTGATTTTTGGCAAGACCACCATTCAGGGCCACAAGTTCGACAATATCAAACTGCAAACCAGCAAAGCGGGGGTGCCGCGCCAGATTATTTTTGGCCGGGTAAAACCGGTGATCGGTAATATTATCGCCACCACCCCGCCGAAAATTGTTAAGAAAAAACAGAAGCAAAAAAGCGGTAAGGGCGGCGGTAAAACTGAAGTCGTTACCGAAGAGGTGTATCGCACTTATGCGATCCGAATTTGCGAAGGGCCTATTACCGGTATCTGTAAAGTCTGGCGCAATAATGAATTGGTCTACGACCGCGACAGCACAGACCCCACCCAGATTGATAATAACCAGGCGTTTTTACAGCTGGCCGAGTTTTTCCTCGGTGGTTTCCAGCAAATGCCCTCGGCAGTACTGCAGGCCGCATTCGGTATCAATAACGTACCAGCGCATCGCGGCACCTGTTATCTGGTTATCGATAACGAAAACCTCACCAGCACCGGCGGCGCCATTCCGCAGTATGCGTTTGAGGTGGAGCGCTCTGAGGGTTTTGTACTGACCAGCCCGCCCTATGCCATTGAAGTGACCGAGGCACTGACCGGCAGTGCCAGAGCCGGCGGTGCGCGTTTAATGCCGGATGATAGTTACTCCCACCGCCGAAGCCATGACGGCGGCGCTGGCGCCGATCACGGGAGAGTTGCGCGACCTCCACCAAAACCTATGACCACTACCCGCCGGAAGGACTGCAGGCCTACGCAGCGATTGCTGTCGGTGAAATACACACAGTGCTTACCCGTCACAGCATCGCCCCGGAGGGGCTGCAAACCTCGGCGGTGCTTTCCGGTGGTGTGATGAAAGACCCATTAATTCAGCAGGACTACCAGCCCAAGGGGCTGGTGGCCACGGTTACCCCGATCACAGGAGACATGCAGTGATTACACAAAATTATCGCCTGGCCGACCGCTTTAAGCAGGAGTTATTTAAACAGGATGCGGCGGGCCGGCGGGTGCCAGGCTCTCACCGGGTGGCGGCGGACTGGTTCAATAACATTATTTTGGATTAGGGGCTGGAGTGGCTGGGGCAAAATCCGACCACTGATTTGCGCGATGCCTATGGTGTCGCTGTGGTGGGCTCCGGTAACTCGGCCCCCAGCGCCGAGCAGACCAGCCTAGATAGTAAGCTCTCATCGAGTACAAATCGCCAGGGGGAAACGACCGGCGCGGTGGGCGGTGCCACGCCCTATGTGTGGCGGCGAGTGGTACGGCAATTCTCCCCCGGCTATGCCACCGGCAATATCTCCGAAGTGGGCATGGGTTGGAACACCGGTCTTCAGATCTGTTTTCCCGCGCCCTGGTACTCGATGGCAATGGCAACCCCACCACCATCACCAAGCTCAGCGATGAATATCTGCACCTTACCTACGAGCTGCGCATCTATCCGCCCACAACCGATACCGCCAGCACCGTCGAACTGGAAGGTGTGGTCTACGACGTAATTGTCCGCGCTGCCGATGCCGATAGTTACGGGGACTCATTCGGTTGGGATGTCGAGAGAAGTGCAGGCAGTAGCGGAGTTAATAATATCGGTTATCGCGCCTTTAATGGCGGCATTGGCGACTACAGCGGCAAGCCCAGCGGCTCCTATTCCAGTTCGGATACTCCGGTGTGCTACGCCTATACCGCTAACAGTTACACCCTGTATAAAAAAGTGTTTTTTGACCTGGACCAGGGCAACTTATCCGGCGGTATCCGCAGCCTCTATGTGCAGCAGGGCTGGGGCGCCTGGCAGTTCGAATTCAGTGCCCAGGGTACGGGCAATGCCATCCCGAAAAGTGCCAGCAAAACCCTGTATTTCAAGGTGGGGCATCGCTGGGGAAGGGCGACACTATGATTCCCGAGAAAAGGCTTTCCTCCCAGCCGGTGCCTGCGCCCTTTAGCGGCGCCGCCGCCCTGGCGGTGCGTGACATTACCGATTACGAGCGCGGCGGAATTGCCCTGCAAGATCCCAGTCGCGGGCTGGATTTCCAGACCTAGCGTGCGCGAGTGTTGGAAGATGGAAAGGCCATAGTTCTGGATGCCGAACGGGTGGCCCCGTTTACGGTGATTAACGGAGCCAATATCACCGAGGTTTCCTTGGCCTTCGATCAGAATATGCGCCCGGTCATTGCCTATGTGGAAACTGTATTGGTATGACTCCAGCCAGGGTGCCCAGATCACCACAGACTGGCCGGGAATTGTTACCCCAAAGGTTTCCCTGGATGATGCCCGCTCAACCCAGTCAGCCGTCAGTGATGTCATTTTTGCCTATTTAAAAAACGGCAATCTCTACCACCGCCTACAGCGCGACCGCTATGGCAACGAATACTTACTGGCCAGCGATGTAAACAGCCCCGGCTTAATAAAAATCGGTATGAACTGGCAATTTCGCTTCCAGTTTTTACTTAAAAGCCCTGAATAAAATCCGAATCAATTCCTATGCCCTATCCCCTTTATGCCGTGGTTGCAGAGATCTGCGAGCGCGTCGGCCTGCCGTTCGGCAAATTCGATACCACTCTATTGGAGGGCTATGTCTCGGGTATGCAGATCAGCAATGAGGCCCCCGCGTTCGAGCATATTCAGGAGCTGGCCAAGGCGTTCTTTTTTGATCCAGTCAATCGCGGTGATTCCCTGGTGTTTACCCCGCGCGGCGCTGAGCCGGTGATGACCATTGATGAAAACGATTTAATCGGCGATAGCGACGACGAGAAAACCCGCCGCTCTCCCGAGGAAATCGTGCGGGTTTTAAATCTCAACTATTATGACGCGGACGGCGGTATCGATACCTGCAAGCAGACCAGTGACCGCAGTATCGACACCCGTGGCGAAGGGGGAAAAATATCGAAACCCCGCTGGTACTGGAGGCCGACCAAGCCGCGCAGATCACCGTGATTATGCATAAGGTGATGATCGAAGAGCAGCGCGGCGAGTTTGAAATTACCCTGCCGGACAGTTATCTAAAACTCACCCCCGGCGACGTGGTGCTGTTCCGTGGGGACCGCTGCCGTATTGATGAGGTTTCGCTCGATAACGGGGAACAGAAGTACAAGCTGATCCACGACCGCAAAAGCGCTTACCAATCCCAAGCTTTCGGCGTGGCCCCCCTTGGCCCCACCGGCCCCGGTGCCGGGCTCCACTTACATTCAATTTATCGACACGCCGATTCTTGCCAGCGATGATGATTTACAGCTGGGCTACTACGTCGCTGTTGCCGGTAGCAACGGCGCCTGGGCCGGCGCCACAGTGTCTCTCTCATTGGAAGGTGGGCAGAACTATATCGAATCGGATAATACCGATATTGAGGCAGTGATTGGCGAACTCACCACCAGCCTTGCCAACCAGAAGCGGGAAATTCCCGATACTCACAACCGCGTGCAGTTGCGTCTGTATGATACAGGCTACGCGCTGGAAAACTGTACCTTGGCCGATCTGCTCAACCGCCAGAATAGGGCGCTGATCGGCAATGAAATTGTCAGCTTTGGCGAGGTCGAAGAAATCAGCCCCGGCGTATGGGAGTTGGGTTACTTCCTGCGCGGGCGCCTTGGCACCGCGCCAGCCAATCTCAGCGCACACCGCGCACCGCGCAAATGGCCAGCTGGTAATTCAATGGCTCGGAGTAGGGCGCCTCGGTGGCCGCGCCGCCTACGACCAGTCGCAATACTTCAGTGGCAACCGGGTAACGATCAACGACCAGAGTACAGACACCACCGCAACCACCTTATCCATCGCAGACCCAGGCGCCGCGATTATCACAGTCAGCCAGCTAAACAGCATCACCGGCCCAGGCCCGGCCGCATAGATCAGCGTATAAGCAGGAAACAAACTCCATGAGCAACACACCGAATAACGGCATCCCCTACGCACAAGAGGGCACCTTAGGCCCCGCCGTCAGCCTTAACCAAGCTCTAGATGCAGCAGACGCATTGCTACAGCTGGAAGTGCAAGCCATACAGAATGATCCCCCAGCCTCCGCCATCGATGACGACCGCTACCTAGTCGCTACAGGCACCGGCGCCTGGTCCGGCAAGGACGGCCAGCTTGCCCGCTATGTAGTAACGCCAAGCAGCTGGCAATTTTTCCCGGCAAAAGTGGCCCTGAATAAAGCGGATAGCCTGTTGTATGTGAAAGCTAATAGCGGCTGGCAGATCGCCAGTCGCCCCGCGACCTTGCCGGTGATTAGTGGAGTGATTTGGCCGGGGTGGTGGGGCAAATGTTAGGGGCTTTGAATGGAGTTTATTGGGATAATCAAGCCACATAGCTTGCTTCGACTGTCAGGGATCAAAAGCACCTTGATATATTCACAGGAAAAAAGTACTAACCTTTTGACTTTTAAGGGGTTTTCAAAAAGATATATAGCAGCGAAAATGCTAGGATATAACCTAGCTACTTGCGAGTGTACTGTTAAAAATATCTCGCTAGTTTCTTACCTATCTTAGGAAAATCGATGTTTAAAAAATTATTATTTCTTAGTGTTAGCATTCCATTTAGCGTTTCTGCAATTGCTGAAACCCAATACTGTACAGGTACGATAGAAGATTGGGATGTTACAAATTATGGTTATGTATATATGGATGGTACTTGGAATGACTCTGACAATTCACAAAGAGTATGCCATATTGAGGGCGAGTGGGGTGGTATTTCTGAAGCAACATGCAAGGCATGGCTTTCTGGAATCGTGGCAGCAACGCTTTCTGGAAAAACCGTTAAAGTTAAATATGAAAATACTCAAAGTTGCTCAGGCTCAGATTTAGGTGAATGGGATAATACTGTTAGAGCACCAACTTATATTCGGCACTATGACTGAATAAAAAACCTTCGGAATGCAGCAAAGGCGCATCCAGGGATACCGCCACACCTGCTACAGCTTTAAGACCGAAATGGATGGCCTCAACAGCCGCTATCTGAGCTACGGCGCCCTCGCTGACGATATCCCCGGCTATTCGCAGACGGGCAGGGTGCTGGCAGTGAGCGGCCGACTCATCACTCTGGATGCGGAACTGGAGTGGGGCTCTGGTACGCACTTCCTCGCCCTGCGCAAACCAGAGGGCACACTTTCTAGTCCTTACACAGCCACAATTACGAGTAACATCAGTGTGGTGGAAATCAACTCAGACTAGGATTTTACTCCGGTGCTAGATGGCAACATGGAACCGCCGCTGTGTATATTCGGCGAGGCCGAGCGCTGGAGCCACCCGGCACTGATTACCGATATTAAGCTAAGTGGCACAGAGCGGGTGAGTATGACGGCGGTCAATTACGATGAGCGGGTTTATACGGATGATGATAATAAGCCGGCTTGATTGCAGAGGCGGCACACAGCCTAGCCGGTATAGTTCTATTGGGGCTATGGCTATTCCGAGTGGGTGATACTGGCTTCGGTTTTCAGTGGTGGAGAGAGCGTGTTGCCGGTGCGAAGGCCCGAATTATAGAGCCATGGCTTACATCTACAGAAAGATCCCCCTAACTTATTGATTTAATTACGGGTAAAATGTGCTCAAGAGCGGGAAGTTGAACCAGACGACTTGAGCCAATGGCTTACTATCTCTGGTTACTATTTAGACATTAGTTTGTCACCTGCTGTAAATAAAGGCTTTTTTGCGGAGCTTGAAGGCTCCATCCCAGAAATAGTGGCCAAATGGATAGTGAGCCACTGGCTCTTTAATAAACTGTTAAGCATCAAGACACATATGCCAAAAAGAATTCAGCCCTTTTTTATCGTTTTGGCCATTGTCAGCGGCGGCTATGCAGCGACATCTGCTGTCTTGGGTGAAGTGATTGCATATCAGAGAGCTGGACTATCCGAGACTATTAATGCTTCAGATAATCCGGAAAAATTCTGGAGTGTAGTACTAATGTATACGGCCATAGCCTTTATCTCTGCCATCCTTGGGGTGAAATCCTATTTCCATCCTAGAATACAGGCGTTTCTCAACTTTGGAATGGAGACGAAGCTTTCTCGAGTGCAAGTCATATTCATCTTATCCTTTGCGTTCGCTGTGTTTATGAGTATTACTTGGATGTCCGGTGTCCTAGCAAATGCTTAACAAACGCAAGCAGGATACTCCGGCCCTTCGGGCCTCCGCGGGACGCCCAAATCTGTGCGCCTTTTGCGCGGTCGCTTCGCTCCCATTATTGCGCAAAAGGCGCACAACATTGGTCGCCCCTGTTGCGGGCGTTATGAGCTAAACGAGCTATGTTTAAGCACATTTTAAAATCTTCATTTTTAGTGTTTTGTGGTGGATCTATGGCCGGTGGTCTACCTGAAAATACTGAAGTAACACGGGAAAATGCTGAGTCACTGTCTGTTAAGTTGGCAAAAATAGATTCTGGAAGCGCTGATACTTCTCTATATCAGCTTGAGTTTGCAAACAAGCTCGGAAATTGCTTAGCGGGTCGAGTTCAAACCTATCTATTGCTCGGTAAAAACGAAATTTCAGGCTCTTCTATGGATTATAAAGTTGGTAGTGAGCAACCCAGCGTTTTGCTTCATATGCCAGCATCGGGTTATGACATGGCGGTAACTGTTCAGTACTGCTGTTCAGAGGGTATCTCCCCTGGCTGTAAGCAATCAATCTCAATCAGTTCGGTCAATGGAATTACGTCGCAATGAGAGGTGCTCATAACAATGCCAGGCAGTATGCTACGGGCCTTCGGCCCTCTGCGGGACAGCTTACCTTGTGCACGTTTTGCGCGGGTCGCTTCGCTCCCATTTTCGCGCAAACCGCGCACAAGGTAAGCTGCCCCTGCTGGCGGCGTTAATGGTCATGAGCTACATGAGATTATTACTAGCAATTATTGTTGCGGCTATGGGAAGTAATGCGTTGGCATGTGGCTGTAGCGAATTTCCGACCCTGTCAGAACAGTATCAGTCTTCAAAAATTGTTGTATTAGCAAATTTGAAGCCTATTGGCGAAGCATCATTTGAGTGGGAAGTAACTGAAGTAATTAAAGGATCTAAACCAAAATTACTAGAAAATGTGGAGCAGGGGTTAACTTCATGTGATCCACTGCTAAAAGGTGGGCAGGAATGGCTACTTTTTCTTAAGGAAAATGAGAGTCCCGTTCTCGGCTGGTGTAGTTTCAATCGCAACACTCAGTACCTTGAGCAGGGCTGGCGCGAAGACCTTGCAGATAACCATTAATACACTGTTATGCATCAGGAAGAGTATGAGCAATAATCCAGTCATGGAAGAATTTTTTTATCACGACGGAAGAGGCCCTGAGCTTCAGAAAGTTTTGTGGAAAGCTAAAGGGGTAATACTTGCAGGATTCGAGTATTTCAATCCAGATGATGAATATATACCAGAAAATTTAAAGCATCTTAGATTGGAAGGCGTTCAAGCGTATAGTATGGCATCAGATGAAGTTCATGGAAATATTCTAGCAAATGGTGACTCTAAGGCAGCAATTATTAAAGTAGCCAATTCATCGTGGCTAGCATCTTTTAATCAAGCACACCTTTCGGAATGTAAGCATTTTCAAGTCATGTTCTACGAAGAAATCTATGATTTAATTTGTACGAAAATTATTCCAGGTGTGGGCAAGTTGAATGCATAACAAGCGCAAGCAGCATCGCACACTTCGTGTGCTGGACTCGCTGCGCTCGCCGCTGTTGCGGGCGTTATGAGTCCGTACGGAATTGAAAAATCTAATTACATTTTTTCTATTTTTAATTGTATTTTCCGGTTGTAGCAGTTTGAGTTATGACAATCCGAGAATTGCAAATAGCGCTTTAATTATTGAAAATCCAGGAAATTACTACGGGAAGTATGTCCGAGTTATCGGCTACATTCATGAGCAGCAAGGTTATTACATTCTTTTCCCTGCCAAAGAATATGCGGAACTACCTGATCGTTCTAGAACATTGGCAACAATTACTATACAAAAAGACAGCGAATCTGCGAGTAAGTTGGCTACATGTAGCGGAAAACTAGCTATGTTGAGTGGAAAAATATCCAGTTTCTCTGGCTTACCATCTATCAAAGAAATTAGCTACTTAGAATATTAGGTTTAGCAAAGTCCGGCGCGAGAGCCACTCATAACAAGACCGGGCAATTTGCTCCGGGCCTACGGCCCTCCGCGGGACAGCTTACCTTATGCATGTTTTGCGCAGGTCGCTACGCACCCATTTTCGCGCAAAACGCGCACAAGGTAAGCTGCCCTTGCCGGCGACGTTAGCAATACAGGATCTATAATGGATATTTCTGATTCACTTAAGCGTGCAGAAAACTCACTTAGGGATTTGATAAATTTCATTTTACTCAAACAAAGCGGGAATAACTGGCATGACTCATGTGGGGTGTCAGAAAAACGAATAATCCAGTGGAAAGATCGAAAAGAAATTGACGAAAAGAAGTTTGGATATAGTGATCCACGAATAATTTATTATGCTGATTTTTATGATTTAAAAAAATTCTTAAAAAATGCTGGGATAAGGGTTTTTCGGAAGTATTTGGAAAATGGAAAGAAATTGAGATTCTTCTCGATATATTAGAGGAACTTCGAAATCCAGACGCTCACAGGAGAAACTTACTCCCATATCAAAAGCACCTGGCTATTGGCATTAGTGGAAAATTCGAGCAGAAATTACAGAGTACTTTAGTAAAATGGAAACAGGCGAATCATATTACCCTAGGATTGAAAGCATTCAAGATAGTTTAGGAAATGCTTGGACTATTGGAGGGCGTAATACATTTAATACAAACTGCATTTTAAGGCCGGGTGATCAAATCCAATTTAATGTAGCTGCAACTGATCCTGTTGGTGAGACATTGGAATATGTTGTATTGCCTAGGTCAGTCCCTTATGTATTTGAATAGAAAAATAGTGGGGATTTTGATCTGACGATAGAAAATAGCCATGTTGGCTAGAAGCTTTGGGTTGCGATAGCTATTAGAAGCCCGAGAGAATTTCATGCAACATCAGAGGTTGGACTTGGGAAGGTTGATGATGTAGTAAAGTTTGGATTCGAGATTTCACCACCTAAATTAAATGCTAACAAATCAATGCATCCGACCGCTGACGCGTCGGCTGATTGAGGCGTTAACTGCTGAGAGAGCCATGAAACTGAACCACCCAAAAAGCAAGATGGCTTTTGAGCCAAGTCCAGGATGGTTTCTCGGTCCATTTGACATATATGATCGAGAGGAGTCTTTGGGGGAAAAGCTCAACGAGTATGATCCGCTTGAATCCGATCAGCTTCAAAATTTATTTGATGAATACTTCTTTAAAGAATCTGGGTGCGCAACTAAGCATAAGGCAGCGATGGTTAAGTGTCTTGTTGAAGCATTGAGCGAGGATGCATACGACTTTTCAATACATCTTCCCAACTATGAGGATGAAGAAAACTATTTTTTCCTTCCATCGAGTTGGGAGTTTTCTCGACCTAGGTATATTTTTGAACAAGCATATATAGCTTCAGTTAGACACTGGGGTAATGAATTAAAAGAGACAGGTTTGGAGCTTCCTGACGCTAACCAGTTGGGAATCGAAAAATGCAGTTAACAAGTACAAGCAGGTTGCTACGGGCCTTTGGCCCTTCGCGGGACGGCTTACGCTACGCTCTAGCCGCCCCTGTTGTAGTCGTTAACCATAAGGTCGTCTTAGAATGAAGAGCTTTATATTACTTTTAACGCTGTTTACATCTCAGTTAGCATTCGGCTGCTACTGCGTAGATACTCCTCTTGGGAAGAGATATTTGGAGTCTGACTATCTTTATCTCGGTCAGGTTCAGTCATCAACGCTTGGTGACAATGGCGTAGTCACAAACGAATTAGTTATATTAGAGAAAATTAAGGGCGTAGAAGATACAAAAAAAGTCAAAAATACATTGTTTTCAGAAGATATGTGTGCGTCTCACATGGTGGTAGGATACAAGTATGTAGTTTTTGGGAAAACTGGTTCGATTCCAGAAATTAGTTCTTGTTCAAACACTCGCTCGCTCGGGGATATCGGTAAACAGGGGCTGGCGCAGCTCCAAGAAATGGCTAACAAGCGCAAGCAGTAAGCTACGGCCCTACGGCCCTCCGCGGGACGCCCAAAGCTATGCACATTTTGTGCAGTCGTTGTGACTCCCAGTTTCGCACAAAATGTGCATAGCATAGGTCGCCCCTGTTGCGGGCGTTAGTGTTCAATGGTCATGAAGAGAATAGTTGAAGAAAATACAGAAGACTTTCTTGATAGCGTTTTCCGGTTAGAGGGGGGTAATGTTGAGAGGGTCGATATTCGTTTAGATGAAGATTGCATCTTCATAGAAGCGAATCCTGAGGGAGACTCTGTAAGATGTTCAATGAAGTTGGTTGGTGTTCAGGGGTTTAGAGTTATCAATCCTACTGGTGTAGAGTTTTTTGGACTATCTGGTTATCCGAATAGTCTCGAAGTGGTCTGGCAAGGCTCAAGTGTTTTGGTAGCTATTGGTGCAAATGAGTCTGGTCAAGATTTCGATGCCTTGAAAAATTGTAACTTTTACGTCCATGCCAGTGAGTTGTATGCAGATGTTCAACCCCAACTCTAACAAACGCAAGCACACGGACCCGTTTTCTGCTGCGCTCCAAACGGCCCGGTGTTGCGGGCGTTATCACTATCAACAATCAGGAAATAAAATGAGTTCGTTGAAATTACTTTTCATTCTTTGTGTTTCGCTATTGTCAGCATGTGCGAGCATCAATCAGAGAACTCCAATAAGCTGGGATAAGCAGGGTAGAGGAGTTGCAGTGGAAAAAAGCTTGCCCGATGCTCTGCCTGAGCAGTCTGCCCAGGTTCCAGAATCTCAATATGTAATGATACAGTCTAAGGGCGGCTCGATATTACTAGGTCCCATTTTAGGAAGCCTGAACATTGCAGCAAACACAAAAAAATTAGCTGAAAAATATAAAGATAAATATGTTGGTGTCGATCCTTTCGAAATTTCTTATAAAAGTATACTGGAAACCAATGAGTTAATTACTGAAACTCCCTCATACAAATTGATGCCCTTTGTATTTATTCAAGAGTGTTATGACGATAAATTTCGTTTGTCCTTAGTTTACCATGTTGAAAATGGAAGTTGGACAGGAAGATATACATATCATCTGCCAACGCAATATACAAAAGAGAACTTTTCTCGTCCTAATTTATCTGATTTAGAGCGCTATAGAAACGAGTTATCTATTGGTGCTGATCAGCTTTCAAAGCTACTCAAAGCTGATGTCGATGGCAAATTAACTCCTAGTGGAAAAAAGATTGATTTTGGTAGTCTTTATATTGTCGGAAATAAGATGGGCGGAATGGGGATATATACAATGCCCGAAGAGCTTCATTTCCCGGATACAGATTTGGTTGAAGAGGGAGATGACTACGTGATAATAAGAAGGCAGGGTAATATGAAGGCCACCGGTCTTTTTGGTGGGCTTGCATTCGGTGTGCATTATTTTAAAAAGGATCAATTGCATACATATAACCCCATGTAGGTGATAACAAAATGCTGCTTGGGAATTGCCTTAGCTTAGCTGCGGCAATCCGAAGAGCATTGCGATATGTGATGTAAAAAAATGAAAGGAAACAGTATGATTTTAAGGCAAATAATTATTATTTTTTCGTTAATATTCATTAGTGCTTGTTCCGCACCTCTAACACTTCAAAATGACTACGATAAGATAGTTGCATTTGAATACAAACGAGAGCAGATAAAGGACCTGTCCTATTGTTCAATCGTTCTTCCAGAATTTGTACGTCAAGGTGTATGCATTCTAACGGAAGATGAACTGGGTGTTTACTGGGATCAAAAACTGGGTGATAAGGCAGATAAGAAAATACTATTTAGATACAAATATGAAGACATGAGAAAGATTGCGCATGCGCATAAGCTTCGTTTATCACAAATTCAAATCTTGGCAAAAAACATGTATTTCTCCATTCAAATAGCTCCGGATGCATCCTTTGTTGACCAAGAAAAAAGCCGTGAGTGGTTCAGATATCTTAAGGGTAAGGAAATTGAAACAATTGAAACACCCACTTTCATGACTGGCCCAGTAAAACGGTACAGGATTATTTATCAGTAAGCAGCATATAAAAAATGGGTCAAAGTGACCCCTGGCGGGGCACTTTACCAAGCGTTAGACACTTAGAATTGGTGAAGATTAAGTGAGTTATATTGTACTTATTCCAGCTTGGATCTCGACAGTTTTAATAGTAGCCGCATGGGGGACCTTAGCGTATCAAGCATTGTTCCGGTTAAGTTTACGTCAATTTGCAATGAATGGATTGCTTTTGGTATTGGCGCTTAAGTCAATTTTTGCGGTGTCAACAGCGATTGTTACAAGTCGAGATCCGATAGATTCGTTTGCTTGTCTAACGGGTATATTCGGATTTTATAGTTTTCCAATTATAATTCTAATAGAGTTAATTGTGCTTGCGTTTACATATAGAATCTGGCTGGAGCGCAGAGGGGACAAAAAACACGGATTTTTGGTATGGTTGTTGGTTTGGATTAGCTTGAGCATAGTTGTTTTATTTGCGTTTTTGCGTTTTTGCGTTTTTGCGTTTTTGCGTTTTTGCGTTTTTGCGTTTTTGCGTTTTTGCGTTTTTGCGTTTTTGCGTTTTTGCGTTTTTGCGTTTTTGCGTTTTTGCGTTCAGCTGGTCTGTGTACAGTTTGAGTCAAAAAGGAAAATTTTAAAATCACATGCGGAGCCTGCCTAACCAGGCATTGCAGCGGACAAGCCGCTGAATGCGGCGTTAGCACTCTATGAAATTTAAACTTCTTGTAGGAAAACGAGCTTTAGGTAGTGCCTATTCTAAAGACTACACAGAATGGGCTGAATCTTTGCTATATGAAGGTATTGAATCTGAAAATGTGGCTATTCTGGCTAGCATGGGGTACGAACGCGACCCTGACTCGGAAGAAATAGAAAGATACTTCTTAAAATCGCTAAAGGATCTTGGTTTAACCCTGCCCAATGAGAAAGAAGGGCTAAAAATATATGCGAAGGTTCTTTGTGAGCAAGTTATATCTGGAGATTTAGAGCCAGAAAAAGGCACAAGAATTTTGGAGTCCTTCTATTCTAAATCTGACTACGAAGCGATCTATAGCATCTGGGATGAGCTAAGCGAAGATCTTTGGATGGTAAACAACCGCGACGGCTGTATTTTTAACACAGGGCTATCCGCTGAAAACAAAAATGAATACATAAAAGGAGTAGCAGCTCAGTTTATAGAGTTACTTGAAGAAAAGCTTCCTGATCGTTTCTTTTATCTATGCGCATGCCCAGAGTGTGGGTACATCGGTGAAAGCGCACTTGAGGTTATTGATAAGTCATGGATGCCAGATAAGCTTTATAGGTTCATCTATAAACGGGCTCAAACGCAAAGAGCGATATGTGTCAATTGTAAAAGACCATTTCCAAATAACATGAGCGACTATGAAGGCCGCAAACAGTACCTCAGTAAAAAGTGCTAACAGGTGCTGCTGTCGGACAAATTTTCCGCAGAGCGCGGCGTTATCGCCTCCCTTTACATAGCTGGTAACTACTTTTGATTACTCGGTGAATATGCAAGCGAAATTCCTGTGGTAGCTGTGCCTATAGACGAGCTATAAGTGGCGGAAAGGGAATCTGCGCAAAGTGGTGAAGGTTCTCGGCCCCGTACACTTCCGCCAGGGTAATCCCCACCGCCTCACACCAAGCCGGCAGCAGCTCCGCGGGTATCTTCTGCTTGCCTGTTTCCATTTTTGAAACTTGAGATGGCGCTAGCCCCAGCTGCCTAGCCAGCTGTGCGATCGTTTTCCCCTCCTGTTTCCTTGCGTTGCGCAGGCGTTCGCCCAGTGTTCCGGCCTCGTAGTCATCCATTGCCCTTGCCGATTGCTGCCTTCTGGCAATAAACTGTATGAGTATACAGTATTCAAGGTTTCCAGAATGAAGCTTTCCCCACTCTATGGCCACTGCATTGCCTGTGGCTTTCCCTCTCCTGCCGATGACCACAAGGAGGCAGCCCTTAGCCTGGATGAGCATCTGGTCAGCAAGCCAGCGGCGACCTTTATGGCGCGGGCGAACGGGGATTCAATGATGGGGATCGGCATCTTCGACAAGGATCTATTGATTGTCGATCGTTCGTTAAAGCCTACCCATGGCGATGTGGTGGTGGTGGCCCTGGATGGACAGCTCACCTGCAAGGTGCTGGACCAGCAGCAAGGGCGGCTGCTCTCTGCCAATGATGACTACGCCCCGATCCCCATTTGGGAAGGGCAGGAATTGATTGTAGAGGGGGTGGTTAAAGCTTCGGTGCGTTACCACCGGCCGCGCTGAATGCTGGTACTGGTGGATTGCAACAGCTGTTACGCCAGCTGCGAACAGATATTCCGGCCGGATCTGCGTGGGCGCCCGGTGGTGGTGCTCTCCAATAACGATGGCTTTGTGGTGGCGCGCTCCAAAGAGGCGAAGCTATTAGGCATTGGCGACCTGGAGCCTTTCTTTAAGGTCCAGCACCTGCTGCGCGCGCACCGAGTGGCCATCTTCTCCAGCAATTATCCCTTGTATGGCGATATCTCCCACCGGGTGATGACCACCCTGCGCGAGTTCGGCCCTAATGTGGAGGTCTACAGCATCGATGAGATGTTTTTAGACCTGCACGGGCTGCAGGAGGATTGGCAGGACTACGGCCGCAAGATCCGCAACACGCTCTGGCGCAATATCCGTATGCCTGTCGGTGTGGGTATCGCCCCCAGTAAGACACTGGCCAAGCTCGCCAACCGTGCGGCCAAGAAAATCCCCAAGTGCGATGGTGTCTGTGTGTTGGATACGCCGGAGAAGTGGCAGTGGATGCAGCGCCGCACCGCCGTCAATGATGTGTGGGGCATAGGCCGGCGCCTTACCAAGCGCCTGGCGGATTTCGGTATAGAGACCGCCTATGACTTGGCGCAGGCCAACCCGAAAACCCTGCGCCGTCGTGTCAATGTGAATATTGAGCGCACTATTGAGGAGCTAAACGGAATCCCCTGCCTGGGTTTGGAGGAGGAGCCCCCAGCGAAGAAGCAGATCTACTGCACCCGCTCCTTCGGTGAAAAGCTCACCGAGCTAGCGCTGATACTGCAGGCCGCCACCCTCTACGCCAGCAGGGCCGCAGAGAAACTACGCACACAGAAATCGCTGGTTAAGTCGATCCATCTATTCCTGCACACCTCACCCCATGAACCCAACTACTACAGCCGCAGCGCCGTAGTGCAGACCCCATACCCCACCGACGACACGCGGGTAATCGTGCGGCTGGTGAGAGAAGCCATTGCGGACTTGTACCGTCCCGGCTGCCGCTTTATGAAAGCGGGCGTCGGACTAATCGAGATAATCACCCGTGCGCTCGGCCAGGATGATTTGTTCACCCCAGGGCAATCACTCAGGGCAGGCCAAGCAGGCGAGGGACCGGATCAAGAAAAAGTTTTGTCGCGGGAGGCTGTTTCTAGGAGCTGAAGGCATCCAGAAAAAATGGAAAATGCGGCAGGCGTTTACATCGCCTGCCTATACCACTCGGTGGGGGGATTTGCCGAGGGTGGTGACTGGAGGGGTTGGTAAAGTTTTAGTTTTATAAGTAAGTGCTTCGTTCAACTTTTGGCTTTGAGTCACGAAGATGAAAATCCCTGATTACTTGTTACACCGACTTGATAGCACTTACAAGGCCCTTCACCAACCGACCTGTTAAAGTTGCAGGAACAATATGAAAACCAATTACAAGTACACGATCGACTAGGCGAATTTCTCTGTACTGTACAGGGGAAAGCTTTTTCTTAATGGTAATCGTCTCTGCTCCTAGCCAAGATTTACTTCCATAGGTAGCTTTATTTCCTTGTTCTAAGTCGACAGAAAACTTCTTTAACTCGGATGCGTCCATTTGAATTAAGTGGGAAGTTTTTTGGTATGCAACAGCAAAGTTGTAGGAAGGGTCAATTTTTAGTTCAAAATGATCGGCGGAAATTTTAGATAGTACGACTAAAACACCATTATCGTTATCTCTAAATATTTCTCTATTCATATTTATGTGGCCAGCGCCGCGGAGTGGCTTTGCCCTAAGCATCGATTTTAAAGAGAGAGTATTTATAGTGGTTGATTCACTAACTAATGTCTAGATTGTGTTGCCTCTAAAGGTGTTACGCGCACTTTTCCGGGGCCAAAGTGTTCATGCTTAAGTTACTTGTCGAGATAGGGGGGAATACGGGGCCGTCAAAATATACAAATTTTGAGTGATACCCCTATTTAATTTGCACCACAACAAAAAAGGCTTACGCCCTGAGACGTAAGCCTTTGCTTTGTGTGGCGCGCTCGGGAGGATTCGAACCTCCGACCGCCTGGTTCGTAGCCAGGTACTCTATCCAGCTGAGCTACGAGCGCGTTACGGGTGCGGATATTATAGAGACGATTTACCCAAGTCAACTATTTTTCTTAAAAAAATCGTTACAAATCATTGTCTTACCCCATACATACTGATCTTGCCAAGCGCTACACCAAATAGCGGGCCAGGGTGTCCCAGGCGAAGCGCCGCGTTTTGCCATCGCTGAACTGTACCTCCACACGCTGATCCTCCCATTTTAAAACCCGCCCTTGGCCGAGCTTGTTGTGGCGCAGGGCTTCGCCTTGGGTGGGCTTGCGTATGGGGGCGGCGGGTGCGCTGAGTGTTGGGTTGTAGCCGCAGGCCTCTAGGTAGCGCAGGGCTTGGCGGGAGACCGGGATATCGGTATGGATATGCTCGGGACGCTCGTGCAGGCATTGCGCCATCAGCTGGCTGAGGGGCAATTGCATTTCGTCGATAAACAGCGAGGGCTGTGCGGCCTCGGGATCTTTGCGTTTGGCCTCCTCGGTGGGGGCCAGCAGAAATAGTTTGGACTTTGCCCGCGTCATGGCCACGTACATTAGGCGGCGCTCACTTTCCAGGGAGGCGGGGGTGCTGAAATCCCGCTGGGACTGGTAGGGCATATTGTGCTGGGTGAGGGTGGGAATAATAACCTGGTCCCACTCCAGCCCTTTGGCCTGGTGCATGGTGGTAATTTGGATAGCCTCCGCCGCAGTCTGCTCGCCTTCGCGGTGTTGCCGTTGTAGTTCTTGCAGGTGCGCCAAGGCTTCTGCCGGAGGTTGCTTGAGGGTATCCAGATATTGGCAGAAGGCCAGAATAGTTTGCTGCCTCTCCTCACCCTGCTGGCGGGTGAAGGCGTCTTCGGCAATACCGCTGAGAAGTTCCAGCTCGCCAATATGCCGGCGCAGTAGCTCGCCGGCGTGGCCACGCCAGCTCTCTATTTGTATCAAAAGCTCCGCTCTTTGGCGCAGGCGCTTGGCCTGCGGTTTGCTCAGGGTCTCTGGCAGTTGCGCAAGCAGCTGTTTGCCCCAGCCTTTCTCTTGTGTGGCGAGGGTGGCACAGAGGGGTTCAAGTACTTTGCGCGGGATGCGCACATGCGGCGCGGTGAGCCATTCGTACAATCCTTGCTGGCGCCGTTTGGGAGAGAGTTCGCTAAAACGGCCGGAGGCGATATTCAGGCTCCAGAACAGTGGCCGCAGTTCACGGCGCGATAGCACTGTGTTGCGGCTGGCGGAATGGTAGGGGATGCTGTTGGCCAGCAGCGCCAGTTCCAGTGGTGCGGCAATGGACCAGAGGCGCACCAATATAGCGATACCGGCTAAAGATTGGCCCTGCTGTTGGCAGCGGCGCAAGTGTTCTACCAGCCAGTGGCCTTCCTTGTCGGTGTTTATTTGTTCAATTGGAGTTTGCCGCTCGCCATCTGCGGAAATACAAAAAATCTCGGCGCGGTCGCGGTTGTTCTCAATAAAGTGGTTAGCGGCCAGGGACAGCTGATGCCCGTAGCGAAAAGTACGGCTCAAGTGGTAAATGTGAGACGGTGGAAAATCCTGGTCGAATAATTTGAGCAGGAATTCCGGCTTGGAGCCGCGCCACTCATAAATGGTCTGGTCGGGGTCGCCAATGGCGATCACATTGCCATTGCCGCCGTGCAGCACTCGCAACAGAAAGTGCTGTATCTCATTGATGTCCTGGTACTCGTCCACCAGGATATCTTCAAAATTTCCACCGTATTGTTGTGCCAGCTCCGGCTTTTCATGGAGTAATTTTGCCGGGTCGTAAATTAAGTCGGCGTAGGTCACGGCCGCCTGGCTGCGGCGCCAATCTTCAAAGGTGCGGAATACCTGTAAAAAATAACCGTATTCGTCGCCGAGTTTTAGTTCCTTGAGCGCGCTGTGTTCGCCGCAGAGAAGGGTTTTACTGTAGTCGATAAAAAATTCTGCGGCCTCGATTTCCGATTGTTTGCGCTCGCGAATTTCTTCCAGCTCATGGGTGGGAGCACACTCCTCGATGGCCTTCCAGATTTGTAGCTGTACACTGGATTGTGACAGGGGGCTGAGATTCGCTGCGACGATATGGCCGCTGGCAATCATGCGCTGGTAGAGGCGGTAGCCGATGCTGTGAAAGGTGTGCACTGCCGGGGTATGGTTGCTGGCCAGCTGGCCCATACGGCGTTCGAAATCTTCCCGCGCGCTGCGGTTGTACATCAATACCAGCAGCTGGGCGGCAGGAGTGCAGGCATCCAGGCGATTTTTTACATAGTGCAGCAGGGCGGTGGTTTTGCCGGAGCCGGCCACGGCAATAATTTTGGCATGGCCACCGGAGTGATCCGCAATGGCCTGCTGTTCCTGTGTCAGTGTATCGCCAGCCATGGTGTCCTTCGCCCAAATACTGGATATTTTGCCAGTGATTGATGGTGGCAGACAAGTTTACCAAATTGTGGGTTAGCTGGGGTCGGCGGGGGAGGACGGTGTGTTGGCTTGGCCGTCGTCATGAATATTGTGATGACGCAGGGCCAGCTCGGCGATATAGGCGGAGAGAAAAACCCGGCCGGTTAATTCCTGTAGCAGCCTGGAGCGCCCCAACCGGTCCAGAACAGGGCCCTTCACCTCTGCCAGGTGCAGGCGGATATTGCGCTCGAGCAAATCTTGGTTGACCTGTTGCAAGCGCTCAATGGCGGTGCTGTCGATACGGTTGACCGAAGAAAGGATCAATACCAGGTCGTGCAGGCTTTTCTGCCGCTGTACTTCCGCAAACAGGCGGTCTTCAATCGCGCTGATATTGCTGAAAAACAAGTTTTCATCGATGCGCAGGAAGAGGATATCCGGTTGGGTTTTTACCGTGTAACGCAGCACATTGCGAAAGTGCTCGGTGCCGGGAACGCGCCCCACCACGGCGATATGGGGGCGGCTGGCGCGCCAGATTAGGGTGGCGAAAGAGAGCCCCACGCCCAGTCCGATACCGGCCTCAACACCAAACAATATAACGCCCAGCAGGGTGCCCCCCATGGCCAGACCATCGGTGCGGTCGTAGTGCCAGTGGTGTGCCAGCGCACGCAAATCGATCAGATTGGCTGCCGCGACAATAATCGTTGCAGCCAAAACGCACACCGGTAGTTCGGTGAATACCTTGGTGGCGTAAAGCAGTACCAGGGCAATAAATATTGCGGCGATAACGCCACTCAGTGGTGATCTCGCCCCAGCCTCATCGTTCACTGCGGTGCGCGCAAAGCTGCCGGTTACCGCAAACCCACCGGAAAAAGCGCTGAGGAGATTGGCGGTGCCGAGGCCACGTAACTCTGCATTGGCGTCGAGTTTCTCCCCCCGCCGCAAGGCGATGGTATGGGCTACCGAGAGGCTTTCGACAAAGCCGATCAGGGCGATTATCAGCGCTGGCAGCAGCAGCTGATAAATCATGGTGGGGTTAAAAACCGGCAGCGTGAAGTCCGGTAGCCCCGCGGGAATTTCGCCCACCACGGGTAAATCCTGCTCCCAGTGAAAGATGGCGGTAAGGGCGATAGAAAGCAGTACAACCAGCATGGGCGCCAGGCGCGATAGGAGCTTTGCCCGTGTGTGCTCAACGCCCAGTGTACGCAGTAACAGGGGGAGCCCGAGGCGGGCGATAACCAGGCTGAACAGAGCGATCAACCCCATTAATGCCGCATCCGGGTCGCTCATGGGGCTGTTGTCTATGGTGCTCAATAGAATTTCCAGGGCCGTGTGGCCCTCACTCTTGGTGCCGAGCAGGGGAGCTATTTGCCCAGCAATGATCAGCACCGCGGCGCCAGAGACGAAGCCGTTGACCACCGGCAGGCTCAGCAGGTTGGAGAGGCTGCCGAGGCCGAGAAAGCCCATCAGTAGTAGCATGATCCCGCTGAGCAGGGCCAGTAGTATGGCCCCGTTGATATATTCGGCACTGCCGGGTGTGGCGATGGGAGTGAGGGCGGATGCGGTCATCAGGGCCAGTATTGCTACGGGCCCTACAGAGAGTACCGAGCTGGAGCCAAACAGGGCATAGCCCACCAGGGGTAACAGGCCCGCATAGAGACCCAGGTAGGGGGGCAGGCCGGCCAGGGCCGCATAGGCCAGGGCCTGGGGAACCAGCATCATGCTGGCAAGGATTGCGGCCACGGCATCCCCTATCAGCCACTTGGGCTGGTAGTTTTTCAGCCAGGAGGGGATCAGCTGGTGCGCACGCATACCTTTATCTTTTGGGTATCGGCACCCGCTGTGCGAGCGCCCTGAAACAACAAGATAGACCGCTGCGGCGGCGCGGGTTATTCGTAGCAGTCGCCGCCCACAGTCTTTGGCCTTAACCTTGCGCCGGGACCATCTTGCGGGCACTGAGTCTGAAAATCCCCATACCGGCCAGCATAGCCAGGGTGAATATCAGAGCTTTTTCCTGCCCGGCACCACTCGCCACAATGGCCGGGCCGGGGCAGAAGCCCGCCAGCCCCCAGCCGGCACCAAACATCAGGCCGCCAATCAGCAGGCGGCGATCAATATGATTATTTGTCGGCAGCTGTAAGGTTTGCTTCAACAGGGATTGGCTGCGGCCTTTAAATAATTGGAAGGCGGGCAGGCTCACGGCGATAGCACCAGCCATCACCAAAGCCAGGGAGGGGTCCCAAGCGCCGGCAATATCCAAAAATCCGAGGACTTTTTCCGGGTTGGCCATGCCGGATAACAGTAGCCCCAGGCCAAAGATCAAACCCGCCAGCAATGCAGTCAAAGTGGTTTTCACAATTCGATCCTCGCTTAAGCGGCCAGCTGGTGGCGTACAACGTAAACAGTGACAAAACCCGCTGCCATAAATACCAGCGTGGCGACCAGAGAGCGCAGGGAGAGGCGGGAAAGACCGCAGACCCCGTGGCCGCTGGTGCAGCCAGAGCCCAAGCGGGTGCCAAATCCCACCAGTAGACCGGCGGCGATCAGGGTGGGGTAGCCGGCTTCAATTTCTATGGGCGGCAGGACAAAAAATAATTGCCAGGCCAGCGGCGCAGCCAACAATCCGATAACAAAAGCCAGGCGCCAGCCGATACCGGGGTTGCCCTCCAGCAGGCCGCCCAAAACACCAGAGATACCGGCGATGCGGCCGTTAAACATCAGTAACAGAATGCTGGCTAGGCCGATAAGAGCGCCGCCGGCGAGTGCTGTGGCTGGGGTGAAAGCAGTCCAGTCGATGGTCATGGGATTACTCCGCGCAGTAGAGTTGGTAGAGAGTTTGTAAAAGGGCCAGTACCCGTGGATCGGCTACCCGGTAATAGACGTGTTTGCCCTCCCGGCGGGTATCTACCAGCCCCTCGCGGCGCAGGACCCCCAACTGTTGGGAAAGACTGGGCTGGCGAAGCCCCAGACGTTCCTCAAGTTCGCCTACATTTAGTTCTTCCTGGCTGAGCTGGCACAGCAGCAGCAAGCGGTCTTGGTTGGCCAGGGAGCGCAGCATGGCCGCGGCTTGGCCGGCGGAATCACGCATCTTGTCTAAGTCGAGGTTTGTGGTATCGGGCATGAACTTGGCCTGGCAATAATTTACAGATCAATAATATATTGTTTTATATATTATCAAAATGTATATTGTTCTGGTAGTGAAATTTGGAGGGCATAAAATGTCGCAGTTAGAGCAAGGCACCCAGGTGCAGCCATTCCTAGACAAGGAGACCGAAACCTGGAGCTATGTGGTGTATGACAGGGACGGCGGCTCGGCCGCGGTGGTGGATGCCGTGCTTAACTTTAACGCGGCATCTGGGCGCACCAGCAGCAAGGGTGCTCAGGCGATAGTGTCGTTTATCCGCGAAAAGAACCTCACCCTGGAGTGGATACTGGAAACCCACGCCCATGCCGATCATCTCTCTGCGGCACCTTTCCTGCGGGAGCAATTGGGCGGGCGCATCGCCATTGGTGAGCAGATTTGCCAGGTACAGAAGATTTTTCGTGAGGTCTTTAATCTGGAGCGGGAGTTCCTTGCCGATGGCAGTCAGTTCGATCATCTATTCAAAGATGGTGAAACTTTTCAGGTGGGGACACTAGAGGCGCAGGTAATTTATAGCCCCGGCCATACGCCGGCGGATATGGCCTGGCTGATCGGCGATGCCCTGTTTGTGGGGGATACCCTGTTTATGCCCGACGTGGGCAGTGCCCGTTGTGATTTTCCCGGTGGCGATGCCGCGCAGTTGTATTTGTCGGTGAAAAAAATATTATCCCTGCCGGACGAAACCCGCATGTTCATGTGTCACGATTACCCGCCGCAAGACGAGCGGGATTATCAGTGTGAAACCACGGTGGGTGCCCAGCGCCGCGAGAATATCCACCTGCGCGACGGCATTAGTGAAAGCGAATTTGTGGCAATCCGTAAAAAGCGCGATGCCAGTCTGCCTATGCCTCGGCTGATTATTCCCTCGGTGCAGGTCAACATCCGTGCAGGGCAACTTCCCCCGGCGGAATCCAATGGCACTGTTTATTTAAAAGTGCCGCTGAATCAGCTGTAAAAAACCAGTTAATCCCAGCGCTGTAGTTCTATTTTAATGAGGACTGCTGTCATTTCGAGACGACTATGAATATTAAAAAGTTAGATGAACAGGTGAGTGTTTCTGAACATATTACCTGTGAGGCAATGGCACCGTTGGCACAGAGTGGTGTACAGGTGGTGGTTTGTAATTGCCCGGAGGGGGAGAGTGAAGTACACCCCAGTTACAAAGCTATGGAGCGAGCCGCCCAGGACGCCGGCTTGCGTTTTATTGCGATCCCTTTTACCCGTGGGCGAATGACGCGGGAACACTGTGAGGCCTTTCGTGATGTATTGCAGGGCGGTGAAAAAATCCATGCATTTTGTCTTACCGGCAATCGTTCCAGCCAGGTGTGGGCTGGCGCCAAAGTTTTAATGGGCGCAGATAAAAAACATTTGTTCGGCCAAGCGCAGATGGCCGGTTTCGATGTTAGTGCCGCGCTGGTTGCTATTGAGCCCTAATAAAGACATTTCAATGGCCAGTTAGGTCATACCCAGAATTGCGGCACAGTTGTGAAAGTGTGCCGCAGTTAAATACCCGTGATGTGCCGTGATAAAGCGGGAGATACCGGCGTTGTTAAACAACAGAGTGGAAGGTGAACCAAGGTTATGCAGCAACTCTCCCGATGGTTTCCCATCCTCACTACTTTTCAATCCTATAACCGCCGCACCTTAAACCGCGATCTGCTCGCTGCCGCAATTGTTACAGTGCTACTGATTCCTCAATCTCTTGCCTATGCCCTGTTGGCGGGTCTACCGGCGGAAGTCGGCCTCTATGCGAGCATGGTACCGCTGGTGGTTTACGGTATTTTTGGTTCCAGTAGTACGTTGTCTGTGGGGCCGGTCGCGGTGATCTCACTGATGAGCGCCGCCGCGCTGGGAGAGGTCACCGCCACGGGCGAGGTGGACTATCTGAGCGCCGCCGCTGCGCTGGCACTGCTTTCCGGGGGAATACTTTTTCTGTTGGGTACATTACGCCTCGGTATGCTGGCTAACTTTCTCTCCCACCCGGTGATCTCTGGTTTTATTACTGCTTCGGCATTACTGATTGCTCTCAGCCAGTTGCAGCATTTATTGGGGGTGGCCGTCCAGGGTGATACCGCACCGGAGCTGCTGCTATCACTATGGCAGAACCTGAACAGTATCAATAGCCTTGCTTTGATCACCGGAGTAGGGGTGCTGATTTTTCTCTACTGGAGTAGGGCCCTTGCTGCAAAATGGCTGGAGAAAATGGGCTTGTCTAGCAGCAATGCCGAGCTGTTTGCCAAGGCGGCCCCAGTAGTGGGTGTACTGGTAACCATCGTCTTATCCATCTCCATAAATTTTGAAGCACATCAAGTGGCTTTGGTAGGCGCTATTCCTGCTGGGTTACCGCCCCTATCACTGCCGCACCTCTCACTGCCGCTGCTGCAATCTTTATTTGTGCCCGCACTAATGATTGCCATTATTGGCTATGTAGAATCTATATCGGTGGCCAAAACCTTGGCCGCCAAGCGCAGGCAAAGAATTGATAGCAACCAGGAATTGGTTGCCCTAGGGATGGCCAATATAAGCTCAGGCATTTCTGGCGGTTTCCCGGTGAGCGGTGGTTTCTCCCGCTCGGTGGTGAATGATGCAGCGGGGGCGCAGACACAATTTGCCAGCCTGTTTACCGCATTGGGTATCGCCCTGGCTGCACTCTTTTTGACCCCTTTTCTATATTACTTACCGAAAACCACACTAGCTGCCACCATTATTGTTGCGGTTCTCTCCCTGGTGGATTTCTCCATCCTGGGTAAAACCTGGCACTTTGCTAAAGCAGACTTTATTGCCGTTACCCTAACAATTGCCGTTACCCTGCTAATGGGTGTCGAACCCGGTGTGGCCTGTGGTGTTGGCGCATCCTTATTATTATTTATTTATCGTGCTTCCAAGCCCCATATCGCCGAAGTGGGCCTGGTGGAGGGTACCGAGCACTTCCGTAATATTCACCGGCACCAGGTAAAAACCGTTCCCGAGATTCTCACCTTCCGCGTAGATGGTCGCTTAATCTTCTCCAATATCGGCGTATTGGAAGACCGCATTTATACCGGCCTTACCAATAACTCACAGGTAAAACATGTCATTCTGATGTGCAGCGCAGTGAATGAAATAGATTGGAGTGCCTTGGAGGTACTTGAGTCTATTAATAGCAATCTATTGGATAGAGAAATTCAACTGCATCTATCGGAAGTTAAGGGGCCGGTGATGGATTGCCTGGAGAGAAGTAGTTTTCTGCAGAAGTTATCTGGAGGTATATTCTTGAGTCAGTACCAAGCGTTTTCTTCTGTTACGGAGTATTAACTACTCGGAATCCACTTAGATTGTTGTTCATTAAAAATGGAGAGCAAGGCTCTCCATTTTTAAGTTATTAGTGATTTCTCTATAGATGAATTAGTTAACACTGTTTGAATGGTAAATCATCGCTTGCCAAATATTCTGCTTGCCGCCACCGTAATTATCATAGGTGGGGTTCTTGATATATGACCAAGCTACTTTACCGTTGCCAAGGAAAATGGGTTCATCCAAGCCACCCCAACCAAACTTGGTTAGTTTTACTGGCCCTTCTAATACATTGAGGTCTGCATCAATCTCCATAACATAATAGGCCTTGGGGACCAGCATACGCATTGCGCCATTCTTCGCTGAACTTCGATTGTACGACAGGTTGTCGGAGATGCACTGAAATTGTGCGTAGCCAAACAGGTAGCGACCATTTTTCAAATCGATAAGTTGAGGATCGCTGATCTGACAGTCGGGCTCTTCTACCAGCCATTTAAAGCCTTGCCCCTCGATACTGCCGTTACCATCGACTTTGGCGATACCAATACGGGTTAAAGAAGAGGCGTCCAGGGCATCGCCTCCGCGTAGGCCCTGTCTGGAGATGGTTGGGTTGCTGCTGCTTGACATATAGGAGAAGAAGCAATTCGTACTATCTGAACATTGCTCATCAAAGGGGCCGCTACTACTTGTATCAATACCGTATTTGCTTTGTAGGAAGCGATTCATTTCCTCTTCATCAATATACTTGGGGGAGACGATAAGCGATAGATTTGTGTCTTTATCAACCGGCACTACCGTGTGCCCACCGCCATTGGAGAAGAATGCGTTATCTGAAGGAACCAGATAATTGTAGCTGCCTTCAAAACTACTGGTAGAGGAAGTATCCTCCATCTTGATCGCAATAGTGTTTAACCCGCGAGACTGATTATATTTTCCGCCATCGCTGGTACAAATTGCTCCATACTTTTCATTACCTGGATTATAGAAGGCCCGAATATTTAATACGTGGCCATAGCCACAAAGCCAATACCAACCCCTATTATTACTTCCACTCATGTTTAGGGACCAGTTATCCCTATCAATAACCGTCATTCCTGCAGAGTAGTGGGAGCCACCATAGCTGCCATCAAAAACTCGCGCTGTTACGGAGAAGGCATAGCTGGTGCGGCCTTGGCTATCATTGTCCACATAGATAAGCTCCTGTGCTCCGGCATGGCCACCACCGTGCATCTTGTTTACAACATAGGCCGCAGGCTTTTCACTGAGCGGTTGATCGTCCCACTCCATGAGCCAGATCTGGTTGTTATATTTATAACCTCTCTCACGAATGTACTCGACCATCGCGTTATAGTCGGATTCAGAGAGCTGATCGACGATATAAGCCATCTCCTCTTGCATCTCTTTTCCTTTAATGGTCTTAAAGGATGGAGAATCACCAAAATCGGTCTCTGGGAATTTAGTCTTAAGCCCAGGGAGGAAGTCCTCAAATGTCAGGGTGGGATGATCAGTAAAGTAGCCGATGTACTGACTATGATTGGTTGAAATCATCAGGCCGATGTCCCTTTCAATTCGGGCATCGATAGGACCGATATTGTCTTCCATTTTCATCCAGTCGCTACCGTATTGTTCTACCAAGTCACCCTGCACCTCATAACGTTTGTTGGCTTGGTATTCCGTGTTGCACAAGACCGCAACACGGGAGCAATCTGAGCTGGCCGCAATACCGTGCGACTCGTAGCATTGTTTTAGTATCGTTGTGTTACCGGTTTGATCGAAGCTTGAAGTCTCTGGGTTATATTGCAGCTCATAAACAGTGCCATAAGTGACTTCATCATCTCCACTACCCTCACTTAGGGTCTTGGAAACAAACATCCGAGGCTTATCAGTGTCAGTTGCACAGGCAGCTGTGTAACTTCGCATGGGGACCGACTTTAGGGTGTCGTCCTGGGTGCTGTCTGTTCTAGCAATATAGTGTGGGAGCCCGTGAACCTCTTGGGCATTGGGTTGGCCATTCGGTAGGGTGATATCCCGAGAAGTGATTCGGGCAAATCCCAAGTCTGCAGTTTCAATATCGCCAACAGTCACTGTGCCGGGTTCATTGTCTGGAAGTGGTGTAGTGCTACCATCTCCCCCTGTGGATGGGACTGGGTCGGAATCCGAAGAGGAGCTTCCACCGCCGCTGCATGAGGTCAATACGACAGTAAGTGCCATTGCCAAAATTTTCTTGCTAAATAGCTTATCCATAGTCTGCTCGAAGATACATTATTTAAATCGAATGCAATGTGGGAACTTGTGGACCACTTCACAGTGTTGAAAAGGTAAATTTGGGAAATCATTTTAGTTCCCTTTATTTACTTTTCTGTGCAGTGCTTAATATATTTGCCACTGAACCTTTATTTGAGCGAGGATCTTGAAAAATTTAGAGAACACGCAACTCTTGAGGTCTAAAAAAGTATTATGATATGAATCCTCTTTGTTTGGATGGTCTCCAACTAGAGAGGACGTATACAGAGCTTTGAGCAATCTCGGATATGTTCAATTCCAAGTGGGAAAATCAATAGGTAGTACTGACAAGGGGCGATCTAGTTGGGAGAGAAATCACCAGTAACTATGGAATTCGAATCTCAAAGTGTCTTGGCTGGGTACCTGACATATTCAGTACTATCTCGTTGTCGATATAGAGTGCGAAGTGGTGGTGATTGCCCTTTACTGCATAGGCAGCGATATCTAGCGCAAATTTTCCGGCTGGTTTATGCATTTGACAATCAATCCACAAGCGGAAATATTTGTAGTCTCAATATTCTAAAGACCTAATTTATGAAAGTTGTAGTGGTAGTTACTATATTGATAGTCGGTGTTGTCTATTTTTCCAGGCCAGAAAAAGCAAGTGAATTACTTGCTGAATACTGCAGAGATTCCTATCCGGATAGGTCACTAGAGGATTGTAGACAGCAAATAACGACCCCTAAAATCAGGTGTGATATTCTGAAAGGTGCCCTGGAGGAAGGTGATGTATGCGTAAGGTGGGGGCCGCCAAAAGGTTCTCGGCGGCCTCTTGATAACGATATCAATTTATAAACTAAAGATTTGAGAGGTTTCACTGATTGTAGCCACACATAATAAAGCTCGATACTTGGTGCATTAATTAAGATGGTTAAAACTAAACTCACTTGAAGCTAGTATTCAATACGAGCAACTTCCACGATCTTTTCTCTCAACCATTTATTTGCTGGATCATCTTTATTTTTTAAGTTCCAATAGGCTTTCATAGAGTATTGGGGGAGGGTGACAGGTGGAGTAAAATGCACAATATTGAATTTGCCGGCAATAGACTGGATAAATTTTCTTGGTGCGGTGAGGATTCCGTCACTGCATTCTACGATGTAGGGCGCACTGGAAAAATTCGCTACTTTAAATTGAACATTTCTGGATAAGCCAATTTCTTCTAGTGCCTTGTCAACTGTTCCGCGGTTATCTCTCCCCGTGCCTGCCATAATATGCGGATATTGACAAAAACTATGAACATTTTTCTTGTCTTTCAAAAATGGATGATTATTTCTTACCGCTGAGACAAAAGAGTCTTTATACAAGGTTTTTACTATCAGGCTTGGATGACTTGATTCCATAACACTGATAGAAAGATCCGCCTCACCACTCTCAATTTGGTTGGCGATCCTGTGCTTATCTAACTTTATAAAAATAACCTGAACTCTCGGAGCGTCTTTTTGCAGTAATGCTATTAGGGGGGGAGCGATACTTTGCTCCACCAGGTCGCTCGTCGCGATATAAAAAGTGCGTTGCGTACTTTCAGGATTGAATTCTTCTTGATTTAAAATATTCCGCTCAAAATCACTTAGCCAGCGACTTAACGGTGTTTGTAGGGACTCAGCCCTTGGAGTCAGTACCAGTTGATTGCCTTGCCTGATGACTAGTGAGTCATCAAAACTGTGGCGGAGTTTCTTCAGCGTATGGCTTACCGCAGACTGCGTTAGCCCTGCACGCTCACCAGCCCGGGTCAGGTTTCGGGTCTCAAATATAATCTGCAGGAGCCTTAGTTGGTTCAGCTCAATGTCCGAAATATTGCCCATTCTAACCAGTCTCAGCCATTAGTTATGCTCATACCTATATTAGGTTAATTAATTTCAGTAATGAAGCCTGGGGTCCTATTCTGTCGCCACTTCAATTGATTCAACCCTAATTTCGAGGAAGTGATTATGAACTTGAAGAAACTGCTTGCGATGGCAGCATTGCTAGTCAGCCCACTGGCGGTGGCAGATAACGTTCTGGTTGTGATGTCAGATGTATCAGAAATGAAGCTGAAGGGTGGTAGTGACTACAAAACGGGCTTCTATTTGAATGAGCTTATGGAGCCGGTCAAGTTGATGATGGAAGCTGGCCACACAATAACATTCGCTACCCCGATGGGGCTGGCGCCGACATTGGACCCGGTCTCAGACACGCCTGACCATTTCTTAGATACTAGTCAAGAAAACTACAATGCCCATAAAGCTTTACTCAACCAGCTAATGCTGACTGACAAAGATCACAGCCCAGTAGTTAGCTTTGCTCGTATTGAGCAAATCGGTATAGAGAATTTTGATGCGCTGTTTGTACCTGGGGGGCATGCACCTTTAGGTGACCTGGTATCCAATGATCAATTGGGCAGCTTCTTACGTCATTTTAACGCTGAGTCCAAGCCTACCGGTTTAGTGTGTCATGGCCCAGTTGCGCTGATGTCCGCTTTGCCTAACAGCTCTGAATTTGAAACCCAAATGAAAGCCGGTAAGAAAGCTAAAGCTGCCAAGGGCTGGGTATATGACGGTTACAAAATGACCTCTTTTAGTAACTCAGAAGAAGCTGTAGCTACTCAATACTACTTAGGTGGTGATGAGCTGTTCTACTGGCCTCAAAATGCACTCACCAATGCCGGTGGTAATTACTCCCGTAGCAAAGAAGATTGGCAGCCGCATGTAGTTGTTGATCGTGAACTGGTAACAGGCCAGAACAACAAATCCTCCATTGCTGTTGCTCAAGAGCTTCTAAAATTGATGAAATAGTCGTCTATCTTAGTAGCAGGCTTCTTCAGGCAAAACTCCATTGAGAGTCCCAAGGCTATAAAGAATGATTTCGGTAAAAAGCCTATGCCTGAAGGAGCAGTATTAATACCGTATTCCACAAACTCTAATTTATGTCTTTGACGATAATCCAGGAATCCCAATGAGCACATCTACTATCTTTCAGCCGAATAATGTTGCAGTTATTACTGGTGGTGCCAGCGGAATAGGTTTTGCGGCAGCAAAGGCCCTATCAAAAAGAGGTATGAAGATTTGTTTAGCAGATGTTAACAAAGAAAAACTGGAAGAAGCTAAGCGCGCTCTACCAAATGATACTTTAATAGTAGAAACCGATGTGAGTGATTTTAGCTCGGTACTAGCGCTCAAAGATCAAGTTAAAAAAGAATTCGGTCGTATCGACTTTCTTTTTAATAACGCAGGAATTGCTGTTAAAAATGGAAGTTGGGAGAATTTAGATGGTTGGAATAAGATTATCAACACAAACCTTTGGGGTGTGATTCATTGTATTCATACATTTGCCCCCGAAATGATCAGTCAAAACAGCCCATCTGTTATCGTTACAACCGGATCTAAGCAGGGAATTACCACTCCACCTGGAAATCCGGCTTACAACGTCAGTAAGGCTGCGGTAAAAGCTACTGCGGAGGCGTTACAGCACTCTATTCGAAATACACCTGGAAGCCAGGTCTCATCTCACTTGTTAATTCCTGGTTTCACTTACACGGGTATGATTGGTAGCCCTAGTAAACCAGATGGCGCATGGACTGCAAATCAAGTGGTCAATTTTATGCTGGAGAGCGTCGAGCGTGGTGATTTTTACATTCTTTGCCCGGATAATGACGTAGATCGTGAAACTGATGTTAAACGCATGAGCTGGGCGATAGGGGATATTATTAACAATCGTCCGCCACTCTCTCGTTGGCACCCCGACTACCGTGAGGCATTTGAGGCGGAGATGGGTAAACAATGAGAATACATTTTTCCTTGTGGAAAAAATAACTAGAGTTGTCTAAATGTATGCAGGTAGGGCTTAACTCAATTTTGTAATTGTTTAAGTCCTATACCTGTATGGTGCTAGATGACAGTTTTTAAGGTCTTAATTCCTTAGGCTGCTTATTCAAAATATCTTATGTTTTTTTATTCTGTACGTTGTGTCTAGCTATTTTTCCACTAAAAAACTAGACGCAAAATCTGATAGATAATCAATCCGGCTCTTTGTGTTGAAGCCCTTTTTTCTTAATTTTTAAAAACCCCCTGATTGAATGTTTGATCAATAAGGGTAGCTTAAAAAGCCTTTTGCGTACTGGTTTTTTGGCTATTATTTTTATTCATTGCTATATGCATTAAATCAATTTCATTAATACACGTACAAGTCTTAATCTTTACACCAGTTGATGTGATGCAAAATTTAAGGAGACAATCATGACTCAAACAGCGCTTATTACTGGTTCAAATAGTGGTTTTGGTTATCTAATAGCCAATACACTTGCAAATAATGGCTACAAAGTCATCGGCACCATGCGGGATCCAAGTGGCCGCAATGCTTCTGTAGCCAATGAGCTTATTGCTAAAGGTATCGTTGTCGTCGATATTGATGTAACCGATGATGAGAGCGTCGCCAAGGGTATTGCTCAAGCAACTAAAGAAGTCGGCCCAATTGATATATTAATTAATAACGCGGGAGTCGGTACGCTCGGGTGGCAGGAAAGCTTTACCATCGAGGACTTTAAAAAGGTTTTTGATATCAATGTTTTTGGCGTTCAACGTTTAATACGTGCAGTGTTGCCGCAGATGAAACAGCGCAGCAGTGGAACTCTTATTCAGATATCAAGCATTTTAGGTAAGTTCGTATTACCTTTCCTTGGTTCTTATAATGCCACCAAACATGCGGTAGAAGGAATGGCAGAGAATTATCGCGTAGAGCTGGCGCAATTTGGTATTCAATCTTTGATTGTTCAACCCGGCGGATTTGGAACCGATTTTGGCTCAAACCTGTTAAGAGCAAGTGATAAAGAAGTGGCTGCGAGTTATGGTGAGTATGCAGATGCCCCGGAGCAAATGTGGGCCGGTACAGAGAAGGGCCATGAATCAGAGAATGCCCCCAGCCCACAATTGGTTGCAGATGCGGTTCTGAACTTACTGAAGACAGAGCCTTCAAGTCGACCATTTCGAACAACTGTTGACGGTACTGGATTGAACCCCACGATAGAGAAGATCAATCAAGTTACCGAAGAAGCAATGCAGGAAATTTATTCAGCATACGAAATGGGTAATTTGTTTCAGCTTAAAAAGTACTAAACGACTTATGGTATTAGTGGGTACTCTGCACACTTTCATAGGTATAAAGGTGCCTTTTTATAAATGCACCTATCAAAACTTCTTGAGTACGTTTTTTTGATTGGCCCGAAAGTAACATTTTCTCAATAGAAGTTAATTATAGTTAGTATATGGAGCATGAGGGAGAGGGATAATATAGAAACTTATATTGCGAAGTTGTCTGAACCATACCCATATACAGAATTTTAGGCCCATAGTGGGCCCTTTCTATTGGAGACGTAGGCTCTTAGCCGCTTCGGTTTATCAATTTTATTTCCTTTTGAATGCGTATATAAATTTCTTCACGATGCACAGGTAGGAATTTGGGGGCATGTATTCCTATCTTTACTTGATTACCCTTAACCTCTAATACTGTGATAGAGACATTTGTTCCAATTCTTAGATTTTCGCCAGTGCGGCGTTTTAAAATCAACATTTTCTTTTCCTACTGATATGCAAGTTATGGCTAAGCATTCCGTAATGGGAAGGCGGCTTGAAGGGCGGTGTTTGCAGGAAATTTGAGGTGGGGCACGGGAACGGTAGGCATAGAAGAAGAAAAGGCGGGCGCAACGCTCCCAGAGCTTGGGGAATCGCTCCAAGCTGCTAAATGTACTCCACTTTATTGAAGACGAGCGGGTTTCTAGCGTACTATGCATATAGCCATCTTGATAGTGTCGATATCAATTTGGTCAGCTGGCCCCTGGTGTTCCCGCACCATGGGTCAGCGCCTTTTACTTACTCCTATGTCACGCTACTGTTCTCCTATAAGTAAATGGATTATTTGGAAAGCTTTTCGGATTTTTAAACTTGAGCTATGTGCCGATTAAACTCGCACAGTGACAGCCAAAAATACCGATAAATATCTACCAATTCTACGCAGCTTTGACACTAAAACAAACTTAATAAAATCCAATAAGATTATTTTTGTGCCTATATTTCGTTCTTTTTCCTCTAGATATATCTGATTTTTCTCTCAAGAAACGCAAGCTAAATCTGCATTCTTTATAGACTCTTGTGTTTTACTTAGCTCCCGATTTTTTGCCCATTGCGAGCAGCCTGGTTGACTTAGAATTAGTCTGTATGAATGGGCACGCTTAAGAGAGTCTAGTTATTCATTTAAAAGCTAATGTGAGGAACCCGCCTGCTCCTTTTATCACTGTATAGCGGTCTAAGGTAGTTAAGCGCTCAGTGTTCGTACAAACCCCTTATATTGAACAACAGTCATTATGGAAGGTGGTGCTATACCCTGTTAGCCTCCATCGCATTACAAATCGGGGATGGTAAGGAATATGCAGGAGTCAGATGTTGCTAATCGGTTGATAGAAGCGGCACGAGAGTGCTTTTTGAACGATGAGTATCACCGGGTTACCACTCGCCAAATTGCTGCTAAGGCGGGGGTGGCGGTATCAATGATTCGGTATTACTTCGGCAGTAAGGATGGCTTATACGAAGATATGATTCGTCAAACCTTACTCCCCCTGATTAATGCTGTTGAGCAGCTGAGCCTCGATGGCGACTGGGATTTTGGTGACTTCTTCGATCTCTACTATGCCACAATGCAGGAGAACCCCAAGTTTCCAGCCCTAATCTTGAAAGTTATGGCACTTAACGAGGGGCCAGGAAAGAATGTTATTCGCCAACTCTTAGAGCGGGGGCGCCAACGGGGGACCCGGAGATTGGCGGAAATTCAGGGCGCTGAACCTTCGGGCGCTGGCACTGAATATGATTTGCTCAGGATTGCGTTTGTTAGTCTTGCTATGTTGCCCATGCTGGCCAAGCCAGTTCTTGAGGAGCAAATGGGCCAGGAAATGGGGCCTGAGTTTTTAAAGCAGCTTGCCGATTTTAATGGCCGAATCCTAAAGGCCGGTTTACAAAATATGTAACCTTTCAAGTCTCTGTTTGTAATAACAGAGCTGTTTATTTTATTGGATATTTTTATCAGACATTTTTTTCTGAGGAGTTCTTATGCCTAGGTCTATGCAAAAAAATAGAGTCTCTAATTGGATCTTTCAGAGGGTTTCCAATGCGGTTTATAGTTTGTGTAATATCCCAAATCGCCTGATCCCGGCTCCCTTTCGTTTGATGCAAATAGGATCTATATTTTGGCAATCTCGCTGTTTATACGCCGTTGCCTGTCTTAATGTTGCTGATCATATTGAAGATAAAGCCATTTCGATAGATAAATTGGCGGATGCTTGCAAAGCCGATAAACAGTACCTCTATCGATTGATGAGAATGTTATGCGCAATGGGGATTTTTAAAGAAGAGGAACCAAAATGTTTTTCGCATAATAGAAATTCAAGAGCGCTTCGTACTAACGCCGACAACAGCGTAAAAAATATGATCCTGATGCATAATTCCCCTGAATTTAGTAGGCCATGGTTTTCAAACTTTGAGGGGCATATCAAGGAGGGCAATGTGCCTTTTGAAGGTGTGTATGAAAAGGAGATGTTTGATTATATGAATGATCACCCGAAGGTTAGTGACCTATTTTCGGATGCAATGGATACTGTTGATCATCTTACCGGTTTACAATACCTGCAAGACTTTAACTGGAAGAATTTTGATCGAATTATTGATTTGGGCGGTGCAAAAGGCAGTAAAAGTGCCAGTATCCTTTCTTCGTACAAACACCTGACTGCAGTTGTTGTTGATAGGAGCAATGTAGAATCGACTGCGCGAGAGTATTGGGATAGTCACTTCGGTGATGATGTTAAGAAACGATTAGATTTTTATCCTACTGATATCCTAAATGACCCACTTCCAGATGCAGTAAGTGATAAGGACATCTATTTGTGTGTGGCTATTTTTCACTTGCTGAATGATTCCAGGGCTAAAGAGCTTTTAATGAATATTCATCGGGCGATGGGTGAACGTAATACTACTTTAGCGATTGTTGATGCTGTACTGCCGGAGAAAGGGGCAGATCTCAATTTAGCGGCAATGGATATGCAGATGCTAATGGGAACAAAAGGGCGTGAACGAACGGTCAGTGAATGGAATAAGTTATTTGCTCAGAGCCCTTTCTACTTGGTTGAGACTGTTAGTGTTCGGTCTTTCGCTAAAGTGATGGTTTTAAAGAAAAGAGAAGGGTTAAAGTGAGCTGCCAGTCATTGAGGCATCTCTAATGGGGTCTGAAGTTTCACTTCAGACCATTCGACACCAGTGGTGGTATCTGAAGCTCAATTTCCTTTGCTATGGCGAGAAGTGTTGAGTCGGCGCCGGGCACTCCATCCAGTTCCAGACCTACCGGTAAGCCATTATTGCCTCGCCCAATAGGAATACTTATTCCGGGAGCACCGGTGACTGCTGCTGTGGCATTGTTGTGTATGAGTGTTTCCAGAGTTGGAAGTATTTTTCCGTTTAGTTCAAGTTGGTTTGATGAAGTACTAATAGATTGAGCTTCGATGGGTGCTGTAGGGAATATAATCGCATCTAGTTGGTGCTGCTGGATGATTTTTAGGTAGTTGTCGCGTACTCCAGGCATCTTCTTTAAAGCGGTTTGATAGTCGGCATTTGATGGTGCCTTGGGGCCTAGTACTGACTCCTGGTAGACAGCCTTTACATCATTACTTTTGATCATTGCAACCAACTCAGCCAGTTGGATATTAGGCTGGTAGCTCGCCAGAAATTGGGTCATAGCGGTTTTCATTTGATGAAATCCGATAGGAAACCCAACATCAAGGACTGCGCTCACTAACGAGGATAAATCGATTTCTATTAGGGTGGTTCCCGCGGAGCTAAGGGAATGTAACGCAGCTTTAAAAGCTTGGTATACACCTGATGAGAGATTATCAAATAGCGGGTGGGCAAGCCCAAGGCGCAGCTGATTGAGTGGCTTTGCCTGGGGTAGGGCAGACCCGGTTAATATCTCAAACAGATAAGCGGTATCCTCTACATTGGCGGCCATGGGGCCTGGGGTATCAAACGCTGGTACAGAGGGCACTATTCCCTTGGTGCTTAGGCAGCCAGTGGATGGTCGAAAGCCCACAATTCCTGTGAGGGCTGCTGGCAGCCTGATTGAACCGGCGGTATCTGTGCCCAGGCCTGCAGATACGATCCCGGCGGCAATGGCTACTGCTGTTCCCCCGGATGAACCACCTGGAAAGCAGGATTTATCCCAAGGATTCCTGACTGCACCATAGGCGGCGTTATTCGAGGTTACGCCGAAGGCGAGTTCGTGCAAATTGGTTTTGCCAATGACGATAGCTCCGGCCTTCTCTAGACTCTCAATTATTGGGGCAGAAGTCTTGGCCTGGAAGTTCATACCAGGTGTGCCCGCAGTCGTTTGAAAACCTCTCACATTGATATTGTCTTTGACAACGATAGGGATGCCAGCAAGAGGCCAGTTATTGCAGCTTTCTTTCAGCTCGTTATCAATGCGCTGTGCTTTCTGTAATGCGCCTTGCCTATCCAGGCAGATAAAAGCATCCAGATCTGAGTGGGCCACCGCATTATCGCAGGCATCTTCAATTAGGGATGTCGCTGTGATCTTTCTTGTGCGGACCATTTCAGAGAGCTGGCGTAGGGACGTTGTCATGATTTGGTTTGTATGAAAAATTGAATCAATCTTAGTACATGTCAGTCATAATCTTGCACACTTAAGGTTATGAATTATGATAGACAGCGTGTTTGGTTGCCATACATGATTAACCGTTAGGAAAAAACATCAGATCGTTATAAGTATAGAATACATCAATCACGCTACGTCCGTAGTGTTTGATATAAGGTGTTAATCGTAATTAATATTAACCAGGATTAGTAAAACTAATTATGACTGTGCCATTGGAATATGAGAAAGCATCTGAAAAATTTTTTGAATATTTAGTTGATGCTCGAGATATAGCTGGGCTTTGGAGCACGCATGTTACCTATACAATGACACAGGGCGTTTTTCATGTGTTCCGCCGTCGAATTTCTACATCCGATGCTATTGCGTTTTCTAATGTCTTACCCGTTTGCCTGAGATCTTTGTTTGTGGCCGACTGGGATGTTAACGAAGAAAAGAAAGACTTTGATAGTGTTGAGGAAATGACCAGGGAGGTGCGGTTATTACGAGGAGAGCACAATTTTTCAACAGTTACAGCAATTAAAGATGTTGCTAAAGCTGTACGGAAACATGTGAATGAAGAGGTATTTGATGAGTTGCTTTTAAAGCTTCCGGATGGGGCCTTTGAATTTTGGCGACCCTAAGCGGGTAGATGCTCATAAGGAGGGTGGGAAAGTCCATACACATTGAGTCCGCTTTACGGTTTGGTGAGATGTATGGATTTTTATTGCATTCAGAGGATATGACTACTGTATGACTATTGGATAAGGCGATGCAATTGCCAGAAGGACACAAAAGAGTAGAGTAAATTTCACGAGGAAGAAATCGCTGAAGTAGAGGGTGGCCACAAAGTAAAAAGTATAGAAATCCTGAAACAGGGAGAATGGTGGATTGGAAACAGTTGAGGAGTCTATGGAGGTTGATCCGTATTGTTATTGCTTCTTGAGCTTACCATCGCCCATGACTGAAAGCCTGCCTAAGAGGGTGGTATTTGTATATATTTTATACATGCAGTGAGCTGATTGCCGCAATCAGAATAAGAATCAGGCAAAATTCACAAGGACGTCAGGCGATATATAGCCAAGTTGATTACAGTGATTGCCAGTTACCCCCTGATCAAATAAGGATAAGTCATGAGGCATCGTTCTACTTCAGTCATTTTACTTTCCCTGCTAACTCTAAGTGGTACCAGCTATAGCAAGGATACCCCTGTAGTGCTTGAAGGCCCTTACCTTGGACAGAAGCCACCTGGGCTGACTCCACAATTGTTCGCCCCTAAGCCTTCGAAAGAGTATCGTGACTGGGGCGGTTACTTCACGCCCGATATGAAAGAGTACTACGTTACAAGAAGATATCACCAAAGTGGCAAATCCTCGAAAGTTGTATTCAAGCTTGAGGACAATCGATGGCATGAGTCTAAAGTGGCCTGGGGCGGTTCCATCTCACCGGATGGTCAAACGATGTATGCTAGAAATCAATATAGAGAGCGTACCGCTAATGGTTGGTCAGAGCTTAAAAGTCTTGGCTCACAATTTGAAGACATTCGTATTATGCGCCTTACTGCTTCTGCGAAAGGAACCTTTGTATTTGATGAGGTAGGTCAAAACGGCGATGGTATTCTTCGCTATTCACGACTGTTAGATGGTAAGCGTGAAACGCCAAAGCCTTTTAGCCAACAGATAAACACGGGCAAGTGGACTGCTCACCCCTTTATTGCCCCTGATGAGTCTTACATCATTTGGGATAGTGAAAGAGAGGGCGGATATGGTGATAGCGACATGTATATCAGCTTTCGCCAGCAGGATGGCTCATGGGGTGAAGCTATTAACTTTGGTGATAAAATCAATACAGAGGGGGAAGATGGTGGGGGATATGTAACACCAGATGGAAAATATCTTTTCTACTGTCGTCGTTGTACCCCCCCGAATTTTGAAATAATGTGGGTAGATGCGCAGTATATAGAGACTCTAAGGCCCAAATAAATTCTATAGTATTAAATCTAGAGTGACGCTCAAAGATAATAAATCTTCTGCGAGAGTTATCTCTTAGTAGAGGTAAAGTATCTGGCTTTTTAACTACCTAAGTCAAATGAAGATTGATTTTAATTTGGCTGCAAACTTAATTGACGTTCTTAGTGCGGACGAGGCTAAATAATTACCATTCGACAATGGTCTTGAATTCTCTGGTTATGAAAGGATTGCAGAAGATTTAGAGGTCGATATTTATTTTGCCCACTTATTTTCATTCTGGGAAGGATTAACGAAAACACTAACGGCCCCATTCGACAGTATTTCCCAAAGGATGCCGACTTAAATAAAGTAACAGGTGAGCAAGTTCAATTTGTAATGGATCGTCTGAGTAGTAAACCTAGAGAGAGCCGGGGTAACAGGTCACCGAGTGAGTTATTTAAGGGACAGCAAGATGATCTACTACAGCATGAGGAATTGCAGTTATTAATTGAAATCAAGAAGTATTACTACAGGTAAAACCAAAACTTTGTTCCAGAATGGGCTGCAATTGCTCATCAGGAATATATCCCCTGAGCCAGCGCAGCGGCTTACCATTGGGTGCTATTAGAAAACTGAAGGGGGTGCCGGGAGTTTCACCCAGTACTTCTTGGAGTTTTCGATTCGCCTGGAACATGGGAAATTCCGGCCGCAATTTTCGATACTCAGCCAGTAGTGCTTTGCGCGACCCGTTGATACCGAGGGCAAGTGGTTGGAACTGTTGTGAACACTTCTGTGTAAGCCGGTTGAGTGCTCGAACCTGACGAAAGCACCAGGGGCAGTCGGGTTCTACCAGTACCATCAGGCTTGGCTTGTCTTTGAAATGCTGCAAGTTGATACGCTCAGGCCCGGCAAGGCTGCGCAATTTAAAATCGAATAGGGAAGTGGGAACTTCAGTCGCGCCAGTCGGCGCGAACAGAATTGTGAAGAGTACGAGCCAGGTTCGCATTACAGGTTCCAGTCGAAGCCCAGGTAGAATTCACGGCCGCGCAGGGGACCATAGATATAGGCTACGTCATAGGCACCACTGGCATCCCAGAACAGAGGGGTTTCCCCTTCCTCGACTTGGGTGTAATCCGTGAGATTGTTGCCGCCCAGGTACAGACTGAGGTTTTCACTCATATCAAAGGTCAATTTCATATCCAGTGTCCAATAGGCGTCTGCGTTTGTACTCTTTAACGAGACGTCGCCCAATTGGTTAAAGCCCTCATAGCCAAATTCATCCAGGTCGCGGGCGCCTACCCAGGTGGCGCTAGCGTATAGCATCCAGTAATCGGCTTTGTAATCCAGATTGAATAGCGCACGTTGCTCCACTGGGGCAATGGCAAAGGATTCCCGGAAAACATCGTCGTAATCGTAGGTCTCTAGAGTGCCGCCAATAGATAGATTGTCGTTCAGCGCATAACTGAGAGTAATGTCGGCAGCGCCTACAGAGGCACTTTCCTGCATTTGGCTAAGCAGCGGTACCCCGTCCTCGGTTTCACTTAATGCCGCGAGGTTATCTACTTCGGTAAATGCCAATGACAGGGTACTGTTAAGGCGCTCCCCTTCGAAGCTCAGCGCATAAGTTGCAGATAGAGACTTCTCCAGACTTTCAATGTCGATGGCAAAGCCATCTCCGGCATCCAGGATGCCGTGATCCGTTTCGAAAAAGGATAGGGGGGCTCGGTAGCCTCGCCCCATCGCTACGCGGGAGGTCCATTGATCGTCGTGCTGGTAGCGCAAGTCTATACGCGGGGCCACCACTGTTTCATCGATCTCGGTACCGGGTTTTTGCTCGGCGATGAAATCGGCTTTGGCATTATCCAGGCGTATGGCTAGTGCCACCTCAAGGTCAGGTGAGACTGTCCAGGTATCCTGCAGGTAAACACCGGTAGTTTGGTAGTCGAAACTATCTTCGATGTAGTTGTCGCTTTCGGCCCCTGCAGTAGAGTCGGAGCGCATGGATTCATCGCGAAGGTCGACACCAAACGTCAGCATATGCTGGTCGTTCAGGATCAGGTTGTTTCGCAGGTCGAAGTAATTGAGCGTGTCGGTAGCGCTGTAGTCGAACCCCTCGTAAAAGGAGTCCTGTTTATGCTCAGACCGGGCAACTGTCAGCAAAGTGTTATAGGACTGGTTAAATTCGTGTAGCCAGCTGCCGGAAATTTCACTGCGGGTGGTGGCTATCCATTCGGTGGTTTCCCAGGGTTTACCGATATATTGCTGTCGCACATCGTCGTCGACAAATAAGTGGTCAGACTCCACACCATCGTATCCGTGCAAGACCGAACCAATGCTGTCTCCCTGGGGGCCGCCAAAAATATTGGAGTCGATGTAGGCCGTGCGCAGGATCAGGTTGTCCCTTTCACCCAGGTCTTGCGAGAGACGCACCACGTAACTGGTATTTTCCTGTAACGGCGCTTCGCTGACGCCGTTATCATCGTTGTCCATCTGGTGATGTTTGTCATCCTGGATGACCAGCGATGTGCGGGTACGTTCATCATCGCTCAGATAGCCTGCCATCAAGCCAAGAAAATAACTGTCGTTGTCCTCCATGGAGGCATTTATATTGACGCCAGTTTCTTCTATCTCCTTGGAAATCACATTGATGGTTCCGCCGATTGCTTCGGGTGCCAGCAGTGATGCGCCAGCACCGCGGGCCACTTCGATACGTGAGATGCCGGTGGTGGCCAGTGCATCTACCGCGTAGTAGCCAGCCATCATCGTGTGTAAGGGAACGCCGTCGGTGAGGATGGTGGAATGCTCCCCACGCATACCATTCAGCATTACTCGTTTAACCCCGCACATAGAACATTCATTGGAAACCCTTACACCGGGGGATTTCTCAATGGCATCCGTCAGGTTTACCGCTTGCTGGGACTTGATCAGGCTCTCGTCTACGACTTCAGTCTTCTGTATGGCGTCCAAGAGGGCGCCGCGCTCATATAGTCGCTGGCGCACACCTATCACTAGGGTCTCCTCCATTACGGCGGCTTGATCTGAAGGAGTGTCGCTGGCAAAGGAGGTAGGGATTGCGGAGGAGAGGGCGATGGCAATCAAGCTTTTGCGAAACATGGGTTGATTCCCCAGAAGTGAACTTATCTCATATGATAATGATTCGCATTAGCGGTACAAGTGAGCAAAGGTGGTAGTTTTTTGCGTCTTGAAGATTGGAGGGGTAGGGGCTACGACTAGTGCCGTTCAGGCAGCTCGTTGTTGAATGATTGAAAAATGGTCGAAATATCAGATAAAGCCATTAGTATGATTTTTGATCTGCTGACTGGGTTGGCTGCTCAATTATTGAAAGCAAGAAGTAGATAGTTATAGTCTGTCTATATTTAACTTTGCTTCAGCAAATAACTTAATAAGTCTGAATAATTAATTGATAAATAACGATAGATATTGATATTGCCATGTAAATCAAGAATTTTATTTTAATAAATACTCCCCACCTAATTAAGGGGGGAGTGAATACAATTGCTCTAATTACTCATCACAAGGAATAATTTGGATATTTAAAAGCAACTGTGCTCCAACATCGGCAGAACGCAGAGAAAATAGGCTGTCGGCGCCGATTACTGTTGCAACCGTATCTGCTCTCGCAATAAGGGCCTCCCCATCGCACCCGGAATAGTAGGCAAATGGTGGGCGATCATTCAGGATAAAGTTCTCAAAGCCAGAGCTATTCCAGTTATTGTCATGACTCGGGCCTTGACTGCCAGAAAAAAAGTATTCTCTATGGAAATTGATAAGTGATCCATCGGCAGAAAATACTGTACCCCGCCAGTCAATATCTAATATGCCTACTGAAAATCCAGGTTCTACACTTAAAGGTATTGCCAAGTTACAATCAGAGCTAGCAATTGGATTTGAAGAATTTGTAACGGCGCTATATTTACTGAAAAGTATAGCGATATTTTTATTATCATCTGTTGCCGTAGCCGTTACTGACCCTACAGGGCAGCCTGTACCATTAACAGCGACTTCTCCAATTTCAATTTGTTGACCATCAATTAGTAAAGTTTTTGCCAAAGTGGGGATAGAAAGAATTGAACAAAGTGTGAGTGCTAGAATTTTATTAAGCATTGAAACTCTCCATTCCTTGAAAAGTGTGAGCGGTTAATTTTTATAAATTCTCTGTGTTAAATTCCGGTTAATCGTTCTGTCGTTGACGTCTCCTAATTAATTAGTTGGCTCATACTGCAAAATTCATATTTGCAATGTCAATTGGTTGCAGGCGTAATCATTGGTGGTGGTTTAGGTTTGAATATGTTTGTGAGCCGGGTCACGAATGGATTCAATGATAATTTATTAGTGCGGAAGGGGTAGAGATGTTGTTGTCTGAGGTTGTGCGTGGTTAATTATAGGGGGCGAAAAAGATGTGTCAGTGAGTGCGTTGTAATATTTATATGGATGGTGTTTCTATCGGGGGTTCATTAATGTTTTTTAATTGATGATTTAATGGCCAATTTTGTGTGGTGGGAATTGTTGTGAGAGAGTTGATTTATGGTGAGGGCCTTTTGATAGTGATATTTTTTAGGGTTTTAATCGTGATTAGATGAGAAGCTAGATACTGGATAGTTTGTAGGTGATAAATAAATTACTTTTGTCTGGTGGGGTAATGCCGATCAAATTAAAATAATTAAATTCAGCACTGAACCTTGTAGCTTCGACCTGAGGTATCATTCAGATACCCCTTTCGCAATGAAATTTCAGTAGTAAGTTACTGATCTTGTGGGTGTAAAATCCCCCTTTGATTAAAGGGGGAGTTAAGCAACCAAATTATTTTAGAGTTAAATATGGTAGTTCTAAGAAAGAACTCTGCAAAGACTGCTACTCCTCCGAATCTGGTGGTTCAGGGTTTTCTTTCTTTGAAGCTTCAGACAGAATTTTTCTTCCTCTATTCGCGATCTTCTCGGCTTCTTTGCTTGGATCACGGTTCCATCGCTTAGGGATCTTATCCCAGTCACTATATATGGTAAAAGGAAGCAAAAACTAAAACAGGTGTTTTCATTGGAAGTCTCAAGATGAAACAACTCAGGGCGACTGTTATTGAGTGGTTGTAATTATTTTGAAATATTTGCCGTCTAAGTTTGAACTTAAATTTAGACGGCGATGGCTGCTGTGCAAGTTATTTGGCTGAACTTGAAAGCTAAATCTATTCAAGTGAAAGCCAATTGGTAAATCTCCAGATTTTGTTAGCGGGACTTGAGGGGCTTTATCTTATTGGGGTTTGTAATAGCTATTTCAATACTCCAATCTGTTTTAAGAAACCATATTTGTCCCAGGTCACCCAGGTTTCTAGTATTTTTCCATCCTTGATTTTAACAAACTCTACGGCATCCCAGGTGATGGTTTTATTTGTTGGAGTTTCCCCCATAAATGATCCTGTATGATTGGCGCTAACTTTTACATGGGTTGCGACAAGATCTCCCTCGGCGACTTGCATTGAATCAATCAGTTTTACATTTTTAAAGGCCGTATGAAATTTGGCGACTTCGGCTTTGAATTCCTTTAAATTACGTTTTTGTGAACCGGTACTTAAATTTGTGGCCGAGTCTAGGTTGTTGATATAATTAGGCGCCAAAATTGAATCAGGATTGACCTTTGACCCACTGTGCCATAGGTCGGCTGCCTGCATGGCAATTTTTTTATTTTCTTCAAGGTTATTTGATTGGGCAATCGCATTGCAGGCAATACCTAACAGCAAGAAAGTTACAGTTAGTGCCAAAGAGTAAGGGTGCTTGGACATCTAAATTCTCCCAATGTAAAGTTTTTTACCTGATAGGCTGGTTAGGTGTGAAAATGATAGGTCCTAAATAGCTTTAGAGTATGGGGGCAAACTTGGGGATTTGTAGCGTGAGCAGGTAATTTGGCAACTTTCACTTCATTGTAGGGTAGTTAGGTTATAAAAATTTCACGAACACAAACAAGAAAAATTGCGCGAGTGCCAAAAGGAGGATGGAATAATCTGAATAGATATTGATGTGACTAAAACAAAATGATTGAACTTTTTTAGTTATGAAAAATAACTTTGAAATGCAGAGCTATTGATGGCAAATGACTCTATGAAATATTTGCCCTTTTAATGCTCGGCACCGTATTTTCTTTAGAAAGGGTGTACTTCCATACCAAATTACTTCAGTAGCCTCTCGACACTTTCAATAATTTTCTCAGCTGTAAACTCGAAGTACTGCATGACTTCCTGGCCGGGTGCAGATTTGCCAAAGTTATCCATTCCGATGATTTCACCGTCAAAGCCTACGAACTTGTGCCAATAGTCTTTATGACTAGCCTCTTCCACCACCCGGATGCGGAGAGTACTGGGGAGAACTGATTCACGGTACGGTTCTTCCTGTTCCAAAAAGGTTTCTATGCAAGGCATGGACACAACCCGAATTCTCTTGCTGGTGAGCTTTCTTTTAGCAGCTATGGCCTGCTCGACTTCAGAGCCGGTCGCAATAATGATTGCCTCAGGAGCGCCTTCGCAGTCGTACAGTACATAACCACCTTTTTCAATTTGTGCTATCTGCGTGGTATTTCGTTCCTGCGGAGCTAAATCCTGACGACTGAATACTAGTGCAGTGGGCCCCTCTTTGCGTGTAATAGCCATCTTCCAGCTTACCGCTGATTCCGTAGTGTCACAGGGGCGCCAAGTGTGTAGATTCGGTGTAGAACGCAAGGCGCTGAGTTGCTCCACCGGCTGATGAGTTGGACCGTTTTCACCTATTCCGATGGAGTCATGGGTATAGACGAATATAACTTGTTGCTTCATTAATGCCGCCATACGCACGGCATTTCGAGCATACTCCATAAAAACCAAAAAGGTAGCACCATAAGGTATAAAACCTCCGTGCAGAGCAATGCCATTCATTATGGCGCTCATACCAAATTCACGAACTCCGTAGTGTATATAGTTGCCTGAAGCATCTTTCTTATTCAACCTTTTAGAGCCGGACCATAGGCTAAAACAAGGGCCGGCTAAATCGGCTGAACCACCTAGGAGTTCGGGCAACAGAGGCCCGTAAACATTCAGTGTATTCTGGCTCGCTTTACGAGAGGGGATTCTTAATGCATCTTTTTGACATTGCTTAATGTAGCTATCGGCTTTTACCAGGAAATCTGGTGGAAGTTTTCCACTCTCACGACGCACAAACTCGAGTGCTATCTCAGGATACTCCTCACGATATTTAGCGAAGAGACTCTTCCACTCCTTCTCTAATGCTTTACCTTTAGACCTTTGATCCCAATATGCATAGATATCTTCAGGGATCTTAAAAGGAGGGTGGTCCCAACCAATCGTTTTGCGAACGAGAGCTATTTCCTCCTCCCCGAGTGGTTGACCATGGCATTCCTTTCGGCCTTGCTTATTTGGGGAGCCGAAGCCGATCACGGTTTTACAGCAAATAATGGTGGGCTTATCAGAACATGCATGGGCTTTTTCAATTGCTGCTTTAATCGCAATTGCGTCATGGCCGTCAACATTAGGGATGACGTGCCAATGGTAGGACTCGAAACGCTTGGGTGTATCGTCAGTAAACCAACCTTCAATCTGCCCATCGTCAGAAATGCCGTTGTCGTCATAGAATGCGATCAACTTGCCCAAGCCTAAAGTACTAGCCAGAGAGCATACTTCATGGGATATGCCTTCCATCAGGCATCCATCCCCCATAAATACATAGGTGTGGTGATTGATCAACTTATAGCCTGGGCGGTTAAATTGAGCCGCCAGTACTTTTTCCGCCAGGGCCATACCTACGGCATTAGCAACCCCCTGGCCTAGGGGGCCTGTGGTGGCCTCAACACCAGGTGTGCAACCATATTCCGGGTGGTCCGGGGTCTTGGAGTGCAATTGGCAGAAATTCATCAGTTCTTCGATTGATAAGTCGTAGCCGCAAAGGTGCAACAGGGCATACAACAATATGGAACCGTGTCCATTAGAGAGGACAAAGCGGTCACGGTTAGGCCAATTCGGGTTAGCTGGGTTGTGCTTTAGGTAATCGTTCCATAAGACCTCCGCAACGTCTGCCATACCCATAGGTGTACCAGGGTGCCCGCTATTGGCTTTTTGGACTGCATCCATGGATAAAGCACGAATCGCATTGGCCATGCTTCTTCTATAAGGAGAGGAGACCATGTAAATGTACTCTGGTGCTTTGAAAGCCGAAGCATCACCTTTACAAAAGGAGATCCCCAACTTAATAAGTGACAAACTAGTAATATAATAATTTTACAGTTTAATTTTATATGACATAAACAATGAGCAATTTGTTGACCTTTGCAAAAGATGTTGACCTGTATTTGGCGGCATTAATGATGATAAGGAGTTATTTGCGTCTTTACAAAAATAGCCTGTTTTTTTAAGAAATTTACAATCTAAAGAATTGTAATAATCATGATAAAAAGAAATAAAGACTGTATGTTAAAGATCTGTTGTGGATTACATATCTTGAAATATCTCTACCGCCGGGATCATTACTAAATTTCTTGGGGAAAAATTAGTGTGCATGTCAAAGAGTAAGAAAAGTCTAATTACATACTATGTTTCATTCATTGATCTGTTGATGCTCTTGGAATAAATAAGGTTAGCTAAAGATCAATAGTTGTTGATTTACATGTCTCCATCATAAAGGTTAGAGGGGATGTTATGAATACAAGGTATTTTCAATGAGTCCAGAACCATTTTCGAGAGAGCTTGGGCCCCAAGAAGCATTATTTATTGAAATGAATAGGTTATCTCGTGGTGGCCTGCAATTTGTTTCTTTTATAAAAGTCTGTGAGCCCTTGCAAATGGAGTCCTTGCGAGAGGGGTTGACTTACTTGCATAAGCGTCATCCATTTTTGAGGGCGCGTGTAAAAAGGGGAGAGCGATTAAGGTGGGTTTGTGATGTTGATTTTGTTGATGTGCCAATAGAAGTAACTTCAATTTTTGATCAGCTTGATTTGGAGAAAGAGTTTAGGGAACTTGCTGAGACCTTCATTGAAACAGAGGAGCATGTATATAGATTAAGGGTATATACAAATAAACAAGGCCTTGTTGATTGGATTTGTTTTATAAATATACATGCCATACTTGATGGCAGATCCCTCATGACGCTATTCTCTGATCTTGACAAGTTCCTATGCCTTCATGAAAAGCCAAGGCATGAAGTTAAATCACTCCCTTTGCTAAATAGTATTGCTAGTCAACTAGAGGCTTCTGGATATTGTGGTGAGAAGAAATTTGAGCATCAAATAGAAGGGGGAAGCCGTTGGGCGGTTGAGAAGAAAGCGTCAGTCGCAGATAGAAGAGCTTGTGCTAAGTCCTATTTAGTATCACCAAAAAAAATTGAAAGACTAGCTAGTTTAGCTAAAAAAAAATCAGATTAAGCTAACGGCGCTTTATTGTGCTGTTGCATCAGTTGCTGCTCGGGTTATGCCGGCGTGTAGAAATTTGCCAGAAGTTATTTTCACGATGGATGCTCGACTATTGTGCAACCCTATTATCCCGAGTGATCATGTTGGTTCATTTTCAGAAACTGCCAGCCTAAAATTACCACCAAACGCAACAAGCTCCGATATTTTCGAGGTAGCCAAGCTTTTGAACAATGAGATTAATTTAGTGCTCCTCAAACAAAAACCAATGACAAAAAGCTTAAGATCTGACTATAGCATAGAGGAGGTCACCCGCATGGCTGCTGAGATCACTGCGCCGAAAGAATGCTTTCCGGCTGGTATTCTTGTTTCAAATGTAGGGAATATGCGACTTCTTGCAAATGAAATGCGATATTTTGAAATTCGAAAAGGGATGATTAGTTTGAAAACTGCAATTAACCCATTAATGATTATAAATTATACGACTTATCGCAACTCGGCTTTTGTATTCGGTTATTGTGAGCCTTTGATTAGCGAAGATAGTATCTCTGCGTATATTGATGAATATATGGGTATCATTAACAGATTGATCTCTAATGTTAAATGTTAAATGTTAAATGTTAAATGTTAAATGTTAGTTTAATATTGCGTCTTGCAAACTGTTGGTCAGTTGATTAACTGAAATATTTTCCGAAGTATAAGTATCAGTCATATTGCAATGCAATCTATTGAACACAATAATTTTATGATTTAGCCCTACAGGTCTGATTGATTAAATGGTTAATAGTATGATTCGTTGATGGGGTATATATCAGAAAATCTGAGATATAGCTAAGTCGCAGAATTCGAGCCTTTAATTTTAATATGAGTGAATCTATAGTAGTTAAGACTTGGCTTGACCGTACACTTTATTTAAATAGGAAATGATCCTGCCAAGTCTGAACTAATCTAACTGATACTTTACTCCACTGCTATTTTTTAGGCCTGATTCTCAGAGGCTTAACATTTCACGTAGCCGAGTGGCTGGCCGTCTGGCAACCTCTATTTCTTTCCCATCGGTCATGGTTATTATTAATCCACTATTAACCCACGGTTCTATATTCTTAATAAAGTTTAGATTGATAATTTGTTGTCGATTTACACGGAAGAATACTTCTGGGTTTAATCGTTGTTCTATTTTGGTTAGAGATTTATAGATAAAAGGCTTGCTGTCATCGAAAAATACTTGAGCATGGTTGCCGCAGTTTTCAAAGTATCGAATTTTTCCAATTTCGATTAACCAGCAACGCTCCCCATCCTTGATAAATATTTTATTGTTGGAGTCTAAATAGCTTGTTGAGCTATTTGTATGCTCGGTGGGTGTTTCACTTGACGTCTTATCGAGAGCTTTCTTTAGTTTTTCAGGGTTTATGGGTTTAAGTAGATAATCCAGTGCATTTACTTTAAAAGCTTGTATGGCGTATTCGTCATAAGCTGTTGTAAAAATAACCTGAGGTGTGAAATCCAGTTTTTCAAGTATGTCAAAGCCATTGCCATCAGGAAGATTGATATCCAAGAATACTAAATCAGGCTTTTCCTCTGATATAAGGAGAATAGCTTCTTCACAGTTTTTTGCTTCTGCTATTAAGTTTATATTCTTATAAGGTTTGAGTAACTCTCTTAATTCATTGCGTGCGAGTCGAGAATCTTCAACGATAATGGCTTTCACTTCTTATACCACTAATTGTAAGGGAGAGGAGGGAATATGGCACTGAGCAACTACCTGGGAGCCCTGCTGTTCAATTCCAAAATATGTCTTGTCTCCATATTGTATGGTTAACCTTTTTTGTATATTGATTAACCCCAGGCCGGTATTACCACTCTCTTTGGTTGACTCTCTGATGAGAGTACCTGGATTTATCACAGTGATTACCATATGACTGTCTTCTTTGGTGATTTTAACCACTAGTTCACCGCCTTGTTTACATTTTTCTATTCCATGGCGAACGGCATTCTCGGCAAGCAGCTGGATTAGGAGTGGAGGTATCCGCTCTCCCGTTAAATCCTCGTTAACTTCTAATATGAAAGACAACCGATCTTCATATTGTATTTTCAAAAGTTCGATATACTGACAAACGATTTCCAATTCATCTCTTAATGGTACAGTTTTATGCTTATGGGCCATTAACGTATAACGCAGAAGGTCAGAAAGGTTAGTTAGCATCTCTCTTGACTTGCTAGAATCTTCAAGGATTAGAGCACGAATATTATTTAATCCGTTAAAAAGAAAATGAGGGTTTAGTTGTCCCATTAATGCGCTCATTTTAACTTCGTTAAGTTGTAGCTTGAGTTGTGTTGAGTCTTGCTCAGCTTTGCTCAATCGATCTTGATTTACCGCGGTAAGGTAAATCAGTGTCCAAGTTAGCATAAGGAGAGTGAGAACAAGCCAGTTGTCAAAGGTGGCCATCCAGAAAGAGGGGGGGACCGCGTATCCTACAAAACTATAGTAAGTATATACAATGCTAACTGCAAAGCAGGCACAGACAAATCCAAGAATGATAGATGCGACGAGCAAATATGCCCATTGTTGATACCAATTTTTCTCAAAAAGATTAAAACGATATATGATTTCCCGAATAATAAGAGTGGAGAAACCGATAGTTAAAGCTAAAGTTGCTATGCTTATGGCAATCTTATCGAGGTTATCCTGGGTCAAAAGCCCCATTGTGAATGTATTGAAGAGTGAGAACAGCATCCAGCCACCAAAGTGGTAGGCTAAGAATGTTTTAGAGGGGGCTGGAGACTTCAGAAACTTCATAGAGTATACATCATAATAAAATGGCTCCTAAACTAGGAGCCGAAGTTGCTTTTTTTGTTGTGGTTAAAAACGTTCATTCAGCCACGAGGACATTACTTCGAGAGCAATAGGTGAAAAGCTCTCCTCTAGTTCGGCATACTCTGAAAATGAGCCCTTATTGGCTATTTGAAAAAGGTGGTTCATTTTATTCAGCTCGATAGTTTTAAAGTCTTTATGTCCAGCGCTGCTCAATATTGATTGTATATTACTTAGGTTCATTTTTGCATCAACCTGGTAGTCAAGTGAGCCATTAAGAGCCAGAAGTGGTGACTTTGTTTGTTTCAAATAAGGTTCAGGATTGAACTTAACAAAATAACGGAACCAAGGAGTAGTATACTGCTTCTTTAGTTGTTCAACCTGAGCATCCAACTCCTCTTCCTGAGCACCTTCGAGCTTCACGCTTTCATAAAGCAGCTCATGAATCTCATCATTAAGACTTTCATTCATTCCGAGTTGAGCAATTCTTTCAAAAATCTCCTTATCCAACTGGCTAAGTCTTTGCATATTTTGTTCAGGTAAGTTATTGAACTTACGATTTCGGTGCCACTGATCAACCAGTAGCTTAGGTATTTTAACTCCTGGTCCAGCGAGTAAGATGGTAAATCCAATATCATTTCGACTACTGGCAACCATGGGAGCTATCATACCGCCTTCGCTGTGTCCAATTAATCCAACTTTACCCTTTGGGAGATCTTTACGGCTGTTTAAATAATCTACAGCTGCGTTAGCGTCACTGGCGAAATCCTTGCTGGTTGCTGCTTGAAAATCACCACTTGAGCCGCCAATACCGCGGTCGTCATAGCGAAATACTGCATATCCTTGCCGTGTCAAGTGATCGGCGATTACCGCAAATGGCTTATGGCCAAACAGGGTTTCATCCCGGTCTTGAGGCCCAGAACCACTGATCAGAACAGCAGTTGCTTTGATATTAGACTTTGGTTTGGTCAGTGTTCCCGAAATGATATTGCCTGTCGCAGCATTCTTAAAGCTTACTTCCTCTATAGCATACGGAAATGGGCCCTTTGGTGTTTGGGAGCGCTTTTTAGTCCTGTTCTTTGTATCTTCAGATGCCCGGCTAAAGTTCAGAGGCGATGTCACTTCCTGGCTGATAGACCCAAACACAAGATCAACTGCTGCACTGTAAGTGCCTTTGTAGTTAATCTGTAAGTCTTCTACTTCGAAAGTGATACTGCTGTCCCGAATTTCCAGCATAGATATTTCTACTCCCTTAGCCCCAAGGGAAGGGCTATCTAAGGAGCCTTTCCACATACCGTTATCTTCTTCCAGGTGAATGACTACAGGTATATTCTTTTCACCATTAATCTGGGCTACGGACCTCCAATCACCCTCTAAACCTGAAGCCATTACATTGGTTGATATTAAGCCAGTTGTGAAGATTACTGTTTTCAAGTGCCACTTGGCTTTTGCAAAAAGTGTTTTAATAGGCTGCATTTGTACTCTTCCTGTACCTACTTGTTGAATGGTTGATATTCTACTTGTCGATTAGCCCGGTGTTATAAATTTAGTAGGAGTGGCTTCCTGAGGGGATGAATGGTAGGGAGGGGCGATGAGCGGTCTAGGATTACTCTGAATAGGAAATTCAAACAGATATCTTGCTCATAAAGTGGTTGACCACAGACTTGAGACCAGGGTGCAAAGTATTCTAGTTTTGCTGTGATCGATTTCTCTAAAAGGAAATTAGTCGGCCGATAGATCTTTGAGGGTTTACTAATTATCAGCTCCAGTATGGAGCGTTTATTATCAATATCTATAAGGTTTTGCCAATAGATTTGAATCGTTAGATATAATCTAAGTATACCCACTCGATTTTATTTTTAATTAAATTGCATTTCGCTTGAATGTAATAAAATGGCTCCAAGATAGGAGCCATAAAATTCTAGACAAATCTAGATTTTGAATCGTTCGTTTAACCATTTAGTAATTACAAGTAATGCCTTTGGCGAAAAGCCTTCTTCTAGTTCTGCATACTCATTAAATGAACCACTATTTGCTACTTGAAAAAGATGATTCATTCTATCAAGTTCAATGACCGTAAAATCTTTATGTTTGACTCTATTTAATACTGATTGTATATTACCTAAATTCATTTTTGCATCAACTTGAAAGTCTAGAGAACCATTAAGAGCCAATAGCGGAGCTTTTGTTTGTTCTAAATAGAATTCTGGATTGAACCTTATGAAATCACGAAATATCAATGTAGAGTACTCTTTCTTTACCTCTTCAAATTGAGTGTTTATGTCCTCTTCGGGCACCCCCTCAAGCCTGATGCTGGAATAAATAAGATCCTGAATCGTATCATTAAGTGGTTCATTTAATTCAAGATTACCAATTTTTTCTAGGATTTCCTTATCTAACTCTTTCAATTTGTTTAATATTTCTTCAGATAATCCATTAAATTTACGACCACGGTACCACTGATCAACAAGCAAATTTGGTATTTTAACTGCAGGCCCAGCAAGTAAAATGGCAAATGCAATATCATCACGCCTACTGGCAACCATAGGAGCTATCATACCGCCTTCACTGTGGCCAATTAAACCAGTTTTACCCTGGGGTAGGTCGTTACGGCTGTTTAAATAGTCAACAGCTGCACTGGTGTCACTTGCGAAGTCTTTTGTAGTTGCTGTTTGATAGCTGCCACTAGATCCACCAACGCCTCGGTCATCGTAGCGTAATACTGCATATCCTTGCCGGGTTAGGTGGTCAGCTATTACGGCAAAAGGTTTATGTCCAAAAAGAGATTCATCTCTATCTTGGGGACCACTACCACTGATAAGTACAGCCGTTGCTTTAATTCTGGATGCTGGCCTGGTTAAAGTCCCCGAAATTAGATTACTTGTCTCTTTATTTTTAAAATTGACATCTTCAATAATATATGGAATAGGTTTTTTTTGTGTTTGTGAATGATTGCTAGAACCATCAATATGGTCATTTATCCTGCTAAAAAATGTAAGAGATGATGCACCTTTCTTAATGTTTGCACCAGCGATTAGGTCTACCTGATTAATGTAACTTCCCTCGTATTTGATATCTAGGGCTTCTACCTCGAAAGCAATTCTATTATCTATAACATCCAGACCAGTAATGCCTAATTTCATTTCCTCCAAAGATGGGCTATTTAATACGCCAGTCCATTCACCGCTATTCTCCTCTAGTTGCACCACTATTGGTATGATCTTCTCATCATTTGTTTTAAGCATCGATCTCCAGTCGCCTTCAATGTCAGTGGCCATAGCGTTGGAAGTCAATAAAGTGGCTAGGATTAATGACTTTAATCGCCACTTGGTAACTCTAAATTTCGTTTTGATCGTTTTCATCAGTAATTATTCCATAGGGTTAGTTGAATGGCTGGCATTCTAGATGTTGATTAACTTTGTGCAGTTAATTTAGTAGGGGAGGTTTTATATAATGGATGAGCGGTAAAGAAAGATGATGAATGGCTAGGTCCTGCGCAAAAGTAAACAGGTTCTATCGTGCCAGTTACTTTGGGTAATGTCCTTTCAGCTTGTTTTTGTTCGCTAGGCGAAAGATGGTTCTGTGTAGACGGTCAGTTTTAGCAGTTGAGCATACAGCATAAGTAGCTCAAAAGGACCACTCTTACTGTCAATCGCTCTAAAAGTCAGGGGAATCTCGGAGTTATTCTGAGGCTTCGTCAATGTTATAGTTTGGTGAGTGTCCTTTCTTATACACTAATACTGTTCTCATAAAGCGCATAAATAGTTCGCCATCTTGCTTGAAGCCACGAGTCGCAACCGTCACTATTCCTTGAGTGGGGCGGGAATGCGATTCTCGTTTAGATAGGATCTCACTCTCTGCGTAGATGGTGTCTCCCTCAAAAACAGGTTTCAGTAGCTGTACCTTATCCCACTCTAAATTGGCTACTACCTTCTTGCTGATAGTGTTTACTGTCATTCCAGTTATAATCGCCAGGGTTAAAGTACTATCCACTAAGGGTAACTGCCACTCGGTTTTTTGTGCATAGTGGGCGTCAAAGTGTAACTGTGCCGTATTCATTGTTAATAGTGTCATCCAGGTATTGTCTGTTCGAGTTAATGTCCTACCTGGACGATGTTCAATGATCATACCTTCTGTGAAGTCTTCGAAGTAAAATCCAAAGTCTTCCCGGTAGCGATTATCGTTAATTTTTTTATATGGCTGGAATTGCATGACCACCACTTCCCTTTAAGTTTTAGCTAAGTTTATTGAATATAGAGATAACTTGCTTTGCTTTGGAGTAAACCGGTACATCAATCATCTCCCCTTGGTATTGACATGCTTTACCCTTTGAATTGTTATAGATTTCTACTATTTTCTCTGCTTTTTCGTATTGTTCTTGAGTAGGCTTGAAAGAGGACTTGATAGCAGAAATTTGTTTGGGGTGAATGGCGGCCTTGCCATTGAATCCCATCCCCTTAACGATATTTAGTTCTTTATTTAGTCCATCTTCATTATTGAAATCAAAATAGGGGGAGTCAAAGCAGGCCAGATTGTTTGCTGCTGAAGCTTCCACGATTTTACTACGTGCAGAGCTTAGAACGTTTATTGAGTTGTCACAGTTGAGGTCGCTGGCATAGTCTGCGGCACCAAACATTAAGGCCTGCAGTTTTTGGGGACTGTCCTTAGCGATATTGTCGATATTCATTGTTCCATTGGCAGTTTCGATTAAAGCAATAATGGCTATGTCCGTATAAGTTTGAGCGAGGAGTTTATCAAGTTGTTGGATGTCATTAGGAGACTCTGTCTTTGGGTAAAGTACAGCGTCGATTTGTAACTTGGTTGTAGTAATGGCAAGTATGTCTTTTAGTCCTTCATTGCTCGTTAGGTGGTTGATTCGAATAATATTGGCTGTATTGTCGCTTTGGCTCATGGTGCAGTAGTGAATAGCATTGTCTCTGGCTAATTGCTTATCACTACAGGGTACACTGTCTTCGAGATCGATAATAATTGCGCTGGCTTCTACCTCTGCTGCTTTCTGAAAAAGATTGGGCTTATTACCTGGCGTAAAAAGCAGTGCAGGATGAATGTGTAGGTTGATCATAAGGTTGGTTAGATAAAGTTGTGTTCTTTCGCCCGCTTTATCAGGTTGTCTCTAAAGTCTGGGTGTGCAATGTTAATTAGGGCATGTGTACGTTCTGTGGTCGACTTACCCATAAGCTGGCAGCAACCGTACTCAGTTACGACATAGTCAACATCCAGTCTAGAGTCTGTTGTGATTGTATTTAGGCGCGGTACAACCCGGGAAATTTTCCCTCCCTGTGCCGTAGAACTACTCGCCAATATGGTTTTACCATTTCTTGAGTAATATACGCCTCTGATAAAATCCAATTGTCCACCCACCCCAGAGAATTGATGATCGATAAATTCTGCATTTACCTGTCCATTAAAATCGATCTCAATAAAGGAATTGACTGAGATCATGTTGTCAATTTGAGCAATAGTTTGTGGTTCATTCACGTAGGAGACTGGTAGGCAGGCCATTGAAGGGTTGTTATCAATAAAGTCATAGAGTGTCCTATCCCCTATGGCAAAGGTGAACACATTGAGGTGGGTGTTTAGTTTTTTGCGTGAATTATTAACCGCACCAGATTTGATTAGGTCTATCATTCCGGAGGTGATGACCTCTGTATGTATCCCTAGATTCTTCTTGTTTACCAACTGCTCGCACACGGCATTGGGAACACCTCCAATCCCCATTTGAATTGTAGCGCCATCAGGTATTAGCGGTGCAATATAATCGCTAATTTTCTTATCCAGTTCAGAGGTTTCTCTTTGCGGCTCTTCAATTAATGGGGTGTCGTTTTCTATAATTGCATTTACTTCACTAATGTGAAGTAATGTGCCCCCAGAAGTTTTCGGCATGTTTTTGTTGACTTCAACGATGAGTTGGTCTGCATGTCTGGATAACTCAATCGCATAATCTCCACTAGTACCAAAATTGAAATATCCATATTTATCCATTGGGGATACAGTTACGAGGAAAGCATCTAGATTCACTTGCCTTTTTATAATTTCCGGGTATCGACTAAAAGAAATGGGAACATAATTGATATACTTCTTCCCTTTGGCGAAGCCTTTCTTTGCAAGCTTGACCTCGTCTTTGGTAAGCATGGATGAGAAGGGCCTGACGCGGTCTAGCAAGTCCTCCTGAAAGATTGTCTTCATCGCGACACCGCCACAACGCATGTAATAAACCATGAGTTTTTTTATGTCGCCTGCCCGAATCCGGTTTTCTAAAGCTTTAAGTAAAGCTGGCGGGGTTGCTACGCGCATACCCATGGAGATGATACTCTCGCTGGGTATAGAGGCTACGGCATTATCGGCTGTGGTTAGCTTTCTTTGGTATTGATCTTCGTGATTCATAGTGGGCTAAATTTTCGGTGCCTTAGGTGGGTTTTTGCCGTGTTTTTGGTGGATTTCTTGTCTTCCGTGAGCCTTGACTTTTATGTGTAGGGTTTGAAATATTTTTAATAAAATAGATTTCGTAAGGTTTAAATTATACTTTTGACCTGTTGGGGAAGATGAATATTCTGCAGGTTTACCTTGCCTTGCTACGCATCTATGCCATTGTTCCAGGGCATTATAGGTGACATTTAGAGGGCTAAGATCGATCAAGTGATATATTGGGGTTGTTTCGCGACTATTTTTCTAGCAACTGTTTCAAAGCTTCATTAAATTAATTGATTTGCAGGCAATATAGAAAAATGCTCTTTAAGTAGATGCATAGCGATTCTACCTGACGACCAAGCGGCGGTAGTTTCTTTGTCATGTTAAAGTTCGCCCAACCTTACTGTGTCGCACATACCTTCTAAACTTTCTGCCATGTTGTTTCAACGGTACCCTTCTATTCCTGCGGTGAGGGCAAAACAGGCCAATTTTATGGCGGGCAGGCTGTATCGTAGCGGATTCCCAATCCGGAGCTTTGTTGTACGAACAGGCGTCATTTCTTTGTTTTCTATCTTGCCCCTGAGTGCAAAATCCACAAGAGATTTTCAAAATAAACAGAGTTATCAATGAGGTTGGGACTACCTTTGTCACGTTTTAGTTGGGGGAAGACATGGCTCAAGAAATTTCACTGTGTGTCTGTTAATTCTGACTTAATTCTACTCACACCTACTGTTCTTATCATTCTATTCGATCATAAGAATAACTGATTTCAATTTATGAAAAAGTTTCTAATATTATTTTATTTCTCGCTAGAGAGTTGACTCTCTCCGTGAAATAAATATTGGCAATGCAAATTAAATTTACGGGTAATGAATTGTGATGTTTTACTTTGATTGTGTTTGTGCATGGGATCGTTAATAGATTCAACAATCATGTATTTACGTGATGTGGAATAGAGGTTTGATCAGATTTGTGTGAGCGGCCGAATATAATCTAGAAAAATGTTGGTCAATTTTGGCGTTTATGGTTTTGGCGGTGATTAGAAATTCAGTTTATATATTGTAGCGATGTAAAGCGACCATGAAATATCATAAACCAGATTTGATAGGGTTTTAGGCGAGCTGTATAGAAAATTCCGTCAGGGCCTCCCTAGGTTTAATTGAGTTTTTTTTAAATTCTTGGTGTGTAAAAAACGGGGGCTTATTGCCATAAACCCCCGAATCCTGTGAGATCAATTATTGATTGGTTACTTAGCGCCAAACACCCCATTGCCCGGTTGTGCCTGGCTCTTCACCCCTGGTCCACCATCCGGCAGTCCATGTTTTACCATTATGGCTTACCGTGTCCCCTGCAGTGTAGATTTGGTTACTGTCCCAGGTTTGAATAGTGGGATCTGTGGGATCTGTGGGATCTGTGGGATCTGTGGGATCTGTGGGATCTGTGGGATCTGTGGGTGTCGAGGGTTCAACGACAAAGGAGTAGACCTCGTCATCATTGGCAGAACTACTACTTACGGTTAACTTGAAACTCAACTCGTGTCGGGCATTGGTTAAACTTGAAGTGTCAATAACCAATGCACCACTCGGCCCGGCTGCTGTTTCCACTGGGCTGCCACTCACTTGAGACCATTGGGTATCTGTGATGTTTCCTGTACTTTCTCCTGTAGAGAGCACCAGTAATTCACCGTGCTCTACCTTGGCTATGTCGAGAGGCTTTAACACCTTGGGCGTAATAGACGCAATCAATTCACTGCCATTACTTGTGATGCTGAACTGGCCTGAAGCGCGTGCATCTTTAGAGTTGAAATAGTTGCCATGCAAGTCGCCTTGGAAATACATGTAATGGTTCATTTCCTCATGCCAGCGACCGATAAAGACATTTCCATTGTGATTGGATTGATACCAGCCAGTAACTTGAGATGCTAGCAGTCTATCCCAATCATTTTTATTGTCCTCAGTAATTGCTAATGAAAACGATGAGTGTTCCTCACCATTTTTATTGAAGACCGTATAATTGACAGTATCCCCTACAGCTACTGAATCGATATTAATACCCTGCGGGATAAAGGTGTTGCCTTGAATAAGGTATGGCTCTGTTGTACCCGGATCAGGTTCGGTAGGAGGTTGAACATCACCATTTACAATGGTGATATCACTACAGTTGTAGAAACCTTCACCCGCTGCATCTACTCGTTGCCAGCGTACAAATAAAATCGCATTGCCTACTCTGTCTTGAGGGATCGTAACATTCATTCGGTATTGGCTATTCACAACTGGCACATCGCCCACTTCCTGAATAAGCTCCAAGTCATCCCAGGCGAGAGGCTTTGAAAGGTCAGCATTGGGCTTGGTTAGATAAAACTGCCAAAAAGAGGGGTTGTGCGGTGCGGTTGCATTGAATACGTATTCAAAGGTTCCAGCGTTAACTTCAACTCGGCTCCAAGTGTCTGTAGCTGCACCCATGCCCTTTTTTTGTGGGTCATTGGCATAGCAGAGTGTTCCATCTGGAATGGCTGCTTTTACGGCCGTAAAATTATTGTAGTCAGGAATGTTGATGGAAAATTCATTGTGTTGCTGAAATGGATAAGACCCAGAGATGGTTTTTGCTAATGCACAGCCAGGATTTGGGGGAGTTCCAGACCAGACATTCCCTTGGTCATAGCATATTTTTTGCCTCGCCTTTGGGTATTCAGACCAGCCGTGAGCTTGAACCTGCAAGCTGAAAGGCATCAGTAGTAATGTGGCAATGGCACATTTTGTTCTTAATAGCATGGATTTACTCCTGGTATCTCTATTTTTGTGAGTCCGTTAACTTCGTGAATAAAAGTACTTCACGGTGGTTGAATTCTTGTAATAAAAATCTGTTTGTAGAGTGTTCCTTTAGATGATGTCGAAAAAATCTAGGTGATACTCTAAATTTAAAATCCAGTGTGAACTGTGACGAAGGTTGAGTTTTTTATTACTTAAAAAATGTGAAAAAATTTCGAATTAATATTTGTGTTTGTTCAGTTGCATCACTCAAACAGACATTCGGTTTGGATGTGGGTTCCCGTTGGTAGGGTAAAATCTAACTTCTTGGTTTCTCTTTCTGGCTAAATTACCTATGACCAGCTCTGCTATTTGGGTCTAGATATCTCCTTTTTGATCCCGATATCTCAGCCAAATAAAGTCAAAATACGATGTTAAGGGTAAAACTTCTGGTTTTTTTCTCTTCAGCGGATTTATATGTGGCTTCGTGAACGTCTGGTTTTAGTGGCCTGGATGGATAACAAAACTGGAGAGTCTGTATGGTCATTTCTTTTTATTGCAAACATCGTGGTTCAATGACCACAGGGCCACACTGTGACGATTTTGGCATAACACGCTTTCAGTTTCCTTGAGGGGCTTCAGGTAAATTACTTGGAGTTAAAGGCACTGTGGGAATTTTATTTAGGGCACTTATTTGGTGGTTTATTTGAAGTTGTGTTCTCTGCCCACTTGAACAGGCCCTCTCTAAAGCTTAGGTGAGCAATGTTGGTCAGTGCGTGTGTGTGGTCAGTCGAGGGTTTTCCCATTGATTGACAGTAGCCATATTCTGTAACAATGTAGTCAACATCAAGTCTCGAGTCTGTTGAGAGTGTATTTAATCGAGGCTCAATTTTTGAAACGCTTCCTTTTTAAATGGTAGAGCCACTTGCTAATGTAGTTTTATAAAATCCAGCTGACCATCAACACCTGGAATTGATGATCAATAAATTTGACGTTAACCAGCCCATTGAAATCGATCCCAATAAAGGGGCCAACCGAGATCAAGTTGTCAATTTTTCATTCTGGAATAGTAAAGCAGTCTGTTTGTTGGAATGCCTCAAATTGCTTGTATGTATATCGATTTGTACATATCCATGAGGAAGTTGCTGATGTCACTATGAGCTTGTGAACCATTCAATAGGCAATAGGCAATAGGCAATAGGCATTTGTTTTACGAAAAGGTAAGAAAAGAGATTTTTATGGAACTTGGCAGGAAAGCCCTTTTAGCGGCGTGGCGTGGAGAAATAGAAGACGAAGATTGAGTGAGTGGCCGGTCAATGACCGGCCGTTTGATATTCCAGTCTTTATTCCACAGAAGACCGAATTAAGTAGTCAAACGCTCCCAGTGCCGCTGTGGCCCCTGCGCCCATTGAGATCACAATTTGCTTGTAGGGGGCAGTAGTGGCATCGCCGGCAGCGTAGACGCCTGGAATGGAAGTTGCGCCGCGCTCATCGATTTGAATTTCACCCATACGATTCATTACGACATCACTCTCTTTGAGGAATTCTGTATTTGGCACTAGTCCGATTTGCACAAAGACTCCTGCAAGGTCGAGCTTTTTGCTCTCTCCCGATTTTCGATCGGTGTAGGCAAGGCCATTGACTTTGTTACCATCCCCCAATACTTCGGTAGTTTGTGCATTGAGGATAATATCGATGTTGTCCATTTGTTGTGCCTTGCGCACCAGTACTTCATCGGCACGCAGTGAGTCAGCGAACTCCAGTACGGTGACATGTTCGACAATTCCAGCAAGATCAATAGCCGCTTCAATACCAGAGTTACCGCCGCCAATAACCGCTACGTGCTTACCTTTAAAGAAGGGCCCATCGCAATGGGGGCAGTAGGCTACGCCCTTGGTACGGTATTCCGCTTCGCCAGGTACACCAAGCTCTCTCCATCTTGCACCAGTGGCCAGTACCACAGAGCGACTGGATAGGCTGGCACCGCTCTTTAGTTCTATATCTACCAGTTCATTGCGCTGTAAATTTGCCGCACGTTGGTCAGTAATAATATCTACACCGTATTCTTTAACGTGCTGTTCCAGGCTGGCTGCTAGCTTCGGGCCTTCTGTATAAGGTACGGAGATAAAGTTCTCGATGCCTACGGTATCCATCACCTGGCCGCCGAAACGTTCGGCTACTAACCCGGTGCGAATACCTTTACGCGCAGCGTAGATGGCAGCTGCTGCGCCGGCAGGTCCACCACCAATGACTAGTAGGTCGTAAGGAGCTTTGTCATTCAGTTTTTCAGATTTGCGTTTTGCGGCACCTGTATCCAGTTTGCCAATAATCTCCTCAAGGGACATTCTGCCTTGGCCAAAGTGTTCGCCGTTTAAGTAGACTGCAGGTACCGCCATTACATTGCGTTGTTCTACTTCCTGCTGAAACAACCCTCCATCGATCATCTCGTGAGTAATGTTCGGGTTGAGGGTGGCCATCAGGTTCAGTGCCTGTACGACATCCGGGCAATTTTGGCAGGAGAGAGAAATATAGGTTTCAAAGTGAAATTTACCTTCCAGATTACGTACTTGCTCCAGCAGCTGCGGGTCTGCCTTGGATGGGTGGCCACCCGCTTGCAGGAGTGCCAGAACCAATGAGGTGAATTCGTGGCCCAGGGGAATACCGGCAAAGCTTACGCGGGGTTCCTCTCCAGCAGGGGCGATAGCCATGCTTGGTGTGCGCTTGGCCTGGCCCTGCTGTGCAGTAATTTTTTTGGAGAGCCCGGAGATTTGATCTACCAGGGTTTCCAGCTCTTTCGATTTTTCGCTGTTATCTGTGGACACACGAATCTCGATCGGTTTGACGATATTCTGCAGGTAAGTGTCCAGTTGTTTTTTCAGGTTTGCGTCCAACATCGGTGTGTCCTTTCTCTAACTAATTCAGGCTTGGTTGTGGCCCATCATCTAGATGGGCCGGGTCAGAGGTATTGGGTTTATATCTTGCCTACCAGATCGAGGGAGGGTGCTAAGGTTTCTTCACCTTCCTTCCACTTAGCAGGGCAGACTTCTCCAGGGTGAGCGGCGATGTACTGGGCCGCTTTGATCTTGCGCAACAGCTCACTGGCATCGCGGCCTATTCCGCCGGCTGTGATCTCCACAATCTGGATACGACCTTCCGGGTCGATGACAAAGGTGCCGCGATCGGCAATGCCTTCTTCTTCGATCATCACACCGAAGTTACGAGTGATGGTGCCGGTAGGGTCGCCAATCATGGGGTATTGAATTTTACCGATGGTGTCGGAAGAGTCGTGCCAGGCCTTGTGGGTGAAGTGGGTATCGGTAGATACGGAGTAGATCTCCACACCCAACTTTTTGAACTCTTCGTAGTTGTCCGCCAGATCACCCAGCTCGGTGGGGCACACAAAGGTGAAGTCTGCGGGATAGAAGAAGAACACCGCCCACTTGCCCTTTACGTCGGCGTCGCTCATATCGAAGAAGTCGCCATTCTGATAGGCCTTGGCGTTAAAGGGCTTTAGTTGGGATTCGATGTAACGTGACATGGATAACTCCTTATTCATCACTTTCTAATCAGTCTTTGTCTTTGGAACGGCATTGATACTATCGATTCATGCTTTTTAATAAAAATAATCAATATAAATGCTTCTAATAAATTTTCCCAATCGATCATTGGTTTTTAGGGGAGGGGAAAGCGCCAGTTGGCTAATGTAGCCTTGTCGTTACAGGCTCAAGAACAGAAAAGACTTGGAGTCTAAATGGGAGGACGTTAGCAATGAGTTAAACAAGTAACTCGGATTCATGTGAACCTAAATGGCTTCGATTTGATATGAGATTGCCCCTATGAACCAAAATGTGGTGCATGTCATCGTGATTGGCGTTGGCTTGCCAGGGGAGTCAATCGGATGGCTGCATCTTTCTCAGTTGATGAGTATGCCTAATGTCGTGGTAGATGCCATTGTTGAGCAGCACTGGCTCTCGGTTGAAGTTTCGTCTTCCAAAAAAGGGATGGCATTTCATGAGGAGATGGCAAGGCTCAAAGATCAATTTGGTGACTTCAAACTCTATACCTCTTTAGAACAATTACCTAAGGCAAATATTTCCTACAAAAGCTTGGTGTTGATCTCGGTTAGAACTCAATCAACTAAAAGGATTTTTGATTATGTTGTATCCAAGGGGTACAGAAATATCTACTTGGAAAAACCTGGCGCCGATTCACTGGAAAAATTGCGTGACATGGAGAGGCGTGCTGGTGAGGAGCACGTGAACGTTGTTATAGGCTATCAGAAGCATATTGCCAGCTACGTAAGCGAAGCTGAGAGAATTAATGAACAATGGCAGTTAAAGTCTAGAGGTGTGGGATTTATACATCACAATCCACACCCAGAGGCTAATTTGGAAAGCATCTTCAGGCAAAATGCTGAAGGTATGTTACTTAACCAGTGTTGCCATGAGCTTGAACTTTGTGTCGCAAAGTGGAATCTAGCCCCCCACAACATTGTGGATGTAGTGGTGAATCAGGATGAGACGGCACAGAAGCAATTTGGTGATATTGAGGATTTCAAAAAGCTATCTTTTACTTTAAAAACCAATTTGGGAATCAGTTTTTCCTTTCTGGCTACCCGTTGTGAAGGTGTAGAAAACTGTATAGTAATGCGGAAAGGTCTCAGGGGTAGACCGATTTTCATACGGCAAGCTATGCCGGATAGGCTTGATCGCGCGCTTGAACTTACAAGAAAGGAAAAGGGGGCTATATGGTATTGCTATTTATTTGAACAAGATTATCGTGATTTGAAGAGACTTTTCATTGAATCTATCTTGGATGATGATATTGAAAAATACCAGCGGCTACCGCGATTAAATCATGCATGCAGTGTACTTGAGTTAGCCGCATTGATTGAGCCTAGTATCAAGGCCCAAGTGCGAGCAGACGAAAACCATCACTCTATTGTCCAAGTTTCAGACACTATTTGTCAGGCCCCAACAAATCAGAGAATCTGGTATCACCACGGGCTGTTTGACCTCGGCAATAGGTTTCTTATTGAGCTGTTAAGGCCCCCAAAGAACAGAATTATTTGTTGTGTTGATGACAAGGTTTGGGGTTTGTATGAAAAATCTATCATTGCGTGGGAAAAGTCTGTTGGGGTTAAATTTATTCCAATTGTTATGAAGGGCGGTGAGCAGTCAAAAAATATTGACAGTCTTTTAAAAATGATTGATGAAATATGGAAGGTCAACCCTCTTCGTTATAGGGAGCCAATTGTAGCTATCGGGGGGGGAGCGGTAACGGATACAATAGGGTTTGTCAGTGCGGTATGGCGACGTAATACGCCCTGGATACGTATCCCAACCACTCTAATGGGTATGATTGACTCGTCTATCGGTATTAAGGTTAGTGTAAACCACAATATCAAGAATGGGATAGGTGCTTTTCATAGCCCTTTGCACACAATAATTGATCCAACCTTCTTAAAAACTAATCCACAGCGAGTGCTGAAAAGTGCGATTGGTGAAATGATCAAGGTTGGCGTGGTATTTAATAGAAATGTACTCGATACATTGTCAGCACAGGGTGCATCATTATTAGAAAATAAATTTCTGGAACCTGATGGTCTCCCGGGAGAAGCATCCTATAAATTACTGATAAATTGTATCGATGCAATGCTTGACAGTATCGCGGGAGATTTAAAAGAGGAGAATTTATCTAGGCCAATGGACTTTGGACATACGCTATCTCGATGGTTGGAACGTGATGAGGCTTTTAGGTTGATGCATGGTGAAGCTGTGGGTATTGATTGCCTATTTACTTCACTGGTTGCTGAACAGATGGGATTGATATCCAAGGCAGAGGTTGAATTATTGTTTGACATTTATGTAAATCTGGGACTTTTCGCTAGTGTGAAGGGGCTGAGTCTGGATGTATACAAAACGGCAATTAAGCAGATTTCAATCCACCGCTCAGGAACGTTGCGCGCGCCTCTACCTGCACCTCTTGGAAGGTGCATATGGGTGAACAAAATAAAGGGTAAACATCTTGAGGGTGCCTGGAATAGCCTGCAAGAGAGACTTTACTGCCATCCCGAACTCGTTTTAGATCCTGATACTATAGAAGATGAAGAGGGGCTGATTGAGAACGTAGAAATAGCGAGTGCTTACACCCCAGAGAAGGTCTCTCCCAAAAAGCTACGTTGGGGGTTTATTGGTTGTGGAAGGATTGCAAATGACTTTGCCTTAGTGATCAATTATCTGGAATCTGCAGAAATTCATGCAGTGGCTTCTAGGGACTTAGGGCGGGCTAAAGATTTTGCAGGTAAGCATGGAGTCTGTCGGGCATATGGAGATTACCAGGAATTAGTTTCTGATCCAGACGTCGATATTGTCTATATTGCGACTATTCCCGAGTTACATCGAAAACATGCTGAATTGGCTCTAAGGGCAGGGAAGCCGGTACTTATTGAAAAACCTATAGCGCTGACGGTCGAAGATGCCCAAAAGATTAAGGATCTTGCCAATAAAAAGCGGCTTTTTTGCATGGAAGGTATGTGGATGAGATTCTTTCCAGCTATACAACACTGCAGAAGCATAATAACTTCCGGTGGCATTGGGGATGTTTGTCAGCTACGGGCTGATTTGAGTTTTGATTTACGCATGGACGAAGGGCTTCAATCTTCTAAATGGAAAGTTGGGGCAGGTTTGGATGCCGGCGTATATCCAATACATGCAGCGTTGATGATGTTGGGTAGGGATACATCAGATCTGCAGTTCTCTGGTGTACTTGATGATCATGGATTTAAGGAAGATGGAGCTGGACTAATTTATGCTCACTTTAACTCTGGATCTACTGCAGTTGTGTCTTGGAGTCACCTGGTGGAGGGAGCAGAAGAGTTGGAGATCTATGGAACTGAAGGCAGGATAAAAGTCTTTGCGCCAGCGCATTGTCCAACAAAGGTTTCAACAACTAAAATTTCAGGTGATAGAAGATCGAATAATGTTTCTAAGATGTATGAATTCCCGCTGCCGAGAATTAGGGGTAAATTTAATTATCCCAACTCTGAGGGGCTATACTACGAGGCTCGGGTTGTGCAGCAATGTTTGGAGAAAGATTTAATCGAGTGCCCGGAGCTTCCTCTAGCAGACTCCGTGCGGGCTATTCAGATGGTTGTAGAGTGCGATCACTATATTAAAAGAAGAGCTGCGTGAAGCGAAAGATCTATTGGTTTGGATTGTTATCCTGTTATGGGGCGCTATTTCTTCTAGGTTTTATAGAGGTTTATAAAGCGCCAATTTACCCTCAAATCCTGGATTACTTTTCTGTAACCCCTTCTAAGGGTTCTACCTTTTTCTTTTTGTCCACTTTTTCTGCCTTATTGATGACTCTATCAGGGTCTTTATGGGTAAAGAGAGTTAGAGTGATATCGGGTTTGGGGTTGTTTGTCGCTTTTATGGGGGGTGGCTCAATATTATCGGGAGCTTCTGGTTATTTTCATTCCTTTCCCACTCTTATTTTAGGCAGTTTTATTTTTGGAGTGGGTGCAGGGGGCTGTATGGTACTGATTAATGTAGCAATCCCTCTTTTTGTTCCTCAAGATCTCGCGCGCCAAGGGTATTGTGGGTTGCATAGCACCTATGGAGTTGCATCAATACTATCTCCCTTAATACCTGCATTATCCTATAAATATCATTTTGGTTGGGAGGGAGGGTTCTATTTATTTGGCGGACTTGCTGCTGTCATTTTTCTATATATTTGTGTCGGCTTATTCAGGAGAAAAGGAAGGTGTCAAACGGGAGGTGGGGACATTGATCCCAGTGCTTATCGAGAAAACAGTAAGCGAGATAAAGAGCCAAAAGAATGGTGGATTGCAATTGGGGGGGGATTGATTGTTTCTGCATATAATGGATCTGAACACATCCTTGCTAGTCGACTGGTGTTATTTCTTGATGCAAGGGGTGGTCCATGGGCTGTTGAGGCAGATGTTTTACTTTCAATTTTTTTTGCCCTGCTATGTATTGGAAGGATATTCTTTACCTTTATCCTGCTAAGGGGTAGTGCATTTATTTGGTTGATAATTTCTTTCGCATCAACAGCTGTTGTATTTCTTCTTGGTTATTGGGTTAATCCTTTGTGGTTGCCTGTATGTGGTCTAACACTATCTTACCTTTTTCCCTATACGATGGAGTGGTTAACACGCAGCTCAAGAAATCCACCGTTTACTGTTTCATTTTCTCTTGGAATGGGTGGCGTGTTTTTGATATTTGCCCATGCCTTAGTAGGCTGGCTGGATGAGAATTATGGTATACAAACTGCTATCTATATAGTTCCAGTATTTCTTCTGGCGGGGATTGTTTTCTGCACACTGGTAGCCTTTATTGAGAGGTTGGTAAAGTCTCGGTAAGCTCCTGTTAATCCATATTACCTTTATGGCTCAGAAAGAAAGTTAACCCGTTAAAATTCTCAATGTGCAGGGTTATTTAATCCTACAAGTTGAGACTTGGAGAGCTACTAGATGGTCGGATTGGTGGCGCAGTGTTCAGTACTAAGGCTCGATGGAGAAGCATATTAAGTTACTCTAACCGCTAGGATAGTAGGTATCATCTAAGTTGATTGGTTTGCAAATAGTGCTTGAAATATACTGGCATATTATTTACGCTAAGCGCCTGTAATAGATGCCCACGCCTTGGGATATACTAATCTAATATCTTGTCCGGAGTCATTTACGCCAATGAATTAAGCCCTGCGCATAACTGGAACTAAGTTCGCACTCTATCGCTGCGGACCTAATCAATCCTTTGCAGGTGGCGTATCTTCCTCAAACACCTATCTTGGCTGATAGCAGAAATACGCCGCACGGTCCTATGATCGGAGGGCATATGACAGCTATTTGTACTCTTGAAAATATCTCCCTGATATTTAGGGATACCCCGATTTTCCATAAAGTAAGCTTGGAATTACCTATTGGAATCACTGGATTAGTTGCACCTAATGGCAGTGGGAAATCCACACTACTAAGTATTCTTCACGGTCAAACTTCCGTTACTGGTGGTAAGGTATCTTGGAGAAGACGCCATCATCTGGTGAAACAGCTTAATCCCCAACTTGATTTGCGGATTGTCGATTGTTTCGCAGATGGCCATTTGTATGAAGTTTTTTTACGGGTTGAGCAAGGGCATGCATCAGAAGATGATCTGATATCTGTTGCAGACTATTGGCACCTGCCTCTTACTTGGCAACGCCAGCTAGAGGAAGCAAAAATCAATGCGCCATTGGATACGCCTATAGAAAGATTGAGTGGTGGTCAGAGAGCCAAGTTAAGCCTTGCCTATGCATTTTCTCTCTCAAGTGACTACTTACTGCTAGATGAGCCTAGCAATCATCTTGATCAGAGTGGGCGGGAGTGGCTGCAAGAGAAAATCTTAAATCATGCAGGAGGGGCACTGGTCGCTAGCCATGATGTAGAGTTACTAGAAAATACTAGACAAATAATAGAGATATATCAGCGAGGATTGAAAACCTATGGCGGCGCATATAGTGCGTATATGCAACAAAAAGAAACAGAGCAAGCAGCCCTGCTCCAAAGGGCAGAGGGTAATCGAAAAGAGTTCAACCAACTAAATAATGTCAGGCAGAAAAGTCTGCATAATTTCGCTACTAGACAACGGCAGGGAAAAGGCAAGCGGAACTCTCAAAGTAAGAGTCTTATGGACTCACAAAAAGATCGTGCAGGGAAAGGTCTTGGAAAATTAAAGCGAAAGTTAGAGCAGCGCCAGTTACAGTTAGAGAAAAAAAGAGAGGAAATAAGTAAAATAACAGTAATTGAGTCACAGAGGCTAAGGCCGGAAAAGCTTTCCCTCACTAAGTGTGATTCTCGCAAATCAATACAATTACATCTTGAAAATTTGCAGCTCCCATATGGTTCTCATAATAAGCCTATATCTTTAACACTCCGCAAGGGGGAACGTTGGAGGATAGCGGGTGGCAATGGTAGTGGAAAATCCACTCTGCTAAAGGTCATAGCTAGCCAGCTAAAAGCTCTAAGTGGCGTCTGCCAAACTCGTGGAAGTTTGTGTTATTTAGATCAGGACTTCAGTTTTCTCAATAAAGAGTTATCCGCCTTAGAGAATCTTTTCTATCTTCACCCCGGTAGAAAAGAATCTGAATGGCGTACCATGCTAGGTAGTTTGCGGCTAAGGGGGGATACGCCGCTGCTGCCTCTCAGGCTCCTAAGTGGAGGGGAGCAACTAAAAGTGGCACTACTTGCCGTTACGCGAGGCACCATTGCCACAGACCTCATACTACTAGACGAGCCAGATAATCATCTGGATCTGGATTCCCGCCAGCTATTAGTAGATGCCATTATGGATTTTTCTGGTGCTGTCTTATTGGTCTCACATGATCTGAGTTTTATTAATGCTATAGGTGTAGATAGTCAGCTTAATTTGGATTGAAGAATCTTTATCGTTTGGTAGGTAAGGGGGTGTTTGTAGGTTGTGTGTTACCGGTGGCAAGCTCTATAGTTGATGATGATACTAGCCTAGTACTTTGTATTTTTATCAATAATCTCTGGACATTTGCTATTGTCGAGAGGCTTTGGAGTGAGCTTTCAACATAATTCCAAATCTTGGATTGGCTAATCTTCCTGGGTGGGGAATAAAGAATGCTGACCAAGCTGTGAATCATAAGTTTGCTAGTCGATCGCCCTTTCAGTAGATGATATTGTTAAAATTAAAATTTTGGCTAGGGATAAAGATCTTTTTTGTAGTGAGGCTATGTGGATGCGCTTCTTTCCTGCAGTTGAATACTGTCGGGAAGTCATTAAAAACGGTGAAATTGGAGAGATTCAACAAGTTAGGGCGGATTTTAGTTTTGATATGAAGAGTGATGAAGGCTTGGAGTCACCAACCTGGAGAACAGGGGGTATCTTTGATGCTGGTGTGTATCCTGTTCATCAATCTTTAATGATTTGTGGAGAAAATATTAAAGAGACTGTGTGCGCTGGGATAATTGATGGTTATGGTTATGGTTATGGTTATGGTTTTGGGCAAGTTGCCGCAGGTATGCTCTATGCTCGTTTTGAAGGATCTTTATCCGCAATCTCAGAATGGAGTATTTTATATGAAGGTGCGGAGGAAACCGATATTTATGGGTCGGAGGGTAGAATTAGGTTGCATTCTCCAGCGCATACTCCAACGTGTGTTTCGGTAATTAAGTACGGCGGGAGTCGCCGAAACCCAGATAATACTATTGAAACACAGGTCTTTCGCCTGCCTAGTATTCCCGGAAAATTTATCTTTCCATGCTCTGAAGGGCTGATTTATGAGGCCGCCGCTGTACAACGGTGTCTTGCTGCAGGACGCACTGAATGCCCCCAAGCTCCTATAGATGATTCATTATTGGTTATTCAGTTATTATCAGAGTGCGATCACATTATCAAAAGTAGAGAGAATTAGATTCTTTCTGCATTTAGATTTGTGAAACTCGAGTGGGCTATTTATGAAAGTAAAATCCATGGCAGCGCTTGATAACGCTATTGAATTTGTGCGGCTCTGCCGGTCAACAGTTTATCAATGACAATGCCCACCAAAGAGTGAGCAAAGCCAGTTCCAGTCCTGTGAGGGCTTGGGAAAACTTAAATCTTACCTACCAGGTCGAGAGACGGGGCCAGGGTTTCCTCGCCTTCCTTCCACTTGGCCGGGCATACCTCACCGGGGTGTTCGGCAACGTACTGGGCGGCCTTGATTTTACGTAGCAGTTCGTTGGCGTCGCGGCCGATACCACCTGCAGTGATCTCAACGATCTGAATACGGCCTTCTGGGTCGATCACAAAGGTGCCGCGGTCTGCGATGCCTTCTTCCTCAATCATTACGCCGAAGTTACGGGTAATAGTGCCAGTGGGATCACCGATCATCGGGTACTGGATCTTACCGATGGTTTCAGAGGAATCGTGCCACGCTTTATGGGTGAAGTGGGTATCGGTGGATACGGAGTAAATCTCCACTCCCAACTTCTTGAACTCTTCATAGTTGTCGGCCAGATCGCCCAGCTCGGTGGGGCAAACAAAGGTGAAGTCGGCGGGGTAAAAGAAGAATACCGCCCACTTGCCTTTGACATCGGCATCGCTGACGTCGTGAAACTCGCCATTTTGGTAGGCTTTGGCGTTGAAGGGTTTAAGTTCAGATTCGATATAACGGGACATGGGTAACTCCTTAAGTGAATACCGCGTTGTGTCAGTAATTTCTATGGGATTAATACTATTGATGGTTTCACTTTGATAAAAATTAACAATTTAAATATGTCAGATAGCTTGTCGCTATCTTGCTGCCCTGGGGCTTGACCGGCTTGGCTGTTAGATTGTGGATGGGGACGACATCAGAGATACTCCAAAGACTTACAGCGGGCGCTGAACAGCGCAGTAATGGATATTTGGCCGCAGGACAGTGGTATGCGATTGATACGCTTATTGAAATATGACTTGGCGCGTGAAGCCGAGGATTGGGTGGATGACGGGGTGATCAGCGAGGCACAAGCAGAGTTAATTTGTGCCCGCTACCAGGTGGATTATCGTAGTGCCCGGCAGCGCTCACTAGGTTACAACGTGTTAGTGGGGCTCGCTTATCTATTTATCGCGCTTGCACTGATCACCCTGATTGGCGCCAATTGGGAAGAAATCCCCCGCGCGTTGCGTATGGGCGGTTTGATTGCGCTCACGCTGGTCACTCAGTGTGTTGCCTTGCGAGCTTATTGCACAGGGGACCGCCGTGCCGGCGAAGGGCTCTTTCTGCTGGGGAACTTCTTTTTTGGTGCCGCGATAATCCTGATCGCACAAATCTACCATCTGGGTGAGCATATGCCCGATGGAATCTTCTGGTGGGCACTGGGCTGTCTGCCATTTGCCTTGATTACCCGCAGCCCTTGGCTGGCCATTCAGGCAAATGTGCTGGCACTGCTGTGGTTCTTTTTACAGGTGAGCATGGGCTATTACCCGGCGCTCTTCCCGCTCTTTATAGCGCTATCTCTCTATGTACTTTTACGCGGGCGAGCGAGCACCATTCTTATGCTGCTGCTTTTGGTGAGTATCGGCTTCTGGATCGAATTCTCGCTATCGGAATTCTGGCGTGGCGAGCAGCTGGGCGCGGGGCTGGAATTTTATTCAGAGAATCTGGCGGTGGCGGTCTCCCTGTTTATTCTGCTGTATACCTTTAGTCATTGGCTGGCGCTGAGGGCTTCGCCGGTGGCCAAGGACTACGCTGCGGTGATCTCGGTGTGGTGTCTGCGTTTTGCCCTGGTCAGCCTGTTGGTATTCAGCTTCGCACAGCCTTGGGAGGCGTTGATCGAGGCCGATTGGCAACACCGGTTGTCTATGTGGCTGGTGGTGGCCGCGATGGCCACTGTTACTCTGCTGTTGGCACTGCCGGCCAGGCGCTTGATATCGAGTGGATTGCTCTATGTGTTCTTTATTGGTGCCCTCATCACTGTCAGCAGCAGTGATAACCAAGACTTGGCGATGTATTTGCAAGTGGCTACCAATTTCGCCCTTATTGGCTGTGGTAGCTGGTTAATTTACCGGGGTATTCACGATGGTATTTCCCATTATTTCTTCCTTGGGGTGATGTCGATACTGATCACTGCATTGCTGCGTTATATCGATCTGATCGGTGATTACCTGGGGGCTTCGCTGATCTTTATTTTGTTTGCGGGCCTGTTATTGGGCGCCGCCAAGTACTGGAAGTACCACCAGGGCAGGGAGGGAGCACAATGAAAAAGGGACTGACTTTTGCCTTGGGTATGGCGATAGCCGCACAGTTTTTGATTCTGGTAGGCATGTATGTAAAGGCACAGGTGCCGCTTTGGACTGGAGAGCCAATTCGGGTAAAAACGATACCGGTAGACCCCCGCTCCCTGTTTCGCGGCAACTATGCGCGCTTGAATTACGACTTTTCCCGTATTGCCAAGTTAGCCTTAACGGAAGAGCGCCGCATACGAGAGGGGGAGGTGGTGTATGTCTCCTTGAAAAAATCCCCCTCAGGGCTTTATGAATTTTCTGCGGCGAGCTTGGAAAAACCGGTCGAGGGGATATTTCTTAAGGGGCGGATTGCCGGTGCTAATCCCTGGAGGGCAGAGCAATTTTACCGCATCAAGTACGGTATAGAGGCCTACTTTGCCCCCAAAGAAAAGGCCCTGCAGTTGGAGCGGGAATTACGCGATGGTGGGATTGCCGAGCTTATGGTAGCGCCCAGTGGTCAGGTGAGCCTCAAGAGTGTAATAGGGGGCGGCTGAGTCACTCACTTTATGCTCTGGAGTTGTAACGCGAGGCTGTATCTGGCGAAGAGTCGAGGGAAAAAACAGCTCTAATGAATGGAGTCAGAATCTATGTCACAGGGAAGAAAGCGCCAGATAAATATCTTCAGCACCATGATGTGGGTGCAGGGGGCTTGCCTGTTGTTGGCAGTGATCGGACTTTGGCTTTCCGATGTGACGCTATCACCAGCAAGAGGCGACCCGTGGAGTTCTGTTGCCTGGGGAGTCTTGGGCGCACTGTTAAGCTTTGCTGTGGTTGTGGCATTGACCCGCGCCCATCATCGCGTGGGGCGTACTCTGCGTTGGTACTGTGCCCAGCTGGCGCCAATTTTCTGCAAAATGCCTTTGGCCCAGGTGGTACTGCTGTCTCTTGCCGCAGGTGTTTGTGAGGAGTTGTTATTTCGTGGCTTTCTGCAAACCTGGCTGTCGCAACTGAGCTCCCCACTGCTGGGGTTACTCGGAGCTTCTTTCGTTTTTGCCCTTCTTCACTGGGCTTCGCTGATCTATGTGCTGCTAATTTTCGCATTTGGCTTAATCCTTGGTTTTGTCTACCAAGCCAGCGGCAGCCTATTGGGGGTGGTTGTCTGGCATGCCCTCTACGATTTTTTTGCCCTGGCCACACTTGCCTATTACCCGAAAGTATTGGGTGCGGATCGGTGGCTGGCCAAGTAACAGGCGCATTTCAGTGGTTGGATGTGTCAGCCTTACAGCAGGGTATGCGCTAGTAGTAGGGTTAGTAGGGCGGTCATGGTAAAGCCGATCAGCGCTAGCAAGCCATCGTGAGCCACCAAGGCCAGCCCAAAAATAGTGAGGGCGAAGCCCGCTGTAGTGGCCGAAAAGGGCACCAGTTCCATCAGCGGCATCGTCAGGGCGATAAGCGAGCAAGTAGTGGCAATAGCATAGGTGCCACTGCGCTTTACCAGAAAATGCAGGCGTGGCTGCATCCAGCGATCGGCAAACTCTGCCGGCCGCCTCAACCAGTGCAATGCTCGGGTCAGCTTCTTCTTGGAAATCGAACGGTTTAATAGCCACTGGGGCAGCCATACATGTTTGCGCCCCAGTAACAACTGAATGGCCACTAGTAGGAGTAATGCTGCCATGGAGGTAGATATGCCGGGCACGCCGCTTAGCGGGGAAAATAGAATCAATCCCACCACCAGCAGAAAGGGCGCATAAGAACCGAGCCCTACGGCATCTATTACCAACTCTAGGGAGACCCGTTCAGTATGCTGGCAGCTGGCTTCTATGTGTTCCAGCAGCTGGCATAGGCCGGTAAATTCCTGGGGCATAGGCTTAGGCTTCAATGCCCATTACTGATTGATCGGACAAGAACGGTGAGTCGGGATCTTCCATCCGGGATCTTCCATCCGGGATCTTCCATCTGGGATCTTCCATACTGGCGCTTATGCCGGTGATAGGCTACGTAGATAAGCAGCAGGGAGGGGGCTAAAGACAGGAGCAGTCTAGATAAATAGTGCACAAACAACAGCATGGCGTTCACCGCAAAGGGAATCCTATAGAGATAGTCTGTGCCGCCAAAGCCTCAAGCGCCAGCCCAAAAAGGCGCTAGTTGGAAAACAATTCATCCAGAGTGAAGGTTTCTTGGCCTTTGCCCTCTTTAAGGCTCTCTCTCACCATCTTTGCCGCTACCTGAGCACCCTCGATTGGGCGATAACGCTGTAGTCCGGGGAGTCGGCAGATCCAGGGTAATAATATGGCGCCAATTTTCTCTGCTGGACGGGAATCGCCCCGCTCACCTAAAAGTAGGGAAGGGCGAAAGATACTGGTTCGTACAAAGGGCAAAGATAAAACCTTCTGTTCAAGTTCCCCCTTCATTTGCAAGTAGGTATTGCCACCGCTAGAGGATACCAGCAGGTAATGCGACACCCCATTATCCGCAGAGAGCTTTGCCGCCTGGTATTGATAATCCACATCCACCTTATGTTGTTGCTCCAGGCTGCCGGCTTGTTTTTTGGTAGTGCTAAGGCAGGAAAAAAGCAAGTCACCATGGAATAAGTCTGCATAGTCCGTCAGATGTTCAAAGTCCACAATTTCATTGCGTACCTTGGGGTGGCGAATAGGGACATTTCGGCGGGTAAGAGTGATTATCTCATCGATAGCGGATTCCTTTGCCAACAGTTCAACCAGTTCACTGCCAATCAGTCCCGTTGCACCGATAATAATTGCCTTCATTATAAAAATTTCCGATTCATACATTTGCAAATTAGCTGATGATCCACTATTTAGGGGTGGGGTTGTCAAATGTATTGGTCCCTTTCCCCGCTGTAAATTTTCCGACTATTTTTTTAAATAAATGGGCGATTTATTTAAAAAATTAATTCTAAAAATAAATGTAGAAATGTTTGCTTATTACATATTAATCTCCTTCGTAATTGTTGGTGAAGGTATCAACCCTTTTAGGGAGTCGGATTGAACAATGCTATTTGATTACTCGAAACAGAAGTTGCCTATCCGTGAAGGTCTACGTGAGGCAAATTTAAAAGCCTGGCAGTTTATTGGGGAGACCGGCAATTGGTGGTCTGCCCAGCAGCACCTTGCCATTGCCAGAGAGGTGCGTGCAGCACATGAATGTGCATTTTGCCGAGAGCGGAAGAAAGCGCTTTCACCTTATCAGGTGGAGGGGCGGCATGAATCTAATTCGGAACTTTCTGAAGTTATTGTCGATACAGTTCACCGTATAGTGACAGACTCCTCCCGCTTAAGTGAAGAGTGGTTTAAAAGACTAGTGCCCTCAGAAATCTCTAAGGGACAGTATGTGGAGTTGGTCGCTGTAGTTGTATTTGTCATGAATGTGGATACCTTCCATCGGGCACTGGGTTTACCTTTGGAGGCATTGCCAGAAATTCAAACTTTAGTGAATGAATCGCCATCGCAATATATTCCCGAAGGCCTGGAAGAGGGTGCAGCCTGGGTGCCAATGATCGGCAAGGGCCAGTGTGCCGAGGAGGAGCAAGATTTATATAGGGATGTCCCCAAGCCCACTAATGTGCTTAGAGCTTTGAGTTTGGTGCCAGAGGCGGTGCGTTGTCAGCGCTATATGGAGAATCGTTATTACTTTTTACCCTCTGAAGTCATGCAGGTAGGTGAGAGTCACGATCGTGCGCTATCTCGTATAGAAATTGAGTTAGTCGCTACCAGGGTGTCGATGAATAACGAGTGTTTCTATTGTTCGGCATCTCACGCAATGTTGCTGCAAGTAAGCGGAGAGGTGCAGGGTAAGCAGCAAAATATCACCGACTTGCTCTCTTCGGAAAGAGCGGCAGCTAGTGAAAATAATGGACCTGGTAATGGGGGAATTTCCGGGGAGTATGCGGAGCTTATTGGTTTTGTGGACGCTGCTATGGGGGATGATAATCAGCAACTTGTCCTCGCCAGGGAGAAGTTATCCAGGGAGCATGGTGATTCTGCACTGGTGGATACGGCCGCGCTAATTGGCAGTTTCCAGCGTATGAATCGTATTGCCAGCGCCACAGGAATAGAGCTGGATAAAGAAGTGGATCTGTTAAGTCAGCAGGCACAAAGTCAACTGGCGCTGGATACATATGCTCAGGCAAGTGAGACGACGGCCGGGGGTAAGGCGTTGGGGTGGCTATTTGCCAAGGTTCGCCCGATTTTGTTTAAAATGGTGGGGAAAAGAGCCAGGGATAGGGCTTAAATAACAAGCTACTCTCCCTTTGGAATAGTGAGCCAGATTCAATCGCTAAAAAGCCCATATGCCAATGAGGATGAGTCGCCTACCGTTATAATCGTTATCGGTATAGTGTGGATCTTGATAGACCCGCTTCAATAGTGGGTTCAAAGGTCCTCTCAAGGTTTGAAGCAGTAAATATAAAGCAAGGTGCACCACGGAGAAATTGAGTGTAATCATTCCTGGCAAAACCTTCTGGTCAATCTTGGTGCAAAATTTAATGAACCAACAGATACAGTACATTTACCCAAAAGTACTTCACTGGGCTGATGGCTGCCCTGCATCTCCTGCTTGCGCATAGGCATACGGTCTATGCGCTGAAAAATTTCTACAGGGGAAAAGGTAACTGTACGATATTTTTCTCTGCCATCCTTGCCAATTAGCACAACTTGTTCACTATTTCCCTTGAAATATTCATCGCGAATATTTTTACCAAAATCCCCAGTAATTTTTCCTGCATAATTGGTTTCAATTTTGTCACCCAAAAATAAAAACCAAATAAGTTGCCTCTCAGCAAATTGTGGCCCCAGCTTGAGCAGTGACTCTAGGGTTTCAGTGGGCTTTGGTGGGTTTGCTAGCAGTAAAATACGATTTTTCCATTGAAAATCTTTGAGGTTACTTATAGCTGTTTCTTCAGCGGCAAGCTGTAAGGATTGAATAAGTAATAGCAAGAAAAATAGTATACGCATTATCACAACTCTGCTATTTAGATTGCTAAATACATTGGAGTTTAGCTGAGTAAACTCAACTAAGCTTAAGTAGTACCCTTTGTGGCACTCCAAAAGAAACAGTTTTGGGTGACTCTTTCAAGCTTACCGGTTTTTGTAATCAGGTTTTAGGATAAAAAATCGAATCTGCGATAGATTAGCGTATTGCTTGGTGTGGTCGAACTCCCCTGGCCTAACAATCAAACTGGAGTTTCTGAAGCTGGTACCATTTATGGAGCACATGCAGGAGCCTACCCAGCAGTCAAACCGCTTAGGCCTATTAGCCATTTATGTTGCCCTATTTATCATTGCCATTGATATCAGTGCATTCTCCCCGGCGATTCCCGCAATAGAAAGGGAGATGAATATGAATATTACTACCTCACAGTGGGTAATTAATGGCTATGGGCTGGTTTTTGGGGTAATGGTTGTCACCGGTGGCCGTATTGCCGACATTATTGGGCGGCGCCGTACCTTCATCATTGGTGCGTTTATATTCCTTATCTTTTCCCTACTCGGAGGGCTAGCTGTAAATGTTCCAATGCTGTTGGCCGCCAGGGCTGCAATGGGTGTTGGGGCCGCCTTAATGTGGCCATCAATTCTGGGGATGGCATACAACCTTATGCCAGAAGAACGCGCTGGGGAAACCGGCGGATTAATTATGGCCATCTGCGGTCTTGCCAATACTTTGGGGCCAGTAGTAGGGGGAGTGTTGGCAGATCTACTGAGTTGGCGCTGGCTATTCTTTTTCAACTTACCCATCGCTACTGCGGCGGTCTATATGTGCTGGAAATATATCCCGATAGATACACCTTATGATCCAAACGAAAAAATTGACTATTTGGGGGTTTTGACCCTTACGGGTTCTTTGTTAAGTTTTCTCTTGGCCTTAAATTTCGCTTCTGAAAATGGCTTTATGAATCCCTTGGTAGTGGGGTTATTAACCTCCTTTTTTCTGTTTACGATTGCTTTTGTACTGATTGAAACAAAAGAGCGAGATTTCGCCCTGATACCTCAGGATATCATTAAGAATAAGCGATTCTTTGCCGCAGGAGCTGTTACCCTTTTTACCTCCGTAACTTTTTTTTCCGTGATCCTGTATTTGCCACAATACTTAACCAATGTGCGGGGTTTCTCTACTATTCAGTCCGGCTTGTCCCTGGTGCCCATGATGGTCGCTTTTGGCATGATGTCCTTTATTGCAGGTAAATTATATTTGCGTACCGGAGGGAAAATATTGGTATGTGTTGGAATTTTGGGCATGAGCCTGGGGATGTTTTACTTGTCCAGGCTGGGAGAAGGGTATAACTACATCTTAGGGTTGATTATATTAGGCGCTGGCCTGGGGCTGTTTAACCCCTCGACAACCACAATGGTTATTGCGGTTGTAAATCCCAACCGCGCTAGTTTAGCAAGTGCCATTATCTATATGCTCAAAATTACCGGTGGAGCAGTAGGGCTTGGTGTAAATGCGGCAATATTGGGTTTCTCTCCAGATATCACATCGGGTATTAGCTTGGCATTTGAGGTAAACGCTTGTTTTGCTTTTGTGGGCTTTGTTGTTGCGTTCATGTTTATGAGCGCTCCTAGAATTCCAGAGCGGGAAGGCGGGTAGTCACTGAAGTGCAAGAGCATGTGATGAAAGTGAAGGAAGCTGCGAATCTATCCGATTGGCTTGCAGAATTGCTGAGGGATTTACAGTGGTGAGTCAGCTACAGATTTCCAGAGGGCAGGTTTATGGCTTATTTGCTGCCGCTCTGGCCTTATTTATGGTCGCTATTGATATGAGCGCCTTCTCCCCTGCATTGCCAGCTATACAGCGTGAGTTTGGATTTGATATCACCACTTCGCAATGGGTGATTAATGGTTATGTACTTATCTTTGGTATTTTGGTGGTCACTGGCGGTCGCATAGCGGATATCTATGGCAGAAAACGAGCTTTTATGGTGGGAACGGCTATTTTTGCTCTCTGCTCATTAATTGGTGGCCTCGCTATTGATATGGCCATGTTGCTGGTAGTCCGCTGTCTGATGGGGATAGGTGCAGCGTTAATGTGGCCCTCTGTTATAGGTATGACCTATAGCCTGGTTCCCAAGGAGTATGCTGGGCAGGTTGGTGGGGGCTTGATGGCAGTATTGGGGGTGGCAAATATTGTTGGGCCTGTGGCTGGAGGGGTGTTGGCTGAATATTTAAGTTGGAGGTGGATTTTTTTTATAAATATTCCTCTTGCGATTACCATAATTTGTTTTTGCTGGAAGTCAGTTCCAGATGATGTTCCCAAAATTTCACGGGAGAAGATAGACTACCTGGGAGTTTTGACGTTGAGCATTTCTCTGTTCAGCCTTTTGATTTCTTTGAATTTGGCTGCCGAAATTGGTTTCAGGGATCCATTGGTGATCTATCTGATAATACTATTCTTAGTGTTCATCTGCTTGTTTATTATTGTGGAAAAGCGTAATCAAGAGGTTGCATTAATTCCTGCTGATATTGTCTCTAATAAAACATTTTCCCTGGTAAGTTTGGTTACTCTTTTATCGGCAGTGATGTTTTTTGCTGTTATTTTGTTTTTGCCTCAGTTTTTAATTGAATATCGGGGGTTTACGGCAGTTCAGTCTGGTATGGGAATGATTCCCATTATGGCAACCTTCACACTGACCTCCTATCTATCGGGTGTTCTGCATAAACAGCTGGGGGCTAAATTGTTGATATGTGGGGGGCTTGTCTGCAAAGGCGCTGGAATATTTTCACTATCTTATCTGAACAAAGAAACAGAATATCTTGAACTTATACCCGGATTGATTATTTTGGGGATTGGTATTGGCTTGTTCAATCCGGCGGTGACTACCGCTGCGATATCAGTGGTAGATTCTGCACGCTCGAGCTTGGCGAGTGCGATTCTTTATATGTTCAAGATTGCAGGAGGTGCCTTGGGCTTGGGAATCAATGCGGCTATTGTAGGTTTTGCGCCAGATGTGGTGAGTGGTATTGGTTGGGCCTATACGGTAAATGCTTATTTTGCTCTTAGTGCGTTTGTGATTGCTGTTTTCTTTCTTCCCGGGCAGTTACCAAAAGCCTTCTCGAGACGGCATTAATAATGAAACTTAATCGTTTTAAAAGATTCTATGTTGGGTTCGTAAATGTGATTAAGAGCGTGGTTTGATAATGTGTTGAGTTCGATTTGAGATCTAGTGCGCAGGAGGTTTCAATTAATGCCCGCGCTAAACTCTACTCTAGGTAAGGAGCAATATTTAGGGCTCGCGGCCTTATCAGTGGCTGTGTTCCTTGTGGCAAATGACTTTACGGCTTTTGCTCCTGCATTACCTGCTATCGAAAATGAATTTAATGTAGACATTACCACTTCCCAGTGGATTATTAATGGCTATGCGCTGGTCTTTGGGGTGCTGATCATTACTGGTGGCCGGCTTGCTGATCTCTACGGTAGAAGAGGTGTATTTTTTTGCGGTACCCTGATTTTTATATTTTTCTCCATTTTAGGCGGATTGGCAGTTAATGCTAATATGCTGTTGATTTCCCGAGCTTTGATGGCAGTTGGGGCAGCGTTGATGTGGCCATCAGTTCTGGGGATGACCTATAACTTGATGCCCGATGACCGCTCTGGCCAGGCTGGCGGGCTGATTATGGCAGTTTGCGCATTTGCTAATGCCGTAGGCCCAGTACTGGGAGGAATACTGGCAGACCTTTTAAGCTGGCGGTGGATTTTTTTAATCAATATCCCTATAGCATCAATCGCACTATTTGTCTGCTGGAAAGTAGTTCCGTTTACACCACCAGAGCAGACAGAAGAGAAAATTGATTATCCAGGTGTAGCAACACTTTCTATTTCACTATTTGGGCTATTGTTTGCGTTGGATATTTCTGGGCAGATTGGCTTCAAGCATCCATTGGTTATTACATTGTTGACGATATTTCTAGTTTTTATATGTTTATTTTCCTTTATTGAATGTCGCATAGGGCGTACTGCATTGGTTCCGGGTGATGTTATCGGCAATAAAAAATTTCTTTCAGCAAGTGTTGTTACCCTGTTAGTCGCTGTTTTATATTTTTCAGCCTTACTTTATATTCCGCAGTTTTTGACAAAAACACAGGGGTATAGCGCGATGCAATCTGGTATGTCATTGACTCCATTGATGGTTGTTTCGGGAATCTTTGCTTATATATCAGGGCGTTTTTATGAGCTGATTGGGCCAAGGTGGTTGGCTGGGGCAGGCACACTCTGTATGTGCGTAGGAATGTTTATGTTGTCTCATCTAAGCGACCATACCGGGTTCATTAGCCTTTTGCCGGGTATGATGATGCTGGGTATAGGCATTGGCCTCTTTAACCCTGCAATTACCACTGCTGCAATCACTGCTGTATCACCAAGTCGAGCCAGTTTGGGCGGAGCCGTATTATATATGTTTAAAATTGCTGGAGGTGCCATTGGTCTTGGGATGAATGCGACTATTGTGGCTTTTTCACCAGATATCTCTTCAGGTATTGATCGGGCGTTTACGGTTAATGCTTATCTTGCACTTGCAGGGTTGATAGGGTGCCTGTTTTTTGTGGCTGCTAGCGAGCAGAAGGAAGTATCTACTTAACTGAATTTTATCTTTTCTTCGACTTATAGGTTTAGAGTCGTAGCGAGGCAATATTTCAAATGTTTAAATCTTACTTTTGAAGAATAAAAATACTTAAAAAATGATGTTGTAAATCAATGGTCATCCCAAAGAAGAGCTATCTATAGGGGGTTCGGAAAGGGTGCTGCAGTAGTCAGAATGATACTTTTTATTTTGCCAGTCCTTGGGCTATAAAAAACAATAGGTTTCTAAATTGTCGAGACCGTGATTGATAGAAGTTTTATGAGTTATTTTTAGGTGCAGATTTTCAACAAGTAATCATGTTATAGGCTCTTTCCTGGGAAAATAAATATGATCGGTATAAGTCTTTCCATAAATTATAGGAGCTCTTGGGGCTGTCATTTCAAGGTGGAAGCTACACTTCTCAAGTACCCGCTCTGTAGTGGGTGATACCATGCTCTAAGGTTGCCCATTCCATCAGGGCTGTCAATGATTTGGTACTATACTTTTCTCCGTGGAATTCAGGTGGCAATAAATAGCCAACTTCGGCGATACCATTCTCTACTGGAAGCCTAGTAACGCCTATTTATTCGCCTGAATTTTGATCTGAAATAACCAAGCACAACCAGGCATTGGCGGTGGCTTTCCAGGGGATTAGGTCCTTCTTCCTGGTTTCCAAGCTGATTGCACCTTAAATCGCTTAATAAGATCCTGAATCTTGGGGCTCATACAGCTTGCGGATTCTATTTCCTGATATACCCTGTCAGTTGCTCGTTTACCTGCGTCTAGAAGTATCTGCGCTGTTTGTTTTTCTGTTAGTTGGGGTCTTTTCTCTTTAAGGTATTGAGATGACATACGTGTTACCAGCTCATAATTTGCCAGGAATGAAGCTAGCTCTGGTTTTTTAGGTTGGTAACACTTACCAGCAGCGGCACTAGACAAGGTAAAGTGTTCATACATCTTAAGGATCTCAGGCGTACTCTGGGTAGTGGAGTTCGAACTGGATAAAAGTACGATGGATAGAGTTATTATGAATTGCATAACATTTCCATATGTTCAATGGTCTGCACTTATTTTAACTTAGAAATCTTAGTTTTTACACTGTTTGAATAATTGCTTTCACTATGAGGTGGCTTACTTGGCTGGAAAATAGATCTTTTGGTTTTACCAGAAATGCCAAATAGCCACCCATATTATCACTATAGTATTTTTGGCCATCTTTGAGTTCACATTTACTACTGAGAGAGTAGGGAGATGAAAAGCTTCTTTTTGGATTCCATCCTTTTTTCATGAATTCAGAACCTCTTATAAGTTTCTACATTTTATGCATGGACTCTAGTTGCTTCGGTTCTTATTGCTGAAACATCTCTATGCCATGTTTCTTACTAAGTTCCACAATCTCTTTAAATGAGTTTGCTTACAATTCAATATCACAAGCGCCACCTAATTGCTTGCAGGTCATAGTTTTCATATCGAGATCCTTTTGTGAAAGACAATTGATTTTTTGGAGTGCTAATTTTAGGACAACTGTAGATTTGAAGAGGTAATGGTGGAGAGGTACAGATTGGGAGACTTGAGCGATAGATGGCATTGCTAAGCTTGCTGCAGCTCTTTGAGAGGGCATTTGTGTGTACTTATGGGTATTAACGGGCCTTACAAAGGGCCATGTGGCCACAGTTATTAGACCCAAAAATCTTATGCGTGCCTATCCATTACCTTAATAGTAATATCTTACGCTTGTTTGAATGCTCGTGATAGAGACTAACTGTAGTGGTCTAATCCTTCCGGGCACCTGGCTTCTCTGCAATCTACCTCTCACCATTCTTTGATTTAAGCTCTTCTCGCTTCTCTGCACCCGTGATAAAGGGGATTCAGAAGTTTATTAAGTTCGCTTGGTAGGATGGTGAGAATAAGCATGAATTGCTTCCTTAGGTATTAGGCATGGACTTCTTGATATTATGATGAAGTCTAGTTAATAGAGTCTTCACGAGGCTTGTTGCTTAAGCCATTGTCGAGGGGAGCATCCCACGCAAGCTTTAAAGGCGCGAGACAAGGCGGCCTCGCTTCCATAGCCAACTTCCTCTACCACCAGTTTGAATGGCAAGCCCTGTTTCAAAGCGCGCTGTACTAACGATATCCGCCAACGCTGCAAGTATGCAGCTGGAGTGGTGCCAACTTGATCACGAAAAGATCTGGCAAATACACTCCGCGACATGCCAGCTTGTTGGGCCAGCTCTTCTAAGGACCAGTCATGTGCGGGCTGTTCATGTATGGCAATCAGGGCTAAACGCAAGCGTGAGTGTGCCATACCAGCCAGCATACCAACCTGTGTCAGCCCTTCCTCCATCAAGTGCCGAAGTACCCGAATTACTATGATTTCGAATAGGCGATCTAGTATCGCCTGGCGACCACAGTTTTGAGCGAAAGCTTCTTCAAAAATCAGGTCCAGTACACTTTTTGAATCGGATATAGCTGACAATGGAAGGCAAACAAAGTCGGGCAGGGCTGCCGCTATAGGATTGCCAGGGCCGCCATCAAAGCTGAGGTTGGCACAGGCAAAATCTGCCCCACTCTCGGAGTCTGTAATAAAGCGATGTGCCAACGGTCGCGGGTAGAACAGCAGGCTGGGCTCTGAAATCTGCAACTTCGGACCACTGCTGTGGTTGACTTCGACAGTGCCCTGGCGAATCAAATGGAGCTGTCCCATATCACCGTCGCCATTTAGCCCATTAATACCGCATAAAGTGCCTGTGTGGAATACGCGTGCTGTGATTGAGAATTTATCCAGCAGGGCAGCCAGCCGATCCCCCATTCTGATACTCCTGGTCAATTTATAAAGACTTATTGTTACATATCGTCCCATTTCTGGGGATAAATTTAAACCCGTTGACAGATATGAGCCCCGGCTCTTCACAAAACCAAGGAGTATTAGCATGCAGTTAGAAAAAGTCCTCTACACAGCAGAGGCTACCGCTACGGGTGGTCGGGAGGGACGAGCACTATCAACTGATGGTGCCCTCGACGTCCAACTTTCAACACCACGAGAACTTGGTGGTGCAGGTGGTAACGGCACCAATCCTGAACAGCTATTTGCGGCTGGCTATTCCGCCTGTTTTCTAGGTGCATTGAAGCATGTCGCAGCTCAAGAAAAAATCACTCTGCCAGATGGTTCACAGGTTACCAGCAAGGTCGGCATAGGCCCGATACCCACAGGTTTTGGCATTCAGGTGGCGCTGTGTATCAGCTTGCCCGGGCTGACGGAGACTGTGGTGCAGCTGCTGATTAACAGGGCCCATATCGTATGTCCCTATTCAAATGCAACCCGTGGAAACATTGATGTACACCTTGTGCCCGCTGAATAAGTGGCCGGCATTTCCCAATACCTGATTTAAATGCTTCGAAGGAGAAGCCAGTATGAATCCCTTAACTCGTAAGATAGGTGCTCTTGGAATAGCTCTCCTTACTACATTCAGTACAATACACTCTTCAGCTGACTCAAAATCTAGTAAAGCTGCCGAGTCTGCTAATAGTTATTCTAAGACAGCCAGCACCATCACCACCCGTGATGGAGTTCAGCTTTACTACAAGGATTGGGGGCCAAAGGACGGGCCGGTTGTTACCTTCAGCCATGGTTGGCCACTAAGCTCGGACAGCTGGGAGTCGCAGATGATATTCCTGGCATCCAAAGGTTATCGCGTTGTGGCGCATGACAGGCGAGGGCACGGCCGCTCCAGCCAGCCCTGGGACGGTAATGATATGGATCATTACGCAGATGATCTGGCAGCTGTCATCAAAGCGCTGGACCTGAAAGATGTGACCCTGGTGGGTTTTTCCACCGGTGGCGGTGAGGTCGCGCGCTATATCGGCCGACATGGTACAGATCGCGTTAAGAAAGCCGCGCTGATCTCAGCCGTGACACCGCTTATGCTTAAGACCAACACCAACCCAGGTGGTTTGCCGCTGGAAGTATTTGATGGTCTCCGTAAAGGGTCCCTGGAAAACCGCTCTCAACTTTACCTGGATATCGCATCTGGACCATTTTTCGGATTTAACCGTCCAGATGCAGAGCCCTCGCAAGGTTTGATTCAGTCATTCTGGGCGCAGGGAATGCGAGGTGGACACAAGAATACCTACGATTCTATCGCTGCCTTTTCGGCTACAGATTTCCGTGGGGACCTGAAGAAATTTGATGTGCCTACGTTGATAGTTCATGGGGATGACGACCAGATTGTTCCCATCGACAATTCGGCCCGTGCCGCAGCAAAAATTGTCCCCAATGCCAAGTTGGTTGTTTATCCCGGTGTGCCGCATGGCCTTGCCGACACTCATAAAGAGCAACTCAATCACGACTTGTTGAAGTTTTTACAGGACAGGTAAATAGCACCAGGAGTGCCCTGCGAAAGCAGGGCAGCCTACAAGAATACTTTTTTAGTTTTGACAATACTGATCATACCTCCGTAGTTAAAAAACGGATGTAAATTCAACGCGTGATACAACAATTGTAGGTGGTGGTTAATCGGGCCTGAATCGAAGCTTCCCCCCTGGAAGTAGGCGCCATCTTGAAACAATGATCTTGGCCCAGGCACTTCGAAACAATCAACAACCACCTGCGAAATAAAGGTATGATGTTACGTGAAGGAACCATCATTGATACCACAATCATCCCAGTATCAGGTTCAACATAAAAACAAAGCAAAAATTCGATATTTTGAAATGCATCAGGCAAAAGGATAGTCAGAGGCACTTTGGAGTGAAGGTGTATATTAACACCGATGATATGCTGGATTATGTCCACAATATTGATGCTGCAGCAGCTAATATCCATGGGGTTACTGCTACAAAAAAATTCTTTAATTGGTATCGGTTTGGCTATCGGAATTATCTGAAACTATTGGCTTTTCATATATTCTTTGAGAGTATTCTTTTACAGGCTTGAAGTTGAGTACTTTATAGTTGGCTGGGTGCTTATTTTGTTCTTTAAGCAAACGATAAAAATCTATCTGTCTTTTAAATGCGTGATAGATAAGAAGCGGTCGCTGATTTATGCTTACATCAATGACAGCAGTTTTGGCAATTTCCTCTTTGTGAAAATGCCGGTCGATAGTGATTCCATTTAATGTTCACACCTTTAATAATATGGTTCCAGCATGTGACCTTTACTTCCCCAAAATTTACACCATCGGCCAGCAGATACTACAACATGTAAATAGAAGGGAGTTTCATCCTCCTCGGGCGATTGCTCTGGGATCTCAATTTCATGTAGTTCAGAATATCTATTTGCTGAATCAATTAGGTCGTCACCATAGCTTATAAGCTCTGAAGGCTGTTGATATTCAAATGCTTTAGCCAGCAAGTCTTCCCCAATAATCTCCTTACAATTTTTTAGAAACTGTGCCCTGAAAGAGTAAGCTTCGACGTAACCTTGAGTATTATTGCTGTAGCAAGGAATACCATCGCAGGGAGGGGATAGCTCTAGGACATAATATCCAGTTAATTGGGACAAAAATTCTTCTTCTGTAATTTCTTGAGCTGAGTCTTTGTACTTCTCTTTAGCCCATTGGGTAGCTGCTTTATCAGTGCCCACCTGGGGTGTGTTAAGAGTTTCAAAAGCAGAGATTGATATCTCATCAAATCTTCGCTCTAGTTTTTTCTTCCCCACCAAACTTTTCCTAAAAGATGTTGATAGATTTCCCTAAACTCTTTCTCATGCCCAGGCTTTGCTTTATTGGCAGGATTCCAATCTAAACCCATAGATCCTTCCTTGCTGGCGTACAGTATTTAAGATTCTAGAATATATCAGCTCGATTGATTTTATGAAATATTCTATTTGGGCAAGAGCTGCATGTATTATACCGATAAAAAGTAGCTAGGGGAGGTGAGTTGTGGGGGTGGTGCTATTTGCCTGCGTTTAAGGTAATTGTCATATTTTAATACGGCTATGACACTGGATAATAATGCTATTGGTTATCTTTGTAATCGACAGCTCTTTTTTTCTTGTTCTTAAGCTTTCTGCAAATGCTCACAAATAAAATCCACACATAGTTTAATTTTTGGTATTTGATATTTACTGCGCTCGTAAAGAAGAAAGATGCCAATATCACCTCCAGGGCTGACAGAGACTTTACCTTGGGTGGGAACCTGTACTAATTCTCCAGATTTCAGGTGTTCGCAAATACTCCATGAGGGTACACAGAACATACCGCGATGATTTAGTGCTGCAGCCAGTAGAGCTTTGCCATTATTGCTGATCAGGTGGGTGGATAGCTTTAGTGGCACCCAGTGATCATCATCGAAATAATGCCAGTCAATCAGCCCTCTGGGGCCGCGGTATTGGAGGGCGTGGGCAGATTCAATAGTCTGTTTGTTTAGCGGTAACTCTTTCCCTAGGGTGTTTAGGTACTCGGGTGTGGCGGTGAGTGAGAATTCGTTCTTGGATAAACGCTTGGCGATGACATGCTCATCGGGAGCGGAGCCTCCGCGAATGGCGATATCTACAGGATCTTTACCTAGCTGGGTAAGATCGTCGCTATAGTGCAGGTCAAAAACAATGTTTGGGTAGCGTTGGGCGAATTGTTCCAGTAGGGGGGTTAAGTGCTGTTCGCCGTAAGAAGGTAGGCAGCTGATACGGATCAACCCGCTGGGGGCTTCGAAGGTTTGGCTCACCAGCTCATCTGCCTGCTCCAGTTGGCGAATGGCTTCATTAATCATGGAGTAATAGAGCTTACCCAGTTCGGTAACTTCCACCTTGCGGGTGCTGCGCTGCAATAGCTCTACTCCCAGAGACTGCTCAAGGTCCCGCACACGCCGTGAAATAGAAGAGGCGGGAACATCGAATTCCTCAGCCACTGCAGTAAAACTACAGAGTTCTGCCACGCGCTTGAAGTAGCGTAATGCCCGGATTTTGTCCATAAAGCCCCTATTCTAGCTTGTTTACACGGCAACTTAGCATTCATTATTGTCAGAAAGACAAAAGACTTCCACTAAATGCTCTCTGTTTCTCAGTTGGGGCAGGGGGCACTATCGCTCTCATTCTTGAACTGATGACTAGAGAGATTAATGAAAGCACTCAAAATTACTCAGTATGGCGATATCGATAGCAGTCTGGCTTTCCAGGAGGCGAATGTACCCGAGCCAGGTGCGAGCGAGGTGTTGATCAAGATCAATGCCGCCAGCATCAACCCCATTGATCTAATGGTGATGCGCGGCGAGATGAAAGCGCTAAAGAAGCTCAACTTGCCGGTGGGAATTGGCCGGGATCTGAGTGGCGAGGTGGTCGCAGTGGGTAGTGGAGTCTCACAATATCAGCCCGGAGAGGAAGTGTTCGCCAGGGTGGGGGAGGATCATGTGGGCACCCTTGCCCAGTATCTGGTGGTGGATGCTACGCATCTGGCGAAGAAACCTGAAAACCTCTCCCATGAAGAAGCTGCAAGTATCCCTTTGGTGGGGCTGACCTCCTACCAGGCCTTGATCCAGGTTGCTGGTTTGAAGAAGGGAGAGAAAGTATTGATCCATGCGGGTTCCGGTGGCATCGGCTCTATGGCGATTCAGCTTGCCAAGGCCTACGGCGCTTATGTGATTACTACAACCAGTAGTGCCAATGTGGACTGGGTGCGTAAACTCGGTGCGGACCAAGTGATCGATTATAAGAAAGAAAACTATCTGGATTTATTGTCTGATATTGATGTGGTGTATGACACCCTAGGCCAACAATACACAATGGATGCTTTTAAAGTATTGAAAAGAGGCGGCAGAGTAGTATCTATTGCTGGGGTGCTGGACCCGTTGACGGCGAGGGAGTTGGGTATCAACTGGTTTTTCCGTAAGCTAATCGGGCTTAAGTCTCGCCCGGTATTGAAACAGGCGAAAGACAAGAATGCGTTTTACCGTATGGTCATTATGCAGGCGAATGGGGATCAGCTCAGTGAGCTAAGCGCCTTATACAGGGACAAAATCATTTCTCCCGTCGTTGATAAAGTTTATCCATTCAGCCAGAGTCTGGCGGCTTTCTCTTACCTGAATACCAAGCGAGCAAAGGGTAAAGTGATCATTTCATTGTACAGCGGCGATTAAATCGCCGGACTATTTGAACGGCTTCTTTACAAGTTGGCAGTCATTCCTGTATCTATTGGGTGATTGCCAATGGCTAGCCACGCTTATTTTATTGCTAGTCGCAAATGATAAATGATTATCGATTGCACAGCAGGTACTTTTAATATTTTATAGGTTGGCAGTTTTGCTTGTGAAAGACTTTCACAATGAATCTATAAAACAGTAGCCATTAACATTTCGGCGCGAATTTAGAATTAATGAGATCCACCTCACATAATTGCTCGGTCGCATCACTTCTCAGTGCAAAAAATTAGCAATTGCCGGTTTTCCTAGATTTGACTTTCCTCACATCTGCCTATTTCTGTATTCACTACAATGCCGCTGGCTGAAAGGTCCCTGTTTACAGGCACTTCAATGTGGCCCTCAAGGGGTTTGCACATCGCTGGTTTTCATTGATAAGGATTGGGTCAGAGGTAGGCCACATGTTCAGAATTTTACAGATAGCTCTCCTTCTTTTACTGGCTGCCGCAGTGAATGCGCAGAATGTCAGTCGTGATGATATCCGTGGTTTGGACGAGCAAATCCAGGATGTTAAGAAAGATGTAATTGATCTGACAGCAACTTTGGCACAGTTGGAAGAGAAACTGTTGTTTCCTTCCAATACTCAGGTGGCTTTGTTTGTTTCTGTCGCAGACGAAAAGCCTTTTGAACTGGAATCCGTAGAAGTCACTCTCAATGGTGAAATCGTGGCGCACCACCTCTACACCTATCGGGAAATTGAATCCTTACAAAAAGGGGGGGTGCAAAAAATCTATACCGGTAATGTGCAGGCTGGTGGACACCCGTTACAAGTGCGCTTTATAGGCAAGACCCCTTCCGGTAAAGAGTATCGAGCCAATGCTTCTTATCAAATCGACAAGGCGGTAGGGCCAAAGTTTGTCGAGATCAGAATTTCCGGAACCGAGTCCGAGATTAACTTCAAGGACTGGTAACCATGCGTATACCCCTGCTTTCGGCATTTCCCGGCGTAGCTGGAGCTGGCCTGCGAGTTCTCAGCTTTACTTTATGTAGTTTGTCTCTACTCCCTAGTGTGGCTGGCGCAGACGATGATAAAGAAGAATTACGCGATCTGTTCTTTGGTGCGGCCATGTACTACGCCCACCAGGAAAACTACTTTGATGCGATTGTAGCGCTGGATAACGAACTGGCCCAGTATCACCGTCTGGATGAGCCCGCGTTAGACCCCTTCAGTAATCATCTTGGGCAGGCTGAATTCTCTGTGGGTGACATGGAGCTTTCCTACCGTATGCACCGGGAAGCGGGGCGCGCAATTGAAGCGGTGCTGAAGGGCAATGTTTCGCAGGAGGTGCGCAATGAAGCCGCCTATCGTCTGGCTAAAATTCACTACCACAAACAGCAGCCTCTAAACGCTTTGCATGCGCTGGAAATGATTGAGGGCAAGGTGCCCTTGCGGGTGCGTGCCGAGGAGCAATTCCTGCGCGCGCGGGTTTTTATGGAGTTGGGGCGTCTCGAAGAAGCGGTAGAGCTACTGAAAGACCTGAAAGGTGAGGAATCCCTGGAGGGCTTTGTGGAGTTCAACCTGGGCATTGCCCAGTTGAAATCCGGCGAGGAAGCACGCGGGGTGTTGGAGCTGACCGCTCTGGGCAAGCGCCACAGTGGCGACCCGGCCGATCAGGCCCTGTACGATAAGACCAATTTATTACTGGGTTCCCACTTGATGGAGGCCGGCGAACTGCAGCTGGCGCGCCCCTATTTTGACCGGGTGAATCTCGAAGGGCCTTTCTCCAATCGGGCGCTGCTCGGTGCCGGTTGGGTGGAGGCCCGAGCGGGGCGTTTCGATCGCGCCCTGGTACCCTGGCGGATATTGCAAAACCGTAAGGGCACCAATGAATCGGTGCAGGAAGTGATGCTAGCTGTACCTTACGCCTATGGAAAATTGGATGTACACAGTACTGCGGCAATTCATTACGGCCGCGCCCTGGATGCCTTTGGCCGTGAGATCGACACACTGACGGCTTCCATCAACAGTATTCGTCAGGGCAAATTTCTCGAAGCGCTGCGGCGCAAAGAGGCTACCCAGGTACAAAACTGGGTGGTGGCGCTGCGCAATCTGCCGGAGGCACCGGAGACTCACTATCTCCTCGACCTCATGGCCTCCAATGACTACCAAGAATTTCTGCGTAACTACCGCGACTTGAATGATCTCTACGAGCGCAATAAAGAGTGGCTTAAAAGTCTCACTGCCTTCGAGGATATTATCAGTGCGCGTCGGGCTTACTACGAGCCCCTGTTACCACAGCTGGATGAGCAGTTCCGTACCTTGGATGCACGGATCAAGCTGCGTATGGAGCAGCGCGATCAATTCTCCAGTCGCATAGAGCAAATGCTGGTTTCTCGCCGCCCGGAGTATCTCGCCACCGCCGAAGAGCAGGAAGCGCGCCTGCAACTACTGCAGCTGCATAAGCAGATCGCACGCAACCCTAAAGGTTTTACCGAGCAAAGCCGCAGCCGTGTTGAGCGCTTGCAGGGTATTTTGGATTTGCGTCTCTCTACCGAATATCACCAGCGTCTCACCGAGGCCTATAAGCATTTGCAGGCCCTCAACGCTGAGATCGAAAAGTTACAAACGGTGTACCGCTCCTATGTGCGCAGTCGTCAGGCGGCGACCCACAGTTACACCGGTTATAACAAGGATATCCAGCGTTCGCGTGCGCAGATTCGTTCGGCCCAGCAGCGTCTGGAGATGTTGATGGCGCGCCAGGGCAGCATGCTGGAAGCACTCGCTGTTGAAGAGCTGGAGCGCCGCCGCAGCCAACTGGAGAGTTACCAGATCAAAGCGCGCTTCGCCCTAGCCGACAGTTACGACCGTGCCAATGAGCTGCAGGAGCAGCGCGAGGATCAGCGCAAGATTGAACAGCATCGCGAGGCTCAGCCTGAAACTTTGCCAGAGCAAAACCCTCCCGAATTGGAAACACCGGAAAGCGAAAATGGGCTGCAGGAGCAGAGCCAAGAAGCGCAGCCGGAAACTCTGCCTGAGAGCAATCCTGCCGAATTGAAAGTACCAGAAAGTGAAAATGGGCCACTGGAGCAGGGCGAGCAACTCCAAGCAGACCAGCCGGAAATTTTACCTGAGAATAAATCCACTGAACGGCAAGTTTCAGAAACTGAGGGGGATAAGGCGTGAAACCTGTAAATCATCGCGTAAGTCTCTCTGCTAGTTTTGCGATCGAGCCAATAGCTACAGGGCGGAAGCCCAAAAATGCACTGCGCTATGGTGCATTCGCCGCGGCATTACTGTTACTTAACGCTTGTGCGGTGAACAGCGGCAAAACAATTGGCAGCCTGCAAAATGTCGATATTGAGATTAAAGAGGAATATATCGACGGCAGCCTGGAAAAGGCCCTGGCAAGTTATCAGCGCTACCTGCAGGAAACACCCGAATCGAGTCTCACCCCTGAAGCGATGCGTCGGATTGCCGACCTAAAAATTAAGCAGGCGCACCGGGCCGAGGATGCTGCCATTGACGGTATTGCCCCTGCCACAGCAAGCAGTGGTGCTGTGATTGCCATCGAAGCACCGGAGGCAACTGCAGAAAATGCCCTGGAAGCTCCGGCTGAGGTAACCGCGCCTGTTGCCAAGGTACAGCGTATCCCCACTGAGCATGCAGCAGGGGCGGAGTCTGATGCGGACTTTGAAGCCCGCGCTAGTGGCAGTGTGGATATCGCTGCAGACACCACTCCACTGCAGGTTCCTGAAGAAGACCCGGAAGCGCTGATGTCGGCGAATGCCCGAGAGGCCATCGCTCTGTATCTCAACCTGCTGAAGAAATACCCTCTTTACGACCGCAACGACCAGGTGATGTACCAGCTCTCCCGCGCCTATGAAGAGGCCGGGCAAATTGATGCCGCAGTAGATGTATTGCGGCAGTTGGTAGCCAAATACCCGGATTCCCGTCATATCGATGAAGCCTGGTTTCGCCTGGGGGAATATTACTTTACCCGCAAAAAGTATCTGGATGCGGAAGAGGCCTATGGCCGGGTAATCACCATTGGGCAGATTTCCAGTTTTTACGAGCTGGCCCTGTATAAACGCGGTTGGTCCCTGTTTAAGCAGGATATGTACGAGATGGCCCTGGACGATTATGTGGCCATGCTCGATTACAAAGTCTCCCAGGGTTACGACTTTGACCAGCAGACCAATACGGTTGAGCGCAAGCATGTGGACGATACTTTCCGCGTGGTGAGTCTGAGCTTCTCATATATGGAGGGCCCGGATTCTATTGTCGACTATTTCTCCCGCAAGGGTGCGCGCCAATATGAATACCTGGTGTACAGCCATCTCGGGGAGTATTACCTGAATAAACGTCGCTACCAGGATTCGGCCAAATCCTATATCGCCTTTGTGGAGCGCAATCCACTGCACAAGGTTTCTGCGGACTTTTCCATTCGTGTGATCGAGATTTACAGCAAGGGCGGTTTCCCCAAACTGGTGCTTGAAGCGAAGAAGACTTTTGTAAATACCTATGCCCTCAATGCCGACTACTGGACAGTATTCGATATTAATGAATTTGGTGAGGTGGTCGAATTTCTACAGGCTAACCTGATCGACCTGGCCGGTCATTACCATGCCGCCTACCAAAACAAAAAACTGAAGGATAAAAAGGGAGAGCATTACCTAGAGGCAATTCACTGGTATCGCCGTTACTTGCAGTCCTTCCGTGAAGCTGAACGCGCGCCGGAAATGAACTACCAGCTCGCCGGCTTGATGCTGGAAAATCGCGATTTCCACAATGCCGCTCTGGAATATGAGCGCACCGCCTATGAATATCCTGCCCACAAGGATTCCAGCGAGGCGGGTTACGCTGCGGTTTACGCTTATCGCGAGCATCTGGCCAACAATCTGAAAGAAGCCAGTGCAGATCAGCGCGCTCCATTGTTGCGTGAAATTATTCGTTCATCGTTAACCTTTGCCGATACCTTCTCACAGCACGCCAAAGCGCCGCAGGTAATGCTGGGTGCGGTGGAAGATTTGTACGGTCTTAAAGACTATACGCCGGCGATCGATAACGGGCGCCAGCTATTGGAAAAATTCCCGGCGGCAGAGCAGGAGATTCGCCGCTCCGCCTGGATGGTGGTGGCTCACGGCTCCTTTGATACCCATGCCTATGCCGATGCGGAAGTGGCCTATGGGGAAACCCTGAATCTCACCGCCACCGATGCCAAGGATCGTGCTGGCCTGGTCGACAATCTGGCGGCATCCATTTACCAGCAGGGTGATATGGCACGCAAGCAGGAGGACCACGCTACTGCTGCCGGCCACTTCCTGCGCATTCGCGCTGCGGCTCCGGGAGCCACTTTACTGGCCACCGCCGAATACGATGCTGCTGCTTCCCTGATTGTGCTCAAGGATTGGACCCAGGCCGCCACAGTGCTGAACAATTTCCGTGGGAATTTCCCAGAGCATGAACTGGCCAAAGATGTCACCAAGAAACTGGCGGTGGTCTATCAGGAAAGTGGCGAGCTCTTATTGGCAGCGGCGGAGTTTGAGCGTATTGAGCGAGAATCTGAGGACGAGGAAATACGCCGCGAGGCTCTGACACAGGCAGCGGATCTCTACAGTACCGCTAAAGACAGCGACAGGGCGTTGGCGGTGTTGAGACGCTACGTGAAGCTGTTCCCCAACCCCATGGAGCCCGCCCTGGAGACGCGGCAAAAAATCGCCGATATCTACAAAACTGCTGGGCAGCAAAAACGCTATATGCAGGAACTGCGTGAGATGGTGCGCATAGAGAAGCGTGGCGGTTCCCAGCGCAGTGATCGCACCCGCTACCTGGCTGGTAGCGCCGCGTTACAGCTGGCTGAGCCCAGTTATCAGGCCTTTACCAATGTGATGCTGGTTAAGCCAATCGAGCAGAACCTCAACCTGAAACGCAAGCGCATGAAAAAAGCGATTAGCGATTTCTCTGCCCTGATTGATTACCAGGCAGCGGATGTGACCGCCGCAGCCACTTATTACCTCGCGGAAATTTATTTGCACTTCAGTGTGTCTCTGAAGGAATCCGAGCGCCCAACGAATTTGAGTGCGCTGGAACTGGAAGAGTACGAGCTGGCTCTGGAAGATCAAATTTATCCGTTCGAGGAAAAAGCGATTTCCGTGCATGAAAAAAATGTCGAGTTACTTGGGATGGGTATCTACAACCCCTGGATCGATAAGAGTATCGGCCAACTTGCCGGTCTGATGCCGGCCCGTTATGCCCGTGTCGAAGAGGCTGGTGACTATCTGCAGAGTATTGTCCCTCTGCCACCGGAGCCGGAGGCCTTGGAATCAGCGGAAGTAGTTTCCGGCCAGTAATAGCGAGAATGGAGAAGAGGGCTATGCAAATAAAACTGCGAGTGGTTTTCCTGTGGGTGGTTACGCTGTTTTTGGCTGCCTGCGCGGGAGTTCAGACCAAGTCGGGCAAGGTTTCTGATTATTCCTCTGTGCGGGTGTCCGGCAGTGTGAGCCGGGACTTTGAACGATCCCTGGAATTCCTTGCGGATAAGGAGTTTGCGCGCGCGATTGAGTTGTTGGAGACGGTAGTTGAGCGGGAGCAGCGTTTGCCCGCGCCTTATATTAATCTCGGCATTGCCCAAATTCAGGTGGCAGAAGAAAAAAAAGCGGAAGAGGCTTTTCTTAAAGCATTGGAAATAGATGCCGAGCACCCGGTGGCCACTAATGAATTGGCAGTGCTTTACCGCAAGCAGGGTCGTTTTGCCGATGCGCGCAAAATTTATGTGAATGCCTTGGCAGAAAACCCCGAATACCTGCCACTGATAAAAAATCTCGGCATATTGTGTGATCTCTATCTGCAAGATCTCCAATGCGCTCTGGCACAATTCCAGCAATATGTACAGCTGGAACCCGAGGACCAGGATGTGTCTATCTGGCTGGCGGATCTTAAACGGAGGGCGGGCAAGTGATAGCGCAGTGTAAATGGATTTTGCCGTTTATGATGGGGTTTGCCATTTTTCCTTTTGCCGGTGCGCAGGCACAAGAAGGTGAAAAAAACCAAGCCACAGATAAGAAAGTGGATACCAAAGTTAAAGAGTTATCGGGTATTTCCATTATTGGTAATAAGGAAGCGCCCAAGTCTCTGTATATCGTTCCCTGGAAAAGTTCCGAGGTGGGTGTCGAAAGTGATCTTGTCTCCAGTTTGATGGACGACAAGCTCAAGCCGCTCGACAAGGAAGTTTTCATGCGTGAGCTGGAGTTCTACCAGCTCAGCCTGTCCGGCGATTAACGCCGTCCTTTCTCTGGCTAAAGCCAGAGCAGCAACCAATTACTGCAGTATTTCTCAAGAGGGTTTGTAATGGACTTTTTCAACAGCGTCATCGAGTTTTTCCAGACGGGCGGTACTTTTATGTACCCCATTCTTGTGGTGGCCGCCCTGGGTGGCGCAGTAGCAATTGAGCGATTTATTCGCCTGCATTACGAGCGCCGTACCAACCGCACTATGTGGGATAAATTGCAGCCAATCCTCTCCAGTGGTGATTTCGATCGTGCGCGAAATCTGGTTAAGCAGGATAACTCCAGTGTGGCAAAGCTACTTTCCATGGGGTTGGCCCGTCAGGGTGCAGTGCGCCGCCGCGAAGATATCGAAATCGCGATGGAAGAGAGCATGATGGAAATCACTCCGCAGCTGGAAAAGCGCACGCCCTACGTAGCACTGTTTTCTAATATCGCCACGCTGCTGGGTCTGCTCGGTACTATTATGGGCCTGATTGAAGCCTTTACCGCAGTGGCCAATGCCAACCCGGCAGAAAAAGCCGACCTGCTTTCCGCCAGTATCTCGGTAGCGATGAACACAACGGCTTTCGGTCTAATGACCGGTATCCCCCTGTTGATTGTGCATGCACTGCTCAACTCCCTCACTGGAGAAATTATTGATAGTCTGGAAATGGTTTCCGTAAAAGCCTCCAATCTGATTGACAGTTCAACCCGCCGTCGCTTCGAAGTCGATGCGCCTGCTTCAAAAAATAAAGGTGAAAACAAGTCGGCTAGCAAGTCTGAGAAGCACACCAAATCACAACCAGTGGCCGCGGCCAAAACCGAAGAACAGCAAACGGAAACTGCGTAATGAGAAGGCGGCGCCACGGGAGAGATAAAGAGGCCCCGGAGCTGGACATCACCGCCTTCCTAAACCTGATGGTGGTGCTGGTGCCGTTTCTGTTGGTATCGGCGGTGTTCTCACGGGTAACAATTTTAGAGCTAAATATGCCGAGCGGAGCCGGTGGTGGAGCGCCGGATGATCCCACGGTCACGGTAGAAGTCGTCGTTCGCACAGAGGCGCTGGAGATTAGTGATGGTGAGAAAGTCATTGCGCGTTTTCCAAACCTGACGCAATCCGAAGAGGGTGAGTCTGCGCCGCTGGAAGCGGCTACAGAGGAAGGTGCCGGGGAGGGTGAACAGCTTGCTCTGTTGCCAACCGCGGAGGTCTACGACCTGAAAAAACTCACCGAGTTTTTACTGCAGGTAAAGGCCAGCTATCCAGAAAAAACCGACTCCATTTTGTTGATGGAAGCGGATATTGCCTATGAGCACTTGGTGGGTGTAATGGATACCGTGCGCGGAGCCGAGGTGCGTGTGGAAGGCAGCGATCCCAGTGATCCAAGTGCTGTAGAGAAAGTGGTGCTGTTTCCCGATATTTCCATAGGAGATGCGCCGTGAGACATGAAAGCCGACGTATGAAGCGTATGGCGCGCAGCCATAAGCGTAAAAAAACCTCGGGTATGAACCTTACCTCGCTAATGGACGTGTTCACCATTTTGGTTTTTTTCCTCTTGACCAACACTTCCAGTAATGAAGCGTTGGAGCCACCCAAGGTGATCACACTGCCGGATTCGGTGGTGGAGGCCAAACCAAGGGAAACCGTAACCCTGATGGTGACCAATGAGGAAATTCTGGTGGAATCCAATTCAGTGGTGGCTACCAGCGAGGTACTTGAGAGTGAAGAAATCATTATCGAGGCCATTAAGCAGGCGATGATCGCCGAGATGGGTAAGGCTATCGGTGTGGCCCAGGCCTCTGCTGAGGCGGAGGCCGAAGAAGCCGGCACCGAGGGAGAAGTTCAGCCGGAGCCACCGGAAGTCAATATTCTCGCGGACAGGGGCATTCCGTTCAGTTTGCTTAAGAAGGTGATGTCCAGTTGTACGGAAGCTGGTTACACCAAGGTATCGCTGGCGGTTATTCAGAAAGCATCTCAGGGTTAATGGAAGTTTGTGAGTAATTTTCTACAACAACAGCAGGCACTTAGCGAATCGCTCAATGCGGTTCGCCAGCGCATGCTCCTGCTCGAGGATGAGCGGCAGCAGATAGAGGCACAGCTGGCCGAGTTGCAGGCCAATGGCACCAAGTTCCAGCTGCTTGATGAAATTTCCGAGCGCTTGCGCAAGCTCGAAGAGGCCGGCGCCGGTGAAATGTTCTGGGCCGAGGATTACCGGGTCGATGCCTCCGAGCGGGTGATTGCTCGAATCGGTGAGTCCACCCGCGATTTCAACGAACAGCTGGAGCAGCTGCATCAATCCCGCCGGGAAGTGCTCGATAATATTGAATACTGCAGCGAGGAAATCTTTGCTCTGGACGAGCAGGCAGATGAGCTGCGCCGTGAAGAGGAAGAGTCCAAGTACGAGTTCGAAATTACCCGTGAGTTCGAGCAACCGGATTTTCGCCCAATGGTTATGCCCTGGCATACGCAGGGTGAAGATGAAAAGCGTTTCCGTCTCTGTGTATTCGCCTCTCTGTTTATTGCCACTTTATTAGGTTATCTGGTGCCACTCTATACGTTGCCGGAACCGGAAAGCGAAGTGGTTGAGATTCCAGAGCGTTTGGCCAAGCTGGTAATCGAGAAGAAAACCAAGCCCAAGCCACCGCCGGAGCCGGAGAAAACCAAGCCCAAGAAAGAGGAGAAGAAGCCCGAGCCCAAGCCTGAGCAGAAGGTGGCCAAGCAAGAGCCCAAGCCAACCAAAACTGAGAAGAAGCAGGCGCGCAAGAAAGCTGAGCGCACAGGTGTTCTGGCCTTTAAGGATAATTTCCAGGATCTGATCCAGGATGATCTGGATAACCGTCTCGGCCAGCAGACCCAGCTGAGCACGGCGGGTAAGAAAGAGAATCGCAGCCAGCGCTCTCTGATTACGTCTGCCGCAGCCAAGGGTAGTGGTGGCATCAGCGCTTCAGATGTGAGTCGCAATGTGGGCGGAACGGGTTCTTCCCTGGGTGGCGTCGAGTTTGCACGTGTTGAAAGTGCTATTGGCAATGAGGGTGACTTTGCCGGTGAGGATCGACCACTCAGCGATGGTGTTGGCCCGTCACGTACCGACGAGGAAATCCAGATTGTCTTCGATCGCTATAAGAATGCGCTCTATCGCATCTACAACCGCGAGCTGCGCAACAACCCGGCTCTACAGGGCAAGATGGTGCTGAAGATCACTATCGAACCGGATGGCTCTGTGTCCCTGGCACAAGTGGAGTCCAGCGATATGGATTCGCCGGCACTTAATGCCAAAATTGTTGCAAGGGTCAAACGGTTTAACTTCGGTGAAAAGGCTGGTGTTCCAACAATCACCATTCTCTACCCGATTGACTTCCTACCGCAGAGTTAATCAAATGGGCCTCCTTCTCGCTTGTGCGGGGAGGGGCCCTTTTTTTTCGGGCAGTTTTTGCCTGCTTTCACAGCTTTTTCCCTCCCGGGTTTGCCTGAGAACCACTTGGCAATCTTCAAAAAAGTCCTCCTGCCGGGCGGTATTTATGACCTGCTTCACGGCCACTTTTCCCCTCTGCAATTAAAGTTCGCGCACCGGGCAGACCCTGTGCGGCGGCAGTGCCTGAGGGTGCTGTCAAGGATTTTGTAAACAGAAAAGCGGCGGCTAATAAGTGACGATGATGTCGGAAGTAATTGGACGGAAATCCTGGAATAATGCGCTTGTTGGTTTAGTGCTGCTCTGTATTTACATTGCTTTATTTTCTCCGCAGGCAAGGGCGGATCACAATTGTCCCTCATCTCCGGATAACCCCGCATTTTTTAATATCCTTGACCATAGCTATAGTAATAGCTGGTGTGAACTCTGTGGCGATGGCCAAGTGACCATCGAAATTGTTGTTCCCAGCATCCGCAGTGGTTTTATGGGAACCCAGCATATTGAAAATATTGTGGTCACAGAAAACCTGGGGACTTCACAACTGGAATATATCCCCGGTTCCACTACAGTAAGCTCTGGTGTTGTTTTAAGCGAACCTACTCTCAGCGGCACTACTATCCGTTGGGACCAAAACGACCTGTCTGCACTCGCTGCCCGTAATGAAAGTACTACCTTATGGATTACTTTCGGTGTACGCAGTAGGGCAGACCGTGAAGAAGATTTGGTTAATAACAACCGCACTATTAATGCATCTGCCTCTTTCGACTATTGTGGTGATTCGGAGACAGATTACGATAGTATGGAGCTGGCTATTAAAGAGCCTCTGCCCTCCGTAGATAAACGCGGGCGTAATATCGATGCGGGTCAAACTAATTACACCAATAATGTTTATGGCAATATTAATGATGACGTGATCTGGCGTATCGCTATCTCCAATGCTGGGGATGCAGATATGCAGGATGTACGCTTTGATGATTTGATGACCAACCCGAATATGGACATCAATTATGCTTGTTCCAGCGAATCAGCGGCGCAGGCTATCGCCAATAACAATGGTTCCAATCCAGGTGTCTCTGGGTGTGTTTCAGCCAGCAACAATATCAATAATTTTGAGCTGAATGGCAGCTTCTCCGGTGGTTCAGGACGCACAGATGTTCCGGCAAACTCAACCCTCAACATCTATCTGGTAGGTAAGGTAAACACCTCCTGTAGTGACGGCACTAATACGGTTTCAGATATACAGTGGGGTTGCGAAATTGATGACGATACCGGTGTTGGGGGTATTTCCTCTCCTGCAGTAGGCTCAGGGCCCGGTTCAGATTCCGAAGTGATGTATGCCCGAGTTGCCGATGCACTCGATATTACCCAGGCCATTACCGGCACTAATTTGAATCAACCACTGGGTTCGGCAGGTTTTGTAACTATTACCATCAATAACCAGACACGTGGCTCGGTTAAGGATATCCAGTTCGTTAGTGATCTTCCGGATGAATATGTGGTGGATACCACCTATACACCACAGATTACCCGCGAGCGCCGTGGCGTTGATGGGCATGGGGCCAACTACAGCTCCACTTACCCCGGTAAGGCCGATACCCTGCAATGGCGTGTGGGTAGCAATTGGAATCAATGGCACACTGACCCACTGCAAAATAACAAGCCGGAATTCCGCCTGCTGAGTAGCACCACGCACCCGAATTATTCGGACCAGCGTAATATGATGCGTCAGGGCGATGAGATACAAATCCGTTTCCGTATTGTTACCACTGAGCCTGATTTTTTCGACAAGATGGCCGATCTCGATGTGGAAGTAGAATCGGCAGGTAACGGCAAGGATCCGAACAGTAATATTAGCCTCGCCAATAATGTTTTAACGGTTGACTACGAGGATTTCTGCCCTAGTACCAATCCTCCCACGCAGATTGAAAATCAGTCGGTTACCCCGAACCCGGAAGATCTGGATATCAGCACCGTGCATCCTCTGTACATAGTGCGGGATAGCGGTACGTCTGAGCTGACGGTAGATGTAACCAACAATGGTGGCCACGATGCGGATAACTACGATGTGTATGTCACCTTTGGTGAAGCCATGCGCGTACTGTCGAATGACCGCGCCTGTACTCCTGTTGGCAAGCCTAACCCCGGCACCGTGCCCGCGCACCCGCTTTGGAACCAACCGGACTTTCTGCCAGCTTCGGCTGCGGTTTATCGCTGTACCAGTCTAGATGGTGTCATTGAACCGGGAAGAACCGAGCGTATTATTTTCCAGGTAGAAAAAAACCATTCTGCCACCGATGATGATCTTACCTTCCGCGCCGATGTGGTGGGAGAGATAACCTTGTCCGATGGCACTCCGCTGTATTTCCCTAATCCAGCGGTGTTGAATGAAACAACGCCCCAGAAGCAGTTGGCCAATAACTACACCCTCGACGGTATGCGCGCGCGGGTCATGGGTTTTAACCTGATCAAGGAGCGCTCTGATCAGTGTAATGAATTAACTTCCGAAGCTGCATTCCCCAATAGCAGTGTGTTGATTGGTGAAGAGTGTCGCTTTGAAATCCAGGCCGGAGGCTGGTTTGGTTTCGACACGCCCGGATTTACCCTGATTGAAGTGCGCGATATTGATGTGCGCGATGACCTGCCGGATGGTCAGGGCTATATCGCCGATGCTCCGCTTACTTGTGCAGATGTCACCCTGCCGCACCCGGTTTCTCAGGCAAATTGTGTAGTGATTCCCAGTGGCGATATTGTGGAGACCGGGGGCTTGAATATTCCCCTTAGCGAAGCAGACTTTCTCTGGGATGTGACCTCCAAGATAACCCTGCGCGACCGCTGGTTCCTTGCAGATATGACCACGCGCTTACTCAATGATCCGGTGGATACTGAGAACACCGATCCGAATCAGCATGCCAATCCCAGCACCGATTACGCGCGCGCGCAATTTACCGCGGTTTTCGACACCGAAACTATTGTGGTGGATAACTACAATACCAGCGGTATTTTTACCAATATTGATGGTGTGCCTACTACCGTACCGGGTTTCCCAGATATTACCGAGTGGTCGGAAACTGTAACCGTCTCCGAGCCCCATATCGAAGTTGATAAAAAAGTCTGTAACGAAAATCTCTACGGTATAGGTACCAGCTGTACAAATTTCGTGGACTTTACTAATGAAGGCCACCGGGACCAGACTTACATTTTCCGCCTGACCCTGACTAATCGCACAGCCGATAGCGGTGTAAACCGTGCTCCTGCCTACGATCTGGTGATCACCGATACGCTCGACCCTTCCGGTCAAATGTGTGTGCAGGCCCTGAGCAGCGATGGCCTGGATAACGATGGTGATGGCTCAGCGGAAACGAATAACGGTGATGATGGATGGGTAGGCACCACTACAGGTGCTAATAATTATTCTGAAGCCAGCCATTGTAGTAGTGGTGGAACTCCGGCGATTGTCACTTTCTCTTATGAGCATTCCACAGCACTGGAGCGCATTAATCCCGGTGACTCGGTAACCCTTTACTACCGCGTTAAGCCACATCGCTCCGTAGCGCCACTACAAATTTTTAACAATACCTTTTATGCCCGCTACGACAGCCTGGAAGGCAAATTTGGCCAACAGACCGCCACACAGATCGATAGTGACGTGGACAATGATGGCGTTGGCGATGGCACTCCCGCAGCAGGGCGTGCGCGCCACTATAAATCTGCGGATGCACAAGCGCGAATGCAGATTATTGAGGTGAAAGCGGAACCGAAGCAGGCTTTGCAATTATCCAATGGTGCTGCCAGCGGCACCAATAAAGATACTGCGGTTGTGGGCGAGGAAATTCGCTATCAGCTGACCGCAAAAATTCCTGCAGCTAAATTGCGTAACTTTATTATCCGCGATGAACTGCCGGCGGGAATGCGCTGTATTGAAGGGCAAACCGTAAACCTCGATGCATCGCCCTACGATGCTGCTGGTTTTATTCCCGGTGGTACTTTTAGCGCTACCTGTACCAGTACAGGTAGCGCTGATTACGTGGAGTGGAATTTTGGCGATCAGGAACTCACCACGGTAACCGGTAGCCTGTTTGATTTCCCGGTGGAATTTATTGCGCGCATTGAAAATAGCAGCAATACCGATGATGGTGATGTGCTGGGTAATGGTGGTAGTTACACCACTGCCCAGGTGAGCTATGTGGATGAGGCTAATCAAAACGTTACGGTACCTTTTGCCTCCCACGAAATTACCGTGCTGGAACCCAAGATACAGCTGAACAAATCGTTCGCAGTAACTAACAGCGATGCGGATGATATTCTCACAGTAACTGTCACTGCAGAAAATATCGGTACCGCCGCCGCCTATAACCTGCAGGTACTCGATGACCTTACCGGGTCCAAGTTGGTTTATATCGGCAATATTGGAGGTAATGATCCACCCCAAAATGTCGATATCACTACCGTGGGTGCTAATGCACCGATCTTTAGCTGGAATCGCAGTAATGCGGATTACAGCATCGCCGTGGGCGCTACCAAGTCATTCACCTTTGATGTGCGGGTAGAGCAGGGTGTAGAGCCCCATGAGATTCTGGATAACACCATTCAGGCCCGCTGGCAGTCCCTGGCGGGCAAAGATATTTCACTGAATAGCAGTAAGACTATTGGCAATGATGGAGCTGCTGACGGTATGCGTATCGGCGTGTTACCTAATGGTGGTGACGCGATTAATGATTATGAAACCAATGCCAGTGCCCAGACAGAAGTCTTTCCGCTACAGATAAACAAAACCGATTTACAGCCCGCTGTAGTTCCCACCATTGGTGCTCATAAAAAATTCCAGCTGGAAATCCACTTGCCAGAAGGTATCAGCCAAAATGTAGCGGTTACCGATCAGCTCGGCAGCCCGGAAGGCTATGTGCTCAGCCATAATGCCGATTTCGATATTACTTATGATTTTGTCGGTATCGAAACCATTAATGGCGCAGCGCCATCTGAAACAGCATTCAATAGTTTCCCCACAGATAACACTGCCGGCAATGCCACCTGGAATATTGGCACCGTGGATACTGCCAGTGAAAATGACACGGTTGGCGGTACTATTGAACCACTGATTCGTATTACCTACTTTGCCCGTATCGCCAATGATTTGGCTACAAATAATGGCGATTCCCGTCGCAATGGTGCCACCCTGTCTTACCGCAATGGCGAAACCGGAGCCGGGGAAAATCTCAATGACAACACCGCTGCGGTTACCGTGGTAGAGCCTTTGCTAGGGGTCAGTAAAACCGTCAGTAATGCGACCAACCCCGGCAATTTGCCTGTGGGTGGTGATGTACTGGAGTACGAAATTACCGTGGCCCACGATGGTGGCTCCACAGCAGCTGCTTACGACTTAAATCTGGTGGATACACTACCTTCGGAATTGCGCCTGGACAGCAGTTTCACCCCAACGGCACTAATTAATGGTGGTGCTGTGGCAGGTTTTGTCTCAACACCGGCGGCAGCGCCCAATGGCCCCTTGATTTGGGGGCGGGAGAACGGTGATAACAGTCTGGACCTGCAACTGGGGGAAACTCTGGTGATTACCTACCGCACTCAGGTGAATGGGGTATTTGGTTCTCCCATTAGCAATAGTGTGATGTTGGATTGGACCTCTCTCGACAACAGCAGTACAAATGATCAGGCCTATGAACGCGATGGTGCTGGCTGCCCAAGTATTTCGGCACCGGATGATTACTGTGTGGGACCGGCCAGCGCCAGTATCGACACGGTGGATAACACCACTATTTCCAAGACAGTCATTGCGGATTCCGATAGCGCCACTCCAGTGGGTACGGTACGGGTTGGTGACACTGTTACCTATCAGCTAGTTCTGAATCTGCAGGCGGGCACCACACCGGCGGTAACCGTTACCGATACGCTGCCGAGCGGATTGGAGTTTGATTCCATTGTCAGCGTGAACGGTGATACCACCGCGCCCTACGATGACAACTTGAATGATTACACCTATGCGGCGATTGCCGTGCCTGGCGCCGGGGATACTGGTACCGTGACCTGGAATCTGGGCGATATCCTCAGTAACTTCGGTAATACCAATCAATTTATTATTGAGTACACCGCCAAGGTACAAACCGGCGCGGGCATTGCGGTGCCCACTGCCACCCTCACCAATACTGCGCAACTGAATTACACCGGTGCCGCCAGCACATTGCAGGACAGCGCCAGTATTACAGTACTGCAGCCGCGCCTTGCGAATCTGACTAAAACCGATGCCAACTGGCCCAGTTCCCATATGAATGTGGATCCGGCCAATGATGTGATGCAGTTTACTTTACAAGCCTGTAACACTGGCTTGGCTCCAGCTTACGATCTGTCTTTGACCGATGATCTGGCGACGCAGATGGAGCAAAGTTCCATCGCCAATTTACGGGTCTCCCTGGATGGCTCAGTACTGACTCAAGGTACTGATTACAGCTACACTGCACCGGTCAATCGCGGTGACGATATGCACTTTACTTTACAGGTGCCTATCGACGCTGGTGCCTGCTTGGATATTTATTATGAAATTGGCTTTTATACTGATATCGGCGGCGGTGAAAACTGGGTAAACACTTTTACAGCAAATGAATTCTGGTCACTGCCCAGCAAGAGCGGTGAACAGTATGCTGCAGTTCCCCTGGCAACGCCTTACCCGATGGGTACTGTTGCCACTACGGTAACGCCTCCGCAGAAAACGCTGCTTACTGCCCCCACAGCGGCAGTGGGTGAGGAAGTGATATACCGCATTCAAGTACCGGGTAGCGCCACTACTGCGGCGATTCACGATTTGGTGATTACCGATGTGCTCGACCCCAGCCTGACACTGGTGCAGCTGCAGGAAATTAATGGCCGCGCATTTACCGATAACACCAGCAGTAACAATATTGCCCTGGCTGTTGACATGCTTCCGGCCGGCGAAGTGGCAATTTTTGAAGTGCGCGCACGGGTTGCCAATAATGCAACCGCGCAAGCGGGGCACAACTTTGCCAATCAAGCCAGTTATACCTTTGCCGCCACTAAAGGTGGGGCTGCACAGGCCGGCGGTGTTGGCACTGCGCCGGTGCTTACTATTGTGGAGCCGGATTTATCCGCAACCAATACGGTGGTCAACCAGACCAGCCCCGGTAATGACCCCGATGCGGGCGATATTTTGCGCTTTACCCTGGACCTAGCCGCTGCGGGCAGCCCGGAGAATTCCGCCGCTTTCGATTTGGCTATCCTTGAGCAGCTCTCTCTGGGGCTGCAATTGGTACCGGGCAGTGTCACCTTTGCAGGTGCCGCCCAGGCCGACCCCACGGTAACCGGCGATGGTGTTAATACTGCGCAAACTCTCGAGTGGAGCCGTGCCAACAGCGATCTGGATATCCCTGCCGGTAATAACAGCCTGTTGGTATTCGATGCTCTGGTACTGGATGAAGTGCTGGCAGCAGCCACACTTTCCACCACTGCGCGCATCGAGTGGACCAGTCTGGATGAAGATAACAGCAGTCCCCATGAGCGCAATGGTGCTGACGGTGTCGGCGGTTTAAATGATTATGTACTGGAAAATATTGCCGCACAGCTGACCGCCGCCAATGACAGCGTACTGAGCAAAACCCGTGTTGACGATAGCTACGGTAGCACTGATGTGCAGTTGCGTATCGGCGATCTGGTGGAATACGAGCTGCGTCTGGCCCTGCCAGAAGGTACAGCACCGAAGGCGCAGATTGTCGATACTTTGCCGCAGGGCATGGTCTTTGCCGGCACGGTGTCGATCAATGGCGATAGTAATGCACCTTTCGCGGCTGTGGCACCTTTCCTCCACAACGATATCGCCGAGCCGGTGCAGGCTGGTGACCCGGCCGCGGGCCCGACCACACTGAGTTGGAATATTGCTGATTTGCGCAACCAAGGCGATAACAACGCAGCTAATGATGAATTTGTGCTGCGCTATCGCGCGCGGGTATTAAACCGCGATGTGCACCCATGGCCTGCCAACAATACTGCACTCACTAATAATGTTGTTTTCAGCTTCGATGCCGCTACCGGTAATGAAACACGCAATGACAGTGAAACTCTGGATCTGCTACAGCCAGACCTGGCAATAGCAATCAGTGCGAATCCTGCTGGGGGTACCACTCTCTCCGCCGGTGATAGGGTCGATTACACCATTACGATTACCAATAATGGTTCTGCGCCCGCCTATGATCCGCTCTTTAAAGACTTGATTCCCCTCGGCCTGCGCCAGGCTGGTGTCAATGTGCAGTCAGTAACTGTCAATGGCGCTACTGCAACGGCTGTTGCTCCAACTTTTGACAGCAGCACTGGCGCAGCGATTTGGGATTTCTCCGCGGGTACCGGTTACGCCATTAACCCAGGCCAGACTTTACAAATGGTGTACCGCGTTCAGGCGGATGCTAACTTGGGCGCGGGCCTCAATCTGCAAAATGCCGCTTATGTGGAGACTTATTATTCTCTGGATGGCGACAATCTGCCTTCTCTCGGTACAACGGCCGTGACTGCGGATATGCGCGAAGACTACGGCCCCACAGCCCCGGTCAGTGTGCAGTTTAATACTCCCAATGCCGCGCCGCTTTTCATTGAAAATACTCAGCCCACAGCTTCTATTGGCGAGCCGTTCAATTACCGCATTACTATTCCGCAAACGCCGCAGCCAGCAGCCCTGCACGATGTTAGCGTGTTGATTGACCTCAGTGTTTCCGCGGCGGATTTGGAATTTATTGGTGCGGCCAAGGTTTCCGGCAAAAATGCGTTTACTCCGCAAAATACCGGTTCCGCTTCTGCACTGGTGATTGCCGATACTACCAACGGCATTGATGTGCCCGCTGGTGAGCAGGTGGTTATTGATGTAACGCTGCGCTTGCGCGACAGCAATCCACCCAATATGGATGGCTTCATGTTTAGCAACAGTGCCAGTTACAGCTACAACTACGATAATGACAACCCGGCCATGGGGCAGGGTGCTGGTGCGGGTAATTCCACCTTGGATATGCAGGTGGTAGAACCCACGGCGATTACCCTGACAAAAACCGGCCCGGCCAGTGTGCAGTCCGGTTTACCCGGCACCTTTACTTTGGACTTACACAATATTGGTACCGGCCCAGCCTGGGATATCAGCGTGACCGATATCCTGCCGGACAATAATCCCGGTGGCATGTGTGAAACCGCACCAAATAATTTTGCGGCACAAATCACCGATGCGGCCGGTACTGCGATTGCCACCCTGAGTGAAGGAACCGATTTTAATACGGCCTTTGATGCAGCCAGTTGTACTCTTACCATCACATCAATTGGCGCTGGGGCAATGTTGGCTGCGGATCACCATCTGCTGCTAAGTTACGACGCTACCCTGGATGCAGATACCCGCGATGGCGAAACGCTCACCAATATTGCCGGGGTAACGCTGTGGCACAGTTGGGATAGCAGTGCGCCTGAAGCGCGTCAGTACACCCGTCCGGCGCCTACCGATGGTACACCTGGCGTGCTCGATCATGAGGATGCCTATACCCTAAGTGCTTCAGTACCCAAGGTAACTTTCTACAAGACTGTCGAGAATGTTACTCGCGGACAAAATCCGGCTGCCACGGCCAGCCCTGCAGAAGTATTGCGCTACACCCTCACTTTGAAAAATATCAGCGGTGTGGATGTCAGTGGTATTGAGATTACTGATGACTTGGGCCGCCTAAACAGCTTGCCATTGTTCCAGTCGGGCTCCCTGCAACTGGTTACTGCTCCGGCGAGTAGCGATAGTAGCGGGACAGATGCTTCTGCTGGTACCCACGGTAGTGGCTTGTTGAAGGTGACCAATCTTGACCTGGCGGCCAGTGGCAGTGCGGGTGATTCCATTCAGTTGATCTATGAAGTAAGTCTCGCCCCTGTCATTGATAGCGGTACACCTGTGTTGAATCAGGCTCAGGTACAGTTGCCCGGTCAATTACTGAAAAACAGTGATGATCCCAATATTAACGGTACTGATGATCCTGACGCTGCGGGGGATGAAGACCCTACTCAGGTATTAATTGAATCTGAACCACTGCTGGTAATTCATAAAACCTCAGCAGATATGACCGGTAACCCGGACCTGCTGATGGTGGCGGATACCCTGCGCTATACCATTCGCGTGGAAAATACCGGTAACGAAAATATCGTTAACGGGATGTTGCGTGATCAGATCCCTGCGAACACTACTTATGTTGCTGGCTCCACCACCTTGAATGGTTCTGCGCTTACAGATGTAAGTGGCGCTTCGCCGCTTGAAGCGGGTATGAACATTAATACATCTGGCGAAGCCGATGGTTTTATTGCTGCAGCGGCAACTGGCGCTGTGCCTGTGATGGTTACCTTTGATGTCACCATTAATGATGTCAATGACGGCACTATTATTTCAAACCAAGGCTTTGTTAATGGCGAAGGTGCTGGTAGTGGCCCCTTCGATGAAGTCCCATCGGATGACCCCGCTACAGATGCCCCCAACGATCCAACAATAGATATTGTTGGCGATGTTCCCCTGCTGGTTGCTCATAAGACCGTGGCAATTGCGGTGGATAATATTTCCACGGGTATTGTCGACCCCGGTGATGTGCTGCGTTACACCATTGCGATTACCAATATGGGGGGGGTTGATGCGCTGCAGGTCGCACTCACTGACCAAGTGCCTGCAAATACCACTTATGTTGCCGGCACTACCACCTTAAATGGTATCGCGGTTGCTGATAATGCCGGTGGTATGTCACTGCTGAATACTGCATTGCCGGTATCTTCTGATGACCTAACCCCACCGTTGCCAGGTGCCAACGAGGGGGTGATTACTTCTGCACAAACTGCCACCGTAACTTTTGATGTAATGGTGAATATGGATGCTGCCAGGGGTACGGTAATTAGTAACCAGGGCAGTGTTACTGCAGAAGAACTGCCACTGGTACTCACTGATGCAGATGGCAATCCGGCCAATGGTGCCCAACCGACACTAGTGGTGGTGGGTGATGCACAGCTGCTTTCAGTTGTAAAAGAAGTTGCCGTTGTCGGCGGTGGCGCAGCCGAAGCCGGAGCAGTGTTGGAATATCTGGTGACCATTGAAAATATCAGTGGTGTGCCGGCGACCATGGTAAATATTACTGATGACCTAATGGTTGCCGGCGATGGTGTCCTTACCTACGTTGCAGACTCTGCCATGCTCAATGGCCAAGTAGATGGAGTCAGCGTTGCCGGTACGGTAATTACTGCTGACTACTCCACAACTTATGGAGATTTACTGCCGGGTGAAAGTGTGACACTGCGCTTCCAGGCAAAACTTTCCGACAGCCTGGAAATTGGCTACACCGTGGTGAATACCGCGGAAGTGCACTGGAATGATCCACCTTCAAGCAATCAGGCCAGTGTTGCTATCGATGTTGGTGGCACACCGGGAATCGCTAATTTGGCCGGTTACCTGTGGCACGATGTGAACTTCAATAATCAGGCCGATGCCGATGAACGCCTGCTGTTGAATTGGGCAGTGGATCTGTATTTCAACGGTGCATTGCTGGAAACAATCCAGACCGATGAAAATGGCTATTTCCATTTCCAGGGACTGGTACCCAACAATTATGGTGGCCTTAGTTACGAGATGCGCTATACCGCGCCGGATGCCAGCGAAAGTACCGCATCTCTGGGTAATCCGGTTTCCGATTTCACCAATGGTCCCCAGCGTATTAGTGAGATCTTTGTGGAGTCGGGTGCTAATCCGCAAGACTTAAACCTGCCGCTCACGCCAAACGGAGTCATTTACAACTCCATCCTGCGTGCTCCGATTACCGGCGCTACGCTGAGTATGCTGCGTGCCAGCTCAGGCCAGGAGCTGCCGAATCGTTGCTTCGATGATGAAAAGCAGCAGGGTCAGGTAACCCGTGCCGGTGGCTACTACAAGTTCGATATTAATTTCGATGATGCCGCCTGTCCGGCCAATGCGGACTACCTGATTCGAGTAGAACTGGCCGATGACAATTATGTCGGTGGTGAATCCCTGGTTATTCCAGCGCAGACCAATGAGGAGACTGCCGGATTCGATGTGGGCGCTTGCCTCGGCAGTAATGCGGATATGGTGCCGGGTACTGCGCAACACTGCGAGGTGCAACTGTCCCCGGCTAATCCGCCACTGGATATAGAAGCACGTGATACCCTGACCAACTATTACCTGCGCCTGACTCTGGATAACAAACAAATTCCAGGGGATAGCCAGTTGTTCAACAACCATATCCCCCTGGACCCGAAATTAGAGGGGGCGCTCTCTATTACTAAAACTGCGGCCATGTTGAATGTGACCCGCAGCCAATTGGTGCCTTACACCATTACCTTCGGCAATAACCTGCCGGTACCGCTCACCGATTTGCAGCTGGTGGACTTTTTCCCCGCAGGCTTCAAATACGTGGCCGGCTCGGCGCGTCTCGATGGTGAACCGGTGGAACCGGAGATGAAAGGGTTACAGTTGATCTGGTCGGACCTACGTGTAGAGGCGGATCAGACCCGCGAGTTGAAACTGCTACTCGTTGTAGGCTCCGGTGTAGGGGAGGGCAAGTATGTGAACCGTGCACGTATGTTTAACCAGCTCTCCGGACAGACGGCGTCTGGTGAAGCTTCGGCGACCGTGCGTGTGGTACCGGACCCCACTTTCGACTGTACCGATGTGATCGGTAAGGTCTTCGACGATAAAAATATGAACGGCTACCAAGATGCCGGGGAAGGTGGACTGGCCGGTGCGAGGGTCGTCAGCGCTACGGGTCTCAATGCCACTGCCGATGCCCACGGTCGATTCCATATCACTTGTGCGGTGGTGCCAAACCCCGATCGCGGTTCCAATTTTGTGCTCAAGCTCGACGACCGCAGTTTGCCAAGCGGCTATCGTCTCACCACAGAAAACCCGCGCGTGGTGCGTGCGACCCGAGGCAAGATGGTGAAGTTTAACTTCGGCGCTAGCCTGCATCGGGTAGTGCGCCTGGATATGGCCGAGGCGGTCTTCGAACCGACAACTACCGAGATGCGTCCCCAATGGCACTCCCGAATTGAGCTGCTGCTGGAAAAACTCAGTGAAGCGCCCTCGGTATTGCGCCTGTCCTACCTCGCGGAAAATGAAGACCCGGATTTGGTGGAAGAGCGTTTGCAAACGATCAAGGCGGATATTGCCGAGCAGTGGGCGCGTAGTTATGGCGACTACGAACTGACGATTGAAACGGAAGTGTTCTGGCGGCGTGGTGCGCCGCCCAGCAAAGGAGGGTGGCAGTAATGTCCTTTGCAGATGGCAATAAAAAGCGCAGTAACCTGGAGTGTTCGCGCACACCTGGCACAGCGCTTGTTGCGAAAAAAAACACTCGCACATTTCGTCGGCGTGAGCGTTGCCTGGCCACAGCGATTACTTTGGCCTTGGCAATGCCTGTACACGCGCAGCAGCAATCTGATACCGAGGTAGCCGAACCCCTGGAAACCAGCTGGTGGCAGGTGTGGCAAAAAATTCCCGGACTGGCGCCAGAGGTAGAGGAGCCGCAGACGGAGTTTGAGGAAAAATCCTTAGGCAGCAATACGGAAACGATGTTGCTGCGTGCCCCTTCCAATCAATGGCTGCAGGATGCGGGCACTTTTATTGCCCCTCCCGAGCCGATTGTGGTGGAAGACTTTATCGAGCCATTACAGTTTTTCGCTGTGGCTGATGAAGTTTCTCCTGAGGACATCGCGTTATTGCGTGAAAAGCTGGATGAGCTGGGAGAAACGCCCAATTTCCAATTGCATTTTATTGGTCACACCGATTCGGACCCGATGCAAAAAGAATTCGTTGCGGATTACGCAAGTAAGGAAGAATTTACCCTTGCTCGCGCTCAATTCGTGGCAGATTTTTTCCAGCAGGCTTTGGAACTGCCGGAAGAGATGATCGCGGTGGAAAGCCGTGGTGACGCAGAGCCCATTGCCGACAATATCACTACTGCCGGACGCGAACTGAACCGTCGCGTGCAAGTGCAGGTGAGTTACGATGCTCTGGATGCAGAGGCTATGGCAGCCCGTGCCCGCGCTGAAGCCCTGGCACTTAACCGGGTCAAAGTGTGTCGGCAGGAAACGGTTTGTAGATTGAATTATACCGCTGGCACTGAACAGCGCGCGCGCTTAAAAAACCTGGTTAATCCTTTGCGCTGGCAGTCGGGGCAGGCGAATTTACCCGAGGCGTTCTTACGGCGTATCCGCGAAGTGCGCACAAATCTGGCCAACAAAAATAATCTGGTGATTCATTTTGTTGGTCATACCGATGCGTTGCCTCTGCAAATTGGTGAAAGCTCTGAGCAGCAACAGAATGCCTATCGGGAAAAGTCCCACAGCGAAGCCCGCCGTGTTGCTCTGGCGGTGCGCGATGCCCTGGGCCTACCGGACGCCATGATCTCCAGCAGCGGCAAGGGCGCCAGTCAGCCCATAGCCGCCAATGACACACCCAAGGGGCGCACCCTAAACCGCCGTGTGGAAGTGGAGTTCTGGTACGACGATCCCCTCGAAGTGGCGGTGGATGGCGTACAGGCCTGCCCAGAGGTGGCAGCCGCGGAAACCATTACCATTGCCCATCAATCTCTACGTGGCGATATAGCGCCTATCCGTTTCGATAATGGCGATCCGATTATTACCCAGGCGCAGCTGACTCAAATTCGCGCTGCCATGGGGGAAATTTCGAGCAAAGCCAATGTGCGCTTGAGTTTTATTGGTTATAGCGAAAACAAGCGCATGGACCGCCGGGAAGCCATGGTCTACGGCGATGATGTTGGGCTCTCTGGTGCCCGCGCGCGCCGTGCGATGGAGCAGGTAAAAGAGCTTCTCAGCCTCGAAGACTCCCAAGTGGAGTTTGAAGGGCGCGGTTATGTGCAGTCCGATGATGTAGTGGCCAACGGTTTCACCCTGGATGAAGGCGCGAGGGTTGAAGTGCAGGTGCTCTACGATGAGCTGGCGATTCTGGCGGAGAGCGACCGTCTGGAGATCGAGCGTATTAACCGCGAAGCCATCGCTAACAACCCCTATTCACTGAATTTAATGCGTATTACTGTGGATGGCAGCCCCGAATACGATCCCTATAAAAATTCTGCCGATCTGCAGCGCTGTACCGATGTGGCGCTGGATAATGCCAATATCCAGTTCCGCTTCGATAACAAAAAAATGCAGCCACGTCTGAATATTTCAGCCTGGCCCAATACCATTCGCTACGCGGATAACCCGGATACCGAGCACAGCGAGAACCGCGTGGTTTTCCGCAGCTACACCAACTATCCCAGTTTTATTGAGCGGGCCGAGGTACGCCTGTTTGAAGAAGGGCAGTCCCTGCGAGACACGCCGGTTGACATAGTCCCGCTGGCTGCCGGAGAAGGGGAGTGGTTTGCAGAATTTTCCCATTTCCAGGCACCGCTAAAAAAACTGCACTATGTCTTGCGGGTGTACGATAAAAAAGGCCGCTTCGATGAAACTGCCGAGCAGACTCTGTGGCTGGTGGATAAGGTTGAAGAGTCAACGAAAGAGGTAAACGTTTCACAGGAATTATTGGTTGGCTACGGTGAAAATCGCCTAGCGCGAAGAAATATTCCTCTGGATGGTAACAGTGTGCTGGTGAACGGTGCCGAGGTACCGCCAGGGCACACTGTGTGGCTGGCGGGCAACCCGGTACCGGTCAACGAACAGGGCCAGTTTGTCGCCGAACAAATTTTCGACCCCGGTATGCACACCGTGGAAGTGGCGGTTCTGGATCAAGAGGGCAATGGCGAATTGTTCCTGCGCGATCTGGAATTTGCCAAAAACGATTGGTTTACCGTGGGTATTGCCGATCTCACGATTGGCTATGACAAAACCAACGGCCCAGCGGCGCTGGTTACCGGCGATGAAACCCACTACGACAATTCTGTTAGCTACGATGGCCGCCTGGCGTTTTATACCAGCGGTGGTTTCGGTGAGGGTTGGCGCCTCTCTGCCAGTGCGGATACGGAAGAGGGGCCGGTGGATGATTTATTTTCCAACTTTATGGAAAAAACGCCCGATGCCCTGTTCCGCCGTTTAGATAGTGATCTTTATTATCCCACCTTTGGTGACGACTCCACCGTAGTGGAAGACGCGCCCACCTCCGGCAAGTTTTATGTGAAGTTGTCCAAGTACGACGACTTCGGCTTGTGGGGTAATTTCAAAGCGACCTATGCCGATAACGAACTGGCGCAAATAGACCGCGCACTCTATGGTGCCAACGGCCACTTCGAAAGCGATTCCATGACCAGCTTCGGGGAAAAACGCTTTCAGGTCGATGCCTTTGGTGCGGAGCCTGGCACTATTGCCGGGCGCGATGAGTATCGTGGAACCGGTGGCTCCCTCTATTTCATGCGTCATCAGGATATTCTAAACGGCTCCGAACGCCTGCGGGTTGAAGTGCGGGATAAAGACTCCGGTTTGGTACTGGCCGTAAAAAATCTTTCCCCAGTGATCGATTACGATATCGATTACATTCAAGGCCGCGTACTGCTGAACAAGCCCTTGTCTGCCCTGGCTAACGATAATCTGTTAATCCAGGATGGCTCTTATAACGGTAATCCGCAGTATCTGGTAGCCCGCTACGAATACACCCCCGGCTTTGAAGAGATGGACACTCTCGCCTTTGGTGGTCGCACCCACTACTGGTTTGGAGATCACGTAAAGCTGGGGCTCAGTGCTACCCAACAGGATGAGGATGACAACGAAACCGCGCTGCAAGGCTTTGACTTAACGTTACGTAAAACGGCAGGCAGCTGGCTGAAAGTGGAAGTGGCCAACAGTGAAGGCGGTAACCTCGATAGTACCAACTCCTTAGATGGTGGTTTTACTTTTGATAGCGGTCAAACTTTTGATCCTGAGGCTAGCGCTGCTGCCAACAAAATTGAAGCTAGCCTGCAGCTGGGTGATTTCTTCGAAAGCCTACGCGGCTCCGGTAATTTCTATCACCAGCAACGGGAAGCGGGCTTTTCTGGCCCCGGTCAATTTGCCCGGGGTGAAACCACCCAATTCGGAGCGGGGATCAATCTGCCTCTCGGTGAAAGTTTCGATGTGGGCTTGAAAGCGGATAGTAAAGAAGAGGAATTCGGTCTGCACACCAGTGCAACGGATTTCATGCTCGGCTACCGCCTCAACGATCACTGGCATCTCAGTTCCGGTGTGCGCAGCGATAGCCGTGAAGATTTCTCCCAAGTTGTGGCGGCCACCCAAACTCAGGGCGACCGCACTGATATGGCAGTGGAGGCCAGTTATGATTCTGGCGAAAATTGGAGTGCTTTCGGCTTTGTGCAGGGTACCGTAGAGGTGACCGGCACCCGTGAGGAAAACAATCGTGTTGGTGTCGGCGGTGCCTACCGGGTGAGCGACAGACTCACCATGGATAGTGAGGTTTCCAGCGGCGATACCGGCATGGGCGCGCGACTGGGCACTGACTTCCTGGTGAGCGACAGAACCAGCGTATACCTGAATTACACCCTCGATAACGAGCGCAGCGATACCGGCGTACGTGCCCGTAAAGGCAATATGAGTACCGGCTTCCGCAGCCGTTATTCCGATACCCTGAGCATGTATGGTGAGGAGCGCTACAGTCACGGCGATGTCTCCACCGGCCTGACGCATGCCTTGGGTATGGACCTGGCGCCCAACGATCGCTGGACATACGGCACCACGGTAGAAGCGGGCACCCTGGAAGACCCACGCACCGGTGCCAAAACCGAGCGCAACGCTTTGGGGCTTAATATGGGCTATAGCCTGGATGCGATCCGTTTGGCCTCGGCGGTAGAATACCGTACCGATGCCATGGAAACCGCAGTGGATGAAAACACCGTGCTGGAATCCGAGCGCGATACCTGGCTGTTGAAGAATACCCTGAGCTATCAGCTCAACCCAGACTGGCGCTTGGTTGGCAAATTTAATTACTCCGATAGCAAAAGTTCCCAGGGCGAGTTCTATGATGGAAAATTTACCGAAGCGGTAATGGGCTACGCCTACCGCCCGGTGAATCACGATCGCCTCAACACGCTATTGAAATACACCTATTTCTATAACGTGCCCACCAAAGATCAGGTAACCGTAGAAAACACCTCAGCTGAATTTATTCAGAAGAGCCATATTTTCTCCGTGGATGCCAGCTATGATCTCACCCAGCGCTGGACCCTGGGAGGCAAATACGCCTACCGCCTCGGTCAGCTAAGCCTGAATAGAGAAGACCCGGAATTCTTCGACAGTCGCGCCAGCCTCTATGTGCTGCGCGCAGACTGGCATTTTGTAAAACGCTGGGATCTCCTCATCGAAGGGCGCCTGCTCGATTTACCCGACGCGCAGGACAGCAAGAGCGGTGCATTAATTGGCCTATATCGCCATATTGGTGATCACCTCAAGCTGGGGGTGGGCTACAACTTTACGGATTTCTCTGATGATCTTACTCAGCTGGATTACGACAGCCAGGGGATGTTTGTGAATATTGTTGGGAAGTTGTGAGCGTTGATTGTGTGGTCCGGCGGGAGCCGGGCTGATGAAGGTGCCGAATTAGATATATCGATAGTCTTTCCGCACCTGGCGACTATTTAATGACCAGAATAAGGCTGGTCTCACCGTAAAATTGACAACTGTTGTAAACCTCGGATGATGCGCGCCGATTTTAAAAATATACAAGTTTCCGGTGGTAGTTGTGTCTTTAGGCCCACGTATAGTTGTCCTTTTCTCCCTTTTACTGTCTTCCCTACTAGCTTTTGTCAATGATTTTGGGGCATGGTTTCCTCTGCTTCAGGTCCATTTACTGTTAAATGGACTGTGAGTGAGTCGGGTTTAGATGGCTGGAGTGTCAATTTTCACCTTATTGTGCAGATCTATAAATTGTGTGTTGTTTCCTTGGTGGTCTGTCATTTAAGAGCTGAATAAATGGTCTTGATGTCCAGTGTTACTTAGGTGGTTAAAATATAGAGTTTCAATTTTCTGCTTAATACTAGGGCTATCTTTGCTAAGCGTACCAATTAATTTAATCAGTTTGTACTGGTTTTATATATTAGAGTTGCAACTCCTTAAAAAGTAAATATGTAACTCTTTCGTAGAGTTGGAGTGTTTGGCTTCTGAGGTATCTGAAACAATTTTCTTGCTAGGCTCTATCTAATCAGGCGATTCTTGCCGATTTGAAAACTCAAATGTGATATTATGATCCAGTTGTGCGCAACTTATGTTTTTTGCTCTTTGGTGGCAAGAAGTTAATAAAGTGTGCCTTATTTAAAAGCCCCTTAACTCAAAATTTAAATGTAGCGTGAAGTAGATATGAATAGTAAATTAAGGCAATATATTTTAAAGGCCGGGAGAGTAATTCTGCCGGGGCTTCTTTTTGCTTCTGGTGTCGCCTACTCTGGCACCGAATGTACCGGTAAAGTAACTACGGTAGAAATTGCGTTAAACGGAAATGTTAACGCCAGTATAAAAGACAGTAGTAGCGGCACTAACTTTCAAAGTGTCGGACTGTGCAAGATTACAGAGGATATAGAGGGCGGGTTCAAACAAGAATCCTGTAAGGCAGCTTTTTCTCTACTGACCACTGCACATGCAACTGGTAAGAGTGTGACCTTGTGGTTTAGTGAAGATAAGTTTTCTTCCTGTTCGCAATCATGGGGTGAGATTTGGTCACAAGGATTTTACCATCTTCGCCTTAAAGAAAGTTAAAGGCTGCAGCATACACTACTTAATCATAATCAGTGAAAAAATTTTAAATACCTATCTAATTACAAGAAAATGAGGCAGTAATCAAAGCGGGTACTTATTAATGGCTAAGTTATCACAGTCATACCGACTAGCGATAATATGTATATTTGTATTAGTAGCCTGGGTGATGAAGCTGGTCAAATAGATACTAAGAAAATGGTAAGCTGAGTAATGAATGAGGAAAATATTAGTAGCGATTGTTGGAATAGTGCTTAACTCCAAGGTGTTAGCATTATCTTTAACTAATATTGGGGAAATCACGGAAATTAATTCATATACTGATTATGGTAGTGGTGATGTGCTTATCTATTTTGATACTGGATTAAATGCGTGCCCCAGCGGTGGCTATATCAGTCCAAGTATGCCGGGATATCAAACTGCACTTTCGATAGCTCTCACTGGCTATACGGCACAAAGAAATGTGAGGATGGAGGTTTTTACGAGCAACTTATGGTCTGGAAGTTCATCAAAACAATTTTGCGCCATTCGTAGAATTGATCTAAAATAGGCTCTGTAAAAGAATTATTTTAAGGTTTTAGTAAGGTTTGATTTCTAATGGTCAAGTCTTACTAGGGCCAATAACTTTACTTTTATGTTCGATGTATGTGTATTGCAGGTCAATATAAAAGGAAACTTTTTCTCCGACTAATAAATACAAAGTCTTGTTACGGTATATCTCATAAGTTGCTGGTCAATCCAGGATTTTTTGCTTCAGATTGATACTTATTTGTAACCAACGAATATTTTCGTTATTGACATTGCTGAATGTCTGATTTTCTGGGGTGTTTTAGAAGCGTCAAACCATTAAAGTTTTCGTAGTTGGTACGATTATATACACGGTTATAGAGTGCCTAGTCATTAACGGCTGCTTAAATACGCTATTAATATACACCTATTTCTATAACGTGCCCAATAAAGATCATATAACGGTTGAAAATACCTCGGCTGAGCTTATCCAGGAATTCATATTTTCTCCGCAGATACTAGCTATGATCCCGCAGCGCTGTACCTAGAGGTGAAAATAACTACTGCCTAGGCGAGTTAAGCCCGGATAGGAAAGCCCCGGAATTCTTCGACAGACGCGCGGATCTCTATGTATTGCGCCCAGTGTTGCAAAACGTTGGGGGCTCTTAACTGAAGGCTGCCTACTCGATTTGCCCGGTGTGCAGGATAGCAAGAGTGGTACACTGATCGGCCTGTATCACCATATAGGTGATCACTTGAAGTTGAGGGGTGGTCAAAGCTTCACCGATTTCTCTGATGATCTCACCTAGCTGGATTACGAAAGCCTGGGGATTTTTGTGAATATTGTGGGTAAATCGTAAGAGTTGATTGTGTGGCCTGGCGGGAGCCAAGTGTTTCTAGATTCGGTTCTAAATAAGCTGATAATGATGTGTAAAAAATTGTCTTAGCACTTCCCCTTTTTTGTCAATAAGTTCTTATGCTTCTTCTTGGTTTAAAAATCAACGGGTAACTTACAAAAAAACCATCAAGTGGTAAATTTTCGATTAGCCAGGTTTGTAAGTACCTCTGTCTACAGGTTTGACAGTTATGACAGCTTTTTTTTGATTGTCTTAATAAAAATATGATGTAATTAGTTGATATCAATGGGTTTTTGTCATTTGGCGCTAAATTATTTATGATGCTTTAGTTAGAGCAGTTGTTGTAATGTTTATCAGAACAGGTAAACGCTTTAGGTAAGATCGTCAAATTTTAATTGACCTTGATATAAGTGGTGAAAGAGATGTCAATGATTAAGTGCGCTGATTGTAATAACGACATTAGTGATTCCGCTCCAGCATGTCCAAATTGCGGGAGGCCAAATGAAAGTGTTGTTCCCGTGAATAAAACGGCAAATTTTTTCCTTGGGGTAGGTATTTTTTTATTACCGATTATTTTTTCATGGTTTACTTTACGAAAGGGATATTCCGCCCTTGCAAGAGGTTTATCATTTACCTGGTTAATCTTGTGTATCGTTTTTGTTAGTTTGTCAGATGGCACTGAATATGAAACCTCATCAGGGGGAAATGGCGCAATTACAAAAACTAAATCTATCAAGCCTGATTACCCAGTGAGTAACGAATCATACTCTTCAGTTAACAACGAAGTCGGCTGTGGAAGCAAGTACAGTGATGACAAGAAAGAAGATGTTTTTAAGTCAAAATACAAAAACCGGTGGTTTACATGGGAAGGTGTTGTTGAGTTAGCCGAATCAGATGAGGCTTCACTTAATATAGATCGTTATGGTTTTCAGGATCTATCTATTGAGTTCGCTGATTCAAAAGCAGGATATGACCTAACTAAGGGATCAGTAATTACCGTAAAATTCCTTATGACAGCCTCCGGTGGTTGCTTTTTACCTTTTAGGGGTGAGAAGGCTGTAATTCTTATGTGATGGATTTGTAAGGCTAATTGGTAGGGGGAAAAATACAGCCTACCACTGGATTTACTCCTTACTGATTAGATTTAGGAATCAGAATAATTCTGAAGTTTAAATGGCTCTAAGTTGGTAGAGTTGGATCATTTTCTACCAACAGAGAGCTGCTGCTAGCTTAGTGAGAACGAACCATACTAGATTAACAGCATGAATAAACAGGGTGCTCTCAGAATACAATTAAAGCCAAGATTTCCACAATTAACTGCCCCATTCGACTGGTTCTCCCCAGTAACAACGGACATACCGCCAAACGGCTAGTTACTCCTAAAACGCCTCGGATCTAAGGTAGCTATAGGCGGTATACAGCAGATCATACGCTGTAATTAAAGTTTGGTGGTCTCTACAGCTCTATTGGCCTCTTCTGTCAGTATGAACGTTAAAATTCGTAGATTTCTTGCGTCTCCTGAGAACCATTTGGAGGGTAATGTAGCCGTTATCATTTTCGACATTTCCTGACCAATAACTTGTCGCCTTTAAAGGTCTATCTCTATAGCCAGATGAATCACCCAACTTCTGATTACGATGCTTCTACAGCGAAGTTTTGCTCAAGCAAATTTGGGGCCACCGGCAGACTATGTTTTTGAATTTATGTGGCCTTATATTTCTTCACTACCTTGGCTTACAGCCCCTATCGACGCATACTGGTAGCAATTGTTTTTACTCCTCCTTCAGTGGCCAATTCCTTCGTCAGGTGGTGAGCTTCTCTACATTTTTATTGGCTATAAAGCGTTACAGTATCAAGCCATCATGTTGTATTCCGTAATGCTGACGCTTAGACTGGGTGGCCGATCTTGATGTCCAGTCGTAAAGCCCTCTACGTGATGAATTCAACAACTTGCACATCGCTTTGATCCTGAACTCTCGTCTTTTTACTCAGTAATATGATTGCTCAAGTTGGTGTGGTAAAGTTCAGCGCTGATTTTGGACTTATCTATTAATTTTTCAGGGATACTGTTTCACGGCGGACGTAAATGAATAACCTATTTTATTCTATATTACTTGAAACCATTCTAAAAAACTGACTCTCTTTCAGAGGTAGTGTTTGCGATAACGATTATCGGCGTGATTTCCCTGGGGGTATGTTTTCTGGCTAGGATAAAAGGCTTGTTTCAAAAAATAGATCTATCTGTGTTCATGGTGTTCCTGCATCAGGTTCTGCTACCATTGTTTATCTTTGGCTTGGTTCAGTTGATAATATTGAAAGTGTTGATTTATTGGGACTTTGGATAAGTGGGTGTGGCTAATTAAATTGACTAATCATTTATAAATATAAAGGAGTGTTGCAAGTGCATAAGAAAATAATATTGATATTAGGGGCTTTATATTTGGTCGGTTGTACTGGCCCAGCAATAATGCTCAGTGATGAGGGTAAGGTTGTGAAAGTGGGGAAGGCTGATCCAGCAGATAACTACTCCGAGATTGGCACTATTACAGCAACAGATGGCAAGGGATGTGGTGGTTTTGGTTTCAAAGGGACCTATGAGAGGGCAATTATAGCACTGAAAAATAAGGCATCAGAATTAGGTGGTGATTATGTTCAAATTTATACTGCGATAGAGCCTCATTTTACACCTAGCTGCTATGTGAATACCTATAAAATAAATGGGATGTTATTTAAGAAGACTTCAGAGAACCCAACTCCCGTACCAATTGTTGAGGCCAACGTGGCGTCATCAGCTGAAAAGCTAAGAGAGCTTAAAGCATTATTGGATGAAGGGATTATTACTAAAAAAGAGTTTGGAGAGCAAAAGCGAAAAATACTGAGTCGCGGTATTTAGTTTGGTTGGGAGAATTAGAAAGTTATCCTGATAAATAGGGGTGTCATGTTTGATAATGTTGGAGTGTCCTTCATAACAAATCTTGGCCCCCTTGTGCGTATTCCAATGGAGGTACGTGTGTTTGTTAAGGTAGAGTAAAATACTACCTATCGGGTTTATTGTATTTCTGGATGTGTGCTCTTTAGTTTGGTTTCTGTAAAAAAATTCTAGTCATGTTTTCCTGTTAATATTTGAAATTCTTTTTGTCTGTTTGAATGGAAATAAATTTAAGAGTTTTGTGTTCTCAAGATGGGCTGATTAAGGGTTTAGATGTAGTAGTTATGCCTCAAACCTTGTTTATTTCCAGCTTTAACTTTCTCCCATTAATGTTGATCTGGCTTTAACCAATGATGAGGGGCATCAGCTAAAGCCAGGTGACCTATAAGAGCGGTTATCTTAAGTTCAGAACCAATCTATTTAGAATGCTTATCGGCTAATTTTGATATATCGACTTCAAGCCCTGCCAGGTGAGTAATAAACTCCTCAGGGATTTCGGGATTCAATTCACCACCAAGGTGCTCAGCAAGAAACTCTTCCATCTTTATTAAATAAGCCATCTTATTAATGCGCTTGCTAAATCCATGTCCCTCATCTTTAGCTAAGATGTACTCGACATCCAAGTCTTTTTGATACATTTCTATAGCAATTTGATCAGACTCAAGTTGAGTAACACGAGGATCATTTGCACCTTGGACTAACAGTAAGGGAGCTTTAATTTGGTCCGTAAAGTTTATAGGTGATCTGGTTTGCATATCCTCTCGATCAACTTGAATCAAAGGGTCACCAACGGCTTTGAACCAGTTGGAAAGAAAGGGTCTATAATACTCCGGGAATGATTCTATCAATGTGATTAAACTTGATGGACCAACGAGAGATATCGCGGCTGCATACACATCAGGGGTGAAAGTCAACCCGGAAAGTGCCGCATAGCCTCCATAAGAACCACCCATGATGGCCACTCTATTTTTGTCTGCAATACCTTGTTCTACTAAATACTCAACACCATCAGTGAGATCGTGTTGCATCGCACCGGTTCCCCACTGATGATTACCCAAAGCAATAAAGGTTTCCCCAAAGCCTGTCGATGCACGAAAGTTGGGTTGCAACACGGCATAACCACGATTTGCTAACAGTTGAGACACACGGTTGAAAAAGCTATCACCCAGTCTCCAATAGTCTCTAGCCCATGGGCCACCATGCGGCAATACCACTAGCGGTAACTGACTACTCTTGCCGTTGGGCAGGGTAAGATAGGCCTGGATGGTGATACCGTCACGGGCCTGATAGGTGATAGAATGTCTTTTTGCCAGAGATTCAGAGTCTAATTTAGTATCTTTATCAATCAAGCGCGTTAGCGACTGGTCTGTTTGATTGTAGGTATAAAATGCTCCCGGATCGACATCGCTAGCAATGTCCAACAACCAAATGCCAGACTCTTCATTTATAGAGATAACATCGATCTCTACTCTGCGAGTAAACTGAGTGGTGATAAATTGCCAGTGTTTTTGGAATTCCTTACTAACCGGATAATCTTCTCGGTACCCATAGTAGTAAGAAACCAACTGAAGCTCACCATCTTTATTGAAAAGAGTCTTGTAAATATCGGCACGTTTATTAGGATCTGTATGTACATCAGTAATTTTTCCTGAAGCCAGGTTCAATTGCTTCAACCCCGATGTGTCTGCCTCACCGTAACTAGACTCGAAATACACTCTCCCAAGATCTGAGTTATAACTCGACAGGTGTAAGATTTCTCCAGGCTCAGTTTTCAGAGCCTCTTGCCAGGATTTATTCTTGTGAATAAACAATTCCATGGATGTGTCTGGGTTGGACCTTACACCGGCGACAGGAATTCCCTCTTTATCAATCAGCACATCATGGAAGCGCTGATTATTAGACATTATTGATGTCAACTTACCAGTTTGGGTGTTCAACTGATAAAAACTTAACAGCTTCGGATCGTCGTGATTAGCAAAGATAGTCAGACTGTTGGGCTTTTCTGAAGCTTGCCCTAAAATCATGTATCTCGCGTTGTCTTTTGAGGTTAATTTTTGGGTGTCGAGCAAACTCAGATCTTTATCTTTTACCTCCAGATCCAATCTGTAGATCTGGTGCAGTTCATTCCCTTTCGAGTCTTTAGAGACAAACATACTGAGCTGATGCTTGTCCCAAGAAAAGCTATCTGCGCCGTCGGCAAAAGTGGTCAACGGGAAGGCATCTTCAATACTCCCATTACTCGGCATTACATAGATATTCGGTGCTCCATTGTGCAGCTGAAGCCAGGCTAGCCACTGCCCATCTGAAGATAATTTAACCCCGCTGATTGCAGAGTCATTAAAGAAGCTCTCAACAGAGAGTAGTTCCTGCTGAGTTTCCGCCGATACTGAATCCTCCACGAGGTGGTTAATGCTGCAGCCACTAAATGCGGCCGCAAGACTTAGCCAGCAGATGGCCTTACGTACTGACCAACGATTATTTTGTAATTCCATGTGCTTTACTCCTTATCAATAATGACTATGAGGCATGCTGTAGATCAGCAATAAATTATTGTAAAGTAATAATTAATTGCTTGATTGCAGAAATGCAATATTGTTGTATAATGCCTGCCTATCCAATAGGAGTTAATCTGTGAATCATAAGATCCAGGTATTAAGTGCACGTCTGCGCTGGGCAATCGTGGTAATCAGCCTTATTGCTGTTAGCAGCTTGCTGATCAATTATTTTTTCTATGACATGAATGCCTTCAATAGCAGCAACCCACTTTTTCAAGAGTTGTGGGGGCTAGGTGATCAGTTCAGACCGATGCTATTCCTCGGCCAGTTGCCAACTTTTGTGCTTTCCGGGTTGTTTATTTATTGGCTTTGGCGACTTTTTGGACAGTACGCCAAGGGGGATTACTTTGGTAAGGAGAGTGACCGATGCTACCTATGGCTGGTTTGGCTTTATGGCGCTGCGATTTTGGTACGTATGTTAGAATCTTTGTGGCTTAGTTATTTATCGTATTTGCATAATAATGAACTTACTCTATTCCTTGCACTTGATATCGGCAGGCTATTTACATTGTTCGTGCTAGTAAGCGTCCTCTATATTTTGCGTGCAGCAAAACAAATCGATCAAGAAAACAAAGAGTTTGTTTAGCATGGCTATCATTGTCAATTTGGATGTAATGCTGGCTAAGCGAAAAGTCAGTTCAAAGTCGTTGGCAGCAGAGATAGGAATTACTGAGGCTAATCTTTCCCTGCTGAAGCGTGGTAAAGTGAAGGGAGTTAGGTTTGACACCCTATCGGCAATATGTAAGGCACTAGAGTGTCAGCCAGGTGATATTTTAGAGTTCAGGCGAGATGAGTGACTTACTCACTGGATATTTCATAGGAAAAGCTTAAGGGGCTAGGTTATAGTCAATTAAAATTTCGCCAGAATCTAACATTAGTGTACGGGGTTACCTTTAAGAATAAACTTTTGGACTCCGTATATCTTCATGCATTGTATTGCTTTCCTAAAATTTTTTCTGTAGTGGTTCATCAACTTTCCACACTAAAAGCTGACCAGCAATTCAGCAGCTATCTTCTTTTATGGCTAAGCTATACCCTATAATTGTCAGCCGTAATATGGCAATTGGTAGTTCCCACTCACCAATATAAATTTTCGGGTGATAGTAGTGGCTTTTAAACTGCATATCATTACATATTTATATTTACTTTCTTTTTCTCTTATAACCTTTGCTAATAACTTTTCTAGTCAGTCAGCCTTTGGGGTGGCACCGCCCTCAGAAGTTGAAATAGCTGTCTCGGAAATGAAAAGTCGAACTGGGGATATAACGTTAACTTGGCATCCTCCCCCAGAGACGGTAGACACCTATGAGCTTGTAAAGCAAAAAAATAATGGAGTTTGGTCTAAGCCCATAAAAATTTCTGGGCATTCTTATCGGGCTAAAAAGTTATCTACAGGATCTTGGGGATTTAAGGTCCGGGCTTGTAATAATAGTGGATGTGGCGCTTATTCCAATGAAAAGTGGGTAGATGTAGCTATCCCACCTTCTTCGCCAAGAAATGTTACCGCTTCTGGTGGCGAGGGAGAACGAGTTCAGCAGGTACAGCCTCCTGTAAAGTCAGCCCCTTTATCAGTGATTACTGCTTCAGACAACCCAGAATCTCATGGAACGGTCAAAGTTCAATGGGAAGTTCCAGATACTGGAGCAAAAATAACGGGGTATGAAATTGAGCAATGTAAAGATGATTGCGCAACATGGTCCTCAGTCTATATGGGAGCACAAGTTGTTTCAGTAACCCTCCCGATTGAAAAAAATAATCGATTAAATAGTGGTTCTTACAAGTTTCGAGTTCGGTCTTATGCTACTGGAGGTCGTTTTACGTCCTACAGTGAATGGGTAGCATCCCCAAGGGTTGCTGTGATCCGAAAGGGGCTGATAAACCCCAAAGAAGTTAGATTTACCCAGGATAGTATTAAGCCGACGTTTTCAAATGGTCATAAAGTTGAAGATTTAATTCAAGACCTTAAAGAGGGTAAAGTAACTGCGTATGATGTCCCTCCTATTCGGGTTTTTGGTCGTGACGGAAAGATTTACTCCCTGGATAATAGAAGGCTCAAAGCTTTCCAAGAGGCGAATAAGCCGATAAGAATAATTCCCGCCACATCAGAGCAATTATCTACCAGATCATTTAAGTTTACCAGTCGTAATGATGGTACATCTATTCGTATCCGTGAAGAAGGTGAAGATCGATGAAATCACTAGATCTGCCAAATAAGCTGGGTGAAATTAAAACAAGGGCTGATTTTTCCAGTTTCATTTTGGATGTACTTGAAGATTTCAAAAATAACGCATCAACCTGGGAAAATACTGATTTAGCCAATTTTCTCGAAGCAATGGCTGCATGGACGGAAGACATGGATGGATTCTATGCAAATCAAGGGAAGGGTATGCCTGAAAATGTTCAGTGGAAAGTCTTTGCTGAAATTATTTATGCAGCAAGAAATTATGAATGATTTGCCAGGGAATCCTACTTATCTCCTAGGATAATATGTTTAGATATTAATAGGCGGTTATCCTGGAGCTTGCCAAATGTTTTCCATTGGTGATTAGGCAGGCAAGATGACACTCCCTGATAATGGTCTAGATGGTGTTGGGTGAAATCCATATTTACACCTTCAAAGTTATTTAAGTGATATAGTGATTCTGAGTAATCTTATTCTGACTCTTGTCGCCGTTTACCTTAAGGTATCCATTTTTTACTCTCCAGATATAAACTGTGAATAAACGTTTCAATTGGGGTCGATACATGAGTAGTCGCTCAATTTTATGCTATTTGACTCTTTATAATGTCATTTATTTAGTATTTGGCTTATTGGTACCTTTAAAGGTTGATTCTGCGACACTGGCTCAGCCCTGCTTTTCAAGGCCTAATCCGTTCTGGCAGGAATCTAGTGCCATAAAAGGCAGTTGCGTTATTGATTCTAGATGTTATGTCATTAATTTATTTGTTGGGAACTCAACGAAAAATAAAAATTGGTTGCCTGTTGGAATTGAGTCCCATCAGTATGTATCAAATGAGGCTTCCAATAGCGATCGGTCATCATTCCTCTCTGAGAAGATCGAGGGCTTTGATGAGTTATATGCAAAAGCTCCCGCAGCGAAGAAAGAAATTGACCTCCTAGCTGATAAAATAGCGGCTATGAATGAGGGGAGTGTTGCTAAAGTGCCGATAAAGTCATTAGAGAGATCTAAGGAAAAAGTTATTAATGATTACGGCGGCGACCCAACTCGAATCAAGGATCTTGCAAGGAATACCATTGTGGTACCGCAGGATAAAATCCCTATAGTGGTTGGAATGCTTAGGGCAAAAGGAGCAATGGTAAAAGTTATCGATGGATCTGTGGATCCGTTAGGTTATAGCGGAGTAAACTCTAAAATTAAAACGAGTAGTGGTTTGGTTGCAGAAATACAAGTGAACTCCCCTGAGATGATATATGCAAAAGAATCTCCTGAGTCTGCAATAGCTTTACTGGGTAAGGACGCATATGCATCTATTGCAAGTAGAGCCACAATTGAAGGTGGAAAAGGACATGAGTTATACGAGAAATGGCGCTCTTTGAAAGAAGATGATCCACGAAGAAAGAAGATTGAAGTTGAAAGTAAAAATTACTATACGTCTTTGAGGTCTGAGCTGATGCCGATTAAAACAGGTGAATATTTAAATCTAAGGCATATTTTTATTGACTATCCTTTTGAGTCAGTCATGTTTAGGAGGGATCATCATACTAAAAATATATACAGAAAATTTTATGGTGAAGAGGAAGGTCAAACTCCAATTCCCAATAATAATCGACTGTTTAATGATGCTCTCCGGTATGGGCAAGAAATATCTCAGGAAGAATACCTTAAAGGGAAAGAAAATTAGGGTTAATGTCTAATTATGAGTATATCCAAAGAGTTAAAGATAATAGCCTCTTGGTCTTTATGGTGGTGTGGGGCTTATAAGATGTTTTGAATTTTTTATGGCTGGGTTTGTTGAAGGGGGTGTTCTTTTGTGTCAGATGAAATCATAAGATCTTAAGGTTTTTAAAGGCTTCAACATTGAATTGTTGCTTGTCAGTTTTAATTGTAATTTTGTGGATCATGAAACTGCCTCCCATAGCTGCACGCTAACTCGAAAAATTAAAATCAACCCAGATACAAACATGATCGAAAGTGCGTAGCTGTTGAATTTTTGTATGCTTATTATCTTTAGGAAATGTTTTGCTATAAACATGCCTGTCATAATTCCCAGTCCAATGGTCAAGCCGTAAGTAATTAATTCAGTGTTAAGTGCGCCAAAATGGAAGTAAGCGACAAGTTTCGTCGAGTGCATCATTAAAGAGCTTACCCCCCTGGTTGCGACTAGCTCCTCTTTGTTAAGTCCGTAATTTAAGAAAAAAGGATTTTGTACGGGGCCTACAGCGCCAATAATTGAAGAGAAGAGTGTGGTGACAAAGCCGAGCATGGGAAAGTACGGCAGGTACATAACAAATGAACGTTTCTTATGCCCGAATCCAAACTGAAATATGGTCGAAACTAAGAATAAGCCGACAGTAAACTCTATTAATAGCGGGTGCATCTGGGTATAAACGTAGGCGCCAATAATTGCTCCAGGTATAATGCCTGGGATTAGCCATAATGCCACCTTCCAATCTATGTGCTTCCAAAATAAATACACGCCGAATGGAGATGCAATCGCATTTCCTGTTGTTAATACCGGGGCGACTAAATGGGGGCCAACTAGAAATCCTACTAGGGGGACCAGCAGCAGTGCGCCACCACCTGCAGCCATAATAGAAATGTAGCCAGTAACCAGGCCGAGAATTAGAAGGAGGGTAATGATCATGTGTCAGCGGATTTTCGTGCCTACAATAGGGATTTTTATTTCTTAAAGGTAAGCATAAAAATATTTTAAGGCTAGTGGTTGTGGTAAAGGATATCTATTTTTGATGAGGTCGAATTATATGAAAATATCTACAGTTTCCTCACATTATTTCACGTCAAATCTGTCTTGTTAGGCTGGTAAATAATAGAATGTTATCACTCAATAGTTTTTTATGATGGCAGATAAAAGTACGCTCACATCACTTCACTATTGGGGCTTATCTGTTCTCTCTCTTGCCGTCTTCTTGGTTGCAGGGGACTTTACAGCTTTCTCTCCTGCGTTGCCGGCGATTGCTGCCAATTTTTCCTCAAATTTTACTTCAGTCCACTGGGTAATAAATGCTTACTCTCTTACTTATGGAGTGATCATTGTGACTGGTGGTCGACTGGCAGATGTTTACGGCCGTAGGCGCTTATTTATATTTGGCGTTATTGTCTTTGCGTTGTCCTCGCTTGTGGGTGGTTTGGCACAAGATCTATGGGTGCTTCTCTTATGTCGGGCATTAATGGGGTTTGCTGGAGCGTTGATCTGGTCCGCGATTCTTGGGATGGCTTATAACCTGTTACCTCCAGAGAGAGCCGGTTTGGCGGGAGGGTTAATACTGGCTGCCCTTGGTTTGTCGACATCCCTAGGGCCCGTATTGGGTGGTTTTTTTAGTGAATACCTAACCTGGAGGTGGGTCCTTTTTGTCAACATACCATTAGCATTTATAATAATTTTTTTGTGTTGTAGGAAGTACCCAGCTGATGAAGTAGTGAGAATTAAGGAGGATGTTGATTATCTGGGTGCATTATTGCTTTCAGTGTCACTATTTTGTTTCTTGCTGGCTATGGAAGTGCTGGCTCAAAAGCATGCTTTTGGATTATTTTCCACTTTATTGTTGTGTTCTTCAATGGTATTTCTTGTGGGGTTTGGTTGTAGAGAGATCAGTAAGGGATCTGCTGCGCTAATACCCGTTGAGTTGATAAAAGATACCAGTTTTCTATCTATAGTGTTTAGTGTTTTGTTGGTTGCAACAGCCTTCTTTGCTGTCCTTGTTTATATACCTCTACTTTTTATTAAGGTTCATAAATATAGTGCCCTTATGGCAGGGGCTGCACTTTTGCCAATGATGATAAGCTCCAGTATTTTTTCTTTTATATCTGGGCTGATACACGAAAAGTGTGGTGCAAGGCTGTTAATTTGTAGCGGAGCCCTTGGCATGAGTGTCGGGCTCTATTGGCTGTCAGTACTCAATGAAACCACAAGTTATGTTTTTTTTATCCCTGGGTTGGCATTGGTCGGGGCAAGTTTAGGAGTCTATTCACCAGCCGCGGTTACTGCTGCCGTTGCTTTGGTTGATCCCAGTAAGTCAAGTCTCGTGGGGGGGATTGTTTATATGTTCCGTTTTTTGGGTGGTGCGCTTGCTCTTGGGTTCAACGCAATAATCCTAGCCTATTATGATGATATTGCTGAAGGTGTCTACAGGATTTTTGAGGTGGATGCTTTTATAACTTTTCTTGGTTTTTTATTGCCGCTTTATTTTTTGAGGGGTGTTGATGCACGTTTTTCTTGAGGTTCGTTTTGACGCTTTATATATCTTGTCTGCTGGGTAAAATTTTAAGATCAATTTTGATTATCTGTTTGCGGAGCAATTCAATTTAACAGTGCTTTGCAGGGTGTGAGATCTTACTCTTTTTACCGAATGGAAGATTGAAGGCTTTGTGTTTGGGTAAACATCAGCTTCTTTTTCAGTATTTTTCTATTGTGCTTGGCTAATGAATGATTCACTTCATGATTTACAGTTGTGGAAGGGGACTAAGGATTATTTTTAAGTGATGGTCACTAATGAATGCTCTAATGAAATAGTGAGATGGGGATGCTATTTTAGTGTGATTTTTGACTTGACAGGTAAAATTTAACGACTTATAGAAAGGGCTTTAATAATGCTTGGAGTGCAAAGTAGCGGAGTTTTAAAGTTGCTGTATTTGTTGGGGGGCAGAAAATGGAGTAGTCGATAAAACGTGTTTTATGGCTAGGTGAGTAAAAAATAATGAATTTAAAGGGGTTAACGGTTTCCGAAGCCCGCAGTTTGGGGCTGGCGGCGTTAATTTTCTCTATTTTCCTTATTGGGTATGACTATACGGCCTTTTCTGTTGCTCTACCTGCGATCCAAAAAACCTTTAATATCGATCTTACTACAACAATGTGGCTGGTTAATGCTTATGCCTTGGCTTTTGGTGTTTCTGTAATATCGTGTGGGCGTTTAGCCGATATGCTGGGTAGGCGCCGAACTTTCTTCATAGGCGCCTCACTTTTTTCGATGTTCTCATTGCTGGGGGGCTTTTCCATTAACATCTGGATGTTGATGGGGTGCCGCGTAATGTTAAGTATTGGTGGTGCTTTGATGTGGCCCGCCGTGATTGGAATGACATACCACCTTTTGGATAGTAAACGCGCAGGAGTGGCTGGTGGGTTATTAATGCTTGGCTGTGCTGTCGCTAACGCACTTGGTCCAATTATTGGCGGTATTGTGACTGATTCTTTAGGCTGGCGGTGGATTCTCTTTCTTAATCTCCCGATAACTTTGGTAGCAATGTTGGTTTGTTGGCGACTGATTGGTAGTGACTTGCCTGAGGCTCCCTCTGAGCGTGTGGACTTAATGGGGCTACTCTTCCTCTCATTGGCATTACTTGCGCTATTGGTTGGATTGGACCTGTCGGTAGATATGGGATTTACTGACTATAGAGCCATACTTTTATTTTTGGCGTTTGCGATTTTCTTTACAGTTTTTATCTTTTTGGATTACCACTCCTCAGAAGAGCCGCTAATTCCCATCGATGTGGTGAAGAATAAGAAGTTCTTAGCGGAGGGAGTGGCGACCCTTCTGGTCTCTGTGGCATTTATTGCTGCACTTATGTTTATCCCCCAATTTCTAAGCAAGGTTTGGAGTTTTTCTGCAATCCAATGTGGTATTGCATTGCTCCCCATGATGCTTGCTTTTGGTGTCACTTCTTATCTGGCTGGACATCTCTATGGGCGGTATGGGGCCAAACGCCTTTCCAGTCTAGGGGCCTTATTTATGTGGATCGGTATGTTGGTGCTTTCGAGGCTTAGTGCTCAAATTGATCCAACAGCCTTTGTCCCGGGCCTGATATTGATGGGGGTTGGTATGGGCTTGTTCTATCCAACTGTGACGACGGCAGCGATATTGATCCTTCGTTTCAACCGTGCAAGCCTCGCAGCAGCCATTATTTATATGTTTCAGATTATTGGCGGTGCTATTGGCTTGGGCTTGAATACGACAATCGTTGCACTGGCTCCAGATCTAGCAACAGGTATGAGTAGGGCCTTTTTGATGAATGCACACTTGGCTTTGTTAGGTATGGTGGTGAGTGTGTTTTTTATTAATGGAAGAGGTAAGGCTTGATTTGGATGGGTTTACTGCGTTAAGTGTCCCGTTCTGAACAAAGGCAAAGCTCACTTTAACTCAGTTTTACGCTTTATTTTTATAGTTTTACTTCTTAGATAGCACTAGATTATGACTGCGCAAAGTATTCGGGCAATAAAAAAGCCCCGCCAAATGGCGGGGCTTTTTAGTGAGGTAGGGCGGTTAGTTATACACTAACTTCCTGGATCTCAGTCGCGGCGATGCGCTTGCCTTCTTCGGCAGACTTCTGGAAGTCTTCAATCTGATCGAAGTTCAGGTAGCGGTAGATCTCGCTGGACATGGAATCCAGGTTCTGTGCGTATTCCTGGTACTCAGCCGGAGTCGGCAGTTTACCCAGGATGGCGCCTACAGAAGCCAGCTCAGCGGAGGTCAGGTACACGTTGGCACCATCGCCCAGACGGTTGGGGAAGTTGCGGGTAGAGGTAGATAGTACGGTGCTGTTCGGAGCCACACGCGCCTGGTTACCCATACACAGGGAACATCCGGGCATTTCGGTGCGGGCACCGGCAGAACCGTAGATGTTGTAGTAACCCTCTTCCATCAACTGGTGCTCGTCCATCTTGGTGGGCGGGGAGATCCACATGCGCGTGGAGATGCCACCTTTGTGTTCTTGCAGCAGTTTACCGGCAGCGCGGAAGTGGCCGATGTTGGTCATACAGGAGCCGATAAACACCTCGTCTACCTTATCGCCAGCAACGTCGGACAGCAGGCGAGCGTCGTCTGGATCGTTAGGAGCACAGACGATCGGCTCTTTGATCTCGGCCAGATCGATTTCGATGACTTCCAGGTACTCGGCGTCGGCGTCCGCTTCCATCAGTTTCGGGTTGGCCAGCCACTCTTCCATGGCGCGCGCGCGGCGCTCCAGGGTGCGCTTGGAGCCGTAACCTTCAGCGATCATCCAGCGCAACAGGGTTACGTTGGAGCGCAGGTACTCGGCCATGGTGTCTTCGGACAGCTTGATGGTACAGCCAGCAGCGGAGCGCTCGGCGGAGGCGTCGGACAGCTCGAATGCCTGCTCTACCGTCAGGTCTTCCAGGCCTTCGATCTCGAGGATGCGGCCGGAGAAGATGTTCTTCTTGCCTTTCTTCTCAACGGTCAGCAGGCCCTGCTTGATGGCGTAGAGAGGAATGGCGTGAACCAGGTCGCGCAAGGTGATGCCAGGCTGCATTTTGCCTTTGAAGCGCACCAGTACGGACTCAGGCATATCTAGCGGCATAACGCCGGTAGCGGCGGCGAAAGCTACCAGACCGGAACCTGCCGGGAAGGAGATGCCCATGGGGAAACGGGTGTGGGAGTCACCACCGGTACCTACGGTGTCTGGCAGCAGCATGCGGTTCAGCCAGCTGTGGATGATGCCGTCAGCCGGGCGCAGGGAAACACCGCCGCGATTCATAATGAAGTCCGGCAGGGTGTGCTGGGTGTCGATATCGACGGGCTTGGGGTAGGCCGCAGTGTGACAGAAGGACTGCATTACCAGGTCGGCGGAAAAGCCGAGGCAAGCCAGGTCTTTCAGTTCGTCACGGGTCATGGGGCCAGTGGTGTCCTGGGAACCCACGGTAGTCATTTTTGGTTCGCAGTAGGTGCCTGGGCGGATACCTTCAACGCCACAAGCTTTACCAACCATCTTCTGCGCCAGAGTGTAACCCTTGCCGGTGTCGGCAGGTTGCTCAGGCTTGCGGAACAGCTCGGAAGGCGCCAGGCCCAGGGCTTCACGGGCTTTGCCGGTCAGGCCGCGGCCGATGATCAGGTTGATACGACCACCAGCCTGAACTTCGTCCAGCAGTACGTCGGACTTCAGTTGGAATTCAGACAGGACTTTGCCGTCTTCGGCCAGGATCTTGCCGTCGTAAGGGCGGATCTCGATCACGTCGCCCATACCCAGTTCGTCAACGGGGGCTTCGAATACCAGTGCGCCGGCATCTTCCATGGTGTTGTAGAAGATCGGGGCAACTTTACCGCCGATACAAATACCGCCACCCTTCTTATTGGGCACGCCAGGCATTTCTTCACCGAAGTACCACAACACGGAGTTGGTGGCGGACTTACGGGAAGAACCGGTACCGACTACGTCACCAACGAAAGCAACGGGCAGGCCCTTGGCTTTCACTTCTTCAATTTGCTTCAGCGGGCCGGTAACGCCGGCTTCTTCAGGCTCCAGGCCGTCGCGCTTCATTTTGTACATGGCCAGCGCGTGCAGGGGAATGTCCGGACGAGACCAGGCATCCGGTGCCGGAGATAGGTCGTCGGTGTTGGTTTCGCCAGTGACCTTGAATACGGCAACTTTGATGCTCTCGGGCACTTTGTTGCGCTTGGTGAACCACTCGGCGTCAGCCCAGGATTGCATTACCGCTTTGGCGAATTCGTTGCCGGCTTTGGCTTTCTCTTCCACATCGTGGAAGGCGTCAAACATCAGCAGAGTGCCTTTCAGCTGCTCGGCAGCCAGTTCGGCCAGATCTTTGTCGTCCAGCAGCTCGACCAGGGTGGAGATGTTGTAGCCGCCCAGCATTTGGCCCAGCAGCTCTACAGCGTGTTTGCGGTCGATCAGCGGGGACTCCGCGTCGCCCTTGATAATGGCGGACAGGAAGCCGGCTTTAACGTAAGCGGCTTCGTCAACACCGGGGGGTACACGGTGGGTTAGCAGGTCAACTAATTCCTGCTCTTCGCCTTTTGGCGGATTTTTCAGCAGCTCAACCAGGCCAGCGACTTGCTCTGCGTCGAGTGGCTTCGGTGGGATGCCTTGTTCGGCGCGTTCTGCGACGTGTTTACGATAGGCTTCAAGCACGGATAAGTCCCTCTTGGTGTGTGGGGTGGCACCAACAGCGGGTGGAATTCCCGATCTTTGTACTGTTGTCGGGATTTTTTTTTCGAGGCCGCTGAAGGCGGGGTGGCGAATACTACAGCAAAGCCCTACGGCTGTTAAGTTTATCGAAAAATCAATAATTTAAGTGAATTTCGACTATTCGCAGAGCAAATTTTACTGTGCCCACTGCAGCTGCCTCACCTCTTTTCTTAGTGGCCGAAACAAAATAGTCTACGCGCAATTTTAATCCAGGCCCGCGTTGCCTGATCGGCTAAATCTGGTTAATTGATGTACAAAAAAGTCCGTACACCTTGCATTGGTGTCTGTTCAACGGGAATAGGTGATGATGTCTGTCGTGGGTGCAAGCGATTTGCCCACGAGGTGATCGACTGGAATGCTTATACCGAAGAGCAGCGCCGTATTATTGCCTCCAGGCGGGAGGGCTATTTAACCAATGCTGTACGCAGCCAGCTGGAAATCATTGATGAGTCGTTGCTGCTTTCCCAGTTGCGCCATCAACAAATTCGCTTTGATGAAAGCCAAAGTGCCTACTGCTGGGTTTTTGAGCTGCTGCGCGCCGGTGCCAGCCAGATTGGCGATCTGGGTGCTTACGGCCTGCGCCCGACCGCTCTGGCCAGGGGAGTGAGTCTGGTGGAAATTCGCCGGCGCATCGATGAAGATTTTTATGCCTTGTCTGTGGCTTACTATCAGCGCTTTATCGCCCCTGGCTTGATACAAGACTGACTTACAGCCTCAGCTCATTCTTACGTGCCTGGGCTACTGTATTTCCCGAGGCCGCTTACCCCTTTAGAATTGATGTTCATCTTTCCGGTAATGGAGAACCGGCTATCAGCTCAGCTCACAAAAATCTGCGTAGAGTACTTCTCGTGGTTAATCCAAAAAGCCGGAATGGTGCCGAGGCGGATATCGATAGCGGCCTGGCGCGCTTACGCGCTGACGGAATAGAGGTTGAGGTCTTGCATTCCGAGGGTCCAGAGGAGACCGAGGCTGCGATCCGGCAGAGTCACAAGAACCTCGACCTTGTGATAGTCGGTGGCGGAGATGGCACCATCAGCTCCACCGCTCGGGTATTGAAAGAGTGCCAACTGGCCCTGGCAATTCTACCGCTGGGTACCGCGAATGATTTGGCGCGCTCCCTTGGCATTGTCGAATTGGAGCAGGCTTTTGATGTCATTATCGGCAACCATCGCCAGCTAATCGACCTCGGCGTTGTCAATGGTCACTATTTTTTCAATGTGGCCAATATGGGACTTGGGGTAAAAGTGACTGAAGCACAGGACTCCGAGATTAAAAAGCGCTGGGGTGTTCTGAGTTATTTGAGAGCCTTCTTTATTGCCCTGAGGCGTACACAAAAATTCCGGGTAAATCTGGCACTGGACGAAGAGCGTTGCCAAATGCGGTCAATCCAATTGGCCGTGGGCAATGGTCGTTATTACGGTGGCGGCAACCTGGTTGCAGAGAACGCACGCATCAATGATGCCAAGCTTAACCTCTATAGTTTGCGTCCGCGCGGCCTGTTGGAGTTGCTGGGCATGGCACTTTTGCTCCGCGGTGGCAAGCACCACCTAACCGAGGGGATTTTTAATGCCAGTGCCCAGCGAATAGAGGTAGAAACCAAGCCGCGTCTGCAGATTCATGCGGATGGGGAGCCGGTTGCTGAAACCCCTGCAACCTTTTCGGTGATTCCCAGAGCGCTTGAAGTTCTGGTGCCTCGCAATTCAGAGGAACTCCTCAGTAGAAAAGAGAGAGGGCAATGACACTTATTCGCACTGATATCCAGGCAGCATTGAATGATCTTTTTATGCTTATTAGCCGTAGCGAGGAGGATTACCGTGCAGCGGCCGGGCAACTTGAAGAAAAGTCGGCAGCTAATTTCTTATACACAATTACCAAACGCCGGCAGGTGCTTGCGGACGAGTTAGAGCGGGCGATACGTGCCGAAGATAGTTTGCCCTCTGAGCCGGATAGGGACCTCAAGGCTGGTGAACAGCTGCTACAGAGCTTTGCGCCCCTACTGGCTGAGGACAAAATCAAAGAGATTTTCAAAAAGCGCCAAGACGCCGATCGTGAGCTACTTGCGCGTCTGAACGATGATGAGTTGAGTGCCCTTGATAAATCCCACAAGGCGCTTAAAGAAGCCTGCCGGACTCAACTCGAAGAAACATTGGCGGAGCTGGCTCAAAGGCTCCGGTAGCCCTTTGGGCGTTCCGGTTAACCGGCGCTAGCGTTGCTGTCGCAAGAAGACACGCAGGGCAGGTAGGAATGGCTCTGTGGAAATAGCCAGGTCCCTTCTTTGTCGGCGCCGGCTAACACTGGGTTGATGATCGACCCGAGTAAATTCAGGCAATCGCCCGGCTTCATTCGCAGCCACTAGTATCGGCATGGAGGAGTAACCCACTTGTCGATACTGGTCTTCCCCTCCAGCTTCCTGTGCGAAGAAAATTTCGGCGACCTGTAGATTGGGGCGGCTCTGCACCTGTACCTGGCGCAGGTCCTCCTGCTGGCCTTTGTGCAGGCCGGCAAGCAGTTGCCGTTGGTATTGAATGCCGGGATCTGCACCGGTTGGGTCCATCTGGACCAGCTTTTTTTCACACCACTGCACAGTGACTTTGCGAATGGACTTGCGCGCCTTTATCCAGGAGAGGGTGATGGCATCCGGATGCTGTTCGCAGAGTAAAACCAGGCGGTAGCACTGACGCAGGTGCGCGCGGGGGTAGCCCGCTTGCGCCAGTACCTCGCGCACGTTGCGGTCTCGCTCTGCCATGGGCCGCTCTGCTAAGGCTGATCGGTACTCGGCGATAGCGTTGGCAAAAGCCTCTTTGTCGCTGTTGAGTTGTTTTGCCAGTACCAGAGTCTTGTCTGGAACCGCCAATAGACCCGGGATTTGCAGGGTTGCACGGGCATCGCCTCTGGTTCCGAGAGGTTCGGCATAATCCAGCTGGTTATACAGGGCGCCAGCAAGAGAAAAGGGCCGCTCAAAGCTTTCTTGCAAGGATTGGGCTGCCTCCAAGGCAAAAGGTGGCTGCAGCAGATAGTGTTGCCAGGGCTTACTGGCAGTTTGAAGTTGTTCAAGAGAGTCGCGTAATGCTGCTGCGCTGCTGTGGATCTGCTCCAGTAAGGGGGGGATGCTGAGTGCCAATTGCCGATGGTCTTTCATCGCCGAGTTCCACTATCCAAAAGATCAATATTTTAATGCACTTAATAAACCGTTAACAAATTTCTATTTGGATTGTTTAAAACTGGGGGGTGCCTGGCGTGTGAAGTTGGTTAGAGGTTGACTGAAGGGGGTGCGTCATAGGGAAAAGGATAGATAGCTATTGACAGTAAAAGATGCCCTGGAGAGCAGCGCTTGATTTCTGTTGGGGCCTGCCTTTCTGCTGTTGTGCCGCTATAATCCCGCGCCAAATGATTGATACCAGATGAAATACTGATCCCATGAGTGCCCAAGTTCCCGATTTGTCCGCGATTCACGAATTCCTGCTGTGCGCCACCCCGGATGCCTGGATTGAGGCAGCACTGGCTGAGCCGGAAATGATGCTGGTGGACCACGCCAACTGTGAAAAGAAGGCGGCCGGTACAGCGCTCAACCTGATGTTTCGCTATCTGGGGGATTTTGAGCTGCTGCACAAGATGTCGCGTTTGGCTCGTGAGGAGTTGCGCCACTTCGAGCAAGTACTGGCCATTATGGAAAAGCGCGGCATTGTCTATCCCCACGTGAGCGCCTCCCGCTACGCGGCTGGGTTGCGTGCCGAGGTGCGCAGCGCAGAGCCAGGGCGCCTTGTGGATACTCTGATTTGTGGAGCCATTATTGAGGCACGTTCCTGTGAACGCTTTGCCCGTATAGCGCCACACTTGGATGAAGAGCTGCAAAAATTTTACCTGTCTCTGCTGAAATCTGAAGCTCGCCATTTCCGCGACTATCTACATCTCGCGCAAAAAGCCGCAGATGAAGATATTGAGCAGCGGGTGCAGGCGTTGTTAGCGCTGGAGAAAGAGCTTGTGCTGAGTGGCGATGGTGAGTTTCGTTTCCATAGCGGTGTGCCGGGAAAGTCGCAGGGCTAGGGTCCGTTAAAAATCATTGAACTGTCACTGATGGAGATCACTTTCTTGCCTAACTAGACAGGAGGGCTATGAAGCTGTTCTACATCAGTTGCAGGCAGTACATTGGACACCAGAATGCTGTGTGCCTATTTAGGTGCTGCTTAGGTGCTACCGCGGTTTAGGCGCTACCCTGATGCTAGTCCACTGGGGAGCAACGGCGCTTAAAGTATTCATTTCTGATCAAGACTAGCCAGTAGGCGTATAAAATCCTGCAGCTCTCTGTCGCTCGAATAATCGATAGAAAACTTATTGTGAAAAAAGACGGTGAGCTTCACTTTTGCTGAGTTGATAAATACGGTGTAGCCATCAAAGTCGGTGCTCACTGTCAGCCCTTTGTAGTGCCAGCCGTCCGTTTCCTTGTGTCCCTCCCGGGTGACACGATCAAATACCCGCAAGGCCTGTTTGACATCAATTTTGCTCTCCTCTTCCATACTGGCTTCCCCGTACCACTAAACTTGTTGTTTCTGTTGTCCCTTACTGTATGGAAGATTAGACAGCATGGATAGTAGCGGCTATCAGCAGCCGGTGGTGGATACCCGTTTATTTGATGCCCTGGCTTACCTGGGGCTCTGTCCTTTTGTTGTCGGTCTATTGTTGCAGCTAACTGAAGTCTCCCTCCTGGGTATTGATGCCAGCCTATTCTTTACCGCTTATAGCGCAGTGATTCTCAGCTTTTTGTGTGGTATCTGGTGGGGGGGCGCGCTGAACCGGCCCGGCCATCCTCACCGGTTGGCGTTGATCGTGCTCAGTAATGTGGTTGCGCTTGCCGGGTGGGTGGGATTAATGCTTTATCAAAGTGCTTGGGGGTTGCCCATTCTCGCAATAGGTTTTGCCTTTGTGGCCTGGATGGAGGCCCGCTTAAATCCCAATCTGCCTGGTCGGGAGCAGTATTTTCGTACTCGCAGTATCGTGACCTATCTGGTGATTACTTGCCATATCGGCATGATATTGCTGCGTTAACACTTGGAGTAACCGTTTCTCCGTCGTTCTGAAAGCTAGACTTTCACCAGAAAGCGACACGAGAATGCCAGGTATGAAATCGATTGCCCCTCCAGCATTAGATCAATTATTTTTTGAAGCTAGAACACACAGTTACTGGCAAGATAAACCGGTGCCGCAAGAGTTGCTGAAAAAGTTGCACAATCTTGTCAGGATGGCGCCCACCAGCGCTAATTGTTGCCCGATGCGGGTTGTTTTTATTGTGAGCAAGGAGGGAAAAACCCGGCTTAAACCGGCTTTGAATGCGGGCAATATTGAGAAAACCATGTCGGCACCGGTGACAGCAATCATCGCAATTGATATGCGCTTTTACGAATATCTTCCCAAGTTGTTTCCCCACACACCGGCACGTGAGTGGTTTGCCGATAATCCAGAGTTGGCAGAAACCACGGCATTTCGCAATGGTTCAATACAGGGAGGCTACTTTATTCTGGCGGCAAGGGCTTTGGGCTTGGATTGCGGCCCTATGTCTGGGTTTGATAATGCCCTAGTAGATCATGAATTTTTCAGTGATCAGTCCTCAACCCCAGCCTTTGTACAGGAACACTGTCCTGGCCATATTAAATCCAACTTTCTCTGTAATCTGGGATACGGTGTGGAAGCCAAATTACATCCGCGCAACCCGCGCTTTGAATTCGATGAGATATGCCAAGTTGTCTGAGGGCACTGTGTGAATGCCACCAGGATTTTAAGAAGAAAGTTAAAAGTGAGTTGGATGAATGGCTCATAGGCAATTGCAAAATATATTTCGCCCGAATAATTACTTTTTACCCAGAGATGAAGAGGTTTTGTATGAGTTGTTTGGCAGGGATGTCAGCCGGCCGGTAGTTGAGCGTTTTCTCGCGTTTCAGGATGCTGAATATTTACGCTGTGTCTCATCTAAAAATAAAGGAATTTATCGGGCTGACCAGATGCTTCTGGATTGCTATGCCAGAAAAATTAATAAAGAAGCGGTTTTGGATGAGAAGCTGCTGTTTAGCAGAGAAGAACTTGAGCCAATTATTTCGGCGTATCGAAATGAAGCGCGATACATGAACCTGGGGGAAGAGAGGGCGTCTTTACCCCATGACGTAATTTCTACTGAAGAATTTATTCTGCACTTACAGGCCACCATTGTTAAAGCCTTAGAGAAAAAGAAAGAGGCCGATGACTTTGTCGTGGTAATTCCTACCACCAGCTATAAAGGGGAGCTTATTCCCAAGGCAATCTGCAGCAAGGCAAAACTGGATGATGAAACTTTCAAAAAGCAGTGTCAGTTGGGTTTGGTGAGAAACCAGCACCTGCAATATGTGCTCAGTAAATCTTATCTTTGGACCCTAGCCCATGCCTGGCCCTTTATCACAGGTAGTGAGGTGGGCAGGGGGCGCTTTCGCGGGGTTGTATTCCGGCAGTTTGATCTTGGGTGGGACCTGATCTGCCCTGATCTCGATAGTGATACCAATGTTTTTGTCATTACCGATGCAAGTTGTTCCGGTGGCGAGGCTGAGCAAATTCGCAGTCGCTTGCTGAGGTGTGATAGACGCGAGAAATCTGCGGTTATTATTCCACTATGTAAAAAGAAAGCCTTAGAGCGCTTGAGTAAAACCCCTGACGGTTTTGCCGATATTATCGCAGGGGTTGTGCTGGAGGACTTTAAGCGGCAGTGGAAAGATATGGGGGAGAGAGCGAGCTATAAAATACTGCGGGGAGGGAGTTAAGGCTGAAATTGTGTATTTGGCCATCATCAAATTTTCGTGATGCTGTTTAAAAGGAGGGCTTGGAAACCATCAGGTAAACGATAGCAATCGTTAAGGGAAAGGCCAGAGCACCTAGCAGGCACCAGGTGCGCATGATCCAGCGGATTTGACTGTGGCTATTTTCTTGGTTTGCATGTGCGCGCAATTGATATTGCAGGTAGACAACCGGTAGCCACAATAGGAAAACCGCTAGGGTTAGCCCGGCAGCCAATTGCAGCCAGGTTTGATCTATCCATGCCGGGTTAATCACCAGCATCCCCATGGCACTTCCCAGTAAACCGAGTACTGCGCTGCCGGTAAATATCCAGTCTGCTCGCACCGTTTCCTTACTTACCCACTGAATCACCTGGGAATCACCGGACAGCCAGCCGCGCAACGTATACCAGGCAATCCCGGTACCGGTTCCGAGTACGATAATGGCGCAGAGAATATGTAGTGTCTTGAGTGCGAGGTAGTAATTCATAAAGCGGCAGACCAAAATAAACCGGCAATAAGGTAGAGTTTTAGCGCAGAACTTTCAATCCTATAGGTTTGATTTGGCTATGAGTTTTAAACCAGAAAAAATTATCAGCGGTGGGCAGACCGGTGCGGATACTGGTGGCTTAATCGCCGGGCAACGATTGGGTATTGCCACCGGTGGTACTGCCCCGCAGGGGTATTGGACCGAAGTTGGAGAGCGCGCCGATTTTCTCAAAAGCTTCGGGCTGATTGAACTGGCATCTGGGAATTTAGCAGAGCGCACTCGGGAGAATATCCGTAATTCTGATGCAACTTTGATTTTTACCGACAATCCCGGCAGTGATGGTACCTCTTATACCATTAAGTTTTGCCGGGAGCTGGGTAAACCCTTTTTAGTGATTGATCCCTGGGATGACTGTTGCAAACAAATCCGCGATTTTATCGGTAAAAACAAACCTTATATTTTAAATGTAGCTGGCAATAGGGAATCAAATTCCCAGGGGATTACCTGGCGCACGGCCGAGACCATACAGCGGGTATTTAGTGGTTAATTGGTTGCGACTGTTGGTTCGAGACTTGTGGTTGTGGGGCGCGCAGGCGAAGCTCTAGGTCTGCATGCTGGCCCACGGAAAACCAGAAAAAAACGCACAGCGCAGTGACTGTTGCGCCGAGGGTAAAGTATTGCACCCACTTTGGCTCCGGCCCCCCGGGTAGCCAGTGTTTCTCTTCGACGCTGCGGCGGCGATTTAATATCAGCGCATAGAAAATAACGGTGGCAATAACAAATATCAGCGACCAGCGTGTCTGCTGGCCATCGGAGCCCACCAGTGCTACCAGGCAATAGATAGCGGCAATTAGCAGTATTACAGTAAACAGTGTGTATTGTTGCTGCGGTATTTTGCCGTAAGCGAGTACCCGCAGTGCAATTGCCGAGTAGATATAGGGCAGTAATGTCATGATGACCGCCACCGAGGCGATCTTGCCAAATTGCTGGCTGGCGCTGGGAGAAATGGTGGCGAGTACCAGTAAGGACATCAGAATGGCTACCAAAGTCAGGCCGACAGAGGGCACCCCTTTAGGATTGGTTTTGGCAAAGGCTTTGGAGAAGAGACCGTCATCAGCTGCAGCCTTGGCAGATTGCCCCACCAAAAGAATCCAGCCGCCGAGAGAGCCGATACAGCCTACTGCTGCACAGACTGCAACAATATTCGCGGCGGTATTGCCTAACGCCAAACGTGCGGCGTCGGCAAAAGGTGCCGAAGAGGCGATGAGTTCTTTGTTAGGCAGCATGCCCATAATGACCGAAGAACTCAGGACATAGGCTACCGATGCCAGCAATACCCCGCCAACAGTGGCGATTGGCACATTGAGGCTGGGGTTTCTCACCACTGCGGCGGATACAGATGCGGTTTCCACGCCGATAAATGCCCACAGGGTAAAGGTGAGCGTGGCCATAATTGCACTGGCATTGCTCTTGCCGGAGACATTCCAGCTGGCGTTGAATGTTTGGCTATCAAACCAGAACCAACCGAAGAGTGCTGTACCGAGAATGGGAATAAACACCAAACTGGTGGTGAGCGACTGGATACGACCAACCATGCGCGGCCCGAGGATATTCGCGTAGGTGAGTAGCCAGATCATGGCCACCTGGGCCAGGGCAAAGGTCATAGGGTCCTGGAGCGGGGGGAAGAAATGGGTGATATAGCCCAGCCCAGCGGTGATCAGTGCGACATTGCCGATGACATTGGCCAGCCAATATACGAGGTTGGTCTGGTAGCCGATATAGTCGCCAAACGCCCTGCGTGCGTAGGCATAAGGGCCTCCGGCGGCCGGGTCCAGGGCGGCAAGGCGGGCAAAAACCAGTGCTAGTGATACGGCGCCCACGATGGTGATTAACCAGCCAATCAGAGAGATGCTGCCTATAACTGCCAAATTGGCGGGTAGCATAAATACGCCGGAACCCATCATATTGCCGGCCACCATCAGCGTGGCTGGCACCAGGCCGATTTTATTACTCTCCGCCGTCTGGGGGGTTATGGCGCGGTCCCCCGGTTCAGGGTGTAGACATGGTAGTGCCCCTTGTGTACTTCGACTCCGTGGTTGTCATGGCCGAAGCCGGGAAACTCCCGGTCGAAGGACTCCAGCACGCGTAAGTATTCCAGGGCAGGACTGCCCTCGCTGCCAAAATTTTCCCCTGGCATCAATAGCGGAATACCCGGTGGGTAGGGAATAACCCCGGTTGCTGCGCTGCGCCCAGCCAACTGGCTCAAGGGAAGCAATTCCACTTCGCCGCGCACCAGGGCTTCATAGGCCTGAACGGGGCTGCAGTCGGCCTGTGGCAGAGCAGAAAAACCAGCGGACATTTTTGCTGTACTGCGCAGCTCCTTCATACGGGTAAACATTTTTTGCGCCAGGTCGCGTAGGCCCATATCGGCATAACCAGAGTGTTTGGCCAACAGATTGGGCAGACACTGGCTGAGAGGCTGATTGGTATCGTAGTCCCGTTTGAAGGCGAGTAGTGCGTTGATCAGCGTGCCCCATTTGCCCTTGGTTATGCCGATGGAAAACAGGAACAAGATGGTAAAATCAGTGGTCTTCTCGACAATAATGCCGAGGTTATCCAGGTACTTGCTGATAATGCCGGCTGGAATACCCCATTCCGCCAGCTGACTGTTGCGCTGCATGCCCGGGGTAGTGATGGAGACCTTAATGGGGTCGAGCATGCAATAGCCTTTCTCTAGCGCGCCGAATCCGTGCCAGGAGTCTCCGGGATTCAACAACCAGCAGCTGGCTTCGCTGCACAGTAGCTCTGTAGGTGCGCTGTGAAAGGCGTATTTCTGGCCGCTTGAAGGTTCTGTTACCTGATCCGGCTGCCAGCCATCAAAAAACCACTCCCCCTTTTCCCCATACTCTCGTTTCAGTCGTGCCAACACTTGGCGAAAAGCCACCGCCTCAGCGATAGATTCGCCCGTGAGCGCAGTGCCGCCAGGGCCGTCCATCATCGCCGCACTGACATCATTCGAGGCCATGATGGAGTAGAGGGGTGAAGTGGAGGCGTGCAACATAAAGGCCTCGTTAAAGCGGCCGTGTTCGATGGGGCTGCGCCCATCGCGGATATGAATCATGGAGGCCTGCGATAGGGCCGCCAGCAGTTTGTGTGTGGACTGGGTGGCAAATTTTGTCGGGCCTGTGTGAGGCTCATCGTCCTCGCTGTCGTACATCGCGAAGCGATCCCGGTAGATCGGGTTGAAGCGCGCATAGGCGTACCAGGCCTCATCAAAATGCAGCCGGTCTACGGACTCACCCAGCAATTCCTCCACCCGGCGCACGTTATAGCAGAGGCCGTCATAGGTGGAGTTGGTGATCACCGCATGTACCGCCCGCGGGCTATCGGCGCTGTCCACCAGGGGATTGTTAACAATGGCTTGTGAAATGGCTGCTTTCGTCAACTGATCCGGGGGAATCGGGCCAATCAAACCGTAGTGATTGCGCAACGGTATCAGGTAAGTAGGAACAGCGCCGGACATGGTGATGGCATGTTCTACAGACTTGTGACAATTGCGGTCGCACAGGGCCAGCTGGCCGCGGGTCACAGAGGCCATCACAATCACGCGATTGGAGGTGGAGGAGCCGTTGGTGACATAGTAAGTGCGATCTGCGCCGAATACCTTGGCTGCGTAGCGTTCCCCTGCGGCGATGGGGCCTGTGTGATCGAGCAGGGAGCCCAGCTCTGTCACAGAGATGGACAAATCTGAACGCAGCATATTTTCGCCGAAAAAATCATAGAAGGCGCGCCCTGCCGGGGACTTTAAAAATGCGGTGCCACCAGTGTGGCCGGGCGTGTGCCAGGAATATTCATGCACATGGGAAAAATGGGTTAGGGCGGCAAACATGGGTGGCAGCACCGCCTGGCTGTAGCGCCTTATTGCACCCTGTATACGCCCGCCGATAAAAGTGGGGGTGTCCTCCAGAATCCAAATGAAGTCATTGGCCAGCTCCAGGGCGCGGCGTGGCATATTGCTGACGGTTTCGCGGTCGGCGAGCAGAAATACCGGCAGATGCAGATTGCGTGCTCGCAACTGCTCCAGCACATTCAGCGCGGGGGGATGACCGCTGCCGGGCAGTTCCCAGTTCAGTAGCAGACATTGTATTGCCGGGTTGGCGCGTAACATGGCACTGGCATCGTCACTGGAAACCGTGGTGATCAGGTCGATGCGGCGCTGCGCCAGCTCCTCCTGCAGGCGTGTGGCGGCGCGGCCAGGAGCGCTGTTGCTGGCGATCTCCCCACTGGCGAGCAGGGCCAACATATTGGTGGGCACTTGTTTTCCGAGCTGGTGCATGAACCTCCCGCCTGGGTTGCGTCTCGGGTCGAGTTGGCCGGCTCCCCGTCAGCGCAGAAAGTTGTCTTTCAGCAGGTCGACCACTTCATCTGCGCGTCCGTTGAGTATGGCCTTGAGGCCAAATAGCGCGGTGGAAGACACTTGCTGCGCTGTCACCTCTGGGGGCATCACCAGTTCCAGCCGGTTTACAGTGACGTCCAGTAAGGCAGGTCCTTTGACTGCCAGCCAGCGTTTCATCGCGTCCTCGAGATCACCCGCTTTTTCGACTTTTTCTCCAGGAATACCAATCACTTCCGCCATGCGGCTGAAGTCGGGATTCTGCAGGTCGGTGTAGCTATCCAGCAGTCCCTCAATACGCTGTTCCATTTCCACAAAGCCGAGGGAGTGATTGTTAAAGACCAATAGTTTGAGTGGGATTTTTTCCTGCACCAGGGTCAATAGATCGCCCATTAGCATGGTCATTCCGCCATCGCCACACATCGCAATTACCTGGCGGTTGGGGTCTGCCTTAGCCATACCCAGACCCTGGGGGTAGGCATTGGCCATGGTGCCGTGGGAGAGGCTGGTGAGGAAGGAGCGCTTGCCATTGGCGCGCAGGTGGCGCAGCAGCCAAACCATGGGAGAGCCGCCATCGGCGGTAAATGCAGCTTCGTCGCTGGCGAGTTTGTCCAGGGCTTGGGCAACGTACTGTGGGTGAATCAGTTTGGGGTCTGGCTCGTGGCCGCGCTCTTCCAACTGCTCCAGGTCTTTTTGATAGCGACCGAGCAGGTCCTGGAGAAATGCATTGTCACTGCGGTCTTTTAATCTCGGCAATAGGGCTTCAATGGTCGCGCCGACATCGCCGACCAGGCCCATATGGATGGGCGTGCGTCGCCCGAGGTGGGAAGCCGCAATATCCACCTGAATAATGGTGGCTTTTTCCGGGTAAAACTGGGTGTAGGCGAAATCGTTACCCAGGCAGAACAGCAGGTCACAGGTTTGAACTGCGCGATAACCGGCAGGGTTGCCGAGGATACCATTCATGCCCACGTTGCAAGGATTGTCGTATTCCAGATATTCCTTGGAGCGGGTGGTATGCACTATGGGTGCTGCCAGCTGCTGTCCCAGCTTAACTACTGCATCGTGCGCGAAGCGGCAGCCGATACCGCCATAGATAACAATTTTCCCTGCTTGGTTGAGCTTTTCTGCCAGCGCATCCAGCTCCTCATCAGTGGGGCGCGCTAACCACTGGGGGCGGTGAACAGCCCAGGGAATTGAGTCTTTGATCTTGGTCTTGAAGATATCGCCACTGACCTCAACCACCGCAACGCCTCTGTGGTTGAGGGCTGCCTGAGCAGCTTGGCTCACAATGCGGCGAGCCTGCTCAGGGTCGGAGAGGGTTTCACAGAATACTGCGCACTGTTCGTAGAGTTTGATCTGATCGACATCCTGCGGGAATCCCAACCCCTGCTCGGCTCGGTCAATGCGGGTGGCGATCAGCAATACCGGTGCGCCATTGCGGTGGCTCTCAAAGATGCCGTTGAGAAAATGCAGGCTGCCGGGGCCAGCGGTACCGGCACAGACACTGAGCTCCCCGCTCAGGTAAGACTCACCGCCCGCAGCCAGGGCACCCACCTCTTCGTGACGAACGTGGACCCACTCCAGCTTGGACTGGCGCACGGCGGAGGTGAAATGATTGATGGTATCGCCGACGATGCCATAGCAGCGCTTTGCTCCGGCTTTTACCAGGGCATCGACAATAATTTCCGAAACGGTCTCCATGGAAATCTCCAGAGTAAGGGGCAGGGCTTACAAGCGCCGCAGTGCGGAGTGATCATCGTGGTGAGCCAGGTTGACTGCGGGCCGGAATGAATCAGCCCTGGCGGCCTGCCACCAATGCCGGTAAGGCGTCTCCTCAGGGGCGTCTATCAAGGCTTTCTCATTGAGAAAGTGCCAGATGCGATCAATAGGATATGACTCGGTACCATTGATGCGGTGATAGAGATGGTAGGGTTGAAGGTCGCGCGGTTCGGTTAAACCGGCGGCGGCGACAATCTCCCCCAGGGCCTCCAGGGTCTTGGCCTGGAAAGCCGCCGCGCGCTTGCTCTGCACATCCACCACCAGGCCCCGCTGGCGCTTGGGGTCCTGGGTCGTGACACCGGTAGGACAGGTGTCGGTGTGGCAGCGTCGCGACTGAATACAGCCGATGGAAAACATAAAAGGCCGCGCGGCATTGCACCAATCGGCGCCTATCGCCAGACAGGCTGCGAGTTCAGAAGCAGAGTAGATTTTACCGCTCGCCGCCAGGCGCACTTTATCGCGCAAGCCGGTAGCGACTAAGGCATTGCGGACTACGATCAGCCCCGACAGCAGTGGCATACCCACATGGTTGGATAATTCCAATGGCGCGGCACCCGTCCCGCCTTCGGCGCCATCGACCACGATAAAGTCGAGATATTTCTCTGTTTCCAGCATGGCTTTCATAATGGCCAGTACTTCAAAGACCTGCCCCACGCACAGTTTGACGCCCACCGGTTTGCCACCGGACAGGTTGCGCATCTGATCGGCAAATTCGAGCATTTCAATAGGGGTGGAAAACATCGAGTGGGCGCGTGGAGATACGCAGTCGACGCCCGGCTGGACTTTGCGGGTTGAGGCAATTTCCTGGGTAACTTTTGCTCCGGGTAAAACACCGCCATGGCCTGGTTTAGCGCCCTGGCTCAGCTTAATTTCCGTCATCTTTACCTGATCATCGCAGGCTTCGCGAAAAAGGTCGGGATCGAAGCTGCCGTCATCCTTACGGGCACCGAAATAGCCGCTACCCAGCTCCCACACCAGGTCCCCGCCGTGTTTGCGGTGATACGGGCTGATGCCACCTTCTCCGGTGTCGTGATAGAAGCCACCGATAGCTGCGCCCTGATTCAGTGCCTCAATCGCAGCGGCGGATAGGGCGCCAAAGCTCATGGCGGAAATATTTAATAGCGTTGCCGAATAGGGTTTTGCACAGCGGCCAGAACCCACTTCGATGCGGGACTTTATATCAGCCTCTTTGGCCGGGTTAATGGAGTGCGTGAGCCACATGTATTCATCACTGCGTACATCCAGCTCAGTACCAAAGGGGTGCATATCCGAGAAACCGTCGGCGCGGGCGTAGACCAGTCGGCGCGCCTCATAGCTAAATGGTCTGCCCTCCTCATCACCCTCCACTATGTAAGCGCGGAAGTAGGGGCGCAGATTCATAAATAACCAGCGTATGCGCCCGGCAACGGGGAAGTTACGTGTCAAACTCCAGTTGGGCTGAAGCATGTCATAAATGCCCAGTAGCACTAAGAACAGGCTGAGTAGCAATGCGATCACCCACCAGGCATCGACAGCAATGGTGAGTATTAAAAATATCGGTGTCAGAACCAGGGCGGTCACTGGAATGATGGCGCGCTTGATTCCATTCCGACTGGCATAGGCGCGCCAGGCTGTGGAGATGATCATAGTGTGTGGGTTCAATCTCATTACTGGGAGTTCCGATAATGAACCTAGATCATCACAGGGGGCTTTGCCGCTATCGGTCCAAGATCTGCCGCAAAACTGACCACCCCCAGTATGAATCTTGCCAATCTACGGTCTGCAGGCGCGTAAATACTGGCTTTAGGCACTGAGCATATGTAGCTGTTTATTTACATGCGGGGAGGCCTGCAATACTTATTAAGGGAACGGGCCTCTGAATAGTTCAGTAATTTCAATTGAGGCTTGAAGGTCGAGTGGTATGGGGTGGGCCTTTGCGAATGGCTGAGTCCTTTGCCAGAGCATTCCAGTAGTTGCCTGACAAAACTCTGGCAGAAATTAGATTGATTGAGCGTTCACGGGAGATAAGCATGTCGGGATGGAAGCATGCTGCGGATGTACCTTTATCGATTACCGAGAGGAGTATCTACAACTTACATTACCGAAAAGCCTTGGCAGATATGATCGCCCGTGCAATCAGTATCAAGGGCACCCTCCAGATCGACCTGTTCAAAGAGGCGGTTCAAAGAACTGTCAATATTTATCCTATTGCTCGTTGTCGCTATACCCGCGAACCCGTTCGGCGGATTTTTGCAGATGTCGAATTGGATATATTGGATGTTCGGGGCATGAGTGACTCTCATGTAAAGAGCTTCTTAACCCAATACAGTAATGCGCCATTAGCACTGGATACTGATCAGCTGCTGAGCTTAAGCCTTATTCGCACCGGAGAGAATGAATACATTTTCTTAACGAAATGTCATCACATTATTACCGATGGGATCAGTTTGACATTGCTTTGGGGATTGGTACTGAGCACTTATCTGGACCTTGAGAGCGGGGCTGGTTTTCGTCCTCAGCCGGAAATCATTGATTACGCCGATTACGTGGATTTTGAAAATAACTACATTCGTAGCCAACGGGGACAAAAAGCTCTACAACATTGGCAAAATAAGTTGGCCCGACAGAGAGGCGCGGTTGAAGTGGCCTCATCAGGGAAAGGAGTCTCTCTGTATTGTGAAGACTTGGTTTGCACCCTGTATAAGAAAGAGTTCTCCCATATTAAAGAGCGGGCAAGGGCTGCCGGGGTCAGTCACTTTGTCTATCTGTGCGCAGGATTTCAGCAGGCTTTATTTGAACTCCTACAAAAAGATTTTTGGATGAATACCAGCTTGTCACTGCGGGTAAAAAGGGAGCATCGAAAGATTTTGGGGCCAATGTTTCGCCAGGTAAACCTGGCGGTGGTTGCTGAGGAAACCTGGAAGGGAAAACTACGGCGGCTGGCCAAAGAGATACACTATGCCGTACGAACGGTTTACGTGGCTGATTCGATTGGTCCCCATGGCATTATTGGCAATAACCTGCCTGCTCCCTGCACCTATTTGATTAACTTTCTGCAAACAGAGGTACAGCAGGAGGGACTACAAGCGATTTATAACGATGCTTCCTCGAACTGGATCAACTTAAATGAGAGAGTAAAAATGCGCTCAATGAGTTTGCCCACCCGAATTACACCCTATGGAATCTATCTTTCTCTGGCGGCCTACGGTGGGCACCTTCATAGTAACTTTGTCTATAACGCCAACTGTTTCAGCCGCGACACCGTGCAAAAACTCAGCGATCGGTGGCGTTTTATCTTGGAGAATGGCTGTTAGGCCGAGTTTGCTTGAATTACTGCGCCAAAAATATCAGCAAACTCTCATTGGGTACGGGGGTAAATCATTCACTTTGCACAAGCGTTGGCTTGGTTACCGCCCTAGCCAGCAAGTGCTGGCATTCGCTCGCGGGAGTGGGTTTCTATAGCTGTAACGATAGAGTGATCATTCAGTTCAAGCAGAATCTCATCCAGACTCAGTAACTGCCAGCAGGCTCTTGCTCCTGCCTCTTCCATTTCTCCGCGTAGAAACTTACGCGCTAGTGCTGCCGCTGGGGCTGCAGGAATCCAGGGGCCATCGCCATTTAGGCCTAATACCTGCCAGCTGCGCGAAGCGCTTTCTCCATGGGCATTTTCCCCTGTAGCGCGCACGATCATGCCGCCGTGTGGTGTGCCTCCCGGCCAGCGGTCACTGATCTTATGGCCAAGTTGGGCTAGGCGCGCAGTGGTTGCCGGTAGTTGTAGGCGCGCCAATTGAGCGCAGGCGGACAGGCCGATTTGCAGGGTCAGAGGCTCAAGGCCAGTGGCGAAGCGAGCACTGTGCATCTTGGGAAAATACTTCGGGCAGAGCTCTAGGTCGGGCACATCAAAGTCGCACAGCCAGCGTTTGCCCACTGGGTGGGCCAGGTTGATGGGGCGTAGATTTTTCCCTGCGTGGGATTCGCGCCAGTAGCCGCTCTGCAGCTGTGGAAAGCTGTGGCCAAGGGATTCAAAGCCAGCGCGTACCGTCGCCAGGCCACGATCTATTCGGTGTGCAGGTGCTATGGCAATGTCTACGGAGTGAATCACTGGCAGTTCAAGCTGGATCTCGGCGATTGCGGCGGAGCTCAGCCCGGGTAGGCTACTGGCGCCCGATACCATACTAATGCCGGCGGCCTTTGCGGCGGGGGATAGGCGGTGAAAATCGCACACGAAGCGACGACCATCGGAAATATCAATGTAAGGTGTGCGTGACTCAATGCAGGCTTTTGCAACCCGATAATCACTCTCTTTTTGGAAGGGGCCTGCGCAGTGAATCAAAAGATCCAGGTGGAGGGCTTTGAGTTGTGCAGCCAAGTTGACGGCATCTCTCTCCAGGCGTAAACCTTCGGCGAGCCCGCCGAGTCCCTCGGCACACTGGTCTGCCAGAGCCTTGTTGCGGCCGGCAATAATCAGCTGAATATTGGGCTCGGAGCTCAGCATTTGCGCAATGCGCGCGCCAAAGTTGCCGTAGCCGCCGAGTATTAATACGCGTTTGTTCAGGTTATTAATCACCTGGATCGCACTCCTCTCCCCTGAGGTTAGTTAGAGTGGATCATGCAATGGGGCAGTGACGTAAATCAAGAGAATCTTAGTGACTATTGATTAAATGACTGGCTGGCGGTTTATCACGATTTGCCTTTGCTTGGTGAGTACCGACGAATAAATAGTAATCTTAGGGGGACAACTATGACGTAAAAAGGGTCAACGGATTACCCCCGGCAGGGTTCGTTATTCACGCCTTATCGGCTGTTAAAGAAAACCAGGCGCTATCCCTTAGCCTTATCTAGTTTGTGTCTTACAGGGGCTAATCGATGACACTATTCACTTACTTGACGGTAACCTGATCGGCGGTCTTGTATATTATTTATTCATATCTTTTGGTGTTTGGCGCGGACTTTTCTCTGGGGAGGTTAATATGCGGCAAAACGGTAATGCCCATATTCTGGTGTTGGGGGGAGATGGCTTTTGCGGTTGGCCTACGGCCTTGTTTTTGTCGCGGCAGGGATACAGGGTCACTATCGTGGATAACTTCTCAAGGCGTCGTATCGATGAGGAGTTGGGGGTGGAATCCCTGACACCGATTGAGAGTATTGGGCAGCGCCTGCAGTGTTGGTGGGAGACGACCGGGCTAAATATCGGGCTGCACAGGCTGGATTTGGCTTGTGACTACGAGCCGCTAATGGAGTTGATTGCCGAGACCCAGCCCGCTGCTATTGTGCACTTTGCTGAGCAACGCGCAGCGCCATATTCCATGAAATCCTCGCGTCATAAACGCTACACCGTTTCCAACAATATCAATGCCACTAATAATCTTCTCGCCGCAGTGGTGGACGCCGGCGTCGATTGCCATATCGTTCATCTCGGTACTATGGGAGTTTATGGTTATGGCTCTGCGGGCATGAAGATTCCAGAAGGTTATCTGGATGTGGAAATACCGATGGCAAACGGCCAGAGGGTGTCCCAGCAGATACTCTATCCCACTAACCCTGGCAGTATTTACCATCTGACGAAATCCCAGGATCAGCTGCTCTTTGCCTACTACAACAAAAATGATGGTGTGCGAATTACAGATTTACACCAGGGGATAGTGTGGGGAACGCAAACCGTGGAAACCTCCCTGGATGAGCGCCTAATCAACCGCTTCGACTATGACGGTGATTACGGCACTGTACTGAACCGCTTTCTGATGCAAGCCGCTACCGGCCATGAATTGACTGTACACGGTACCGGCGGGCAAACCCGTGCATTTATTCATATCTCCGATACCGTGCGCTGTATCCAGCTGGCGATTAACTCTCCTCCTGTCGCAGGAGAGCGGGTGCGTATCATGAACCAAATGACCGAAACCCATCGGGTGCGTGATCTCGCCAAAATGATTGCCGATGTGAGCGGAGCCAAGGTGGCATTTGTCGACAATCCGCGCAATGAGGCTGCGGAAAATGATTTATTTGTGGAGAATGCCAGCCTCTGCAACCTGGGGTTAAAGCCGACTTTTTTGGCCCAGGGATTACTGGAGGAAATCTCTGAAGTAGCAGGTAAATATGCCTATCGCTGCAATGCAGACCTGATCCCGTGTCGCTCTTACTGGCGCACCCACAAAGTCCAGGAAAGTACTCCAGATGTTGAGACACCACACCTGCACAAGGTACTTGAGGGGGCCCAGAATTTGATTCGGCCCACTAACTCTTAGCCGACGACTGGAACTCCTATGCCAGGCTGGGATTGCTCTGCGAATGTGCCTCTGTCGATTACGGAGCAGAGTATTTACAACCTGAATCACCGCAAGGTACTGGCGGACCTGATTACCCGCGCCATGCGTATTAAGGGGGACGTAGATGTCGAACTGTTTGAGCGGGCTGTGCCCACGGTTGTAAACGCTTATCCTATTTTCCGCTGCCGCTACCGGGATGAGCCGGCTATTCGAAGTTTTGATGATATCGAACTGGACTACATGGATATTCGCCATATGAGCGAGGCGCATATCACCAGCTTCCTGCGCCAGTTCAGCAGCTCCCCCATGGATTTAAATTCGGACCAGCTGCTAGGCCTCAGCCTTTTTCGCACCGGTGAGGATGAATATATTTTCTTGACCAAGTGCCACCACATTATTACCGATGGTATTAGCCTATCACTGTTGTGGGCCGAATCCCTAGCTGCCTACCTGGCAATGGGAGCAGGGAAATCCTATAAACCCCGCGGGGAGTCCACCGATTTTGCCGACTATATAAATTTTGAAGAGACATATCTTGGGACGGAGCGTGGGCAAAAAGCCAGTTACTATTGGCGCAATAAGCTAGAGCTGCAGAGAGAAGCCGTTTGGCAGGCTTCGCACCAAGAGATTGTCTCAATTAATTGTGATGAGGTGATTCTCAATATTGACGGAGCCGATTTTACGCAGATTCAAGCCAATGTCAGTGATGCAGAAATCAGCTTGTTTGTCTTCTTATGTGCCGCCTACCAGCAAACTTTATGTGAATTTCTTCATCATGATTTTTGGCTAAATACCAGCTTGTCTCTGCGCTTAAAGCGAGAGCACCGCTATATTCTTGGCCCCATGTTTCGCTATGGCAATTTGTCAGTTTGCAGAAATGAATCCTGGTCAGAAAAACTTGTGCGCCTGTCACGAGAGATCCGGCATGCGATGCGCACGGCCTACGCTGCTGATTCAATTGGCCCTCACGGCAGTATCGGTCACAACCTCAATGCCTCAAGCTGCTTTCTAATTACTTTTCTTCAGGCGGAGGAGCATCATGAAGGGTTTACCGCTGTGTATACCGGCGAAACTTCAGAGTGGGTAGAAATTAGTGAGAATTTGAAAATACATACGACCCCGCTGCCAACGCGTCTCACCCCTTACGGAATTTACCTCTCACTGGCAGTCTATGGCGGCCAGTTACGGGCGAGCTTTATCTATAATGTGAACTGTTTCAGCCTTAAGCAGGTGGAGAGCATTGCAGATCGCTGGTGCCTTCGCTCAATCCATGGAGCGGATGAGAAAATGCCTCCCCTGTGAGTCTCCCATAGGCATTTCTGAGTGCTAGGCAGTGCGTATACCTAACTAGTGTTAAACAGATTGCAGTAGCCACCATGTCTCGTTGTGCCTTTATTACCCTCGTAAACAGCCCGGATTATGTGATTGGTGCGGTTGCGCTAAAACGTTCGCTGGAAAGGGTGAGGGCTGCATACCCTTTGATAGTAATGGTGGTTGCCAATTCTGTGGATACGGAACCGCTGGAATTATCTGGATGCCTGGTGCGGGAGGTCAGCCCACCAGATTTTTCTGAGACATTTATCCAGCGCCACGAGCGCGCAGGACTTCACATGCGCGCGCCTTTCGATAAAGGGGAAAAACCTCGGTTTCATATTCCTCTGAATAATTTTTGCAAGCTGTCCCTCTGGCAGCTGGAGGAATATGACAAGCTAATTTTTCTCGATGCAGATATGTTGGTACTGCGCAATATCGACCACCTGATGGGATACCCTGAATTTTGTGCCGCGCCCAATCTCTATGAAAACTTGGACGGCTTTGGCCGAATGAATTCTGGCCTGTTTACCGCCGTACCTTGTGTAGAAACCTACCGAGCAATGATGACCTTGTTAGACAAGCCGGGCGCTTTTTGGCGGCGCACGGACCAGACTTTTCTGCAGGCATTTTTCCCTCGCTGGCACGGTATGCCTTATATCTACAATGCCTTGCAATATCTGTATCTGAATCTACCGCAATTATGGTTGTGGAGTAGCATCCATGTGATTCACTATCAATACGAAAAACCCTGGCAAAAGGACCATACGAAAATGGAGCAGCTCAGACCCTTGATCGAATTGTGGTGGGCAGTCAATCAGGGTCGTGATATCGGTGCGAGAATCGAGCAGTTGACCCATGAGCAGAGTCAATCAGTGAGTAGTGCCCAGTGAATATCGGCATCACTGGCGCCAGTGGCTATGTGGGGCAGTTTATTGTCCGTTACTTTCTCGATCATGGTTATAAAGTGCGAGCACTATCCCGCACAGGTCATAAATCTGGGTTATTTCCTTTTGCTACAGGTAGCAACTTTGAGTGGGTTGCTGGCGATATGGCGGATCGTGCAGTTCTATCCAGGTTTGTTAGTGGTTTGAATGCGATAGTGCACTGTGCCTATGATCACTTGCCTGGGCGTTATCGTGGTGGGGAAGGGGAGAATCTTTCCGGTTATCTCCAATCTAACCTGAACAGTACGCTGCTACTGATGCAAGTGGCTCATGCAGCCTCCGTGGATAAATTTGTTTTTATTTCCAGCAGGGCGGTGTACGCGACGGGGTGTTTGCGAGGCAACTTGTACGAGCATCAGGCGGCCTTGCCCGATACATTTTATGGGGCTTACAAATCGGCGGTGGAAGCGATGGTTTCCGCTTGGGCCCAGCAGCGCCAATGGCACGCGGTCTCCCTGCGTCTTACCGGAGTCTATGGTGTGGTGAATCCCCTCGAGCGCAGTAAGTGGTATGACATTGCTCGCGCAGTGGTGAGCGGTGAGCCCTTCACTCAAACCAGAGTTGCCACAGAAGTACATGGGGAAGATGTCGCCAGGGCGGTGGAGTTGGTCCTATCGGAGGCGGATGCCAAGGGGAGGGCGGTGAATTGCAGTGATCGCCTGGTGAGTTACCGAGAGGTGGCGGAGATTTTGCAGTCCATGTTGGGTAAGCGTAGCCCTCTGCCCCCAGAAGCTCAGGGAGAGCGGCCAGCAATAATGGATTGCGCCTATTTACAGGCCAAAGGGTTCCGCTTTGGTGGGGCGAAGCGTCTGCGCCACAGCCTGCGCCTCTTGGCGGAGGCTGTGAAGCTCGAACAAAAGCTCTGTCACTAACTATTGGGAAGCTGGATGTGGGTAGCCCTGCTTCAGCCGATTGGCCAGTGCATCAGTTCCAATGTTTCCCCACTCGCTTTTAGGCACCAGGCATTGCGATCCCAGTCTCCCAGTACAATGCGCTCTGCTGCAGCGTCATCAAGTGAGAAGGGGTGGCGACCGGGCCTGTGGGTGTGGCCGTGGATCAGGGTATTTACGTTGTATTCACGCATCACTCTTTCCACTTCCTCAGGGGTAACATCCATGATGTCTTCCGCTTTGCGACTATTCATGGCTTTGGAGGCGGCGCGAATCTGTGCGGCGATAGCGCGGCGTTCTTCCAAAGGCTTGGCCAGCAACCCCTGTTGCCAATTGGGGTCCCGCGCCTGGCGCCGAAAAGTCATATATTCCTCGTCGCGAGTGCAGAGACTGTCGCCATGCATTAAGAGAACCTGCCGGCCTGCCAGAGTGAGGGTAGTTGGGTCTTGCAGTAGCACCGCACCTGTGCGCTGGGCAAAATCGGTACCGAGCAGGAAATCGCGGTTGCCATGCATTAGGTACAGTTCCACCCCGGTGCCACTGTAGTGGCTTAACTCCCTTACCACCTCTTCAATCAGGGGGGCATCGTCGTCATCGCCAATCCAGGCCTCGAAGAAGTCGCCGAGAATATACAGTGCTTCGGCACCGGCGGCGGGGCCGCGCAGAAAATCAAAAAAAGCCTGGGTAATCTCCGGTCGGCTCTCATCGAGGTGCAGATCGGAAATAAAATAAATAGACAATGTCCCCGCCTTAGAGCCTAAATGGGCTCGAAAAATTACTTGTCTGCGTAGTCGTCAGAAATGCTGATACCGGTGATTTCGATGGTTTCCATGGGTACGTCCTGGTGGAAGCCCTTGCTGCCGGTTTTTACGCTCTTGATCTTATTGACCACGTCCATACCGTCGGCCACTTTGCCGAATACGCAGTAACCCCAGCCCTGGGTGTCTTTGCTGCGGAAGTTCAGGAAGTCGTTGTCCTTTACATTGATAAAGAACTGGGAGCTGGCGGAGTGGGGGTCCATGGTGCGGGCCATGGCCAGGGTGCCGGTGTCATTCTTCAGGCCGTTGTCCGCTTCGTTTTCAATGGACTCGCGGGTTTCTTTCTGCTCCATGTCGGGGGTCATGCCGCCACCCTGAATCATGAAGTTGTCGATCACCCGGTGGAAAATGGTCCCAGTATAAAAATCGTCACGGCAGTACTGCAGGAAGTTGGCTGCGGTCTTTGGGGCCTTGTCGAAATCCAGTTCGATAGCAATATCTCCGTGGGTAGTGTGCAAGGTGATCATAAAATGTCCTATGAGGGTTGATTTCGGCCGGCATGATACCTTTTCGTCAGGAGCTGTAAAACGCCGAGTCGCGATATCATAATGGATTGCCTAAAAAGTGTGCGCCAACAGCAAAAATCATCGTCTGGCGCTCAGCTAAATAGGATGTTCTGTGGCTCAACTAGGGTATAATTCGCCGTTTATGTTCGCACAGCTGTAAATAAGAGAATCCTATGACATCCGAGAGCAAGCCCGCTCACTTTTTACAGAACCTTATTCGCGAAGACCTGGCAGAGGGCCGGGTATCCCAGGTGGCAACCCGCTTTCCACCGGAGCCGAATGGATATCTACATATTGGACACGCCAAATCCATCTGCCTGAACTTTGGTTTGGCTCAGGAGTTTGGCGGCACCTGCAATTTACGTTTTGATGACACCAACCCGGCTAAGGAAGAGGAAGAGTTTGTCGATGCGATTAAGCGCGACGTTTCTTGGCTCGGTTTTGAGTGGAATGGCGAGGCCAAATATTCCTCGGATAATTTTGATCAATTGTACGAGTGGGCACTGCACCTGATTAAAGATGGCAAGGCCTACGTCTGCGATCTGTCCGCAGAAGAAGCTCGTCACTACCGCGGCACGCTGAAAGAGCCGGGTAAGAACAGCCCCTACCGCGAAAGAACCGTGGAAGAAAACCTGGCGCTGTTTGAAAAGATGCGCAACGGTGAAATGGAAGAGGGCCAGTGCAGCCTGCGCGCCAAGATCGATATGGCCGCACCGAATATCAACCTGCGTGATCCAATCATCTACCGCATCAAAAAGATGGCTCACCACCAGACTGGTGATAAGTGGTGCATTTACCCCAGCTACGATTTCGCTCACGGACAGTGTGATGCGATTGAGGGCATCAGCCACTCCATCTGTACCCTGGAATTCGAAGATCACAAGCCGCTGTACGACTGGCTGATCGAGAACCTGCCGGTGCCTTCGCGTCCACGTCAGTACGAATTTGCACGCCTGCACCTCAACTACACCGTGGTGTCCAAGCGCAAGCTCAAGCAGTTGGTAGACGAAGGCCATGTGGACGGCTGGGATGATCCCCGCATGCCGACCCTGTCCGGTATGCGCCGTCGCGGCTTTACTCCGGCTTCCATTCGCAACTTCTGCGAGATGATCGGTGTAACCCGCTCCGATTCCGTTGTCGATGTGAGCATGCTGGAGTACAGCATTCGCGACGACCTGGATAAAAATGCACCGCGCGCTATGTGCGTGATGGAGCCTTTGAAGATCACCCTGAAAAATTACCCGGAACATCAGGAAGAACTGTTGTCAGCACCGGGCCACCCAGTGCGGGACGATCTGCCGGCCCGTGAACTTCCTTTTGGCCGCACCCTCTATATTGAGAAAGAGGATTTCCGCGAAGAGGCCAACAAGAAGTACAAGCGTCTGGTGCTGGGCAAAAAAGTTCGCCTGCGCAACGCCTATGTGATCTTTGCGGAAGAAGTCGTGAAGAACGATGCCGGTGAAATTGTTGAGGTGATCTGCTCGGTTGATCTGGACACCCTGGGCAAAGACCCGGCCGACGGCGTTAAACCGAAGGGTGTTATTCACTGGGTATCTGCGGACAACAATGTCGATTGCGAAGTGCGTCTCTACGATCGCTTGTTCAATGATGCGGCGCCGGATGCTGGCGGTAAGAACTTCCTAGACTGCGTAAACCCGGACAACCTGCAAATCCTAACAGGCTGTAAGGCGGAAATCGGCCTGGCCAAAGCGGAGCCGGAGCAGGGCTACCAGTTCGAGCGCAACGGCTATTTCTGTCGCGACAGTAAGTACGGCAGTGCAGAAGCACCGGTGTTTAACCGTACCATTGGTCTGCGCGACAGCTGGGCCAAAGAGCAAAACAAATAGCAAAGCGGAGAGCTGCCCGAGCGGCAGTTTTCGCGGTTGGGCCAGGGGCTGGTCCAACCACACAGCAAAAAGAATTCGAGAGAAAAGATGTCTCTACAGGTCTACAACACGTTTTCCGGGAAGAAAGAACCCTTCATACCATTGGTGGAAGATCAGGTGCGCATGTATGTGTGTGGCCCCACCGTGTACAACCGCGTGCATATTGGCAATGCCCGCCCTGTGGTGGTGTTTGACACCCTGTACCGGGTACTGAAAAGAAACTTCAACGATGTGATTTACGCGCGCAATATCACCGATATTGACGACAAAATCATGAAGACCGCGCGGGATAACGGCGAGGAAATCAGCGTGCTGTCGGCGCGCTATGCCCAGGCTTACTACGAGGATATGGCCGCGCTCAATAACCTGGAGCCGGATATCGTCCCCTACGCCACCCAGCACTTGCCGGAAATGATCGCGATGATTGAAAGCCTGCTGGAGAAAGGTCACGCCTACGCCGCCGAGGGCCATGTGCTGTTCGCGGTGGAGTCCATGCAGGAATACGGCCAGCTGTCCAAGCGCTCCCTCGACGATATGCTCGCCGGTGCGCGGGTGGAAGTAGCGCCTTACAAAAAATATGCCGGTGACTTCGTGCTGTGGAAGCCGTCCGCCGATGACGAGCCCGGTTGGGACAGCCCCTGGGGCCGTGGACGCCCAGGTTGGCACTTGGAGTGCTCGGCCATGATCAAGAAGCATCTGGGTGACACTATCGATATCCATGGCGGCGGTCGCGACCTGACCTTCCCTCACCACGAGAATGAGCGGGCCCAAAGCTGCTGCGCCAATGGCGTGGATTTTGTGCGCTACTGGATGCACAACGGCTACGTGAATATCGACGGCGAGAAGATGTCCAAGTCCCTGGGTAACTTCCGCATGGTCAAAGACCTGTTGGCACTTTACCCTGGCGAAGTACTGCGCTTCGCATTGCTATCTGCCCACTACCGTTCAGAACTGAATTTCAGTGCTGACCTGCTGGATCAGGCTTGGCGCACCCTGGATACCCTCTACGGTGCACTGCGTGAAACCGAAGTGGTTGAGGCGCAAGCGGCAGATTTGGCCGGCACCGCTTTTCTTAAAGCGCTGGAAGATGATCTGAATACGCCGATCGCCATTAGCGAACTGCACCAGATCGCCCGCGATTTGAACAAGGCCGAAGTCGCCGATAAAGCGCGCCTGAAAGGTTTGTTGCTGGCGGCCGGTGAAATGCTCGGCATTTTGCAACAGGACCCGGAAGCCTGGTTCAAGCAGGCCCGCGGTGGCGAAGAAACTATTTCCGCAGAGGAAATTGAAGCGCTGATTGAAGAGCGCGTGCAGAGTAAGAAAAACCGTGACTTTGCCCGCGCCGATGAGATTCGCGAAGAGTTAAAATCAAAAGGTGTGGTGCTTGAGGATAGCCGTGAGGGCACCAAGTGGCGCCGCGAGTAGGGCGCCTCTAACCCTAAACGACATCCTTAAACTAAGCTCACTGATTTCTCCCTGGCTGCTCGCAGCTGGGGAAAAAAAGCCATTCGAATTTCATTTGTAGAAGCGAACCATGAAAAAAGTACTCTTTCTGATCTGCTCCGCTGTTGCCCTTGTCGCACTGACCGCCTGTGAGCCCAAGCGCGGCTCCGATGCCTGGTGTGAGAAAATGGATAAAGTGCCCAAGGGCCAATGGACCCTGGATGATGGACGCGACTACACCAAGTACTGCGTATTCAACCAAAAGCCGGAAGAGGAATAAGCGGGCCTATAGTCGTTGTTCTTCGTCGATTCCTACCAGCACTTCTTCCGCCCGCTGACCGGTAAATACCGCGAACAGGTGGTTGAGTGTTTGCGTCTTTTGTATGAGCGTCTGTACACCGCCAAGGCTGACTACGGTGAGTCTTTGCTGCGGGAGCAGATCCTGGAAATTTTTGCCGAGGCCCTGACCCGCGCGCCCCAACTCGACAGCGAGGACGGCGTGCAGGACCCCGAGGGCCGCTTCCGCAACCTGCGCGACCAGGCCGTCTGGGTACTGAACAGCCTGGTGGAATTCGGTTGGCTGGAGAAGCAGGTAGATAGCGCCACGCTCACCGCCACTTATCCGTTTAGCCGCCGGGGCCGACTTTTCACTCAGCCGCTAGTGGAAGTGAACGGCACTCGCGTGCGCACTCGCCACCGCAATACCCGTAACACCTTAAATGCCCTGGAAGCCTTTGCCAGTCGAGGTGAAATCCACGACTTGATCGATGCCTGGGAATACTCCGAGCGTATCGTGGCGGATTTCACCGATATGATTGCTGAGTTGGAAGAGCGCAAGCGGGAAATGGTGCGGGAGGTGGAAGCCCAATTGCTGGTGCAGCAGGCCACCGATGAGTTTTTCTCCTTTATGGAGAGCCGCTTCCAACCGGACCTGGCTATCCGTCTGTCTGCGGACAGCGTGGAAAAACATCGCGATTCCATCAACCGGGTGATTGACTGCATTCGCCGCAAGGAGGATTTGCAGAAAGCGGAGTGGGAGAAGCGCTTGCGCCAGCTGCTGCCGGAATTGGTGCAGCCCGGCCAGTCCCTGCTGTGGCTGATGCTCGATACCATCGAAGACCGCATGCGCCGCGCCTGCGAGGTGAAGTTGCCCGCGTTGCGCCGCGCGTTACAGGGTTTTACCAAGCGCGCGGATATTATTATCCGCCAGCTCAGCTACCTGCACAGTCAGGCCGAAGGTGAATTTGCGGACCTGTGCCAGCGTCTCGGTGAGAGCCAGCAAAAAACACAAATTCTCGAGCAGCTGGGCGAACAGTTAGGTGGCTTCCAGCTGCGCCTGTTTGACCCCAAACAAACCCAGCTGTGGCAGCGCAACCGCCGCCAGCCGGTGAATACACGGGTCGAAGATGAAGCCCCCATCGGTGAAGAGAACCGCCGCGAGATCGAGCTGCAACAACTGCTCGACCAGGCGTTTAATTTCAACAACAGTAACCTGCGCGATTATCTGAGTGATGCTCTCGGCACCGGCCGCCAGATCAACAGCCGCAACCTGCCATTGCGCGATGCGCGTGATCTGCTCGCTATGAGCCATATGATCGAAGCGGCGGCAGTGAACCAGAGCGGCGCCGCCGACTTGCAGGTGAAATTTACCGGTGAAATCGCCAGCAATGATTATTTCACCGAATTTGACGAATATATCCTGGAGCTGAAAAACCGTGATTGAACAGGCTTTGGAAGAGGCCCTGGCGCAGTGCCGCCTGAACCGCAGCGAATTTTCTGAGCTGTTGGTGCGCCTGTTGGATTACGGCGTTATCTGCCGGGATGAAAGCGTTATCGAAACCACGCTTTACGATCGCTTCCAGCGCTGCGAGCAGCTGGTGCGCGAGTGGTTGGCCCCGCTGGGATTGCGTTTGCAGCACGACAGCCGTTTCCAGTTTATCCGCGTGTATCCGCCCGGCGCCGAAGTGCCGGGTCTGCCGGATCAGGAAGAGCCGCACCACGGCGGCTTCCGCGCCCGTCTCAGTCAGCAGGAAGTAGCCGCGATTCTCGCCTTACGAGTGGAATACGATAAAGCGCTGCGGGAAGGGCAGGTGGATGAGAGTGGTTGCGCCGCGCTATCGATGGAAGCCCTGGAACTGGGCATGCGCAATCTGCTGAAAATGTCCCTGCCTGATAAACATGCCGAGCGTAAAAACCTGCTGAAGAAATTGCGCCAGCTGCGTCTGGTGCAGTTCAGCAGCGAAGAAGTGGAGACCAGTGCGGAAGTTTGGTTGCGCGTGCGCCCGACCATCGCCCACTTTGTCAGCGAGTCAGTATTGCACCAGCTGATCGACAGCGAAGCCCCGCCCGCAGTGGAGAGCGAGGCCACTCAAATTGATGAAATTGATGAGGTTGAAGAGGCGGAACAAGAGCAAGCGCTCGAACGCATCACTCCAGAAGTCGAAGACAACAGCCTGTTTGAGAGTGAAGCCGCTTCCTAGTTGAAAATAGAGGCCGCAGTAGCGGCTATAAAAAATCGAAAACATTCGACCGCCCGGGTTTGCGTAAATCGCACCCGGGAGCCTCGGAGAGGGGTGTCGGCTTCCCGCCTGCAAAAAGACCCTGCTTTTGAAAAGACCGTTTTTTTGAAAAGACTATGTTCCTAAAAAAACTGATCCTGATTAACTGGGGCAATATCCCGCAGTTGGAATATGATTTCGGCCCGATCAACCTGTTTTCCGGTGGCAACGGTTCCGGTAAAACCACGGCGGCCGATGCTATCCAGACATTGATGACCGCCGCCCACGATACCCTGTTTACCTTTAACCCGGGACAGGATGAAACCACCCAGCGCGGGCGCGGTGGCAAGCAGGTGCGGACGCTAGCTTCCTATGTACTGGGTTGTGACGACGGTAGTTATGCCCGTGTCGAACCTACCGACTGTTACATCGCCGGTATTTTCCATCCCACCAGCGGCGAAGACGATGCTGAGCCTTTTACCGCAGTGATGGGGATTCGCGCGCACCTGGATAACAGCAGTAAACCCGCCCAGGCCCGCCAAAGTGATTTGCGCTTTTTCGTATTCCCCGGCGAACAGTTGGTGATGGGAGATTTTGTCCGGGATTACACCGATGGCAAACACCTGCTGCCGCTGGATAAATTCAACCAGGTCCTGAGCAAGCAGTTCGAAAAAGTAGAGCAGTACGACAAGAAAAAGGCCTACCTGCGCCGCCTTTACGGTGCCCTGCGCGGACGCCGCGATGCGGTCTCCGATCGCGAGGCCATGCACGCCGCGCGCACCTTTGCCAATTTTATGGCCTATAAGCCGGTTAAAAGCATCAACGATTTTGTCGCACAGGAAGTGTTGGAAAAGCGCGATCTGGGTGATGCCATCCGCTCCGTTTCCGAACTGATGAAAACCATCCACAGCATGGAACAGGAAGCCCGTCAGATTGTGGAGCGGGTCAGTTCCCTGGAGGCCATCGCCCAGTCGGTAGAGCTCTACCGGGAGCAGTGGTTGCAGTTGCGGGTGCAGGAATATTTGTGCGCACGCCATCGCCAGCAGCGGGTGCAAAAGAGTTATCTGAGCGGCAAGAACGACCAGAAAAAACTGCGCAGCGATCTGGACAACAATGAAAGGGAGGTGCGCGTCGCCTCCGAACGCGTCGAGCAGCTCAATGGTCAGCTGGTAGAGCTTCAAGCCCAGCGCCTGGGTATCGATGCGCTGCGCAATAAGGACGAACTGGAACAGCGTATTAACAATGCCTTGAGCCTTCTGTCCCAGCAGCACACCCCCATGTCTGCCGAAGAGGCCCGCTGGCGCGAGAACCGTGAGGCCGCCGAAGAATTATTAAACCTGCTCAACTCGACCTCTGCCGAGCTGGAAATTCCCGCCTTCTCCGATAAAGCACTGGTGCAGGCGATCAAGCAGGTAGCCCGTGAGGAAGACCTGCCGGATCTGCATAAGTTGTTGGGCAAGGACTGGATTGACTTGGCCGCATTGGAGCCACTGCGCGAGCGCGCTGCCAGCAGTGAGGCCCTGCAGAACCGCCTCTTCGACCTGCTGGATAGCAGTGGTAAAGCTGGCGCCAGTGATGAAGTTTCTCCCAAAGAGCAGATTGGCCAGCAGGCTTCCCGCTGGGAGCAAAAAGTACAGCAATTGCAAAAGCAGCTGCGCACCCAGGAAAGCCGCATTCAGCATCTCCAGGCCAACCGCGTGCGCTACCCCCAATCGGTGGAAGCGGCCCTGGCCGCAATTCACGAGCAGTGCCCTGAGGCGGAGCCCCGCGTTCTGTGTGATTATGTGGAAGTGCTGGATGAGCGCTGGCAGATGGCGATTGAAGGCTATCTGGGCGGCGCGCGTTTCTCGATTATTGTGGAGCCGGAACATGAGGCCCGCGCGATTCGTATCGTGCGCGGCCTGCCCGGGCGCAACAACCGCGCCCGTGTGATCCAGGGGGACAAAGCCCGCCGCGATGCGGAGCGCCTGGATATGCCGTCGGGCTCCATTATCGAACTGATGGAGTTCACCCATAAAACTGCCGAGCACTATTTGCGCGCCTCTTACGGTGCCGTGGTTCAGGTGGAGGATGAACACGAGCTGCGCGGCACCCGCCGGGGCCTGACTGCCGACGGTATGGCCAGTGGCAACTACAGCATGTGGCGCTGCGATATGGACGATGCCGAGCTGGTGTTCGGCCAGGGCGCCCGCGCCCGCGCACTGGCGGCGCAGCAGCGCGCTATGGAGCAGTTGCTGGAAGAGGCCGCCCACGTCAACGAGCGCCACCAGCTCTACCGCCGAGTCACCAACGCGGTGCGCGGACTGGCGAATATCAAGCTGTTGTCCATTGTGGATTCCGCCCTGGCGGCCCAGCGCGAGTGGCGCAGCGCCGAGCGCGCCCTGGAAAACCTGGACCTGAAGGACTTCGAGCAGTTTGAGCAGCAGGTCGATGAACTCAAGGCCCAGCTTAAAGATCAGCAGAAGCAGCTGTCGGACCTCCAGCGCAAACATGGCTCTCTGGAGACCAAGCTAAGAAGCAACGACAAACTCTTATACGCGCTGTCTGGCGAGCTGGAGTCCCTGGATGATGCCGCCAGTGACAGCGAGGAAATGGTAAGGCGTATTACCGCCATCGATCCCACTTTCGATGCCGAGCAAGTACTGGTTACTGCTGATGAGCAGGTAGAGCGCGCAGCTGACAACTTCGATTTCTCAGCGGATATCGAAAGTTGGCAGGGGCAGCTGGAGAAATACAGTCGCCAGTTGGATCGCGCGGTGATGGAGTACAACGCCACCTGTGCCAGCGTCGATACCCTAGTATTTGAGCCAGACTTGAGTGGCGGCCACAAAGATGGTTTGTTCAAGTTGATCAGCGGTCTCGGCGATCAGGTAGAGACCCTGCGCAACCGCCTGAAGAACAACCTGCTGGTGGAGCGCCACGATCAATTGCTGGGATTGAAAAAATCCTTTAACACCACTTTTGTAACCCACTTGTGCCACGCTATTTACCAGTCCATTAACGATGGTAAGCGCGTGTTGGATGATCTGAACAAAGAGCTGGAGCACCACCGCTTTGGCGCCGACCGCGAGCGCTTCCGTTTCGACTACCAGTGGGTGGCGGAATTCAAGGAATATTGGAGCTTCTTTAAGGCAGTAATCGAACTGCCGAACTTGGGCGAAGAGCAGAGCCTGTTCGATACAGACTTGGCGCCCAAGCACCGCAAGGTGCGGGATCGCCTGTTGAGTATGCTGCTGAGTGAAAACGAGCAGGTGGCGCGGCGCGAGCTGGATCGAATCAGCGACTATCGCAACTACCGCAGCTATGAGATCTATAAGGAACCGGAAGGCAAGGAGCCGATTGCGCTCAGCCAGTACGGCACCGGTTCCGGTGGTCAGCTGGAAACGCCGGCTTATATTATCCGCTCCGCAGCGGTCACTTCGGCCTTCCGCTTTGGTGAAAGCGGCAGCCATTTGCAGATGGTGCTGGTGGATGAGGCCTTCTCCAAAATGGATGAGTCCCGCTCCAAGGAAGTGATCCGCTACCTGACCGAAACCCTGGGCTTACAGCTGCTGTTTATTATGCCCAGCAGTAAATCCGGACCTTTTATGGACCTGATCTCGAACCAGTTTGTATTCAGTAAGTGCCCCAGTGCCAAGCCCATCGGCCAGCTGAATACGCGGGTGTATGTCGATCGCAAGGTGTGCAACCAGGAGCGTATCGCCGAGCTCTGGGCCAATCACCGCCGCACGATTCGCCAGCAGGCGTCGCTGGATTTTATGGACCTGGTAGAAGTAGAGGGATAGGTATTTTCGGGGGAAACCCCTCCATTGGCAGGGAGGCAACCGATGGAAAAGACATTGCCCTATTGGGTAGAGGAAAACCCGCTGTTAATCGGCATCCTGAATTTTATTCTGGATCGGCGGGATAGCCAGCTGGAACGGGGCAAGGAAGCCCGCATTAGTTTCAGGCTGGATTTGCGCGCTGGCAGTAAGCGCTGGTTGGAAGTGTTGGAGCCCCTCAGGGACCCCGATCAAGACGAGCAGGAGCTGTGGAATGAATTGCAGCATTTTGCCAGCGAGTATCAATGTTTTGCAGTAAAACCGAACCCTAAACGGCGACCGGGTGTCGCAGAGTGGCAGGGCGCTCAGCTGATCTTTCGGGATGCCAGTGAAGAGCAGCTGCGCCTGTGGCTCAATCGTCCATCCCCCAACTTGCGCAAGTCTGCCTGGATCAGTCTGCTGGAGCCCTATGCCGATCGCTTTGAGAATCCCGCGGCTTTTCCCGTAGAGGGTTTGGAGCTTCAAGCGGGCTTCGACTCTGCCGAGGAGATGGTCTCCTGCTGGGCCGCGATAAGTCGGGAATTGATTTTTGCCGAGCAAATCACCTGGCGGCAATTGGCCGCGCGCTGCTTTAAAGGGGATTCCAAATATCTTGATTTACCTAGTCGCCAGTCCCTGGTGCGTAACCTGTTTCCGGAGCTGAGCCGAAAGATTCGCGAGCGCCAGTTATTACTTCACGCCTACCTGCCGGAACAGTTTGCGCAGGTGATTTTTATAGAGAACCAGGATACTTTTATCAGCTTGGCGGAATTGCAGCCCAGCTCCACGGCGCTGGTGTACAGCGAGGGCTATCAGGGTGGTGCGGAGCGGATTCGCAATTGTGGCATTACTCGCTTTAGCACGATTAATTCGGCCACTACAGTTTCTCGGCAGCAATTTTCACAGTGGTGGTATGGCGATAATTTGGGTTCACTTCCCGTTTTTTTTTGGGGGGATCTGGATTATGAAGGGCTACGTATAGCCGCCGCGCTGAAGAAAAGTTTTCCTGAGTTGCAGTGTTGGCGGCCCGGCTATGATTTGTTACTCAACTCTCTGCACGCCGGCAAAGCCCATTCTCCCGACTTGGCGGAAAAGCTCGGGCAAAAACCCATCGAAATGATCGGCTGCCAATATGCGGATGATTATTTGATCCCAGCTATCTCGGCTAATAATTGTTTTGTGGATCAGGAGGCCGTCAAAACAGAGGCTTTGCTGGAGACTCTCCCTTAACGCTGGGCTTTTTGTCGCTATCGGATAAATTTTTCTTCCTCTTAACTCTGTGCTGGCTGTTGCAGTCGTTTCAGTCAGCCTTAAAGCTTGTTTTTTATGCGCGAGATCTCGGAAGATACAGAAAATATACGGTAAAAATGCCCTTTAAAAATAACAAGGGAAGTTTCTGGAGATCTCTATGCGTCAGTTTTCCATTTTGGTCATTTTTGCTTTGGCCTTCGGCGGCGCCGCTGTTTTATATGAGAAGGAAAGCCGTAAAGTTAAAGGCGTACTGACTCAGATTACCGAACTGCAGGCGCAGATGGGAGATTTGCAGGCAGAGGTCAATCGGCTCAACAGCGAGTTGGAAGCGGTTAAGCTGGCCGAGCGCCGACGACCAACGCTAAGCACTATGGCCAGCCGTATCCGCCGGGAGTCCAGCACCTCCATGCCGCCCAAGCCCGTCGTGGAAAAGCGATTCGAGCAAAAACGCTCCGCTTTAATTGCCTCCGATGTCACCAAGGCACCCCCTGCTATCCAATCGGGGGAGGAGCAGGGTGGCCGCGAAAGTAATGAGTGGTCACGTCCCACAATGGATGCAGACCAATATCAACGGGAGTCCTCAAAAGAGGAGGTACTGGACCCCTACCAGTAATTTTCAATCACCGGTTGATTCCTGCTGTAAAGCCCGCAAAATACCTGCCTCTTGGCACACAATACGCCAAGTATTTCGCGGGTTTGCTGTGTCTGGCAAACGCGTTTTATAGCCACTGATTGTGAGGGGGCGATCCGGCCATGTCGTTAAATAAATTCTACTCATCGCTCAATAGTCAACTCGAAGGTCTGCTATCCGCCGAGAGGGATTGGCTGGCCAATACTGCCAATGCCAGCGCTCTGTTGTTTATGGAGTTGGAGGATATCAATTGGGCGGGCTTCTACTTTTTGCATGGTGATGAGCTGCGTCTGGGACCCTTTCAGGGCAAGCCCGCCTGTACTCGTATTCCCGTAGGTGCCGGAGTTTGCGGTACGGCGGTATCAAGCGGAGAGTCTCAACTGGTAGAGGATGTGCACCAGTTTCCAGGCCATATCGCCTGCGATGCGGTTTCTGCTTCTGAAGTGGTTATTCCACTTTACGATAATAACGGCCGCTGCCTTGGTGTGCTCGATATCGATAGCCCGACCGTTGCCCGTTTCACCGCAGAAGACCTGGCTGGCTTACAGGGCTTTGCCCAAGTGCTACTGAAATCTTCAGACCTGCCACAAAGCTAATGGCACTACTGTGGCAGAAGCAAGTGGAAGACACCTGTTATGAGGTGCGCAACCATGGCGCCAGCGTACGTTTGTACAGCAACAGGGTTTTCCATTCCCAGTGGAATCCCCGCGATCCCCTTAAGGGCTCCCTGTGGGAGCTGCTTCTGTTACCGGCCTTCTTTCTGCCAGAGAAGCGTCTGAATTCTGTATTGCTGTTAGGTGTTGGGGGCGGTGCCTTGATCCGCTTGTTACAGGCTTACACTTCGGCGAAACGTATTGTTGGGGTGGACCTGGACCCGGTTCACTTACAGGTGGCCCGCCGCTTCTTCGGAGTTAAGGATGTAGAGCTGGTACATGCCGATGCCAAAGAGTATGTGGCAGATTACCTGCAAAACCCCTCTGCTGAGCCGTTTGACCTGGTAATCGATGACTTATTTGGTCATTTTCAGGGGGTGGCACAGCGCGCCGTGCCCGCAAGTCAAGAATGGTGCGCCAACTTGATGCGCCTATTGCATCGGGATGGGGTTTTAGTGAGTAACTTTGGCGATCTTCAGGAGCTCCGAAACAGTGCCTGGCGTCAAAAGGCTTTGCGCAGCCGTCTGCGTGGTGCCTGGATGGCCTACATGCCCCAATACGAAAATCATATTCTGGCGGTGAGCCGGAAAACGCTTCCACTGGCGGAGCTGAAGAAGCGCGCTCCAGCCAAAATCAACCCCGGTAGCCCCAGTTGTCGCCTGTATGCTCATCATCGACTTCTGCGTTGAGTTATCTGTCTGGAGCGCCCTGGCGGCTCGATAGGCAAAGAGAAAACTGCCACTGTCGTTTTTTTGTTGGGTGTTGTTGGCGCCCTTTCTCACTGCCTGTCTATACTGACATTAGCGACTTATTACTCCAGGGCTCGTTAATGCGGTACAAAACAGTTGAGGAAGTTATTCAGGAAGGAAGGGATTTTCATGCCAAATTGGCGCTGCAATACGAAGAGTATGAGCAGCTTGCCACCAACAAGCGGGTTGAGCTGCTCCTAGATCAGCTTCGACGACGGGAAGACTCCATGAAGCATTCACTGGAGAACTTCCACGCCGATTTGCCGCCAGGTGCCTTGCACACCTGGGTGCAATTTGCCCCGGAAGGGCGCGAGAAGGAGTTTCTGCAGCGCCTGCGCAGTATCGATATAGATAATCTAGATGACATTGCCAAACTGGCTATGGATATTGAGATTTATTTGGCTGACCAATACCGGGATCTGGCCCAGGGGGCGGAGACTCCCTCGGCGCGTGAAGCCTTCGAGCGCTTGCGACAATTGGAAGAGCTGGAGGAGCACACCCTCTCGATGAACCTGTTTAATTTGCGCGACTACTAATCCTACCGACTCAACCGGTCCGCAAATTTGATTTTGTCTCCTGGCGACTGCTCGCCTAATTTAGATAAACGCCGGCAAACTGCGCCCTAAGGGCGCAGCCGGTATACACAGAAGCCTTTTTCTTTGGTGATCAACTGCACCTCAGAAAAGTAACGCGGCCCCTTCTTGAGCAGCGGAATAAACTCATTCACCACAAAGAGTGCCGTACCGGTTATTTTCAATAACCGTGCGCTTTGTTGCAGAAAGCGATCGGTGAGATCGCCCTCCACCTGGAACCCCTGATGGAAGGGCGGGTTGCACAGCACCAGGTCCGCAGCACCGCTTTCCAGCTCTGCCCCGGCATCGGAGGGCAGCACTACGCCCTTGATACCCTGAATTTGAAAATTTTTCTTACAGGCGAGTAGGGCAGCGGCATTATTGTCGATAGCGGTAAAGTGGAAGCTCCCCAATGACGCTAGTCGGGCACTGAGATAACCGTAGCCACAGCCGAGGTCGATAACTTGGGCACCTTCCTTGGGAAGCTCGGTGGTGAGCTGTTGGGCCAGCAGGGCGCTGCCCTTATCAATCTTATTCCAGCCAAACAGACCGGGCTTGCTATAAAGACCCCCAAGCTCCGGCAGGCTGCGTAGCTGCGGGTAATTCTCCTCACCGATAGGTGTTCCACCCTGGGGATGCTCCACCCGGTTAACACTGCAATAATCGTTGCCGTACTTTTGCAGATGCTTACTGCCATCCAGGCGCTCGGCAACTTTAGCCGCATAGCTTTTAATGCCGCTCTGCTTTTCTCCTAACAACACCAGTTCACCGCCTTCACCGAGAAACCGTGGGGCTTGGTTGATGATATGGTGAACGACGGCTTTTTCCTTGGAGACCGAATAAACAATGCGGCGGTAGCGGCGATCCAGCTCTTCAAGGTGAAAGTCGTTATAGAAGCTGCGCCCAACCTTACCCTGGGCCAGCTCGGCAATATCCCAGCGGTTGGTAAGAAGGTCACCTTCAAAGTGAAAGCCCGGCTGTAGTAAAGGCTTGCTGTTTTCATCGGCGATCCACAGGGTTTCACTCGGCACCTGTGAGATTTCCTGGAGGAGAAGCGAGGACATAGTCTTTATTGTACCGAAGCGATTTCTTCAGAAGTTAACAGCCGATATTCGCCTTCCTGGAGCTCTTCATCCAGGAAGATATCGCCGATTCTCTCCCGATGGAGTTCGATTACCCGGTTGCCCAGGGCGGCAAACATACGCTTGACTTGGTGGTAGCGGCCCTCACCGATAGTGATGCGCACCTCGTTAGCGTAGAGAATCTCAAGCTTGGCCGGCTTGGTTCTTTTCTTTTCATTGTTGAGCCAGATGCCTTTGGCAAACTTTGCCACCGCATCTTCCTCAATTTTCTCTGCCAGCAGAGCGTAATAGGTTTTCTCACAGTGGTGGTTCGGTGAGGTCACTTTGTGTGACCACTGGCCATCATCGGTGAGTAGCACCAGCCCGGTGGTATCGATATCCAGGCGCCCGGCGATATGTAGCTTGGCCTTGTTGGGCTCGTCAATCAGGTCCAGCACCGTAGGGTGTTCGCCATCTTTGGTCGCGCTTACATAGCCCAGGGGTTTGTTCAACATAATGTAGCGTGGCCCCGGCTCGTGCAGGGGCTCGCCGTCCAGGTACAGTGCATCGTTGGCCTGTACTTTGGCGGCCGGATCGGTGACGACCTCGCCGTTAACGCTGATGCGCTCCGCCTTGGCAGCGCGCTTCACATCGGCACGGGAGAGATCAGTCACCTGGCTGACCGCCTTATCCAACCGTATAGAACTAGCCAATCTTGCGTTCACCGGAATCGACAGATTGGTAGATCAGGGTATTGATAGTCATGGGGCCAACACCGCCGGGCACCGGGGTGTAGGCGGCAACGCGCTCAGTTAGCGGGCCCAGTTCAATATCACCCACACCGCCTGGATGGTAGCCGGCATCCACAACTACAGCGCCATCTTTAATCCACCCGGCCTTAATAAACTCCGGTTTGCCCACGGCGCCCACTACGATATCTGCGCGGCGGATATGTTCGGCCAAGTCTTGAGTGCGGGAGTGGCAGATAGTTACGGTGGCGTTGGCGTTCAACAACATGGCAGCCATCGGCTTACCCAGGATAGGACTGCGGCCCACAACTACGGCGTGCTTGCCTTCCATTTCGATATTGTAGGCTTCCAGTAGGCGCATAATGCCTTTGGGGGTTGCGCAACCATAGGCTTCTTCACCCATTGCCATACGGCCAAAGCCCAGGCAGGTCACGCCATCTACATCTTTCTCCAGGCTGATCGCGTCAAAACAGGCACGCTCATCGATCTGTGCCGGCATCGGGTGCTGAAGTAGGATACCGTGGACGTTGGGGTTGGCGTTGAGCGCCTCAATCTTGGCGAGTAACTCCTCAGTGGTGGTGGAGGAGGGCAGTTCCACCTGCATGGAATCCATGCCGATACGGCGGCAAGCATTGCCCTTCATCTTTACATAGGTAGCTGAAGCGGGGTCATCACCCACCAGGATGGTCGCCAGGATTGGCGTTTGCCCACCGCTCTTCTCTTTTAGTACGGCTACCCGAGCCGAGAGTTCTTCTTCAGTTTTCTGTGCCAGGGCCTTGCCGTCCAGAACCAGTGCAGACATAGATGCTATCTCTAACAATAAAAAATCGATGGCTAATAGACCGGAGTCTGCTCCAGCACCTACTGTATATAGAAGGGCGGAAGCAGGCGATTTTTAAAAACGCTTACTTTTTATCCGGTCGGATTCGCGAAGTGCGCCATTTTCGCACAGGTTGGAAATAATTTCGCCACTTCTGGGCCCAGATAGGCAAAAGGATAAACTTCTTTAAAAATAATAGCTTAGAAGCGTTGACATGGGCCGGGGGTATCATTACTATGCACGCACTTCGCAGCTACAGCGACTTACACAACCACCTACGGGGCGGTTAACGGGGTCAAAGAGATGCGAATGATTGGAAAAACGGGGCATAGCGCAGTCTGGTAGCGCGCCTGCTTTGGGAGCAGGATGTCGGGGGTTCGAATCCCTCTGCCCCGACCAATTTTCCGGGTTCACCTTGCGCCCGTAGCTCAGCTGGATAGAGCATCCGCCTTCTAAGCGGATGGTCGCAGGTTCGAGTCCTGCCGGGCGTGCCATCTACACAAGATGGTGCTGGTTTGGCAAAAAGGACTTAGTCTGAAGCCAGATTGGTTGCAAGAGATATCCGGCAATCAGTACTGCCACAAGGTGCTGAAGTATATCACTGTTATGGTGGCCGTAGCTCAGTTGGTAGAGCACAGGATTGTGGCTCCTGAGGTCGCGGGTTCGATCCCCGTCGGCCACCCCAGATTCTTCCTTGATTATCAAGGACTTAAAACCTCGCCTAGTGCGGGGTTTTTTAGTTTTGGGCCTCAGTGTACGAATTCGGTGTACGAATTTCTGCCTCAATCTATGTTGAGGTTTATGTTTGACGGAAAATGAGGCTTGCCCATTTGGCGGCAAAAAATCTCTCTATTGAAACCACTAAGAAGTAGCTTGGAGCTGTAATGAAGTATCTGCTGTCCGTATTTTTCCTAACTTGTTCTATGTTCGCCTCTGCGGCTGGGGACTCAAATTTTTCATTGGGCGTGGGTGTGGATCATGCCGGGCTAGGGGCTAAATACTCGATTAACCGCGGTAAAGATAAGTATTTCGGTTCTTTGGGTTGGAAGGGTTTCTCGGAGGAGGCAGGTTCGGTTACGGGGTACGGCTTAGGTTGGGAGCGCCTTGTATCTTCCGATAGTCATTCTTTAGGAGCTTTCTTGGGGCTTGTTGATGTTGATTATGTTGGTGATAATGCGGCGCGCTATCATGGGATAGCTTTGCTCTACAATTATTACTTCTCAGGGTTTTCTGAATCTTCATTTGTTCTTGGCGCGGCCGTTCATGCGGGAGTCAGCTCAGATGATGAGCCGTATTTTGATGATAATACTACTGGTGCAAGCATTAAGTTGGCTTATCAGTGGTAGTGTAAAGGGTTGGATCCTCGCCAGTCACCCCAGATTCTTCCTTGCTTATCAAGGGTTTATAACCTCGCTTAGTGCGAGGTTTTTTCGTTTTGGGGGCGATAGTATTTAGGACTGATAGAGCCGGCTAATGCCATATATGCCTAGCATTAGCCGAAGTTAAAAAAGATTGATAATGCTGAAACTTATCCCCTTACCTTTCATAAAGTCTGGATTCAGGCTGCACAGTACAACTTTGAGTATCTAGGTCGTTTCTACATTTAGTCTGATGCAGATTTTAATGTCTTCAGGATCTTATTAATTATGGCTCTTGATTTAAGCGGCTGACGCTCATCGCTCTCATTTACTGCTTGATCCACAATTTTTGCGGCACGTGTAAAAATATCTTTGCACTGATTTTGGTTGTTTAGTTTATTAATAATTGGGGTACAGTAATTTTCGACTTTTTTTCTGCTGTTGACTGGTGGGAGTGAGCTGCTGGATGCAATTGGAGGGACGAGCATAAGCATGTGGTATTTAGCTTTTCTGTGTTGCTTGTCTATGGTCCCTGCAGAGAATAAATTTTCTAGCCGGTAGTGGGCTAATCCCGCCATGTAGTAGGCTGCAAACTGATGGTCTTGTTCAAATATATTTGAGCCTGGCTCTCCGATATTTTTTATTAATCTACCGAAAAAGCTTGTTACCATGTGAGGGTTATAGTTGAACATTGCTGAAAATGACTTTATTTGCACTGGTACTGTTATTATTTTTTTCTTAACAATATTTCTATCGTAGCTGTATTGTTTTGCTCTTCTCTCGTAGTGAAGGCGGCCATCTCCTTGTATAGAAGAATAATAGTGCTCCAGATTTTTCTGGAAGTCTGACATTGCAGTGAGCTGTTCTTTTTTGATTGCCGTTTGATTGTTTGTTGAAACTGTGATTTTGGACTTGATATCTTCATTGTCGGTAACAATTAGTTTAATGGGTACATTAACGTCATCGATTTCCTTTTTATGCCTATGTTTGTAAAGTACGTTGCTGGTTTGGCAGCCATTTACTATCTGATAGTCAGTTATAGTGAATGTATTTCCTGAAGTTTTTATAGAGTTGGCAACTATAGCTATGCCATTATTTAAAACGCTAAAAAGGTGTGGGTTATTTTTCTCGAGAGTCTCAGAAATATGTTTATTTACGGGGTTTTTCTCACCTTGAAAATCTCTTACATTGTCATCAAAGATGCTATGCATGTTTCCATTTTCATCAATTAGTAATTTTTTGAACTCGTTGTAGGGTAATATTCCGTAATATGATTGGTTGATCCCTTCGATGTCTGGAAGTGTAACTTTGTTTGAAAATGTGAATGTTGATGATATTGGGTTTTTGGATTTTCTGTAGAGTTTTCCTAGTTCGTTGGCTCCAAGTAAGTGAATGTCTATTTCTTCAAATAGATTGTAATTCTCTAGGGACTCTTTGAGTGAGTCTAGGGCTGCATTGATGTTTTTGTCATTGGTAACAGTTCCAGTTGTTATGTAATATGCTTTTATTTTAGGGTTTTCTTTGAAGTCTGATGCATTATTGAATATATGCTCTGATAATTCAGCGAAGTGCTTAATGTCTTCATTTCTTGTAAGTTTGGGGGATTCTTCAAAGAAATCAGTTACGCCAAAATTAAATGAGTGAATTTCTTTGGTGTCAAAATTTGATGATGTTTTTGCTTGGATGAAAATAAAAGTTACGTCTAAATAGCCATTGCTTGAGAGAAGGTCATCAATTTCTTCTGTATCTGAAATCAAATGGCCATTTACTATGATGGCTATTCCATCAATGCCGGTGTCGGAACCATTTCCTACCGTTATTTCTGATACATTGAAGGTCTTGCCATATTCATTTGAAAGCACGCTGTAATTACAAAATTGCTCAAAATCACCGCTTATGTCAGTTGGCTCAATTTCTTCTGCTTTCAAAAAATCCGATAAAAGTTGTTTTGTTATTCTGTCCATAATAGTGCTGATTAGTATTGTTTAATGTTCGAAAATATGCTTGACGCACTTAAAGAAATCTATTTGCTGAATTGGAGATAACCTGAATAAGCAATAGCATCTTGAGTAATTTGCTCGGTAAGAATTGAACGTCGCTTAACCCTTAATCTGCTTTTTATTTATATGCTGGGGAGGTTTTAAGGCAGTATATCAAGTGCTTTTCCTGGGTGTCGCTAAAAGGTAACTCTGCAATGGTAATTGTATATGTTTCTGTGTCAATGTGAAGTTTGTCACATGTGGCTTTAGGTGGGTGTATTTCGATCCAGGCTAGGTGCTCGATCAGCCGTACGGTTATACCTCTCAGCCATTGATCGCGTTTTATGTCCGGTGAATTTTTGAACATCCCCTTCAAAGTCACTGGCAGCTTTGATCTTCAAATCGTGAAAACGAAAGCGCTGTTTGATTGCCCCAGCTGCCAGGGCTGCTCGTTGTTCCCTTTGCCAAACGGCATTGAACCCGGTGCGGGTGTAGGCGCGGCCAACACGGCTGCGGATGATATGGGTAGTTTGGATTTGTGCTTCGGTGTTAGTGGCTACTGCGCGATCAACGGCTTCTTTGAGGGATGAGCTCCATAGCTTCAATTGAGCTTTGCCTGTCTTGGCTTGCACAATCAATAGGCCGTCTTCTTGAATCTCTGCGCGGGTGAGGGCGAGTACATCTTGTTGCCTGGCTGCACACAAATAGCTGATTTCCATTGCGCACTGGTGCATCACGTGGCCGTGATCACCCAGCCATTGCCAAAAGGCTTGGTATTCCCAGTCTTCTACGTAGCGCCCGCCGGGCTTTACTTTAATTGTTTTTACTACTGCTGTGGGGTCTTCAATCTTAACGAAGCCCCTGGCTTTGCCCCATTTCATCACAATGCCTAGAAAGGTTCGCTCTCTATTGGCTGAGGTGGGGTACTCAGCACCGCGCGCATCCATAGACATCTGCACTAGCGGGGAGGTGATATTGTCTGGTTCCATTTCACCGAATACCGCGAGAACACGCTGGCTGTAGCGATGATAGTCTTTTTGAGTCTGCGGTTTTATATGTTTGGTGTATTGAGGAGAGGCGAAATAGAGCTCTACTAAATCCGCGAAGGCAAAGATCTTTTGCACCAGACCGGCTAGGTATTTCTCATAGGCAACCCAGACTTCAGCCTGGGACGCGTCGGGGGCGGCAATATGCTTGGTTGGTTCGCCATGCTTGCGAAATCGGTAACCGTTTTTATACCTGGCCACATGTGGTGGCATCCATGCATTTTCGGGGTTGCGCCTTCTGCCCATTAGCTTGCTGCTCCAAGGTTAAAGCCTGGGGGTAGGTTAACACCGGCTAAGTCGGGTTTTGAGGCCCCTCGGGCCAGAATGGCTTGATTTACCATTTCCCAGGTGAGTGCGGGGGATCGGTCCTTTTTCAGCACATAAGGAATCCGATTGGCATCGAGAATACGCTTTTGTTCCTCAGCATTCTCGGCGCCAGCGCCCGTTAGTCGGGCTATCTCATGCTTGGTTAGCAGGTTCCCCATCGCACATCCCTCGCGTTGTTGTCTTCTACCTAAAAAGCCCGCGTTTGGCGGGCTGAGAAAGCTATCTTTAGTTGAGTTCAGGCGTACTGCGGTTCTACCTGGGGTTTTGATTCTGGGTGAGGGCAGTCTTTGGGTTTCTCTTCGATGATTTTCTTATCGACTATGCGATAAATTTTTGCCTTGTCGGTTTTCTTGTCGAATATCTGCGCCCAGTCGGTAAACAGGTCATTTTGAGCAATGCGCTGCACTTCTTCGAACGCCTCCTCTTTAGTGGCGTAGGAGCGTTTGAAATCTTTGATACCGCCCATCAATAGGTTGTAGGAGCCAGTAAGCAGTGCGTATCTTTTTATTAGATTTTCCCATTTTTAAAAATGGGCTCCATGCCGGCAGCCCAAGGATGGTTACCTCTGACTGAATGCGCCGGGGCGCGGTTAAATTTCTAGCTGGCTTGGGAGATGGAGTTCTTTTCGATCAGATCCCGAATCCATACCATACCTTTCGATGTCACCTTGGTATTGATATACGGCACCTTCACCGGGCCACGGTTATATTCGGCATTCTCTGCAACCAGTAGCCCCTGTTGTACGGCGGTCTTTGTCGGTGAGTTGCGCATAGGTTCACGGCTATGCAAAAGATCGCTATTTCGTAGAACCTTTAACAGGTTGTTTCTGCCCATTTCTAAAGTTCGGGCGGCTTGGGTGATGGTGAAGAGTTTTTCCTTTTTCACGCTGCCTCCTGGTCCTTCAAATTTTGTTCTGATGGTTGGCCCTGGATGGCTTCGGAGAGTGCGGCGATTTGCTCTTGCATGCCGTTTATTTGTAACTGCTGAGTTTCTACCGTGGCCATTAGGTCTTGAGTGATTTTTAGTAGTTGGGAGAATTCATTCATGGTACGCCCCTACTATTTTTTTGAACTTCCGCTCCCTGCCAATTGCCGGCTCCCAGTATTTGCAAAGCTGACAACTCCAGCCGCGTAATAACAGCTTCCCGTTGAATACTGGCCCTGCGGATTTTCCGCAGAGGGCGCAATGTATCCGTGGCAGCTGCTGCAGCTGGTTCATGCTGCGCCTTTCCTCTGGGTTTCAAGGTGAGACCACTCGACACAAAGGGTGCGAAATTTTTTTTCGCCCTGTGCGATTACGTTTTGGGGCTCCTTGCCTTGATAGCGAAGTGTCATCACGTTGAGAGCGTGCTGATAGTTCTCCCCATCAAGTAGTGATAACTCGGCAACGGGAACCGTAAAGTCGTTGCTGTTCCAAGCCGAAAGCAACACCTGTGCGGCAATTGCACTAGCACCGGAGTATCCGTTGGCTACAGTGAGCAGCGTTTCCACACTCTGGGTTGGGCTGAAAGTATTCATGCTGCATCACCTCCAAAAGGTGGCCAGTCATTTTGGTGCACTGGCCGAGCAAAAGTGGGTTTTGGTTGTACGAACCGGATGAGCGTTTTGCGATCCGCGTTGGCGATATCGGCGCGCTGCTTGAGGCGATCTACGTCGTTTCTGCTCATAGCCGTTGGACGTATAAACACGGTGGCGGTCATGCGATTCCCTCCCGGTTGTTGCGGATGCGAATGGTTCGAACTGTGGGGCGGCGCTGGAAGCGGGTGCGTAATTGGTCTTGAGCATCAACACCCATGCCGCTGAGTACGCAGGCGAGCAGAGCGAATTGAATCAATCCGTGCTTTACCGCCTTGGCCACCGCTTCAGTACTGTTGCGGGCATGCAGCTTGTAAAAGCATTCCGCCAGCAAGTTGGTGACATTCGCTACAGAGCACTGCATAGCTTCGGCGGTCTCTTTGTTGGAGAGCCCACGGGCGCGATGTGTAAGCGCTTCAGCTTGGCGTGGCGCCAATGGCCTTAGATTGCTGGCTGTGTGCATTTTGATGCCCTGTCCTTGGTTAACAATCACAGTAGCCGAAAGTTAATTGTCTGGTCAATAGCCGTAAGTTAATTTTTTAAAAGGTCCTCTCCTTGATATGCTCAGGGAGCGCTTATCACGGAGGATAAGAATGAAAAAAATAAGACATGCAGTAGTAGGGGTTCTGCTAGCGGCTGGCCTTGGTGGCTGTAGTGCAACGAACGAGACGCCAGTGTTTATTAGTGAGTACTTTGCTTTAGAGCACCTTTCAACAAAGCAAGAAGTATTGAGTAAGGCGAGGCAAGCTTTGTTGAAAGATGGGTTTCAGATTTTGTCCTCTGATTTAGAGGCGGGTTATATCTCTACATCCCTAAAAAATTGGAAACTTACGCCGGAGCAGGCCAATTGTGGTACTAACGAGGGCAGAGATTATTTAGAAGATAATTATACCAAGACAGAAGTTGCCTTTAATGTGGTTGTTGATGATAGGGATGTGATTGTTCGTTCAAACATTCAGGGCGAATACTTACCGGGGAAGCCGGCTCAAGATCTCACTTTGAACTGTGTTTCTCGCGGTGTTATTGAGGTTGAGATGGTCAAAAAGATTCTGTTGTGACTCTCAGCATTCAAAAAGGCCCGCTAATGCGGGCTTTTTTTTGTCCTACTCAGGGGTGTAGGAGCCAATAATTACGCCACAAAAGGATATATCTTTGCCTGTAACTTCCATCGGGGAGTAGGTTGGGTTGATGGGGCGTAGATAAATATGGCCCATATCTTCTGCATAGCTTTTGAAGGTGACCTCACCATTTATTTTGGCGATAACTCGGCAGCCATTGGTCAGAGGTTTGTCGGGGTCGACAAAAATGATTGTCCCTTCTGGATAAGAGCGCTGGCCTGGGTAAGGGCTAGTCATGCTATCGCCATTCACTCGTAATGCGTAGGCGCGGTCTGAGTGAGCAGCTGGGCAGGGCAACCAAGCTTCGGCTTCCCCAGGCTCTAATAGATCTACAGCTTCACAAAATGCTCCCGCCTGCACCCAGCTAATCAGTGGGATTCTTCCTTGGATTCGTGGTCCCTGCGTAACATTGCTTCCCTCCTTGATGCCTAGCTCACCAGGTCCAATGCCGGCACCGGTAAGCAGCCAATCTACAGATACTTCGAGAGTTTCTGCAATCCGTGTGGCGGTGCTCATGCGTGGTAGCTTTTCGCCGTTGCGGTAGCTCCAAATAGTAACGGTACTTACATCAAACAGGCGCGCCAATGCTTCCTGCGTATCTTCCACGCCGGCATGAGAGACTGCCTGTTTAAACCGCTTTGCGAAGTCAGGATGTTTCATGAAGACATATTAGCTACAAGTTAATTAATTATCGGCTATTGATTTTAGGTAGCCGAAAGTTAATACTCGGGCTATTGGTGGCAAGGAGGGGCCGAGATGACCCAGCAAGGGAGCAACTCAGTACTTGATGATGCAGTGAAGGTGTTGGGGTCATCTGCCCAATTGGCGCGGGCTATTGGAGTTTCACCAGCCTTTGTCTCCCAAATGCGTAGTGGAGCGAGGGCGATACCTCCGAAACTCTGTAAAAAAATCGAGCTAGCTACCCAGCGGGTTGTTACTCGTGCTCGCCTGCGCCCTGATGTATTTGGCCCTTTGGACGAACAAGTAAGTGTTGAAATCCAGTAAGCAAGTTAACCGAGCACGAGTTTGCTGGCGAAACCTGAAGAACGATCATTTTCAAATTCCTCTGTTGTGACTTGGTAATTCTGCTGCTTGTGGAGTAGGACGGTAATACGGTGCGCTATATGGAAATTTATACAGGAGGTGGGAGGTGAGTTTTGAAGCTGCGGCATGGGCCATTAAACGCAGGACCAGAACACCAACAGCAAAGCTGGTTTTAATCGCGTTGGCCGATTGCCATAACAGTGACACGGGGCAGTGTGATCCGGGTAATGCTTACCTGGCCGACGTTGCGCAATGCACAAAGCGTTCGGTGATTAATGCCATCGAAGAGTTGGAAGAGCTGGGCTACCTGAGCGCCGAAAAATCCAACGGGCGCAGAACCAATTATGACCTCTTTTTACACGTAAACCGGTGCAATGATTTCACCGGTGAAAAATCTTCACCGGTGAAAATAAAACACGAACCGGTGAAATCTGAGCACCCAACCGGTGAAAATGACAACACGTCCTTCTCTATAGAACCAGTAAGAACCAATAAGAAACCAGTAGAGAGAGGCACAGTTCCAAATCGCGCCAACCCCAAACGCGGCACTCGCTTGCCTGGAAACTGGGTTCTCACGGACAAATTCCGCACCGAAGCCCAACGCCTCCGCCCAGACCTGATCCCCCGAATCCACGACATTGCCGAAAGCTTCCGCGATTACTGGATATCTCAGCCCGGGCAGAGGGGCGTAAAACTCGATTGGCTCGCCACCTGGCGCAACTGGCTAAAACGCGAGAAATACATCACTCCGCAACCCCGGACGTCAGGGCAGCGGCTAACGCGAAACCTCAGCGCAGTAGAAATCGCAACGGATACCAACTGGTAAAGCCCAATCACCAAGGAGAGTTCACCATGTGCACAGTCACCATTCCAGAAGCCATCGAAAGGATTTCCACAACCAACCCCAGCAGCCCGCTGGCCGTATTCCGCACCAAGTACGCTCACCTCGTGGAGGTTGTGTTCGCGAATACGGTGGTTACCCAATTCTGGATAAACCAGGGTCATATAAATTACCTGGGCACCTATCACCGGGACAATTTGCATGCAGCCGAAAGGCGACTTCAGGATTATTTCGAGAGCATGCCGCAGGCTGCTTGATGGGGTGCTTGATGGGCTGCTTGGCTGGTTCTTGGTTGCTTGAAAATTGCTTGGGGGGCATGACATGAGATTCGATAGTGCTAGACAAGCGTGGCACGACGCCTTTGATAGCTCCACCGCTGCATTTGATTATGAGGCCATGGGCGGCAGAAGTACGGTTACCTCAGCTGGGAGAGGGCGAAAAGTTGTAATTCGCGGAGAAGTGCAGGGCAGGGCCAACCAAGTCATTTGCCGGGTTGCAGCCCCAACAGTAATTGCGAAGGAAACCCCGGGAACTAAGGACAGCGGCAATCGCATGATGGATGCCTGTGAAAAGGGGTTAATCCAAGATGCAGTCGCAAAGCTGAGAGAGTGTGATCCACTGGCATACTGCTGGGGCATGGCCGCCTACGCCCCGCCAGCCTCAAGAGTCAAAGAGCGAGTGACACTACTGAAATACTTGATGAGTGAGTTCGACAAATGGCAGGAACCGCACCCACGAGAAAAGGTTAGCCAGCTAGCGCTATTTTGTATTAATGCGTGTGCACTGCGAGATGTAAATGGCCGATTAATAGACCTGGGCCAAGCGCGGACAATTTTAGGATGTGACAAAAAGCGTTGGGATGAGGAGTGGGTGAAAATTTGGAAGCGTTTGCAACGGCGTTTGGACCCTCTACCCGCAAGAGCTTTGGGGCCTATTTCTGAGATTGTGCAGGAGTACAGGGGGCGGCTTAAAGCCGCTTGTTGACAGCTTTGTCCTGAGTAGGTATAAATTCCCTAGCGTGCAGTTTTTCTGCTTTGCAATAAGCCCGGCTCCTCCAGCCGGGTTTTTTCGTTTCTGACTTTCTATTTTTCATTACTCCATCACCTGTACTTGGCGGTGTTCTTGTGGGCGCCTTTTTTTAAGGGGCGTCGTCAATGTTAATTACAGGTAGAAAATTGCTTGTAGGTCGGACTGCACCTGTTGGATAAGCTTAATTGCCGGTGCTATGCTTCGACGCCCTTGCTGGCGATGAGTTGCAGGGTAGTTTGAGTCATTTCAGACTTAGCTTAATTGCATGATTTTGGGTCTGAGTTTTTATTAGGAGATGGTATGTCTTTGATAGGTATTTTTAGTCAGGTGAAGAATAGAGTAATGCGGGGAAGTATTGCTTTATTTTTCCTTGTGTCTTCTCAGTTTGTGTTTAGTGAGGGAACAGGAGAAGAGCTTCAGGAGCTTATCGACACCTCATGTCTAAATGATGGATTTGTACGATTAGATAAAGACTATCGTATCAGTCAATCAGTTTATATTAAATGCGACATGGATTCACAGAATAAGACTGTATATGTTGACGATGGCACTATCAAAGCTTTAATTGTAGAGGGGCTTGATAATGCAAAACTTGTTTTGCCGAATGTGATAAATGCGAGTGCTGATCCAGGCAATGGTAAGTGGACTGGCTCTGGTACTGGTATTAGTTTAATTAATATATCCAGTTCGCATATTGAAATCGGTCATGTCAGGAACTTCGATTACGGAGTGACATTGATCGGTAATGAGAAGGGTACAGTTTATAATAATATCCACATAAGACACTTGGAAAATAATAGGAGAAACCTTGTGTTGCAGCCTTGGAATAAAGGCTGGGTCAATCAAAATAATTTTTACGGTGGTCGATACTCTCATTGGAGTAATGAGGGGGCTGCATTGAGTGGTGTTTCACACATTGTCCTTGCTGAGGATAATCTGCCCGATAACTTTGGACCACCAAATAACAACAGTTGGTATGGTGCTTCTTTAGAAGGCTCTGTGCCAAAGTATGCTGTTGAGATTAAAGGTACATATAATGCTTTTTATAATTCTCGCTGGGAATCTGTGAATGGCATATGGTTGCAAGAGGGATCGTGGGGTAATGTTATTCATTTTGGATATGGCGTGGAAAGATTGTTAGATGAAGATCGAGTTGTGGGGGATCTTTCGGTTAATAAGGTGATAAGCGCAATTTACAAGTAAGACTCTTATTGAATGATATTTTGAAAGCCGGCTGTATTGGTCGGTTTTTTTATGAGATTAAATATCTTTAGTTCATGATCTAATCTGGTTTGGCGGCACTCTATGGGGTGCCTTTTTTTTGCTTAAATTTTGAGGCTTTATGTTCCAGAACGACTATTTCACAGAGTCGGAATTGGCCTGTCGTTGTTGTGGCAAAAATCATTTCAAAGATGAAACGCTCAGGCGCCTGATCCAAGTTAGAGAGCGTTATGGCAAGCCGATGATCATAAATTCCGGTTACCGCTGCCCAGCTCACAATGCCCGATTGAATGCCACCATGACCCATACCACCGGTCAGGCTGTTGATATTTTCGTGTCTGTTGGCGGAGCACACAGGCTCATAAAAATTGCCTTAGAAGAGGGTTTCACCGGTATGGGCGTGAATCAGAAAGGGCCGATCAAAAAGCGGTTTATCCATTTGGATGACCTTGAGTCAATTCCTGGCGAGCGTGCGCGCCCTACGGTGTGGAGCTACTAATGATTTCCGCTATATCCGACTTATTTGGCAAGGTCATAGACAAGGCATTCCCGGATAAGACAGAAGCCAATCGCCTAAAGGCGCAGGTGGATTCAAAGTTAATCTCAATGGACCTGGAGGAGCTGAGAGCGGCTACCCAGGTAATCACTGCAGAAGCTGGAGGAGAGTCATGGCTACAAAGAAACTGGCGGCCAGTAACAATGCTCACATTCGTGGGTCTGATCGTCTTTCATTGGCTGGGGTGGACAGCGCCAAACCTCAGCGAGAACCAGACTCTCGCCCTTCTGGAAATAGTAAAAATCGGCCTCGGTGGTTATGTCGTGGGGCGCAGCGTTGAGAAGGCAACTATTGCCTGGAAGCAGTCATGACTCTTCAGGATGCCCTCAGAGAAATAGCGGATAAGGCTGGCTATATGACTGCTATTGGTGCTGGAACTTTCGCGGGTTGGCTTGCAAACAACTGGCTTGGTCTTGCTGGTGTGCTGATAGCTGCGGCAGGTTTAATGGTTAATTGGTATTACAACCACAAGCGTTTGAAGCTGCAGGAGCAGCAGGGCGGGGACGATGCACGTTAGTGTGAAGCTGGATACTTCAAAGTTTGATCGAGCATCTGCTGAATTAAAAAAGCAATTACCTTATGCCAGTTCGGTTGCCCTAAATAGCGTGGCCTTTCGTATACGGGGAGAAGAGCGCTCAGCGATGGGGCGTGTATTTACAAACCCGGCAAAGTTAACGCTGAACTCTGTATTGGTAAAGAAAGCCACGAAGCGTTCTGGCATTGCCAAAGTCTTTATCCGTGATCAGGTTTCCAACGGAACTGCACCGAGTAAATATCTGGCCCCGTCGGTCATGGATGTGAACCGAAACGACAAGCGCTTTGAGCGTGCCCTTCGACATATGGGTGTCCTACCTGCTGGTATGTATGTGGTACATGGCGAGGCGGCGAGATTAAACAAGCATGGGAATATCTCGGTCGGAACCTATAAAAAAATCCTGGCTGAGTTACGGGGTAACCCTGGCTCTACAAGTGGGGGAGGTAGTGCGCAGGGTAAAAAGGGTAAATATTTCGTTGGCAAAGTTAATGGAGTCTTAGGCGTTTGGAAGAGGGCAGGCGGCAAACGCCGGCCAACGGTTAAGCCCATCCTGATATTCCTCAAAGGCAAGCCAGACTACCGCAAGCGATTCCCATTTATCCGCATTGCCGAAGGCATAGCGCGGCGTCACCTGCCGATTGAACTGGATAAGGCTATGGACCATGCGATTGCGACCGCAAAAAGACGTTGAACGGGTCCTCCTGAGAGGGCCAACACACGGGTGATTCGGACCCCGCTTTTTTAACAGATATCTGAAATTTCCTAGGGGGTTATACCTTGGCTGGTGATATCTCTCTTGATGATCAGGCCACTCAATTGGGCTTTGCTCGCTTGGTTGGCGCTACTCAACCGGCTATTGCCAAACACTACAAGGCAGAGGTTTTTACTGTAGGTGCTAGCTTCAGAGTTTGGCTTCATGAATATTGCGAGCGTTTGCGAACCGAGGCTGCAGGACGCCAAGCGAATGAGGCCCGCAACCGTCGCGATATGGCTCAGGCAGTTGAGTCGGAAGCCAATGCACAGCTGAAAATGCGCGAACTATATCGTCAAGACGAATTAATTCTGGATATTGAGTCCGTGCGTAAAGCGATGGTGGAGTGGTCCACCATTGGCAAGAATGAATTTTTAGGAGCGGTGGAAAGCATCGTTATTGCTATCGAGAGCCAGCATGCCATTACCATCGATCGCGAACCCCTACAGCCAAACATTGACGCTGCCCTCAAAGCTATTGGCAGTTACGAAATTGAATCTGAAGAGGCTGGTGGAGGAGGTGCGCCAGGCCTGGATACCGCAGCCTAAAATCCCGCTGATTGAGTGGTTGCCGGACAATATCAAACTGCCCTCGGAGGATAGCGACAACGCCGGCTATTACCGCAACGATTATGTGCCCTATTTCTGGGGCGTAATGCACGCACTGGATAATCCAGTGTCGTGGATGGTGGTAATGCAGAAGGCCGCGCAGATCGGCTGGACGGTTCTGCTGGCCACCGATATCTGTAAGGTCGCCGTCACCGAACCGGCCCGCATCCTGATGCTGTTTCCCAAGGATGAAAAAGGCCGACTGTTTATGGATGAAAAGCTGGTACCGATTATCGAAGGCTCACCAGCAGTGAATCGGGTGATTGATGTCACCACCAGCCGCAAGGGCGGCAGCCGCTCAACGCGCAAAAAATTCCCCGGTGGTGAGGTACGCACCATTGGCTCCAACTCAATTTCCAATGTTAAATCTACTTCAGCCCGTCGGGGCTATGTAGAGGAGCCAGACGATACCAACAAAGATGTCGGCGATCAGGGCGATTCCATTCGCCACCTGCGCGAACGCCTCAAGCGGATGCGCAACAAGAAATTAATTATCGGTGGCACCCCTGCAGTTGCCGATCTTTCCCAGGTGGAGCACTACACCAAGCTCGGCACCATGCGCGTACTGCCGATTACCTGCCATGACTGCGGTGAGTCTCATGTACTGGATTGGGAAAACGTTCGCTGGCTGAAGAAAGAAGAGGGCATACCGCACCCGGTATTCGGCCTGCACCAGCCTGATACTGCTATCTATGGCTGCCCGGAATGTGGCAGCGAATGGGATGACTACCGCCGCCAGGCCAATATCCTGCAGACCTGCAAAACCGCGCGGGAAAATGGGGATGATTTTGCCGGCTGGGTCAAAACCCAATGCGGTGAAGATTTCGCAGAGAGCGAAATCGAACCGATAGAAACCTTTATGGAGCTTTCTGAGCTCTATGTGTGTATCCCCGGAACCGGCCTCGCCGATGTGGTGAGGGATTTTCTCGAAGCGGAACACGAAGCCAAAAGCGGCGACGAATCCGCGCGCATCGTATTCCAGAACAACAAACTGGGCAGGCCCTACCAGTATGCCGCCAGCCGCTTGTTGGACCACGAAAAACTACAAGAGGCCGCCGAGGACTACCCGGAATTATCCTGCCCCGCCGGTGGCCTGCTGGTAACCATCGGCATTGATGTACAGCACGACCGCCTGGCGATATCGATACGCGCTTTCGGGCGCAATGAAGAAAGCTGGCAAATGTTCTGGGGCGAGATCGATGGCGATACCGCTGACAAGCGCGATGACTGCTAGGCGGCCCTGGATAAGTTGGTATTCCAGCCTTTCGAGCACGAACGCTTTGGCGAAATCCGCGCAGCGGCGATCAGTATCGACTCTGGTGATGGTGGTACCAGTAATGCGGTGTATCACTGGGTGCGAACCCGCGATAAAAAACATCGCGGCGTGCTGGTGATGGCTATCAAGGGTGACAGTAAAGACTTGGGCACCAAGGAAATCTTTTCCCAACCCAGACAGGTGGATTACAACAATCCCAAGCGCCGTACCAAGGCCGACCGCCATGGGGTTCGGGTGTATATCGTGGGCACTCACAAGGCGAAAGACCTGATCGCCAAGCGTTTACTCGGCACCAGTGCTTATATGCACAGCTGCAAGTATGTGCGGCAGGACTACTGGGAACAGGTGACTGCCGAAGTGAAAGCCCCCAGTAAAAAGCATAAAGGCCGAGAAACTTGGCAGCAGCGCCCCGGCAGACCCAACGAGGGCACCGATACCGAGGTCTATGCCCTACACGCAGCCCACGCCAAGGGCATGCATAAATACAACGAGAAAAAATGGTCCAGCATTGAATCACAGCTGGGCCAGCGCACCCTGTTTAGCGAACCGGAAATATCACCGGATCAATCTCAGCCAGCCCCGAAAAAACCACACAGGCCAGCACAGCCGGTTGGCTCCCTACTGGATAGTTAAATGTCGAAAACCGCACAAGCCATGGTCGACCTCTATATCGAGGCCGAGCTAGATGTGCTCGCCGGTAAAACCACGGTGATTAACGGCCGCCAATTTACTGCAGAGAACCTGCAGGAAATCCGCGCTGGTCGTCAGGAGTGGGAGCGCCGCGCATATCAAGAAACATTAAAGGCTGCTGGCAAACGCCGCGGACCCGCTTACGCGAACTTTTACTCATGAACAAACTGGATTCTGTAATCGGGTTCTTTGCGCCCGAGGCCGCTCTGCGCCGTGTGCAAGCCCGCCGTGCCCTGGAGATCGCCGCAGCCTATGAAGCTGCGCGACCCAGTCGCCTGCGGAAAAATCCCGGTGATAACCGCAGTGGGGATTTAGTGATTGAAGGCAGTGTGGAAACCCTGCGCGGCCAGGCCCGGCACCTGGAGCAAAACCACGACTTTGCCTTTGGCATTCTCACCACTCTGACCAACAACATCGTCGGCCCGCGCGGTATCGATGTGGAATTCCAGCCCAAGACCTGGGATGGCGATATTCACGAAGGCCTCGCCAGCCAAATGAATGAAGCTCACCGGGAATGGGCGCGCCGCCCGGAATGCACCCGGCAATTCAGTTGGGGCAAAGCGCAGCGGCTTTTGTGCAACACCTGGCTGCGCGATGGCGAAACCCTGCTGCGGCACTTACAAGGCACGGTGCCCGGCTTAAAGCATCGTACCCCGGTGCCTTACACCATTGAATGCCTTGAACCGGATTTTTTGCCGGTGGATTACAACGATTTTAACAAGCGCATAGTGCAGGGCATTGAGAAATCGGCATGGGGCGAAGCCAAGGCCTTCTGGCTCTTCGACGAGCACCCCGGAGCCTCATTGAATTGGCGGATGAAACGTAGGCGTCACAGTGCGGAAAATATCGAGCACCTGAAGTTTGTACGCCGGCTGCACCAAACCCGTGGAGTTTCTATCTTTGCCGCGGTAATGAATCGCCTCAACGATATTAAAGACTATGAAGAAAACGAGCGCGTTGCCGCCAAGATTGCCTCGGCCATGGTGGGTTTTATTCAGAAGGGTAGCCCTACTGAGTATGAGCATGATGATGCTTGGGATAGCGAAGGAAAGCGCATTCTCGATATCCGTGCCGGTGCCATCTATGACGATCTCCGCCCAGGGGAATCTGTCGGCACCATTCAAAGCAATCGCCCCAGTGGCCTGCTAACCCCGTTTTTAGAAACCATGCACCGCATGGCCGCCGCCGGCACCATGGCCAGCTTTAGCAGCATCAGCAAAAACTACAACGGGACTTATAGCTCGCAGCGCCAGGAACTGGTGGAGCAGTGGACCAATTACGAAACCCTCAGCCTGGAGTTCTGCGAGGAGATCGTGGAACCGGTCACCCGGCGTTGGGTGCAAATGGGTTTACTGTCCGATGCCTTCCAGGTGCCTGCTGATGTGGATCCGGCCACCCTGATGCATGTCGATTTTATTACCCCAGTGATGCCCTGGATTAACCCTGCCCACGAAGCCAGCGCCGATGAAACCCTGCTGGAAAATGTACTGGTCAGCCCGCAGCAGACTATCCGTCGCCGTGGCAAAAAGCCGGACGATGTGATCAAGCAAACCGCGGCTTGGCAGAGAAAGCTGAAAGAAAACGATATCACCACCCCAAGCAAACGCACTGCGGTCCCCGCAGAAAATACTGAGTCCGACTCCGAGTCTGACTCCGACTCTAAATAGGAAACCGCAATGCCTAAAAAATCCTGGTACAGCATCACTTCCGCCGCAAACAAAGGTGAAGCCGATATTTATCTGTACGACACCATCGGTTATTGGGGGGTAACGGCAAAAGACTTTGCCCGAGATCTAAAAGCGCTCGGGGATGTCAGCAAGATCAATCTGCATATTAACTGCCCCGGTGGTGATGTGTTCGACGGCACCGCTATTTACAACCTGCTCAAAGACCATAAGGCAGAGGTGGAAACCTGGGTTGAAGGCATCGCAGCCAGTATGGGCAGCGTGATCGCCTTAGCCGGGGACACGGTTCATATCGCTGAGAATGCCTATTACATGGTGCACAACCCCAGCGCCGGTGTGCGAGGCGATGAGCGCGCCCTTGAAAAAACCAAGAGCCTATTGGCCAAAGTGAAAACCACCATGATTGGTTTGTATTCCTCCCGCACCGGAATGTCGGATGAGGAAGTCAGCCAAGTGATGGATGACGAGACTTGGTATACCGGTGCCGAAGCCGTAGAAGCGGGTTTTGCCACTGACACGACAGCAGCAATGGAAATGGCTGCAAGCTTCAGTGCTGATCACTTAAACCAATTCAAAAATACCCCGCAAGCCATTAGTGCATTGGTTATGCAGGGATCCACTGAATTTAGATTCCCGTCTGCGGTTGCAGGCAATCCAAACCAAACCCATAGCCAGGAGGCGCAAGCCATGACTACAACCACCTCCACTACACCAGCTGCAACCGCTGCGACCGAGGTTACCCCAGAAATGAAAGCGCAGATTGCCGCTGATGCCAGAGCGCAATTTGCAGCGGATGAGCAAAAGCGCAAAGACACCATCAAAGCCGTATTTAAAGGCTTCGAAGCGCACAGTGTTGTTATGCAGGAATGTCTCAATGATATGGACTGCACCGCTGAAAAGGCCAAGGATAAACTGCTCACAGCCCTGGGTAACCAAACCCCAACACCAGTGCAAAGCTACAGCGTAGTGGTGCAGGAAGGTGAGGGTATCAAGCGCATTAAGACGGATGCTGAGAATGCCATTGCCATGCGTGCTTTCGGCGAAAAGCGCACCGAGGGCAACAGTCTGGCCGGCTATACCATGCTGGAAATTGCCCGTATGTTTATGCACGCCCACGGACAGAATTTAGCGGGCCTGGATAAAATGGGCGTGGTGGCCGCAGCCTTTACCCATAGCTCTGGTGACTTCGCTACCGTCCTTGGCAATATCGCCAATAAATCGATGCTGAAGGGTTACTCTGAAGCGGCAGAGGTTTTTCCGCAGTTTACCGCCACTGGAAACTTAAGCGATTTCAAGATAGCTACCCGCACAGACCTCGGCACCTTCCCCTCACTGCGCCAAGTGGCACCTGGGGCAGAATTTAAATATGTGAGTATCGGCGAGCGCGCCGAAACTGCCGCGCTGGCCACTTACGGGGAACTCTTCTCTATTACGCGCCAGGCGATTATCAATGACGACCTGGGGGCCTTCACCCGAATCCCACAAAAGATGGGTCTCGCTGCTATCCGCACAGTGGGGGACCTGGTTTTCAGTATCCTGATCAATAATCCACAAATGGCCGATGGCAAGGCCTTATTCCATACCGACCATGGCAACCTAGCTACTAAGGCAGGCATCAATACAGCCAGCATCGATGCCGCGCGGGTATTGATGGGCAAACAGAAGGACGGTACCGCTTTCCTAAATATCCGCCCCAAATTCCTGCTGTGTGATATCGCCGACGAGGGTGCCGCAAAGGTTGCGTTGGAGTCAGAGTTTGAAGTGGGTGCTGCTGAGAAATCCAATACCGTTCCCAACAGTGTGCGCAATATTGCCAGCGTGATCTCCGATGGTCGCCTCAGCGGGCACAATGGCTGGTACCTCAATGCCGACCCAGTAGCGCACGACACCATCGAAGTGCTTTACCTGGATGGCCAGCAAGCCCCAGTACTGGAGCAGCAAAACGGCTGGAATATCGACGGGGTGGAGTTCAAAGTGCGCCTGGATGCCGCTGCAAAAGCCTGGGACGCAAAAGGCATGGTGAAAACGCCCAAGACCTGATACCCAGCTCAAACCGAACCAAACCTTAAAGAATCCGAAAAGGGCCGCACATCGCGGCCTTTTTTTTATTGAAACAGTTTTAACCCAATCGAGAGAAAGACAATGGCTACCAATTTTGTACAAGACGGGCGCATGCTGAATTATACAAATAGCACTAGCGCGGTAATTACCTCTGGCCAGGTGCTAGCAGTAGGTGCAGTACTGGGTGTGGCGATGGATGATATCGCCGTGGGCGCATCTGGTGTGATCGCTATTGAAGGCGTATTCACTGTGCCCAAGGTATCCGGCGCAGAGATCAGTCAGGGGGAAACCCTCACCTGGGATATCTCTGCTGTAGCCTTTGACGATAGCGCCGCAACAGCCGCAACCGGCGATATCACTGGCCCCGCTGCCTTTGCCGCAGAGGCTGCCGGCGATGGTGTTACCAGTCTAGCGGTCAAATTTACCGGCGTACCGGGCACAGTGAAGGCTTAGGTGATCCATGGATCTGGACCAAAGAGCCGCAGAGCGCGCGTTCCGCAAATGGGGCAAGCCCGCTACCTATTCAGACGGTAGCGGTGCTGAGCCTATAGAATGCCGGGTGATCAAAGATCAAGAGATTGACGACTTCGAAGATGAGGAACGTGTGCGGGTGCCGCGTATCGAGTTGAGTCTGTTGGTGAGTGAAGTAGGGGCTTACAACTCAGCAGCGGTGATTACCCTTGGTGGCGTGGAGTATAGGGTGCGCAAGCGGCTGTCGGATGATGGGGTTGTTTGGCGGGTGCTGGTGGGGTGAGCAACCTGAGTGGGTAGGTCAGCCCAGGATTTATGATCATTGTGATTGTTATTTATTAGAGAGGCTTAAACTTACAGAAAAATGCTTTAAAATCAGCAGATTAAGTGAGCGCCTTATGTTGGGGATAGTGGTCATGATGATCATTTTTCCACTTGGGGCGATGGTGCCAGATGGCCGTAATCTATTGATTTAGTAAAAGAAGATGGCGTGTTGGCGTAAATTTGCATCAGAAATAGTGGTCACGATAATAGTGGTCATGATGACCACTATATAAATGTTAACCCAACGAGGAAAGTAATGGCTCAAGAAAGAAAACCATTCATCACACTTGGAAAGTCAAAGCTTTCCAAATTCGCTAATGGCACTGTACTCGTCATCTTACTTGTCTATGCCGCTGTAAAGAGCGGCATCATAGAGCCAGCTGTTACACGAGGATTTGATTACACGATTCCTGCAAACGAGTTGTCAGTTTCTAGCGCTCAGGAGTTACAAGAAAAATTGGGGAGCTTCTCTCTCAACGAGGCACAATTAAGCTCAGAGCTTGCAAAAGCTGGCATAGACTTACATCAGTTCCAAGAAAACACGTCAATGGAACTCGTTATTAGCACAACGCAAAATGGATTCGAGGGCCTGGTTATTGAGTTTCAATCAACACTGGACCCAAATAAGCTAAAGTCAGTTTACGCAAAAATTGCTGACCAAATTCAAAGTCATGTTTCAAATAAAAAGGGTTAACAAGAAGCTGCACCCGACTCCGGCGCTATCGCGCCTCTGCGGGTGAGCTTGGCGTTAACTGTTGTAAGAGACAAAAGTGATATCTGATAAATTCGATAGAAATAAAAATCCAGACTGGGAGCCTGATGCCCTTGTGCAGGTATGCTTTTCCGGTAAAGATATCATCGTAAAGAATGGATACAGACCTCATTACAAGGTTAAAGCAGACTACCTCACGACTACAATTCATTGGTTTATTGATGCAGGGATTGCGGAACCTAATAGGCGCACTCAAGCGTTTGTTAAATTCATCACGCCAGAGGCATACCCAAAATGCCTAGAGACTGGTGCCAATCTAGAGGTTCGAGAAGGTTCAAGAGTAGTTGGCCATGCTGAAATACAGGAAATATATAATGAGCAATTACGCAAAGGCAGCTAACAATCACAGGCCGTTGCTACGGTCCTTCGCGGGACGGCCTACGCTACGCTCCGTCCGCCCGTGCTGTGGTCGTTAAGTGCCTATGAGCGATAAGTACAGTGCCTATAAGCTAATTCTTGAAGAGCTGCTAGTTCTTCTCCAAGAGTACAATGAAGAGAATTGGTTCTCCTATTTTTCTGAATCCATGGAGCTACTAGAAAACAACAAGCCACAAGCAAGCATCTTTCACTCATTGCGTGCATTTGGGGGAATGTGTAGCTTTAATGATGCGTTATATTTTACTGGCGCTCCTCCCGATGAGGCGCAAAGAGGATATGAACTTCGTGAATTACTGTCGCAGCAATGCAGGGACAACGAAAATGTGCTCAAGCGTTTCTTTGAGCTATGAACACTTAACAAGTTTAGGCAAGCGACGCGGAAAAGCGCCGCGCGCCTGCTAAAAGCGTTATGTTTCATGAGAGTGTGAGTGGATGAAATTAATCGGAAGCAAAATGGAGAAGGATTTTCGGGAGGAGCTACAGAAATCAAACGAGTTTTTCTCTTCTCCTTCGAGGCTCCGTGATGCGCTAGAGTCTAAGGGGCACAACACGAACAATGCTTATGTTTTGCATTGGACCCCAGATCAAGGCGAAGACATATATATGGTATTAATAAATGGCTCCTATTTGGTTAGTGTCGAACTAGATCGAATCAACCCAGACGTACCTCCAATATTTGAGCGCACAGAACTACAAGAGTACAAGCAGGGTCTCAGTAGAATGAACCAAGTTAGGCTATTAGTTGCACAGGACCTAGCGAGCGAAAAAACATAACAAGCCAATTAACTTCGCGCCTTCGGCGCCGGACAGCCCACACTGCGCTTCGCTCCGTTCCAGCTGCCGGTTATTGAGGCGTTATGTTTAAGGTGTAGAAAGTCATGAATAAAGAGAATTTAATTACAGAATTCGAAGAGTTGGAGAGGAAGCATAGAGTATCTAGAGTTGTAAGCTTGTTCATCGCTATTGCTTTTGTCTTTTCAGGTATTCTTGGTCCAATATTTTTACAAGCGGGATTGTTCCCGGAGATATCTGCAAACTTAATATTTGCTGCTTTGGGTGGTTCGTTGGTTGGCTACACTGCACTGTGTTGGTCTGGTAGCAATGAATTAAAAGCACTTCGAGTAGCTATACAGTTACTCGAAGAGAAAGAGGGTAAAACATAACAAGTTTAGTCAAGGCGACGCCAAACTGCGGCGCGCCTGCTAAAGGCGTTATGAGTAAGTATGGAGTAAATATGAAAAATTTGATTTTTCTTGTGAGCATTTGTCTTTTGTCAGCGTGCTCAAACGCTAAGAGAAGCACCCCAGTTATTATTGCTGACGGCACAGAAGCAACACAATTTGAGAACTTAGTATTCTGCGGGAATGCAAATAGGTTCGCAAAAGTAATGGGAGATGTTGGTTCAAAGCTAGGAGATGCCTGGGATCAAGTAGCTGGCTCAGAATCCCAAGACGAATGTACAGTTCGAATTAAAACAGATAAAAAAGGCAATATTCTGAGCCACGAAGTGGTTACGTGTGAAAACCCGGGTGTTTTGCCAGATGTTATGGCAGCAGCGAGCCCAGTGCCGGTTCCAGAAAACGATTGTCTTTTGAGAAACATTAACAGTATTAAATATGGTATTAACAGTGCCAAGAAAAACTCATAACAAGCAGCAGCACGACCGCCCGCAAAAAGCGCGGGCTGGACGGCCTACGCTTCGCTTCGGCCGCCCGTGTGCTGGGCGTTATGTGTCATCCGGTTGGGAGAGCTATGAGAAAAATTAGAATTTTATTTCTATTGCTTTTACCTCTATCATCTATTTCTGTGCAAGCTCTAGACGGGCAGGAGTGTAAGTCGAGCGTAGAAGCGTTCAGAGGTTTTACTGTAGCAGTTTCAAATGATGAGAATTGTATATCTATAAACTGCTCTGGGGTCAAAGCCAGAAACATAGAGTCCGCACTTGCTCTGTGTCATCAAACAGAAAAGGACCACAAGTTTTGCGGTTGGCATGGCAGTCAAATCGTAAATAATGCAAATATCCTGTTGGTTAATCCAGGTAATTACAATGTATCTATTAGCAAGTGCAGCACATAACAAGGCGCTGTTGTCGCAGCCTGCGGCTGCTGGGACGTCCCACTTCGTGGTCCGCCCCAAAGCTTGGCGTTATAGTTCATGAGAATATTTAGCGCTACAATGAGAAAAAACATCATTTCGGTACTGGTTGGTCCGTTAGCGATCATACCTGCAATATTTGTAATGGGTTTGGCTAGTCATCTGTTTTACCCAGAAGAATCCGCGGTTACAGATTGGAAGCAAGTTTTTAATTTTTATAGCGTAATTGCTTTAGTAATCACTTATGTATTAACTGCGTTTCTCGCTTTACCACTAGTTATTGCACTACAAAAAATGCACGCATTTACCTTGCTTAATGTTCTTCTAGTTGCTTTGGGTATAGCTGGTCTTCTTTGTCTTGCTTCATCAAGCCAGCTATTTGCATTTCTATATTTTGGCTTTTTTACGGTTAGTGTAGCTCTGGCTTGTTGGGGGGTACACAGATGGGTTTAAGCTATAACCAAGCCAGGCAAGTTCGCCCAGCCGAAGGCTGGGCTGGACAGCCTACGCTCCGCTTCGGCTGCCCTTGCTGGCAACGTTGTGTTTACAGAAGTCGGAAAGAACGATGAAATACGTTAAAGAATACTGGGATGAAAGCAGAGGTGATGACTTCGATCACTGGGGAGAAACTTGGTATTACTTTGAAATCAATGAATCTGATAACTACGCCAATAGACAAATATGTGTTTATACAAATGGTAATTCTCTGAAATATGATATGGGTAATTGTATTGATGATGAGTATGGCTTTCTTTGTGATCAACCTATCGAGCTAAATGAAAGCACTATTGAAATTAGCCAAAAAGAATTTGGGGAAGTTTGGCAAAAGTCAGGCAAAGTCGATGGAGCTAGTCAGTGGTAAGGCGTGACATCAGACCTAACAAATGTAGGTTGTCGGAAAACCTTTTCGCTCCTTCGTCGCTACAAGTTTTCCGCAACTGCGAGCGTTAAGTGTCATATGAAACCATTTAATCCATTTCACATATCATGCCTATTCATCGTGTCTCTATTACTATACATAATAGGGGTATATACTTTCTACAGCCCTCATTTTGAGGCTTTTACGGGTTTGTATATAGTAGTACCTCAAATGTTGGGTGTGTTTATTGCAATACCTCTAGGTATATTTTTTTTATTGTTCGGTATTTGTAAGAAAAATCTAGGTAATAAATCTAAAAATAGGTTTATAAAAGCTGGAGTAATAATCTTAATATTACAGCTTTGTTATTTTATCATAGTTAATAACGGCTATTATCTTACGGTATAGTTTGTCCTATATTTTTTAAATTTTTTGTGGTTGTTTGATATAGCTACACTTAACAAATCAATCAACGGTCGCCTTCGGCTGGACAGCCAAACCTTCGGTTTGTCTGTCCGTTATTGAGGCGTTATGTGTTACGGATGCACCGATGAAGAAGTATAAATTTGAACTTTTCGCCGACTACTTTCAGGTATATCTGATGGATGTTGAGGCCGACGACGACACTTCAGATATCTGGACAGAGGAGGCATTAAATATAAAGCTTGGCATCCTGCCAAACACTCTCGCTATCGGTACGTTCAGAAACGTTGATATTCCTCTAGAGGTTGAGATTCACGATAGCCAGCCTGAAATTAGTTTCGAAGAATGGGATCATGCTTCTATAGGTTATTTCACAGTAACATCGGGGCAGTGCGCTGTTTTTGGCTGCAGCGATTATCTACCTGATGCAGAAAAAATCGAAGTAGCGCCCGGTAAATATTCGGCTATTTCACTCGCGAAGGGCCTCGATTCAATAACCGAAGAGTGGGAAGATGCAGATGATTTATATAAAGTCATTCTGTGGCCCTCAGCCGCCAGTGAGTGTAAGGCACTAAAGCACTATGAAAACACATAACAAAACGCTCAACTACACTCCGGCCGCAAACAGCCTCCGCCGGACAGCCAAAAGCGTGCTTCGCACTGGCTGCCGGTTATTGAGGCGTTAACTATATACGCAACAAGAGAAGAAAATAGTGGTAAATAAAGTAGTCTTAACAGCAGCAATAGCTCTGTTCTCATCGGTAACTCTTGCCCAAGGAGAATACATAGCTACCAACGCAACAATAACAAAAGTTGGTAACACAGCCGGCAATGAAGCTTCATTTTGGGTTGTCGCTGAAAACGGCACCGGACCTTGTGTAACGACTGGAACCCAAAATAATATCTACTTTCCAAAAAGTGCTGCCGGAACCGAAAAAATTTTTGATAGAGCCTACTCAGCAGCATTAGCGGCACTTGCTTCTGGTAAGCCAGTTAACATATACAACTATCTCGATGGTACATGTAATACTGCTGTCGCCATTGAAGTTTTAGCCAATTAAATAGTTAACAAAGGCGTGCACAGGATTCAGGTGCTGAGCACCTCCACCTGTGACGCCAGCGTTAGAGAGCAATGAAAACTTTGAGTCTAAGCATAGCATGATAAATAAACTTGATAATTCCAATGCAAAGGTTGCAAGGCAAATTTTCACGACATTTCAAAACTCTTATAAAATTGAAGCACAACTTATAGGTGCTATTGATTTTCCTCCGTTATCGAGAAGTGTTATAGATATAGAAAATTCAGCAACACTATTCTACGGTTTCAGTGAAAATGAGTCTCTTGCCGGAGTTGTAGAAGTTGCTATAAACCGTGATCTCTTAGAGGTTAATAGTTTAACTGTTGACCCCTGTTATTTTAGAAAAGGTGTCGCTGATAAACTAATAAGGTATGTTTTACATGAATTTAATTTTTCAAGCGCAATTGTAGAAACAGCTGTTATGAATACTCCAGCAATCAATTTATACAAGAAGCATGGTTTCGTTGAGTTTAAGCGTTGGACGCCATCCCATGGCATTGAAAAACTGGCGATGTCATTTAAAAATGCTCTCTAACAAGCAAATAAACAGGGACAAATAACAGTTGGTTTTTGCACCTACGTCGCTAATTTTAACCAACTATTATTTGCCCGTTATTCGGGCGTTAGGCTTGATAAAATGTTCAAGACCGCATTAGGCACTATATCCGAGATGCCACCCTAAACAATCTGAAAAGCCTATCCGATTACAACCTCCCCTCGGCGGGCACCACCGAAGGCATTGAGCGGGAAGAGCTGCCGGCAATTTTCGTAGGTTTTGCCACTGTAATTGCAGAAGTGGCGAGGACAAACTTGTTGAGTACCGGGTGGTCTTTGAGCGTGAGGTCGACGGGTTCGATGATGTGGATCATATGCATGTGCTGCGTAATGAGTTGAGTCTGCTGGTCAGTGAGGTTGGGGCCTACAGCTCGAGGGGGTGATTACCCTTGGCGGCGTGGCATATTCAGTGAGCAAGCGCTTGTGGGATGATGGAGTTATTTGGCAGGTGCAGATGGATGGGTAGTTTTGAACTGACTGATTGTCGGCTTGAGGCATTCGAAGCCATAGTAATATTTAGCCCAAAAAAACTATGGTTTAACAAAAATTAGAATTTTATACTAGATATGGCTTGTGACAGATGCTGTCGGATTTAAGGCTGACAATGAGCTCATTTTCAATAACAAAAATCAGGGGCGGCTTCTTAATATCTATAACTTAAAACCGATAGGTCATAGTTTTTTATAAAGTTCCAAGTGTGATATAAAGCGGCGAAAATTCTGAGATATAAAGACGCTGCTATGTATTTATTGATGCATATGGGGCCAAGAGCGGATAACTAGTTAATTTGCTTAGTTTTTTCTACCTTCGAAGCAGGTAAGGTTTGGGAATATATTTCAAACCTCTGTACTTCATTCCATGCATAAACACTCTGCGCAGTTTACTCAGTTTAGCGGAGAGTAAACTTTACTGGGGATACCAATGAAATATCTACTTTCCATGTTGCTATCAGTTGCTCTGGCTGGATGCGTAACTTTACCATCAGCATCTATTCCAGATGGCGGAGTGATTGCAATTATATATGAAACTCCAGATTATATCTGTCACGACCACACGGGGATTACAGTCTTCGGTAATTTTGTTAAATACTATAATCTTCCAAGTGAAGATATAGAAAGAGCAATATTTGAAGGTTATAAGTTAGGCTTTGAACAAGCAGGATACAAAGTTGTTCGAAAAAAAACTAAAGACTTGTTCGGTGATTTAGCTCCTAAATCTAATACAAATCTATCTCCTGAGGAAGTACACAGGCTTGTTACATCTGCATCAAAAGAAAATGTATCGTTAGTACTTTATGCCGATACAATGGCTGAGGTAGACCTGACAAATTCTAAGCCACCTCTGGATATACGAAATTACTGCGAAGGTGGTACCATACTTTATACGGGTCCGGGGCAGTTTCGTGCAGAAGTTTTGGCTTACTCTATGGATACAACTGCTTTTGATGCAAGGAGTGGCCAAAATTTAGGGCGTTTGCATTATCACGAAAATCCAGCGTTTAGTGCGACAAAACCTTCCGACTTGAAAAATATTACAGAGCAAGATTTAGAGCAATTTCTGAGAGATTTGAAAATGAATGCGAGCTTCAAGGCTAGCCTGATAGTGAAAAACTTAACGGGTCCATCAATTTGAGTGCAGAAAAGGGTACTTTGCACATTGAAGTATAAAAGTGCATGAGGTTATATGGATGAAAAATATATTTTTTTGAGGATTTTTGAGTTTTAGGTGGCATTGCATAAGGGCGCTACTACTTTGTAAACATTTAAACCCGCACCAGCGGGTTTTTTTATGCCCAAAATTCCTGGAGCACTACCCCATGACCCAACGCATAACAATCCGCGATGTCGTACTCAGTAATCTGCAAACCCTATCCGGTTACAACTTTCCCTCAGCGGGAACCACCGAAGGTATCGAACGGGAAAAGCTGCCGGCAATCTTTGTGGGCTTTGCCACGGAACAAACAGAACAGGAACTCTCGGGTACTACTCGCCAGCTGGATCTTGTCGTGTCGGTGGTGGTGCACAGTCGGGGAGATATCTATGAACTGTTGGATCAGGCTTCTGAGGATGTAGAGGGCGTCCTGCAGGATCGAATCCTGGGGGGTACCTGTGAAATTTTTGCGCTGTCGCAAACGGATTTCGCCTTAGATCAGGACCACCCACTGGGTGAAGTACGTTTGACCTATACCGCCCAATATTCCACTGAATGACGCACCCCTGCGTCGGACTTTCATTTCCATTAAAGTAACGGGAGAACCCCTATGTCTCAATTGGCTCAGGGAACTAATATCTATTTTATCGACCCGGCAGATGACTCTGTGAAGAAAGTGACCGGGTTGAATTCTTTTAACCCCGGTGGCAACCCGGCGGATCAGCTCGATGAAACCTCCCTGGAGGACTTGGATAAAAAGTTCAAACGCGGCCTGCGTACACCGGGGCAGGCATCGGTGAGTCTCAAAATTGATCCGAGAAATGCAGTCCATAAACGCCTGCATCAGCTGTCACAGGATGACACGGTGGACAATATGAAATGGGCCGTGGGCTGGAGTGATGGCACCGAGGAACCCACCGTTTCTGCAACTAAAGAGTTTGATTTACCGACCACCCGCACTTGGTTCACCTTTGAGGGCTATGTGGCCGACTTCCCCTTTGATTTCCAGCAGAACAGTTTGGTCACTGGTGAAATGTCTATCCAGCGCAGTGGTGGCTCTGCCTGGACGGTTAAGTCTTCAACCTGAGAGAGTAATTATGGAATTATCCATCGAATCCCTGCAGCAGGGGGCTTTTTCCGGCGCGCCGGTTGAGCGCTCCATAACCTGGAAGCAGGGCGAGAAGGAGTTATCGGCAACCGTTTATGTGCGCCGCCTCTCTTATCACAGCGCCGTCAGTGATGTGGCGGCGATGCGTGGTCAGGTGGACATGATCGCCGGGCGGATCGCTGCCTGTATTGTCGATGCCGAGGGCAAGCCGGTGTTTACCCCGGCGGATATTACCGGTGAGGCAGACCCGCAGCGCGGCCCGCTCAATGCGAATCTAACCCAAGCTCTGTTGCTGGAAATCGGCGCAGTTAATAATCTGGGAAAGACACCGAGCTCAGTGAACTAGACGAACTCTGGCATGAGCTGGTGCTGAATGGCATCGGCGGTTGCACCATCGCCGAGGCCCAGCAGCGGCTCAGCTATGAAGAGGTCCAGCGCTGGGCGCTCTACCGTAAAAAACGCGGCTCCCTGCACCCAGGGATGCGTATCGAAAGATCGTCGGCGTTACTCGCCACCCTCTACGCCAATACCCATCGCGGTAAACGCAACCCTGTAAAAATCACCGACTTTCTGCCCCACGAGGAAGAGCCAGAGCTGTCGCTGCAAGAGGCGATGAAAAGCTGGTCCTAGGGGCCAGTGGATAGCTATGTCTAAAAAAAGCCTGGGTACATTAACGCTGGATTTAATCGCCAAGGTGGGCGGTTTTGAAAAGGGACTGGATAAGGCCGAACGTGGGACTGAAAAGTGGAAGCGGCAGGTCACGAAGAACATTAAAGCCGTTGGCAAGGCATTCGGAGCGGTCACAGCCGCCGCCGCCGCCGCCGGCGCCCTAGCAGTAATGACCGCACGCGTGGTGGAACAATCCGGCGAAATTGAAAACCTCTCTGCAGTGGCCAACACCAGCACAGAGGAATTCCAGCGCATGACCTACGCCGCGCAGCGCTACGGCGTTGAGCAGGACAAGGTCGCGGATATTCTCAAGGATACTTCGGATAAGGTCGGGGACTTCCTGCAGAACGGCGGCGGTCCACTGAAAGACTTCTTCGACAATATTGCTCCGCAGGTGGGCGTGACTGCCGAGGAGTTTCGCCACCTCTCCGGCCGCGATGCGCTGGGGCTCTATGTAAAGAGCCTGGAAAAGGCCAATCTCAGCCAGAATGAGATGACCTTTTATATGGAGGCCATCGCCAGTGATGCCACCTTGTTGCTGCCGCTGCTGCGCAACAATGCCAGCGAATTAAACCGGCTCGGCGATGAGGCGCAGGATGTAGGTGCGGTGCTCTCAGATCTGGATCTGCAGCAGCTCGGGGAAGTGCGCGAAAACCTGGATCAATTAAAAGGCGCGCTCGACGGCTTTGAAAAAGAGGTGGTCACCGGCGCACTGCCAGCTATTAAAGACCTGACCGAACTCATTCAGGATGAAAAAACGCAAGCCGCTTTTTCTGCGCTCACCACGGCGCTGATCAATGTGGGCTCGGCGGCAGCCTCCGCCGTGGTTGAGCTGGTGGAGTTTACCCAAGAGGTAGGTAAATCCGTCGCGCGCATGGTTCATGGCGAGCCGGAAATCTTAAAGCTGGATCGCTCGCTGGAGCAGTTGAGCGCAACCATCAATAGCGGCGTGATTGGTGATGGCAAGCTGCTGACCGGTATTCGCCTGGCCACCGGGGAATATATTCACCAGGGCACTTCAGTCGATGACCTGCGCGAAAAACTGGCAGCGTTGCAGAAGCAGCGGGATGCATTTTTTGGTGCATCAATAAAGACCGACTTTGGCGATTTGCTTGGCGATGATTTCAGGGCGGTGATTGCCGATCTGGAAAGAGAATTCACTGCGGCGGCAAAAGTTGTAGACGGCGAACTGTTGCCGCTAGTGGACCACTGGCTGATTTTCAATGAAGTCATAGAAGAACTCGGCACTGAATTTAAAATTGCCAAGGAAGAAGCCGAGGCCCTGCAGCGCAATCAGGAAGCCTATGCGGGTTTACTGCGGGATTTGCGCACCGATGAAGAAGTGCTCACCGATCAGATGCGCGAGCGCTTGGCCATCGTCGATGCCATGGCCGGCCTCACCGACGAGCAGCGGGCCAGCACCCTCGGCCGTATTGCCGACGCCGCTACCGAAAACGGCCCAAACCTGGGTGGCCTCGGCAGCGGTGAGGATATCGAAACAGCACGCATCGAGCTGGAAGACTGGTATTCCACCCAGCTGCAAATGCTGGAGCAATTCCGCAGCGAGCGCGCCGACCTCAATGCCACCTGGGATAAAGAGGAATTATCCCTGCGGCAGCAGTATGAAGAGCGCCTTACCGAAATCACCCAGGCCAATGAAGACCTGCGTCGCCAGCAGCAGCTGGAGGGTTACGCAACACTGATGGAGGTGGCAGGTCAGTATTACCAAGGTATGGAAGGTGAGGAGGCGGCCTATATGCGCGCGGCTCTTTCTATCGGCGGGGCCCTGCTGAATGAGAAAAAACGCAATGCCCTGCAGAGCGTAATTGCCAACACCCAGGACGCCGCCATGGGCGCTTATAAAGCCATGGCTTCGATTCCCTATGTGGGCCCGGTGCTGGGCGCTGCGGCGGCGGGTGCGGTCTATGTTACCGGCGGTCTGGCAGCGGCAAAAATTACCGGTATGGCCCACGACGGTATTGACGCCGTACCGGAAGACGGCACCTGGCTGCTGCAAAAAGGCGAGCGGGTGACCACCTCTGAAACCAGCGCAAAACTGGACCGTACCCTGGCCATGATTCAGGCGGATATGCACCGCGGTGGCGGTGCAGGGGATTACAGCCGCCCGGTTTCCATGACACAGAATATTCGCGTCGATGGCACGGTGAATAACCGCACTGCCACACAGCTCGCTCGTGAGAGCGAACGCAAACAACGGATTAACCGCAGGAGGCTCGGCTCTTAATGTTTAACGAAAGTCGCCTGCTGGGAAAAGTGGCCTACGGCTCCGAATACGGCCACCGCTATAAAACCGAAATTAAAGCATTGCGCAGCGGGGTAGAGCGCCGCAATGCCGAATGGGAGCGCCCGCTGGGCCGTTACTCGGTGCTGTTTAAAAACCTGGATTATGCAGACCATCAAATCGTGGTCGCCGCCCATCATGCCTGCATGGGTGCCCTGATTGGTTTTCGTTTTAAAGACGCCAGCGATTTTGAAGCGGAACAAGAGGTGATTGGTTTCGGTACTGGCAATAGCGAGAGCTACCAGCTGGTAAAAAAATATGTGTTCGGGGCCTTTTCCTATCAGCGCAAAATAGCGAAGCCGGTGATCGGCCGGGTAACCATTTTTGTCGATGGTAATCCGGTGGCTCACAGCATCGACTACACCACGGGCCTTGTGCAGCTCAGCGCCGATAACGGTGCGGAAATTACTTGGAGCAGGGAATTCGATGTACCGGTGCGCTTTGAAGACGATGAAATCGGCTTCAGTATCGACAATCGCCACCAGCGAATGCCGGTACTGAATGGCAATGTGGAGCTGCTGGAGATTCGTCTGTGAGAAATATTCCCCCAGCACTGCAGGCCCATCTGAATAGTGGCGTCACCACGTTGTGCCGCTTATTAAAAATTACCCTCGCCGATGGCCGCCAGTTTGGCGCCACAACATTGGATCGGGATATCGATTTCGAAGGGCTCACCTATTACGCCCAGAACGGTTTTGATTCCAGCATTATTGCCAGTGATACCTCGTTCGATGTAGACAACGCTGAGGGCTATTCACTCTACAGTACCGACGTGCCCGGTATCACCGTAGCCATGGCCGAGCGTGGCGAGTTGGATGGGGCGGAGTGGGCCATGGTTCTGGTGAATTACCGCGATCTATCTATGGGTGCACTGTTGCTCGACGGTGGTGATGTAGGCGAGGTGCGCACCGCGTGCAATACGGTATTTATGCCGGAATTACTGAGCTATGCCATGCGCCTGCGCCAGTCTATCGGCCATGTGGATTCCATCACCTGCAGGGCGATTTTTGGCACCCCGGCTAATTCGCAGACCGGCTGCGGTGTGAATGCAGAATCCCTGTGGCAGTCCGCCACCGTCACCGCCGTCTCTGGGGATGAGCCCAAAGTCACCTATGTGGTGGATGATATTACCAGCCTGCCCACCGCCGCCAATCGCTGGCGGGTGCGCTGGAAAAGCGGCAATAACGTCTCCTCGCGCCTGTATCAAGTGGAAGCAGTGGATACCGCCAGCGGACAAATCACTCAAATCGAGCCGCTGCCCTTTGCCGTGGAAGACGGCGATCAATTAGAGATCCGCCCGGACTGCGACAAGACCTTTTCAGTGTGCCGCGATGTGTACGGCAATCACCTGGATTTTAAAGGCGAAAATTTAATTCCGATTGGCCAGGCCAGTGATACCCCCGGCGCCGGTGTGCCCGGTAGCACCGGCGGTGGTTCCTCTTTTAATTCCAATATTGCCAGCCAGCAGCACCACTAATGCAACAACAAAGAATCGACACACTGGCCTTTGCCCGCGGCCTGGTGGCTAAGCGCGTGCGCTGGCGCCACCGGGGCCGCACCCCCTGGGCGGTGGATTGCGTGGGCATGATCGTGCTCAGCCTGCGCGCCGCCGGCCTGGAAATCGAAGATGAAAAACACTACGGCCGCGAGCCCTGGAAAGACGGTGTGCGCCGCAAAATGCGCGCGCGTTTTGGTGAGCCGATTGCCGAGCAGTTCTGGCAGCCGGGAGATATTGCTGTTTTTAAAAGTCCGCAGCGCAGCGATCCCAGCCATGTGGGGTTTCTTGGCGATTATCCGCACGGTGATTTTTCCTTGATTCATGCCCACGCCGATCAGGACTGCAGAGAGCATGTATTGGATGCGCGCTGGCGCCGGCTACTGGTGGAGGTGTACTCGCCATGGGCGCTTTAATATTTGGCACCACTACGATTCAGGGGCGCAAGTTCGACAAGATCAAACTGCAGACCAGTAAAGCGGGGGTGCCGCGCCAGATTATTTTTGGCCGGGTAAAACCGGTGATCGGCAATATTATCGCCACCACGTCGCCGAAAATTGTTAAGAAAAAACAGAAACAAAAAAGCGGTAAGGGCGGCGGTAAAACTGAAGTCGTTAACGAAGAGGTGTATCGCACTTATGCGATCCGCATTTGTGAAGGGCCGATTACTGGTATCTGCAAAGTCTGGCGCAATAACGAATTAGTTTACGACCGCGATAGCAACGACCCCACGCAGATCGACAATAACCAGGCTTTTTTACAACTGGCCGAGTTTTTCCTCGGTGGTTTCCAGCAGATGCCCAGTGCGGTACTGCAGGCTGCCTTCGGTATCAATAACGTACCCGCCTATCGCGGCACCTGTTATCTGGTCATTGATAACGAAAACCTCACCAGCACCGGCGGCGCGATTCCGCAATATGCCTTTGAGGTAGAGCGCTCCGAGGGTTTTGTGCTGACCAGCAAGCCTTACGCCATCGAGACCCAGGAGGCCCTGACACCGGCCTTTAGCTCTGCCACTGCCCGTTTCAAGAATATCGAGGCCAAGCCTCCAGCTGAGGGATTGGGTTCCACCCTGGCCGGCCTTAGCGGCACTATGCGGGTTGCCCGAGTGGCGCACAGCGAAACCGAGGCGCTGCACTCTGCACTGGTCTCAGTCAGCGGCTCCCTAAAAATTCCACCCAACACACAAGAGCAGGAAGCGCTGCAGTCATCCCTGGTTTTGATTAGCGGCTCTATGCGTATGCCACTCATTCCCTACAGCGAAACCGAGGCGTTGAGCTCCGCCCTGGTCGCGGTCACCGGTTCAATGGAGATAAGCAATGATTAATCTGTGCAACGCCATGAGCGGCCACTTCCGCCTGGAGGTATCCAAGCGCGGTGCCCGTGGATCGCGAATTCCCGTAAATAAAAATGGCGCTGGCCACTGGTTTAAAAATCTGATTTTGAATCAGGGCCTGAACAAGCTGGCCGATAGCTCTCTGAGTCAGATCACCGATAACTGCCATGTGGGGTCAGGCGGTACTGCGCCTGCGGAGACGCAGACGGCGCTGGTGTTGCCACTGGCCAATACCAGTAACCAAGTGGAAATCACCCATGGCGTCGAGAGCAGTGGCACCCCTTATGTGTGGAAGCGGATGCGTTTCGAGTTTGCCGAGGGTGCTGCAGCAGGCAATATTGCAGAGTTGGGCCTTGGTGACAGCAGCGACAACAACAGCCTGTTTTGCCGCGCCCTGGTCAAGGATGCCCAGGGTAACCCCACAGCCTTGACTGTATTGGATGATGAAATCCTCAGCGTCACCTATGAGTTGCGCATCTATCCACCGCTATCGGATTTAGTCGGCACGATTGAATTGGAAGGGGTTGTCTACGACTATATCGCACGCGCGGCCAATATCGATCTGGTGCAGCCCAATAGCTTCCAATATGGTTGGAGTTTTGATAAGTCCGCGCGTTATGTGTCGTTTAGTAGCGCCAGCAATATGCATGCTTACAGTGGCCCTATAGGGGCAGTGGATGACATACCCAGCGGCAATAGTGAAACGATTCAAAGCTGGGACAATGTCAGCGCAGAAGCCTATGTGGCCAACGCTTACCAAGCCACTTTGGTTTTTACCGCCGGCACCAGTATCTGGAACCTGGCCGGGGGAATCCGCTCACTGGCGCTGCCATTGGGTTTCTCTGCCTGGCAAATTCAATTCACCAGCCAGGTGGACGGCGGCACCATTCCCAAAGATGCCGACCGTATTTTAAAAATCGCGGTGACCCACAGCTGGGGCCGCGCCTGATGTTGCCGGACAATCAATTATCCAGTCTAGCGGTGCCAGCGCCCTTTATCGGCGGCGCCGCCCTGCCGGTGCGGCATATTATCGACTACGAGCGCGGCGGCATCGCCATTCAGGACACCAATCGCGGCCTGGATTACCAGACCTGGCGCGCGCGGATATTAAACGATGGCAAAGCCATCGTGCTGGATGCCCAGCAGGTAGCGGCCAGCACGGTAATTACCGGAGCCAATATCACCGAGGTGAGCCTGGCCTTCGACCAGAATATGCGCCCGGTGATTGCCTACGTCGAGAGCGGTACCGCCAAACTCTACTGGTACGACTCCAGCCAGGCCCAGCAGGTGACTACCATCTGGCCGGGGATTATTACCCCCAGGGTTTCCCTGGATGAAAAGCGCCCTCTGCAGCAGCAGGTTAGCGATGTGATTTTTGCCTACTTAAAAAACGGCAATCTGTATCACCGCCGCCAGCGCGACCGCTATGGCAATGAGTATCTGCTGGCCAATAATGTGAACAGCCCCGGCCTGGTGAAAATCGGTATGAGCCGCAATTTCCGCTTGCAGTTTCTGCTGCAAAATCCTGAATAAAAACCCGAATAACTTCCTATGCCTTATCCCCTCTATGCCGTGGTCGCGGAGATCTGCGAGCGCGCCGGCCTGCCGTTTGGCAAATTCGATACCACTCTATTGGAGGGTTATGTCTCGGGTATGCAGATCAGCAACGAGGCCCCCGCGTTTGAACATATTCAGGAGCTGGCCAAGGCGTTCTTTTTTGATCCGGTCAACCGGGGCGATTCGTTGGTGTTTACCCCGCGAGGCACCGAGCCGGTTATGACCATCGATGAAAACGATTTGATCGGCGATAGCTATGACGAGAAAACCCGACGCTCCCCCGAGGAAATTGTGCGGGTTTTAAACCTGAACTATTACGATGCTGAAGGCGGTATCGATACCTGCAAGCAGACCAGTGATCGCAGCATCGACACTCGTGGCGAGGGGGAAAAAAATATCGAAACCCCGCTGGTACTGGAGACCGACCAGGCTGCACAGATCGCCGTGATTATGCACAAGGTGATGATCGAAGAGCAGCGCGGCGATTTTGAAATTACCCTGCCGGATAGTTATCTAAAACTCACCCCTGGCGACGTGGTGATTTATCGCGGCGACCGCTGCCGTATCGATGAAGTTTCCCTGGATAACGGCGAGCAGAAGTACAAACTGATTCACGACCGCAAAAGCGCCTATCAGAGCCAAGCCTTCGGCGTAGCTCCCATGGCACCACCGGCCCCGGTGCCGTTAGTGCCTGGATCCACTTTTATCGAATTTATCGACGCGCCCATACTGGCCAGCGGTGATGATTTACAGCTCGGCTACTACGTCGCCATTGCCGGCAGTAATAGCGCCTGGGGCGGTGCCACAGTGGCCCTGTCCCTCGATGGTGGGCAGAACTATATCGAGTCAGACAGCACCGATATCGAGGCGGTTATGGGCGAGCTAACCAGTGCACTGGGCAGCCACAAGCCGGAAGTCCCCGATACGCACAGCCGCGTGCAATTACGCCTCTACGATAGCGGCGACGCGCTGGAAAACCGCACAATGGCCGACATGCTCAACCGCCAGAATAGGGCGCTGATCGGCAATGAAATTGTCAGCTTTGGCGAGGCGGAAGAAATTAGCCCCGGCTTGTGGGAAATCGGTTATTTCCTGCGCGGGCGCCTCGGCACCGCACCGGCCAACCACCCGGCGGGCACGCGCTTTGTATTACTGGAACGCAACACGCTCAACTTTATTGCCAGTGAGCGCTACAACCTCGGCCAGACCTTAACCTTCCGCGGCACCAGTATTGGCAGCGGCAAAGAGACAACCACCAGCGGCACTTTTAGCGGCGCCAGCCACACCGAACCCGTCCCGGTCAATCTCAACGCGCACCGTGCAAATGGCCAGCTGGTAATCCGGTGGCTCGGGGTAGGGCGCCTCGGTGGCCGCGCCGCCTATGATCAAAGCCAGTTTTTTGCCGGCTACCGGGTAACGGTCAACGGCCAAAGCACAGATACCACCGCAACCACTTTATCCATTGCAGACCCAGGCCCGGCGACGATCAAAGTCAGCCAGCTCAACAGCATCACCGGCCCAGGCCCGGCCGCACAGATCAGCGTATAAGCAGGAAACAAGCCATGAGCACCACACCGAACAACGGTATCCCCTATGCCCAGGAAGGCACCCTAGACCCCGCCGCCAGCCTCAATCAGGCCCTGGATACAGTAGACGCACTGCTACAGCTGGAAGTGCTGGCCATACAGAATGATCCACCGGGCTCTGCCAGCGATGGCGAACGCTACTTAGTTGCCACAGGCACCAATGAGTGGGCGGGCAAAGACGGCCAGCTCGCCCGTTATGTGGCAGATCCTGGCTACTGGCAATTTTTCCCGGCAAAAGTCGCCCTAAATAAAGCGAATGGTTTTCTGTATGTGAAAGGCAACAGCGGCTGGCAGATTGCCAACCGCCCCGCGACATTGCCGGTGATTACGGGTAGCACAAGCAGCGATTTGGCTGGGGTGGTGGGGCAAATGTTAGGGACTTTGAATGGGGTGTTTTGGGATAATCAGGTGAGTTAAATTTCTTTTTATATCTGGGCAAGAGAGGCCTGGTGTGTAGAGGGTGTGATATATTGCAGCCGCTTTTGAATGTATTTTTATGAATCAAGATTTAACATTAGAATCACCTCGTTTAAGGAGTAAAAATTGAAAGCATTATTAAAACTCTGCGCTATAGCATCGACAATTATATTTAGTTCCGGTGCACAAGCTTACTTGGAATGTGGATCTATATCAGTAAAAGGCTTAACGGTACAAGCAAGCAGGGAAAATGGAAGTGCTTTCGAAAATACGATGAGAATCGTTGTTAGTAGTGGAGCTTGCGAAGGTGTAACGTATGCTTATCTAAAAAACGATCATCCTGCATATGCTGGCATTCTATCTGTTATTTTGGCTGCTCAAGCCAGTAATCAAAACATAAGTGTTTATGTAAAAGAAGCTGATGGAATTATTCCCGGGGCGAAGGAAATTGAATGGGTGTCCAAGTAAAGCACTGACTAATTAATAATAAGCAATTGAAGCGGATAAAACATACTGTGCTTAATTTCGCACACTATGTTTTATCACTGAATTGAGCGTTAAGTCAGTATGCTAGTACCGTGATTGAGTATAATATCTAAAGTATAAAATAGGAGTATGAAATGAAATATCTAGTTGTCTCGCTAATAGCTATGCTTTCAGTATCCAGAGCATTAGCTGGAAGTGTGTGGGAAGGAAGTAGTTGGAAGAAAGTAGAAGATATCTTGGCTCATGGAGGTGGTGATATATCTGTATATGCAGAGGGTGCTGAAATAAATCCTTTCGGATGCTCTAATAGTGGTAAATATGTTATTGATAAAAATAACGCTTCCTTTAACACGCTTTATGCTTTGCTATTGACTGCTTATTCAAAAGATCATCTTGTACAATTCTTAATTAGAAATGATAGGTGTGGTCCTTACGAAGCGCCGGAAGTATATGCTTTACGTGTTTCAAAGCTTAATTAGAAGCTGGGATAACGCTTATTATGAAGCTAATTATTAACGGAATTTTTATTTTATTAATGTTTTCGGCAGCTCAGTGCATTGCTGCGGATAAATATAATGTTATGTCATATAACATATTATGTGTTGAGTGTGGTGTTGATGACTGGGAGGTGGCTGTTTGGATAAAGAGGCGAGATTATGTGTTTTCGATTATAGAAACGACGAGTCCAGATATGGTCGGTCTGCAAGAGGTAATGGGAGTTCAGCTGAAAGACATCTATGAAAGATTCGGGGACATATATTCTATAAAGTATGCAGACGCCGGTGCCTTAGGTAACGAAGATGATAGCTCCCGTTTTTTTCGAAATGTATCTCTGATCAAAAAAAGTAAGTTGACAATTATTTCTGAGCGAGTTGTTTTGCTTCCGGACGGCGAGGAAAATGACATTCCTAGTGATGATGGTGCAAAATTTGACCGAAGCTTTTTAGAGTTAAAGTTAAAGGATAATATCAAAGACTCAATGGTCTATTTCATAAATACCCATTTTGATAGCCATAGCGGGCAGGCCAGAAGGGATTCAGGTGCTTATCTCAATAGCTACATAAATAGCCTTAATCAACCAGTTCTTCTTGTTGGTGACTTCAACTCTGAACCAGAAACAACGCCCATCCAAAATTTGGTAAAAGGAGATAGTGCCTCTGTTAGTGATTTGATGTGTGATTACAGTAAAAATATCAAAATAGGCGAAAATGTTGATAGGCGTGATTATTGCGAGGACGTTACCTATCTTATAGGGAACCAATTACGTATTGATTATATTTTCGGAACGCCTGAATTTACTTGTACCAATGCAAATAGATACGGTGCTGAATATTTACCAGTTCCTGATCCATTGCTTATTCCTGTCGATGGAGAAGTTATATTTCTTACTGATTTTTCAAAAACTTTGCCATCTGACCATGTGGCTATCACTTGCGAAATTGTATTATAGCGAAATGATATACTTAAGCTGGCGTTGTACCGGACAACGTAAGCTGAGTACCTTTTGAGCATGCGCTTCGTGCATCCTCACTTAAAGGTCACCCAGCTTTCGCTGCCAATTACTTAGGCATTATCGTCGCCCCATCCACAACTGGCAACAACTCTCAATCACCCGGTGAATATGTTGGCGAAACTCCTGCGGCAATTTTGCATACAATCGGGCTATTAACGGCGGAAAGGGAGCCTGCACAAAGTGGTGCCGGTTCTCGGCCCCGTACACCTCCGCCAGCGTAATCCCCACCGCCTCACACCAGGCCGGTAGTAACTCCGCCGCTATCTTCTGCTTGCCTGTTTCCATTTTCGAAACTTGAGATAGCGCCAGCCCCAGCTGCCTGGCCAACTGTGCGATCGTCATCCCCTCCCGTTTCCGTGCGTTGAGCAGGCGTTTGCTCAGTGTGCCAGCCTCAAACATCTAGCCGTATCAGGTACTCCAGTAATAACAAATTTTCGATTTTCGAAATAAAACCGCATTTTGCATTGCTAATGACCGCTCATGTTCAACAACTTCACCGCGTCAATAATCTATGTGCCGGCCTGGAATGGGTGGCGGATTGTCCGAATCGGCTGGCCCGTAAAGCCTTGCTGCAGCTTATTGGCGAGGAGGTAGGGTTCGTGCTTGAAGGTGTTATCTGCGCTTCTGAGCAAAAGATCCCAGGGGGAAGACCTCCTGCCTGACTGCTTTGTAGAGTCGGTGCCGTGAGTGGTACCGGCCTCATATTCAAGTTGCAGAAACAATATGAAAACCAATTACAAGTACACGATCGACCAAAAGCGAACTTCTCTGTATTGTACAGGGGAAAGATTTTTCTTAATGGTAATCGTCTTTGCTCTTAAGCAAGACATATTTCCATAGGTAGCTTTATTTCCTTGTTCCAAATCTACAGAGAATTTCTTTAACTCGGATGCGCTCATTTGAGATGAATGGGAAGTTATTTGGACTGCAACAGTGAAATTGTAGGAAGGGTCAACTTTTATTTCAAAATGATCGGCTGAAATTTAAATGGCACGACTAGAGCTTAATTATCGTTATCTCTAAATATTTCTCTATTCATATTTCATTGGGGCTTAACGCTAAATTTAGGCGGCGCCTATGACGTCGCCTGAGTTTATTTTGTTGATGATTAAATTTCCTCTATTTCGCCGTTGTCTTTGTATCTATATGTATAATTAAACTCTTTTATTTCGCCTTTATCAAATGGCTCAAGAGTCGCCGGGAGCATGCAGCTGGTGTGTTTATGTAAGACGCATTCTGGTTTTTTTGCCCAGTTTTGCATATTTAGCCAAAAGATTTCGGCTATAGCCTGCCCCCTGGCAGGAAGTTGAATAATAATAAGAGGGGCCTTTTTAGAGTATGCACATTTGTATTTTACGTACCAAAATTTTTTAAGTTCAATATTGACTTCCTTCCCTTCGTAGTACTCTTTGGCTAGCTTTTGGAATAACTCTAGGTTTCCACTAATTACCCTCATAAATTCAGAGGAGCATTCTTGGCTTCTTACACTCTCTCCTTGCAAGAGTTGGCCACAGTAATTTTTGAGGTTGACTTTGGGTAGCCCTCGATTTGGACCATTTGGCTCTCTAAGGTAGCATGGCCACCCTGCCTCGTGCATGGTGTGAAACTCAAATTTAAATTCAGGGTAGTCATTTTGCCATGTTGATACTTCGTTAATCTCCTCCTCTGTTAGTGTGTTTATAACTACTGGGTCCGAAGCGATGAAGTTAAATTGGCTTGGCATAAAGTTATCATCCTTTTTGTTTTTCAGTTGTGGGTTGTTGCGTGGCGAATCGTAAATATGTACCTTGTTGAAAAATTTTTTTATTTCTTGATGTGAGGTTGAAGTTCTATTTTTGTGAGGTGTGAATTTTGTATTGATGTGAGTGTGCGCCAGCCAAGGTGCGGTGGGTGTCAATGTGGCTACTAAAGTATTGGTGGACCTCAAAAAACTACCGGCTTCTGTATCGGTGAAGCGTAAAAAAAACAATTTTCAAAAAGCGGGTAGCTACAAGTGGTGGTCATAAGAGCATATTTTTTGGTTGTTGCACGTCATGTATTAATGCATAACATTTACATGATGATCATCGTGAACTATTTCTCGATTGCTATTTCATATTGAAAATATGCCTCAACTGATTGTTTTAATGCAAAACAAGTAAGTTGAAAATTTTTGATACACCTAAATAACTAAGGCTCGTCTTATGCGGAGAGGAAAAGAACAACAATATGATCTTTTCTCAGGTATCGATTCTCGACAAGATTGACAGTCATGAGCATATAGGACTTCTTTATGTGTTGCTGTTGTTGTATTTGAAACTTCTTTTTTTCACAACGGTAAAGTAGGTGGGGTCTATGCCTTCTGTCTCAGATAAACATTTGAACAACAAGTGGGGCGCAGTCCATATGGTCCGTTGAATTGGGTGGTAGTGATGATATGGCCTTGTGGCACATTAATAATGGTTAGCCTGTGAGTATTTGGTAAAAAAAGGGGCAGGCTATGCCTGCAAGAGATAACTATGAACACTCCCGATACGAAAGGGGAGATAATTGGTGGTGACATGGGTACAAATAGGCATTGAGCTCAATCATATTACTGGCTAAACGGACAGCTTACCCATGTGTAAAAAGGCTGTGCAGCTCAACAGTCATGGTGTGTATAGCGTAGTTCATACTAACAAATATTTACACTCAAGGTCGTGTAAGTATATGATTATTATATGGTTTTAGGTTTGATTGTGGCTCCTGAGGTCACGGGTTTGATTCCCGTCGGCTACCCCAGATACTTCTTTTTTTCAAGGACTTAAAATCTCGCTTAGTGCGTTTTTTTTCGTTTTGGATTCCGTAGCGTCAATTTTGGCCTCAATTTATGTTGAGGTTTAAGTTTGGTTGATCGTGAGCCATGTTCTTTTGGCGATGAAAATTTTCTCCTGTTCAAGTTACTAAGAAGTATCTTGACGTTGTAATGAAGTATCCGCTGTCGTATTTTTCTTAACTTGTTCTAAGTCCACCTTTGCGGCAAGGATCTCAAATTTTTTATTAGGAAGTTTTCTTCTATTCTTACGGTGAGGGCAAGTTAGGCCAATTTTACGGTGGGCCGAGCTATAGTGTAAGGGAACAGAATCTACAGCTCTGTCGTACGCTAGGCATCGAATTTTTGTATTTTCATAGGTAACATCTAGAAGTGGATTTAATAAATTTACTTCTGCAGGTGAGACCGAAGTAACGATGTCTCCCAATGGAATGCCCTCACCATCGACTACCACCATCCACTTTGTACCCTTACCCCACTTGGGTTTCCAACTTTTGCTCCCCTTTTTTTTGCTAAAGCAAAGCTGCCATCCAAAAAAACTTTCTCCCAGTTAAGCAGGGATCTTTGACTGAGCCGTCCGAGAAATTTTCGTCAAGCCCCCAACTAACCGCCTTGCTCTTCCCAAAACTGAAGCCTTCTCCAGCCAAGTACATGGCGATGGGTTGGATGGGGAAGATCCTTTCATCGCGCTCATGAGCGTAAAATCCACAAGATACCTTCAAAACATGCACGGCCCATCAATGGGCTCGGGGTCACCTTTTCCACGTTTTAGCTGGGGAAGGCAAGACTCAATCAACTCCGCCTGAGCGTCAGTTAATACTGCCTTAAATCTATTCACGCTTGCTAGTCTTATTATTCCTTGAGGCCACAAGAATAACTAATTTCTAGTTAGGAAATAGCTTCTAAGCATATTCTGTGTGGTAATGGGAGTTCAGCGAACCGATCAAAATACGCATTTTTTTGGGCGTCTTACGGAGTGCTAGATGCTCGGCTTTTGTCTATTGATAAGATTTTATGGGCTTTTTTTTAGTTGTAATTTAATTGCGAGTTGTTAGTGAGGTCCATATTACACAGGATTGATAGGGTGGTTTTGGGCACTGATACTTTCTTCTCTGCATGTAAGTATTTCGCCTTCTTTTTTTGGGTTGCAAATTTAATTGTTTCTTTGTCGAATATTTTTGCCTGATAGTGAAAATCTCTTTATAAGGATGACCTGAGGAGCTTTTTTGTCTAGCAATGACCCTTCAGAGTTGTTAAATTCTCTTATCTCTACTATTTTTGCGCTGCAAGTGGCATTATCTGTGAATATTTTTATTAAATTATCCTCAATTTAACAAATGGTTTCATGTATATATTTGTACGTCACATTAAAGTGTGGTAGAGATGGGTTCTATTGAAGTGCCAAGAGCTGATAACTCTGCTCCCACCCCCACCATATGGTTCGAATTTCTAATTGCTATTCAGTGCTTATGGATGTAAAGCCATCGGTACCTATTAGACTTGAACTGAAAAGTATCAGTAAGCTTTGACGTCAATGTCTACTTCAAGAACTTGTTAGGGGCCTGTTTTATTTGATTTCATAAGTTGAGTGGAGATTACTAACGAGAATGGTTTAACGATAGTGTCAACTAGTATTTTGCATGACAGGGTTTATTATAGGGTTGCGGCTTCAGCTATATTTCTTTGTTGAGATATTTTGGGTATATCGTGTTGGTTAGTATTGGCCGGCGAACAAGAGTTAAAATATTTAAGGTAATAGTTTAAGTCGGCAGATCCTGTCTGTTGAGAAGTGTTTCTAATTGTATGTGACTGAATTGTTTTGCGGGAATTGGTGAGCTTACCTGATAATAGATAAAAAGGTTGTTGGATTTCTTATCTTTTGCAGAGAAAAAGTGATGATCCTTTAAGTTAGTTTGGGTAGGATTATATATAATTATTTTTATGTGGCGATTTTTTGATACAAAAACGGGATGCTAAAATGAAAGTTTTTATAAAAGTGATGACCTTCTTTCTTTACTATGCTGGATTTTGTAATCAGGCATTTTCTATTGAGATTCTCGCACATAGGGGGGCATCTGGTGAATATCCTCAGGGTACAGCGCTAGCGTTTGATAGAGCATTGGAGCAAGGTGCCGATATACTAGAGTTAGATGTTCATCTGTCGAAAGACTATTTTGTCATCATTAATCATGATTCAGACCTTAAGGATAATGTTGGGATATCTGAAAAAATTGCGGATTTGACGTTGGGTGAAATTAAAACCCTTGATGCTGGTCACGAATTCACATTAGATAATGGCAATAGCTACCCTTTTAGGGGGCAAGGACTCACCCTGTTAACTCTCAATGAATTGTTTGAGCGTTACCCGGATGGCTATTTTAATATAGAGATTAAGCCGAATGATAAGACTCTTTCTGAGACTCTTTGGCAAGTCATTGCAGATTACCGTATGGAGCAGCAAGTTACTGTTGCTAGCCAGCATAGTAAAGCCATGAAGCACTTCCGTGAACTTAGCGGGGGTCAGGTTAGAACCAGTGCAACTATAGGTGAGCTTATCGAAGCAAGTCTTGCTTGGAGTACAGGTTTTGGCTGGGCTTTTCAGCCCAAGTTTGATGTTGCACAATTGCCATATAGTATTACGACCAAGCCCTATGTGCGCTTTTTTCAGAAAAAAGGAGTGGCTGTGGACCTTTGGACAGTGAACAATGAAGACCATATTGAGCGCAGTATATCATTGGGTGTAGATGGGATTATTGGTGATTATCCAGGCCGAATTTATCGAGCGCTTGTTGATGCTGGTGAGCGTTAAGTGATCACTTTATTTTTAAAGGCTATGGAAGGTTGAAATGTAATAAATTTTAAAGTGAATTGGGACCTTATTGTGTTTTGGGTGTTCTAGTGATACTAAGTTGTTCTCAAGGTGACTTCTTTGAGCCCCGATTCCAAGTGAATTAAGCTCCTTCCTGTTTGAAAAGCTTGGATCCATTTGCAAATACAGAGATGCCGCATGGGTAGGCTGGAAACTGATGTATTTTGATTTTTGATGGGTGCTTAGGAGGGGATTTCTGTGTGACAATGAATCTAGCAGTGGGCGTTTTGTGTTGATCGGCGGTTTTTAGTGGTGTTTAGTTATCATAATAAGGGGAGGGGGTTAGATGTATAAAACAATTCTTTGCGCTATAGAGGCTTCCAAAGAAGGGCGCTTTGTGCTTTCTAGGGCCGTAGAACTTTCAAGGCAGCATGAAAGTAAGTTAATCGTATTAAATGTGCTTCCCTACAGTTTTTTGCCTAAGGATTATCAGCGAGAGCTTAAAGAGGATGCTATTCCGAAGTTTGAGGAGATAGTTTCAGATTTCGGTATCTCTAAGAAAAATAGACTCCTGAAAGTAGGCAAGCCCTATGAGGTGATTTGCAAGGAAGCTGAAAAAAGAAGTGTAGATTTAATCGTGCTCGGGACTCACTCTAAGAAAGGTATAAGCTCTCTAATAGGCTCTACGGCAAATAGTATCGTAAATTATGCTCATTGTGATGTGACTTTGGTGCGGATTTAATTGATGCTGAACTTATTTTTTGTTGTTAGTTGAGTTATTCGATACCAAGCCTAGCCGGTGCTGATATCTAAGTAATCGTTATGTGAGTAAATCTTAGCCGAGTAACTATTGATTATAGTTACTCGGCTCCGGCTGTACAATTTAAAGCGGAAATTTTAGGCCTACCACAAATCTACTCTGCTACGAGACGGAATGAGGCGGCAGTTCAGAATTTGAGCTCTCAGCTTCCTCTGCTTCCTTGAATTCATCCTCTTGCTCTGCAGAGATAGGTGCATTGCGTAGAACTAGGAAGCCGGCAACTCCGGCAATTACAGAAGCTAGTAGGATACCGGCTTTCGCCTGCACCAGAAGTTCGTACTGGGAGCTAAATGCCAGCTCGGCTATAAAGATAGACATAGTAAAGCCAATGCCGGCGAGTAATGCCACACCTACGATATGCTGAAAGTTCGCAGCCTTGGGTAGCTTGCCCCAGCCAAGTTTCCAGCCAATCCAAGTTGCGCCTACAATGCCAATTAGCTTGCCAATAACCAAGCCGCTAATGACACCAAGTGTTACTGGGTTGAGTACCGCTGCTGAACTACTAAAGCTATCGAAAGGGATGCCTGCATTAGCCAGTGCGAAAATTGGAATTACTATAAAGCCCACCGGGATATGTAAGCGGGTTTCCATACGCTGCAGGGGGGACTGAGCTAGATTTACACCGTTACCCAAGGCCATTACACGTGCATGGAGGGCATCGTTTGCAATGATCTTATCACCGGGACGAAAGTATCGATCGAAGCTGCGGATAATATCTTTAACAAAGGTGCTGAACGCTACGGGATCATACTTTGGCTTGGCAGGTAGTGCCATTGCCGTAATTACGCCTGCTAGAGTGGCATGGACGCCTGCCTTGTAAAGTCCGTACCAGAGCAAAATACCGGTAAAGACGTAGGCAGAGGAGCGGCGAACCCCGGCGGCATTGAGTAAGCCCATGATTGCAACTAGAAATCCGGAGGCCATTAAAGCGGTAGTGTTCACTTGCTCTGTATACCAAATAGCAATTACAAGAATTGCTCCTAGGTCATCTACGATGGCTAGGGCTACAAGAAAAGTTACCACAGCCCTTGGTACTCTGTTTCCTAGTAATGCTATACAGCCCACGGCAAAAGCGATATCAGTAGCCATAGGGATGCCCCAACCGCGTTCTGCGATGTCGCCACTGTTTAGGGAGCTATAAATCAAGGCTGGAACTACCATGCCGCCAACCGCTGCCATCACGGGCAGGACTGCTTGGCGTAGATCTGAAAGTTCCCCAACTAAAAATTCACGTTTAAGCTCTAACCCTACCAAGAAAAAGAAGATGGCCATTAGGCCATCATTAATCCAATGATGTAGTGATAAAGAAAGCACCCAGTCACCAGTGCCAATGCTGACTGGCATGTGCAGCAGGTGCTTGTAAGCATCCTGTAGGGGGGAGTTGGCAACAATCAGTGCAACCATTGCAGAGAACATCAGTAAGATACCACTGCTGCTTTGGCGATGGATAAATTCTTCAAAAGGTGTAACCAGGCGGCCAAAGGCCTCCTCAAGCGGTGCCTCAAAGACTTTTCCTTTACGAATTTTGAATCTATCCAGAACACTTTTTGCCATCGGCTAATTGCCTCCTTTTATAAAGCTAAGCCCCACTAAATGCAGGGCTATTTCATGCCTATTCAAAGCAGAGGTTATCATGGTCATAGTGTCACTTTCTATATTTGGCGTGTTTTATTGAGTAGGGTGTAACTGGGTTTAGGTTTGAAAATAGGGGGAGAGATAGGCATATCTTGTTTACGAGTAGGCACTAAGTAAGCACAAATTTATATGTATGATATTGCTTACATATGTAATTGGAGGGTGAAGCATGGCACATACTAAAAGATAATCTCCCTTTTGAATATCAGCTAATTATTAAAGGGTTTATACCACCTTATAACTTTTTAGGGTTACTTGTTTGCTAACCCTCTGATAGGTTGTGCCATAGTCCTTATGTGGCACTTCTATATGAGGAATGCGGAATGCGGATTATATTTAAAGGTATAGTTGTATGTGCTTGCATAATGTCATTAGATGAAACAAAGCTAGAATCATAACGTAATATTCAATTGTTTATATGTGTTATAACTGCAATATAGAACGCAGTGAGATAATGCTGCGTGATATGCTTTAATTGCTATTTGGTTAATACTGATTGTTGTTTAATGAAGCTTATTTGAAAGTGCACAGTATTGAGGAATTGAATTTATGATGCTCTCAATAGAATTATAATCATTATCAAATTTAGGTTAAATCTATTTGCTGGCCCACAACAGTCAATGGAAAAATAGTCTCTACTTCTCGACCAGGGAAAAGGCGCTTTTCCTAAGGGCTTAATACCTCAAATTTTCTCTTTTTGATGCCACTGTTCTTTCTTGAGGTCGAAATTTAGAATTAAGTGGCCAGAGGTACTTATGCACATCCACCACTATATGTGGTTGAATATGCTATAAGCAAAGTCTTTACGCTAATGCTTCAAATGCCTGATAATTGGCCGTCTAGCCTCTGGGGGGTGGTTTCCTGCGAACCTCTCACTGAAGAGGGAATAGGAATTGAATCAAAATCTTGGAGTGATCGGTGACGACAACAGTTGAACGCAAGGCGACCAATGTACATTGGCATGATGGCGATGTAACTCGTGACAACAGGGCCAGTATTCTTGGTCACAAAGGCGTGACCCTTTGGTTCACCGGCCTGTCGGGTTCCGGCAAGAGCACGGTAGCAGTAGCAGTTGAGAAGGCTTTGGCTGCGCGTGGTGTCCTGAGCTATCGCCTGGATGGTGACAATATACGTCTGGGTATCAACTCCAATCTAGGCTTTTCTGCTGAAGATCGCCAAGAAAATATCCGTCGTGTAGGTGAGATTTCTAAACTGTTTGCGGACACTGGGATTGTGGTTCTCAGTAGCTTTATTAGTCCATATCGAGAAGATCGCGATATGGTTAGAAAGATGCATGAGGATGGCAATCTGCCTTATTTGGAGGTGTTTGTAGACTGTCCACTGGAGGAGGCAGAATCTCGTGACCCTAAAGGCCTTTATAAAAAGGCTCGTGCGGGTGAAATTAAGGGTTTTACTGGAATTGATGACCCATATGAAGCGCCTATTTCCCCTGAGTTGCGTCTCAATACGGCAGAAATGACCTTGGAACAAGAGGTGGAAGTGATTATTTCTACCCTGCAAGAGAAAGGTCTTATTGCCAAGGATTAAGCTGAATTTTTTGAGGCATATTAGAAGGGAAGCCTGACGGGCTTCCTTTTTGTCTTTGCCTGATTTGTTGGGCTACTTGGTTCGATATTTCTGATACATCCTTCCTATAAGTCCTCCCCGGCGCCAACTGTCGGTTGACCTCTTTATCCCTTCATATACTCAAGCTGTATCACTTGGTGAAGTTGACAGCTGTGGAGGCGTTTATGTCGACAAGGGGAGCTTGGTTTCTCTCTGTATTTTTCTTGGCGCTGCTCGGAGTGCTGGGGGTAGTCGCTTGGATCGCGTATGCGAAATTGCCAAAAGTACATGGTAAAGCAGATGCTCCAGTAATAGGGGTGCCGGCTGGAGCTCTTGATTATGCTTCTACACCGGCTTATGCGGGGCCTCACCCTAGAATGATGTCACGCCCGCCTGAGTATTTCCCATTCCCTATCTCAATTGGTGAGGTTGGACCAGTAGAAACGTTATTTACTGGCCCCTCAAAGTACCCCTTCTTTTGTGGTCGTAATGCGATCACCGATAAGCAGCCATTGGTTGATAACCAAGCTAAGGAGGGAGTCCCAGTTTTTGCTTTAGGTTCAGACGGGAAGAAAACCAAAGAGGTGATTGGTTATAGCCGAGACTGTAGCCATGCAACGGAGGTAACGTACTTCTATAGGAGCACAACGGATGGAAGCTTTTATTACCTACATGAAGCACGTAACGATATTGATAAGGTAACAGTAAATGGCCGCCAAGTAGATTTTATTGTCCGTGTCGAAACAGGCACGATTAACCGGCATCATTATGCTATTGCAGCTCTGCGAGGAGACGGCGAAACTGCCGAAAAACCAAATGCCAGCAATTGGAACCGGCGTTTGATCTATCAGTTTCGTGGGGGAGTAGGTATAGGTTGGCGCCAAGGTAATTTGAGCAAAGGAGATGTGACAACTCGGCGAATGGACCAGTTGGCTCGAGGATATGCCATCGTTTACTCGACGGCGAATCAAACCAGAAATCACTATAACTTATGGTTGGCAGAGGATACGGCACGGCGCCTAAAAAAACAGTTCCAAGCACTCTATGGTGAGCCCATGTATACGGTTGGTATCGGTGGCTCGGGAGGTGCTATTCAGCAGTACATCTTGGCGCAAAATGCACCGGGGCTACTGGATGCGGCGATACCACTTTACTCCTATCCAGATATGGTAACCCAGACTATCTATGCCTTTGACTGTGAGCCTTTAGAGTATTTCTTCGATGTCCTGGATGCTAACAACCCCCGCTGGCAGGATGTTGAGGAACGTCAACGGATACAGGGGTTGGCTGCGAACCCTGAAGCGGATAGCCGCTTTAAGCTGATTACTTTAGCCGCTGGTTTGTTTGATGGCCGTTATAGGGGACGACCTAGCGGTGCAACTGAATGTGTAGAAGGTTGGCGTGGTTTGGTGCCACTGGTAAATAACCCAAACTTTGTACACTTTTTTAAAAGTTTTTCCGGTGATTTGCCGGATAGAGTGCATTGGACACATTGGGAAAATCTTCGCCAGTTCTATGGTGCTGCTGAAAATGGCTATGCGAATACAACCTGGGATAATGAAGGGGTTCAGTATGGGTTGAAAGCGTTGGTTGATGGAGAGATAAGCATCGATAATTTCTTAAAAATCAATGCTGCAATAGGTGGGTGGAAAGCCCCGCAGAATCAGTCGCAAGAAAAGCTCTGGTTTCTCAATGGTGGGCTTTTTCCTGTGCGCCTTTCAGTATGGAGTGAGCAAAATTTAAACATGGGGACTCTGGCGAGCCCAGCTAAGCGTAGCCGCGCGGATATGGAGGCAATCAAGGGGATTTATAGGTCTGGTCATGTTTTCCTTGGGGATGTAGAAATTCCGATAATTGATATGCGCCACTATCTGGACGAAGAACCAGATATGCATCACAGCTCGGCTTCTTTTTCGACTCGAGAGCGTATCCGGAGGGCCCGTGGCCACGCTGACAATCAACTGATCTGGATGAGTCACAAAGACTACAACCCATTGGATGATGCACTTGATCTGGTCGACCGGTGGATGCAAAACATCATTAATGACCCTGCTAAAGGTGTAGTTGGTAATCGACCTGAGGATGCCAGTGACCAATGCTTTGATAGCGAAGGTAATGTACTAGCATCAGGATCTGATGTTTGGAATGGAGACTGGAACCGCCAGTCGAAAGGGAAATGTATGCGGGAATACCCTGCCCACAGCACCTCAAGGCAGGTAGCCGGAGCACCAGTGACTGATGACATCTTTAAGTGCGCGCTTCAGCCGGTGGAGAGGGCTCTTGCAAAAGGCGTCTATGGCTCTCATACGGAAGAGATATCAGGTCGTCTCGATGACTTACGCCGTATCTTTCCAACAGGGGTATGCAACTACAATGAACAGGATTTGGCCCGCCCAAGAGAGCAGTTGATTCCTAAAGAGGTCCCAGTGCGAATCGCGGGTCATTTAATTGACCCAGACTATCGACAGGGTAAGGTATTGCAGGAGGCAAGTGTTGGGGAAGAGGAGATGCAACCGGTGTCTGTACCACCGGAAAGCATGCCCGATGAATAATAGTGGGACTTGGCGCGAAAATTATTGACAGGAAGTTTTATTCCAGTAATATGCGCCTCGCTCAAGGGGCAAGGCCCTGAAAGAAGATGAGCAGCGGGTGGTTAGCTCAGTTGGGAGAGCGACGGCCTTACAAGCCGTAGGTCACAGGTTCGACCCCTGTACCACCCACCAGCTTCCTAAATGGAAGTTTGCTACCGAGGACCGGTAGTTCAGTTGGTTAGAATGCCGGCCTGTCACGCCGGAGGTCGCGGGTTCGAGTCCCGTCCGGTCCGCCAGATACAAAAAAGCCCTCAGTTTGAGGGCTTTTTTGTATCTGGATTTTTATACCATGCCTATCTTAGCATCATCTCTCTTTACGGACTGCCTGCAGGTTATTTGTCTAAAGTTAAAGCTTATCACAGTTTACTATTTCAAAAGAGGTGGGTGAGTGGTGGTTTATGCTGGCTCATCTTGGTGAGTGGCTTTCTCACTGGGGGGTTAAAGGTAGACTTTGCTATGGAGGTCGCCAATAAGTGCATTTATAAGGATTTCGAGAAGCCCTGCAAGATCCCATACTTAATTAACATGTAGCCTTCCCTCAGGTGGGTGAGCGTTTTGCCAGGCGTTGCAGTGAAGGGCTTCACTCCTTCCTAAGATGGAATAGCCGTTTATTTGTATTGAGTCAGTAATTGCCTTAGCAAGGCTGGCTTGATTAACATATTAAGTATAAGAAAACATTATGTCGCCCCGCCTAATAGATAGCCTGAACCTTCAAGCCTTTACTGATATAGCTCGCAATATCCCTTATCAGCAGTTGAAGAGCCACCTTTTTCCTGGTTTAGATGTCTGGGTGAGGCGTGATGATCTTATCGACCCCCTGATTTCGGGCAATAAGGCCTATAAGTTGTTTTATAACTTGATTGAGGCGAGGTGGCGCAAGGCAAAAACAATAGTTACCTGCGGGGGAGCTTGGTCAAACCATATACATGCTATTGCCGCAGCGGGTGCGCGGTTTGGATTTAAAACTGTAGGGATAATTAGAGGGGAAAGGCCCACTAAACTAAGCGCAACTCTACAAGATGCTGAACGCTTCGGGATGAAGCTCGTTTTTGTAACGCGAGCCACATATCGCCTTAGGGGAGGGGTAGGTTTTCTTAAAAGAGCTGGTTTGAAACTTGAGAATTTCTATTTTATTCCTGAAGGAGGCTCCAATCTTGCCGGTGTTAGAGGGATACAGCTGTTGGGGCAGGTTATTGAGGATACCGCACCTGTAAAGTTTGATCAGGTATGGGTGGCTTGCGGGACGGGGGCTACTTTTGGGGGGTTGTATTCAAGTATTTCAAGCGCTTCAGTCATTGGTGTTGAGGTTTTAAATGCCGGGGATAGTATTTTGAAGGATGTTGCTTTATGGGTTCAACGATTACGTCACGATAAATCTATAGCCAATAAAATTCAATGTTGCAAATTGTCAAGTCTGCGAGAGAGGCTGCTGAATTCTTATCATTGCGGCGGCTATGGCAAAAGCTCAAGCGCTATGAAAGTTGCCATGGAGGAGTTTGAAAAGCATAGCTTTCATCCTGTTGATCCCGTTTATATGGGAAAACTAATCTATGCACTAGCATCATTTGATAACAAAATAGATCAAAAAAATAAGACTGTCCTCATGATCCACTCCGGGGGCTTGCAAGGGGGGCGCAGTTATGATGGGGGGGGCTAAATACCGTTTGATCGACACTAAAGTCACACTCCGGCATAATGATGGGCTTGAAATCTTACGGTCTATTGGGTTTGTTAAGGGTGCGATAGGGTAGTTGGATTCATGCTGCGTAACAAACACCAAGAGCATGTATGAGGAAGAAATGCAGGAATTTCAAAATATTGGCTTGATTGGTCGAACTGAAAGTGAGAGCACAACTGCCTCACTTGAGCGCCTAATAGCCTTTCTTGAACTTGGTGGATACACAATAGTATTGGAAGCAAACACAGCTCGGGCGCTTTCTTATCATAATGCTAAAACCTCTTCAAAAGACAGGCTTGGAGAGTCTTGCGATTTGGTTATCGTAGTGGGGGGGGATGGAAGTTTGCTTGCAGCAGCCCGCGCTTTAGCGAAATACAGTGTTCCGTTGTTAGGAGTTAATAGAGGGCGGTTAGGCTTCCTTACTGATATAACACCCGATCAGCTTGAGAGTAAAGTTGGCGATGTCCTTTCGGGTAAATACTTAGCGGAGAGCCGCTTTTTACTAGATATGTCCATAACCAGAAATGGTAAAATAGAGGGCGGTGGTTCAGCATTAAATGATGTGGTTCTGCACCCTGGTGAATATATTCGAATGATAGAGTTTGAATTGTATATTGATGGACAATTTGTATATAAACAGAGGTCCGACGGATTAATTATTTCCACGCCGACAGGATCTACGGCTTACGCGCTTTCAGGAGGCGGACCTATTATGCACCCTAAATTAGATGCAATTGTGCTGGTCCCGTTAAACCCTCATACTCTAAGTAGCCGCCCGATAGTTGTCGAGGGCAGCAGTGAATTTATGTTGGTTGTGAGTGAGAAAAACACCACTAATCCTCACGTAACTTGTGATGGAGCTCATCAATTTGTAACATCTCCCGGTGATATAATTCGAATCCATAAAAAACCCCATCGACTTACACTTATCCACCCTTTGGATCATAATTTCTATGAAACTTGTCGAACCAAACTGAATTGGCAAATTAAAAAGAGTTAAGACCGACAAATGAAAAAAGTTTTAATCATATTTGGAACACGTCCAGAGGCTATAAAAATGGCCCCCCTAGTAAGAGAGTTTTCCAAGAATAAGGGAATAGAGTGTAAAGTATGTGTGACGGCACAACATCGCTTAATGCTAGATCAGGTCTTAGATGTATTTGAAATACGTCCAGATTGGGACCTGGATATTATGAAACACGGTCAGGATTTGACTGATATAACAGGTGGAATTCTGCTGGGATTAAGGTCAATTCTTAAAGAGTGGAAGCCGGATGTTGTAATGGTTCATGGTGATACGACAACGACTTTAGCTGCTTCTCTTGCTTGTTATTATGAAAAAATTCCAGTTGGACATGTTGAGGCAGGTTTAAGAACTGGCAATATATATTCACCATGGCCTGAGGAAATGAACAGGAGACTTACAGGGGCCATCGCCACGCTTCATTTTGCCCCAACTTTGAAAGCAAAAGAAAATTTGTTAAGTGAGGGGGTTGCAGATAAGGCCATAAAGATTACTGGAAACACAGTAGTTGATGCTTTATATGAAGCTATTTCCATTATTAAATCTAACCCTGAAATTGAAAATGAATTTTTAAAGAAATTTTCTTTTATTGATGCTAATAAAAAAATAATTCTTGTGACTGGCCATCGAAGAGAAAACTTTGGCTTAGGGTTTGAAAATATTTGCTCTGCACTAAAAGAAATAGCAGCTTCTAATCCTGATATATTGATTGTTTATCCTGTGCATTTAAACCCCAATGTGCAAGAGCCTGTAGGTAGAATATTAAGTGGCTTGTCTAATGTTCTATTAATTGAGCCCCTTGAGTACTTGCCCTTTATATACCTAATGAGTCACTCTTTCTTAATCCTAACTGATTCTGGCGGTATCCAAGAAGAAGCTCCATCATTGGGTAAGCCTGTACTTGTCATGAGGGATACCACTGAGCGCCCGGAGGCTGTATCTGCTGGCACTGTGAAATTAGTTGGAACAAATAGTCACTCGATAATGAGTGAAGTAATGAAATTAATTGATGATAACGAATTGTACAGAAGGATGTCGGAGGCCCACAATCCTTATGGTGATGGAAAGGCTTGCTCAAGAATAGTCAGTTTAATTCTAAATGACGAAAGTATCGGTCAAAAAAGTAAAGAGTTAGCTTAATCGAGGGCTGTAAAAATGAAAAAAGAATTTAATAAATTAACAGTTATGGGGCTTGGATACATAGGCTTACCAACAGCTGCAGTCTTTGCAGCTCGGAAAATCCAAGTTTGTGGCGTTGATGTTAATAAAAGTGCGGTTGAAACTATTAATCGGGGTGAGATTCATATTGTCGAGCCAGAGTTAGATATGGTGGTACATGCGACTGTATCAGAGGGCTATTTGAAAGCATCGCTTTCACCTGAACCTGCTGATGCGTTTATTATCGCTGTCCCCACTCCATTTAAGGAGGGTAATGATCCCGATCTTTCTTATATTGAGGCAGCTACTAAAGCAATAGCGCCTGTTCTTAAAAAAGGCGACTTGGTGGTATTGGAGTCAACTTCTCCGGTGGGTGCGACGGAGCATATGGCAAAAGGTATTGCGGAGTTTAGGAAAGATCTACGAATTCCTACTGAAAACCGTAGTACAGGTAATTTTGATATCTTTATAGCCCACTGTCCGGAGAGGGTGTTGCCCGGTCAAGTAATGCGAGAGCTCGTTGAAAATGACAGGATAATCGGCGGTATGACCCAGGATTGTGCCGAAAAAGCTAAAGAGCTTTATGAGGTATTTGTTCATGGCGATTGCCTCTTAACAGATGTACGTACGGCTGAGATGGCTAAGCTTACTGAAAATGCTTTTCGCGATGTAAATATTGCATTTGCAAATGAGCTTTCTATGATAGCTGATAAGTTAGATATTGATGTCTGGGAATTGATTTCTTTGGCAAATAAACATCCTCGTGTTGACATTTTACAGCCAGGTTGTGGCGTGGGCGGCCATTGTATAGCTGTAGATCCTTGGTTTATTGTCTCTAAGACGCCTGACCTTGCTCGAATAACTCGGATGGCTAGAGAGGTAAATGATGCTAAACCAGAATGGGTGCTGAAGAAAGTAGATGAAATGTTAACTAACATTTCCGCTAAATCCTCTGATGAAAATACAGTCGTCAGCAAAGTAGCGTGTTATGGGTTAGCATTTAAGCCAGACATTGACGACCTTCGTGAAAGTCCAGCATTAGGAATTACCACCACTCTAGCCAAAAAATATCCAGAGAGCGTTATGGTGGTGGAGCCTAATATATCTGAGGTTCCTCACTCTCTAAAAGGTAAAGTTACTCTGGTGGATTTCGATTATGCTCTTAAAAATGCAGATATAAATGTAATACTTGTAGACCATAAGGAATTTATAAAGAGTGCGGATAGACTGCGGCAGGTATCTAATATTATTGATACACGGGGCATCTTGTAGCTGAATACAGTAGGATAGGGCTTACAACCCCATCAACATATATTTTATGTAGTATGTAGTATGTAGTATGTAGTATGTAGTATGTAAGTTTTGTAAGCCTTTAGATCCTCTGTTTATCGTTTTATCTTTAAAATCCTGGCAGATTTCTTTCAGTTAAGTTTATTTTGGGATTCCTATGTCTGAAGATGGATGTTCGCTAACTTTCTCGAGAAAATCTAATTCTAACGAACTTAGGTCAATGGGAGAGCTGAAAGCTTTTTTGAATAGTGAACCTCAGAATGACCACATTTTAGTTGTCGCTAAAGATAAGGCATCTTTTGTATGTATTTCAAATTTTCTGTTTGCAAAAGGTTATATTTTTTCGGGGTGGGTAGAGCAGAGGGCTGAATTTCGATTGTCAGTAAATGTTTATCCAGAGATATCTGAGATGGTGTGGGATAAAGGCCAAAGAGTGGAAGAAAAAATAAAACTTCTTGAACGTAAAATTTATTCAGAGAAGCTTTTAAGAGAGAAAGTTTCGACTGAGTTGATGCAAGTAAAAAACTCAAGAAGGTTTAGGCTTGCGACATATATTTCCTTCCTCTATCAATACGCGTTACGTCCGAAGAAGATTTACCATATGTTAAGGGCTAAATCTCTACCTGTATTGATGGCTCGAAAAAAGAAGAAATTTTCTGACTTTATAGAAAAGATTAATATTCAGATTGGGTGCTTAGGTTCAACTAAGGAAAAGCTTAACTATATTGAGAAATTGAGTGAGGAAGTAAGGAGTCTAGGCGACTTATTCTGGTCTATGAAAGGGGATTCCTCTGAGATTGTAAGTTACGTGGGTTGGGTCCTTTGGCGATCAAATCAGGATGATCTTCACTTGGCTAGCGTTGTTCGAGCAAAACTTACACATCTTGGAAAGATGTATGATTTACATGATTTTAACGAAGAGGTTGATAAGGCTCTAAATAGAGAAAGTTCAATTTCGGCAAAAAAAATTATTGATGAAATTCAACATTACGAAAAAGGCTTCTTTTTGCCTGTTAAATCAAATGTAACTGCATACTCTCAGAAAAGAAAAGTGCTTTATCTGTTGCATAATTCCCTTCCATATAATTCTGGTGGTTATGCAACTAGGACGCATGGTCTTTTGTCTTCGATAAACGCTATGAATACTTTCCAAGTATTAGGTGTTTCTCGACCAGGGTTTCCAAGCGACTCTAAGAAGTACATCAGTGAAAGACTACCAAAAAACATTCCCTCGGAGGATCGCATTGATAATGTAAGCTATCTAAGATGTGATCAAACAATCAGGCGTAGTGCTCTTACATTGAGTGAATATAAAGATGCATATTCAAAAGATGTTGAAAAATATTGTATAGAAAAAAATATATGCATAGTTCATGCTGCATCAAATTTTCCAAATGCATATGCAGCAATACAAACAGCGCGAAAGCTGGGAATAAAATCTGTATATGAGGTACGGGGGCTTTGGGAAATTACTCGATCTTCAAGACAGAGCGGTTGGGAAAAATCAGATCAGTATAAATATATGGCAAAAATGGAAGCTGAAGCTTGTATAAATGCTGATGCAGTTATTACTATTACAGAGGCTTTAAAAGGAGTTATGGTATCCAGGGGTGTTCCTGAAGAGAAAATAACAGTGATCCCTAATTGTGTCCATACAGACAGATTTAAGCCCCTTAAAAGAGATCAGGCTTTGGCGGATAAGCTTGGAATCTCTAGTTCTGATGTGGTTGTTGGTTACGTAGGCTCGACGGTTAACTATGAAGGGCTTGATGACCTGCTAACTGCTCTTTGTATGCTTAAAAACAAGGGTGTTAAAAATTTTCATGCGTTGATTGTGGGGGATGGAGCGATTCTTCAAGATTTAATAAATGCGGTGGAAAAATTAAAAATTAAAGACCTTGTTACAATAACTGGACGTATACCTCATCATGAGGTTCAAAGATATTACTCTTTAATAGATATTACTCCATTTCCAAGAAAGCCCTTCGAGGTGTGTGAAAAGGTATCTCCTTTAAAGCCTTTTGAGGCCATGGCAAGCGGAAAAGCAATAGTGGTTTCCAGTTGTGAGGCATTAACAGAAATTATAAAGGATGATAGTACCGGATTAGTGTTTAAAAAAGGCGATGTCGATGATTTAAGCTCTAAATTAGAGACACTTATTGTGGATAAAGAGTATAGAAATGTACTTGGGGAAAATGCCAGAGCATGGGTTCGCGCTAATCGAGATTGGAAAAACGGTTCCTTCGCTTTAAGTGCTTTGTATGATCGTATATTAGAGTCCGGTTAAAAATTAACTCTAAGTATCTAGGGGTGCTCGAAAGTAAGGCTTTGATGGAATGCAGATTTTTTGATTTTATGGGTGGTTATTAATTTTTTATTCTTTGTAGGTAATAGCCAAATCAATATTTTATTGAGCTTCATAAAGTTTTGATTTCGATAGAGGTTTTGTTTTGATTGCTAATTTATTTATTTTTTTCAAGTGGTATTCTTCTTTGGGGAAGAAGCTTCTTGAGAAAGCAAGATGGCCAGTCTTAACGGTGGTAGCGGCTAATATATTATCGCAAGTATTTATAATTTTAGCATTTCTTTTGCCATTAAAGGTTCTTATCCTTGTGAGTTCGGAAAAATTTCCGAGTTACTTCCCGTCAGCTCTTGGCTTGATGGACCGAAAGCCTCTAATCTTGCTTTTAGGAGGGACTGCGGCGTTATTTTATGTACTCCATTTGTCGCTGGACAAGTTTGTGACATATCAATCGAAAAAAACCACACGTAGAATTTTGAAATCAACTAAGAAAGTGTTGCTTTTCGATAATCAAGTTGATATGGCTAGTGAAGGTTTTTTTCGGTTTTTAAGATGTAATGGTTCTTTAGGTCTTATTTTTTTGGCTTCTTGTGGGACGGCATTATTGAATACCCCAGTATTTTTATTTATCGTGGGGTTTGCAGCTTTTTCATATGGATTTTATGGTTTTAAGGTGCATAGAAATAATGGGCTCTCTGCAGGCTCTACCCTTAACTTTGTAAAAATTAATATTTCTTTAGGGTTTTTGCTGGCATTTTTCATTATGCTTATTTTTTTTCTAAGTGAGCCCGAAGCAGAAGTTAGCCCTTTGTCCGCAATTATAACATTGGTTCTTGTGCGGCAAATCAGTAGTAAAGCATTGAGCACAATTAATGATATGATTTGGCTTAATGGGAGAAAAAATAAGCTTAACGCCCTGTTTTTCCACTCCCATGTATTACTTTCTCAAAGTAAAGATTGCAGGAAGGGGCTTTATTCAAGTTTTCATGGGATGTCTCAGGGGGAGCTTTTAAGAAAATTTTTTCCAGATTTGAGCGCAACAAAAGATAGAAATGTTAGCTTTGAATTTTTGCAGACAAGCTCCCCAGAACTTGTCATGTTTAGTGTTCTTATATCTGGCGATAAAGAAAAAAAAGGTGGCAGCCAATATTTGCTCAAAATTTTTAATGTTTCCAGAGAGCGTCAGTCTGTCCACGAATTAGAGCTTTTATCCGGAATTAATAGTCTGCCAGCTCCTTTATTCTTGAACTCGTTTATGATTGATGGCTTCAAATGTCATCTTTTTGATATATCGAATTGTGCCCCAGCTTCAAGTAAACAAGTCAGGCTGTGTTCTTGGGAAATAAATGCAGAATTACTTCTGTCTATACCATCAAGTCAGCTAAAATCAAGTTATAGTCGCTCTCGACAGATGATTTGGGATGAGCTTACTAATGATATTTGTTCTAAACTCCATGTAGGAACAATTTCTATTGGCAAGGATAGGGAGAGGGATTTAAGAATGTTTTCTAAAAATATTTCTTCGATAGCAGCAAGGCTAAAAGCTTTACCTTTGATAGTCGTTAACCCTGATATAAGAAGGGACTTTATTTTAAAAGATGATGGCGATAGATATATTTGTGCTCACTGGGGGCGGTGGAGCTTAGAGCCAATAGGTGCAAATTGGCCGCTTGATACAGGCTTGATGTCTAATTTGCTAAAGTCTTTCGAGGCTTCAAAAAAAATAAGAGAAGACCTAAAGAATGTAAGTGCTACTGATGTTCAGCTTTCAGCTTATACATCTTCCTTTTTAAATTCTTGTAGAAAGCTGAGATACGGTGATGCCCTTGATCTGCTTCCACATCTTAATGCTATTTGCTCAACTTTTAAAGTTGAAAAGCTTGTTGATTTATAAAAATTTCTCATGAGGTTTCTAGTTTGACTACAATATCCATGCTGGTGTGGAATGAATTTACCAATGATGCAAGAGTGCTTAAGGAGGCTGAGACACTACAAGAAGTAGGGTATAAAGTAACAGTTCATGCGTTGCATACACCCGGTATCACAAAACAACATGAAACGCTTGATAGTGGTGTTAAGGTTGTTCGTACGGCGCGTAGTCCTCTGTGGAGGGTAAGAAAACACAATTTAAGCTTCAATAAACCTGCTGGTATTTCTAAGCCCAAATCATTGTCCCCATTCCGTCAATTGTTAAAGTTAATAGCTCGACTATGGACTCACTTTTTTTTGTTTTGTAATGTATGTAAATTGAAGCCTAAAATTATTCATGCGCATGATGTAAATGTTCTGCCTACAGCTTGGTTGGCGGCTAAATTTTGTGGTGCCCCATTAGTCTACGATGCTCATGAAATAAGTACCGATAGAGAAGGCTATTCATCCTTTAGAAACCTAGTTGCTTGTATTGAAAAATATGTAATGCCTCGTGCTGCTGGGTGCATTACTACTACAGATGAGAGGGCAAAATTTTTTGCTAGGGCATATGGTGTTCAGCGTCCATTAGTACTGCAAAATAGACCTAGATTTTCGTGTGTTAAAAATGAAAATACCATACGCAATTTTCTAAATTTAGAAAAGTCTTGGCCTATTGTTTTATATCAGGGAGGATTGCAGCAGGGGAGAGGGCTTAAGAATTTTGTTAATGCTGCGATTGCTATTCCAAATTCATATTTCGTACTTATAGGTGGCGGAAGGCAGGCATCCGAGCTACATGAATACTCAGTGGAGCTTGAATTAGAAGGCAGAGTCTTTTTTATTCCTACTCAGTCGCTTGATCAGCTTCCATTATTTACTTCATCAGCTGATATAGGTGTTCAACCGATAGAAAATACTTGCTTGAATCATTATACAACTGATTCGAATAAATTATTTGAGTATATTATTGCCGGTTTGCCTGTTGTTGCTAGTCGGCTACCTGAAATCAGCAAAATTGTTAAAGAGAATAAGGTGGGACTTTTATCCGATCCTGGGTGTAAGGAGAGTTTGCATCGTGCAATTTCTCAGCTTGTAAACAATAAATCGCTCAGGGATGAATGCTCCAGAAATTCTAGAGAAGCTGCAAAAAAGTTGAGCTGGGAAGAGCAGGAGAAAGATTTCATAAATTTCTATAGAAAAATATATGCGATTTAATTCAGGTTTATTATTTTATAGTTATGAGTAAGAAACTCCTCTTGTTAAGCTTCTATTATTCTCCAGACCTTAGTGCTGGATCCTTTAGGTCACAGGCTCTCGTTGATGCTTTGATAAGGCGTTTGCCGAATGATGTAATAATACATGTTATAGCAGCACAGCCAAATAGATATGCATCAAGTGTACAGCTTGCACCACCGCGTGAGGTTTTACATGGAGGTAGGCTGATAATTAATCGGCTAGATGTACCGCTTCACAAAGGTGGATTTATAAGTCAGTCTTACTCATTCTTAATTTTTGCTGTTAAGGTGATTACCCTAGTTAAAGTAAAAAAATTTGATTTTGTTTTTGCAACTTCGTCTAGGTTGATGACGGCAACTCTTGGTTCTTTCATCTCTAGGGTATCAGGTGCAGCTTTTTTTGTAGATATTAGAGACATTTTCGTAGATAACCTCAAGCATATACTTCCTAAAGGTGTTGGATCTCTAGGCGTATATTTTTTTTCGATGCTAGAGCGCTGGACTTTGCGGCCCAGTATCAAATTGAATTTGGTTTCTAAAGGTTTTGAGAAGTATTTTTCAAATAGATACCCTGAAAAAAAACTATCTTGGTTTTCAAATGGAATTGACGAACTGTTTATTAATGCTAAAGAGAGGTATCATAAACAAAGAGACCCCTCAGTTAGCCGGCTGAATATTGTATATGCTGGAAATATTGGTAAAGCGCAGGGGTTGGATCGATTTATTCCAGAGTTTGCCCCTCTTATACAAAATGATTTCGATATTCTTATTTTTGGTGATGGGGTTCGAAGGGAAGCGCTGGAATCATCTGTAAGAAGGCTAAACATTAATAATGTCAAGATTAGCAATCCAGTTCCTAGAGAACGATTGGTTAATATTTATAAAAATGCGGATATCTTATTACTGCATCTGGAGAATTTCGAATCAATGGAAAACGTACTCCCATCAAAAATATTCGAATATGGGGCAACTGGAAAACCAATTCTGGCTGGGGTGTCTGGTTTTGCACGGAAATTTATACAAGAGGAGATTGAAAACTCAGCGGTATTCACTTCTTTCAATCTTGATGAGGCACTTGAAGGCTTAAAGTCTCTTAGGGTTGAAGTGATTGATAGGAAGAATTTTATTTGTCGTTATTTGCGTTGCAATATAATGAACGAAATGGCAGGCGAGATTGGTGAAATTATTTCAGGAAGAAATTGTTCGCCTCATGGAAATGATTTATAGGGGGTACCTCAAATTGATTGGTTGATAGTTGATCTCTTGGTTCGTAGGTGTGGTATGTAATATTTTCTTTTTCCACTTTCAGCATATAAGTTGTCGATAGGTGATTGCTTTGACGTGGAGTCCAGGAAGCTCATCAAACAAATGTGTATTTAGTATTATTTTTAAATGGTTGGGTTTCATCTATAAGTATTGATGGTGAAAATTAATCGAAGGATTCCATTGGATGTATATTCTCTCTTTCAATTATTTTGTAAATAGAAGCTAACCCATGAAATATTTGGTGCAATCAGCATACATATAACTGGTTTTGGATAATAAGTGCAATTGGTAAGGGAAGGCTCAGCTGGTAGAGTCGATATCTCTCCCGACTAAGGGAAAGACGCTGATGAGCTACTACCAACTAAGTGAGAACGAAACATACCAGATTGACAGCCTGAGAAAAGCCGGACACTCTCAGAAAGTATTTGCAGAATTTTTGCAGAGACACCCCTTGACGATCAGTCGAGAGCTGCAGTGCAATACTGGTTTGCGTGGGTATCGCCTAGGGCATGCGCATAAGCTTTTGGGTCTAAACGCCGGCAAGGGTACAAGGCACAAAAAGTGACTGATGGCGTGCGGCAACAAATAGCTACTCTAACTCGGAAAGAATTAAGCCGCCAGCATACAGTCAGCTATTTAAAGAGACTAACGGGTATACCGTTACAACACGAGACGATCCACCAGCTAGTTTATTTAGATCAGGCAAATGGTGGAGACCTATACAAGTATCTTGGGGTTGCAGAAAAATCCTATCGCAAACGTAACGGAAAGTATGATCGGCACGAAAAGATCAAAAACAGAGTGAGTACTGATAATAGGCCCACGGTTATTGACCGAATGAATCGGATTGGTGACAGGGAAGGCGATATCGTTATAGGCAGGAGGGGGCGGAGCTTTGCTGACTATGGTTGAACGTAAGACGTTCTTGGTTGTTAAGTTAGATTGAGAGGTAATCGATCAGATCTGCTGGCTGAACCAGCGATTAATCATATGGCGAGTTTCAAAGATAAAATAAAGTCAATTACCTTCGATAATGATCTTCAATTCTCTGGCGATGAAAGAATTGAAAAGGTTTAGAAGGCGATATTTATTTTGCTCATCCATATTCATCCTAGGAAAGAGGGATCAACGAAAACACTAACTGCCTCATTCGGCAGCGCCTCCCAAAGGATACCGACTTTAATAAAATAACAGACGAGCAGGTTCAATTTGTAATGGATTGTCTGGATGGTAGGCCTAGAGTGAGCTGTGGAGGAAAATCACCGAATGAGTAATTAATGGGGCTGCAGGATGATCTGCTTGCAGAATAAGAGAATTTCAGTTATTACTTGAAATCAAGTGAAATAGAAAATGCACGATAACGATAAGAGGGTTTAGAGCTATAATTTAATGGTCAAAGGAGGATAATTTGGATTAGTTCAGACCAAATCTGACATATCCTCTTGAAAAAGAGGGGTTTGCTGGCTTTGATGAAGGTGCCTAAGCCTAAAAGTAAAACCAAGGATAAACCCCATGATCCATGCTAATGATCGCATCGTCCAGTGCAAGACCGGATTCTCAATCTTGCAGAAGAGCTCGGCAATATATCCAAAGCTTGCAAGATGTTGGGTGTATCGAGAGACACTTTCTATCGGTACAAGAAAGCCGTTTCAAGTGGCGGCGTGGACGCCCTTCTTGAGAAAAACCGGCGTGTACCCAACCACAAGAACCGTGTTGATATAGTCATTGAAGAGGCGGTGTTAACTTATGCCCTCCAAGAGCCTGCACATGGGCAGGTTCGAGTTTCCAATGAGCTGCGTAAACGCGGTGAATTTTTTCTCCCAGTGGCGTTCGGAGTGTCTGGTTACGGCATGATCTGGCTAACTTCAAATTTCGATTAAAGGTATTTGAGGCCAAGGTAGCTGAGGAGAGACTGAACCTCACAGAGCCACAGGTTCAATCTTTATAGAGAAAACGGCATGATGATGAAGCCTGTGGTGAAATTGATTTTCAATACCCAGGTTATCTGGGCTCGCAGGATACCTTCTATGTAGGAACATTTAAGGGCGTCGGTCGTGTTTACCAATAAACCTATGTCGATGCCTATGTAAAGGTCGCTCATTGCAAGCTGTATATCACCAAAACGCCAATCACTGCGACGGGCCTCTTGAATGACCGTGTACTACCATTTTATGTCATACATAGTCTACCGGTGCTACGTATCCTGACTGATCGTGGCGCTTAATATTGTGGCAAGTTAGAGCAGCACGACTATCAGTTATATCTGAGTGTGAACAAAATAGAACACACTAAGACAAAAGCCAGACATCCACAAACTAACGGGATCTGTGAGCGCTTCCATAAAACCATTTTACAAGAGTTCTACCAACCTTCATTACGCCGCAAGTTCTATGGATCAATGAAGAGTTACAAAAGGATCTGGAAGGAAAAGCTCGTGAACTGAATTTGGCCTGACAGAACACCTCCTGAAAAACCGGTAACTGTCAGATCAAGTCTGAACTACTACAGGTAATTTCGGAGTCAGGCAAAGTTACCCTTGAATTTCCAGTACCGGGTATGCTTTTGAGCTTACTACCGCTTTTCCAAAAGGCTTTATTCTTGTTTTTCCTTTACGGACTGATGAGGTCAATTCAACGAATCAACAAAAAGTATTGAAGATGATCAGGGTCCTCAATTCATCATAAACTAAGTGATGAATCTTTGTGTTTTATAAGCAATATAAATCAATTGCTTGATCTCCGCTGGTGAAGCAGATGTAGAAGTAATTCCCAATTAAACATTATCTCCATAGATCAACAAAATCTACTTTGTTTCATTTTTTCAATTTCAAGCAGGGAATCTTTTTTTGGTGTAAAACTTATATCATAAAATACCACTTTTGCTAAGCAAAAAGTTGATTCAGAGATTTTCTCTAGATTTACTAGCAAGCTCCTTGGACCTCCCAAGGTTAAATTCTTTTCTAGAAAAACTCGGAGATAGATAGCATGAGGAAAGAATTTTTCGATCGTATTCTCAAGTAAAAAATCATAGGATGTATTGGTCAACTATTTCCGGGCAGTTAGTTAAGTTTTTCTTCCGCTTTTGTGGGCGGTACTCCGTCATTGTGTTGGTGGGGACGCTTCCAGTTGTAGTAAGTCATCAAGTAATGGCTGATCTCTCGTCTTGCTTCTGTGATAGAGGTGTAATCGAGAGAGGGTATCCATTCACTTTTCAGGCTCCGAAACAGTCTTTCCATTGGTGCATTATCCCAGTAATTTCCACGCCGACTCATGCTCTGGGCCATTCGGTAGCACCACAGCCATTGGCGGAACTGATGGCTGGTATACGACTGCCTTGATCCGAGTGGACCATAACCCCATTAGGCATCCCTCGCTGCTCCCAGGCCATTTCCAGTGTCTTCATCATTAGTGTGGCAGAGAGCCCATCCAACGATACGGTGAGCGTGCAAATCTTTAACGGTAGCCAGGTAGCACCAGCTTGAACCAGCCCAAATATAGGTAATGTCACCACACCAAACTTGATTGGGTTTCTCAACATTAGACTGGCGATCAAGTTCATTCAGTATACCTAAGCGCCCGACTATTGCTCTCTTATGCTTATGAGGACCAGGTTGTTTGCACGCTAAGCCGGCCTCACACATTAGTCTTCTGACTTTAAAGCGTCCGATTGATATCCCTTACTCATAAAGCAAACCTACGACTGTACGACTTCCTGCGAAGCTACGGCTGCGCTCGAAGACTCCAATGACTTTGGGGCGAAGCTGCATTCTGGATTCATCAGCAGAGTTCTTATTTTTCCTGTATTCGTAGCAGCATGATCGAGGTATTTCAAACGCTTTGCAGGCAAGCTCCATGGGCTCCTGCTTACTCAGCAGGTCTATCAGCGCGTACGATTCATCTCGTCGGACATCAAGAGAGCGGTTGCAGGTTCAACCTGTCAAGGCAACACCCTGTTTAATAACCTGCTTTGGTGTCGCAAAGCTCAGTGTTTTTCTTGGCCTGCTATTAAGCTCGTTAGCAACTTGATTGAGTTTCCTCTGAGTATGCTGCGCCAAGCATGTCTTTTTTGGAAAGTACTGACGGATTAAGCTGTTGGTATTCTCATTCGTTCCCCTTTGCCAGGGGCTTTGAGGATCGCAGAAGAAGACAGGAACACCTGTCTTTTCCGTAAATTCAGCGTGCTTTGCCAGCTCCATTCCTCGGTCCCACGTCAGTGATTGGCAAAGCTCTTTTGGCAGTTTTTTAAACTTAGCAACAAGCGCCTGGTTCACAGAATTCGCATCTTTCCCTTTCAACTTAAGAATGATCGTATACCGCGATTTTCGATCAACAAGCGTGGCAATATGAGTGTTATTTGAACCTAACACTAAGTCACCCTCCCAATGACCTAAAACACATCGTTCTTGTATCTCCTGAGGACGCTCCCTTATCGATGTACCGTTGACGATGTTGATAGTACCGCGCTCGCCTTTACGTGAATGTTGTTTGCTGTGACGAAGACTGTGAGACCGACGCAAATGCTTTACTAGCTTATGATGAAGTGCTTAACGCACAAGGAAGTACAGTGTTTTATAGATAGTCTCTGCTGATATCTTCCTTGATTCATCAGCCTGATATGTCTTCCGTAACCAGCCCGATATCTGCTCTGGTGACCAGTTCAACTCTAATTTTTCCAAAACAAGCTTCTTTAGCCTCGGGTTTTGCTCCAGCAAATACGGCTTAGGACGCCTTGCCATCCGTTTTGCACGGTTGTTTGCGTCTACTGCTTTATATTATCGTCGCCCCCGATTTCTCTGAATCTCACGCGAGATTGTGGAAGGATTCCTATTAAAGGAGCGAGCGATTGCTCGAATACTTTGTTTTGCAGAAAGACCTGCACGTATTTCCTCGCGTTCGGCTAATATGAGGTGTTGAGGAGATGGCTTTCTGAGTATTGGTTTAATTCCGCCAGTATCTCTCAAAACAGTAAAAATGGTTCCTGGCTTAGAATCTATGGCATTGGCAATTTCACTAAAACCAATGCCCTTTTTCCAAGCGTCGAAAATCCACTCTTTTTCTTCTGCTGTAAATATGCGCTTCATTCAATGATCCCCCGATAGGCCATATTCCTACAGGGGTGTTGCACTGATCAATTGAATCTACAGTAGCCTTTTTTAGTATCTCTTTTCCCTTTCCAGATGATTGATTCTGGCTTCAAGCTCCTGATTTTTTTTGCTAGAAGCTATTTCATAACTTCTTCAACGTAATTAACATGCATGCAATATAGAAAAAAGCACGATAAGTGGATAAATATCGCTCCCATCTAACAACCAAGCGGCGGTAATTTCCCAGCCACGCAAAAGTCCGCTCAACTTTCCAACGGCGAGTATACCTTCTGAGCTTTCTACCATCCTGCCTTGAGGCTTTTTTCCTATTTCTCCTGTGTGGACAGATAAGGTCGATTCCACGACTCAACAGGCTATCTCGAAGAGGATCAGAGTCCGCCGCTTTATCATAAACTAAGCGATGAATCTTTGTATTTTTATACGTAACATCAAGTAATGGATGCAATAACTTTACTTCTGCTGGTGAGGCCGAAGTAATGGTGCCTCCCAGTGGAATACCTTCGCCATCGACCACCACCATCCACTTTGAACCCTTGCCCCGCTTGGTTTTTCCGATTTCGAAGCCCCCTTTTTTGCTGGTGCAAAGCTGCCATCAGAAAATACCTCCTCCCAGTTAAGCAAAGACTGTTGATCCAACAACTCCAGGAACCTTCTCCATGCCTGTAACCAAGCTCCTTGCTCTTCCCAAAACTGAAGCCTTCTCCAGCATGTACTCGGTGATGGATAGTGTGAAGGAAGATCTTTCCATCGCGCTCCAGAACGTAAAACCCAAAGGATGCCTTCAAAACAAGCTCGATTATCAATGGGTTTTGGGCCTCCCTTTCCTCGTTTTAACTCAGGGAGACAAGGTTCGATCAATTTCCATTGATCATTGGTTAACTCTGACTTGAATCGGCTCACTATTGCTGGACTTTTTTCTATGTAATTACGTGAGAATAACCGATTTCAAGTTATGAAACAGCCTCTACTCAGTGGTAAGCGCTTTAGCTGAGAGCGTCTCTCCACTCCACTCCACTCTGCCTCTAATTGCTTCATCCAACGGCAGATAGCCGTTGTACCAACACCCAGCGATCGGGCTGCTTCAGCAATTGAATAGCCCTGATCTACCACCAAGCGGGCAGCATCTAATTTAAGTTCAGGAGAAAAGGATCGACGTTGTCTACTCATTGAATACCTCTATTTTCGATGGCAACTTTACCATCTAAATTGGTGTCCGGATTTAGTAGTCCACTACACGGCCTTAAGTTTTTTGGTCCGACGGATGATAACCATTGTGCCAAAGTTCAACGACTTGGCAGCTTGAGCAATTTATTACTTGTTAAGAGGTATCTAATTTAAACTCAGAAGGAAACTATCGACATTGCTCTCTGATTTAAAAGCCCTGCTTTGCATGGCAGTTTTATTACCTGGGTTGGTGTTCCGGTTTGATTGAGCGCTAAAAACCCTTTTTACTGTTGTGTTTTTATATATGGGTAAAAATTGAAAGCGTTTGATTTTCTTAGTGTTTTCAATCTTCCTTTTTGGAGGTTTTTTATAAGTGCATATAGCGCGCCAAAAATTAATCCTGAAGAAATAGAGAGAAATGTGCCATGATTTTATCGCAAGGTCAGCATTAATTGTTGACACAAAAAGTTCTGTTTTGCGTGGAGTTTTATGTGTTCTCCTTCTAGTGTAAGTAATAGTGAAAGGTTTTGATCTGGGAGGTTTTTGACGTAGGTCTGTCTGGTATCTTCAGGATGTATAAAATCTGATGAGAGTTTTATTAATCTTAATTGTATCGTTTTCTTGCAGTTCAGCATTCCCCACTGAAACTTTTAAGGTCTACATGTCCGCAGAGGGAAGTGATTATAGTGATGGGTTGTCAGTGTCGGAGCCAATTAAATCGCTTAAAAAGGCACAAGAAATACTTAATAAATATAATCCAAATACTAGCATAGAAATTCATATTGCCCCGGGAACTTATTTTAATCAACATGTCGTATGGACATATACTAATGGTAAAGAAATAGTTTTTACGTCTGAGGGTTTCTCGAAAGAAAGGCCGGTTTTCGATGGGGGTGGGAACTTTAGAACTTGGTTTACCCTTAGGAAAGCGGATGGAAGCGATAGTAATTTAACTTTTATGTATTTGAAAATTCAGAATTATAATACTGCAATTTCGTTCGAGGGGAATAGAGTTGATATATCGAAATGGAATTCACGCAACATTCTTTATGGAATGTACTTCTACAAAATCGGGGGGGCATATTCAAGGTTTGAGTACTCCACCGCCGCTTTAAGGTTTGTAAATTCAAGGAATAACTATATCCTTAACTCTCACTTTGTCGATATTTCAAATAATTCGGCGCGTGCTCATTTGATACATTCTATTTATCTGGCGCATCATTCTTCATACAACCTAATCTCCAGAAATAGATTTGTTAGAAATAGCGGAGATCCGATACGCGTCAGGGACCAGTCAAATTTCAATCAGGTGGTAAGGAATAGGTTTTATTTTTCGGGTTATGATGCCTATTATTCAGAGTGGTACTGTAGCCCGGAAACTAGTCGTGAAGAGTGTACAAAGCCAACTCCAGAGTGTCCATCCATAGCTAATGAGTTTAGGCAGAATCTATTGTTTAAAGGTTATTATGGAAAAGTTAGGCTTTTTAAGTTTTTTGGTAGTAATGGCTATTGTCAGCCAACGAGATTAAGTACGTCAGATAATTTCTTTGATTATTGATTTTTTTTGAGAAATGTAAAATATGGATTTAACTTGGGGGGTAGGATCATGGGTTTATAAAAATGTCTGAAGTGAGATCTTCGAAGGCTGAGTAAAACTTTAAGCCGCAACAATTTTTGGGAGCTCACAAGGATCTTCAGTTCTCACTTTAGTATCAGGGTGTTTAGTAAGTAAATAAACTCATGTGTTAGTCTGAACTTTGATTTTTACTTTTAGGAATAGATTGTGAGAATTTAAAACCAGAATTGGTTAATGCATTGAGCGTTGATATTATAACGATCCAATATTTGCTGAAGTAATTAGAGGTCGAATGTAGAAAGGAAAGATGGAAGTATAAATCGAAGAATTCTATGCTCCTTCTATGTGATCGTTTTACACATGGGGCAGTTAAGGCTTGGTCTGACATTTGCCGGTTTTCAGGGGGTGCTCTTTCAGACCAAGTTTGAAATAGTATGTTATAGATCTAGCCCACTTATAAATGCTGGCATAACTCTCTATTTAAAAAGTGTATGAGGCTAGACCAAAATATAATCTATGTAACCATAGTAAACCAATGGCTGTTTGGTTTTGCTTAAATCACTACATTAAGTAAACAGCTTCGGTAACTCTCCCACCTCCGAAGTCTTCTCCATACCACCCTCCCGACTCATCAACCTATCAACCAGAACTTTTATCTTCACTATATTTAGCGGTTTAACAGGTTCTTGATAGATGGCTGCGCTGAGCAGCGATTGGATCTCATGAAGCTCCTCAAAGCCTAACTGGTGCGAAACCTCACTTAAATTATTACCCTCTACTTGTGGCCAGCGTTGCTGAAGCCAGTCGAGTAGGGCCTGTTGAATGTGTCTAGGATCTTCACTTTCAAGAGCCTTCTTTAGCTTGGCTTCGTGGTGCATTTTTCTTGCTGGCTTGGTGCTCGTTGTGGACTGTTCCAGGCGTTGGGGGCGATATCGATAGAGATAAAAAATCCACAGTAGGTGGGAGGCAAGGGCGGCTATGGCCAGGTTGCGCCAGAAATGATCTTGTTCCTCCAAAGTGGTGGTTCCAGGTACCAATGTAGGGAGATTTCCCGGCTCTTGAGATTGGGGTGTGGCTACAGTAGTACCGCTGACTTCAAAGCGGAAGGCGGGGAGCTGGGTGGCGCGCTGTTTTTGGCTCTTGGTATCCCACCAAGTGAGTGTGACGGCGGGTAGCTGATAATTACCGGGCTGGGTGGCGACGATTGCGGTTGTTTCTATGCGGCTACCTGTTACCCCATTTGGGCCTATCTGATCTTCTTGTTGTGGTTGATCTGGGTAGGTTTTAAGGCCTTCAATATCCAACTTGGGGAGAGGTGGTAGTTGGGCTGCACGCAGACCTTCTGCCCGTATGGTGAGAATACGAGTTATGGGCTCGCCGACAGTGAAGGTATCTGGGTTTTGGCTCCAACTTTGTACGATTCCGAGACTTGCAGCGGGCAGCCAGTGGGCACCGCTGTAGCTGTCAGGCTTGGGAAGGACCTCAATAGTTTTTGCCTGGGAGCGCAATCGTAATCTCTGGCTGTTGCGATTGAACAGTGAGAAAGGATCTCGGCGACCGGCAACCGCAACATAAGTCATGGCGGGGATAGAGAGCTGGCCAGAGCTATCGGGAAAAACGGCATAAGTGAGTTCATATACCGCATGGCTGATACCTCCGAGCTTGCGCTCATAGCGCTGTTCATCGACTTTTTCTACATGGGCGCCGGCTACTTGTAAAGGTTCGGTGGCGATATCGTGCAGACCGATTGTTGTGTATAGGCGCACCTTAACAAGTAGCTGTTCTTGTACGTAGACTTTATCTTTATCTAATTCGATCTCCAGAAAGGCTTTGCGATCGGCACCGTCGGGTGTACTACCGGCTTCGCTGACTTTTATGGGGATTGCATCCGAAACTTGTCCTTTATAGTGCAGAGAGGGAATAAACAGCTCTCCTTCCCGCTTTGGTGCCAGTGTGAGCGTCCATTCGACGAAGCTTTCCGCACGACCATTAATTACCCGATATTGGTTGGATTGCTGACGGGATAGAATATCGAAATCCTTCTCAAGTAATTCGAAATCGGGTTGGCCGCCATTTTCATCACCGGAGTAGCGCACGCGCAGATTCAGGGTCTCATCAATACCAATTTTATTGCGGTCCACGCTGGCATTGAGGTCGCTGCCCCAACTGCTTGCGGGCAGGCAAAAGAGAGCAAGAAAAAATAGCAGGCAATGAAGTCCTGTAAGGTTTAGTGGCCGAGTAATTTTATGTTTTCTAAAAAAGCTATCCATAAGCCTTCCTGAGGGTTGGTCACATCTAAAGCCGAAAATAATGTTGTGCATTGTGGGCATCTATCTACCACCTCTGGGTAGCGCCGTTTTCAGGGGGCTCCCACTCGCCACTGCGATAGGCACGTCGTCTTTGCAGGCTTTCGTATTTAAATTTTTCTCGCATTAAGCCGGCGGGGTCATCGGGAATTTGGCGCAGCCATTGGTCAAGAGCCTGCTGGGTTTCTGGGTCTAATTGGCGCTCTTCGGCGCCGGCGGGTTGGGGCTTTCCTTGCTGTTCTTTTTGCTCTTCTTCGCCCTGTTGGCCTTGCTGAGACTGCTGCTCCTGTTCATTTTTCTGTTGCTCAGCATTTTCAGGTTGCTGTTGGTCTGATTGCTCCTGCTCTTGACCGGATTGCTGCTCGGAGGGCTGAGGTTCGCCAGAGGAGGGCTGCTGTTGGCTCTCCTGTTGTTGATTCTGTTGATTTTGCTGTTGGTTGCCGGCCTGCTGCTCCTGTTGTTGGTCCTGCTTATCTTGTTGTTCTTGTTGATCACCGGATTGCTGTTGGTTTTGTTGTTGTTGACGCTCTTGAAGCTCCTTGAGTTTCTCGGCAATTTCCCGATTGTGTTGCGCATCGGAGAATTGCGGGGCTTGGGCCAGAGCCTGGTCATAGGCTTCAATGGCGCGCTCATAGTCGCCCTGTTGCACTAGGCTATTGCCCAGGTTGTATAGGCCTTGCGCATCATTTAATTGGGCAAAGTCTTGCTGAGCAGCGGCATAATCACCGGCGCGATAATTTGCCGTGCCCCGCCATTCCGGGTTGCGGAAAGTTTCGGCGGCTTCGGCAGACTCCCCTTTGTTGAGTAATTCCTGTCCCTGCTGATCTTTGCGTTGCCAGAGGTCTTTCCATTCAAAAGCCTGACCTTCACTCGGTAGGCCCAAGTAAAGGGCGAGGGGCAGGGTGCAGGCGAGAGTGCCACGGCGAAACAGTAGGGCAGCAAAGGGCAGGAGGAGTAAAATCAACAAGGGGCCTTCATCGCGCCATTGGTCGAATTCTCGCTCGGTCAATTCGGCCTGCTCGGGGGTTTCGCTTTGCGGCAACAGGTGTTCTATGTCGGCGTCGTTGACGGTGATCTTGGCGTAACGGCCGCCGCTGCCTCTAGCGAGTTTGCGCAGCTCCCGTGGGTCAAAATTGGCAATCACAATTGCGCCATTACCATCTGTGACGAAGCCGCCGCTATTGCCGCGGGGGATTGGGCTTCCCTCGCCACTGCCGACAGCGAGGATATTGAGTTCAACTCCAGCTTCGGCCAGGGATTTTGCGACGATATCCGCTGCCGCAGGCTCAATGCCGTCTGTGACTGCGAGCAGTTGCCCGCGTCCCGCAGAGCCATCCCTGAGTAGGCGAATGCCGGTCGATACGGCCATCTCAATATTGCTTCCCGGTACTGGCATAATGGCCGGCGATAATGCGGGGACCAGGTTGGCGATGGTGGCGGTATCTTCTGTCAGTGGTGTGACCACATGGGCTTCGCCGGCATAGGCTACCAGGGCGGTCAGGCCATCTTTGCGCTCACGAAGAATGTCCAGAATTTTCAATCTTGCACGGGTGAGGCGGTTGGGGGCGAGATCTGTCGCCATCATAGAGGGAGACAGATCCAATAAAATCACCAGGGCATCTTGATTACTGTAAACCGGTGTCGGCAATTTTCTCCAGGTGGGCCCCGACATAGCGATAATCATGGCGGCGAGTAATGCAAAGATTAGCCCGAATAACCAGGGGCGCTTGGCACCGCCGCGCATTAAAAGGTGCGGTAAAAGATCTGCATCAATCACCTTTTGTAGCTGGGCATTGTTTAGAACGATTTTGCCCAAGCCCCAGCAAATGAGTGCTGCGGGGATTAATAGCCATAGCCAGTACGGGCGGAGAAAATGAAACGATTGGAGTAGCTCAGGGGTGCTCACTATGCCTGGCCTCCGTTGTTAGTGGTTTGTTTATTGTCGTTGCCGGAATATCTGAAATTAGTGGTGAGAGGAGCCACTGCCCAAATAGAAGACAGGAGTAGGGCTACTCCAAGCGGCCATACAAATAGGGACTTCAGTGGGCGGTAGCTTTCTGCTTCCTGCTCCACAGGTTCCAGTTCATCCAATTCCGAATAGATTTCTGCCAGTTCCTGGGGGTTATGAGCGCGGAAATAGCGCCCCCCCGTTGTATCGGCAATCGCCTGCAGGGTTTTGCTGTCGAGATCCCTGGAGGGGTTAATTCTGCGGCTGCCATAGCGGCTGCCCAATAAGCCCGGTTGAACCATTTCTTCGGCACCCACACCGATGGTGTAAACCGTAATGCCCGCTTGCTGTGCAAGTTCGGCGGCTTTCAGTGGGGAGACTTCACCGGCAGTGTTGGCGCCGTCGGTGAGTAGGATTAGCATGCGCTGTTCGGCTGGGCGCTGGGTTAGGCGCTTAACAGAGAGGCCTATAGCATCCCCTATAGCGGTACCCTGGCCGGCGAATCCGATTTGCGCCTCGCGCAATAGGGTCCCTACAGTTTCCCGATCGTAGGTTAGTGGTGCTTGAAGGTAGGCGCGGGTGCCGAATAGCACTAGGCCCAGTCGGTCGCCTTGGCGTCGCTCGACAAAGTCTCCCACTACCTGTTTGACCGCATTAATACGCATTGCTGGGCGCCCGCCAAGGAGCATATCGGGGGTCTCCATACTGCCGGATATGTCTACGGCAACCAATAGATCCCTTGCACTGCTGGCTTGGGAAATCGGCTCCCCATACCAGCGAGGCCGCGCGGCAGCGCTGATCAGCAGTAACCAAATCAGTGTGAGCAATAATAAATTGAGATAGTTGCTTTGCTCCCCACCACTGCGTTGGGAGAGTTCAGAGTAAAAGGGTACTTTTAAGGCACTGCTCAATGGCTTTGAGCGGGGCATTAGCCACCGCGCGAGTAGTGGCAGTGGGGTGAGCAGGAAAACCCAGGGCCAGGCAAACTCAAACACCGGCATGTTCCTCACTAACTTGTTTTTCAGGTTCCTGCATCGACAGTTGATGCTGCAGGACCCACTGAATAGCGTATTGTTGAAAAGCCTGGCTGCTTTCTGGCTTGGAAGTGCCGCGATAAAGTTGCTCGAGCAATGCTGTCCGTGCCTCATCAGGGCACTTCAGAGAAGCGCTCTGTTCTAAAAAACTTAACCATGCACTACCGGTGAGGTTGCCACAGCGGGTTCTGCCATAAGTGGTGACAGCAACACGTTTAAGAATTTCGTTGATCTCCCCGGTGGCTTGAGGTCGGCTTAGATCCATCGCATTCAATAAACTAACCGCTTCAACTTTGTAGCGGTTGCGCTCAGTTTGTTTGCGCCGATATCTGATCCATAGGGCAATTCCCAACAGAGATAACATGATTAATAGGGCTAGGAGCCACCAGCCAGGGGCAGGTGGCCACCAGCTTACTGGTGCTGGTTCCTGGATATCGTATAGTTGTGCCAGTAATTCCTGGGCCTCAGGCGAGGGGGGCTGTAGTTGTTGCTGCTTTCTCAGCATAGTTGCCCCTCCGTTGGAATGACTTTGTTGGTAGCGCTAATCGCTCCAATTACACAAAGCCTGCTTGGCGAAAATATAGAGTGTTGCCTATCGCTCACGGCTATTGCCTTTTATTTTTATGCCAACCGTTTTGCTGGCGTGAACCGTAAAAAGACATTAATTCCCCGACAATGGGTTTTGTATTGTCAAAATCCAACAGCGGAAGTCGGTGCCTCCGGCATAATTGTTCAACATCGGCGCGGGCCTGGGCCTGCTTCTCTGCAAAATGCTCACGCAGGGGGCGGTTGCCTGCGTACAAAAATGTGCGCTGGCGGCCATCAGAAATTGTCAGGGACTGATCGGGTAAATGCTGTTCCAGCGGATCGGTGATTCGCAGTACCTGTAAATCCGCATGTCTCGACAGCAAATATAATGATTGTGAGCAATCCTGATTGAGGTCATGGCAATCACTTATAAGAAAAAGTGCACTGCCGGGGCGAGCGATACGGCGGGCTTCCTCCAGCAGAGTCTGCATGGATTGGCTGCCATTCTCGGCGATAGGGCTCTGTAATTTAGATGCTCTGTCCACCGCGCTGTGAATCATCGCTAATACGGCATGGTGGCTGCGTTTCGGGCGCACTGTATCGATGTCGTTATCCGAGAAGAGCAGGGCACCAATGCGATCGCTATGTTGCAGTCCAGCCCAGCCCAGCGCGGCGGCAATACCGCTTGCTGCTACAGATTTGAAAGCGCGATGGCTGCCAAAAAACATCGGTGAGCGCAAATCGAGCAGGATAACAATGGGTCTCTCCCGCTCCTCTTGATACAACTTGGTATGGGTAGTGCCGGTGCGGGCAGTAACACGCCAATCAATTGAGCGCACGTCATCGCCGGCCTGGTAATCCCGTACCTCTTCGAAATTCATGCCTCGTCCACGGTAGCGGGTAAGAAGGCTACCAGCCTGGTCGCTACGTACCAGGCGCGGTTTAAAGAGTTGTAGCTGGCGTGCGACATAGCGCATTTGTACGAGTGAGTTGACTTCCGGATAGGCGCCGCGCAGGTCCAAATCTGATGGAGGTGTTGCTGTGTGCATCAGATAGCCGGCACCTGTTGCAGCAGGCGCTGAATAACCTGGTCGGTAGTGATACCTGCGGCTTCGGCTTCAAAGCTGAGTAGCAAGCGATGGCGTAAAATATCCGGGGCTACATCCATGACATCATCGGGCGTTACAAAATCGCGGCCATCTAACCATGCGCGTGCACGGGCGCAGCGGTCGAGTGCAATTGTTGCCCTTGGGCTTGCACCAAAATCTAGCCATGATGCCAGCTCGCTGTCATACTTCGCCGGCTCGCGCGTAGCAATGACAAGTTGGACAGTATAGGTTTCCACGGCTTCGACCATCTGCATTTCCAGAATCTGGTTACGAGCCTGAAAAATGGTCTCCTGACTAATGATTTCGGTAGGGCGATTTTCGCCAAGGGTGGCCTCGGATCTGGCCAGGCGCAGGATTTTTGCTTCCGCCTCGGCATCGGGATAGGCAAGATTCACTTGCATGAGGAACCTATCCAGTTGAGCCTCGGGCAGAGGATAAGTCCCCTCTTGTTCAATGGGGTTTTGAGTGGCCATCACTAAAAATAATTGCGGCAGCGGATAGGTTTTTCGACCCACACTAATTTGTCGCTCAGCCATAGCCTCAAGCAGTGCCGACTGTACTTTGGCCGGCGCGCGGTTTATCTCATCCGCCAGGATCAAGTTGTGAAATACTGGTCCCGGTTGAAAATGGAACTCTCCGGTTTCCGGCCGGTAAATGTCGGTACCGGTAATATCAGCCGGCAGTAGGTCTGGCGTGAATTGAACTCGATGGAAGTCACCCTCAATAGCTTCGCCCAGTGTTTTAATCGCCTTGGTTTTGGCCAGGCCTGGCGCCCCCTCGACAAGCAGGTGTCCATCGGCAAGCAGAGCGATAAGAATGCGATTAACCAGCGTTTCCTGGCCTATGATCTGCTCTTTAAGCCAGTCGCCCAGTGCGATGATGTGATCTCTGTTATTCCGGTTTGCTTCCATAGCGTCTCTTCTTCTACAAATGTACCCGCCCTATTCATTCGGGTGGCTATCTACCATCTTTTATATATAGTCGCCGCCAAAGCGGTGGGGCCTGTTGATTTTAACGGCACCAGAGGAAGAGGCAACCACCGCGCCCAAGCCCACTTTTTAGGCGACATTTTTTCGGTGGCACCAGTGCCACTTACAAGGTTACGTGAAAGTTTAATTTTTAGGACTCATCCCTGCAGCACTTCAGGGATGAGATGACGATCTTTTCGGATCTACAGTCATTGGATTCGATGTGACAAAAATGAGATTGGGAGGTTCCCCGTGAATATGGCGACGGTGATTACCGAAAGCCGTGAAGAATTGGTAGCACAGATCTGTGAGCTGATTCGCGACAAGTTGGCATCTGATGCAGAACCAGTAGTGGCTTTTGCGCAGCAGTTCCTGCACCAGTACCCGCTGGAAGACCTGCAGGGCCGACGCCTGGTAGATATCTACGGTTGTATCTACACCTGGTGGAACTTTATCCAACAACGTTCTGACGGCCTGCCGAAGGTACGGATCTTCAATCCACGCCTGGAAGACGATGGCTGGGAATGCTCGCACACTGTAATTGGGCTGTTGGTGCGAGATATGCCTTTCCTGGTGGACTCGGTGCGTATGGAAGTCAACCAGAGAAACACGGTTATTCATTCCATTAAGAGTACGGTGTTAAAACTAGAGCGCAGTGCCAGTGGCAAATTAAAACACCTACTGCCTCCGCGGGATGAAATTCCAAATCTATCTTTCGACCATGTTACGGCCAAGGATCATAAGCCCGCCAAGGGATCGAAGCTGGTCAGTGAGGCCCTCATTTATATTGAGGTCAATCATGACACTTCCGCCAAGTTTGCCTCTGAACTCAGTGCGGCGCTGAAAGATGTCCTAGGCGATGTAGAGCTGGTAGTGGATGATTATGCGCCGATGCTCGAGACCTGTGGGGGTATGGAAGGGCAGCTGAAAGCCGGGGTCTCGGAGGACGATACCAATCTTCTCGAGGCCTGTGCGTTTCTGCAGTGGATGCGCGATGGCAACTTTACCTTCCTTGGCTACCGGGAATACGAGTTCAGTCAGGTTGATGACAAGAAAATTCTCAGTGAGGTGGAAGATCGCCGCCTGGGTATTTTCAAAAAACTGGAAGAGTCTGCAGCTCCAATGCTCGAAGCTGCCTTTAGTGAGGGTAAGCAGCGCTTTTACCAGGGGCCTAACTATCTGACTTTTGCCAAATCCTCGGTGAAATCCCGTGTGCATCGCAGTGCCTATTCAGATTATGTAATGATCAAACGTTACAACGCCGAGGGTGAGGTAATTGGAGAGTCGGCATTTATGGGGCTATACACTTCCCCTGTGTATACGGAAAGCCCAGCCAAAATTCCGATTATCCGACGTAAGATGGCCTCCATTATTGAGTCCAGTGGCCTTTCCGGTTATGGACACGATGGCAAGGCGTTGCGCCGTATTTTGGATACCTTCCCCCGAGATGAGTTGTTCCAAAGTAGTAGTCAGGACCTGTTTAAAGTGGTGATGGGTGTGCTCAGTTTGAATGAGCGCGCTCATGTTCGCCTGTTTATGCGTAGAGACCTTTTTGGAAAATTTGTTACGGCCACCGTGTATGTGCCGAGAGATCAATTCAACAGTAACGTACGTGAGTTGATCTGCTCCCATATTTCCAAGGCAATTAAAGCCAAAGAATCGGACTTTACGACTTATTTTTCTGAATCCATTCTCGCGCGTGTGCACTTTGTATTCCGCATCTCGCCCGATGAACCTGTCGATATAGATGTAGCGCTGTTGGAGGCGCAGATTGTGGATATTACCCGTTCCTGGGAAGACGTTTTTCAAAGATCCTTAGTTGAAAGCAGTGGAGAGGAAGAGGGTAACCGACTTTTCCGAATCTTTGGCCGAGCCTTTCCCGCTGGTTACCGTGAGGATTTTGAGCCGCGTATCGCTGTACAGGATGTGGCAGCAATCCAGAATCTCAACGAAAACAACCGGGTGGCCATGAGCTTCTACCAGCCGGTAGGTGCGGCCCAGGGCAGTTTGCGCTTTAAAGTATTTAACTGGGGTAGCGGCTTAACCCTCTCCGATGTGATCCCAGTATTGGAAAATCTCGGTCTTAGGGTTATGGGGGAGTTCCCATATACCATTCGCCCTTGTGGCAGTAGTGATGTATGGATGCATGAGTTCCACCTGGAGTTTGGCCTTCCAACAAAAGTTGATGCCCAAGCATCGCGCGGGCTGTTCCAGGATGCATTCGCTGCTATTTGGAATCACACTGCGGAAAGTGATGCTTTTAACCGTCTGGTGCTGGCGGCTCGCCTGAATTGGCGAGAGGTTTCTATGTTGCGTGCCTACGCCCGCTATTTGAAACAAACAAAATCTAGCGCTAGCCAGAGCTTTATTGCTGCGACTTTGGCCAATCAAGTTGAAATTACCCGCAACCTAGTGGCTTTGTTCCGAGCATTGTTTGACCCGCGTCTTAGCAGTGGCAAGCAGGAGCAAACACGAGTTGAGAGATTAATCGCTAAGATTCATGACGGTTTGGATGCTGTTGAAAACCTCAACGAAGACTTGGTGCTGCGTCGTTATCTCGAATTGATCTTGGCTACTTTGCGGACCAACTTCTTCCAGGCGGGTGCTGACGGACAGCCTAAAGACTACATCTCTATTAAATTCAGCCCGCGGGATATTCCCGGTATTCCCGAACCTCGCCCGGAATTTGAAATCTTCGTTTACTCTCCCAGAGTGGAAGGTGTTCACCTGCGCGGTAGTAAGGTGGCCCGCGGTGGCTTGCGTTGGTCCGATCGTTTAGAAGATTTCCGCACCGAGGTGTTGGGGCTGGTAAAGGCCCAGGCTGTAAAAAATGCCGTGATTGTCCCCAGTGGAGCCAAGGGCGGTTTCGTTGTGCGGCGTCCTCCGGTGGATGGCAGTCGTGAAGCCATGCTGGAAGAGGGCATTTCCTGTTATAAAACCTTTATTCGCGGTTTACTAGATATCACCGACAATCTGAAAAATGGTGAGATAGTAGCGCCTAAGCAAGTGGTGCGCAGGGATGAGGATGACCCCTATCTGGTAGTGGCTGCAGATAAGGGAACTGCGACTTTTTCCGATATCGCCAATGGTATTGCTGAGGACTACGGTTTTTGGTTGGGGGATGCCTTTGCTTCAGGCGGTAGTCAGGGGTACGACCACAAGAAGATGGGAATCACTGCGCGCGGTGCCTGGGTATCTGTACAGAGGCACTTCCGCGAGATGGGGGTGGATGTTCAGAAAGAGGACTTCTCTGTCATCGGTATTGGCGACATGGGTGGGGATGTCTTTGGCAACGGTATGTTGCTATCTGAGCATATTCAGTTGAAGGCTGCCTTCAACCACATGCATATTTTTATTGACCCAAGCCCTGATGCAGCGGCTAGCTTTGAAGAACGCAAGCGCCTGTTTGAGCTGCCTCGCTCCAGCTGGAGGGATTACGATCGCACTCTCATTTCCAAGGGGGGTGGTGTTTTTGAGCGCCGGGTGAAGGCCATTAGCATCACACCTGAGATGAAAGAAGCCTTCGATATCAAAGAAGACCGACTCACGCCAAACGAATTAATCAGTGCACTACTGCGTGCGCCGGTTGATTTAATCTGGAATGGTGGCATCGGTACTTATGTGAAAGCCGGGACTGAATCCGACAGTGAGGTGGGTGACAAATCCAACGACCACCTGCGGGTTAATGGTGCTGAGTTGCGTGCCAAAGTTTTTGGTGAGGGTGGCAACCTTGGTATGACCCAACAAGGGCGTATCGAATTTGCCCTCAATGGCGGCCGCTGTAACACCGACTTTATCGATAACGCGGCAGGAGTGGACTGTTCCGACCATGAGGTGAATATCAAGATTCTCCTCGATAAAGTTGTTGCCAACGGTGACTTGACCGAGAAGCAGCGCAATGAGCTGCTGCATGGTATGACAGACTCCGTGAGTGATCTGGTGCTGCACAATAACTATGATCAAACTCGTGCATTGAGTGTGGCGGAATACCAGGTTTCCAAACGCCTTGACGAATACCGCCGCACTATTAATACCCTGGAAGATGACGGTCGACTGAATCGGGCTCTGGAGTTTATCCCCGATAACGAGCAGATTTCCGATCGGGTACATAAGGGGCAGACCCTGACCCGGCCGGAACTTTCCGTTTTGATTTCTTATGTGAAGGTGAAGTTAAAAGAGGAGCTTCAAGAGGCGGAAATCACGGATAACCCACGAGTGCGTGAAGCTGCGGAATCCGCTTTTCCTTCGGCATTGGTGGGGCGTTATAAGGGCCAGGTTTACGAGCACCCCCTACTGCGCCAGATCGTTTCCACCCAGGTGGCCAACGAAATGGTGAACAGCATGGGAATCACCTTCTATAACCGCATCAGCACGGCAACAGGCGCAGATGTCAATGATGTCGCTGCGGCTTATATCAGTGCCCGCGATGTTTATAAGATGGTGGAATTCCAGCAGCAACTGGCTGAATTGGACTACAAAGTACCGGCCGAGCTGCAGACCGAGTTGCTCAACTCCATGATCGGTCGGGTCCGCCGTGCCACCCGCTGGTTCCTGCGCAATCGTCGCAGTGATTTAGAGCCTGGGCAAAACTGCGCACTGTTCCAGTCTCAGGTGCAGAGGGTGATCAAGGCCCTGCCGAAAGTCCTGAGTGGTGGTCCGCTGGGTGAGTGGGAACAGCGCTACCAAAAATTATTAGAGGCGGGGCTGCCAGAGGAGATTGCCCTGCTATCAGCATCTCCGACCTACCTTTATTCTGCACTGGGCATTTCCGAATCTGCTTATGCCAGTGACCGCCCTGTAGAAGAGGTGGCCAAAGTCTATTTCAGCCTCTCTGACGAGTTGAATCTACACTGGTTTGGCAATTTGATTGTCGATCTACCGGTGGACAGCTTCTGGCAAGCCCAGGCACGCGAAACGAGTATGGATGACTTAGACAGCCAGCTCGCCACCCTGGCAGTGAATATCCTGCGCCTTGCCACTGTGGAGAAATTGGACGTAGATAGTGCAATGTTGCGCTGGGGCGCTATTATGGCGCCGGCTATTCAGCGTTGGCACAACATGATTGCCGAGCTGAAGGCAGCTGCCGTCGGTGATTTTGCGATGTTTACAGTAGCGCTGCGCGAGTTGATGTACCTTGCCCACGCAACTGCAGACCGCGAAACCCTGGCTGAGTAGGCCGAAGTGAGTTCGGGAAATAGCGCTAGGGAGTTAGTTCTCCTTGGCGCTATTTCACGGGTGGCAATGAAATTCTATCTCCGTTCGTTGACTCCTGGCGGACGGGTTCAGTCTCCACGTAAGGAAAGGTATGTATTCAACTCTGCGTAAAGCTCTGTTTGCGCTCGATCCCGAGCGGGCCCACCACCTCTCTCTGGATGCAATTGGTGCCGTTGAGCGGCTTGGCCTGATGTCTTTTTTCAAACAGGCAGTCGCTCACGACCCGGTAGAGCTGATGGGGTTGACCCTACCTAACCCTGTTGGTCTGGCTGCAGGATTGGATAAGAATGCCCAGGCTTTTAACGGTTTGGGTGCTTTGGGTTTCGGTTTTGTTGAAGTTGGCACCGTGACTCCACGCCCACAGCCGGGCAACCCGTTGCCACGACTGTTCCGTGTGGAAGAGGCGGGTGCCATTATCAACCGTATGGGGTTTAACAACCTGGGAGTTGACTACTTAATCGACAGAGTGAAGCACCGCCGTTACAGGGGTGTTTTGGGAATCAATGTTGGTAAAAACTTCGACACTCCGGTAGAGAAGGCGGCGGATGATTACCGGCTCTGTATGGAAAAGGTTTATCCCTATGCGGATTACATCACCGCCAATGTTTCTTCGCCGAACACCAAGGGGCTGCGGGACCTGCAGTTTGGTGAGAGCCTCAACAGGCTACTGGGAAGTATCAAGGAGAAGCAGGCGGAACTGGCTCAAAAGAGCGATCGCTACGTGCCCGTTGCGGTAAAAATCGCGCCAGATATCGAAGGGGATGCCATAGAGCAGATCGCCGAGGCTCTGTGCGAATACGGTATTGATGGCGTAATTGCCACTAATACCACCATTGATAAGTCATCTGTGGCTAATCTGCCCCATGGTAATGAGCAGGGTGGGCTGAGTGGTAAGCCTCTACAGCACCGCTCCACTGAGGTTATTGCGCAGCTGTCGAAGGCTCTGGACAAGCAGATCCCTATTATTGGTGTTGGGGGTATCTTCGACGGTGACAGTGCAGCAGAAAAAATTCGCGCAGGGGCAACTGCCGTACAGGTTTATACCGGGTTTATATACCGGGGACCGCAGCTTGTCCGCGAAGCGGTGGAGTCTATAGCTATGGAGCGTCGTCGCTCAGCTGGTGAATAGGCGAGTAACGCCTGGTCCTATTAACCTAGATTGAGATGTCGAATTCATCTTTATCGTTGAACGGGTTCAGAGGGATGCAGGTGTAGCCTGGTGGTGGTCTTGTAAAAGGTGCAGGTGAACCTGCACCTTTCCCGCAGGCTAAATAGTACTCCAGCCGTCTGGATATTGGATATCGGTGGAAATGGCGCCATAGATTTCCAGTTTTTGCGCCTTGGTAGTCCTATCAAAGCCATTCCAGTAATCTTCCCGCCCTTCACGCCAGCCGTTAACCCATTCCTGGTGTGGGTCATTTTCGACAAAGGGACAGCTATCAATAGACTTATTGTTCAGGGCTGCCAAATACCCTTTGTAGAAAGCCCTGTCGGCGTGATTGCGTTTTTGGCGTTTCATCTATACGGCACCTCTGCTTGTAGATTTACGAACTGCGGCGCAGTCCGTTGGATGCTTATTACGGTTTTGTTGCATCGACAATTAAAGCTTAGCGAAACTTTTACGCGGGCAGTTGTGTGACTCCTATCGCTTCCCACATAGCAAGAATATGGTGGAGACAGCAAAAACGGAAAACGGCTGGGCGTCGCTCTTAAGATATCTACAGAGAGGCATTTAAAAGTCGGGGTGACTGTGTAGACACTAGCAAGATATCCCGACTACGTAGGCTCCGCCGCTACAAAGTGGGATAATCGCGCCAGAAAATCTGGCCTGTAGAGGGGAATACTGACCCCTTGGTATGTCTACCAGGCTCTTGAAAATCTAATTTGCGCCAAGAGGCGCCATGTTTATCCCCCTGATGCTAGGGGTTATCGAGTAAAAGTTTTGATCGACTCACGTATAGAAGAATTTAAGTTTACTGCGACATGTCCGAAAGGGTTGGAAAGCTTACTTGCTGTAGAGCTTGGGTCTCTGGGGGCTAAGGTCCTTCGGGAGCAGCCTGCAGCCATACATTTTGCAGGCTCCTTGAAGCTTGCTTATCGTTGCTGTCTGTGGAGTCGCCTGGCAAATCGGATTTTGCTGCAACTCGATCAGGTTCGCATCGGTGATGCTGAAGACCTCTACCGGGCGGTGGCTGCACAGCCTTGGGAAGAGCATATTGGCCCTTCGGGCAAACTGTGGTTGCAGTTTTCGGGGACCAATCGGGAAATCCGTAATAGTCAGTTCGGAGCCCAAAAAACAAAAGATGCCATCGTTGATCGCTTGCGTGATAAAACCGGGGCGAGACCGAGTATTGATAAGCACAATCCGGACCTGACTGTGGCTTTGCGACTGCAGCGGGACAGGCTGGATATTGCCATAGATCTCAGTGGGGATAGCTTGCATAAAAGAGGCTACCGAACGCATATCGGTGCTGCCCCCCTCAAGGAAAACCTGGCTGCAGCCCTGTTATTGCGCGCTCGTTGGCCGCAGATTGCGGCTGAGGGCGGGGCTCTGCTGGATCCAATGTGTGGTTCGGGCACTATTTTGATTGAAGCGGCCATGATGGCTGCTGATATTGCTCCGGGTCTCTTCCGTGAGAGTTTTGGTTTTGAGCGCTGGCTCAACCACCAGAGCGATATTTGGAATGAGCTTCGTGAAGAGGCTCTACAGCGTCGCGTTGCCGGTTTGGAGAAGCCTTTGCCGGAAATTCGCGGTTATGATGCCGATGCTAGGGTGCTATTTGCTGCCGAAGCCAATATTGATAGGGCGGGATTGGAGCGCCAGGTGCGGGTAAGTTGCCGGCCGGTCGCCGCATTCAAGGTTCCGAGTCATCGAAAGATCAATACTGGTTTGGTATTGACCAACCCCCCCTATGGTGAACGCCTTGGTGAGCAGGAGGCTCTGCGAGAAACCTACGCGGAGTTGGGTAAGCAGTTAAAGGCGGAGTTTCCCGGTTGGCAGGTGGGAATTTTTACCGGCAACCCTGAGTTGGGGTATTCCACCGGGCTACGCTCTCACAAGCACTACCAGTTATATAACGGCTCAATCCCCAGTCAGCTGTTGTTGTTTCAGGTGCGCGAACAGGGGGGGCAGGCCGAGAGCGCACCCAAGGAACGCAAGCTTTCCCCGGAAGCTGAAATGGTGGCCAATCGGCTCCGTAAGAATTTACGCACAACAGGCAAGTGGGCATCCAGAAACGCTATTGACTGTTATAGGCTCTACGATGCTGACTTACCGGAGTACGCCGCCGCAGTAGATTTATATCGCACCTTAGAGGGGGAGCTTTATGCTCACCTCCAGGAGTACCGCCCGCCGGCCAGTATTGATGAGGGTAAGGCGCGCAACCGGTTAAGAGATCTGTTGAGAGCCGTGCAATCCGTATTGGAGCTGCCTAGAGGGAAAATTAGTATCAAGGAGCGTCGTCGCCACAGCCATAAAGGTGGCCAAAAGGGCGCTGGCCAGTATCAAAAGCAGGTTGACGTAAGGGCTAGCGTGCAGGTACAGGAGTACGGCGCTGAGCTGGAAGTGGATTTATGGCGCTACTTGGATACTGGGTTGTTCCTAGATCATCGCCCGGTGAGAAAGCACCTGCGCGATATATCCTCTGGGAAGAAATTTCTCAACCTGTTTTGCTATACCGCAACAGCCACTGTACAAGCTGCTTTGGGTGGCAGCGTACAAAGTACCAGTGTAGATATGTCCAAAACCTATCAATCCTGGGCTGCGCGAAACTTCCGTGCAAATGGTATGGATCCCTATAAGCACCAGCTGGTGGAAGCTGATTGCCTGCAGTGGTTGGCATCGGCCCAACAAAATCGCAAAGGCCATTACGACCTGATCTTCCTCGATCCCCCGAGCTTTTCCAATTCGGCCAAAATGCGCGGAGTGCTGGATATTCAGCGCGACCACGCCAAGCTGATCAGCCAATGCATGGCATTATTGGCCCCGGGGGGCACTCTGATTTTTTCCAATAATTTGCGCAGTTTTAAAATGGATGTGGCGATTACAGATGCCTTTGCTGTGCAGCCTTTACAGTTGTTGGATAAGGATTTTCAACGCAACCCTAAAATCCACAACGTTTGGGAAGTTCGGGCTAAGTAGTGGGAGTTAGCTGCTAGCCTAGGGTCTGAATGATGCAGTGAGTTAATGCGGCACAGGGAAGTGTTGCCGCTGCTGGCAGTCATTGGGTTAGATTATAAAGAATTTCTGTATCACTATTTGGTTGGTGTAAATCAAAAGCCACAGGCTCAATGAAAAACAGGATTATTTTTTGCTTCGAAAGTAGCCTGGGGTCGGTCAATTAAGATCCATAACAATCCGCATTCCTACATCCTTTGCACGACTATTTTCATTGAGCCCCTTGCGATAATCTGCCCCAATTCTGCTAGATGGGTCTCGCATTGAGCCACCGCGAACACTGCGTAACTGACAGTTTTTGATTTTCAGTGGTGCAGATGTGTTGTGGTTTTTATCATAACCGGGTTGGTAACAGTCTTGCACCCACTCTGCCGCATTGCCGGCCGTATCGTATAGTCCAAAAGGGTTGGCTTGGTAATTCGCTACCGGTCCGGTTTTCGTGATAAAGAGACTGTTAAATTCACTGTCACATCCGCGCCTGCAATTGGCTTTTCCCCTTGCATCGCTGCTTTTCCACCAGAAAGGTTGGTCAGTGCCCGCGCGGGCTGCATATTCCCACTCGGCCTCGCTGGGCAAACGATATTTTTGTCCCGTTTGCTCTGAAAGCCACTCAACATATTTTTGTGCGTCCCGCCAGGTAATATTGGTGACCGGTCGCCTCCCTCGGCCCCAGCCTGAGTCACTGGGCTGATTGGTCCCTGTGGCGAGAGCAAAGCGGTCATAATCCTGAAAAGTGATTTCTTGAGTTGAAATGGCAAACGGTTTGGGAATTTTTATTTGGTGCTCAGGGCGGCTATTACTGCGTTTATTGCTGCCCATCATAAATTCTCCCGAACCTACTACGATCATCTGAGGGCCCTGACCGCCGGAGGAGAGCTTGGAGCGTATTTTCTTTCCGGCAAAATAGGCTTTTTGTAGCTTTACCGAAAGCTTGTGGTTCTGATCCTCAATAATGATCCAATTACGATAGCGGTCATAGCCGGGTTTGCTGACCTCTACATCGTATCGCCCGGGCTCTAGTTGAATACCCGGTGCATAGCGCGGACTTATATTCATAATACGTACGCGGGCATCTTCGGGCTCAGTTTTGACCGTAAATGCAAACTTTGGTACTGAGTTTGGCTGCTCCTGCGAAAGCACAACCGAGTTTTGGGTGGGTAGATTGCCCGATAGTGAATTTTCCGGGGATTGGTTGTTTACGGAATCACCTTGAGAGATCTCCTGCCCTTGTGTCTGTACCAGATCTTCAACTGGAGGCTTCTCTATATCTCTGACTTGTACTTCTTCAGAGCGATCGGCGCTGGGCGTGCTGGGCGTAGTATCGGAGGTATGGCGTCTTGCGCTGTCGGATAAAGTGATCTGGCTAAGCCAAGTTTCCTTACCACTGAAAGTGCTATGAACGCTCCAGCCAAAGAGTAGCGTAATGGCGGTGATGGCGGTTAGTGCCCATGGGCGCCTGTGCTTTGTTGGTTCACTGACCAGCTGTCGTAAACGCACCAGGGTATCCTGATCTTTACGTACGGAGTCCACTTGCTGGGGGTTTTCCAGTCTCACCTGCCAGCCTTTAATAAAGCGATCCCGGAGGCTGCTTAAAAGAGTGAGAAAAAGTGCACGGGCTAGACTGGAAACACCGACAGAGGCGTTGTTTAACTGGCTGATTTGCTGGCTGGGCTTGCCGGCTAGGGTTGTAACTATCTGATCGGTTGCATCTGCGACATCCAAGCCCCGTTGAAATCGTTTGGCCGGCTCTTTGGCCAGGGCGCGATCAATGATCGGCTGGTATAGCGCGTGCCGAGCAGGTAACTTGGGGATGGGGTCGGTCAGGTGCTTGATGGCAATAGCCACCGCTTCCTCTGCTTGGTAGGGGACAGCACCAGTGAGCATTTCATAAAAGACAACACCTAGGCTGTAGAGATCGGCCCGACCATCAATAGCATTACCTCTGGCCTGCTCGGGGCTCATATAGTGGGGCGTGCCTACGACCATGCCGCTATTGGTCATTCTTGTGGTATGTGCAACAGCGCGCGCCACGCCAAAATCACTCAATACGGCAGAGCCATCCTCCCGAAACAGTATATTTTCTGGTTTTAGGTCCCTGTGCACATACCCCTTGCTGTGGGAGTGGTCCAAGGCCATGGCAATTTGGCGTACAACATTGAGGGCTTCCAGTGGCTCCAATGGTCCTTTGGCGAGTCTTTCCGCAACAGAGCCCCCAGCCATATAGTCCATGGCGATATAGTTAAGGCTGCGATAGCGTCCAATATCATGGATGCCAACGATATTTGGGTGAGAGAGTTGTCCAACAATGTTGGCTTCCCGTTGAAATCGCTCACTGAAAATTGGGTCGGCATTGAGAACCGGCGACATAACCTTGAGGGCCACTTGGCGGCCGACACTGCGCTGAATGGCTAGGTATACCGTGGACATGCCACCCTGGTTAATTTTGCGGAGGATGCGATAGCCGGGAATTTGTAGCGACGAATTGCCACTCTTTACGAGCTCCATGGTGTGTTATGGCCCCGTTAAAATAACTGGAATATTCCGCCTGCCAGTGCGGCAATTGCTCCGCAAGCAGCAAGTAAGGCCAGAAGTGGTCGCCAGCTTCTATTGCTTTGGCTGTCACTATTAGTTTCGTTTTGTGCAGTGCTGTTGTGAGATTCTTGCGAAAAGCTTGGGGGAGGGGCGATAGCTGGTGCTTCGATAACCTGAACGGTGATATTGTCCTTGCCACCGGCATCAAGGGCTGCGTTTATGAGAAGCTCTACTATTTGGTGGTTATTGGAGTTTTCAGCGATGATCCGGTTTATTTTTTCATTGGGTACTTCGGAGCTGAGTCCATCGCTGCAAAGTAGAAGTTTTTGCCCAGAGCTCCAGCGATGAGATACCCTGTCAACTTCGAGCTTGGGATTGGTACTACCGCCGATACATCGGGTAATAACGTGGCGATTTGGGTGGGTTGCGGCTTCCTCGGAGTTGATGGCACCGGAATCCATCAGCATCTGAACATAGGAGTGATCACTTGTCAGTTGGCTGAGTTCGCCGTTTTTGTCGCCCGGTGTCCAAAGGTAAGCTCGGCTATCTCCAACCCAATAGATGTGATAGTAATCGCCTTCCTCGGCGAGCACTACTGCGGTTGAGCCCATATTGGCAGTGCTGTGCTCATCACCTAGCAGTAGGGCATGGGCCCTTTGTAGGGCACGCTCATAGTGGCGATCAGTTGCCGTACATTGTTGGATTTCTTCTACTACGGTCTGACTGGCAATCTCGCCGGCGTGGTGTCCGCCCAAACCATCGGCGACAACCCAGATGCCTTTTTCCTCATCAGCCCAATAGGCATCTTCATTCTGCTCTCGCCGGTAGCCGGGATGAGTGGCGCCAGCGCTACGTGCAGCACTTGGGGTGTGTTGAACTACTTCGCTGTGCCGCGATACCTCGCGAACTTTGGCTTCACTCACTGGCGTGCAACTACCTGTTATGGTTTCTCATCGTAACTGACGGTGATAGCCGATTTGGCAAAGATCCGTCTTTTCCTTGTGGTGCTGCAAGTGTACTTTACCCAACGACACCAATGGCAGCTGAATTGGTCACCCCTGCCTGAGCCGGATATTAGACCTTTGCGCCATTGTAAGCTGCAAACCCAATCACACGCTAATGATATTGCCCGTGTTAAACTCGGTTTTATCTTCAATCTGCAAATTTTTTTCAGGTTTTACTGTTAATTGGGACAGTCCCTTTATTTAGGCTGCCCTATATTCAGTCTCCTTAGGGCTGAGGAGCGTGATCAATGCTAAAACTTTGTGATGTAAACGATTCTGGCCAGAGTGTTTGGCTGGTGGCCCCCGGTGTAACGGTGGGGCGAGATCAGGTTTGTGATCTGTGTATACCGGATGACTCGATTGCGAAGTTACATCTAAAGATCGCGATTAAGGGGGGGCAGCTTACCCTGGGGAATGTTTCTGGAGACTCCCATGTATTGGTTAATGGGAAGCCGATAGCATCAGCCTGTCGAATCAAGCTGAACGATCAGATAACAATCGGTACTCGAACACTACAAATTATTGACCCCAAAGTAACAAAGCTTAATTCGAGCAAGTCGAAAAATACCGCCTGGGCGCTACGGGCAAATCACAAGGCGATAGCGGGGAAAGTGTTTCCTGTAAAAGGGGGCGCGGTGGTGGGGCGCTCTGAGGAGTGCGATATCACGTTTTCCTTGTCACACCTTTCACGTCGCCATGCAAGGTTGGAGGTGCGTGAAGGGTTGCTGTTCGCAATTGATCTCGGCTCGGCCAACGGGACATTCGTCAATGGTCGACGGATCACGGAAAGCCGTGTGCGAAGAGGCGATGAGCTGCGGTTTGATTCGTTGAGTTTTTCTGTTGTGGGCCCTGTGGATGATCTTGATCGCACTGCAGTGCGCCCTGCAATCTCTTCACATCTTATGAAGTCTCCAAAAATTGGCTCAGGTGAAGTGGCAGCTGAAGATGTCACTCAGAGATCCTTCTCGGCTTCTATCGCCGGGCTGCGGGAAGAGAGCCCAAGTATGGCTAAGCCCCAGGAGGAAAAACTTCAGCCACGTATCCCTATAAAAGCCTTGGGCTTGACTCTGTTATTGGTTGCCGGTGCTGCCGGATATTTTTGGGTTAATAACCAGGGAGTGTTCTCATGAGTTCGCCCCGTGAATTGCTGCTCTATACCACCCTTGGATGCAGCCTGTGCGAAAAGGCCAAGCTGGAAATATGGCCCCTGCTCGAGCAGTTTGGGTTGCGTTTAAGGGAGGTAGATATTGCCGATGATGACAATTTATTCGAGCGCTTTAGTCTTTTGATACCCGTGGTGGGGCTCGGTGATCCTGAAGACACTTATGCATGGCCCTTTCAGCAATCGCAGCTGCAAGCCTGGTTAGCCAAACGAATTGGTTAGGCGCCCTTCATTTATTGGGAGATAACTCCCACCTTAAGCCCTAATGACTCGGGTGCCCAAGGGGGGCTCTATTCCTATTTAAACGGTATCAAAGTTAGGGCAGAGGTTTGTAAGGTTATTCTGAGGCACCTTAAAGTTTATTCCCTGCCTCATGCGCCTTGAGAAGTTGCAGCTTGGTGCCGCTCCGATAGGCATAAATTACCGTATAAGCGAGTACATTCTGTACATAATTCCTTGTTTCACTATAGGGAATCGTCTCGATCCAGACATCGTGTGGCAGACGCTGACGAGTCTCCTTTAACCACTTGGCAACCCGCGTTGGCCCCGCGTTGTAAGCGGCAGCGGCGAGGAAGCGATTGTTATCGAATCGATTTAACAGGGTGCTCAGGTAAAAGCTGCCAAGGGCAATATTAGTTTGGGGGCTTAGTAGATCCCAGCTGCGTCGATAGCGTACACCGGCGCGCTTTGCCGTTGCGCGTGCGGTAGAGGGTAGCAATTGCATTAGGCCCAATGCGCCAGACCGTGATTTGGCGTCGTGGCTGAAGTGGCTTTCCTGGCGGGCAACTGCGTAAATCATATAGGGCTCTAGAGGCGTGCTCTGCCGTCCAACCTGCTCACTTACACTTTCTACAATATCGGCAAAGGCCAGGGGGAAGCGGAGTTCCAGATCATCCAGGTAGTCTGCCGCAAGAACAGATTGAATGGATTTGTGATACCAACCCCATGCGCTTGCCACTTTGCCCGCGGCTAATAGTTCCTCGTGATCCATTTCCCGAGTAGCGTAGCTCCACTCACGCCGAGCATGGAATAGTTCACCAATAGCCTGCAATTCACGTGCCCTTTGTAAGCCGGTGTGCTGGGCCATCTGCTGCACTTGAATTGGCGTGATTGGCGCGGGACGATCTACAAAGCTGTAATTTTGTCCGAGGGTATCGGCAGCAAGGAAACCGTAGTAACTGCGTTCCCGTGCAGCTTTTCGATAGAGCAGGGAGGCTGCGCCAGACTGCGCTTTACCATAAAGTTCTTCCAGTGAGCGGGCTTTCCAGTAGAGCCAGCGATCGCGCTGTTGCCGTTCGAGTGGCAGGCGATCAATCCAAAAGGCAACCTGCTCCCAGTCGAGCTCTCGCAGGGATTGCCGCGCCAGCCATTCAATGGAATATCCATCATCCATTGTGTGATTCTTGGTCAGTTGTAGCAGTCCCTGGGTATCGTCTTGACGAGCAAATTGTCGAGCCAGATGGCGGAGCATATTGGCTTGCTCCTTATCGTTAAACAGGAGGCTGGCACTATAGCGCTGCCATGCCTGTTCAGCGACGGCTGCATCTTCCCTAGCTAATCGATGCAATCCATGGAGAATGATTTCCCTATGATGCTCCGGTGACTGTAAGAAGCGGGGGTAATTGAGAAGAAGCTTGGGTGATTTGTGCACCTCCCTTAGTAGGGCTGCTCTTTGTTGGAAGGGTTTGTCCATTTTCCTGGCGATATAGGAAGCGAGTTCTAGGTTATCCTCTTCTAAGGCGAGTAAATGGCGGGACCAAATCTTTTCCTGGGTTAGGCCACCATTGCGCTTCCAACGGGCAAAAACTGGGTCACACTCCTCTACTTGTGAGTGCCCAACCAGCCAGAGCTCGGTGGTTACTTGATTGGCATTGTCTTTGCTGCCATGGCGAAACAGTGCGTCGGCATAATAGCAACGCAGTGCCGCGCGCTTGTGTTTCTCAGGTTGAAAGTATTTTAGGTAGGTCTGAAATTGTCTCTGTTGCCCCAGCTCTCTAAGCAACCTAATACGCATCCAGTCACCCACCGCTGTTCCCTGATTCTCAGCGAGAAAGCGATTTATATCTTTTAGAGGCAATTGGCGCAATTTTCTTCCGATCGCCCAGTAGTCGAGATAGGGTACTAGAGGGTAATTCGCCAACTTGGCTTTCAATTGCTTTAACTGTTTTTTATTGCCGTATTTGATCGCTATCCTGGCTTGTTGTAATAGCTGGCGCTGGTTGGATATACCTGTGGCTGGCTTGTCTTGCTGAGACAAATCCTTCGATGATGCTTGTGGCTCTGCCTGGGCGCTGAGGCAGATCCAGACCATTAAAGGGGCAATAAACTGGAAGAGTCGACTTGTGCTAACTGACATGACAGTAACCCCAAAGTTGAGTCTGGTCGCGCAAGTTTATGAGACGGCTTGGCAAAAAAGCGTAAAATAGCGAATTTTTCACAGGACCCGAAGTATCAATTTTCGTTTCATTCAACTAACTAGCGAGAATGTTAACTGGGTCTGTTAATTGTAGTGCCTAATTATGTTGCTTCTATTGGATGGGGTCAGTCTGCGTTACGGGACCCAGGTGCTTGCTGAAAACGTCAGTGCAAAAATTGAGCGGGGCGATCGTATTTGCCTTGTTGGCCGCAATGGAGAGGGTAAGTCCAGCCTGTTGCGTTTAATTGCGGGGCAGGTGGACCCAGATGCTGGGGAGATTGTGCGCGCGAGTGGGATGGTTATGGCAACCCTTGAGCAGGAGTTACCCGCAGGCTGTCTCGATTCTGTCTACCGATATGTTGCCGAGGGTCTGGGCCCTATAGGGCGTGTATTGGCTGGTTATCGGGAGGACCCATCGGCCGAGCTACAGGCCAAAATTGAAGCGGAGCACGGCTGGGATCTCCTGCCTAGAGTAGATAGCGTGCTCGACCGCCTCGGCTTGAGTCCTGATGAATCCGTGGCTGATCTCTCTGGAGGTTGGCAGCGCCGTGCAGCTCTCGCGCGCGCGCTGGTTACAGAGCCCGATCTGCTCATTCTCGATGAGCCCACCAACCATTTGGATATTGCCGCTGTGGAGTGGTTGGAAGGATTCCTCGATACTTTTAGGGGCGCGTTATTGTTCGTCAGCCACGATCGTGCTTTGGCGCAGCGGTTGGCCAGTACAGTCTGGGATTTGGATCGTGGATACCTACGGGTTTTTCGCTGCAAGTTTGGGCGTTACCAGGAAGAAAAAGAGAAACTTTTAGAAGAAGAGGCCAGGAACGAAGCGCTATTCGACAAAAAGCTAGCCCAGGAGGAAGCCTGGATTCGCCAGGGTATCAAGGCGCGACGCACCCGTAATGAAGGGCGGGTGCGGGCCTTGCAGGGACTAAGGCGCCAGAGAGAGGCGCGTCGAACTCAACAGGGCATTGCAAGGATGTCTCTCGATAGTGGAGAAACATCCGGTAAGTTGGTGGCTGAGCTTAGTAACGTTACCTTTGCCTACCCCAATGAGTCCCCCCTGATTCGCGACCTTTCATTTACCTTAATGCGCGGTGATAAGGTGGGATTGATTGGTCCTAATGGGGTTGGTAAAAGCACCTTAATTCGAGTGTTGCTCGGGGACCTTCAGTCTCAGTCTGGTCAGGTGCGTTTGGGTACAAAGCAGCAGGTAGCCTACTTTGATCAGCGCAGGGACCAATTAAATCCTGAACTTACCGTATTGGATAATGTTGGTGGAGGGCGCGACTCTGTCACCATTGGCGGCAAAAGCCGCCACATCATGTCCTATTTATCCGATTTCCTCTTTAGCGGTTTGAAAGCGCGGACCAAGGTAAGTGCGTTGAGTGGTGGTGAGCGCAATAGGGCTCTTCTGGCGAAATTATTCAGTCAGCCAGCCAATATTCTGGTGCTCGATGAGCCGACCAACGACCTGGATGTAGAAACCCTGGAGCTGCTTGAAAAGTTACTTTTGGAATTCACAGGCACAGTGTTATTAGTTAGTCACGACCGTGCATTTCTCGATAATGTTGTGGATTCCTGTCTGGCCTTCGAGGGAGATGGTCGTATCCGAGAGTATGTGGGTGGTTATGCGGACTTCATTCGCCAGGGAGGTAGTTTTGAACAGGAGTCAAAAGAGGAAAAAGTCCCCGAAGGCAAGGTGAAAGCGAAGCCGGTCGAAGCGGACAAGCCTCAGGTTAAGAAAAAGAAGCTCAGCTATAAGCTGCAACGTGAACTGGATGGCTTACCAGCCTTGATCGAACAGCTTGAAGTTGAAATTGGCGCTATAGAGGCTGAAGTAGCAGACCCTTCTTTTTATCAACAGGAGCAAGTCCAGGTGCAAAACCGGCTCAATTTACTGGCGGAGAAACAAACTCAATTAGAGACCGCTTTTGATCGATGGTCGGAGTTGGAGGGGGGCGAAGAGTAAGGTTTGAGTATTGGAGAGAAGTGGTGCCATGCACCCCTTCTCTCGCCGAAAGTGGGGGCTTACTCTTCGTCCACATATACCCTGACAGCTAAAACATCGCACTTGGCGCCGTGAAGAACCCCATTAGAGGTTGAGCCCAGCAGAAGAGCCAGGCCATGGCGTCCATGGCTACCGATAACAATAAGATCGACTTCTAGATCTTTGGCTAGGCGATGTATCTCGGTGGATGGTTGGCCCAAAATTACATGCTGTCGTTCAGTGGGGATATTCAGCGGTAGAGCGGCTTTGTGAAGCTGTTCCTTGGCCTGTCTCTGCAGCTGATCCTGTACCTCTGATAAATCCATGGGGATATCCCCACCATAGGCAAATGTCAGTGGCTCAATGGCATGCATCAAGCTGATTTCGGCATTGAAAGCTTCAGCGAGGGAGGCCGCTTTTTCCAGCACTTGTGAGGATTCTTCCGAGAGGTCCAGGCCCACCAATATTCGTTCATATTTCGCCATTTTCCATTAGCTCCTGTCTTTTCTATTTGCCCAGTGGGGCCTCTTACGACAGCTATTTTCAGTCTATCGCAAAAAAAACTGTTTGACATGGATCATATATGGCGCCGCAGAATAGGCCGTTTGTAAAACCATCATAAGGAACTTTTATGTCCGAATGGCTACCGGTAATCATTATTGGCTTTGCTATTGCCCTGGTGCTGGGGCCAGTGATGTGGCTGAAGCCCAATCAGCGCGACAGCCGTCTGGCTGATTTGCGTGGCCGTGCCGCCAGGGCAGGTATTACCGTGCAAATTCAAGCCTTACCTGAAGCTTTGGGGGAGGGGACCGCAGCGGTTTATTACTATCGGTGGAAGGATAGAAAGCGTCTACAGATTGGTTGGAAGCTACAGCGCCAGCGGATTACGCACGAAATGAATTTTGCCGGTAGTTGGGATTGGGGCAACAGTGTGAGAGCTCCCCAGGCAGCATGGCAGCAATTGCACCAGTTGTTGGATAGCTTGCCGGCGGATTGCTGTGCGATTATCGCAACCGATGTCGGATTGGGCGTGCAATGGCAGGAAAACGGCGGGGTCAAAGCTTTTTCGCAGCTGTCTGAGAGTTTGGCGGAGTACACCCCTCTTATAGAAGAATCTGTACGCAAGATCAGTCCCATTAAGCTCCCAGAAGACTAGGGCGACAGGCATTTTAGCGGGCTGCTCAAATAGGGAAAATTGTCACAATTTTACCCTTTTCTGGGGGTGAAATTTGGCGAATAAGCACTAAAAGTTGTCAGCTTTGCTTGACCGCGCCTTGACTGAGGCTTATATATTCGCGCAGCGCAGGCCCGATTGATGGGCCTGAAATGCTTCGGATAGCAGTAAATTTTTCATTTGAAATCAAAGGCTTATGGGTAAATCACTGGTCATCGTCGAATCACCGGCCAAAGCGAAAACCATCAATAAATATCTCGGCAAGGACTTTGTTGTTAAGTCCAGCGTCGGTCATATTCGCGATTTGCCAACCGGTGGCGGCAACAAACAGCCCGTTGACGCAAAAGAACGGGCAAGGCGTGCGGCAGAGACTCGTAAGCTTTCCCCTGAGGCGAAAGAGGCTTACAAGCGCAAGAAAAATCGTGCGCAGCTGATCAAGCGCATGGGGATCGACCCGGATAATAGCTGGCAGGCTCACTACGAAATTTTGCCAGGCAAGGAAAAAGTAGTCAGCGAGTTGCAAAAGCTGGCTGAGAATGCCGATCACATTTATCTGGCAACGGATTTGGACCGCGAGGGAGAGGCGATCGCCTGGCACTTGCGGGAAGCAATTGGCGGTAATGACGAACGCTATCGCCGAGTGGTTTTTAATGAAATCACTAAGTCCGCGATCCAGGAGGCGTTCAAAGATCCCGGCCGCCTGAATATCAATCGGGTTCATGCCCAGCAGGCTCGCCGATTCCTCGATCGTATTGTTGGCTATATGGTCTCCCCACTATTGTGGGAGAAAGTTGCCCGAGGACTCTCTGCTGGCCGGGTGCAGTCAGTGGCAGTTCGTCTCGTGGTAGAGCGCGAACGTGAGATCCGCGCTTTCATTCCTGAGGAGTACTGGACGCTTTTCGCTGATACCGCTACCAGCAAAGCGAACAAGCTGCGGCTAGAGGTTAAAAAACAAGCTGGTGAAACTTTCCGCCCCACCAATGAAGCCGATGCGAATAGCGCGGTGAAATTGCTTCAGGGTAGTGAGTTTGTTGTTAGCGGTCGTGACGATAAGCCTACCAGTTCCAAGCCTAGTGCTCCCTTTATTACTTCGACACTGCAGCAGGCGGCTAGTAATCGTCTCGGTTTCAGTGTCAAGAAAACCATGACCCTTGCACAGCGTCTCTACGAAGCCGGTCATATTACATACATGCGTACCGATTCGACCAATCTAAGTAAAGAGGCGGTTGAGTCGGCCCGGCAGTATATCGGTGAGAATTTTGGCGATAAGTATCTGCCAGAAAAGCCCGTTAGTTATAGCAGCAAGGAGGGAGCGCAAGAGGCTCACGAGGCAATTCGTCCCTCCGATGTACGTGTTGCCCCCAATATGCTCTCAGGTGCGGAGCGGGATGCAGAGCGGCTCTACAATCTGATTTGGCAGCAGTTCGTCGCCTGTCAGATGACCCCAGCAAAATACACTTCGACCTCAATTGTGGTGAGTGCCGGTGACTTTGAGTTGCGTGCTCGCGGCAGGGTGATTCGTTTTGATGGCTTTCTCAAAGTTGCCCCTCCTGCGGGCAAGAAAGATGAAGATCTGCTGCTGCCTGATGTTCAGGTTGGCGATAAGCTGTCTCTGCAGCAGCTGGACCCGAAACAACATTTCACCAAGCCTCCGGCTCGTTTTAGCGAAGCCGCTCTGGTGAAAGAGCTGGAAAAGCGTGGTATTGGCCGGCCCTCAACCTATGCCTCTATTATTTCCACAATTCAGGATCGGGGCTATGTGCGGCTTGAGAACCGCCGTTTCTACGCGGAAAAAATGGGTGATATTGTCACCGACCGCCTCAGCGAAAGTTTTAAAAATCTGATGGACTACGGTTTTACCGCAAGCCTGGAGGAGTCTCTGGATGCGGTTGCCGATGGCGATAAAGGTTGGAAGCAGTTACTCGACGAGTTTTATCAAGACTTCTCCTCTCGGCTGGAAAAAGCTCAGTCCAGCGATGCGGGTATGCGGCGCAACACGCCGACAGATACCGATATCGAGTGCAGTAAGTGCGGTCGCCATATGCAGATCCGCACAGGTTCTACCGGTGTATTCCTTGGTTGCTCCGGTTACGCGCTTCCTCCTAAGGAGCGCTGCACCAACACGATGAATCTGGTTTCAGGCGATGAGGCCGTGGACGCGGATAAGGACGAAGATGCCGAAACCCGCCAGCTGCGGGAGAAACGCCGCTGTCCCAAGTGCGGCACGGCGATGGATAGTTATCTGCTTGATGAGCAGAGAAAGCTACATATCTGCGGTAATAACCCAGACTGTAATGGTTACGAGGTAGAGCAGGGCACGTTCAAAATTAAGGGCTATGACGGTCCGATTATTGAGTGTGATAAGTGCGGTAGCGACATGCAGCTGAAGTCAGGCCGTTTTGGTAAATACTTCGGCTGTACTAACGAAGCCTGTAAGAATACCCGCAAGCTGTTGAAAAATGGCCAGCCGGCGCCACCCAAAATGGATCCGGTTCCTATGCCGGAGTTGGCTTGCCTGAAGGTTGAGGATCATTACATTCTCCGCGATGGTGCCTCCGGATTATTCCTGGCCGCCAGCCAGTTTCCGAAAAACCGTGAGACCCGTGCCCCGCTGATAAAAGAGCTGCTGCCTCACCAAAGTGAGATTGACCCTAAGTACAGTTTCTTGTTCTCGGCTCCCTCACAGGATGATCAGGGGCGCGATACCGTAGTTCGCTTCAGCCGTAAGACCCAAGAGCAGTATGTTCAGTCTGAGGAGGATGGAAAGGCCACGGGTTGGAAGGCTTTTTACCGGGATGGTGCCTGGAAAGTCGAAGCGGCGGCCAAGAAAAAGCCGGCAGCTAAGAAAGCGGCGGCAAAAAAGTAAATGAGTAACCCCTATACCGGCCTAGTCACTTCGGCATTGCGTAAGAGTCAGCTGCTGGCCACAAGTAGTTATGACTCTACTATTCAGCGAATGGCCATGGAAGAAGGTGCTTTGTTGCAGCTGTGGAAAGCCTATCAGGCTTTCCTGGCTGAACTGTCACACCAGCTGCAATTGGGTTTTGAGCCGGAGTCTGTACAGGTTATTTTTGATAGCCTACACAGCCAGGGGAGAGCGAGCCTTGAAGTAGGTGAACTGCAGTCATTGCTCTCAGAGCCAGGGAGTTGGCTTAGCGAATTATTACGCGCGTGGAACCAGCTCTTAAGGCTGCCTACATTAGCGGAGGAAAAAGGGCAAGCTGATAACCTTATTCCGACTCACAATATCGCCGGACCAGTACCAATTGAGCTTTCTTTCGAAGCGCTGCTTAAATGGCACAAAGCTCTCAGTGAGCTGATACTTAGACAGCGTGCCAACCTCGAGGAGTGCTAAGAGGACTCAGCTACCTTTCTATTCATCTTTTTGCGCCCACTGAAACTTCTAAATTGCCTGTGGTACACTGGGCGCAAACTGATGTGCAGTGAAGGGAAAGCAAATGTCCTCCGAAACTTTTGAGATTATCGAGTTGGCCAATGGCGATGTGGCTCTGCGCCGTGCCGGCCATGAGGAGGACCCTCTGGTGAGTATTCGTTTCTCAGCCGAGAGTCTCCAATTTTTGCGAAAGCACAAGGTAGCGGTAGCCCGGGCCATGTTAGAGGCGGGTATAGAAGCCGTGCAAAATCTCGATGACCTGGAGCCAGGTTACTTTGAAGAGGAAGAGTCGATGCCGGTTAACCATACGATTCACTAATCTACGGTAAAGGCGAAAAATTAAGTGAAATAACAGCGGCTAGAAGCCGCTGTTATTGTATTTGATTGTCGGTAAATCTTTTAGTCTCACGGAGTTTGGCGAATAACGCCCACCGCTAACCCTTCGATCACAAAGTTCTTATCCCGCATATCTACTTGAATGGTATCAAAGTCTTCGTTTTCAGGTAGGAGTTGTACCGTTGCCTGATTACCTTTACGGCGGAAGCGCTTAACGGTTACTTCATCATCAATCCGCGCAACTACAATCTGCCCGTTTCTGATTTGTTCGGTCTTCTGCACTGCAAGAAGGTCCCCATCGAGAATGCCGGCATTTCGCATACTCATGCCGTGTACCCGCAATAAATAATCTGCCGGTGGGTGGAAGAAACTGGCGGGCAGGTCGCAATAATCCTCAATATGTTCGGCTGCCAGAATAGGGTTGCCTGCGGCGACACGCCCCACGATGGGAAGTCCCGATTGGTGGTCGGGAATTCGAATACCTCGGGAGGCACCGGCAACCATCTCAATGGCTCCTTTCCGTGCCAGTGCTTTGAGGTGTTCCTCTGCAGCGTTGGGCGAGCGAAAACCCAGCTCTTGGGCGATTTCTGCGCGGGTGGGAGGGTAACCTGTGTCGTCCAGGTAGGCTTTTATCAGCTCTAATACTTGAGTCTGGCGTGCGGTGAGATTGGTCATAGATTTACCTAGCGTTTCTGTATTTTTATACAGTTGCTGGGATTATATACAGATTTAAGGATCTCGCAAACTGAGCACCTGCCTGCAGTCCAGCTGCTACATTGTTTAAGAAAACAGGGAATGAAAAGAATAGTTGAAAGAACTGACAGCAAGGGAGAACAATAATGCTTGATGCGAAAATGGCTGAAGCCTGGAGAGTTCTGCGCATTCAATCTGAGTTGGTTGATGGAATTGAGCGTTTAGTTGCGCTTAACGGGGCGGTAACAGTTTTTGGCGGTGCGCGTTTCACTGAAGATAGCCAGGAATATCAGCAAGGGGTGAAGCTTGGGGAGCTTTTAGCAGCAGAGGGGATACCTGTGATGACCGGTGGCGGGCCGGGTCTGATGGAGGCGTGTAATCGTGGGGCTTTTGAGCAGCCTGGTACTTCAATCGGATTAAATATCGAGCTGCCTTTTGAGCAGGCAGCTAATCCTTACCAAGATATCAGTTTGAATTTTCGCTATTTCTTTGTGCGTAAATTTATGTTTGTGAAGCATGCCGTGGGCTTTGTGGGTTTACCCGGGGGCTACGGCACGCTGGACGAATTATTTGAGGCGCTGACATTAGTACAAACTCAAAAAGTACGGCGATTCCCAATAGTTTTGGTGGGCAAGCGTTATTGGGGAGGGCTGTACGATTGGCTGGTAGATACGGTATTGGAACGGAATTGTATCGACTCTGCTGATCTAGACCTGTTTCATGTGGTGGATGCAGTAGAAGAGGCTGCAGATTTGATTATGAAATATATGCGAGCCAGGGATTAAAAAGTTTTCGAGATGTCTAGGTTACTTTCTTTATTAATTAACAATCGGATAGGGCGAGGAGTAGGGGAGGCAGAAAAAACAGGAATACAGGAAGTAGAGGCCAAAATACAGAGCCTACGGCTGTGCCTCGTCCCTAAATAGTAGTTAGCGCCCCTATCTTTCTTCCCACGCAGTGGAATGCACTAAGGCCTATGGGAAGAGGTAGTGGTCAGTCGCTTCGGTAATTACATCTTATCCTGCCAATTTACCAAACCAATTTTGCCTATGGGGATTCGCCAGGTTGGACTTCCCCCTACAACCGTTCTTTCTGTATGTGCAATAAGCCGCCAGCGAGCTGGGAGTGTGCTACTCTGGCCGAAATTAAACAGCTGTTTTAAATGGTGGTTTGATATCTATGAGTCAGATGGATACCGTTAACCGCATCTTGGATGCTGCCGAAGCGCTCTTTGCCGAGCGCGGCTTTACCGAGACATCCCTTAGGACTATTACGAGTACTGCCGGAGTCAATCTGGCGGCGGTCAACTACCACTTTGGTTCTAAGAAAGAGTTGATCCAGGCGGTCTTTGAGCGTTTCCTAACACCATTTACCGATGCGCTGGAAGCAGAGTTGGATCGACGCATAGCTTCTGGCCAACCACTTAAGGTTGAAGGGTTGTTGGAGAGCCTATACCGAGTTGGGTTGGGCAGTCTGAGCCAACTTGGGCTGGATGCTCAGCGCTTTATGCGCCTGCTGGGACTGGCTTATACGCAGTTTCAGGGGCACTTACGCCGCTTTATAGTGTCTCGTTACGGTGATAGTTACCGACGCTTCGCAGGCCTACTGGCCGAGGCCTTACCGGGAGTTGATCCCGTGACCTTCTACTGGCGCCTGTATTTTATGTTAGGGGCCACTATTTTCACCTTGTCGAGCTACGATGCCATAGAGGCTATCCTGAGAGAGGATTTTGGTGCTCAGAGCAGCCTGCCGGAAACTTTGGAGCGCCTTGTGCCGGCCGCTTCGGCAATGCTAAAGGTGGAGTCCGGTTAAACTTCGCAGCTGGTGAATCTTAGAGGAACTGAATATGCCTGCATCACTCGGACCGGTGATGATCGATATCGAAGGGCAGAAGCTCACTGATGAGGATTGCGAGCTTTTGCGCCACCCGCTCGTGGGTGGTTTGATTTTCTTTGCGCGCAATTATCGCGATCGCGATCAGATTCAAGCTCTGATTGCCGATATTCGATCTGTGCGCCCAGAGATACTGCTGGCTGTTGATCAGGAGGGTGGGCGCGTACAGCGTTTTCGAGAGGGGTTCACGCGTTTGCCTTCCATGCAAAAACTGTCCGCCGAGGCTTCAGCAGCACAGCTGCAGGATGTGGGTTGGTTGCTTGCCTCTGAGTTATTGGCTGTAGGGATGGATTTCAGTTTCGCCCCTGTATTGGATGCCGATGACAGCCACAGCCGAGTTATTGGAGATCGCAGTTTTTGTCCCAACCCCCATCACCTGACGGCTATTGCAAGACCATTTATTCAAGGGATGCGTGAGGCTGGTATGGCTACAACCGGCAAGCACTTTCCAGGACACGGGCACGTGCTTGAAGATAGCCATGTGGAGCTTCCTCAAGACGAGCGCTCCCTGGAGCAGGTGCTGGCCAGCGATGCCTTGCCCTTTATTGACTGCATAGGGGCCGATGAACTGGATGCGGTGATGCCCGCTCACATTCGCTTCGTCAATATAGACAGTCAGCCGGTGGGTTTCTCCCGTTACTGGCTACAGGATATTTTGCGAGGACGACTGGGTTTTAATGGGGTTATCTTCAGTGATGATCTGTCCATGGAGGGGGCGGAAGCTGCCGGTGGTTATGGGGAGAGAATCCGCGCTGCTCTGGAAGCGGGTTGTGATATGGGCGTAGTCTGCAATAACCGTGCAGGGGCTTTGGAGTCTCTCGCTGGGCTGCAGAACTTTATTCCCGCAGCGGAATCGAGTGAGCGTCTGAAAGCCATGCGGGGTAGACCCTCAATCACCTCTTGGGCGGAACTCGAAAAAAGTGAGCGCTGGCATAGAACTCGCAGCTGGTTAGCTTCAATAATGCAGTAGTTGAGAAATACCGGTTTCCGCAGCTTGCTCCAAGAACCTATGGGCGGCTGGAGCCGGTTTTATAAGCGGAGGGGGAATTGTGGAGTCCGTAGAGAGTGTGCTGTTGTCCTGGCTGGGTGATAACCGGGTTTGGATAATCTCTGTTTTTCTTATTGTATTAGCTTCCGCACTGGCGGCCTGGATTTTCGGCCGCTTTGTGCAAAAACTGGCTGCCAGGGCTGAGAAGACTGTCAATCCCTGGGATGATGCGCTGGTAGGGGCTCTCTCCCCTCCTGGACAAGTATTAATCTGGCTGTTGGGGCTCACGGTGGCCGCCCAGCGTGCGGGTCAGGCGACGGGTGCAGAGATTTTCTCCCTGGCAGAGCCTGCCCGCGAGATAGGCCTTATTCTGGTCCTCTCTTGGTTCGCTTGGCGCTTCTCGCACAGCGCGGAGCGTAACCTTTGCAATCCCCGCTATATTGGCAAGCCGATGGATGCCACCACGGTTAGAGCCATCGGCAAGCTGGTGCGGGCTTCGATCGCTATCACTGCGGGTATAGTGATTATGCAGTTCCTGGGCTATAGCGTCAGCGGCGTTTTGGCCTTTGGTGGCATCGGGGGGTTGGCGGTAGGCTTTGCCGCTAAGGACTTGCTGGCGAATTTCTTTGGTGGACTGATGATTTACTTAGATCGCCCCTTTGCGGTTGGCGATTGGATACGCTCCCCCGACAAGGAGATTGAGGGGACTGTAGAAGATATTGGCTGGCGCCTGACTCGCATACGCACCTTTGATATGCGCCCGGTTTATGTGCCCAATAGTGTCTTCACGCAGATTTCTGTCGAGAACCCTTCGCGAATGCTCAATCGCAGGATCTTTGAAACTATTGGGGTTCGTTATGAAGATGGTCATTTAATGGCGCAGATAGTGGCAGATGTTAAGAAAATGTTACAGCATCACCCGGAAATAGATGCCAACCGAACTCTTATTGTTAATTTTAATAGTTTTGCAGCCTCATCCCTTGATTTCTTTATATACACCTTTACCAGAACGACAGAGTGGGTGAGATACCATGAAATCAAACAGGATGTTTTGTTGAATGTACTCAATATAATTGAGCGCCATGGTGCTTCTTGTGCATTTCCGACCTCGACGGTACATATTGCCGATATTCCTTCATTAGCGCGAGAAGCCGCGTTAGACAGTTGAGTATTGGGAGTGCGATAAGGTACAAATGTTTAGTTTAAATATCGCGCTTAATTGGGGTTTTGACGGTTAATTACGCCTATTGGTAAAAACGTAGTATTTATTTCACATAGAAACCTAGACACTGGCGCTGTTTTATCTAAGAATCAGGTTACGCCCTTTGGGTTACTCTCAATAGGGTGAAGCAAGATAGCATTCTGCATGGAGCAGTTTGTTAACAATGGGGTGGCGTTTGCCCCTCTTGCCGAATTGAGCAGTGAGGTAATAGAGGTAGGCGCAATAACAATAATGAGGTTTTCTCAATGAGTGATCGCGTTACAGGTACAGTGAAGTGGTTTAATAACGCACGGGGTTATGGCTTCATCACCTGTGGAGAAGGAACTGAAGATATTTTTGTTCACTATCGCAGCATTCGCGGAGAGGGTTATAAAACCCTTAACGAGGGGCAGGCGGTTGAGTTCGAAATGCAACAAGGTGACAAAGGACTGCTGGCGGAAGATGTTGTTCCCTGTGAGTGATTTTCGGATCACTCGTTGAAAGAACTGTTGTCGCGTAGAGTTTGCGGTGCCAGCCGCCAGCTCTGCCAGCGCCTCCAAAGCGGGCTTTTCAGCTCGCTTTTCTATTTCTCCATTCGCTTGGTTCAATATGTGTCTTATGGCGGTCTGCATACATATATGACCCGTTCCACGAGTTTCGTTATATTTTGAAATGTATTAATTACCTGCGCCTTTAGTTTCTGAAAGCACTCCAGGCTATTTATGAAGCTTTAATAGTCTTGAAACCAATTTAATGTTAGGAGTCAGGGTTTCAGTTCTGTCTGGCGGAATAAATTTAAAAATCTTTATCGCTGCTTCTTTATTAAGCTTTTTTATTTTATTTGGCTATTTTGCTTTTCTAGTGATTTTCACTTGAGCGAGGGTGTTGTAATAATGGGGTGAGTTTTTCTCTTCGCCTTCCGTGTCTTTGTACTTGTTTCTTGCCGGATATCGTTAAGTTGCTGCCTTTGTAAAATTTTATTTTATAAATTGCAGTCAAATTGGTTTGGTTGTGTTATCTGTTATGCCGGATTCGATTCGGCTTTTATAGATTTAAGAAAGTGTAATTTGTTTGGTTAAATATGCTATTGCATATGGAATACCCCCTTTGAAGGGGGTATTTGAAAGAGTATTAATTGGCTGTTTATAAGGTAACTGGGGTGGTTTCTTCTGTGACTTCTTCGTTGTTTTCAGCCACAGTGCGAATTTCAATCAAAATACCAAAAGCCGGGTGGTCAATATAGTGCAGTTGGCCGCTTCGCATACGGCGCTCATGTTGTAAATGAGCGGCCCGCATAACATATACCGGTTGCTCAGCTGGGGCATCTAAGGTTATGGGCTCCTGATCTCCTGCTGCGTTTGAGAAGTTATGCCTATTCGGATTGGAAGCAATAAGCCCCTCATTCGTGGCAGAGAAAGAAATTGTCTCCTCGGAGGGTGTTGGAGCAGCCTTGGGTCGATGAGGCAGGCGGATACCCTCCGCAGATGCGGGAGCAGAGAAATCATTGAGCCAAAGGTTTGTGCTCAGGTGCAAATAGCGTGAGACGCTCAGGGTAACTGACCCTTCCAGCTGGCTGTGCCCTGAAAAGGTTTCGCCACCATCAATCAGGATTGCTGGTGACTTATGTTTTTGCTCCAAAACTTGGTGCCAAGCTTTGTGGAATAAAATGCGATCCCCGCCTCTCACTAGAGCTGCCGCCTTAGTATCCAGCTTGGTGTCTACGGGGGAGAGGAGTAAGCGGAGGGGGGGAGCTTGGTCAATATTGTGATCGCCGAACTCGCTGACTGCAAAGCTGACAGGCTCCTCGTCCAATGCTGTATCTTCTTGGGGGAGCTCTGTGGATTCAGGGAATGCGGTTGCGACAGGGGATTCTGCTTTTTCCTCCCGGGGTGCAGGGGTTTCAAAGTCCACCCAGCGAGCAGGGTATGTGAGGCTCGGCTCCGCAGGCCAGGTTTCATTGGTTTGTGCCATACCTTGGGGGCGTTCGAACACGATCATCTCGATTTCGAAAGTATTGCCGGCGTAGTTCGCCGCCTGTGAGGTCGTGGCGGAGAGTGCCAGGGCAAGTGTAGAGCAGAGGTGCACTATCTTTTTTATGGTCATTGGGTTACCACTTTCTTCCATCTGTCCTGTCTATCGTCAGAGCAGGGTGAGTATTTCGCGGCCAGCTATATAGGCCGGGATTGTGGCAGGGGGTGGCCCCCCTGTCGATCGATCAGGTCACTAGCTACCGGATACTATCACTGGGCTAAGCGCTCCAGCACTTCGCTTATTTCCTGTAGCTTGCGGTCGGCGCCCTCTTCATCGAGGCTGAAGTTCAGCTGGTTGGCGCCGGCCAGCTGGTAGCGTCCCGGCTGTGTTTGCACCAATTTCACCAGGGTGAGGGGGTCTACTTGGGTATTTTCGGCAAACTCGATGCGACCTCGGGCGGCGGAGGCTTCCAATTTGCGAATGCCCATTTTATCGGCCTTCAGTTTTATTTCGGTGGTGCGGAACAGGTGTTTGACCGGTTCTGGCAATAGACCAAAGCGGTCGATCATCTCCACCTGTAACTCCTTCAGTTGTTGGCGATCAACGGCATTGGCGATACGTTTGTACATCATTAGACGGCCATGGACATCCGGCAAGTAGTCCTCTGGAATCAGCGCCGGTACCCGCAGATTGACATCTACAGCCGGGGACTCCAGGGGGTCGTCGATATTGGGAGTGCGCCCCTCGCGAATGGCTTTTACCGCGCGGTCGAGCATCTCCATATACAGGTTGAAGCCGACACTCTGGATTTGACCGCTCTGTTCCTCACCAAGTAACTCGCCGGCGCCACGGATTTCCAGATCGTGGGTGGCCAGGGTGAATCCAGCCCCAAGATCCTGGGCTTCACTGATGGCTTCCAGCCGCTTGACCGCGTCGCCAGTCATTGAGCGTTTGTTGGGGGTCAGCAAGTAGGCATAGGCTTGGTGGTGGGATCGCCCCACACGACCACGCAGCTGGTGCAGCTGGGCCAGGCCAAATTTGTCTGCGCGTTCGATCAGTATTGTGTTAGCAGTTGGGACGTCGATACCGGTTTCGATAATGGTGGTACACACCAAAACATTAAAGCGCTTGTGGTAAAAGTCACTCATGACCTGCTCCAGTTCGCGCTCACGCATCTGACCGTGACCGATACCGATGCGGGCCTCGGGAATCAGCTCCTGTAATTCTCGGGCGATACGCTCAATGCTTTTCACTTCATTGTGCAGGAAATACACCTGGCCGCCACGGAGGATCTCCCGCAGTATGGCCTCCTTCACCAGTGCATCGTCGCGCTCGCGCACGAAAGTTTTTACAGAGAGGCGTCGCGCCGGCGGCGTGGCGATGACTGATAGATCGCGAATGCCGGCCATTGCCATATTTAAAGTGCGCGGGATCGGTGTGGCGGTTAGGTTGAGGATATCCACTTCGGCGCGCAGGCTCTTGAGGCGTTCTTTCTGGCGTACCCCAAAGCGGTGTTCTTCGTCGATAATCAGCAGTCCGAGATTCTTAAAATCCAGGTCGCTCTGTAGAAGCTTATGGGTACCGACAAGGATATCCACTTTGCCACTGGCTATCTTCTCTTTCACGCTGTCCACTTCTCTGCCTGAACGGAAGCGGGAGATCACTTCAATATTGATGGGCCAGTCGGCGAAGCGATCTTGGAAAGACTGAAAATGTTGTTGCGCTAATAGGGTGGTGGGTACCAGCATGGCCACTTGCTTGCCGGCATGGGCGGCGACAAAGGCCGCACGCATAGCGACTTCGGTTTTACCAAAGCCCACATCGCCACACACCAGTCGGTCCATGGGCTTTTTCGACTGCATGTCGCCAATCACGGCTTCAATGGCCTGCTGCTGGTCTGGCGTTTCCTCGAAGGGGAAGCCGGCTGAAAATTCTCTATAAGCCAGCTTGGGGTCGGCAAAAGCGTGACCTACACGGGCTTCACGACGCGCATAGATATCCAGGAGTTCGGCAGCGGCATCACGAACTTTTTCGGCGGCTTTGCGCTTGGCTTTCTGCCACTGTTCGCTGCCCATTTTATGCAGTGGAGCCAGGGCCTCGTCGGCACCGGAGTAACGGCTGATCAGGTGCAGGCTGGCTACGGGAACATAGAGCTTAGCTTCATTGGCGTATTCCAGAGTCAAGAACTCGGCAGGCTGTCCATCGATTTCCAGGTGTTGCAGGCCGCGGTAGCGTCCCACTCCTTGATCGATATGCACTACCGGGGCGCCGATACGCAATTCGGCCAGGTTTTTGACTGCATTGTCTGCATCATCTTTGGCTTTTTTGCGGCGGCGCTGTTGTAGCACCCGCTCGCCAAATAACTGCGGCTCAGCGATCAGGTTGACGGCAGGATCGGTCAGTAACAGGCCCTGATCCAGGGGCGCTACGGTGATCCCGATGGATTCATTGCTTTGGAGGAATTCTTCCCAGCTAGCATAGGTTGGGGGAGTCAGGCGAATACCTTTTAAAAGCTCCAGCAATGCCTCGCGGCGCCCACCGCTTTCGGCACAGAAGAGCACTCGCCCGGAGTACTCCATCAGGTAACTTTCCAGGGCGGCCATTGGCTGCTCGGCCTTGCCGTCTACCGGTAGGGTTGGAGGTACTTGGGTGGCAAAGTTGTAATTGCCCTGGGCATCGGGCAGCGTCTCTGCAGAGAAGATGGCCCTTGGCATCGATTTGAGCGCGCCATTGAATTCATCGATATCCAGCAGAATCTGGCGTGGTTGAAGAATTGGGCGGGTCAGATCGCCGCGGCGGCTCTCATAGCGGTTGCTGACCTCGCGCCAAAAGCTATCAACAGGTGCTTGCACATTTCCTTGGATAAAAGCTTGGCTGTTCTCGGGTAGGTAGTCGAACAGGCTCGCGCAATTGTTATCGAAAAATAGTGGCAGGTAGTATTCGATACCCGCTGGGGCAATTCCTGCACTGATATCCTGGTAGATGGGCACAAGACTGGGGTCCACCTGGAATTGTTCATGCCAGTTCTGCAGAAAGCCGGAAAGACCGGCCTTGTGCATTGGGAACTCTCTCGCGGGCAGCAGGTGAATAGTTTCCACCTTATCCACTGTGCGTTGGGTTTCTGGGTCAAAGGTGCGCAGGGATTCAATTTCATCGTCGAATAGATCGATGCGATAGGGCAGTGGACTGCCCATAGGGAAAATATCCATGAGTGAGCCGCGCACGGCAAACTCACCGTGTTCATAGACGGTATCTACACAGTGATAGCCTGCCTGCTCTAACAGGCGACGCTGGATATCAATATCAAATTGTTGCCCCTCATTGAGGATCAGCGCATTGCCGGCTACGTAATCACTTGGCGGCAGGCGATGCATTAAGGTGCTCACGGGCACTATGACAATACCGCTCCCCATTTGCGGCAGGCGGTAGAGGGTTGCCAGGCGGTCCGAGATAATATCCTGGTGTGGGGAGAAGGTATCGTAGGGGAGAATTTCCCAGTCTGGTAAATGAAAGATCTCAAAGTCGCCCTCTGAGGCTGCATCTCTCCGCGCTTTGTTAAAAAATTTCAGCTGTACCTCTAAGCGGTGCGCCTCGAGGCTGTCACGAGTGATCAGCAGTGTGGGGGATTGACTGTTGCGAGCAGCATTCAGAATGGCGAGTGCGGCCGCTGCGCCGTGAAGTTGTCCCCAGAATTGCCGGTCGGTGGTGCTGTGAAATTTGGGGGGAGTCAGGGGCTGTATATCGGTCATCGTTCCTTAAATATCCGCGCTTTCATTTGCTGTAGTGCCAGGGGCGGCTATTGTAGCCGCGATCGGATCGGGCTGCAGTCTATGATATCTGTGCCTGTGGTTTCGATCTCAAACGGCTGCAATTTTTAGGGGATTGCGTATCGCGAGGGCTTGTGACAACAAAAAGGTAGTTTTACTACATTTTTTTGGTTTTTTTTTGCGCAGTTGCGTAGCAGCGGGTGAATACTGATAATGCGCAGCCATACGGCCCCGAGTGGTTTGTGGGCCGTGATTTCCTGCCTATTAAACACATTGCAGAGGTGTCCGATAGTGACTCAGAAGCGACCGAAGCCCGCGGACTTTTTCAAGGACTGGAAACAGCGAGAAGCACTGGCTGAATCCATGATCCCGATGATTGGAAAGCTCAACCGTGAGAGCAACGTCGGTATTTATATGTACGGCCGCAACCTGGTTAATCGCTCAGTGCTGAGCATTATGAAAGCGCACCGTTTCGTGCGCCAGGTTGAGGAAAATGAACTCTCCGAGTTTGAAACCTTCCCTGTATTGGAAGCCATCTGCAAGATGGAGCTGGGTCCCGTACATATCGACCTGGGAACCATGACCAACAAGTACATGCGCGACGATCGCGGCTTGTCTGTGGATGAGTTTGTACGTGAAGAGCTGTCCGACGCAGCGGGTGCCGGCAAGCCTCTGCCTGAATCCAAAGATGTTGTGATCTACGGTTTTGGCCGTATCGGCCGTCTGGTTGCCCGCCTGCTGATTGACAAGGCCGGTAGTGGTGACGTTCTGCGTCTGCGCGCTATCGTACTGCGCAAGGGTAAGGCCCCCAACGATCTGGTGAAGCGCGCTTCTCTGCTGCGTCGCGACTCCGTACACGGTGCTTTCCAGGGCACTATCCGTGTAGACGAGGAGACCAACTCCCTGATCTGTAACGGTAACGAAATCAAGATTATCTACGCCAACTCCCCGCAGGAAGTGGATTACACCCAGCACGGTATCAACGATGCGATTATCGTTGACAGTACCGGTGTATGGCGCGATGAAGAAGGCCTGAGCCAGCACCTGCAGAGCCCCGGCGCCTCCAAAGTGCTTCTGACTGCACCGGGCAAGGGCGATATCAAGAATATCGTTTACGGTATCAACAGTAGCGACATCAAGCCGGAAGATAAGGTGCTGTCTGCCGCTTCCTGTACCACTAACGCCATCGTGCCTGTGCTGAAGGCGATGATGGACGGTTACGGCGTTGAGCACGGCCACGTAGAAACTGTACACGCCTACACCAATGACCAGAACCTGATCGACAACTATCACAAAGGTGAGCGTCGCGGTCGCGCAGCAGCGCTGAATATGGTTCTGACTGAAACCGGTGCTGCCAAGGCGGTTGCCAAAGCGCTGCCCGAGCTGAAAGGTAAGCTCACCGGTAACGCAATTCGCGTTCCGACCCCTAATGTTTCCATGGCGATCCTGAACCTGAACCTGGGTAAAGAGACCACCAAGGAAGAGCTGAACGAATATATGCGCGATGTGGCACTGCACTCGCCACTGCGTCAGCAGATCGATTTCACCAACTCCCCGGAAGTGGTATCCAGCGATTTTGTTGGCTCCCGCGTTGCCTGCGTATTCGATTCCACTGCGACTATCGTGGATGGTAAGAACGCAGTGCTCTACTGCTGGTACGACAACGAGTTCGGTTATAGCTGTCAAGTGGTTCGCTGCTTGGAAGATATGGCTGGCGTTCGTTATGAGTTGTTCCCTAAGAAAGACTAAGGCGTCAGCTTAAAGTCTGCAGGTCGGCTCTTTGGGCTGACCATGAGGGTGGGGCGGCAGTCACAGCCGTCCGCCCACATCTTTCCAAATCCCTGTTTTTTCAGTAGAAATTTCCCTTCTTAGTGCCACTTTGGACGCTTCCAGACTGGTAAAGCTTTTGCCCCATCTTTATAATGCGCGCGATTTTGCGGGGCGGCCGTGCGCCGAGAAGTTAGCGCGCACAACCTTTAGTTAGCTTCCTTCCGCCCGGTCTACGGGTGAAACGGCATAAGCCCTCGCAGCACAGAATTCCACAGTATGGCTCGCCAGTCCGGGATTGACTGTTTTTCAGTTTGAACCTGGGCGGGTGGGCTTTATTGCAATTTTATAAACTAGAAACTTAGGCATAGGCGTATGAGAAAGATCCGTCGGGGATTGGACTTACCCATATCCGGCGCGCCCGAGCAGGTCATCCACAAAGGACCTGCGATCAAGACCGTTGCTGTTCTCGGCCCCGATTATCACGGGATGAAGCCGACAATGGCAGTGGCTGTAGGGGATCGCGTCAATCTTGGTCAGCTACTGTTCAGTGACAAAAAAACCGAAGGCGTGCGCTACACCGCGCCGGCCGCCGGTCGTGTTGTTGCTATCAATCGCGGTGCCCGCCGTGTTCTGCAATCCGTTGTGATTGGCATAGACGGCGATGCAGCAGAACAGTTCCAGAGCTATAGCGCAGATAAGCTATCTGGTCTGACGCGCGAACAGGTCGTTGAGAACCTGGTTGAATCCGGTATGTGGACCGCACTGCGTACCCGCCCGTTCAGCCGCGTGCCCGCTTTGGATGCTAAACCGGAAGCGGTGTTTATCAATGCGATGGACACCAATCCTCTGGCTGCCAACCCAGAAGTGGTCATTGCCGAGAACCCCAAAGCCTTCTCTCAGGGCGTTGAGATTCTTTCCAAGCTGGCGGAAACCACTTACGTCTGTACCGCTCCTGATGCAGATATCCCCGTACCGAGCGCTGCGAATATTCGCCGCGAAGCTTTTGCCGGCCCCCACCCGGCTGGCCTGTCCGGTACCCATATCCACTACTTGAACCCGGTTTCCGGTTCTCGCAGTGTATTTACCATTAATTACCAGGATGTGATCGCCGTAGGCAAACTGTTTACCACCGGTAAACTGTTCACCGATCGCGTTGTTTCCCTGGCCGGCCCTCAAGTTAAGCAGCCCCGACTTGTGCGCACTCGTCTCGGTGCCAGCCTGGAAACTTTGACTTCCGGTGAGTTGAAAGGTGATAACGACCGCGTTATTTCCGGCTCCGTATTTGGCGGCAGCACTGCTGAAGGTCCTTTGGGTTACCTGGGTCGTTACCATAATCAGGTATCTGTGCTGGAAGAGGGTGGTGAGCGTCCTTTCCTGCACTATCTGCGTGCCGGTAACAAGCGCTTCTCCGTTTTCCCGATTTACCTTTCGCGCCTGTTCAAGAACAGACTGTTCAACTTCACCACCAGTACTAACGGTTCCGAGCGTGCCATGGTACCGGTCGGCACTTATGAGAAGGTCATGCCGCTGGACGTACTGCCGACCCAGCTACTGCGCTCCCTGATCGTGGGTGATACCGCTATGGCCCAGAAACTGGGTGCTCTGGAGTTGGATGAGGAAGATCTGGCACTGTGCACCTTTGTGTGTCCGGGCAAGTACGAATACGGCCCCATTTTGCGGGACAACCTGACCCGTATTGAGAAGGAGGGGTAAGTATGTTGCGTAAATTCCTCGATTCCATCGAACCGAAATTCCACAAAGGCGGCAAATTCGAAAAGTTCTATGCCCTCTTTGAGGCCATTGATACTGGCTTGTTCCAGCCGGCTGATAAAACCAAGACCACCTCTCATGTGCGCGATGGTATCGACCTGAAGCGTATTATGATCACCGTGTGGGCTTGTGCGATGATCCCTGCCTTCTACGGTATGTGGAATATCGGTTTCCAGGCCAACACTATTCTGGAAGGTATGACCAATCCGGATCTGTCCGGCTGGCGTCACGCCATTATTGGTGCTCTGACCTCCTATAACCCTGCGAGCCTGTGGGACAACTTTGTCTACGGAGCCATGTACTTCCTGCCGATTTATGCGGTCACCTTTATTGTGGGTGGTATCTGGGAAGTGCTGTTCGCCGCTGTGCGCGGTCACGAAGTGAACGAAGGTTTCTTCGTAACCTCCATTCTGTTTGCCTTAACCTGTCCGCCGGATCTGCCTCTGTGGATGGTGGCTATGGGCATCAGCTTCGGTGTGGTGATCGGTAAGGAAGTGTTCGGTGGTACCGGCAAAAACTTCCTCAACCCGGCACTTACCGGTCGTGCGTTCGTATTCTTCGCCTATCCGGCAGCGATGTCTGGCGATGCAGTTTGGACTGCGGTTGACGGTTACACCGGCGCTACCGCGCTGTCTGTCATGGCCAGTGAAGGTATCCAGAACGGTATCGTGAATGCTGCGGTTGGCCAGGTAACCTGGTTCGACGCTTTCTTCGGCAAGATACATGGTTCCATCGGTGAAACTTCTACCCTGGCTATCCTGATTGCCGGTGTAATTCTGATGGGCATGAAGATCGCCAGCTGGCGCATCGTAGCCGGCACTCTGCTGGGTATGATGGCCACCGCATTTATGTTCAACATGATCGGTTCCGAAACCAACCCGATGTTCCAGGTACCCTGGTACTGGCACCTGGTGGTGGGCGGTTTTGCTTTCGGCCTGATCTTTATGACCACTGACCCGGTTTCCGCTGCTATGACCAACACTGGTCGCTGGTGGTACGGCATCCTGATCGGGGTGATGGTTGTCCTGATTCGTGTAGTGAACCCGGCCTTCCCGGAAGGCATGATGTTGGCGATCTTGTTCGCTAACCTGTTCGCTCCGCTGTTTGACCACTTTGTGGTGCAGTCCAATATCAAACGGAGGTTGGCACGTGGCTAATAAAGATTCCGTAACCGGTACTCTGATTGTCGCGCTGGTAATGTGCCTGGTGTGCTCTGTGGTGGTTTCCACTGCGGCGGTAATGCTGAAGCCTGCCCAGCAGGCGAATGCCGAGCTGGACATGAAGCGCAACGTACTGATGGCTGGTGGCCTGCTGAAGGACTCTCGCGCTAACAAAGCGGAAGTAGAGAAAGCCTTCGCCGATGTGAAGATCAAATACGTTGATCTGAACACCGGTAAGTTCACCGATGAAGCGCCGGCTGGCGGCAGCGGTCGCGCTGCTTCCAAGATTCCCTCTGCCAGTGAGAGACTGCCGGCAGACGAGGATACCGCCAAGATTATCCGTCGGGAAAACATTAAAGAGGTTTACCTGGTAGAGAAAGATGGCCAACTGGACAAGATCATTCTGCCTGTTCGTGGTTACGGACTTTGGGGTACCTTGTACGGCTTCCTCGCGCTGGAGAGCAACCTAGACACCGTAGCGGGCCTCGGCTTCTACGAGCACAAGGAAACTCCCGGGCTGGGTGGCGAAGTGGACAACCCTAACTGGAAAGCCCAGTGGGTTGGTAAGCAAGTCTTCAATAAGCAAGGCGACGTAGATATCGCTGTGATCAAAGGCCAGGTTAACCCCAACAGCCCGAATGCGATTCACGAAGTAGACGGCCTGTCCGGTGCAACTCTGACCAGTAAGGGCGTTAGCAACCTGGTGAACTTCTGGCTGGGTAACCAAGGTTATGGTCCCTTCCTGAAAAACCTGAAAGCAGGGGAGGCATAAGCATGAAAATCAAAGAGACTCTGCTAGAGCCGATTTTTAACAACAACCCGATCGCACTGCAGATCCTGGGCATCTGTTCTGCACTGGCTGTAACCAGCTCGCTGCAGGTAACCCTGGTAATGTGTATCGCTCTGACCTCAGTTGTGGCCTGTTCCAACGTTGCGGTATCACTGATCCGCAACCAGATCCCGAACAGTATCCGCATCATCGTTCAGATGACCGTGATTGCCTCATTGGTAATCCTGGTGGATCAGTTGATCAAGGCTTTGGCATACGACATCTCCAAGCAGCTGTCCGTATTCGTTGGCCTGATCATTACCAACTGTATCGTAATGGGTCGTGCGGAAGCCTTCGCTATGAAGAACCCGCCGCTGCCCAGCTTCTTCGATGGTCTCGGTAACGGTCTGGGCTACAGCGTTATCCTAATTGGTCTCGCGGTAATCCGTGAACTGTTCGGCGCTGGCAAACTGTTCGGTGTGGACATCCTGACCACCGTGAGCAACGGCGGCTGGTATATCCCTAACGGCCTGCTGTTATTGCCGCCCAGTGCATTCTTCCTGATCGGCTTGTTCATTTGGGCAATCCGCGCCTGGAAGCCTGCCCAGGTTGAGCAAGACGAGTTCAAGATTGCGCCTAATTCCCAAGCGCAGGAGGCCTAATCCATGGAACATTATATTTCTTTGATTATCCGCGCCGTTTTCGTTGAAAACATGGCGTTGGCCTTCTTCCTCGGTATGTGTACCTTCCTGGCCGTATCGAAGAAGATCGAAGCTGCGATTGGCCTGGGTGTTGCGGTTATCGTGGTACTGACTCTGACAGTACCGGTGAACAACCTGATTTACACCTACCTGCTGAAAGACGGCGCACTGGCCTGGGCCGGTTACCCCGACGTGGACCTGAGCTTCCTCGGCCTGCTGTCTTACATCGGCGTAATTGCGGCACTGGTACAGATCCTGGAGATGTTCCTGGATAAATATGTACCAGCGCTCTACAACGCCCTGGGTGTATTCCTACCGCTGATCACCGTGAACTGCGCCATCATGGGTGCCTCCCTGTTCATGGTTGAGCGCGAATACGCGTTCGGTGAGAGTGTTGCCTACGGTTTCGGTGCCGGCCTTGGCTGGGCACTGGCGATTACTGCTCTGGCCGGTATTCGTGAAAAGCTGAAGTACAGTGACGTTCCGGATGGCCTGAAAGGTCTGGGCATCACCTTCGTAACCGTTGGTCTGATGTCCCTGGGCTTCATGTCCTTCGGCGGCATCGATATCTAAGCGGGGAAAACAATAAATGAGTATTGAAATTATCCTCGGCGTAGCGATGTTTACCGTCATCGTACTGGCGCTGGTGGCGGTGATCCTTGCGGCCCGCTCGCGCCTGGTAAACACCGGCAACGTCAACATTTTGGTTAACGGTGAGAAGACTCTCACCGTGCCAGCCGGCGGCAAGCTGCTGCAAACCCTGGCTGCCAATAACCTGTTCCTGGCCTCCGCCTGTGGTGGCGGCGGCAGTTGTGCGCAGTGTGTGTGTAAAGTGACTGCGGGCGGTGGCGATATGTTGCCGACTGAAGCGGCTCACTTTACCCCGCGCGATGCGAAAGAAGGCAAGCGTCTTTCCTGTCAGGTTGCGGTTAAGCAAGATATGGAAATCGAAGTGCCGGAAGAGGTGTTCGGAGTGAAGCAGTGGGAGTGCACTGTGGAATCCAACCCCAACGTTGCCACCTTCATTAAGGAGCTGACCTTGCGTCTGCCCGAAGGCGAAAACGTTGACTTCCGTGCTGGCGGTTACGTACAGCTGGAAGCCCCAGCTCACCACGTTAAATTTGCCGACTTCGAAGTAGAAGACCAGTACCGCGGTGACTGGGAGCACTTTGGCTTCTTCAAGCTGGAGTCCAAGGTGACCGAGCCTGTGGTTCGCGCCTACTCTATGGCTAACTACCCGGAAGAAAAAGGTGTTGTTAAGTTCAACATCCGTATTGCGACTCCGCCACCCCGTACCGAGGGTATCCCGCCGGGTCAGATGTCTTCCTACGTGTTCAGCCTGAAGCCGGGTGACAAGATCAAGGTGTATGGACCCTTCGGTGAGTTCTTCGCCAAGGAAACCGACAACGAGATGGTGTTTATCGGTGGTGGTGCCGGTATGGCGCCGATGCGTTCACACATCTTCGACCAACTCAAGCGTCTGAATTCCAAGCGCAAGATCAGCTTCTGGTACGGCGCGCGTTCTCTGCGCGAGATGTTCTACGAAGATGACTACAACGGTCTGGCTGCTGAGTTTGATAACTTCAAGTGGCATGTGGCCTTGTCTGATCCGCAGCCGGAGGACAACTGGACGGGTTACACAGGTTTCATTCACAACGTGGTGTATGAAAACTACCTGAAGGACCACCCGGCTCCGGAAGACTGTGAGTACTACATGTGTGGGCCACCCATGATGAACGCCGCAGTAATCAGCATGCTCAAAGACTTGGGCGTAGAGGATGAAAATATCCTCCTTGATGACTTCGGTGGTTAAACGGAGAGCTTAGTTTGCTAAACGCAATCAAAGCCCCGATAAAAGCAAAAACAGGGCCCGTTCTTCCGGCCCTGTTTTTGCTTTGGGCGACTGTAATTTTCACTGCCTGTACTCCGGCAGCGGAAAACTGGCAGCTTAGTGGCCGCACCATGGGGACCGCTTATCACATCACGGTTGTCGATGTACCGCAAAGCGTAAAGCGTAGCGAGCTGCAATCGTTAATTGACGATGAGCTGCAGCAGGTCAACCAGGAGATGTCCACCTATATCGAGGACTCGGAGTTGATGCGTTTCAACCGCGGTCCTGTAGGTGAGGCCATCCCGGTCAGTGAGCCGCTGGTAGATATTGTGACGCTGTCCCTGGATATTTATCGACGCAGTCAGGGTGCCTTCGAGGTTACCGTTGGCCCACTGGTTAACTTGTGGGGATTTGGTCCCCAACCAGAGCCTGAGAAAATTCCCTCCGATGCGGAGATAGCTGGCCTGCAAAAGGTAGTCGGCTCCGATGCACTTAAAGTGACCCGTAAACCGGATACGATCACTCGTCAGAGACCGGTAGAAATTGACCTTTCGGCTATCGCTAAGGGGCACGGCGTCGACCGGGTTGCACTGTTGCTGGAGCAGCAGGGAATTCGCAACTACCTGGTCGAAATCGGCGGTGAACTGCGTACCCTGGGTGTGAATCCAAAAGGTAAGACCTGGATAATTGGTATTGAAGCACCTGACTCATTTGGCCAGATGGTTCAACAGCCTATTGGTGTTAGTGGTAAGGCGGTGGCTACCAGTGGTGATTATCGGAATTACTATGAACGCGATGGAGTGCGCTATGCACACAGTATCGACCCCCGCACTGGTCGACCGTTACAGCACAAGCTGGCCTCGGTAACCGTGCTGGCAGATACCTGTGCTGAAGCAGATGGCCTTGCTACCGCTCTCAATGTACTTGGGGCTGAAGAAGGGTTGGCTTTGGCCGAACGTGAAAACCTGGCTGTTTTCATGCTGGTAAAAACTGATAAGGGTTTCGAGGAGCGCTATAGCCGCGCCTTTGCACCCTACTTAGAGAGGTCTGAGTAATGACAATATTTATCTTTGCTTTTATTGCCATGCTGTTAGTAGTTGCCGGAATGGCACTCGGCGCCATGGTGCAAAATAAGCCACTAAAAGGCTCTTGTGGCGGCCTGAATAATATCGGCATGAAGCAGGACTGCACCATTTGTGGTGGCAACGACGACGAATGCGAAAAAGAGCAAGAGCGTAAGCGTCAGCAAAAGGTTGCCGCTGAAGACCTCGCTTACGACGCGACTAAGCGCAAGTAGGCAATCTCTCCCAAGCCCGTAATTAACGGGCTTGTTGTTTTATATCATTGGCACCTTCTGTGCTGATTTTAGTAGTGAGTGTGAGGCATTCTTAAATCTCATACTCCGTTTTGGAAAAATAGAATTAGAGCTATAGATGGCAGAGCAAAAGTTTGACTTGGTTGTAATTGGTTCTGGTCCCGCTGGTGAGGCCGCCGCAATGAGCGCCGCGAAAAAAGGCATGCGTGTCGCAGTGATTGAAAAACGCCAAGTAGTGGGCGGTAACTGTACCCATAAGGGCACCATTCCCTCCAAAGCTCTGCGCCACTCTGTCAAACAATTAATGCGTTATAACACTCAGAGTGTTTTTCGTGCTTTGGGTGAACCGCGCCGCCTAACCTTTCCTCAGGTGATGCAAACGGTCAATAAAGTGATTTCCTATCAAGTGGAAATGCACACCTCTTTTTATGCGCGTAATCGGGTTGAGCTAATCGTTGGGGCGGCAAATTTCCGCGATGCGAATAGTGTAGAAGTACAGCTGCCCGATGGTGCCACAGAAATTGTCACCGCGAAAAAATTTATTATTGCCACGGGTTCCCGTCCATATCGTCCCGCAGATGTGGACTTTGATCACGAGCGTGTCTACGACAGCGATATGATTCTGGATATGCAGCATACGCCGCATTCCATCATGATCTACGGCGCCGGCGTGATTGGCTGTGAATACGCTTCTATTTTCGCTGGTCTTGGTATCAAGGTAGATTTGATCAATACCCGCAGTAGCCTGTTGGAATTTCTGGATGATGAGATCTCTGATGCCTTGAGTTACCACTTGCGAGATATGGGCGTTACCGTTCGCCACCAGGAGGAGTATGCGCGTGTGCTCCCCAATGATCAGGGCGTGATTATGGAAATGCAGTCGGGTAAGCGTATCCATGCAGACGCGCTGCTCTGGTGTAATGGTCGTACAGGTAATACCAGCTCCCTGGGCCTGGAAAATGTCGGCCTCGAAGCTAATCACCGCGGCCAGTTAAGCGTAGATGATCATTACTGCACGGAAGTGGATAATATCTTTGCGGTGGGCGATGTTATTGGTTGGCCCAGCCTTGCCAGTGCCTCCTATGACCAGGGTAGGGCGGTAGCAGCAGCCATTGCCGGCCGCGGGCACCGTGTAATCGAGGATGCGCCCACTGGTATTTATACCCTGCCGGAAATTTCCTCAGTAGGAAAAACAGAATCCGAACTGACAGCCGCCAAGGTACCCTATGAGGTGGGGCGTGCGCTCTTTAAACACACCGCACGCGCACAGATCTCTGGTGAGCGCGTGGGCATGCTCAAGATCCTGTTCCATATTGAAACCCGTGAAATTCTCGGCATTCACTGTTTTGGTGCCGAAGCGGCAGAGATTGTGCATATTGGTCAGGCCATCATGAAGCAGCCCTCGCCAAATAACACCATCGATTATTTCGTTAACACCACATTTAACTACCCCACCATGGCAGAGGCCTACCGTAGTGCCGCACTGGATGGTCTCAATCGGGTTGCAAGATTATGACAGAGCCCTCACCCCATGAATTTCAGGAGTTGGTAAAGGGATTTTTTGAAAAGATCCCTTTTAACCAACAGATTGGTCTTGAAATGCGCTCCCTGGACTTGGAAGCGCTGACCCTTTCAGCAGGATTTGATCTGCGCCCAGAGCTGATTGGTAATGTCTGGAAAAAGATCCTACATGGTGGCGTAATCGCTACAGCCCTGGATACTGTCGGTGGCCTTACCGCTATGGTTGCTGCCTACCAGCGTATGGGCGACGTACACTGGAAAGAAAAAGCTGATCGTCTATCCAAACTTGGCACCGTAGATATGCGTGTGGATTACCTGAAGCCGGGCAGGGGAGAACACTTTCTCTGTGAGGGCTCTATTCTGCGTACTGGTAACAAGCTGGTTGTTGCGCGTATGGAGCTGAGCAATGATAAGGAAGAGTTAATCGCAACCGGTACAGCGACTTTTCTTTATTAGACGGTGGAAATACTATATACCGGCCTAATCCAAAGGGCTGGTAATACCACGCTCATGCGGTAGCTAAAGCGGCTGATACTCTGCAGAAACACTTTGATAAAATTGATCAGTTCTTAAAGAATCACTCCCCCAGGATGGGGCAAGGTAAAACCCCTAAAGAGGTAAAAAGTAATATCACGGACAATGAATCAGCCAAGATGACTACCAGCAAGGGAACCATCCAGGGCTATAACGGTGTTGCCGCAGTTGATAAGAAGCATCAAATAGTTGTTGAGGCACAGGCCTTTGGAGAGGGCCAGGAACATCATACACTGAAACCTATTCTCGATGGCATCAGTTGCCATTATCAGAATATAGGAATAGATGAAGACATCTTGGCCAAACAGGTCATCATTACTGCTGATACTGGGTTCTCCAACGACGTTAACTACAGCTACCTGCGAGAGAACGGCATCAATGCCTACATACCTGACAATAAATTCCGTTCACGTGATAAAGCTTTTACAAAGCAAAAAACCAAGTATGGCAAGCGCAATCAAAAAGGTAGGGCTAATGTCCAGAAGACTATCCCAGCTAGTGAATTTACATTCAACAAGAAAAAGAAAACCTGTGTCTGTCCAGCAGGAAAAGCCATGCTCTTGTTAAAAGAAGAGGATGTCAGTGAAGATAAGAAAAAACTATTGTTCGAAGGGCACCTCACTGACTGCAGGGCATGCAGCCTTAAAAAACAATGTATGCGAAACCCAGATTCTGCCGACTCTCGAAAAGGACACGGAAGGCAAATATCTCTTACTTGGGCAAACGGACGGACAGCCACCGACTGGATTAAAAAGCGGGTTGATAGTACCGAAGGCAAGACCATTTATGGGCTCCGAATGTCTGTTGTCGAGCCAGTGTTTGGGAACATTGGTACCAACAAGCGATTGAATCGCTTCTCGCTACGAGGAAAAAGTAAGGTTCAGGGGCAATGGCAGATGTTCTGCTTGGTACATAACATTGAAAAGTTGATGAGATATGGCAGTATCCACTGATTGAGTATAAATTAAGGGTATCAAGACGCCTAAATTTAATACAATGAAAGAAATTTGGCGGTATAGATAAATTTTAGCCGAACTTTCAATTGGAGGAGTCTGGTAAATGGCAGCTTTTTCTAAAACTGTTTTTCTACAGCCTCGTTAAACGAAAAGGAATCAAAATGCGGTTAGAGAATAAGATTGCATTAATTACAGGAGCAGCCAGAGGAATAGGAGAAGCAATTGCACGACTCTTCGTGGAAGAAGGTGCTTTCGTTATTCTTTCTGATTTAAATGATGAGCAAGGAAAGGCTGTTACATCAAGTATTAGCAAAAACTGCGAATACTTGCATTTAGACGTTTCTAAAGAAAATGATTGGTTGTTAGCTCAAGAAACTATTTTAGATAAGCATGGGCAACTCGATATTCTCGTGAACAATGCGGGTATAACGGGCTTTCTAGAAACAAGCGGGCCACATGACCCAGAAAATTTAGACTTTAATAGTTGGCAAAAAGTCAATGCGGTTAACTCAGATGGTGTTGTCTTAGGTTGTAAAACAGCTATTAAGCTTATGAAATCATCTAAATCAGCCAGTATTGTAAACCTCTCATCAAGATCAGGTATTGTTGGTATTCCAGGTGCAGCAGCATATGCTGCAAGCAAAGCTGCTATTCGAAATCACAGTAAAACTGTTGCTCTTTACTGTGCAGAGCGAGGTTATCCTATTCGATGTAATTCAATACACCCTGGCGCCATATTAACTCCAATGTGGGACGCCATGCTTGGAGAAGGAGATGCAAGAGCTAATGCTATACAAGCCATCTCATCAGATATTCCTCTAGGTGTAATGGGCTCTGCCGAAGATGTAGCCTATGCCGCCTTATATCTTGCATCAGATGAGTCAAAGTATGTCACAGGTATAGAGCTAAACATCGACGGTGGTATATTGGCTGGTAGTGCAGCATCACCAAATAGAGAGTAGGGTTTAATAAGTTTGTGCACAGGACTTAATTTCCGTTACATCTTTTGCCATTGCTTCGCAACTGTACGAAAAAAGGTTCCACTACAATTAAGCCTGTGACAAAGGCGTTATGTTTCAGTCAAAATTTAGGAGTAAAAGTTGGAATTAGAAAGTAGAGAAGAATTAATATACGTAGTGCAATCCAAAGATTTAGCTAAAAACTTGTCAATCGATGAACAAGATGATTTTCCGGAAGTTTTTGCAACATCAAGGATGGTCGCGCTAATGGAGTTAGCCGCAGCACGTTTAATGAAATCTCTTCTAGGAGATGATGAGCTGTCGGTTGGTGTAAATGTAACGGTAAATCATCTTGCTGCCACCCCTAATGGAGAAGAAGTTAAAGCTATTGCAATATACAAGGGTATGGAGGGTAAACTATATAAATTTGAAGTTGAGCTACATGATAAAGGTGGTAAAGCTGGCAACGGTACGCATACAAGAGCTATTGTTAAAACAGAGCGCTTGGTACAAGGTGCCATCAACAGGGCAAAAACATAACAAGTCATGGCTGTCGGATTGCTATGCAACCGCAGCTTGAGGCATGTGTGCCAGGCATGGCATTTAACTAGAGAGGTGAAAGTCCTCTTACCAGGTATTCGTGGGGCCGAAGGTTAGCGAAAGGGCAAGGTTAATACCGTGAGGTGTTGGCTGGAGGAAGCCCAACGCAAATTCACGGGGTGATGAACAAGAACTGGATATGAGGTGTGACGTAGGCGGAGCCAGTGGGCACGTGACCATGAAGCTCTCCATCCACAACTGGCCTGCGTTTTATAAATCCAGCATCCACGTGAAGAAAGTTAAATGTCTTACCCTGGGAGGTCTATAGGTTATTAATGGAATAACTGAAAACTGAGAGATTGGTTTTGACCGACCTATAGAAGTCAGCAGAAGGCATTGTAGGTAGATTTCGTGCTACTAAAGGCCTGAACAATTCTGGACAGTATTGTTAACGCAGAGCTTGATGACTGCATCTGACAAGTAACTTAGTTGCCAGAAAAAAAATATCTTTTTTTTGGGTGAACTTCAAACTCGAAACTTAATCGTACCTTGTCCAATTCCCCATCTCTTTTAATGCGAAGAATTCTAGATAGGAATAATCTGTTTCTAGCATTACAACAAGTTTCTCGTAACCAGGGTGCGCCAGGTCTCGATGGTATGACGGTAAAACAGTTACCGGCACATCTTAAGCAGACTTGGATTGTTACTCGACAAAAGGTACTAAGTAGTAGCTATCGTCCTCAACCAGTGAGACGCGTCTTTATACCAAAAGGCAATGGAGGCCTGCGTCCATTGGGTATACCCACTGTGCAAGATAGATTGATCCAACAAGCTATCGCACAGATACTCAGTGAGCAATGGGAGCCGAAGTTCCATGCGCTTAGTTTTGGTTTTAGACCAAATCGATCAGCGCATCAGGCAATGAAACAAGTGCAATCCTTTATTCGACAAGGAAAGCGCTGGACGATTGATATGGACTTGAAATCCTTCTTTGACGAAGTGAATCATGACAAACTTATGTCAACACTGAAGAAAAGTGGGATACCGACCGATGTACTGGGTTTGATAAACCAATACCTAAAAGCGCCGACGGTAGTTGATGGCAAGTTAATAGCTACAACTAAAGGCGTACCGTAAGGTGGGCCGTTATCTCCGCTCCTAGCCAATATTTTGCTTAATGAACTGGACTGGGAGCTGCACAAGCGCCAACTCAGTTTTGTGCGATATGCCGATGATTTTCAGATACTGGTGGGAAGTCGTCGGTCTGCAGAGCGGATAAAATCAAGCCTTACGCACTTCATCAAATGTAAGCTGAAGCTCACAGTAAATACTGAGAAGAGTGCAGAGGATCACTTCTGGAAGCGGAGCTTTCTAGGATTTAGATTGCTGAGGAAAGATGCCCGGATAAAGGTATCAGAATCATCGATTAATAAATTGAAGGCAAAGATCAGAATGGTCACCCGCCGAACACGAGGCCGCAAGTTTACTCAGATCATAGAAGAGTTAAAGAAGTCCCTGCTTGGTTGGAAAGCGTACTTCGACATCAGTGAAGTACTGAGCCCTCTGAGAGATCTAGACAAGTGGATAAGGCGGAAGTTGCGATGTTATCTATGGAAGCAATGGGGGCGTAGTGGGTATCGCAGATTAAGGGGGCTAGGAGTTGATCGCTTTTTAGCGTGGAATACGGCCAAATCAGCGCATGGACCATGATGGAGGCTAAGTAAAAGTCCAGCCCTTTACAGAGCATTACCAAATAGATACTTTAGGAACTTGGGGCTGCCGGAAGTGGCAGATAGAAAGCGGAAAAGAATTGAACCGCCATGGTACGTGATCCGTATGCCTGCTGGTGTGGGAGGAGGGGCATCGTGAGGTGCCTCCCTATCCCGATTAGCTGGCACAATTAAACAATGAGTTAAACGAGAGGTATATGAAAACTATCGGTCTACTTGGTGGTATGAGTTGGGAATCGACAGCAAGCTACTACAAGAAAATTAATGAAGGCGTAAAAGACATCCTTGGCGGGTTACATTCAGCAAAGATTTGTCTTTATAGCGTGGACTTCAATGAGATAGAAAAGTTACAGCATAAAGGGTGCTGGGATGAAACAGCAAAGATTCTCTCACAGGCTGCTCAGTCTGTTGAGGCAGGAGGTGCTGATTTTCTTCTAATCTGCACAAATACGATGCACAAAGTCGCAGATGAAGTTCAATCTTCTATTTCAATCCCACTTGTCCATATAGCAGATGCAACAGCAGAAAAGCTCATTGCCGATGGTATTAAACGTGTTGGTTTGCTTGGTACAAAATTCACAATGGAACAGGGTTTCTATAAAAACCGTGTTTCAGAAAAATATGGAATTGAAGTTATTGTTCCAAATGAAGATGAGCAAAATACCATTCATGATGTAATTTACAATGAATTGTGTCTTGGCCAGATTAACAGTAATTCTAGAGAAAAGTATCTTGAAACAATCAAGAATCTTCATTCACAAGGTGCTGAAGCAGTGATTCTCGGTTGTACGGAAATTGCTCTACTTGTTCAGCAACAACATACTCAAGTGCCACTGTACGACACAACACAAATTCATGCCGCACAAGCAGTAAAACTGGCAACTGCATAAAGTGCCAGCTAACAAGTGACTATGGTTGCTTGTCAAGCTTTTAAGCCATATTTTCATCCCAGTAGGTGTTATTTTTCACCATGGTATTCAGGATGGTAAGTTGCTTTCTCATACATGCGATAAGGGCCACTTTTTTAGGTTTGCCAGCGTCGACTAAGCGTTTATACATTGGCTTTAATTTAGGATGGCACTGGATAGCCGACATTATGGAAACAAATAGGACCGTGCGCACACGATGCCGCCCACCATGAATATAGCGTTTACCTTGAAAGTTCCCACTATCGCGGTTCATAGGGGCGATACCAACGAGTGCAGCAATCTCTTTTCGGTTCAGTTTTCCCAATTCAGGTAGTTCGCTCATCAGGGTGTAGGCCAACACATTCCCGACTCCCTTAGCGCTTAACAATAGGTCGCGTTTTTGTCGCCATTCGGCAATACTGCTGACGAGTTTATCCAGCTGCTTGTCGATTACTTCTAACTCTTTTTTGATGGCTTTCAATATGGATTGAATAGGTTTGTGTACAGATTTAGGCATTCGCTTGAGACGGTTCTTTTGCATTGTACTCATCTCCAAGCACTGACTTCTTACAATCAGCAAGTCACTGATATTCCTTAATTTTTGAGGTTTTATCGACGATAGCCTCGGCTTCATTGCCTCCCCAAAGTGAGCAATGTCGACAGCATCCAGCTTGTCAGTTTTGGCGAGTCGTCCCGCTGACTTTGCAAAGTTTCTTACCTGCGAAGGATTGCAAACAACTATCGGCAATCCCGCTTTGTGAGCAGCACAGACGAACTCCAGTTCAAGTCTTCCGGTGTATTCGATAAGTACTCTTTTGGGTTTAAGGGGTTGTAGTCGTTTAATGGCGTCCTTAATACCATCTTTATCATTGGTAACACTAAAGAATTGGCCAGTTGGTCTCACAAAAATATCGAGCTGTTTGCTGCTAGTATCGATACCGACATTGATCTCTTGAGGTTCCATAAGATAAGCTATCTCCGCCTTGCTATTCGGGCTCGAGGCCCACATGACTATTCGAGTTATGCCTAGTGAGTACTTATCACGTTCATACTTGTTATCGGTCTTTTACGAACCGGCCGGGCAGCGAACTGTGATAAACAAGGCCTTCGGTGGCCGCTGAAGGTGGGTCTCAATTTACCCGTTAGCGAAAAGGATTTTCAACATCAGAATCGGACAAGAACGACCATACAAGCAGCAGCACGATTGCCCGCAAAATATGTAAGCTGAACGTTATACCCTTGCAGGAGAAGGATACACCGGATGATATCTTTAGAGTTTTTACTTACTTCGTTAGTTGTAGTTTTAATTCCCGGGACCGGAGTGTTGTATACTGTGGCTACCGGATTGTTTATTGGTAGAAAAGCAAGTTTATTTGCTGCCCTAGGATGCACTTTAGGCATCATTCCAGCACTCTTAGCAAGCGCTTTTGGTTTGGCTGCAATTTTTCAAACTAGTGTAATAGCGTTTCAAATCGTTAAATACATTGGAGCTGTCTACTTGCTTTATTTGGCATATCAAATGTGGCGTTCCTCATCTCCTTTATCAGTTTCTAACCAGCAGTCAGACAGCAAATACTCAGGCATCATAGTAAAAGGCTTTTTGCTAAATATACTAAACCCAAAATTATCTATTTTCTTTCTAGCGTTTCTTCCTCAGTTTATTCCAGCTACAACAGAAGGTGCATTGGATAGCATGCTTACACTTGGCGTTGTGTTCATGATAATGACGTTTGGCGTTTTTATTGTGTATGGTTTTCTATCAGGTAGTTTTAGCGCATTCATTATTAAATCAGAGAAAGCAAGCATTGCAATTCAGAAGCTCTTTGCAACTAGCTTTGCAGCACTCGGCATCAGGCTGGCGTTTAGTGAGCGGGTATAACAAGCCAATTAACTTCGCGCCTGAAACCTCCTCCAGTTAAGTGGGTAGTAGCTTTTCACTCTAAGTGCCTGAAGGCGCTAATTAATCGATGTCGCATCCTTGCTTGTGGTGAAATTCTCAAAATTTATCTATGTTTTTCTATCACCTCCCTAGGTTTATTCTGACACGCTAGGCAATCTGATCGTCTCATCTTTAATTGAAATTCATGTCGACTAAAACAACAAAGTTAAGTTGAAGAATATACTTTCCTTCGAGTTATTTATTTATATGAAGATGGCGCTAGGGTAGGTTTTAAATTCACTGTTTGGAACACTTTTCTTACTCCATTCTTGTGTCTTTTTTAGGGTGTAAGTTCTTGTATTTTGGGGTATTTGGCTGTGTCCCTTTCATCGGTTAGGCTGTTTGGTAAATAGTAGGTGCGATCTAATAAGAACTTTATATGTATCGTTTGCTTAACTGCCAGCAGTATCTAAGTACTTAATAAGAGAAGAACTCTAATGGTAATTGGTCTCCTCTTGGCTTGACACTACATATTTAGGATGCTTGCGTTGTATCACAATATTGCAGTAATGCGGGCGTTATGATCACTATAAATGGTAATGGGGGGTAGTAGTGTCAAAATTTTGAAATAGTCTACGTGGCTTTTGCTGACGGCGGAAATGTCTTATGGGACGAAAGTTCTGTTATTAATGTTAATCAAATGAAAAGGGAAGTTTAATGCGAAGCAATAAATTTTATAAGCAGGCTCTAAAAGGAGTTTTGGGTTTTCTAGTTGTTTCAGCTAGCTGGCAGGCTCAAGCCTTCACTTGCCCACAATTGGCCGATGTTACATTGCCACCAAAGTGTAGCTCTGTAGACTTAGAGAGTTGCAATGCTGCAGCACAGAATATAATTCCTGCTGCGGCCTGCGCAATTTTTGAGGTTTCGCCCGCTGCTAATGATGCAACTTTAGTGCTACGTTTTACGACATTAATAACCAACTCCTGGTTTGATGCAACTGCACCTTATCACCCTACTGCAAAAGGTGTTTATTCTGACATTGCAAGGATGCCTCAGCCATCGGATAACAGTGAATTAAATATTGCACTTTCTTACGCATCTCATAAAGTGCTAAGTGGGTTGTTTCCACATTTGGTACCGGAATGGGATAACATGCTGGTTGAATTAGGTTTGGATCCCTACAACCTTTCTGAAGATACTACTACGCCGATTGGTATTGGTAACTATGCCGGCCGAAAGGTATTGGAAGGGCGCGCCAATGACGGTATGAATCAGTTGGGTAATGAGGGAGATCAGCTATATCATCGTTTACCCTATGCCGACTATACCGATTTCAAGCCAGCTAATACGGCATACAAATTACGCTTCCCTTCTAAGTGGCAACCAGCTGTTTTAATGGAGCGCCCTGGCGTATTCCGGGTTCAGCAATTCGTAACCCCTCAAATTGCACTGACAACACCCTATAGCTATGAGTCTCCGGACGAATTCACTTCTCCAATACCTCTAAAGTCAAAAATTTGGAACTATCCAAGTTATGTTGCGCAAGTTAATGATGTACTGAATACGTCAGCGAGCTTGACGGATGAACAGAAGATGAAAGCCGAGCTGTTTGATATGAAGATATTCAGCTTGGGCTTTGCTGCTGTATTTGCATCTGAATCTCAAGGTCTTTCGTTGATGGACTTCATTCATTATGACTTCCTCACCAATATGGCCGCTTTTGATACCGCTATTGCAATTTGGAAAGAAAAGCGTCGCCATAATTCAGTTCGGCCTTTTTCTGCCGTTCGTTATATTTATAAGGACGAGCTAGTTACTGCTTGGGGTGGCGTAGGCAAAGGAACAGTGAACGACTTGCCAGCTAGCCAATGGACAAGCTATTTACCTGTAGCAGATCATCCGGAATATCCCTCTGCATCTGCCAGTTTTTGTGCAGCTCACGCAGAAACAAGCCGCCTATTTTTACCTCAAGGAGATACGTTAGGGTATAGCGTACCTGCTCCTGCGGGAAGCTCACAGATTGAACCTGGCATAACACCGCAAGCTGATATGTATTTGCATTTCCCGACTTGGACATCGTTTGAGGAAGACTGCGGAAACAGCCGTATTTGGGCTGGTGTGCATTTTGAACCTTCAGTACCAGCGGGCCAAAAGATAGGCCGTGAAATTGCGAACCGTGCCTATCAATTTTATCTTTCAAAAGTAGCAGGCGAATAATAAGGATTTATCGTGGCGGAGAGTGTATTTGCTGATTCAATGGTATGATTACACTCTGCTTCTTGCTCCTTATGCGCAATCTTTCCGCTTTGTCATAGCGGCGTACCGGAACTTGGGTGAGGTGACTAGATTTTTCTGAGCTGTTAAAGTGTTTGTTATGTTGATTAATTTTTCCTTAGTTATGGATAGAGAGAAGTAACCAAAATGAGGAAATCAGATAGGCTTTTTCAGCTTGCGAACATTTTAAGAGCTCACCAGCCTATAACTGCAAAAGAACTTGCCGAAAAATTATCTGTTTCTGAACGGACAATCTATAGGTATATGGATGATCTCTCTGTATCGGGGATTCCTGTTTATGGTGAAGCAGGTGTAGGGTATCGCCTTTCAAATGGGTTTGAGCTTCCCCCATTGCAATTAACACAAGAAGAATTTGAAGCGCTTATTATTGGTTTAAATTTACTGTCTTCATGGACTGGGGCTGAGTTAAAGCAATCTTCACTTTCACTGTTAAGTAAAATTGAAGCTGGTTTACCTGATCTTGGGAAGTATGACCTCCATAAAATAGTTAGGGTACCAGGTAAGCATTTAAGATCAGTGGACTTCAGTTTGTGGGACCAGCTTCATAAAGCGATTAGTTCAAAGCAGTGGATTTATCTTTCATATACTTCCCTGGCAGGCAGTAGGTCAAAGAGAATCGTTTATCCCTTGGGTCTCTTCTATTGGGGTGGCAAGTGGACCCTTGGTGGATGGTGTGGTTTAAAGCAAGATTATCGAGACTTTAGAATTGATCGTATTGAAAGCCTTGACCTGGAAGTGTCCCAGCGTGAACTTCCCACTAATGTTAGCTTGTCAGATTATATTGAAGTGCAGAAAAGTTCATCTTTGCAAAACACTACTGACACAATGCTGTCAGGAGTCTAACCCGATAATGTGACCTCCACAGAAGGAGTGAATAATGTTATATCACAATCGAACGGCTGATTTTATAGGTTTTGAATTTGCTACATTTCGTCTCCGGGAAGGTGTTTCGGAGAAAGACTTGATAGCACTCTCAAAAGAGGTTGATGATGCGTTTTTATCCAAGCAAGAAGGTTTGCTATCTCATTTCCTTCTGCGAGGTAAAAATGGTATCTACGCTGATGTCGCTTTAGCCTCAACCCAGGAAAGGGCTGAACAGATATGTCAGTTGTGGCTGGATAATGAAGTTACAAGAAAGTATTTGCAGATCCTTGACTCGGAATCTGTTGATATGACATTTTGGTCGAGAATTGCTTGATAGATAGCTAGGCACAGAACGAAAGTAATAAGGAGTATTAATTTTTGTGCTGCTCCTTATTTATATCAGTTTTGATCCGAATTGAGAGGATCTCTTCGAGAAGTGCTCATTTTGTTCAAATGTAAGTACTACAATTGTTCCTTCGGGTGTTGGTTTCGCTTTGCTGCAATAACTAGTAGGAAGTAATGCCCCTCTCCTCAAAAGTTCCCTTTCAAGGTTTCCTCTTGATTTGGGACTGTCAGGTCTTCAATTGATTTACAGTGATGATTAGAGCGATGTAAGGCTGTTTCGGGGGCAGTAAGAAGTTGCCCCCGAGTAATACCTTCATTGGTCGTTATTTGCGCACCAGTAACAAGCCGGTTTCGGTGTGGTCTGTGTAGGGGAATTGATCAAATAAGGCAAAGCGCTCGATGCGGTGGGTCCTGCTCAAGAATTTGAGGTTTTCCAGCTGGGTCTCCGGATTACAGGAGATATACAGAATGCGAGGGAAGCGCGCAACCATTGCACAGGTATCTTCATCCAGGCCGGCGCGGGGGGGATCTACCAGCACAGTGTCAAAACTGTAACTATCCAGGTCTATATGAGCGAGGCGACGAAATGGGCGAACCTTGTCGATAGCCTGGGTAAACTCCTCGCTGGATAAGCGCACGATATCCAGATTATTGATGCTGTTTACCTGAATATTCTCCTGGGCAGAGTTGACCGAAACCTTGGAGATTTCAGTGGCCAGTACTTTCTCAAAATTTTCACTGAGTGGAATGGTAAAGTTGCCATTGCCGCAATAGAGCTCAAGCAGGTCGCTGGAGTTCTGGCCGCAGGCATTTTTGGCCCACTGGATCATGGAACGGCAAATGTGCCCATTGGGTTGGGTAAAGCTGCCTTCTACTTGTTTGTACTGATAGCTCTTGCCATCGATATCCAATTTCTCGGTGACGAAATCTCGCTCTAACACCATTTTCTGCTTGCGCGAGCGTCCAAGGATAGGGAAGCCCAGTTTTTCTTGAAAGGCCCTTGCTTCCTGTTCCCAGCTCTCTTCCAGCTTTTTGTGATAGATGAGTGTGATGAGCGCATCACCACTCAAAGTGGTAAGGAATTCGGCGGAGAACAGGCGCTTGCGCAGTATTTCGCTGCTGTTAACGGCCTCCAAGACCTTGGGCATTAGCTGATTCATTAGCTCCGAGCCCACGGTAAATGTATCGATGATAAAAGGCTTTTTATACTCACCCTGGCGATACATGGCGTAATGAGCTACGCCGCCTTCATGCCAAACCTTGAACTCGGCGCGAAGCCGGTAATGAATGGGCGGAGATGGAAATAGCTCAGGCTCCAGATTAGTAAATTCACGATAGGCCTCGGCCAGGCGCTTGGCCTTTGCATGGAGCTGGTCTTGATAGTCGTCGGTGTTAACGCGGTGCAGTGCCATATTAAAATACGGTAGTCTCAATGGTAGAGCGGGCGCGAATTATATAGGAATCCGTATGGCAATAGGTGAGATTGCAATAAGAGTGTCTGGGCAGGGGCTTCAGGAGTTTACCAGCCAAGTGGCCGATTGGGTGTCGAGGCTCAATGTGGGGGAGGGGCTTTGTACGCTATTTATACAACATACTTCGGCGAGCCTGCTGATCCAGGAGAATGCCGACCCTAGCGCGCGCAGGGATCTTGAGCAGTGGCTCAATCGGCTGGTGCCAGAGGATGACCGCCTCTATACCCATACTCTTGAGGGGCCAGATGATATGCCGGCCCATATCAAAGCGGCCCTGACTGCCACCAGCCTCTCGATCCCCGTGCAAAATGGGCGGCTAATGTTGGGTACATGGCAGGGTATCTATTTGTGGGAGCACCGATACCACCACGGTGAGCGCAGAGTCATTCTCCATATCTAAATGTTCGGCCTAGAGGCAGTTGGTGGGCTTGGGGAGACCGGCAATTTTGCTGGCAATCTTGGCAGGACTTGGTGGGAACAGCTGCATGAGGTAGATGCTGCGGCCTTTTTCCGAGCCCAGGTGCTGGCCGATAAACTTTACTAGCGGGCGCATAGCGGGAGATAGTTCAAATTGGCGATAAAATTCCTGCAGCAGCTCAATGACCTCCCAGTGGGCGTTGGTCAGCTCGATTTTCTCGGCGTGAGCTAGCTCTTCGGCCACATCGCGGTTCCAATCATTGAGGTCTCGCAGGTAACCCTCTTTATCCAGAGGGATTTCCCGGCCATTTACAGTTAGGTTGCTCATTGTATTGATCACCGGAACCAACTGACGATGGGGTTATGCTCGGTACATAGTTGCACCCAGCGAGCATCGTTGATCATCTCTACTGAGGCGAGTGTCGAGCTGGCCTGTATGCCGCGGGCTTCGCTATCGGCAATCAGGCAGTAGACCTTTGCTTCTTGTAGGTCGTGCAAGGCTTGGTGCTTCAGGGCGTAGACCCCGTCTTCAAGCAAGAGTAGGGCATCGCCTTCGGTGAGACTCTGCAGGCAATCGTGTAGGGCCTGGCTGCTAAAAGGCGATTTACTGACAATATGTAAGGTCATCTTAAAAACTCAACACGCACTGGTAAGCAGCGATTAGCTTCCCTGGCTTAGTAATCAGGGAGATTTCCGCTCCGGGAATCTGTATTTGGTCAGGGTGGATACCTCTTTGCTCCAGGCTGTGCTGGCACACATAGAGCTGTTCGACCCCAAACATGGGGAGTGCCATAAGGTTCCGGTACAGGTTTTTTTGTTCTATGGCCTCTGGAGCTTGGTTGCCCAGTAGTTGGAATACGCCATCGCCAAGGAATAACAAATCAACGTCCTGTTCCATAGCCGCTGAGGCAAGCACAGCTTCAATCCCCTCTCGGGCCAGGGCGCTACCATAGGGTGCAGCCCTGCATAGGGTCAGGGTCTGGTTACCCATTGTTAACCTCCAAAAGTGATCAGGCGCTCAGAGTTGGCAACGGCATCGGTGAGCTGGCCGAGGCCGGCCAGTTCGAAGCCTTCTGCAAGATTGGCTGCGGGCTTTTCCAGGCGGTTTGCTTCCCGCTGGCTTAAGACACCGCGTCTTTGAGCGGCGGCGATACAGACGACCAAATCCAGGTTGTGTTTCTGTTGCAGTGATTGCCACTCACTGATCAGGTCGGCTTCGTCCTGGGGGGGTGCGGCAATATTGTTGCCGTTTTGTATGCCATCACAGTAGAAAAAAATCCGGTAGATTTTATGACCCTCGGCCAGTAGCGCTTTGGCAAAGCGCAATGCGCTGGCTGCCGATTGCGAGGCGTGTGGAGCGGAGTAAATTGCCAGGGAAAACTTCATAGGGGGCCAAATAGTAAAATGCCCCGCAGAGCGGGGCATTGGGTCTAGCTCAGCAGCACTTATGCTTAGTCGTCAGAGGAAGCGAACCCAAGAATGTGCAGCAGGCTGGTGAACAGGTTGAAGATATTCAGGTACAGGGAAGCCGTTGCCATCAGGTAGTTGGTCTCACCGCCGTTGATGATACGGCTGGTGTCATACAGGATGAAACCTGACATCAGCAGGGCAACAACACCACTCAGGGCAACGCTGACCAGAGGCATGTGAATGCCGAAGAAGCCTGCGATGATGACTGCCAGGAAGCAGACCAGTACAGCGATCAGGCCAACAGCCAGGAAACCACCCATAAAGCTGAAGTCTTTGCGGGTAGTCAGTACGTAAGCAGAGAGGGCAAAGAAAATCAGGGCTGTGGTACCTAAAGCTTGCATTACGATCTGGCCACCGCCAGCGAGGCCCAGGTAATGGTTAAGCAATGGGCCGATAGATGCGCCCAATAGGCCGGTGAATGCGAAAACAACACCGACGCCGGCGCTGGAATTGGCAGTGCGTGGCAGAACGAACCAAATCAGGGCCAGGGCTCCCAGGGAGCAGATCAGGCTCATGCCGCGGCCCATGCCGACGGCCATAGAGATACCGGCTGTGACAGCACTAAAAAGTACAGTCATGGCCAAGAGGGCATAGGTATTGCGCAACACCTTCGCCGATTCCGAGCGGTCCAGTGCACGGGTATTTGTATAAGCTTGCGGTTGCATTTAGCGACTCCTGCTATTTAATCGATACCGGAATCATATAGCTCGCGGTGGGGACCATCAAGTCGGGAAATCCCTTTTAGGCGCTGGCTATAAATTGAGTTGAATTCGAAAAACCGCAGTTTTTTCAGGGTTTTAGTCGAATCTTCTCCTGCTATTAATAGGGACCGCTGGAGATTTTTCAAGGGGTTTTGCTTGTTTCGGGCCTAAAAGGCACCTCGATATCGACAATCAAAGGCAGGTGATCCGAAGCTTGTCGGGTCAGCACGGTACGTGGCACTCGCACTTTTTTTATCACAATGCCGGCGCTCAAGAAAATATGGTCGATTCGCACCTTGAGAAAAGTGCCTTTAGGGCTATGCCTGGGTGCTTGCTCCTGGGCATCGCGCAGGTAGCCGCAGAGGCGTTTACACTCGGCGGAAGTGGGCAGAGCATTGAAGTCACCGAGTAAAATTCGCTCGCCTTTACAGCGAGGGTTGCTCAGCCATTCTGGTCCCAGCAGAGCATCCACCTGCAGTAACCGCTCTGCGCGCGAGAGTCCGAGATGCGTATTGATCACCTGAATTTTGCTGCCATTATGCTCAACTTCTACCCAAATGGCGCCGCGAGGCTCATCTGCAGCGGGATTGAACAAGCGCCCCTTACCCTTGGGTGGCCCCGGTAAAATTCCTTTTTTGATCAGCTTTGCCGGTAGGTGAGTGAGAATGGCGTCGCCGTAGCGCTCCTCATTGAGGTTAATGGCTGGCTGAAAATGCACATCCATTGAGAGTAACCGTGCCAGGCGCTCAGCCTGATCAAGCCCCCCGGTGCGTTTGCGTTTCACATCCAGTTCCTGCAAGGCGACAATATCGGGGCGGTAGCGGGCGATTACCCTGGCAATACGCTGCGGTGACAGAGTACCGTCGGTTCCTTTACAGCTATGCACATTGTAAGTCATGACTCGCAGAGTTTTTTGTGGCAGCTGGTGCTCATCCAATTTTATCGGGTGGGCGCCGCGCAGGTAGGCCCTCGCAGCAGTGCGTAGATCCTGGGGGCGCCAGTAGCCCAGCCGCGGATCTGGCGGCTGTATATCTTTAGGCATTAGGGCAAAGGCGTGGGTTTCCCTGGGACCGGCGGCACCGTGGCTGCCGTTTTCCATGGCGAAAGTCAGAGGCTGTTCCTCGCTGGAGCACCAGCCGTACATCATAAAGTCGCCGGAGTCGGGGTGACTGCACAAGCTGATCATGTCGGCAATGGATTGCTCGGGGTAGGGGTGCTCGTCCCCCATCAACTTGCGGCCGTCTTCGGGCAACCTCACCGGGCCGTATTTCCACCATCCGTGTACCGGAGACTTTGCCGAAGTGGGGTCCACCCGATAGAGCACCAGAGGCACATGGGCCTGTTCAACTATCTTGCGAGCGACCTGTTCGCGGCTGATATTGCCCAATTCCAGGTTGTAGAGCATGGCCAGAGGGCCAAGGGCGGTGAGTGCCAGAGGGGTTTTACTGGTGCTGCAATCAACAGACTCCTCCTGTTTTTCTATGTCTTTTTTATCCATCCATTCGCTGCCAAACAAGCGCGCCCGCTCCAGCTGCACGCCGTGCCTGCTTTGGCCTGGCTCAATTTCTGGCGGTTTTGCGAGATCGGATAATGTCTCTGACAGAGCATCGCCAAGACTGCGGCCAAAGACCTCCTCGTAGGGCTTGGTTTGTTCCTGGCCATGATCGGAAAAAATCCACACATCGTAGTGGCGCCGATCGGAGGCATGGGCGGCACGCCAAATGCGGGCTATGGCATCGTCGATACCCTTCAATACCCAGTGGGCGAACGCCGAGCGCGGGCCGCGTCGGTGGGACTGCTCGTCATAACCGAGCAAATTGACATAAATAATGGGTAGGCCGCGGCTGATGTCCACCTTGACCCCCATGGTGCAAAATTCTCTTGAGAGAATGGTGATACCGACCCGGGTGGGGACAAACATCAACTCCTTGAGCAAGTTTTGCCCCTGCATCACGCCGCGTATGCAGTCTACAAGGGATAGCAGCAACTCCACCACAATCAGTGCAGCTGTGCGTATCAGACTCCATAAGTTGGTCAGGATGAGAACGGCAATGGTCCAGGGGCTGGCACTGCGCAGGGCTGGACCCCAGCCCTGATCGGCTGGGCAAAAGTGTGCCTCGCCGGTTTTGGTACCGGCGCGAAACAGGCTCAGGTAGCAACTGCCATCGCGCAGAAGGGGGTCACGCTGTTTGAACATATCCCTGCTTTCCACCAGCGCGGCCACTTCCGGGTCGTACATACGGCCGAGTTTTTGGGTTTCATGGATAAGAAAGCCAAAGGCCGGTACTGCCTGGCGCACACCGTAGAACAGCTCTGCCTGTACGGCGGGGGTGGTGGAGGGAATCCCGGAAAACATGTGTTCCAGGCGGTAGTGTTCTTTGCGGATCAGGCCCTTTAAGAAAGGCATCCGGCCCCCGGAAAGAGCCTTTAAGAGTTCCGGATGTGCCAAACCATCAATCTGGATCAGGATCAAACCCGGTGCGTGGGGTTGACGGCCGCTGGTGGAGAGTCCTAACAGTTTGGCGATCCACTCGCTGCGGCTGAAGCGGCGGCGCCAGCGCCTAATGGAAAGTCCGACTCTGCTTAACATAATGGGCGGCTATGGCTCCGGTGCCTGGCCAAATGCCGCACCGGCGGCTCCGGTCAACCCTTCGATAATCTCCCACTGGGCACCAATAAGATTGCGCATGCGCATCCACTGGGCGAAGAGGGAGTCATCCAGGGCCCATCCGTATTTGAGCAGAGGTTGATAGAGATCCAGCGCTCTCTGTGCACAGCTGTGCATAGAGAAATCCCGTGCGGTGTTTAGGGCTTCTCGGTTGAGAGCCTGGCGTTGTTCCGGGGGTAGCTGGTAAAGCCAGCGGATTGCCTCAATAAAGCTTTCCAGGTTTATTTCCGTCACCAGTCGCCCATTTTTACCATTGCGTACCATTTCCCGGGAGCCGTTGGCATCCAGGGCAATAACCGGTACCCCTCCAGCCATGGCCTCAGAGAGCACTAGCCCCTGAGTTTCACTGGTAGAGGCGAAAACAAAAGCGTCCATGGCGTTGTACATGTCCCGGCGCGCCTCGCCGAGCACTGCACCGGGCATATGCAGACGCTGGGAAAGCCCCCGGCTGGCAAAAATTGCCTGCAGCTCATCCTCAAGTGGTCCGCTGCCGGCAAACAGGAAGTGAGTGTTGCCTTCATCCCGCATAAATCTCGTCACTGCATTGCAGAGGAAACGCAGATTTTTTTCCTGACCAAAGCGGCCCAGGTGGCCCACCACAAATGCGGATTTGGGAATACCCAGGCGCCGACGCACCTTGCTGCCGTCGCCGTTGTTGTAATCCTCCAGTTGAACGCCCGTGGGCACCTCGGCGATGGGGGTTTGAACGCCGCGCTCACGCAATAATTTAACAATGCTGTGGCTGGGTGCCAGTACCAGGCTGGACAGGTTGGCATAGCGTGTGGCCAGTTCAATCACGAAGCGTTTCAGCACTTGAGAGTCAGCGGGTACATAGTGGGTATAGTGCTCATAGAGTGTGTGGTGGGTGAAAACCAGCGGTAGCTCCCGCTGCCGGGCTACTCGAAGGGCAGTCATACCCAGAAGAAAAGGGTGGTGGGCGTGAACGATATCTGGCTTGAATTGATCTAGCCGATCACTCAAATCCGGTGAAAAAGGCAGTGCTACTGAGAAGTCGCTGCCATTGAAATTTTGGATGGCGTGGATGCGTACAACGTGCTTTTCCCCGGCGATTTTCTCTGGAAATTCCGGGGCCACGATCAAAACCCTGTGCCCTCGCTTGCGATATTCCTCGCTGAAAGCAGCGACCGAGTGCGCCACGCCACCGACATGGGGTAAGTAGGTGTTGGTCAGCATGACGATATTCACTGGGATTTTAACTCCACAGATTGCAGCCCCTCGCCAACCAGTGTGGGTGGAAAGCCAATGGGGTTAACAGCAATGGCCGGTGGCTTTCCGTACCAGTCTGCGGTCCAGGAGACCTTTGGGCGGACTCCGGGAGTGATCTCCAGGGAAATCACTCCAAAGCGCGTCGGCGCTGGGCCGAAGCGAATGGGGACCTTGGCAGACGTATCCTTGAGCCATTCCGGCGGTAATCCTGAGACCAGTATCAAGGCGTCCTGTTCCTCTCGCACAAAGCAATTGCGCTGCATGGCGACCCACTCTGCAGCGGCCCAGGCATGCTGCCCGTCGCCCATGCAACCGCCCAGGGAATGGGGGTGGATGGCTTCAGGCCACTGGCCGGTGGGGGAGGCCAGTTTGGCGACACTGCGCATCAACTCCAGGCATCGCCGATCCCCGGCGCGCAGTAAGACCTGGGCAATATGTAGTGTGAGGTAGGCATTGATACCCGAGTGGATCATATCTTGAAAGAAACCGCCGCTGACAAAGCATTTGTCGATCAAAAAGTCAGCCAGGTCGATCAAGCGGGGATCATCCGGGGGGTAGAGCTGTAGTGGATAGCCTGCCACCACGGACCCGATAGCTCCGGCATCCAGGCGCCGGTTGGGAGAGGCCGGCATGGCGGATCTTCCTAGCCGTTCTTGAGCACTGCTGAGGCTTTCGTCAATGGTGCGCTGAAAATCATTGGCGGCAGTGCTGAATCGGTGTGCATTGTCGTCGATGCCTTCTCTGGTGCAGATGGCGGCAGCGGCGTGTAATCCGGCTACTCCCCAAAAGTCATCCCAGTAGTAACAGTCGTTGGGACCCAGGTGCTCTGCACTGAAGCCCGCTGGTAACAGGCCCGCACAGAGGCTGCCATCCTGGGGCAGGCGCTTGTTGATAATCCATCTGGCTCCCTTGAGGATGGGCTCGCACCAGAATTGCTTAAGCGGCTTATTTGCCAGTTGGCAAAATAAGTTGAATATCCAAAGAGCTTCGCCGTTGGAATCCCACTCACCATCCTGGGAGTGAAAAAAACCATCGCGTTTTTGTCGATGGGGAAACTGATCCAAAGCCCGTTCTGCGCGATCAATCAAGCCTGCGTAAAGCAGTGACTGGATCATAAAGGCGGCATCCCGGAACCAGAATCGCTTGTAGGTGTAAGGGCCTGGGTACACATCTTTGGGGGAGTGCAGAATTAGGGTGCGAATGGCTGAGTCGTAAAGGAATTGGAAGTCCCGATCTGGAATCTCGAGCGCGCAGTGGCCTGCCAAGCTTTCCGCCCAGCTTTTCGTCTCTGTGTCTTTAGGGGTTTCGCTGTCGAGGGGAATTGAAACTTCCAGCTTCAGGGGTTTGTGACGCTCTAATCGAAACATGGCTGCAGCGGAGGCCATGCCCACATCACATTCACCCTGCATACGCCCAGTTTCGTCTTTCAAGTGCAGGTAAATATCCCCACCGCGATAATCTGAGGCCAAGTGCTTGTCGATGGGTTGACTGAATAAAACCGCTTGCTTGTCTTCAATGAGCCACCCCCGGCCTTGGTCATTGAGGCGCACCTTGTGTACAAAACTGACCCCCTCTGGATTACATGGGCGCAGGACTACCAGTAGCCAGCCGCTGTTCCGGCAACTGGCGGTAAGTTTGATGTTGCAGTGGGGGGCTCCATCAATGGCTTCTACGGCTACAGTGTTGCGCAGTTTGAGTCCGTGGCGAGCGGATTCCGTAACCACAGAGAGGTGATCATCCAGTTCCTGGTGTTGCTCACAATAGGTGAGGGAGGCGGGAGTTAATTCCTCGCCACCGTCGCCGATTACCCAGGCATCAATAGACCACCCGTCGTAGTAGGGTGTGACCAGGCCACGGGGATCGACCACCGGCAAAGCCTCACAGTCCGGCAACCCCACAGCGGTCCAATTGCGGTGGCTGAGGTTACAGTGGGTAATAGAAAAAGCCCGGGGGATAAACGAATTATCTCGTGGGTCAAACTGGCGTTGTATCCAATAGGGCCAGACCCAGTCCAGATTGTGCTGGATTACTTTGCTGTTGATCAGTGCACGGGCGTGAAATACCGCACCCGCACGCAGTAGCTCAATGGGCTCGCTGACTTCTGAGGGTTCGGCGAAGCGCTGTAAGCGAGCCATCAATGTCAGCGGATCAAGAAAACCGTGGGCGGTGGCAAATCGGCGTACGAAGAAGCGCCACGGTAGCCATTTCATCCAGGGCATCAGAGATCCTCTTCTTTCACGATCTTCTTCAGGGCGCGTCGCGCCATGCGTGTGAGGCCGATCAAGGCTAGTACAGCAAGTACAAAGCCCATGATGTAAAGCGCCCATTGCACCGTAGTGCGCTCCTCCACCTCACCCAGGGACGTTAGATCTGCGGCGATGGAGCCTACATATACATTGTTCAGAGTGAGGGGGATTACCCCCAGAGCATTGCCCAGTACGAAATCCCGCAATCGAACCGGTGTTAGCCCAAAGAAATAGTTGGAGAGCTTGAAAGGGAACAGTGGTACCAGGCGGGTTAACATGATCATCTGCCAGCCCTCACGACGAATCACTTCGCCCACCGTGGCGGGCTTTATGTGGGACATAATCCAGCGTGATGGCCTCTCTCCGAGCAAGTAGCGGGCAATCAGAAAGGCCAGGGTTGCGCCTAGGACGGTTCCCACCAGTACCAACAAAGTGCCTTTGATTACTCCAAATACAAATCCTGCGCCCATGGTGAAAATAACACCAGGCAACAACAATACGATCGCCAGGGCAACGATTAACACGAATAGCAGGCTGGTTTGCCAGCCCTGCTCATTGAGCCACTGGAACAGTTCGATCAGTCGCTCATCTAGGTTGAAATACATCATCAGGCTGAGCGCACCGGCCACGGCGATCAGGCAAATCAGAATCACAATTACCGGTAGGAATTTCACCGCCATAGAACTGCTCGGGAGCCAACAACAAGCGGTTTTGATCGCCGCCAGTTATTAGCCTAGCCAATGGAAAAGGGCAGGTGAAACTTCATTTTGACGCACCCGGATTTTATCGGGCGCTAGCACCTATAAAGGATTTATTGGCGGGGAAATGGCTCAGGCAGATATAAAAAAAAGAAATATGTAGGGGGAGTACACTGGTTGGCGTGGGGATAGGCGTGCTGACTAAGCGGTGAGCATGAAGCACATATACTTACTGGAATAATTGCATATTGTGCGGGTGTGTGCTGCTGCCAGGAAGGGGTGATCGTTGTTCAAGGGCGGGTTCGCAATATGGATCTTTATCGGCGCTGCCTGGAGCTCTGCCCCTGAGCCTGTGCTTCCGCTCAATGATGCAGTACAAACGGCCATTCGTACCAACCTGCGGGTGCAGGGCGCGGCTCTAGAAGTCGATGAGGCGGGTGATATGGTTGAGGCGCTAAAGACACGCCGTTACCCGCGATTGGAACTGAATGCCGCCATCAATCACAACCTCACCACCCAGAGCTATACCTTCCCTGAGGGTAGCCTTGTTCCCGATTCTGAAATAGGACCAATCCCACCAAACAATGTGGAGATCACCACCGAGCAGGGAACTACTGAGATTGTCTCCTTCAGTGCGCGCCAGCCTCTTACCCGTCTCTACACTATTGCCTTGGAAATCTGCGAGGGCTATGTCACCACGGCGATGGCGGTGCAAAAAGTGCGTTGGACGCAGCAGGATGTCGCTTTTTTGGTAAAGCTGCAGTATTTCGAGGTGGGCAGGATTATCGGTGACCTCCAGGCAATTGATGAATCTATTTTGTTCTTGAGTTCCCTGAGTGACCTGGTGCGCAATTATGTCGACCAACAGGTGGCTCTGGAATACGAGTTGCTGGATGTACGTGCCCGCTTGGCCCAGCGCCAACTGGAGCGCCAGCGCAGGATTGATGAGATGATTACGGCCAAGGAGCGACTCAATGCGCTATTAGGGCGCGATGTAGAAACGCCATTTAGCGTCGAGCACCTCCCTGTACCTCATCAAGTCGTGTATGACACCGATGCATCCCTAGTGTTGGCCTTTGATCAACGCCCTGATTTTATTGAATCACTGTTGGCCATTGAGAAGGCTGAATACAGCTACGATGTTAAGAAATCTGAATATATTCCCGATATAGACTTTCACTTCAGCTATCTCAAGCTCTTTAACGTAAGCCTTGTGCCCGATGCCGAGGCAATCGTTGCTTTAGATTTACGCTGGGAGATTTTTGACTGGGGGCGCAAGCGGGATGAGCTGGCCAGCCGCGCGAGTAAAATTGCTGGGGCTGAAGTCAAAATGGGGGAGGTTCGCAGCCAAATTGAAATAGAGGTGCGTGATAGCTTGCGCAAGTTGCGGACTGCGCAGGAATCGGTAGCCGTAGCGCGAGAACTACAAGCGGCATATCGGGAAAAGTTACGGGTAATGATCAATCGCTATCGTGAGCAAACGACGCTATTAACCAACGTACTGGAAACGGAAACCCAGCTCGATCGCGCCAACAGCGATTACAACAAAGCGGTACTTTCTGTCTGGAGGGCGTTAGCCGAATACGAAAGAGCGGTTGGGGAGGTGTAACGATGTTGCGTTTACCCCTTTTACTGATGTTTCTGCTCTTACTATCGGCCTGCCAAAGTGAGCCGCCGGGGAAAAGTCCGGTGCCTGTGCAAGCTACAGTGGCTCGTACAGAAAGTGGAATTGAAGGTTATCCATACTCTGCTGTGGTCCACCCCTATACGCAGGTAGATGTAGCATTTCGAACAGAGGGGTATATCGATGAAATTCCAACTCGCCGGGTTCTTGGAAAAATAAGAATATTGCAGGGCGGGGACCGAGTGATTCAGGGAGAGCCCCTGGCTATCGTCAACGACGAGCAATACAGAGACAAGGTGGTTGAGGCGGCAGCGAATGTCAGTAAAGCAGAGGCTGCCCGGAGGAAAGCAGATCTGGACTACAAAAGAGCTTCGGCTCTTTTTGCCACCGCAAGTATCACGGCACCGGATTACGACGCCGCCCGGGAGGAGTATGAGATCTCACAGGCCTCTGTTGTAGGTTCTAAGGCGCGCTTGGATAACGCTAAAGAGAATCTCAATGACACGGTATTACGTTCACCCCTTACCGGAATTATTCTTCAACGCAATATAGAGGTCGGCACTCTGGTGCAAAGGGATGCCGTTGGTTTTGTGGTTGCCGATATCTCTCGTGTCAAAGTGGTTTTTAATGTGCCTGATGTGGTGTTGAGCTTTGCCAAACTGGGTAGTGTTATCTCTATGATGACAGAGTCCCAACCAGGCAAGACTTTTACTGGCCAGGTCACAGAAGTTTCCCCGAAAGCAGAGGAACGCACCAGAGTTTTTGCCATTACCGTAACCGTGCCTAACCCCAATGCAATATTAAAACCGGGCATGATTATGAGTCTTTTACTGGACAAAATGCGGCCTCAGCCAAATCGGGTTGTGGTGCCCCTTTCATGTTTGGTCCCGCAATCAAATGAGTCGGAAGGCTTTGCCGTTTTTGTATTGGAAATTGACAACAATGTTTTACAGGCAAAGCTGCGCAGAGTGGTTCCAGGGCCGGTAGTGGGTAACAACATTGTTGTTTTACACGGCCTCAAGGAGGGGGAGCGGGTTGTGTCAAATGGTGCGTCACAGTTACAGGATGGTCAGGCGGTAAGGATAGTGCCCTAGTGCCTCAAGGGAATATCAATGGTGGTTAAAGACGAAAAAACCAGAGAAGAAATCCTGGAAGCTGAAAGTGAGCACCGCTTTAATACCGCTCGTTTTTTTGTCGATAACTCCTCCATTTCATGGGCGCTATTGGTCGGGGTTATGTTTTGGGGGCTTATCTCTTATATCGCGATGCCCAAAAGTAAGGATCCAGATATTCCCGTCCGTATAGCTACAGCAACAACCAAATGGCCAGGGCAAAGTGCCATCAAAGTTGAGGAGCTGGTAACACGACGAATAGAAGATGCCATCGCCCAGAGTGAATATCTCTACCAGCCAGATGCGCGCTCCTTTGCAATAAAATCCCTGACCCTTAACGGTGTGTCCGTAGTACAAACTCAGCTTGCCCCCCACACCGATGTCACCAAGGCATTTAACGATATAAACCTGAAACTTATTGACGCGCAGGGTCAACTGCCTTCAGGGACACAGGCTACTCAATTCAATGATGAATTTGGGGATACGGCTGCCGTGCTTTTGGCCGTAGCCAGCCCAAGGGCCGGAGCTACTGAAATTAGCCTCCGGGCAGAAAACATCCGAGAAGCATTATCGGAGGTTCGCGCCAAGTATAAAAACCAGGGAGTAGAACAGAGGGTTAGTATTATGGTGGCCCTGCCGCTTTCAGTGCACGGGGTGAATAGCTTGGCTGCCTTCAAGGTCTTTTCCCGCTGGATGGAGAAACAGGGTTATGGCACTGCATTTAAAATTCTGTCGGGCCCCGGTTATATCGGCGTAGATTTTACCTCTGATAAAAGCGATGAAGAGTTGATGCGCGCAGGATATCGTTTTTTAAATGAGCGACTTAGTGCACAGAAATTTTTTCCCGACTCCTGGCAGCCTTTTCTTGTACGAGATATTGCTAAAACTCGTGAGCGTCTTGCCGAAGTGGCTGGGGCAAAATACAGCTATAGGCAACTGGATGATTTCTCTGATCTCATCGCTGCGAATATTCGCACTCTCCCGCAGGTAAAGCGGGTACTGCGTTCCGGGGTGCTGCAACAGCAAGTCGATTTGGTTTATTCCCAGGAGCGGCTTGCTTCTTACGGCCTGCGCCCGGATATGATTGGCCCAATACTCAATGCCCGCAATACAACCATTCCTGGCGGCAATCTGACTGTTGAGGATATGGATGTCGCAATATTTCCCAGTGGGGACTTTAGCAATTATGAAGACATTGGGGATGTACCTATCGCTTTGAGTGATGATGGTACTCCGGTGTACCTACGGGGTGTACTGGATGTTTCAATGGGGTATGAGTCGCCACCAGAGCTATTGAATTACTATGTCAGCAAATCTAAACACGATGGAACATGGCAACGGCATCGCAGCGTCAACTTATCGGTACAGATGCGTGATGGTGAGCAAATCGGCGAGCTAGGCAAGGTACTCACAAAGTTACTGGAACAGGTTAGAGCCGACTTGCCGCCAGATTTAATTATTGAAAAAGTGTCTGATCAGCCCAGACAAGTAAAGGAAAGTGTGGGGCTTTTTATTGAGGCGCTGGTTGAAGCCATTATCCTTGTGGTTATTGTCGCTTTTATCGGGTTTTCTGATTGGCGTTCCGCCGTCCTACTGATGATCTCAATCCCGATTACCTTGGCAATGACCTTCGGCTTTATCCAGTTTATGGGGGTGGATATTCAGCAAGTCTCTATTGCAGCATTGATTATTGCCCTTGGGCTTTTAGTGGATGATCCTGTTGTTGCCGGGGATGCCATCAAGCGACAGATGGCCGCGGGTAAACCATCGTTTATTGCTGCCTGGCTTGGGCCAACCCTACTCGCGAAAGCCATTTTCTTTGCGACGCTCACCAATGTGGTTGCGTATTTACCTTTCTTACTACTAACCGGAAATCAAGGTGATTTTTTGCACAGTTTGCCAATTGTTATGGCCTGCGCATTGATCGCCTCCCGGATAGTATCTATGACTTTTCTGCCTTTCATAGGAAATCTTCTCTTGCGTCCACCGAAGCGTACAGAGCCAACACTGGAGGAGCGGCGGAAACATGGGCTTACTGGTGTGTACTATCGAACCGCTAGCTGGGCTATAGATCACAGGAAACTTGTACTACTGGGATTTCTACTTTTTCTGATTGCGGGAGTGGTATTGAAAACGCAGTTGAAAAATGCCTTTTTTCCAGACGATATTCAATATTTGTCCTATGTGGATGTCTGGTTGCAGAATGATGCAAGCATTGATGCAACAGATAATGTTGCCAAACAAGCGGAGCAGGTGATTAGACAAACAATAGAAAAGTATCAAAAAGAAAATGGTGGGAATTCTGATGAACCAATTCTACAGGCACTGAGTACTACCGTTGGTGGAGGGGCGCCGCGTTTTTGGTATACAGTGAACCCTCGGCCACAGCAAGCTAATTATGGTCAAATTATTATCCGTATCAATGATAAAAATCTGACTCCAAAGTTGGTGCCGTTTATTCAGGAAGCACTCAGTAAGAATATCCCCGGAGCCGATCTGGATGTGCGCCAACTGCAAACTACCCCGGTAGATTATCCCTTTGAAATAAGGGTGTCAGGGCGTGTGACAACCGGTTCTGAGGAAGAGCGTAAGGATATTATTATCTTGCGAGATGTTGCCGAGAGAGTGAAAAATATTGTACAGAAATCTGCATATGCTCGCACGGTTCGCCAGAACTGGGGAGAGAGGAGTCTTGCGGTTTATATGAATGTTCTTGAAGACCGGGCAGCGATGTCTAGAGTCACTAATGCGGATATTGCCCAGGCTTCATCAACGGCAATTAATGGTAGTGAGGTATCCACCTTACGGGAGGGGGACAAAGAAATACCAATCGTTATTCGCCTCCGACTGGATCAGCGTGGGCAATTGCAGGATATTAACAACCTTTATGTGTTTTCATCAGATACGGAAGTAAGAGTTCCCCTAGAGCAGGTGGCTACAACAAGAATTGACTTTAGAACTGAGCGAATTCGTCGTTTGGAAAAATTTCGCACGATTTCTGTTTTTGCGTACCCTTATGCAGGATTTATTGCCTCCGATATTATGGGAGATGTAAAAGATGAATTAGATGCCTTGCAAAAGACGCTGCCCAGTGGTTATCAAATACAAGCTTCTGGAGATGCGGCTAACTCAACACATGGGTTTGCACAGCTACTCATGATACTTGGTGTTTCCTCGGGGGCCATTTTTTTGGCTCTGGTTTTCCAGTTTAGTAACTTATTGAAGCCCTTGGTGGTATTTGCCACCGTACCACTGGGTATGGTGGGTGCCCTTGCCGCGCTTTATGTTACTGGCCAGCCATTCGGGTTTATGGCTTTTCTGGGGATAGTAAGCTTGGTAGGGGTAATTGTCAGCCATATTATTGTCTTGTTTGATTTTATAGAAGTGCGTCATGCCGCAGGCGATCCTTTCAGAGAGGCATTGTTGGACGCGGGGATCCTACGACTAAGACCAATCCTGATCACAATAGCGGCTACTACCTGCGCCCTGGTGCCTCTCGCTTTCCATGGTGGTCCTCTTTGGCAGCCTTTATGTTTTGCCCAGATAGGAGGCTTGATATTGGCAACCTGCGGTACTTTGCTACTGGTGCCGGTGCTTTATACCGTGATGGTGGTGGATCTAAAGTGGATTCACTGGCACGAGAGGGGTTCAGGCGCGGAAGACGGCAGTAGAAACATGGTAGAAGCATAAGAACTCTACTTAACCACTAGTGTCCTTCAGCGGGATTAGTCACCTCATATCGCTTAATTGGTCTGGTATTGACTATGGTTGGAGCCTAAACCTTAATTCCCCAACAGAGGAAGCCCGATGCGCCTGTTAATGAAAATCCTGATCCCAGTTAAAAGTGGCAATAATGCTATCGCAGACAAGTCCATGCCGAGAGCCTTCAATGATTTTATCGCTTCGGCTGAGCCTGAATCCTCCTATTTCTTTTTAGAGGATGGTAAGCGCGCGGCTATTTTTATTCTTGAGGAGAAGCGGCAGGATCATCTGATGGCTTATAACGAAAAGTTTTTTTCAGCTCTGGGTGCGGAAATTTGGATTACCCCAGTGCTAAATCAAAAAGAACTACAAAAACACCTTTAAGTCTTGACGTAGGCAAGTTTGATTTCTCCGAAAGAGCGTAGTTGGGGCTTAAGCTTCGCGACACTAGACTAGCCTTTTAGTTTGTTAAAGTTTAAGTCTCTCGCTTCGGACTGTCCGGGCATCTAAATTTATTAGGATCTGCTTATGCCTACAAATGGTAATAAACGGATTGGAGAGTCACTCATTGGTTTAAGCGGTCTATTGATAGTTGCCATTTCCACATTCTCAGCCGGCACTATGGGGTTTGATACCGCCCCTTTAAATGGTTTTAGTGCCTCTAAATGGTCAACGTCTCATAGGTTAACGACTAGTTACTATCTAAAGAAGCTTCCTCTGGCTGGCACTAGCCCGATTTCAGTAATATGTTTGTCTGATGGGAAACTTTTAGTTGTTTCACCCATTGAATTTTTCTCAGATCAGTCCGCGTTAACCACGTTACGCTGGGCTATCCCTTCTAGGGCCATTGCTAGGGGGGGCGCGACATCGCAAAGGATTATAGCTTCGCCTATTCGCCACTTTGATGCGGTAATAGATAAAGACTTTAAAGCAAATTTGGCCCGCAAAAGATACCATCGTATCTGTGACCGTAAGGTTCCCAGAGATCTTAACCCCTGTGCTGAGGCTCGCTGGCATTATCGGCAAGCCAAGGCTTGCTTGGCAGCCCGAGAAAAATGGGAGATTAAATGGGGAACCGCAGAAACTACTGAGCCCCATGGGCGGGCTCTAGAGAATGTCAGAGCCAGAGTGAAAAATGCTGGCAAAGCTCAGCTTCGGTTTTGCAGCCTTAGAGATCAAAATTAAAGGTCGAATAATAGATAAGAGAGTATTAAATCCCCTCTTGCTGAACACTTTTGAGTTGTCTAATCATTGCTTAGCCAAGATACTTTTATTTTCAGGCTACCCGCTAAGAGCTCTTTATCGTCAACCCTTCCACCAGTGACTCAATGCTTCCCCATCTGTAAACTACTTCCTGATGAAATTAATTGATATGGGCGGGGCTTGTGGAAGCGCGAGTATTGTTGACCGGTGCCAGTGGCTTTATTGGAAGTGCTCTTTTATCAGCCCTGCGATCTAAAAGGGTTAAGGTACTGCCCGTGTATCGCCAGGAGATAGAAGGGGGGCTTTATGTACCTCGCATAGATGCGGAAACTGACTGGGGTACCACACTGAACAATATTGATGTGGTGATCCATACTGCCGCGAGAGTTCATGTGATGAAAGAAGGTGCTGCTGACCCCTTGGCAGAATTTCGCAAAGTGAACTTGGAAGGTACCTTACAGCTGGCCCGCCAAGCGGCATCTTCAGGGGTAAAAAGGTTTATTTTCTTAAGCTCTATTAAGGTGAACGGGGAATCCACTACTGGCAGAGGCCCATTTACCGCAGAGGAGCCCTCAAATCCTGTAGACCCCTATGGGATTTCAAAAAAAGAAGCTGAGGATGCCTTGCTCGCTCTGGCAGAGGAAACTGGCCTGGAAGTGGTTATTATTCGTCCACCATTAGTCTATGGACCTGGAGTAAAAGCTAACTTTCAATCCATGATGCGTTGGCTGCAGAAAGGTATTCCACTGCCGTTAGGTTCAATTAACAATCGGCGCAGCCTGGTTTCTGTCTATAACTTGATCGACTTGATCACAGTTTGTATTGAACACCCGAACGCAAGAAATCAAGTCTTCCTTGTATCTGATGGTCTTGATATGTCTATCACGGATTTATTGAGGCGGCTTTCAAGGAGCCTAAGGTGCCGGGCTCTATTGATGCCTGTGCCAGTATCTGTTCTGATCTTTACTCTCTCCCTACTGGGGAAAAGGGCTGTTGCCGATCGTCTATGTGGTTCTTTGCAAGTGGATATTGGAAAAACTATGAACCTGCTTGATTGGCAGCCACCGGTATCGGTAGAAGAGGGGCTTGCTAAGACTGCTGAAAGCCTGCAGAAATCATAGTTTGTAGATTATAGAAGCCTGGGAATATCTGAATGATCCTGCCAGGCTTTCGGCTCTATTTTTTTGCGAGTGTTCAGACTATTCACAAACCTGTTATGAAGACTTTGCCTTGTTAAGCGAGCCAGGTGCTGAAGTCTGTATAGGTATTCCGGAGCTACTCAGAGATCCCACAATTTAAAGGTCACACAATAAGTAATTGTGATGGCCTTCCAGTTTTTAGCCCCGTCTATTGACAACACTGGAGTAAAAACCCATCAGATAAGAGCTGGGCACTTCGATAACCGAGCGATGACCTGACTTTGCATAAAGCTTCACTCTAAGGCTTTCTCGCTTCTTGAGAGCAGTGGTGATCTGATTTTCACTCAATGTGACTTCCAGAGTTTCTTCAAGCATGCATTTAAATGCTGATGCACAGTTGAGGACTTTTCGATCGAGTTGGGATAGCTCAACCTCGTTTCCACCACTAAATGTGGCTGTGTCATAGTTGCGCCAGTTTTCCCGGTATGTGATATCAATACGCAGTTGGTATTGGGGGCTTCCGCCATTCTTGGGGGCAAGAGCACGTAGCATATAGTAATACAGGTTGTGATCCGAGCCATCGGTGGTTGCCTGCATTGGAGGGCCGCTATATTCAGTTGCGTTATTTTCGGAACTATTATGTATCGTTACCGCCTGACGAACTTCACTAGCACTTTTTTGTGTGATGCTTGTGGTGGCGCTACATCCAGCTAGTAAGACAGCTGCCAAGTAGGTGGTGAACTTAGTCATAGGTCTTTTCCCAGTTTATTAGGGTTCTTTTATGGGGGGAGTATCTCATATTTGACGCTAATTGTAGGGATTGATGAATTTTTTTTGACAAATGCCAGCGATAAAGTTTTGCATAAGGTTTGAAAGACCAGGATGCTAATGAATCAGTTAAGTCTGTTAGAACATGTAGTGTGAGCAAGCTTCGAGAGGCTAGGCGTAACGTTCGTTAAGGATAATTGTAAGGTTATGAATAGGATAATGGCAGTAGGGCATGAGTAGTCAATATCTGTATTTGCCTACAGAGAAGAAAAGCCACTAGTAATTCGTTCTCATATTTTTCGAAAAAAAGGATTATCTAGCTATTTTTATGTCTGTTCGGATAAGTGTCTTGGGGGTGAAATTTTATATAGGTTTAACACTTTACTTGGGGGAATTTGTTTGTGGTATGTTATTTTTTATAAGACACAAGTCTCTCCAAATAGAATTTACAGCTAGCTTATGATGGTAGAGTCAAACTTAAGGTTTGTGCTTATACTTTGTATGTAGGGTAGAGGTGCTGTAATGAAAATCAAGCATTCTGTAGTCATTTTCTTTTTGTTAATAGTGGCTCTAGGTTTGCTGGTTTTTTCTTACAATTATGTTTTTGTTCGCGGTATCAAGTTTGATTCCCAGCCGATTACAGAGGAGTTAATAAAAAGCAATGAGGCGTTAGAAAAAAAGGAAACAATTAATATTCTGATCATTGAAGGGGGTGGCGTCAGGGGGCTTATTCCTCTCTATGTGATACAGCATATTGAGAAACAATTGGGGAAGCCTGTAGAGGAAGTGTTCGACGTCTTTAGTGGAGTTTCAACAGGTGCGATTATTGCCACGAGCTTGAATATTCCTCTTTCCCAATTGGGTCGGCTTGATTTTGATCATGACAACATTTCCTCAAGAAGTGAAAGGTTAATAAAAGTATATGAAAAAGAAAGCGAGTTTTTGTTTTCAGTGCCCTGGTATCATAATGCCTTGACATTAAATGGATACCTCTCGCCGCAATTTATGGGTACCCATCTTTCAGAAGTCTTGGAGAGAAATTATTCTCCTGCGATGAACTTCACCAGCTTAAATAACTATGTAATTATCCCGTCGCTGGATGTACATAATGGAAGGTTGCATCTATTTAAGAATAGAGGGATAAAAGCTTTAGATTTGCCTACTAATACGCTTTATCAGCTTGTTGCTGCTGCATCGAGTGCAGAGGCTTTTTTTACCCCTGTTGATTTTGTGGGGCCAGACAAGAAGATTACCCATCGTTACTTTGCAGATGCAGCAATCACGGCTAATGATCCAGCTAACGTCATCTTGCATGATGTAATAAAAAATTTTCCAGGCAAAAACTACTACTTGCTGATTCTTGGTTCCGGAATACACCCAGTTCATACTATGGGTTTTGATTATAGAAGTCTAAAGAGTTGGGGGAAATTACGCTGGTTCCATGATGCAATATTTAGCATGACACGATCAATGGATTATCAGCAAATATTTTCTCTGGAAATTGCCGAGTCTTTAGCACCCTCGCGGGTGAAATATGATTATCTTAATGTTGAGCTTATTGACCCCTTTGTGGGCCCTTTTGATTACAAATCAATTGACAAGCTTAAGATTCTTTCAGATAGGCTTATTGACGAAAATGAAGAGGAGATTGATAAAATAGTGGACTATCTGAAGGGCGAGGACAGGTGATAAGTTCCTCTTAAATTCTCCTTCTTCTTTTAACCATCCTATTAGTGTGGTTCAGGCCATACTTTACGGTGAATTTCCATGTGCTACTCCTTTACGGTCCCTAGTGACAAGACGCTGTCATCACTACCTGTAGGGTTTAGAGCGGATGTGAATGCCTGGAATCAATTCCGCTTCAACCAGAAGTGGGAGAACTGCTCTGCTAAAGCGGAGGTTCGCCACGCGCTCGGGTTGAAGGGGCTACCTCGTGTCAGTCAATTCCGCCTTGCAGGGCCAGGCGAAAGAGTATACCCCCGCTATTTTGCGCCGGGCATAATATGTGATGGAGGTAGGAATTGGTTGCGCCCGCTACGTTACTCAATACGCCTATCCAACTCGGCTTGGGATCTAGCGACAAAATACAGTCTATATAACGCTCGGCTAGATAGATTACTTGAAGCAAAAACCTGGCGCTCCCTGATTGGCCACCAGCATGGGATATTACCATTCACGAGTTTCTTTGAATGGGTCGAACATAAGGGTAAGAAAGCTCAGGTCCAGTTTACTCCAAAGGGTAAAGATTTGATGTGGGCACCAATCCTTTGGGACTACTGGGAATCATTGGGGGGAGAGGTTGGTTACTTCTCATGCACCTTGATTACCGATGACCCGGCTCCAGAAGTTGAGGCGGTTGGCCATGACCGTAGTCCAGTTTTTCTAGGGGCGGATCATATGTTGACTTGGTTAAATGCTGAATCTAAATCAGCTGCGGGTTGGCAAAATTTCTTGGCTGGGCATCGTGAGCCGGTAGCTTATCGTCACCACAGGATGGTATGAGCAATGGAGGCCGCTTGCTCATGGGCATATCCTGCCCGGTAGGTCTTTATTTTTACATGCTGCGCTCATGAGCAGTATGCGCTGTCCTTATGAAGCTCCCTTTTTTTCTGTGGTGGTAGTTGTGGCGCTGGACGGTCAGCTGACTTGTTAAAGTTATTTATGGGGACGCGAGTAGTTACTAGTTACGGGCAGTCAATGAAAATATCCGCCAGTTCCTATCCGGGATGGGTATGAACTGATTGCGGAAGGGCTGCCACGGTGCCAATTCGATACAGCAGGGGCGGAGTGGCTTTTGCTGTGAAGATCTTACAAAAGTTAAGTGGGGGAACAAGTGGGGGACCACAAAAAGCAGAAACAAAAAAGCCCTGAAAAATCAGGGCTTTCTGCATGAATAATGGCGGTGGGGCAGGGATTCGAACCCTGGGACCTGTTACAGTCAACGGTTTTCAAGACCGCCGCTTTCGACCACTCAGCCACCCCACCAAATTGTGCTGTGCATTATACATAGCTTCGTGCTACATACAAGTGCCGTTTTAAATTTTTTCAATTAGTTCAATGGGTTAGGTGATTTATTGACCAGTCAAGGGCAATTCTTCAGATGTAAAAAGCCGCCAGCAGCTGAACTGCTGGCGGCTTTTATTGGTTGCTTAGCCTGCTTCTGCAGAATTGTGGTCAGTATTAGCCTGTGTTACTTGACGTGCCACACGCGGGTCATTGGCTGGGCGTGCAAGTGCGCGAGGACTGTGCTGGATGGCCGCTGGTTGAGCGGTGTCTAGCGGCTGCTGGGAGCCTATGTCACGATGCTCTGTCACGATTGCCAGCTCCAGCAATGGCTTGGGGTTGATGCGCGGGTCGTTGCCGGCGCGTCCCTGAGCTGCCGGCGTAGCGATTTCCTCAGAAGCTTTAGCTTCTGCAGCCATCATTTCCTCTCTGGCGATAGCGTCGCCTTGCTCTACCGATGCCTTTGCGGCTTCACTGGCTTCTTTTAGGGCAGTTTCTTCAGCATCTTCAGTTGCTGCGGTAGCCTCCACGTTAGTAGCAGGTGCCGACACTTTTGTGGCTTGTACTTCTTGAGAGGCTTTGGGGGTTACCAGGGTAGGAGAGGGTTGCTCTTCTCTGGTTGCAGTAACCTTTTCAGGTGTTACTGGCTGCTGAGCGGGTGCCTCGTTTGTGATTGCTGGCTGTGCCTTTGGAGAGGCCTCTGCAACTGGTTTTACTTTCGCTTGGCTTTCAGAAACCTTAGGCGCAAAAGGCTTTTGCTCAGGAGCCTTCACTACAGGCTTGGGCTCGGTTACCTGGGTGGGCTCGGGAGCTTTTTGCTCTTTGTGCTTGGGCTTCGCCGCCTCACTCACAGGAGCTTCGCTCAAGTTTTTGGCTGCGGTATCCCTGGATTTCCTGGCTTCACTTTCCGCTTCGTCAATCGCTTCATTGACTTCGCGATTTAGCTCTTCCTGGCTCTGAGCTACGGCTGTGGCGGCAGTGTTTTCTGTACGGCGGCCACGACGACGAGCTTGTGGACGGCCGCGAACATTGCTGGGGCGACGTGCCGGGCGATCCTGATCGGCGCTTTCATCTACCTGTGAGATGTTTTCGTTAGTGTTACCCTCGGAGACGTTGCCGCGATTTTCATCTTTACGGCGATTGTCTCCGCTACGGCGGCGGCGGCGGCGGCGCTGTCCTTCACCGCGGTCGGCTCCGCTATCACGCTCATCGAACGACTTTGTGGTCTGCCTGGCTTCGCGCAGGTCATCGCTCTTGCTATCTTCGCGGCGATCGTCTTTGCGGCGAGTCTGACGTTCATTGCGACTGCCACGGTTGCCACCGCGCTGATTGCGATTACGGTTGCGATTGCGCTGGTAATCTTTACCGCGGTTTTGGGACTTCTGATGCTTTTTGGGCTCTTCTTCTTTGCTGGTGAAAAGCTCAGCAATAGCGTTTATCAGGCGGCTAAACAGACCTGGCTCCGGTTTTTTCTCCGGAGTTGGTGCCGGTGCGGTGTGCGCGAGCGGTTGTACAACAGGCTGTGCTTGTGGGCGCTTAGGCTGCTCTTCTTTCTTGGTGACAGTTTCCTCTACGCTTCCAGATATTTTATAGGAGGTTTCAAGGGTAGATGTGTCGTCATCGCGTAGGCGCTGAACCTCAAAGTGCGGCGTTTCAATTTCCGCATTAGGTACGACCACTACGCGGGTTTTATTGCGTGACTCAATTTGGGAGATCGCTTTGCGCTTCTCGTTGAGGAGGTAGGTGGCAACGTTTACTGGGGTGATTGCGCGAATCTCTGCGCTGCGCTCCTTCTTGGCCTCTTCTTCTACTAGGCGCAAGATAGAGAGGGCCAGAGATTTGGTGCCGCGAATAGTGCCTTGGCCGCTACAGCGGGGGCAAACGCGGAAGGTGGTTTCACCGAGAGATGGGCGTAGGCGCTGGCGTGACATTTCCAGCAAGCCGAAGCGGGAGATGCGGCCAACTTGTACACGGGCGCGGTCCATGCTGAGAGCTTTCTCCATGCGCTTTTCAACTTCGCGCTGATTGGACTTGCTTTGCATGTCGATAAAGTCGATCACGACCAGGCCGCCCATATCGCGCAGGCGCAGCTGGCGGGCAATCTCATCGGCGGCTTCCAGGTTGATGTTGCGCGCGGTCTCCTCAATGTCTCCGCCTTTGGTGGCGCGGGAGGAGTTGATATCAATGGAGACCAGTGCTTCAGTCACATCAATAACGATTGAGCCACCGGAGGGAAGTTTTACTTCGCGTTCAAAGGCAGTCTCAATCTGGCTTTCGATTTGGTATCGGTTGAAGAGCGGAATGCTATCTTCGTAGAACTTTACCTTGTGGGCGTAGTGGGGCATTACTTGTTCAGCAAAGCCCTTTACTAGTTTAAAGGCATCCGCATCATCAACAATAACTTCACCAATATCATCGCGCATGTAATCGCGAATCGCCCGGATGATTACATTGCTTTCCTGGAAGAGGAATTCGGGCGCGCTATTTTTGTCCGCTGATTCTTTGATTAAGCTCCACAGTTGCAGGAGGTAGTTGAGATCCCATTGCAGCTCTTCGCCACTGCGGCCCACACCGGCGGTGCGCACAATCATGCCCATGCCAGAGGGGACATCCACGCTGGCTAGGGCGTCACGTAGCTCAGAGCGTTCATCGCCCTCAATGCGGCGGGAGATGCCGCCGGCACGGGGGTTGTTCGGCATTAGTACCAGGTAGCGCCCGGCGAGACTGATAAATGTGGTGAGGGCCGCGCCTTTGTTGCCGCGCTCTTCTTTATCTACCTGAACAACAACCTCCATCCCCTCTTTGACGACATCTTTAATCTTGATGCGGCCTTCGATGTCCTTGGGTTGCTTGAGGAAGTATTCTCGGGAAATTTCTTTCAGGGGAAGGAAGCCGTGGCGCTCTTCACCGTAGTCGACGAATGCGGCTTCAAGCGAGGGTTCTACACGGGTGATTTTACCTTTGTAGATGTTGGCTTTTTTTTGTTGACGGGTGCGATTTTCAATATCCAGGTCATAGAGCCACTGGCCGTCCACCAGTGCTACACGCAACTCCTCAGGCTGAGTTGCGTTGATCAACATTCTCTTCATGCGTGTCGATTTCCTTGCGTTGCGCAAAGGTGAGACACCGCTCATTGCAGGCTTGCTTATGGGCCGCCAAGAGGAGATGACCTGGTGGCGGGGCAGGGAAGCTAGAGAGGCTGTCTGTTCCGCAAATTCAGTCTACGCGGCCTTTCGAGACGAGCGTTCGCCCAACATTCCACTGCAAAAACTCCGGATATGCGATGCTGTGCTGCTATCCGTTGGCACTTACCAGTACCTTTCTTCCTCTAGTACCTTACGTTTAGTACTGCCCTGTACCGGGGCCGTGGGTTTCCATGGCCGGGTTGGGCGCCACCCTTGGGTCAGTTTCAAGCTGGGTGGCAAGGTTTGCGTCATCGTTTCTAGCTCTGTAGCTCGGCTTTTGGCCGCTACTCTTCTTCTATATTTTGTTGACCAGGTTAAAGTAAGCAGTTGTCTCCTGGTTGCCAGTTCGGTCGCTGGCATTATCTACAGAGCGGGACGCAAGTTTTGAGTCGTCCTTTCAAGCGCTGCGGGTCGCGGCCCGTCTTACCTTCGCGATTGTTACCCACTTAACTGTGGGCTGTTGTGCTGGTGAGGCCCCCTTGAGATTCTCGTTTTGGGGAGTGCTCATCAGCAAAGTTTTTATCAATAACACGGGTATGCCCGCGCACTGGCCGAACAGCAGTATTTTCTCCGAAGCCATGGCTATTTCTTCATGTGGGAAGCCGCCGATGACCGAAAACCAGCCGAATTCAGGCCGACCGAATATAGCACGGGCAGGGAGGTGCTTCAATTGTCCTTGCAGCGGCGCTATGATGCGCGCCATGCGAAGTACACCTCCCCTGAAAACGGCTGCGGCCGACACTCCCTCTGATACCTGGAACCCCTCTGGCGGCGTGCAGTTTTTGACTGTGCCTGAAGAGCTGGCTGGGCAGAGGATTGACAATTTCCTTCAGGCACGCCTAAAAGGTGTGCCCCGTTCACGCGTTTACCGAATCCTGCGCAAGGGTGAGGTAAGGGTAAATAAAGGACGGGTAAAGGCAGAATACAAGCTCGCGGCGGGCGATGTGGTGCGTGTGCCGCCAATTCGTGCGGCAGGGCAGGCTACTGCCCCCCATGCTGGAGAGCAGCTGCGCCAGTTGGTGCACGACTCCATACTTTATGATGACAAGGGCCTGCTTGTGATCAATAAGCCTGCCGGCCTTGCCGTTCATGGCGGTAGTGGCGTCCGGCTTGGCTTGATTGAAGTGCTCCGGCAGATGTATCCGCAGAGCCCATTTATTGAGCTTGTGCATCGCCTCGACCGGGATACTAGCGGTGCGATCATGGTGGCGCGCAAGCGTAATGTTTTACAGCATGTGCAGGCGGAACTGAGGGGCGGACGGATTGGGAAGTCTTATCTGGCGCTGGCGGTAGGTAAATGGCCTCGAGGTAGGAGGGTTGTTGAAGCCCCGTTGCGTAAAAATACCCTCAAGAGTGGTGAGCGGATGGTCTCGGTGCATCAGGATGGAAAGGCTTCCGAGACGCGCTTCCAGGTGTTGGAGCGTTTTAAAGCGGCAACACTGTTGGGCGCAGAGCCGGTAACCGGGCGCACCCACCAGATTCGCGTGCACGCCCAGTTTGTTGGTTGTCCCCTGGCGGGTGATAGTAAGTACACTGGTGATGAGGATAACCGTGCGTTTCGTGAGCGAGGCCTTAAGCGTCTTTTCCTGCACTCGGCTTCTGTGCGCTGCACGCTTCCAGACGGCACCGATGTGCATGTTGAAGCGCCGCTACCCACTGAAATGCAAGCGCTATTAAAGAAGTTGCGAGACGAGTAAAGGGGCGCGGCGATGCTGGTTATTCTCGATTGGGATGGCACTGTTTGTAATTCCGAGACGCGGATTGTTGACTGCATGTTGCGCGCGGCGGGGCGAGTTGGTTTGCCGGCACTTTCTCCTGGAGCGGTGAGCAATATTATTGGATTGGGTTTGCCGGAGGCGGTGGCCACTCTTTTTCCTGAGGCTGTTGATAAAGATCGGCAAGCCTTGAAGCAATTCTATTCAGAGGAGTGGATGGCGGCGCGAGTGGAACCCCTACCTTTATTTGATGGGGTTTTAGATACTTTGGATGCGTTGCTTTGCCAGGGGCATCAGTTGGCGGTCGCCACGGGGAAGAGTCGTCGAGGCCTCAGTCGGGAGTTTGAAGAGCATGGCATGGAGCACTTATTTATAGCGAGCCGCTGTGCAGATGAAACTGCTTCCAAGCCAGACCCATTGATGCTGAGTGAGCTGCTAGCTGAAGTTGATTGCGGTGTTGATGATGCGGTGATGGTTGGTGACACCACTTATGACTTGGCAATGGCGGTAGCGATTGGTATGCCCGCCGTGGGGGTTAGCTATGGCGCTCATTGCCCAAGTCGCCTGCGGGAGTGTAATCCCCAGGCGATTATCGATGAGTTTTCCGGGTTGCTGGGTTGGCCGCCGCTTAGCTCTTAGCAGTTGATTTCAGTGGATCTATACCAAATTCGCCGAGCAGATCTACCAGGCGAATTAGGGGTAAACCTATAAGAGTGTTAATGTCGGTGCCGTCGAGCTTTTCAAATAATGCTATACCGAGGCCCTCCACTTTAAATGAGCCTGCACAATCGTAGGGCTCTTCCAGCTCAATATATTTTTCAATTTGCGGAAGGCTGAGTGGCCGGAAATACACTGTAAAGGTTTCCACGGTGCTCACTTGGCGGTTGCTTGCGCTTTCTAGCAAAGACAGCCCTGTATGGAAGGTAACTTTGTTGCCGGAGCAGGCCTGTAGTTGAGCAATGGCCTTGTCGCGATTACCGGGCTTGCCCAGAATTTGTCCCCGGCATTCTGCAACCTGGTCGGAGCCGATGATCAGGGATTGGGGGTTGTCTCGCATTAAAGCGCGAGATTTTTCCTGGGCGAGCCTTAAGGCAAGGGCGCCAGCGGCCTCCCCTGGCTTGGCATCTTCATTTATATGGGGGGACGCGGTCTGAAAGGGGAGGTGGAGTTGCTTCAGTAGCGCCCTGCGGTAGGGGGAGCTGGAAGCTAGTATCAGTGTGGAGGCCATTATTTGGGCGGTTCCATGGTTGTTAGGTCAAAGTTTGTGACCGAGCGATACTGCAGTGACTGAATTGTTTTGACAAGGGTAGGGTGAGTCCATAGAATTGCGCGCTTATGTCGATAGCCCCCTCTAAATCAGTATTGCCTAAGAGCGTTGACGCTCGGAAATTGGTGCAGCGCGAGCAGTATCTGGAAGGTATTTTGCCTCTGGAGTCACTGCAGCGACTACGTGAAGCCGTTGAGTCTGTGAAAGGGGAGGTCGAGGCTGAAATCCAATTTGGCCGCGACCTGCAAAATCACCTCACTGTTAGCGGTAAGGTGCACTGCACGGTGGATTTGTTATGCCAGCGTTGCCTGCATCCTGTAGGCGAGCAACTCGAGGCGCAGTTTTGCTGGGGTATCGTTTGGTCTGAAGAGCAGGGCAAGGCTCTTCCCAAAGACTTGGATCCGGTGATTCAGGATGGCGATGAGCTGGACTTGCACCAGATCCTCGAAGATGAAATTTTGCTCAATCTGCCGATGGTGGCTTATCACGATGAGGAGTGTGTCTCCAAGGAGATTTTCCATATTGGTGAGAAGGCATCTGAAGCGGGTGAGCAACGGGAAAACCCCTTTAAAGTGCTGGAGCAGTTGAAGGGTTCTTCGGGAAAATCCTAGATTTTCTCTTAGAGTTTGGGCTCGCCGGTAGGCGCCCCGGTTCCAGCGAAATTTGTTTATTTTAGGAGCTAGCAATGGCTGTTCAACAAAACAAGAAGACTCGTTCCCGTCGCGGTATGCGCCGTTCACACGACGCGCTAGGCGCCGGTGCAACTCTCTCCGTAGACCCGACTACTGGTGAAAAGCACCGTCGCCACCACGTGACCAAAGATGGTTTCTACCGTGGTCGCAAGGTGATCGACATCGGCGGCGGCTCCGAAGAAGAGTAAGCTTTGTCCAGCCAATTGCGATTGGCCGTGGATGCAATGGGCGGGGACTTAGGTCCCCGCTCTGTCGTTCCGGCCTGTATTAGATTTCTGCAAAATTTCCCTGAAGCGCAGTTGAAACTTTTCGGCCCGCGCGCGCAATTAGAAGCTCTGCTCCTTGAGCAGCGCCACGCCCAAATTCCCGATCGCCTTGAAATCATCCCTTGTGAGCAGGTTGTTACCCAAGAGTGCAACCCTTTGCAGGCGGTTCGCCATAAGCGCAACTCCACCATGGCCCAAGCTCTAAAAGCTGTGGCGGAAGGTAGTGCCCAGGCAATGGTTACCTCTGGAAATACCGGCGCCCTTTTGGCCTTAAGCCGCAGTGTTCTGGGTAATATTGAGGGCGTTCGCAAGCCGGCACTGGGCAAGTCTGTACCCTCAGGGCACGGTTCCTGCTACCTTTTGGATCTCGGCGCAAATGTGGGGTGCAGCGCGGAAGATCTACTGCAGTTTGCGCGTATGGGTATTGAGGCTCAGCATCTCCACACTGGCGTTCCGCGTGCGGACATTGAGGTTGCACTGCTGAATATTGGTGCCGAGGCGCACAAAGGTACTGCTGAAATACGCAGGGCGGCCGAGCTCCTCGAGGGGGATCCACAGGTTAACTATGTGGGTTTTGTAGAGGGGCACGACATCTTTACCGGGGCTGTCGATGTAGTTGTGTGCGACGGTTTGATGGGAAATGTTGCCATGAAATCCGCCGAAGGCGTGATTAGACTGATGGGTCAAAAAGCGTTCACCATTGAGAAAAAGGGGTGTTTCAAACGTTTTTTTGGCCAATTAGCCATAAAGCTGTTGCGAAAATGGCGCACACAGGTGGAACCCGCTCGCTATAATGGCGCCAGCTTTGTAGGGGTGAAGGGCAACGTGATTAAAAGTCACGGGGGTGCCAGCAGCGAAGCTTTTTACCGGGCTATGGTGACGGCAAAAGAATGTGCCGATGCCGATTTGGCTGCCAGAGTTGGCGCCGCCTTGGTACAAGCTGGCGAGCGAAACTCAAAGGAAATGGGGTAGATACTACACCTCCCTCCTACTGAAATTTGCCAAACAGGTTTAAGGATATCTTATGACCAATGCCGCGCTTGCATTCGTCTTTCCGGGGCAGGGATCTCAAAAGATCGGCATGCTCTCCGAAATTGCTCAGGAGGCCCCTGAAATCCAATCCACCTTTGCTGAAGCCTCAGAAGTTCTGGGATATGACCTCTGGGATCTCTGTCAAAATGGTGAGCAGGAAGCAATCAATCTTACCCAGCGTACGCAACCTCTTCTTTTAGCCTCCAGTGTTGCTCTCTATCGCCATTGGCGCGCTCGTGGTGGTGCGGTGCCAGCTCGCATGGCAGGGCATAGTCTTGGGGAGTGGTCGGCATTGGTGTGTTCCGGTGTCCTGGCTTTTAAAGATGCTGTCCACCTGGTTCGTGAACGTGGCCGCCTGATGCAGGAAGCTGTACCCGTGGGTACAGGAGCTATGGCCGCAGTGATTGGGCTTGATGATGATGTGGTGGGAGAGCTCTGTGCTAAAGCCGCTCAAGGTGAAGTGGTGGCTGCGGTGAACTACAACTCTCCGGGCCAGATCGTAATTGCAGGCAATAGTGCTGCTGTGGAAAGGGCGATAGATGCCTGTAAAGCGGCCGGTGCAAAGCGTGCCATGCCTTTGCCGGTGAGTGCGCCATTTCATACTGAGTTAATGCGTCCGGCAGCGGAGAAGCTCGCCCCTCAGATCGAGGCGGCGGAATTCAGCGCCCCGCAAATCCCTGTTGTACACAACGTGCATGCCAAAACTGAATTTGATCCCGCGAAAATCAAGGCTTTGATGATTGAGCAGATATATAGTCCGGTTCGCTGGACTGCCTGTGCGCAAAAGCTCATAAACGATGGTGCTTCCCAGCTGGTTGAGTGTGGTCCGGGTAAGGTGCTGGCTGGTCTTATCAAACGTATTGATCGCAGTGCCGTTTGTCACGGTATAGACACTCCCAGCAGCTTTAATGAAGCGCTGAGATCTACAGCCGCCTGAGTTGCTCAGGCACGATGGCAATGGTCAAATAAGGATAAAGTAAGTATGAGTCTGAAGACCTCCCTTGAGGGCAAAGTTGCCCTGGTCACTGGTGCCAGTCGCGGCATAGGTGCAGCAATTGCGGATATGTTGGGCAGCCAAGGCGCAGTGGTCATCGGTACTGCCACTAGTGCTGGTGGCGCCGAAAAAATTAGTGCGCGTTTCGCCGAGCAGGGCTTCAATGGCGCAGGTATGGTACTTGATGTTACCAGTGCGGAAAGTATCGCTGGGCTGCTAGAAGTAGTGAAAAATGATTTTGCGGCGCCGACCATTTTGGTTAATAACGCGGGAATCACAAAAGACAATTTGCTCATGCGCATGAAAGATGATGAGTGGGACTCGGTGATCGAGACAAACTTATCCGCTGTCTACCGTATGACAAAAGCCTGCCTCAGAGATATGACTCGGGCGCGCTGGGGGCGTATCATCAATATCAGCTCCGTGGTGGGTAGCATGGGCAACGCGGGTCAGAGCAATTACGCGGCCACCAAGGCTGGAGTAGCAGGTTTTGCTCGGTCCCTGGCTGCAGAGATTGGCTCTCGCGGCATTACTGTGAATACGGTCGCCCCGGGTTTTATTGATACCGATATGACCAAAGTGCTGCCTGAGGCGCAGCGCGAGGCGCTTCTTGGTAAGATCCCTCTGGGTCGTTTGGGGCAGCCCGAAGAGATTGCCTCTGTTGTGGCCTTCCTGGCGAGTGATGCCGGAGCTTATGTCACGGGGGAGACGATACATGTCAATGGCGGCATGTATATGGCCTGAGGTACGTTGAAAATATTTCAATAACCTATTGATTTTTAAAAGTTTTTTGTATTTGCTGATGGTGCCGCAGAGCCGTGCATTACAACCCTAAAAACTTGGGGTACAATGGCCTCTGAATTATCCAAAAGCTGTGTGAGCCGGTCGTTATCGCTGTTAATTGGATTGGCGAAATAACAATAGCGACTAAAACAGATTTTTACCCACTAGGAGTTAAATTGAATCATGAGCAGCATTGAAGAGCGCGTTAAAAAGATCGTTGCTGAACAACTGGGCGTGAAGGAAGAAGACGTTAAGCCTGAAGCCTCTTTTGTTGAAGATCTGGGCGCGGACTCACTCGACACAGTTGAGTTGGTAATGGCTTTGGAAGAGGAATTCGAAACCGAAATCCCCGACGAAGAAGCTGAGAAAATCACAACTGTTCAGCTGGCAATTGATTACATCAAGGACAACCTTGGTTAATTCCTGCTGGGTGGTTTAGGCGCGAACAGTTTTATTACTGTGCGTAGCCAAGCGTTTCTGAGAGCCGTTCTATGTTACATAGCGCGGCTCTCTTTATATTTGCACTATGGAATTGTGACTGCTGTTCTAGTGTTGATTCCTTCGTATGTAGATTGAAGGGAGAGCAGTGGCAGTAAGAGTTTCGGGGGGACCGCAGTGTCGCACAGAAGAGTTGTTGTAACCGGAATGGGCGCAGTGAGCCCGCTGGGTAACACCGTAGAGGAGACTTGGTCTGGCATCCTAAAGGGCGTCAGTGGAGCTGCTCCAATAGAGTCATTCGATGTTTCGGCGTTCTCAACCCGCTTCGCCGCTATGGTGAAAGATTTTGATCCGACTCCTTATGTAGCCGCAAAAGATGCGCGCAAGATGGACACTTTCTTGCAATATGGCCTGGTTGCGGGTAACCAGGCTATGGAAGATAGCGGTCTGGAAATTAATGAAGAGAATGCGTCACGTATGGGGACCTGTATCGGTTCCGGTATGGGAGGCATTTTGGCTATTGAAGATAATGCCCTGTTAATTGCCGATAAGGGCCCCCGACGAGTGTCACCATTTTTTGTGCCGGGTGCCATTATCAATATGGTCGCTGGCAATTTGTCGATAAAATTTGGCCTTCGGGGCCCAAATCTCGCCGTCACAACAGCCTGTACTACTGGCACCCATGCTCTGGGATTGGGCATGCGGACCATTCAGTATGGCGATGCGGATGTTATGGTATGTGGCGGGGCCGAAATGGTCACTACGCCTGTTGGGCTCGGTGGTTTCTGTGCGGCCAGGGCGCTCTCTACGCGCAATGATGACCCCAAGACGGCCAGTCGCCCGTGGGATAAAAGTCGAGATGGTTTTGTGCTGGGAGAGGGAGCTGCGGTACTTGTCCTGGAGGAGTACGAACACGCGAAAGCCCGCGGCGCAAAGATTTACGCAGAGCTTGCAGGCTTTGGTATGAGTGGCGATGCCCATCACATGACTTCGCCTCCAGAAGATGGTGCTGGAGCTGCGCTCTCCATGCAGAATGCGCTTAATGACGCCGGTATGAATGCTGCTGATATCCAGTATATCAATGCACATGGCACCTCTACGCCATTGGGAGATACGGCTGAAATTCAGGCTGTTCGTGAGGTTTTTGCAGATTCTTTAGAAGAGCTGGCGGTAAGCTCTACAAAGTCTATGACTGGCCACCTTCTCGGTGCTGCAGGAGCTCTTGAAGCGGTTTTTTCTGTCCTCGCTCTGCGCGATCAGATGGCACCGCCAACAATCAATTTGTATGACCCAGACGAGGCTTGTGAAAATATCAACCTAGTGCCTCAGGAGGCCCAGCCTAGAGTAATTAATTCGGTACTATCTAACTCTTTTGGGTTTGGTGGCACCAATGGTTCATTAATCTTCAAGCGAACCTGATCTGTCTGCCCGCCTCTGGGCGGGCAACTCCCATCCTGATATGTGCAAATTGCCACAATTTTTTCTCAGAAGCCGACCTGTACAGAGCTTGCCTGCTGATGAGAGTTACGAAGATGGAATCCTCGAAACCATGCGCTGTCACAACGGAAGGTTGCCGCTGTGGCCGCTACACCGAGAGCGCCTGGCCCGGAATGCTGGTTTTGATGAGCTGCTTCTTAAAGAGATTGATCAGTGCATACCCCGGTTGGTTGAGCAGCTTAACCAGAAAATGGCGATCGCCCGATTGCGGCTGGGTTCGGTTGGTGGTGAGTGGTGCTGGGATCTGTCCTTGTTGCCGCTAAAGTTGACTGCCGAGACTGAATTTGGAGTTCGACTTTACCGCTGTAAGACCTATCTACCGCTTTCAAAAAGTAGGAACTTAGGCAGCAAACTTTTATGTCGCAATCGATATAATAAGGCAAAATCTGAGCTTCCTGACGGGGAGCGTATCGATGGCCTGATGTTAGATAGTGAGGGCAGGGTTATCGAGAGCTTGCGCTGTAATTTACTGGCTCGCTTTGGTAATACCTGGATAACGCCTGATTTGCATCGCTGTGGTGTCCGGGGCGTCATGCGGGACTGGTTATCCAGTGAGATTCAGTGGCAGGAGCGAGATTTAGAAATTCGGGATCTGAGCGGGGCTGATGAAGTAGCATTGTGTAACAGCGTGCGCGGGGTATTGCCGGTTGTCGAGATTATCGGTCATCAACGTTGGTCGATCGGGGCTGGTGTTCGAGGGTTGCAGCATTTGATCATGGAAACATTGTGGTAAAGAAAAAGCGGACAAGCTCTCCTTTCAAGTTTTGGAAAATCCTGTTTAGTGGTTTTCTCCTCGTTGCCTTATTGGGCGGAGCCTCTATGTGGATGTTACAGATGGCCCTAGCGTCTCCACTGGCTGTGGGAGAAAAGGGCCTGCAGTTCCAAGTGCAAAAAGGCAGCAGCTTATCTGGAACCTTGCGGAAACTGAAAAGTGACGGGGTGATTAGCTGGCCGCGATTGATTCTTGCCTATGCCTATTGGGAGGGCAAAACCGATATCCACTCTGGTGAGTATCTGATACCCAGCGGAAGTACGGCAGTGGATTTAATTACCCGGTTAAACCGGGGTGACGTCACCATTTATCGACTTACTTTAGTCGAGGGATGGACTTTCCGGCAGGCGCTGCAAAAGATTCGCTCGGGGCAGAGGATTGTTAGATCTGAGGCTGGCAGTAGTGTCAGTGCCGCGGCCAGGGCTCTTGGCCTGAAAGAGGGTGCTGAGGAAGGTTGGATTTTCCCAGATACCTATGTATATCGCTCTGGGACTACAGATATTGAGCTTTTACGCGAAGCGTATGAACGTATGCAGCGCGTGCTGGATGAAGAGTGGCAGGCAAAAGAGGATGGCCTCCCTTACGCAACACCCTATGAGGCCTTGATTATGGCTTCGTTGATTGAAAAGGAAACTGGTCAGCCTTCCGAGCGAAGTCAAATTGCCGGAGTTTTTGTGCGGCGCCTAAATATGGGCATGCGCTTGCAAACCGATCCCACCGTAATTTATGGGCTGGGGGAAGACTATGATGGTAACCTCACCCGAGCACACCTTCGCCAGCCAACCCCGTATAATACTTATGTAATCAATGGGCTCCCCCCTACGCCAATTGCACTGCCGGGACGCGCGGCTATCCGCGCCGCACTGAACCCAAAGCCCGGCAAAAGCCTGTATTTTGTAGGTAAGGGGGATGGTTCCCATCATTTCTCAGCCACTCTGACAGAGCACAACCGTGCGGTGCGGGAGTATCAGCTGAAAAGACGAGCGGATTACCGCTCCAGTCCGGCAAAAGGAAATTAGAAATAGTGTCGCGCGGAAAATTTATAACCCTGGAAGGCGGGGAGGGGGTTGGCAAGTCTACCAACCTGCAGTTTATTACCCAGTGGTTAACTGATCGTAATATTCCATTTATTCAAACCCGTGAGCCAGGCGGCACTCCCCTGGCTGAGCAGCTGCGGGAGTTGCTACTGGCTAAGCGTGACGAGGCTGTTGATCCCACGGCGGAGCTGCTTATGGTTTTTGCCGCTCGAGCACAACATCTGGCGAAAGTGATTATCCCGGCCTTGAAACGGGGTGACTGGGTGATTTGTGACCGCTTTACTGATGCCACTTATGCCTACCAAGGTGGGGGGCGAGCGCTTGACAGGGCTCTAATCGAGCGCTTAGAAAATGATGTGCAGGGAGATTTGCGGCCTGATAAGGTGCTTCTTTTAGATTTGGACCCGCAAATAGGTTTACAGCGCGCTGCCAGTACTGGAGCTGCCGACCGGTTTGAAAGTGAGCAGCTGGCTTTCTTCCACCGGGTGCGTGAAGCTTATCGTGAACGTGCTCAGGCAGCCCCTTCGCGCTATGCCGTTGTCGATGCTAGTCAACCTTTAGTGCAGGTCCAGCAACAGCTGGGGCAGGAGTTACAGCGGCTTCTTTGATGCACGCTTTAAAATATGGTCACCACTAGTGTGGTGAAGTTTCCAGTTACAAATTTGGCAATTGGCAGTGTCTGAAGTACCTGAACATACCCCTATTCCTTCTTTACTACCCTGGCAAACGGAACAGTGGCAACGGCTTGGTACCCAGTGGCGCGCTGGTCGATGCCCTCATGCCCTATTACTGAGTGGCCAGCCTGGTCTTGGCAAACGCGCTTTTGCTGAGGCTTTTTCTGCGCTGGTATTGTGCGAGCAGCCCAGAGAAGGGCAGGCCTGTGGAAGTTGCAAGGATTGCCACCTTTGGCAGGCGGGGTCGCACCCGGATTTTCTTCGGGTAGAGCCTGAAAAGGTAGGCGGTCCGCTTAAGGTTGAACAGATTCGCCAGCTGGGGGATTTTGTCTCCCGCACCAGTGGGCGCGGGGGGGCGCGCTTGGTATGGCTGGCGCCAGCGGAAGCTATGAACATCAATGCGGCCAATGCGCTATTAAAAAACCTGGAGGAGCCTGCGGCATCAGTGATTTTCCTTCTGGTCAGTGACTCTCCCGCAGGTTTACTGCCAACAATTCGCAGTCGTTGCCAAGCTGTTGCTTTTCCATCCCCTTCTGCAGAAATGGCATTGCAGTGGCTGCATGGATATGGTTTGAAGGAAGGTGCGGCAACCAAGGCCCTGGCGTTGGCCGGTGGGGCGCCATTATTGGCTGCGCAATTGGCCGAGCCAAAATGCGAGGAAGTTCGGGAGCGCTTTCTGGGGGAGCTAATTGCCCTAGCTCAGGGTAGTGCAAGGGCTGTGGCAGCTGCAGGTCGCTGGGAGACTCCGCCCGAGCCTGCAGATCTGGCCCAGCTTATTCAATTTTGGCAGCAGTGGGTTGCCCAAATGGCTAGGGTGCGCAGTTGTGATTCCACTGGCGATACTCAGGTTATGACCCTTCTTCAGAGGTTCCCTGGAATAGGGCAAGGCAGTTTGCGCCCACTGTTTGGTTTTTACGATCACCTCGTTCAGGCGCGTAAGGGGCTTGCGAGTGGAGCGAATCCCAATCGTCGCTTGTTGCTGGAGGAGTTGATGATACGGTGGTCTAGGCTTTTTGCTTAATGAGAAATGTAAAGCCGTAACCACACGCGGGGGGCATTAAGCTTCTTTCTACCGGGAACGTGTAGTGTTCTGGACAGAAACAGTACGCTCAGATAAGTTAGCGCAATATTTAAAACATTGAGGTTGAGCATGAAAGCCATGGGAGGCGGTGCCCGAAACGGCATCCTATCGCTGAAAATCCAGGATAAGTCGGTTCTCTATGCCGCTTATATGCCCTTTGTAAAAAATGGTGGCTTGTTTATCAGCACGGATAAATCCTACAGCCTCGGCGATGAAGTATTCCTGTTGTTAAGCTTGATGGATGAGCCGGAAAAAATTCCGGTGGCAGGCAAGGTTATCTGGATAACCCCTAATGGAGCCCAGGGAAACCGTACGCCGGGTATTGGCGTTCAGTTTGGTGACAAGGACAACATTGCACAAAACAAGATAGAAACTTACCTGGCTGGCACCCTTGAATCCAGTCGACCTACTCACACGTTGTAATTTTCACATGCTCGTAGATTCTCATTGTCACCTGGATAGACTGAAGCTCGATAAATTTGATGGCGATTTGGATGCAGTCTTGGAGTTCGCACGCAGCCGAGGAGTTGGGAAATTCCTATGTGTTGGTATCAGTCTGGAAAATGCAGATGCCGTCGTAGAAATCGCCTCAAAATATGAGGATGTTGTTTGCTCTGTTGGAATACATCCACTGGATGTTGAATCCGGTCTCGCTGGGGTGGACGAACTGATCGCGATGGCTGAGCGTCCCAAGGTAGTGGCACTTGGGGAGACTGGTCTTGATTATTATTACAGTACGGACACCAAAGAGACCCAACAGCAGAGCTTTATTGCTCACTTGCAGGCCGCAGGTCAGGTGGGGTTGCCGGTTATTGTGCACACACGCGATGCTCGTGAAGATACAATTCAGTTGATTCGAGAGTACGGAAACCCACAAACAGCCGGTGTATTGCATTGCTTCACTGAGAGCTGGGAGATGGCCAAGGCCGCATTAGATCTTAACTATTACATTTCCCTCTCCGGTATTGTGACATTTAAAAATGCTGAGGATCTGCGCGATGTTGCGCGCAAACTGCCCCTCGATCGCCTGTTGGTGGAAACAGATTCTCCCTACCTTGCACCGATTCCTTATCGTGGCAAGCCCAATATCCCAGCTTATGTGCGAGAAGTAGCCGAATTTATTGCTGAGTTGCGAGGAATTTCATACGAGCAGCTGGCTGAAATCACTACAGAAAACTTTCTCCGATTATTTCCTCGGGCTGCCTAAGCCCGGCTAGTTAGAAGTTCCCTATATGATGAAGCAACAATTGCAGGTCATGCTGACCCTGCAGGACGAAATTAATACCGTTGTTAACAAAAACTGGCGTGCGCAAAATTTTGCCTGGTATCGCGCGATCTGGGTAGAAAGCGCGGAACTCTTGGATCATTACGGCTGGAAGTGGTGGAAAAAGCAGCAACCGGATATCGACCAGGTAAAGTTGGAGCTGGTGGATATCTGGCATTTTGGCCTGAGTCTTGAGCTGCAACAGGGCTCTCCGGCCCAAGTTGCTGAAAAGATGCTGAGGGAATTAGAGGCTGGCCAGCGAGAGCCCGGTGATTTTCGTGAAGACCTGGAGGCCTTTACTTTGAGCACCTTGGCAAGTAAACATTTCGATCTGCCAGGGTTTGCGCAGCTTCTTGCCGACACAGAGATGCCTTTTACTGAACTGTATCAACGTTATGTAGGAAAGAACGTACTCAATCGATTCCGCCAGGATAACGGTTACAAAGAAGGAACTTATGTGAAGAACTGGGGCGGACGTGAAGACAATGAGCACTTAGCGGAAATCGCTGCTGAGCTTGATGCCTCGGCAGTAGATTACAGCGAGCAGGTTTATCGCATTTTGCAGCAGCGTTACCGGGAAACTGCCTCGGCTTGAGCCTTTTTTTGGCGTCTCTTATAAAAAATTAAAGTTTTGTTAGGCAAATTGAGTTGGGAATTGCTCCGCTTGAGGTGAAATTTGCTCAAGAGGCCCTATAATGCGGCCGCTTACAAACGAGGAGAACTATCGTGAAAGCACCTGTTCGTGTTGCTGTTACCGGCGCTGCCGGTCAGATCAGCTATTCGCTGCTGTTCCGCATCGCTTCCGGCGAGATGCTGGGTAAAGATCAACCAGTTATTCTGCAGCTGCTGGAAATTACCCCGGCACTAGAAGCGCTGAAAGGCGTTGCTATGGAGCTTGAAGACTGCGCCTTCCCGCTGCTCGCGGGTATCGTTCAGTCCGATGACGCTACTATTGCGTTCAAAGATGCAGATTATGCTTTGCTGGTCGGCGCGCGTCCCCGTGGACCGGGTATGGAGCGCAAAGACCTGCTGGAAGCTAACGCTGCTATCTTCTCTGCACAGGGTAAAGCCCTGAACGACGTTGCTTCTCGTAACGTAAAAGTACTGGTTGTTGGCAACCCGGCTAACACCAATGCCCTGATTGCTCAGCGCAATGCGCCAGACCTGGACCCGCGTAACTTCACCGCGATGACCCGTCTGGATCACAATCGCGCTCTGTCCCAGCTGGCGAACAAAACTGATTCCAGCGTTAACGACATCACCCATATGACTATTTGGGGCAACCACTCTTCGACTCAGTACCCAGACCTGCACCAAGTGAAGGTTGCCGGTGCTGCGGCGATGGATAAAGTGGAGCAGGAGTGGTACGAAAACGACTTCATCCCGACGGTTCAACAGCGTGGTGCAGCTATTATCAAGGCGCGCGGTGCTTCTTCTGCGGCTTCCGCTGCCAATGCTGCTATCGACCATATGCGCGATTGGGCCCTGGGCACCGCTGAGGGTGACTGGACCAGCATGGCTGTATTCAGCGATGGTTCTTACGGTATTCAGGAAGGCCTGATTTACTCTTTCCCTTGCACCTGCAAAGGTGGGGATTGGGAAATCGTACAGGGTGTTGAGATCAATGAGTTCTCCCGCGAGAAGATGACTGCGACCGAGCAGGAGTTGGCGGAAGAGCGTGATGCAGTCGCTCACCTGCTGCCCTAACCCTGTCGATTGATCGGCCTTGATGGCTGGTTCGTCTAAAAAGCCCGCACCAGTGTGTGGGCTTTTTTATTTGGCTCTTCGGCGCTGATTTATTGACTTCGCTATAGCTATAAAATCGCCAGCTAGTCCAGATAAAAAAGTTTGCGTATTTCAAGTAAGAAGTAAGTGATACCAGTGAGGGCATTTCCTCTTATTTTTTCAACCCCGCCAACAGTGGCTTATTCCGAAAGGCTAGATTAGGGTTCCTTTAGCCGCAGCTTAATAAAGTGACTTTTGCTAATGGTATTTAAAATAGAATGTGGTGGCCTGAATACTGGCGGGTCGTTATACGAGTGTGGGCTGATGGCGGCGGCACTACACTGATTAGGTAAGTATTGTCTGGAAGTATTTGCCATGGTCACAGAAGTCGGCCGCCAAGCCCCTCGATGCGCCTGTATTCTTCTTCAGCCTAATCAATCCCTGTCGGCAACGGGAAACCTTTGGGTGTTCTTTTCCCTGGTTGGCGTTTCCCTTGGTATTAGTTTGGCTTTTGCCTTTGCTGGGGCTTGGATGATCCTGCCATTTGCAGGGTTGGAAATTTTACTACTCGCAGTTTTATTCACCTATGTCTACCTAGAAGGGACCCGTCGCGAAGTAATCCGCATTAGCGATGAGCGGGTTGTGTTCGATTGTTGTAAAGGGTTCCGCCAGCAATCTGTCTATCATCGGGAGTTCTCACGGGGAAATCTTGCCTTGCTGGTGAGGATGGGTAACAGTCCGGCTGAGCCTGCCTCGGTGACCTTTAGCGGTCCAGAAGGATGCCTGGAGGTAGGTGAGTTTTTAACCGATGCAGAGAAGGCAGAGTTAGTGCAAAAGCTGAGGAAAATAGGCATTTTTGCGCGCAGGGAGAAGGAGTTTCGCCTGCACCAGTTTTGAATGATGGAGTTCTTGGCATTTCAGTTAGTACTTTTCGTTATAATCCCCCCAAAACTTAAACCAACACTTCAGGGGATTTCTTATGTCTTTTCCCAAAATTGGCAATTTGGCACCAGCATTCACACTGACAAACCAAAGCGGAGAGAAGGTTTCACTGAAAGATTTCCGCGAAAAAAGCAATGTTGTGCTTTATTTCTACCCAAAGGCACTGACCCCAGGTTGTACAACACAGGCTTGTGGTATCCGGGATAGTGCCGATGCGTTTAAGGAGCTAGACACTGTTGTTCTCGGTGTGAGCCCAGACCCAGAAGCTAAGTTGCAGCGATTTATTGATAAACATGAGCTGAACTTCGACCTCCTGTCCGATGAGGATCACAAGATTGCGGACAAGTACGGTTGCTGGGGGCTGAAGAAGTTTATGGGCAAAGAGTATATGGGGCTAATCCGGACAACTTTTATCATCGACAAAAGTGGACGCTTACGCCATGTTATCGACAAAGTGAAAACCAAGACCCACAGTGATGATGTGCTTGGCTGGGTGGCTGAAAATCTGGATTGATTATCTGTTACACAGCTTCTGCAAACTCTTTTTAAGGGGGGAGGGTAGCCTCTGGCCCCCGAATTTCCTTGAGTTTTCATTGAAATTGCGTACCGGGGCCATTCAATTTTGTCTTCTGCGGCACAATAAGATGAAAAAAACCACTGTCGTCCCTTGCATTCTCAATTCTTGGTCTATACTGGCAGATGTAAAGGAAAGGTGCGCCGGCGAGAGAGTGTTTCTCTTTGGGTATTGCCGGAGCGGTTAGTTTAAAAATTGTACATCTCTGTGAAGGATTCGATGTCTGTTTTTGGTGCATCCCGCATCGAGTAGTAGTCCGCCGAAGTTGTAGGTGTGTTGGTGTGGGCAGGGGCAACCGGGATTCGCTGGATGCGGACATAGAAAAATAACTGCGGCTCACGGAACTCAAAAGGAGCAGCTCGATGAACCATACTCAGCCCGACCAGACTTCGCTCTCTGAAGATAAATCCCTGCAGCAGGCCAGAATATCCGGCGACCCGAATATTCTCGACCAGCTGCTGGCCCCACCGGAAGCTACCAGCTTTGGCATTGCTGCCAGAGTCATCGATGTGCTCGAACAGCGCATTGGTAAGGCTTCTCTCGCTATTCGCCCCGTTGCTTCCGACTTAAGCATGTCCACCCGGACTTTGCAGCGTCGTTTGCAGGAGCATAACTTGAGCTTTGCCTCACTGCGTGACCACGTGCGCTTCCGCCACGCGGTGCACTTCCTCAAAGATACCGCCCTGAGTGTTGACGGAATTTCAAGGATTTTGGATTTTTCTGATCGGACCAGCTTTACCAGTGCCTTCAAGCGCTGGACCGGTATGTCGCCAACTGGTTATCGCCGTCAGGTGCGTCAACGCTTTTAAGTGAGTGCGAATTGGTTAGGCCGGTCTCTTGTTGATCGGCCCAATCCGTTGCCTCAACAGGGGAAACCCGTTAGAGTTGGCGGCAATTTTATAGGCTGACTCTTTGAGGTTTTGCATGAGCTTTTTTATCCCCTCCGCCATGGCACAGCAAGCGGCACCGGCGCCACAGGGTAACCCCATGATCACCCTGTTGATGTTTGCGGGCTTGTTCGCTTTCATGTGGTTTTTTATCATCCGTCCTCAGCGCAAGCGCCAGAAGGAGCATCAAGAGTTGGTTGGTGCACTGAAAAAGGGTGACGAAGTCGTGATGAGCAGCGGTATGCTGGGTCGTGTAGACAAGGTGGACGAAGATTACATCGTGCTGGAAGTTGCAGACAATATGTCTTTGAAGTTCCAGAAAGTAGCAGTTCATGCTGTTTTGCCCAAGGGCACGATAAAGAAGATCTGATAGCTTTTTACTAGATTTTTTAGTCATTCAGATTGGAAAGCCCGGCATATGCCGGGCTTTCTCGTTTTTCGGCAAGTGAGATTTACTCGGGCGATACTTCTGGTTAATTGATTTAGAAATTTTCAGGAGGTCCTATATGCAAAGCGATAGCCAAAATGCTTTGAAAGCAGCCATTGTTAGAAAAGTTACGGCACTTCCTAAGTTATCCAAAATTCAAGTGGATCCACCAGTTAAAGAACGGGGAAGTTTTCACTTTCAAGTTAACCTCTCGGCTAAAGCAGCTTTGGAAGAGGGATACCTGAAAACTGCGACTGTACAAGCGAACGTACCGGGATGTGGTGCTTTTGAATTACTCTGCGATGAAGGCACCATTATTGGTGGTGCGGATAGCGCACCGGCACCACTTGATTACCTATCAGCAGGTATTGCTTTTTGTTTTCTCAGTCATATCAGCATCTACATTAATCAGAACAAACTGAATATTGAAAGTGTCAAGATTGAGCAACAGATGCGTTTTAAGGCTGAGGTGTACAATATGCAGGAATGTACTGATATTCCACCTAAGGGGGTCTGTGAAGGAGTAGAAACCGTTGTTTTTGTTAAATCTGCAGAGTCGAGGGAAGCGATTGAGAGAATGGTGGGAGTTTGCCGCGCTGCCTGTATGGGATTACAGACTGTAGTAAATGCTGTTCCTGCCAGGATTACATTGGCTTTTAACGAGTCCTAGAATTGTTACCTTTACGGGAGATTTAGCATAGACAAGGCTTTATGCCTTTACCGATAAGCCTTTTTGGTATTTGCAGTGGAACTTGCTATGCCTGACAGTTTGCCGATTTCTTTGCCTGAGCGGATACGTTTAGCCCATCTTCCCACGCCTATACAGCCGCTGGATAGGATTAGTAAACAATATTCCTTTCCTTTTGGCGGCCCTAGAATTTGGATAAAAAGGGATGACCTGACTGAATCTGGAATGTCAGGTAATAAATTGCGAAAACTTGAGTTTGTTGTTGCTGAGGCCTTAAAGCAGGGCAGCGATACCTTGATCACCGCTGGGGGTATTCAGTCCAATCATTGCCGCACCACTGCACTTGTCGGTGCTCGCTTAGGACTCAAAGTGCACCTGTTATTGCGTGGTGAGCCCATAGCCCAAGCAGATGGAAACCTACTGCTGGATCAGTTGGCGGGGGCAGAAGTGAGCATCCATTCGCCTGAAAATTTTGCCAAAGATCTCAAGCGGCTGTTCAATTTTTGGTCTGATCAATATTCGAAGCGCGGGCACATTCCCTTCCGTATCCCTATTGGTGCCAGCGATGGTCTGGGATTGTGGGGGTATCTCTCGGCTTCGCAAGAACTTATTACAGATTGTCGAATGAGAGGATTCCGGCCGGATCATATTGTGTGTGCCACTGGCAGTGGAGGTACCCAGGCGGGTTTAACGATGGGGTGCTATCTGCTGGGGCTTGGTGTTCAGGTCACAGGTTATGCTGTCTGCGATAATGCCACTTATTTTCAAACCAAAGTGAGAGAGGATATCCGCCATTGGAGCAGGTTATCGGGAAACCCTGTGGATTTGCAATCTCTGCAAGTGCATGTGAACGCCGACTATATTGGGCCGGGGTATGCCAAGGCTGAACCTCCAATCTACGAAATGATTGAAGAGATTGCTGCTCTAGAGGGCATCTTGTTGGACCCTATATATACCGGTAAAGCTTTTTATGGGCTGATGCAAGAATTGAGAAAAGGCCATTATAAAGGATCTAGTAACCTGGTATTTCTGCATTCGGGGGGGCAGTTTGCCTTGTTCCCCTATCGTCATAACTTCTCTTTTAATAGGGTTTAGGCCCCTTTACTGTTCTAGTGCTTCGGAAGCTGCTAACCTGCGCAACAAATTACAGCTGTGGCTGTATATAAAACAATCAGAATTGGTTCAGAGAAGTGGGGGGTTAGTTTGGATTCCTTTAATCAGCTGCTACTGTCGTTGGACGGTATGCTCGGATCGGCACCTTGGTTCCCGTGGGTGCTGCTCGGGGTAGGTTTCTTTTTTACTATCTATCTTGGGTTTCCGCAATTTCGTTACTTTGGACATGCGATTAAGATTGTCCAGGGGAAATATGATAAACCCGGTGACCCAGGAGATACCTCTCACTTCCAAGCACTGGCTACCGCTCTTTCAGGAACTGTAGGTACCGGTAATATCGGTGGTGTTGGCTTGGCTATTTTCCTGGGCGGCCCGGCCGCTTTGTTTTGGATGTGGATGACTGCCTTCCTGGGGATGACAACCAAGTTTGTCGAAGTCACACTGTCACATAAATATCGTATTAAAGCGGCAGATGGCTACTACGCAGGTGGTCCTATGTTCTATATGGAGCGCCGTCTCAATATGAAGTGGCTGGCAGTGTTATTTGCCATCGCCACAGTAATTTGTTCCTTCGGTACCGGAAGCTTGCCCCAGGTGAATAATATTGCCCAGGCGATGCACGATTCTTTCGGTATTGAGAAAGCGCTCACTGGTGGTGTGCTTGCCATCCTGCTGGGGATGGTGATCATCGGTGGCATTACCCGAATTGCCAAGGTTACCTCCACTATCGTTCCGGCAATGGCACTGATCTATGTAATTGGTGCGTTGGGTGTGATTTTCTACAATATAGAAAATATCGTCCCTTCATTTGTGGCCGTTTTCCGTGATGCCTTCACTGGAAGTGCTGCTGTAGGTGGTTTCCTCGGAGCCAGTTTTGCCTATGCCTTTAACCGTGGTGTGAATCGTGGCCTCTTCTCCAACGAGGCGGGGCAGGGCTCTGCACCGATTGCTCACGCCGCCGCACGTGCCGATGAGCCTGTTTCCGAAGGCATGGTTTCACTACTGGAACCGTTTATCGACACCATCATTATCTGTACTCTGACTGGCTTGGTAATCTTATCTTCCGGTGTATGGACTGAAAAACACGAAAACCTGTTTGAGGGGGCTGACACATATGTTGTCGAAGGTCGCTACGAAGAGAGTGACCCCAAGCAGGTTAAACAGCTGTTTAATTACTTAAGTGGTCAACCCAGTGATGTGAAGCCCTATAACGGATCAGTGGTTGTCACTGATGGGCAGCCTCTAAACCTGCAGGATTTCACCCTGATTCATGCACGCTCAATTGCAGAAGATCTGGATTTCCGTGTTGGTGAAGATCAGTTTAGCGGTGTGCTTAATGTTGTTGATGGTAAGTTTGCTAATGAGGATGTGGATATTTGGGGTAAATCCCTGGTTCATTCCGTTGCATTGACCAGTAAAGCTTTCCAGCGCGGTTTCTTCGGAGAATACGGTGGCTTGATTGTAACTCTGGGTATTCTCATGTTTGCTTTCTCGACCGCTATCGCTTGGTCCTACTATGGTGATCGCTCTATGATCTACCTGTTTGGTCCGAAGGCGGTAATGCCTTACCGAATTGTGTATGTGATAGCTTTCTTCTGGGCGGCGATTGAGGACACCACCGTTATTTGGAACCTGTCTGCGGTAGCTATCGTCATTATGACCTTACCGAACCTGTTTGGTATTACGATATTGGCGAAGGAGATGAAGTCAACGGTGAGGGATTATTGGAAGGACCCCAGCCATAAGTAACTTGGCTTGCAAGGGTTACTCCTAGAATGAAAAAAAGGCAGCCTAGTGGCTGCCTTTTTTAGTGTCTGGTCCTGTTGGTATGGCAACGGGGCCAGAATGTTCAGCAGATAAGCTTATTCTGCTTGGGCGCTGAGTGCTACACCGGAGTATGTCTGGTAACCGCGAATACTAATGTACCAGGTACCTGCTTGTGGGTTGCTGATGTTGCAGTTCTCATCATTACCCCATTTATATGGACGACAATCCCAGGTGTTTCGAGTTGGTGCTGAGCCAAAGCGAACATAGAGGTCACCGTCCCCACTGCCACCAGACATTACCGCTTTCAGGGATGACATACCGCTGTCCACATCCAGGGTAAAGTGCTGCCAGGCATTAGCGGAGCCAGACAGATTGGTTTTTTCCCAACCGCCGGGGTTGCCACCGCCACCGTCAGTGAAGCTACCTACCAGACTGACACCGGAGAAGGAACTATAACCACGCACCATCACATAGTAGGTGCCTGCTTGTATGTTGGAGATCTCACAGGTTTCATTGTTGCCGGTAGTGTAGGGACGGCAGTCGTATGTGCTGGTGGTTGGTGCTGAGCCAAAACGTACATAGAGGTCCGCATCACCGGTGCCACCAGACATATTAAAGCTTAGGCCGGTAGCGCCAGCAGGAACATCTAAGGTGTAATGGAGTTCATCGCCAGAGCCGCCACCAAGGTTGTCAACGGAAACTCCATTTTCAAGCTCTCCAGGAGGAGGTGGTGGAGTGTTATCACAGGTAACTCCTACGGTACTGAAGGCGGTTGTAACATCCGCTTTACTGTACCCTAGGTCTACAGCAGCTTGCTCAACACCGCAGGCAGCCTCATCGTAGTCAGAGTTTGAGCCCCAGTACATCTGGTTAGCGAGGACAAAAATATCAAATGCCTTGCGAGTATCCCAGCCGTTGGTATTGGCGATCAGATAGAAAGCTCGATTGTAGACACCGGAGCTATAGTGTACGTCCATACCGCTGTAATAATCGTCGGCATGCCCAATGGAGCGTCCATCCTGTGTCGGGTCTTCAAAATAACGCAAGGCGCCATTGGCTTTGAAAATCTGGGCTCCAACCAGCCAGTCGTTACTGCCAGTCATAAAGTATTCAGCGGCTTCACCAGAGATATCGGAGAAGGCTTCATTAATTCCCCCTGGTTGTTGACTGTAAACTAGGCCAGAGTTCTGCTCGGTAAAGCCGTGGCTGACTTCGTGAGCCGTAACATCCAGGCTGACTAGGGGGTGGAAGGTGTTTTGGCCATCGCCAAAGGTCATCTGGCTGCCATCCCAGAAAGCATTTTCGTAGTTATTACCGTAATGTACGCGAAGGCGCAGCTTTTGAGTCAGCGGTGAAGTGTTGTACCAGTCACTGAACATCGCGAAGACCACGCCACCAAAATAGTGCGCGTCATTTAGCGGTGAATAAGCACCATTGATTTCTTTGTGATCATTGTAGGGGCAGTTGAATTGATGGACGCTACCGCCACTGGTTCCATGATTCAGGTTCACAGTTTCAACGTTGGTAGTATCCATACGGCAGTTGGCATCAACCTGCATGGAGGGGAAATCGGTACCATATTCATAGCGGCCCGTTTTTACATTGCCGCCAGGACCTTGTGCATCTTGGAAGGTGAGGCCATCCCAATGCTTAATCACTTCACCGGTCATGGCATCAATAAAGTAGAAGGGGCGCTTGGGGTCGTCTCCATACTCGACCCAGTTCACCAGGTAGGCCAGGCGAGCCTCATCTTGTTCATTAATGTAAACATAGAGCTCTTTTTTCTGGTTTTTGGCCTCCAGTTTAAGCACTGGCAGTGACAAAGCACCCGACATCACTCCCTGTTGTGCGCGCAGAGAAACCTGATGGTTCATGGCGCGATCAAGGGCATTGCCCGCGTCAATTGCCGCGCGCACGGTGGGCACTTCAAGTTCGAGTCCGGTAAGGATATTACCGTGCATCTCGGTAATGAGCCCCTGTCCAGAACTGGTTACGGTCTGTCCCCACACGGGTATGCCTTTGTGGGTTTGTTGGTAGCGGGCGACGGTTTTGCCATTTCCCAGAGTACGCTCACGAATTTTTACCAATGCCATATCAGATCCGGCAACGGTATTTAATGTCTGTGGCGAGAGCATATCCGGAGTGGCTGGAACACGGTCGGCAGCCTGCGCACTAATAGCCATAGCTAAAGTGCAGGTAAGTCCTATGAAATGCTTCATTGCTAGCTTTCCCTTATTTAACTTTTTTATTAGCGACCGAGCATCAGCAGCTGGAAAACAATCCAGTAAGGAATTACTGATTGCTTCAGCAACTTGATGCAAACGGTCTTTATGGTTGGTAAGACAGCAGAAGAAGGCCGGGCATCTGGGGTGGGGCCAATAATTGGCAATGACGTCCGCTTTCTCAAACCGGTTGCCCAAATATTCCGGGCAACCTGAGATTACCTTGCATGTGCTTAGTGGCAACAAAAAGGTGATGACAAACTCATATATTTGAATTGTTTTCGATATTTTTGCTTAATTAGTCACAAATCAGCAAATAATATCCTGCCGAGGAATCCAAATTGATGCGCTTAAATAAACCCGATAAAAGGGTGGTGCGCCAGCCGAGAATAAAATTTCAGAAAAGTCTCAAAAATATTTTTTGGGATTATCTATACGTTGAGAAGTAGATATTCCCGCTCCCAAGAACTGATAACTCGGTTAAATTCCTCGTATTCATCACGCTTTATTGCGCTCCATGCTTTTACGAATTTTTTGCCAAACATTTCAGCGGCGCCTTCACATTCCGTTAAAAGATTGAGGGCGTGCTCTTGAGTGCGGGGTAAGGTAATGGTCTCTTTGGAGCAGTCGCCCTGATACGGTGCGCTAGGTGCTACCTTATTGATCATACCGAGATAACCGCAAGCGAGAGAAGCCGCAATGGCGAGATAAGGGTTGCAGTCGGCACCAGGAAAACGATTTTCCAATCTTTTTCCTTGAGGTGAACTGTCGGGAACTCTAAGGCCGGTAGTGCGATTGTCATAGCCCCAATGCAGGCTTGTCGGGGCGGCCATTTCGGGAGTGAAGCGTCGATAAGAATTCACATTTGGGGCTAGAAAACTAATGAATCCTGGAGTGTACTCCTGCATACCGCCAATAAAATACATGAAGCTATCGTTTTCATTTCCATGGTCGTCTACAAATATGTTCTTCTCTGTTTTTAAGTCGACAACACTTTGGTGAAGATGTAATGCACTGCCGGGTTCGTCCTCCATGGGTTTGGCCATAAAGGTGGCATAAATTCCGTGGCGCAGAGCAGTTTCTCTGACGGTGCGTTTAAAGGTGAAAACTTGGTCGGCGAGTTGAAGTGGGTCTCCATGAAGGAAATTGATTTCCATCTGCGCGGTTCCTGATTCGTGAATCAAGGTATCTACATCGAGCCCCTGCGCCTCACAGAAATTATACATATCCTCAATAATGGGTTCGTATTCGTTGGCAGCGTCGATGCTATAAGACTGTCTGGTTTTTTCCGTGCGGCCAGATCTGCCAACGGGTGCTGAGAGTTTTTCATCTGGATCAAGATTGCGCTTTATGAGGTAAAACTCTACTTCCGGAGCAACGATTGGTTTCCAGCCTTTCTCTTTATATTTTTCCAAAACGAATTTGAGGATGTTCCGCGTACTAATCGGATGTGGTTGACCATCCCGGGTATAACAATCGTGAATAATTTGAGCAGTGGGATCATTGGCCCAGGGGTTAAGTCGAACGGAATCGGGATCTGGCACCAGCAACATATCCGTATCTGCTGGGTCCACGAGTTCATTGTGCTCATCGACATAGTCGCCGGTAACGGTTTGCACAAGGATGCTTTCAGGAAGTCGGCTGTCCTGGGTCAGGAACTTATCTGTAGGCGTAAATTTGCCTCTGGCATTACCCGACATATCCGGCACCAGGCACTCCACCTCGGCAATATCGTGTTCGGCGAGCCAGCTTGTAATCTTGTCCATTTGTTAGAGACCCAGTGTGTTTCCATCTACATGTCTGACCAGTATATGCCTGACCCTTATATAGGCGGTAGCCGCCAGTGCAGGCAAAAATAATGACTTGCCGGATATATGTGGGGGGTTATGGGAAGCCTGGCACGGCAGGCAAAAGGGAATTACCATTTTGCTATTCTCGGGGCCGAACTATTTCAGAGCCTCCCGCATACTCAACGCCTTGAAGGGCTGCATTGATGAAAACCACCTCTGGTTATACAGATTCTTACTACTCAGCAAGTGCCAATCCGCTTACCTCCTATCCCCAGCTGGATGGTGTCCGGGAGGTGGATGTTTGTGTGATTGGGGCCGGCTATACCGGGCTCTCCACAGCGTTGCATTTAGCGGAACGGGGCTACAAAGTGTCTGTCTTGGACGCGCAGCGTGTGGCATGGGGCGCATCTGGTCGCAATGGTGGACATGTTGGGGTTGGGCAACGGCGCTGCCAAAGTGACTTGGAAGAAATGTTCGGTGTGGAGATTGCCAAGCGGTTTTGGCAATTTAGCCTTGAGGCGGTGCGGCTGGTAGAGCAGTTGATTGATAAGCATCAAATTAATTGCGACCTGAAGCGAGGGATTATGCATCTCGCAGCCAAACCCAGCCATGACAACTACCTGCGCAAGGAAGCCGAGCTTCTTCAGGAGCGTTATGGTTACTCGGGTGTGCGTTATGCCGATGAGCAGGAGGTGGGTGGCCTTGTAGGTACAAGGCGTTATTTAGGCGCGCAAATTGACAGTGGCTCCATGCACCTTCACCCATTGAACTATGGGCTTGGGTTAGCGGCGGCTTGTGTCAGAGCTGGGGTCGAGCTCTATGAGCACAGCAGAGTGACTAGCTACCGGGGAGGGAATTCCTGTACCGTCGAAACAGCCAAGGGGCAGGTAAAGGCGGCTAAGGTTATATTGGCCTGCAATGGCTATCTCGGAAACTTGGAGCCGCGGCTGGCTGGCAAAATTATGCCAATCAATAATTTTGTTCTGGCCACTGAACCTCTGTCTGAGCCTGCTGCTCAAAAATTGATCGCCAATGATTATGCAGTACAGGACACACTGTTTGTTATCAACTACTGGAAGTTATCGGGAGATAACCGCCTGATTTTTGGTGGTGGTGAGAATTATACGGCCAGCTTTCCTGCAGATATACGCAAGTTTGTACGGAAAAAAATGCTGCAGGTGTATCCGCAGCTAAAGCAGACCCGAATTGAATATGGCTGGGGCGGCACTCTGGCGATCACTATGAATCGCATGCCGCATATGGGGCGCCTGGAGCCCAATATCTATTACAGTCAAGGTTACTCGGGCCACGGGGTGCCTACTGCAACCTTTGCGGGAAAACTCCTCGCTGAAGCAATTGCTGGCACTGAGGAACGCTTTGACATCATGACGAAGATCCCAACAGAGACTTTTCCTGGTGGAACCCTTTTGCGTTGGCCGGGCCTGGTGTTGGGAATGCTTTACCACAGTTTGCTTGATAGGTTTGGGCATTGAAAGAGGTGAGGTGGCTGGACTGTTGCTGGTGAAATTGTCGACTCCTTTGGTGTTAAGATGCTGTGAGTTGCCATTAGGAAACCGATCTTGTCCAGTACCGAACAGCATAAGCGCAAAAGCCAATTAACCCCTCGCCGCGAGCCGGTCCAAGCCCGTGCACGGGCTCGAGCCCGGCAGATACTCGATGTCACCGGGAGGCTCCTGGAAGAGGTCGGGCTCGATGATCTCACTACTATCCTAATTGCGCGGAAACTCGATATTTCAGTGGGCTCCCTCTACCATTATTTCCCCAATAAACATGCGATTCTCTATGCTATGGGCGAGCAGTGGCTCGCTAGTATCAGTGAGGCCATGGCTGAGCTGGCAGAGCTCGATCTCGAGCATATGACACTTGGGAGTTTTATTGATGAGTTTGTTGGGCGCCTTCTAGCTGTGTACCGTGAGCAGCGAGGGCTGCTGCCATTGGCCCAAGCTATGTGGGGAATTCCCGAGTTGCACGAGCTGGATAAGAGCCATGACGAGCTGGTGATCGGGCACCTGGTGGATATGTTCCATCGCTTGGGCTTTACCTGCCCGCCCAATGAAATGAATCGCTTGGGTCGGCTCACACTGGAAAGCTGCCATGCGCTATTGCTGGTGATGGTTAACCAAGCAGAGGTGCGTGCTTACCGTACCCGTGAAGATTTACAGCGAATGCTTTTCACTCTGTTGAACCTCAGAGGAAGCGATAATAGTCCCGAGGGGCTCAGTGATGTGGAGGCGCCCTGATGGCGATGCGTCCGGACAAACTGGTAATCGCGATTTCTTCTCGGGCACTGTTCGACTTGAATGATAGCCATAAGGTTTTCGAGGAGCTGGGCCTGCAAGCTTTCTCGCGCTATCAAGTAGAGCGGGAGAACGATGTTTTGCAGAAAGGAGATGCCTTCCACCTGGTAGAGAAATTTCTAAAAATCAACGAGCAGCTTGAGGGGGAGCCCAGGGTCGAGGTCATCCTGCTTTCCCGTAACAGTGCTGATACAGGACTTCGGGTGTTTAACTCAATTGAGCACTATGGTCTGGATATTACCCGGGCTGCCTTTTGCAATGGTGAAAGCCCCTATCGCTATATCGGTCCATTTGGCTGTAATTTGTTTCTCTCGACTGATGGCTTGGATGTTCGTCGCGCCTTGGATCAGGGGGTTGCTGCAGCAACTTTGGTGGCTGGGGGTAACCGCGAGCAGCGCGACGATGTTTTGCGCTTTGCCTTTGATGGTGATGCGGTAATCTTTTCTGACGAGGCTGAGCAGATTTTCAAGCGGGATGGGCTGGATGCCTTTACCCGTGCAGAGCGTGCCTCTGCACAGATGCCACTGGGTGGAGGGCCTTTCAAGGGATTTCTTGAGGCTCTGCAAACATTACAAGCGGAATTTGGTTTAGAGAGTTGTCCAATACGCACCGCCCTGGTGACGGCAAGGTCTGCGCCAGCCCATGAGCGGGTAATTCGTACGTTGCGTGCCTGGGACATCCGGGTAGATGAATCGGTATTTTTGGGGGGGCTTCCAAAGGGGGAATTTCTGCGGGCATTCGGTGCTGATGTGTTCTTTGATGACCAGCCGGCGCACTGTGCCTCCGCAGCCGAGCATGTGGCTACAGGTCATGTGCCGCACGGTATTGCCAATATCGCAAATAGTGATGCCTGAGTATTTGAGCCCTTTCGGGGCCAATTAATACTGGAAAGTCGATTGACACCCGCCGCTCTTCACCGGATATTCATCTGTCCGTTGGCCCCGGCTTCGATTGGCTGCTATTCTTTTCTCGCATAACTCAAGATGTTTTTTATAACTAACAATTTATATGTCAGAGTTGCACTCGTCCTGGGGCGGGGTGATTGATATTAAAGGGAGGACTTATGAAGCTGCAGCAGTTGCGATATATCTGGGAAGTGGCGCATCACGATCTCAACGTTTCTGCTACTGCGCAGAGCCTCTATACCTCCCAGCCGGGCATCAGCAAGCAGATTCGCCTACTGGAAGATGAGCTGGGGGTGGAAATCTTTGCCCGCAGCGGCAAGCACCTCACCAGGGTGACGCCAGCGGGGGAGGCGATCCTCAAGACCGCTGGCGAAATTATGCGCAAAGTGGAAAATATCAAGCAGGTTGCCCAGGAGTTCAGCAATGACAAGAAGGGCAGCTTGGCGGTTGCCACTACCCATACCCAGGCGCGGTATGCGCTGCCCCCGGTTATCAAGCTGTTTATTTCCCGTTACCCTGATGTATCGCTGCATATGCACCAGGGAACCCCCATGCAAATCTCGGAAATGGCAGCCGATGGTACTGCGGATTTCGCTATTGCTACCGAGGCACTAGAGCTTTTCAGTGATTTGGTGATGATGCCGGTTTATCGCTGGAATCGTTGTATTTTGGTGCCTAAAGATCATCCTCTCTGCCATGTCAGCAAGCTGAATCTTGAAGAGGTTGCAAAGTATCCGATCGTCACTTACGTGTTTGGCTTTACCGGCCGCTCAAAATTGGATGAGGCATTCCTGGAGAAAGGGCTTTCGCCTAAGGTCGTGTTTACCGCCGCGGATGCGGATGTTATTAAAACCTATGTGCGCCTGGGCCTCGGTATTGGCATAGTGGCGGATATGGCGGTGGATGGTGAGGATGAAGATTTAGTTGCTCTGGATGCCAGTGATTTGTTCGAGCCCAGTATTACCAAGATCGGCTTTCGCAAGGGAATATTCCTGCGAGGCTTTATGTATGATTTCATCCAACAGTTTGCTCCGCATCTCACCCGGGAATTGGTGGATCAAGCTGCGCATGCTACTTCCAGAGCTGAGGTAGATGCACTATTTGCCGATACAGAGCTGCCGGTTTATTAGTATTGCGGTGTAGCTGGCTGGCAGAGGCTAAGAGGCCTCTGCCTGTTGGATCAGGGGTTGTAAAACTTCCTTGGCAAATTTGAAGTAGACGGTATAGATCTCTGCTTCTTGCCCTTCACGCTCGACCACAAAGAATGGCGCTCGATCCACATTAAATTGCTGTGCAATTTGCATCCCGGCACTTTGCGGGTCGCGCACGTCAGCTATCAAAGTTTGATCGATAAATTTGAGTTGTTCGTTCACTTCCAGTTTTTCCTGCACATCCCGGCATTTGGCGCAGGGTGAGCCATCGGCGAGTACTTTTTTGACTAGTGTGATCTTCACAATAAATTCCTTGATCCAGTTAAGCGCTGAAATTGGCACTACTGGCATTGAATCTATCAGATGGCCTAATAACTTTGAAATATCGATCCTAGATAGTTCTATAACCAAAATGCTGTAATAAGACTACAGAAAAGCCCGGCAGGCAGTGATTTTTGACGGGCTGGGTGATCAATTCAGGAATTGCTCTGCGGTTTCAAGAAGTAAGCGCACTTTGGCCAGGCACTCCTTGTACTCTGCTGTCGGGTCAGAGTCGGCGACTATGCCTCCACCGGCAGCACAGGTAATGCGCCCATTGCTGGCGCTAAAGGTACGAATGGCGATGTTGGTATCGGCGCGGCCGCAGCTACTGATATAGCCGATGCTGCCGCAATAGATACCCCTGGGGCTGCCTTCCAGCTCGCGAATGACCTCCATAGAGCGGCGTTTGGGCGCACCGGTGATGGAGCCTCCGGGAAAACAGGCCGCTAACAGGTCGCTGTAAGCTGAGTCCTCATGCATCTCTCCTGTCACTACGCTGACCAAGTGGTGAACATTGGCAAAGCTAGCCAGCTGGAATAGCTCCGGCACCCTCACGCTGCCACTGCGGCACAACTTGCTGAAATCGTTGCGCAGCAAATCCACGATCATCAGGTTTTCTGCGCGATCTTTAGGGCTTCTCTGCAAGGTAAATGCCGCACGCTGGTCCTCTACCGGATCAGCTACTCTGGCGGCGGTGCCCTTGATGGGCTCGGTGCGCAAGCTACTGCCATCGGCACGAATAAAGCGCTCTGGCGATAGGCTCAGCAAACTGCCCTGGGGCATTTCCATAAATGCTGAAAATGGCCCTGCCACGCGTCGACGCAATGCCAGGTAGGCACCAAAGAGATCGCCCTCGTAGGGGGCGCTGAAGCGTTGGGTAAAGTTTGCCTGGTAGACATCTCCCGCTGCGATATATTCGAGGATTCGCGCAATGCGCTCCTCATAGTCAGAAACACTGAGTTCGTGGGCAAATGGTGCTAAAAGGCGAAACCCCTCGGGATCCTGCTCTCGCTCCCAGTGCACCGATTTAAAACGATCGATTAGCTCTTGTACCTGCCTGGCTGGGCAGGCAGGATGAAAAACCAGATGGCAGGAGCCCAGCTGGTGATCTGCAATAAAAGCCCAGCTATAGAGCCCAAAAAAGCCTGCCGGTAGGTCCGTAGGTCGGGTATCCGCCGGCAAAAAGTTACCACCGGTGCCCAGTTCATAACCGGCAAAACCGATGATTCCACCGCAAAATGGCAGTTGTGAGTCCCGCTCCTGTGGGCACAGCTCACGACTTAGGTCATCTACCCGAGTGAAAGGCTCGCTGCTATCTGCTGCCAGTTCCAGCGCGTTAAGAGGGTCGGCACTGATAATATCGTAGCGACCTCCGCTGCTGAGAGGTCGGCCGCTATCGAGCCATACCGGCACAGGTAGATCCGCAATTGCCTTGAAGGCCGCTGCAGAATTGAGTGAATAGGGCAGGGAGACTATTTGCATATAAAAACACGGCAGTCTGGAAGACGGCGCACACTACACACTTTGTCGCGGCGTGAAAAGGGCGCCTGGCTTTTTGGTCATCCCTTAGTCAATTCTTCGCTCGATGCCGGCCTGGGACATCAGGCGCGTAGCGAGCTCCTCCACAGATAGCTGGGTGGCATTGAGGAAGGGCACTTGCGCCCGCCTTAGCATCTGTTCGACTTGGCGCACCTCAAATTCGCACTGCCCTATAGAAGCGTAGCGGCTATTGGCGCGTCTTTCCTGTCGAATCTGCATCAAACGTTTGGGATCTATGGTGAGACCGAAGAGTTTGCGCTGGAAGGGGCGCAGAATCTTGGGCAGGGTGGTGGAGTCCATATCCTCTTCGGTGATGGGGTAGTTGGCCGCGCGCAGTCCAAATTGCAAGGCCAAATATAGGCAGGTGGGGGTTTTGCCGGAGCGGGAGACGCCGAGCAATATGACATCCGCTTGCTCAAATTCACTGATGCGGCGCCCGTCGTCGTTATCGATAGCAAAGTGCACCGCATCAATGCGTTCGCTATAGCGGCGATTATCGGCAATGCCGTGGGAGACATTAACGGTCTGTGCAGGATCGCGCCCAAATAAATTGGCCAGAGGTGTCAGGTAATTTTCGAAGATATCCAGCATTAAAGCGGGGCTTTGGTGCAATTGATCGCGAATCTGGTCAGAAACGATGCTGGTAATAATGATGGGCTGCAGACCGGATTCCTGGGCAGCGCTCTCTATACGCTGGAGAGCTTGCTGGACCTTTTCGGTAGAGTCAATATAAGGCAGAGTCACCTGTTCGACATGCTGGTCTTGAAACTGTGCTAATAGGCTGTGGCCAATGCCCTCTACAGTGAGGCCGGTTCCGTCGGAAATAAAAAAAGCGGTGCGTTTGTCTTTTGCCATGCTGCGTCTCTGTCTGTTGGCGGGACATTTTAGTGGCCGCTAGTATAGAGGTGGTGGGCTTAAAGGTCTTATTTTCTGAGAGCTAAGCAAGCTTGTAGAAAATTTACAACATATTGACCGTTTTTCCTGGGCTATTTTTTACAAGACTCATCCTTATAATCAGCGCCCAACAAACCTGATTTCAGAGGGCCTTCACTTGACGAATTTCACCATCGACTTTGCAAAACTGGGAATGGATGATGTCGACAAAGTCGGCGGTAAAAACGCATCGCTCGGCGAGATGATTTCATCTCTGGCCGGCGCTGGTGTGAGTGTACCGGGCGGCTTTGCGACCACAGCGGAGGCTTTTCGGGCTTTCCTCGCCCATGAGCAGTTAGAGCAGCGTATCGCCGAGCGGCTGAAAGGACTCGATGTCGGTGATGTTACTGAGTTAGCCAAAGCCGGCGATGAAATTCGCAATTGGATCATACAGACTCCATTTCCTGCACAGCTGGAAAAAGAGATCCGCGATGGTTATGAAGCTTTGGGTGGTGGTGAAACAGCTGTTGCTGTGCGTTCCTCCGCGACTGCTGAAGATTTACCGGATGCTTCTTTCGCAGGCCAGCAGGAGACCTTCCTGAATATCCGCGGTATTGATGCGGTTCTGATTGCGGTTAAAGAAGTATTTGCCTCTCTCTATAACGACCGTGCCATCGCCTACCGCGTACATACAGGTTACGCGGATGTAGGTGTAGCTTTGTCGGCTGGTATTCAGCACATGGTGCGCAGTGAGACTGGCGCTGCCGGTGTAATGTTTACCTTGGATACTGAGAGTGGATTCCGTGATGTGATCTTTATCACTGCGGCCTTTGGTCTGGGTGAGACTGTTGTACAGGGTGCTGTGAATCCTGACGAGTTCTATCTCTACAAGCCGGCTTTGGATGCCGGGCGCCCAGCTATCCTGCGTCGCAATCGCGGTAGTAAAGCCATCAAAATGGTTTACGACGAAAGCGGCGATTGCGGGCGCTCAGTAAAAACCGTTGAGGTTGCAGAAGAAGATCGCCAGCGTTTTGCTCTCAATGATGAAGAGCTGACCAGCCTGGCAATTCAGGCCCGTAAAATTGAGGAGCACTACGGTCGTCCGATGGATATCGAGTGGGCCAAAGACGGTGATACTGGCAAGCTATTTATCGTACAAGCGCGCCCGGAGACCGTGCGCTCCCGCGATCAGGGTACCAGCATTGAGCGTTACAGCCTGCAGGAGCGCGGTGAAGTACTGTGTGAGGGGCGCGCGATTGGTCAGCGCATCGGTGCCGGCCGCGTTCGCAAGCTGAAGTCCGTCGAAGATATGGCAGCTATGCAGGACGGTGAGGTCCTGGTGACCGATATGACCGACCCGGATTGGGAACCGGTGTTGAAAAAGGCCAGCGCAATTGTTACCAACCGCGGCGGCCGTACTTGTCACGCGGCGATTATTGCCCGTGAGCTGGGGATTCCCGCAGTGGTTGGCTGTGGAAACGCCACCGAGTTATTGGAAGACGGTACTCCCGTCACCGTCTCTTGTGCCGAAGGCGATACCGGCTTCGTAATGTCCGGCGAGCTGGACTTCCAGCGTGAAGAAACTGAAGTTTCCGAAATGCCGGACCTGCCTTTCAAAATCATGCTCAATGTGGGCAATCCAGATCGCGCTTTTGCCTTTAGCCACCTGCCCAATCAGGGGGTTGGCCTGGCGCGCTTGGAATTTATCCTGAATCGCATGATTGGGATTCACCCGAAAGCTCTGCTTGAGCTGGATAGCCTCCCGGATGACCTGCAACAGAATATCCGTGAGCGCATCGGCGGCTACGCCTCCCCGGAAGACTTTATTGTTGAGAAACTGGTAGAAGGTATCGCTACCCTAGCCGCGGCCTTTGCACCTAATCGTGTAATCGTGCGTTTATCAGACTTTAAGTCCAACGAATACGCACACCTGGTTGGTGGCCAATTGTACGAACCCAGCGAAGAGAACCCGATGCTTGGCTTCCGTGGTGCGGCTCGCTATCGCTCTGAAGATTTCCGTCAGTGTTTCGCCCTGGAATGTCGTGCACTGAAGAAAGTACGTGACGAGATGGGGCTGACCAATGTGGAGATCATGGTACCCTTCGTGCGAACTCCGGAAGAGGCAGAAGAGGTTGTCGGTCTGCTCGCTGAGAACGGTCTGCGCCGCGGAGAGGCTGGTCTCAAGGTCATTATGATGTGCGAACTGCCGTCCAATGCCCTGCTGGCAGAAGAGTTCCTGCAGCATTTTGATGGCTTCTCAATCGGCTCTAATGACCTGACCCAGCTTACCCTGGGTCTGGATCGGGATTCCGGCCTGGTGGCCGACCTGTTCGACGAGCGTAACCCGGCAGTGAAGGCTCTGCTGTCCCGCGCCATCCAGGCCTGCAAAAAAGCCGGTAAATATGTAGGCATCTGCGGTCAGGGACCTTCTGACCACAAAGACTTCGCCCGCTGGTTGATGGATGAGGGAATCGACAGTGTTTCCCTGAACCCGGATACCGCTGTAGATACCTGGCTATTCCTAGCTAACGAAGAAGCCTAATATCCTTTCAAAGCGGCCCTTTGGGGCCGCTTTTCCTATCTAAGCGCCTCTCCTGCGACTTTGGTTTTTTTCCCCGAATCCATTGCGTGTTTGCCCCAAAATTAGACTTCTGTTGCCGCTTCTCTCGATAACTTCGGAATTTATCCTGCTATTTCTGTGTGAGATTTGCAGATCACACGCTACCGAAAAAATTCAAAACTCTATGGCTTGCCTTCAGAGATAAGAATTCATTCTAAGGCTTACCACCAGCCTCAATAAAATCGGAAGAGTCCTGAGGCAGAGCGTGGATAGAAAAACTGAGCGCAATTTGCTTTGGTGCTGATTCACCTGCAGGGGTAAATCCTCCGGTGTAGAAGTTTGAGTGGTATCGGTTGGGCTGTTTTCCTTTCCGCCCACTTTGGCAGAGCAGAGAAAGTTGTTGAGGTGAGCTATGCATACGAGCAGACAGTTACAGATCCCAATATTGCATATTTTTCTGATGTTGTGCCTCTTGGCACTAATCGCCGTTCCCCCTGCAATGGCAAAGCCCCGCGGTGGTAACTGGTTTGATGATCGCGCTGCGGCTAGGGGAGGAGGCGCCTCAATCAGGATTGACTTGAGTGAACAGCGCGCTTACCTCTACAAAGGCGGCAAGTTGGTCGGGGTATCCAGAATTTCCTCCGGTAAGCGGGGTTATAGTACGCGGCCAGGACACTTCCGTGTATTGTCCAAGCACCCGCATCATCGCTCTTCGATCTACGGTAGTTATGTAGATAGGCGCACAGGACGGGTGGTGAGGTCCAATGTAAATACCCGTAAACATCGTCGCCCCGCCGGTACTGTGTATCGTGGTGCAAAAATGAATAACTATATTCGCTTCAACGGCGGGATCGGTCTGCATGCTTCTGGCCATGTGCCCAGACACCCTGCCTCGCATGGTTGTGTGCGTATGCCTCCGCACATGGCTAGAAAGTTTTATCGCCATGTACGTGTAGGTACTCCGGTGCGGGTTACGCACTAAAACATGAAAACGATTTTGTAGCAGCGAAGCCTTGGCCGGGTATTATCTATAGGGATGATACCCGGTATTTTTTTGTCAGCCTGCCACCAGAGTGACACTATCGCTATCATCATTTTTTACGGAATGATTGCGAGAGGACTTATGCCAATTTCTACCCCCGATTTGTGTGATGACCACGGTGATGCAGTGCAAGTGGTTGAGCCGATGTTTATTAATTACGGAGGCCGTGAGAGCTTTGGCGGTCAAATCGTAACTATTAAGTGTTTTGAGGATAACTCGCTGGTGCGGGAGTTAGTGGCGGAGCCGGGACAAGGAAAGGTTCTGGTAGTCGATGCGGGTGGTTCAATGCGTCGCGCTTGTCTTGGCGATATGCTCGCCGATAAAGCGGTAGCCAATGGCTGGGAAGGCATAGTGATGTATGGCTGCATCCGCGATGTTGACCAGATTGGAGCGCTAGATTTAGGCGTTCAGGCCCTGGGTACACACCCAATGAAAACGGAGAAAAAAGGTATTGGTGAGCGGGATCTGGCAGTGACTTTTGGAGGGGTGACTTTTCGACCTGGAGAATATCTGTATGGGGATAACAACGGAATCATTGTTGCGCAAGAAGCACTAGTGTGAACCCCACTTTTCAATTACACAGCTTTCACAAAAGCTTGCAGATAAAAATGCCCGCTGGCAACTTTGTTGCCGCGGGCATCGTTCATAAAGAGCTGCCTATCGATTGTGTAAATCTGAAACTGGATCCTTGGGCATGCGCAGAGACATCAGAAAATAAAGGATCTTGTTCTTGTCTTCGTCACTCAGATTTTGGAAGTTTTCTGCGGCGTAGCCGGCATCACTTCCAGGATTATCGTGTAACAAGATGGCTTCTACCAAGGTGAGTGCGCGCCCATCGTGCATATAGGGCGCTGTGTCAGCAACTCCCCAAAGACGTGCGGTGATAAATTCCCTGTTTTGCACCTCATCCTGGAAAAAGGCGGTTTCAGCTAAGGCTATGCCCATGTCATAGCGCTTGAGATCAGAGAACATTTCGACCTCAATTCCCGCTCCAAAAATGGATTTAAAAACTGTGGGGGGCTTGCTTAGATCCACGTGATAGAAAGTATCTTCAAATGGTGCCTCCGGGGAGCCCGTTAGCTTAAAGGGCAAGGTCCTCCGCTCAGTGGTCATTACGGGACGATGGCAGTCGGCACAGCCTACCTCGTGGAACAATTTGCGACCCCGGTTATTTTTGCCGGATTCTATTTGGAAGGGGCGGTCCAGGGTGGCAATGAAAATACTGATCGCGGATAGGTCACCGACAGAAATTTCGTTGGTCACGCCGTCATTGTCTTCGTCGGCTTCTGCCCCGCCAAACTTTTCTGTTGCCTGCATCCCCATGTGGAAAGAAAGGGCGTTCAAGGAGAATTCACGGGCTGAGGCATTATCGCCTTTCCTGCCAAACGGGCGTACCACAAGGTCTGCATCGACGCCTTCCACATTGCTGGTGTCCAGGTTGCCATCTTCATCGACAAGAATACTGCCAAAATTAACGGATTTAGTATCCAGACTGACAACAGTTCCAGGGTTGTCTAAGGCGTATTGTTTGAGGCGCTGAAGGTCAGCGGTCATTTCTCTGGCGACTAGTTCAATCCCTCCAGAGCCAAATAAGAATAGGGGGTTGATTAGGCGGCCATCGTATTCCGCAGTCCCATCGAAGCTCTCGTCAATGACATCAATATTTACTGGACGCAGCATTGCGCTGGTACTAAAACCGCCACCGCCGCCAATACCCATGGTGGCCGGCACAGTTCTATTGCTGACGATACTGTGACATTCCAGGCAGTTCTGGGAGTCGAGTCCATTGACTCGCAGGAAGGTACCATTGCCCTGTAATGTCGGTCGGTTCCCGCCATCCGCGGAGTGGTTATCAGGCTGGGATTCATCGTGTGCACCATCCCCGTAGCCATCGTAGCGATTAAAGGGGGTGCTGAAAATGAGCATCCCGGCCTGGCGAATTTCATCCAGGCTCAGTTCACCTTCAACAATTTGTCCCTGGGTAATTCTATCTTCCGGGGCCAGCCGGGGGCCTTCTCCCACCAGATTGGCGAAGAGCAGGCTGGGGGTTAAAAGTCCGACACCGGCAAGCGAGTTCACAAGAGTCTGCTTCATACGAGCATCCTAATTCAATGCTTTCTATCAACTGATCCAGAGCTTCATTTGCGGCGTCCATTCCATCTCTCTAAATATAGGTAGTATTTCCCAGGGATATCGCGACAACTGGCGCTTCATACATCTTATTGATGTATAAATTTCAGGTTCTCTTGGGCGTCTAGTTACCAGGGGGCTCTCCCCGCACAAAATGTTGTGTCAGGAGTACTGAGTGACTGCTTGTGAGTTTTCAATTTGGGAAGGGATCTTACTGAAACTCTTCAACCGCATTCGTTGCCTATCATTATTTTTTGAAATAGCACCATGGCTAGTGGTAATTGGCGGGGTAGTGCACCGCTAGGGATACTGCGGAAGGTAAAAATGAGCGAGTTGCGCAAGAAATTCTTTACCAAACCCCTATTGAACATCATAAAGAGGATTTTACCGCCAATATCTCAAACGGAACGGGAGGCAATGGAGGCCGGAGAAGTTTGGTGGGATGCTCAGCTACTCTCCGGTAAACCGGACTGGAAGCAACTACTCGATATGGGACCGCCGGAGCTGAATGAGGAGGAACAGGCTTTTCTCGATGGGCCTGCCGAAGAGCTCTGCAAAATGATCAATGATTGGCAGATCAGTTTTGTTGATCACGATATCCCAGAGCATGTTTGGGAGTTTCTACGCAAAAATCGTTTCTTCGGCATCATCATTCCCAAAAAATATGGTGGTCTCGGCTTTTCCCCTACTGCGCATGCAGAAATAGTCACCAAAATTTCTACGCGGAGTAACACCGTCGGCGTCACTGTGATGGTGCCCAACTCCCTCGGGCCGGGAGAATTGCTGCTCGCTCATGGCACCCAGGAGCAAAAAGATTATTACTTGCCCCGGCTTGCCGATGGCACGGATATTCCCTGTTTCGGCCTCACCAGCCCCCAGGCGGGCTCCGATGCGGCATCCATGATTGACCGCGGAGAGGTCTGTTACGGTGATCATCAGGGGGAAAAGGTCTTGGGGATGCGTGTCAACTGGCACAAGCGGTATATCACCCTGGGGCCTATTGCCACGGTCTTGGGGCTCGCCTTTAAGTTGTACGACCCGGAGCATATTCTCGGCGATAAAGAGGAGCTGGGAATTACCGTGGCACTGGTACCTACTGATACAGAAGGCGTAACTATTGGTCAACGCCATCTCCCGGCGATGCAGGCCTTCCAAAATGGTCCCAACTGGGGAAAAGATGTCTTTATCCCTATGGAGTGGATTATTGGAGGTCAGGAGAATGTCGGCAAAGGCTGGGAAATGTTGATGAGTGCCCTGGCTGCCGGGCGTGGCATCTCGCTTCCCTCGCTCTCTACGGGCGGTGCCAAGATGGCGGCGAGGACCACTGGTGCCTATGCGCGTATCCGCGAGCAATTCAATATTCCTGTAGGGCGTTTTGAAGGGGTCCAAAGTCGGCTGGCGGAGATCGCCGCTATCGCTTTCGTGCTAGATAGCGCCCATAAGACAACCACCAGGGCATTGGATGATGGACTTAAGCCGGCGGTAATCACCGCAATTATGAAAGCCAATGCAACGGGGGGGCTGCGCCAGGCTATTGATGACGCCATGGATATTCATGCCGGTAAAGCCATCATGGATGGCCCACTGAATTACCTGGGTAATGCCTATCGTGCGGTACCCGTGGCGATAACGGTAGAAGGGGCCAATTTATTGACCCGCAGCTTAATGATCTTTGGTCAGGGGGCTATTCGCTGCCACCCCTACATACTTGATGAAATGCTCGCTGCTGAAAATCCCGATGAAGAGGAGGGGCTGGAGCAACTGGATCATTTACTCCCCAAGCATATGTGGTTCCAGTTCAAGACACTATTGCGAGGAGTATTTCACGGTTGGACCGTGGGGCTCTTTGCCAGCAGCCCTCGTAATGTTGGAGGCGCGGCCAAGTATTTTCGTCAGATCAATCGCTACTCGGCTGTGCTGACACTGGTGACAGAGGTCTCGCTGATCACCTTGGGCGGTGAGTTAAAAAGAAAAGAGCTGATATCCTCCCGGCTCGGCGATGTGCTTAGCCAGCTTTATCTGTTGAGCTGTACTCTCAAGCGTTTCTATGATGATGGCAATCCCAAAGATGATTTACCGTTGCTGGAATTCGCCATGCGTGATGGTTTGCATAAAATCGAAGTTCAGTTGCTGGAAGTTTTTCAGAATTTCCCGCGCCCATTTTTTGGACAGTTGATGCATTTTCTGACTATGCCCTGGGGGCATAGTATCCATACTGCTTCAGATCGACAGGCGCGAGCATGTGCCGAGTTGCTGTTGAGTCCCTCCAAAACCCGAGACCGTTTGACCCGTGGTGTTTTCCTTGGCAATCCTGGCGATGGAGTTGAAATTGTCGAGCAGGCCTTCAACAAGGTATGTGCCTCTGAGCGTGCACGAGAGAAGTTAAAAAAGGGGGGTATTCGCACCCTAAGTCGCGAGTCGGTGGAAGAGGGGTTGCAACGTAATCTCATTAGTGATGAAGAAGCGGATGCTCTTCGTGACGCAGCTGATGCAGTGGATAAGGCTATCCAGGTCGACCACTTTGATCATTTGGCCAGGGTGGTGGGAAAAATCCAATAGCCTTGTGAGAAAAGCCTGATTTCCATGGAAGTTTCTCCTGATAATGTTCCCCAGCGGTTTACCGGCGCCGAGGAGTGTATCGATGCTCTGTTACGCAGGGTCGGTAAAAAGATTGTGCTGGGGTTACCCCTTGGATTGGGAAAAGCCAATCACTTTGCCAATGCCCTCTACGCGCGTGCCGCTGCAGATCCTTCTATTTCTCTGACCATTTATACCGCCCTGACCCTTGAGCGACCCAGGGGGGACAGTGATATCACGCGCCGTTTTGTACAGCCTTTACTGGATCGTCTTTACAGTCACTATCAGGATCTTGGTTATGTGACGGCAAGGAGGCAAGGGCAGCTTCCCAATAATATTGAAGTGATAGAGTTTTTTATGGAGCCCGGTGCTTTGCTGGGTAATCGCTACGCTCAGCAACATTATGTCAGTACTAATTATACCGAGGTGCCCGAAGATCTCTTGCGCAATGGGATCAATGTGATAGCGCAAATGGTCTCCCCTTCACCGGCGGGTGGCAAATACAGTTTGAGCTGTAATCCGGATCTGACCCTGCCACTTTTAAAGCTGGCCTCCGATCGCAAAGGGCAATCGCTTTTTTTACTGGGAGAGGTAAATCATCAATTACCTTATATGCCGGGCAGTAGTGAGCTTGCGGCAGGCGCTTTCGATTTTTTGCTAGAAGGTGACCAGTTCAATACCCCATTGTTTGCCGCTCCTGCAATGCCGGTGAGTTTTACCGAATACGCTATTGGTTTTCATATTGCCAGCCTGATCGCTGATGGTGGTACTTTACAAGTGGGTATCGGGGCGCTCGGCGATGCGGTGTGTCATGCCTTGCGCTTGCGTCACAAAGAGAATCCGCTCTTCACTCGCCTGCTGGATGAGTTAGCCGATTCGGAGTCATCCGCATACCGAAAAAACCTCCGCCTACAAAAGATGCCCTTTCAACAGGGACTATATGGTGCCAGTGAAATGGTTCCCCATGGCTTTTTACATCTGCGTAAGGCGGGGGTTTTAATTCGTGAAGTGTTTGCTGATGCGGCACTGCAGGAGTTGCTGGACTCGGATGCGATCACCCATACAGTGAACGAAGAGACTCTGCTTGCTCTGAAAAAGAGAGGGCGTATCCACTGTCCATTAACCCCTGATGACACGGCGTTTTTGCAGCGTTTTGGTATTGTGGATCCAAGTTACAGTTGGCGCGGCCACAAGTTGTTAACACCCGATGGCGAAGAGGAGGAGTGTGACCTGCACAGTGAGCACGGCCGTCGACGATTGATAGGCAGTTGTTTGAACAACAAACTTAAAGGCGGTATTTGGTTGCACGGTGGATTTTACCTTGGCCCTGAGGTGATGTATCGAGAGTTACGGGATCTAGCCCCCATTGAGCGGGCCGGTATCGATATGACTTCTATCGATTTCACCAACGATCTGCGCGGCCAACAAATGCTGAAGCAAGTCCAGCGCAAACACGCACGTTTTGTAAATTCAGCCATGATGGTGACATTGGGCGGGGCCGTTATTTCTGATGCTTTAATGGATAATCAGGTAGTTAGTGGTGTTGGAGGGCAATACAATTTTGTTGCCCAGGCGTTTGCACTGCCTGGGGCCCGCTCCATTATTGCTCTGCCGAGCACGCGTGTTCGCGACGGAATTTGTGAAAGTAATATTGTCTGGGAATACCCCCACACGACTATACCTCGGCACTTGCGAGATATTGTAGTAACTGAATACGGCGCGGTGGACCTGCGGGGTAAAACAGATCGGGACGTGATGGTTTCCATGCTCAGTATTTGCGATACACGATTTCAGGCAGTGTTGCTGGAACAGGCCAAATATGCAGGCAAAATTGAAAAGGACTTCACTATTCCGGCAGAGTTTAATCGAAATACCCCGGAGCATATTGCCGAGGTCTTTTCCGATGAAAAGTCCCTCGCCATGTTGCCTTACTATCCGCTGGGTACGGACTTTACCGATGAAGAGGGATGGCTGGCTGTCGCACTTCAACAGTTGAGAGCGGCTGACCGCAGCTGGTGGAAAATGCTGATAACGGTGATCAAGGGGCGCAGAGTGTGGCGGGACAATTCTGATCAGTTCGCGTTTATCCATCGCTGTCTGGAGCGGATGGGTTGTGACCATTCGGATACCTATGAGCACCGCCTGGAGGCCTATGTTATTGCCGCCGCACTGCATGAATATATTGACCCTCGCCGTCCCCTCTGTGGATAGAGGCCAGTTATTTTTTAGTTATATGTGGTTGATGTTGCTGGGCCTGAATAGCGGTAAGTGCAATGGTGTAGACAATATCGTCCACCAGGGCACCGCGGGAAAGATCATTCACTGGTTTGCGTAGCCCCTGCAACATAGGCCCAATACTGACTAAGTCCGCACTGCGCTGTACTGCTTTATATGTGGTGTTGCCGGTGTTTAAATCAGGGAAAATAAATACGGTGGCGCGGCCCGCGACTGGGCTCTGTGGCGCTTTCTGCTCAGCCACATTTTTTATCAGCGCCGCATCGTATTGCAGTGGTCCATCAATAATCAGCTTGGGCCTTCTCTGCTTGGCGATTTGTGTAGCTTCACGCACTTTGTCTACGTCTAAGCCGGTTCCTGAGGTGCCGGTGGAGTAACTGATCATTGCTACTCGGGGTTCTATCCCAAAAGCCGCTGCGGAGTCTGCCGACTGGATGGCGATCGCAGCCAATTGGTTGGCGTTGGGGTCCGGGTTGATGGCGCAGTCTCCGTATACCAGTACCTGCTCGGGTAGAAGCATAAAGAAAATTGAGGAGACAAGCTCTTCACCTGGAGCGCTCTTGATCAATTGCAGGGCGGGGCGGATGGTATTGGCGGTAGTGTGAATAGCGCCTGAAACCAGGCCGTCCACTCGGTCTAGGGCCAGCATCATAGTGCCCAAAACGACATTGTCTTGCAGCTGTTCTTTCGCGACCACCTGAGTGAGGCCTTTATTTTTACGAAGAGCTACCATGGGCTCTACATACTCTTCCCTGACATCTTCAGGCTTGATGATTTCTACTTTTTTACTGAGCCTGAGGCCCTGTTGCTCGGCGATTCGCTGGATAGATCCTGGTCTCCCCAGCAGTATCGGTTGTGCAATTTCTCGTTCTGCACAGGCCAGAGCTGCGCGTATAGTGCGGGGTTCTTCCCCCTCTGGAAGCACAATGCGTTTTAGTACCCGGCGGGCCATTTCTGTTAGGTGGTAGCGAAATGCTGGGGGTGACATCCGCCGCGGTCGCTGGGAAACCTGGCTTAGGGATTGCACCCAGTTTCTATCCAAGTGGCTGGCAAAAAAATCCTGTACCCGGTTTACTCGCTCGCGGTCATCTGCGGGGGTGCGCAGGTTAAAGGTTTGTAACTCCATCACGGTATGCCAGGTGTTGGAGCTAACTAACATTACCGGCAGTCCAGTCTCCATGGCCGGTGTGCAAAGTTTGTGTACCCCGCGATCCAGTCGGTAGCCCCCAGTCAGCAGCAAGCAGCCAATTTTTACACCGTTCATTGCTGCCAGGCTGGCTCCTACCATGACATCGGGCCTGTCAGCTGAAGTGACCAGTAGGGCACCTGAATTAAAGCGATGCAGCATATTGGCTAGGGATCGCGAGCAGAAGGTTACGCTGCGCAAACGGCGGCTCTCTAGTTCTCCGCGATTGATCAGTTGTGCATTGAAATGCCGGGCCAGATCCAGCGCCCGGGGGGCCAGCAGCTGCGCATTCCAGGGGATGGTGCCAACGATGCGTAAAGGAATTTTACGATACAGATCCTTTCGGTTGACAGCTTTGGTACAGGGCTCCTGTTGAGCGCCCACCGAGATAAAGTGGCCGCCAGGTGGGTCGGTTATGCGGGGAGGGGCATCCAGCTTATTGATAATGCAGCCTACCACTGGGTTGGATGGGCCCTCACCAAACGGTTGCATCGCATACTGCAGACGCTCTGTAAGCTGACGAATATCACCTGTGTGCAGGCTGGCAACCAACACCACTTCCGCATCCAGGGTTTTTGCCATCTGGCAGTTCAATTGGTCAGAAAATTGATTCTGCCTTCCAGGTAAAAGTCCCTCTACGACTATTACGTCCGCAGTTTGAACGCTGCTGCGGTAGCGGGCCAAAATTTTCTCCAGTAGCTCCGTGGTACCACCTGCGGAGATCATAGTTTCAGCTTCTTGTGCGCTGATTGAACGGGGAATGTCCAGCTTGGTAGTCTGCCGCAATATCTCTGTGGTTCTCTCGATGGCGCCGTCGCGGGAAGGCGCTTCGCTGACAGGTTTGAAAAACTGGGTTTCTACGCGGTTGCGTTCAAGTGCCCGTATTAAGCCCAGGCTTACCGATGTAATACCCACACCCACATCCAGCGGAATCAGCATTAGGGCGCGCGCGTTGTGGGGCATGTTTATAGTGCCCTGTTCGCTAAGCGGATGGTATCTCGAGCAATAACCCAATCTTCACGGGTGGGTATCACAAGGATATCCGGTGTTCCGTCTCTGGATATCTGCCCTTCAGAACCGAAGCGAACGTCTTCATTGCGCTTATTGTCCAGCTGGTAGCCGAGCTGGCTGAGCCAACCTATCGTTTCTCGTCGCACCCAAGATGAGTTTTCGCCAATACCCCCGGTGAATATCAGCGAATCAACGCGCTTTAGTGGCACTGTGTAGGCTGCGATATATTTGGCCAGTCGATAACAAAATAGCTTCAATGCCAAGCTAGCACCGGCATGGCCTTTGCCCATAGCTTCTTCCAGTTCACGACAGTCATTGCTTAGCTCGGATATTCCCAGCAGGCCGCTGTTGCGATTCAGTAACTGTTCGAGTTCCGCTAGGGAATAGTCCAGTGCCTCCCCCAAATGAAGTAATAAACCAGGGTCTAAGTCCCCACAGCGACTGCCCATTACCAGCCCTTCAAGAGGAGTCAGCCCCATACTGGTATCCACGCTCTTTCCGTTTTTAATGGCGCATAGGGAAGCGCCATTGCCGAGGTGAGCGGAGATCACATTGATGTTGTCTGTGGGTGTTTTCAATATTTCGGCGCTGCGCTCACCGATATAGCGATGACTGCTGCCATGCATACCGTAGCGGCGCAGTTGGTGATCCCGATACAAACTGTAGGGCAGTGCATAGAGGTAGGCGTAATCCGGCAAACTCTGGTGGAAGGCGGTATCGAAGACCGCCACCTGCGGCAACTCTGGGAAAGCGAGCAGTGAGGCCTGTATACCTTGCAGGGCTGCAGGGTTGTGTAGTGGCGCCAGTTCACAGCAGGCTCTGATAGCTGATACCACGCTGTCATTGATCAGCGCGGAATCTGCGAACTGTTCGCCACCATGGACCACCCGATGCCCGATAGCCCGAAGCTGCTCGCGCAACGCTGACCAGGGGCCGTCGAATCGCTTTACCAACGCTCCGATAACACCTTCGTAGTCATCCCCTGGAGAGAGTTTCTGTGTTCCCTCTTTTTCATCGCGCTGCCAAGAGAGTGCTGCTGAGGATGATCCCAGGGCATCGGCTTGGCCTTTTAAGCGTTCCTCACCAGTTTCTGGGTTAATGATGGTGAACTTTAAAGAAGAGCTGCCGCAGTTGATGGTCAGTACAAGTCTTGGGCCAGACATAGGCGGTGCGCACCTTAGCGTGTATACCCTAAGGCTAGCTAATATGGCGCAAAAGTCTTTGAGAAAAAGCAATAAGATTGGGAGCAAAAAAAGGGCCGCGATTGCGGCCCAAGTCCAAAATGCAGAGATAAAAGCGCAGTTTGCATAACTGTTCTTCTTCGGCGGAATCATTGTCCTGGTCAATTTGAACAGGAGAGAATCCCTGAAGAAAAAGGCGGCTTGCGCCGCCTTGAATCTACCTGAAAGGTATAAGAGCGATTTAACCGAACTGGTTCATGGTGTTGTCTTTACCAGCAGCTTTCAGTGCCGCTTCACCAGCAAAATACTCTTTGTGGTCGTCACCGATGTCGGAACCGGCCATATTCTGGTGCTTAACGCAGGCGATACCCTGACGGATTTCTTTACGCTGAACGCCTTTTACGTAGCCCAGCATGCCTTGCTCACCGAAGTACTCTTTGGCCAGGTTGTCGGTAGACAGGGCCGCAGTGTGGTAAGTCGGCAGGGTGATCAGGTGGTGGAAGATACCGGCTTCACGGGCAGCGTCGGCCTGGAAGGTACGGATCTTCTCATCTGCAGCTGCAGAAAGCTCGGAGTCGTCATACTCGGCGCTCATCAGGTTGGCGCGGTCGTAAGCGGATACGTCTTTGCCTTCTTCAGACCATGCATCGAATACCTGCTGGCGGAAGTTCAGGGTCCAGTTGAAGGATGGGCTGTTGTTGTAAACCAGCTTCGCATCGGGAACCACTTTGCGGATTTCGTCCATCATGCCGCCGATCTGGCGAACGTGGGGCTTCTCGGTTTCGATCCAAATCAGATCGGCGCCGTTCTGCAGAGAGGTGATGCTGTCCAGGATGCAGCGGGCTTCACCGGTGCCTTTGCGGAACTGGAACAGGTTGGAAGCCAGGCGCTTAGGACGCAGCAGCTTACCTTCGCGGTTGATTACAACGTCACCATTGGCCAAATCAGAAGCTGCGATTTCTTCACAGTCCAGGAAAGCGTTGTACTGGTCGCCCAGATCACCCGGCTCTTTGGTCACGGCGATCTGCTTGGTCAGGCCGGCACCCAGGGAGTCGGTACGGGCAACGATAACACCGTTGTCTACGCCTAGCTCCAGGAATGCGTAGCGAACTGCGCGGATCTTGGCCAGGAAGTCTTCGTGAGGAACGGTGACTTTACCGTCCTGGTGACCACACTGCTTCTCGTCGGAAACCTGGTTCTCGATCTGGATACAGCAAGCACCCGCCTCGATCATCTGCTTGGCCATCAGGTAAGTGGCTTCTGCGTTACCGAAACCGGCGTCGATGTCGGCAATGATCGGCACAACGTGAGTCTTGTGGTTGTCGATCTTGTCTTGAACTGTTTTCTCGGCTTCTTTGTTGCCGGCTTCGCGGGCGGCGTCCAGCTCGCGGAACAGGTCGTTCAGCTCGCGGGCATCGGCCTGACGCAGGAAGGTGTACAGTTCGTTGATCAGGTGCGCAACAGAGGTTTTTTCGTGCATGGACTGGTCGGGCAGAGGACCGAATTCACTGCGCAGAGCGGCGACCATCCAGCCGGACAGGTACAGGTAGCGACGGTCAGTATTGCCTTCGAAGTGCTTCTTAATAGAAATCATCTTCTGTTGGCCGATGAAACCGTGCCAGCAGCCCAGGGATTGGGTGTACTTGGAGCTGTCTTTGTCGTAGTTCTCCATGTCAGCGCGCATGATATTGGCAGTGTATTTGGCAATATCCAGGCCGTTCTTGAACTTGTTCTGGGCGCGCATACGGGCAACAGATTCGGGATTGATAGCATCCCAAGTGCCGCTTTTGCTGTCACGGAGCTTAGCTACCGCGTCGATGTCTTGAGTGTAAGTGGACATGACAGTGTTTCCTTAAAACGGTGACTGCGATTAGGTGTTGAGTATCTTAGGAGGAGTGGCATAATTTGCCTAATTTATTGATTTTATTTTCACTATCGATCTGGCAAATGTTGTATGCAACTGGAAAGAGCTGACCTGAACCTGCTGGTATACCTGGATGTGCTGCTGCGCGAGCGCAATGTGACACGAGCGGCCAACTACTTAGGGCTGTCCCAGCCCGCAATGAGCAATGGCCTGAAACGCCTGCGCGAACTCTTTGACGACCCTCTGCTGGTACGCACCCGAGAGGGCATGATGCCCACAGAGCGTGCCCTTGAACTTCAGCCGATGGTTCGTGAGGCGCTATCCAGCATTGACCGTGTGATTCAGCCCAATAGGGATTTTGATCCCGCCAACACCCGGCGTACCTTTCGCATTATGGCCAGTGACTATGCTGAATCCACGTTGATCCCCCCCCTGCTTAAGCAGCTGAGGGATGGTGCTCCAGGAATCAGCCTGGATATCATGACGCCCAGCGATGTGAGCTTTGTCGATGTGGAGCAGGGTAAGGTGGATATGGTAATTAACCGTTTCGATAGTATGCCCCAGAGCTTCCACCAAGCTACCGTATGGCGCGACAGTTTCTCTTGCATGATGCGAGCGGATAACCCAATTCTCGAAGACTACAATCTGCAGAGTTACTTAAAGGCTCAGCATATATGGGTGAGCAAGACCGGCATGGGTGTGGGGGTAGGAGTAAACCCAGAGGATGTGCAACGCTTGGGCTGGGTGGATGAGGCTATTGGCAAATTGGGGGAAAAGCGGGATATCTCGGTTTTCACACGCCACTACCAAGTGGCTATGCTGTTGGCCGAGCAGAGTGACCTGATTGTCACTGTGCCCACCCGTCTGGCACAGCTTGCCAGCGACAATCCCAGAGTCGTGCGCAGGGATCCGCCGTTGGATATCCCTCCTCTTGAGCTAAAAATGGCTTGGAGCCCACTTTTACAGCAGAGCGCACCGCACCGCTGGTTACGGCGCCTGATCTTGGATATTGGTCGGGCTCTATGAGTGACCCCTTAGTAAGGAATCATGCGCCCTGCGGGTGAATATACAGTTCTCTTGGCAGTGAATCATGCGTCATCCATTTTCATAAAAATTTGATCTATGAATAGTGGAAATTGTGTCTATAAATTAGCGGTATGCTGAAATGGCTGTTTAGAATGCCGTAATTCCAACAATCAGTGAGAGGCCCAGGGTATGACGGAACGAGTCCAAATCGGTGATCTACAAATCGCACCAGAGCTTTACAACCTGGTCTGCGAGGAGGTGATTCCAGGAACCGGGGTCGATGCCGATAAGTTCTGGGCTGGACTCGATGCGATTGTCCGCGAACTGGCGCCAGTCAATCGCTCCCTGCTGGAAAAACGCGACGAATTACAGGAAACCCTGGATCGCTGGTACACCGAAAATCCGCAGGGCTTCCTCGATCTGGAAGGCTACCAGACCTTTCTGAAAGAAATTGGCTACTTGGTGGATGAGCCCGCTGAGTTCAGTGCTTCCACTGAGAATGTGGATGAGGAGATCGCCACTCTCGCCGGCCCTCAGCTAGTGGTCCCGGTGATGAACGCCCGCTATGCACTGAATGCCGCAAATGCCCGCTGGGGCAGCCTTTACGATGCCCTCTACGGCACTGATGTGATCAGCGAAGAAGGTGGAGTGGAAAAGGGCAGTGAGTACAATCCGGTGCGCGGAGCCAAAGTGATTGAATATGCGCGCAGCTTCCTAGATCAGTCTGCTCCATTAACCTGCGGCAGTCATAAAGAAGCCGTGCAATATCGTATTAACGGCTCTCTGCTGGAAGTTGTCCAAGCCAATGGCGATATTGCCACCTTGAAAGACGGCACTCAGTTTGCCGGTTACCGCGGTGACAGCGAAGAACCCTCGAGTATTTTGCTCAAGCAGCACGGCCTGCACTTTGAAATTCAGGTGGATCGTGAAAGTCCTATCGGTAAAACCGATGACGCGGGTATTAAAGACGTCCTTATGGAATCTGCATTGACCACCATTATGGACTGTGAGGACTCCGTAGCGGCAGTCGATGCGGAAGACAAGGTTGTGGTTTACCGCAACTGGCTCGGCCTGATGAGAGGTGACCTCAAGGAAACCATCAATAAAGGCGGCAAGACTTTTGAGCGCAAATTAAATGTCGACCGTGAATATATTACACCGAATGGTAATCAGCTAACCCTGCCGGGTCGCAGTTTGATGTTTGTGCGCAATGTTGGCCACCTGATGACCAACGATGCTGTTTTATATGGTGACGGCCAGGAAATTCCGGAAGGTATTCTCGACGGAATGATTACCAGCCTGATCGCTCTACATGATCTACGCGGCAATAACGAGATCAAGAACTCTCGTGAAGGAAGCATCTACATCGTAAAGCCGAAGATGCATGGCCCGGAAGAGGTGGCTTTTGCCAACACGTTGTTTAATCGTATTGAGGATGCCCTCGGCCTACCGCGCCACACGGTGAAAATGGGTATTATGGATGAGGAGCGGCGTACCACGGTAAACCTCAAAGCCTGCATTGCCGAAGCCAAAGAGCGCGTGGTCTTTATCAACACCGGCTTCCTGGATCGCACAGGAGATGAAATTCATACCTCTATGCTTGCCGGCCCCATGATTCGCAAGGGAGATATGAAGCAGTCCACTTGGATCAACGCCTACGAAGAGTGGAATGTGGATGTGGGTCTCAATAGCGGTCTCAAGGGTAGGGCGCAGATTGGTAAAGGTATGTGGCCGATTCCAGATCAGATGTCAGCGATGATGCACGCCAAGCTCGCACATCCAATGGCTGGTGCGAATACTGCTTGGGTACCATCGCCCACGGCGGCAACTTTACATGCACTGCACTACCACAAGGTCGATGTGAACCGTCGACAGGAGGAGATTCAGCACCGCCATCACGCCAAGCTGGAAGATATTCTCACCGTACCGGTGGCCAAAGACACTAATTGGAGTACTAAAGAGATTCAATTGGAGTTGGATAACAATGCTCAGGGCATTCTCGGCTATGTGGTGCGCTGGGTTGAGCAGGGGGTAGGTTGCTCCAAGGTGCCGGATATTAATGATGTCGGTCTGATGGAAGATCGCGCCACCTTGCGAATTTCTTCACAGCATATTGCCAACTGGCTCAAGCATGACATTGTTAGCGAGAAGCAAGTGCGCGAAACCATGGAGCGTATGGCTGCAGTTGTGGACCGCCAAAATGCCGGTGATGCCAATTACAACAATATGGCTCCAAATTTCGATAGAAGTGTTGCCTTCCAGGCCGCTTGTGAGCTCGTATTTGAAGGTTGTGTACAACCAAACGGCTACACTGAGCCGGTTCTACATCGTCGCAGGCGTGAGTTTAAGGCTTTGAATGGTTGATTTCTGAGCTGGATTGTTTCTTAAAGGCCCCTCAAGGGGCCTTTTTTATTGGGTCTGTGGAGTATCATTTAGCATGCCCAACAGTAGATAGTAATTAATATTCCGATAGAATTCCGCGCCTGAAGCTGATAAGTGACATGGCTTTGCTGTTGAACAGTAAAGGATGGAGAGTGTTGTCATAGTGACCTCATCCTATTTAGTCACTCTGGCTGTGCAAAGTGCCGCCCTCACTAGCCACCGCAAATACTCGAATTGATAGATTGTTGGCGCCACTGAGGCAGTCGTCCAAGTTGTTTGTATCATTTAATTTCGGCCGCTTACAGAGGGAGTAAAGTATGGCCCATTTCCCTCATTCTTTGACTTAGCAGGTGTTCAATTTTCAAAGTGTATGGTTATGACACGATGGCGCGCAATCAAGCGAAGTAAATGTTAAGTAGGCAAATGCTGGGCTGATTGCTTTAGGGTACCTTTCTAACCGATCGTGATGTTATTAAGCGGTTAAAGAAAGGTATACCGCTCAATAAATTTGATAATACAATTTTCCTGGGGGGATAAAAAGCCTACACAAATTATCTCTTTGCCTATGCCCAAACTACTGGCTATAAAAAGAGACTGACGGAAAGCCTTAGACTGTGAGACGAGCTTTTAAATACTAACTTCATTTTTTCGTTTATAACTTATGTCGTATGTTGAGATATAAGTTTTCAGTGATCTTCGCTGACACTCATACTTTATTGGCACTTTAAAATACGCTTTTTGTGTGCTGTATCTATAAGTGTATCCCTGATTTAGCTGCTTTCTTATATGCCATACTTCCTCCTGCCAACCTAAAAATTACATGCCTTGTAATCATTAGGGTGTCAAAAGCTTGTCGCTTTATCGTGAAAATACTCGGAGATAACATTGTACCTGTCTCGCAATGCGAAAGAGTCAATAAAAATTGCGCTGGCTTTGGTAATTGTTTATGCCATTGCAATGGGTATCAATTGGGAAAAACCTTTTTGGGGTGCATTTGCCGTTATTGTGTGTAGTCAGGCAAACTTGGGGCAGTCGTTAAATCGTGCCATTTTGTGGATGCTGGGCACTCTGTTTGCACTTCTAGGCGGCTGGATAATCGTCGCATCATTCCCTCAAGATCGATGGCTTTTTATGATTGCGCTATCGGTATGGGTTGCGGGCTGCGTTTATATCTTGCAAAGGTCAAAACGTCAGTATTTTTGGATGACCTGTGGCTACGTTATTTTGATGTTATGGGATGCGACCGGTGGTGATTTATCCCTTTCTTATGAGGAAGGGATATTCCGTATTCAAGAATCTTTACTGGGTATTATTGTATATGGGCTTGTAGCTGTTTTGATCTGGCCAAATTGTAGCCGTGAAGAACTGCATGAAGCAGCGGTTTCTCTGCTAGATATGCATCGTGCTTTTGCAGATAGATGTTTTTTAAGAATTCAAGATCGAAAGAAAGTTAAAGTCCTTAGAGATAAGCGAGTCGAACTGTTAAGGGCAGATACACGTTTGCGTACAGCTATTAATGATGCCAGTTCTGATAGTTATGAAATCTGGGAGTGCCGTAGACAGTGGAAGGCGTTTGGTTATCGTACAACCGCGGTAACACAGTCATTACTTAAATTAGAAGAGAGTTTGGCCCTATCCAGTGATTTGGGGATTATGAAGTTTCTTTTGAATATGAATGACTATTTGGAAGTTATGAGAGGGCGATTTAAGAGAGTTAGATTTGCCATTGCTGAAGATGAGGTGGCTGGAGATGCTCGGGAGAGGGTGGTTAGGGGGGACGTTGAAAAACTAAAAAAGGAGCTGTCAACTCCAGAGACTGCCGCAATAGCTGTAACCAGGCGTTCTTTGAATGATTTGGAGGTGGAAACCCGGGCACTAATTAATGCTGTAAATGATCTAAAAAGCCTGGAATTTTCCAGTTCGAGTACTTCAAGTGAACGTGAAGAATACTGGTTTGGATTGTTAATGCCTGATCCTGATAGGCTGGCTAATGTGGTTCGCGTGCTAGTAGGGATTTGGATATCTTATTTAGCTTATTTATTTGTTCCAGATATGATAGGCGGGCTGCTTGTTGTACTTTTAATTACAATTATAGCAATCATAGCATCTGTAAGTCCGCAAATTAACTTATTTAAATCTTGTATATATACAATTCTCGTATGCTTGATGTCCGCACCTCTTTACTTTTTAGTTATGCCAAAATTGCAAGGCTTTTATTCGTTGGGTTTAATGGTATTTTTCTGGACTTTTACTATTTCCTATTTTGCGAATCGAATGTTTGGTGCACAGTCAATGATAAGAACCTTAGCTCTCCTCTTTCCGCAAATTATTTTCAATTTCAATAATTATCAGACTTATAGTTTTGTCGTTTATACAAATTATATATTTGTGTTGGCGATTATTTTTTGCATACTGGCGGTGTCTAGAAATATCCCGATTTCTTCTCATCCTGAAAGAAATTTTAAAAAAAATGTGAATCGACTACTTGATAGCGCTGCTCGCTTGGTGGTTGAGGGCGATTTGCCGGCCTTAACAAGACGCTCAATATTTCATCGCCTTTATGTTTTATATCATTTAAATATCGTTGTGATTTCGCATGAGAAGATCCTTTACTGGAAAGAAGGTATTGATGTCAATAATGTTAAAGGTATGTCGGGGGATCAAATGCGAAGGGTAATTGATTTACTAATGCTGATTGCTAATCAGGTTAAGATTTTGTATGGAATTGATCACTCAAAAATGAAACTTGTTGCAACCAAAAGTATGCTGCGCGAGGTGTTTATCTGGAGATCTCTCGCAGGAAAAATATTGTTTTACTTGTCAGGGGAACAGCGAAATATAAACATCAAGTCTTTACGAAGAGGTTATAGGCGTATATTTGATAGAGTAAATGTGGATGTTGGAGGGCTGATGGAGCTCTGGGAAAATGATGAGGAGACTGCAAAGGGGGTTTCCAACTTTTTGTACTTTTTGGGTGTTACCCACTGTATTAGCAATTACCTCGATGAGTTTTATAAATTATCAGAGTCCGTAGATTGGAAATATTTCTGTGAAGAAAGATGTTTATGATTCAAATGGGTTAATGTATGGAAAAGATACCTCATGATGTATCAGTAGGAGGTTTTTTTATTTCTCCAGTTCTAGTTGCGGGGGTACTTGGGGTGCTCGCGGCATTACTTACCGCAAGACTCCTGGATCGTTACCGCCTTTCTAGATACTTTGCAAACCCGCCAGTAGTAATTATATCGTTGAGCATTATCTACTCAGTCTTTATTGGGTCAGTATTTGTGGGTATTTAAGGGTGGAGAAGTTTAGAAAGTACATACTTACGGCGAGTATGGTATTCCTGGCAATGTTTGCATTGGTTCTTCAGTTTTGGAAGTATCTCAACAACCCCTGGACTAGAGATGGGAAAGTGCAGGCGGATATTATCCAGGTTACTCCTAGAGTTTCAGGTCAAGTGGTTTCGCTGCCTATTAGAGATAACCAATTTGTCAATGCGGGTGAACTTCTATTTCAAATAGATCCAAGAACCTATGAAGCCGCTTTGGCGGAAGCCAAGGCTCAATACGAGGAGGCAGTCGATATTTATAATGCTCAGAGGGAGAATATTCTGGCTTATGAAGCTAGGATAAGGGAGTCCTCCGCGGCTATAGATTTAGCGCAAAGCAACATCAATGCACTAGATGCAGAGATTACCAAGGCCAGAGCGGAGTATAGGCGTCAGCAAGAACTACTTCCTCAGCGCGCCACTTCAGTGAGATCTCTTCAGGCCGCACAAGCTGAGTTTGAGTCGTCAGTGGAGTATCGGGCTGGTGCAGAGGCAACACTCGTTAAATCCTTAGCTGCTTTAGAGCAATCTCAGGCTGAATTAGCACAGGTCCGTGCGCAACTCGGTGCACTTGGGGCAGATAATCCTGGTGTGCGCGCAGCTCTGGCTTTAGTGCGTCAGGCTGAACTTAATCTGGAATATACAACGGTGACGGCGCCTGTATCCGGATATGTTACAAATCTGGATTTTCGTTTCGGTGATCAAGCTGTAGCAAACCAGCCCGCACTATCAATAGTGGATATTAGTACTTATCGAGTAGAAGGTTATTTTCGTGAAACCTTTATACGCAGAATTGCTCCAGGGGATAAGGCAATAGTGACATTAATGGCATACCCACATAGGCCACTCAAAGGGTATGTTGAAAGCATTGGCTGGGGTATTGCACAAACTGATGGAACTGCGGGTAACGACCTTTTACCACGAGTTGATCCAACTTTTGAGTGGATTCGTCTCGCTCAGAGAATTCCGGTGAGAGTTCATTTGACAGAAAGGCCTGAGTCTGTCGAGCTTCGTGTTGGTTTTACCAGTTCAGTGCTCATATTGAGCAATACTGCGAGCGCCGACCAAGATGATACGGCGCAAAATCCTTAGCCTGTTTAGGTTTGAATATCTAAGCAAGTCCTTAGCTCTTGGTGCTTTTTCTGTATTTGTTGGTAATGGTTGCATGCTGGGCCCAGATTATGTACCGCCCCCTGTTACAGTTGAAGATACCTGGATTTATCAAAACAGTAAACGGGTAGATATCCTTGAAACAGTGAACCCTTACTGGTGGCAGTCTGCCTTCGCCGATCCTGTTCTGGATGATTTGGTAGAGCAGGCAATAGAAAATAACCTGGAATTGCGATCAGCCGCATTAAGAGCACTGCAAGCGCAGCAGCTCCTCGCTATTGCAATAGGGAACCAATATCCACAGATACAGCAAATTGAGGGGCTCGTAGATCGCTCCAAATATGTTCGCTCCGGTATAACCGGAAACTATCAGACTGAGTACTACCTTAATTTCAATTTAACCTGGGAGTTGGATATGTGGGGGCAGTTGAGGCGATTGGTTAATTCCGCCGCAGCTGACTTTGAGGCCAGTATGGCTGAATATGATGGGCTGCTTGTCTCAATCATTGCACAGGTAGCGCAAACATATATCAATATTCGCACTGTAAAACGCCGTATTCAGGTGGCACAGGAAAATATTCGTATTCAGACTGAAGGGCTAAGAATCGCTGAAGTAAAATTTCATGCAGGAGAGGTCAGTGCGTTGGATGCCGAACAGGCCCAAACCTTATTAAGTAACACTCAGGCTGCTGTTCCTGCGCTGGAAGCTACGCTTCAGCAGTTCAAAAATACCCTTTCGATACTACTGGGTATGCCCCCTCATAGCCTTAATGACCTCCTTTCTGTACCTCCAACGGTGCCCCATGTGCCCTCAATTATAACGATAGGCATGCCGCAGGATCTTTTGCGTCAGCGTCCTGATATTCGCCAGGCTGAGCGGCTTCTCGCAGCACAGGGGGAGCTGATTGGTGTTGCTCGAGCGGAGCTATACCCAAACTTTTCAATCGGTGGGCTAATAGGAGCAATTGATATCAGGGGGGGGCAGTTAAATGGCAGAAGTGATGCTTGGGATTTATTTGTTGAGTTTGATTGGAATGTCTTTAATTATGGCCGGTTACGCAACAATGTGCGCTTGCAGGATGCGACCTTCCAGCAGCTGGTATCAGACTACCAGCAAGTGGTCTTACAGGCGCAGGTTGATGTTGAGAATGCAATAGTTGCATATCTCAAATCCCAGGAACAACAGTACTTTTATAATATCGCAGCTATGGCTTCTGAAGAGGCCGTCAATCTCTCCATGACGCAATATGTCGACGGAGCGATACAGTTCAACACTGTTATCACCACGATGGTTTCAAATTTTACCCAGCAGGATCTCTTGGTGATTGCCCAAGGTGCAGTAGCAGCGAATCTAGTTCAGGTTTATCTTTCTCTTGGGGGCGGCTGGCAGATTCAAGATGGGCTGACACCATTGGAGTTATTACCCGAAGAGACAATAGAGGATATGCTTCGCAGGACTCACTATTGGGATAAGATCTTGGAATAAGGTCTCTTTGCACTTGTCTGGCCCGCACCAATCCATTAATCCGTATCTTCAGGATGATCAGCGTACCATCAGCCGTTTAGAGACATTTGGCGCAAAAAGAGTAAGGAGAATTAGCAATCGATATTGACCTAAACCAAGGTTCAGGTATTAGACTGCTGCTATTGTTGATTGGCCATGAGGATTGAAGTCAAATGACACCAAGCACCCATAACATCAATTTATCAAAATACTTAGCACGTATTGGTTACCGCAATAAGCTAGCCCTGGATTTGAAAACCTTAAGGGATATTCTTACGCAACATATTCGTACTCTGCCATTTGAGAATGTAACGTCCTTTCTTGGGAGTCCCGTGAATATTGAGATGGCCGCTATTGAACAAAAGCTTGTGAACCAAAAGCGTGGTGGTTATTGCTTTGAGCAAAATGCTTTGTTACGGGCTGGGTTACAGCAGATAGGCTTTGCAGTTACAGGGCTTGCCGCTCGGGTTCTTTGGCAAACACCACCGGGCCATCAGCCGGCTCAGTCTCATATGATCTTACTTGTAAAAGTAGGGCAGGTACCGTATTTGGTGGATGCGGGCTTTGGCAGCAATACACTGACTGCACCTCTGCGCTTAGATGTTTCAGGTCCTCAGAGTACGCCCCACGGTACTTATCGCCTAACTCAATCGGGTGAGGACTATCTATTAGAAGTGAAGGTCCATGATGCCTGGCATTCAATGTACAGCTTTGATTTACGGCCACGAACAGCGGGCGACTATAAAATCGCCAATTGGTTTTGTAGTACTCACCCTGAGTCCCGTTTTGTAGAGCACTTGATTGCTACTCGTGCTTTCCCCGAAGGGCGTCATGCTTTACTGGATCGCCAATTGAGTTATCAGCCGATAACTGGAGCAAAGACAGTCATCATGCTGGCGAATGTTGAAGAGTTACGCAAAACGCTATTAAGCATTTTTGGGATCGAGGTGCCCGAGGATATATCTTCCTTTGAGAGGTTAGCTGGCCTCTTTGAGAACGGCTCATCTCAAAAGGTTGCAGAGCATGCTGCTGTGAACACTGATCGGGTCGCATCATGATTAAAGCAGGAGTTGTTTATCACTCCGTTTGCGGCAGTACAAGGACATTGGCAGAAGCCACTGCGGATGGAATTAATAGTATCCCTGGATGTGAAGGAGTTACATTTGCTGTTGAAGCCAAGCATATTCAGCACGGGCGCTATGAGAATCCTGACTTGATGCATCGTCTGGATCAGTGTGATGGAATTGTGCTGGGCTCGCCAACTTTTATGGGGTCGGTTTCAGCCCAGTTTAAGGCTTTTATGGATGCGGCCAGTGAACGTTACAGTAGTCGCGGCTGGGTTGATAAGCTATCTGCAGGTTTTACTATCGGCAGTAATTTCAGTGGGGATCAGCTTAATACTCTAACTACTTTGCAAATATTTGCCGCGCAGATGGGGATGTTGTGGGTGCCTAATGACATTTTACCAAATCTGGATGTACAGGGGCGAAATAGAAGTGGTTGTCAGTCCGGTCTTGTGGCCGTTGTTAATAGTGAAGGGGCTGTGCATGAGCTTGACCGACTTACGGCTTTATATTTGGGGGAGCGAATAGGGCGTCTATTAAAGCGCTTTAGTCCTTGCGGTAGTATCTAATATCCAACAAATAAATTTTGATACAACTTTAGGGAAAGTGGCGTAGCTCCAGAGGAATAGCCTCGATGTTCTTTAATTGAAAGGACTGAGGCTATTTTGCGTTATCTTTAAAAGAAAAATCTGCTAATGAGGCCGAGGCAGATAACTAGATCTGTCAACTGGAAGGCTGATTGGTAACTTAGGAATTTTCACTGCTCGTGGGCAAGGGATTAAGATATTTGGTTTTTATTTCTGTTAAATCAAAATATTGAAGGAGTTCTAGCTTAGGCCCAAGGACTATTTGCAAAATACGACCTAATATAAGCCCTGAAGTAAGTACCACTTCTGTGGCTAACTCGTGCGCTGATTTTGATATATGGACTTGAATGATTAAAAGAGTCAGGACAGAGTCGCTGAGTCCAACTCCTCAGTGGTTAAACTATAACTCCTTGTTGGTAGGTGTAGGTATGGCTAAAGTGGTCGCAAAGACCAATAATGAGACGTCCAGTGATTATTCAGAACAAGATCATTGTATTGTTGATAGCCCCTTCCCATATATTTTTACCAAAAAATCTAATTGAATTTGTATATTCCAAAAATCGAAGTGTGTAAGAATACAGTCTTAGAGATAAATATAAAAAATCAGAGCCGCCCAATACTGTGTAGAATTCCTGCAAATTCTAAACTTGCTTGCAAGTGGTAACAGATACTCCTTTGACTCATTTGAAATTTTTGGCTTGCTGTCTGTATGGAGTCCTATTTCGGTATTGGGCTAGAGAAGGGGCAAACAAAACTGAGAGTGCAGCGCTGGTTGAAAAAAACCGTACAGCAACGCCCTAGGTAGATACATTTCTTTCCTTCCACACTTACTACTATTCTGTGCCCATTAGCCATTAGCCATTAGCCATTAGCCATTAGCCATTAGCCATTAGCCAATAACCTCTGGCTCCATTGATTGTGATCTCGAATAATGGGTTCCATATTTATTGAAGTAATTTCTCCATTGCTCACAACTTGTCGACCGTGAATTACTACAGTTTTTGCTGATTGGGGGGCGCAGAAGACTATCGCGGCAACTGGATCTGAAAGAGCCCCGGCATATTGAATAGTGTTGAGTTCTAGAGAAAAGAAATCAGCACAACGCCCAACTTCCAATGCTCCGATATCAGTACGATTAAGAACGCTGGCACCACCGATAGTGGCAAGCTCTAAAGCTTCCCTGGCTGTCATCCATTCCGGCGAGCGTAGAGGGTGGGACTGAGGAAGTTGGGCGTAGCGATGTGGCCCCTCCGGTGGGCGAAGGCCCATGCGCAACCTTGAGAGCAACATTGCCTGGCGGGTTTCCAAGAGCATATTGGAGGCGTCATTGCTGGCTGACCCATCCACACCAAGTCCCACTTTAATTCCAGCTGCAATATAGTCTTTAACGGGGGCTATCCCTGATGCAAGGCGCATATTAGAGCTTGGACAGTGAGCGATGCCACACCCGGTACGAGCAAAAGTATTTATTTCTTGTGTATCGATGTGTATTGCGTGAGCAAACCAAACATCGGGCCCCAACCACTCGCTTTCTCCCATCCACTCCAGAGGGCGCTTGCCAAATCGTTCTAAAGTGTGGCGCTCTTCATCAAATGTTTCGCAAATATGCGTGTGTAGCATAACGCCTTTATCACGGGCTAGCAGGGCAGTTTCTTTGAGCAGATTTTCTGAAACAGTAAATGGAGAGCAGGGGGCCAGAACAATTCGAGTCAGGGCTCCATAGCTTGCATCGTGATAGCGATCAATGACCCGGATACTGTCTTGGAGAATAAAATCTTCATCTTCGACACTTTCATCTGGGGGTAAGCCCCCTTGTGATCTGCCCAAAGACATGGAACCGCGGCTTGCATGGAACCTCACCCCTAAGTCCTTTGCTGCTTCAATATGAAAGTCCACTTTGTTGCCACTTTTAAATAAATAAGAATGGTCAAAAACCGTGGTGCAACCAGAGAGAATAAGCTCAGCCAAACCAATCAAAGCACTTGTGCGGGAGGCTTCTGGATTTATCCGACTCCAGATAGGGTAGTGAAGCTGAAGCCAGGCGAATAAATTTTTGTTCTGGGTCGCTGGCAGGTTGCGGGTGAGTGTCTGGTTTAGATGGTGATGAGTATTCACCAGTCCTGGTAGGACTATCTGCCCGCTAGCGTCAATAATGGTGTCAGCGCTCATGGGCAGTTTATCTGTGGGGCCTACAGCCGTGATAATGCCTTCTTCGGCAAAAATACCGCCATTAGAAATCTCACGTCTTTCTGAGTCCATGGTTACCAGGACTTCAGCGTTCTTAAGCAGCAGTGTCTTGGGCATATGATCTGAGCACTCACTTATAGGGTTTCCTGGCATTCTGATATTAGCCTGGGCAGTCTTCTGCAGGGCGAGAGTTTTGACCCGAGTAATAAGTAGCCGGTACTCCTGCGGTTACTTCAAGTTGCGATACGGAATCCAGTTCAGAGCACTAAAAGAATACACTTACAAAGCCGTTATCATTTGTTTTTATTTTATCGCTAGCTACATCGACGAATATGTTAGTCAGAAAGAGGAGGAGTGGTCTCGCGAGACCTGAAAATTAGTGGCGGACATTTCATTTTTAACGAGCAGACGGAAATGAAGGCGTCGGTATGCGTAAACATACCAGCGCCTTCATTACGGCCTAGTGCAACTGACGAATCATTTTGATATGAGGGATATTGGCCTCGTAAAAGGTCTCTCCCTCTGGGATAAAGCCACTCCGAATGTAGAAGCCTTCAGCATGCTGTTGTGCATGTAGATATACACTGCGAAAGCCCTGTTGTTTGGCAAAGTCACAAATCGCCTTGAGTAACTGGGCCCCCAGACCTTTGCCTCGGGCGAATGGCATGATCGCCATCCGCCCAACTTTACCATTTTTGCTGAGCCGTCCGGTTCCGACGGCAACATCACCATTTAAAACTAGGAAGTGTTGTGAAGATTCTTCCTGGTTGTCCCACTCCAAGCAAGCAGGAACTTTCTGTTCCTGGACGAAAACAGCTTCGCGGATAGTACGAATGCTATCTTGTTCTTTTTGCCAGTCAGCGGGGCGCACCAGTGCGGCCATATCAGAAATCCTCAGGGGGATAAATCAGTGTGCCTTGGGCTACCAATTGGTCTATTAAACCATCGAAGTTGGCAATTTCTGGATAGGTTTCAATGTCGCTCCAGGAAATTTCGTGGGACTCGGCAAATTGTTGAGCAAAGGTGAGTGGTGCGGTTAGGGCTTCACCGTCGACAAATAACGTGGCCGGCTCCCTGGAAAAGGCGACTCGAGATGCGGGGTTTAGCACCAATGGCATCCCCTTTGGCATTTGCTCACGCCAGCCAGCGGCCTCATCCGCGTCTAGTGCGACGGTATCAGGGTATTTTGCTTCAGTCATCACTGCGCCAAACCACTGAGTGACCTTCTCTGGTTGCCTAAGCCACTCGGCCAGTTGTTGTTGTAAGCGAGCTACGGACTCGGGATCAACTTCCGCTGGGGATTTTGTCGGTTCCATGCCGGCATCGGTATAACGCAGGCTATCCTTCAGTCCCATTGCCACTTCGGCCGCGAGATCTTCCAATATGGCTGAGGCAGAAGGTGCTCGGAAGCCAATGGAGATCGTGGTGCAGCCGCCCTCGGCGATACCCCAGTGACTGTATTGTGGCGGGAGGTAAAGCATGTCGCCAGGCTCCAGTACCCAGCTGTTCTCAGCATTAAATTCTTTCAGGATATTGAGGGGCGTGCCTTCCAGGCGGGGATTGGTCTCATCCACTTTCGCTCCCTGCTGCCACAGGCGTTTGCCCTCGGCTTGGAGCAGAAAGACATCGTAGTGGTCATAGTGCGGTCCGACACTCCCCTGATCCGCCGCGTAACTAATCATCACATCATCCAGGCGCCAGTCTGGGATAAAGCGAAAATACTCTTTTAATTCAGCCACTTCGGAAAGCCATTGATCTACGGCTTGTACAAGTAGGGTCCAGTGCGTGCGGGGTAGGGATAGAAAGTCTTCCTCAGTGAAAGGGCCGTTGCGTAGCTCCCAGGGACCGCTCTCGCCATTTTCAAGCACCAGGCGAGATTCAATCGTCTCCTCCAGAGCCATTCCGGCAAGCTCTTCTCCTGATATGGGCGATTCGAAGTTGGGGAAAGCATTGCGGATCAGCAAGGGTTTTTGCTGCCAATAATCGCGCATAAAAACTTCAATCGGCATATCGCCGAGATGGGTAAGGGGGCTTGCCACGGTAACTCTCACTGTTTGTTGGGCTGGGGAAATCTTCTCTAGTCTGCCACTAATAGGTGTAACTTAGCCCGAGGTTAAAGCTCTGCAGAGTAGAGCGGCAGTAAAGAAATTTGAATAAATTTCCGGCCACTGCGGTGTGGCCGGAAGCGGTGCTCACTTAGATTTTGCGAGCTTGCTCGACGGCGTTACCGATGTAGGATGCAGGAGTCATTTCCAGCAGTGCGCTTTTGGCTTCCGCAGGAATTTCCAGATTCTCGATAAACACTTTCAAGGTTTCGCGAGTGATGCCCTGGCCGCGGGTAAGGGCCTTCAGTTTCTCGTAAGGCTCTTCGATGTTGTAGCGGCGCATCACAGTCTGGATCGGCTCTGCCAGAACTTCCCAGGAATTATCTAGGTCTTCGGCCAAGCGTTCACGGTTGATTTCCAGCTTGCCCAGCCCCTTCATGGTGGCGGCATAAGCGATGGCAGAGTAACCGGCACCCACACCCATGTTGCGCAGTACGGTGGAATCGGTCAGATCGCGCTGCCAGCGGGAGACTGGTAACTTCGCGGCCAGGTGCTGGAATACAGCGTTGGCCAGGCCCAGGTTTCCTTCGGAGTTTTCGAAATCGATAGGATTGACCTTGTGCGGCATAGTGGAGGAGCCCACTTCTCCGGCAACGACTTTCTGTTTGAAGTAACCGAGGGAAATATAGCCCCAGATGTCGCGGTCAAAGTCGATCAGGATGGTGTTAAAGCGCGCAATAGCATCGAACAGTTCGGCAATATAGTCGTGTGGTTCGATCTGGGTGGTGTAGGGGTTCCAGGTCAGGCCGAGCGAGGAAATAAATTCTTCCGCATTCTTTTCCCAGTCGATATTTGGGTAGGCGGACAGGTGGGCATTGTAGTTGCCTACAGCACCGTTGATTTTACCCAGCAAGGGGACAGCCCCTACCTGGGCTACCTGGCGGCGAAGGCGCGCAACCACGTTGGCGAGTTCCTTGCCCACGGTCGTAGGACTGGCAGTTTGGCCGTGGGTGCGAGACAGCATGGGCACGTCGGCGAAATCCTGGGCTAGCTGGGCGATCTTTTCTACCAGGCTATTCATTGCGGGCAACATAACGTTGTCGCGACCAGCGCGTAGCATCAGAGCGTGGGACAGGTTGTTGATGTCTTCAGATGTGCAAGCGAAGTGCACGAACTCGCTTACTTTTTCCAGCTGGGCATTGCCGCTGATTTTTTCTTTGAGGAAGTATTCAACCGCTTTCACGTCGTGGTTGGTGGTGCGCTCAATTTCTTTGATACGCCCGGCATCTTCCAGGGAAAAGTTGGCCACAATGCTATCGAGCAGCTGGTTAGCAGCTTCATCGAACTGCTCTACCTCAGTGATTTCTGAGTGCGCGGAGAGTTTCTGAAGCCAGCGCACTTCCACTTCAACACGGGCGCGAATCAGGCCGTATTCACTAAAAATTTCGCGTAGGAGGGCAGTCTTGCTCTCGTAGCGACCATCAATAGGGGATACCGCTGTGAGTGCGGAAAGCTCAACTGTCATAGTAAATCTCCGGGATTAGTTTTTTATAGATTCGATCTGTGCGATTAGCTCGTCGGTCGCACGCAATAGTTTTTTGCGTTGAAATAGCAGATGCAGGCGCCTTCCGCCCAATTGTCGCCACAGCGTGGCTGAACGGATACCGGCAAACAGCATTGAGCGGATTTGGTTAGCGACGCGCTGTTGCTGCAGGAAATTAAAATCTCCCAGCACCTGGATACGAAAGCGGAAAGTGCCGAGGGTATCGCTATAAATACTGGCGAGATTGGAAAATACATTCTCGTGGGTGGGGGCGAAGTGTTCCGCCTGAGTCTTGGCTTTTTCGAGGCGGCTGCCAATGATGGAGAGCAACTCTCCTTTCTTACTCAATTGCCGCTGCAGATAAAGCACAGACAGTGCATAGCGCAGGCAGTCTGTGTATTCAGGGTGTTGCCGCGATTGCAGTAACTGCCGTGAGACCTGCAAGCCGGGCAGCAGCTTCTCTGCGCCGGCGAACACATCTTCAGTGCGATCTGGGTTGAGCTGGAAAAGGCTGTATACCCCGGTTTCCAGCTGGGCCTGGGGAGCGGTGCCTGTTTTGGCCAAGCGCTCCACTAAAGTTGCGGATTGAAATATTCCGGCCAATGCCAGAGCCTGATCCCGCCAGTTATTCAAGGTTACTCCTTAGTGTTTCTTGTATTTTTCCGGTACGGCAGTGCCGATACCTGTAGCCTGTTCGATAACTGCGCCGCCGAGGCATATTTCGCCATCGTACAGGACTAGGGATTGTCCTGGGGTAATTGCCCGCTGTGGCTCGTCAAATTCCACCGTCAGGTTACCACCCTTTTGCACCCGTATTGTGCAGTCCTGGTCTGGCTGTCGGTAGCGGGTCTTCGCTTGACAGCGGAAAGACTCACCCGGTGCGGCGCCATTGATCCAATGTGTTTGGGTTGCCACCAGACCCGTGGCGTAAAGCAGGGGGTGATGTGCCCCCTGGGCAACAATCAATACGTTGCGCTCTAGGTTCTTTCCGACTACGTACCAGGGTTCTTCGCCCGCGCCTTTAACCCCTCCGATACCAAGACCCTGCCTCTGTCCTATGGTGTGGTACATCAGGCCGGCGTGGCGCCCCATAATTTCACCTTCTGGGGTTTCCATGTCGCCCGGCTGGGCGGGCAGATACTGTTCCAGAAAGTCCTTGAAGCGGCGTTCGCCAATAAAGCAGATCCCCGTACTGTCTTTTTTATTGTGGGTGATAAAGCCGTTTTCCTCAGCGATACGCCGTACTTCAGGTTTTTCCAACTCGCCCAGTGGAAATAGAGAGCGAGCGAACTCACCCTCGCTGACAGCGTGGAGGAAGTAGCTTTGATCCTTGTTGCCATCCAAGCCCTTGAGCAAATAGGTGCGACCTTCTCTATCGCGTCGGCGGGTGTAATGTCCTGTGGCAATGGCATCAGCTCCCAGAACTTCGGCATATTCCAGGAAAACTTTAAACTTGATCTCCCGGTTGCACAGAATGTCCGGGTTAGGCGTGCGTCCGGCCTTGTATTCTGCCAGGAAGTATTCGAAGACATGGTCCCAATACTCGGCAGCAAAATTAGCGGTATGCAGTTTGATGCCCAGTTTTTCACATACCGCCTGGGCATCGGCCAAGTCTGCTTTCGCGGTGCAGTACTCAGTGCCGTCATCTTCGTCCCAATTCTTCATAAACAAGCCCTCCACCTGGTAGCCCTGCTGCATGAGCAGAAGTGCGGCTACAGAGGAATCCACACCGCCGGACATACCGACGATGACGCGTTTGGGCTGTTTGTTGTGCGTGGAATCAGGCATAAGAAGGACAGTCACTACTTCACTGGGATGGAAAGGGGGCGAATTTTACCTGTGAATCGGGCTTCTGACCAAGGCCGCTTTTATCTTGGGTTATTGCTTATTGTCTCCGGCGAGGACGATTGCGCTTCTGAGGTGGCTTCGACTTGCCTTTGGGCCTTGGATTAGGCGCAGAAAAAACCTCCTCCGAGCGGTGCTGCCCCGGCTGCAGAGTGCCGAGATTCCAATTGCCGATAGCCATTCGAACCAAGCGCAGGGTAGGGAAGCCAACCGCTGCGGTCATACGTCGCACCTGACGGTTTCTACCCTCATGAATGATAAGTTCTACCCAGCTGGTGGGAATGGACTTGCGCTCTCGGATTGGGGGATTGCGCGGCCACAGGTCGACTTCGGAGAGTCTGCGGGCCTTAGCGGGCGCTGTGCGTCCATCCTTCAAATCTACGCCTTTGCGCAGAAACATCAGGGCGTCATCTGAAATGTCCCCCTCTACCTGTGCCCAGTAAGTTTTCGCCATCTTTCTCTTCGGGTGGCTGATTTGATGTTGTAGCGCTCCATCATCTGTGAGTAGTAGAAGTCCCTCCGAGTCATAGTCGAGCCGACCCGCGGCATAGAAGCCCTTGTGCGGGATATAGTCTGCCAGCGTGGCGCGACCCTGGGGGTCCGTGAATTGGCTTAACACGCCAAAAGGTTTGTTTAGGAGAATAATCTTGGGCATAAGAAAAATTGAGTATTGTAATCCAACTACAAAAATTAGCCGATGCTGCTATAATCCCGCCGATTTTTATCCCCGCCCAATGGTCCCGGGGGAGCGGTGCAAGCAACGCTGGACCTAAAAAGTCATAGAATTTTGGGAGTTTACGCAATATGGGTCACATCCAAGTGCCGGCAGACGGCGAAAAAGTTACAGTCAATTCCGACGGTTCGCTGAATGTTCCGAATCGCCCGGTAATTCCGTTCATCGAGGGTGACGGCATCGGTGTGGACATCACTCCGGTAATGCGCAAGGTAATCGACGCTGCGGTAGAGAAAGCTTTCAGCGGCGACAAGAAAATCGAGTGGATGGAAATCTACTGTGGTGAGAAAGCCGCAGAGACTTACGCTGGCGACTGGTTCCCAGCTGAAACTCTGGAAGCGATCAAAGATTACGTTGTCAGCATCAAAGGCCCTCTAACCACACCTGTGGGCGGCGGTTTCCGTTCCCTGAACGTTGCCCTGCGTCAGGAGCTGGACCTGTATGTATGTCAGCGTCCAGTTCGCTGGTTCAGCGGTGTACCTTCTCCGGTTAAAGAGCCGAACAAGGTAGACATGGTTATCTTCCGTGAAAACTCTGAAGATATCTACGCTGGTATCGAGTGGAAAGCTGATACCGACGAAGCCAAGAAAGTTATCAAGTTCCTGCAGGACGAGATGGGTGTTAAGAAAATCCGTTTCCCTGAGAACTGTGGTATCGGTGTTAAGCCGGTTTCTGCAGAGGGTACCAAGCGTCTCGTGCGCAAGGCTATTCAGTACGCTGTGGACCAGGATCGCGATTCCGTAACCCTGGTACACAAAGGCAACATCATGAAGTTCACCGAAGGTGCCTTCGCCGATTGGGGTTACGAACTGGCTCGCGACGAGTTTGGCGCTCAGCCGCTGGATGGTGGTCCTTGGCACAGCTTCAAGAACCCGAAGACTGGTAAAGAAATCGTTGTTAAGGACGTAATTGCTGACGCTATGTTGCAGCAGATCCTGCTGCGTCCGGCTGAGTACGACGTAATTGCCACTCTGAACCTGAATGGTGACTACCTATCTGACGCACTGGCTGCACAGGTTGGTGGTATCGGTATCGCTCCGGGCGCAAACCTGTCCGACGACGTTGCCCTGTTCGAAGCAACCCACGGTACTGCGCCTAAGTACGCTGGCCAGGACAAGGTTAACCCGGGCTCCCTGATTCTTTCCGCTGAGATGATGCTGCGTCACCTGGGCTGGAACGAAGCTGCTGACCTGGTAATCAAGGGTATGGAAGGTGCTATCGAAGCGAAAACCGTAACCTACGATTTCGAGCGCCTGATGGATGGTGCTGAGCTGAAATCCTGCTCTGCGTTTGGTGACGAAGTGATCAAGCACATGGCCTAATTGGCTGATTTGGGGCTAGGTTTTTTAATCAACCTGGCCCTAGCTAGAAAAAGCCCTTTGCTTTGCAGCAAGGGGCTTTTTTGTTGGCGGGGTCTGCTTGTGCGGGCTTGCAGGGTTAGTCGAGCATCTCTGCCTCTTTTTCCCGCTCTGTTTCAGAGTGGTTGGGATCTGCAATAGCGGCCACTTTAGGGCTTTGGGGGCTAGGTGCGGTCTCTGCCGCCACTGCGGTGGAAATATTGGCGGCGTGATAGCCTTTGTCGCCTCTGACGATATCAAAGGTGACCTGTTGGCCGGCCTTTAGGGTTCGGTAGCCTTCCATCTGAATAGCGGAATAGTGCGCAAACAGATCCTCCCCTCCTTCATCTGCAAGAATAAACCCATATCCCTTAGCGTTGTTGAACCACTTCACGGTACCAGTAGGCATATCGAACTCCCTCTAATTGCCTGAGTGGCCAGTCGGCCACCTTACAGAGTTTTTATATTTATTTGACCTGCGGATTAATCGGCTGCGATCCTATCTGCGACTAACGGCTGTGAATGAGCAGGCACTACCTCTTGTAGTCAACTGCTATAGGAATGTCAAGAAACCGCGCTTGAGGCTGTGATCTCCCTGTGTCGTTGGTCAAATAAGGTTACAATGGCAGGTCATTGATGGTTGAGCATGCTGCACTATCAAGGCTCGATAGAACACATTGATAATTGTTATGAGTATTTTGCAGGTCATTAAACTAGGCTCCAGTGATTCTGGAGAAGACTATTTCGACGGTGAGGGTTCCGAGGGCGGGCTCGCATTGGAGGAGGCGCCGCCACGGCTCAAGCGCCCGCCTATGTACAAGGTCATCATGTTGAACGATGACTACACCCCCATGGACTTTGTCGTAGAGACTCTGGAGTTGTTTTTTGGGGTTAACCGTGAGCGCGCCACACAGTTGATGTTGCAAGTACACACGCGGGGAAAAGCAGTGTGCGGTGTCTATACTCGGGATATAGCGGAGACAAAGGCCGCTCAGGTTAATCAGTTCGCCCAGGAGAATGAGCATCCACTATTGTGTGAGATTGAGGCGGACGAGAGTAAAGACGATTGATTGAAATTACAGCTGCTTTAGCACAAGGGTCCCGTCACCTGAAGGGAATCAGCCAGGAGTTAGACGCCGGCAAAGGGTGCACGCCTACCAGCGGAGTCGGCGGGGAACATTGGCGATTAGGGTTTGAGGTTTAAATGCTCAGCAAGGACTTAGAGGTAACGCTCAATCTGGCGTTCAAGGGTGCACGAGCGAAGCGGCACGAATTCATGACTGTGGAGCACCTGTTACTGGCGCTTCTGGATAATGAGTCGGCTGCTGACGTGTTGCATGCCTGCGGGGCCGACCTGAGCGCACTGCGCCGCGAACTACTGGAGTTTGTGGACTCTACCACGCCGTTAATCCCAGAGGCGGACACCGATCGCGAAACTCAGCCCACATTGGGTTTCCAGAGGGTGTTGCAGAGGGCTGTTTTCCATGTTCAGTCATCGGGGAAAAAAGAGGTTACCGGTGCTAATGTGCTTGTGGCTATTTTCTGTGAGCAGGAAAGCCAAGCCGTTTATTATCTGAAGCAGCAGAGTGTTGCGCGTATCGATGTAGTCAATTACATCACCCACGGAATTTCCAGGGTCGGTTCCAGCGGCAACAATCACAATCACCATCACGGTTCAGATACCACCCAAGAGCAGGTGGAAGAGGAGATCAGTACAGGCTCTGAGCCTGGAGGTTCTGATCCCCTGGAGAGTTACGCGACCAACCTGAACCAGGAAGCTATCCTGGGTCGAATTGATCCCTTGGTAGGGCGAGGCCCCGAAGTAGAGAGAGTCACCCAGGTTCTTGCGCGGCGTCGCAAAAACAACCCCTTGTTGGTTGGAGAATCCGGAGTCGGTAAAACCGCAATCGCGGAGGGGTTGGCCCGACGAATAGTGGATGAGGATATCCCTGAGCCACTAAAAGAGAGCACTATTTACTCCCTCGACCTCGGTTCTCTGCTCGCTGGTACCAAGTACCGTGGGGATTTTGAGAAACGTTTTAAAGCGCTGCTGGCAGAGCTGAAGAAGCGTGAGCATGCAGTCCTGTTTATTGATGAAATTCACACCATTATTGGAGCCGGCGCAGCATCCGGCGGCGTTATGGACGCCTCCAACCTGTTGAAACCGCTGCTGTCCAGCGGTCAGCTCCGCTGCATTGGCTCCACCACCTTTACCGAATATCGCGGCATTTTTGAGAAAGATCGTGCGCTTTCCCGTCGTTTTCAAAAGATCGATGTCAGTGAGCCATCGGTAGAGGAGACTGTGCAAATATTACAGGGGCTTCGGAGTTGTTTCGAAGACCATCATAAAGTTCGTTTCACTGACGCCGCCCTCGATGCCGCGGCTCAACTTTCCAGTCGCCATATCACCGAGCGCTTCCTGCCTGACAAGGCGATAGATGTAATTGATGAGGCCGGAGCTTTCCAATCGCTGTTGCCGGTTGAGGAGCGCACTGAAGTGATTGGTATCAGTGAAATCGAGTCGGTAATTGCCAAGATGGCCCGTATCCCGGCCAAGAGTGTCTCTGCTTCTGATAAAGAGCAGTTGTCCAAGCTTGATGACAACCTCAAGATGGTGGTATTTGGCCAGGATCGTGCAATTGAGGCGCTCAGTACAGCGATCAAGCTCAGCCGTGCTGGGTTGGGTGCTGAGGAGAAGCCCATAGGATCCTTCCTATTCTCTGGCCCCACAGGCGTTGGTAAGACTGAGCTCTGTCGTCAGCTGGCCAAGGTGATGGGGATTGAGCTAATCCGCTTCGATATGTCTGAGTATATGGAGCGGCATACGGTTTCCCGTTTGATCGGTGCGCCACCGGGATATGTGGGTTTTGATCAGGGCGGCTTGCTGACTGATTCTGTGACTAAGCATCCACATAGTGTGGTACTGCTCGATGAGATTGAGAAAGCTCACCCAGAAGTCTTCAATCTGCTTCTCCAGGTGATGGATCACGGAACTCTGACAGATAATAACGGCCGCAAAGCGGACTTCCGCAATGTCATATTAATTATGACCACTAATGCGGGCGCAGAGCTGATGAGTCGTCGGTCTATAGGCTTCTCCAGCCAGGATCACTCCTCCGATGGTATGGAGGAAATCAAAAAGATGTTTACCCCAGAGTTCCGCAACCGCCTCGACAGTATTATCCAGTTTGGCTCTCTGCCACTGGATGTGGTTAAAACTGTAGTGGATAAATTTATTGTCGAGTTGCAAGCGCAGCTAGATGACTCCCGTGTGACTCTGATCGTAGATGATGAGGCTCGCGAGTGGCTGGCTATTCGCGGTTACGATGAAAAAATGGGGGCTCGCCCGATGTCGCGTTTGATACGAGACAAGCTGCGTAAGCCATTGGCTGAGTCAGTCTTGTTTGGTGAGTTGGCAGAGGAGGGGGGCCGCGTGGTGGTCGTCATAGAGAATGATGAACTCTCCATAAAAACGGCGGTTCCAGCCTAGCTCTACAAGAAAATACATCAAAAAAGCCACCGCAAGGTGGCTTTTTTGTGTCCAGGGCAAATCACCTTAAGCTCTTTGCCTGGCGAGCGAATTAGCGGGCGCGGTAGGTGATGCGACCTTTGCTCAGGTCGTAGGGGGTGAGTTCCACTTTGACCTTATCGCCGGTGAGGATGCGAATGTAGTTTTTACGCATCTTTCCAGAGATGTGCGCAATGACCACGTGTCCGTTTTCCAGCTTTACGCGGAAAGTGGTATTTGGCAGGGTGTCGATCACCTCGCCTTCCATTTCAATATAATCGTCTTTTGCCATGCGGCAGCAACCTTCAAATAACTTGATCAGACCTTTACCCCGGAGGCAATCTTGCCTAGCCGCGGCTTGACGGGCGAGCATTTTGCACGAAAAGGCAGAATAGAGCAAAGGGCGCGTGCGTAGGAATTATAGAGATTTCAGGCTCCAGCGGTTCTCTGTGAGCATTTCAATGGGTTGGAACTGGCTTTTGTAGGCCATCTTATGGCATTTCTCTATCCAATAGCCCAAATACAGATTGGGAAGCCCTAATCTTCTGGCCCATTCAATTTGGTAGAGAATGCAGTAACTGCCCAGACTGCGCTTGTCCTCATCCGGGTCGAAGAAAGTATAGATGGCCGACAGGCCTGCAGTAAGCAGGTCGGTGACCGCCACTGCGACTAGGCGCCCACGTGCACGCAGCTCAATATAGCGAGTAGCTCCCCAGGCCGGGCTTAGGAAGCTGCGATACTGCTCGCGGCTCGGAGGGTACATTTCCCCATCGGCATGACGTTGCTCAATGTAGCGTGCATACAGCTCGTAATGCTCATCGGTGTCGATGGATTCGATATGAAAGATATCCAGGTCCTTATTGCGTTTCCAGCAGCGGCGCTGGTTGCGATCCGGTACAAAAAGGCCCACTGGTACACGGGCGGGCACACAGGCCCTGCATGTTGCGCATTGAGGTCGGTAGAGATAGGCCCCGCTGCGACGAAAGCCCAGCTCTGAGAGGCGGTTGTAAAGGCGCTGGTCTACCTCTGTCTGCGGGTCCACAAATACCGTTGTAGCCTCCCTATCTGGCAGATAGCCACATGGGTGGGGCAGGGTTGCCAAAAGCCGGACCGAGTCGAGCTGAGAATATTTACCCATAAGTCCACGAAAGTTTCCAAGGCTGCGGAAAGGCGGGTTGTATGAGGCCGTCCTCCAGCAGGTGTTCGAAGTCCCTACGACACATTTCAACGGCCCCAAGACTACTCAGGTGGGGGTTGCTTACCTGGCAGTCGATCAGTGGGCAGCCCCACAATTCTAATTGGCGAACGAGGTGGACAAAAGCGACTTTGGAAGCATCTGTCTCCCTGTGAAACATGGATTCCCCAAAAAAAATACGGCCGATTGAAAGACCGTAAAGTCCACCGACCAGCCGACCCTCACGCCATACCTCAACGGAGTGGGCATGGCCCAGATGGTGCATGTCGATATAGGCCTCGGTCATCTCATCGGTAATCCAGGTGCCATCTTCAGAACTCCTGGGGAGGCGGCAACCCTCGATTACTTGTTCGAAGGCTTGGTCAAATGTGACTGAGAATATACCTCTGCGCAGGGTCTTACGCAGACTGCGGCCAATATGGAAGTCGCTGGGTATTACTACACAGCGCGGTGAGGGGCTCCACCAGAGGATAGGCTGGTCTTCGGAAAACCATGGGAAGATACCTCGGCGATAGGCGGCCAACAACCATTCCGGGGAGAGATCTCCACCAGCTGCGAGGAGTCCATTGGGATCGTCTAAAGCAGTCTGGGTAGAAGGGAAGTCTATATGATTGTGGTCGAGCCACATCAGGCGGCTTTGGGTATTCCTTGCCACAAACTGTTTCCTGTCCTGGGGCTGAGGAGGCCCGGGTAGCCTTGAGACTACCCGGGTGAGAAGCAGTTTTGTTAGGCGTCGAGGAAACGCTCGGCGTCCAGGGCTGCCATACAGCCGGTTCCAGCGGAGGTGACCGCCTGACGGTAGATGTGATCAGACACATCGCCAGCTGCAAACACGCCGGGCACAGATGTCTGAGTGGCGTTACCCTCCAGGCCACTTTGCACGATGATATAGCCGTTATTCATTTCAAGCTGATCTTTAAAGATGTCGGTATTGGGCTTGTGGCCAATCGCGATAAATACACCGGCGGCCTCCAATTCTTTGGTGGAGTCGTCCTGGGTGCTGCGAACGCGCAGGCCGGTTACTCCGTTGTCATCACCAAGAACCTCGTCGAGGGTGTGGTGAAAGCAAAGTTTGATATTGCCGTTTTCCACCTTCTCCATCAGGCGATCCTGAAGGATTTTCTCGGCGCGAAGCTCGTCACGGCGGTGGATCAGGGTAACTTCACTGGCGATATTGGACAGGTATAGGGCCTCTTCTACTGCGGTATTACCACCGCCCACAACGGCTACTTTCTGATCGCGATAGAAGAAACCGTCACAGGTTGCACAGGCACTGACACCACGACCCTGGAAGGCTTCTTCAGACGGCAGACCCAGGTATTGAGCTGAGGCACCAGTGGCGATGACTAGGGCGTCGCAGGTATAGGTTTCATTGCCCTTCAAAGTGAATGGGCGATTGTTCAGATCTACAGACTCGATGTGATCAAAAATAATCTGGGTGTCGAAGCGCTCGGCGTGTTGTTGCATTTGCACCATCAGGTCGGGGCCCTGCAGCTCGGGGATGCCGCCGGGCCAGTTTTCAACTTCTGTAGTGGTGGTCAACTGCCCACCCTGTTGCATACCGGTAATAACAACGGGATTCAAGTTTGCGCGGGCTGCGTAGATGGCTGCTGTGTAGCCTGCAGGGCCAGAACCGAGAATAATCAGTCGATGATGGTTGTTGCTCATGAAACTCTCTTTAAACCTGTCTGTGTGCAAAGTTTACCCAGAGAACTGGGAGTCCACCTAGCCGGCCATATTTTGATCAGCCAAAGCTATTAGATTGGCCGATATAATAGGCGAAAGTGACAATTCGGCGAAATAGTTTGCCTCAATTTATGCCATTGGAAAGTGCTATTTAGATCGCTGCAGCGAGTCGACCCCGCTCTCACTATCCAGAAACGACATCAATAATTGAGAATAATTCATTGTTTTTATTGAATAAATTGCGATTTATTTGATGTGAAGTCCGCTCGGTACGACTTATAAAGTATTTGTATTTGGTCACAAGAGGGCTCGGAGGAGGTGTTTTCATCCTTTTGGTAGTTAGCCAAATTTGGGATGCATAACAACGGCCAAAGGGCGAAGCCATGAGGCAGGGCAGAAAAATAGTACCGTTGAATCTGGGCAGCAATTTGATTGGCCACCCCACATTTACCTTCAGTCTCAGTAATGAAGCACAGGTATTTGTGTCGGAAATCCTGGATGACACTTTCTCCTTGAGGCTTTCTGTCGATTTAGGGCCTGATGGTAGCCATATTGCCAGTTTGCATGGCCCTCCAGATTTAGTGGAGTTGTTCGCATCCCTGAAGCTGCAGGTCAGATGCGATATTGTGGCGGATGGGTACAATGTCCTTTCCCATGATGCTTTAGATGCCTTCGTGGCTTCACCCGAGTCGAAAGCAAAGCTACTCGAAGCGCTGGATCTCAGAGAGGGAAATAAAGTACTGGATTTAATGAGCGGCAGTGGCGCGGTCAGCCAGTTGCTGTTGGAGTATGGTGATAAAAAGTCAATGGGGCTCGCCCTCAGTATGTGCGATACCCACCATTCCCAGCTCAAGCGTATCAACTCAAAAGTGCGTGAAAGGGTTGTCGATGTTACTGTGGGTGATGCCAGGGCATTGCCCTATGAAAAGGAATCTTTTGATGCGGTAGTGCTCAAAATGGGGCTGCACGAAGTGCCCCAGTTGGACCAACCGCTGGTAATGAGGAATGTCTTTCGGGTCCTGAAGCGAGGGGGGCGTTTTATTATTTGGCAATTGCTGCCGGCCTCCGGTGTGATACAGGATGTGTTTACAGATATCGTACGAAAAACCAGCATGTTGGCTGGTTGCGAATCTCAAGCATTCAACCGCTACTTCCCCAGGCAGGACCAGATATCCTGGCTGTTTAAAAGTGCTGGGTTCAGAGGGTGTGAGGAAATATTTCAGGCTGAATTCACTTACAGCACCCGAGCAAGCCTGGGTGCCGAGCTGGGTGGAGACTCCAGCAAACTAGAAATACTGAACAACTTTGCCCGCGACAGAGTGCCCCAAGAGATAAGAGATTCGCTGTGTTGGCGGGATACTGGAGAGGATATCTCCCTTAAGATCCCGGCTTGTATATATCGCACATACAAACCAGCATAAATCAAAGATAATTAGGCCATCGAGGAAATCGCTCAAGTAGCGATTTCCGTTTGTTACAAGTACCAGAAAGCAACAACAAAGAATATTGAGGTAAGCCATTGAAGGCCGAAAGCGCAACCGGAGAAAATTCTGAAAAGAGCGGTGCATTGCCGGATTCACTCGTCGCCCGTTTGGTCCGTGAGGGAGCATTAATCTGCCTGCTGGCAGGGGCACTATTAATGGCTATCAGCCTGCTCAGTTACGATTCCCAAGATCCAGGTTGGTCCCATACCGGGCAGGTAGGAAAAATTCACAATGCCATCGGTCCTGCAGGCGCCTGGCTTGCCGATGTCTGTCTTTCGCTATTGGGTTGGATGGCCTATCTGTTTCCCCTGTTGATTGGCTTGCGTGCTTATAAAATCTTACGCGACCGCAATGCACGTTTCCATGCTCCCCTGTTTGCGCTGAGAGTCTTTGGTCTGTTCCTCCTGTTAATTAGTGGTGCCGCTTTGGCGACACTATGTTTTTCTCCCGCTGACGATCCTCTGCCTTTCACCAATGGCGGAATCATTGGAGACGCGCTATCTAGTTCTCTTCAGGGAAGTCTTGGTTATGTTGGTGGGACCATTTTATTGTTGGCGATTTTTGCCATTGGTGTGACGGTATTCACTGGCCTTTCCTGGCTCAAGTTGGCTGAGTCCATTGGTCGTAATGTGTTAGGGCTTATCGCCTGGTTGAGCAGTTACTACAAGCAATGGCGCCTGAAGCGCACAGAACAGCGCGTGGCGCGGGAAGCCATAGTCGTGCGCAAAGCCGCAGTGGAAGAAGAGAAGCAGCGCACCGCCAAGCGAATTCCCCCCAAGATTGAAGCGGCTCCAGTAAAGCCCAAGCAGAGCCCCCGTGCGGCTAAAGAAAAGCAAGGCGAATTATTCAAGGGCGGGCCTGTTACAGGAACATTGCCACCTTTAGGCTTGCTTGATCCTTCTGATCAAAATAAGAAACCGGGCTTTTCCCGGGAATCCCTCGAAGCCCTCTCGCGTTTATTGGAGCTGAAGCTTAAAGATTTTGGTGTGGTAGCCGAAGTTGTATCGGTATTGCCCGGTCCCGTGGTGACCCGCTTTGAGATCCAACCAGCGCCGGGTGTAAAGGTGAGTAAGATTTCAAACTTGGCCAAAGACCTGGCCCGATCCCTGGCGGTAATCAGTGTCCGCGTAGTGGAGGTGATCCCCGGTAAATCGGTGGTGGGTATTGAGATTCCCAATGAAAACCGACAGATGGTACGTCTTAGTGAAGTGCTGTCCGCCGATGTCTATGAGAATGCCAAATCCCCCCTGACATTGGCACTTGGACACGATATTTCCGGCCAACCGGTAGTGGCCGATCTCGCCAAGATGCCCCACCTCCTGGTTGCCGGTACCACTGGATCTGGTAAGTCTGTGGGCATCAATGTGATGTTGCTCAGCCTTTTGTACAAGTCTACTCCGGATGAGGTTCGCCTGATCTTGGTGGATCCGAAGATGTTGGAGCTATCGGTGTACGAGGGTATTCCCCACTTACTCACCCCGGTGATTACCGATATGAACGATGCGGCCAATGGTTTGCGTTGGTGTGTGGGCGAGATGGAGCGTCGTTATAAATTGATGGCGGCGATGGGAGTGCGCAATCTAGCGGGCTTTAATCGCAAGATAAAAGAGGCAGAGGAAGCTGGTGAGCCGATTTTAGATCCACTGTGGGAACCGGATCCTGCTTCCAGCGTTCCGGCTGAAGAGCAAACCGCTCCTGCACTTAAGGCGCTGCCCGCAATCGTGGTTGTTATTGATGAATTTGCCGACATGATGATGATCGTTGGCAAGAAGGTGGAGCAGCTAATTGCCCGTATCGCACAGAAAGCCCGTGCTGCGGGGATTCATTTGCTGTTAGCTACTCAACGACCCTCAGTGGATGTGATTACCGGATTGATCAAGGCCAATGTGCCTACCCGTATCGGTTTCCAGGTTTCTTCCAAGGTGGATTCCCGCACAATCCTAGACCAGGGCGGTGCCGAACAGCTGCTCGGTCACGGCGATATGCTCTACCTCCCTCCGGGCAGTGGGGTACCAGTGCGGGTTCATGGCGCCTTTGTGGACGATCATGAAGTGCATAAAGTCGTCGCGGACTGGACGCGGCGCGGAGAACCCGAATATATCGACGGCATTGTTGATGACAGCAACAACAGCATTCCAGTGCCTGGCCTGCAGTCTGAGGGCGGTGATGAAGATGACCCTGAGGCTGATGCTCTTTACGATGAAGCGGTTGCCTTTGTCACCAAATCACGCAAAGCGTCCATCTCTTCAGTTCAGCGCCAGCTTCGCATCGGCTACAATCGCGCCGCGCGAATTATCGATGCCATGGAGGCTGCCGGAGTTGTTTCACCGGCGGGGCATAATGGCAACCGTGAGGTATTGGCTCCGCCTCCAGCCTAAAAAGGAGGGGCGGCGCCATCCAAAGTTAAGCTGCGGTTCACTTCCCGCTGACTAATCTTTAGGGAAATCAACATACTGGGAATCAATGATGAAGAATATTCTGCGCAACTTCCTGCTGGTATTGACCGTTGCGAGCAGTGCAGCCTGGGCCGATGCTACAGAAGAACTCGGCAAACTCTTGCAACCGTTGTCTTCCCTTTCAGGAAACTTTAAGCAAACGCTGGTTGATGAGCGCGGTAAGGTATCGCAAAAAAGCAATGGTAGTTTTTCTGTACAGCGGCCAGGCAAGTTGCGCTGGAAAACCGGCGAGCCATACGCCCAGTTATTGGTAACGAATAATAAAACCCTTTGGCTCTATGATCCGGATCTTGAGCAAGTCACTATACGTCCGGTGGATGAGCGAATGAAAGAGACCCCAGCTTTACTACTCGGCGGTAAGGTTGAGGATATTCGTAAATCATTCGATGTGGCTTTAAAAGATGGTATTTATCAGCTGACGCCAAAAAATCCAAAGGCGCCGTTCAAGTCTATGGAAATCCGCTTTGCTAAAGATGGTCTGCCGTCTGCTATGAAAGTGCGCGACAGTATGGGGCAGACCACGGAGATTGTTTTCAACAATATGAAAGCAAACCCGAAACTTTCCGAGTCCATCTTTAATTTCAAACCGCCCGCTGGTACAGACATAATCAAAGATGAGTGACCTGTTTCAAGCCCCGCAAAGGCATCAGCCGCTGGCCGCAAGAATGCGGCCTAATTCTCTGGCCCACTATGTGGGCCAATCGCATTTATTGGGAAAGGGAAAGCCGTTGCGGGAAGCGGTTGAGCGCGGCCAGCTGCACTCAATGATCCTGTGGGGACCACCAGGAGTCGGCAAAACCACATTTGCCCGGCTGTTAGCCGAGGAGTGTGATGCGCGCTTTGCTACTCTCTCAGCGGTGTTGGCGGGGGTGAAGGATATTCGGCAGGCTGTGGCAGAGGCCGAGCAACAGCGACTGCAGTCAGGCCGCAATACCATTCTTTTTGTCGACGAAGTACATCGTTTTAATAAGGCGCAGCAGGATGCCTTCTTGCCTTATGTAGAAGAGGGCACGGTGACTTTTGTTGGCGCTACTACCGAAAACCCGGCTTTTGAGCTGAATAACGCCCTCCTATCTCGCTGCCGTGTGTATCTACTGCGCAGTATTCCCGAAGAAGATCTTATCGGGCTGCTTGGGTATGCTCAGCAGGCGGATGATCAACTGCGCGAGCGGAATGTTCATATTCCAGAAGAGGTCTTGGGTAAGATTGCCCGTGCGGCCGATGGGGATGCACGCAGTGCATTAAACCTGCTTGAAGTCGCCTGCGATTTGGCCAGGGAAGAGGGCGGTAGGTTGCTAGTCGATGAGGATGTGCTCAGTGAAGTGCTCAGCGCCGACGTGCGTCGATTTGACAAGGGCGGTGATTATTTTTATGACCAAATTTCCGCCATGCATAAATCGGTACGGGGTTCAGACCCCGATGCCGCGCTTTATTGGTTTGTGCGCATGCTCGATGGTGGTTGTGATCCCTTATATGTTGCCCGCCGGGTAGTGCGAATGGCCAGTGAAGATATTGGCAATGCCGACCCGCGAGCATTGCAACTGGCTCTTAATGCCTGGGATGTACAGGAGCGTCTCGGTAGTCCCGAAGGAGAGCTGGCCATTGCGCAGGCAATTACCTATCTTGCTGTCGCGGCGAAAAGTAACGCAGTTTATAGCGCTTATAAGCGTGCAGTGGCGGATGTGCGTCGTGATCCCAGCTACGAGGTGCCGGTGCATCTGCGCAATGCCCCCACGAAGTTGGCGAAAAGTTTGTCGCATGGGGCCGAGTACCGCTATGCCCACGATGAGCCAGATGCTTTCGCAGCCGGGGAAAACTACTTCCCCGAAGAAATTGCGGACAGAGAGTATTACCAGCCGGTTCCCCGTGGGCTGGAGTTAAAAATTTCCGAAAAGTTGCAGGTGTTGCGACGGCTTAACAGTGAGAGTGACCAGCAACGCTATAAGAAGAAACCGTAAGGATTTAAGGTAAAAGACCATGCAGTGGCTGGCCATCGCCATAGGTGGTGCCTTGGGGGCAATACTTCGTCACCAGATAAGTGTCTGGACCTATTCGGTATTCAGTGGGAAATTCCCGCTGGGTACATTGATCGTGAATGTGCTTGGATCATTTTTGATTGGCATCGCCTACATTTTGATCACCCATAGAGCAATGCTCGGAGAGGAGTGGCGCCTGTTAATCATGACAGGAATGTTCGGTGCACTGACCACCTTTTCCACTTTCTCCCTAGAAAGCTTGATACTGTGGCACAATGGCCAACCTTTGATGGCTCTTGGCTATATTGTCGGCAGTCTCATTTGCTGCCTGGCGGCCACAGGAGCCGCAGTCGCTCTAGCGACGCGTTATTTTTAACCAATATTTATTTTAATTTTGTTGTAGGAGCCTGGTTACAGGCGAACTGGAAACGATGCTCGATCCCAAACTGATTCGCACGGATATGGACCAAGTGGCCGCGGCCCTGAAAAAGCGCGGTGTGGAACTGGATACTGCCAAACTGGAAGCCCTCGAGGAGCGCCGTAAAGAGCTGCAGGTGCGCACCGAGAGTTTGCAAAACGAGCGCAACAGCAAGTCGAAAAATATCGGGCGAGCTAAGGCCGCCGGAGAAGATATTGCTCCGCTGCTCAAAGAAGTCGAGTCCCTCGGGGGCGAGTTACAAAATGCCAAGCTGGCGCTGTCTGAGTTGCAAGAAGAGTTGGATGCGATTCTGTCCGCAATTCCCAACCTACCGGATGCTTCGGTGCCCGAAGGCGAGAGCGAAGATGACAATGTGGAAGTACGTCGCTGGGGTCAGCCCCGTAGCTTCGACTTTGAGATCAAAGATCATGTAGATCTCGGCTCCCAGCTCGGCGGTCTCGATTTTGAGATGGCGGTAAAACTTACCGGATCGCGCTTTGCTGTGATGTCCGGTGAAGTAGCGCGTTTACACCGTGCTCTCGCCCAATTCATGCTTGATACGCACATTGAGGAGCATGGTTATAAAGAAACTAACGTACCGGTGATCGTCAATGGTGACTCCCTGTATGGAACCTCGCAGCTGCCGAAGTTCGAGGAGGATTTGTTTAAGCTGACCGATGAGCGTGGCTTCTATCTGATTCCGACAGCAGAAGTGCCTCTTACTAATATGTATCGCGATCATATTGTCGAGGATAGCAACTCTCTGCCACACAAACTGGTCGCGCACACAACCTGCTTCCGCTCTGAGGCCGGTTCACACGGTCGCGATACCCGCGGCATGATTCGCCAGCACCAGTTTGAAAAAGTAGAACTGGTGTGGGCGGCGCGCCCGGACCAGTCCGAGGAAGCGCTGGAGACCCTTACCAAAAATGCTGAGGCGATCCTGCAAAAGCTGAACCTGCCTTACCGCACTGTAGTGTTGTGTGGTGGTGATATTGGCTTCGCTGCGCGCAAGACTTACGATATCGAAGTCTGGCTTCCCTCTCAGGACAAGTACCGCGAAATCTCTTCCTGCTCTCTGGTGGGTGACTTCCAGGCTCGCCGTATGAAGGCGCGTTGGCGCAACCCGGAAACCGGCAAACCGGAATTGTTACACACACTGAATGGCTCCGGTTTGGCAGTAGGGCGCACCTTGATTGCAGTGTTGGAAAACTACCAACGTGAGGATGGCAGTATCGAGGTACCTGAAGTGCTGCGCCCCTATATGCGTGGTCAGGAAGTAATCTCCGCTGCCTGAGCGCAGTGACTTAAAAGGGCGAACGTTATGTTCGCCTTTTTTCTTTCCTGGGTAAAATACTACCCGACTGCTTGTTTGATGGATTAATCAGTGCGTTATCTTCCTCTTGCATTCGATGTAAAAAATCGCCCCAGCTTAATCGTTGGCGGAGGCTCCATTGCCACACGAAAGGCCCGGTTGCTGCAAAAGGCGGGGGCTCGGATTCTGGTGGTATCCCCGGATATCACGGAAGAATTACACCGGATTGTGGTTGACTCTGATGGAGAGTGGCATCGGGTAACTTATTCTGTTGAGCTTTTGGATCTGGCCGATTTGGTGATCGCGGCAACGAGCAGTTCTGAGGTCAATGGCTGTGTATCCAGAGATGCGCAGAGGCGCCGCTTGCCGGTAAATGCAGTGGATGCCCCGGAATTGTGCACTTTTACTTTCCCTGCAATTGTCGAACGTGGCGATCTATCCATCGGGATCAGTAGTGGTGGTGTGGCACCAGTTCTCGCCCGCCGCATTCGCGCCCAGCTTGAGGCATTGCTTTCCCCTGGGCTCGCATCACTGGTTGATTTCGCTTCGCGTATGCGCTTACAGGTGAAGCAGGCATTGCCGGAGGCGCGGCGTAAGAATTTTTGGGAATGGGTCTTTGCTGGGCCTGTTGCCCGTCGGGTGGAAGCGGGCCAGCTGGCAGATGCAGAGAGGGAATTCTTGGGCGCGTTGCAAGATTGGCAGGGGAGCCCCAACCCACTTGGAGAGGTGTATTTGGTTGGGGGTGGCCCCGGAGATCCAGATTTATTAACTTTCCGCGCGTTGCGACTAATGCAGCAAGCGGATGTGGTGCTGTACGACCGCCTGGTTTCTCCAGAAGTTATGGACTTGGTCCGAAGAGATGCCGAGCGTATTTATGTCGGCAAAAAAAAGGCATTTCATGCCGTACCCCAGGATGATATCAACCAGTTACTGGTTGATCTGGCTAGGCAGGGAAAGAAAGTTCTGCGCCTGAAAGGTGGTGATCCCTTTATTTTTGGGCGTGGTGGAGAGGAGATCGACAAACTGGCTGACGCCTCAATTCCTTTTCAGGTGGTACCGGGAATAACCGCTGCAGCGGGATGTGCCAGCTATGCGGGGATTCCGCTGACTCATCGAGATCATGCGCAGTCGGTACGTTTTATTACGGGCCATTTAAAAGAAGGTAGTCTCGACCTGCCGTGGAAAGAGCTGGCTTCCGGTAGCCAAACCCTGGTTTTTTATATGGGATTAACGGGCCTGCAAACAATATGTACAGAGCTGGTTCAGCATGGCCTACCGACAGCCACGCCGGCGGCGCTGATTGAAAAAGGCACTACCAAGGCACAAAGGGTGATCATCGGTGATCTCAATACCCTTCCCGCTCTTGCCCAAGAAAAGGCTGTACGGGCGCCTACGCTCACCATTATTGGTGGTGTGGTGGGGTTGCATAAAAAACTCAGCTGGTACCAATCCAGCGAGCGCTAAATGGGCTCTGGCAGGCTAATTACTATTGTGCAGGCCTGAAACTACCTAGGTAAGACCTATACTGAGAAGGTCTTTCCGTCAGGTATTTGTGTCATGCTGCTGACGATAATTTGCTTTCATTGCACTAATTTTGTGCGATTCTTTCTTCCGCAACAGTCCGAGTTTCCACAAATTGGCCTATTAAGTCACGACTCCCGCCGCTATAGATATCAATACCGCCAAAAGAAGGCGTTGGTACGCTGGCTATGGATAGGGGTTTCTCTGGTAATGTTGTGCTTTCCACTTTTACCTTTAGTGGTTGGCCTAGCTTTTTTTACCACCTTCCTGTCATTCGCTATTCTGGATGAGACTGCCTGATATCTGTTTCCAATGGTTAATCTAAAAATCCTGTCATGAGCATTAGCGGCACAGGCTTGTGCCGCAGCGAGTGTGGGTGGGGATAGGCCTGAATAACTTTTTTATCAGTATTCTCAGTAAAGTTACGGCAGTTATTGCAGTCTGAGCTGATAGCGGTTCTCTCCCTCAATAAAAGGGGAGGGGTTTCCCTCGACCCAATCTTCATGGCCTTTGTCAAAAAACGGGGATAACGGGTGACTGCTTTGCCCTGTAGCCATATGAAAAATACCCTGCTCTTCGCGCCCAGGGGAGATAACCATTCGCTCGGAGGCACCATGGGTTGGTGATTGGAAGCGGGGCATGTGGGTGTCCCCTGCCAATTGGTCTCTGGGCATGGCGGTAAACCAATCTATGGCCGAGACTGCTCTTGCCAACGGGTGTCGAATGGAAGCCGTGTTTTGTTCACCCCAGGTTTGCTCTAATAGCGGGAGCCCGCCCGTCGACATCTTATCCAGTACTTGGTTAAGAGCAGATAGCTTCAGGGCTGTCCAGGATTCAAAGTCGGGGTTAAGTAAATGTTGAGGTTCTTCTTGAGCAAGAGTCCAGATCGGATACTCAAATTGGCGTTTTAATTGACCGAAGGAAAAGTTCGGTTGGGTTTTTCGCATAAATGTAAGAATAGGGGCGGTACTCAGCTCCATAAACTTTAAGCGATAGTTGCGCACAATTCGGTACCCAGCCGAGTCAGCGCTGGCGCGTCCGCCCCAGTTTCGAACGAGTTTGTAGGCTTCGTCATAGCCTTCCCGGTCATGTAGAAGTTCTGAGAGGTGTTGCTGCCACCGCTGAAGAAAAATAGCGCGATCATCCAGCTGTATATCTAATAGTGCTTGTTCATCAAATTGTTGGCGGGCAAGTAGGCTGTCGCGAATCTGCTGCTGGCGGGCACCGAGAGCATAGCCATGGTCGCCCATGATCTTAAGCCAGTCGCCGCTCAGGGTGCGGGCATTTGCGCTCCAAAGGCGGTGGTTGTCTGGGTTGTAAATTCGTGGCTGTTCCGCCACAGTAAGGTAGCCGTCCCAATATGTTGTGCCCTCAGCCCAACTTACTGAACGGCTGCCATCAAAGCCTATACGCTTGGGAATGGGCCCAGCGATTGTCCAGCCAATATTGCCTTCTTTATCGCCTACAACAAAATTTTGGTGGGGGATGCCGATGTCCGGGCCCAGCTCTAATGCCTCGCTGGCGGAGGTAATAGATTCCATCCGCAGCAAGTTCATATTGCCACCGGAAATATCGTGGGCAACCCAGCGATAGGCGAGGGGGGTTCCCCGGTGGTCTTTACCGATAACAGGTCCCCAGATGGTTTTTTGTATCATTACCGTTTCATCTTCGGCACCTTTTACTTTTATGGTTTCTTGCTCGATGGTGAGGTCCCGCCAGCCGTCTGGAGTCAGATACTGGGTGGCACCAGGGTTCATTTCCAAAGGAATAAGATCACCCCAATCGGCTCCTGTATTGGTAAAGCCCCAGGCAACTGCGCCATTGCTACCTGCTACCACAATTGGGCCCCCGGGCAGGGTCACACCGCGGATACTTCTTTCAGTTCCTGGAATATTCCAGCCGGCGCGAAACCAGATATTGGGTACAGCCAGTCCCAGGTGCATGTCGTTCGCGAGTATGGCACCACCATGTTCTGTTAAAGCCCCCCCAACAACCCAATTGTTACTACCGTAAACTTTGTCATCACTCTGCATGGCTTGATAGGTAATGGGATCGCTTGTATCCAGTAATGAAGAGATAGGTGTTTCTGGAATATTATCGAGAGATTCCGCTTCGCCAATTAGAGGGGCATCCCAAATACCTCCGGCGGGAAAGAAGAAAGCATAGAGATCTTGGGGTAACAGATCTGCTAAGGCGGTATCGCGCCGCTCAAACTTGCCCTCTTCACTTTGCAATGTTAAGTACATGCTAAAGGTTGCCAGCAGGCTGTCTGCTGCGTTCCATGGCCTGGGCTCTTGCCCCAGAAGCAAATACTCCCAGGGTTTAGCGTTCAGATACTGCAGGCCAAAATTTACCCCTTGAACATAGTGGTTGAGAAGTTGGCGCTGGTCTTCAGGCATAGCCGCAATATTCCTCTCTGCCCGCTTGCGAAACTGGTGTCTACGGACCTTTTTATCTTTCTTTAGTGCGGCGGCTCCTACCAATTCAGACAGCTCACCGGCGGAGCTTCGGCGCAACAGGTCCATCTGGAAAAAGCGCTCCTGGGCATGTAAAAAGCCCAGGGCAAAAGCGCTGCTATTGCGGTCATCGGATTGAATGATTACTACACCCTGCTTATCCCGGTGAATTAATGCGGGTTCTAGTAGTTGCCCTGTGACAATACTTCCTTCGAGTGATGGCAGGCTTTGTCGCCACCAACCCCAGACTGCGAGAAGAGCAATTGCGATGAGTGCCGAAATTACAACGAGTAAGGGCAATACACGACTTTTTAAATAAGACGAACGCACCATAGTTTTTCCCGTATAGCGGTTAATGAAATGGACGTTGGTAAAATCAGACTCTATAGAATCCGTAAATATATAAGTTACTAGAGAACACACCTTAGTAACTTTTCGTGACGATAATAGATAGCTATTTTCGCCGATTAACCTGTCTTTTCGCGCAATCCTTCACAAAACTGACCAGTCATAAGAAAAAGGTCATGTCGGGGTTTTAAATCCAAAAAGGCGACCGTAAGATGGCGTGGAATAACAAAAATAAAAAACCAATACATCACGCTGTATAACAATAAATGCGAGGACGCGATGATGCACGATGTTGGTAGCACCGTAAAAAACCGTCAATTTAACCTCTCTATCCTCTCCGGCGCTATTGCCTTCTTTACAGCTGTGAGCGCTAATGTTCAAGCTGCAGAAATTGAAGAAGTTGTAGTTACGGCACAAAAGCGAGCGGAAAACCTGCAGGAAGTACCGATCGCGATTTCCGCATTTACCGGGGAAAATATAAAAGAGTCGGGTGTCAAAAATCTCACGGATCTAGGCCGGTATACACCTGGTGTCGAGATGCACAATGATACCGCTTTGCAGCCAACATACAGTATCCGCGGTATTCAAACCAACGATTGGACCGTGGGATCCGATCCGGCCGTTGCTGTTTATGTGGACGGTGTCTACACCGGTCGCGGTGCGGGCGCCGAAATTCCCCTGACGGATATAGAAAGAGTGGAGGTTCTGAAAGGCCCACAAGGTACGCTTTTTGGGCGTAATGCTACGGGTGGGGCCATTCATATTATTACCACCAAGCCCCAGGCAGATAATACCGTCGAGCTAAATCTCACCGCTGGTAATTATGGCCGCCAGTCCTCCGATCTGCTTCTCAATCGCCAGCTAACCGATACGCTTTCCGCTCGTTTCTCCGCATCCACTAACCGCCGAGACCCCTTTGCGGATAATTTGGCGGGTGGTTTTTCAGTAGGTGATCAGGATACCCAGACCTACCGCGCATCTGTTCTGTGGGAGCCTGCGGAAGATATTGAGGTGCTATGGCGGGCAGACTATGGCGTAATGGATCAGGGTAGTGCGTTGCGCACAACTATTGTGCCCAGCCTAAAAGAGGGAACCGATGTATTCGGGGACTACGCTCTGGATACACCAACCATTGAAGATCGAGATTCTTTCGGCACTTCCCTGACCGTTAGCAAAGAGTTCGATAACTTTACCCTTACCTCGATCACGGCTTATCGAAAGTTTGATGCGCACCTGCAGCAGGACGAGGATGGCACAGCCAATCCTGACCATATGTTTGGGTCTGCGAATACAGATGACCAAAGCCAGTTCTCGCAGGAATTCCGCCTCAACGGTGCTACCGACTCGATTAAATGGACTCTGGGAGCCTCATACTCCCAAGAGGAGCTGGACCACACAACTTACGCTTATTTCACTACCGGTTCTGTTGAATCTTTTGCCGTTTACGAAGGTATCAAAGAGAGTTTTCCAGAATTGACCCAAACAGAGCAGGAAGACCTGGCGGTTATGAATCGGCAGTTATTGCAGTCGATGGGGCTGGAAGGCGTTGCCAGTGCGACTTTTGTCTATGACTTGATGTTGCAAAGTGGCCAGGTGGATGCGTTACTTCATGCGCTAGGCGCGCCGGTAAGTGGCAGTATGCTCAGGGCGGATCAGGTTGTAGAGCAGATGATGGCAGGCTTCCAGCCCTGGATAGCTTCTGATGCCCCTTGGAATGAGAGTGTGCGCAATACTGGTGATTACCGCTCTACAGCGCTCTATGGTGATATGACCTGGAGTATCACCGACAAAATGGATCTGACGGTCGGTGCCCGCTACACCTACGATAAGAAAGATTTCACTATTCAAACCGCCTATGGCAACAGTATCCCGCTGTCATTGTCTGGCGGAGACGTGGATCTCCTAGATGAAAATGGCAATAAAGTCGGCAGCATCACACTGCCAACAGTTGACCTGGGCTCACAGCTTTTTGGCATCGCCTTTTATAACAATGGTCAAACAGAGTTAAATTCCAAGCTGAGTGATAGCTGGAGTGATATTTCCGGCCGCATCGTGCTCGACTATCGCTGGACTGATGAGATGATGACCTTTATCTCCTTGGCGGATGGTTTTAAGGCCGGCGGATTTAACAGCCTTAACTTTGGTCCAGGTGTGGAATCCTCATTTGATCAGGAAGATGTCGTCAATTTGGAAGTGGGGCTTAAGAGTAGCCTGTTTGATAACCGCGTGCGTCTAAATGCGTCTGTATACACCTATGAGTATAAAAACCTTCAGGAGTTGGATCTGGTCGGATACCCAATCCCCAGCTACAACCTGAGAAATGCTGACGCTGAGGGGACCGGTGCCGAGATAGAAGTGCAGTGGGCCGCTACCGATAGTCTATTCATTGCCGGTAATTATTCATACTTGGACACGGAATTCACAGACTATCAAATTATTACGGTTATTGGTGAAACCGAGGAAGACTCCAAGGTTGGTCAGGCCAGGGTTTCCACTCCCGAAAGTAAGCTCAACCTGATGGCTGAGTACACAGTGGATTTAGCTTCAGGTGGAGAGTTTGTATTCCGTGGAGATTATAACTGGACGGATGAGCGCATCGGCTCCATCACCGATAGAACCCGCATCGTGGATGATTATCAGTTATTTAATCTGCGTGCTGCTTGGAATAGCGCATCGGATAACTATTCAGTAGCCCTTTGGGTGCAGAATTTAACCGATGAGGAAATCGCTGGGGGTTATGGTGGCACTGGTGCTGCGATCGGGGCGAGCCCGGCATGGCGTTTTATGCCGAGAATGTATGGCGCAGATTTTACTGCACGATTTTAATTCATTATTCATGTCAGCATGACGAGAGTGTGGGCCGGTTATCCGGCCCTTTTTTTTGCATGAGTTTTTCTTAATTGAATAAAGTGGCGTGGATTAGATCGTGTAGTTCTGCAAGCTCTTAGGAATACGCCTAAAACTGCGTATGATGATTTCAATAGAACTGAATTCTATCGTAGTTGATAATTGATATGACAATATTTGCAGGTGAAGTATCTCTGGAAGAGTTACAGCAGCGGGTTCTTTTAGCTTATCAAAGGGTGCGGGGGGAGACAGAGTGTCTTGCTGCACCTTTATCTGTCGAGGATATGCAGCTGCAGTCGATGCCGGATGCGAGCCCAACCAAGTGGCACCTGGCGCACACCAGCTGGTTTTTTGAAACATTCTTACTCGCTCCTTACCTCCCCAATTACCAGCTCTTTGACCCGCATTTTCACCATCTTTTTAATTCCTACTACAACAGTTTGGGTACCCCATACTCCAGACCGCAAAGGGGGGTAATCTCCAGGCCTGGAATTGAGCGCATCTACGCCTATCGCCAGTCTGTAGATACGGCAATAGAACAGCTGTTAGATATAGCCCCCATTACTTCAACCATTAGTGCTTTGCTGGATCTTGGCCTCAATCATGAGCAGCAACACCAGGAATTACTGCTGACTGATATCAAGCATGCTCTATCGATGAATCCAATGGCACCTGCTTATAGTGATAATACTCACGAAGAAGAAGCTGAGAGTGTTGCTGCCCTTTGCTGGCTGGAAATACCCGGCGGATTCTATGGTATCGGTAGTGATGGGGAGGATTTCTTTTTTGATAATGAAGGGCCTGTACACCAACAGTTTCTGCCTGACTTTTCAATTGCTTCACGTTTAGTCAGTAACGCTGAATATCTGGAGTTTATTGAGGATGGAGGCTATCAACAGCATCGCCTGTGGTTGTCGGATGGTTGGTCACAGGTGCAAAAGAACGCTCAGAAACATCCTTTGTACTGGCGTGAAACGAAAGACGGTTGGCAGCAATATACGTTACATGGGTTACAACCGTTGAATGGTTTTGAACCTGTGTATCACCTTTCGTTTTATGAGGCGGATGCCTTTGCCACCTGGGCCGGCAAAAGACTGCCAACAGAATTTGAGTGGGAGGCAGCGGCTTGTCACTTGCGACAAGTAAATCAGCTTGCCAGTGCCAACTTGTTGGAAAAACGTTATCTGAAGCCCTTGGCGGCTCAAAATGGCCATACCCAGTTCTTGGGGGACCTTTGGGAATGGACTTCTAGTGCTTATTTGCCATACCACGGTTTCAAGGCCCACAAGGATGCAGTTGGCGAGTACAACGGCAAATTCATGTGTAACCAGAAGGTCTTGCGCGGAGGATCCTTCGCAACCCCATCTGATCATATCAGAATCAGTTACAGGAATTTCTTTTATCCACATCAAGCGTGGCAATTTACCGGTGTCCGATTGGCAGGAGACTAAAGTGAAAGCAGCCGTATCGTCAGTTATTGAGAATCAACTCCAGAATAATGAGTTCCTGGGGGATGTTTTGGAGGGGCTGAGTAGAAAAAGAAAGACATTGCCTTGCAAATATTTATACGATGAAGTTGGTTCACGCCTGTTTGAGGAAATCTGCGATTCACAAGATTACTACCTGACCCGAAATGAGGCGGATATATTTACAACCTATCGGGATGAAATTGCTCAAAAATTTGGACCTGAAACACTGCTGATAGAACCAGGTGCAGGGAATTGTGAGAAGGTAGAAGAGCTTCTTGATGCTATGGATTCCCCCAGGGGTTACTGCCCAATAGATATTTCTCCCGAGATTTTACTGGAGGCAGAAAAACGGATCAAAAAGAGTTTACCGGGAGTCCAGGTATGGAGTGAGGTGGGTGATTTTTCCCAATCTGAGGTATGGAATAAGCTTATTCATGTTTCCTCAAGAAAAAAAGTTATCTTTTTTCCGGGGTCCACAATAGGAAATTTTGAGCCATTGGAGGCGGAGCGCCTCTTGAAGTTGTTTGCCTCGAACCTTGATGCTGGCGATGGCTTGTTGATTGGTACAGACCTAGTCAAGGATTCTGTGATTTTAGAGCGAGCCTATAACGATAGTGATCACGTTACTGAGCGGTTTAATCTGAACCTTCTGCAAAGGATCAATGTTGAGCTAGGAGCAAACTTTGATCTTTCTCTATTCGCGCATCGAGCATTTTACCACCCGTTGCGTCAGCGAGTGGAAATGCACTTGGTTTGTCTTAAAAACCACAGTGTTTCTATAGCGGATACATGTATAGACTTTATTGAAGGGGAAACAATCCATACTGAAAATAGCCACAAGTATTCAATTGCTGGGTTCAAGAGTTTATTGGCCCGCAGTGGATTTGAGTCCGTTTGCTTTTGGCAGGATTCTGCTAAGACTTATGTGATTCATTACGCTCAGGCTATTTAAAATTTGAATAAAGAGGTGGCAGTTGAAAAAGATTTTTTTATTGCTTCTATTTGCTATCGCAATAGTTGGTGGTGCTTTCGCAGAAAGCGGTGATGACGCTGCGGAACTTATTGTTTATAAGCATCCTTTATGTTTTTGCTGTAAAAAATGGATGGCGCACCTAAAGGAAAAGGACTTCACGGCCACCTCTGTTTTTAAAGTGAATATGCAGGAGGTTAAACGTAAATGGGGTATTCCTAGAGGAATGGAAGGCTGCCACACAGCGGTATGGCGCGATCAGTATGTTTTTGAGGGGCATGTTCCGGCTATGTATATCCAGAATTTCCTGGCCTCACCGCCAGAGGGTAGTGTGGGGCTAATAGTTTCAGGGATGCCGGTTGGGAGCCCTGGAATGGAAGATGGTGAAAAATTCGAACCTTATAATATCTATTTGTTGCTCCAAAATGGCGACTACCGTTTATATGCGCGTATAGAGAAACCTAAAAAAGCTTAAGTATATCTAATGGCTTCTTTGTTTCTCACTACTGTAGGTTTTGTTGCTGTTTACTGCCAGGATGCATACCAGAGAATCCAGATATAACTTATCAGTACGCTTATAAAACTGACTGGCAGCATCAGGTAAAAGAATTGCCAGAAATTAAAAGGCTTTACCCCGAATTTCTCTGCCTGCTGTAGCACGATAACATTACTGGCCGCGCTAATAATAAACAGGTTGCCGGCAACTGTAGATATTGCGGAAAGCATCATTAAGGTTTGGGGGTCACGTTGATGCAAAAGGTTAAGGTAGATCTCTACTACTGGTACATTGGAGAATAGCTGGCTTGCAAAGAAGCTGACAAAAGCTACGGTCTCTGGTTCTGCTAAATCAATATTGCCCATTTTCAGGAAGTGCTGGAGAGAGCCAGATTGTAGCAGTGATCCGGTTACAACAAACATAGAAACAAAGAAAAAAAGAGTGGGCCAGTCTACCTCTCTTAATATCCGTCTGCGCTCATGGCTGGCCAAATATATCGGCAAACAAGCGGCTAGCCCGATTTGCCCAATACTTGGGTGATATATGCCATCCACGTTGTGTAGGATACTGGCAAGGACAATAAAGATTAATAATAGGGCTGCAGATAAAAGTGCCGGCCACTTTTGCGCAACCTTTTCCGCCTCCCTGTACTCTTTACTAGCTTCGTAATTGATTATATCGCTGGTTTTGAAAAAACGTTTCAGCCATAGCATGGACAGAAACATAGTGACGATAGCGGGCACAAGAGTCCACTGGGCAAAAACGACAAACATATTGTCGAAGTTCCCTGCGTTGGCAATCAGTATGTTTTGGGGATTGCCTACGGGGGATACCATGCTGCCAATTGTGACTGTTGCACAGAGTGTAATCAGGAGTGGAATCAGTCCCCATTTCATATTCCGTGCAAGTACAATTGCAATGGGTACACCGATTACAGCAGCGGCATCATTGGTAAGAAGGGCTGCACAAATTGCCATTACGAGGATATAACTTATTAATACAAGACTTGGATGCTTGATTGAAAGAATCCGATGACTGATTTGTGCGGATATCCCTGTATCGTACAGAGCTGAGGCAATAGAGAAGACCGAGAATAAATATAATATCAGATCCCAATCTATGGCCCAGAAAGCCTCTCTAAAGGTAATTTGACGCATGAGCAGCAAAGCGATCGCACCAAGGGTCATAATATGCCAGATGCGAATTGTGGAGGGGAGCCACTGCCGGGCAGCAATCATTAAGAAGATGATCGCCGATACTATCAGGCTAAGGGACATTGGCGCAGCCTCGGATGTCGTCTCTGCTTACTGCTACTCTAAAAATCATTCTCCGCTTCTTATACTTGGTGTCAGGGCATCCACCTGGGCTGATAAATCCCACAATAAGACTTATCTATGAGTTTAAACAAGCCTCTTCTTTTTACGAACTTCTTCGCGGGAGATGTGGTTGCAGGTTTAGGTCCTTATTTGGCGATATACCTGTTGTCAGCTATGCACTGGAAGCCAGGGGATATTGGCATTGTTTTAGCTATTGGTGGCATCACCACGGTTTTATTACAAACACCCGCAGGGGCTTTTATCGATAGCACCCGCTTTAAGCGTATGCTAATAGCAACTTGCGGAATCATTATTGCGATTGTCTCTATCGCTATTGTTGCACTGGCCAATCACAAACCTGTCATTTATGGCTCCCAGGTGTTAATGGGGGCGGCTATTGCTTTCGTGGCTCCCTCTATTGCAGCCATTACTCTGGGAGTTTGTAGTGATAAGACTTTTACATTACAGACAAGTGCCAACCAGGCGGCCAATCATGCGGGCAATGTATTTGCTGCGGCGATTGCTGGAATTGTAGCGCTAACGATCGCTGCGGAAGGGGTTTTCTGGTTGATGGCTGTTATGGGCGTATTAATGGCTATCTCAGTTGGATTTATTCCTGCTCATTCAATTGATCATATTCGAGCACGGGGCGGTGAACGGCGCGATGTTTCGGGAAAAAGGGAGCCTGCCGGTTTTTCTGTATTGCTTACCGATAAACGCCTGATCGCTTTGGCTGTGAGTGTTTTTCTATTCCATTTTGGCAATGCGGCTATGTTGCCTCTGGTCAGCCAGAAGCTGTCACTCAATTCGAATGTGAACCAGGCCATTGCTTTTACCTCTGCCTGCATAATTGCTGCGCAATTTTGGATGATGTTGATGTCACTAATGTGTGCAGCCAAAGCCGATGCCTGGGGACGTAAAGTTATCTTTATGATCGGTTTTTGTATTAACCCAATTCGTGCGCTCTTGTTTATGTCTACAGATAACCCTTTCTTTTTAGTGGCTATACAGTCGTTAGACGGTGTGGCCAACGGTATCTTTGGGGTGATCATCATTCTGATGTGCGCCGATCTTACTAAGGGTACAGGACGCTTCAACATTACTCAGGGCGCCATGGCTGCTTTAGTGGGGATTGGTTCTGCCTGCAGTAATTTCTCGGCAGAATATGTTGTTCAGTACTTCGGGTATAACGCCGCGTTCTTATCGCTGGCGGGGATTGCCACTATTGCCGCAACCTTCTTTCTGATCTTCGTGCCTGAAACCATGTCCAAAACTAAGGTTCAGCTGCAGTAATAACACACGATACCCGTCGCCTATCCCAACATATGTCCTCGCAGGTTATATACTGATGATATTCGCGCAATACTTTCGAGGGATAGCTACCCCTCATGCTTCGCGAAGCCAGCTCTGCTTGGTCGCTATATAGAAGTGCCTAAATTGAGCAGAGTAGGGCAGGTAAATAGCAATAGCGGAATCCGGTATATGACTGATCAGTTTATCCCCGCCACAGGCCTTGGAAACTGTCATATTCAAACCGTCTTTGGCCGTGTGCATCGCCCAGTTCCATGGATAGAAACCCAGTGCCGTTGGTATGAAACGCCGGACGGAGATTGTCTCGCACTACTCACTCCTCGCCCTTTGGTTGATGACCCTGAACTCCCATTAGTCTTGATTCTCCATGGTCTGGGTGGCTCGGTGGCTTCTCCCTATGTCCAGGGTATGATGGAATCCTTACTCGCACGCCGCTACCAAGTTGCTGTCATGCACTTCCGCGGTTGTGGGGGTGTGCCAAACAGGTTGCCCCGGGCATACCACAGCGGAGATAGTGAGGATCCACGTTGGTTGGTAGAACAGCTGAGGGGGGAGTTACCCCTGACCCCAATTACGGTGGTGGGTTACTCGTTGGGTGGCAATGTACTGCTTAAGATGCTGGGGGAGGATGGAACCTGCAGCCCGGTGGCTGCGGCGGTGGCGATATCTTCTCCAATGGATCTCCATGCGTGTAGTCGCAAGATTAATACTGGCCTTTCCAGACTTTACCAGCGCCATCTTTTGAGTTGCCTGCGCCTCACTCTCAAACAAAAGGCGCAAGACCCTTGTATGGCGGCAGCTCTGCCAAATGTGGATGATGCTACGGTCTTTGCCAACTTCCGGCGCTTTGACAACACTTTTACCGCGCCCTTGCACGGGTTCCGGGATGTTGATGACTACTACACCAAGGCATCTAGCAAGCATCTTTTACGGGAAATTGGGGTGCCAACGATGATCGTAAATTCTGTGGATGATCCCTTCGTTTGTCCATCGGCTATTCCCGAGAAGAGAGAAGTGAGCTCCATGGTGCAGTTAGAAGTCACTTTACAGGGGGGGCATGTGGGATTTGTTGGGGGTTCTGTATGGCGGCCGAATTATTGGCTCGAACATAGAGTCCCTAAATTTCTCGACTTTGTCATTCGGCGGAATAGAGCTTGAATACTCGGCGTCGCTGTTGCGACGCTGAGTAGTTGGGTCAGACGGTTAGCAGCACTGACTACCAGTGTCGCTACTGCTTATTGAAGGGTTAGTAGCCCCCTCAGAGAAAGGCATCTCTCGACCGCAACCGGGAAATAAACCGAAGTGCTGGGAGAAGTCACCGATAAAGTCAAAGTGGGGAGCTAAGCGCGTTTCTGCCAGCATTTTCCACGTATTACCGCAGACAGAAAACACACGCCCCTTCTCAATCCGGTGGTGCCCATCTAGTACAAATTCAGTCGGTAGTTCTGGAATGCTCCCCTTATAAACTACAGCCTGGCCATAGTCTTCACAGTCCTTTTCCAAGCCTGCCAGTTTGAAAAGACGGTAGCTGGCGGAGTAAAAGCGAACACTGCCACAGCGGGCAAGCAAAAGCGCATTGGTCACTTCCAGTGGGCGACTTTCCACCAGTCGGCTATCGCGGAAGCCGCTGGCCTGGGCCAGTTCGAGGAAATCGTTCCAGTAGAGAGCGCCACCCAGGCACTCGCCGATGAGTTCCGGATCCGTGCGCAGGGTGTCAGGGACACGCCTATCGGCATACACATCGGAAAAGTAAAACTCCCCACCTTCCTTTAATAATTGATATAGGCCTCGTAACACGGCCCCTTTGTCGGTAGAGAGATTCACGACACAATTGGAGACAATAACATCGAAACTACCCGGTTCCAGGCCGAGTTCATCCAGTTTTTCGATATAACCATGCAGAAAGGTGATGTTGTCATAACCAAACTTTTCCGCATGATAACCCTGGTGCTGGCGGGCAACTTGTAGTTGTTCATCGGTCATGTCAATGCCGACCACTTCACCGCTTGCTCCCACGAGTTGGGAGAGGAGGTAGACATCGCGACCTGAACCACAGCCAAGATCGAGAACCCTGCAGCCTTCTAAAAGCGGGGGACAAACGAGCCCGCAACCGTAATAGCGGGATAGGACTTCTGGATGTATATTGGCTAGTAGCGGCTTCAACCAACTTGGCACCGCACTGGCATCGCAGCAGGCATCAGTTTTGAGATCTGATGTGCTTTTTAGCTGGCGTCCGTAGTAGTCCTGAACAATATCATGCATGGAGCATACCTTTCGCAGAGTGATTTTCCTGTCGGGCGCTGGGCGCCATTCGAGGGTTATTTTTTACCTGTCCTTTCTTTTTGTAACAAGTCCCGCTGTTTCACGACTAATAACTTTGTGATTGTGTTGTTAGTACCGGCAGAGGGAATTAAGTTGCCTTTTGGTGTCAGGGTGAGCTGGCTGTTAGATAATTCTCGCTTTTTAGTTAATATCGCCGGTCTCCGCTTCGATTTTATGAGGGAACGTAGTTGAGCGATTACCTTGCCCCTGATGCTTCGCCTGAACCAAGAGTTGAGGAATCCTTGCAGAACCCCCAGTTTCTGGTGGATCTGCGCCAGCAGATGCTTCGTTTTGCCAGCTTGCAGTTGCAGGATGCCCAATTGGCTGAAGATGCTGTGCAAGAGGCCCTTATGGGAGCCCTGAAAAACTCCCGCAGCTTTACTGGGCGATCGGCCCTGAAAACCTGGGTGTTTGCCATCTTGAAGAATAAGATTGCCGACATTTTGCGACAACGACAGCGCTTTGTTGATGCAGACCAGCTGGTGCGTGGCGATCGCGAGGAGCACGATCACGACGAGTTATTTGATCAAACCGGCCACTGGAGAAAGGATGAGCGACCAAAGAAATGGGCAGACCCCGAGTCGGCTATTCACGACAAGCATTTTTGGCGAATCTTCGATGCATGCCTCAATCATCTGCCTTCCCGTCAGGCGCAAATATTTATGATGCGAGAGTTCATTGAGCTGGAGAGCCACGAGATCTGTGCCGCAGCAGAGATTTCGGTGAGCAACTTAAATGTGACACTGCACCGGGCGCGCCTGCGATTACGTGAATGCCTGGAAGATAACTGGTTTGGCGTGGAGGGCTGAGTCAATGAAATCGTGCCGGGAAGCTACGCGGTTGATGTCGGAGTCCCAGGAGCGCAGGCTGCACTTGCGAGAGCAGGCCAGCCTTAAGCTGCATTTGGCAATGTGCGCCCCATGTAGGAACTTTGGCAAGCAGCTCAGCATCCTCCGTGGTATCAGTAAATCCTATGCCGAGGGTGGGCCGGAAAGAACAGAAGACTAACTTTCCTATAAGTCTCCCAGCGCCATAAACCCAACAGGGAGTTTCAGTTAGGCGCTGGAAGAATTTCAAGCTATCGCCGCGGCCGCCGTGGTGCTCCTACATGCCGATAGGCGATATGCCCTGCCACGAAATGGGGTTGATACCAATAAGACCCACATCGCTCATAGGTCACATTACCGACCGTCACACTGACACAGCTTGGAGGTAGTGTGTAGAGCCAGCCACCAACACCCACGGCAGTAACCCCCCAATATCTAGGGCCTGGATAGGGCCAGTGTCGAGGGCGCCAGGGTGGAGGGTAAGGAGGGTGACGGTGGTGCCCCGGGCGAATAGGGTGAAATGGTGGATGGTTTGGGAACCTGCGCTCAAAGTCCCCCCGTGCAAATTCGCCGTGGAAGCCTCCTCCGGGTCCTGGGCGAACCGCATTGAAGTGTCCACCCACATTAAAATGCGCGCCGCGTCCACCAAAATGCTCGCGCGCCTCCACCTGAGAGCTGAACACTGCGGCGAGCAGAGTTCCGGAGAGTAATAGTGGTGCCGCCCATAGTGACAAGGCTCGCGACTTACGATGCTTAGCATGGATCATTGTGGCGCCTCCTGCTTGTTTGGCTCAGCCTTTTTAAACGGGATTTGTTTGTGCTTCCCGGTAGCTGGAGTGAACTCTTTTGCCGCTTCTGGTTTGGTCTTCATCCATTTAAGTGTCGCGATAAAGCGCGGCTTGGCTGGATCGCGGGTATTAACGGTGGATATGCGAAGTGGTAGGGGCTTATCACCAACCTGGATCCAGATCTCCCAGTCCAGGTTTTCCGAACGGAAAGCCCAGTGCTTGGTACGTTGCCCGTTAACTTTGGGAGAGTTAACCAGAAAGCCCTCCTTGATCCCTGCCCAGGCGTCCGGTTTGCGCCCCCATTCCAGAAGGTCTGCAAAAGGTACTTCAATGCCGTATTCCTTTGCTGCCTTGGAGAGTACTTGGGAGGTGGGTTGAGAGGCCTCCATTTCTGCAAAATAACCATTGCGCGGGGCAATCATGGTGAACTTGCCACCATTGTGAATAAAGTTCCGAGTAATTGAATCAGTAGTCATATCCACGCGCAGTTTATCTGGTGGCATTGCCATGTATCTGACTTTGCCCCCGATCAATAACTTTTGCTCATTCTCAAGTACTACATCGGCAAAAATTCTGGCTTTGAACATCAGCATCTTCATGCTCGCCAGGTATTTTCCCATTGCCTTCAGTGCCTCCATGGCTTTGGGATCAATAGCTTCACCATTTTGGTCAACTCCCGCCAAGGACTGAGAGCTTTGCCCTTGTCCAGATGAGGTATCTGGTGGTGAAGAGGGTTGACCTTGACCGGTTGTGTCTCCCGGTGGCGCAGGGGGTTGGCCCTGACCGGTAGTATTGTCACTAGGAGCTGGGGGTTGGCCCTGCGGTGGATTGTTTGAGCCCCCCTGCTGGTCCTGGGTCGGCGGACTACCTGGCTGAGGCGGCGGGGGAGTGGGCTGTGCAACTACGGCCGGAATTAAGGCTATTGACACAGCAAGAAGCATTGCTCTGGTGTGGCAGCCAAGTGGATGAGGGGCAAGCATATACAGATACCTCCCGGTACAAACTCAAGTTAATGGCATCAAAATCAGTGTAGAGGAGTTGAGGGTGACCAAATGGACAGGGGGCTCACTTTGCTGACTAGGGCTTCTATTTCTCAAAGCCGTTGGCGGTGCGCAAATTCTGAGAGGGTTTTCTGTTTGAGCTATCCTGACATGTTTGCTAGAGTCCAGAATAAGATTTTGTGGTCCCCTTGTTCATATGAACCTAGTTAGGCTGTCTTTTTTATTGATCGCACTGCTGGTCTTCCAGACCGCAGGGGCTTTCTATGACAGTCATGAAGAACTGCAGGATGTAACCGAGCATCTACTTCCCCACCATCTGGACCAATCTGATCTCAATAGTGAATTCACTTCGCCGGAACTTGGCGAGGTGGTTCAAGTTTCGCTCCCTGTCGATGAGCCCGCGCAACAGTCACCACTTCTCGACTTTTGTAATCACTGTTGCCACTGCCATGGCAGTACCGTTGCCGGACTGCTCGGACAGTCATTCCAACCCTTTCTCTGGGGTACCATTTCTTATCGTGAAGTGATTAATGTCGCGGTACCCAGCGGTTACTTCTCTCCCTTACTGCGCCCACCTATAACCCAAGTCTGATCGATCTATTACTGCGTGAGTTAAGAGAGTCGCAAGACCCAACTCACGTATATGGGATGTGATTTGGGAGATATCCATGGATTTGTTTCACACGCTCATTGCGAGTGTGATTCGTCGCCTTGCCGCCTGGCTATTGGCGATGGCGATATTGTGTTTGCCTGTGCAACCTGTATTTGCACAGGAGGGGGACTTGCTAACACTACCGGATGCGATAGGGCTTACGCTTGCGCAGAATCCGGAGCTTGCAGTTTTTCCATTGCAGAAAAGGGGTTTGGATGGTGCCGGGCAGACTGCGGCACTAAAGCCGGAGATGGAGCTGGGTGTCGAGGCTGAGTACAAGCACTTCAATGAAGGTGACTCGGACAATGCTCCAGATCCAGAGGACGATGCCGACAATGAGTTTGAGCTGACGGTAACTCTTTCTTCAGTCGTGGAGCTGGGCAATAAACGCCAGGCTCGTATAGATGTTGTCAATGCGCAGCGCGACCTGCTAATCGCCGATGAACAGGCTAAGGCTTTGGATCTGTTGGCGGAAGTGATCCGCCGCTATACCCAGGTCTTGGCCGCCCAAGAGTTGGTGGTTTTGGCGGAGGAGAAAGTCGCGCTAGCACGTGAGGCCTTGAGCGCTGTAAGCGCGCGGGTCAGTGCTGCGGCCAGCCCCGTCTCAGAGCGTATGCGTGCGGAGTCTTCTCTGGCAAAAGCGATCCTCGCACAACAGACCGATCAGAGCATGCTGGTGTACTACAAGCATGCGCTCTCGGCACTCTGGGGGCAGCCAGCCCAAAATTATCGCGTGGACTCCGCTGAGCTTTATCGCTTTGATCCGGGTGCAAGTTTTGAGGCGCTTTATGAAAGAGCCCAGGCAAACCCTGCGATAGCACGATTTGCTTCTGAAGAGCGTTTGCAAGCCTCCCGGCTACGCCTGACCCAGGCGAATTCCAGACCGGATGTTGGATGGTATGCAGGTCTTCGTGTGAATCCGGCAGTTAATGAAACTGCAGTCCAAGCGGGTTTCAGTGTCCCCCTATTTACCGCCAAACGTAATCGCGGTGCTGAACTAACGGCAATGACAGAGCTGGATGAGGTCATGCTGCGTCGTGAGGCAGCACTTTTGCAGCTCTACCCACAGCTTTTTCTCGCAGTGACCAGCCGTGAACAGGCTCTGGGCACTGTCTCCACCTTGCAAGACTCTGTAATCCCCAAGCTGCGCCAGGCTTTAACTGAAGTGGATCGCGCTTACCGCCGGGGTAGGGATTCCTATGTAGACCTGATTTCTGCCCGGGATGAGTTGTTGAGTGCCGAGCGAGCCCGCATTGAAGCGGCGCGATCCGTACTTCTTTTCGGCGCAGAAATTGAACAGCTGACCGCCGGACCCTTGGGGCCCATGAGCGTCGATAGCAGTAAATAATTTTGGATTGAAATATGAGTGAGTCAACTAAAGCGAATCAGCTGGCGATACTGTTCCTTTCCCTGTTTCTCTTGGGGAATTGGTTGGTGCCCCAAAGCTATGCAAGTGGTGATCATAGTGATAGCCATGATGAGCACGGCGAGCATGAGGTAGAGAAAGGCCCAAATGGAGGCCGTTTATTGGAAAAGGGTGATCTGTCAGTTGAACTGCTTATTTATGAGCGAGGCATTCAGCCGGAATTTCGCGCTTGGATTTCTCGGGGAGATAAGCCTCAGGAAAATGCTCGCCTTGCCGTAGAGTTAAAGAGACTCGGTGGGAAAGTGGATCGTATCCCATTTACCTGGGAGCAACGCAACGGGTATTACCGCGGTGAAGGTGCTGTAGGGGAACCGCATTCTTTCGATGTTACTGTTTCTGTTCTTCATAACGGGGAGCGAGCAGAATGGAGTTACGAATCCCATGAAGGCCGTGTACAAATCTCTGAGGAAATGGCAATAAAAGCCGGCATTGAAACTGCTGTTGCTGGCTCCGGCACAATAAAAGAGAGTGTCACTCTATACGGTAAAACAGCCGTTGATCACCGCAGCCTTAGCCATGTGCGCGCACGCTACCCGGGAACTCTGGTCACTATCGAAAAAGCACTGGGTGATCTAGTAGAAAAAGGGGAAAAACTCGCTACGATTGAATCCAATGACAGCCTGCAAACTTACCCGCTGGTTGCGCCTATTAGCGGCCAGATAATCGATAAACAAGCCAGCCGTGGTGAGTTTAGTGGTGAGCGAGTCCTGTTTACTATCGCCAATTACAATCAATTGTGGGCTGAACTACAGGTATTTCCCACTCGCCGTGGTCAGATCAGTCGTGGCCAAAAAGTGTCCATTAAAGCTGGAGAGAGAACTTTCGATTCAACCATTACTAGCCTCGCTCCCGGCGGTAATGGCCAACCCTTCGCGATTGCAAGAGCGGTAATTGAGAATCCTAACGATCTTTGGACAACCGATTTAATGGTTCAGGGCCAAGTGGTAACCAGTGAAAGTCCTGTACCTCTCGTGGTGGAAAATCGGGCTCTGCAGCCATTTCGCAATTGGACAGTGGTATTTGTCAAGGTAGGCGAAGCCTACGAAATTCGCCCGCTCAAGCTTGGGCGTACCGATGGCAAAGTGACGGAAGTGCTGAGTGGTCTCAATGCGGGGGATCGCTATGTCACTGAGAACAGCTATCTGATCAAAGCGGATATCGAAAAATCCGGCGCTGCACATAACCACTAATTGAGGCCAGAAGATGATTGAAGGCATCCTGCGCTTCTCAATTGAGCGGCGTTTTTTCGTGCTGTCCCTGATCTTTGTATTGGTGGGGCTGGGGATTTGGAGTTACCAGAAACTACCGATTGATGCGGTCCCCGATATTACCAATGTCCAGGTACAGATTAATACTGAGGCCCCCGGATACTCGCCATTAGAAGCTGAGCAACGGATTACCTACCCGGTGGAGGCAGCTCTTGCCGGTCTCCCCAACTTGGAATACACCCGTTCGATTTCCCGCTATGGGCTATCCCAGGTCACTGTGGTTTTTAAGGAGGGGACTGATCTCTATTTTGCCCGTAATTTAATTAACAGTCGCCTCGGTGCCATAAAGAGCAATTTACCCCCGGAGCTGGAGCCCGAGATGGGGCCTATTGCCACCGGTCTTGGTGAGATCTTTATGTACACAGTGGAGGCAAACCCCGGCGCTACCCAGCCGAACGGGCAGCCCTACGATGCCACGGCACTGCGGGAAATTCAGGATTGGATTATCAAGCCGCAATTGTCTTTGGTGCCCGGTGTTACAGAAGTGAATACCATTGGTGGCTACAACAAACAGTATCACGTTACTCCCAATCCTCGGCAGATGCTCAACTTTGGTCTCTCCATGGAAGATATCGCCGAAGCCCTGCGTCGGAATAACGAGAGTCGAGGTGCCGGCTACCTGGAGAATAATGGTCGTCAATTATTAGTGCGCTCACCAGGCCAGTTACAAGGTATCGCCGAAATTGAAGATGTAGTGATTACCAGTCGCAGTGGGGCGCCGGTTAAAGTTTCGGACGTGGCTGAAGTGGCTATCGGCAAGGAGCTGCGTACCGGCGCTGCCACGCGTGATGGTGTAGAAACGGTACTGGGTACCGCCATGATGCTTGTGGGGGAGAACTCCCGAGAGGTGGCCCGTAATGTTGCGGTTGCCTTGGAGGGAGTAAAGTCTACGGTGCCTGAGGGTATCAAGGTAGAAGCGGTTTATGACCGTACCACTCTGGTAGATAAAGCCATTGCTACGGTACAGAAAAACCTTATCGAGGGGGCGTTACTGGTTGTTGTAGTGTTGTTCCTGCTACTGGGGAATATTCGAGCAGCTTTTATCACCGCAGCAGTAATTCCGCTTTCTATGCTCGCCACAATTTTCGGCATGGTGCAAACCGGTGTTTCCGCAAACTTGATGAGTCTTGGTGCTCTAGACTTCGGATTGATTGTCGATGGGGCGGTGATTATTGTCGAGAATGCCATTCGCAGACTTGCCGAAGCCCAGGGCCGTAAAGGTGGCAAGTTGCCCTTGCAAGAGCGATTGGAACTGGTTTTTCAAGCCACTAACGAAGTTATTCGCCCAAGCTTGTTTGGTGTGTTGATTATCACGGTGGTGTATATACCATTGTTCACCTTAACCGGTGTGGAAGGCAAGATGTTCCACCCTATGGCTGCTACTGTAGTAATGGCTTTGCTGGCTGCGCTGGTACTTTCACTGACAGTTGTACCGGCAGCGGTTGCTGTTTTCCTCACAGGCAAAATCAGTGAGAAAGAAAACAAGCTGATCGTTGCTACCAAATCTCTTTATGAGCCACTGCTAATCGCTGCGATGAAAGTGCGCTGGCTGGTACTTTCCGGGGCTCTTGCACTGGTACTTTTTTGTAGCTGGCTTGTAACCACCCTGGGCTCGGAATTTATTCCTCAATTGAATGAGGGAGATATCGCACTACACGCCTTGCGGATTCCCGGCACCGGTTTGGAGCAATCAGTCGAGATGCAGCGCTTGTTGGAACAGCGAATTAAAGAATTTCCCCAGGTAGACAAAGTATTCGCAAAGATAGGCACGCCAGAAGTGGCCACAGACCCAATGCCCCCCAATGTGGCCGATAATTTTGTGATCCTAAAACCCCGGAGCCAGTGGCCTAATCCGAAACTACCTCAAGAGCAACTGGTAGCAGAGATTGAAGAAGCTGTGCGTCAGTTGCCAGGTAACAACTACGAATTTACTCAGCCAATTCAGATGCGCTTTAACGAACTGATTTCCGGGGTGCGTGCAGATCTGGGCATCAAAGTATTCGGCGATGATCTGGATCAGCTGGTGGCCTCCGCTAATGAAATCCTCGGTGTGCTCAATGGTATTGAAGGGGTTGCCGATGCGAGGGTAGAGCAGGTAGAGGGACTGCCGGTTCTCTCTGTTGTGCCCAAGCGTATCGCACTTGCCCGCTACGGTATTGATCTGAAAACACTGCAGGATTTGGTATCCACCGCGATTGGTGGGGAGGAGGCCGGATTGATTTACGAAGGAGACCGTCGTTTCCAATTGGTAGTCCGCCTGCCGGAGGAGCTACGTCGTGATTACGAAAGCCTTGGTGATTTACCTGTGCCGTTACCCGCCGGTAGTCCACTGGGTAGCTATGTGCCATTGTCTGAAGTCGCCAGTTTGGAGATGACGCCAGCTCCAAATCAAATAAGCCGTGAAAATGGCAAGCGACGTGTGGTGGTAACAGCCAACGTGCGCGACCGTGATCTGGGCTCTTTTGTGGAAGAGGCGCGGGCGAGTATCGAGCAGCAGGTATCCCTGCCAGCAGGATATTGGCTTGCCTATGGAGGTACCTTCGAACAGCTGGAATCCGCCAGTACCCGCTTGTTAATCGTAGTGCCGCTAACGTTGCTTATCATTCTCGGCTTACTGGTAATGGCTTTTGGATCGTTTAAGGATGCCCTGATTATCTTTACCGGAGTCCCCTTGGCGTTGACTGGGGGTGTCCTGGCTTTATGGATGCGTGGTATGCCACTGTCGATCTCTGCAGGAGTTGGCTTCATCGCCCTATCAGGTGTGGCTGTCTTAAATGGCCTGGTAATGCTCTCTTTTATCCGTCAATTACGCCAGCAAGGAGGCGGGCTTTTCACCTCAATTATCGATGGCGCCATGACCCGTCTGCGTCCGGTGTTGATGACTGCATTGGTGGCCAGCCTCGGCTTTGTGCCTATGGCTTTGAATGTAGGTACAGGAGCTGAAGTGCAAAGACCCCTAGCCACGGTAGTGATTGGCGGAATTATTTCTTCGACATTGTTGACGTTATTTGTATTGCCACTGCTTTATCGGATTGTACATGGAAGAGAGGAGGCTAATAGGGACACAAGGATAGCCGAATAAACTGATCAGCTTACTCATACTACCTCAGGGAGTTAGAGTTAGTATGAGTAGGGCTCCTATTGCAAACCATACGATAGCTGACAAATATGCCATTATTCTGTCTGGCTTAAATATACTGGGGCTACGACTCTTTGAATCGTAAGTGATTTTTTAGTAGCCATAGTTTTCAACGTAATTTACTTTGCATCTGAAATTTTGAGTGTCCAAACAAAGTTGGGGATTTCAAAATGACTGAAAGTTACTGGAAATTCAAACCGTTTGTAGGGGTGTTTTTGGGCGCTGCTTGGTTCACATCCCTGGTCCTTGGTCTTAAAGTTTGGGAGATGACGCACACAACAACATTATTTCCAAGCTTACCTAGAGCAATGCAATTTACTCTAGCCTTGTCTTTTACCGGAGTAATAATATTTGTATTGGCAGAGCTCATCGTTTTAAGGTTTCAAATTAATCAGAATAAATGTTTTCAGCACCTCGAAAGGTGCTGGACTCTATACTTGCTCGCTATATTAATTTTTACTTACTTTGTGGCTCATTTGCCGAATTCTAATGAGCATGTAGAGGCTCCTCTAATAGCATTAGCTGCCGCACACATGTTGTTATTCTTGGGTATTTGTATTGATATAGTGATGTTCAATCTATATAGGTGGGTGGCACTAATTAAGAATTAAAAAATAAAGCGTCGCTAGTCATCAAGTCATTTATTTGGCGATACTCTCATGATGCCACTTTTTCCCATTATATCAATTTATCAAACGATGGCTTTGCCAAGGGGGATCAAAAGCAAAGAGTAGGTAAAGAAGTGAGATAAAATTGAACGAGTGATTCAGGTTCAAGCTACTGGAGCGCCTTTGCTGGTTTGTTGGGTTTCTTCTACTACGTTGTGCTTTCTTATAGAAATCTACTTTATCCGTGAATCTAGAATGATATTTTTGGGAAGTTAACGAAATACCTGAACAGATTTTTGGAGGTTTCACTTTCTGGACCACTGTGCTGGGCTTAGTTCTCTTGTTGGCGAAGGCCATTATGATTGTTGAGTCCAGGCAGTATCACTTTGCACTGTTTTTAGGTGGTCACTAGAAAACTGCTATGTCCAGTTTTAACTTGAGTATTTCTTACCTTTCATGGATGAATAAAACTCCTGTTGAGCTCAGTCTTAAGATCACATAACCATGTGATCTTCTGTCCGATCCTTAAAGTGCAGCATCAGGTGTCGTCGGACGTATACCTTGCCTACCAGGCGCAGCTGAAGTCTATTGATACGGTCGGGGCTATCATTTTTGCCAATTAGATTAAACTTGAAGGCGTCTACAACAATAAGAAGCAGACTACCGACAAAGATAAAGAAGGTCTTCGCTACTTAATCCATGAGTTTGGAGTAGAGACTGTTGATGCCTACTCGGATGGGACTTGGTTAAGCAATGAGAATAGTGCTATGGCATAGATTATGAGGTTCTATTATTGTTTCGAAAGGATTCTGCTGCGAGAAATCACCTATATCCCCGCGTTTTACTAAACATGTATTATCGTTTTAATTAAGTTTCTTTAATGTTTTATATTGGTGGATTACAGTGTCATCAGACAATAGCAGCTATTCAAATGAAACTCTCCATCTGGAACTTAAGTCAAAAAAAGAATGTGATTCTTGCGTCGAGCCTATTGTTCATAAGTATGGTGAGAATAAGATTTGTGTCACTGATAAAGTGGGATATCCTGCCTTAGAAAATAGATCCCCGCTGGATTTAGTATTGCACAGTGGAGAGGGGTACATCCCCCTTTGGGGGAAAGATGTAACTCTTAGGTGGAAATTTGATGAAGAGTCTTTGCGGTATTTTAAAAACCCAGACGAAGTAAAAAACTATATTCGGGCTCTACTTGGGGAGGCCTTGTTAAAGTGGGGGGATGCTTCTCCGGTCAAATTTAATGAGAACCCAAATGTTTGGGACTTTAAAATTAGAGTAGAGCCTGTAGAAAGTTGTAGTGTGGTAGGCTGTACATTAGCGCGTGCCTTTTTTCCTAATTCTGGGCGTAATGAATTGGTACTCTTTCCTACAATGTTTGAACAAAGTCGGAAAGAGCAGGTTGATACTATGATTCACGAGCTGGGCCATATATTTGGATTAAGGCATTTCTTTGCTGATTTGAAAGAGAAAGCTTGGCCCAGTGTGATCTATGGTACGCACAAGCCATTCTCCATCATGAATTATGGGGAAAAAAGTGAGCTCACTGAAGCTGATAAGAATGATTTGAAAACTCTTTATGATTTAGCTTGGTCTAAGCAGTTGACCGAAATTGATGGGACGCAAATTAGATTTGTTAAACCATATCATGACGCTATTGAACAGACATCTGTTTTCGTTGAGGTTTCAACTGGGTAAGTTCTAAAACCCTCTAACATTGGTGGAACTATTAAGGCGAGGATTTACATCCAATTTAGGTTGAGCCGAGAGCGTTAGGTTTGTGTGCGGATTGAATAAGCTCCTCATTTTCAATGGTAGAAGCTGAGATGTAGGCTTCGACAATGAGTGTGTGAGGTAATGTATAGTTAGGCTTCTTAATTGTTGGTGGTTAAAGTTAAGGCATCAAAAATTTTCATCGACAGGTTGTCTTTGAGCCTATTCCATGCTCCTATTTATTTCTACTAAGAGGCTACGCTGTATAAGGCAATGATTGCTCTATAAAGCTCTTAGTAATTAGTTTTTCAAGCTTATATCCAAAATAAATTTCAATAAAAAGGAAGTAGTTTTGAATAAGATAGTACTTGTGGTGTTGCTGATTGTATTGAGTGTAAAGGTCTTTGCATCAGATCCCAACGTAGATCAAGCCAGGGCCTCTTTACAGGTTGTCAAAGAGCTAACACCCTGGCCTTGGGAGGAGCCTGTTACTCCAATACTCGATGATTATTTGGCCGCTGATTTTGACCAGTATCAGGGGTGGGCTAAGTCGCTTTATATGGTTGATGAATTGAAAATGCACAAGTGGGGTCAGTCTATCACTGAGTTTATCGTGCTCGCCGAACTTTTATATACCTTTCAGCCGGAAGATTACCAAGAAGAGAACAGGTTAACTTTTGAAACTGCTATTGCGGATTTAGATATGTTCCGGATGGAGCTTAATGAATTTCTGTATCCCTATGTGCCTAGCTACAACCTCAAGCATCAGAATTTGGTACGGCATTTTGACGGTGAGGGCATTGTCATTGGGGTGTTTGATTTGTTTGATCCTGTTCGTTTACAGGAACAGCGCGAGCGGCACCCTAATATCGAAGCCGAAGTTCAATTTGGTGATCCCATTACCTTCCTGCATGGCAATACCGTTATTGATATTATCCTTGATATTGCGCCCAAGGCTACTATTGTACCCATAAGTACTGAAAGCAAAACGTACAATGAAGCCATGGCTTACATGCGTAACCGAGATGATATTGATGTAATTAATATGAGTCGGGCTTTTCATATCACCAATGATCAGCTGGATCCGGAGTTCTCTGAGCATCTATCGCATATTTTGCAATCCAAATTATTTACCAAGTCAATTGGGAATACAGGTACTGACCTGGAAGGTGAGAATACGGATGTTCGCAAGCGTCTAGGCCTTCCTCCGCTGGGAAGTTTTTTTACCTATGACCTGGATCTGATCAAGGCCTTTTTACAGCAAAATCAAGGTGCTCCAGGCAGTCAAAACTTGATGTTTGCGATCAATTTGCAGCCATTCTCCAACGAAGTCTCTTTAACTGCCACGGTTCCTGGTTATAACCCCTTGGCGATCAAGCGGAGCTTTGCTATTTCGGGAGATGCAGTTTACTCAGTTTCAAGCCATAACTTTGAATCCGGTAGCTCTTTTGCCGCACCACAGTTGGCGGCTATCAGCGCGTTGCTATTGGATGCAGCGGATCATTATGGGTACTCCAGCGGTGAGGCTGTGCCATTGGTAGCGCAGTCGCTTCAGGGTACGGCAAGGCGATCCCACTTAGGTGCCAATAATACCGGATTGGGCCTTGTTGATGCCCACAAGGCATTAGCAAAGCTAATTCAGTCGAGTCGAAGGGTAGAATAGCTCTTTGCGCAGTTTTCGATGCTGGTAACAGCTACCTGTGCAACCTCTGTGTCGGAGTACTCTTTAAATGAAGGCAGGTGAGAATGCGGCAGGATCGTTTATGATTGCTACCCTGATCAGATATTTTATTAACCAGTACCTCTGGGAAGTTTAAATTGAAAGCAATCGTATTATTATTTCTGCTCTTTAGTAGTCTCGCCTGGTCTTCCGAGCATATCGAATGTGGCAAATCATGCACATTTGTACTGAAAAATCACAAAGAGGCCACTTACTCAATCATCAATGAAAAGAGAGCCGATGTAAGGCTCACGCCGTTCTCAACCTTTAAGGTGCCTAACACTCTGATTGCATTAGACGCTGGTTTGGTCCGCAGCCTTGTACAGGAATTAACCTATGACCACTTAAAGTATCCGGCTCAGCGATGGTGGCCCAGTATTTGGTACGACAAGCCGCTACCCATCCGGGCGGCTTTTCAAAATTCCGCAGTGCCTATTTATCGGCAATTAGCCTCTCAAATAGGCAGGAAGAGAATGAGTCATTATTTGATTCAGTTCGAATATGGCAACAGGGATATCTCCTCTGGTTTGGATAAATTTTGGCTAAATGGGAGCCTGAAGATATCGGCCAAGGAGCAGGTGAATTTCTTGCAAAAGCTATTTTCTGGAGCCCTGCCTATTTCTGATGACTCTCTCTCTTTATTCAAAGAAGTTATGTTGGTAGAGGAGACAGGCTCGTACAAGCTCTATGCAAAAACGGGAGGCGGGCAGATTAATGATGAATTTGCTTTGGGTTGGTATGTTGGCGTAGTGGAAACTGGCAACAATATGTATTTTTTTGCAGTCAATATAGATGGTAAGAGTTTTGCCGAAGTACAGCAGAGAAGGATTCAGTTTGCCCGACAACACTTGTCACGGCTCGGAGTGATTTAGATTCCCGCTTTATAAATAAGTTAATGATTTCCCATTACTGCTTTATCGTTTAAATTAAATTCGGATTTTTTCGCCCATTACTATCACGCGGCTCATAGGAATACGGTAATACTCTACAGCGCTACTCACATTGCGGAACATAACCGCAAACAACCGCTCTCGCCATAAGAACATACGGCTATCCTCCTGCTTGGTTGGGGTGATGGTTTGTCTTGTTAAAAAATATGAAGCTTTATTGGGGTCGATATCCAGCTCTTTCTTAAGGCGTAGCCGCTTTAAAACCTTCCAAATATCCGGCTGCTCTATGTAGCCATAGCGTAAAAGTAAGTAGTGGCAGTTTTCACGGATTTCGCTGAGGATATACCGGTTGCCAGGCATTACCCGTGGAGCATTCACAAATGATACAGTAATGAACAGTAAGTTTTCGTGTAATACTTTATTGTGCTTCAGGTTATAAATCAGTGCGTGGGGAGTGGATAGCTGTCTGGAGGTCAGGAATACTGCAGTTCCAGGCACTCTTATAGGGTTTTTCTTCAGCAGGGCGGTTAGATAAGGCTCCAGTTTGAATTCTTGCCGCTGAAGTTGCAGTGCTAAGGCTTCCCTGCCATCTCTCCAGGTGAACATTGAGATACAGGCTATGGCACCTAAACCGAGAGGAAACCAGCCACCATGACTAATTTTTAGCAAGCTGGAGGAGAAAAAGGCGAGATCTATGAAGATAAAGAAGGCCGCCACTGATAGACAAAGTAGTAAGTGACATTTTAATTGAATGCGGTATACAACTGCGGCCAGGCAAGTACTTATCAACATGGCGCCGCTTACGGAAACACCGTAGGCAGCGGCTAAATTGGTGGATGAGCCGAAACTCACTACCGCTCCTATCACTAAAATCATAAGCAGTCTGTTAACACCTGGCATAAATATCTGCCCCTCAAGATGAGCTGAGGTATGACGAAGGGTAAGACGGGGTAAAAGCCCTAGCTGCATTGCTTGTTTGGCCAAGGAGAAGCTGCCGGTAATACAGGCTTGAGAGGCAATAACTGTGGCGGCGGTGGCAAGTATGATTACCGGGTAAAGCCCCCAACTGGGAAACATGCGGTAGAAGGGATTGTCGACTGCATGGGGATGGCTCATCAACAGTGCACCTTGTCCCATGTAGTTCAGAAAAAGAGCGGGAAAAACCAATCCCAACCATGCCATTCTGATTGGGCTGCGGCCGAAGTGGCCCATATCGGTGTAAAGTGCCTCAGCCCCGGTAAAAACCAGAAGAACAGCGCCTAATACCAAAAATGAGCTAAAACCATGACTGGTGAGGAATCTCAGGGCATGTTCGGGGTTGATCGCATGGAGAATCTGGGGGTTGTTGATGATGCTGGATACACCAGCCACTAAAAGTGTGAGGAACCAGAGAGCAGTGATGGGTCCAAATAGTGTTCCTACGGTAGAGGTACCGTAGCGCTGAACTGAGAAGAGGCAAATTAAGACTCCAATGGAGATAGGCACTACTAGAGATTGGTGTGTCTGATTTCCAACCTCAAGCCCCTCTATAGCCGAGAGTACAGAGATCGCTGGGGTAATAATGGCATCCCCAAAGAAAAGTGCGGAGCCAAGTATACCGGCGGTAACTACAAACCATTGGAGGTATTTTCGCCCTTCTGTGGCATCCATTGCCAGCGTCATCAGTGCCATGATGCCGCCTTCCCCACGATTATCCAGCCGCATTATCAATGTCACATATTTGATTGTCACGATCAGTATCAGGGCCCAGAAGATCGTTGAAACGCCACCGAGTATATTGGCCTCAGTTAAAGGAATATTGAGCCTTGAGTGGAAGATCAATTTAACCGCGTACAGGGGGCTGGTGCCTATGTCTCCGAAAACCACGCCGAGCGCCGCCAGCGATAGAAACCATTTTCCCTTGCGAGTCTTCTCTTTGCTTTTCATAAGGGGCTGCTATCAAAAGACGGCCGAGCTTTCTCGATCTGCTGGCATTAGAATAGATTGTGGGGCTGTTGTGGCGGGCTGAGTCGGGATTGGCAATATCAATTTACTGCTTTCACTCTTGTGGTCCATGGGGTCCGCCTATCCAGATCCAGTTCTCCGTTGAAAGATATTAGCAAGCCGCTGGCATGGGCAAATTTGCCATGCAAAGTAGTCTTCCAAACTGGACTAATAGGAAAACTGGAGTTTGCGGTCTCCGAAGGAGTCATCCTGTGCTAAAACTCAGAGGGGTTTTGCATCCGTACGTGCAAAATACTGACTCTGCCCCATGGGTGTGGGGAATGCTGGATCAGGTTTTAGGCTAGCAAGTAAAAAAGCAAAGAAAGAAGTGTCGAATACCCCATTTCCGGCCAAATCATGAGTGATTACAACGACGAGAGACGCCCCTATGAAAGCATCCGATCTATTTGTGCGCGCCCTGGAAGCCGAGGGGGTTGAGTATGTTTTTGGTATTCCCGGCGAGGAAAACCTGGATATGCTGGAGTCTTTGCGGGGCTCCAAAATACAGTTAATCCTTACTCGTCACGAGCAGGCCGCTGGTTTTATGGCGGCCACTTATGGCCGCCTTACCGGTAAATCTGGTGTGTGTTTGGCAACCCTGGGGCCAGGTGCCACTAATCTGGTTACCGCGGCTGCTTATGCTCAGCTGGGAGGGATGCCTATGGTGATGATTACTGGGCAGAAACCTATTAAGAGTTCCAAGCAGGGACAATTTCAAATTATTAATATCGTCGACATGATGCGGCCCCTTACCAAGTACACAAAAACGATTGTGGGAGGGGATTATGTGCCGGCGTATGTGCGCGAAGCCTTTCGTCTCTCAGAGGAAGAGCGGCCAGGGGCCACGCACTTGGAGTTTCCTGAGGATATCGCCCGGGAGCATTCCGCCATGCCGGTGCTCGACATCAGCTATCAGCGCCGTCCCATTGCTGAAGAAAAAGCCATTCGTAAGGCGGCTGAGGCTATCGCCAGCTCTCGCAAGCCTCTACTGCTGATCGGCGCCGGCGCGAACAGAAAGCTAACGTCGAAGATGTTGAGAAAATTTGTGGAAAAGCTGGGAATCCCCGCAATTACCACGCAGATGGGTAAGGGAGTGATCGATGAATCGGGGCCGCACTTTATTGGCAATACGGCCTTATCCGATGGTGACTTTATTCATCGCACTATTGAGCAGGCAGATCTGATCATTAACGTAGGTCACGATGTTGTAGAGAAGCCCCCGTTCTTTATGCGCCCTGGTGGGCCAGAAGTGGTACATATTAACTTCAATGCGGCCCAGGTAGACCCGGTGTATTTCCCGCAGATAGAAGTGATCGGTGATATCGCCAACAGTCTGTGGCAGCTGCAGGAACACCTAGAGCCACAAGAGCACTGGAGTTTTAGCGATGCTCACCGCATCCGTGCTGCCTTGCAGAAGCATATTGAGGAGGGTTCGAGTGCAGATACTTTCCCCATCAGACCCCAGCGACTAGTAAGAGATGTGCGTGAGGTGATGCCAGAGAAGGGCGTGATTGCCCTTGATAATGGCATGTTCAAGATCTGGTTTGCCCGCAATTATCCCGCTTACTTTCCGAATACCGTACTTTTGGATAATGCGCTGGCCACTATGGGAGCTGGTTTGCCATCGGCCATGGCGGCCAAGCTGGTTTGTCCCGATCGCCGGGTGGTGGCTATCTGTGGGGACGGGGGTTTTATGATGAACTCCCAAGAAATAGAAACCGCTGTTCGCCTGAAGCTGGACTTAATTGTGTTGATTTTGCGCGATGATGCCTATGGCATGATCAAATGGAAGCAGTCCATGATGGGGCTTAAGAATTTTGGTCTCGATTTTACCAATCCTGATTTTGTGGCTTATGCGAAATCTTATGGTGCCGAAGGGCATCGTATACAGGCAACAGATGAATTGAAACCGATGATTGAGAAGTGCTGTCGGGAGGGTGGGGTACATTTGATAGAGGTTCCCATGGACTACAGCCATAACGATCGAATACTGAATCACGAAATTAAGGACTTGGCGAGCAAGCTATAGCTTGAGGTAGCAACGCGAGTTCACGGTATTTCTGCGGCCTCATTTCAAGCTCTGGGCCGCAGTGATGCCGTGATAGTATTCAGGAGGCTTCATCGATCAACAATTTTTTTCATTGCACTGCTACGCCAACTGAACCAGCTCAGTATCAAAACGAAAACGGCCGCAATGGCAGTGATAAAAAATGGTAGTCGGATATTAATTTCCATAGCGCCGCCACCCAATAGTGAGATAAGGGTGGCCACAATGGTGAAGCCCGCTGTGGCGATACCCATTACCCATCCCTGTTCGCTCTCATCCACACTATTGGCAAACAAGTTCAGTAGTGCCGGATAGGCTAGTCCAAAGCACAAGTAGGCGAGAAACACACTCAAGTAACAAAGCCAAACCTGGTTACTGAAAGCAAAAACCAGCGCACAGGCCCCCATGGTCAATGCCGATACCTTGATAACCAGTGGCTTGCCCCACTTAGACAGCACGGGTTTAACCAAAAAGATACTGGAAGTACCCACGGCGATTCCCATGAATAGCATGGCCATACTGGTTCCCAGTAAGCCGAGGCCAAAGCGGCTGCTGAGATAGTTGGTGATAAAGATATAAAAACTGAGGTGAACCAGCATAAAACTTAGGTAAGCTGGGCAAAGCCTGATGACTAAGGGCCTCTCTTTGAGGTGTGCAAATTGCCTGAATAAGTCAGATAAGCGCAATTGAATAGGCGAAGTCGGGGGGCGGCTATCGTGATAAAAGAGCAGAATTAGGCCGAGGGTGATAGCAACCAAAAGTAGCGCAAAATAAAAAGGCAGTTGAATGCTTGCAATATTACCGAGCAGGGCCTTGTCGGCTAAGACTCCAGCGATAATTGGTCCCGCAACTGCTCCCGCGCTCATTCCCGCCACCAGTAACCCCAAGTTTTTTGAAGCATCCAGTTCATCGCGGCTTGCATCAATCATTGCCGCTTGGGCAATGGGCTGGTTACCGGCAGTAAATCCACTGACCACGCGCCCAAGAATCAGCAACCACAGGCTGCTGGCAAATAAGGCAGCGAGTGTAATGGCATAGCCTGCCAGGGCACCGACCAAGCAAAGTACCATCGCGCTTTTTCGGCCGATACTGTCAGATAACTTAGCGATATACACCGCCCCAATAAACCAAGCTAAAAAAAAGCTACTGATAACAATGCCATAGTAGAGGTGGCGGGTGGATTGTGCGGTGTCTGTAGGCAGGAATTGAAACTTGGTGGACATGACCAGTTCATTAATGATGGGGAATAGCAGTCCTTGACCCATCAAGTCGATAAATACCACAGCCAGCAGGGCCAGACGGCTCATTGCAGACATCGAGTTTCCTTATGGGGTTTGTATTGATCGCTGTGCAGGGTTGATGGCCCTGAAGAGAAGATAGCACTGAGGTAGTTGTTAGATGGGGCTGCTGAGGTGATGGTGTGGAAAGTTTGAAAGCTACAAAGGTCGCCCCCAAAGGGGATGGAGGCGAGAAGCTCGGCGTGATCAGTTAGCGCACTTCCTGGCACAGGTTGTATTGCGCAACGCAGCGGCTGACATAGCCAATCTTGATAAACGTTGCGCTGATAATCATAAAAATATGGCCCGCTACTTGGGCTGGGATAGAAAAATAATGGGAGAGTGGGTAGCAGATGACAACGGTGAGTAATAGCAGGGGGGTAGAGAGCAACAGGGTGAGATTTCCGGCCTTGAGCAAGAGTTCAAAACGCCTGCGAATTTTTAAAGTGTATGTGTCCAGCATTGTCTTCGCCTCTATTACTAAATAACCTCAATGGTTATTAGGCAAATGTTATGCCAGCTTAATAATTCCTTATAAATCAATAACTTAGGGTGATTATGATATTTGTTTGTGTCAATTTGACCTACATGGTGACCATGTCATAATGACACAAAAGAAGCTTATTGACTTGGTGGGATATGGTGGATATCAATTCTACTCTACTGCTTGAAGTTGCTCTGGATCTCGCAAATAGCCTGAATAATAGTGACCGATTTGAACGACTGCTCTCTACCATCCGCAAGGCAATTAAGTGTGATGCGGTGGCCTTGCTGGGGCTGAATGGAGAGGTGCTTACCCCCCTGGCTGTGCAGGGCTTGGCCAGGCGTACTATGGGGCGGCGTTTCCTAATTAACGAGCATCCCCGCCTAGCGCAAATCTGCAGTTCTGATGCTCCCGTTCGCTTCCCCTCTGATTGCAATCTGCCGGACCCTTTTGATGGCTTACTACTGGATAGGGAAGGGGACCTACCGGTGCACTCCTGTCTCGGTTTGCCGCTCTATTCTGACAATCATCTAGTGGGGCTGCTTACTTTGGATAGTATGACCTCAGACGCCTATAGCCTGATTAGCGATCGAACGCTTGAGCTAATCGCAGCACTCTCAGCCGCTACTCTCAAAACGGCTTTGGAGCTAAAAGCGCTGTCCCTTTCTGCTGAACATGCCGAACAATTGGTGAAAGAGTTGACCCAGGAAGCCTTTCTGCGGGATGGCGGTGAGTTAATCGGCGAAAGCCAAGTGATGAGGGCCTTGCGAAGTGATATTGAATTAGTTGCAGGGTCTGACTATAGCGTGCTTATTCTAGGGGAAACTGGGGTGGGTAAGGAGCTGGTTGCCCGCACAGTACATCGGCTGTCATCTCGCCGGGAAAAACCTCTTGTCTATCTCAACTGCGCCTCCTTAACAGAAACACTGGCAGAAGCGGAGTTATTCGGGCATGCGAAGGGGGCTTTTACTGGCGCTGATCGGGATCGCCCAGGAAAGTTTCTATTGGCAAACGGCGGGACACTTTTTCTGGATGAAGTGGGTGAACTGCCTTTATCAGTTCAGGGCAAACTGCTGCGGGTACTGCAAAGTGGTGAAATTCAGCCTGTTGGTAAGGATGCGGTACAGCATGTAGATTTGCGTATAGTGGCCGCTACCAATCGGGATTTGCTCAAAGAAATCGACTTAGGTGGATTCAGGGCCGATTTGTATCACCGTCTCTCTGTTTATCCTCTGGAAGTACCCGCACTATCAAAGAGAGAAAATGATGTTCTCCTGCTGGCAGATTATTTTCTGGAGCGCTCCACGAGGAAGCTTGGCTTCCGTCAGCTGCGGCTATCAGCAGATGCTTCCAGTAAATTAAAGCGTTATAGCTGGCCTGGAAATGTGAGAGAGCTGGAGCATATCATCAGCCGCGCAGCGCTCAAGGCAAGAAAAAACGCATCACTCTCTGAAATAGTATCGCTGACAGCGGCACATATAGAGATTCCGGATGACATAGCGGCGCAACCAGAGTTTGAGAAGCCCGTTCAGCCACAGCTAGGGGTATTAAATCTCAGGGCAGCCACTGAAGAATATCAGCGGGATCTTATAAAGCATAGATTGACCCAGAGCGACGGGAATTGGAGTAGGGCAGCGAAATCACTCTCTATGGATAGGGGCAACTTGGTCCGCCTTGCAAAACGTCTGGGTATCTATATTAAAAAAGAGGTTGTGGGCGTAAATTGATGAAGCTTTGAGCAATATAGGTTGCTATGGGATATGGATGAATAGGGATATTAAGTTCTTAATAGCGATTGGGTTTGAAGTGGTTACTTTCACTATCACGGCCCTGAATATAAAGACAAAAGCCATTTCCGTAATTTACACAAACGATGATTTTATTGCTGTATATTGAGCGGTCCCAATCTGGCGAAGCTATCTCTGTTTGCGTATGCCGATGCATTGGGGAAATAAGATGTAGGGTGTATAAAAATCTTCGCCGGCCATACAAATGAGTTGCTGATTCATGTTGGTCTTCACAGTCTTGTACATGCTTCAGAAGGCTCTAGGAAACAGCCTTTTAACCTGTATTGTTTACAATCCCATACGGAGTTAACATTGAGCGCCTATGTTGATTTAGGGCAATATAGCTTTAGCTATTTCAGTCTACCAATGGGTGATTGATACAGCGGTACTTGTATTTGCCCCACATTATCCGTTTTCTATTTAAATAAATACAAAAAAGGATGCTTATGAATATGGAGATAAGGAGAGTTCTGCCTTTCATTTTCCTGGTTATTATCTCCGTCTCATGGGGTGTCTATTATAGTATGAACACACAATTTAATGATTTTGGCAAGGCAAATCATGAATGGCTGTTCTTAATTGATGGCCTGCTGGTACTCCCAATTTTGTGTCTAGTGTGTATCAATGAGAGAAGACAGGCACTGATGAAGGCCGCTGTATATGCCTGTCTCGCTATTCTCATTGGCAGTTTTATAATCCCAGATGAAAGTAAGATTATATGGCCATACCTGGAGTCTGCCAGATATCTACTGCTTGTGGGCTTTCTTACGCTGGAGGCCTTCGCAGTTATCTCCATGGTTTTGGCAATACGGCTAGCCTTAAATAGGCAGGAAGACCCTGATGCTGCCATTGAAATGTCTGTTCAGAAGTATGTTGGTAGTGGAGTTCTATCCAGAATTTTAATGTTTGAGACCCGGATGTGGATGTTTTTGTTTTTCGCCAAGTCCATCAGCATTGAGCAATATGAGGGTGGTCAACATTTCAGTTATCACTCAAAAGACGGTGCACAAAGTACAGCTCTTGGTTTCATCTATTTGATACTGCTGGAGTTGCCTATCGTTCATCTCATTGTTTACTTTGCGTGGTCTACCACGGCGGCCAATATTATCAGTTTGCTCAGCATTCTGGGGTTGCTGTTCTTAGTTGCCGATTATCGCTCTATATCTAGAAGGCCAATATCGATTACACCGGACAGCCTGATTGTGCGCTTTGGGATTCTGAATAGTAAAATAATCGCAATTAGTGATATCCAGTTTGTTGATGAAAGTGTTGGATATATTAAAAGGAAAAGAGATATTAAACGCTATAACTTTTCCGGCAATCCTAACGTTGTTGTTGGGGTGAGGCTGAAAGATACAATTATTGAGAAAGTTTATATTGGGGTGGATAGTCCTAAGAGCTTTATAGAGGCCCTTAGGGATAGGTTGGCAGGATAATAAACAAATCTCTATAGCAGATTAGAGATAGGCGAGATATACCTGTGCTGACATTTTGGTTGTTATTGCCAGCACAGGTTAGATTAATTGGTCGCCACCCTTATGTTACGCGCTAGCAGGTTCGGGCACTTCCAAGTCGGCCTTTTGAGTAAAACTCTGTAGCTCAGAGCGGAACAGCTTTTGTGAGAGTAGTGCAGACATAAAGGCTAAAACAAACAGAGCGCTAAATATCATCCCGCCAGTAATCACCGTCGCCAGGCCTCGATAAATTGCAGCGCTGCTCCCTGGGTTTAACACCAAAGGCAGGTTGCCAAAGATACAGGTGATTGTTGTTAGCATAATGGGACGAGCGCGCAAGCTGGCTGCTGCATAAATAGCTTCTAGCTGACTGGCCCCGGTCTGTAATGACTTTTGAAATTGATTCACTAATAGTATTGCATTGTTGACTACAAGCCCCATCAGAATTACGAAACCAATCATTGTAATGACATCAAGGCTTTGGGGGGTGAAAAGGTTTAATAGCTGTAAACTTAACATCCCGCCGGCAAATGAGAGGGGTATAGCGCAAAGCACGGCCGCGGCTAGCTTTGCAGATCTTAGGGCAAAATACATCAACAGGGCGAGTACTGCGAGAGCAGCCAAGAATATTTTAAGAAATTCAACTAGAAACAAGTTGAGTTCGTTTGCGCTGCCCCTGAACTGAGTGTGCAAATCGCTATAGGAGCTTTCAGCTAAAAAGGACTGTACCGATTGGTCTACATTTTCAACAAATGACTTCATTGCTACCCCTTCTGGGGGGGTTAGGTTTAACGATGCGCTGACTTCTTGCCCAACTCGTAAAATACTGGCAGGGGCTTGGGTTATTTTCGCGCTTGCTAATTCACGGACAGGAATCAGGCCGTGCCCATCAATCCATATTTCAGTGTTTAGAAGTGCTACCAGGTTCTGAGGGTCTTTTGCTTTGAAGTAGAATGGTAGCGTGTTAGTGCCAGTATAAAAATGGCCTATGTATATCCCATCGGTCAAAGCCATAAGTTGGCGGTTTAGCTCTGAAACTGTAATACCTAAATAAGTTAATTGATCCAGGCGAGGTTGGAACTCTATGCGTACAGCCCGGTTTTGCAGTGCGCTCCCCTCCTGGATTTGTGCGTCTGGAAACTCTGCGCGCAGATGGTTCATTAACTCAGTGCCAGCCATTTGTAGCCTGGAAAGTTCAGCCCCTTTAATATCCAGTTGGCTTATTCGATTGTTTGGCATTGCAAATCGTAAAAGACCCCCATGTCTGAAATGGATACGGGTGCCTACAAGTCCATAGAGTACTTTCTCATTCATCCATTCCCGCAGTGATTCAAAATCCCAATCGCCTTGGGTATACATATAGAGGTTGCAATTGCTTGGGTTGCAGATAATGCCGTAAGTGGAAACATGATCTTCTATTTCCTTAAAGTTGTTGGTGATTCGATTCACCACGCGTTCTCCGTAATCCGTTCTAATAGCATCTGTGGCTAGTGCGCTCTCAAAGTTGATGAAAACAGAAACCATATTCTGTTTTGGGTCTGGCAATACATCTATGGATGGTGTGGAAACATAGGTAGCTATGGCTGCGATGGGTAGCCCAAGAATAATGGCTGTAATAGACCGTCTGGGGGTAGCTGTAGCTTTGATGGAAAGGGCAACCCATCTTTTTAGGGCTAATAGAATTCTTGTGTTTGAAGATTCTTTCTTTATTTTTTTTGAATGGCCCAATATGTACCTTGCGAATGAAGGTAGTATTAATAAGGCAAAGAGCAATGAGGCGAGTAAAGCGCTTGAGATTGTAAAAGCGAGATCTCTAAATAACTGGCCTGTTGCAGATTGCATTGCAATAATAGGCAGGAACACAATGACGCTTGATATCGTTGATGATGCCAAAGAACCTGTAACTTCTCGTGTTCCCTGTACAATGCTTTCCTGGGTGCCAATGCCTTGCTGGCGAAGCCTTTGAATATTTTCCACCACAATAATTGCCGCATCTACCATCAATCCGATAGAAAGAGCAATGCCTGCCAATGAAATAACATTCATGCTTCTACCCCCAATATACATACCCACAACGACGAGTGAGATGCATACGGGAATGCTGAGGAATATTAACGTTAACGTTCTCAGATTGCGCAGAAACCAGTACAAAACCAAGCAGGCTAGCAATGATCCAAGAAGGAGGCTCCCGTACACCAGATTCAAGGAGTCTCGGATTCCTTTGGAGTCATCACGGCTTATGGCCAATTCCATGTCTAACCGAGCTAACTCTCCACTATTCAGCTCCGCCATGGTTGATTTCAGCTGTGCAATAGTGTCAAGAGCATTGACGTTTTCGGTGGGGAGCAAGTAAAAATAAAAGGATCGATTGCCCTCAAGGGCAAAATATGCCCAGTCAGATGCAGGCCGTGCACTGACAGAGGCAATGTCAGAGAGCCGTATAATCTGGTTTCCACGTGTGGCGATAGGTAATTGTGAGAGCTCATCTAGGGGGATTTGGCCCTTAAAGTGTAGTGCATAGTCTTTAGAGCCAATTTTCAGGTTGCCGCCCGATCGGTCCACCAGATCATTAAGATGTGCAGTTACCCCAGCAATACTTAAGGAATTTTGAGTCATCTTTTCTGGATCGAACTCAATATCGACACGCTGAGCGATAGGCGTAGCGGCAACTTCTATAGAGGATACTCCCGGGATTTTACTGATGGCTGGCTTTACGTGGTTTAAAAATGCATCAATTAATTCCAGCTCACTGGCTGATTTCTTCGAGTAGAGGAAGAAGGTTGCCAGCGTAGCCCCCGCACCATTGGCAAAGTTAAAAACTTGGGGTGTGCGGACTTGTGTGGGCCAGTTGGGTACCTGATTAATTCTGGAGAGTACCTCAATATACATTTGCTCCATATCTGCTTCAGAGTGAAAGTCAATCGTGACCCAGGCAAAGCCACTGTTGATATTTGTCTGCACTTCTTTCAGGTAGCTTAGGCTCGATAGCTCCTGCTCAAGTGGTGCAACTAATATCTGTTCTATCTCTTCCGCTGTCTTTCCCGGCCAAGGAATGGCCAGTGCAATTTGTGGGCGATTGATAGTGGGGAGTAGAGCGTTAGGTAAGTTTAGGCCCGCAATAATACCGGCAACAATTAAGGCAAAAGTGCAACTTATAATAAATGAACTGTATTTTTCCAGGGATTTCATGTGTTTTCCCTTTTTGTCGGAGAGACAGTTTCATTGGGTTGTAGGCCTTCATAACCCAGAACGACTACAAGATCTCCAGGTTTAATGGTTGAACGTACAACAAAGTGCCCCTTCAAGGTATCTATTATTTGAACCTCGGTACTAACCGCCCTTTGATCACTGTCTAGAGTCCAGACTTTATATTGGTCGCCCTCTAGTATTACGGCATCACTGGGAACTTTTGTTACCCTCTCCCGCGTGTTTTTAGTTGAGAGGGGTGTTTGCATCGTTATTTCGAATCTCTGTCCTACCAATAGAGACGGGAACTGCTCTGATTCGGTTTCAAAGTAGAGGTTGAGATTTTGCGTTTCGGGATTGACCGTATGACTAATATTTCTTAAAGGGATATTTTGCTCCCTAAAAGTAAAGGAGCTGCTGTTGAGTAAATTTTCATTGTTTAATTTTTCTTCGGGAAGGCTGCACTCAATTTGATTTTCTTTCAGAGGCAGCAATTGCATGATTCTTTGCCCCGAATTCAGTCTCTCACCGGGGTTGGCTTCTATACTTACAACTTGACTATCAGTTCTTGCATAGTGTTGCAGTCGTTCTAAACGGTATTCGGCTGTTGTGAGCTGATGCTCGAGTCTTTGCTTTGTGAGCCGGTAGGTCTCAGCATTGAGCTTAAGGCTGTTTAAGTGGGACGGAGACACCATGTCTGCTGAGCTAAGCTTCTCCAGTCTGCTCAGCTCTTCTTCCGCATAAATCAGCTGGCTTTGTGTTATTGCAATATCTGTGCGAATAATCTCAATCTCCTGAGAGAGATAAAATCCATCCTGTGCCGCTACTAACTCGCCAGCTTTAATAATTGATCCTACGGGTTTTACTTGGGTGAGTTCGGCTTCAGTGTGGCTGGAGACTTGATGTAGCGGAGGAGATAACACCGAACAAAATAATCTGGTATTAATGGCCTGTTGCCACGGGTGTGCAGCCTCAACGAGTACTGCACGGCTATCATCTGCCAAAATACTAGAGCTAGAAAATAGAGTGGTAGAAATGATGCTGCTGGCAAGAAATGCTCTAAATTGACTGTTTCGCATTCGGAGGCTCTAGTCGATATTATTCTTAGATTAATGTTTGTGGTGAGACTATCTGGCGCTAAAGAGACTTAATGTCTTTAGTGTTGTAGTTGACAAAAGGGTATGGGGATGCTGATTTTCCTGCAATTGGCCTACGACAAGGTGAGGCCTAAAGGGGATAAGTGGTGTTTGGAATTAGGTTCTATTTGCTCGGTTTTTTGAGGGGGCTTTTTGCTAGCATAATTTTTTGGTTAGACACTTCCTAAGTGCCATTGGACATGTCTTGCTAAAGCGGAATCGAAATATTCTATGGTAGGCCTGCAGGTTGCCATCAATGATGTTGCGTTTTGCTTTCTTTATATTAAAAGTGATTTTTCATACCACTTGTGCATTGTCCTAAGAAACTCTCGAAGGTGCCTGCTTTTGCCGATACGCCATTTTGCTAGTTAATAAGGCAATCAATAATTGCGTATCCAAGCACCGGTTTAAAGAGAGCTTCTGCGGGATAGACTGGTTGCGTACTAAATAATTGGTACTGTCTTTTCTATTTTCCAGACTTTTTTATTGTCTTGTTTTGAGATCACTTCCGCATCAGTCTTAGCCCATTGAAAACCACCAGCAGGCTGGTTCCCATATCGGCGAATACTGCCATCCACATAGTGGCTTCACCGGCAAAGGCGAGTGCCAGAAAGACCGCTTTGATACCCAGGGCAAGGATAATGTTTTGCCAAAGAATATGAGCTGTCGTACGGGAGAGGCGGATAAAGCTGGCGATTTTACCCAGGTTGTCATCCATCAGGGCAACGTCTGCCGTTTCTATGGCGGTATCGGTGCCGGTTGCGCCCATGGCGAAGCCAATATCGGCTCGCGCCAGGGCTGGTGCATCATTGATGCCGTCGCCCACCATGCCGACCCGGCCGTGGCCGGCAAGGGAATCCACTTCACGGAGTTTATCTTCTGGCAGCAGGTTGCCCATGGCCCGATCTATGCCCACTTCTTTGGCAATGGCATCGGCGGTGTGCTGATTGTCACCGGTCAGCATCAGGGTTTTCACCCCCAATTGGTGGAGCTCATCAATGGCTTTGCGGCTGGATTCTTTTACCGTATCGGCTACGGCAAACAGAGCCAGAACACGGTTTGCATCCACCAACATAACGACTGTTTTCCCCTGATACTCCAGTTTTGAGAGGCGATCCTCTAGCTCCTCACTGCAAACGCGCAATTCTTCCACCAGGCGGTGATTACCCAGGTAATAGCCTGTGCCTTCAATCTCTCCGCGAATCCCGCGCCCGGCCAGGGCTTCAAAGGCTTCTACTTCTAGCAAGGGGTCTTCACTGGCGTTGAGAAAATCTGCCACTGCCTTCGAAACCGGGTGATCGGAGCGGTGGGCGAGGCTGGCGGCGAGGCGCTTAACTCGCGCCTCATCTTTGCCAGTTATCAGGGCAAAATCTGTTACCTGCGGTGCACCATGGGTGATGGTGCCGGTTTTATCCAGGGCCAGCCAGCGCAGCCGGCGCCCCTCTTCGAGGTATGCCCCCCCTTTAATCAGCGTGCCGTGTCTTGTTGCTGCTGCGAGGCCGCTGACGATGGTGACCGGGGTGGCAATGACCAGGGCGCAGGGGCAGGCGATAACCAGCAGTACCAGGGCGCGGTAGATCCACTCCATCCAGGCACCGGAGAAAAACAGCGGAGGAATTAACGCTGTGGCAAGGGCAACCGCAAATACCAAGGGGGTATACCAGCGCGCGAACTGATCGACGAAACGCTGGGTGGGCGCTCGGCTGCCTTGTGCCTCCTCAACCGCGTGGATGATTCGGGCAAGTACGGCATCACTGGCTACGGCAGTCACCCTATATTCCAGGGCGCCAGACTCATTGATGCTACCGGCAAAGAGGCTGTCTCCAGCTTCTTTATCTACCGGAAGGCTCTCCCCGGTGATTGGGGCTTGGTTCACCGCAGAGTTGCCTTTTATTACTTCGCCATCCAGGGCGATGCGCTCACCGGGCCTCACCCTGACCTTGGCGCCGAGAGAAACAGTTTTTGCATTCACCTCGCGCCACTGGCCATCACCCTGAAGTACTGTGGCGGTTTCCGGGGCCAGGTCCATCAACTCGCGAATAGCGTTTCTGGCCCGGTCCAGAGACTTGGCCTCAATCAGTTCGGCGAGGGTGAACAGCACCATCACCATGGCGGCCTCAGGCCAGTGCCCAATCAAAAGTGCGCCTGTGACCGCGATGGACATCAGCGCATTCATATTCAGGTTGCGGTTCTTTAGTGCGATCCAACCTTTTTTGTAAGTAGAGAGCCCCCCGCCGGCAATGGCGGCTAAGGCCAGCAACATGACCAGCCAGCTGTTTCCTCCCTGTAACCAAAACACCACCTCAGAAGCGAGCGCCGCCAAGCCGGCCGCCCCCAGCAGCCACCAATTGGCCTTGGTTGCGGGTGGTGCATTTTCTGTATCCGATGGGGAGGCGACCCTGGCATCCAGATCCAGAGGGGCGAGTATGTCCAAGATCTGTTGCTGCATACCCGGAGCGTGCCCAACCCGCAAAATGCGTTGCACCAGGTTAAAGTCCAGGCTGTAAATACCTTCGAGTGGGGTGAGCTTGGCGCGGATCAAACCTTCTTCGGTGGGGCAATCCATTTTGGTGATTGAGAAGAGGGAGCTTTCGCTATCTTTTCCGGCGCCACTATCGAGCGGTTGTTGTAGAGGTTCAGTGCTATTGCCACAGCCGCAAGTGGAATCCTGTTTTCCCATGGTTAACTCTCGAATAGCTCAATGAGTGAGCCAGCATTACAATCCCTCTAGTAACTATAGAGTCAAGGGGACACCAGCATGCGTTACCGAATAGGGGAGGCGGCCAAGCAGGCAGGCTGCAAGGTGGAAACCGTGCGTTACTACGAACAGGTGGGCTTGCTGCCACAACCATTGAGGTCCGAAGGCAATTATCGTCTGTATTCAGAAGCGCACTTGGCGCAATTGCGTTTTATACGGCACTGTCGCTCCCTCGATATGCCCATTGAGGATATACGCAAACTGTTAACCTTGCGGGAACAACCGAGAGAGCACTGTGCTGAAATCAATGCGTTGGTGGATGAGCATATTGATAGGGTGGACAGCCAAATGGCATTACTCGAGCAATTGCGGAAGAGTTTGCTGGCTTTGCGCAGCCAGTGTGGCGGCCCCGGTTCTACTGATTCCTGTGAGATTGTACGAGAACTCTCCAGTTGTGACTGCCACCCGGCACAAAGCACGATATAAAAGTTATCTGTAAGTTGAGAGTACCTCATTGAAAAAGCTGTTGAGTAAGCTATCGGGAGAATTATTGAGCTGGCCACGGGGAAAGTACCGGGTTGTCTTTCTAGTGGCTCTGGTTGTTGCTCTTACCCTTGCGGTTTGGGCCTTTTTCGCTGAGCCAAGAAGCTTCAGGATCAATGAGCAAGCGCTTCGCCTGGAGTCTTGGCCTGCTTCCTGTAGCGGTTTAAGCGTGGCGGTATTGGCGGATTTACATGTGGGTTCCCCCTATAAAGGGATTGAAAGCCTGCGCTCATTGGTTAACCAGGTAAATGCCAGCAGTCCTGACTTAGTACTACTCCCCGGTGACTTTGTTATTCAAGGGGTGGTTGGTGGTTCTTTTGTGACACCGGAAAGTGCCGCTGAAGTGCTTGCCGGCCTCAGGGCACCCTTGGGCGTTTTTGCTGTAATGGGCAATCACGACTGGTGGCTGGACCCGAAAAGAGTAGAGCGGGCTTTTACTGAGAAAGGTATCCCGCTGCTGGAAGATGCATCCACCAAGATCAGTAGCGGCCACTGTGCCTTTCAGTTGGTTGGCATCAGTGATTTCTGGGAGGGGCCACACAATATAGATCGGGCAATGTCTGCCATTGAAGAGTCGGAGACAGTCTTAGCCTTCACTCACAACCCAGATATATTTCCCCAAATTCCACAACGGATTGCCTTGACGATTGCCGGCCACACCCATGGCGGCCAGGTATTTTTACCCTTGATTGGCCGCCCGATTGTGCCCTCCCGCTACGGGGAGCGCTATGCCATTGGGCATATCGAAGAGGAAGGCAAACACCTGTTTGTGAGCCCAGGGGTAGGCACCAGTATCCTGCCGGTAAGATTTCTGGTGCCGCCAGAAGTCACTTTGCTGAGGCTTTTTAGCCGTGGTGAATAAATAAGCAGTTTATGGTTGGTTGGATTGGTTATCTGCTTTGGCAGGATGTAAATAGAGCGCTGCATTAGAATGGTTGCCTGGCTTAATGGGAGAAGCTCTTATGATAACTATCAAGCGCAAGGTCTTGTTTGGGGACTGTGATCCCGAGGGTATTGTTTATACCCCGAGGTTTTCCAATTTTGCCCTGGAGGCCACCCATGAAGCCATGTCTATTTTATTTGATGGCCCGGCTATAGCCACTATGAAGAAGCGGGGGTTCCTGACACCGGTGCGGGCCTTTAATCTGGAATTCTTAAGCCCGGTTACTTGGGACCAGGAGTTACAGCTCAAAGTCAGCGTACACAAGGTTGGCAATCAGTCGTTTACCTTTCTTGTGCAGGCTTATCTTAATCCAGACCTATTGGCTTTTACGGCAACAATTACCTATGTCACCCTTTCGGTTGAATCCAAACAGAAGATCACCTTGCCGGAATGGTTGAGAGCGGCACTGACAGAATTTAATGCCCGGCAAACCTCTAATCCATAAAGTTCTCTACAAAGAGGTCCTTCCAGTTTATTTCCAGAGTAACTTGTACCTTTTCAGATAAGGGAAAATGCTCTGGATCGGAGAGTACAATTTTGGCGAGCTGATTGCGCTCCTGGGGTTTAAACGTATTCTGGAATTCTTCTGGCAGTTGATCAGAAATAGGCAGTAACTCAGAGATCACGCCTTTATCTTTGTAGCGGCCACTCTTGACTGTGACAACCATGCCCGGCCGAAGAGCAAGAATATATCGGCGCGGCATATAGGCGAGTACATAGGGTTCCCCCCAATAGACTTGCATTAGGGGTTCCCCTTCACGGTAGACATCGCCTACAGAGGGAACAGTAGCACCAACCAAGCCATTTACCGGGCTGCGCACTTGGCCATCATCGTAGTGGTCTTTCAGCCTCTGGTAGGCTGTTCCGGCTACCTTGATTGCTGCATCGACAGCTTTTCTCTTCTTGTCTAGCGTGGTGCTTTCTACCTGAATCTTGACCAGTTCCTGGCCCGCATTAAAGTTATCCCTGAGTACTTCCTGATAGGTGATCTTGCTAACAAAACCCTTATCGGCCAGCTTATTGATTCGCGCCAGAATCTCTTCTATCTCTTGCTTGCGGTGTTCTGCAGGAACCAGCAGTTGTTTGGCAGTCTCGGAAAGCAGGGTAAACTCGGCGGAAATTTGAATCAGGTTGGCCTGGCGGCTGGAGAGATCTGCCAAGCGCTCCAGTAGTTCCATGGATTCTATTTTGAGGAGTAGCTGCCCCTCCTTAACAGATTCCCCCTCATCAACCTCTACCGCGGTCACTCTGGTGATATAACCCATCTCGACTGCGGCGTAATCCCTAAGGACCAGCCCGTCTCCTTTGAGGATAAACAAATCCCCAAATAGATAGCGCAGAATAGCCAGGGCAAATAATATCAATACCCCGATATAGATGCGCCGCCCAATGGCACTATGATGGGGGCGGACTTCACTGGCCATGGTGTCTGGGCGGATATGTTTTCGTATAGTTCTCATATTACTTACTCCCGAACACGATGCACTTTCGAAGGTGAATAGGTGTCGGTATAGGAGGTTTTAAATATCCACTCTTGAGTGTAAGAATAGAGCCGGACAAGACGCATCAGGTTAACGTACAAAATACTGTATCCCAGCAGGTAAGGCCAAATGGGGGCAGCCTTAAACTTAGGTGTGGAGAGAGCGCTTAGGGTGAAGGTAATAATATCCATTAATATAAGGATCATCTGGGCCGCTATTAAAATAAACCATCCGTTAGTTCCGTAGGTAAAAAATAGCCAGACCAGATAAATTGGTAGAACTAAGATGGCGATTACATTAAAGAGGAGAAACTCAAATTGGTGGAATAGCTCTTTTGGCTTAATACGGTGTTCAAGAGGGTTGATAAAGTGGCGGTACTTTCTGTAACGCAGGCGGATAGCATCCCGCTCCCAGCGAAATCGCTGTCGAACCAGTGCTACCAGATTGGTGGGGACATCGGTATAACAAATAGAGTCGGCGGCAAATCCAATTTTCCAACCGTAGTGGCGTAAGCGCAATGTGATATCCAGGTCTTCACCGCCGCCGGAATCCCAGCCGCCAGCTTGTGTTAAAGCTGATTTCCTAAATGCACTAAAAGCCCCTGAGGCACAAGTTACTTGCCCCAACATAAACAGCGCATGTTTTCCAAGGGTGATACTAATACTATATTCAATGGCTTGGAATATTGTAATTAGATTTACTCCCCAGTTGCGCACTAGAATACTGTTAGAAGCTGCCCCTATTTTGGGGTCGTCGAATTGATATAAGATATTCCTTATCGCGTGATAATCAAAGGAGCAGTCGCAATCTACATTTATGATGATATCCCCGCTACAAAATCGTACCCCTAAATTTACGGCAGAAGATTTACCTCCACGCAGCTCTGTCGAATGTGCACCATGAATAAGCCTTTCTTTCAGTAAGCGACGTAAAATATTCCTTGTGCCGTCGGTAGAGCCATCACTTACCACAATAATTTCATTTGGCGGGCGACTCTGCTCCCATAAGCTGCGTACACACTTCTCTATTGCATCCTCTTCGTTGTGTCCGGCAATAATTACCGACACTTTTCCCAAACTTTCTATATCCACCTCAAACTTTGGTTTTTTTCGGAAGAATGTTAAAGCGGTAAAAAATGAAAAAAGGTAGCGGGGAATTTCAAAAATAACCAACACCCAGAGCATCAAAAATAGTGTCGTATAGCTCTGGGAGATAAGGTAATAGTAGCCGTCCTGAATTTCTTCCCACATTAGCTTAGGTCCTCGGGGCCATAGACCTGGAGGATGGGTTCCACATCCAGTCGCAGAGAGCTCGCGGCTCTTTGCCCGGCTTCTTCACTAAATTTGTACAGATCTTTCTGACTGATATGGCTTACCAGAATAAAATCTTCCATCCTGCCTTTGGCCGCGGTAACCGGGTATTCCCCTTTCATCACCTTTTTTAGCGAGTGGCTTAAACTCTGGAAAAACTGATTGCGGCTATGAAAAAATTGGCGGTTACCGTGTTCTTGCTCGATCAAATATTCATTTTCATATTTGATGCACAACAGGGCAAATTCGCTCTCATTGTTTTTCCAATCTTTTAGCTCTTTGTTTAATACTACGATAAGTTCGAATGGAAGCCCGGCAAAGATAGGGCTTTGCTGGGTGAGTTCCAGGAATGCATGGCCAGCATGCAGGTAATGAACGGCTTTTTCGGTGAGGCTATATTTAAAAATATCCCCAGTTTTTACCGAATCGCCATCTATATGGGTATCGCAATTAAGGCATAAAAAGCCGACTTCTGTTTCTGAACTGGATTTGCCGCAGGAATTACATATCAAAATGGTGCCCGGTTTGTCGTAATCACTGCCGAAATGGCTCATTTCCATTCGGCACTTGGGGCAGATCAAATATTCGCCCTGGCGAAAGTCGTCTTCAGGCCCCAGGTAGGCACACTTAAAGTGGTGCAGATAGAAGGATTCTCTCAAGTTGGGGGATCGACACTCCGGGCACTCTTCGCGCACATTAAATTGAGAGGCACTACAACCGTTACAAATATGCCGGCGGTCAAAAAAGCTGCCGGCCAGTAATTCAGCCGTCATCATTTTTTCGCATTCATGCAATACCGTTTCTGAATCTAACAGGGTGTTAAAGCAAACGGTGGTGCGCGAGTCTGGCTGGTAGCTAGGGGTCAGGCTTATCCCTGAGACAAAAATGCGGGCCAGGATTTTGTCGTCATCATTCTGGGGGTTGTAGAAATCCGGGTGCAACTGAGAGCGGCGAAAGTTAAAGGAGTCGATCAACTTGCCATACTCTGTAGGGTCTGCCTTGAGCGTGTTAGAGGCATCCAGGTCTGCCCTGACTCCCAGTGTGCCCGTTAGGTCAATCACCGGTAGCAGGTGCAAGCCTATCTGGCTGTTCCAGAGGTTTTCGATGCACTGAGGAGTCATGGGCTCCTCAACCACTAGGGCATCACACTTCTCAATGCCTGGATGCACCGTATTAAAATCACTGGGCCAGCGATAATAGTTATATGCATCTGTGAGAAAGGAGATGGCAAACCCTCCTACAGAAGGGGCAAACTGACGCCGGTTGTACTTGGTTGATACGGTTGGCGGGTAAAATTCCGCCTTAAGTAAAACGATAGACCACGAGGGCTGAAGCGCCAGCTCGCAGGAAATAAAGAGATAAGGCTTGGTCTTATGAGCTGGGTATCACGATTGACTATAAAGTCGAGTTTCAGCCAAAAAAGTGGGGTCCCCAAGGGATAACTATCGGCTTCTGAGGTATTCCCAGCAATTTATTCCCTCACTTTGTGTACTTTTGAAGGGGCGAAGGAATCCGCATAGGAGGTTCTAAAGATCCACTCCTGTACATAGGCATAGAGCCGCACTACACGCATCAAGTTGACATAGAGGATGCTATAGCCGATCAGAAATGCCCAGAGCGGAAGGGTGCTGAATTTATAGGTAGCATAAGCTGCGAGAGCAAAAGTGAGACAATCCAGCATAATCAATACTATTTGTGCACCGATTAAAATAAACCAGGCATTACTGCCGTAACTCGCAAACAGCCAGACCAAGTATATGGGCAAAGCGATAGCAGCGATCACATTAAAGATCAAGAACTCAAATTGATGAAAGAACTCTTCGAATTTGATGCGGCGCTTAAAAGGATTGATAAAGTGGGCGTACTTGCGGTAACGCAAACGCACAGCATCCCGTTCCCAACGCAAGCGCTGGCGAATTAGAGTCAGGATATTCGTGGGTACATCCGTATAGCAGATCGCCTCTGGGGCGAAGGCGATATCCCAGCCGTAGTTGCGCAGGCGAAAAGTAATATCCAGATCTTCCCCCCCACCGGAATCAAAGCCACCTACCTGGTCAATAGCAGTTTTTCGGAACCCGCTGTAGGCACCGGATGCACAGCACATTTGCTTGATCATGGCTAACGCATGTCTGCCGAGGGAGATGCTGATAATGTATTCGATGGATTGAAAGGCGGTAATAAGATTGTCTTGTGGGTTACGCACAAAAACATTACCGGAAACCACCCCCACTTTGGGGTCTTCAAAGGGGAGTAACACTTCCTTCATGGTGTGGTGCTCAAAGGAGCAATCACAGTCTACGGTGATAACGATATCGCCAGTGCAAAAGCGAATCCCCAAGTTTAGTGCGGAGGCCTTGCCACCTCTAAGTTCTGTTGCATGGGCTCCCTGAATGAGTCCTCGGGTCAGTAGGCTGGACATCACTTTTCTGGTTCCATCGGTTGAGCCATCGCTTACCACGATGATTTCATAGGGCTTAACACTTTGCGCCCAAAGACTGTGCACACACTTTTCGATCGACTCCTCCTCGTTATGACCGGCAATAATCACCGAAATTTTGCCGATTTTCTCCAAATCTACTTCTTTCTCGATCCTTGAGCTGAAAAAGAAAACTGCGGTGAAGAAAGAGAAGATATAGCGAGGGAGTTCCAGGAAGATCACGATCCAGAACATGATAAACAGAGCGCCCCGGCTCTGTGCGGAAAGAAAAATAAAGCCGTCATGGATTGCTTCCATCATCAGTGCAATACACCTTTGAGGGAGGCTTTCAGCTGCTTGCTTGGTGTGCAGCTACAGAGAGTGTCTTGGCTGTGGCTCTCTTTGAGCCGGGACATGGCTATTCCTCCAGCTTCGAGGCAAACCTGGTGGCAATTGCAAGCTTCTTTCCGGGCACTTTGAAGCCATAGATACGATATATTGAGAGGATCGCGACGCCAAATTGTCCAGCAGACCAGGCGCTCAGGCGCTATAGAAGGGATCAACTTCTAGGTGGTGATGATTGAACCAGTTTGCGTGTTTCAGTTCGCTTGTTTTTGCTTGTTACAAGTACAAAGTGGCCAGGGGTAGGGCGGCCAGAGGGGAAGACTTTGTAACTGGCTTAGCGCTCAAGGAATACTGCTGTGGCCATCCCGCCAGCAGTACAGACCCCGATAACCGCTTTGTGTGCGTCTCTGCGCTTGAGCTCCATCAGTGAAGAACCCAGGTAGCGAATGCCGGACATCCCATAGGGGTGCCCAAGGGCAATGGCGCCACCATTAACATTAGTAATATCCCAAGGGGTGTCCAGTTCCGCTTGGTTATAGAGGGTGGTAACGGCAAAGGCTTCGTGTAACTCCCAAAGGTCTATCTCTCCCATAGAAAGCCCCTGATGCTTCATTAAGCGCTTGATGGCTGGCGCCACGGCGATACTCATTTCATCGGGGGCCACCGCTGCAAGCTGCATACCGCGAAATAGCCCCAGAATGGGCAGATTTCTTTTGGCGGCTAACTCGGCATCCATCATGACGACGGCCGCAGCGCCATCAGAGAGCTGCGAAGCGTTGCCCGCGGTTACCGTGCCGCCATCATTCACTGGCTCTAAAGCCGATAACCCTTCCAGGGTGGTACCGGGGCGTGGGCCTTCATCTTCTTTCAGCAACACTGTCTTTTCTGAGATCTGCTCAGTCTCTTTATCTTTTATCGACATGACTGTCTCAAAAGGAACGATTTCTTCGGCAAATTTGCCTGCTCTGTGCGCTTCCGCCACGCGTTTTTGCGACTCCACCACATAGGCATCCTGTGCCTGCCGGCTGATCGAAAAGGTGTCAGCGACGAAATCCGCTGTTTGGATCATGGTCCACCAAACAGCGGGGATTTGTTGTTGCAGGGGCTCATAGACAAAGTGATTCAGGTTCAGGCTGAACTGCACGAGACTAATACTTTCTACGCCACCGGCAACGCCGACCTGCATTTCCCCGCTGGCGATCCGATTCGCTACGATCGATGCGGCATTGAGACCCGAGCCGCAGTAGCGGTTAATCGTCATACCGGGCACTTTGACGCCACAACCTGCAAATAGGGCGGCGTTGCGAGCGATATTGTGGCCGGTTGCCCCCTCAGGTAATCCACAGCCCAGTACAACGTCTTCCACTTCCTCGGGATCCAAAGTAGCTCTGTGCAGCGCTTCCTTGATGACATGCGCGGCCATGGGGATACCGTGGGTTTGGTTTAAGGCACCGCGCCTTGCTTTGGCGATTGCGGTTCTACAGTAGGCAACAACGGCAACGTCTCGCATGGGGTATGCCCTGAGTTTTGAGGCTTTTGTAAACAGTAGAACAGCTGATATTGCTTTGTACTGGAAGCATTATCTGGAGGGTTAGGGGGGTTAAAGATTGTTTATTGACCTGCCACTTCCCTGATATCTACTGTCCTGACAAGCTGTCAGATGTGACTAATGTAGCGTATATCGACTTTTTTCGGTTAAACCTTCATCAAAATTTAATACTTCGTAGAATAAACCGACTTCTTTGTTGGTACGCATTTCTATAAAATGCGCGCCAATTCACATTATTCGAATTCTAAATAACAAACAGGAAGTTGGGGTTTATGACTGTTTCTCGCCGTACATTTGTGCAAGCCATGGGGCTTGCGCTGCTCACACCATTTACCGTTCGCTCATTAGCGGCTAGCAATAGCGAAACCTATGCGCGCTTTAATCTGAGTGGCAGCCCCTCGGGCTACGATATCGATCAGGATGGGTTGATCTTCGATTTGTCTGTGGCCTCCGGTGATCCCAGCCAAACTGGTGTGGTGCTCTGGACCCATATCAATCCCGCTGCCTTTGTACCCGGCCAAATCCTGTATGTGGATGTGGCTTTGGACGATTCATTTACCCAGCCAGTGTTGAGTGCTGAGGTCAATGCTGAGGATATTAGTGCGGATCGCGACTACACCGTAAACATCGACCTGGAAGGCTATCTGTCTCCCAATCAGCGTTACTACTACCGCTTTAAATACGGCGCACTGTGCAGCCGCACCGGGCGCTGCCATACCCTGCCAACTGGTGGGCTGGAAAGTATCAAAATGGCGGTGGTGACCTGTCAGGATTACACCACGGGCTATTACAACGCCTACAGCCATTTGGCCGATGAAGATGTGCATTGCGTATTGCACTTGGGAGACTTCATCTATGAGTACGCGCAGTACGAGGGTTTTGAGGATGCGATTGTTCACCCAATGAGCCTGCCTTCCGGCGGTAATGTGGCTATGGATCTCGAAGACTATCGCCATATTTACCGGGAATACCGCAAGGATAAAAACCTGCAGCGGGCGATGGAAATGCATTCCTTTATTATCACCTGGGATGACCACGAAACTGCGGATAACGCCTATTGGGATTACGATCGCGATACTCTGGGTGTGCCATCCCATCCCTACCAAACTGGCGCTAACAATCCCGATCAATTGCGCCAGCTGCGCCGCGATGCGCAACAGGCCTGGATTGAGTATGTGCCGGCTCGTGTAAAAGTGGATGAGGCGGCCAGCCACGCCTTCGACTACCTGCAAATTTACCGCTCTTTCCAGTTCGGCGATTTGGTCGACTTATATATGACCGATAGCCGAACCTATCGCACCAAAGAGCCCTGTAAAGACGGTAGTGCCTGGGAAAACTACTGGTGCACCGATTACGAAGAGAAATCCCAAACCATGCTGGGTAAAACCCAACGGGATTGGCTGATTAATGGCTTGGTCAATTCCAATGCCCGCTGGAAAGTTTGGGGTAACCAGACCCTGCTTGCCCAGTTAGCAGGCACCGCACTGGGGCGCCCTCTGGTATTCGCTAACTACGATGCCTGGGATGGCTATCAATGGGAGCGTGAGAAAATTCTCTCCAGTGTGAAAGACAACAGTGTCGATAATTTTGTTGTGCTGACCGGGGATCTACACACCAGTATTGCCTCTTACCTGAAAGTAAATTTCAACAAGATCAGCAACTGGGACTATGATAACTTGGTAGGCATTGAGCTGATGACCCCTTCGATCTCATCACCGAACCTGAATGACACGGTAGAGAGAGGGGTCGATGTGGGTAGCGTATTCACTTCATTGCTTAATGGAGGCGTGCAGGTTAACAATCCGCATATCAAGGATTTTGTCAGCAATATCTATGGTTATGCGGTGATTGAGTTCAACCACAGCGAGCTGAATTGGACTGTCTATGACATCGACAAAAAGTCAGACAACCCATCCACCAATAAAAAGACCTACAAAACGTTTAACTACGAACCCGAAGGTATGTGGCTGACGGAGAAATAGCCAAACCAATAACCATCTTTAATAGCGCCACCCAGTGACTCAACTTAGTGACTGTGGTGGCGCTTTCCCGCGCCTGTTGTATCAACGCCTACCTTTCTAGATTTGGGTCAGCCCCTAAGGCCTATAGAGGCTATCCGTGTTGCTATCTGTCTCTGGGTAACCTATACCCTCGTGACAGATCGAGCGGGTTCCGATGTCGATGCTCACCGTGAATACCACCAGGAGCCATTGATGTTACAGAAAGCGTACCCCTACTACCTGGCCAATGAAGCCATCTATGCCAATACCGAGCTGGATGTAACCGATAAGTACTCCGGCGAGGTGGCAACACAGGTTGCCATGGCAGATGCCAAGGTGATCGATAGCGCGATAGATTGGGCCTTGCTGGCAGAAAAACCCATGGCTGCGTTTCCGCCCTACAAACGCCAGCAAGTCTTGGATCACTGTGTACAGCGCTTTCAGACTCGCTTTGAAGAGTTGGCCGTGGCCCTGTGTATTGAGGCAGGTAAACCGATCCACGATTCCCGTGGGGAAGTCTCCCGTCTGATAGATACTTTCCGTGTGGCCGCGGAAGAGGCGGTGCGTATCGATGGGGAGATTATCAATCTGGAAATCTCCAAGCGCAGCGCAGGCTACCGAGGGTTTGTTAAACGGGTTCCCGTTGGGGCCTGCTCTTTTATTTCACCGTTTAATTTCCCATTGAATCTTGCGGCCCATAAAGTGGCTCCAGCCATTGCTGCCGGCTGCCCCTTTGTGCTCAAACCCGCGAGTAGAACCCCGATCGGTGCCCTGATTATCGCAGAGGTACTGGCGGAAACCGATCTGCCCAAGGGGGCCTTCTCGGTGCTGCCCTGTCACCGCGAAGGCGCGGACCTGTTTACTGTGGATGATCGCTTTAAGCTGCTCAGTTTTACCGGCTCCCCTGCGGTAGGCTGGGACTTGAAGGCCAGGGCAGGGCGCAAGAAGGTTATTCTGGAATTGGGTGGCAATGCTGCCTGTGTGATTGATCGGGATACCGATCTGGAAGATGCGGTAGAACGCTTGATCTTTGGAGCTTTTTATCAGTCGGGCCAGAGCTGTATCGGTGTGCAGAGGATCTATGGGCATTCCAGTCTATATGAGGACCTGAAAGCGCGTTTGCTGGAGCGCACCAAGAAGCTTAAGAAAGGAGATCCTAAAAATGAACATACGTTTATTGGTCCGATGATTTCAGAGGGGGAAGCGACAAGGTTACATAACTGGGTTAAAGAAGGGGTTGAACAGGGAGGTACGCTTCTCTGCGGTGGTAACCGCGATGGCGCCATGCTCGAACCCACGTTATTAGAGAATGTCCCCAGTGATTGCAATGTAGTGCAGCAGGAAGCTTTTGGGCCTGTAGCAATACTGGAACCTTTTGATGATTTCGATGAGGTGCTGAAAAAGGTCAATGACAGCGCATTTGGCTTGCAGGCCGGGATTTTCACCCGTGATTTGTACAGAGCCCAAAAAGCCTGGGACACCCTGGAGGTGGGTGGCGTGGTAATAGGGGATGTGCCCAGTTGGCGGGTAGACAATATGCCCTACGGCGGTGTGAAGGATTCCGGCCTGGGCCGAGAGGGGGTGCGCTGGGCGATCAAGGATATGACCGAAGAGCGGTTGATGGTGGTGCGCTCATTGCCTGCCTAGCTCGAGATTTGTGGGGGCTTCACAGTCATGCTGGCTCGATCAGTGTCTCTTTAAGCGTATATGGCGGGATTGCCCCTCCCATCTAGATGCGTACTTAATAAGCAGCTGGTGAATGACTTTAGGTCAAAATACAGCATGCGACATGCGACATGCGACATGCGAAGAGGACTTCGACAGAAGAGCTGCCGAAGTTAGTACCTTTGAAATGATATCCATCTGAGAGCGCCCTCCTGAAGTCAAGAATCGCGCAACTCCTGGTCACTTGGTTGGAAGTCATGTTAAGTGCATTTTTCTGTATCTAAATTTAAATTTTTATTCTGCAACGATTTTGGAAGATGTGTTAATTGAGGTCGTGTCAGGCTAAACAGCAACGAGTTCTTTTTTTTATGTCAACAACGATAAATCCAATGAGAAATGGTGGAATATGTTTGAAGTATGGGTGTGTAGCAATGATCTTGGCGATTAGTTCTTTTCCATCTGCTCTAGCTAAAGAAAAAGTTACGCTCAATGATTTTTATCGGCCGTTTGATCTATCTGATATTAATCAAAATAATATGCAAACTTGGCCATATTACAGATATACATCCATGCACTGGGATGACTATGGCATCTTTGGCACGGTGCATATAATGGGTGCAGATAAACCATCCAATCTGGAGGTTGTTAAAGAGCCCTTTAATATAAGTCTGGAAATTCACAAGGGCTGGCCTTTCGTTGAGTCGCTAAATGCCACTCAAACAAAAGGTTTTCTGGTTATGAAAGATAATAAAATTATCGCGGAGTTTTATGATAATGGACTTGATCACAATCAAACTCAGCTTTTGCAATCCGCTTCCAAAACTTATGCAGGAGTCATTATCTCAAAGCTGATTGATAAGGGTAAGATAGATCCTAATTTGTCGATTGGAGATTATCTCTCTGATTTTGCTGGTTCAAAAATTGGAAAAGCCAAGGTGCAAGAGGTACTTGATATGACCTCTGGCTTATTACCCGCGACAGATTATCATGTGCCAGGAGGTGAAGCCTATTTATTTGAGGTTGAGCAAGGCTTAAAGCCAGGTAAACCAACTGGACATCGCAATGCCATCAAGAATGCTAAAGTCCAGAATGAATCGGGCAAAGTATATACATATAATGATAAAAATACTGATCTATTAGCCATACTTGCAGAAGAAGTTTCAGGGCACCCATTCAACAAGCTTCTTTCGGATCTCTTTAATGATTTTGGGGCAAATAGTTCTGGCTCCATTGCCTTGACCGTTGATGGTACCGCTAGCCCTTCCTATGGTATCAGTACTACCCTACGCGACTATGCACTTTTTCATCAGTGGATTGCTCAGGGCAAGGCTCCAAAGAGCTTCTATGATTCAGTAAAAAATCTTGATAAGGACCTTCTTGCTAAATCTGAAAGTGGCAAGGCACTTGCCACTGCGTTGGGTACTCCTGTGGCATATGGGTCTCAAGCCTGGTACTTGCCTGAATACAATGTCATCTACACAGCTGGTTCCTATGGGCAATATGGGTTTAGTGATCTCAATAGCGGTTTGTCTGTGGTCTTTATGCAGGATTGGGAAGACAATGCTGTACCCAAGAAACTAGTTGAAACAGTAGAGCGTGCAAAATTCATTATTAATAAACTTGGAAAACAAAAAGGTTCATAGTGCAAGATCAGTGTTGTAGAAATTCTTTACATGTTAGTTAATGTTGGTCTTGGGGAGATTGACTGGGTTCCTATTGGAGAAATCAGGCTTTGAACGATTTGTTCATGATGAAGCCTATCTGGAGTCTAAAGGTTGTAACTTGGGCTCTAAGAACAGTGACGCCCAGCCTGCGATGGGTGGGGGTGTTTCTTAGCGGGGCACTGCCACAAGTAATGAAAAACATCCATGATGTGATTGTTATTGATGCCGGTCCTATCGGCATTACCGCTACGGCTCAACTCTTATCCCGAGGTCTACAGCCACTGATGCTGAAAAAAGACACAACCGTATGAAGCGCCATGCTGAAGGATACCTTTCATTTCTACTTATCAAAGATTATTGGCATCGTTGGAAAGTTAGTGCTCATTGTTAAACACTAACTTTCCAATGGGGTAACTACTTATCTAGACTTCTTTTTTCTTAAATCGATGTATCTCACTGCGGAAAAAGGCTCTAATTGAGGTTGCCCCTCTACCCAGGAGTTTTTCTGTATGGCCCGAAAGTTCAAAGGTATGGCCCCATTCGCGAGTTACTGGCCAAAGTTGTGCTAAGGCATCAATATCGCTCTCTGGAATTCCAGAATTGAGTAATCCCAGCCTTGCAGTTTCATCGCTGATGGGCATGTATTTAATTTCTCTGTCTAACTCCTCAGATAAGATCTGTGCTATATCGCTATAAGTTAATTTTTCCGGACCAGTGAGAATATATTTCTTTCCTTTATGTAAATTTGATTCCATTAAGATTTTTGTTGCCACATCGGCAATGTCTTGATGATCGACTGTCACAACGGTTGCGCCCGGTTCGGAACCAAAAGGCGCACTAATAGTACTTAAGTTGGCAACTTCATCGGCCGAAGCGAAGAAATTGCTGTTAAAGCTGGCGGGTTGTAGTATCGTCCAGTTTAAAGTGGATTGAATAAGGTAGTCTTCTGCCTCTCCTAACCATCTTGCTATATCTATAGGCGAACTTGCATCGGCCCCTAAACCGGAGAGTTGCACTATATGCTTGACACCGGCTTGCTCAGCTACACGGATAAAAGCGGCATGTTTCTTGGTGAATGAGAATTCGAACGCGGTAACCAAAAAGGCTGATTCAATACCATTCAGAGCCTCTAATAGAGAGTGTTCATCTTCATAGTCCCCCTTTACGTAGCTGATATTCTTAGCCCTTATTGGCGCTTTCGAAATATCACGTAACATAGCTCTAACAGGCATATTGGTGTTGGCGAGATTCTCAAGAATGGCTTTGCCGTTGTTTCCAGTTCCGCCGGTAATCAGAATTTTTTCCATAGCTGTGTCCAAAATACAAATAATCAATTGATGCTTAAGCGCTTTGCTCGGATAAAGATGGGTAGTCCACATATCCCCGTGCATCACCGGAAAAAAATGAAGACATATCTTCTTCGTTATAGGGCCCATTACTTGCCAGGCGCGCTACTAGGTCAGGATTTGATATAAAGAGGCGTCCAAATGAAATGTAATCGGCTGTGCCATCGGCAATAGCGTTGTTTGCAGATTCCGAGTCATACATACCATTGGCAACGTAGCAACCTTTGTAAGCATCACGCAGCTGGGTATGGTCAATGGATGGTTGCTCATTTCTATCCCATGCCCGCTCCATCATCTGTAAGTAAGCCAGGTTATATCTACTGAGTTGACTGACAATATATAAGTAGGTTTCTTGAGCGCGGCTGTCTGTCAAGCTAATCTCTGGTGATAGCTTGATACCGACTCTGTCAGCCCCCCAGACTTCACACAGTGCCGATAGAACTTCAAAGGTGAAGCGAGCTCTGTTTTCTATACTCCCTCCGTAAGCATCGGTGCGCTGATTACTGCTGTCATGTAGAAATTGAGCCGGCAGGTAAGGCCCTGCAGCGTGGAGCTCGACTCCATCAAAACCGGCTTTGAGAGCATTCTTAGCCGCCTGTTTGTAATCCGCGATAATGCCTTGAATCTCATTGTGAGTTAGGGCTCTGGGCACTGCGTAAGGTTATAAGTATGTGCTGCGCCTTCTGCAGCGATTGGTGAAGGCGCTACGGGAGCCTGGCCTCCGATAAGATCGGGGTGCACTTCTCGGCCCATATGCCAAAGTTGGATGAAAATCTTCCCGCCACGGCGATGTACAGCATCGGTAACCTTTTGCCAGCCTTTGATTTGTTCTTGCGTAAAAATACCTGGGGTATCTACCCATCCGAGCCCTTGAGCTGAAATCGCTGTGGCTTCAGAGATGATCATTGCTGCACCGGCTCGTTGGGCGTAATACTTGGCATTGATGTCTGTAGGTACGCCATCCCTTCCAACTCGAGCACGTGTCAACGCAGCCATGATGACACGGTTGTCAGTTTCTATTGATCCGAGATTTCCTGATGAAAAAAGACTCAGATTTAGATGATTCTTAGCCATATCGCTTAACTCTGCTTGTGTTGATAGGGCGTAGGATAATTATGTATACGATAGATAGATAATGGTATATTTGTATCAACATGATTAATCAGTTGAATCAGGTTTTGTTATGACCCAGGAACAACTCAAGATGTTTATCGCTGTAGTTGAACAGGGCAGTTTTCGAGGTGCGGCAAAGACCATTTTCAAAACCCAGCCGACAATCAGTAATGCAATTAAGAAGTTGGAAGAAGAGTTTGGCTTTCCCTTATTCCATAGGGATAGCTATCGTCCAAGTCTTACAAAGCAGGGGGAGGCTTTTTATAAGCAGTCTAAGCGCGTTATTCAGAGCCTTGAACAGCTCTCCGTAATGGGACACCAGCTTGGAGCGGGAATAGAGCCAAAATTCACCGTGGTCATCAGCGGTATTGTTGAGCTATCTCCTTTATTAAAACAGATCAAACCCATAGTGTTGTCTTTTCCCAATACAGATTTCAGTATTAGTACTGAACTATTATCAGGTGTTATGGAACGTGTCGATAATAATGAAGCCGATCTAGCATTCGCTACTTTATACGGTGTTGAGAGTAAACATGAATGGAAGAAAATAGGGGAGGTTGAGCTTGTGAATGTTGTGGCGCCTGGGGTCTTCCCAGGGGAAAGTGTCTCACAGTTGGAAGCTGCACAGTTACCGCAAATTGTTGTGAGGGATACCGGCCACTCGGGAAACAAAGGAAATATTAGCTTGCTAGAAGTTGGGCGCAGGTGGCTTGTTAATGATTACCATACAAAAAAAGAATTGACTCTAGCTGGGCTTGGTTGGGGGAGAATTCCCAGGCATTTTATAGAGGATGAGCTGAAGAAGAGCTTACTCGTCCCAATCAATGTCGAAGGCATCAAGGCATTTAGTAGTTTTGATTTATGTATTATCCGCAATAGAGAACGTGCTCTGGGACCAATCGCTAGTAGGTTTTGGAACTTCTTTTAGATTAAGTAGCGAGATTCTGAAAGTGTAAATACTTTTTATATTTGGGGATTCTCAAATTATAAGGATTTCTGTATTTCTTTTAATTTTATCAAATGGCTATGTAAAATTGCAGGCTTACATAAGTTTTTCTTCTATCCGTTGTGTTTAAAATTTTTACAGTCAGTTGACTATAGAAATTCTTGCGTATAGTAAATGATCGGAAAACTGAACTTGACCTGGCAGAGCAACTTCTAAAAAAACCGGTTACTGTCAGATCAAGTTCGAACGACTAAATATTAAGTTAAATTTCCCTAATAATCCCACCAATAATGTTTATAGGCCGGGATTAATATTGTATAGCTAGTGATGTTTACCCTTACCTTCCATTTGGTAGTGGAGCGGAGTCATCGACAAGATGTTCTTGACGCAATTCTTGCCATAGAGCATCAGGGATATTAGTTTCCATAGCCTCAACATCTTCTTTGATCCTACTAGGTTTGCTCGCACCTGGTATCACCGCAGCAATGGCTGGATTGGCCAGTACAAATTGCAAACCAATAGCCTTAGTGCTAACTCCGTACTTATCGCCAATCGCTTTGATTTTGGAAACTTTTTGCAGTATCGAGTCTGATGCTGGCGCGTACTCAAAATTTGGTCCTCCGACTAGCGCCCCGGAGCTATAGGGGCCTCCAGCTACGATGCCGAGGTCGCGTTCTATTATCTGTGGTATTACTCTCTGGAGAGCTCGAGAGTGATCCAGCAAGCTGTAGCGGCCAGCGAGTAAAAAGCCATCGGGGCGGGGTTCTTCAAGATCAAGAAGTATTTCAATCGGCTCCACTCTGTTTACCCCCAGGCCCCAAGCTTGAATTACGCCTTCATCACGCAGTTTATCGAGAGCCCTGAAAGCACCTTTCCGCGCGCTTTCAAAAATGCCAAGCCATTCGTCACCATAAAAATCCTGGGCAACATCGTGAACCCATGCAATTTCAATACGATCGGTCTTTAACCGCTTGAGGCTGCCTTCTATCGAGCGCATTGTTGCATCGTATGAGTAGTCATTAACAACCTTATTGGGGCGGCCATGCTTGAAAATCTCACGCTTATCTTGAATATCTCGGTTCGCTACATCTTCAACTTCATCCAAAATTAAGCGGCCAACTTTGGTGCTGATAACATAGTCTTCGCGTGGGAAGCTAGACAACGCCTCACCCATACGAATTTCTGCAAGACCGGCTCCATAGAATGGCGCATTGTCAAAATACCTGATACCGCTATTCCAGGCCGCCTGTACCGTTGCTAAGGCTTCAGCATCCGGAATCTCGCGGAACATATTGCCAAGAGGTGCTGTGCCAAATCCGAGCTTACTGGGCAATAGATTTTTCAGCTTCACTTGCTTCTCCCATCAATGAAATTCTTAACTTAAGAGGTTTTGACTATGTGGTCGGGCGGTTAAGAATGCCTGACTAGCCAGTTACGTCCCGCTACCAATGTACTTAGCATAAAAACTGCAGCTAATTACTATGGCGATATGGCCTGTTTGTAGTAGCCGACGGTAGTGGGTCGATGGAGTCAGTGTGGGGTAATAGCTTTTGATGAAAAAGTCGTATATAGGCAATATACTATTGATTTAAGGTCAATAATGCAGGTTACCCTCCAAGAGCTCCAGGTATTTATCACTGTGGTAGATACTGCTTCGATCACTTCGGCTGCCGAACGGTTAGAGCAGACTGTCTCCGGGGTTAGCCGTGCATTAGCCCGTTTGGAGAATAAACTGCAAACTACATTACTACAGCGCACTACCAGGCGTCTGGAATTAACAGAGGAGGGGCAAGCTTTCCTCAAATATGCACGGGATATTCTCATCTCAGTGGAAGAGGCCGAGGAGCAGATGGCGGCCCGCAAAAAGCACCCCTCTGGTCTTCTGCGTATAGACGCCGCCACACCATTTATGCTGCATGTAATAGCACCTATGGTAAATAGCTTCCGAACTAAATACCCTCAGATAGAGCTTGAGCTAAACAGTAATGAGGGGATAACCGATTTGATAGAGAAGCGCACTGATGTGGCTATTCGTATCGGTAAGCTCCAAGACTCAACCTTATATGCCCGGCCAATAGGTTCTAGCAGAGTTCGAATTCTAGCCAGTCCTGGCTACTTGCAACAACATGGTACCCCGGAGGATGTGGAGCAACTCGCCCAACACACCTTGCTTGGCTTTACAAAGCCCGAATCACTCAACAAATGGCCGCTGTATGAGCAGAGTGGGGACATGCTGCACATTAAGCCAACGATTACTTCATCTAGTGGCGAGACTTTACGGCAACTAGCACTATCAGACGCAGGAATCGTATGTTTATCAGACTTTATGACCAAGAGAGATCGCCAAGCTGGGCGATTGGTGCAGCTATTCTCTAGTGAAACCTTAGACATGAAACAATCTATTAATGCGGTTTACTACCGTAACACGGCACTTTCATCACGTATTACTAGCTTTATCAATCACATTCTTGAGGAGCTGGGAGATCAACCATTCGATGAGGTTTAACCACATGCACACTTTTATGCAACAGCGAATCTTAGAGAGTGACTGGCTAAGTTAATTTTCTGACTGAAGGATTGACAAGGCTAATTAAAAGCCAAAGCTCAGAATTCCACTATAGTCGGCTTGATAATTTTGCTGGCTATGTATTACGAGATGGGTTTGTCCACGGCGATCTGTTTGATATATACCCGCACCACACCGACTACAAAATCCATATTCTTTTACTGGTCCAGATTTAAAAGAATAGGTATTAAGCTGTTTTGAGGCATCTTCAATGAGAGCTGGATTGGAAGTCTCAACAAAACTTATTGCCCCAGCTACCTTAGGGGAAACTGAGCTGTTGAAAAGTTTGTAATGAATAGCCCCACAGTGACAAGTTAAGTGATTCATGGGTTAATTTCCAGAGTGGATTAGTATGGGTTTAAAGTTTACTATTTGGCCGATCTTAATAAAGATCATCAGCGGAAAGTCATAATTAGCTTTAAGGAAATAGTCGGTGCGGCGGGAATATGATAAGTACCACTTAATCAGTGTCTTTTGTGCGGTAGTGGATCATGGCTCTCTAAGCAAAGCCGCTAGCCATTTGGGCTTGTCAGCGCCAACTGTGAGCAAGACATTGGCTCAATTGGAGCAGGTGCTGGGCCAGGTACTATTGATCCGAACAACCAGATCGGTCTCGGTAACCGATGCAGGCAGGCTTGTTTACCAGCAAGGGCAGCAGATAATCAATGCCTTTACTGACCTGGAAGATCGGGTTGCTGAAATTGGGGCCTTGGACCGGGGCAAATTGCGCTTAACCTTCCCTGAAACATTGGGCGAAAATGTCTTTAGCCAGATATGTATTGACTTTCAAGAAGCCTTTCCAGACTTTAATCTCGAACTGATCTTTACGCCTCACCATTTGGATATGGTTGAGGATGATATCGATATTGCCATCCGTGTTTGGTCGGCAATACCAGATAGCCAGTTTTATGCATTGCCACTTTTTCATATTCATCCCATTTTTGTGGCATCGCCTGAATATTTAAAAAAGAAGGGGCATCCAGACTCAATCGAAGAACTCGGAAAACATAATATTTTGTTGGCCAGGCTCAATGGTTTGAAAGATGGGTGGCTATTCAATGGCAAGTTCTATCAGTTTAAGGGTAATCTTGTTTCTAACAAGACCACTCATATCCGTGCTGCGGCAATAAATGGCAATGGTATTGCTATATTGCCTTCTTATTTCTGTCAGCCAGCCATCAAATGCGGTCAACTAATAGAGATATTTCCTGATTTAAAGCAAGAGGTTCAAGTAGTTGGCGCTCTGTATAAAGTTAGGCGTAATAGCTCCAAAAAAATAGATTTGTTTTTGAGTTTTCTAGAGAGGCGTTTGCTAAAGTCAGATTTTGATTTGTTAGTTTCAGCGGAGTCCGAGTAGCTCGGCAGCGTGGAATTCGATTGAAAAACTGAATGTCAGGATAATGTTAGATTACTTACCTGGTAATAAGACATTCATCGTGTGAGCAATAGAGTGTGTTCGCTCTTCCCCAAACAAGCAGGTTACGAGCCCAAGTGCGAACTCTATCGCGGTTCCCGGTGATTGGCTGGTCACTAAGTTCCGGTCAACAACCACTCGCTGATCGCTGACTTCCCTTACATATTGACTAAGCTCACTACGAAAAGCTTTGTAGCAAGTTGCTTTAAAATTGGTAATTAACTGATGTCGGCCAAGTACGATTACTGGGGCGGTACAAATTGCCCCTAACCAACGGCTGGATTCGATTTGTGCGCGGATAAGCTCCATTAGAGGTTCCGAGTTATGCATACACTCGGCACCTTCCTTACCTCCTGGCAGAGCTATTAAATTCCAAGTGGTATTTAAACACTCCTCTATACGATAAGGCGCTTCGATAACAAGATTTCGTAGGGTAGTGATGCGATTACTCGGCATAATAGAAGCTAGTGTTAGCTTCGCATCCGTCCGACTTAAAATGTCGTAGATAGCAATGGCCTCGATATCTTCAACGCCATCTGCAAGGGGGATCAGTATTTTGGACATGGATATAGCTCCAAAAAGGCTAGGACTATAAGTATTTATAGGCTTTCTAACCTAACGCCACACCTTAAAGCTAATACCCAGCTCAGGGAGTTAGGTCCATACGGACCCAACTCATTGGCCCTTAAAGCTTAGCCTCGTATACGTCGCACCCGGAATTTACGCCCTTTCAGTTTCCCATTTTCGATCTTTTTCAGTGCGTGAGATGCCACATTTCGTTTAATCGCAATATAAGCGGTTTGATCCAGTACGTTGATCTTGCCTACATCTTTACCGTTGATGGGGCGATCGCCGCCGGTTAATGCACCCAGAATATCGCCGGGGCGGACTTTTTGTTTTTTGCCGCCATCAATTTGCAAGGTGGCCATGGGTGCCTGAAATGGAGGCTCGCTTAGGATATCAGCAGGCGGTGGTGTATCGGGATCGGACAGCGGGTCTTGGGTAAGATCCATACGCAGCAGCTTGTGACCTTCCTTCTCCGAAAACAGGGAGTAGGCGCAACCGCGTTCACCGGCACGGCCAGTCCGTCCGATGCGATGGGTGTGTACTTCCGGATCTTTGGCGATATGAAAATTAATCACGGCATCCAGCTTGTCGATATCCAGACCCCGTGCCGCTACATCGGTGGCCACCAGAATCGAGGCGCTGCCATTGGCGAAGCGAATCAGTGTTTCGTTACGCTGGCGCTGCTCCATATCCCCATGCAGAGCGAGCACGTTGAATCCCGCCTGTTTTAGGTCGCTGGCGACGTCATCGGTCTCGCGTTTGGTGTTACAGAAAATCAGGGTATTGACTGGCCTGTCATTGAGTAAAATGCGGCGGGTCATCTCCAGGCGATCATCGAAACTCTCAGTTTTGTAAAAGCGTTGTTCGATCACCTCCTCACTGTGCGCGGACGCAATGCGTACCATCACCGGTTTTTGCATAACTCGTGCACTGAGCCGTTCGATTTGATCCGGGTAAGTCGCGCTGAACAGTAACGACTGTCGCCGAGCTGGCACTTGCGCCAGAATGGTATCAATAACGTCCTGAAAGCCCATATCGAGCATCCGGTCGGCTTCGTCAAAGACGAGTGTGTCGACATGCTCTAGGGATAGGGTTCCCTTGCGCAGGTGTTCTTCGATGCGCCCTGGTGTACCAACAATAATGTGCGCTCCATGGGCGAGGGAGCCAATCTGTGGGCCAAACGGCATGCCGCCACACAGGGTCAGAATCTTAATGTTGTGTATTGCCCTGGCCATTCGGCGCAGTTCCTGTGCAACCTGGTCGGCAAGTTCCCGAGTGGGGCACAGAATCAGCGATTGAACTCGAAATCGCTCAACACTGAGCCGCTGCAGCACGCCCAAACCGAAGGCTGCTGTTTTACCAGAGCCGGTTTTTGCTTGAGCAATCACATCTTTGCCATTGAGTATGAGCGGAAGTGTCTTGGCCTGGACCTCGGTCATTGATGTGTAGTTGAGAGACGCCAGGTTTTTCAGCAGGGCGGGCTTCAGGGGGAGTTCGGAAAAAGGGGCTGTCAAGGTAAATCCTGGAATCGTTGAATGTCAAATACGCGTATTACTCAACAAGCCAGGAAAGTGATTTTCACATTCTAGCTTTTGTCATTACAGCGCTGTTGCAATCTGGGCAATACAAATCTTGCCTGGCATTTTAACAGTTAACTCTGAGGAAACCTATTTGCCCGCAGCCTCTACACAGTAGGGCAGCTGGCAAATAGGTAATTTACGGCTAAGCGAAAATGCTCAATAGAAAAACGATGGGGCAAGGGGCCAAGTTGAGCCAATACCCCCACTTTCTTTAGCTTTCCTTATCTGCATTAGCCTTCCACTGATAAAACACCCCGGGCATGACCAGTAGTACAAATAACATTGTCGTGAGGGTGCCGCCGACCATGGGTGCGGCAATGCGTTTCATGACATCTGCGCCGGTGCCATCGGAAACCATGACTGGGATCAATGAAATCAGCAGGGTAAGGCTGGTCATTAACATAGGCCGTATACGGCCCGCTGCCGCTTGGGCGACTGCAGCGGTATTGTCTTGCTGCGGATTATTGGTACCAGCGGCCGATAAATAGTGCAGCATCAATAGCCCCATCTCTGCGGCAAGGCCGGCCATAGCGATCATGCCCACCCATACGGCGACGCTGAGTTTGTAGTCAAGCAGATACAGCAACCAGAAGGCCCCGACCAGTGCCATCGGCATAGCGGTAAGTACAAACAGGGTGTCAGACAGCCTGCCGCGGTGCAGGTAAAGCAAGAAACAAACTGCTAGTAAGGTCAAGGGCACCAGCCATTGCAGGCGGGACTTGGCCCGCTCCAGATATTGATACTGGCCAGCCCAGGCGATGCGCTGACCGGGCACCAAGTTGACTTGGTCGGCGACCGCCTGTTTCGCACGGCTCACATAATCTGCAACACCCACATCGCCTTTCAGGTCGACAAATACTAATCCCACTAACTGCCCGTCTTCATTGCGAATCATGGGCGGGCCGGTGCGGAAGTCCATGTCAGCCAGTTGGTTGAGAGGCACCTGGGAACCGTCGGAAGCGGGAACCAGGATTTGCTCCAGCTGTTCCGGGGTATCCCGGTAGTCGCGGGCATAGCGCACCAGTACGTCGTAACGTTCGCGCCCCTCGACGGTCTGGGTTGCAGCCAAGCCACCGGCAGCCGCGGCAATCACATCTTCGATATCCTGCACATTTAAACCGTGGCGGGAGGCCCGTGCGCGATCGATATCAAAGTCCAAAAAGTAGCCACCGGTGAGGCGCTCGGCAAAGACACTGCGGGTTTCATCGGCGGTGCGCTGATCGCTGCGCAGGGCTTCCTCAATAGCCAATGCGGTTTGTTCGATTTCTTCCAGGTTATCGCCAAATACCTTGATACCCAGCTGGCTGCGAATACCGGTGGCGAGCATTTCGGTACGGGTTTGGATGGGCATCCACCAGATATTAGGCATGCCGGGATACTGAAGTTTCTCATCCATCTCCGCTAGCAGGTCATCCCAGGTCATGCCGGGCCGCCATGCATCCTTGGGCTTCAGGGTAATCACGGTCTCTACCATGGAGAGTGGTGCCGAGTCAGTCGCACTGTTTGAGCGACCAATTTTACCGAACACGTGCTCAACCTCGGGAAAGGTTTTTAGCTCTTCATCCATTTGCTGCAGTACTTTGCCCGCTTCGGTCACAGACATACCGGGTAGGGCAGTGGGCATATAGAGGATGCTGCCCTCATTGAGTGGCGGCATAAATTCACCGCTCAACTTACTAATGGGATAGGCCACGGAAACCAGAGCGATTACCGCGAGGGCCGCCACCATTTTGCGCTGGCGCACACAGAAGTGGATCACCGGTTGCAGTGTAAAAACCAGGGCGCGGGTGACCGGGTTTTCCTTGGTGCGGATCTTGCCACGCATCAACAGTACGGCGAGTGCTGGGATCAGGGTGATCGCCAGCAGTGCGGCAAAGGCCATGCTGTAGGTTTTGGTATAGGCGAGGGGTTTGAACAAACGGCCCTCGGTGGCTTCCAGCGCAAACACCGGCAGGAAGGAAACCGTAATAATAATCAGGGAGAAGAAGATACTCGGCCCCACTTCCTGCATTGCCCGAACAACCAACCTTCTTCGCTCAGCAGTAGACAATGCCTTATCGCCAGAGGTTGCCAGCTTTTTATGGATGTTATCCACCATCACCACGGCGGCATCCACCATGGCCCCAATGGCGACAGCAATTCCCCCCAACGACATAATATTGGCGGTCAATCCTTGTAGGGAAAGTGGAATAAAAGCCAACAACACAGCAATGGGCAGGGTGATCACCGCGACCAAAGCAGAGCGTGCGTGCAGCAGGAAAATAGCGATCACAGCAGCGACCACTAACATCTCTTCAATCAGGGTGTTTTTAAGGTTGTCGATCGCACTGTTAATCAGCTTTGAGCGATCATAAGTCACCACCAGCTCAACGCCCTCTGGCAAGCCAGCGCGAATCTGTTCGATGCGCTCTTTAACCCTTTCAATCACCTTTAGGGCGTTTTCACCGTAACGCATTACCACAATACCGCCGACGGTTTGCCCCTCACCATCCAGCTCGGCAATGCCGCGCTGCATGGCTGGCCCTAAGGTAATATCGGCAACCTGATCCAGGGTTACGGGAATTTTTGCCGCGTTTACCCCAATGACTACCTCTTCCAGATCAGCAACACCGCGGATATAACCGCGGCCACGCACCATATGCTCGTGGCCGGCGATCTCCAGTACCCGCCCGCCGGTGTCGTTGTTACTGCGGCGAATGGCTTCGACCACTTTGCCCAGTGGAACATTAAACATTTGTAATCGATGGGGATCGATCTGGACTTGATATTCCTTCTCATAACCACCGATAGACGCGACTTCGGCCACACCCTCCACAGAAGTAAGCCAATAGCGCAATTTAAAATCCTGTAGCGCGCGTAGTTCTTGCAGATCTTGCTTGCCGCTGCGATCCACCAATGCATACTGAAATACCCAGCCGACTCCGGTGGCGTCTGGCCCCAGAGTGGGCTGAACATCCTCTGGGAGTTGGTCTGCTACCTGGTTGAGATATTCGAGTACCCGTGAACGGGCCCAGTAAATATCGGTGCCGTCTTCAAAAATGGCGTAGACAAAACTGAGCCCAAAAAAGCTCTGGCCGCGGACATATTTGACTTTGGGCAACCCCAACATGGCGGTGGAAAGCGGATAGGTGATTTGGTCTTCCACCAGGTCTGGACTGCGGCCGGGCCAGTCTGTCATGACGATCACCTGGGCATCGGAGAGATCCGGGATAGCATCCAGGGGAACACTGATAAGGGCCCGGTATCCCGCCAGGGCGGCTATCGCCACAAGGATCAGCGTGATCCCCGGCTTGCCAGCGCAGGCCCCAATAATACGGGCGATCAGCCCTTTGGGTTCGGTATTTACCACTGCTGTACCCCCGATTTCAGGCGGCTCTCTGCCGCGATCAGGAACACGCCAGAGGTAACGATTTTGTCGCCTTCCTGCAGTCCGGAGCGAATCACAATGCGATCGCTATCCCCGTAACCGGTGCGTACCTGCACCGGCTCCAGGCGGCCCTGGCCCAGATCACGGAAAACGATACGCTTCTTGCCGGAGATCAGCACAGAATCCCTGGGAACCACTAGCAGATTACCCAGTTTGGCACTTAACATAATGTCCGCGAACAGCCCGGGGCGAAGCTCGCCATCGGTATTGGGCAGGGTTACGCGCAGCCGCGCACTGCGGTTACTGTGATTGAGAAACGGGTCGATCTGCGTGAGGGTTGCCGGAATTTCCTCGTGGTAGACGTTGGTTAAACGCACCTTGGCCGGCATACCTTTTTCCAGCAGTGGCAGCTGGTCCTCATAGGCGTGGGCTTCTATCCAGACCTGGCTCAGATCGGCAATACGCAGCAGGTTGTCCCCCTTCTGAAAGGCCGAACCCGCGACAATATTCTTCTCAATAATCACGCCACTGGCCGGAGCGAATATCGGTACATAGTCTTGCGCTTTCTGTTGCTCTACCAGCCAATCGATTTGCTCCTCTGAGAGTCCCCAAAGCAGTAGGCGCCGGCGTGCGGCTTTTTCCAGGGAATCGCCGCGGCGGCGCGCTTTTAGGTATTCATCCTGAACGGCCAGAAGCTCCGGGCTGTACACAGAAAACAGCACTTCACCGCGTTTAACTTCCTTGCCCTCAAAGTCGGCATCCAGGTCGCCAATCCAGCCATCGAAGCGCAGGCTGATATCCCGCAGGCGGGTTTCGTCGTAAGTCACCTGACCGTGCAGGTGAATGGGTAGGGCGAATGGCTGTCTTTCAACCGTGCCGGTTTTGATACCGATAGCCTGACGGCGACCACTTTCAACCACAATACTGCCGCTTTGCAGCTCATCATGACTGACCGGCTGCAAGTCCATACCGCAAATCGGGCAGGTGCCGGGCTGTGCAGCTCGTACCGACGGGTGCATGGCACAGGTGTAGTAAGCGGTATCGGAGGCCTCAGGTGCAGATTTCAAGCGCAAACCTTTGCGGTTGGTACTCATATCAAAGGCTAGGTCCACGTGGCGATCGTGGCCGGTAGCCACATCTACCACCATGGGCCATGAGCCCACCATCGCGAGCTCTATCTCCCCTTGAAAAATACCTGGGCTGGTCTCGTTGATATCCGCCTGGGCACGCATAGCTGGCATAGCACCCATTGCGGGCATTTCCGCTACTGCGCGAACTTCGGCACCGCTGACTGGACGGTTTTCTCTGTCCCTAACTTCGATACGAATCTGGTTCTTACCAGCGCGGGGCTGCTGTGGATCTACGGTTACAGCGATCTGAAAGGGGCCGGCAGGAATAAACTCAATATGGTCGGTCACCGCTAATCCAGCTGTTTTCTTCCAATAGAAGGCAGCGCCCGCCGCCGCCAGTAAAAAAACGAAAGCAACCAGGCTCAGCGTTTTTGCGCGGCTCATAGCACACCTCCAAAGACAGAGGGGATCAGAATTTGGGTAACGAGCTCGGTGCTGTGTGGGGTGCCAAGTTGGCTATCAAAGGCACTGCCCATTTCTTTGCTGCTACGGGCAGCAACGGCTTGTAGGGAAATCAAAGGGTTCACTCCTAGAACAATCTTTCTGAAGCCCAACAGCAGCAATGACAAAAGTTGAATGATGCTGCGGGAAATTTCGCAAATCAGAGAGAGGGAGTGATCAAATACGCAGGCGTAGAGTGGCTAACCAGGTTCGATTGCCGAGGAAGGTGGAGGCTAGTTGGAAGGGTGTAACCGCCTTGAGCAGCGGTGGGGCTAATATTTGCGGCCACTGGTAAGTGGGCGGTGGTGCTAGCTGAGGAAGTTCAAGGCCAAGGAAGGCAGCGGTTAAGGCGACTTCGTGATCATCCAGGGAGGTCTTGAGAGAAACCTGGGCATCGTATTCACAGCAGTCGACCTCATCGGGGTCTGAGCTGGTAACCATGTGGTCACAACAGCACTCCGCGGCTGGCTCAGGGCTCTCCATCATTTCGCAGGCAAGCACAGTTTGCACCTGGAACATCAGCAGGAGCAGGGCCGCCATAGCAATCAGTTTGGCGCGAAATGTGGAAGAGTAGTGTTTCATTACTAGTAAATCATACACCAGAGATCGGCCACCCGACAAAGATTGCCTTCACCGCGTGACTGGCTGGTGTTCTCAAGTTTCTCCAGGCAATGAAAATATAAACGAGGCTCAGCAATTTCCCATGAGCCCTATGGTGGGAATTCCGACATCCATTTTCTCTTCGAGGCAGGCTTCCAAGCGATAATTAAGCTGTGCCCCTCTGAATAATGGGCCAAGTCACATATAGCTATCGAAAGCGACCTAAGGTTCCCCAATGCCATTCCTTCCAAATGCCGCCTTATTGTTGATTTCTTTAATGAGTATCATCTTTACTACTTCGGCTGTCGCTAGCTCTAATCAAGATGCCTTACAGATATTGCATGCGACGGCGAATGATCTCAATAAGAAAATTGATAGCGACTGGATACTGAATAGGGAACGGAATTTGACAGCTTGGCTGCGAATGAAAGCAGTTCGCCAAGCGAGTTATGACGGTGAAGACTTGTCTTTCCTCCAAAAGCACGGCCTAGAAAAAAAGAGCCCGACTTGGTATGAGGTGAATTTAAAAGAACATCCTGAGTGGATGACCGCATACCGGTTGCTAATGCCGTTATCCTCTTGGCGAGGACTGCCTGAACACCAGGCTAAACTTTATGAACTTGGCATGACGGTGGTTGAAGTCAATAGACTCACTGGCTATATCCTTGCCAATGATATTCAGGAAATAACAATCCAGGCGGCGTTGGATTTTTTACGAGAGGAGGAGTCCACTTACGTAAGTAGATTTCTTCAAGGAGGTGAAGACTTTTCCTTAATCTATTTAGAATTTGTGGATAAGTTTTACACGCTCTCACATGTATTGGAAACCGATTGGGCGATAGGCCTATTTAACCTGTTCGATCGTGATGGTCAAGATATTTTATTAACTTACAGTTTGTCGAAAGTTAACTCCCGGATAGGTCTGGGGAAGAGTAGTTTTAGCCTGGATGAGAAGGTTGACATTTTCATGGGGTATTTTCTCTCTGGAGGATTTCATGCATCAACGAAAGAGTCATTGCAGAGACACAAAGAGAGAAGGCGAGCCGATAGAGCTCAAATTAATCTGGAATTTAAACCCCCGACCGATAAAGCCGTCAATGAGTGTCGTTGCGCCCCAAAGCAATGTTCGTATACCAATCATTGAATATACTCATTAATAGCGATAACGCCTTGTGTCGCTTATGTGGTCAATTCTTGATTTTGAGTGGTAGTAGCAATGGCTGTAACAAGGATCTGTATTTGTCTTGTCGTACTTCTCATTTCATTGCCTCTTGCGGCAGAAGAAAACACCCCCGCCGCTGAATCCTACGGTCCCCTTACAAAAATGACCAACTTATGGCTCCGGGGTGAAATTAGCAAAAGGCAGATTCGGGAACTGGCGTTAAGAGGGCGCTATGTGAATAGTTCTGATAAAGATAACGCCCATGTATCTTTTTTTCTAGACGAGATGCAGATAGTTGCTCGTGGATCATCAGTGTCTGGGCGATCAGCCCAAATTAATATCCAGGTCAATGAATCTAAGTTTGATCTGGATTATGACCTTGTCTCCATGCACCTCTTAATTAATGGGCATGGCAGTGGGCTATCGAATGAGCAGAAGTTTCTTCTGATTGTAATGAGCTATCGATTGGCAGCTGAGGGGTGGAGTAAATCTTTGGGAATAGACCAAATGGAGAAGAGCCTGATCTATAACACTCTAAATTACCTCTCCGAAATGCCGGCAGACTATAAAATGTGGGGGATGGCTAAGGAGATTAAATATCCTTTACATTAATAATAGAAGCGGACAATTTTTAAGTCTGTGGTGATAGTCTAATCGTTATATAAATTGCCATTGATAAGATTGTGATATCCAAGGTCTTGTATGGACAGCGGAAGTGGCAATTTTTGTATTATGGTGATGCGCGCTCAACAGATTTCAAATATTTTTTCTAACCGATCTAAAAAAACTATTAGTCCAGTCGTCCCAAAAAGGGGTGTTAACCGGGTAATATTTTAAGTTGGTACGTTAGGTCAATAAAAGAATAATTATTTTAAGGGTTCAATCTTGTGTCAAACCTACACTAGCATTAACCTGCTCTATTTTTGCTTAAAAGGATTTGCATGCCAGCCCGGATTTCACAGTTAGATTTGTTGAGAGGAATTGCCATATTGGGCATTCCTTTTATGAATATGGTTAGTTTTTCCATGCCCATGGCTGCCTATTTGAACCCTAAAGCATATCTGGCAGATGGACCACTTAATGATCTGATTTTTATTTTCTTACATATATTTGCCGATCAAAAATTTATGGGACTTTTTGCCATGCTTTTTGGAGCGGGTATTATCCTTCTTGCGGAGAAGCGATTAAACCAGCAAAAATCTGCCGCTAAGATTCATTACAGCCGCAACTTTTGGCTACTGGTTATAGGCTTGCTCCATGCGATCTATATCTGGGAGGGCGACATACTGACAGTATATGCGCTTGTTGCTATGGTGCTTTATATATTCCGTGGACTGCGTGGAAGTTGGCTCATTACGCTGGGAACTTTGAGTTTAATAGGCGCTGTACTGGTTTCAAACTATACCGGTGTTGTGTTATCCGGGCTCAGTGGGGAAGCTAAATATATAGTCTCAGATATCTTCGCACCTGATACAGCACAAATTCAAAGGGAAGTTGCGGCCTATACAGGTGGTTTCTGGGAGTTGGTCAATCACCGATTCGCAGCTGAAGATAGCGATGCAGATATGGAGGCGAATATCGTGACGCTATTTTTCAGTTTGTCGTTTATTTTGAAAATCGCCGCGATGATACTAATAGGTATGGGACTCTATAAAGTTGGTATCTTACGTGGTGAGGCAAGCCCTGAGACCTATAAAAAGATGGCTGTTGTCGCAACACCCATTGGTTTGATCCTTACTGTATTGGGTTTAGTTTGGAACTACAGCAATCATTGGGAGATTAATCACTACTTCTTATATGGCGATGCATTTAATCTGGTAGGGGCTACCTTCACCAGTATTGGCTATGTTGGCTTGGCCTGTCTCTGGTATCAGAGTAATACACATCTGTGGATTAAGAATAAAATACAACAGGTTGGCCGAATGGCATTTACCAATTACCTCGCTCAGTCATTGATTGGTGTGTTTATATTTTATGGCTTTGGAATGGGGCTATATGGTGCGCTGACAAGAGTAGAAGTTGTTGGTGTTTGTATTGGTCTTGTCCTTTTTCAGCTCGCTTATTCTGATTTGTGGCTGAAAGTTTTCCGTATGGGGCCTTTAGAGTGGTTCTGGCGGGCGCTAACCTATCTGAAGCTTCCACCGATCTTTAGGGAGAAGTCGCTCCAGACTGCCGGTAGGGGAACCTAATTAGTTTCATTTGAATAGTGAAAGGACACAGCAGCTAGGGCAGTGACAGGTGTTAAGGCCCAGAGAAGAAAAAGTAGCTCAAACTAGCCAGATATCCAAATCGCAGAAGCAGAGAGCCGGCTACAATCAAAGATGTGCAACATCACGCAAATAGCGCCGGTTTTAACTACGGGTGCAAGCTGCTGGTGAGGCAAATCGGCCGGTGACTTAGCCTGCAAGACAATCAAGCATGTCCTTACTGTATCTCCTGGGCCGATAGCAGATCGCTGGCGGCCAGTATTTGATCGATGCAGTCGTGTTCATTGTGGCATATCCTATTCCGGACTTGGTCTTGCCATATTTGTACTGGAGCAGAGTATCAGCAGAACATTCCCTACTGGGTTGTTGCAGGCATTTTGATATCCATCGTGGGCATTTTGGTATCTCTGCCTTTCAATCTCTTTTCTTACCAGCTATGCGCAAATTGTGTGCGGGCGCATTGGAACGGGAGGTGTAGATGCAGGCAAGTTGGGGCTCCAGTTTCAAAGGCACTGGCACCATAAGAAATGCAACGATCCCTGCCTGTGTCTTGCGTGACCCTGGCAATTCTGAGCCATCGGATCTTGTTTCCTGCGATTTGGTCTTTCGTAACGGAACGCTGATACAGGTTGCTCCGGCGGCCAATTTGCCAGAGGCGTCAGGCGGGCTCGACCTGGATAACGGCTTGGTCCTACCGGCTCTTGTCGATCTGCATACTCATCTGGATAAAGGGCATATCTGGCCGCGTGCATCCAATCCCGACGGCACTTTCATGGGGGCGATGCAGGCGGTTGACAGGGATCGGAGTAAAAATTGGTCAGCAGAGGATGTTCGGGTGCGTATGGAATTTGGGCTGCGTTGTGCCTATACCCATGGCACGGCCGTCATCCGGACGCACCTGGATAGTTCGCCGCTGCAAGATGAGATCACCTGGCCGCTCTTTTGCGAGATTCGCACCGAATGGGCGGGCCGAGTCGAACTTCAGGGCGTGTGTTTGTTCGGCATCCATCGCCTTGCCGCAGACGATCAATATTTGGGACGCATTGCGTCTAGGGTGCAGGCTGCCGGGGGCATCTTGGGAGCAGCGACCTACATGGTGCCCGATCTAGATCGGTATCTTGAAGCGATGTTTCGCGCGGCTATGGAGCATGCGTTGGACCTCGACTTTCATGTCGATGAGACGCTCGACCCATCCGGGATGACCTTGCGCCACATCGCGGAAACAGCTCTGCGCCTGGGCTTTCAGGGGAAAATTGTGTGCGGGCACTGCTGTACTTTATCGGTACAGCCTGATGACGAGGTGGACCGTACACTGGACTTAGTGGCTAAGGCGGGGATCGCGGTCGTGACTCTGCCGGTGAGCAATCTTTATCTTCAGGACCGGGTAATGGGCCGGACTCCGCGCCGCCGGGGTGTCACGCTGTTGCATGAAATGCGTTCCCGTGGAATAGATGTTGTTGTTGCTTCGGATAATACACGGGACCCTTTTTGCGCCTACGGTGACCTCGATCTGATTGAAGTCTACGCTCAGGCAACTCGCACTCTGCATCTGGACCATCCGGTTGGAGACTGGGTTCGGTCAATAACGACCACGCCGGCAGATATAATGGGGATTTCTGCCGGCTGGATTGGGGCCGGTGAGTCGGCAGATCTGATTCTCTTTCGTGCGCGCAATTGGAATGAACTCCTTTCACGCCCAAATGGTCCACGACATGTGCTGCGCGCAGGGTGCAGCATTGACAAGGACCTGCCGGATTTCCGCGAACTGGATCATCACATGCACATGGGAGCGCAACGCCCATGACTCACATCTCCGCTTTGAAAGCGAATCTCGACGGTATCAAGGTCGAGGATGATCCACGGATAGTGAGAAAAAAGAGCCGGGATTTCTTTTGGTATTCCCCGATCCTCAAGGAGCAACTTGATGGTGTGACCGGTGATCTGCTTGTCAGCCCGAAAAATGTTGACGAGGTTATTCGCGTTCTAAAAGTGTGCTACGCCGCGGACATTCCGGTGACAGCTCGGGGGGCGGGGACCGGCAATTATGGTCAGGCCATGCCACTTTCCGGTGGCGTTGTCCTGGATTTGTCGGAAATGGATGCTGTCAAGGATATTAAACCAAGCGTTGTTGTTACCGAGCCTGGAGCCGTTATGGCGGATATCGATGCGCAGACGATATCCCGGACCGGTCATGCGCTCCGCATACATCCCTCCACCTACCGTATCGCGACCATCGGAGGATTCCTTGCAGGGGGGGCTGCGGGGGTCGGCTCGGTGAATTGGGGGGGGCTCAGGGATCTGGGTAACGTCATCCGTTTGCGGATGGTAACCATGGAGGCGGAGCCGCAGGTTCTGGAGCTGACAGGAAGCGATGTACAAAAGGCTATACACGCTTACGGTACGACAGGCATCATCACCGAGATCGAAGTACCGCTGACAGAAGCTTATGACTGGATCGATGTGCTCGTCGGGTTTGATGATTTTATAAATGCGATCCGTTTTTCTGAAGAGCTTGCCAACATGGATGGCCTTTTGACAAAAGATATCGCTACGATTGAAGCGCCGTTGCCCCATGACTATTTCTCACGGCACAAAAAATTTATCCGCAAGGAGCAGTCCGTTGTTGTGCTCATGGTGGCAGCGTTTGCCATAGGGGCATTGGATGGGCTCCTGAGCCGATCGCCGGGTGCTGAGATGTTGTACCGCTCCGATAGGGCAACCGCTGAAGATATCACGCATTTACCGCCGGCTTATGAGCTCACCTGGAACCACACAACCTTGCGTGGCTTAAGTGTTGATCCGTCGATTACCTATCTTCAGGTCCGTTATCCTGATGTGAACCCACTTGAGACTGTCGGCAAGTTGCAGAGCATATTCGCTGAAGAGTTGCCTGGCCATCTGGAGTTTATCCGCTACAACGGAGGCCTAGTTCCCATTGGTCTACCCATTGTTCGCTTCACGGATAAAACCCGGCTTGATGAAATTATCAAACGGCATGAAGCGCTCGGGTGTACGATTTTCAATCCGCACCGATTCACTCTGGAAGAAGGGGGGATGAAGCAAATTGACCCGGTGCTGCTTGCATTTAAAAGGCAGACAGACCCCAAGGGGCTACTTAATCCGGGTAAGATGATCGCCTGGGAGCATCCAGACTACAAGTTCGATAGTGATCAAGGGTTTTTGTTTCCAGGCTTACAGCGTTCATGAACTTGTATCATTCACCGGGGCCTGAATAGGCTGAATCGCCAGCACCAGTCTATGCCTGTATTGCCATATTTATATAGCGGTATAATTTTTGAAATCTATGGTGCACTAAGAGCTAATATCGCTAAGGTCCCAGGGAAGTCACTGTTATATTGATTGGTAAGATGATTTATTTATTCGGGTATTAATAGGGTGCGTAAATTTAGTATTATTCCTTTTCAGTTTTATTGAGCCATCTAATAATCGAGATATGTTCGTCATCTCCAATTGTAGTCATACTCTGATGGTTTCTATTGTGAATCTTGACTAGGTCAATATTATCTTGGCTTAAGCCTTTGTAGTCGGAGTAAGGAGCAATTCGATCGGTATCTGAGGATATTAAAAGTATTGGAATTTTAGATGATTGGATAAGGGGGATTATATTTGTATCCTCCAGGTTAATATTATTTTTTTTAAGACTAAACTGGCGCCTTTGCGAATATCTTGTTCCGGAATGATTTTGCTAAGTATTGGATGCGTGACTTTAGAATGATTATATAAGGCTTGATCAAATTGGGGCATTGGGGCTAATAAAATAACTCCACTGATATCCGTTCTCAAATTTGAGATATATGTAGCGGTTAAGGCCCCCATTGAGTTCCCAACAATATAAAAATTATCCTTCTTAATAATATCTGCTTCAATGAGGTTGTTAATAAAAGGGTTGATGAGTTTGCTATCATAAACTCCGTATTTCTTAATCCCACCTGATTCACCATGGCCGAGGAGATCTGGAACAACAACATGATAACCTAAGAAACGAAAATATATTGCCGAGTTCAACATGAATTCTTTGGAAACCCGAAATCCGTGTAATAATATCACCGTTCCAGAATATATCCTTGTTAAAGAACTCTTATTCAAATTCAAGCTGGCAGTACTTTCACTGCCATCTGCTTCAAATGTAACAGAGTATTGTAAATTTTGATCTATTAAAGGAGGTCCATGATAATAGCTTATACAGATGTCATCCTTTACAAAGCAATATTTATCTTTCTTAAAACCATGTTTTATAATTCTTTCAATGGTTATTATCTCATCAAATGGGAAGCATTTAGAGCTTTCTATAAAGTTAGCAATCATTTGAGAACATACAGCACGTATGGGGCGTAACAGTAGAGTTGAGAATAGCACTGACAAATTAGCTATGGACTTCATTTCTATGTTTCCTTTGCTGTATCTTTAGTGCTTGACTGAAATCTACAAATTGATATCGTCTGCCTGAATAATAGGCGGCACCTTGTTAGTTCTTTTGACCCTCATCAGCCTTTCAACCCGTTTTGTGTTAAAGGCTCCAGGGTATTGCTGGACTACAGATGCCAAGTTATGAATCTCAGCTAGAATTCGTTTTCGAACTATGTCGGATTCTGTAATACCGGTATAAGCTAAAGTAAGTTCGCTGGCAGATTTACGTGTTTCCCCGCTTTTTGTTAGAATTAGCTGCGCCTCCTCAACACCATCCTCTTCTCTAGCGATAGTAAGTATGTTCCTAACGCTAAGAATCGCACTACAAAGACTCACATCATCGTCCGCGCGCCCCTCAATCAGCAATGCATTTGGCTGACCACATGGGCAAGTGGCTTGCCGAATCAAATCCCCTAAGCGATAGCGTATAACTGGTACTGTCCAGCCATCGCCAATACGTGTGAGTAGGGCCCCGTGATCGTCGGGTTCAATCAATTGATCCGCTAAAAGGTGGTAAGTATCCCGATCACACTCGGGCCCGTTAACAGCGATGCTGTTGGTCTCTACCGAACCGTAGTCACACCAGAAGCCGGCATTTGGAAAGGCCATACGCACCGTATTAAACTTTTTCTCGGTCCAGGGTTCCGCCATCCAAATAATTGTTTTGATGTTCAGTTTGCAATTGCCATCCAGGATGCCCCGGGCGAAGTCTGCTAATCCTGTGGGAGCTCCAGCAAGGGCATTAATCTCTATCTTGCGAAATGTCTCCAGCCAAGCGTCTGTTTCAGTGGGAGTAAAGGGCCCTACAGGTGCGGTGATAGCTCTGCTTTTTTCGGCGAGAGTTTGAATAAAGTAGTGGGCACCCCATAGGCGGCCGGGGTTGAAAAGGTTGAGGAGTACATCGCCAGGCCCAAGTGGTTTCCACTGTTGTAGAAGTCTCTGTGTTGCCTGATGGAAGGGCGTATAGGCCAGCTTGGGGTTTCCTGTGGTACCACCGCTGGACATTAATATAGCGCCCTCTGTTTTTGCCAAGGCTTTGGTGATTTTTAAAATTTCTTTCGGCCCACTGATAGGTAGGTCTTCAATCCGGTTGGCGTTTGGGGGCACACTGAGCCCCCCCCGCTCAGAAATTGATCTAGCATGGTGTAACAGCTGGCTCCAATCTAAGTGTCCGATGGTCATGGAGAGCTCCGTGCTTTCATTTCTTTATTGACTTGCCCGATGGATGGCCATGGTTATGAATGCATCAGCAAGGGCTTTTGTGCTGAAATGACTGAGAAATAGCCGAGTGTTTTGTGGCTTTGCGGATTTTTAAAGCCGGCTTTAGTGAGTATTTGGTATAGCTCCTTTTTAGAATATAACCGTGAACCATGATTCATAAAAAGATGGAAGCTAAATAAGCTCGGTGTAAGCTGGCTTTCATCTAGGAGCATGTCATGAATAAAGATAAAACCCTCTTTGGGCAGTAGAGAGAAGGCCTTACTCAGTAAGGATTCACAGATAGCTTCTTGCCAGTCGTGTAGTACATTGCTAAAGCAGAGGCCGTCAAAGCCCGTGGGCCACTCAGCGCTGAATAGGTCCCCCTTTGCAATGGTTATTTGCCGTGTTTTGTTAAATTTTTGTACATACTCCATGGCAGTTTCACAGACTGGGGCAAGATCAAAGAGTACAGCAGTGCGATTTGGATATGTTGCACAGAAGGCCAGGGCGATAGTTCCTGAGCCGGCACCAGCATCAAGTAAGGTATCAACCTGTTTGAAAATACCGTCTGAAGCGGCTTTAACTGCAGAGGCGAAACCCTGAGAGTGCATTAGATGAGTAAAAGCGGCTGCCGATTCATTATCCATTTCATCGTTTTGCCACATATCGGTTACTGAACGCCCCTTACACTCCAATTCATATTCCCGTTTAAGGCTGGTTATAATTTTCTTGTCCAAATGATTGATATCGTAAATAGCAAAGGGGTCCAGTAGGACTTCCCCCCAATAATATAAACTGTTCTTATCTAAATAATTTTTTGCCAGCTCAGTGTTCTCATATTGGGCCAGTTCCATTTTGATATAACCCAGGTGATTAAGAATCAAAAGATATTGCTCAACACCCTTGCTACTAAGTTGCAGTGCCTGAGAGATCTTGTCGCTAGTGTTGTAGCCCTTGTCTATCAGACCGTAAATATCAAGTTGAGCGGCAACCTTCAGACAAGCAAAGGTGTAGTTGCCCATCAGGCGATCCCACAAGGGGGTGTCTGAGGAGGTGGGCGCCTTTATATACATACTCTATCTCACTATTGTCTTTATAAATATCTTCAACACGAAGGGTTACACTCTAATATGTGTAGAAGTGACTTATATATTGATTTGTCGCTTAACTTCTATTTTTGTCACCTAAATGAACTCTAAGGTTTGTTTGTCTTTTCGCTATTTGGTTTAGGTCTATTTGTTTGCTCTTTTGCTTTTAGAGTAATAGTAGATCTCCAGTAAAGCACTAGGATGTCGCGATTTTGTACCAGTATAGGGCTGTGTGGAGTGGTTATGATTAGAGATTTTTTGCTGGAGATAAAAAAAACTTTTAGGGCTGATCAAGTTGTATCTGAGCAGGATGAAATAGCACAGCATATTGAAAATGTTACATCATATAACGTAGATGTTCCTTTAATCTTATATCCTGAGTCTGCTGAGGAAGTTCGACAGATAGTCTTAAATGCAAATAAATTTAAAGTTTGTATACAGCCTTTTAGTACCGGAAAGTCCTGGGGTTTTGGTTCAAAATTATCAACGCAGGGTGATCTAATACTTGTTGATCTTCATCGAATGAATAAGATTATCGAAGTAAATGAAGAGTTTGGCTATGCAGTTATTGAGCCGGGAGTGACACAGTTTCAACTTTTTAATTACCTCAACGAGACTGGCTCAAAGTATTTTTCAGACACAACAGGCTCTGCAAAGGATACAAGTATAGTAGGCAACGCTCTAGACAAAGGGGTGGGGTACAATATGGAGCGATATAAGCAACTTCTTAATCTGGAGGTTGTTCTAGGGGATGGGAGAATATTTAAGACGGGATTTGGGCATTATGCAAATTGTAAAGCAACTAATACCTTTCCGGAAGGAATAGGGCCATCATATCTTCGGGTTTTTTTGCAATCAAATTTTGGAGTTGTAACTCGTGCAACAATAGAGTTGAGGAGAAGGCCTGAAAAAAAGTGCATGTTTTTGACGGTTTTAAAGGATGAAAGTTACCTGGGTGATGCAATCAATGCCCTCAAAGGAATTAAACAACTTGGATTGGTTAATTCTATTACTCATTACTATGAAAATGTCCGGGTTAAAAATGGTCTGGCTCCTGTAATGTATCAAGATCTTAAAGGGCAGGGTGTTGATATAGATCGCGAGAGCTTGATGGTATTTCTGAATCGATACTCATTTGGTGCAGGTGTAATATTTTCAAATATCAGTGGTACCAAATACCAGATAAAAGCAGCAAAAAAAGAATTGAAGAGATTGAGTCCTTGGGGTATTACTTTTTATGTAACGGATAGGTTGATTAACTTAGGGTTGTATACCTCCAAGCTTGTCGGCTGGAAAAAAATGAACTCTTTTATTCATTGTAATGCAGGCTTTTATCGTATGGCATTGGGTGAGCCAAGTGATCGACCTATCATGAGCATTTATTGGCCGGCTCAAACGGAACTTCCTGAAGGATGGGAGAATCCGGATCACACTGACATTGGTATGCATTTCATTCTTCCAACAGTGCCCATGAATGTTGAATATGTTCAGCAGGCAAACTCAATTGTTCGCAAAGTAAATACACATTACAGTAAGGCTCAAGCAAGTTATGCATTTGGCCTTGTTGATGACAAGACAACTCATTTCAGTATATCAACGCACTTTATACGTACCGATAAAGTAGCGCGAGAGGAATCGCGATCCTTGGCAAAGGAGCTTAATGAAGAATTCATTAAGGCCGGCTTCCATCCTAACCGTCTGTTTGTTGATTTTATGGATCTTGTAGTTGATCCTGATGATATTTTTTGGCAGGTCACAAGGGATATTAAGAAGGTTTTCGATCCAAATGGCGTTATTGCACCTGGCCACTACAATTTAACTTGATACGGTTATGGTAAATATTGGTGAAAGCTTTTTAGTTCGTAATATGGCCGTTGAAATTTTTATTGTAAGCAATTTTAACTTTCCCCCTTTGGTTTGAGAGTGTAAGGGTTATTTAAATGTTTACTGAGGAAAGATATCGGCAGTATATTCGTGATTTTAACTCTACTTTCACTGGAGGAATCAGCTTGGATGATTTCTTTAGTAAGTATTACGAAAAGAGTGCAACTTTTGAGTATGTTCCTCAAGCTCGTAAAAATATTGGGTGCGATCAAATTCTGGCCTTCTGGGAGGGCGTTGCTGAAAAAATGCAGGAGGTGATTCAAAGTCATACTCACTTTTTGGCGGATGAAAAAACTGTAGCTTCTGAAGCGCCGATAGATTTCCTCTGTAAAGAGGACCTTGAGTGGGATGGCAGAACTTATAATGCTGGCTCAAAATTTAGACTTATGATGTGTGCTTTTTATGATGTTAGTCCAAGCAACAAGTTTTCGTATGTTAGGGTATATTCGGTATATAATCCGGGTTATAAGCCTGAAGAGTAAAACTTGTTTGCTCGCAATTGCTCCGCTAGGATCGTAGTTAGGTTCGTTCGATGTTAAATGGCTTGTTTAGGCCCAACAAGTGGGCCATAGCTTTTGGATTTTCAAGAGTCAGTCAATAGTAACCACAACTTTGCCCATAGCTTTACCGCTACTCAGCCTTGCGTGAGCTTTGCCAATCTCTTTAAAGTCAAATGATGATTCGTCGAGTACGGGTTTGACGTCACCCTTTTCTACAATAGATTTTAGGGCTTTTAAAATGGTCCCATGGGCTTTGCGCCCTTGATTATGAATCATGGGGATCAGCATAAATACGACATGCAAAGAAAGGCCTTTAAGGTGGGCCGTTGTTAAGTCAAGCTCAACCATGGCGACAGTTGAGATCACCTGCCCATTGAGTGTGGCTGCTTCGAATGATTTTGCCATGTTAACGCCACCCACAGAATCGAATACGATATCAAAGCCTTTGTCATCTGTATGATCTTTGACGTACTCCTCGACCGATTCTTTTTTGTAGTTGATTGGTGTTCCTCCGAGCTTTTTGATTAGAGCCATTTGAGGCTCTCCGGCGCCTGTTGAAAAGACCTCGGTGCCAAAGTGATGGGCTAATTGCAAGGCAATATGCCCAACGCCTCCCGAACCACCATGAACAAGGACTTTCTGACCCGATTTAATACCGGCACGTTTTAGCCCTTCATACGCGGTAATACCAACCAGTGGTAAAGCAGCTGCTTCTCGCATGGTTATATTTGTGGGCTTTAATGCGATCAGGTTGGCATCCGCAATCATATATTCGGCCAGGGTGCCCGGCAAATCTGCTAAACCACCGGCACAACCATAGACTTCATCGCCAACCTTATAGTCACTGACACCTTCACCAACCTCTTCAATCGTACCAGCGAAATCCATGCCTAAGATGGCGGGAAGAGGTGGAGAGAAGGGCAGTTCCGTGCCCATTTCTCGGATCATCGTATCGACGGTGTTAACGCTGGTTGCTGCAACCTTTACCAGTACATGCCCAGCCTTAATTGTTGGCTTTACTACATCGGCTTCTTCAAATACATCTGGACCGCCAAAGGCATTTACTATCATTGCTTTCATTTTTATTTCTCAAATATCACGGGTAATAATGGTAGCTAATCAGGATTTTGGACTGATCACCGAGGTGAATTATTAATAGTCAGTCCTTAGAATAGAGAGACTCTATTTTTCTATTGGAAAGAGAAAACTTTCAAAGGGTTAATTGATGTTCTGTACTTGCATGACCAGTTCACTCCAATTGCGTTGATTTTCAATATCGTGCTCTAATCCCTGCTCATCAGCGATCGAAAACCGCTTTAGTGCAGGTGTTTTACTGGTCGCTTGATATAACCAGTAGGCTTCAGCCTTCAATGCTTCATCTATCGGCTTGTCGATGGACTCATATACGGCCTGCTTACAGGCATTGATAGATTCAGCAGGAAATTGAGAGATTCTCTTTGCTAGTGAATCTACATATTCACCGATTTCATCAGGGTCCAGTGCTTTGTTAATTGTGCCTAGCCTCTCCGCCTCATCCGCATCGAAGTCTTGAGCACTTAGAATGATCTCTAATGCTCTCCCTAACCCGGTCTGGCGAGCCATCCGAGATGCGCCACCACCGCAGGGCAGTATTCCCATACCAACTTCCATTTGCATAAACTTAAATTTGCCACGTGCGGCAAAGCGCATATCCATTGCCAGCGCCAACTCGTGGCCGCCGCCTCGAGCAAAGCCTTCCAGTTTGGCAATGGTTGCCTGTGGAACTTTACTAATTCGCTCACAAACCGCTTGTAAATCGAGTAACTTAACTTCATCTCGGGATATTGCCTTATCAGACATATCCTTTAAGAGCTCGGTGTCATAGTGGCAGACCCAAATTTCAGGGTTTGCCGATTGAAAAACTACCACTTTGGTATTGCGATCCCGTTCCAGGCGCATGGCTAAACTGTTAAGGTCCGCCAGCATTTCTTGCCCCTGGACATTCACTGGCCCAAAATCAAATGTGACCGTTAAAATGCCTTCCTTTTGAGCGGTTGAGAATGTAGTAAAGCCTTCATACTTCATCATTATGTCCTTTTAGGGGGGGAAGGTATTGATTGTTTAAGTTACTGGTTATGCTTTAGGGGATTTGAGCCCCTAACTCATTAGCAACGCTTTCAATTTCTAAAATAAGCAATTCATTCTTTGCCTCATCAAGAGCATCGGGGTGTGGCTGAGACCAATTGCCCAGGTCGTTATCAAAGTACTTGCCGGTAGCACTGGAGAATTCATCACTAAGAGCTGCTCGAACCAATACATCAGCACCAATACCTATATCTCTCCCAAGCGAGCCATAAGCCTCTTTCACCATTTTGCTACCCAAGAATGATGCGGGGTTAATGGCAATGAATGCTGGGGCTTCATTGCCAAGGGATTTGGATAATTGGAATGTCCACATCGTAATAGCCAATTTACTTTGGGCATAAGCATCACTATCAGAGAGGAGTTGCTCACCTTTAAGCGCTTCCAGATTCACAGGCGCCTGGGCGGCAGAGGATAGATTGATGACACGGCCACTACTATTGAACAGAGTTAAAAGGTGCTTGGTTAATATATATGGTGCAATAGTATTTACGATAAAACGAATATCGTACCCTGAGTCTGTAACTGGATTGGGTATTTTAAGTACACCAGCATTGTTTATTAGCACGTCAATATTTGAATAGTGACTTTTAACTTTTACTGCCAGTGCCTCAACTTCAGATAGGTTAGTGAGGTCTGCCAGAAAAGTGTCTATTGTGGTTTCAGGGTAATCTTGTGAGATGCCTTTCTTTACCTGTGCCAATTTAGACTTGCTTCTGCCATGCAACAGTAAAGTATGGCCTTTTGACGCTAATAGCTTTGCCGTTTCCAGTCCAATACCATCTGTTGCGCCTGTTAGTAAAATTGTCTTCGTCATTAATTATTCCTATCCTTTCAACTCTGGAAGAACATTTGTAGCAATCTGTTGAAGTGTTTCTTGTACGTCTCTTTTATTAAAGCGTAGATTAAGCGCAATATGATTAATGCCAATTGCCGCTCTTGACTTCAAATACGCAGCTAATTGATTGATGCCAATGCGAAACCCCAAATGTATTGGTTGTGGCGGACAATCAGGGTCGTCGATAACATCAATATACAGTGGCTCCATAACTGGCTTGGCAGGGCCCCCTTCTTCGCAGATGTTTTTCCTTAGTTGTTTAATAAAATGCTTCTGCTCTGCATGGGGCCTGGGATATGTAATCCATCCGTCGCCATTGCTCACTAGCCAATCTGGGGCCTGCTGGGAGGATCCTGTTATTAGTAACGGCAATTGTTGGCCATAAGGCTTTGGCAAAAGGTCCACTTCGCCAGATACTGCCCCAAGGCGATTCTCAAAATGAGGGTAGGGGGCTGTTATTTTTCGAATATATTTGTAACTCTCACGAAAAATCTCCCCCCTCTCCTTATAAGGAACATTCATCGCTGGATACTCTTCAGGCCGATCGCCGCTGGCAATGCCAAGGATAAGTCGCCCTCCGGAGAGTTGATCAACCGAGGCAGCTGCTTTTGCAACGTGTGCCGGGTGACGTAATGGCAAAATAAGACTCGCTATGCCGAGGCTAATCTTTGAAGTAGCACCTGCAAGTAATCCAAGATAGACGAAAGGATCAAATACTTGCCCGGCATCACCAAATGAAGGCACATTGAACGGCACGTCTCTTAGCCAAACGGCGCTAAAACCTAGCTCCTCAGCGAGTTGAACTCTCTCAATATGATCTGCCATAGTTGGCACAGAGGTTGTCGAGTAGTTTTCAATAGGGACGACTAGGCCTATAGAAAGTCGTCCAGGTTTAAATACGCTATTGAAGCCAGTATTGATTTCGGGAAACCAAGCTTTTCTATCTCTTTGGTCAGAAGTCACTAAACATCCCCTTCAACATAGTTGACACAGCGGGTTATGGTTGTTGGCATTGCCATGTCCTTTGCACAGTTGTGATCAGTTGGCTCATATCCCATAAATGTTCTGAATAGAGAAAATACCTTCTATTGATCTCTTCTAATCGCGAACGAACTTCCTGTTATTGCTTAGCTACAAGACCTTTTGAGGGCAACTACTCAACAGCTGGGCAAAGCCTAATCAATTGGTTATTGCGAATAAATGAGGTATAAATGGATTCAGAATTCTGATTTTGGATATAATTGGTGGATACGAACGGAATAAGGCTTTTTGTGCTGGCTGCTGACCTGCTCAATATCAGTTCCGCAGGGCGTCAGCTTGGATTGGCTCCATCAGTAGCCAGTGCGCGCCTGTCAAAGCTTGAGGTTCAATTAGGGGCGGATCTATTCCATAGATCCACTCGGAAGATCACCTTATCGACAGAAGGAGCCGAATTCCTTCCCTATGCTAGAGAGATCCTTGCCCAAGAAGATGCTGCCTTGGCAGCTTTGGGTAAAGGCAGTTCAAATGTGAGCGGAACGCTAAGATTTGCGGCTTCAAGCACATTTGTACAGCGCTTTGTAGCACCAATACTGCCTGAATTTCTTGAGCGATATCCCGGTGTGAATGTGGAGCTTAAGCTATCTGATACACAAGTTAACCTCATCGAGGGAGGCTTTGACTTAGCCCTACGCAACTATGCCGTAGAAGACAGTAGTCTTATTGGACGTAAACTTGCGGAAGACAAGAGAATCCTGTGCGCTTCCCCCAGCTACTTAAAGAAATACGGTGCTCCAAATACGCCTGAAGATCTCATTCGGCACCAGCTTTTGGTGTTTATGAATTCAAAGCCCAGAAAGCTGATATCTGAAAGTGATAAACAAGCTGGATCATTTCCTCCACCGAAAGGCAAGTCTCGAGTAATTTGTGATGATGGCGCCAGCATGCGTATAGCCGCAAAGGCCGGGGTTGGGGTTTGTATGAGTTCGTTATGGAATATTTATTCTGAATTAGAAGAGGGCACACTGGTTCGGGTACTTCCGGATTACAGAATTGATGACCAGGCAGCGATTTGGCTTGTCTACCCTAAATCTAATGTACTCACTTCAAAAGTCAGGGTGTTTATTGATTTCCTTGTTGAAAAGATTGGTATTTCAGCCACCTGGGCAAACCTGAAATCCCAATAAAGTAGCCTTCACGTTATCCAGTCGTTCTGTCACTGGAGAGATAAATTGTATAGAAAATTGAGGCTGGAACTGTAAATTTCACACTGTAAATAGGTGGAAAGTTCTAGTAGAGATGTAAGAAAGGAATTGTTGTCCGCTAAAAATACAACAACTCCCTTCTTCTACTAGAGCACAAAATTATTGCGTCTTTTGGGGTGACGTTCAGTGGTGAGTTAATCCTGAACTCCGGCTAGCCTCAAATAAGAACCAAGATCGCCTTTCAGCCTGATCAATATACTCCTCCAGAATGCTCGCAGTTGCAATGTCACGATGTTCATCGCAAAGCTCATGAACTTTGCGCATATTCGCAATCATTTGCTGATTGTCTTCAGCAAGTTCTGTGAGCATATCTTGTGGGTCTACATAATCCGCATCATTATCTGAAGATCGTTGTAGTTTGGCGATCTGGCCAATGGAGCGAAGTGTGGTTCCCCCCAGTTTACGCACACGCTCTGCCAAGACATCGGTCATCTCAAAAATTTGACTGGCCTGATCATCAAACAGTAGATGGTAGTCCCGGAAGTGCGGACCGCTCACATGCCAGTGAAAATTCTTCGTTTTCATGTATAAGCCAAAGGTGTCTGCCAGTAGCGTATTGACAGCGGTAGTAATGCTACTCCTAGCGTTCTCGCCCAAATCAGTTGGAGCCTTAAGTCTGGCTTGATCCTTTGCGCTTACTTGTTCACTGGTTGCTTTTCTCATAGGAAGCCTCATAAGGTTATGGCAAGGGGGAGAGCTAGAAGAGTAGATATTATCTTGGCATTAGATTAGACGTCTGTAGGGCGACTTGCCAGTCAAGCCTGGGTCACTCTGAGACTTTCGCCTTCGTTCCCGCACAATATTTAGCAGGTGTCTGGTCTAAACCAAAAGCCTTCATCAGCTGCCTGCTTGCCCCAATATAGGACCCTACTGTTGCGCCTGACCAATAGCCGGTATCACAAGTCAACGTAACGCAGTCTCCTCCAAAAGTTACAAAAGGCTGATCACGTACTATTTTGCATGTGCAAATGGCCTTGAGTGGATTCATTGGGTCGACAATACAGGGTTGATCCAGGCAATCCGTCCAAGGTTTACCTTCTGGACAGGAAAGCACTGGTTTAGTAGGTGCCTGAGCGAAAGAAAAAGTCGATAAGACTTTTTTTACACCGGTCGAGTTAGTTACAGGAATCCGGGCTTTACATGCTGACATCCCGAAGTTTAAACCCTTGTTAACATCACATTGGCAAATTGCATTTGAATCCGGATTTCTAGGGTCCGGGATACAAGGGGCGGAAGTGCATAAGACATATTCATTACTACAAATATTGCCTTCACTACTTTGAGGAGGCTTAGGCTTACCTTCTTCAGCCGCTGTGTTAAACCCTATAAAGGCAAGAGCAATCAAAATCATTATGAATAAGAATGAATGCTTCTTCATGCACATCTCCTTTATGAATCAAGGGGCGAGTAGGATGTAAGCAGACATTTACTCAAACTCAAATAATAGCAGTCGTTGATTAATGGTTGTTTCCATATCGCTATCGACCAGACAGTGTGTGGGAACACCCAAAAACATGACCTTTATTTGGTCATTAGGTAGTCGTGGTCGTGGCTTATCCAAGCTTATTATGAAAAAAACTTATAGGATCAACTAAGGTAACTGCTCTATCTCGCTCTGCCTCTGGTAGATTCGCCCAACGATATTTAAATTTTGAATATATCCGAAAACTTTATAGGCAGTATTACTGAGTAGTATTGAGCCATTTAACAATTGCTTTATGCTCGATATTACCTATTGTATTCATGCTTGGATGAAACCTGCCATTAACTTTAAATATTTCGATATTATCTTTCTTCAATTGCTTGTAACTTGCATATGGTGAAATTTGGTCTGAATCTGAGAGTATTAGTAGAGTCGGAGTCTGTGAGGATTTTAAGAGGGGTTTTATGTTTGTATCCTTCAAATCTATATTAGATTTTCTAAGAGCCAAAATCGCCCCGTTGCGTATGTCTCTCTCAGGGATAATCCTGCTAAGTATGGGGTGATCAATTTTTGCATAATTGTATACAGCCTCATCAAATTGCAGCATCGGAGCTAAAAGAATGATGCCACTGATATCTGATCTTAAAGTGGAAATATGTGATGCCGTTAAGGCGCCCATAGAGCTTCCTACAATATATATTTTTCCACCTTTGATGGTTCCTTCTTCAATTAGGTTGTCGATAAGAGCACTAATATATTGACTATCATCTACTCCATATTTCCTCCTGCCACCAGTATCACCGTGACCGAGAAGATCCGGAACAATAACCTGAAATCCAAGAAAGCGGAAATATAGAGCAGAATCCAACATAAATTCTTTTGAAGTACGGAATCCATGCAATAAGACTACGGTGCCAAAGTAACTTCGATCTAAAGAATTTCTATTTAAGTTAATCTTAACGATATTTTCTCTTTCGCCACGGTTTAATGTTACAGAGTAGCTAAGGTTATTTTCGTCTAAAGGTGAGCCGTAATAATAGCTTATACATACCTTTTTCTTAGGTGGGCAATATTCAGTTTTCTTAAAGTCTAACTTTTTAATACGTTCAGGAGTTATTCTGTCAACAAAGGAAAAGTTTTCAGCTTTTTCTATTGAGCTAGCTATTCTTTGAGAGCAGGCTGGGATAACTATGCATATTGAGATAATAGTTAGCACTCTGGCTAAAATTGACTTGGCTTTCATATTGCTTGAGTTCAATTAGTAACTGCAGTTTGTTCATATGGCGCGTAGATAGATTCGCTGCTCCATGAATTACTCACTTGGCGATATCCCGCGCCGGTCTACTTTTAATCTATTACATAGTTAATCTTTTAAAAATATGAATCGCAACCCCATTAGGGAATTTATCCTGACGGACGAGCTTGTTAGTGTTTAAATAATATATCTTTTAAAGTGGTATATGTAATGTTGATTAAAATAAATATCTAGACGTAATCCTACTGCTGTCATTAGCGAGCCATAATCGTTTTATTTTTGAATAGTGCATACTTGACAGTAGAGTAGGGCAGTAGTTTTACAGCCCCTCCTTAACCCGCTTGCTTCGTCCGCTTTCATGCCGTTCTCGCATATCGGAATCAATATAGCGATCGGTTGTGGCCATACTTGCATGGCCTGCATCATCACGAACATGTTCCCGGGGACGATATTTCACATCTTCGGAGATTCCAGTGTGTCTTAGCCTGTGCACCGTGGCAGCTTTCAAGTCTTCCGCATCTTCACCAAGGCCTTCTCCAACCATCCGTTGGTAAGCGGCATCGAATCAGTTCTGTACGATATGTCGAACTTGGCGTGTACTGGTGGCAGGTCCCTTGCCGCGAGATTTTGCACCAAGGGTGTCTGCTCATTGATGCTGGGCAGAGCAGGGAGCTGCAACTGGATTCTGTAGCGCTTTAAGGCACTTAACATCTGGTCGCACACGGTAATGGCTCGGCCTTTATTACCCTTACCAGTGACGTGAAACCACCAGTTTCCGTCGCGATCTTTCTTGAAGTCACCCATAACGGGTGCCGATCTTTCATCGGCAACCAGCTCAGAGATACGCAGATACATAGCGAATAGGGCGCTCATAATGAACAATGTACGCTCGTGCTCAAGTGGTGACATCTCGGCCATAACCTCAGCAGTTTCCAACACATAATCCCACTGCAGATTGCTGATGCGCCTAACTACCTGGCTTTGTTGCTCACGCCGGACGAACTTACTTTTTTGCCGGATCAATGCCACAGGGTTGGCGGGAACCAAGCCTTCCTGAAAGAGGACAGTGCGGTAAAGATACACTTGATGGCCGCCTGAGATGGCCGGAAGTCCTTGGCGGATGGGGTCTTACCTGAACGAAACTCAACCTTAGATACACTGACTACGAATGGCCGCCAATCTGAATTAACAACACGTTCGCCGTTTCTAGATTTAAACCGGGCGACATTCTTTGTACCGATCCAGGCAAGTGGCGGTTCAATACAGAACTGAACAAAATCCTCTATATGCTCACGCTTGAGCGACAAGATTGAAACTTCTTCGATACGCCAAGCCCACTGCAGTAGTCGTTCAAGTTCGCGGCGATAACTATTAAACGTTGCCTGGCTACCGTTGTAGCTGTAAAGAAACTTGAGCGTGAACTCCAGATCGGTATCCGCACCAGGAATCTGCTTACTGAGATAATGACTAGCGGAAAAGCTGGTGCAGCGGAATGGATTCTCAAGATTACTCAGGTTATCGATGATTGGTGCTGGTGATTGATTGGAGGCAGACATAGAAAGGAAATGAAGTTGTTGATGGAATGCAGTGGACAGCCAAGTAAAGTACTTAATTGCACAATTATTTATCATTACAAATTTAGGCAGAAAAAACTCTGTATATGTAGGGCAGGGCAGGTTTGCTCCGGAAGTTATGATGCACCGTACCACACTTGCTGGCGGCGCATTCCAGGCGTGTGATATCAGGGAGAGTTTAAGTACACTCACTCTCAGTGAGAGATGCGTGTCGCTAGGCACTGGTCGACATACCGAGATATAAGCCTGCAGATTGTTCTTTAGTTATTGGAGACCAAGTTCACGTCTATCTGAAAAACGCTTCTGCTGTCTTTCTACAGATCTATGGTTCAAAACAGCCTCTTAATTGGCATATTGTGCCAATCAAACACATCAGCAAAGTCGTTCTTTTAGGTCTGAGCCCTTAAAAGTTTCTATTCTTGATAAATAGAATCAGACAACACATTTCTGAAGGCCAATTTCAAACTACTCAAAGAGCATTGTCATGAAAAAGGTTTTAGTGACCGGCTTTGAACCATTCGGGCATACGCCAATAAATCCTGCAGAATCGGTAATGCGTGTTTTGGATGGTACCCGTATTGGGAATTCAGATGTTTTTGGAATCCTGGTTCCTAGTAACTTCTTTGAGTGTATTGACGTAGTAACTAGCGCTATAGATGAGCTCCGTCCACAAATAGTGATCATGATGGGTGAATATGGTGGGCGATCGATGGTTACGGTAGAGCGAATTGCTCAAAATTTTAACGATTCTACTCGATACAACCTAAAGGATAATCGTGGCGTAGAGATGCAGGGCGCACCTACGGTTGCCAATGGACCGGTAGCCTATCGTAGTAATCTTCCTCTCAGAGCTATGGTTAGGGCAATGCGTGAAGCCGGAGTGCCTACAGATATTTCGGATAATGCCGCCACTTTTTGCTGTAATCACTTGATGTATGGCGTTTTGCACTTTATTGCCAGCAATCAGCTGGATATACGCGCAGGGTGGATTCACCTCCCGCAATTACCTCAAGTAGCGGCTTTGCCCGAAAACCTTGGTACACCCAGCATGTCCAGAGAGACCTCAGCACTTGGTGTCCATGCTGGAATAGAGGCCGCATTGCTACATACTGAGGATATTGATGTTCCTATTCCATCCAAGTTTCAAGTCTAAGACCTACTGAAACTATTAAGAAGGGTTTTGAAAATGGAGATTGAATGTCTTTGGGAGTGTAACGATGGATTGGGAGAAACACCCATCTGGCATGCAGAAGACACTTCTATCTACTGGGCGGATCATGTCGGCCCTTCGGTTGATTTGGCAGGGCCCCGGCGGCCATCGATTCGGCGGCTAAACATCTCTACTGGTGAAAGAAAGACTTGGGAAATGCCGGAGCAGGTAGGGTCCTTTGGTTTCCGTAAGGGGAGAGGGTTAGTTGGCGCTGCCAATTCAGGATTCTGCACCATCGACCTCGAAACAGGGGAGTTTGAGACAGTTGTTGATCCGGAACCGAATCTACCCCAAAACCGGCTAAACGATGGAAAGATCGATCGAAGAGGGCGTTTTTGGTGCGGTAGTATGGATACGCAATTGAAAGGTAAAGTCTCTCATTTATATTGCCTTGAGCCTGATTTTAGCGTGCGCCAGGTTGCTAAAGACTTTTCCTTTGTATGTTCCAATGGGATTGCCTTCGACCCAGAGGACACTCGTATGTACTTTGGCGATACCATTGGTGGCATGGTCTATGTATTTGACTTGGATATGGATGAGGGCCGTATCAGTAACCGAAGGCCGTTCTTTTCAGTTCAAGAGCGTAAGCCCGCGATTGTAGATGGCGCAACAGTCGATGCTGAAGGGTATTATTGGTTTGCTTTGAATCTTGGCGGTAAGATTTTAAGGATTGATCCTAAGGGCCGCCTTGATCGTGAGATTGACCTACCGATCCGAAGTCCCACCTGCGTTACATTCGGCGGCGACAATTATGAAACTCTCTATGTTACTTCACAGCAATCATTTGTAACTCCTGAGGAACTGGCTCGTCACCCGCAGCCAGGTAGTATTTTTGCTATTCATGGCCTTGGTGTTCGGGGGCTCCCGGAGCCAAAGTTTGGAGCTTGAAAAGCTCCGAGTTAGGATCACTGATGAGTATCTGTCTAGCTTATTGACACAGGATAATTTTGCAGATACGTAATCTCCAAAGATTAGGGCACCCAAACCCAGTAAGAATGGATGTGGGTGCCCGCCTGGTACTTGTTAGTTATCGTTTAGATCGTAAACAATAAATTTCTCCCAGGAACCTATTGCTTTGCGATTCGCATTAGCCCGGCCATCTGATTCTGCAACGATGTAATTACCATGTTCTGGGTTGTATAAGGAGATCACGTCACCATTTTGTAAACAGCCCGAATTGTCTGAGTGATTGATCAACTTAAATGTTTCCCAGCTGTACCTAGCCGTTCTATCGACATCTAAAGCACCACTTTGTTGGGCACTGTAGTAATAACCATCGGTGCTTTGCAGCCACACGTCATCCCCGTCTATTAGGCAACCTTGTTGCAGGCTATTTCCTGTAAGGACAATAGTCTCATGGCTACCAATTACTGAGGCATTGGCGTTGGCAGTTTTGCCATTTCCTCCATTACCTGCGGCGCCCAGATACTTCCCGTGGGCACCTTTAAGTGCCACTTTTAAGGATTTAACGGGGGGCTTTCCGACAGCCATATAACCTACAACTGCCTTTATAGTTTCCTCATTATTACTGTTTGCCTCCTGTACCATCAGGCTCATTTCAAATGTGCCAGTTTTCTTATTTCTGACACGCGTGCTTAGTGTTTCATCCCTGTCACTACCTTGTACTTGGCTGATCAGTAAGTAATCCTGTAAGTCGACCCCGACAGTTTCAAAGTCCGGGGAGCCACTCAAATTATCTTCCAGTGCAACGGCGCCAATATGAAGCTGTAATCCATTGGCAATTGAGTAACTACCAGCCTCCATCACTACATAATGCACCACTTCCGATGTATGGATGCCATCGTTCCAGGCAAACTCCGCAACACGCACATCGAAGCTGGTTGAAGTGATATTGCGAATCTCAGTTGTTATCGGGTCAGTGCCGGCAATACCAATGACTGAAGCAAACACCACAGGGTTTTCATAACTGAAGTCCAACTCTATAGTAGTCCATTCGTGATTTATCCCGTAAGCCTTATCAGCTTCGCCACCCACAAAGCGCCGATTAGTAAAACGCACTACATCGACCTTTTCACCTTCATGGATCAATTCCATATCTTGTGACTGATCTTCTACGTTAATCAGATAGCATTCACCGTTATCGGCCTCTGCCATACGTAATATTGTTGGATCAAAACCGTTAAAGCTTACGTTTTGATGTAAAAGCACATCGTTTGAACTCTCGCAGTTACCATGCCCCGTATTAGTTTCTGTGTCTGTTACATTATTGACCTGGAATCCACTCACCGAAGCCATTTCGATAGTAGATGCGTTATTAGCACTGGCCAATTCCCACATTTCTCTATCCGTTAAATCATCTACGTTTGCTTCCCAGCCAAAACTTAAGGTCTTTCCATCGACTTCTAAAGTTGTCTCCCATACATGGCGGGTCTCTGCCCAGCTCCAGTACCATTTGCTTTTGATCTTGGCTTGTGAAACAGTAAAAATGAAATTACTAAAGCTTTCGTGAGTCTGGGTATTACCAACAACTGTTGCCCAGACTTGTTCATCAGCACTACAGCTGTAAATTTCTACAACCTCCTCATTACGAATAAAGGTTTTGGTATCCAGGCAGTGACGATAAACAGCCACATAACCATCACCCTCACGTGCAAACAACCAGTTCTGGAAACTGGTTGCTTCATCGAATTGCTCTGTTGGCCAATGCAAATTTACTGGTGCAGTTAGAAAGTCATCTACGGGTAAGAAGTCAGTTGCTCTGTTAACACCATCCATAAAGCGCAGCTCCATCGCAGGTTTGTACAAAACCATGGCTACATTCTCATTTTGCTTTATATAGGGTAAGTGCGTGTTCATTTGCTCCTGGCCACCAGCCTTCCAGCCACCGTATTCCGCACCTGAACGAGTATAAACCGGTATAGTACCGGTTGTTGCTATCCAGGGCAGCTGCTGCCAACCTGCATTCCCCGCATGGAAATCCTGATATGACGATAATTGCACATTGCCATGGCGATACAGATCCATGGTTTTTTCTGAAATAATTGAGCTTGTGGTGAAAGGTGCACTGGTTTCAGTAAGAAGAACACCTGACATGTCGACTACGTCATCTGCCAGGTTAGACTCCACAATCAAATCTTCCAAAAAGAAGTTCAGACCGGCAAGTGGATTCAGGTAATATTCCAGCATCTCATCAATCAGTTCTGGGTGGGCATAGGCGCCGGCAGATTGAGAGAAAATTAACTTATCTTGGAGGTCCAACCCAGCCCATACGGTATCAACTTCAGTGATAGGGTGGCCGGAAGAATAGCTTATATTAATCTCACCATTAAGTTTTTCAAGGCGATTATAGGCAACACTGCTTACATCAAGTGTAGTCATGGCAAAAATATCCATATGGGTACTACCCGTAAAATCTTGTGGACCTTTGCCAGTAATCAACGCGGTATATCGTGCGAACTTATTATTCAAGAAGTTAAGATCTTGGTGAACACCTTCATAGGTCCTTGAATCGACAGCTATAGCAGCACCAAGGTCGTTGGTGACCATAGCGATATCATTAAGAAAAATAAGGGCAACCTGTCCAGCTAGGGTTTTAATCTCTGTATCCTGGGCATAGTCGTATAAGTTTAACAATGCTGTCAGGGAAAATGGACTATAAACATTTGAAGTGGACTCATATACTCCAAACTGCTTTTTAACCTCCAGATAACGTACAAGACGCTCCCTTAGTTTTTCGGGCCCACCACCTATATCCCAACCTTCCATTTCAGATAGTAACCAGCTGGAAGATAGCCACATAAGTACGTGATTTTCAGAAGTGTAAACTCGCTTTCCTTCAGTATCTTCATCCTGCCAATAAGGTAGTTTGATAATTTCACTCAGGATAATATCATCGTACTCATCACTCTCTGCCAATAGCCTAATATATTCTATCAGGCGCATATCAGGGTTTTTGTAAGCGTGCTTTCCTGGTGTAAAAAGATCGGTCAGCCCCCGAGCCAGAGCCTCTTTATCCAGTGGTAAATCATAATATGCCCTGAGTACATAATGATCGTTATTAGGTTCGGCTTTGGATGAATCAAGAACGCGTTCGATATAAGCTACCTGCCGATTACGGAAGGCATTTAAATATGCAGGATGCGAGGACGTATCATAGTCTGTAAGGCTCCACAGCCACGCACCGTCCTCGGAATTCTGCCCCCCCGTGGTGAACCAGTCCGATATATCGAGATCCATGCCGAAGTAATTTAATGCCGTGACTGTACCATCGGCAACGCCGTAGAAGAAATTAAGTGAACCTTCAACCACGGTCGTTAGTCCATCGTATATCCACTCACCGGTATCTACAAAGAAACCAATTGCTGACGTTACACCATCCTCTACAGTTGTAACGACATCCTCAATAATCTCTTCAACTCTCTCTTCAACAGTATCCCAAGTATCAACAACCCAGGTTGTAAATTTATCCCACAATCCTGCATGGGCATATGCTGGTAAAATTAGAATAAACATAAGTGCGATACACGCACCTATTTTTTTGAGCTTCATGATCAAGTCCTATATTGTTTTTTTGACCAAATAGAAGTAACTCTTTGGAGGGGAAATATTTTTTGTTAAAAATTAATCATATAATTTAGAAAGTTCCACGAATTTCTTGCAATGCCGCATATTAAATTATTATTGGATGAAGTAAGTGATGTATGCTGGCTGTTCGAACTTCAAAATTCGTTTAGCAATGTAAGACCTTGTTGTTGATCGGGTCAAACAGAGATGGCGTATAGTGAGAAACTGATCTCACGAAGCTTTTAAAAGTTGATTCTGCAATCTCATGAAATATTGCGTTAATAATTTCGTAATACTCTTAGGCTTCTGTGTTGAGAAAGTGACTTTGGCTCGCCTTGTGCAAATGGTTTATCTAAATAAATCTAATTGGCAGAGGCATGACGGTCGCAACTTGTATTAGTAGCTAATAGCTGAAAAGATGTGAATTCGATACTATCGTCTAAAGCTAAACTAATCACTACTGATTAACTTGATACCTTCCGCCGAATAAATCAGATTACTTGACCTTGAACGGACAGAACACCTTCTGATAAAGACAACTGATAACTGAATGCTCAGGTAGTGAACGGTAATTTAATGGAGCTGCCGCAAATCGATAGCTAAAACTGTACACCTCACTATGGATTTCAGTTTTCCGACTTGGTATTGATATTGTTAGAGCGCTATACATTATTAACTGGTTAGCAATCAGAAAACTGTTTAGTCTGCGAGCTGCTATCTCTGAATGTGGCTGATATACAAAGGCAGGGCTGAATGATTATAAGTTATCAATGAGCTAATGATTTGAAATCCACGAGCCTAATCAAAATTAAATAGAGCGAAAGGGACCCACCCCGGAGGGTGGGAAATACCTTAATGGGTTTGATGTTCTAGAGCGTTTAGGAAAGTTGCAATATCATCTACTTGTTGTGTGCTTAATTTCTGTCCCAATTGGTACCAAGCCATATCGTAAATTGCTTGCTCAATGGTTTCTACACGCCCGTCGTGGAAGTAAGGAGCGCTTCTGCTTATATCGCGTAACATTGGAACCTTAAACATCATTTTATCTTTTTCAAGGCCTGTAACTTTATAACGACCTAAATCTTCTTGGTGTGGATATTGGTTGACTAGCCCCATCTTCTGGTACATGTTTCCACCCAAAGTTGCACCATTGTGGCATGCCGAACAACCAGTGTTGATAAAGGTTTGCAAGCCCTTTAACTCACTTTTTGTCATAGCCTGGTCATCGCCACTCATAAAATCATCAAAACGATCATTCGTAATCAGGGTGCGCTCAAATGCAGCTATGGCCTGAGCAATATTCTCGTAAGAGATAGCATTTTCTTTACCAAAGGCGTGTTTGAAACTTTCTTGATATTCGGTAATTTTTGAAATCTTTGTCTCAACAGCCTCTTCTGAAGGCATTCCCATCTCTACAGGGTTTAGAATTGGACCTTTGGCCTGTTCCTTCAGGTCCTCTGCGCGACCATCCCAAAATTGAGCCATTTGGAATCCTGAATTCCACACCGTTGGAGAGTTTCGATCACCCTTGGTACCAGGTAAAGCTCCCGGTGATGTCGCTTCATTGTCAACGCCCGAACCGTTGTAGTTACCTACTTGATGGCAGCTGTTACAGGATTGGCTATCATTGACTGAAAGCCGTTTGTCCATGAACAGTGCTTTTCCAAGCTCAATCATAGCTGGGGTGTCATTCTCACTGCCTGGCATAGTTTCTGAGAGAGTGCCGAACATAATTTTTGATTGTTGACGTAATTGATTTATATCAACTTCGGCTGTTGCCGTTGTTGATAGAAAACTTGCTGCCGCTATCAAGCCGCCAATGATCGGAAGCTTTAGATCTCTCTTCGAAAAAATTTCCTTAATCACTTTGGTATCTCTCCCAAATCTCAAAAAAGAATGAAAACTAACCTATTTTTAATCAAAGTTAGGCGGTGCCACTAACTATATAGGGGAGCTCGTTCAGCTGATACCATAATTTAACAAAAAATTTGTTGATTTTTAGAATATCCAGAATTGTTCACAAAATATTTTTTCAAATATTACTCAGAACTTGACCTACCCATTGAGGGCACTGTATTTGGCAAAATTGATGTCTTGCTATTTACCTTTGAAAATTTCAGGGCAATTTCTGAGATGGGGAGGAAGAGTAGAGGTGATACTTATCGGCATCTCCAAAGAGAAATGATTCGTATTTCTGCTAGCTGGTTGGAGGTGTAATATTTACTCGAACGATAAATGACCCCTTAACTATCTGAATGTGGTCAAATTTTTTAGTTAGAGCTTTTAGGTTTTAGGAAGATTTTAATCTTATTGTTATATCTGTTTAACTTTTATATTGATCTACGTACCTCTAAATAGTGGCGTTCAGCTACCGGACTTAACAAGAATCTCTTCGATCAATCTCTTTAGTGGAATTGGTTACTTTCCCAATTAGCACCACTCGTCCGTCTTTTCGGGGAATTACATTTTAGAGCCACCTGAGAATCTCTGTCGATACTCCCGAGGAGAAAGACCGGTCTGTTTGTGAAACATTTTCCGGAATGCGCTGACATCCTCATATCCCACTTGCCAAGCGATCTGTTCGACTTGCAATGTGCCCGTTTCCAATAGCTCGCGGGCCTTCTGCCTTTCAAGCTCTAAAGGTTATATCTAGCTCTTCGGTTATAACTTTTTGTCTCTTAAGGATATCTTTCCTGTATCTATCTGTTGACTCTCAAGTGGCTTGAGAGTCCATACTTCAACTCACGCGCAGAAGGGTGAACAGATAGGTGGAACTATGTTTAGAATCGGTGAGTTTTCAAAAATAGCCCAGACCGCTGTTTCACAATTACGGTATTACGATCAAATTGGTCTGTTTCAGCCTGATCACACAGACGAGTCCACAGGGTATAGATACTACAGCACTAATCAGTTGCCTGAATTAAACCGTATTATCGCCTTGAAAGAGCTGGGAATTTCGCTTGAACAAATTAAGGTCATGGTTCTTCAGGACGTATCGGTGCAAGAAATTCAAGGTATGTTACTGCTGCGAAAAGCACAAATAGAACAAACTGTTCAGGAACAAATTAATCACCTAAAGATCATTGAAGCACGCCTAAAAGAGGCTGAAAGGCCTGAGAGTTTGAATTTCGATGGAATTATTCTAAAAAGCATTGCTGAGCAGCCTTTCTATTCTGTTAGAAAGATAATGCCAAACCTATTTGACACAATCCACTTGGTGACCGAGCTAAGGGAATATGTACCTGACGTGGCAGGGAAAGACCAGCTTGGCCCTCTAACGATCATACTTCACGGTAATGCTTTTAGCATTGAAAATGTAGATATCGAAGTAGGGTTTCCAGTTAAGAGGAGTATCGAAAGAGCTCTACTGCTACCTGGAGGAAGTGAAGTTAAAGGACGGGTTCTCCAATCAGAGCAGAGTGTTATTTCTACGATCAGGGTAGGAGCATTTGAAAACGGGTATGAGAAATATGCTCAGTTAGGTAGGTGGATAGAGAATAGTGATTTTCAAATATCAGGGCCTGCAAAAGAAATATTTATAAAGCCACCATCCCAAGGGGACCCTGAAGATTGCGTTTGTGAGATTCAATTCCCGGTAACAAGGCCAACCACTTCTGTTTGAATATATAGGTAAAGCCCTATAGATATCGAACAGTAAAACATATTAAAAATCAGATTTTAATGAATAGGCAATTAAGGCTTAGGGGTTCGTATATCTTAAAAACAGAATACTTTATTTTTACGTCATAATTTTTAATTGGGAGAGTGCAAATGAAGATTGTCAATCAAATTAATATCAACACTTCTATTGATAAAGTGTGGGAAATATTATCAGGTAATTTTAGCGAGATTAGTAGTTGGACCAGTGCTGTTGTTGTATCCACTGAAAATCCAGATTTACCGAAAGGTGATGGTCGAAAGTGCGAGTTGCCTGATGGAGCCATTGCCAGTGAAACATTAGTGAATGTGGATAGTGGTCAGCACACTTTTTCCTATGAGGTAAAGCTATCTAGTATGCCATTCTTTGTTAGATCCATGATTAATACTTGGAAAGTTGAACCGGTTGCTAATGGGCAGTCACGAGTTAGCTTTGAAATTGGTGTAACTTTGCTCCCCATATTTGCTCAGATTATGGGAGTACTAATGAAGAGGCAGTTTAACAAACTTGCCAAGGTTGTGCTTGAGGAGTTAAAAGTCTTTTCAGAAACCGGAAAAGTCCATCCGCGAAAAGAAGAACAAATAAAACTTAACATAGCTAAGGCCGCTTAGCAGTAATATCAACAGGCAATAATGATATCTCTGGGGGGCTGAGTACCTACAGCCCCCAAATATTTCATATTGGCTACCCTTAAGGTTTTTCAATGTCGTATTCAGTAGACTTAAGACGTCGAGAGGTGGCAATAGAGGGAGCACCTGAGATTCATTTAAACAATAAGAAGCTCAGTTACATACCTCAGCAATTTTTGCGATATTACCATACAAGAGAAACTGTAGAGGAGTTGGTGTTAGATGTTCACTATGATGAAAAATTCCCCATATTTTTCTGAGAAGACAGCTACGGAATTTATATTCAAGTCGGTGTAATTAGTTACGATAATTATATTCCACTACAAAAGCAACCTTGCCAGAAGATTGTTTATGGTAGGAAGTGGCGGGTAGAGCCTGAGTTACCAACTTCCGAAATCATCTTACTCAATTTTTACTGGTCGTAACTCAATTGATAAGGAGACCATAATAGGAACTCCAGAAAACCTAGTAAGGCCGGATAAGGACTCCCGAGCCTCATTATGGGGCAGGGCGGTAGTATTACCGCTCCTCCTTTACCCGCTTACTCCGCCCACTTTCATGTCGTTCCCGCATGTCGGAATCAATGTAGCGATCAGTCGTAGCCATACTTGCATGGCCCGCATCATCGCGCACATGCTCGCGGGGACGGTACTTCACATCTTCAGAAATACCCGTATGGCGGAGCCAGTGCACAGTGGCTGCCTTGAGATCTTCAGCATCTTCCCCTAAGCCTTCTTCAACCATCCGTTGGTGGGCAGCATCAAAGCAGTTTTGAACAATCAGGCGCACCTGTCGGGTACTGGTAACCGGTCCCTTGCCACGAGACTTGTGCACCAGAGGTGTCTGCTCATTAATGCTGGGCAGAGCAGGGAGCTGCAAATAATTTCTGTAGCGCTTCAAGGCCTTCAACATTTGGTCGCAAACAGTGATCGCCCGGCCTTTGTTACCTTTACCCGTAACATGAAACCACCAGTTTCCGTCGCGATCTTTCTTGAAATCACCCATAACTGGTGCCGATCTTTCATCCGCAACCAACTCAGAGATTCGCAAATACATAGCGAATAGGGCGTTCATAATGAATAAAGTTCGCTCGTGATCAGTAGGTGATGTCTCGGCCATGATCTCAGCAGTTTCCAGAACATAGTCCCACTGCAAGTTGCTGATTCGACGTACAACCTGGCTTTGTTGCTCGCGTCGAACAAACTTACTTTTCTGGCGAATCAGTGCCACAGGATTGGCTGGAACCAAGCCTTCTTGATAGAGGAAATCGAAGAAGGACGACAATGCAGTAAAGATACATTTGATCGCTGCCTGGGATGGCCGGAACTCCTTGGGAGAAGCCGTCTTGCCAGCACGAAACTCAACTTTGGACACACTGACTACGAATGGCCTCCAATCAGCATTCACAACGCGCTCGCCATTTTGTGTTTTGAATCTGGCAACATTCTTAGTCCCGATCCAGGCAATTGGTGGTTCAATGCAAAACTGTACAAACTCCTCAATGTGTTCGCGCTTCAGAGTCATTATTGAAACTTCTTCAATGCGCCACGCCCATTGCAGCAACCGCTCAAGTTCACGGCGGTAGCTGTTAAACGTTGCCTGGCTGCCGTTGTAGCTGTAAAGAAACTTAAGCGTGAACTCCAGATCGGTATCAGTACCAGGAATCTGCTTGCTGAGATAACGGCTAGCTGAAAAGCTGGTGCAGCGGAATGGATTCTCAAGATTGCTCAGGTTGTCGATGATTGGTGCTGGTGGCCGGTTGGAAACAGACATAGAAATATGGAGTTGTTGTTGGAATGTGGAAAATTATACGGAAAAACGGGCATTTATAAAATATCCGATATTCACAAATATCGGAAATTACGGGAGCCCTTACAGGGCCTAGGTTTGAAGTTTTTTCTTGACTGCTATTTCCGATAACCATGTCTGTCCCTCCTGTGGGAACGCCTGATTGAGATGCTCTGGCCGAACTTGTATCTGGTCTAGCTCGCCGATGATTTCCTGCAGTGCTCCCATGATGCTCTCCGTCTGTTTTAGGTCCCTGGTTTTTAGGTTAACCAGGTCGGTGTTTATGCTCGCAAAGAAGTCGCGGAGCGGCTGAACTTCGTTAGCAAAAATCGTTAGCTGCACATCAAACATGGCTGGGTTATCAGCTAACACGCCAGCTCCTGCGCAGTGGCTGCAAACTCTCCATTGTCGGTCGATGGCTATCCCTGCGCATTGACTACAAAGCCTCAACTCAGCCGCTTAAGCGTGCGGTGGATGTGGGACCGATAGCGGCCGCCATCCTGGTCAGCGCTGTCGCTTGCCTGACCAGGATTGGCGGGCACGCTGCGCGTGCCATTAAAGGCGCTCGCGATCATAGCGGTTGACCTGTCCGTATTTGTCGAGGGGCCATGCTCTGACGAGATGCCGTCGCCCTGCTTTAACTAATAACAATCCGCTGGGCCTGTACTCGACAGACCAACCCAGGTCCTGTAACGCGGCTATGTCGTATCTGTCTTTGACGTGGTGTGAGTTGTCCAGTATGTCCACTTGTGCAAAGACTTCTTTGCCTGCCCAGACAACAGCAGAGAGACGAGGCCTGTAGCGGTTGGCCATTTCGTCAAAGGTGTCCAGGGGTTGCCACTTGGGTTCCGGTTTGGATTCTGGAGCCTGCGCGACTGGGACAGGCTTCGCCTGTTCTGGTTGCGTGGGCAAAGGCTGCTCTTGTGCGGCTGGCACGGGTGTTTGGGCCTGTGCTTCTGGTGTTGAGAAGAAGCCGGCCAAGTGCCAAAGCGCAAAGCAAAGCGCAGCTATACCGCCCGGTAACCAGACGCGGAAGCCGGACGTTTTGAAGATGTTCGCCCTATCGTCTTTGTAGGTGTCTTTGTTGTTGGTGCCGCCGGTGTGTGAACTGTAAAGCCCGAAGTACTTAGGCTCATATTTGCGAGAGCCTGAACTGATTTTTTTGTACACCTCTGGCTTAGTGGCTTCATAAGCTGCCCAGGTGTAATGGCCGTCTCTTCCAACGGCCGTTTGTTTGGTAAAGGTGATTACCCGAGCAATGCGGCGGCGCCACATGTTGTGGCAGTCGCGGCGGTCCTGGCCCATGAGAATAATGTCTAGCCCGTCGTGGCGGTGCTCGGTGATGTAGCGCATCCACTCGGGGCTCAACTTCTCGCGGCCCGACGGGTGGAGGTTCTGGATCTCATCAATAACGATTAAGGCATCTTTGCCGGAGTGCTCCAGAATGCTCTGTTTTTGTAGCTGCGCCCTCTTCTCTACGTCCGGTTCTTCGCCGTGATAAATGCAGATCAGAAAGCCTTCAAGCATTGTTTGAGGAATGCCGGTGAGCTGCGAGAACTTTTCGTGATTGATCCCCTCAATGTTGGTGACAACCCGCCTACCCTGTTTGAGCGCGGGAAGTATGTGCATCGTGCAGGCTTCATAGCTCTTGCCGCTACCGGGTAAACCTTCGTGGAAGACGATCATTACCAGATTCCCAATGTGACAAAGCGTCGGATAATCCGGAACGTGTAGGCTGCGCCAATAACCGCCATGGCATCGCCAAAGCCGGACATGGTGAGGAAGTACAGAACATCCCCATGGATGTAGTCGGTTACGTTGTAGTTAACAATAAAGTCAGGAAGTGGAATGGCTTCTATGATGCTGGCAATAGCGCTAAGCGCAGCTTCTAGCATCGATACGGTTACGTCATAAAGCCATTCCGTAAAATCGTCGAAGAGGTCTTTAATGGCCTTTTTGATTTCGTCCCACATATCAACTCACCACGATTCGGCCAGAGATAAGCAGGGCAACAGCAAACAGAATGCCGCTAATGAGGCCCCAGGGCATAACGTTTGAGCACCATTGATCAAAGGTGATGTCAAATGGGCCGGCGCTTACTGAGTAACTAGGACAAGAGCCACCGCCGCTAAAATCAAAGAAACTACCAACACCAGAAACCAGCTCACTAGCTTGCATCCGATCCGAAAAAGTCGATAAGGCGACTTCAAAGCGGCTATCAAGATCGTCAGTACTCTCCGGAGAATAGAAACCCTGGTCATTAGATTTGTAGTCCTCTGTGTAGCACATGGCGTACCACTGTTGCTTAATTGCGGCGCACTCCTGCGGGTCGCCGGTACAGGTGGGCGGCTGTTCACAACCACCTGAAGCGGTAGCGCTTCCAGAGTTGGAGCCGTCACCAATGCCTGTACCTGGGCCATTTTTCTGAGTGTCGTTTTCATTGGAAACGCCATCGCCATCGATGTCGTTATCCTGGCTGTTAGGTATGCCATCACCATCAATATCATCGTCTTGGCCATCTGGAATGCCGTCGCCATCGAGGTCGGATGCATTGGGGCCGAAGGTTTCGGAGGGGTTCGGCGTTAGCTGCTCTTGAGGCATACAGGAGCCGTTCACCTCAACATTGGGAGGCTGACAGCTAGCGGTATCAGGGACGCAGGCCCAGTTGCCATTGATGAGGCCGCCGGAGCTGCCATCTCCACAAAAATCGTTAAAGTCGCAAATAGGCGTGTCGTTGGCATAGCCAAGAAAGCCGCCGCTATTGGGCGTACATTCGGGGGGCTCAACCATGCATTGATAGCCGACATCTGGGTGCATGATGTCAATTTGCCCTTCGGGGCAAGTACATTGCTCTAAGGTGTTATCCCAAGTGCTGCCGGTTGCGTCGCCGGCTGAGTCGCAGTTGCCAGGACCTACACACTGGCCGTTTGAGTTTTCAGTGGTGCCGTCGGGGCACTGATCGGCATAGTAAAAAATATGTGCGACAGCGGTGTAATCGTCCCAGGTGGAATCATTTGCATAAGCGGATTCGGCACAATTAGACCCATAGTCTCCATTGACCTCTGTTCCACCATCAACATGAGTTAGGACAATCCAGCCAACATAGGGGGGATCAGAGTTGGGTCTCCTATCGCAAAACTGCCAGTGGGGGGCTTGTGATTTGCAAGCGTTTTCAGCTGCATTTATATCGCTAAAGTAGCCTGCAACAGTGTCAACGCAGCTCTGAGTGCCCGCCAGAGATAAGGCCGGGAGACTAGCGAGCGCCAGAAGTAAAGCCTGCAATAATCGCCGCACAAGTAAGCCCCCCTAATCCGAATGCACAAAGAAGAATGATCATCGCCCTACCCTAAAAACTAACGGCCCCGAAGGGCCGCCAACGGTTAGCGGAACCAGCCGATAACTTTGTTGTATCCCCACTTGGCAACTCCGGGGGAGATCTTGACCGCAGCAATCGCGGTGATTGCGGCAACGACGGTGGAAGAGTCAATGGCGTTGGTGATGGCTGTGAAGTCCATAAATAATCCCTCAAGTAAGTTCGTTGTCTTTTTCGGCAAATCCAATAGTTTTGCCATAGGCCCACGCCGCTAAGTAGGCAATCAGAGGAACGGTCAAAGCCGTCATGAATGCCGCTGCTATCTGTGCTGTGTCCGGCGTGGAAAACGCAGCGTTTAGCAGTTCGTAGAGCTGCGACAGCTGGTCCGGCTCCTGAACCCAGGAGCCATCGCAGGCCGGATAGCCGTCTGGTGTTTGCGTTAGATTGCCGTCGCAGCGAATTCCCATTACGCAGCCTTGGGCTTGCTGGTCGGGGCGCACTTGCCCTCGCCTTCGAAGTAGGTTGTGAACTTGCCGCCGTTTTTCCAGGGCTGAATCCAGATGGGCGCCAGTACTTCCTGGCCGCGCAATTTTTCGTAATACGCGGGTAAACCGGCGTTGAGTTGGTCGCGGCTCACTTGAATGTCAGTGATTACGGTCTCGCCCTGGTAGCCGTTGGCTTTGGGGGATTCGAAACCGACATAGGTGATGGAATAGGCATTGCCTTCGCGGTCTTTCTTGGTTACTTGCTTAACGCCAACAATGGTTCCGCGGATCATGTAAGACATAGCTCGAGCTCCTCTCGATTAAATGATTTGGCCCAATTGAGCCTTGCAGGTACGCCCCCGGAAACGCCCAGGGAATTAAATATTTCATCAGGAGAAAAACCGCCCTTGTCGTGCAGGAGGCCAAGCAGCTTGCCGTAGGCAGTGCGGGCGCATTGGACTAGGTGCAGGACGGTTACTTGGGCCTTTTCGCGAACGGTGCGGATCACCTCGCGGGCGGCAGATATCCAGTTAAGGGCGGGATATGATCCGGCTAGATAGGCTGCGGGTTCCCGCAGTGCGTCGAGCGGGATTTCTCGGTGTTTGCTCTTAAATTCGATTTCCCATCGAACCCAGCGGGACAAGGCATCGCCAAGCTGTTTGCCTTTTTCGTAGACCCGTAAAAATTTACCGTTAGCACGGTTGCCCACGTTCAAGGTGCAGCCGTTACCGCTGCCCATGTCATCGATGTAAGTAGAATTCGGAGGTCTGCCGCTGGTCGTAAAGGCGCCTTCTACGTAAAGCTGCTTTGCATCATCAACAGTGCGAGAGCCTTCGTGATCGTCGTAGGCAATGTCCAGGCGGGTAATGCGCAGGTTTTCAAAGAGCGCGAGCTTGTCGGCTACCCTGCCCCAGTCTTGAATCTGTGTGCATCCCTCGCCGCTGATGTAAACCTGAAATCTGGCCGGAACTGTACGGATGGTGCCGTCTGGCATGGGTACAGAATCATTGCCACCCCAGGCAACAAAGCCATGGTTGTCATTGAATGGGCGGCTATGCTGGAAATTATTGCGGCCCTTGTCTGCCTGCTCACCTAGTGAAAAAGGTAAGACTTGGCGAAGGAAGGTCCAAATAGATTCAAGCGGGCTTTGATCATAGCCGGCCCCATTTTTTGGGTAGGTGGTATGAACATCTGCGATAGGAATCGTGAAGGACAGTGTATCGATCAGGATTTCGCCGCTATCGCGGCAAGGGTTTTGTGGTGTACCGGAGTGAAAGGGACTTTCACCCCGTATTACTGACGGGGTGCAACCAGCACCGTTGCGCTGTGATCCTGCATTGTCCATAATTTGATCCGTTCATTCCCAGTGAACAACAAAGTCCCCTTTGGCGAGGGGCACCGGGAGAGGTACCTCTCTCCCACCGAACCCGAGTAGTTGGCGCTACTCGGGTTTTTTATTGCCTCAAGGTTGGTTGGCGCCAACCCTGTCAATAATCGTGCGCGATAATTTTTACCCCCTAACATATGATAAGTCAAACCCTTGGCGCAAAAATGTACGGATAAAATTATGGACGACCTGTTTACTGGCCAAAATCCCATGATCGGCAAAAATCTAAAAACAATTCGCAGCCGGTTAGATGTAACCCAAGAAAAAACTGCCGAGATGTGCGGTATATCACTGCCGACAATAGCTCGCATTGAAGCGGGCAGTGAATGCAAGGCTGAAACCGTAGCCAAGCTGGCCAACGGATTGGGGTGTACAACCGATGCGCTAATGCGTGGAGTGATGGAAGTCCCGAGAGACCGGAAAGTAGAAATCATGATGCGAGATATTGAGCTGCTACCGGATAAAAGGCGGGAACAGGTTATAGACACGATTGAAGCTCTAATAACCTATTACAAGTACCGGTGACATAAGGAATATGAACCTAGATTTTCTCCTCTACCTAGTTCCCATCATCATTGTTGCGGCCGTCATCAAAGCGGCCACCAGCGAAAAGAAATCAGAATATAGCTACAAGCTTCAGCCATACCTGCTGACAAAAGCCGAGCTAAATTTTTACCTTAACCTATGCAAGCAAATGCCAAGGGAATACGGCATAAGCTCAAAGGTAAGGCTTGCCGACGTACTAAAACCAAGAGAGCAAGGGAAAAGATATAAGGCCGCATTAGCCAAGGTCTGGGCTAAGCACTTGGATTTCGTAATCTACGAACTGAGGACGGGAAAAATAATTTCAGCCATAGAGCTGGATGATAGATCGCACGAAAAGGCATCAAGAAGAGCCAGAGACACCTTCTTAAATTTGGCGGCTGAAGATGCTGGGCTAAAACTGCACAGAGTCCCCAACAAAAGCGGTTGGAGCAAAGAAGATATAGCTCCATTGATTCCAGGTTATCAGCCTGAACCCGCAGCCGCTCCAGAAACCGCAGCTACAACCTAATTACCCCGGGAAACCGGGGTAAAGTGTGGGTGTAACTGAGACCCACACTTGCTATCGCCTCGCTTCGCTCGTTGCTGGGCAACGCCGACAAGCCGAACAAGTACGGCCCGCCGACGCAGCCCGGGATTTAAGCGGCCGCCAGGCTCTATAAATATTTATATCTACAAAAACACTAATTGCAAAACAGCAGGCGTAAGTACTTGATATCAAAAGGATATAATTTTGCTCTGCCTGGTGTTTTTGATGGGAGCGCCGAAATTTTTCATAACTCCTCAATATCCATTTGTGCCTCTTGGTCTACCGCCTTCCTAACTAGCGATGGTCTAGCAATTCTGTGCAGGGCCTGAATTCTTACCATGCGCGTAATTGAATAACTCTTTGGATAGCGTGCGGCCTCTTCTCTAATCCATGTGCGGCACTCTGCCTCTTCTCGGAAATCGCAAAGTAATAGCGCATATAAATCTTCGTCGATACTGACGCTCGTTGAGATTTCGTCCTTGGTTTTTACGGGAATTATTACGGAAGCCATTTGTATCTCCTTATAAATATTTATAGATGGAGTGTATATAAATATTTATAAGGTGGCAATATAAATATTTATATTGGGCGTACTTTCTAACTTGAAGAAATAGGGGTTTTAAATGTGGTGGGGAATTATTTATAGGTGGGTTCTATTGGGTTGACGGGCTTAATCAATTATCACAAATATCGGAAATTACGGGAGCCCTTACAGGGCCTAGGTTTGAAGTTTTTTCTTGACTGCTATTTCCGATAACCATGTCTGTCCCTCCTGTGGGAACGCCTGATTGAGATGCTCTGGCCGAACTTGTATCTGGTCTAGCTCGCCGATGATTTCCTGCAGTGCTCCCATGATGCTCTCCGTCTGTTTTAGGTCCCTGGTTTTTAGGTTAACCAGGTCGGTGTTTATGCTCGCAAAGAAGTCGCGGAGCGGCTGAACTTCGTTAGCAAAAATCGTTAGCTGCACATCAAACATGGCTGGGTTATCAGCTAACACGCCAGCTCCTGCGCAGTGGCTGCAAACTCTCCATTGTCGGTCGATGGCTATCCCTGCGCATTGACTACAAAGCCTCAACTCAGCCGCTTAAGCGTGCGGTGGATGTGGGACCGATAGCGGCCGCCATCCTGGTCAGCGCTGTCGCTTGCCTGACCAGGATTGGCGGGCACGCTGCGCGTGCCATTAAAGGCGCTCGCGATCATAGCGGTTGACCTGTCCGTATTTGTCGAGGGGCCATGCTCTGACGAGATGCCGTCGCCCTGCTTTAACTAATAACAATCCGCTGGGCCTGTACTCGACAGACCAACCCAGGTCCTGTAACGCGGCTATGTCGTATCTGTCTTTGACGTGGTGTGAGTTGTCCAGTATGTCCACTTGTGCAAAGACTTCTTTGCCTGCCCAGACAACAGCAGAGAGACGAGGCCTGTAGCGGTTGGCCATTTCGTCAAAGGTGTCCAGGGGTTGCCACTTGGGTTCCGGTTTGGATTCTGGAGCCTGCGCGACTGGGACAGGCTTCGCCTGTTCTGGTTGCGTGGGCAAAGGCTGCTCTTGTGCGGCTGGCACGGGTGTTTGGGCCTGTGCTTCTGGTGTTGAGAAGAAGCCGGCCAAGTGCCAAAGCGCAAAGCAAAGCGCAGCTATACCGCCCGGTAACCAGACGCGGAAGCCGGACGTTTTGAAGATGTTCGCCCTATCGTCTTTGTAGGTGTCTTTGTTGTTGGTGCCGCCGGTGTGTGAACTGTAAAGCCCGAAGTACTTAGGCTCATATTTGCGAGAGCCTGAACTGATTTTTTTGTACACCTCTGGCTTAGTGGCTTCATAAGCTGCCCAGGTGTAATGGCCGTCTCTTCCAACGGCCGTTTGTTTGGTAAAGGTGATTACCCGAGCAATGCGGCGGCGCCACATGTTGTGGCAGTCGCGGCGGTCCTGGCCCATGAGAATAATGTCTAGCCCGTCGTGGCGGTGCTCGGTGATGTAGCGCATCCACTCGGGGCTCAACTTCTCGCGGCCCGACGGGTGGAGGTTCTGGATCTCATCAATAACGATTAAGGCATCTTTGCCGGAGTGCTCCAGAATGCTCTGTTTTTGTAGCTGCGCCCTCTTCTCTACGTCCGGTTCTTCGCCGTGATAAATGCAGATCAGAAAGCCTTCAAGCATTGTTTGAGGAATGCCGGTGAGCTGCGAGAACTTTTCGTGATTGATCCCCTCAATGTTGGTGACAACCCGCCTACCCTGTTTGAGCGCGGGAAGTATGTGCATCGTGCAGGCTTCATAGCTCTTGCCGCTACCGGGTAAACCTTCGTGGAAGACGATCATTACCAGATTCCCAATGTGACAAAGCGTCGGATAATCCGGAACGTGTAGGCTGCGCCAATAACCGCCATGGCATCGCCAAAGCCGGACATGGTGAGGAAGTACAGAACATCCCCATGGATGTAGTCGGTTACGTTGTAGTTAACAATAAAGTCAGGAAGTGGAATGGCTTCTATGATGCTGGCAATAGCGCTAAGCGCAGCTTCTAGCATCGATACGGTTACGTCATAAAGCCATTCCGTAAAATCGTCGAAGAGGTCTTTAATGGCCTTTTTGATTTCGTCCCACATATCAACTCACCACGATTCGGCCAGAGATAAGCAGGGCAACAGCAAACAGAATGCCGCTAATGAGGCCCCAGGGCATAACGTTTGAGCACCATTGATCAAAGGTGATGTCAAATGGGCCGGCGCTTACTGAGTAACTAGGACAAGAGCCACCGCCGCTAAAATCAAAGAAACTACCAACACCAGAAACCAGCTCACTAGCTTGCATCCGATCCGAAAAAGTCGATAAGGCGACTTCAAAGCGGCTATCAAGATCGTCAGTACTCTCCGGAGAATAGAAACCCTGGTCATTAGATTTGTAGTCCTCTGTGTAGCACATGGCGTACCACTGTTGCTTAATTGCGGCGCACTCCTGCGGGTCGCCGGTACAGGTGGGCGGCTGTTCACAACCACCTGAAGCGGTAGCGCTTCCAGAGTTGGAGCCGTCACCAATGCCTGTACCTGGGCCATTTTTCTGAGTGTCGTTTTCATTGGAAACGCCATCGCCATCGATGTCGTTATCCTGGCTGTTAGGTATGCCATCACCATCAATATCATCGTCTTGGCCATCTGGAATGCCGTCGCCATCGAGGTCGGATGCATTGGGGCCGAAGGTTTCGGAGGGGTTCGGCGTTAGCTGCTCTTGAGGCATACAGGAGCCGTTCACCTCAACATTGGGAGGCTGACAGCTAGCGGTATCAGGGACGCAGGCCCAGTTGCCATTGATGAGGCCGCCGGAGCTGCCATCTCCACAAAAATCGTTAAAGTCGCAAATAGGCGTGTCGTTGGCATAGCCAAGAAAGCCGCCGCTATTGGGCGTACATTCGGGGGGCTCAACCATGCATTGATAGCCGACATCTGGGTGCATGATGTCAATTTGCCCTTCGGGGCAAGTACATTGCTCTAAGGTGTTATCCCAAGTGCTGCCGGTTGCGTCGCCGGCTGAGTCGCAGTTGCCAGGACCTACACACTGGCCGTTTGAGTTTTCAGTGGTGCCGTCGGGGCACTGATCGGCATAGTAAAAAATATGTGCGACAGCGGTGTAATCGTCCCAGGTGGAATCATTTGCATAAGCGGATTCGGCACAATTAGACCCATAGTCTCCATTGACCTCTGTTCCACCATCAACATGAGTTAGGACAATCCAGCCAACATAGGGGGGATCAGAGTTGGGTCTCCTATCGCAAAACTGCCAGTGGGGGGCTTGTGATTTGCAAGCGTTTTCAGCTGCATTTATATCGCTAAAGTAGCCTGCAACAGTGTCAACGCAGCTCTGAGTGCCCGCCAGAGATAAGGCCGGGAGACTAGCGAGCGCCAGAAGTAAAGCCTGCAATAATCGCCGCACAAGTAAGCCCCCCTAATCCGAATGCACAAAGAAGAATGATCATCGCCCTACCCTAAAAACTAACGGCCCCGAAGGGCCGCCAACGGTTAGCGGAACCAGCCGATAACTTTGTTGTATCCCCACTTGGCAACTCCGGGGGAGATCTTGACCGCAGCAATCGCGGTGATTGCGGCAACGACGGTGGAAGAGTCAATGGCGTTGGTGATGGCTGTGAAGTCCATAAATAATCCCTCAAGTAAGTTCGTTGTCTTTTTCGGCAAATCCAATAGTTTTGCCATAGGCCCACGCCGCTAAGTAGGCAATCAGAGGAACGGTCAAAGCCGTCATGAATGCCGCTGCTATCTGTGCTGTGTCCGGCGTGGAAAACGCAGCGTTTAGCAGTTCGTAGAGCTGCGACAGCTGGTCCGGCTCCTGAACCCAGGAGCCATCGCAGGCCGGATAGCCGTCTGGTGTTTGCGTTAGATTGCCGTCGCAGCGAATTCCCATTACGCAGCCTTGGGCTTGCTGGTCGGGGCGCACTTGCCCTCGCCTTCGAAGTAGGTTGTGAACTTGCCGCCGTTTTTCCAGGGCTGAATCCAGATGGGCGCCAGTACTTCCTGGCCGCGCAATTTTTCGTAATACGCGGGTAAACCGGCGTTGAGTTGGTCGCGGCTCACTTGAATGTCAGTGATTACGGTCTCGCCCTGGTAGCCGTTGGCTTTGGGGGATTCGAAACCGACATAGGTGATGGAATAGGCATTGCCTTCGCGGTCTTTCTTGGTTACTTGCTTAACGCCAACAATGGTTCCGCGGATCATGTAAGACATAGCTCGAGCTCCTCTCGATTAAATGATTTGGCCCAATTGAGCCTTGCAGGTACGCCCCCGGAAACGCCCAGGGAATTAAATATTTCATCAGGAGAAAAACCGCCCTTGTCGTGCAGGAGGCCAAGCAGCTTGCCGTAGGCAGTGCGGGCGCATTGGACTAGGTGCAGGACGGTTACTTGGGCCTTTTCGCGAACGGTGCGGATCACCTCGCGGGCGGCAGATATCCAGTTAAGGGCGGGATATGATCCGGCTAGATAGGCTGCGGGTTCCCGCAGTGCGTCGAGCGGGATTTCTCGGTGTTTGCTCTTAAATTCGATTTCCCATCGAACCCAGCGGGACAAGGCATCGCCAAGCTGTTTGCCTTTTTCGTAGACCCGTAAAAATTTACCGTTAGCACGGTTGCCCACGTTCAAGGTGCAGCCGTTACCGCTGCCCATGTCATCGATGTAAGTAGAATTCGGAGGTCTGCCGCTGGTCGTAAAGGCGCCTTCTACGTAAAGCTGCTTTGCATCATCAACAGTGCGAGAGCCTTCGTGATCGTCGTAGGCAATGTCCAGGCGGGTAATGCGCAGGTTTTCAAAGAGCGCGAGCTTGTCGGCTACCCTGCCCCAGTCTTGAATCTGTGTGCATCCCTCGCCGCTGATGTAAACCTGAAATCTGGCCGGAACTGTACGGATGGTGCCGTCTGGCATGGGTACAGAATCATTGCCACCCCAGGCAACAAAGCCATGGTTGTCATTGAATGGGCGGCTATGCTGGAAATTATTGCGGCCCTTGTCTGCCTGCTCACCTAGTGAAAAAGGTAAGACTTGGCGAAGGAAGGTCCAAATAGATTCAAGCGGGCTTTGATCATAGCCGGCCCCATTTTTTGGGTAGGTGGTATGAACATCTGCGATAGGAATCGTGAAGGACAGTGTATCGATCAGGATTTCGCCGCTATCGCGGCAAGGGTTTTGTGGTGTACCGGAGTGAAAGGGACTTTCACCCCGTATTACTGACGGGGTGCAACCAGCACCGTTGCGCTGTGATCCTGCATTGTCCATAATTTGATCCGTTCATTCCCAGTGAACAACAAAGTCCCCTTTGGCGAGGGGCACCGGGAGAGGTACCTCTCTCCCACCGAACCCGAGTAGTTGGCGCTACTCGGGTTTTTTATTGCCTCAAGGTTGGTTGGCGCCAACCCTGTCAATAATCGTGCGCGATAATTTTTACCCCCTAACATATGATAAGTCAAACCCTTGGCGCAAAAATGTACGGATAAAATTATGGACGACCTGTTTACTGGCCAAAATCCCATGATCGGCAAAAATCTAAAAACAATTCGCAGCCGGTTAGATGTAACCCAAGAAAAAACTGCCGAGATGTGCGGTATATCACTGCCGACAATAGCTCGCATTGAAGCGGGCAGTGAATGCAAGGCTGAAACCGTAGCCAAGCTGGCCAACGGATTGGGGTGTACAACCGATGCGCTAATGCGTGGAGTGATGGAAGTCCCGAGAGACCGGAAAGTAGAAATCATGATGCGAGATATTGAGCTGCTACCGGATAAAAGGCGGGAACAGGTTATAGACACGATTGAAGCTCTAATAACCTATTACAAGTACCGGTGACATAAGGAATATGAACCTAGATTTTCTCCTCTACCTAGTTCCCATCATCATTGTTGCGGCCGTCATCAAAGCGGCCACCAGCGAAAAGAAATCAGAATATAGCTACAAGCTTCAGCCATACCTGCTGACAAAAGCCGAGCTAAATTTTTACCTTAACCTATGCAAGCAAATGCCAAGGGAATACGGCATAAGCTCAAAGGTAAGGCTTGCCGACGTACTAAAACCAAGAGAGCAAGGGAAAAGATATAAGGCCGCATTAGCCAAGGTCTGGGCTAAGCACTTGGATTTCGTAATCTACGAACTGAGGACGGGAAAAATAATTTCAGCCATAGAGCTGGATGATAGATCGCACGAAAAGGCATCAAGAAGAGCCAGAGACACCTTCTTAAATTTGGCGGCTGAAGATGCTGGGCTAAAACTGCACAGAGTCCCCAACAAAAGCGGTTGGAGCAAAGAAGATATAGCTCCATTGATTCCAGGTTATCAGCCTGAACCCGCAGCCGCTCCAGAAACCGCAGCTACAACCTAATTACCCCGGGAAACCGGGGTAAAGTGTGGGTGTAACTGAGACCCACACTTGCTATCGCCTCGCTTCGCTCGTTGCTGGGCAACGCCGACAAGCCGAACAAGTACGGCCCGCCGACGCAGCCCGGGATTTAAGCGGCCGCCAGGCTCTATAAATATTTATATCTACAAAAACACTAATTGCAAAACAGCAGGCGTAAGTACTTGATATCAAAAGGATATAATTTTGCTCTGCCTGGTGTTTTTGATGGGAGCGCCGAAATTTTTCATAACTCCTCAATATCCATTTGTGCCTCTTGGTCTACCGCCTTCCTAACTAGCGATGGTCTAGCAATTCTGTGCAGGGCCTGAATTCTTACCATGCGCGTAATTGAATAACTCTTTGGATAGCGTGCGGCCTCTTCTCTAATCCATGTGCGGCACTCTGCCTCTTCTCGGAAATCGCAAAGTAATAGCGCATATAAATCTTCGTCGATACTGACGCTCGTTGAGATTTCGTCCTTGGTTTTTACGGGAATTATTACGGAAGCCATTTGTATCTCCTTATAAATATTTATAGATGGAGTGTATATAAATATTTATAAGGTGGCAATATAAATATTTATATTGGGCGTACTTTCTAACTTGAAGAAATAGGGGTTTTAAATGTGGTGGGGAATTATTTATAGGTGGGTTCTATTGGGTTGACGGGCTTAATCAATTATCACAAATATCGGAAATAGTGGGCTTGTAACAAGCCCTCTAGCTTAGTAACTTTCTTACATCGCCAGCTTAAATCAGCTTTCTGGGCTCTTCTCCTTCTTCATGCTAGAAATCACTATTCCCTAAGCAAGTACCGAATTAGATTGACAGCTCAAGGCTAGATTCCAGATATTACTTCAACGCCACATGATAAAGGTCTTATGACATGGAATATCATCATATTAAATATGAGCAAAATGGCCCTGTAACCATCGTTACTTTTAACCGTCCAGAGGTTAAGAACTGCATTGGAACACGCGCTCATCGCGAGCTGGTGGATGCATTCGATCGCTTTCGTACCGATGACGGAGCTAAAGTTGCGGTAATCACCGGCGCTGGCGATTCTGCATTTTGTGCAGGGGGTGATTTAAAAAGCAATCTTGCTGCAACCGAACCCACCAACCACCCCGATCCTGACGAGGCTGTTTTATGCCCTGTAGAACCCGCTGATATTGCCCGGCATAATCGAGGTGAAGCTCCAGGGATTATAGGTCCATCCCGCTGGACCGATATCTATAAGCCTATCATTGCGGCTGTGAACGGAATTGCTTATGCGGGTGGCTTTGAGTGGGCATGTTTTGCCGATATGCGGATTGTAGAAGAACACGCATCCTTTGGAATGACTTGTCGTCGTTGGAATATCGGCTTAGCCGATGGTGGTACTCAGCGTTTGCCGCGTATTGTTGGTATGGGGCGAGCGCTGGAGTTAATCATCACGGGAAAAGTTATTAATGCTGAAGAAGCTTATCGCATTGGGTTAGCCAACGAAGTGGTGCCAAAGGGAGCCGCATTAGATCGTGCCGTTGAGTTAGCACAATATATCTCTACCCTTCCCCAGCCAGCGATTCACTCTGATAAAGAAGCCGCCATTCGTGGTTATGGAAAGGATCTTGATGAAGGTCTACGAATTGAGGCTGAGTGCTTTAACCGATTATTCAGCGACTCTGAATCCAAAGCAGAGCTGTCCGAAGGCTTGAGGCGCTTTAACGAGCGCGATCATCCTGACCGAGTGCGAGGACAAGCCAAAACACCCGGTATTATTCGTAGCGAAATGGAGTAATTACGATAAGCCAAAAGAAGGCTGTATTTGTAGTAGAGGCCCATATTGGCTATGTGGGCCTCATTACTTTGGTGAATCAGTGGGGTTCTTATCGTCACTTTTATGATCTGGACAGGCGCCCTCTTCCCAAGGCCCAGTCTTTATTAGACGCTTGAATCGGATACATGTTTTTTATTTGCTTTTGCGCTCAACCATTCGAATCCATATCCTTACTCCAAGCCATTGGCAAAAACGCATCATCGAGACTGACATTCAGATTGTGGGTAGAGTAATTCGAGAGTACTTTTAGGCTGGTTCCAACTATCACCTCTAGAACCGTCTCTTTCGTATAACCTGCTGCAAGAAACGCCTCAACCTCTTCTTCTGTAGCCCATCCACGTTTCTCATTGATAATGACACTGAATGCTCGGAGCGCTTCGAGTTTAGGGTCATCGAGTGTTTTGCCGCTACGCAGCGCCTTGATTACATTTTCATCTACACCGGCCATTTTGCAAACTGCGGTATGCGCAGCCATGCAGTAGGTGCAACCGTTAAGGCGGCTGTTTGTCATCAGGATTATCTCTCGCTCCGTTTCGCTCAAGCGAGAGTTATCAAATAATCCCATAAGTGTTAGATAGCTCTCTACCATTACAGGTGATTCGGCCATGGTTGCCATTAGATTGGGTACAAATCCCATTTTCTTTTTAGCGGCTTCTAGAGTTTGCTTAGAGGCTTCTGGTGCTGTTTCAATTGTGTAACGTGTAAAATTGACCATGAGTCTTACCATATAAGTTGGGTTTTACGGTGCTCGATATCGATTTACATTGAGTGCTCGCACCTCTTTGGCGCTAGTCAGCGCTAAAGAGGTGGAGTTGTTTACATACTATGCAGTTGTAGACTGACTCAGCTTTTCAAGTACGGAAAATAAGTCGCTGGGTTCGGGGCGACGCGTATAGTCAGGATTCACCTCCGCATATGCGATTGTTCCATCGGTATCTATGACATATCTTGCAGGCATAGGTAAGTTCCACGCGCCGTCACGATGGATGGTCGGGAGTTCGACTTTGAACACCTTGTGGAACTCAATTACATAAGGTTGTAATGTCCAGCGGATACCAAATTTTTCAGCAAGCTTTCCACTTTGATCAGTCAGAATTGGGAAGCTTAACTTGTTATCTCTCTGAGATTTGCGGCTTTCAGCGGGCCCTTGCATGGAAATAGCAGCCAGCGTTGCGCCACGCGCTTTGATCTCTGCAGCAACTTCTTCTAACGCTTGCAGCTCAATATTGCAGTAAGGGCACCACACGCCTCGATAGAACGTTAGAATAACGGGCCCTTTGGTAAGGAGTTCTTCCAGGGCAACGTCGTTACCTTCTGAATCTGGCAATGTAAAGTATGGGACTTTCTCCCCTACTTTAATCGAACGCTCAACTTGGCCACTAGCAGCCAATTCCTTGGATGATCTGGCAAAGGCTTCAAATGCTCCTTCCGGGGCCTGTTGCTTAAATACTTCTTTGAAAGCATCTAGTTTGTCTTGAAGAGACATAACCTATTCCTCTAATGGTTTAAAGTTTGGAAGCGCGAGCTTTGGGTAAGCCTTCGATGGGCCAAGAGGCGACGTGCTTAACACTCCAATTGGCCTCTATGCAGGTACTTACGCCAAACCACTATTGGGAAGATTAGTTACTTTGATTTGCGCTATAAACATGCTATTTTGAAACTCATTGTATCCATTAGGGACACAATCTGTGTTTCAACAAGCCCATTTGAACGAAATAGTCGTATTTATTGCCGTAGCCGAACACGGAAGCTTTACAAAGGCAGCGGCATCATTGAACTCAACCAAATCAGGCGCTGGTAAGGCAGTTAAGAAGCTTGAGGAGGAATTGGGTCTTAAGCTATTCAACAGAACCACTCGAAGTATCAGGCTGACAGAAGAAGGCAAAATATTTCTGGATGCCGCAAAACATGCGTTAGAAACAATCAATGAGGCCAGGCTTTTGCTGCATGCCAGGAAGGATGAGCCTGCCGGACGATTGCGTATCAATTTGCCAATAGGCATAGGCCGAAATATTGTCAGTGCTTTAAAGGGGTTCACGCAGTTGCACCCCAAGGTTACGGTCGAGGTCTCTCTTTCAGATAGCCTGGAGGACGCTATTAAAGGAGAATGGGATGTCGTTGTTAGAATTGGCGAACTAGAAGATAGTTCTTTTATCGCAAAAACATTATGTGGATCTAGACGTATCTTGTGTGCTTCGCCTGAATATCTTTCGCAGAAAGGTAAACCTAAGAATTTGGAGGAGTTAAGAGAGCATGATGCTCTTGTTTTCAGAGCGCCTACAGGAAAAGTAAGAGCCTGGTCATTTCGAGAAAATGATGACTCAATTACTGAGTTTTCCCCTTCCCCGCTGGCAATTTTTAGAGATGGGCGAACACTGATAGATGCAGTAGTCGCTGGTATGGGTATTGCTCAGGTATATGATACTGCTCTCGGTTCTTCTATTCAGACTGGCGAAGTTATTGAGTTGTTTCCTGAGAAAGTAGTACCCGGTCCACCGGTTAGTGCACTGATTCCCAGTGGTAGAGCGATGCCTGCGAAAACGAGAGTTTTTATCGATTTTCTACAAAGCGTGCTGGATTAGGATTTAGGGTGTCAGGCGAAATCGCAGAATAATTTCATCAAGAGAACCCCCTCTCTAATTCTAGAAAGGGGGAGATTGGCTGACGAAAACCTTCTGGTTGCTAAGTTTAGGGCTTTCGCTAAGCAATGCTCTTAAAGGTTGGTTTGTCCTTTTCTAGCTGTGGTGCTGAGCCCGCGAAAACATGCAGGAAAGTCGTAGGATTTGGGCGTCTGCGATAATTGTCGGTCTCGTCTCCGAATAGAACTTTGCCACCTTCATCCAGTGCTATCACCGTGGCCATAACGGTATCCTTAGGGTATCCAGGCATTCCTGCAGGGGAACCGCCAATATCTTCAATGCCTAGAGCTTTAGCACCCATTAGGTTGTCATCTTGAAGAATTTCAAAATGACCAGGCAGATCAAGCTTGTCGGCTAACTTCCTTGAGTTGTCGTAGCCTTGGTTAGAGATAAACTTCACCTTCACATCATATTGCTTAAGTGTCTCAGCATATTTCTTCACTTCTTTTAACTGGTTCATACAAAATGGGCACCAGTTGGCTCTAAAGAACACTAATAGTGTTTTAGATTCGTCAAAAGAGGTGGAAGACACACCCGATTTATCTAATCGATTAAAGTTCATTTCAGGCAGTTTTTGGCCTTTTGATATGGCTTTGCTCTTTTTACGGTTGTAGACGGAGAATGACCAGAGATACCAGTGAAGGGATAGGAAGCCCAGAGCAGCAGCTGCAATAGGAATGTATAGAGACAAGGACATTGGAGCCTGGTTCGAATAAGTTGAATAAGCAACCAATGCAACTCCTATAAAGTTAACGGCTTGAATAACTGGTAATCTTTCTGACGTTCTTGAAATGCTGAACACATTTGTTAGGACCATCAAGAAAAATGGTAAAGGCAAGGTCGCTAAAAGTGCGCCGACCCAAACCGGATCGCCACCAGATATATAGATCATGATGCCGGACCCTACTCCGCCAAGCATGTTTAATAGAATCATTGGTAAAATAAGTTTTGCTTTCATTTCAAGCTCCTGAAGCGTTGGGTTAATGTCCAAAACTTGGGATCTATCCTATTACATCACATTGACTCAATAATCAGTTCGAATAGAGAAACAATGTTGCGAAAACGGATACAATCGAATTTATTTTATCGATCTATTAGTAGTGGCTGGCATGAGTAACTTACATTCAGTTCTAGCAGGAATTTAGTATTTCTTAACAAATAATGGAGCGAGTAAGCTGGAGGAAGGTGTAAAGATGTGGACTAAATCAGACCAAATCTGACAGATCGTCTTGAATAAGAAGGGTTTACCGGTTTTGATGAAAGTGCCTAAAGCTAAAAGCAAAACCAAGGATAAACCCTATGATCCATACTAATGATCGCATCATCAAACATTAACTGCTAGGTGATTTCGATTGCAATACCACTCCAAACGTAACTATGCGCCCCACCGTTTTGATAACGCAACGTTCGCCATCCCACATCATTTCTCCAAACTGGTTGAGCTTCATTCGGGTTATAATATTTGACTGTGGTCCCATCCTTGGCAACCAGGATATTATGGAAACCTATTTCTGCAGTAGACACAGGGGAAGGGCCTTGAAACATCATAAAAGCGCAATTGTAATAGGTGTCGGTAAGTAAGTTTCTCGGCATTACCCCATCACTATTTGGCTGAATGAGATTTGTAAACAACGCATTATAATCAGCTGTATTGGTCGCCTGTGCGAGTTGAAGGCATACGTTTTTCTGCTGTGCGTCATATAGAATCCGACTATTTCGTCCAGGGCACTGGTTATTCACATAGGCTCGCACACGCATCGGCGAGCTATTGTTGTCCGCCACTAAGGGATGGTCACCACCGTTTGGCATAGGAGGTAGGTCCGCATTCTGCCATTTGATGGCGGGCCACAGAGTGTCTTCCACAAAACTCTGTGGCCTTGGCGCACGGATATCAAATCCTGATACTGCGATCTCGGTGCAGTGAGCGGCGCAAGAATTGCCGTTCTGACTCGGTAAAGTTTTAAGATTCAACATCAAAATTTCCTTTTTTGTTGTGTCTGATGGTGAGAGTAGTGAATCCAGTGTACCAATTTGATAGGCATAATATATATAACGGAGTGGAAAAGAATAATACGAGTTATTACGTAATCCTCTCCTCGATAACGCTGATTGGCTGTAACAAAATTGAATTGATTACGGCGATGCTGATCGTTGTAACAGCTAACGAATTTCTGTACTCAGGCCCTGGCATTTCGTACATTTTTGCTTGTAGTGCATTACCTGCATTACCCGGCAGAGCAACCTCACTTGAAAGCTGCCTTGCTGTACCTTAATAATGCTGTACTTTATTTTATTTGTTTCACAAAGAAAGCGCCGGCCTTTTTTAAGATTTCCTTCTCTATCCGTAACTGCTTACTTTCTCGTCGTAATCGATATAATTTCGAAAATTTCACTCAGAGAGCAGTCAAGCTAAAGTAACTCATTCTTGAGTAAGTAGCGGCTGCGATGGATTGAGGCGATGATTCCTTGCGGAAGATCTATGCTTACAAAAACAAGGGTTTTCATCGTTTATTTTGAAAAATGAGCTTAATTAAGCTTCTGGATGTTTAATGTAATAAGGGGCAATCCAGAGGCCATCTGGTGCTGGCTATGTTGTTTGATCCAAAGGTTCCTGGAAGTCAGTAAAGCTCAGTTATACAACTTAATCCTTAACAGACGAGTCCATATTTTTATTGGATTCTAAGCTCCAACATTATTCTCTATTATATGTCGTATTAACTAATATATCTTTGAACCCAGGCTCCAATAACATTGCCGACATATTCAGCATCTGATTTCTTCATAAGCAAGTGATCGGCTTTATCTAAGGAAATAAAACTTTTGGGATGGTGCGCAGCGCTAAATATTTTTGCAGCATGATCAATAGAAACAGTGCTATCTAGTGGTGAATGCATAACTAGTAAAGCTTTCCTTAATTCCTTAAGGTTAACCAAGATGTCTGCTTCATTTATATCGTCGATAAACTGCTTTTTAAGTGTAAACTCTCGGCCAGCAAGCACCACTTTTGCCTGTCCTGTTTTATTGATGTTATCGAGCTCATCTTTAAACATATGTTGGATATGTTTTACATCACTTGGAGCGGCTATAGTAACAACAGCTTTAGCTGTCTTTAGCATACCAGCGGCTTTTAATACGGCAGCACCACCAAAACTATGCCCAATTAGCAATTTTGGTGCTTCAAAGCGGTTTTCAATTTCATTGCAAGCACTAAGCAAGTCTTCAACATTAGATGAAAAGTTGGTATTGGAAAAATCTCCATCACTGTTACCTAACCCAGTAAAATCAAATCTTAATACTGATATTCCTTTGCTAGTCAATGATTTGCTAATAGCGCTCGCAGCAATGATATCTTTTGAGCATGTGAAACAATGTGCAAAAATTGCATAGGCCTTTGGGTTCCCGGTGGAATTTTCTAATTTACCCTTTAATTCTACACCGTCACGATTTGGGAAATTAAATTCCATAATATTATCCAATATATATTGATGAATTACTTCAACTTTTCAGCACACTTCTTTTAACTGGTTGATATTGAGGTAAAGACCGCCCCATTGTCCGCTCCAGCTACTTCAACCATTGCATGGACTTACAAAGCCGTATTCAACTTTGCCAAAGTAATTAATGCTTGTATCGCCTTCTATCCGAATCAAGTGGTAACCGAAAAGGTTGAGGCCTTATCATGACATTATAAAAATTGGTGATTGCACCGGTATAAGATAGATGGCTATTTGAACTGTATCAATCAATCCATATGACTGCTGGAATATAGGAATTCCACGGATTTCCGTGAAGGCCTAATGCCCTTAAAGAAAATAGAAACTTTGCGATTTGTTATACTTCTCCACCTTTCTGCAAGCACTTGTAGCGAAGGATCACCCCGCCCGATTTAAGGGCGTCCGCCCGCATGAGTTCGAAATTCTTCTGGATGGCGTTAGCTTTGAAGAGAGGTGAGCCTGCTCCAAGCACGATGGGCGCAAGGCATATCCGGTATTCGTCTACCAAGCCCCTTGCGAGCAGAGTATCTACAAGGTTTGCGCTTCCGAAAACGAAGATATCTCTCTTCCCTGTCTCCCTCTTCAGCACGCGAACGTGTTCGCCGGCCTCGCCTTTTAAAAGGCGAGTGTTTGACCAATCGGCGGTTTCAAGTGTGCGCGTGATGACAGCTTTCTCAAGTGAGTTCATCATGTCAGCAACCGCCCCGGTTTCATTCCTCCAATGACTGGCCATCCCCTCATAGGTGCAGCGTCCAAACAACAAGGTGCCGATTTCATCGCCCTGCTGAAGAGAGAAAGCTTCTAACTCGTCGCCCCACACTGTTCCGTGATGGTCCAACGCCCAGGGCGCAGTGCCTTCAAAGTACCCGTCCAACGTCATCACATTCCAAACAACTAAACGCCTCATATCCTGTTTCTCCTAAACAAGCGATTGAGTAGATGAATTCTTCCCTTTGTAGCTGGATGATGTGTGGCAGGCACCCGTATTAGCCATATTCGTTGTGTCTCCGCCACCAATGATATGGCTGTGTCTGCTGAGTGCCGTCGGGAGCCGCTTCCCAGTTTTCCTGGCGGCCGAGCGGTGTGATATCCAAAAGAGTCCACACCGTGCCAAGTGTTTCGACACCTCGACCGTTAGTGAAATAGGTTCGATAGAGGTCCTCTCCATCGCGATAGAAAACGTTGATGCCAAATCCGGTAGCCACATCGAAATCAACGTTGAAGCTGTCCTTGGTTTCATACCAGGGGATTGCCCAACCCATATGTTTCCGGAATGCCTCTATCTCAACGATTGGCGCTTTTGACACAAAGACGAGAGAGGTGTCTCGGGCATGCAGATGGGCAAGATGAGGAATCTGATCGGCGACCATGCAGCAGCCTTCGCACGGGCTGGGATCAGCGGGCTTCAACATATGGTGGTAAACGATGAGTTGTGAATGGTCATCGAATAAGTCAGCCAGAGTCGCAGTGCCTCCTGGACCCGCAAAGGCATAATTTTGTTCGATCTTAACCCAACCCGAATACCGTCGTTTTTCTGCCAGCCGGTCTTGGGCACGGGTCAGCTCCTTTTCTGCTTTGCGGAGTTCAGCGAGTTCATCCTTCCAGGCCTCCGGTAACAGGATCTGCCGGACTACTCCGGAGATCTCCTTAGTTTTCCTGTTCTGAATTAAAGCCATAATCAGCTCCAGATCTTGAGTTAAGTTGAGAAGAGTACTTCCCTATGAACTCATACTTCCTCGGCGGCTGCCTCTATCGTGGCGATATCGATCTTACTCATGGACATCATCGCCTTAAAGGCACGCTTCGCTTTGTCACGATCAGAGTTCGTTGTCAGATCCAGAAGCTGTCTTGGTGTAATTTGCCACGAGTGGCCCCAGTGATCCTTGCACCAACCACAGGCACTTTCTTGTCCACCATTACTGATGATCGCCTCCCAGTAGCGGTCGGTTTCTTCCTGATTCTCCGTGACAACCATGAAACTAACGGATTCATTTGGTCTGAAATTCGGACCGCCATTCAGACCAATAAACTTGCGCCCGAGTACGGTAAATTCGACAGTCAGTTCACTGCCTTCCTGACCGCCAGGGTAGTCGGTCGCCGCTTGATTAACACGGTCGACATGACTATCTGGAAAAGTTGCAGCGTAGAATTCCGCCGCCTTCTTTGCTTCGCCATAGTCAAACCACAGGCAGTTTACGAGTTCGGTCATATGTATTCTCCTATGCTTTGGACAGTATGCGGTCTCTCCACCGTCAGCTTTGAAGGTTGCTGCAATGCGCTCCATATCGTAATCGCGCCCGCGTTCAGGTTCGATAAAGCCCCCTGCCCCTTCGGTGTTTGTAATGAATGGCGGTCTCGGTACCCTCCCGAGGAGGATGTTCTGTTACCTCACTCAGCATGATAAATATCGTCTAGAACTGCTTAGCCAAGTCTGCGCTATGCTAAAGGTCGCTCGGGATCGATGAGAGTTGTTCATCGATGCTTCGTTTTTTATCGCTCCATAGCGCCTTTGCCTGAAATTATTTTGCTGCGGAACTTGGCTATTCTCGAAACCCGTGTAGCCGGTTTCTTGGCTGAATTTAAGTTGAAGGCATAGCTTCGCTGGCGCCCTGGTGTTAATGCATGAAACGCTTCTGCAAGCTCGGGGTCGGCATCCATGGCTTCAACCAGTTCATCTGGGAGCTTCATATCGCGTTCTGCTTTTGGGGGCTTAATGCCGGCTTTGGCATATCCCTTCGCTTCCTCGATGTAAGCCCGTATAACTGATTCGAGCTTTGTCACTTGGTCGTTGGATTTCAGGGGGATCATATGTGGGTGTTGGGTATTCTCACCAAGCTTTTGAAGTAAGCCTTTGGGGTCTTTCAATAACGCCGCATCCATAAAGCTAATGAGGAATTTCTCTCGAAACGCTCCAAGGATGACAATATTCCGACCGGCGAATGTGTAGCAAGGCTGCCCCCATTTTACGTGCTCTTCCAGATCCATGCTCTGGCATATCCGGCGCAACTCATTAAGGCCGGATTTCCATTTCTGGGTCGAGCAATCAGGCGTTGCAAAGCGTTCACAACCTTTCGAAAAATAATCTGCGATATCTGAAATCATTGCCATAACCGGTTGTCCCGTACGAGCAAAGTCCCTGCCACTATCAAACTATCATTTTTCCGGAGTTAGATTTTGATGTCCCCTCCTCTACGGCTCCTGCCTTTGAACCCTCTTAATTTAACAACTATGGCGTTCCATATTTATCTGTGAGTTTTGATCAGCGTCATAATATGCCAGCTTGCGATTGGGCTGCCGGCGTTAATCTTGTTGAAGCGAGAAGTCTCCAGTGGTGATACTTCCATCCCGCATGTAAGTTACGCAAATAGCGCCACTATCTGTCGTCGTAGATTGCTGTACATGGAACCCCAAAGGGGTCACACCAGCACCGAAGAGGCGCTTTCCTTTGCACAGAACCAAGGGAAAAATCAGCAGTTTAAACTGATCTACCAGGTCTGCTTTAAGTAGAGTCTGAATAAAATTGGCACTGCCCGGAACCAGCAAGTCAGGACCATTGATAGCCTTGATTTCACGAAGTCGTGCGACCGGATCATCGCCCAGCCATTCGCTGCCTTCCCAGGTAAATTCAGGTTTCGTGCGCGAGGCCACATACCGTATTGTACTGTCAATTTTTTGGGCCATCTGGATTTCGCCATCATCAACACCCTCAGGTGGAGGATCAGCAGCTACTTTTGGCCAATGAGCAGCAAAAATATCGTAAGTCCGATGGCCAAGCAGGAGTTCGAACGGGGCTGCGAAGACATCCCCCATAAATTTACCTACACCTTCATCGAAATAAGGTAGCACCCATCCACCATGCTCAAAGCCCCCTGAAGTGTCCTCCTCTGGATCACCGGGAGCCTGCATCACGCCATCCAGACTAACAAATGTGTTTACAATTATTTTTCGCACACAGTTCTTCCTTGGTGATTTTGTTGATCAAAATGGCGTCGCGAGTTGTGCTTAGGCTATTGCTTTCAATCACCATTGAGACTTGAAGAGATAGGTTATTGATCTTCTTTATTCGACTTCCACCCTTGTTGCCTCCAGGTAAGCGGCGAGATTAGAAAGAGCGCACTGCCATCCATTGCGTGTTCCGTCGATCATTCCCAAACCGACCAGTGAGGTGATCTGTATCGTCACCTGGAGTTCAGTCGCGCGCTTATTATGACTAATCGCCACGGTGATCAAAGAGGCACTCAATAAAGAGTCGTCGGTATACACACGCTCGGTAAAAAGCAGGCGATGCGGCTTACTGATGTCGTAGTAGTGTGTTTCGACTCGGAATTGCAGATCATTCTTTTGGCCGCACCGATGTACGTCAAGGCCTCCGACGCGAAAGTCGTTTTCAATAAACTCGACTGCCTCCTCCTTAGAAGGTGCCCCCCATATTGATCGGGCTTTTGGGTTTTCCCATGCTGAAAAAACCTGTTCTGCTGGTGCTTTGATTGTTTTACTGATGGATATGGTGTCGTGCGATAACTGTTGGCTCATGCTAGTCCCTTTGCTTTATGGCAGTTCCCAGGCTACCGACTAATAGTTAGCTGATTGGATAACTATAAAAAGCAATAATAGTTAGGTCAATGGATAACTTACTAGTGGCGTAAAAAAGTAAGAGAATTGACCTCTATCTGCTCAGAGTGAAAGGGGGTGCGGTATGTGAGCCGATCACGCCCTCCAGTTTTTTAACAGAAGATCAAGTAGTCGGCTATTGGAATGGAGTGGTGACCTACGGGGTTTGTAATATGGCACCCTGTATCTCTATCGTACTCAGTCATCCTGTCCTTCAGCGCCAAGTGCTTCGACAAAGCTCGCCATTCTTGCCATCCGGCCTTCCCACTGGGCCGTCTGTGTATTAATCCAAGTTTCTGCAGCTGTCAGTTGCTTCGGCTTGATCTCGCAGGTTCGTACGCGCCCAATTTTCTTGGATCGGATCAAACCCGCATCCTCCAGCACACCAATGTGCTTCATGAATGAAGGTAGTGCCATTTCAAACGGTTTAGCGAGCTCGGTGATTGATGCCGGTCCGCTGGTCAGGTGCTGAATGACAGCGCGGCGCGTTGGATCTGCTAAGGCTTGGAAGACTGTATTCAGATTTTCGTGATTGTTACCCATTTGACTAAGTATATAGGTGTAAAATCGTTAGGCAATGGCCGCGGTTTGCTAATGCCCGAAAAAAAAACCTAACAAAAGTGCTTCATCTCCTCCCTAAAAGATATGTTTTAGTGTTAACAGAAAGCTGGAAACCTGCTGATAAAAAGAACAAGGTGCAATAGTGATCGATTTTTCCTATCAAGCGGACGTTCAAACCAAGCCTATCTCCTACACGGTCAGGGCAACACTGGAAGAAGTCTTTACAGCCTGGGTTACGCCGAGCATGGTTGAAAAATGGTGGGGGCCTGACGGTTTCAGTACGCGTGTGCTCAATCTCACGGCAGAGGTTGGCGGGAGTTTTGCTTTTGAGATGACAGCTCCAGACGGCAGCTCTTGCCTAATGTCTGGAGTATATCGTCGTGTCGACAGACCGAAGTGCCTAAGTTTTGAGGTCCATAAACATTGCAATCTCAGCTTGCCACATGGCACCGAACCGCAAAAGAATTCGTCATTGGTCGAAGTAGTGTTCAGAAGCAGTGAGCTTGGCACTGTCGTTTCGCTTACGCATACACTTCTAAACCCTGACTACGCAGAGCTGGCAGCGATCAGTTGGGCCCAATCACTTCGATGTATGGAGGCTCGATTTTCTGGATCGGCAAATCTGATCTGAGATGGCAAGGTGTCTTGATGGCAGTCATGTGTCTGTGCACATCTTACACGCTGTCTAATTTGATACTACCAACCACATGCGCATTTAGGGCCTTAAATTTTTCATGGCGTTTTCGGCCGTATAAAGTTCGACCAATATGCCTATCAGATGTGTGAAGAATTTTCATTGAAGGCAGCGGCTAATTTACCGCTGCCAGCGTATATCTGATCAGTTAGAGGTTCTGCACTTTAAAAGTCAGAAAGTAACCTTCGGTACTTAAGAAAACCTGTAGTTGCTGATTCAGTACACCACCCTGCTCTTTTGCTGTAACAACCCACTGACGCTGATTGTTAACACGTTGCATAGCGGCGCTGAGCGGCTTGTCAGACCAGGACTTGTTAAGCTTACCCTCTTTGATTAGGCGAGCTACTTCCTGGCTGGCGATGCCTTTGGCTTCTACCATGGATACAGTGGCAAAATTGTCTCTCTCATGGTCACCATGGGCGAAAGCAAGATTTGCGAAGCCTAAGGTAACTGATACACAGATGACTGGAATAAGTTTGTTCATAATACTCTCTTTCTTCTCGGTTTTAGCGAATGTTGATCAAAAAGCGTTACTGTTTGAGTCCAATAACCTCGTAGAACCCCTTTGTTTTTAGAGTGATCTTCACAGATTCCTGACCGTTATTTTTCCAATACCAGCCATGGGAACCATCAAAAGGCGTGGTGAGAGAGCCACTCATCTTGTTTGCGGTAGCAATAGCAAAGCTCTCAAAGTAGCCGGTAGTATCGCCTGCGGGTTCGCCGTGAAAATCAAAGTAAAGTTCACCACTCTCCGTTACCCACTCGTACTCCAGATGGCCGTATTTATCCAATTGAAATTTGTATTCAATCCCACGGCCAGCGGGCACTTCAATAGTTGTGGTGTCAGTCCGATAAGCAAAGGTCTGCTCACCACGCTGCACTATTTCCGGCACAGCAATTTCCTGCTCTTGACTGTTTAATTCAGTCAGCCCCAGTGCTCTGCCAATTCCAGTAGGATCTATATTGTATTCAGCTGGCAGGATTACTGTGGTCAACATAATGGCTGCAAGCACGCCAGCAGCAAGTGTGGATTTAATCAGCGTTTGTGCAGACTGCACTGGCATTTCAGTTGTATTCATTCTGTAAGCTCTAAATCTGAGTTCTTTCTGTTCAATTAACTTAATAAAGTCACTTTCTGGCTGACTAACCTACGAAGTAGCCTGTCATCTGGTAACCCACCAACATCAGTCCACCACTCATTAGTAAGGTATTTGTCATAGTGGAAAAGCGCAGAAAACTGTCAAAGCGACGCCAATAATTGATGGCGAGAAGAATAAACAGCAACGCAACAAACTGACCAATTTCTACTCCGACATTAAAGGCCAGAATGTTCTCCACCAACCCATCGCTGGACAGCTTGAATTCCTGTAATTTGGTTGCCAAACCAAAACCGTGGAAGAGTCCAAAAATCAGTACGGCAGCCTTGGTATTAGGCTGGAAGCCAAAAACCCGTTTGAAGCCGCCGAGATTATCGAAGCCTTTATAGACAATGGATAATCCAATAATGGCATCGATCAAATAGGCATTCACATGGGTGTCGTTAAGCACTCCAAATAACAACGTTAAGCTATGACCGAGCGTAAAGAAGCTTACATAGATAAGAACATCTTTTGATCGATATAAAAAGAAAATGACTCCCACCAGGAACAGCAGGTGGTCATAGCCAGTCACCATATGCTTTGCGCCAATATATAGAAAGGGAATAATAGATACCCCTTCGTTGCCGGCAAGAAAAGTCTTGGTAGCATCGTCCACCCCATGGGCAAATAGCGGCATGGATATCACCATACCTGCTATCAGCGTCATCAGGCCGAAAACTGTTTTTAAACTATTATGCAACGTTACTATCTCCCATTATTAAAGTTCTAAATTTTTGTAAGCCAGAGCACACACAGGCCCAGTTAACTGGCTCCAGCCATAGCCACTTCAGGGTTATCTTGTAAGCTCTCCAACTTGGCATTCCTGCCATGTAAAATTCTGTAGAGTGCCGGCAACACTAAAAGTGTCAGGATTGTTGATGAGACAATACCGCCAATAACCACCGTAGCCAGTGGGCGCTGTACCTCAGAACCAATACCAGTATTCAGGGCCATGGGTACAAAACCGAGTGAGGCTACCAGTGCGGTACTAATGACCGGACGTAATCGGATCAGGGCGCCCTCAATAATGGCCTTTTCTATGCTGTAACCTTGGTCACGCAGATCGCGAATAAAGGAAACCATTACCAGGCCGTTAAGGATGGCAATCCCGGAAAGTGCGATAAAACCAACGGCTGCGGAAATGGAGAAAGGGATATCCCGCAACATTAAAGAGAGCACACCGCCGGTTAATGCGAGGGGTATACCGGTAAATATAATTGCCGCATCTTTTATGGAACGAAGCGCCAGCAGGAGAAGCCCCATAATCAACACAAGGGTCAGCGGCACTACTATCGATAAGCGTTCAGTAGCAGACTGTAGAGTTTGATAGGTTCCGCCGTATTCAACCCAGTAACCGGGTGGTATTTCCACTTTATCGGAAACGGACTGCTGTACATCGGCAACAAAGCTACCCAAGTCCCTACCCCGCACATTAGCCGTTACCACTACCCTGCGTTTACCGTTCTCGCGGAAAACCTGATTGATACCGGCAGTGAGTTCCAAGCTGGCAATTTCCTCCAGGGGCACATAGTTGCCATTGGATCGATGAATCGGCAGTTTCTTTAGCGCATCCAAATCCTGGCGCAGTATCTCTGGCAAACGCACAACAATATCGGTGCGGCGGTCTCCTTCATAAAAGCGGCCAGCAACCGTACCTCCCAGGGCGGTTGCCAGCTGCTCCTGTACCTGATTGATAGCCAGCCCATACTGGGTTAGTGCGGCCTGGTCAGGAACAATGGCGAGAACCGGTAAACCGCTGGTTTGCTCCATCTGTATATCAGCAACGCCTTCTACACTGCCGATAGCCGCTTCAATTTCACTGCCCAAACGCTCTAATTGCTCAAAGTCATCGCCAAAGACTTTGATCGCCAATTCCGCGCGTACCCCCGCTAAAAGCTCGTTAAAGCGCATCTGGATTGGCTGGAGAAATTCATAGCGGTTGCCGGGGATTGGCTCTACCAGCTTTGCCAGCTCTTCTACTAATTGCTCTTTTGGCTTATCCGGATCTGGCCACTGAGACCTGGGTTTCAGGATAATAAAGTTATCGGCAACACTTGGGGGAACGGCATCGGTAGCCACTTCCGCAGTACCAATTTTGGCGAATACACGCTCCACTTCGGGCAACTCTTTAATCCGCTCCTCCAGGGATTTTTGTAGTGCAATCGCTTGTTCCAGGGATGTGCCGGGAATACGCAAGGCGTGCATGGCAATATCGCCTTCATCCAGATTCGGCACAAATTCGCTACCCATTCTGCTTGCCGTATAGCCGGAAACCAACACCAGTAGCGCAGCAATAGCGACAACCATGCCACGCTGGCGCAGTGCAAACTCCAGGGCCGGGCGATAAAAGCTATTCAGCTTCTCAAGTGCAGGGTTTTTCTTTTCGATCACCGGTTTGCGAAATAGCAGCGCTATGCCGGCTGGCACCAAAGTGATGGAAAGAAATATCGCAGAAAGCAGCGCAATCACCACGGTAATAGCCATCGGATGGAACATCTTGCCCTCCACTCCGGTCAGGGCAAAAATGGGTAAATACACGGCTGTGATAATAAACACACCAAACATGGCCGGGCGAATCACTTCCCGCGTCGATTGGAATACCAGGGTAAGCCGTTCTTTTAGATCTAACTGGCCACGCTTGCGGGCGGATTCGCTGAGACGTCGCAGACAGTTCTCGACAATAATGATGGCCCCATCCACCAACAAGCCAAAGTCCAGCGCCCCCAGACTCATCAGGTTTGCACTTACGCGGGCCTGAACCATGCCGGTGATGGTCATTAACATGGCCACCGGAATGACCAGCGCAGTGAGAATTGCTGCGCGAACATTGCCCAACAGCAGGAAAAGAACCGCGATAACCAGCAGCGCACCTTCCATAAGATTGGTTTGGACCGTGCGCAATGTCTGGTCAACCAGACCGGTACGATCATAAACCGCAGTCAATGTGATACCAGGCGGTAGGCTCTGTTTGATATGCTCTAACTTTTCACCAACTGCACTTGCAACGGTGCGACTATTTTCGCCAACCAGCATGAAAACGGTGCTCATCACCACTTCCCTGCCGTTCTGAGTAGCCGCCCCGGTGCGCATTTCGCGCCCCTCTTCGATCTTGGCCAAGTCGCCAAGGCGAATAGCAACGCCATTCACTTCCGCAACCAGGAAATCCTTCAGTGTCTCTAACGAGCTTGCCTGCCCCGGAACCCGCAACAACCACTGGGCGCCACTGTGTTCAATAAAGCCTACACCGCGGTTACGATTGTTCTCCTCGATCGAGCGAATCAGGTCTTCCTGCGTCAGGCCGAATGCCAGCAGTTTATCCGGCTCTATAGCAATCAGAATTTCTCTCTTGAACCCGCCGATCGGATTGACTTCCACCACACCTGGTACACGCAATAACTGCGGGCGCACAATCCAGTCATGCACCGAACGCAAGTCCTTAGGTGTTACTGCACTGCCATCAGCATTGGTGGCTCCGGGTTCGGAGTCCACTGTGAACATAAAGATTTCGCCAAGACCTGTGGCGATGGGTCCAAGCTCTGGCTCCAAACCAGCAGGCAGTGCACCACGTACACTAGTGAGCCGTTCATTCACTAACTGGCGGGCAAAATAAATATCGGTGCCATCTTCAAAAATCACCGTAACCTGCGACAATCCATACCGCGAAACGGAGCGTGTATAAGCAAGGCTCGGCAAACCAGCCATTGCATTTTCCACTGGGTATGTAACCCGTTGCTCAACTTCTTTAGGGGTATACCCCGGTGCCTCCGTATTAATAACCACCTGGATATTGGTGATATCCGGTACCGCATCAATGGGCAACCGGGTGAAATTCCAAATGCCCAAACCGCACAGTAGTAGCACAAGGGCAATAACCAGCCCGCGATTTTGAATTGAGGTTCTTATCAAGTACTCAAGCATGTCGAACCCTCAGTGATCGTGGGATGCACCGGACTTTTCAATGTCCGCTTTAATGATGTAGCTGTTACCGGTGACATATTCGATTCCCGGTCGAATCCCCCCCAGCACTTCAATCCAGTCGCCTGCTTCACGCCCCAGCTCCAACATGCGCACTTCATACTGGTCGCCCACCTTGGCATAAACGACAGTAAAATCGCGGAACGCCTGTAAACCGGAACGCTTTACGGCGAGAGGCACCTCATACTCAGCAACTTGGATATCGCCGCTTACAAAAGAACCTGGTGCGAGGCCTGCGGGAATATCTTGCAGTGACACTCGAACGGCGGTGGCCTGGTTGGGTTTCATCAAAGTATCAATTTGTTTCACTACCCCAAGCAGAGGAGTTTCCAGGGACTTGATATTTACGGAAACGGGCGCGCCTTGGCGAATCTGGGGGCGTGTCGAGGGAAAAACATCCAACTCTGCCAACAAGGCAGTATCATCGGCAACCGTTAATAAAACTCGACCTGCGGTCTGTTCACCAGGGTTTACATTGCGCTGGACTACTACACCGGCAATTGGGGATTGAATAGTGTAGGTGTTTAGGTTTTGATTGCTGTTAATGGCAATTAGGGGTTGCCCTTTATTAACGCGCTCCCCCAATCCCACCTGCACAGTTTCTACAAAGCCATCGAAACGCGCACTAATTTCACGAACCTGCTCTGGATCTACAATAAGCCTGCCGTAAGCGCGGCTGGTTTCACTCATCCTGGCTGGGCCAACGGTTTCCGTATCAATTTCCATGGATTTAGCAATACCGGAATCGATACGGGTTCGCCCCTCAAAATTATCGTATTGCCAACGGTATTCTTGCCCCTGATACTTGGCTGTTAGAGTCACAACAAATGAGTGGGGCTCATAGATCACCATATCACCACGCAGATAATCCCCCTCGGGCCTGAATTCGATGTGGTCCTCTCCATCTCCAAGCCTTGTAAGAATCACTTTAAGATCAACCTGTTGAGGATTAACCAGCTCTCCATCGTTACTCACCCAAACCCGAAACTCCGGGGGAACACCAGTTTCATAAATACTTAGCTCAACGGCAAAATCACCTTCTCGCAACATGCGCCCACGATTGGGCCCTTTTTCCGGTTCCGCCTCTGCGACAGCTCCGGCCGCATAGACACTGCCGCTGCCACTAAGGAACAAGGAAAGTAAAGCACTAAATATCAGGCTGGAAAAAACTGCGGATCTCATATCTCGCTCTCGCTTATCTGTGCCACTGACAGGCCGGTGAGTTTTTCAATTTCAATCAGGCTAAGGTGTGCGTTGTACTGTGCCTGGAGCAGTGAAAGCTGCGCATCGCTAAGTCCCTGTTGGGCAAGTGCCAATTCCGAGTAGTTATAGCGGCCACGTCGATAGGCTTTTTGCGTAGCGGTGAGCGCTTTATCCAAACTGGGAATCATTTTTTCATTCAAGGCGGCAGCTACGTGGCGGTGATGCTGTAGCCTTTGGGTCATCACAAAGAGCTGTGTATCCAACTCAATCTCTTTCGCATTTCTTTCTGCTCGGAAACGATTTTGTTCCGCCCTCAAAGCAGATACCTTGCCGCGATTACGATCACCCTTACCTAGTGGGATTGCGAACCCTGCCACCAACCCATATTCTCCACTCGCTTCGTTGCGACGAATTCCTGTATCAATCCGCCACTGAATGCCCGCTTCTGCACGTGCCAAATCAATTTCCGCCTGCGCCACGCGCTCGCGGCTCATGAATATTTCCAAATTTGGGTTGCTCGCCACCAAGCTTCGCAATCTAGATAAATCAACTTCTGGAATGACACTGGAAAGAGAACCAACCACCGCTCGAAAACTGGGCTCTCTGGAGCCCCACTGGGCAGCTAATTGATATCTGGCAATATCCAACTCGTGCTCGACATCTTCCACAGCTAAGAGTCGACGCTGCAAGTCGACTTCCGCCCGAAAAGCATCGGCTTCATTCGTTCTGCCAACACTAACCTGGCGATTAATTTCAGCGGCCATATTGCGAGCCAGGTCGACTGCTCTTTTAGCAATTTCCAGGCGTTCCTGCTGAGCCAGGACTTGGAAAAAGTAACCCGCGGTATTTGCGGCAACTTCTAATTCAAGAACCTGCTTTTGGGCCTCAATCACAGAAGTCTTGCTGCGTGCAGCCAATACACGTTTTTCTGCGAGATCACCCTGTAATAGCCAACTGATGCCGACTGTTACCTGGGAGCTGCCGTTGCCATCGCTGCTCTTGTCTTCCCCCAACCCTTCAGCGGCAACACTAAGCTCCGGGCGTGGTCCGAGCTTGGCGTGTTCAGATAGAGCATCCACTGCCTCAAACTGATATCGGTAACCCGCCAGTTCAGGATGATTTTGCAAGCTTTTAAGAATTGCCTGCTCATAAGTGAGGCCCGATAACTCCTCGCCCTGCTCTGCCTTAAGGGACCCACTTAATGCAACTAAAAAGAACACAGCTCCGGCCACAAAAAACCGATCAGCAATCGGTTTTTTAGTTATGACTAAACGCAAACAATTAAACACTTCGGCTTCCTTAGTGGGAGAAAAGGGTTTCGACGGTGTGGTGGAGCGCATCCACCGACACAAGGCAAGTGCCAGTGAGAACTACAAACAATCCAGCTAACAATAAAGGGGATAAGTTGCGCCCCTTATCATCAGACAGCAAGTAACGAATACGGGCATCCAATTGGTCAAGAGCGAAATAACAGATCATTGCTGAACTTCTCTCTTTGGGATGCAACCCATTGGAGATACGGGTTACTTTAAGTAGGGTTTGGGCGATAAAGGTCTCACTCCACCCCTGCTTATGAGCATATGCATCTGCACGCTGCTCCATACACAGCGTCATCTGTCGATTCAAGTAATTCCCCAAACGCGTAGGGAAAAAGCTGGCAAACAAAGCGAATATTAATTTCTTCAGAGGATCAAATTTTTGCGCATGGGCTTCCACATGTAGGCGCACCACCTCAAATTCTTCCGCTGTTAACTGGTCTCGCAGACCGCTGGTATAAAACCCTTGCGGACGGAGCAGACCACTGGTGAAAGCTTGGGGACCCTGAGCCTGGATAATACTCTGGTCAGACTTATCCCTTTCGCAAAGTTGCATTAACAATCGGAGCTGCGCCAAATGGCGATGAGCTCGTTTAAAACTTTGAAATACCAAAAACCCGGTAAGAAAAAGAAATGCAATGGTAAAAACACCATGCCAACTGTAGAGGTTAAAAGCGTTGATATGGTGCCAGTGCGCCAGTGATGCAACGCCTCCCAAAAGGCTGGGGAAAGCCAGGATAACAGCGGCAGTGGAAGCCGCGAACCACGGCAGCAATACCGCGCTCCACAGTAGTAAACGCCGGCTACTGGCAGACAGGCGAAGTGAATGCCGGGAAGCAGAAAGGCAGGCAGCTGATACCAGTAGAATACCGACAAACAGGCTAAGCGCTGCAATAGTCAGCAGGTTTAGCCAGAGTGCAACCTGCCCCAAAATCATTCGCGATCACCCTGCTGGCGCTTAATCTTCTGGCTTTCGATCAATTGCTCCAGCTGCTCCAATTGGCTTTCGCTTAACTCCGATGAGATGGAGGTAAATGCGGCTACCAACCCGTTCTCATCATCAACGAACTCACGAGTAACGTCTTGAATCAGCTGCCCGACAAACTCGTAGCGTTCCACTGCCGGGCTGTATTGGAATGCATGCCCCTGCTTCTCCCGGGACAGCAAACCTTTCTTGTAAAGGCGATCCAGCGTGCTCTGGATAGTATTGAGAGAACCTCCACGGGCCCGGCTCAAGTCCGAGTGGACCTGTTTGGCATCCGCAGATTTTCTATCCCAGAGATATTGGAGCACCTGTTTCTCAAGATCACCAAGTCGCATAGACCATTATTCCAACTGTTAAAATCATTCCTTGAATGATGGTAGAGCGACAAAAACCGATCGTCAATAGGTTTTTAAAATAGAGAAAGAAACACGATCAAAGCCCCTTTCGGGCTCCAAATCACTTGAGCTAAGTTACTTTAATCAAAGGCTAAATCAGCTCACTACATTTAGGACTCTTGTCTATAAATCGCTCCGAAAGCCCCATGGGGCGAGCCATGAAGAGCACATCTGCTGCATCGCAGTTCTTGCAAGGGGCTAAGTCCGTCCGTGTCGAGATGCGCTTAACATCTACAGCCTTCAAGGCTTTGCGAAATTATTCAGAGTCTCCCAAGATTTCATATAAATTCGCTCGGTTAAATTTCCAACAACAGTGTGCAACGGTTAACTTTTTGAGAGGTGATTGATTAAAGTCGTGACTTTAATCTCACTGCTTAAGACCGTTTATTTCAGGAGCCTCACAACAGTTTTGGGGGGCATGATCCCTGGTCAACTGAGCGCAAGTTCAGCTGTGCCGGCCTCGCTTTCCGAATCGATACCGGCTGGGCCGTTCTCGGTTGGATCAAAGCTGTCGGCACGTGCCATGCGCCAGGCCCGGGCATAGAAGCCCCCCTCGCTATGTGCCCTGAGCAATTCGCCAGGCTTGAGGTAGACGTGGATTTGCGAAAATAGCTGAACTTCTGTGCCACCGGTACGGCGTACTAGGTGTTTTCCTTCTAGCTGTGCTGGATGCTCTAATCCGGCGGCGGCTAACATCTCGGCCAGGGTACTAAGGGTGTTGTGGTGGAAATTATGTACCCTGTCGGCTTTCTCCGGCACCACCAGGGCTCGCTGTCGCAGCTTGTCTTGGGTGGCTACGCCCGTGGGGCACTTGTTAGTGTGGCAGGATTGGGATTGGATACAGCCGATTGCAAACATAAAGCCGCGTGCCGAGTTGGCCCAGTCGGCCCCTATAGCCAGCACACTGGCAATATCGAACGCCGAGATTATCTTGCCGCTGGCACCTATCTTGATCTTGTCTCGCAGGTTCAGGCCGACCAGGGTATTGTGGATAAACAGTAGGCCTTCGCGCAGGGGCACGCCGATATGATTGGTGAATTCCAACGGTGCTGCTCCAGTACCCCCTTCCTTGCCATCTACCACGATAAAATCTGGCAATATGTCACTTTGGAGCATGGCCTTTGCGATGCCGATAAACTCCCAGGGGTGTCCGAGGGCCAGCTTAAAACCCACTGGTTTACCGCCGCTAAGTTCCCTCAGTTGTTTGATAAAAGTCAGCAACTCAAGGGGGGTAGAAAAGCTGTTGTGGCTCGAAGGTGAGATGCAGTCCTCGCCCTCAGGTACGCCGCGGGTGGATGCTATCTCCGCAGTCACCTTGTGCCCGGGTAGGATGCCGCCATGGCCGGGCTTGGCGCCCTGGCTGAGTTTTAGCTCAATCATCTTAATTTGCGGGTTACGAGCCTGTGCCTTGACGCGGTCTGGATCGAAGCTACCGTCCTGGGCTCGACAACCAAAGTAACCCGAGCCTATTTCCCAAATCAGATCGCCGCCGAACTCGCGATGATAGGGGCTGATGCTGCCCTCCCCTGTATCGTGGGCAAAGTCCCCTAGCTTGGCGCCCTTGTTCAGGGCCCTGATGGCGTTAGCACTAAGGGACCCAAAGCTCATAGCGGAGATATTGAAGATTGAGGCCGAATAAGGCTGGCTGCACTGAGGTCCCCCTATGAGCACCCTGAAGCTCTTGTGCTCTCTGACCTCCTTGGGGCGTATGGAGTGATTGATAAACTCAAAACCAGGTTCGTAGACGTCAATCAAGGTACCAAAGGGTTTGGATGCATTCTCATTCTTGGCCCGGGCATAGACCAGGGAGCGTTGGGCCCGGGAAAAAGGCAGCTCGTCTTCTTCTCCTTCTAACAGGTACTGGCGTAGCTCTGGGCGAACACGTTCCATGAGATAGCGAATATTGCCCAATATGGGGTAGTTACGGCGCACCGCATGGGTTTTTTGAATCAGATCGTAAATTCCTAGGAGGCTCAGAAGGCTGCTGATTGCGGCAATAGGCCAGAGCCAGGAGTAAGAGTGCAACAGAGGCAGGCTGACGATAGTCGTGAGAACACAACAGCCAAAAAATGTATAGCGATTGAGCAGGAATATTTTCATCATTGTATTTCGTACAGGCTATTGCTGTTTTCTCTCCTTGAAGAATGTATTTTCTACCAGCTCGGAGTCAATCGCATTTACGTTGATACTCTATGTAGTTACTTCACTAACTCACGTCTTGATCAATTTCGCCAAGAAAAAGCTAGTGTATCAATTAATACATAACCATCAATAAACTGCATATCATCGATATAAAAAGTCTCACAATAAGTTTCAGTTTTGAGGGTTATATATAATCTACTACGTCAAAAGACTGCCCAGTTTCATTGGTTAAAACTGCATGGCGATACGCTTTTGCAGTGTCCGACGCTGAGATGCCGCTAGAAGTATCCATTCCCATCATATCCATGGTTTCTTTCACAAAATGTGGACTAACAGCATTCAAACGAAGCTTATGGCTGAGCTCTAACGCTGTGGCTTTCACAAAGGAATCAATGGCCCCATTCACCAGGCTGAGTGCAGAACCGCCCCGCATAGGATGTTGAGCCAAAACACCTGAAGTTAAAGTGATACTGCCACCCTCTCGAATATGGTCACGGCCAATCTGGAAAATACTAATTTGCCCTAACAACTTACTGTTGATAGCTGCCTTAATTTGATCAAATGTCAGTTCCTCAACTGGCGCAAAAACTGCATTTCCAGTGGCTGAAACTACGGCGTCAACTTGGCCGACTTTCTCAAACATGGCCTTGATAGATGCCCTGTCCTCAATATCAACTCTGTAGTCGCCTTTGCTATGACCTACTTTTACAACTTCATGGTCTTTAAGTTCAGCCACAACTGATTTACCAATGGTTCCGTTAGCGCCAATCACTACAATTTTCATGCTATAACCGTCCTTAGTTTGTTAATTAAAACATTCAGCTATTCTTTGGTCATAATGGAAAAGTTGTGCCTAGAAATGCACCACGTTAAAGGTTTTAGTGTAGCTATTAATCAAATGGAATCTTGTGTTCCGGTTTACCTTCAAACTCAACTCTTATCAGATAGCTTGCGCAATATATATTGGAAAACGTAGTGAAATGGTTTTGATTTGGATGTGAATATGATCCTTGTAGGTAATTTTTCACTGTGAGTTCATTTGATCTATCTCATCTTGCAGTTTCTCTAATTCCTCCAATACAATTAAAAATTTTTTACCAAATTTTGTAACTGTGTATTCAACCCTGGGAGGAATTTCGTTATAGCTCACGCGTTCCAAGATACCAAACTCTACGTTTTTACGGAGACATTCATTAAGCACTTTTGCGCTCAGACCCTCCACACTGCGTACCATCTCTCCTGGTCGATTTATTTCCAAAGCCAGCAAGCGGTAGACTGTAAGCGACCATTTACAGCCATAGATAGTCTCAACCATCCGGGCGCTTTGCTTTGGTGGCGCCTTTCTTAGGACTTTCTTTTTGTTTGGTTCCATAAATACTTACCAAAAAGTAACTAATACACCGAATTGTACCTACTTTTCATCAGGGCTTTGCTTTGCCTAGACTACTTGCACGCTATCTACATTATCTTATCGAGGAAAATTTGTGAACGAGACTATAGTTGAAGCTAAAGACAAAGATAGACGTGAGTTGGCCCTTGTTGTGGGAGGATCAAGTGGAATTGGACTAGCTACTGCGGAGCAGCTGATAAAACAAGGGATAACGCCCATAATCGTTGGTAGTAAGGAAGCAAAGCTAAAAAAGGCAGAGGATTATCTATCTACCTATGGTGAAGTGAAAACGCTCCAGGCAGATCTTTACCAAGAAAAAGATGTCAGTGCTCTCATTGAGCTTATCGAGAAAGATGAAGCTCATTATCGATACTTGGTAAATGCTGCGGGTTATTTCAACCCCAAGCCATTTCTATTGCATGAAAATGATGACTATGACAGATATCTAGAAATCAATCGTTCGTTATTTTTTATTACTCAAGCTGTTGCGAAGAATATGATAAAGCATGGCTCTGGTAGTGTAGTTAATATTGGTTCTATGTGGGCCCAGCAAGCAATTAAAGCCACTCCATCTTCAGCATATTCAATGGCAAAGGCTGGGCTCCATGCCCTAACCCAGCATTTAGCCATGGAGCTTGCCGAGTACAACATAAGAGTTAATGCAGTCTCTCCAGCAGTCGTGAAAACACCAATTTATGAGAACTTTATTGATCCTAATGAAATAGATGAAGCACTATCCGGATTTGATTCTTTCCACCCCATTGGGAGAATTGGTGTGCCAAATGATGTTGCAAATGTTGTTAACTTCCTTCTAGGTGAAAACTCTAGTTGGGTTACCGGTGCAATTTGGGATGTAGATGGTGGTGTAATAGCTGGAAGAAACTAACAGATATCTATTAAGTTATTCTTTGTGAAGATAAAAAGCTCAAGTATGCCTAGTTAAATACTGTGGCCGAATCAGTCATAAGATTTGGCCACACTCTGACCTTTCTATCAGTAAGTTAATGAAAATCTTTTCTTAAGCAATAATATCGCCCAACTGGAAAGTACAAATGGTGCTGTTAATACAATGATGCCAGCATTGATAAAAGCCATTGCGATGGGCACGGTTAGTGCACTCCCAACAAGTGGAGCAAGCCATTGCTTACTTCTACTTGTTAAGGCAATAGCACAAAGTGATGCATTGTAGCCAAAGATTCCGGCAAGAATGAGTGTTGTCGATAAGGATAGGAGCTCAGCCAATAATGTAGCAAATAGCCCACTAATGATGCCCCAAAGGGCATGTAACTTATTGGAGATGAAAATCCCAAGCAAAAAACAAGCCCCCGTAATGGCATTATTTTGGAAGATAATCTGGCCTATGCCTTCGAATATCCCCCAAGTTGAGATTTTTTCACTCATCGATGTTGTAGCTGGCTCAAGATTTAATGCCGGAGCCATGGCCCAGATAACCCATATCACCAAAATGTATGGTGCGGTATAAGCCGGAAGAGGAAAGTGAATCATCATTAAGCGCATGATTAAAACGGTTAGAGCGCTTCCAGCAATAATTAAGAAAACGGTGAGTGACGATGGTGCATATAAAGAGAAAATGACTACACCAATCAATGCGCCATTATACCCAAATAGCCCCTCTTCAATATCATTCACTGGGTAATGTTTAATATGTGCAATAATTGTTGAGGAGATAACACCAACTAGGACTCCAATAGCCATAGTGATGGAGTTAACTGCCACACCAAACAAAAACAAAGCTCCACTCAATGCGTTCTTCTGTAGGATGACTTGGCTAATTCCCCTGAGTAGGCTGACAAGGAAACAACAGACCTTTGTGGATATCGATTTCTTCATAAGTTGCTCAATCTAATTCACTCCTTTGTACTCATTGACAATATGACGAATGAAATACTGAAACTTCTGCAGATATTGGTAGTCGATACTCTTTCAGCAATTTGATTGTTTTAGATTTATTGGTTAGGTATTGTAAACACATATTGATTTGCCTGACTGACTTCTTCAATAGGTACTGACCGCCATGGATCGACGTGATTTTTCTAAAGTTTTTTTGGGGGCTGCCATCGCATACACCCTGCCCCAGCCACTCTTTGCGTTAGACGCTTTATCAAATAATACAGCGAAAGGTGTAGACGAGCTCCAACGTCTTGTACGTCATCGTATTCTTAAGCAGCATGGGGCACATGCCGCGGTTACAGGCACCCTGAAGCCCTCTGGTCGTCGCATCATTACCGTTCGGGACCCTGAAGCCAAAGATGACTACCAGCTAGGCGGTGATACCATTTTTGAAGTTGCCTCGCTAACTAAGATTTTTACCGCCCTGCTATTAGCTGTTGAAGTCGTACATAAGCGCGTAAGGCTCGACGATCCACTTCGGGATTACGTACCAGACGGAGTAAAGGCTCCAACTTTTAAAGGACGACAAATCACCCTCACCGACCTGGCTACACATGGTGCTGCATTGCCGCTTAGGCCTAACAACCTTGCTACATCGGTACCCGATGCGCCGAATAAATATGCAGGTTATTCCTTTGAACAGCTCTATGGCAGCTTACCAAGCTACCATCTGCAAACTAGTCCAGGCTCTCAATTTAACTATTCAAACCTGGCTTTTGGACTTTTAGGTCAAGGCATTGCTTTGAAGTCAGGCCGCTCTTTTGCAGAGATATTGCGAGAGCGTGTAACAGAGCCACTGGGGTTGAGTGACACTACTTTAGAGGATGACCCGAGAAAGGCTGCACGACGCGCTCAAGGCCATGACTTTTACCTCAGCCCGATTGGCCCCACTAGTGATGGTGTGCTCGCACCGGCTGGTGGTTTGCGCTCTACTGCCAACGATCTCCTCACTCTTCTCGACTTGTTCACCAACGGCCAGGGCCCTAAGGATTTGGTGGCTGCCTCGCGTTTGATGTTGTCGGTCGATAGGCCTGGAGGCAGTGATATCACTCGCATGGCCCTGGGTTGGCGCAGAACGACTACCCATGGCGAAACCTATTATTGGTCTAACGGCAGCAGCGATGGATCACGCACATTTATGGGCTTTAACCCAGCGCGGAGAGCCGGTATTGTTGCCTTGGCGGATGCTGCGAGTGGCGAAGGATTAGACGATATCGGCCACCATTTTTTGAACCCCCAGCAAACAGTATCTACTAAGATCGTCCCTACCCCAGATTTCATTACTTTACCTGAGAAAGTTCTTTTAAGGGCGATCGGACGCTATGAGCAGGCTAAGGACGATGTCATCGAGATTAGTCGTGGCTATACGGGCCTTATTGTTTCAGCGGGATACGGAGAGTTCGTCATTCGGCCGCAATCATCCACACTATATGCATCTAAGATGGTACCAGGGCTAACTATCGAATTTGAAGGCGCCGATGTGGGCCCTGTTGTTTCGCTGACCCTCCGCCAAGATGACAAAACCTATATCTACAAGCGTGTACCTTAACTTGGAAGTCCAGAGAAGAGCTTAAACTCTTCTCTCTTCTCTCTTCTCTTTATTATTAAGAAGGCCCCTGCCCACTCAACGTACAGTAAGAACACATAGTTTTTATACTTCGTGACTGGGATGGAATTGACAAGAACGAATTACATAGCGGCCGACGATCACCAATTGTTAACATAATCCAACATTAGCAAAAGAGAATTCAAGTTTTTGTGGTTTCAGGTGGTCACATGGGAAATAGTTGAAAGCCCCAGTACAAAATCATCTGGGCTCATTTTAGGAGGTAAGTTTATCTCTTAAAATGGGTGACCTGGTGTTTCCATTTTTGATCTTATAAATTTAATTAGATCAATACCTCCTGGTGAGCTGTGTACTGAATCGATTGAATTTATTTATGTATACACTTGGGATTTCTCAATAAGTTTTGAGGGGCGTTTCTGAGAGGTTTTTCCGCCTTTGTGTTGAGATTACTTGCAGAAATTCATTTCTCTACTAATTACATACCTTACCCTTACGTCGTTAAGGATGCTCAGAATTTACTCATTATTGGGAATTTTGATAATAATTTCGATACTAATTTTGGAGAATTCATATGAAGATGTCCTACCGGTGGCTTAAATTTACCCTCGCCACACTTGTCAGTTTCACAGCGGCTTCACAGATGGTAATTGCGGGCAATAAAGATAATCTAATTACTAATCCGGCGGCACTTGAAGCCATGGGTTTTGATAGCGCGGCGTCTAATGTATATGTAGCTGAAGGGCTTGACCCAGAAAGGCCATTTGATTTTCCCTTATATGCATCAGGTAATCCTGATTCCCAAGAGGGGCTATTCCCCACAGGGAGCACAGACTATTCACCAATTATGCCGAAGTCATTTATTGGGCGACAGGATACTACTGGGTCGGAATGGTTATATTCCGCAGGAGGTGGTACTGAGCTGAGCCGGCTTGGCACTGAGCGGTTTGCCGATGCCCAATTTTGGGATCTACCTAATGGTGGAACCTTGGAGTTTTTTCGGTGGTGGTGGTCTGATAATGACCCCAATTCTGCGATGGCAGCTATGCTATTTGAGGTTTGTCAACCGGCCTTCGGCGCTGGTGCAATAACATTCACGCTTGTAGTCAATAGTACGAGCACTGATGCAGCTAATGGATCAACCGCAATTAACATCCCTAGCCGCCCGATTAATACACAAAGCTGTTATTACCTTGCAAGGGTAAGGTTTGATGCTGCTACCAACCTTCTAAGACTGCAAAAAGTTCGGCTCCAATTTATTCACCCATGAGATTGTTCAAACGCTAGTTTGTATTCTTATGTGAGGTCTCCTCTGTATGGACGAGGCCTTGCTCATACTATTCATCACAAATGATTGTGTGTCTAAGGTATACCATATTTTTCAGCGAGGCGATCAATATCCGCTTGTGATATAGAGTTCTTGGGACATTTGGCTCTAAACCAGGGGTTCAGATCGCTATCACTGCTAGCCGGTAAATTTTTCAGGTCAAAGCATTTATCACCGAGTTGAACAAAGGTGCCTGTCGCTGTTGTGTAGAGGGCATCTTTTGTTTGAAGCTGGCGAACTTTGTTGTTCTCTCGATCCAAAGCTCTCTTTAACCTCGGATCAAAAACCACCGCTTTGTTTTTTGCTCCAGATTCAGCGGGAACCATTAAAGTAACGGCTTTTTGAGACGATAAGTTTTCGGGCTGAGTAGTATTTGCTAGGTCTCTATGTTCACTGGTTGTTTCTCTACTCGGGGCTTCATGTTTTTGCTGAATTCCGGATGAGGGCGGTTTTGCAGTAGCTGAAGCTGCAGGCAATACTTCATTCTGCCCTACTTTCGGTTTTGTAGTGGTTACAGACCTTTTGGGCCTACCTGCACTGTCTGGGCTGTTTATTGGCGAGCTCGCAGTCGGTTTTTTATGTTTTAAGATAAACCTAATTGTAGATTGCTTGTTCAACTGATTATCTGGTGGCACGGAATCTGGAATTGTCAATAAAACCATATGCAAACTCAGTGCTATCGCCAGGGAAACCCAAAGGCGCCATGAAATTGATGTTTCGTTATCTTTATATACTAAGGGGGGAGGCGGGAGTTCCATCTGACTTAAATATCACTTCCGTAGAATGCCTCGGCAAGCACCCAAAAAGAAAAGATCTGACCTGTTGGCTTGCGAGGTTCCAGATCTGACTAGATTTCAGCCAAAAAGTTCTTTGTAAGTAATCCCCTGGTTTATATGGCGAAGTCCAACCCATGCTTTAAATATGAAGAGCTACCTAGATTGCTAACATAAGTGACACACGTCTGCCCGCCAAAAAAACCAGCGGACTCAAGTAATTTAACACCTTCCTTGGGCGAGTATTGATTCGGAACACTGGATCATCAATGCGACTTTTGGGAATCTTGCCAATTTCTAAACTCGCAAGGAAAGAAAAATCACTACAGAGGCGGTTGGCGCTTCATCATGACACTAAGAGCATGAGTGGTATTCAGACAGCGAAGTTCACTAAATTTTCAAAGAAAGGCTTGGTGCTACCAATGAAAAAGCGAAAACTGCTAGACCCAGTCAGAACTGGGATAAGTTCAATAATGCTTTCTTTTCAATGGGGGCAATCATAATAATCCCATGATGGTTGCGAAAAGCCACCCTTTCCCAAAATATCTGGCCTCCCCTTGTACATGGAGTAGACTTTCAGGATTTGCTGAAAAGCTACATACACATAGTCGGGAGATTTAATAAACCTATTTTCCTTGAGGCTCCAATAATACATGGCATCACTATTATAAATAGCAAAGTGGTAATTTCGTTTTCTTGCGCTGGCTAATCCACTTCCAACTTCTTGTGAAGGCAAGTATAACTTGAAGTATACAGCCTGCTTTATAACTTCCTTCAAATTTACATATTTAAAGTTGGTGATAAAATATGCAGCCTCCGATCTTTTATGTGGGGCAATAATACAGTAGTTACCTATTCCCAGAAGTCGGTCCGCATCAGATTTTGCCCTGTTTGAGAAGTCACTACCAATAAACCAGTAAATCACTGTCGTTATTATGGTGGGGGTAACCAAAATAAGTAGAACGCTAAAAGCAATCGTGAGAAAAAATTTTGTATTGATCGTATTTGAAGCCATATAAGGCAACCTGCTGACCACACTGAAAAATTTAATAGTGAAGTATTTTAGATGTTAGTTGGGAGGATTAAAAACAGGCTTGAATACTAAAGCTACCTGATGCTCCTGGCCGCCGTCTTTTAACGGAATGACTCCTGAAGTGAGTCTTTCTCCATCCAGCGTCAGTGAATCAATCTCCCGTGGACAGCCACCGCAATTACTGATGTCGATCTCATAGCGACTGCTGCCAAAGCGCAGCGATAAGTGATAGTTATGCCAGGTTTGCGGTAGGCAGGGTTCGATCACCAAGTGATTACCGTCGAGAATTTTTGCCCCAAGTAATGCCTCTAGTGCACTGCGATAAAGCCAGCCGGACGCTCCGGAATACCACGTCCAGCCACCGCGCCCCACATGGGGGGCCACGCCGTAGACATCGCCGGCTAATACATAGGGCTCTGTGCGATAGCGCTTTACGCCTTCAAGGGTATCGGTGTGGGTAATTGGGTTTAACAAATTAAAGTAATGCCAAGCCCGCTCGCTCTGGACGAGTCCGGCGGCGGCCCAGACGGCCCATGTGGCGGCGTGGGTGTATTGGCCACCGTTTTCACGAATTCCCGGTGGATAACCTTTGATATAGCCGGGGTCCTTCTTGGTTTTGTTAAACGGTGGCTTAAGCAACAGTATTTGCCGAGCGCACTCGTTTACCAGGTGCTGGTCGGCCGATTCCATCGCTTTGCGGGATCGCTCAGTGGGTTCCTGCTGGGATAGCACCGACCAGGTTTGTGCAATCAGGTCAATTTTGCATTCATCGCTGTCCTTAGAACCAATCGGCGTGCCGTCATCGTAATAAGCACGCCGATACCAGGCGCCGTCCCAGCCGCTGTCTTCTACCTGCTGACGGAAATTTTCTCCCAGCTGACGGTAATATTCCGCCAGTGCAGAATCGCCGATGTAGTCGCACAGGGGCGCCATATCCCGACAAACTCGCAGTAAAAACCAGCCCATCCATACACTCTCACCGCGGCCGGTGGTACTGATACGGCTGAAGCCGTCGTTCCAGTCGCCGTTGCCGATTACCGGTAGCCCGTGCGGCCCTACGGCGCCGGCGCGCTCAATTGCGCGGCAGCAATGCTCGTAAAGTGACCCGGATTCATCGCTGCTTTCAAACTCGGCGTAGCGCTCATGCTCATCTTTGCCCAGTGGTGCCCCGGCAAGATAGCTGACCGGTTCATCCAGGATTTGGTAATCACCCGTGGTGCGAATGTATTGGGCCGTGACAAATGGCAGCCACAGTAAGTCGTCGGAGCAGCGGGTGCGCACACCGCGTAAGGGATTTTCATGCCACCAGTGCAGTACATCTCCATCCTGGAACTGGCGTGAGGCAGTGCGCAAAATATGTTGGCGGGTCCAATCGGGATGGGTCCACAGCAGTGCCTGTACATCCTGAAGCTGATCACGGAAACCAAAGGCACCACTGGATTGATAGAAGCCGCTGCGGCCCCAGAGGCGGCAGGCCAGGGTTTGATAAGGTAGCCAGCGGTTTACCATCAGCTCGGTGGCCTTATCGGGCACTCGCACCTGAACAGAGCCCAGATAATTCTCCCAAAACTGTTCGAACTCGGCCTGGGAGTTTGCGGCTCGTTGTGGATCCCGGAATTCACCGGCCAAATCCAATGCCTGGGCACGATCAATCCCCTCCCCCATCACAAAATAAATGTGTTGGGTTTCGCCGATAGCCAGATCAATGTGGACTTGATAAGCGGCGCAAGGGTCGCCGCCAGACTGCACCTTCCCGGAGAGGCCAATCCGAAACAGTGCCTCCGGTGCCTGTGGGCTCCCGGTACTGCCAATAAACTCATGCCGATCTGTGGTCAGACCGTGAGGTGGCAGGCTGGCAGTCAGGAAGGCGACACCGGGTTTGGCATCCGGGACAAAGGCGTTGCGGGCCAATAACGTATTGCTTTCTGGTATGAACTCGCTGACCTGATGAGCCCAACTGTTGCCGCGGGTCAGTCCCATTACCCACTCCACGTAGTAGGTGGCCGTTAAGCGGCGTGGCCTGTTCCAGCCATTTTTCAGTGTCAGCCGGCCAATTTTCACCGGAGCAGTGCGATCGACCGTAATACGCCAGGACTGCTCAAGGCCGTGGCTGTTATGGCGATACTCGGTGTAACCTGCCCCATGTCTTACCTGGTAGTCGGTCTCGGCGGGCCGCGGGGCTGGGGTTGGAGACCAAACCTGAGCGCTCTCTTCATCGCGTAGGTAGAGGGTTTCACCACTGGGGTCGCGGACCGGATCGTTATTCCAGGCGGTCAGCCGGTGTTCACCACTGTTGCCGCTCCAGGTACAGCAGGAGCCCCCTTCGGATACCAGACAACCGAAGTTGGGATTAGCGATGATATTTACCCAGGGTGCTGGAGGGCGCTGGCCCGGTTCTTCCGTCTTGCCTGCTTGTAGATGCAGGATGTACTCGCGCCCATCCGCTGAAAAACCACCCAGGCCATTATCAAATATAAGATCATTTGGGCGTTGCAGGGCTGGTGTTGGTAACTGGACATAACCTGCAGATTGCACCGGTACAAAAGGAGGCAGTGGCTGCATCTGAGCCTGTAGTGCGGTGGCACTATTCTCCAGCTGTGTGGCCACTGGCCCTGCTGAGGAATCGAGTAATACCCGTGCTGCAGCCAAAAGGCCCATACGATCAGACTCTGGCAGCTCCTGGCCTGGCACCATCACCACTGAGCCGTTTAGTTTGCGCATAGTACGACCGCGAATATCGGCGATCATCTCCTGTAACCTGTCGCGGGTCTGCTGGGAATAACCGGCGGAATCCTCATCGACAATAACCAGATCTATAGCCAGGCCGCGGCCGCTCCAGAGAGTGTGGGCTTGCAGAATAGGCTCGGCAAAATCAATGCCCTGCTCACTGCGCACCTGCAGTAGCAGGATTGGGTTATCTCCGGAGATGCCACGGCTCCACAGGCAACGCTGAATATGATGACTGCGGGCCAATACTCGGGAAGAGGCGCGCAGCCCGCCGGAGGGAGCTAGTACAGCGGAGAGCAATTCCATCATCCAGTAGACATCTGCCGCGGGGATACGCAGGTTGTGTAATTCCTGTTCAGACTGCATTCGCGCCAGGTCGTATACCCAGCGTGCCTTGGGCCGCGAGCGATAAGAGCGCAATACAGCCAACAACTCCCGGCGTGATTTACTGGCGCCAGTCAGGTAGATCACTTCGACTTCAGAATGAGGCGAAATAGAAATTTCCTGGGCTGAGGCAATTACCGGGTCTAATACAGGGCCAGTGGTTCCCGTGAAGCCTTCCAGGCCTCGTTGCAGAGCCAGAGGCCTTGCCGGGGACCCGCCGCGGCCGAGGAAACGTACCCGGTCGGTTTCCCAGCCCAGCTGGTGACTTACATCGGCAGAAACCAATGCGCAGTGGGCCAGATAGATCGGTTTTTCCTCGCCGCTGCGAGGCCGCCTTCGATAGAGCATTACCTGCTCATCGGACAGGTACTGGCTCTCCACAAACAGTTTGGCAAAGGCGGGATGACGCTGGTAATCGCGTTCTGGCGCCAGCACCACCTCGGTATAGTCTGCCAGCAGCAGGTGGCGGCTGCGATTGCTCTCATTTTTGATCACCAGTCGGCGAGCTTCTAAGTCATGCTGGGAACTGAGGGCAATGTGTAAGCGGCAGAATAACTCCGCTTCACGGCGCTGGAACTCTACTTCCTGTGGTGAGAAGTTGGCCATACAGTGGCCGGCGTCTCCGCCACAGGGAGCCAGCCCCACAGAAAATAGCTCGTCGCTATCCAGATCGCGGACATAATTCCAGTGCCCGCCCTGGTGTTGGGTCGGATCTGGCTGCCAGCGTGTCAGGGCAAGATTGTGCCAATAGCTGCCACCTGAACCATCTGCTCCGAGCAGCAGGGTGTGGTGGCCATTAGAGAGCAGGTTGTATTGCGGATAGGGTCTCCCCGGAAGAGCAGACCAGCTCTGCAGGGCTCCCTCGGCGTGGAAACTGCGCTGTAGCCCCGGCTGCTGCCAGGGTCTTAGGGCCGGCCGCGCGGTGGGCAGGCGCTCGTGCAGTAGTGGCGTCAGGCCGGCAATGCGCACATCGCTGTGGAAGCGTTGTTGCATTATGTCGTCGTGGAGGTAGTTATTAATGGCCAGCAGGATCATGCCCTGGTGGTGGCTCATATAGGAGCGCACAGTGCGTGCGCGTCGAGGTATAGCTTTGGCCGTACGGCCGTAGTCAATCGCTTCATACAAACCGAACTGGCCGTAACCACCTTCGGCGCGAAGCTGGCGCAGGTTCTCCATAACCCCTGCGGCATCGAATGGTAGTGCCATCATGGAAGCATAAGGCGCTATAACCAGGCGTTCACCGAGGTCGCGACGAAAACCGATACCTGGCACTCCAAAGGCACGGTATTGGTAGTGCAATTGGCTGTCCAGTTCGTAGTAACCGGATTCGGCGATACCCCAGGGCAGTTCGAAGCGGCCGGTAAACTTGCGATGCACTTCAATGGCATTGCGACAGGCCCGCCCTATCAAACTATGCTCAGGCGTTTCCATAAACAGCCGCGGCATTAAATATTCAAACAGGGTCGCACTCCAAGACATCAACACCACCCGGCGATGAAGGTGCCGAAATGGTCGCTCAAGGTGGCGCCAGTGGCGCGCCGGTACATCGCCTTTGGCAATAGCGAGGAAGCCGGTTAGGCGAGATTCTGAGGCGAGTAAATCGTAGTGGTTGGCGTCTAGTGCAGCATCGGTAATGTTGTAACCGATATGAAATAGGTGCTGATCGCGATCGTAGAGGAAGGCGAAATCCATCTCTTCCACCCAGTTGAGTGCCCTGGTGGAAAGGCTGGTGATGTCTCGGCAATAACTGGCGGCATTTTCCCGTGCGCTTTCCAGTGCGCTGTGCATTTTTTCACACCAAGAGGCGGCTTCATCGTGCTCTTGTGGTTCTGCAGCGAGGTGTTTTTGCAGTTGCAGCAGTTGTTGTTCCGCAGCATCACAAAAGTCTGGCATGGTCGATAGAGAAACCGGGATTTTCAAAGTGTCTGCGAGAGAGAGGTAAGCTTTTCTGACATGCTCCACACCCTCCCGGCAGACTTTGGGTGGTACCTGCATAAGTCGCAGCCAGGGTTCGAGCGCCTCCTGATAGCGCCTCGCGGCCACCGCATGGCGGTGCAGTTCATCGAGCCATTGGCGTAGTCGACCGAGATCCTCTGCGCTGAAATTTTTTTCGTCACCCTCGATCAGCGCCAGCATCTGCTTCTGTAGCCAGGGTACATCTCTCTCATAGATATCGTCGATGGTTTGCCACCAGCGATTGTGCTCCGCGCCGGCTTGTAAACGTTGGCGAAACTGCGCTAGCTGCGCGTTGATCTCACGGATTTCGTTGGGGGCGGAGTCCGTATCGACCGGCTGCAGGGTTTCTGCCATGGCATCGAGGGTATCGGTGATCCCCAGTACCAGCTGGCGTCCACTCAGTGGTTCACTTTTCAGGGATTCCAGGCCGGAGGCCAGGGTTAGTAAGCTGCCGGCCAGGTTGCCGCTATCCACGGTGGAGACATAGCGGGGGTTGAGCGGGTGTAGTTCGCGGGTTTCGTACCAGTTGAGGAAGTGTCCGCGATAGCGCTCCAGTCCGCGCATACGGTCGAAGCTGTTGTTGAGTCGAGCTAATAGCAGGCTGAGATCAACGTAACCAAAATCGTAGGCGCTGAGAATAGAGAGCAAGCCCAGCCCGATATTGGTGGGGGATGTACGCCGGGCCAGGACCGCCAGGGGTTCTTCCTGATAATTATCTGGCGGCAGCCAATGGTCATCAGGCCCCATAAAGTGTTCGAAGAAAAACCAGGTTCGCCGGCTTAGCAAACGCAACTCGCGCTTGTCCTCTTCTGTTAGAACTGATGGCTCCAGCTCTCGCGGTAAATTGATATGGTGAAGAAGTTGGGGGGCAAAGAGCCAGGCCAACAAAAACGGTGCTGCAGGTAAGAGACTGGCGGGAACCCAATAAGCCAAGCCTGCAGTTACCAATAGAGCGATCAGTGGGGAAACCCACATCGCACGCCAACTGCCAAACGCAGTCAGTGCACTGCTGACAGAGCGATTCACATGTGCCGCTGATGTCCACTGCAACAAATGGCGGTGGGAAACGCGCAGCCGATAGAGTGTGCGTACGATCGCATCCAACGCGTTAATCGCTTGCACCGGGAGCAGAACCAGCGATAGCAGCCAGTGTAAAAAGCGCTGCTGTAGAACCGCCGGCCCTCCCCGGAAATGAAGATGGGCGCGGCTGGGATCAGCGATGCTGCGCCAGACCATCGATAGTAATTCCTGCCATACCGATGCGGAAGACAACAAAAGTAGCGCCGAAGTCCAAGCCCAGGCATGGCCCGGTAGCCAACCGCTCCAGGCCAGCAGAAAAAGTGCCAACAGGCAGGGGGCCTCCAGGCTGCGTCGCAGATTATCGACGATTTGCCAGCGCTGAATTGTCGGTAAAGGGTTGTCGACTTGTTCACCGCTATCGACCGGTACACGTTTGCCCAGCCAGGAAAGTATCTGCCAATCACCGCGAATCCAGCGGTGCGAGCGGCGCAGCATGGCGAAAACATTAGGTGGGTATTGTTCGTAGAAGACTGCATCCGACAGCAGCCCTACCCCACCGATGGCACCTTCGATTAAATCGTGGCTGAGGATGGCATTTTCTGGAAGATGCCCGGCCAGGGTCTGGGAGAAAACCTCCGGGTCGTAAATTCCTTTACCGGTAAATATCGCCTCGCCGAACAGGTCCTGGTAGGCATCCGAGACGGCGTGGGTGTAGAGGTCTACGGTGCGATCACCGGCAAAAATCTGGCTGAATAGGGTTCCATCAGAGCTAGCCGGGTCGGTTTCCACCCGGGGCTGTAAAAATCCATAACCTGCTACCACTCTTTGTGTGCTGCTGTTGACCACTGCGCGATTGAGTGGGTGCGCTATGGCACCAACGAGGCGTCGTGCGGTGTCTGGTGGCATCTGGCTGTCGGCATCGAGAGTGATGACATAGCGAATGCCTTGCAGTTGTTTGCGATCGCCAAAACAAGTGGTAAAACTTTGCTCCTCATTGTCAGACAATAGTCGGTTGAATTCGATCAGTTTGCCGCGCTTGCGCTCCCAGCCCATCCAGCAGTTTTCCAAGGCATTCCAGCGACGCTCACGATGTAATAGTAAAAACGGTGATCTGCCCTCATCGACCCTGTGGCGTTCGTTCAGGGCTTCAATAGATGCTTTGGCGATTTCTAATAATGTTGTGTCCTCACTGGTACTTTGTGTATCGGCGTCTGCAAAATCACTTAAAACTGCGTAAACAAGATTCCTATCTCCGTTGTTGAGGAAATTGATTTCCAGACACTCGAGAATCCTTTGCATATCCTCCGCATCGGCAAATAGTACCGGCATAACCACAACCGTGCGGTATTCACTGGATATGCCCTTATCAAAATCCAGTTTTGCTAGCAGGCGCGGGGGCAAGCAGTGGGTAATTAAACCGTTAACCAGAGCCAGGGCCATACCGACCACTGGCACTGCGGTAACCAGCAGTACCAATAACGTCAAAATGATAGAAGCACCGCTCCAGAGTAGATAAACAGCCAGGGCAAGTAGCGGTGGAATCGAGAAAAGAGCCAATCCGGAAAAGAATACCCTGGATGCCTTGTGCAATAGCTGCCAATGAAGGCGCTGCAGAAAGCCTGGGCGATATTCCAGTAGGGTTTCCAGCTGTGGGCGCCCTTCATCTATCAGGTAGTATCCCACATGCCGGGTGCGCTTATCGGTTTTCTGTACGCCGCTCAGTTCCACCACGCACTGGGCAACCTGCTGCTCGGTTTTGCCACTGCCGCGCGCCAGCTTTTCTATCACATCCCGGTATCTATCGCGGGTTTCAAAATCCATTCGGCGGTAGGCGTCTACAGGGTCTTTGCGCAATATATGTTCTACACGGCTGAGGGACTCAACAAAATCCCGCCAGTTACAACTGCGCAGTTCTCGCAGGCTAATGATACCGCTGGCAATGCCAACGCTGAGTTCCTCTTCTGTAGCGGTATGTCCTCCCAGGGCATCCTCGGCCAGCTGCGCCAAGTGCTCCAATAGGCAAAGGCGCAAAAGTGCGGGCAGTGCCCAGAGTTCGCCGGTGGTTAAAACAGCATCCTCCTGGTAGTGCTCAACCAACAGGTGAATGGATTGAATATCTACGGGTTGGGAGAAATCGGTGATCAATGCATCGGCAAGGACATGCAAACGCAGGTCGACACTGCCGTCTTCGGCAGAAACTTGTGGCAACTGCTTTAAGTAGTTCACCGGCAGGGACTCACATACCAACTGCAGGGCTTCCTGGACCACATGGCGGTTATCTAGTAGCCACTCTTCACTGCGAGTACTTTTTTCGCCCGCCTCTACCCGAGTGGCGAGATGCCGATAGATTTTCTCGAAATGTTTTTCTAACTGACGCAAGTGCAGTCGCAAGCGGTAGCCACCACCGGTACCGACAGGACTTGCGTGCTGCTTGGCCAGCGCGGCTATGTCTTCCAGGCGCTGCTGTTCATTATCCCGGTTCGAATTGTTACCAATCCCGTGGGCGGTACTCCCAGATTGAGTACCGCTTTGCTCGGACTTTGCATGTACAAAGAACTTGTACCCCTGGCGAGCGCCCTGCTTTTTCCAAAACCGCAATTTCATCGATGCGCTTCATTTCTTACCGGAAGAGTTGAGTGGCGAATTTGGCAGGCTATGTTGTCAGCGCGCAGAGCCTGTAATTGGGATTCCTGCAAATCCTGGAATACCAGAACCGGCAGGTTACTGTGGGATATAACGGAGTGGCAGACGGTACCCGTTACGTGTTGCTCACCGGTTTGCCAGTCGTGCGCGCTCATGGCAATCAGATCGACATCCTCTTCCGCAGCAGTGGCATAAATACACTCGGCGACATTCTGTGCAACCAGCAGCAAGGGCCGCACTTTGATGCCGTTTTCCAATTGGCGAGCCATCTCCTCCAGGTAGACTTCACCCGCGCGTCGATTGCATTCGACAAACTTTTCCCGTGTGGCGTGTTCTTCGCGGGTGATCGGCATTTTGCGGGGCATATCTGGCACAGCAATCACTTGCAGCAGAATCATTTCCATTTCTTGCCCACGCATCATTGATGCCGCCTGGCAAGCAACCCACTCGGAATGAGAGGAACCATCCATCGAGACCAGAATACGGCGGTAAGCCATGTTTTCCTGGGCCGGAGGTTTTAAACCCGGATGCACTATGATGAAGGACCGCCCAGAGCCACTAAAAATCTTTTGGGCGGTGCTGCCGAAATCGAAACGGCTGACGCCACCCTTGCCGTATGCAGTGAGTACAATCAGATCGATATCGACCTCATCGCAGTACTCTACAATCTGCTCTGCTGGGCGCCCCTCCACCACAGACTGGCTTACAGTAATACCCTGCTCCGAAATGGGCTCAGCCAAACGGTTGAGGTAGCTACGCAGCTCTACTCTGCGCAGCCGCCAGTCCACCGGATCTATGCTCTGCTCTTCAGAATTTTGTACATGAAGAAGGTGAATTTTTGCACCACTGTTCTGCGCCAGCATAACTCCATGGGCGATGGCCTCTTCAGCGATAGCTGAGCCATCTAGAGGAAGTAGGATTTGTTTAAACGGCATCTCATTACTCCCTACCGGGGCCCGGCCTGGATCTTCACTAAATGTCATAAGGTTTTATGGCGGAAAGTTTTACTTGCTCGCTACACTGCTGTTCCGGGTTTTAACCTTGTGTTAAACGCGATCCCTGAAAAGCTCTCTAGCACGGTTAAGCTCAAGAGTATTGCAAAGTGTCTATGACGGTGTTGCCCCTGCTGCCAACCTGCAAAAATGTGCTCTATGTCACTGAAAGTTTCAGTTTTGGTAGAGCTGCGCTGGCTTTCAACACACATTGAGAGCATCTGATCACTAGTAATAAGAATAAACCCATAAAGAGGCAGCAAATTGTGAGCCAATTAAAGCGGGGCTTAGGCTGTAGGGTTGGTCAGGCTGAGAACAGGTCAAGGTACGGAATTAAGAATTTTCCCTGGCAGTGAAGCTTTGTGTCTGGCGGGAAAGGCGTATACGCATCTGTTTTTCGATCTCGATAATGACAAACAGCGCCACGCCAATCGCAACGATCAGAATGCCATCAAAAAGTGGCACTGCCTCAGTAGCAAAGACTTCCTGCAGGAGTGGGACATAGGTAATGGCAAATTGCCCCAAAGTGACCATGATGACTGCCATCCACACCACTTTGGTGCCGCGCACTGCCTTCCAGGTGAGAGAGGTGCCATACATATTGCGAATAAAAAACAGGTGGAAAATTTCCATTACCACCAATGTATTCATGGCCATGGTTCGTGCCAATTCCAATGAGTAGTGTTGCTGAATGGCGTAGGTATATATTCCGAATACGCCACACAGGAATAAGGTACTAACTAATGTGATATGCCATACCAGTACACTGGTAAGGAGCGGTTGGTCGCGCAACCGGGGTGGGCGGTGCATGGTATTTTCTTCTGTGGGCTCAAAGGCGAGCGCAATACCAAGCGTAACCGCGGTAATCAGGTTCACCCAAAGTATTTGGATCGGTGTTATCGGCAGTACCATGCCAAAGAGCAGCGCCACAATAATGGTTGAGGCTTCCCCTGCGTTGGTGGGCAGCGTCCAGCTAATCACTTTTTTTATATTGTCATAAACTGTGCGCCCCTCACGGACCGCAGCGCCGATGGAAGCGAAATTATCATCGGCTAGAACCAGCTCGGAGGCCTCTTTGGCAGCCTCTGTTCCCCCCCGGCCCATGGCAATACCCACATCGGCGCGTTTTAAAGCGGGGGCATCGTTTACGCCATCGCCAGTCATTGCCACAGTCATATCGTGGGCCTGCAATGCGGTTACCAGCCGCAATTTATGCTCAGGCCTGTTGCGGGCGAAGATATCCACCTTCAGGACTTCTGCCGCCAATGCCGCGTCATTCAGGTTGTCGATATCCACTCCCGTTAGGGCTTTGTTAGGCCGCTGCAAGCCTATCTGCTGACCGATGGCTTTTGCGGTCGCGACATGATCGCCGGTAATCATCTTCACTCGAATACCCGCGCCCCTACACTCTGCAACTGAGGTTATAGCCTCCTGACGGGGTGGATCGATCAATCCCACCAAGCCGAGAAGAGTCATAGTTCCCTTCACGTCTGAGTGCTCCAGCACCGTGTGCTCTGGCTTTACCTCTTTTGTGGCGAGCGCCAAGACACGCTGTCCCAATGCCGCCACCTCCTCGGTCTTTTGTCGCCAGTAGGTCTCCATCAGCGGTTCGCAGCCTCCATCCTTGCTGCGATAGGTTTTGCACATTGCCAAAACCTGTTCCGGCGCACCTTTAACGGCGATCAGTGCATGATTCTCATGGTTGTGGTTTAGGCTGGCCATAAACTTATGCTGTGCATCAAAGGGGATAATATCGGTACGGGTCCACTGCTTGCGTACCTCCCCGCTATTCATTCCCGCCTTTGCTGCGAAGGCCAGTAAGGCCCCCTCCATGGGATCACCCTCGACAAGCCAGTTGTCATCCTCTTTTCTGAGCTCGGCGTCATTACAAAGAACCGCGACACGGGCTAACTCCTGCAGTGGGTTTGGGGCTGACATCGCTACCGGCGCGCCGCCGAGCATGACTTCACCCCGCGGTTCATAGCCTTCGCCCTCTACTTCATAGCGTTGTGCGCCTGTAACTACTGTGGCGACGCACATCTCGTTGCGGGTGAGAGTCCCGGTTTTATCGGTACAGATTACCGATACTGATCCCAGGGTTTCGATTGCCGGCAGGCGCCGGACAATGGCGTTGCGCCGTGCCATCGCCTGGGCCCCGACCGCTAATGTGATGGTTAGAACTGCCGGTAAGCCCGCGGGAATGGCCGCAACCGAAAGCCCAACAATGGCCATAAACAGTTCATTAAAATTGTGCTGCAATACAAACAGCCCAAAGGCGAAGATCAACGCAGCAACGGCCAGAATAAAAAGGGCCAGCCATTTGGCGAAGAAACCCATCTGTTCAACCAACGGAGTGGTTAAAGTTTCAACACTGGCGAGCATGCCACTGATATGACCGATCTCGGTCTCTGCTGCGGTGGCCACTACTACCCCCACTCCCTGCCCACTGGTGACAGTGGTTCCGCTATAGGCTAAGCAACTACGGTCCCCCAAGGGGGTATCGGTGTTAACCGGATCGGTATTTTTTTCTACCGGGATGGATTCCCCGGTCAGGATGGCCTCTTGGACCTGCAGACCGTGCGTTTTTAACAGCCGCAAGTCGGCAGGCACTTTGTCACCAGCCTCAATGAGCACAATATCGCCGGGTACCAGTTTCTCTCCCTCCACAGTGAGCCGCTGATTGTTGCGGAGGACTGCGGCACGTGGAGCCAGCATGTGGCGGATAGCATCCATGGCCCTTTCCGCCTTACCCTCCTGAGCAAAGCCGATAATCGCATTGACGATAACCACCGCCAGGATGACCCCGGTATCCACCCAGTGTTGTAGTAGGCCTGTGATAAGTGCCGCTCCGAGCAGGACGTAGATCAGGAGGTTGTTGAAATGGGAGAAGAAGCGCCGCAGAAACCCTTTGCGAGCTGGTGCTGGCAGGCAGTTAGGCCCGTAGGTTCGCAGTCTTAGCGCAGCTTCGTCCTCACTGATTCCGGCCATACTGGTCTTCAGCTCGGAGAACACCGTATCTGCGGACATTGAGTGCCAGTTTTTCTCAGGACTTGTCTGAAGCACGGTTCACCTTTATCGGATTACCCTTCACAGTTTTCGACTGAGCTTAGCAATGAATAGTCATGCATTTAGACTGGGAAGCTTAGTAAAAATCAAGCCAGCCGCTTGCTGTGACAAAACGCCACTGCCAGCTAATCGCGCTCTAGCATTTAGTTTAAGCAGAACTTTACCTTGTATACCCTGGCCGGGAATCTGGGCAAGAACTAACATTGAAATGAACAGGGCCAGGGAGGTCGAGGCTGTCATCAATGCTACCAGAGGGTGTTTATTATTTTCCTCTTGCTTTGTATGGGCCTTGGTTTCAAGTAATAACTGCTATCCCTTTATGCTGCGAGCAGATCACCTTGCAGCCCCATAAATAACTCATTCGGTAACCTTTCCCCTCGGCTCGCTCTTAGTCTACTACTCAGACGATCCAATACGAATTGAAACTGCTCATCTGTTACTTTATTAAAGTCGGTATCCTTTGGGAAATACTGTCGAATAAGGCCATTAGTATTTTCTTTGATCCCCCTCTCTCAGGATTAATATGGGTGGGCAAAATAACTATCAGCTTCTAAGCCTTTTGCAATTGTTTCATGAGAGGAATATATGAGATATACCAAACCTTTCAGAGGTTGATGGGGCCTCGAAGGCTTGGGTAAATCCAGGCTGTCAAAGAAGTGCAGTACACTTACATCGATAGCGTTGCTTCCCGTTAGGTATACTCCTTTCCCAGCAGGATAATATCCAAACTCGAGCAGTGAAAATAGCTAACACCATAGGACCAAAGATGTTCCGTTTTATATTGGCATTATTTTGCATTGTCTAGGAGATCATAAAGTTTCATCATTAGGCTATTTTAAAGTTGTTCAGCCATTAACTCCATTTGTAGTGCCTAAAATCTTGTACTCTTTAGAACTAATAAAGAGCAAAAAAGTTAATTATTTGAGAAAAATCCAGATAAAAATACTGACTTTTAATAGCAATGGTGAGTGGTTAGCTTTCATTTGGTAGAATCAAAGAGAACTGGGCAAACTGGCTGGTTCCATCGTCGTTGTCGGCAGCAAGGAATCCTCCAACTTGTCCATTTTTGGAGGATTGAATAGCTATTGATTCAATTTTACTATTCAACACCTGCCCGTTAACCGTAACTAAGTAAGCCGCACTGGTTAGATCTAGTTTGTTAGAAGTTGAGAGTTTACCTATAGGTACTGCTATAACAAAGCTGCCTAATATACCTTCCCTATGGGCATCAACAGAAGCTGTGATAAACATATTACGGCTTGTAGGGTCATAATCTGCCCCTGAAAGGGTGGCTAAGTGGCCATCCAGTTTGGGTAATAATACGGTTTGTACATTAACACTTGGGATGGCTGTACTGTCACCAACAAGGTAAGCGATAAATTCTTGATAAGAGAATGAGAAGATCAGGTTTGGTCCATGTGAGCCCCGGTTAAATAGGTAAACATGAGAGCTGTCGTGGGCCAATCCTTCAATATTAATTTTCTGTGTTTTGGTTAGCTTGGCGATTGTATGTAAGTGGCGGTATAGAGGGCCAATATCACGCCATTCAACATTATTATCATCAATAGATAGCAGCATCGCTTTTTCTCGTAAATTGGGCTGAGTGCCAGAACCTAGTGCTATTAAGTGGTTCTGCCCACTTATAGTAAACATATCCATGGCTTCAAGATCTGGCTTAAACTTGCTTTTGATACGGCCATCTCTAACTTCAGATGTTTCAAATACAAGCTGTTTTAGCTGCGGCGAAAAGTCAGAATTGAGGGTAAATAGATAAGGTGAATCATCCCCAACAACATATAGCCTATCTCGAATCCAAAGTTGTGCTGAAGCTGAAGGGAGTGCATTTAAAGTAAGTGGTGATGTGACCGAGAGGCTAGCTTGTGTACTCTCCCCGAGCAATATAGAGCACAAACATAAAAACTTTAAATATCTGTTCATTGTATTTTATTACCCGTTCGATTTTCTAATGGCAAACCTACTTGTTGTATTGATGGAGAAATTAATGAATCTCCGTATATCAGAAACACTGAGGTTGGCTATACACTTCCACTTGTAAAGCACAATTAAACACCATATGGTAAGTTGCAAGCATAATTTTTGAGATAAGTTTCATTTTCTTTCTTCTTTTTTTTAGTTCTTGGTCCACTTCGGTTGGTTGTTAATTGCACTGTTAAAAGTATGTTGCAATTATATCCAGCTCAGCGTCCGAACAGCTCGGCAGGAAAAACTTCCAGCCTCCTAGTGTCAGTGATTCGATTAAGTTTCTTAAACACTTTACTGCCAGACATAAAGCTTGAAGAGCATCAATTCCATATGCGTACTCGCTAAAACCAAGCTCCAAAATCTCTACCTTACAGCGGTAGTCGTTCATTTTTGACTCGGGATCTAGCTCTGCCCCACTCACCTTAATAGTGATATTCATCTCGATTCTATCGCTTTTTTTAATGACGTACGTACTACTTATCATATCGAGACTCACTGGCAGATAGATTAAAAACAGAGACTACCGAAACCGCCAAAGAAGAACTAAATAGGCAAGAGATGTGCGATAGCATCCAAAGCCATGCTCAATATTCCAAAAAGATATTTGCAAATTCGATTTTAGTATATACTGGATTTTTATGATTGTCCATATAGACAGGAAGCGTGGAGTCAATGGCCAAAAACTCTTTTGTAGGGTGAGTAGGCTTGTAGATCGCTGCAACCGATCTTGTCGGGAACTGGATAAGATGATGGGGGAAGCTTAGCTTGAATATTAGGTCATGGAGAGCATGCCCCCCCGGCTGCACTAAGCCTCAAAATATTGTGTCGGCTAATGTCCGCTTCTTGCTGATCACGGGCAGCACTTCTACTCCCGCTACCTCAATTCCCCGGGTAGTATCCACCCATACAACTCGGTGGATTGGTAGTGAGGGCCTTAGTAGGCCTGTACCTGTATGCCTAGCTTAAAACTCTGTATTCGGCTCACTTCGCCAGTTTGTTATATATCCAAGCAATAACAACTCCGGCAATGTAGCCGTCAACAAATCCCCACACTGCGCCGATGAGGGCACCAATAAAAGTTGGTGCATAGCCAATATAAAGTGACGAAAGCGTAACGACGAGTTCTAAACCCCAGCCAAACATGGCTGTGATACCACTGAAAAAGACATAGATTGCCCACAGTACACCAATTGCAACACCCAAAGCGTTTGGAGCACATTGGTTCATAGGGGCCTCTCCTACACCAAACAAAATAAATACTATTAAGTATTGATGGTAGCAAAGGGATGGCACATTTAGTCAGGCTTAGACGACGTGATGAATATTCCTGTTAACAGATTCTAGGCAACTGCTCTCCTGGCAAGCGCTGTAACAGGCAATCACAGCCCAGGCTGTTTTTTAGAATAACCTGGGCACTGGGCTTGCCATTGACTTTCCCAATAATTGCACAGGATGCCCCTACCCGTTCCTCTCTTAGGATAGCGCTGGCCTGATCAGCGTACTCTGCGGGAATAAATGCAACGAAACGCCCCTCGTTGGCCACGTAAAGGGGGTCTAGGCCCAGCATTTCACAGGCTCCGTAGACTGATTCGCAGACTGGGATCTGCGCTTCATCCAGTTCGAAGGCCTGCCCACTGGTTTCGGCCAGTTCCACCAGGGCCGTCGCGAGACCACCGCGAGTGAGATCCCGCAAACAGTGAAGCGGAATACCGCCCTGGAGCAATGCTGAAACTGCGGCATTGAGCGGGGCGCAGTCACTGGTGAGTGCAGTTTCGAATTCCAATCCCTCACGGCTTGCCATAACGGTGATGCCGTGTCGGCCAATATCCCCGGACAATAGAATTCTGTCACCTGGGCGGATATAACTGGGGTCTACTGGGTGATTACTCAGCAAGCTACCCACTCCACTGGTATTGATATAGATACCATCGCCCTTGCCTCTCTCCACGACCTTGGTGTCCCCGGTAACCAGCTTTACACCGGTTTCCTCGGCTGCGCCAGCCATGGATTGCAGCACTTTTTTTAATGTGTTGAATGGCAACCCTTCTTCCAGTATCAAGCTGCAACTCAAGAATTTTGCCTCGGCACCGCCCATGGCCAAGTCATTGACGGTTCCGTAAACGGCCAATTTGCCGATATCCCCACCGGGGAAAAACAATGGGGTAATTACAAATGAGTCGGTGGTGAATACCAGGCGATCAGAATCCCAAGGCAAGGTAGCGCTGTCGTGGGCTTGGTCGATCCAGGTGTTTTTGAACAGAGGTTGGATAAACTCCTTCAGAAGTTGCTGGGTCATCTCGCCACCACTGCCATGCCCCAGGCGGATACTGTCCTTATTGGTTGTTGGGAGAGGACATTGAAGATTCACGGGTTTTTACCTGTTGGCTATAGCGGTGGTAGGCGGAGCAGGCACCCTCGGAGGAAACCATGGGGGCGCCCAGGGGGTGGTCTGGGCGGCAGGTTGTGCCGAAATGGGGACAGTCGCCGGGCTTTTTGAGGCCGAGCATAATGGCACCACTCATACACTGGTGTTGCTCCCGGGGTTTGATCTCTGGCAATGCAAATTTCTTTGTTGCATCGAGATCTGAAAACTCTTCAGCAAGTGCCAAGCCACTCGCTGGAATTTCACCCAGGCCCCGCCAACACTGAGCAGAAACACTAAATACATTGTTCAGTAACACTTGTGCCGGGCGGTTGCCGGTTCGCTCTACCGCTCTTAGATACTGGTTTTCCACCTGATAACTGCCCTGCTCTAATTGGCGCAGGCACATCAATAAACCTTCAAGAATATCCAGGGGTTCAAAGCCGGTAACGACAATCGGCACCTGATACTTTTCGGCAAGGGGCAGATAGCTTTCGTAACCGGTTATTGAGCACACATGACCAGCGGCAAGAAATCCCTGCACACGTGTATCCTTGGCGGCGCATATAGATGCGATGGCAGGTGTCACTAAAAACTGGGAAACCAACAGGGAAAAATTCTTAAGCGACTTTTGTTTGGCTTGGGTGGCAGCCATGGCATTAGCGGCTGCGGTTGTTTCAAATCCTACGGCAAAAAAGACCACCTGCTTTGTGGGGTGGCCCTCGGCAATCTTCACCGCCTGTAGGGGGGAATAGATAATGCGAATGTCGCCACCATTGGCTTTCACATCGAGCAGGCTGTGTTCTGACCCGGGTACTCGCAACATATCGCCAAAGGAACAGAAAATCACTCCCGGTAATGCAGCGATGGCAATGGCCCGATCAATGGTCTCCAGGGGGGTCACACAAACCGGGCAGCCCGGTCCATGAACCAACTCTATTGCTTGCGGTAGTAACTGGTCGAGGCGATTCTTAACGATGGCGTGAGTCTGCCCACCGCACACTTCCATAATCGTCCAGGGGCGCGTGGTTTCTTTGCGAATTTCTGTGGCTATCTTTTGAATAGTTTCGCTCTGGCGGTATTCATCGACAAATTTCACGGCATCACTCCTGGCCGCTCGGCCCGCTCAGGGATTCCAGGTCGCGAAAAACACGTTCGGCTTCTTCTTCCCGTATCTGACTGATGGCGATACCCACATGGACTACCACATAATCGCCAACGCCGGCATCTGGCACCAGGGATAAGTTGACTTGCCGGGCTATGCCGCCAAAACGTACCTTGCCCAGGCGTTCCAGGGGGGAATTGTCTGAGATCTCTTCAATAAGGCCGGGAATACCTAAGCACATGCCCACTTAATCCCCCGCAGGTTGTCCGGCTGCAGCCATGCAGTGGGCATAGTGAAGTTGCCCAAGAGCAATACCGCCATCGTTGGGGGGGACCTGGCTGTGGCAATGCACGGTAAATCCCCGCTCACGCAGCAGTGTCGCGGTGCGTTCCGTTAGTCTTCGGTTTTGGAAAACACCGCCGGAGAGAAAGACCTGACGCTCTCCGATCTCACTGACCACTGCCAGAATCATATTTGCCAAGGTATTGTGGAAAGCCGCAGCCCGCTGCGGCAGCGACTTACCTTCATCGTGTATCAAGGCGCTAATACAGGGGGCCCAGTCCAGCTCCCACTTGCTTTGACGCTGATACAGGTCGAATGGATAGCTGTCACTACTCTGAATTCCTCGGGCACTATGTTCCAGCACCATGGCAGCCTGCCCTTCATAGCTCGACTGGCTACACAGCCCCAATAGTGCGGCCACTGCATCAAACAGGCGCCCAGCACTGCTGCACAGAGGGCTGTTGACCTCACCTTCCAGCATGGTGACCAGGTTACGGCGCTCACTGCGGGTAAAGCAGCGCTTGAGCAGCTGGTGTTGCAGCGCCATATATCCAGAAATTTCATATAGCAGGCCCGCCGCAGCCCGCCGTGGTTCGCGCACGGCTTTTTCTCCACCTGGCAGGGGAAATGTGCGCAGGCTGGCGATGTGTTCCACATGCGATTTACCGTCCCAGAGGAGGAACTCCCCGCCCCTCACTATGCCGCTGCTGTCATAGCCAGTGCCGTCCCAGCAGACGCCAAGTGCGGCACCACTGTGACCGTGTTCGGCCATGCAGGAAAACAGATGGGCAACATGGTGTTGTACCCCCAGGCGTGGAGCCTGCTGTTGCAGTGCCCAGCGGTGAGAGCTATAGCCTGGGTGCTGGTCGTGGATCAGCGTTTGCGGCCGGCGCTGTTGTAAACCAGTGAGGTCCGCAATTGTGCGGTCAAAGTGCACAATTGCGGTGGCGCTAGCCAGGTCGCCAATATGTTGGCTCTGATAAATCCAACCATTGTGGGACAGTGCCACGGAATTTTTTAAATCTGCTCCCAGGGCTAAATAGGATTGCGTGAGTGCCTGTTGTGACAGTTTTGCCTGGGTAATGGGTAGTGGGGCATAGCCGCGTGCACGGCGTAACATCAAGGGGCGGTCTTCTACTACGCGCAGTACCGAGTCATCCAATGGCCTCACTATGCGGCGGTTATGCAGTAAAAAACAGTCGGCAATTTTGCCAAGGCGCCGCAAAGCCTCCGTATTTTCAATGCAAATTGGCTCTTCAGCCAAATTGCCGCTAGTGGCGACAAGGGGGGCCGCATACTCTTCAGCAAGTAGTAGGTGCAGTGGTGAGGCTGGCAACATCACCCCCAGATCTGGTGAACCCAGCGCTACCAGCTCGTGTACTCTGGCATTCGCTTCCGGTTTTGCTTCTAGTAGTACGATGGGGCGTGCCGGGGAAGTAAGCAGTTTTGCCTCCAACTCCGAAATCCGGCAATCACGTCGTGCTGCCGATAAAGAGCTATACAACAGGGCAAAAGGTTTGTGTGGGCGCTGCTTGCGTTTGCGTAATGTCTGTAATGCCTGGCTATTGCCGGCATCTACCAATAGTTGGAACCCCCCTACACCTTTCAACGCAACAACTTTTCCACTGGCCAGGTTGGCGAACGTCTCATTCAAAGCTGCCAGGCCGGTGAGAAGCACCTTGCCTTTGCTATCACAGAGCTGCAGCTGTGGGCCACATTCTGGACAGGCATTGGGTTCGGCGTGAAAACGGCGGTCTTCGGGATTGGTGTATTCAGCTTGGCATTTGGCGCATTGAGGAAACTGATCCATTGCAGTGTTGGCGCGATCATAGGGCATCTTATCAATGATGCTAAAGCGTGGGCCGCAGTGCGTGCAGTTGATGAATGGGTATTTGTGCCTGCGGTTACGGGAATCCTGTAATTCGGCCTGGCAGGAGTTACAGGGAGCTATATCTGGCAGCACCAGGGTAGATTGTGCGGCGGCAACGGTGCTTTCTCGAATCTGAAAATCGCTGTCACCCTCGGCATGAATTACCTCACTATCAATACTGAGTATCAGGCTGTGCGGCGGCTTTTCCAGAGGCAAACGCTGCAGGAATTTCTCGATGCCTGTGCTGTTTCCCTCAACCTCCAATTGTAATCCACCACTATGGTTGGCAACCCAGCCGGTCAGTTGGCAATCCCGCGCCAAGCGATAAATATACGGTCGAAACCCTACGCCCTGTACCAGGCCTTTAATCGCTAGCCGACGACGCTCATTGTCCATCACTGGCCTCAAATTGCAGATTTTCCAGGATAATGTCCTGGGCTTCGGCATGGTGAATATCGGTGAGCTCTTCAATTTCCAGTTGCAATCCTTCCAGGCTGGTCCCGAAAGTTGCCTGTTCGAAATGTTCCCTTAGATGAGGGGCGGATATATGTGCTAGGGCACCTAGGCGCAGCTTGGCACCCACTACCCTGGCGCCTTCGTTCTCGGCAAGTTGCTGTATTTTTTCGATCAGATTGCTGATCAAGGACTGTTCATGCATCACTGGTCTCCGTTGTCAGCTTTGTCCGTTATCGCCTTGTAGAAACGCAAGTAGCTCCTGCTCGGCACGCTCCGCGCCTAACCTCACTGCGGCAGTGAGATGATCACAGGAGCTGATGTTCTCGGCACAGATGGAAAAAATTTCCAGCCTGCGGGGCAATGCCCCCAGCACTCTGCCCAAGTCGATCGCTTCTCTGAGGTTAAAACCGTGGCTGGAGGTCGTGCAGTTACTGGGCGCGATAATATCGGCCAGGCCATCGGCTCGGATTAGTTCGCCCGATTTTTGCTCATCGGACAAAATTGCATCTACCAGGCAGACCTGACGATCTTTCCAATGCCCCACAAGGGTTACCATGTCATTGCCGCTCTCCAGAAAATCTGCGCTTCCTTTTAATTGGCTGCGCAGCTTGTCGAGCAGATAGGGCCCCACACCATCGTCTCCCCGGAAGCGATTGCCAAGGCTGACCAGCAGCCAACGCTCAGGAGATTCTTTTTGGCTCATGTTGCAAATGTAGCTGCAGGAAATGGGTTGAGCAGGAAATACAGGGGTCATAATTGCGAATGGCGCGCTCACATAAACCCTGTAATTGTTGCTCGGGCAGGTGCATGAATTTTGGCAGCATCAGGCGTAGATCATCTTCGATAGTTTTTTGATTTTGAGAGGTGGGAGCGACGATCTTGGCAAAAGTAATTTTGCCTTGCTCATTCATGGCGTAGCGGTGATAGAGCAGTCCGCGGGGGGCCTCGGTAGCGGCACAGCCACTAGCCTCTCTAGGTTCTACAGCCAGGTAGGGTTCATCGGGGGGGTGAAACGTATCGATAAGGCGCAGTGCCTCTTCCAGGGCGTAGAGTACTTCCAGGCAGCGCACCACAATACTTTTGAAGGGATTATTGCAGGGTGCTCGGAAACCCAACGCCTCGGCAAGGCTTCTCACTTCTCCTGAGAGTTGGGAGTAGTTGAGGTTGTAGCGCGCCATGGGCCCGACAAGGTAGGCGCCCCGCTCGATCAATATACTGTGCAATGCTGTACTGTGCGGTACCTGCTGTTCGCGAAAATATTTTTCGTAGTCCTTTACCGAAATATCTAGCCCGCGATTGGAAACAATACGCCCCTCATTCATGGGGTATTCACTGGGGTTGGACAGGGCGACGCATTCATAGGACTGCTCACAATGGGGAAATGGCAGACCCGCCGCCCAACGCGTCATGAGTTCTGCCAGATTGTGGGCTTCTAACAATTGGGGGCGCAGTGCTTGAAAGGACTCCAGGCTGGGCACTCGATAAAAGCCCCCTACGCGCACGTTGATTGGGTGGACCTCCCTACCCCCAAGCAGACGCACCAGCGCATTTCCAGTTTTCTTGATTTCCAACGCCCGTTGTACAACCTCTGGGTGGTCTTTGGCCATGGCCACGGCATTGGGATAGCCGAGAAAGTCCGGTGCATGCAACATGCTGATATGCAGCATATGGCTTTCGATCCACTCTCCACAGTAGAGCAAGCGGCGCAAATTTCTCAGGGGTTCAGTAGGAACCAGACCCAGCGCGTTCTCCATGGCGTGCAGCGCGCTCATTTGATAGGCCACTGGGCAAATGCCGCAAATACGGGCGGTGATATCCGGTGCTTCGGTGTAATCGCGCCCCCGCAAAAAGGCTTCAAAGAAGCGTGGGGGTTCAAAGATCTTTAATTGTACTTCGTGCACACCATGATCGTCGTAGCGTATATAGAGCGCACCCTCGCCTTCAACGCGTGCCAAATAATCGACTTTGATGGTTTTACTTTTACCGGCCATTAGTTGCTCTACCCGTTAGGATTTTCCCTTTTGGCGATGCTCTCTATCTTGACTAATTTCTTTAAAATGAGGTGATAACCCATTGAAATTACGTAGATTTTCAATGACAGTTGATCTGTCTGCTCCTAAATTTTGTTCCCACCAGTGACACAGGGATTCACCATTAGGGTTCTCCTTCGGGCCATAGCAGGCATAGCAACCGCGGTTGTAACTAGGGCAAAGCGCGCCACAACCAGCATGGGTTACCGGCCCCATGCAGGGGGTGCCATGGGCCACCCACACACAGACATTGTTCTTAAGTTTGCATTCGATACACACTGAATGGCTGGAAACCTGAGGTGCACGAGAGTTCAGGAAAGCACTGATGACCTCTAACAGTTGCAGTTTGTTGATCGGGCAGCCCTGCAGCTCGAAGTCCACCGGCACATGGGCGGCAATGGGGGTGGACTCTTTTAGGGTATGGATATAAGAGGGCTCGGCGTAAACCACAGAAGTAAACTCGACGACATCGGCAAAATTGCGCAGTGCCTGGATACCGCCGGCAGTGGCACAGGCGCCAATACTTACCAGGAACTTTGACTGACGCCGCACCTCCTGAATTCTCAACAGGTCGGCGGGTGTCGTAATGGAGCCCTCCACCAGGGAGATATCGTAGGGCCCCTCTTCTACCTTGCTGGAGGCCTCCATAAAATAGGCGATCTCCACTTCCTGCCCCAACAGCAACAGCTCATCCTCACAGTCCAACAAGCTGAGTTGGCAGCCATCACAGGAGGTGAATTTCCAGACCGCCAGTTTGGGTTTGTGGGGCTGCCGGCTTATAAGCTGCGAATCTGCAGCCATGGGCGAATATCCTCATAGCAAAAAACAGGACCATCCTTACAAATAAAGTTTGGACCCCACTGGCAGTGTCCGCAGAGACCGATGGCGCATTTCATATTGCGCTCCATCGAAAGATAGATAGAGGACTCTGGCACACCTTTGCGTATCAGAACCTGGATACAAAAGCGCATCATAATTTCAGGGCCGCACAGAAACGCCACCGAGTTTTCGCCATCTATTTGTGCGGCCTGCAGAGGATCGGTAATCACACCAATATGCCCAGGCCAGGAGCCATCACCGTGATCTACCGAAGTCTCAAGCTCGAGCTGGGTGCTCCACTGAGCGAGCTCCTCTCTATACAGCAATTCACTTGGGCGCCTAGCACCATAAAAGAGACGCACCTCGCGTGCGGTAAGTCGCTCCCGCCGCGCCGCATAGATTACTGGGCGCAACGGCGCCAGTCCGAGACCGCCGGCAATAATCAAAAGATCTTTGCCAGCGGCAGTATCTAGAGGCCAACCGATACCGAAAGGCCCCCTTACACCTAAAGTGTCTCCCTCCTGTAGGCGCTCTAGGGCCCGGGTGACATTCCCCTGGGCGCGAATGGTATGGATGAGCTTGCCGTCCTCGCTCCCCAGTCCACTAAAGGAAATGGCAGATTCTCCGGTACCAAAGGCGTACAACATATTGAACTGACCGGGAGCAAAATTCATCGGTGGCTTATGCCGCCTACCGCTCTTAGCTTCCAGCTGTAATGTGAAAGTCCCCGGATATTCCACGCGCCGCTGGCACACCCGGTAAACGGAGGGAATCATGTTGAGTGGCCCTGGTGATCTGGGCCGTAAATATCCAGTAACTGAATACGTGCGGACTGCAGCCGTTCAGTAGCAATTCGCGCAAATCGCTTCATCAGCTCAAAACCCAGTTTAGGTTCCTGTTCGCATTTATTGCGCAAGCATTCCCCGCCCAAACGCAGGCTGCGAACATCTTCCATGGCGCGGGCATCAAAAGCAGAAATATAGGGAGGAAACAGCCAGGACCACCCGAAAATATCACCGCCATGGAGTGTGAGCAGACACAGGGGGCCGCGATTGGGAACAAAAGTTTCTACTGCTACCCGGCCACTGCGAATCAGGAAGAAGTGGTTTGCCTGACTATTTTCCCGCGCCAGGTAGTCGCCCTTGTGATAAATACAGTTCTCACCGCAGGAAGCCAGAAACTGCAGATCACTCTCTGCCAAACCTTGAAAGAAAGGATGCTCGTGAAGAAGATCGGCAATGGTCTTCATGGTGACTCCTGGCTGGGCGTCTGTTTTTGATCCAGGGCTCGGATATTTCGGACCTCTTCGGTGAGGTCGATACCCACAGGGCACCAGGTGATGCAGCGACCACAGCCCACGCAACCAGAGCTGTCAAATTGGTCGTGCCAGCTGGCCAGTTTGTGAGTCATCCATTGCCGGTAGCGTGACCGGGTATCGGCGCGTACGGAGCCGCCGGTAATATGACTGAGATCTGCTGTAAAGCAGGAATCCCAACGCTCCCAGCGCTCAGCATGTTCGCCACTGAGATCGGTGGTGTCCTCAACGGTGGAGCAAAAACAGGTTGGACAGGCCATGGTGCAGTTGGCACAAGATAGACAGCGATCAGCGACCTTATCCCAGTTCGGGCTATCGAGGTTTCTATAGAGTAGCTCTTTCAAATCTGAGCTATCGAAGTGGCGTGGTCCACGCCGCATTTCCTCCTCAAGGCGCTTCACCTTACCTTTAGCCAGTTTACTTTCCCCCTCACTTGCTGGAAGCAAGGGGAGTTGCTCCATAATTTCCTTACCGGCATCCGAGCCACTGCTGATCAGAAAAAAGTGCTCCCCGGCTTCAATCACCTCTGTCAAGGTGAGATCGCTGGGCAAAGTGACCTCTGGACCGGTATTCATCGAAGTACAAAAGCAGGTATCTGCTGCCGAGGTGCAATTCACCGCAACGGTAAACAACTGTGTCCGCCTTTGGTGGTAACTCTCACTGGGATATTCCCCCTGGCACAGGATACGATCCTGGATAGCAATGGCGTGCAGCTCACAGCTTCGAACTCCCAGGAATGCCTGCTTTGGGGCTGAATCCTGAATCTCAACGATTTCTATGGTTTGATGTTGCTTGGAGACCTTCCATATGGGCCGGCGGGGTAATTGCAGGTATTTCTTCCAGGAGTGAGGCCCTACGGCATAGCCAAAGTAAGCTTCATCTTCCCGGCGCTTAACTCGGTACTGCCCAGCCTGCTGCTCATCGGTCCAGCCTTGAGGCAGATTTGAGAGTGAGTGAACTTCGCCGTATGTGATGGCTCCATCGGTCAATCTGGGCCCGTACAGCAGGTATCCTCTATCGCGGATTGCTTGTATAAGGCACTCCAGATCGGTCGCTTGTAGCCGATAATCCATAGTGCTTAATGCTCAATAATAAAACATGCAGCTTGGTAGCCGATAGCGGCTTTGTTAATCAGTGTAGTGTTAAAGCAGAAGTGTTTTTCAACACTGGGTTACAGGCATAAGGGAAAAAAGTCGTATTGTTATTTTCTTCTGTTTAAGAGCATTGATGACGACAGTTTTTAGGCGGTACTTTTTATCATGCTGGACATTACAGATTATTAATAAAAGTATGAAGACGCGCCCCTGTAGCACATTAGAAAACAACAATGGTTGCCTTTGTAACAATCTTGCCGGTCCCACAACTGTATATTGAGAGCCAAGCTCCGCAGTAAGAATGCAAGTTGCAGGTGTCACTCATTAGTGCCTCTTTGATATAGTGAGCAGATAGCTGCTAATAGCCATTGTTTTATCTGTTTAACGGATTTTAAAACTGGAGATTCAGGTTGAGTCAACATAATGAAGAAGTGCCTGACATGGAAACCCCTCCGTTAGCCAAAGGGTGGATGCGTTGGCTATGGGGGGCCGTGGCTTGTTTCTTTATGCTTGTCGGAATTATTGGTGCCATCCTGCCTGGGTTACCCTCTGCCGTATTTATTGTTGTTGGTGCCTGGGCGGCCTCTAAAAGCTCTGAACGGCTGCATCAATGGATTGAGGAACATCACTTATTTGGTCACCTATTAAGAACCTGGCGTAGTGGTTACATCAGTAGGAGAACCAAACTACTGGCTACGCTGACCATGGCACTTTCTATGGCTCTTGCCGTTCATCACATTTCCAATCTGTATTTACTTTTTTTCGCTGTTGGCGGCATCGGTTGTGGGCTAATCTGGATTTGGAGTCGGCCTGAGCCAACGGGGTGATGGTCAAGGTGGCCTTTAGTATTTAATAAACGGGCGATAAAAAAAATGATTTCGTGAAGTGGAAATGTATTAAACCTGTAACTTATGTCACCAAAGGTTAAAACCTGACTTTGCGTTTATCGTCACAGTAATTTACCACCTAATAGGTATTGCCCCGATTTTTCCTCGGTTTTTCTGTATTCAAACAGTATGAATTTGACTAAAAACAAGAGTTTTCAGGTTGATTTCGCATTGTTATAAAAATGGGGATTGAATTAGTTGACTTTGCCTGGGATCAGAATATCCTCTGCGCCCTCTCGTTGATTGAGGCGCCCACTAATAGGCTCCTTCTTCGGGAAGCTTCAAGGATCTTGTGTTAGTAACATAAGCTTTATTGAACTGCAAAGTAATAACAATAGGGATGTTTCATGCAGGAACTCTACCGGGCCCCAGAGAGTGCTCTTGGTAATGAATCTTTAATCTACAAGCCAAGTGTACTCTGGAAGGTATTGTTTTTTCTTCTGGTTCCGATAGAAGTGATCTCTCAGTATGAAGCCTTTGCTTACAATGAATACAATCAGTCGATCTGGTGGTTGATAGCAAGCCTGATCATCTATACCACTTATTTTGTGGGTTTCTTTGGGTTGGCTTTTGCCAAAAAAATTGGCAGCGCGAGATTTTGGGCGTTTTTCCTTCCTGTGATCATTGCCACCGATATCTATGAATTGGGGACTGTGATCATCACAATGAATATGGCGGTATTAAAAAACCAAATGGCTGTATTAATGATTACACCATTAGCCCTATTTCTTTGGTTTATTATTTTTAGGTATCGTAAAGTTTTTCGGTATATTAAATAAGAGTTAGACGATTTTTTCTATTTGCTTGCCTGCAAAGTCATAGTCCTGGATGCCTTGGTGGAATTTACTTTAGTTTTGCAACCTTTAAGACGGCCAATTGTTGCCGGCGCAATGCCAGGCTGCTGATCAAAGACTGCTTTATATGGCATGCATACTGCCCCCAGTAAAAATTTTGGCGTTGTTATTCTCGCAACTATTGCCCATCTAATATTTAAGGGTTGATCTCAACTTTTATGGCCCCAATACTCCGCCTGTGCACCAAGGGGTGCACAGTGAGCAGGGATCTTAGGGTAAAGCCCAGAAAATACATTTCGTGTTTTTTGATTTGCTATTGTTTTGCTTACCCTCTTCTCATGCTTTCGTTTTTAAAAATAGGCGGTACCCACTTGCAGTCATTAATTTTTTAATGATATTTCTGAAGAAAAGGATTAATCATGTCAAATATTGGTCATGTTGAAGGTTGGGATACAGATAAGCCATTTATTTCTGATAGTCTTGAGGCCACCAGTTTTCACTGGGCTGCATGGACTGGTATCGAGGACTCTACAGAAGGAAGTTATATTCAGGGGCTTATAGAACTCAAAAATACTGGAAAATTTCCTATCCTCGACGCCAAAGTATTCTTGGATCTCGATGACAATGGTATGACCTGGGATGCATACCTGTGTAATTCAGTAGGTACTCCCATAGAAGATGGTTTTGTAAGCTACGGTCACCCCATCGCCCCAGGCGAAACCGTTAAAATAAAATACTGGTGGGGCCTGAAGCATGTTGCTGGTCCTACTAAGTGTGATTTTACTGTTACCGTAAATATGTTCCCAGAATATAGAGTACAGGTTCCCAGATCGAGTGCGCATCAAAGTAAAACCTCAATTCAAGCTTCTTGAGTTTTACATCGCTTTTTAGCTGAATAGGAGGGGCAATTTTCCCCTCCTATTAACAAACATATTTACAAGGCTATTTCCATACCAATGGGTAAAATCGTTGAGTGTCTCAACTCACCTATTTAAGTTTATTCCTTATTGGCTCTCACTCCTTCTCAAAAACACTCCTTCTGTTATAGCTTGATCGATAGTCTCTTGAAGCATTGATACTTTAACCAACGAGGAAGCTACTCTGAATCATTCAAAGCTTACTGCTACTGTGTTTCTTATATGTCCGTAAAGTCAGCCTATGGTTTTGTTTCCAGAAATGATATGCTGTATAACCATACAGCTCTTATATCAATATTACCCACCACGATTTATTGTTGACACATTATTGCCCGTATCATGGCCGCCACTATTGAGCTAGCACCTGACTACTATTTGACCAACTTCCGGGCCTTGGTTGATTTTGTAGTGTCCCGCTACAAGCAGCTACTTTCCCCTGCTGAGATTAACTTTTATCGTGAGTTCTACGAGCTCGATGCTGATAGTCAGCGTCTTTATGTTCGGCTGCTATCCCGTAAGGGTATTCCATCATCTTTGGGGGCACTGTTCAGAGAGGGAAAACTGTCTTACAGAGAAATTGACGATCTTGGTGAGGCCATTGACTCTCTTTGCTCTGCTGGTTTTTTGAAAAGGAATCCACCCCTGGCAGACCGCGAACTTATAGCGCTGTTTACTAAGGCGGAACTGTTCTCAGCGGGGCCTGCTGGCCTACGCAAGCCCCTAAAACGGGGAGAGTTAGAGGAAGCTTTATTGGCGGCCTCCTTTGAATGGCGAAAACGGTTAATGGCCGATGAGGCATTACTTGCACTTCAAAGGGCCGAGTGCTTTCAAACCTTTCAGCTTTGTTTTTTTGGCAATCTGAACCAGAGCCTTACGGAGTACGTACTGAAGGACCTGGGGTTATACCAATATGAGCCCTACCCACTAGATAGTCACCAGCTGCCCTTCCAGAGTCGAGAGCAGATTGAGCAGCACTTACTCTATTACAGCTGCCTTGAACAAGCTGAGGAGGTACTCTCTGGTGATGCCGGTGAAATCCATAAATTGACTGGTCAATTACCCGCTGGCATTCCTGGAGATTTGACTCTGGCCAGGCGAGTGGATCGTCTACGCCTGAGGCTGGCGCGACAACTGGAAAGACTGGATCAGTTGGAAGCTGCAGAGAGACTCTATCAGGATTGTGTGCAGCCGCCTGCTCGTGAACGCCGGACGAGAATTGCCGCAAAGCGTGGTAATTTCGATCAGGCGCTTTCCCTATGCCGTGAAATTCTCGAATCTCCCCTCAATGAAGCCGAACGATGTTTTGCCGAGAGTTTTGGGTATCGCACGGCCAAGCGCATGGACTGTGCTCAAACCTGGAAGAACCCCCAGCCTTATCAGCCACCGCAAGAAATGTTTACCCTACCCCAGGCCTCAGTAAGAGTAGAAATTCTGGCAGCTGCGGAAGCGGCAAAGCAGGAAGAAGGCGTTTGCCACTATGTAGAGAACAGTCTATTCAATGGGGTACTGGGCCTCTATATCTGGGACATTCTCTTTGCTTCAGTGCCTGGTGCCTTTTATAACCCCTTCCAAATAGCCCCCAGTGATTTCCGTAGCCCAAATTTTTACTCATCACGCCAGAGCTTGTTTGAATCGCGGCTGTCGGAGCTTTGTCAAAGCTCGCTAAAGCTGCGGGTTATGCAAACCTACCGTGGAAAACAGGGTATTGCCAATCCACTGGTAGCCTGGGAAGCACTACCCCAGGAACTGCTGGAGCTGGCCCTGGATCGTATTCCTGCTGAACATTGGCACGCACTGTTTCAACGTTTACTCAGTGATATCAATCATCATCGCAATGGCCTGCCAGATCTGATTCTGTTTCCCAAAAAAGGAAGTTATGAGTTATTGGAAGTCAAGGGCCCCGGTGATCGTCTCCAGCAAAACCAGCAGCGCTGGCTGACGTTCTTTGCCGCTCACAATATTCCCCACCGGGTGATACATGTGGAATGGTTACAGCCTTGAGGGGTAAGCCTACAGTTGCAGGGCTACTGGCGGAGCCTACTGAGGAGCATGACACCTCCGCAAGCGCCTCTCCCCTAAAGTTATCTGTGGGTGAATTAGTGGCTTTCTCTTGCCGCAGAGGGGATTTGATCCATACCGGCGGGCCAGGCCCAACCGCCCAGGAGGGCATTCGCGCTCACCAAAAGCTGCAAAAACGTCGCCCCAAAGGCGCAGAAGCGGAATACCGTTTACAGGTTCAGCTGGAGTGCGCAGGCCAGGATATCCTCTTGGAGGGACGGGTCGATATCCTTCATCCGCAAGCTGACTTGCGCCAGCCGGCACAACTGGATGAAATCAAAACCACCTATTGCCATCCAGATAAGCTTCCCGAGACCACCCGCCTATACCATTGGGCTCAGCTTAAAATTTACGGTTTCTGCTATTTGCTACAGCAGCGCCAAAAAGTGAGTTCGGTTGAAGAGGTCTCACTGCAGATGGTCTGGTACAACCTCAAAGAGAAAAAGTCCTACCCGGAGCAAAGCCTGTTCAACTGGGAGGCTTTGGAAAGTTTTGCTGGAGATGCCCTCAGTCTGTATATCCATTGGCATAGGGCCTGGCAGGCGCATCGGCAACAAGTGATTCAAACAGCAAAAAGCCTCCCATTCCCCTTCCCTGATTACAGACCCGGTCAGCGCCAGCTGGCGGTATCCGCTTATCGCTGCCTTAGGGATGCAGGGCAACTGGTTGTGGAGGCGCCCACCGGTATTGGCAAAACCATTAGTACACTGTTCCCCGCTATCAAAGCCCTTGGTGAGGAAAAGCTGGATCAGCTGCTATACCTCACGGCGAAAAACTCTGGCAGGCAGGTGGTGCGAGAGACTATCGCTAAGCTACATGGAGTTGGGCTAAAGCTTTCACTACTGGAGCTGCGTGCGCGTGATAAGACCTGCGCTTGCAAACTGGGTTTGTGTAGCCGTGATGATAAAGGCACCTGCCCTCGCACACAGGGCTTTTACGACCGCCTGCCGCAAGCGCGCAAACAACTGCTGGGGCAACCCTGGATCACACCGGAAGCGCTCGCGAAGGTTGCAGATCAGTGGCATCTCTGCCCTTTTGAGTTGTCCTTGCAAATGCTGCCCTGGGCCGATGTGGTGGTCTGTGACTTCAATTACGTCTTTGATCCCTTGGTGCATATTTCCACACTACAAGATCCGCGTTACAAGCGCGCACTATTAGTCGATGAAGCGCACAACTTAAGCGAGCGCGCACGGGAAATGTACAGCGCTAGTTTGAGCCGCGGGGATAGTCGCCGCGCGGCCCTGGCCTGTAAAAGCAACCACCCACAGTTGTACCGGCGTATCCAATCCCTGGTACGCGCACTTGCTCAATGGAGCAAACGGTTTCAAGAGCAAAACCTCTATGAGGAAATACGCTCAAGCCAAAATGTACAAGCCTGGTGTAGCCCGCTGAATTCCGAAGAGGATCGCCCTGCAACTGTATCTCGCGCTATCCAGAAGGTGCTAGATACACTGAGTGAATTATCTGAACAGGGAAAATTCCCCCCTGAAGAGATCGGGGAATGGTTGAAAAGTCTTTATCGATACGCCTGCATAGAAAAAATTCTTTCTGGTCAACACCAGGCCCTGACCCGTGTGATCGATCGGGACGCCCCCTGGCAGGAACACCAACTAAAGCTGATGTGTATGAATGCCGCGGGTTTCCTACAGGAATCTTGCGCCCAGTTTCATGGAGCTATTTTCTTCTCAGCCACCCTACGCCCCACACAGTTTGTCACTGAACAGCTTGGGATTGAGCCAGAAACGCCTTACTTGATGCTGCCATCACCTTTTAAGCCTTCCCACCAGGGGGTTTTTCTTTGTCCTTTTGTGGATACCCGCTATCAGGCTCGGAAAAGTGCACTCCCAGCACTAGTGGACTTGATTGCCCGAGTTTACTTCAGCCGTCCTGGCAATTACCTGGTGTTTTTCCCCTCTTACCGCTTTCTGCAAATGGTCGTAGAGCATTTCCAGAAGGATTATCCGGAAATACAGCCGCTACAACAGACGCCAGGCGCCAGTGATCGCGAAAGAGAAGCCTTCCTGGCCTCATTTAGTGAGGGTGCACAGAGCCTGGGTTTTGCCATTATGGGCGGCGTTTTTGCTGAGGGCGTTGATTTTGTAGGGGAGAAATTGATTGGCACAATTATCGTAGGTACCGGTCTTCCCCAAGTAAATGAAGAGCAAGAGCTGCTACGACAGTCGGCGGAGCACCCACAGACCCTCTCAGCGGTCAATGGGTTTGATATTGCCTACCGCTATCCCGGCATGACTCGGGTATTACAGACAGCGGGAAGAGTGATTCGCACTGAGTCAGATCGGGGCGTGATTATTTTAGCTGACTACCGTTTTGCGGATATGTTTTATCAAAACCTTTACCCCAAACATTGGCAAATCCAAACAAGTAAGAGTGGCGAACAACTTTCACAGCAATTAAGCTGTTTTTGGATGCAGCAACGCTTGAACGTGTGTAACGTAGAATAAATATATCGTTTGAATTTAAAAGTTGGGTGGTTATATCTAATTGACGCCACCAACAAAATAAGCCGCTGCCTGCTTTCCTATATTGCAAATGAACAGCACCAAAGTATTGAACCAATAGTCTCTCAAATCCCCCTCTAGTCCACATAATTACTTGCTTTCAGGGGGGATGCCTAACATAATGGCGCGCTTTCTTTTTTTGAGGTCTGCATAAATCCATGGGTTAGTGCGAACCCTGGAAATATTCTCTTGCACAATGTAACGCCGCCGAAAGACAACAAAAGATGATCTGAGGCTGTTTCATTTTTGACAAAAAAGTCCAGCATCTTTCGGAAAAAGTGTTTGATTTTCCTGAGAAACTCATAGAGTTAAGGATAAATCCCTAATAACCATTAACTTATTAGATTGGTTAGCAGTAGATATTGGGCATAACGACCATTTTTCCATTTTTCGCCATAGCAGTAGCCTATTTAAAAGTAGGAAACAGTTGTCATGGTGGCCACTATATAAATGTTGCGTTTCTTAGAGTGAAAAAATGATGTTTGGGGTTATTAAGTACGTAGGATTGATAGTAATCGTAGGCCTCGGATTTTGCCAAACCTTTGTCTATCTAAGGGTAAAGAAAAAGTGGGCTTCTTTGCCCTTAATTGACGCAACAGTTACTAAATCTAAATTGAAAAATTTTGCGAACACGGAAGGTCAAAGAATCTACGAAGCACAAATTGAGTTTGAATATGAATACAAGGAAGAAAAATTCCACTCTGACACGCCATTACTTCGTTCCCCTCAATTGTTTAAAGACAACAATATAGAGCATGATCTTTTGAATAGGTATAAGGAAGGCGATAGTGTTAAAGTACGCCTACTACCACATTCACCTAAAAATGCATACATTGAAGTTGAGCGCTTTAGTACTTTATCTGCTGTTGCAATCCCGATTTTGTTTATTCTCTATGGCGCCGCGGTATTTGGCTATGGGTGGCTAGTATCTGCCGCAGTGGCACGCTAACTCCAGCTGCAGGCAACCCGAAAGTGGAAGCTATATTTTGGATAAGGCTGGAAAAGAAGTATCAGCCTATATTATACAGATTCGCAAAAGAGCCGAAATCCCAGAAATGATTGGTTATTTGGTCAAGGAAAGCTCATATAGCATGGCTGTTTTCATCAATTATTTCTGTCCCGCCGAAAGGATTTATGAGAGCAAAAGGTACACAGTCACCTCCATTGAAGCATGGCATTCATAACATCACAGGCAGTGTGCACCGGTCTACGTTAAACTCCTGCCGCGCCTATTGCGGGCGTTAGAAATCATCAAGGTCTTAATATGACACTGAGAATTGGAATATTATCAATACTACTTTTATTGGCAGTTGGCTGTGCCGGGCCTATAGCAAAAGGCCCTAAATATACCCCGCATAAGACTCTGTCAAAATCAGAGGCAATAATTTACGTTTATCGGCCAGAGGCCAATGATGGAACAACGGTTTGCCTAAAATTGTTGATTCATGATCAGGAGGAAGGTTGCCTAAACAACCTTGGTTTCCTCAAGGTCAGATTGAAGCCTGGCACCTATACAATAACTCTTCAAGCAAATGCTTTCATGGAGCCAAAGATATTAGAGTTCACTGAAGCATTTGAAGGGGGAAAAGCCTACTATTTTGAATATTATTTTTCTAATCAAGGTGGCAGGCCGCCGACTGAAGCGGTGGCCACAAAATATATACCAATACTCTCTGGCTATCATATCTTATTGCCAAAATCAGAGAATTCTGCGCAAAGTGATCTTTCCATTTTATCGGAGTCAATCTGGTAGTAGATTTTTTACCAGGAAAGGCAGTCGACGTATATAAAATTCGCTTCGTACTGGGTAACTTATAACAAGCAGTAGCAATTACTCCCGTTGGCCACTGGGAAAACCTTCCCCCATTGAGTAGACGCCTGTTTTAATTTGACGGCCTGAATGAGGGCATTAGGAGAAAAAATGTATCGAGTCATTTTCACAGTGGTATTTCTTCTTTCAGGGTGTACTAATGTGCTTTGGGCTCCAAAGCATGAGGAAGAGTTGGTAAATGGGTTTTATGTTAATACCGAAACTGACGAGCTATTCGTTACAACTAAAGAAGATGCTTACGTATTCCCAATTGATAGGAGTTTTGGAGAGTCATTGTTGCTGACACGAGAAGTAGCTTTCTATCCAACATTTAAAAATTTCTCGATCGATGAAGAGAATCGAGTTAAGGGAGTTGTAACGCTCGTATTTGTCGAGAATGAACCATCTCATACACTGGTAGCTAAGGTTAAATCCTTGGGCTTCGAAGAAGATGAACTTATCAATCGTCTTCGTCTCTCTAAAGAAATCAAAGGTCGTCGCTATACCATCGAAGGTGAGTTACCTTTGGAGAAGCTTGAAAAGAATTATCATATCATGGTTGCCCAGCCGGCTAAATTTTCAGAAACGGCGGGCAAGATTATTGCTACCCCAGTAACAATTGCTTACGACGCTGTTGTTGTTGTACCAGCTGTATTCATTGGGGCAGTAGTAATGGCAATGGGTAGCCCCTAAATGACCAGCCCAACTATATCCGTACATGCGGCCTTCCACAGTGCAGTCCCAGATTCCTACAGAGATCACATCCATGAAATATTTGTTAATCCTTGTGTCTTTACTTGTAACGGCTTGTGCATCCACGCCAAAGGGGGCCGCTAAATTTGACGAGGTAAACATACCAATCCCATCCAACAGTGAGAGTACATTGGTTTTTTATAGAAAAATCTCTCCCCCAGCGGCATATGAGATGAGGGTTCATATAAATGATACAGAAACAGCATCTTTACCAAACAATGCTTTCTCATATGTCAGTTTAAAGCCGGGGGCTGTAAAAATAAAGACGAGCTGGAGCGCATGGTCAGGAATGACAAGTAGAGAAAAAAACATCGAGATTCCCCCCAATAGTATCGTATATCTTGAGCTTTCCAGCTCTGTATATACGCCTATGGGGGTAAGATTAGATTATGATGACACCCAAGTCCAATCTAACAATCATGCAATCAGTGAGTTACGATCCTGTTGCAAATATGTGTCGTCAAAATTCTAACGCGCAAAACAGCGGTTACCATGCTTTGTAGATTTATATTTGTTTTAATGGTGTTCACTATAACTGGTTGCAAAATGGCTGAGGTAGATCATTTTGTTCATGAAGAAACGGAACGGGATCGCAAAAGTTTGCAGTGGTCTAAGCCTGATCCACAATTAATATCAGAGCTTTCGGTAAGCGACCTACCATATTTTGTTGTAGATTTTCACAGTTTTTGGCCTGGGTATTCGGCAACTGCCTATATATATGTAGTTCAAAAGGGTAATGAATTCATTAGTCTTAGATCTATAACTGTCAAGTCACCGAGGGCTAGTGGGATCCATAGGTCACTGATAAGTGCGGAAGCCTCGATCAAACCCTTAGGGAATGGAAACTATCTATACCGTTATCGAGCTTTAGATATGAAATCATCGGATTACTTCTCCGGTGCGGACAGCCTTACGGTAACAATAAAATGGCTTGAGCAAGATGAAATAGAGAGATCTGCTACGTTTAATCTCAAGAAGCAAACAAAGAAAACTATTGCTTGGCTAACTTAATAGCGCTCAATAAACATAGGCACGATAACGGACCTTCCGGTAAACCTTATCCTTTACTACAGAGACGTATACGTTATGTACACAATCACTCGATTAAGTATAGTTTTTATGATTCTTTTGCTTGCAGGATGTGCAAGCACCAATGAATTCGATGACCCCACCAACCAACACATAAGAATCGACGATGGGTTGTTTTATATCCGAGAAGTTGCAGCTGGCAGAGTCTTTGAAAGCACTGAAAAAGTAAAGCTAGACTGGGAGTATAAGGCAACGGAGCTCTGTGGCGGTAAGTTTGAGACAATGATATATCAAAATGGCGAACATCATTATATGGTCACTGATGCAGAAACTCTCTTCCTGCCATTTATAACAATGGCAGGTGCTCCTAGAGTTGAGGGTGTAGTGAGATGCGAGAATTCACCATTTAATACTGCTCAAGCAACAAAGGTACTCGTTCGAGAAATGTATCTACTTCAAGAGAAACCTTAACAAATCAAATAATGTAGCCCTTCATTGCTGGATTTTCTCAGTTCGTGTTCCGGCTCATTGTTATGTTAATAGAAGGTCAGTATGCTTTGTAAACTACTAACTTAACTGAAGGTGATGGTTGTACCGAAATTGTAATGACTGATGGAGCAATAATCATTATTTCAATTTCAGAGCCTGGCAGGCAAATTGGCCTGAGTACCATTTGCCATGATTTAGGGCCTTGTAAGCCGTTTGGAGATATTCCCGCTGCTATTTTGAAGACTATCGGTAAAGCAGATTTGGCAAATTAAATATAGTTAGTATTAACAAAGCGGCTATGAAACGGTTGTCAATTCCTGCGGCAAGTGTTAAAAGGCAAAGTGAATTCAATCATAGCAATGGATAAATTACGCCCCGATCCTTCGAGCTACCCGATGGATAGGCTATGATACGCACTGTCTATTAGTTATTTGAACATTAGCGCGAAAGGGATAATAGTGCAGTGCGAGAAAGTTTGTTTACTACTGATCGTTTAATATTTAGGGAATGGAGAGATTCAGATCTCTCTATGATTCAAAAGGTATATGGCGATAGTGAGGCAATGCAATGGGTTGGGGATGGAAATACATTAAGTTATGAGGAATCCAAGGCATGGATGAAAGTCACCCATAAAAACTATATGAGTCGTGGCTATGGTATGTTCGCTGTAGGATTAAAAAATACTTTAGAGGTTGTTGGTTTCTGCGGTATTGTACACCCTAATGACCAAGTTGATCCCGAAATTAAATATGCATTTTCCCGGGAGTACTGGGGGCAAGGCATAGCGACTGAAGCAGTGGTTGGGTTGATCGACTACGCTACAATAGCGTTTAGCATTGACAAATTTATTGCGACTATTGCGCCTGAAAATACTGCTTCAGAACGTGTTTTACTAAAAGCGGGAATGCTGCCGGGGGGGATATGTAATGACGATGAGGGTATTCCAGCAAAGTGCTTTTATTTAAATACTCAGCCCTCTGTCTAAAGTGACTTGACAGGTGAACAATACCTATAAAATTTTCACTAAAAACCCCTTTAAAGCCCCTGTGGTTCACAGGGGCAATAGGAATGATTAACTGCTCAGTTAAAGTGACGTATCAACTTCTGATTCACAAACTCTTTGATGCCCAGCTCGCCCAGTTCACGGCCGTAACCGGATTTTTTTACACCACCCATTGGCATGCTCGCATAGCTTGAGGCCACATGATTGACGAAGGCAGTTCCACATTCGAGTTTTTCAGCTACACGCTGCCCCCTCTCGTGATCCTTGGTATAGACCGAGCCTCCCAGGCCAAAGCGACTATCGTTAGCCATCTCAATAGCTGCCTCCTCATCTTTTACCACCCAGACGCAAGCGATGGGTCCAAAGAGTTCCTCCTCGGCCGCAGGTGAGCCTGCCGGTATATCGGTTAGAATACCCGGCTCAACAAACGCTCCGTTGCGCTTCCCGCCTACCAGCAAGTGAGCCCCGGCTTTCACTGACTCACTGACCTGCTCTTCCAGCTGCTCCGCGGCTTTTTCGGTACACAAGGGCCCGTAATCTGTGGTGTCCTCAAGGGGGTCACCCGGTTTCAATTGTTCAAACAGTTTGGTGACTCGCCCAAGGAATTCATCGGCAATAGGTTCCGTCAGGATGATTCTCTTTGCCGCTAAGCAGATTTGGCCGCAATTTCCAAGCTTACCTTCCACAAATCGCTCAACGGTCAAATCCATATCTGCATCTTCGAGTACGATAAATGGGTCCACACCACCGAGTTCCATCACGGTTTTCTTCACATTGCGCCCTGCCTGCTCAGCAACCTTCGCGCCCGCTGCATTGCTGCCTGTAAAAGATATCCCTTTTACCCGATCATCATCGATAATTGGTGCGGCACCTGCGGAAGTAATTGGCAAGTTGGTGTAGACCCCCTTGGGCACACCGGCATCGAATAACAGTTGCTCAAATGCCTCAGCACACTGGGGAACATTTGAGGCGTGTTTCGTTAGAACAACATTGCCGGCGATTAAGTTGGCTGCGGTAAAGCGGGAGGGCTGGTAGAAAGGAAAGTTCCACGGTTGGATACCATAGACAACACCGAGGGGCTGAAATACCAGCGTGCCCTCCCCCTCCCGGGTAGAAAGGTGTTGCGGAGCCAAAATCTTCTCACCTTCCTCGGCATAATAAGCAAAAATCTCTGCGCAGAGCGCTAATTCGCCCAGCCCATCGTTAACCTTTTTGCCCATCTCCTGTGCCATTAATTTGGCGAGTTCATCGGCGCGCTCTTCGAATAGCTGTCCAGCGCGCTTGAGTATTGTTGCTCGCTCACCAAAGCTTCGTTTACTCCACTCCACGAAAGCGTTATCCGCTCGACCGATAGCTTTATCGAGTTCATCTGGAGTCATCTCATGAAAAGTCTTTAAAGTTTCACCGTTTAATGGATTGATAGAGATCAGAGGGCGCTTGGACTTGACCATAGTTAGACTCCCGGTGAATTACTGATTTTAACAGGCAAGATAAAACTGCTACAGGCAGAAGTAAGTGTAAAAGCTCTAAGGGCTCTTGATTCGATTTTCCACAATAAGCAACTTCAGGGCATTTAGAGTCACCAAAGGCTTATCAAAAGGAGCTTTTAGGTGCCTGACCAAAGTGTAGCCGTTTATTCGGGGGCCCGATCAGGTAACCCTCTTGTGGAGCAGGTCGAGCTTGTAATAGTATCCCAGGCGAATTCCAATCATCCGTTCTCACCTAAGCTAGCTATGGTAGCAACCCGAAAATTTTATCGCCGCGGACCGGATGTGCGCGGTAGAGAGCAGGTATCCTTTGTCGATGTTCGCAGGCGTTTTGGCTTTAGATCCATAGCCATTGGTCGCTGGGTGACTGAGGAGGAGCGCGATCGCGCAGCAGGGTTATTTTATGATGCGCTTTCCGACTTAATGGTCATACTGCAGGGGCCCGAAACATTGATTTCCCTGCGCGGGAACCTCTCTTTTCAATACGGTATTGGTGGCCGCCCTGGAGTCTCCGCATTTTATGACCCTTCAGCCAAGTCGTTTTCCTTGGCTAAAAATGCCGGTCCAGGAGCTATTGCCCATGAGTGGTTTCATGCACTGGATCACTATCTTGCGCAAAAAGCATTTAGCGACACTTCGAGTAGCATGTATGCCTCAGAGGCCTGGCTACGCGGCGCAACCCCGGTACCCCACCCTCTGAATGACCTGCTTTTCGCATGCTTTAAAACGGTAATGCTGGATGAAGGTGACAATAACCCAAGTGAACTGGTGAAAGCTTCTGTTAACGCCGATAAAGTAAATGGCTCTATTTATTACAGCCAGCCAGTAGAACTTTGTGCTAGGGCTTTTGAGGCCTTTATTCAGGATTCCAGTATCAATAATAATTTTTTGGTTGCAGGCTCTAAAGCCAGCCAGGAGGCAAAACTAGGCTTATATCCGCAGGATCAGCAGCGTCTAAGAATCAATCAGGCTTTTACGGCTTATTTTTCCTGCTTGGGAAATAGCCTTTGGTCATTAATGCGAGCCAATCAGTAATATTGACTTGCTTGTATTAACTAGAAGATTCGTCGTCCTTACTTTAAGAGTTTGATTTTATCTTCCAGTTGCGTTTTGAATTGATACAGATGAATGGCGTCAAGGAAGCAATGATTTACCTCAGTATGTAATGAGGTCATAAGTCGGCTGGCTTGTTGTTGGTACTTACCCCAGGCAATAAAAGGTATCCCTGGATCACAGTTTTCTTGTTGGACCGGTTTCACTTGCATGCTTGAAAAGTCACCCCAGGGGTAGCAGGTGATATTCAAAATATCGTAGCGATCCATAAATGTATTTACCGGGAGGTATTCTGATTGATCTTTTGAGAGTTGCTTTGCTTTTTTGACGAAGTCAATGAGGTGCGTTTCCATTTCAGCCATAACAAGCTTAAAGAGATCATCATTTTTATTCAAATCGGTGAACAGCGGATGCAATATATCGAACTCGAAGGGTTGGCCATCAACTACTCTATGCCTAAATCCGGCTATCTCATTTGCGGTTTGAGTAACAAGAAAAATAAGGCTGTAATAAAAAGATATTGTATTTTTCTTACAAAAAAAGGCTAACTCCGTAACATCTAGAGGCTGGGTTAAACTTAAACGGGTCGACCCAGCACTACTCATAAAGAATTTAAAGTGGTCCCCTCTATTCCAGCTTTCAATATCTATAGGTGTGGCGGGCATCTTCATTCCTGGTAATCATTGTGTCCCAATATTCAAGAGAATATTAATACTCTATCTTGACTTCTCATTCGCTCAGGGGGAGTGAAATCAGCGATAGGTTGTTCACAATTAGAGTTCGCGATTGATTAAATCGCAGTCCATTGCTTCATAAAGGCCCGATGGACGGCAGGGATTGAGGAGATTGCTTTAAACGATAACCATAAAAGGGATTTTGCCATGGGATTTGCGGAAGAAATTAAATGCCTTGCCAACTCAGTTTTCTTCACCACAGCTTTACCTGCTGCATGACGTAACCGTGAGTATTCATCAACACTCCCGTTAGTGATTGCCGTTGCTGCAGCAATCGCATCCGCCATACCAAGATTCATACCCTTCCCACCAACAGGAGAATGACAATGTGCAGCATCCCCTGCCAGTAAAATCCGGCCCTTACGGTAAGATTCGGCCTGTCGTATTGAGATTTTGAAGGCTGCTGTTCGTCGAACGTTGGTGATATCCAAGGGCAGTTTTATTGCTGACAGAGCATCTTCTGTCGAGGATGCGATGCGTGCGCGGTGCTTCTCGATTGGCAATATCAGGGAAAACTGGTTATCAGGCCCATAGAGATCCAAAGTGATCTCTTCTGGATCGAAGTCACCCGCCAAATCCACATCTGCGATGGACCATTTGCTGGGTAAGTCTATTCCCGGATAGGGGATTTTCAACTGTTCGCGGGTTGCTGATTGGATGCCATCGGCAGCAATCACCCAGTCGAATGAGCCGCTGGTATTATTGGAAAAACTAACCAATGCACTGTATTGCGTGGTACTTATGCCGGTAACTGAGAGCCCATACTCAACCTCAACACCTTTGCCGGATAGCACATCACGCAGGATTCCCTCGGTGCGGTTTTGCGGCAAACCGAGCGGCACCCTCTTCCTGAATTCATTGCCACTGTTATCCAGATAAACGAGGGTCCTCTCATCGCGTAAAATATGCATTTTCTTGAGGGGCATGGCTTCAGCAAGGAGTGGATCTGCAGCACCCAGCTGGCCCAAAGCCTCTATCGTCGCAGGCATAATGCCAACGGCTCGGGAGAGTTCCGAGGGCGCATTTTTACGCTCAACAATACGACAATTCATCCCCTTGTAGGCTAAAGCGTTTGCAGCAGTTAACCCGGTGGGGCCGGCACCAATAACCAGAATGTCCATATTCACCACTTACAATCTATGAAGAGGTGCTCGAGGCAGCAGTACATGCTAGCGCCTCCGCTCAACTACAAAGAGCAATTGCTGCAAGCTTAGACAACTTTGACATGGGGCTCAGCAACCAGGGATAGAACCGGTTGCTGATATCCACATAGGGGGGGACTAGGGTGTTTCTCTCCCAGGCTTTTCCGCTGAATCAGCTACTTCGCCATACCCCAAGGAAGAGCTTGACTTGTCCATAGCTGCTCCCTGCCTGTCTAAAACACCGATATCCAGAACAGGTGAGGCATCAATATGCTGGGCATCCATCATCTGGGCTACACGCTGGAGCGAAGCAATGATCATACTCTGCTCCCAATCCTTCAGGTCACCAAATTGGCGGGCGAATTGATCTTGGAGCGGGATAGGTGCATCTCTCAGTGTTTCTGCAGCTTGATCTGTGAGGTAAGCATGCACTTTACGCTTATCTGATTGAGAGCGCTGGCGATAGACAAGCCCCCTTTTCTCAAGGCGATCCAAGATATTGGTCACTGTAGCTTGACTGAGGCTCACTTCGTTGGCCAGTTCACCGATGGTGACTTCGCCCTTATTTCTAATGGCCTGTAGCAATAACACCTGGGGAGCAGTCAGGCCTGTTGTTTTGGCCAGGTGCTTGGAGTGTAAATCTGTGGCTCTTATTACACGCCGAAGGGCCACTAGCACTTGTTCAATACTGTTCAAAGCTACCTCTCAATCTCAGAATCAGGGCGATTGGGCGGATTATATAACCCTATATCCTAATTACTAAACGCTTATGGTTCTCCCAGGAAAATATCTACAGTACTAAACAATTGCCAAGAACATACCCCTTCGTTTGGAACCCTGAATTGCGAAAATCCCCCCATTCATAGGCGCTTCTGCCCATTTCCAGGGCTTTTACCCAATAAATTTGCCCATTTTTAGGGCGGATATTGTGATCAGATTCTCTTCACCCACTAGATTTTATATTTAGTTTGTGTACGATGTTTAGCGTTCTAAGTATTTGGTTGTGGTTTTTTGCGAAAAATAACCAAAATGAGCATAAATAATGATCTATCTGCATATTTATCGCCCACCAAAATACTTAGAGGTGAAACTATGGGTTGTCGTATAGGAAGTTATTTTGTCTAGTCCAGAAAATATTTTTTTGAGGCCACCATCCCTGGAGGATGGCATGGCTGTTCACAAATTAATCGACAGCTGCCCACCCTTGGATGCCAACTCAAGTTATTGCAACCTCCTCCAGTGCAGTCACTTTGCCGATACTTCAGTGATCGCAGAAGAAGGTGATGAGAAGTTGGGGTTTATCTCCGGATACTTGATTCCAGGTCGTACAGACACTCTGTTTATTTGGCAGGTTGCCGTGGCGGAAAAGGCGAGAGGGCTGGGGCTAGCCTCTATCATGCTCAGAAATATCATCGAACGCCCCCAGTGCAGGTCGGTGAGATTTATCGAGACAACGATCACTGAACACAACCTTCCCTCCTGGGCCCTCTTCCAGAGCGCTGCAGAGAAGCTCTCCGCAGGCCTCCAATCCTCCCCTTGGATGGACTCCCAGACTCACTTTGATGGTCTGCATGACTCCGAAACCTGTGTGCGTATCGGGCCTATTGCTCAAACAACAATTTAAAAAAAGAGAGAAGAATGAAAATCTTTGATGAGATTGAATCTGAAGTACAAAGTTATGCCCGCTCCTTTCCGCGAGTGTTCAATCGTGCAAAAGGCGAACTCATGTGGGATGAGGAGGGAAATCAATATCTGGATTTTCTGGCAGGCGCTGGCACTCTCAATTATGGACACAACAACCCGCTGTTTAAGCAAGTTCTGCAGGATTACATTCAGAGTGATGGCATTACCCATGGTTTGGATATGCACACCAAAGCCAAAGGCGAGTTCCTGCAAGCGCTTAACGATAAAATTCTCAAGCCACGCAATATGGAATACGTGGTTCAGTTTACTGGTCCAACCGGGACAAATGCGGTTGAAGCTGCAATGAAAATTGCCCGCAATGTCACCGGGCAGCAAAACATTGTGACTTTTACCAACGGTTTTCACGGTGTGAGTTTGGGCTCCCTGGCAGCTACGGGCAACTCTCATCACAGGGATGCAGCAGGGGTTAGCTTGAATGGCACTCATCGCATGCCCTATGACAACTATCTTGGCAAAAATATTGATACTACAGAGTATCTCGACAAGGTGCTTACAGACTCCAGCAGCGGAATCAATTCTCCCGCGGCGATTATCGTCGAAACCGTTCAGGGTGAAGGAGGTATCAATGCGGCCAGTATCGAGTGGTTGAGAAACCTACAAGCTGTGTGTAAAAAACACGGGCTGCTCTTTATCGTCGATGATATTCAGGCTGGCTGTGGCCGCACTGGAAATTTTTTCAGTTTCGAAGAAGCCGGTATCGAGCCTGACATTATTACCCTTTCCAAGTCACTCAGTGGCTACGGGCTGCCCTTTGCCCTGGTTTTAATGAAGCCCGAATTAGACCAATGGAAACCTGGTGAGCACAACGGCACATTTCGTGGTAACAATCTGGCTTTTGTTACGGCCAAAGCGGCAATTGATCACTATTGGTCAGATGATAACTTTTCGCGGGAAATCAAACGTAAAGGGAAGTACATCTCCGAGCGGTTGGGAAGTATTGTCAGTCAATATGGTGAGGGTAACTTCACCACTAAAGGCCGCGGCATGTTCCAAGGTATTGATTGTGTGAGTGGCGAACTTGCAGAAAAGATTACCAAACTCGCCTTCAAGCAGGGGCTAATCATTGAAACTAGTGGCGCAGATGATCAAATCGTTAAGCTACTCTGCCCTCTGGTCATCACTGACCAGAACCTTAAGAAAGGTATCGACATTATTGAATCAGCAATTCGAGAAGTTTGTGCTGGAGAGCAGGATATCCCTGAAGAAAGAGTCTATTTCGAGGCCTGCTAGACCCAATTGTATCCAAAACTCAATGATCCAGCTGGAAAGCTAAGCCTGCTGATAACCAGGCTATATAGTTACACATACAACATAACGGAATATTCATGATTGTTAGAAATCTACAAGAAGCCAAAAAAACAAACCGAAGAATTGTCTCGCCGGATGGCAATTGGGAGAGTATACGCCTACTTTTAAAGGATGATGGCGTTGGTTTTTCCTTCCACATCACCACCATATACACCGGTGCTGACTTCCAAATGCACTATCAAAACCACCTGGAAGCAGTTTACTGCGTTTCCGGGAGAGGAGAGGTGGAGACGATGGATGATGGGAAAAAGCACCCTATCGAGCCTGGAACCATCTATGTCCTCGACAAACATGATCGGCACACTTTGAGGGCATTTGAAGAAATGACCATGGCCTGTGTGTTTAACCCTCCTTTAAATGGAAAGGAGGTACACAATTCTGAGGGCGCATATGAACTAGAAGCCGACCCCATTGAATAGGTAGTCAATTACAGGGCAGCAGCTGAAATGAAGTACCTGCTAGAACGCATCCATTCGCTCAGAAATGATATGTACCCCTCTAGAAAACGAGGAGTCGCAGGTCGAGTAACACGGCGTAGAGATCCAGTTGTTTATGGTGGACCCAATCCCCCTCCCCCGCTGGATCTTGAGCAGGTGGACGCCTATAGGCAGCAGGGATATATCGTTCTTGAAAATGTATTTTCTGAGAGGGAGGTTCAGGTCTTTCAAAAAGAGCTGGAAACCCTCAAAGAAGACAATGACCTCCGCAGCTCTGATGAACTCATTACGGAGTTAGAAAGTGAAGAGGTGCGCTCGATATTTCGAATTCATGAACGCAGCAGCCTATTCAGGAAGCTTTCAAGGGATAACCGGATATCAAATATTGCAAGATATATTTTGGATGATGAGGTTTATATCCATCAATCTCGGGCGAACTATAAACCTGGATTTCGTGGTAAGGATTTCTATTGGCATTCTGACTTTGAAACTTGGCATGTCGAGGATGGAATGCCGCGAATGCGCGCACTCAGTGTATCGGTAATCTTAACCGAGAGCCGAAATTACAACGGCCCATTAATGCTCATTCCGAAGTCCCATCACCACTACATCGGCTGTGATGGTGAAACCCCTGAGGGGCATTATTTAAGTTCTTTGAAAAAACAAGAGCTCGGAATTCCATCAGATGATCATCTATGCAGGCTGGTATCTGAAGGGGGCATAAAATCTGTTACAGGCAAACCCGGTAGTTTAGTCGTATTTGATTGCAACCTGATGCACGGCTCCAGCAGCAATATTAGCCCATACCCGAGATCCAACTTGTTTTTTGTCTTTAATGCATTGAGCAATAAGGTAGAAGACCCATTTTGTAGCCTCCCACCACGGCCAGAACATATCTGCACGAGGAAATCGATTTCTGTTATCTGATATGAAACTCAATCCAGTGGCATTCACCCATTGGATACGCCGTTATCAAGGGAAAGAAAGGACCAGTAAGAGACAATGCATACGATAGAAAAGATTGGTGGCACCTCAATGTCGGACTATGAATCTGTCCGGGACAACATTATTAAAGGTGACTCCAAAAGGCTCTACAATCGTGTTTTTGTAGTTTCAGCTTATGGTGGTATCACCGATCTACTTCTAGAGCATAAAAAGAGTGGCCAGCCTGGTATTTATGGCCTCTTTTCCAGCAGTATTGAGGATGATAGCTGGCTGGTGAAGTTTGGTGAGCTTCGCACACAACTGCGACAGATCAACGATCGTCTATTTGGTGACACTGACTTACTCAAGGAGGCCAACCTCTTCTTGGATGAGCGCTTGGAAGGGGCTAAAAAGTGCCTTCGAGACTTACAAAGTCTCTGCCAGCATGGCCACTTCTCTCTAGATGCCCACCTGGGAACAGTAAGAGAAATGCTTGCCAGCCTTGGCGAGGCACACAGCGCTTGGAATACATCAAAACTGCTGCAGCGGGATGGAGTCAATGCGTGCTTTGTAGATCTAACGGGCTGGCGTACCAGTAAGCACATACCGCTGGATGAGCGCATTCGTGATGCCTTCGCCAACATCGACTTGAATCAACAGTTACCGATTGTTACTGGTTACGCCCACAGCGATAAGGGTCTGCTTATTTCCTTTGACCGGGGTTATAGTGAAATGACCTTTAGCCGCCTTGCCGTACTCACAGGAGCCAAAGAGGCGGTGATCCACAAAGAGTTCCACTTGAGCAGTGCGGACCCTCGCTTAGTTGGGCCAGATAACGCTGTGCCTATCGGTCGTACAAATTACGATGTGGCCGATCAACTGGCCAATCTGGGTATGGAGGCAATTCATCCCAAGGCGGCAAAGGGTTTACGCCAGAAGAATATCCCCCTCCGGGTAAAGAATACCTTTGAGCCAGAGCACGCCGGAACATTAATCACCCGTGACTATGTGAGCGATTCGCCCTGTGTGGAGATTATTGCTGGTTGTAAAGGTGTCTATGCGCTGGAACTTTTTGATCAGGATATGGCAGGCACGATCCACGATTATGATCGGGAAGTGCTTACGGTAATTAAAAGGTACAAGGCGCATATTGTGTCTAAAAATACCAACGCCAATACCCTAACCCACTTTTTGGCGACTAATCTGAAAACCATCAAGCGTATACAGGCATCTCTGGAAGAACGTTTCCCGGAAGCAGAATTGAACCAAAGGAAAGTGGCTATTGTTTCCGCTATCGGGAGCGATATGCAAATCCCCGGCGTGCTGGCAAAAGCGGTTCAATCACTGGCTTCCAACGATATTTCAGTACTCGCCATGCACCACTCTATGCGGCATGTGGACATGCAGTTTGTTGTTAGTGAACCAGATTATGACACTGCCATTAGAACACTTCATGAGGCACTGGTTGAGGTTTATGATCATGGGACCGCAATATGCCTCGCCTCCTAAACACCTGTTTTTTGACTTTTCTTTTGCTTTCCCCGGCTTCCGTTTCCCAGGAAACGGAAGCCGATAATGAAGACAGTGCGCAGAAAGAGGTGGAATCTTTACAGAAGCCGCTCTATACACCATTTATAGAGCGGTATGTGCTGGATGAAATCAAACAGTTGCGTATCGACCAAGCCAAAGCTAAACAAGAGTTGATCCAGCAGATTGTCGACCGGGAGCATAATTCCGTGGACCGAGCGGTTGCTTATGCAACCGATACGGTCACCTACTTCTTTTACCTCATAGCCGCCGCCACTTCCATATTGGTCTTAGTGGGTTGGCGATCGCTACAAGATATTAAAGAGCGTGTGCACTCCCTAGCGGATGAGGAGATATCAAAGCTGGTTCAAGAATATGAAAAACGTCTGGAGGTCATAGAGAGTCAATTACAACAAAAGACCCAGCACATTGAAGAGAATCGCGAGGAAATTGAGCTGACTCAAGAAGTACAATCTCTCTGGCTACGTGCTCAGCAGGAATCCTCAATCGCCAACAAAATCGCGATCTATGATGAGATTCTGCGTCTTCGTCATGAAGATGTTGAAGCGTTGACATATAAAGCTGATGCAGTGCTGGAGTTGAACGAGCCCCAATGGGCTGCAAATCTTTGTCAGCAAGCCCTAGGTATTGATCCAGATAACAGCCATGCCTTCTACCAGCTAGCTTGTGCCTATACGGCTATGGAGCAGTTTGATGAAGCGCTACGGTATCTGGCTGAGGCCATTAAGAGGCGAGAAAGTTATCGGGATGAAATTCTCAGTGACAATGCCTTACAGCCACTGGCGGTAAGTGACGTTTTCAAGGATCTAGACAAGGTTATTGCTCAAACCCCGCCGCCACATAGCCGCGAAAAAGATACTTAGCAAGCTGTCACCTTGGCATTTTAAAGCTATAAGACTATGTGAGCTCAAGTATCAATACGCGGATCAATAAAGCCATGAGTGAATCAAGCCTTGATGAAAGCCGCCGTGGCTTTCTAAGAGCTATGACCGCAGCTACAGGCGCCTTACTAGCCCCCTCTGCAAGTGTTGCTCTTACTCCCCCATCAACGTCCAAATTGCCAAGTGGAGTTAACCCCAAAAATTTCATTATTCATGGGATTAACCCACTGACAATAGAAACCCGTCGATCTTTGATGGGCATGAGCGCTATCACCCCTGAGCCCCGGTTTTTTGTGCGCAACAATTTGCCATTGCCCTCCCCCCAGATTGTTGAACGACCGGACACCTGGATGCTTGAAGTCAAAGGCGTAAAGCAGCCCACTGCTATCTCTGTAGCAGAGCTGAAAGGGCTGGGTTTAGATGCCGTCGGTGCAGTTATTCAATGTACAGGCAACGGCCGCGCTTTTTTCGAGCATGAACCGGCAGGCTCTAAATGGGGAGTTGGCGCAGCCGGCTGCGCTATCTGGACAGGCGTTCGGCTGAAAACCCTGTTTGATCATTTTGGCGGTGTGGATGCGGGAATGAACTTTTTGACCGCTACTGGAGGCGAGATCATTCCTGAGGGGATGGAGCGCAATGACCTGGTCGTAGAGCGATCAATCCCTATCAAGAAGGCGTTGGACGATACTATATTGGCCTGGGAAATGAATGGCGCTCCAATACCGCTACTGCATGGTGGCCCCTTACGGCTCATCGTTCCAGGTTATTTCGGCTGTAACAATATTAAGTACGTTAAGACTCTCACCTGCGCACCGCAAGAATCCGAGGCCAAAATCCAAAAAACGGGTTACCGCCTTAGACCCATTGGCGCTCCCCCTGGCCCAGACTACCCAAGCATGTGGCGAATGCCTGTAAAGTCTTGGGTAAATGGGCCGGGTGCGGACAATACCCCAGCTCTAGCTGGGGAAGTGACTTTCTACGGTGTTGCGCTTTCTGGTGAACGCGGGGTGAAGAAAGTAGAAGTCTCGCTCGATATGGGCAAAACCTGGCAGGATGCAGCGCTAGAGGATTTGGACCTCGGCCCCAACGCTTGGCGAGTTTTTTCTTATACCGTGAATTTACCAAAGGGTCCGCACACCATCGTCTCGCGCGCCACAGATACCCAAGGGGATATCCAACCTAAAGAACGTGTAGAGAACGAACGCGGTTATGCACACAACGGCTGGCTGGATGCAGCACTTACGGTAAACCTGTTGGGTGAGTTACCCAGGGAGAAAGTTACAGCAACTGATCAACATATGGTGAAAGAAGAAAGCCCCCCCCCAGAGCGTGAATCGGTCTCTTTATCTGCAGAGGGTCAAGCCGGAAAGCAAGTCTATCTCGAGTCTCAACCTTCTTGTGGAGCTTGCCATACCTTGAAAGATGCCGGCTCTGAGGGCCTTATAGGCCCCAACCTTAATGAATTAAAACCTAATGCAGAAAGCGTGAAAAACGCTGTTACCAATGGCGTTGGCGCTATGCCAGCATACAATGACTTGATGACGAAAGAGCAGATTAGTTCTTTGGCAACTTATATTGAGGAGGCTACAAAATAGTGAGGTGGTCAAATGTATCCCGAGCACATTGTTTATTTGATTTAACTAATTGATGTGTTAAATAAAAAAATAAAAGCTAGAACGTAAAAACGCACGAAATTTGTGTTTCAAAAATAAAAACAAAAATTGCTAAAATAAGGATTATCATTGGTTTATTCATTTGTTGGGTTTTTATTATTATTCGTGCTGGTAGGTTTATTCTCAGCGCTTTTTAGTCGCAACACCAAGGCCGATTATTACCTGGCTAGCAGTGGAGTTCCCCCCTGGTTAGTAGGCCTGTCGGCAGTGGCGACTAACAATAGCGGTTATATGTTCATCGGGGTTATTGGTTATACCTACATGACCGGGTTCGCTTCTGTCTGGTTAATGGTGGGCTGGATCGCTGGTGACTTTATTGCTTCACTTTATGTACACAAAAGAATAAGAACTGCCACTGACTCAAGTGGTGAAGTCAGCTATGCCGGCGTGCTTAGCAATTGGTATGGGCAAAATCACTCTGCCCTACAGCGGATTATAGGTATCATATCTTTACTATTCTTGCTCACCTATGCATCAGCACAGATGGTTGCCGGCAGTAAGGCGCTACATGTACTACTGGACTGGCCTCTCTGGTCTGGCGCTGTGGTTGGGGCGTTGCTGGTATGTCTTTATTGCCTGGCCGGCGGCATACGCGCTTCCATTTGGACTGATGCTGCACAGTCGATTGTTATGATCGTCGCTATGGGCACACTTCTAGCCGTAGCCCTTATCAGCCTGGGAGGTGTCTCAAGTGCAATGGGGCAAATGCAAGCCGTCGAGGGATTTACGAACTGGTTTCCCCAAGATCTGGCCTTTTCTGGTTGGGGCGGGCTCACTATTTTTGTCATCAGTTGGGGGATTGCGGGGCTATCTGTGATTGGCCAGCCCCACATAATGGTCCGCTTCATGACTCTGAGTGATCCCGGCAAAATGCGCACGGCGCGAGGCTGGTACTACCTGTGGTTTGTTCTCTTTTACTCCATGGCCACAGGGGTCGGCTTGTTATCCAGGGTTTTCATCGCCGATTCCGGCAGCTTTGATGCTGAGCTAGCATTGCCGACCATGGCCATAGAATTGCTGCCACCAATCGTAGTTGGGTTGATCCTGGCTGGCATCTTTGCTGCAACCATGTCCACTGCAGATTCACTGCTTCTTAGCTGCTCCGCAGCCATTACTCACGATATTCTTCCCCGTAAGATTGATAAGACTTGGTTTCTTAAGCTCATAACTGTTGTTATTACCGGCGGCGCACTACTTCTGGCGCTTGCCAACAACCAAAGCGTCTTCAATATGGTGATCTTTGCCTGGTCTGGCCTCGCCAGCGCATTTGGCCCCCTATTACTGGTGCTTTGTTTTGGAGGAAGACCCTCACAAGCGACCTCTATTGTCGCTGTAACCGTTGGGTTTACGACAGCAATCGCCTGGAGATTATTGGACCTTCATAGCCTGATTTATGAGGGCTTACCTGGTATAGCCTTGGGTCTGATTGTGTTTTATTTGGCTAATTTTCTCCCCCAGCCATCGCCTTTGCGCGAAGTAAATAGTTAAGTTCCAAGGGGAGGCCATCCCTCCCCTAGTCACGCAGCATTACGGTTTTCAACTTACTCCACCCAGGCATCTAATGCTGAGCTATCGAATTCACTTTTGAGTTTGCGCTCTAAGGGCGGGTCAAAATTTGTACAGTTCTTTTTGTAGAGTTCAAATGAGATTTTTGGCCCAATTCAGCTCGGTTTTTATCCTTGTATCAAGGGTTTTTCTCTCATATTGCTGAAATATAAACCCCCTGTGAACCTGTCGGTTTTGTTGTATTGAGTGCTAACAATTAGAGTTCAAATTAAAAATATGTTATATTTTGTGCCATATCGCCCGACATTTGACCGTCGGGCCGGGGCTGGAGCCTGACGATTTGGCACAAAAGTCTACGTCAGACCAGCCCATTTTTTTGCGATGGCCAATGGGTCACTGGACGGCTATTCACCGCCCTGCCCCATCGCTAACAAATAACCGACTGACCTTCTGTTAAAGCAGTATGGAGAGACAGATGTCACTGGACAAACAACGGAATTTTGTAGACGGCCGCTACCTGTCGAATGAGAGCGGTGAGTGCTTTGATGTATATAACCCGGCTACCAACGAGGTCAGCTACCAGGTTGAGGTTGCCGACGAGAAGGTACTTGCAGAAACCATAGAGAGTGCCAAGCGCGGTTTTGCCCAGTGGTCAGCGATGATGCCGGTCGAACGCAGTCGCATCCTGCTGAAAGCAGTAGCACTGTTGCGCGAGCGCAACGATGAACTGGCAGCTATCGAAGTGACTGATACCGGTAAGCCCTGGCAGGAAGCCAGTGTTGTCGACGTGGTGACTGGGGCCGACTCCATCGAATTCTTTGCCGGCCTGGCCGCAGGCATTGAAGGCAATCAGCAGCAAGTCGGTGAGGACTTCTACTACACTCGCCGCGAACCCCTGGGCATCTGCGCCGGAATCGGTGCCTGGAACTACCCCTTACAAATCGCTTGCTGGAAAGCCGCCCCGGCCCTGGCCTGCGGTAACGCCATGATCTTCAAGCCATCCGAAGAAACCCCCAAAGGTGCTTTGAAGTTGGCTGAAATCTTTATTGAAGCGGGCATGCCCCCGGGTGTTTTCAACGTAATCCAGGGCGATGGCGCCGTGGGTGCCTGGCTGACTAACCACCCGGATATCGCCAAGGTTTCCTTTACCGGCGAAGTGGGTACCGGCAAGAAAGTGATGGCCGCAGCGGCTTCCAACCTGAAAGAAGTCACCATGGAGCTGGGAGGCAAGTCCCCGCTGGTGATCTTTGATGATGCCGACCTGGAGCAAGCCGTTTCTGCTGCCATGCTGGGCAACTTCTACACCCAGGGTGAAATCTGCACCAACGGTACCCGGGTATTTGTACACCGCAGCATCCACGATCAGTTCCTCGCTCGCCTGAAAGAGCGTGTTGAGCAAAATATTATTGCCGGTGATCCGATGAATCCGGACACTAACTTCGGCGCCCTGATTTCTGCCAAGCACCAGCAACTGGTGATGGACTACATCAGCAAGGGGAAAGAGGAAGGCGCGACCTTGTTCTGTGGCGGCCACACCCTTTCACCAGAAAATTCACCTAACGGTTACTTCGTTGCTCCCACCGTATTCACCGACTGTCATGACGATATGACCATTTGCCGCGAAGAGATCTTCGGCCCGGTAATGTCGGTACTGGTCTTTGATGATGAAGACGAAGTGATCCGCCGCGCTAACGATACCCGTTTGGGCCTCGCCGCCGGCGTATTTACCCGTGATATCACTCGCGCCCACCGCGTGATCCACCAGATGCAAGCGGGTATCTGCTGGATCAATGCCTACGGCGCTTCCCCGGCAGAAATGCCGGTGGGCGGATACAAGTTATCCGGAATCGGACGCGAAAATGGACTTGCGACCCTGAACCACTATACCCAGCTAAAAGCGGTGTATGTGGGCCTGGCACCACTGGAAAGTCCATTTTAAGCGGTACCCTGTATGAGTGAGTTTGACTACATCATTGTCGGCGCCGGCTCTGCCGGTTGCGTTCTGGCCAACCGCCTGTCTGCCCAGGAAGATAAAAAAGTCCTCCTGGTAGAGACCGGCGGTAGCGATCGCAGCATCTTTATCCAGATGCCCACCGCACTATCTATTCCCATGAATACCGACAAGTACGCCTGGCAGTTTATGACTGAGCCAGAGCCGTACCTGGACAACCGCAGCATGCATTGCCCCAGAGGCAAGGTGCTCGGTGGCTCTTCCTCGATTAACGGGATGGTTTACGTGCGCGGGCACGCCAAAGACTTTGATGAGTGGGCACAGCACGGCGCCGAAGGCTGGGACTACGCCCACTGTCTGCCCTACTTCAAACGCTCTGAGACCTGGGCTTTCGGCGGTGACGATTACCGTGGCGACGAAGGTCCTCTGGGGGTCAATAACGGCAATGAAATGGCCAACCCCCTTTATGGAGCCTTTATCGAAGCCGGTAAAGAAGCTGGCTACGACTACACCGCAGATTACAACGGCGAGCAGCAAGAGGGCTTTGGCCCTATGCATATGACGGTAAAAGATGGGAAACGCTGGTCAACCGCCAACGCCTACCTGAAACCGGCCATGCAGCGCCCCAATTTGACGGTATTGACCCACGCCACTGTGCATAAGGTGATTCTGGAAGGTAAACGGGCAGTCGGAATCAAACTTGAACGCAAGGGAAAGATCCTGGAATTCAAAGCGCAACAGGAAGTCATCCTCAGCGCAGGTCCCATCGGCTCCCCTCACCTTCTTCAGCTCTCCGGAATCGGAGATCCCGACACACTGGCAGAAGCCGGTATCGAACTCCAACACGAACTTCCCGGCGTTGGCCAAAACTTGCAGGACCACCTGGAGTTCTATTTCCAGTTCCGCTGCAATCAGCCGATTTCCCTGAATGGCAAGCTCGACCCCTGGAATAAATTCCTGATCGGTGCTCGTTGGATACTGAAGAAGGACGGCCTCGGAGCCACCAACCATTTCGAGTCCTGCGGTTTTATTCGCTCCAAAGAAAACGTGGAGTGGCCGGACCTGCAATACCACTTCCTGCCGGCAGCCATGCGCTATGACGGCCGCGAAGCTTTCGATGGCCACGGCTTCCAGGTGCATATCGGGCACAACAAGCCCAAGAGTCGCGGCAGGGTCAAAGTAGTGAGCAGTGATCCCAAGCAATCCCCTTCTATCCTGTTTAATTATTTGCAGGAGAAAGAGGATATTGAGGGTTTCCGCGCTTGTGTGCGACTGACTCGCGAGATTATCAATCAGCCGGCTTTCGACGAATACCGAGGCGATGAAATCCAGCCCGGTACCGATATCCAGACTGATGAACAAATTGACGCCTTCGTACGGGAATCCGTCGAGAGTGCTTACCATCCATCCTGCTCCTGCAAGATGGGTACCGATCCAATGGCAGTGGTAGACCCGGAAACCCGTGTACACGGTTTGCAGGGTTTGAGAGTTGTAGATTCCTCCATCTTTCCGACCATTCCCAACGGCAACCTGAATGCGCCCACCATTATGGTGGCGGAGCGGGCTGCTGACCTGATTTTAGGGCGCCCCGTATTGGCGCCCTCCGAGGCACCGGTAGCGACCAAGGCTACCAGCACTCAGCGACCTGGCCGCCCTGCGCGCGCTCAGTGAGCTGAATTTACGCCGGCGCTCTGGCAGAGATTTGACTGCCCCCTTCAAACGCGACGGGGATATTCAAATCTCGCACAGCAATGCCCTCTGGGGGCGCCGGCATACCAATAACTAGCTGGAGACTCAGCATGACAGCTTGGCTTTCCGCGGGATTATTGTTTACCTTCACGGCAATAATTTTCTCGCTGATTAAATGGGGAAATGTGAAGATGGTCGGGGTAACCCCGGTCAAAACCTTCACTTTTATAGCGATCCTTTTCACTTCCGGCCTCGATGTAGGCCTGATCATGTTCCCCCTCACCGAGTTCGGTGGCTACGCAGACTTAGCCAATAGCCCGGAATATGGTTTCACCAACCCACTCGCGATTGAGTTTGGTTTTTGGGCCTTCCTGATCTGGGGCTTCTACTTCCTCACCTGTTTTTACTTCTGCATTATCGAACCCAAAGTTAAATTCTTTGAGTTGAGACCAGTAAAACTAATCAACAATGTGGTGATTATCGGAACCTGCGCCTTTACCGCTTACTTGCTGCTCAGCAACTTGCCCTGGTATCTGCCGCAAGTTGGCGATGGTGAAACCATTGTGGGTACCTTCTACCTGATCGTATTTGCAGTGATCGCCGCAGCGGTCTACTCATCTACCAGCTTGCGCTATGTGCGCTTCCTCAGCCTGGCAACCACCTGGATGTTTATTGGTCTGATTGCGGTTATGTGGGTAGGCGCCTTTACCGGTGAAAACGGTAGCGTTGGCGACTTCGCCTCCACTTTTGCGATGCTCGGCGGTTACTTTGGCAACATCCACCAGTTCGTGCTGCCGTTAAATGACTATCACGAGTTTTACCTGTTCTGGTGGTTTGCCTGGAGCATTATGATCGGCCAGTTTACCTCCCGCTTTGTGGGCGGCCTGCGCACTTACCAAGTGCTGGCGGCGATGCTGATTTTCCCATCCATCCCCATCGCACTCTGGTTCACCGTGCTCTACTACTACTCCAGCCAAGGCCTGGATACCAGTGGCTTCTACAACCTGGCTATGGTGATTGTGGGTATTACCTTCGTGATCAACTCGCTGGATTCCCTGATTCGCCTGTACACCGACAATCTGGGCATGACCGTTGCGCGCCTGGGCAAGTGGAAGTACTTCGTGCTGAACCTAGCTGCAATGAGCCTGCTCACCCTGTTGTTCAAGCTGGACTTCCTGCAAATCCAGTGGATCGGCGCTCTGGTGATTGGCATCTTCTTCTGCTGCCTGGGTTACATCCTGGTGAAGCGCTTCAGAGCGGTAGCAGCTATCGACTCCTCGCCTAAAGAAAACAAAATCGACTTTAACAAGATCGAACTGGCGAGCTAACTGTTGAAATCCCCCACCCTCTTAGGTGGGGGCTACAAAATATAAATAAGCGGTAATTTAACAATGAAATCGACGTTGAAACTTTCTGCACTCACTTGTGCTTCCCTGCTGGTACTTGCTCAGCAATCCCAAGCAGAGCTGTCTTCTACTGTAAACCTGACCACCGACTACACCTTTAATGGTGTTAGCCAGACCAAAAGCGACCCAGCCCTGCAGGCAAGCCTGGACTACGGCTTCGATAACGGTTGGTACATTGGCTCCTGGGCTTCCAATGTGGATTTTGTAGGTGATGACGTCAATCTCGAGCTAGATTTCTACGCTGGCAAATTCTTACAACTTAATGACAAGGTAAGTCTGGATACTGGTATTGCTTACTACACCTATCATGGTGATAAGGATGTCTCTAGAAACTATGACTACCCAGAAGCTTATACCAAGCTGGGTTATAGCTCCAACCTGGGCGAGTCCGAAGTGAATGGCTGGTACAGCTGGGACTACTTTGGTCTGGGCGGCAGCCACTACATTATGATGCTGGCTCACACTTTTGAATTTGCAGAGGGGCATAACGTTCGTTTCAGTGTGGACCGCTCTACCTCTACAAATTTGGACAACTGGAGTTGGGGCAATAATAAAAAATCCTACAACCACTACCGTGTAGAATACATGACTTCTCTAAACGGTTTTGATTTCAATATTGCTGCTGAGAACACTACTATCGATACGAAGGATACCGACGAGCGTATCGTTTTCTCTGTCGCTCGCACTTTCAACCTGTAAGGTTAGAAGTTTATACCGGGGCCTGTGCCCCGGTATTCTCACTCTTAAAATCCTAAGACCTCTCCCCCGCGCTTCCCTGTTTAGCGTTTTCAGAACCCCCTAAAGTGGCTCCATCTTGCTTGCCCGCCTCTTCTTGGCTCCATGGCCCCTTTGCGGATAACTTTTCAAGAACTATTTCCTTTTCAATTAGAGTTGGGTGAGAGACCAAGTCATGCCGTGCAACTTTAACGATTGAGAGACAAAGTAATAGAGCAACTAATAATAGAGGGATGCCCGCAATAATGCTCGCCGCCAATAACGCTTCGAATCCACCCAGTATCATTAAGGCAATCGGCAGTAATGCCAAGGCAAATGCCCAAAAAATCCGGTTCCAGCGAAGAGGCTCTGTATCTACCTCCTTTTGTACAACTGATGCGAGGATATGGGAAATGGAATCAAAGGTAATAGCAGTAAAAATCAGCGCAATCATTGTATACACTAGTACCACCCACTGACCTGCAGGCAAAGTCTTCAGTATGGCGAAAATAGTGGCATTGGCTCCCTGATTGTTTAGGAGCTGCACCAGATCCAGCTTTCCAGAAAACTGCAGGTATACCCCATAGTTGCCGAGCACCATATAGAAAAGAAAACAACCGAGGGTCCCAAAAAATATAGAACCAATGATCATCTCTTTTATTGTCCGCCCCCGAGAGATATGGGCGATAAAAAGGCCAACGCTTGGTGCGAAGACTAACCACCAAGCCCAATAGAAAACGGTCCACTGTTGAGGGAAGCGAAAGTAGGAAAGTTGCTCAAAATAAGAGAAGGATTCAGTCCAGGTAGCCATTCGCAGGAAGCTGTGTAACATCCGCCCTAATGTCTCCAGCCCATTATTGAGTATAAATAGAGTTGGCCCTGCAATAAGAACAAAGAGCAATAATAATAGGGCAAGCCACATCGTAAAGTTGGAAAAGATTTTGATCCCACGCTTTAAACCAACAAAAGCGCTGTAACCAAACAATAGGGCGCAGAGTATAAGTACAGCTATTTGCGTCTCAAGTCTAATAGGTAACCCTAGCAATTCATGAAACCCCTGGGTGATTAAGGGTGCAGCTATACCCAACCGGGTAGCGACGCCACCCAACATACCGAATACCAAAGAGATATCGATAAGCTTTCCAGTAGCACCCTTGGCCCTGCGTTCACCCAGCACCGGGACAAGAGCCTGGCTAAATTTTAATACCCTACTTCTGCGCACATAGTAAAAGTAAGCGATTGGCAGCGCCGGGATTAGGTAGATGGACCAAGCCAGGGGACCCCAGTGGAATATGCCATAGGCGACTGCCCAGCGGGCCGCTTCCGGTGTATTTGCTTCAACCTGAAATGGCGGTTGTTGATAATAGTAAACCCATTCAACCATTGACCAATACAGAATGGAGGCGCCGATGCCACAGCTTAGCAACATGGCAACCCAAGAAACTGTCGAGAACTCAGGGGATTCCTTCTTGCTTCCAAGCTTGATGCGGCCTATATCACTAAAAGCGATATAAGCCATAAAAAGAATCGACCCTATTCCCAGTAAAAGGTAGAGAATACCAAAACGTTCTGTTACAAACTCCTTTGCCGTCAAAATCCACAGTGAGCCCAAATCTGGAAACAAGATCAACGGCACTGTCGTTATCAGTAACAATAAGATTGCCCCAAAAAAAGTGGGCTTATCAATCAGCTCTCTTGACCCCTTACTCAACGACTATCTCCATTCCGAAGAGCAACAACTTAGGTTTTGGGTGTGGTTAAATTACGCCAATAATGAGAACGACACTTCTAATAACCAATTGGGCGTCAATCATCCACTAGAACGGCACATATCTCCCTGTACGGATATATTTTTAAAAATCAGCCACAATCCAGTATATCTGAACTTATACATGTAATGATCGTGAAGAACGGGCGTCGGAAACGACATGCTATTGGTGCTGAGGTTAGTTAAACATGTCCCACTACATAATTTTTGTTTTGATTGTCTTTGGCCTAATTGCCTGTGGCAAAGACACTTTGAAAGATATCACGGAGCAAGATTTTCAACCAGGGGCTGAAACAGGCATATTTAATGTATCTCGGAGCGAGTGCGAGTTAATGAGGTATCGAAAAATAATAACAAAGGAATCCCCGGTTGGTTGCGAAAGATTAAAAAAAGTAGTTTTTGATTTTTATCCTCTACTGGAGGATTCAGATATTGCTGGCCCACTGAACAGTGAGCATGATTTAAAAAATAAAAACGATACAAATAGACAAAAAGGAGCGATTATAGTTCTTGATGTTGTTGCCGATAATGTTCTCGCTCTATTTGGAGAACTCTATCAACGGCAGTTCCCTATTAAGTCTGCTATCCCAATAGAATACTTCAGTAAAAAGGAGCGAAAAACAGAGGATATGAACAATTCTCTGGCATTTGATTCTCGACCCATTACCGATGGCAGCAAATGGTCTGAACATGCTTATGGGGTTGCGATTGATATTAATCCAATGCAGAACCCTTACCTTTATATTGATAAATCCTCTAAGCCAATCTTGATACCAAAAAATACGAAGGAAGGTTACTTAAATCGAGCAAAGTATCGAGCAGGAAAACCGGTTCGTGCCGGGATGTCTGAAGATGTAACCTCTCTATTTGCGATGTATGGTTTTGCCGTTTGGGGCGGAGATTGGGATGTGCCTATTGATTACATGCACTTCCAGGTGGGATCTCGCCAGTTTATCGAACATCTAGTAGCTCTACCTATTGAGCAGGCAAGGCTACTGTTTGAAAATTACACGAGTCAATTGAGGCAGTGCTTTGAGCATGGGAAAAGTATTAGCGATGTTAACTTCCTTAGAAAGTATTGTGTAGACAAGGTAAGTGCAGCTTTTGAGCCGCGCCAAGATAAAGTAAAGGGCACCAGTAATATATAGTACCCTTCTGCTCCCGCTGTCTATACTCCTAGCCTAAACCTCCCATAGGTTTCAGCCGTTTGTTATCGTTTATAAACGAGACGGATGACTACCTGGGTCCCCTTCGATATGTGGTTTGTCGTCATGAGATACCCCATGGGGGGAAGAAGCTGGTAACTCCCAATCCCCATCTTTACTCCAGGGGTCATCCTTAGGGAAGTCTTCAATGTAAATTTCTTTTTCTTCGTAACTGGGCTGGTAGCGTAAATCATAGTGAGCCGCTTTAACGATTGAGATGCATAACAGAAGCGCAACAACCAGAAGTGGGACACCTCCAATAACACTGGCTGTTTGCAAGGTATCCAGCCCACCAAGAAACATCAGTGTTACGGGCATAATGGACAGGGCAAATGCCCAAAAGACCCGATTCCAGCGCACTGGTTCCTCATCTACTTCTTTCTGCACTACTGCAGCAAGAATATAGGAAATAGAATCAAAGGTAGTGGCCGTGAAGATCAGTGCAAGAATGGTATAAACCAATATTACGAACTTACTCGCTGGCAGAGTCTGTAAAACGGCAAATATTGCTGCAGTTGCTCCCTGCTGATTCAATACCTGCACCACATCCAATTCACCTGAAAACTGTAAGTAGACTCCATAGTTCCCCAGAACCATAAAGAACAAGAAACAGCCGAGAGTTCCAAAGAAAATCGAGCCGACTACCATTGCCTTTATGGTGCGGCCTCGGGATATTCTGGCAATGAACAAGCCTACGCTTGGTGCGAAAACCAGCCACCATGCCCAGTAGAATATGGTCCAATCTTGAGGAAAATGAGTATCAGGAAACTGTTCAAATTGTGCGAAAGGTTCAGTCCAGGAAGCCATATGGAAGATGTTGTCAAGTACCCTGCCCAAAGCATCCAGGCCGGTATTCAACATAAACAGGGTGGGACCAACAAGAAACACGAATACCAACAATAATACTGAAAGCCACATATTAATGTTGGAGAGGGCTCGGATACCGTTCTTTAGACCCACAAAAGCACTGTAACCAAAAATAAGTGTACAGATCATAAGCACAATAACCTGTGTACCTAAGTCTCTTGGTACTCCCAGTAGCTCATGTGCTCCCTCGGTAATCAGTGGAGCGGCAATCCCCAATGTAGTAGCCCCTCCTCCCAGCATGCCAAAGATAAATAGCACATCAATTAACTTGCCAATACCACCCTTCGCGCGTTCTTCACCTAGCACGGGCATTAGCGCTTCACTAATCTTCAGCACACTGTGGTTTCTGACATAGTAAAAATAAGCAATCGGCAGAGCGGGAATCAGGTAAATCGCCCAAGCTAATGGCCCCCAGTGAAAAATGCCATAGGCAACGGCCCAGCGTGCAGCCTCAGGTGTTCCCCCCTCAATTTGGAAGGGTGGAGTTTGATAGTAGTAAATCCATTCCACCATCGACCAGTAGAGGATTGAAGCTCCAATACCAGAGCAAAACAACATGGATGCCCAGGACACTGTAGAAAACTCCGGATCTTCTTCCGAATTACCGAGCTTTATCTGGCCTATATCGCTAAATACGATATAAACCATAAAGAGGATGGCCCCTACCCCCAGTAATAGATAAAAGACTCCGAGCTGGTCGGTAACAAAATCCTTTGCGACTTTAACCCATACTGATCCGACTTCAGGGAAAACAATCAGTGGAACTGTAACTAGCAAAAGTAGTGCAAGTGATCCGAAGAATGTTGGCTTGTCGATAATTTCTCTAAAACTCTTAGTCAATGCACTTCTCCGAGCAGTGTACAAAGCCGACAACATAAAAGTGGGTTCGATCTCCGAAAGGAAATGAAGACAGATGGTGGAGTGGAATAACTTTTATAGAGACGGAATACGATTGGTTAGATATGATTATTATTTCGTCTGCAATTTTAACAGGAAGGCTATTAATTTCAATAACAGGCTGCTTTTAGTGTTCAAAAGCAAAACAATCTGGCCTTCAAACAAGGGCTTAGAAGATAAGATATAAGACACTAACCTCTGTAGCCTACAGCTTTTATAACCTCTTTATGAGTGCATCCTGACTACGTATCATTCCCAAATAGATCAGAATGTATGCAGACTCTGGAATTCAAGCGTAAAGCCTATATGCGCACTCATAGGTATTTTATAGTGGGCTCATATACCCTTCTCACTGAATTGTCCCCTAAGACTGAGGGTATATAAGCCTTTAAAGATCCTTTTTTCTGGAAGCTTCTTTACTACCACTTTTCTTTACAGAGCTACAAGCCGCCCCCCAATCGCCCTCTTCACTCCAGGGGGTATCTTCTGGCGGGTGTTTGATATAGATTTCCTTTTCCTCGTAGCTCGGCTGGTGACGTAAATCGTAATGAGCTGCCTTTACAATCGATACGCAAAGCATTATTGCAACAAGTAGCAACGGAACACCACCGACAATACTTGCTGTTTGTAGGGCTTCCAGCCCACCCAAAAAGAGAAGTGTAATAGGCATTACCGATAATGCAAACGCCCAAAACAAACGATTCCAACGAGCTGGCTCATCATTCACTTCCTTTTGAACAACGGCAGCGAGTATATAGGATATAGAATCAAATGTAGTGGCTGTGAAAATTATCGCGAGTAAAGTGAAAACAATAATGACCAAATTGCTCATAGGGAGTGTTTGCAAGATGGCGAATATAGTTGCAGTACCCCCCTGTTGGTTGAGGAGCTGTACCACATTCAGTTCACCTGAGAACTGCAGGTAAACCCCATAGTTTCCCAGAGTTAGGAAAAATAGGAAGCAGCCCAGGGTGCCATAAAATATTGCGCCAACAACCATAGCTTTTATGGTTCTCCCGCGTGATATGCGAGCAATAAACAATCCAACACTTGGGGCGAACACCAACCACCAAGCCCAATAGAAGATGGTCCAGTCTTGAGAGACGTAGGTTTGAGGGAATTCTCTGAATCGACCAAAGGGCTCTGTCCATGTGGCCATATGAAGAATACTGTTAAGCATTTTCCCCAAAGAATCCAGTCCTGCATTAAGCATAAATAAAGTAGGGCCAGTAATAAGGACGAAAGCCAATAAAAACATTGCAAGCCACATATTCAGGTTTGATAAAGTCTTAATTCCCCTTTTAAGCCCGGCATACACACTGCAGCCAAATATTGCAGTGCAGAGCATCAGAATATAAATTTGTGTAGTCAGTCCTGTAGGCGCACCCAATAGTTCATGTGCACCCTCAGAAATCAAGGGCGCAGCAATTCCTAATGTCGTTGCCCCACCACCTAACATACCAAAAACAAAACAAACATCTATCAACTTGCCAATAGACCCTTTTGCCCGCTGCTCACCTAAAACAGGCATAAGCGCCTCACTTACTTTTAAGACATTGCGGTGCCTTACATAGTAAAAGTAAGCAATTGGTAGAGCCGGAATCAGGTAAATCGACCAGGCAATAGGACCCCAATGGAATATACCAAAAGCGATTGCCCAGCGGGCAGCCTCCGGAGTAAGCCCTTTTAACTCAAATGGCGGCGTTTGGTAATAATAGATCCACTCCACCATTGACCAGTACAAAATAGATGCCCCAATGCCTGTACAAAAAAGCATGGAGGCCCAGGACAAGGTGCTAAATTCTGGCTCTTCTTCAGGTTTTCCAAGTTTGATTTGACCGATATCACTAAAAATGATGTAGGTCATAAACAGTAATGCACCAACTCCCAGCAACAGATAAAAAACACCCAAGTCATCCGTTACAAAGTTCTTCGCATTCAGAATCCACTTCGCACCCAGTTTTGGATAAATAATGAGCGGAAGGGTAACCATGAGAAGCAAGCCAAGCGCCCCAAAGAAAGTTGGCTTATCGATGATCCGCTGAAAGTTTCCTGCCAATACTTCTCTCCAGGATACTCAAAGAACTGATCAGGCCAATTAAAAGAAACGTGCTTGTCAGCCTCGAGTTAAAATGTGGGGCTGAATCCGTTTGTTTTGGGTAGAGGCAAACTGAGTAGCTTGCTAGCAAGTTTAGCTGCCTACGAATTAGTCAGCCAAGGCGATAAGTTCATTTTAGAGGCCGCTTGGGGCGAGACTGCCTGGACATACTGCCGCAAACTGCCATTTGCGGTCTAACAGATTCAAAGTAAGGGCTGGAAATTTATTAAAAAGGAGGCTATTTGCCCTGAATCGCTCAATTAGAGCTTCATCTAGAAGTATAGCCAGCCCAAGACTTGTCTAGGGTTTTAGAGAGTTCTCCAGCTGAGAAAACTGCCCCTGAATCACCGCTTTCTCCTGAATCAGGGTGCGGTTCTCATCGGCGAGTTGTTCGAGGCGATCTTTTGTAGTGGTAAGCTCCAACTCTAATCTGTTTAGGGCACTCTGTTGTAGTTGCACTTCCTTCTGAGCCGAAGAACCTTCACGTTGCAGCTTAGAGATTTGCTCGCGCAAGCTAGCCACCTCTGCCTGCCTGTCTTTCAGCTCACACGCCTGCTCTTCTGCCTGCTCCCTTAGATTTGCAGCCTCTGTACTAGCCACCCCAACCTGTTCGCTAAGCTGCTGCTTCTCTCGATTGATTTCAGCAATCAGCGCCTGTCCCTGCTTGTAAAGCAACTCCTGCTCGTTGAATCTACGCTCTGAGAGGGTCAGCTGTTCAGTAAGTACTGCGATCTGCCCCTTCAGTTGCTCCGCAGCTGAGCGATACTGGTCTCTCTCATATTGCCGGTCATTGGCAGTACGCTGTTGAAAGTGCTCAAAGTGTTCGCGGACATCCCTATTTTCCTGCTTTATTTCCTCAATCATCACTTTTTGCTCCGCAATACGCTGCAAAGCTTCCTGCTTCTGGTACTCACTTTTTTCCAGGGCAGTCTGGGTCTCTTGTAAAGACTGCTTGAATCTACGCTTTTCCGCCGCGGTCGACGAAAGCCTGTGCTCAAGATCACGAATACTGGCGGCCTGCTGGTTACTAGTGGCTCTCAACTCCTCTAACTGTGAAGTGATCTCTTTTTCCTGCACGAGGAACTCCTGCTGAAGCTCCTCTACCTGCTTGCTTGCCGCTTCCTGGATCCTTTGGTGTAGGCCTTTCAGTGCATCCACCAGGTCTCGTGGGAGCCCACTACTATCCGTATTGCTCGCAGATTCACTGCGCCATCTTTTAAGCAAAGGGGCAATAGTGCTTTTGCTGCCGGTTCCCAACTGGGCCCTCACTCGATCAACGGTGGGCTCTTCTCCGCGGGCCTTGATGGCCTTGGCGGCCTGAACAATATCCAGATACGTGACCCCAGTGCGTGCCATAAGCTTCACCTTAGATTATTTCGTTACAAATTACATAATACGTAATATTACATTATTTTATATTTTTTCATAGCTGAAAAATGCCGCTGTATAACCTTCGATAATGACTATTATCGCAGGTTATATTTCTGTAAGATTCCCGTACTAACGTACCTCCAGTACAGGCAGGGTCTTCTCTAGCGATTCAGGCACCATGAAAAATCACACTCCTCAACCCACCAAAAAGCACGCTAACTCCCACCCCCTCAGTACGCTTGGCGCTGGCGGCGAACTCCTAACCGATGAGGACATTCAGAAGTACCTGAGCGCAGCCACTTCCGATAACACCCGCAGGGCCTACCGTTCAGCGATTCGCCAGTTTGAAAAATGGGGCGGGCGGCTACCGACAGATGGCAGCACTCTGGTTCGGTATATCCTGGGCCGTGCAGAGGAGCTCAACCCTCGAACCCTGGATCTTCATCTCACCGCTATCGGCCAGTGGCACCAATACCAGGGGATGCTCAATCCCATAACAGATCCGCTCGTGCAGAAAACGATGCGTGGTGTCCGTCGCACCCACGGCAAGCCCAAGCAAAAATCGAAGGCCCTCGGTCTTCAGCACATTGCCACCATGACTCGACATTTGCGCAACCAACCTTCAAGCAGGAAAAGCGCCCGCGATCTTGCACTGATCTTAGTAGGGTTCTTTGGTGCTTTCCGGCGAAGTGAGCTGGTAGCGATTCAGGTGGAAAACCTGATCTGGGAGGATGAGGGCGTAATCGTTAGGCTCCCCAAATCAAAAACAGACCAAAATGGTGAAGGCATGATGCGTGCCCTGCCCTTTGGTGCACCTAAGGCTTGCCCCGTAACAGCACTTCAAACCTGGCTTAAGGTTGGCAACATTGAAAGTGGGCCCGTGTTCCGGGCTGTGAATCGTTGGGATACAGTTCAAGACAGGCAACTTAATCCTGCAGCAGTCAATGACCTACTTAAGAACTTGGGCGCCGCCTGCGATTTCGACTTTGTCGGCGAACTGAGTAGCCACAGCTTTCGCCGTGGTCTGTCCACATCCGCGGCTCGGGAAAAGGTGGGCTTCGAGCTTATTAAGAAGCAAGGTGGTTGGAAAAGCGATGCCACGGTATGGGAATATATTGAAGAGGGGCAGCAGTTTACCGAAAACGCCTCCGCCATCTTGATGAAGAAGATGGCGGAGCTTCTTTAAGGCACAACGCTATTGCTCTTGGGTACTTTTCTTGTCTCCCAGTCTTCCTGCAGCGTCACTCTTTCCTTTGGGCGGGATGCCAGGTCTTGTTGCTGTTTTTTTGTGTGTCGCATCGAAGACCGACTGCCACTCTTTATCAAATACTGCTGGGATAGGACCTGGAGTCCTCTTAAAGGACAAAACACCAACATGAGCCTCATGAACATGGGCATCAGAGGTTACCTCCTCGATAAACCCATGCATTTTCCCGCTACTGTCGAGCGTAAAGTTGCCCACACTTTCATCTGAGACATCAACGGTCACTATACGCGTGGTATCGCCGGTATTTGAAAAGGCAAATATGCCGATATCCTTGCCAACAGTGGCCCCATCTTTTGTCTCTTCGACACCACTTAACTTTTGCTTAAGATCGGCTGGCTTTTTGAAGTTATCAATGAACCGGCCGCCGCCTCCCGTTTTAGTTTTCTTAAGAACTTTAAAAGTTCGACAAAATATATCTTTTCCAACATTCAAAGCATCTTTTTTGCTTTCATATAAAATGAATGACTCCCCATCGACCGCACACCAGGTGCCATCGATTGAGTTGTTTGAGTCAGGGTTTGCGCTTAATTGACCTGAATAAAGTGCTGCCAATACCACGGTCGCAGGCAGCAATTTAGATATAAGATATGGTTTCGCCTTCATAGTGCACCTCTGATTATCATTAGCTAACTACAAGTAAATAAAGTAGCGGATTAATTCAGTGGGCTCGTGAAATTTTCAGTCTTTTATTGAAAGAGATACGCCAGATCCAAATTCAACCAACAAATCTGTAACAACCTATCAGCCTCGCCCCTATTATCATTGCGATAAACCATTGAAACACATGCAACCTAACCAGTGGCAGCCTTACCTTTGTCACGGGTAGCCGCCGATTTCACTGTATCTTCAAACTGCATATCATTAGCCCCTATTGATAACGTATTTTATTTTCTGACTGCTATACCTGTATTCACATCTTGGCGCAGGTTCAATACTGTGCAGTGAAAAGGAGATCAGAGATGCCCCTGAACAAGCAGCAAATCAAGGACTGTGAATCCAGCCATTGGGACTTCTCAGATCTGAAAGCCCTATTCCTTAACTGTACCCTCAAGCCAACACCAGAACTCTCCCATACAGATGGGCTGATTAATATTTCCCGTGAGATTATGGAGAGAAATAGGGTTGCGGTAAGTATTCTAAGACCGGTAGACCATGATATTGCCTTCGGCGTTTATCCAGACATGACCGAGCACGGCTGGGAAAATGATGACTGGCCCAATATCTATCGCCAGGTTAGCGAGGCAGATATCCTCGTGATCACAACCCCCATATGGCTTGGTGAAAAATCCTCAATCTGCACTCAAATAATAGAGCGCCTCTACGCCAATTCATCAGACCTAAATGATCAGGGACAATATGCCTATTATGGCAAAGTCGGTGGTTGCCTGATCACTGGCAATGAAGATGGCGCCAAACACTGTGCGATGAATATTCTCTATTCCCTGCAACACCTGGGTTATGTGATACCACCTCAAGCAGATGCCGGCTGGGTTGGTGAAGCCGGCCCCGGCCCTTCCTATTTAGACCCTGGGTCGGGCGGGCCTGAGAACGATTTTACCAACCGCAACACCTCTTTTATGACCTGGAATCTTTTACATCTGGCACGAACTCTGAAGGACGCTGGCGGAATCCCCGCTTATGGCAACCAGCGCTCCGCCTGGGATGCAGGCTGCAAGCCCGACTTCTCCAATCCCGATTACCGATAACAACGTTCAGAGCAGACAGTAATGGGGTGAAATAGCCAATCAAGGCTGTAATTTACTCTGCCCATTTACAAAATGGGCCACCTAAAGATACATTGCGCACCTTCCTTCTTATTACAGCCCACTGATTTCGCCTTCAACTGGCCCAGTGCTCTCAATGCACCTACCTAAACAGATGGGCTTATAAGGCTACAACCTAAGAAACAACCAAAAAAACTGAGGTCTACCACCCCGAATGAATCCCGAGTTACTGGAACAGATTTTCCACAGCAAACTCTTTATTACTCTCTGTGTAGTTGCCGTCATTCTTTTAGTCCGCGGCTTACTGACCCTGGCCATTGCTCGCAGTAACTGGGCAAAAGCCGATAAGCGTCGTAGGATCAACACCGTACACAACATCGGCAACCTGCTATTGGTTATCGGTGTAATTGCCGTTTGGGTGACAGAATTACGAGATTTTGCCCTCTCTATTGCCGCCTTTTCTGTAGCGATTGTCCTCGCATTGCGAGAGGCCGTGCAGTGCTTGGTGGGTGGCCTATACCAAGCCAATATGCGCTCCTTTACTGTTGGCGATTGGATTAAAGTGGGCGACCAATTTGGCGAAGTTACTGATAGTGACTGGTTAAGCACCACGCTTTTGGAGATTGACCCCCATGGCCTCGGCAATGGTTATACCGGAACCACTCTCTATATTCCCAATAATGCTTTTTTTACTCAGCCGGTAAAGAACCTGAATTTTATGCGCCGTTATATCGAGCACACTTTCTCGATAACCCGTGAGCGCAGTGAGATAAACCCCTTTGAAGCCAAGAAGTTTATTGCCGAACGGCTGAAAGAGCACTGCGAATCTTTTCGGGAAGTTGCCGAACGCTACTGCAAGCTGATTGAGAATCGGATGGGTGTGGAGCTCTCTGGCCCTGACGCAAAAGTAAGTGTGACCACTAATGATCTTGGCCATGATGTCATCACCGCGACCGTATTTTGTCCCCGTGAAGAGGCAACCAATATCGAGCAGCTGGTAACTGAAGATTTTTATGCTTTCTGGTTTGAAAAAACCAAGCAACTAAAAGACAGCGCCTAACGCCTTATCACGCACCAATATGTAAGCTTTCAAGTCGTTGGCGGATTATCTCCGCCAACCGGCGCGCTGCGGGCGATATGTCATCGCGATTAGGAAAAATAAGATACAGAGGCTGCCACCTTTCTTGCCCTCCTTTTAAGGGGAGAGGTTTGAGTGTTCCATCGGCCAGCTCCCCAAGAATCTTATCCTGCGGCAACCAAGAAAACCCATAGCCCCTGCAAGTTGCCCCGATTACCGTTGCCATATTGCTCAGCGTCCATCGCTTGGCAACTTCAACTGTTAGGGTTTCACTATCGCTTTGGGGGTTTGAATCTCTAACGATCAGGTGCCGATGACTGAGCAGATCCTTCAGGGTTAGTTCGCGTTCCAGTTGATGTAATGGGTGACTGGGGTGGGCCACTGGGATAATGCGTGCTGGTGCTGGCAGTAACTCGCCATTGAAACCGGGAGGAATTCTCGGATCAATCGCAAAGTCCACCTTTCCCTCGGTAAGGGCATCGAGGGCACCGCTAATCACCACTTCGTAAACCTCTACTCGGGTATGTGGGCTCTCTTGGCCAAATACCTCCAGGCAATCTAGCAATAGCCAAGTTGGAAACAGCACTTCCACAGAAATTGACACCAGCGACCCCCAACCCACAGAAGCACGCCGGGCAGCCATTTCCATTGCCGAAGCATCTTCCAGTAATTGTTTGGCATGGCGATATAACATTTGCCCAGCAGCCGTAAGTGCCGCTTTGCGACCAGTGATTGTAAATGCCTTTACATCGAGGATGGATTCTAGCTTTTGTACCGCATAGCTCACGGAAGACTGACTCTTGTGTAGGAGTTCCGACGCCTGTACATACCCTCCCCCTTCAACAACCGCAACTAAACAACGCCATTGCTCCAGAGTGATCTTTGGGCTTAAAGCCGGGTTCGCTAACTGATCAGTCATGTATCGGATTTTTAGATGGATTTCAGCAAAATTTTCTAATTTTTTATCTAATTAATCAATGATTCAATAGTGCTCAAGTTAAATGATTCATAAGGAACCCGTCATGACAAAGTTGCTCAATATCCAATCCAGCATGTTTCAAGCCGGTGGCCAGACCTCCCAGTTGGCGGCAAAGTATATTGAGCGCTGGAAGGCGAATAATCCGGAGGGCGAAGTTGTTCAGCGTAATCTGGCAGCAGATCCGGTACCCCATTTATCCTTGGATCGCTTCCAGGCCTTCAATACCCCGGCTGATCAGCGCACTCCAGATCAGCAGGCGATTGTCGATTTTTCAGACAAACTGATCGAAGAGATCTCTTCAGCAGATGCCTTGGTCCTCGGCGTACCTATGTACAACTTTACAATCCCCTCTACCCTGCACACCTATTTTGACCATATCGCCCGAGCCGGCATCACCTTCCGCTACACGGCAAATGGGCCAGAAGGGTTACTGAAAAATAAAAAAGCGATCATCTTTGTTGCTCGGGGGGGCTACTACGGTGACAACCATGCACAGAGCACATTTTTGCGGCAGTTCCTCGGTTTTGTGGGCATCACTGATGTTGAGTTTGTTTACTCCGAAGGGCTTGCCACTGGTGAAGAGGCAAAAGAGAAAGCCACCACTGCGGCAAATGAACGTATTGCTGAACTTGCTTAAACGAAGAATTATTCCTGAATTAAAAAAGCCAGGCTCTATTCTCAAGCCTGGCTTATACAGCGTAATTTCTGCGAAGTGGCCTTACTATGTGTCAATGTCAGCAATTCTCGGCATGGAGCTTACAGGCAGGCCAGCTATCCATAAGAAACCTGTAATGGAAACTCAAGCGGGCGGTATCTACTTCACAAATACAAACTTGTCTTCACTCAAGACCTGTTCACCATCAAAACGATAAGCAACCAGTTTGCCGTTACCCGCCACGGAATAATCGAGACAAGCAACTTTCTCGGTTAGAGGTGCTGGCACACCTTTAAGCCAATAGTGACCGATAAAGCAGGGCTTATCTGCTTTAGGGTAATAAGGAATACCCCTAGGCACAGGCAAGCTAGCGGCGGAACCGATATCAACACCACGCGGTAACGCTATCTCCCCCAGCGCTTTTGCAGAAGCGTTCCACCATTGAACGCGGACAGCAGAGCGGCGATTACCATCCTTATCCAGAAAACTCACTCCTTGAGGCAGTTCAATTTCACACCCTTTGAGCAAAGTTTCCACCGCTTTGAAGGCATTACTGCCCGGGGAGCTAGCTTGCAGCAAAAGCTCAGACGTTAACCTGCCGCTATCGGTTCTCGATGCTAAAAAATTAACTTTCTCTTCGTCCCAGCAAGCGTGTACCGCACGCAGAGGGCCAAGATCAAGCCACAGAGGCAATGATCTGAAGAAATCCAATACCTGAGATTTTTCTGGATCGTTATCCGGGTACTCATTCAAAAAAGCCTGGTGCTGTTTTGTATTTTTATCGGTATGTGGGCGCAGGGGCTTGCCATTGACTTCGGTATGATAAGCCAGGGCGTTAAACTCGTGATTGCCCATAATTGCTTTGGCATGATCATTATTTACCATGCTCATAACTACCTTTAGGAGTTTGCGATGCTCCACCAGGTGCTCACCGCGGTCGATAAAATCTCCAAGAAATATGACCTTTCGCTCAGGGTGAGCATAACCACTGCTTGTTTCCCGATAACCCAGCACATCGAGCAACTCAATCAATGCGCTGCCGTGACCATGGATATCGCCAATAATGTCGTACTTGCAGTGTTCCATCCTGCTCCTGCCTCTAAAATACAAGAAAGCTTCAGTATCAAAATCCCGCTTTTTTTGTATCAAGGATTACTCTGTTCATTTTATGAAATGAACGCATTTCTCGGAAGCTGGGCATGGGGCGAAGAAATTAGCCGAAACTACTGCCAACCTGGGAATTACTGAGTTCACTTACATTTAAGGTGTGCTCAATCAAAGAGCGAATACAAAAAAGCCAGGCCGGAAAGTGCGGCCTGGCTTTTCTCAGGCTTGAGACTTACAAAGCTTCCGCAGCTTCTATCTTTTTATTGGCAAGAACTTGATCCTGCCCAGTATCAGTACTGCTAGCTTTACGCCCAAACAGTCTCTGCACCACTACAAAGAACAGCGGTATAAAGAAGATTCCAAGCAGAGTGCCCACAACCATTCCCCCCAGTACCCCGGTTCCAATTGCCCGTTGTGCGCCGGAACCTGCACCGGTGGCTATCGCCAGAGGAAGAACCCCCAAGCCAAAAGCCAAAGAGGTCATCAAAATTGGGCGCAGCCGATCACGGACTGCGCGCATGGTCGCCTGCACAAGCTCCATTCCGTTTTCCAGATTTTGCTTGGCAAACTCCACAATCAGAATGGCGTTCTTACTGGTCAAGCCGACAGTGGTCAGCATAGCCACCTGGAAGTAGATATCCCTCTCCATGCCACGCAAACTGTTGGCAAGCACGGCGCCGAGAATACCGAGTGGTGCCATCAACAATACGGCAGTCGGTACTGTCCAACTCTCATAGAGAGCCGCGAGACACAAGAATACAATCAGTAATGACAGGGTATAGAGCAGTGGTGTTTGTGCACCGGCGGCGCGCTCCTGATAGGAAAGACCGCTCCATTCAATGCCAACCCCCGCCGGCAATTGCGCTACCAAGCTCTCCACTTCTGCCATGGCCTCACCAGAACTGACCCCCGCTGCTGCCTGGCCATTGATCTGCATGGAGGGCACACCGTTGTAGCGCTCCAAGCGGGGAGATCCGTACTCCCAGGAGAAGCTGGCAAATGAAGATAGAGGCACCATATCGCCTTTATCATTGCGCACAGACCAAAGCTGGAAGTCTTCCGGCACCATACGATATGGCGCATCCGCCTGCATATATACCCGCTTCACCCGGCCGCGATCGATAAAATCGTCGATATAGGAGCCACCCCAAGCGGTACTCAGCGCGCTGTTAATATCGGCAATAGACAAGCCGAGGGCCGCAGCTTTGGCGTTGTCGATTTTCACCCGAAACTGCGGTGTGTCCTCCTGGCCATTGGGGCGTACGTTAGACAGTAATTTGCTCTGCCCGGCCATTCCCAAGAATTGGTTGCGGGCAGCGGTCAGTGCTTCGTGCCCCAGATTGCCGTTATCTTTTAAGTAAAAGTTAAAGCCACCAGAAGAACCCAACTCTGGCAGAGGCGGCGGTGCAAAGGCAAAAGCCATGGCATCTTTAATTTGCATCAGCGCGCCCATAGCACGCATGGCTACTGCGCCAGCACTTTGCGACTCTTCTTCCCGCTCAGACCAGTCTTCCATATTCACAAAGGCGATACCGGTATTCTGGCCGCTACCGGCAAAGCTAAAGCCCTGCACCGAAAATACTGATTTCACGGTGCCCTGCTCGTTATCCAGGAATTGATCTTCCACTTTGCGGATAGATTCCATGGTGCGCTCCTGGGTCGCGCCCACGGGAGCCTGCACCATAGAGAAGAGCACGCCCTGGTCTTCATCGGGCAGGAAGGAGCTGGGTAAACGCAGGAATAAGAAGGCCATCACCGCGGAAAGGGCCACAAACAACAGCATAAAGCGGCCGCTACGTTTTAGGATGCCCTGCACTCCGCCCTGGTAGCGCCGACTGCCGCGCTCAAAGTTGCGATTGAACCAACCGAAGAAGCCTTTCTCACCGTGGCTTTCCCCTTTTGAAAGTGGTTTCAGCAAGGTGGCACAAAGTGCGGGGGTCAGGATAATCGCCACTAATACAGACAAGGCCATGGCAGCAACAATAGTTGCTGAGAACTGCCGGTAGATTACGCCAGTGGCGCCATCCATAAATGCCATTGGCACAAACACCGCCGACAGCACGACACCAATTCCGATCAATGCCGGGGTAATCTGGTGCATGGATTTTTTAGTGGCTTCCTTCGGCGATAAGCCCTCTTCGCGCATCACCCGTTCTACGTTTTCCACCACCACAATAGCGTCATCCACTAGCAGGCCAATGGCCAATACCATAGCGAACATGGTAAGCATATTGACCGAGAAGCCCAGTGCCGCGAGTACGGCAAAAGTGCCCAGCAACACGACAGGTACAGCGATTGTAGGGATCAGGGTTGCACGGAAATTCTGCAGGAACAGATACATCACCAGGAAGACCAGCACAATTGCTTCAATCAATGTGCTGATCACACCTTTAATGGAGACCTCGACAAAGGGCGTGGTATCAAATGGTACGACCGAAGTAAGCCCCCGAGGGAAGAAAGGCTCCAGCTCTTTAAGCTTCGCTTTCACGCCTTCGGCGGTTTCCAGTGCGTTGGCACCGGTGGCCAGGTTAATTGCGATACCGGTAGCCGGCTGACGATTGTAGCGGGAGATAAATTCGTAATTCTCTGCCCCCAATTCAACGCGGGCGACATCGCCAAGCCGCAGTATGGAGCCATCATCATTGGCTCGTACCACGATTTCCCGGAACTGTTGCGGGGTTTGCAGGCGCTCCTGGGAGGTAATAGAAGCATTGAGTTGCTGCCCTGGCACAGCCGGTGCGCCACCAAGGCTGCCCACTGTGACCTGGGCATTTTGGGCCCGGACCGCCGCGGCTACATCATTCGGCGTTAAATCGTAGGTCGTCAGTTTGTTGGGATCGAGCCAGATACGCATTGCATATTTGGAGCCGAACACCTGCACATTACCGACACCTGGCACCCGGCTAACCGGGTCCACAATCGCTGAGTTGATGTAATCGGCAATGTCGTTGCGGTTCATACTGCCGTCTTCGGAGGCAAAACCTGCAACCATCAAGAAGCCACCACGGGACTTACTGACATTGACCCCTTGTAACTGCACCTCTTGGGGCAACAGCGGCATTGCCAGCTGCACCTTGTTTTGGACTTGCACCTGTGCGGTATCCGGGTCGGTACCATTCTCAAACGTAAGGGAGACAGACACACCACCGTTAGATTGACTGACAGCAGACATATAGAGAAGGCCATCGAGCCCTTTCATATTCCGCTCCAGAATCTGCGTCACCGAATCTTCCACCACTTTGGCGGAGGCGCCGGGGTAACTGGCCTCAATATTAATAGAGGGTGGTGCGATATTCGGATAGCGCTCCACCGCCAACTTGCTGATGGACAATGCACCTGCCAGCATGGTGATAATTGCCAGAACCCAGGCAAAGATGGGCCGGTTGATAAAAAAGCTCGCCATAACCCCTACCCTCAGGAACCCTGCTCAGCAGCAGCGTTGCCGTCACCAGCTGCTGCAGGTACCTGTTTATCCTCACGTTCACTAGGCTGCACCGGCGCGCCGGGGCGAATTTTCTGTAATCCAGCCACTACGACACGGTCACCGGGCTCCAGCCCTTCTTCTACCAACCAGCGGTTACCGACTGTGCGACTGACCCGAACAGAGCGTTGGGCAACAATATTCTCTTCATTGACCACCATTGTCGAAGTGTTGCCTTTCGGGTCCCTTGCAATACCTTGTTGAGGCACCAGAATGGCATTTTCCCGTACACCGCTACCGACTATCGCGCGCACGTACATGCCTGGCAGCAGCATATTGTCTGGATTGGGGACAACGACTCGCAGCAACACACTGCCAGTAGAGGGATCGACACTGGCTTCGGCAAACTCGAGCTTGCCTTGATGTTCAAACTCACTGCCATCTTCCAGCAAAATCTTAACTGGCAGATTTGTGGCATCTGCCAATGTACCCGCCTGGAGGGCCCGACGCAGGCTGACCAGCTCTGCTGCGGACTGGGTAACATCCACATAGATGGGGTCCAGCTGTTGCACAGTGGCCAAAGTTGCGGCCTGATTGGCCGCTACCAAGGCACCCTGAGTGACACTGGATTTACCAATACGGCCAGTAATCGGCGAGGTAATCTGGGCATAGTCCAGCTGGATCTCGGCTCGGTGTAACTCCGCCCTGGCAGCAGCAACAGAGGCGCGGGCTTCCTGCAAGTCTGCCTCCGCGACATCATTCTCCTGCTTGCTGACGGCGCCACTCTTAACAAGGCCTGCGGTTCGCTCGGCCTTAAGGCGGGCGATATTCATTGCCGCATTGGCACCCTGTAATTTAGCGCGCGCACTATCCACATCCGCTTGGTAAATGGCGTCATCCAGCTGATAAAGTGGCTGATTTACATCGACACGCCCACCTTCACGGAACAATTGCTGTTTTATGATGCCATTTACCTGTGGACGAACTTCCGCCACCTTGAAAGGTGAAGTGCGACCAGGTAGCTCTCTGGTAAGCGTAACCGGCTCGGATTCCAGCGTAACCACAGTCACCTGTGGCGCGGGCATCGGTGGCGCAGCGGTTCTTTCATCACAAGCGGCAAGCAATGCACTAGTGATCAAAAGACTGATAAACGCTTTTTTATTGAGCATGGTTACCTCGATCAGGGCTGACGGCCTGGATACTGCGGTCAGTTCGGGAGAAAAAGAGATGGTGACAGGAAGGTCAAACTCCAGTGGCCACGCATTTTATGTGTAGTGATGAAATCCGATCAACTATTCATCAGCGCATGAATATCGACTAACATGCACTTTTACCCAGTGTTTTCAAGGGTTTGCACTAAAGTCTCATTTGTTTTCATGCGGCGAACAGCCGTGAATATGCGGTCAAATGAGGCGATTACGATAATGAAGAAGCTGCATTGCCCATGGCTAAATATAGAGAAGAGCAAATACTTAACACCCGAGAGCGTATCTTAGACGCCGCGATTCGTGTTTTTCACGAATCTGGCGTCACCCACGCCTCCCTAACGGCAGTCGCAGAGCTTGCCGGAGTCACTCGTGATTCCCTGCATAGCCATTTCCGCGACAGAGTTGGGCTACTCAACGCTCTAACCGAGCGCATGCGCCTGCCCGGTGAAGAACTCTGCGCGGCGGCCGGTGATGAGTTGAAGAGAGACCCTCTAGGCACCCTGCGTACCCGCTGGATATGGCTATTTGATGAGATTGCCTGCAATGATGAATGGCAGCGCTTGCTGGAGATTATCTTCCTGCCATGCGACCCAATCAGTGAAGTATGCGAGTCCACTCACCGTATTAAGCAAGGCCGCACAGAGCGGTTGGAGCGAATGGGAGAATTGTTGGAGATTGCACTATCAGCCGGTCAATTACCTGCTGACTTGGATCTGAAACTAGCCCAACAAATGCTTCACGGAGGCCTTTTTGGTGTTCTGGAAGACTGGCTACTTTCTCCTCGCTTTGTAGACCTTGGCGACTTAGGCGAGCATTATTTTGATGCTCTCCTAGATATGATTCGCTTCTCCCCAGAACTGCGTCTAAACAGGCAGCAAGCACGAACTTTGCACTGAGCAGTGTATTGAGCAAATTCGAATTTTCTTCCTATTGGGGCAAGTCAACTAACTGCTGCTTGCCCCTAGAAGACAATCTAGCCGAGTTTACTTTTCGAATCTACTAATTGTGCACCGCTCGCATCTCTTACTGCATAATTAAAGCCTGGGTGAATACAGTGAGCACCGTAATTACCGGCTTTATCTAAAGCCAGGAAACCCACCTGGAACTTCTTATAGTCCCCTAACTTGCGCGCAATACGCTCCACCGCCTCACGACAGGCTTCCTCCGGTGTGTAGCCATGACGCATCAGCTCCACTACTTGATGGCAACCGACAGTCTTGATCATTAGCTCGCCCATACCCGTGGCAGTAGCCGCACCCACTTCATTATCGACATAGAGTCCGGCGCCGATAATCGGTGAGTCCCCTACCCGCCCGTGCATCTTGAAAGCCGCGCCACTGGTGGTGCAGGCACCTGAGAGGTTGCCGTCCTGGTCCACAGCTAAGATACCGATAGTATCGTGGTTTTCTATATTGATTACCGGCTGGTAACGGGACTCGCGCTTCCACTCACGCCAGGCGGCTTCAGCTTTTGGAGTTAACAGGTTCTCAATGTCAAACCCCTGCTCAACTGCAAAACGCTGTGCGCCCTCGCCGACCAACATTACATGTGGAGTTTCCTCCATCACCTTTCGCGCAACCGAGATGGGGTGTTTGATACCCTGTAAAAAAGCCACTGAACCACAATTTTGTTTGTCATCCATAATGCAGGCATCAAGAGTCACGACACCATCGCGATCGGGAAAACCGCCATAGCCAACACTGGTTACCTGCGGGTCAGCTTCCGGCACCCGAGCACCAGCCTCAACGGCATCCAAAGCCCTGCCACCTTCACTGAGAACCTGCCAAGCTGCCTCATTGGCTGGGCCCCCATGGTTCCAGGTTGATATGACTACGGGCTTTTTTCCCTTCTTCGTATAACGCCTTGCCATAGCTGCCACTGAAGGTGTTGCCAGGGCGCCAGCAGTGCCCAGGAAGGAATATTTCAGGAATTTTCTTTTGCTGATCACAATGATTTGTCTCAAGTGGAAAGCGCACAGAGACATTACTGTATCTGTGCGCCGAAGTTATGGCAGGATCAGAAGCTGTAAGTCAGCCCCATATAGGCGCGGCGACCTGAGTAGGAGGAACCCAAGACTCTGTTTTCTTCACCCCAATATCTATCGACCTTCTCTTCGGTGAGATTAATAATGGAGGCAGTGAGAGTAAGGTTTTCCATCAAACTATAAGAAGCATTTACATCAAGCTGATCATACTCATCAGTAAACGTATTCACACCGTTGCTATAGCCATCCGCATAGGCGCTGCGATAGTTGTAAGAGGCTCTCACACTGAAAAGGTCATTCTCGTAGTACACCGATAGGTTGTATTGATCTTTAGAGGTACCCGCAATTTCTGTTTTGATTGTTTCACCGCTTTCGAGGTCAAGATTGGCCAGCTCTGTGTCCGTATAGGTGTAGTTAGCAAAAACCCCAAAGCCGTTATCGAATGCATATTGCACAAACAGCTCGGCACCCTGAGCGGTGGCATCGGTGCCATTAACAGGCATCGACATGTTTACATTCCAAATGTCACCATCTATTTCCCTGGTTACCAGGGAACTGCCGTTAATGACGAATGATGCAATATCCTTCCTGAACAGGGTTACTCCCATTGCGGAAGCATCGTCGAAGTACCATTCCAGACCCAAATCAAACTGATCCGCTTTGTAGGGTTCCAATTCGGAGTTCCCCGCAAACCCATCTCTTACAGTCGCTCCTGGCAGTGGGGCGTGTATTGATTCAGAACCACCGAGGTCATCATAATTAACTCGGGCAACAACCCTCGCGAGGGCTGCACGCATTACTAAATCATCGTTAATATCCCAAGCGATATTGGCGCTTGGCAGAAAATCGGTGTTACTGCTATCGCGAATATTGGGCTCATCTTGCAAAACCCCGTCAATATTGTCATAGGTTCGGGCATATTGCTTGGTCTGCACCGCGCGAACACCAAAATTACCGCGCAAAGTGGCAGAAGCAAAATTTTGCTGTACATAGGCCGCAGTCACTTCCTCACCGATGCGATAGTCCTGGTCCCGTTCTACGGTTACTGTAGGATCACCATAAGTTTCATAGAGAAACTCTTTTAGCTTCTCAAACTCCAGGTGGGCAAAGTTGGGCACTTTGACACCACCAATAATATTATCGAGTGGGCCACTGGAAAGGATATCAATCGTATCCGGAACGCCATTAGGGTCGGTGTGGAAAGAATCGTCCGGCCACCAGGGATAACAAAGACCATCTTTACCGTCTTCATTCGGCCAGTTAATAGTCGGACACGGCGGGTTATCATCATCCCAAGCTTGTTTAGTAATGCGTCGGTTAATTTCGTGGTCGCGGTATTTAAGCCCTACATCAAGGGAAGTCAGCCAACCGTAATCCATATCGATAGATACATCTAGCTGGTAGTAGTTTTCATCATCTTCACTACTGGTCCAGTGCGAAGAAAACCAATCGTATAAGGGGTAAGTATTGGGGTCTCCCAGATCGGCACTGGTATCAATCTCTGCAGTACCACTGCTTAGGTCCCAGCTCCAGTCAGTCACAGTGCCATAGCGAGAGTTTACTGAGGCAAACAATTTCTCGGAAGGTCCGCCTTCCGCACTGGTGCTGCCCACAACCAATCGCACGCTATATCCATCTCCTTGGTAAATAGCATTAAAATCCAAGGTATCTGACACATATTCAGCTCGGGTGTAGTCACCAGCGACTTGAGGAGACTGCAATTCGGCCTGGCCTCTGTCCAACATGCCAATACCGAGTAAGGTATCGCCATCCTCGTCAAATTTAAGGCTACCGGGTGCAACGGCATCACCATAGTTCCACTCTGGAAATACAATACGGTAATTCTCTGAGTTGCCACCCTGCTCAAAGCGAAAATAATTGACACCTAGCTCAAGTTGTTCAACTGGACGCCACTGAGCACTGAGCTGAATTCCCTCGCGGGTACGCTCCTCTTCAAAAACGCTACCCACTACGGCTCTGGGGGCATAAAAATCGCGGTACTCATTACCATCGATATCTACCATGGGCCCCCTTTCTTCTACCCCTTCATGGGGCTTAACGTCACCTTGCCATCCCCAGTTTTCTGTGGTGGTGCTAATCACCCGGTTCTGACGGTCTTGCTTGGAATAACCAACTAATACACCAAAGGTTTCCTGATCATTTTTCCATGAGTAAAAACCCGTGTATTGTGGCTCATACTTCTCAGTGACATCCGCGTAAGTTGTTTCAACCGATAGCATGCCCTCTCCCGCGTCCAGATCCAGAGGTTTGCGGGTATGCAAAATGACAGTACCACCGATTCCGCCTTCATCCAGCTTTGCCTCAGGGCTCTTATAAACATCTGTACGGGCAATCATTGTTGCGGGCAACAAGGAATAATCTAGCGAGCGTGACGGCTCATCGCCCGGAGTGGCAATATAGTTACCGTTAAGTTGAGTAAAAGTAAGTTCTGGGGCTGTACCACGAATACTTACCCTGGCGCCCTCACCACCACTACGGACGATAGAGACTCCTGGCACCCGCTGTAAGGCATCGGCTACGTTTTTATCGGGGAACTTGCCAATATCTTCAGCAGTAATTGAGTCCACCACCGCATTGGAAAAACGCTTTACATCGAGGTTTTTCTCCATGCTCTGTCGAATGCCCAATACCTCTACTTCTTCAAGAGCCAAGTTTTCTTTTTGGGCTTCCTCTGTATTTTGCGCCTGTGCCATGCCGACGACACTGCATAACACCAGTGCACTGGCGGATGTGCGAAGTAACTCCGCCCTGCGGTTTTCTTTTTGGGTTTTCTCTTTCATAGCTAAGCATCACTTTTATTATAATTTTTGAGCCTTCCGTGCACCCTCTAAACTCGGCATACCCTCATACCAAGTTTTCGGAATAAGCCCGGTTTCAGATCTATCCATCCCTGGCTTACTTTTATAGGCAACCCCTTTCCCAGGGGTTTGCCTTACACGGTTATCAGCTTTCTAAGCCGAGTCGTTTTAATACTTCAGGCGGTGCGCCAGGGAAGCTGGCCATAGGCCTATTACCTACGTAGCCAATATCCGCCATGCCTTCCTCGGTGGTGTAGAATGCGGTAGATACAAGAACCCGTACCTTGGCAAAAAAACGTGCACCGGCTTGGAATTCTGGCTTCGCGTTACGAGTCCATTTAATGTCCTCGCAGATTGCATTTTTTTGAGATTCATTCAGCTCAACAAATGGGCCTTGGTACCTGCGCCTGGACTCTCCATCTAGCCAGACCACCCCTCCGCGAATAGTGACAAGGTCCGCCTTATTGTTGGAATAAGGTGCGCTGACATATTCATTGATGTAATGGTGTGCACCTACTGAAGAAGCGCTCGGTGAAATTTCATCTGCAGGTATAATCACATCGCAAAGTGCTGCGAGTACCGCCAACTCACGCGCATCTAATTGCATTTCCCATGGTACGACGGGGTTAAGCAGATCAGGATCTGTTGGTGTACCCCTGGCTAAAGTTTGTTTAGGTGCGTCAAGATTCTTAACCGCTGGTTTTGTAGCTGCTTTGTCTTCCTTCAACTCAACTTTTGGTGCTGCTTTCTCAGAACAACCGATTACTGGGACCGCAGCCGCAGTAGTAGCAATCAAACGCAGGGCATTACGGCGGCTCAGGTTTGTTTTATCCTTGCTCATATCAAATGTTCCTCTTTTTAAACTGTTCCACGATGTAGTCACAGGTACGCCAAGCCAGCGCCATAATGGTCAGGGTTGGGTTTTTATCGGCATTGGAAACAAAGGGAGCGCCGTCGGTTAAAAAGAGGTTCGGAACCTCCCAAGACTGGCAGTAAGGGTTGAGCACAGAGTCTTTTGGGTTGGAACCCATTCGCGCGGTGCCAACTTCATGAATAATCGCACCACCGTTGATAATGGCCTTGGCACCATCGGTCTGTACTGTTGTGGTCACATTGCCGCCCATACCCTCGATAATTTCGGCGAAGGTTTTGTGCATGTGGGCAGCCTGATTTAGCTCCTGGTCGCTCCACTTCCAGTGGAATTTCAGAACCGGGATACCCCACTGGTCAACTTGATTCTTGTCAATTTCACAGTAACTATCATCATTAGGGATCATTTCCCCACGACCATCGAACCAAACAAAGGAGCCGTAATAGCGTCGGCAGGCCTTTTTCAAATCTTTACCATAGGCACCTTCGGTAAAGTCACCCATACCACCGAAGGCACCTGCTCCAGGCATACTGCGGCCACCACCGAATTCAATGTGATAACCGCGCGCAAAATTCAGGTCTCCGCGCAACTGCTCTTTATATAGCCACCAGGGCATATACATATGCATCGCCGACGCGCCGTCTTCGTTGTAGGCGGGCATATTTTCCAGGGCTGGAATTTGGCCACCGACTCCGGCACCCACAGTATCCATCAGGTATTTACCTACAACACCACTGCCGTTGGCGAGACCGTCTGGGAATAAGGTGCTTTTTGAATTGAGAAGAATACGCGATGTCTCGGCGGCACTGGCCGCGACGACAACGGCGCGGGCACTGGCAAACTTTTCCTGACGGGTATCTTTATCAATGTAAACAACCCCGTTGGCTTTGCCTTTCTTATCAACGGTAACTTCGCGCACCATCGCGTCAGTGATGATGTCTAGGTTGCCTGTAGCCAACGCAGGAGGCAGTAGTACTGTGGTGGACTGGAAATTTGCCTTGATGGAACAACCGCGACCACAGGGTGTGGCCCAAAAACAGGCTGCGCGGGATTTCATCGATTCGCGGGTTACATCCTGGGCAAGCTTGTTATCGGGGAACAGTTTCTGCGGAATATTTTCATGATCGAGGCGCTCACTGAGAATCGCCAAGTGTGAGGGGATCACGGGGATACCCAGCTTATCACAAGCTTTTTTCGCTAACAGTTCATAAGCACGGGGGTTAGGGGGCGGCAATAATACGCCGTCGGAAGAGTCCGGAGTATTTTCCAATCCCTCATTGGTGCCGTAGACACCAATAAGCATCTCGGTTTTATCGTAGTAAGGTGCCAGGTCTTGGTAGCTGATGGGCCAGTCAAAGCCGAGCCCATCCCTTGAGTAGGGCTTAAAGTCGTATTCACCCATACGCAGGGAAATACGCCCCCAATGGTTCGTGCGGCCACCCAGCATACGCGCTCGCCACCAGTCAAAACGTCGACCTTTCTCTTGAGATCCCTGGGTATAGGGCTCGCCTGGTACCTGCCAACCACCATCCACTGTCGCATCGTAAAAACCGAACGGTTTTTCTGGCGTACTACCACCGCGCAGGGGTGCGTCTTTGGGCAAGTTAAACATAGGGGTTTCTTTGACCGGGTCGTAGGATCGCCCCGCTTCAAGCAGCAGTACCTTTAAACCGGCTGTGGCCAGCACATAGGCAGCCATGCCGCCACCAGCACCAGAGCCGACTATTAAGGCGTCGTACTCTTTATTCTCGATATCTTCACTCGCCATAACATCTCTCCTACATGATCATTTATTTTTCTTCTGACCGGTTAAATTCTATCAGCTGGAAATACTTTTCTGTAACCGGTTACATTTTTGGAAAATTTTTCTGCTTTTTTCGGCGCTAATAAAGTTAAATTTAAAATTTTTAGTGTTGGAGTCTGATTTCTTAAAGAAAACAGACATTAAAGTACATATTTTTACGTCTGGAGAATTTAAAAATATGTAACCGGTTACATGCGAAACTAAATTTTATCGATTTTTTTCATTTAGTTGCGCGGGCAGCTCCACCTTCCTGCCAAGCTGCTCAAGCAGCTGCTTAGTTGCCAGGATTCCATGGTCCTCATCTCCCGGCCCTTCAAACTCAATGCCGATATAGCCTCGATAACCCGCATCGCGAATTATCCGTAACATCCGAGCAAAATCCGTATTGATTTCAATTCCCGCTGAATCGAACTCAAAGCTTTTGGCACTAACACCCTGGGCGAACGGCATCAGTTGCTGAACCCCCAAATAGCGATCGTAATCTCCGAAGTTTCCAAAATCCGGCAAGCTGCCACAGTTGGACATATCTACACGCTGGAGGACCTGTGACAACCACTCCCCATTCGATGAGTAGCCACCATGGTTCTCAACAATCACGTTAATATAAAAATCCTGGGCGAATTCCGAAAGCGCGCGCAGCCCCTCAACAGCAGCCTTACCGACTTCTTCGCGACTCCCCTGCCCTGCGGCATTGACACGCACAGAGTGACAATTGAGGTACTTAGCCGCTTCGACCCATTTGTAATGGTTCTCTATGGCCTGCTTTCTCTTGCCTTTATCGGGGTCGCCTAGGTCGCCTTCGCCATCAACCATAATCAACAGACTGCGGACATTATGGTCTTCTGCTCTAGCCTTCATTGCAGCGAGAAACTTCAAGTCCTTTGCCTGATCCTTAAAGAACTGATTGACATACTCAACCGCTTCAATGCCAAAAACTTTGCGTGTTTTTACTGGAAAGTCCAGAACCTTAAGAGTTCCACTTCGCAGTTGCCGATGCAGGGACCACTGGGCTAAAGAGATTTTGAAAAAGCGTTCACTTGCCGCGCTGTGGCTAAGACGACTGAACCCAATAAGGGGAGCAGCAAGCCCCAAAGCTGCCAGCCTTGCACTATTTGCCAAAAACCGCCTTCTATTGATAGTCATTGCCGCCCTCCTATTTGGGAAACCTCAGCAGCAGATTTTGAGGGAGATTCTGCAGAGAAGCCTTCTTCTCCGTTATCCTTTAAAGAGCGGCGAAAGCCACTGATTGCTCCCCCCAGGTCTTCTCCCATACGACGAATCTTGCCGCTGCCAAACAGTAAAACTGCAAGCACCAGTACTATCAGGATTTGCCAGAGACTGATTCCTGAAATACCCATGAGCTTATAGCTCCCGAATTTTTATATTGCGATACCAGACCTTGTCACCATGATCCTGCAAAGCGATATAGCCGCTTTCAGAGCGTGCGAAATCTGGATAATTCGAAAACTTGCTGCCCGCCAAACGCTTGCCCCAATCCTCTGACCATAGCTCGTAGCTAACAATCTTGTTGCCGTTCAACCAATGTTCGACCTTTCCGTTCTCTACGCGTATACGAGTTTGGTTAAACTGCCCCGCAGGTTTGACACTCTCTTCACTGGGCGCATACATATCAAACACTGAGCCGGCGCTGTGGCTTGGCTTTTCCAGGTTGGGAAACGCAGCATTGTCCAACACCTGGTATTCCATGCCACTCATCCAAACTGGCGCATCTCCATCAGCGACACGATAAATAATGCCACTGTTGCCGCCCTCAGAAATTTTCCACTCCAGCTGCAATTCAAAATCCTCGAATTGTTCAGCTGTTACCAGATCCCCAGCCCCTCCGGCAGTTAAGACCAGATTGCCATTAACAACCTGCCAGGCCTCTCCAATTTGTGAGCCATTTGTGCCGGTCCAGCCCTGTAACGTTTCTCCATCAAACAGGTAACGCCACTCTCCGTCCGCTTGTTGGACATTCGATTCGGGCACCCGCTCGCAACCTGCAGCACCCAGCATCACTGCTGCTGCAATCACTAGGGATAGTTTGGATCTGGCTTTAGTAAGGTTTTTCATCATTATTATCTCCACACCTAACGCTGTTATCTAATCAATGCCGCTCTTCTTAGGGCAACAGTCCATGGAAATCTGCGGCTCTCATTTGTCCGAACAGGGGCCTGTGCTCTCCCGTTCCACCAGCTCAAAGGGCAAAATAGTCCGGCTGGATTTCAATGGCTTGCCATCGATAATCAATCGCAGCGTTTCCATGGCGTAACGGCCTAACTCCTCTGCGGGCTGGTTGATCGTAGTCAAAGGCGGATCTGTGAATTGGGAGAATTCAATGTTATCGAACCCTGTAACAGACACATCTTCCGGCACCCTGAGGCCCATTCTCTTCACTTGGTGCACAGCACCAATTGCCATCTCATCGTTCATACAAAAAATGGCAGTCGGCCGATGAGGGGTCGATAGCAAAGTCTCTGCGCCTTTCTGCCCAGAGGTCATGGTGAATTCCCCATGAACAACCATTTCAGGATCAAGTTCTAACCCACGTTTTTTTAGCGCCTCGGAAAATCCGGACAGCCTGTCTCGCACTATAGGGCTCTGCGAGGGCCCGGTAATAACCCCGATGCGACGGTGTCCCATCTTCATCAAGTGCCGCGCAACTTCCTGGGCCGCACCATGGTTATCCAACTCCACCACCGGATAACGATCATCTTCTACTATGCGCTCACAGGCATTCACCAAAGGAACAGATGCAGCCAGGTTTGCGTCCTTCTCTGCAAACGGATAGCGACTACCAAGCTGGATAACACCATCCGCTTGATTGGTTAGCGCCATACCTGCATAAAATTGCTCATTGCTGGAATCCCCTTTTGTGTCCCCCAGCAGCACCGAATAGCCTTGATCCTGTGCCGCTTTCTCAATCCCGCGAATGACCCGAGAAAAAAATGGATTAGCTATATTGGGAACCAAAACCATCACTGCGTATGACTTGCCCGAACTGAAGTTCCGCGCAAGGAGGTTCGGCCGGTAGCCCGCCTCCTCTACAGCCTTTAGCACCCGCTCTCTGGTTCGCGGAGAGACCATCTGCGGATCTTTCAATGCTCGGGATACGGTCGCGACCGATACGCCGGAGCGGCGTGCAACTTCGCGAATGTTTGACATAATTTCCTGCTAATTACCTGTTAGAAGCGGGTTATTTTCGCACAGATGGATACCATCTATGGATTCCCCACTGAAACGGCTGCTTCTGATTTGCTGGCTGCTTGCCTTCGATCCCACAGCCAAATAAAGGCAAAAATAGGGAGCAGGATAAGTGGAACTACCGCCAATGACTGGAATGACTCTACAGAAGCGGTTGCCAATACCGCATCCAACTCATCCCCACTCAGCTTTTCAAAGGCTTCCAAGCCCCCCGCTGCCTCAATCTTGGCATTGTCAAAAATAGCGCCAAGCTTTGGCAGAACAAATTGGATAGACATACCACCGGCAAAACCCAGCAATCCCAGAAATAATGCCCCACCGCGCACAAAACGCTCGGAGACTGTGGCCAGCATAGTGGGCCACATATAACAAACACCAATGCCCCAGACAGTCGCTGCCAAAAATGCAGTTACTGGCGTTCTAGCCATACCCAGGCAATAGAGCCCAATTGCGGCAAGGAGACTGCTTAACCATAGAAGTCCGATAGGAGACAGTTTCTTTGCCAGCCGTCCGGCAAAGTGGCGCATCACAAACATCAACATACTGACATAAACAAGGATAAGGATACCCTTCATGCCAACTACTCGGGATAGGGTCAGGTCTACCCACTGCCCAGGGGCCAGCTCGGTTGCGGCGGTCAGCCACATACACACCCATAGCAGAATAAACATCGGCTGCTTGAATACCTCTTTAAACATTTCTCCATAACTGATACCGGAAGAAACCCGTTCAGTAACTGGGAAATCTGTTTTAGCCACAAGCCAAGCCATAACTACAGCCGGTAGTGCCAACACGACAAGGTTCAACTGCCAGGGAAGCTCGAGGGCAGAGATTGACAACCCCAGTAACCCTCCAACCACAATACCCGCAGGCCACCACGCATGTAGTACGTTTAAACGTTGCGTTTTATTTTCTGGATCGACTGCAGCAACCATAGGATTACTGGCTGCCTCCACGGCACCCCAGCCCAAGCCTGTCAGTAACAGGCCAGCTAGTACCAGATTCTCTACCCCCTCCCCAGGAGTCACCATAGATGCCGCAATAATAAGCAAACTGCCCAACACATAACCTACAGATGAGAGCATCAACATTCGCTTGATACCGACCAAGTCCACAAGTGCGCTTCCAAATAGAAGTGTGAAAGCAAATCCAGCAAAGGTAATACCAATTGCTTCACCGAGCATAGTGGTGGAGTTAGCTAGGTCTATATGGTTATAGATATCTTCCTGCAAGTTAGTGGCTATCACCGTCCGCACAGCCATGCCCAAGCCAATCATAAAAATGGAGAGATTACCCACCAAGAATATTCTCTTGTTCTGGGGCGTTATCATCGTACTCATTTATCCAGTCTCCGCATGATTTATTGTTATTGGTTATTCACTTGGTTTGGAAAAATTTAATCCAATCCTAAAATCCGACGATTTCGCGCGCGATCTGTTTCTGCACCAGCAAAATCATCAAAAGCCTTGCCTGCCACGGTAATCAGGTGATCGCGAATAAATGGTGCCCCCTCACTGGCCCCCTGTTGTTGATCCTTAATACAACACTCCCATTCGAGTACCGCCCAGCGGTCGTAACCGTATTGGGTCAAGCGGCTGAAAATCCCGCGGAAGTCCACTTGACCATCGCCTAAGGAACGGAAACGGCCAGGCCTGTCAATCCAAGGGGCATAACCGCCATAAACTCCGGCCCTACCACTCGGATGGAACTCAGCATCTTTCACATGAAACGCCTTGATTCGCTCGTGATAGATATCGATAAAAGCCAAGTAGTCCATCTGCTGCAAAAGCAGGTGGCTGGGGTCATAGAGGATATTCGCTCTTGGGTGGTCCTCCACTTCGTAGAGAAAACGTTCAAAGGTCAGCCCATCATGCAGATCTTCACCGGGGTGAAGCTCATAACAGACATCAACTCCAGCACTGTCAAACGCATCCAATATAGGGCGCCACAGCCGGCCCAGTTCGTGAAAGCCCTCTTCCACTAACATTGCGGGGCGTTGGGGCCAGGGATAAAAAGTATGCCAAAGTAGTGCGCCAGAAAATGTAGCGTGCGACTTAAGCTTTAGATTGGCACTGGCACGAGCAGCCAACATCAGTTGATTGCTCGCCCACTCGGCGCGGGCTGGCAAGTTGCCCCGCACTTCCTCTGGGGAAAAAATATCCAGCATCTCTTTATATGCTGGATGCGCTGCAACCAGCTGGCCCTGCAAATGCGTGGACAGTTCTGAGATTTCTACTCCCGCCTTCTCACAGATTCCCAAAATATCGTCACAGTAAGCCTGGCTACTGCTGGCTAATTCCAGATCAAAGATGCGCTTGTCCCAAGTGGGAACCTGAATGCCTTTATAACCCAGATCCGATGCCCAGCAGGCCATAGACTCCAGTGAAGCCGGTTGGTCGCTCGGAGGGAGGAACTGGGCGAGAAATATCCCGGGCCCCTGAATTCTGGGTGCCTTCATTTATTCTTATCCTTTTTACTGCTGTACTTATTTACCTCTGCAAGCAATCAATCCTTCCTGGGTGATCAGCTTGCTTCTTTTGAAAAGCACAATGCTGTCTTTCCAAAAGCGGACTGGCACTGGGCCGACATCGACACCTCCCTGTGCCGTACTAACTGCCGGACTTCCACCCTGCCAGAGGTTCCTAAATTATTTGAAAATGAATCAATACGATTTAGCTGCTTATTCCCAATATGGCGACAGCGCCACCCAAGAAGAACTCGCACGGCTGCTTTCCAATGCACCGCGCACAAATGCCATAGCACGGACACCCGCATCAATATCCCCCACGACAGAACTTTCTTTAATGGGTTGTTCTTGCCGGCAGCATCTAACCTGGGCAGCAAAGTCGCGGTAAATATTCGCAAAGGCTTCTATATAACCTTCAGGATGCCCCTGCGGGGTTCGACAAAGAGCTCGGACCTCGTCATCCAGGTATCCACAGTCTGCACCAGCCTTCAAAAGGGCCACTGGCTCCCCTCTGCGCTTTAACTGCAATTGATTGGGAGATTCCTGCTCCCAGAACAGCGAGCCATGTTCGCAATAAACGCTGATATTCAGGTTATTCCCTTCCCCACCACAGACTTGGCTGGCTGTCAGGGTGCCGCGCGCACCCTGATCTAATTTAAATAGCGCCGCACCATCATCATCCAGAGCCCTTTGGTCGACTATTGATTGCAAGTCCGCACAGACCTCAGAGATACGCTGACCGGTAAAGAATTCGACCAAGTGGTGGGCATGGGTACCAATGTCGGCAAAACAGCCGCTTTCTCCCGAGCGTGCGGGATCTGTCCGCCAACTGGCTTGTTTACTTCCGCTGGAGTCGCCAGCCAATGCCAGCCAGCCTTGTGGGTAGGCAACAGTTACCCGGCGGACTTGCCCTAGCTCTCCCCTGGCTAAGATTGCCCTGGCCTGTGTCGCAAGTGGATAAGCCGCATAGGTATGAGTCAAACCATAGAGATGGCCGCTCCGTACGACCTCGTTTTTGAGCGCAAGGGTTTCCTCAAGTGTGCAAGCGGCTGGCTTATCAGAAAGAACATGAAACCCCGCTCGCAGTGCGGCAATAGAAACTGGGAGATGTAAATCATTGGGAGTTACTACAGAGACAAACTCTATGCGCTCATCAACAGGACGCTGGGATTCCTCCAGGAACATCTGCTCATAACTCTGGTAAACGCGCTCTGGGTTGAGGCCCAACTTCTCTCCACTGCTACGGCCACGCTCGGGATTACTGCTAAAACATCCCGCCACCAGCGCTATCTCACCGTCGAGGGAAGCTGCCATACGATGGATAGCACCAATAAAGGCACCCTCTCCACCACCGACCATGCCCATTCTTATTTTTTTTCCCATACCACTTCCCGTATAGCTGCCTCTGGCAACCAGGTTCTTATTATTTTGAATCTCTATCCGGCCAAGTATCTTGCCTCGCTATTGGTCCATTTCTTCTTTCACGGACCCTTGCAGCAAAATGTAACCGGTTACATTTTGTTTTTAAGATACAGAAAAAACTCACCGTTGCAAGCAACAGTTTCATTGCATGACGTTTATTTTGCCTCTTAGAGCGATGTATTTATATCCACACCGAACAGAAACCAATCAAATTGATTAACCCGAAGAGGTTAAAGTTAACGGTGATAGCCTACTTTTCGAGCGAAATCTTCCCAGCACAGCCAATTGAGCTTGTCGCTCTGCCACTTATTTTCTATGGGATGGCCAACCCCCGAGCCTGGAGATAATCCACTATCGGCGCCCGGCTGGGGGTGACAGCTTTTGAGCTTGGTACGCACCCAGTTTCCAGCATCATCGGCGACATTAGCAGCCAATCCCCAATGGTTTGGCCATACCGCGAGAAAATTTTTCACGCCATAATCATCCAGTTGGTATGGAGTGGGATAATCCAAGTGCACTAATAGATCACCATCTGGTCCCGGTGCATCTGTTTTCCAGCCTGCATATACCGACCACTGGCAGCCCTGCGCCCAAGCCTCAAAAGCCACCATCGCGCTGGAAAGGCGCTCAAAAGATGCACAAAGTAGATCATTATCTATTTCTGGCGGGATACACATATCGACAACACCCGCCTTGAACCTGGGAACTTCTGGGTTAAGCGTAAGAATCCAGAGCCCTTCCCCATCCTCCAGCGGGTGGTACATCACCACCAAGTCGATCAACAAAGCTGAAACTGGCGGGATATTGGGGCCGCGGGCTAAGAGCATATGCAGAGGTCTTACTAACTGGGCATTTTGTATCTGCTCCTCTGCCACACCCAAGTGCCGAATTACTTCAGCATTCCCCGCACCACAGGCAGAAATCACCAGCTCTGGTTTTAACTCACACGAGCGACCATCCATATCCAGAGTTACTTGCTCAATCCCTGCCCCCCCAAGCTGAAACGAGGCCAACCTCCCACGATAGATTTGCTTCCTCAAAGGTTCGCTCACACTGCGATAGGCTGCAGCTCCATCAAAAATAAGATCATCAGAAAATCTGAACCTGCGATTTGATGGCAAATTATCCGGATCAAAGATCTCGGGCAACTCAACTTCCTCAAAGGGAATAGCCGCTGTGGCCCAGTTATCTTCAACAGTGTTTAGAAAGTCCGGAGTCAGTGCTGCATGGAAATCTGTTATGCGACTATTCACGCCGCTAGTTGCAAGTTCTTTGTGCCAGCGCTGCGCGGCACATCGGTAAATTTCAGCAGCTTGGGGGTTAGCCGCATTCCAGCCGGAAGAGAAATAACCGTGGAAATGTAGAGACTCGGCGTCACCGAACTCATCGTCGACCAGTACCACCGAGTACTCTGGTATCAGCTCTCTCATCAGGGTTACCCCCTGAATACCACCTCCTAGGATCAGTACATCAACGGGAATTTCCTGTGACATAGGATGGCCTGCTTAATGGTTTGGCATGATTGGAGTAGTTATCAGCCCTAGTTGCCACAATGAATTTGCGACGATGCCGGAAAAACAACCTCAATCTATCTTGTTTGATACCTGCTTGTTGCTGTTTTTTTTATTCAACTATTTTCAATTTCCCGAGATTTGGGGCGCCGTAACCTCGCGAGAAGAGCCACCAAAATGCAAGAACATAAGACAAAAACCCACCCACGATACAAAGAAGGTACCAAAACCAGATTGGAAACTCATAGCCCAGTTTATGTAGAACGGAAAACGGCATGTAAATTGGAAGGTTGAGAAGGATTGCTCTCCAGCTAACCGCCCATGTCAATGTAACTACGGCCGATAGTGATGGCGTTTTGCTCACTGTTGCTCCCTTGCTACTGCGCTAATGGAAAGGCAGTTAGTCAAGATTGCCTTTTTTGTCAATCGATTGGCCTAAATTCAACGGGCACTCCTGGCCATTCTTGAAGTTATTGTGAAACTTTGCCCCAAACGGACAATTGGTTAATCCGTTCCAGCTTACCTCCCGTAAAGAGTTGGCCATCGCACAATTGGTACGGTGGAAAGTAATTCAATCCAATGACAAGGAAATGTGAATATGAAGGGTTTGGTAAAAGGTTTGGGGGTTCTTCTATTGGCTTTTGGAGGGCAGCTCTCTTGGGCTGATAATGAATCTGAGCTTGAGACGGTCCCCTACGTGGACGTCTATCAGTACGTTGGCAAGTGGTATGAAATAGCCCGACTGCCACAGATCTTCCAGCCTGCCTGTACAGCAGTCACGGCAGACTACGGTCTCAACGATGATGGCACACTCAGTGTTTTCAACTTTTGCCGAATCCTACACCCAAAGTACGGTTTTCCCATCAGCGTGCAAGGTACCGCTACCCCTTTAGATGATACGAATAGCAAACTTGCGGTTTCATTCTTCGATGGGAAAACCAATGGTAACTACTGGGTTCTAGAGCTAGACCCAGCATATCAATGGTCTCTCGTGGGCGACCCCGATCGCAGCAGCCTTTATCTTCTAAGTCGAACTCCACAACTGGATGAGGCCATTGTAGATGAGCTGCTTGAATTGGCTGTCACTAAGCACGGTTACAATATCGACCACATCATAATGACCAAGCAGCTACCAAATTAACCCAATGAACCAAAGGCGAGCGGAGCTTTTGCTTCACTCGCCCTCTGAAAGTTAGAATTTACATTAAATTCTACAAAATACATATATATCAGTGTGTTACATCTATTTGTTAATGTATTTTATAGCTTAGCTGTGTCCTTTCACACCACATTCGCAGGCCATAGCGCCTACTATTACTCACCGTCATTTCTCACAATCACATAACCATTTCTCTCTCCCGCAGCCTCTTGGCCACTCTCGTGAAAAAGGTCATCTAAATATCTGGGACAGCTGTGATAGCAGAAACATGAGGAATCTGTACCCACGATATCTGCAGAATGCAAAATCACCGGCAACTCCGCCAAAAGATATCTCACTGCTATTGAAACCATCTCGACAGTAACTTCTTCTTCTGCAAGATGGTGCTCCAGCACCCATCTACTAGCCTCCAAGCAACCCTCGCGGAAACCATCATTCAAGTGAAACTCCTGCTCAAACTGATAGAGCCAGCGAGAATAGAGCTCAGATTGTTTCAACCACTCGGAGTCAACCAATTCACTGTCTACAGCACACGAGCCCGAAGCGCGATAGACCTTGTTATGCAGATAGTGGCACTGTCGTCGAGCTCTTTTTCTCGCCTTCTCTTCCTCATAGCCAAGTGCGATCTGTGTATATTCAGCAGCATTATCGGGAATAAAAAACATGACTCGCTTAAAGTGACTTTGCGCCCACTTTGCAAGCCGAGCAATCTGCCCCTCGGAGAAGTAGCTGTTGAAAGGACTTACACCTATTACCGCTAGGTCAGCCATCTCATAGATTTCTTGTGAACGCGACGTTGCAAATTCAACCTTCATCCTACAACTCCATGGAACAGCACTGGGGAGCCAGTAGATCGATTCAGTGCAACATTTTTACCGGGAATAATGAGCAGTATTAAGCAGAAAAGGTTGACCTGAACCGCAATTAACTCTCGCCTAGATGGTTACCTTCAATATCAATACATATGTCTTAGATATAAATAATCGGTAACCAATCCCATTAATTGAGCCCTCGGGCGTGACCGTTAAGCCACGTTGAAGCAGTACGCATTTAAAAGGCCTCTGAACTAATTCAGAATGACTCTGCGGGACTTGAGGATTGCCGCTGCTTGGCACCGCTCGCCGTAAAAGAAAATTCGGCCTTAGGGGCCCTTCCTGTAAGTCTTTTAGAGCAGTTCACTCTGTGTTGCGATTTCATTCTGAGGGCTAGATATCCTTGCGAAGCTGCACTTTCACCCGAACCACTCAGAACACTAAAGACATCCCGGAACTGTTAGGGGGCTCTTAAAACAGCGGGTGTATCAACTCAATTCCTTTTCTTTTTAGCGGTACCCATTTTCCCGGCACTCAATCACTCTATGCTCGACTAGCTGGTCAAAAATGCTCTTCAGACGTAAAAATCATCAAAACCGAGCCGTGCCAACCGCCTCCATTTGAGACCAAATGCCCTAAATAATGGATAGTAGGAAACTCTATTTTGCTAAATGTGCCTAATGTGGAAAAGATCCATCTCTGATTGGAGGTATTTCATGCCCTTCGGAGCTTTCAGCCTTTATACTTGTCCTAAGCTATAGGTCGCTAAGCCATAAAGGCTGGTCGCCTATGAAGTAGGACGTATAAAGAGACTCCCTATGCTTACCAATCGGATCGCCGCTCTATTTTCCGGCTTCTTGGTCATTGGCCTGCTTTCCACAACCGCTCTGGCAGAGACCGAGCCTCTGGCTCCTGAAAAGGACCAGGGCAGCACTGCCAGGGAGATTGTCGGCAAGCTAGAAATGCTGCACTACAACAAAATCAAGGTCGGAGACGAAATGTCGGAAGACCTTTGGGACGAGTACATTGATGCTCTAGATCCCACCAAAAGCTACTTCCTCGCCTCAGACATCAATGAGTTCCGCGAATGGCAAACCAAGCTGGATGACCAGCTACGCGCTGGCGATGTCAAAGCAGGCTTTGAGATTTATAACCGTTTCCGCCTGCGTATGGGCGATCGGTTGGACAATATCCTATCCCAGCTCGAAAAAGGCTTGCCCGCTTTCGATTTCGATCGCGATGAATCCCTCGAACTCGACCGTGAGGAGAGTCAGTGGCCTACCTCCATCAGTGATGCCGATGATCTTTGGCGTAAGCGCCTAAAGAGCAGCGTCTTAAACCTGAGGCTCACAGGTAAAGAGGATGAGGATATTCGCGATTTGCTGGAACGCCGCTATAAAGGTCAAAAGAAGCGCCTTGAGCAGCAAAACAGCAATGACGTATTCGAGCTCTATATGAACTCGTTGACTCGCCTCTATGATCCCCACAGTAACTATCTGTCCCCACGCTCCCTGGAAAACTTCAACATGAGTATGTCGTTGTCTCTGGAGGGCATCGGTGCCGTGCTGCAGGGGGATGAGGAATACACCAAGGTTGCCCGATTGGTAGCGGGTGGTCCTGCTGACCGCACCGGTAAGATCAAGCCTAACGACAAGATTGTAGGGGTCGGCCAGGATAAAGATGGTGAAATGGTCGATGTCGTCGGCTGGCGGCTGGATGACGTGGTGGATCTAATCCGCGGTAAGGCCGGCACCTTCGTTCGCCTGGAAACTATTCCCACCGGCGGCGACGGCACCCACAAGACCATCCTGATCAAGCGCAGTAAAGTGAAGCTTGAGGATCAGGCTGCCAAGAAGGCCGTATTCGAATTTTCAGATGGTAAGAAGAGCTACAAGATCGGTGTAATCAACTTGCCGACCTTCTATATAGACTTTGACGCCTACCGTCGCCGCGACCCCAATTACAAGAGTACTACCCGCGATGTGGCTAGATTGCTCAGCGAACTGAAAGAGGAAAAGGTAGACGGTATCATTCTGGATCTACGCAACAATGGCGGCGGCTCCCTACAGGAAGCCACCATGTTGACCGACCTGTTTATCGATCAGGGTCCAGTAGTCCAAATCCGCCACGCTAATGAGCAGATTTCACGGCACAACCGCTCTCGCTCTCGCGCAATGTATCGCGGCCCGCTGATGGTATTGATTAACCGCCTCTCGGCATCAGCTTCCGAGATTTTCGCCGGCGCCATCCAGGACTACAACCGCGGCTTGGTTGTTGGCAATCAATCTTTTGGTAAAGGCACCGTGCAAACCATGGCGCCCCTGAAAGAAGGCCAGTTAAAAATTACCCAGTCCAAGTTCTACCGCGTATCCGGTGATAGCACCCAGCACGCGGGCGTGAAACCCGATATCCCCATGCCGCAACTTATTGATGCGGAGAGTGTTGGTGAAAGCGCTTACGATACCGCCCTGCCCTGGGACCGTATCCACGCCGTACCACACGCCAAGTACTTTAATCTGAAGACTCTGATTCCTAATCTGCTCACTAAGCACAATAAGCGCACAGCATCAGATCCGGACTTCATATTCCTGCGCGATCAATTCAAGTTTGAGAGCGAACGCGCCGACAGAAAGCATCTCTCCCTTAATGAGGTAATGCGAGAGCAAGAACGTGAAAACGTGAACCAGCGCCTGCTCTCCATGGAGAACCGCCGTCGCGAAGCAAAAGGGCTTGAACCCTACAAGGATTTCGAGGCTTATGAAGAGAGTGAGTCTGAAGAAGTGGCAACTATTGGTGGCCCTGTGGAAATCAAATTGGAAAAAGATCCAATCTTGAACGAAGCGGGCTATATAATGGCGGACTTTATTGGACTGGCTGACAAAGCCAGCAAGGCACCGCCGCAAGTCGCCAATTTCTAAAGATGTGATGCCCTTTGGGTGTGCCAAGTGCACCCATGCGCACAGTAAACAATTAGGTCGGGCTTGCCCGACCTTTTTCATTTGGGGGAAGAAATGAAAGTCGTTTCCTTTAACGTCAACAGTATTCGCACTCGCCTGCACCAAATGCAGGCTCTGGTAGATAGCCATCAACCCGATATCATTGGTCTTCAGGAAACCAAGGTTACCGATGAAGACTTTCCTGTAGATGCCATTCGCGACCTGGGTTACGAGCTAATCTATTTTGGCCAAAAAACACACTACGGTGTTGCCCTGCTCGCACGCCTACCATTTATCGATCGCGAATATGGCTTTCCTACCGACGACGATAACGCCCAGCGCCGTATGGTCATGGGAAAGTTCGATATTGGCGGCAGTAAACCTCTCACCGTCATCAACGGCTACTTTCCCCAGGGCGAGAATCGTGAACACCCAGTAAAATTCCCGGCGAAGCAAAAGTACTACGCTGACCTTGATACCTATCTACAAACCACCTGCGATCCCGAAGCCCCGGTGCTGGTTATTGGCGACATGAACATCTCTCCGAGTGATCAAGATATCGGTATCGGCGAGCCCAATCGCAAGCGCTGGCTGCGCGACGGCAAGTGCAGCTTCCTTCCAGAAGAGCGCGAATGGCTGCAGAAAATTGAGGCCTGGGGCTTGGCGGATACTTTCCGTGCGATGAATCCTGATACAGATGATGTATTTAGCTGGTTTGACTATCGCAGTAAGGGTTTTGACCGCGAGCCCAAGCGTGGGCTGCGGATCGACTTGATTATGGCCACAAGCCCTCTGATGGAACATTGTGTGGCCACAGGGGTAGATTATGATATCCGCGCTATGGAGCGCCCCTCAGACCATGCGCCGGTCTGGGCAGAGTTCAAGCTCTAAGCATTTAGTGAATAACCGGGATCTGCTCCCGGTTTTTTTGGTCCTTTGAATATTCGTTTTTCCATATATAATGCGGACTAAGTCGGACGGTTTACCGTTCGGGAGCAATTTATGAAGAGGCAGATTTTGTTTGTCTGCTCGGGGAATTCGGCTCGTTCATTAATAGCTGAGGCTTTACTGCGTAACTATGGGGGAGAGTTCTTCGAGGTTTCAAGTGCAGGGACAGACCCCACCCCGGTGGACGTTCGTGCCATCAAGGCTCTCCAACGTTTTGGTATCCCGATCAAAGGGCTCTATTCCAAGAGTTTACAAGAGGTAGCTGACCGGGATTTTGATTTAGTCATTACCTTATGTGATAAAAGCCACAATGAATATGTGCCTGCCGCTGGGCACGGAAAATTGATCTCATGGAATTTTGAAGACCCTGCCAGTCGGCATTGCTTCAAACCCTTTTACACAACAGTGTTGGAACTGAGTACCCGCATCAAACTTTTTGTACTGGTGTATAACAAGGCCGCTAAAGCGGCATAAACAAGATTTGGGGTAAGCCTTGAACCCAGTTCAGTTCTACAAGTGCCTGGCAGACGATACCCGCCTGCGTACGCTTCTACTGATCGCCCACGAGGGAGAACTTTGCGTGTGCGAGCTCACTGCTGCTATGGGTTTGAGCCAACCCAAAATATCTCGGCACTTAGCCCTACTCCGCGGCGCTGATTTATTGCGGGACCGCCGCCAGGGACAGTGGATCTTTTACCGCATCAACCCTGAACTGGGCAGCTGGGCCAAATCAATCCTTCAAGACACTTTGCAGGCAAATCAGCACTTTATTGCCGAAGATCTTCGCAACTTGATCCTAATGGGAGATAGGCCCCAAAGAGCTAGCCTATGCTGCTAAGTCACGGCCGTAGGTATTTTGCTGGCAAGTAATATCACTAAGTCGCTGAAAAAATTTACCTGGATATATACGATTTTTCATATATTCAGATTACTCAGGAGTTACAACATGGCTATCAAAGTCGGAATCAATGGATTTGGTCGAATCGGTCGGCTTGTGCTGCGCGCAGCCTGGGACTGGCCAGAATTGGAGTTTGTGCAAATCAATGACCCCGCTGGAGACGCTTCCACCCTTGCTCATTTACTGAATTTTGATTCGGTACACGGGCGTTGGCAGCATTATGCAGAAGCTAAGGACAACACAATTACGGTTGCTGGCCAGGAAATAAGTTGTAGCCATAATCTCGCCATTGCCGACACAGACTGGAGTGCTTGCGACCTGGTTATTGAAGCCTCTGGGAAAATGAAGACTAGCGCGCAATTGGAGGGCTATTTAAAGCAGGGGGTAAAGCGTGTGCTGGTTTCGGCTCCCGTAAAAGAAGACGGGGTACCAAATATTGTTTTGGGGGTGAATCAGCACATTTATGATCCAGCCAAGCATCAAGTTGTTACTGCAGCCTCCTGCACCACTAACTGTTTGGCCCCGGTGGTAAAAGTGATACATGAAAAACTGGGCATCAAGCATGGCTCTATCACTACTATCCACGATATCACTAATACCCAGACAATCCTTGATGCGCCCCATTCAGATCTGCGCCGCGCAAGGGCCTGTGGAGCCAGTCTGATACCCACTACTACCGGCTCAGCCACAGCAATCACCGCCATCTTCCCAGAGTTGACTGGCAAGCTGAACGGCCATGCCGTACGAGTCCCGCTGGCCAATGCCTCCCTGACGGATTGTGTTTTCGAAGTAGAACGGGAAACAACTGTGGATGAAGTTAATAACCTACTGAAAACCGCAGCAGAGGGCGAGCTGAAAAATATTCTCGGTTATGAGGAACGTCCTCTGGTATCTGTGGATTACAAAACCGACCCACGTTCCAGCATTGTTGATGCACTGTCCACCATGGTGGTCAATGGCACTCAAGTGAAAATTTATACCTGGTATGACAACGAGTGGGGCTATGCCAACCGTACTGCAGAGCTGGCTCGCCTGATTGGATAAGCCAATGTCTTAGATCCCACCAATAAAAAACTGATAAATACCCGCGGGGCTGGCCTGATCTTCAGGCCAGGAGCCCCTAGTAGTTAGAGCCAAAACCCATGCAGTTTTTCTCCACCCTTTCGCCCTCGGTACGCCAATATTTATTGGTGACTGGTAACTATTGGTCTTTTACTCTAACCGATGGCGCACTGCGCATGCTGGTGCTTCTGCATTTCCATACCCTCGGGTACACCCCTCTCGAAATAGCCCTACTGTTTCTTTTCTATGAATTTTTTGGAGTGGTCACCAATTTGGTGGGCGGATGGCTCGGTGCCCGGCTAGGCCTTAATCGCACCATGAATATTGGTCTGGCATTACAGATTTGCGCTTTAGCTATGTTATTAGTCCCTTCCAGCTATCTCAGTGTGCCTTTGGTTATGGCCGCTCAGGGAATATCTGGCATAGCCAAAGACCTAAACAAGATGAGCGCGAAAAGCTCAATCAAGCTTTTACTACCTGACGACAATACCCAAGGAACTCTTTATCGCTGGATTGCACTACTGACGGGCTCCAAGAATGCCCTGAAAGGCATTGGGTTCTTTATGGGGGGAGGCCTACTGGCATTACTGGAATTTCGTGGGGCTATATTCGCAATGGCAGTCGCTCTCGCCTCAGTATTGCTATTGAGTAAGAAATTTTTACGAAAAGACTTGGGCAAAGCAAAGGTGAAAGCCCGCTTTCAAGATGTATTTTCTAAGAGTCGCCCGGTGAATATCCTTGCGGCAGCAAGACTGTTCCTTTTTGCATCTCGTGATGTTTGGTTTGTAATCGCCCTGCCCGTTTTCCTGGCGAGCCAATTCGACTGGGGCCACTGGCAAGTCGGTGCATTCCTAGCCTGCTGGATCATCGGTTATGGCGCAGCACAAGCCTTTGCCCCAAGGATCACTGGAAGTTTTTCTTCGGCACTGCCTGATGGGCGAACGGCCCTATTGTGGGGCTGCGCATTAACTCTGATACCTGCGCTGATTGCCTTCTCACTCTATATCGGCTTCCACCCTCAACTCAGCATTTTGTTGGGCCTCATGGTATTCGCTGTGTTATTTGCAGTGAACTCTTCTGTGCACAGCTACTTGATCGTCGCTTATGCCAGAGAAGATGGCGTTTCTATGGATGTGGGGTTTTACTACATGGCAAACGCTCTGGGCCGCCTTACCGGAACTCTGTTGTCGGGCTGGATTTTCCAGATTGCCGGTTTACAAGCTTGCCTGTTGGTATCCACGTGCTTGCTGTTTTTGGCAACCTTCATTTCGCTTGCATTGCCAAAACACAACGAAGAAGACAACCCGATGATCAATGCAGTAACTTAATCAGATAGCTGATTAGAGGCTTTCAATTGAAAGTATGACCAATGGTTCCACCCTCGCTATGGGGTGGAATTCCCCGGGGGGATCACAGCCAGCCAATAACAAGAGAGCTCCGGACCACAATATCCAAGATAAACGACTACACATAAGCTACCACTTAGGACCCGCAGTAAACGACCATACCGGTTATTACCTAGACTCCAAACTATCAGGCCATCTCTATGGATGGGTACATTGTCATAGGCAGAAGATTAGAAAACCGAGCGCCAAATTTCTATGCCAAATTGGCATCAAATTCTGCCAATACACCTGGATAAAATCTTGGCGGGGTAATATATGCAAATTACTCAGTACAATAAACATTCATATTTCCTTAGAAGGATCTCCAAAATTTATATAAACATCAATTGCGGGAACGGCACGGAAATCTGGCGCCAATACTAGCCTCAATACTCTGTCAGGTGCGGAGAACTTTTTAACTCAATAGCGCTTACATAGGTATGAAAGACCAAGATTATCAGCCCCTGCAACTTTTCAGATACTGGACTTAATCACCAGTAAAGCCTTTTATATCTTTGAGGATGCGATTAGGTAAAGTAATTTCCTCACTAGAGTCATAAATAAAACCTTAATGCAGGCACAACTGATTTTCAAAAATACATTCCTGGTCTCTGCAACATTATCAAGGGTCAAACAGAGTACTCTGCCTTAATTGTTATCGACCAACGAACATATAGTAGAGCCATTTAAATCACGGGCAAGGTAAACGACTTTATAAGAGTACTTGTTTCACTGATTACCCGTAGTCATCCTAATCAGTGTACGGTCTTTCTTTATAAAGTGATGATAAAGGGCTGCCAAGAAGTGCCCCAAAATAAGTAACCAGATAAGCCATTCACCCAGCACTTCCTTATGAATGAAATCGATAGGTTCTTCGAACTGTTTGAAGGTCAAGCCCATTTTATTCTGAACAAGGTGGGCAAAAAGGGAAGTGTCAGCAAACTGAGGGATTTCAAACAGGAAAAAGTACTCAGTATTCACCCCAGTTCCTAGGTATCCGGTTAATGGTGCAAGTATCATGACTACATATAACAGAAAATGGCCTGTATGCGCGGCAAAGTGCTCTAGCCTGGAGCCAGGTTCCAGTTTCGGAGTGGGATTAGTCAAACGCCAAAATATCCGTAACAGTACAAAAGCACCAATCGTTATACCAATAGACAAGTGCAGCTGTAAGGCAATCCAGTTTGCTGGGGTATCCTCTTCAGTAAACCATTGGAGGTAATAGACACTGACGTAAGATCCTAGAATTAAGAATGCTATTATCCAATGAAGCCACTTAGCAACTGCCCCATATTCATAGATAGTATTTCGGGCGCCCATAGAATGCCTTCTTTATAAATTGTGCAGCCTAAGACACTATAAACCTTAAGCTGGCCCGAGGCCTTATTATAAAGCTTCAATCATGAATACTTAGGGGGAGGAGAGCGCCTTTTCTCTGCCCCCCTATAGATCACAGCACTTTGAGTAGAGGATTTCGATTCATAAAAACCTAAAGAATTAAATTGCGTAAAAAATCATATTGATGCCTGCAGTGACTTTCTTATTCCTGCAAAAAAGAACAATACGCCTATTGTTTGAACCATATGATAAAGACTATTGTGGTTAAACGTCCAAATAAACGTAAACTCCAAAGCTGTTCTGACTTGTAATACCACAGCCAGGAGAGAAATAAACCCGCCAATAACCATATACCAAGCCCCGGGTAAACGCCCCATAACCCCCATCCATGTATAACCAATAACAACAGGAATCATCACTAACGCTTGATAACCCACAAATACTATGAAACCATCAATTCTAGATACTGCAATGAAATAAAATATCAGGCCAATTAAAAATATGTAGGGCAATAATTTTCTTAATATTCGCTCACCGGCAAGATCACCAATAATAGCGAGTGTAAACGACACCAGAAAAAGACCGAGGAAAAAAAATAAAATATGCCACATGAATATTCTTTCAGGTCCGGCAATCTGAAAGCCATGAATTACCGAACCCAATAGGCCAACGATAAACATCACCCCAAAGAAACAAATCCAGCAATTTCTCTTCCAGCCGGACTTGAATTCCGGCCTAATAAAATAAAGAAATATAAACAACGCCAATACAGCTAATATCAAGTCTGTTATTGCCGAAACTTGTTCAGTAGGCACATCTGTTAACTTAAGCACCTATTTCACATCCCTCCAACGCAGTATATTTATATGGGAAATACCACTCAATATCGCATCATCTATTAAACCGTATAAGCCACCCATAACAGCAATGGCAACACTAGCCGACACCCAACGACCAGCCTCATTACAACCAATACCAAAGCGCCAGGGTTAAATTAATCATCATCATGATAAAGTCCATAATAAATATAAACTTCATCACACCTTTCACTTTCCAAGGTCCACCCCCTCTTCGGTTCTTTAGCGCGACAGGCAAGTTATAAATAAACTGAGAACCATGTGTAACAGAAAAAACAAAAAGCAATATAGATCTTTGAATATCCCCGGAAAAGGAAGCGTGATTAACCAATAAAAGAATACTCATTAGCGCCAATGAAAAATTAAACCCGCCTAGAAATTTACCTGACTCAGCCAGTATTCCAAAGACAGGGGTATCCCTATGCTCTCTAGGAACAACCAGCTTGGCAAAAATCTTTCCCCGCAAGGAGAAAACATTGAAACCCATTAAAAACCAAATAGTATTTAGCACTAAAACCAGCTCAAAGATCACGTTACTCTCCAAATTTATTATAATAATTACTTGTGATTACATACGGCTATATACAGTACAGCGTCATCTATTTAGAACCATGTAAAGATGTTTTTTCAGGAGTTACTTAATACAGGCCAGCGCTCCACGATCTCCCCTTTGTCATACACAGCTATATCCCCAAACTGAAGAAATACAGATTCACTTTGTGTTGGTCGCAGGAAAACCCAGTCATCCTCTTGTAGGACAACCTGATTGGAAGCATTGAGCATTTCCTGATTTGTAGAGCGTCCATAAATAGGATTGATCGAAAGACCCACTGGAGATTCGGGCAGCGCCTTCCAATACCCCCCAGAGATAAAGAATGTCTGCTCGCGATTTGGGTTTAACCAGCGCATCGTACCCGTTAGTTTCTCCAAACCAGGAATTTGAGTCTGCGGTAACTTCTTCAATACTGGGCTGGCGATAAATGCAGCCGCCTTGTGATCACTGAGGGTGGGGATATCAAAATCTGTAGGTTTAACAAGACAGGAACCTGCCGCCAGCTCATTACAGGGTGCACTATCTGAGCGTGATTTATAAAGCTGGTAAGTCGGGCTGCCGGCGCCATTCAACGTCAACCTTTTAGGATACTGGTCACCCAACAATTGTTTAGCTTGCTCAAGCCTCTGAGTATAAATCTCCAAACCGCGATCAATGGCCTTCTCTGGGCCACCTAAAATACCCGGCATCTTAGCCGCATGGGCGTCATAGCCCATAAATCCCGACAGAGTAAGCAGTGGTTCTGCCTTAATAATATTGAGCATTTCAGTAAGGTCCCGAGCATCGCTGACTCCACCGCGGTGCAACCCCACATCCAACTCAATATTGATTTGTAACCTTTGCTCAAGGCTGCCGGCTAGTGCCGCATACTGTTGTAGCCGCCTAGGGCTATCAATCAGCCACTGAAGTTGTGTTCTAGGGTCAAATCCACTGATTGTTGGGCGGCTATAAAAGCTCTTGGCCGCAGCAATCGGAAGAGGCTTACCCAGCAAAATATCTGCCTGTGGTTGTGACTGCGCCAACTGTTGCAAAAAAGGTAGATGGAAAACCATATACCGCTGCGTACCAGTCTGTTTTGCAACCGCCTCCAGTAACCCCAGAGCTGGTAACGATTTGGCAACAACTCGATAGTCAAAGTGCCCATTTAGATGCCCAGAAAGTACAGTCGCATTGGCTCTCAGGCGGTTTAAATCCACTACCATTGTGGGACCAGAGAAACCTGCGGAATCCAGAGCCTTAGAGAGACTTTGAAAATAGTTAGTGTGCCCCCCCTGCCCCAAAGCTTTAGGCCTTAACAAAGGAAATGCGGCCGCAACCCCCAATGCCGCTCCGCCCAGTAAAAATTTTCTCCGCGTTTTCTGCACAGTTCGCTCCCCTAGTCTCTCTTCAGCCCTGAGATGAATAAGGGCCCTATCAACCAATTAGTTTTTTCAGGTACGGGTTTAAAAATTTTCCTTTAGGGTCAAGCTCACGTCTTACCTCAAGAAAATCCTGCCAGCGGGGGTATAAACCAGCCAGGTCCTGCCGGTGCAAGGTATTAAGTTTCCCCCAGTGCGGTCTGCCGCCATGCTTGCGCATAATGGGTTCCAGTGCCTTAAAAAGGGGCTGGTAATCCTCCTCAAAGTAACGGTGTACCGCAATTGATACGGAACCCTGCTGATAGAAGGGACTCAACCAAATATCATCCCCCTTTACAAAGCGCACTTCGATAGGAAAGAACACATTAAGATTGTTCTCTTCGATTGTACGGCGCAGCTCCTCAAAAGCGGCCAGTCCGGCTTCCCTGGGAAGGTGGTATTCCATCTCATTGAAGCGAACATTTCGCTCACTGGCGTAGTTTCGCCAAGAGGACTCCACAACCACCTCCTTTTCAATATCCTCCATTGCAGACTGTAAGGCGTATTGCCGTAATCTGGGCGACCAGCCAAGCCAGTCTCGAACAGTTTTAAGGGTCATTACAGCTTCGTTAGTATCTTCACGCGCGGTGGTAAAGATCTCTTCATCTGTTAATTGGTGCGTATCAGCCATACACATTCCGGAGAAAGGAATATAGTAAAACTCGAAATTGCGATTTGACTCCGCCAGTGTCTCCGCCTGCTCAAGCACCTCCCCCATGGGAGCCACCCAGGATTCTCGCCGGAGTTTGTAACTGGACTGGTTCTGCATACGCACCTTGGTCACTAACCCCAGGCTACCCAGGGAAACTTTGGCTGCTATGAAAGTCTCTGGGTTTTGCTCTGCATCGCACCACAGAGTGCTGCCATCTGCCGTAACCAGCTCCAATCCCGTTACATAGCTGGACATACAACCTAAACCGGCCCCAGTGCCATGAGTGGCAGTGGCCAGGCATCCGCCGAGAGTTTGCTCATCAATATCCGGCTGATTAATCAAGGCTTGACCAATATCTTCAAGCGGCTGGCCAAGATCGGCTATACGTGTACCCGCGTAAATCGTAGCCTGGGTGGTTTCGCTACTATGATCGGCCACACCGCTAATACGCCCGAGCGAGAGAATGGTGTCATTGGTGGGCACTAAGGCCGTGAAGGAGTGCCCAGCCCCCACAGCTCTAACAGTACCTTTAGCATCAGCTACACGTTGCTGTAGTTCGGCGATTGTCTTTGGTGCCAGACGTTCACTAGGCAGGCAGTCTTGCGAACCAGACCAGTTGCGCCAGCGGATACCCTTACGCTTTACTGGGTCACTCGCCTGTACCAAGGTGCGTGCCATAGAGGAGATTGGAGTAGCAGCGATAGCTGTAGAACCAGCGGCAATAGTTGTAATAAAGCGGCGACGTGACTGCTGCATAATCCCTTACTCCGCAGAGGCCATAAAGGCAATTAACTGTTCAAACTGCTCCGGTGAGCACTCGAAACAAAGACCCAGTGGCGGCATCCCCTGGAAACCATTAATTGCGTTTTCAACCAATACATCCATTCCCTTGTCGAGACGCGGTTCCCAGCCGGCAATGTCCCCAGTGAGTGGCGCAGCGCTGACCCCAGTGCTGTGACAGCTTCGACAGGTTCGCTGATAGATTTCAGCAATTTCTGGATCAGCGGGCGCCAAAGTCAGCGCTTGTTGGGCTAAGGCCAAACGGTTTTTAGGGCTACTGTCGGAGGATTCCGAGCAACCACTCGTCAGTAAAGCCACAATAAGAGGGGCGCAGAAGAGCCTTAGGCTCCGGTGAGGTCCTACCAGTTCCATGTATGTACACCTACTACATTATTGTTAATATTTCCCAGGCTCTGGAGCCTGAGGTGGGCGTTGTGTACTTAAACTGCAACCATTGTTAATCAGGCTGGCAGCTAAGACAACAAGCGGAACTGCTCAGTCTATTATTGATTTTAAAATTTACTAATTCGGTATCCACTCATATCGCCAATCCTTTATTATTCCGGCAATTGCTTTCTAGTACGCTTGCCCAACCTTTTATTTTGGCCATAGCCCGCTAAAACTCTTTCTATCTTACTTATTGATGAAATGACAATTAGTATCTATTGCTGAAGTCTTTTATCCGTTCGGTAGACGCCAAATAAAAGTCGCTTAAATATTGCTAGTAAAATTAGTCAGTTAAGGAGGCCCCACAATTAATTAAAAATCGTTCCCTTTACCACGCACAATCAATAGACGATATCCGAGATACACCATTTATAGAATAATAAAATCGGACAATTTAAATAACGGATAACAATAAAATGAAAAACAAACTATTAAGATCAGCTCTTATCGTAGGAAGCCTGGGCCTAAGCGCTTCTGCTTCAGCAATAACTTTGTCAGAAATATGGGATATTCTGGTTAGTTCCAGCACTCAAGTAGGTTTTACCGGCACTGTGGGCAATCAAGCCTATAGCAGGCCGGGAAGCTTGGCTGGGCAAAGTGGCCAAATTAGAGTAATGGCAGCCAACATAAAGGGCTTTCCTGAAGGTTTACAGGGTATTTCTGATGGCCAGGCATCTCTATTTTCATCCACCTATATTGCCGGGCAGGCCTACGATATTGTCGGACTCCAGGAAAACTGGGTCAGAAATTACGCGGTGATGTCTCCCCTTAGCCAAACAGAATATCCTTATCGAAGTGATCATTTCCAGGGCGGAGTCTTCAGTTTTGGCGATGGTTTAAGCACTATTAGCAAACACCCTATTAATGGCAGGCAGCTGCATGTTGAGTATTCAAGCTGTAAGGGTACCTACTCAGACTTTATCACAAACGGCTCAAGTCCCGATTGTGAGACGGAAAAAGGCTTCACCTTCACTGAAGTTCAGCTAGCCAAGGACCTAAAAGTACACTTTTACAATACTCACATGGACACCAGTAACGGCCAGGAGAAAACAGGCCAGTTCAACCAGCTTAAACATTTTATTCAACAAAATTCGGCCGGATATCCAGTGATTGTAATGGGCGACTTTAATGCATGGATTGACAACGGCGGCTGGCAGCCAGGCCCTAATCAGTCGGAGTTGGGGCGCTGGGCTTCCGAGTTGGGCTTAACCTGGTCCTGTAGCCAGGTAAGTTATGCCGCAGGTAATACGAATATTAACGATGTAAAGGGACCCTGTAAGGGAGTTGACCATATTGCTTTTCGCGGCAACTCGCAAATTAGCTTCTCTACCAACCGGTATGATGAAGTCCACCAGAGCATCAGTGATCACAACCCCATTACGGCAACATTAAGTTGGACCAATCACGCTGCCGCCTATTCATCCACTTATGCGAGGGCACATACAGCTTCCCTGCTTAATACCCACCACAACACACGTATTCAGGCTGTCTACGGTGGTAACGATGAGGCAAAAAATATGCCTGCTGCGGCTGCAGAATGGGAGACTTTTACTCTTGCGCTGGAGCAAAAAGGGAACACCCAGCAGTGGGTGGATCACCGCTGTATTCAGAGTGGTGACACGGTTTCACTGCGCGCCCATAACGGTCATTACTTACGTGCCACTCCACATAACAACCATAATGTCGATGTAAGAGCCAGTGTGCTTTTAGGCTGGGAGAAATTTGTCCTTTACAACCATTCCAACGGATGGGCCTGTTTAAATCAAAATGACAAAATCACTTTGAAAACAGCCCACGGAAAATATGTGATGGCGGACGCAAATCGTAACCTGTCCGCATCAGATAATCAGTTAGCCTGGGAGTTCTTCCAGGTTGAGCTTGGGAGATAGCATGTATTCAAATACTTCCAAACAGTTGCTTTTGCACTCACATACTCATGGAGAAGTAGCTCTAAACTAATGTCCAGTTTTTAGAAGCAATTCGGGCTTGGATGGGCACTTTAATTGTCAAAAGAGCTCGAATTGCATTATTTAGAATCTGCCATCCTTAAGCCGGTAATTAGGAAAACTCCTTCACGCAATGAGCGATGGATGCTAGTTTCCCTTATTTCGTGGAGGCTAACACCACAATAAAACCACTAGATTAATTATCGATCGACCATCTTCAATGATCTTCCCCCCAAAACTTTGTTAAGTACGGCAGCTAAGCGCACACCACCTTGCTGTAGACGCATTTCTAAGGAATCCCTGCAGCGCAAGAAGTACTTTTCCCCCAATTGAGTTTCATTGGTATATGCCAGTTTATGAGCCAACTGATGGGACTCCTTTGCCCAGTCTGTTGCATCTGTAGACTGCCAAAGCTGGCTCTGGATTGCACCAATTTTTTCTGTCTGTTCTTTTGCATAACCCTGCCAATCGGTAACCACTCTTGAGACAAGATGGATATCCCAAAGAGCGTGTAAATTGGTCTCCTCTCCATAAAAGTGCACGAATACATCGTTGCCACCACGATCCGAATAAAGACCTGTGTGTAGCGGCTGATGAAGATCCCCTACAAAGTGCGCAATAAACATTAAGGCCTCGGCACGCTCTGTCCCTGACCGGGTGCGATCTGCAAGAACTTCTTCAAACTGCTGAATGGCTTTGACAATACACCCTGTTGGAGGGCAATCCCTCTCCGCGTCATAGCGGTTCCAGTCACGGGATAGATTGATATAGTGCATGGGCGCTGCCCAATTATATTGCTCGTTGGAACGAATACGATCCGCCCAGGTGGCTGACTCTGCCAGATGTGGTTCCCCAACCTCATCAAGTAACAATTCAACTTCTGCGGCTACATTAGGTGCCAAATAATGCCAAGCGATTTCTCCAACCACTCTATGGCCATCATCTCCCCAAGCATGGGCTTTTAGGGTGCTGAGCAGCCCAACCAATAGAATATTTATACAAATTATTTTTTTTAGGTTAATCATCTCAATCATCCACTGCAGAAATTTGCGGCAAGCTTAATAAACATTTGTGACAAATTGGTATGCATCAATGCCATCTCACGAACCTGTTACAAAATTGCAACAAATCGTTAACCAGCCCTTCAATTTCACCCGCTAAAAAGCACTCTGGCCGAGACCTGGGGATGAGTCTCGGGAGCCGATTACAACCAGTTCTCTCAAAGCCACGCTGTTGGCCCACTTAAAGACCAGGATTTAGTTATGAAACCTTCTATCTTCCGGCGCATGTGCTTATCCGCCGCGATTATCTCCGCGATTGGTTCAACACATGCCTCTTACGCTCAGGAAACTGCCGCAGCCATTCGCGGCTCTATTACTGGTAGCGCAGGCGAAGCCATCAGCGATGCAAAAATTACTGTAGTGCACGCGCCATCCAATAGTCGGCGAGTGGCCGAGGTAGGAGAATCAGGACAGTTTAATCTCAGTGGTTTGCGTGTAGGAGGCCCTTATACCGTCACAATTGAAACCGAACAGGGGGATCGTACCTTTGAAGATATTTATCTCTCAGTAGGCGATACCCTGCCCCTGATGGTATCCCTCGACACAAGTAACCTTGAGGAAGTCAGCGTGCTTGGCCAAGCTATCACTACTTCCCGACTAGCGGTAGGCCCGGCATCTCACTTCAATAGCGATGACCTAGCCAGTGCACCCGCAGTAAACCGCGATATCAAGGACTTGCTACGCCTGGACCCACGAGTTTACATCGACGAAGCCAGCTATGACTCTATTCAATGTACTGGCGCCAACCCGCGCTTCAACAGCCTAACTGTTGATGGGGTGCGCATGAATGACAACTTTGGCTTGAATAGCAATGGCTATCCAACAGAGCGTATGCCCTTCTCATACGATGCAATCGAGCAAGTTGCTGTAGAGCTGGCTCCATTCGATGTGCAGTACGGCGGATTCAGCGCCTGTAACATCAATGCAGTGACCAAATCCGGCAGCAATGAGTGGCATGGTTCATTCTTTTATGACTATACCGATGATGGTTTCCGTGGAGACTCTCTTGAGGGTGAAGACTTCCCTGTAGCGGGTTTTGATGAGAAGCGCTACAACGCTACCTTAGGTGGAGCCATTATCCAGGACAAACTGTTCTTCTTCACCGCTTACGAAAAGCTAGAAGGTGTCGCTACTTTTGACCGGGGACCAACAGGCAGTAATTCTCCCTCTGAGGTTGAGGGCGTATCTCAGGAGCAGCTGCAGGAAATCGTGCGCATCGCGAATGATGTGTACGATTATAACCCTGGCGGACTCCCCTCAAGCCTGCCGGAAGAAGATGAGAAATTGCTGATCAAGCTAGACTGGAATATCAGCGATAATCATCGAGCCTCTCTTACCTATAACTACAACGATGGCTACTCTATTGCCGAATCCGACGACGACTACAATGAGCTAGAGCTATCCAATCATTATTATGAGCGCGGTGCCGAACTAAATTCTTATATTGTTCAGCTATTTTCCGATTGGAGCGATATCTTTTCTACTGAAATGAAGATCGGTTATTCAGAGTTGGATAACTGGCAACTCTCTCTCGGTGGTACTGAATTTGGTGAAGTCCAGGTCACCAGTAAGGACGAAGAAGGCCTAAAGAGCGCAACGGTTTACTTGGGATCTGATGACTCCCGCCATGCCAATAAGCTGAGTTACGATAATTTGAGCATTAAACTCGCCGGGCGCTTATTGCTGGGTGAGCACAATCTCACCGCCGGCTACGAACATGAAAGTTTCGATGTATTTAACCTGTTTATTCAGGAAGCACAGGGGGAGTACCGGTTTGCTAGTATCGAAGATTTTGAAAACGGCGTTGCCAGCAAAATTATCTATGAAAATGCTGCCTTCACCAATAATCCCTTGGATGCTGCAGCAGAGTTTGCTTATGACATCAATACTTTCTACCTGCAGGATGAATACACTTTTGCCGAAGTTGATCTCACGGTCGTAGCAGGCTTGCGCTATGACCGCTACAGCAGCGGCGATAGGCCGGTGAAGAATCTGGATATCACAGAAACGTACGGTTTCAGTAACCAGCATAATATGGATGGCATAGACCTTTTACAGCCACGTCTCGGTCTCAACTGGAATGTCAATGACAGCCTGGAGCTACACGGTGGCCTGGGCCTATATTCTGGTGGCAATCCCAACGTTTGGATTTCCAACAATTATTCCAACAACGGGGTATTGCAGATAGAAACCACCGATAGTAGTGGAACCCCGCTCTTCGATATGGACTGGACTGGCAGTGGCCGCCCCATCTATGACATACCGCAAAATCTATATGACCAGGTTGCCAATGGAGAGGGAAGATCCGGTGGCGTCAATCTAATGGACCCGGATTTCGAAATCCCTTCAGTTTGGAAGTATGCCATCGGCGCTAGTTACGAGTTTGAATCCGGCTATTTGCTTTCTGCTGACTACCTCTATAGCGACTATAAAGATGCTGCCATTGTCCGCGATATATCCCTGCAACAAGTGGATACTGCTGTGGATGGGCGCCCAATTTATGAAAGCGCCAATGGTCGTAGCGGAGACTTTATGCTCACTAACGTAAAAGGAGATTCCGGTTTTTCCAGCGTTCTATCCCTGGGTCTAAGCAAATCCTTCGACTTTGGTCTCAATGTAGCCTTGGGCTATGCCTACACAGAAGCCGAGGATGTGAATCCAATGACCAGTTCTGTGGCTTGGTCTAACTACACCAAAATTGCAACTGTCGATGCTGAGAATCCGGGGGCCGCTACCTCCAACTATGTGGTACCCCACCGCTTCACTCTCAAAATGGACTACGCTCACGAGTTTTTTGCAGGCTATGAAACGCGCTTTACCTTGTTTGGCAGTGCAAATGAAGGGCTACCCTATAGCTATACCTTTGGCGGCGGCTTATTTGGCGATGTAGGCTCCGGCCGCAGCCTACTCTACATACCAACCGGTAGCGATGACGCAAATGTAGTATTTGCTGAAGACTTCGATACTGAAGCCTTTTTCGCTTTTGTTGATTCTGAAGATCTTGATCGCGGTCAGATTATGGAGCGAAATGAAATCCATAGTGATTGGTGGACCAAGTTCGACCTACGTATTGACCAGGAATTACCCGGTTGGCGCGCGGATGACAGGATCAACGCCTACTTTATCGTAGAAAATCTGGGGAACTTGATTAACGATGATTGGGGCGTGATGTATGAAGGAGACTTCCCGCGCTATCAGGCCGCTGTAGAGGCTGATATCGATGATCAAGGCCGCTACGTTTTCAATAAATTCTTAGAGCCATCAGGCCAGACACGGGTTGCTGAACCGTCTTATTGGAGCGCTCGTATAGGCGTTCGCTACGAATTCTAACCATAAGAAAGCCGCGGCAATTGCCGCGGCTTTCTATTATCCAATTATTAAATAATCCTAGTTCAGCAACTCTAGGCGCTACCCAACCAACGGGCCAAGGTTTCCCGTAACAGATCCTTGCTCAGGGGTTTGGTTAGATAATCGTCCATTCCTGCCGCTAAACAACGCCCTTCGAATTGTTCTTCCGTGGTACTGGTTAAAGCAACGATTGGTAATCGATCATCAGGCCTGTGCTCTGTTTCCCATCGGCGCAGTATCTCGATTATCTCGGCACTGTGATCGGTATTTTGCTGACAATCTACCAGGGCCAGATCGTAATGCCCCTCTGATAAACGCAGCAAGGCCTCCTCTCCATTGCTGGCGATATCCACCTGGTAACCGAGTGCCTGCAACATCTCTTCCGTTACCCACTGATGTGGACGGGAGTCCTCCACCAACAGCAGGGAATATTGCCGTGGCTGGTCGGCACCACCTTTTACTACACGCCGAGTAGTTCGCTTGGCGCCGCCAAAGATTCTCTCCACCAGAGTATCGTGTAACTCCTTACGGGTTACCGGTCGTCCCAGGTAGAGAGCTGAAGGTACGAGTCTTTGCAATTCCGTAAAAGAGGACTTTTGACCAAAGCCGCCCAGGCATATCAATGGGCAATCACGGTCCTCAGCATGAGTCTTTTCAAAGAATGGTGTAACTGATTCAAAGAGTATCTCATCGCCCATGGCGGGCACCAACATGATCAGTTGCCCTCGCTCCAAAGCCTGCTGAAGGAGCTGCTGTACTTCACACTCGCAACCTTCACACCAGCGCTGGGACTTTACGTCCATACCAAAGGAGCGCAGCATCTGCATCAAGCCGGAAATAAACAGGCCCTTTTGGTGTATCAGTAAAACCTCACTATCCTGCAAACGGCGGTCCGGGGTTAAGTAGGTACGCTGATTAGGTTCAATAGTAAATTTGACTACGACCTGGTAGCGGTTACCGTCTTGATTGGAGTGCAGTTGTAGATACCCCCCCATAGCTTCCGCCAGACCCTTGGCGATAGACAGCCCTAAACCTGTAGTTACCTGATTGGTATCCATTCTGGAAAAAGCGCCAAACAGCTCGCTCTCATCGGGCAGGATTTCACCGCGGCCGTCATCTTTCAGAGTAATATTCAACTGCCCTTCTACAGAGGTGATCGGGGTAAAACTCACTTCGCCCCAAAGCTCTCCCCGTTGGGCAATTCCCGTAGCCGAGTCCACCAGATTGCGAATCAACTGAGCTGTTTTACGATTATCGCCAGTGACCATCACCGGCAGGCTGTCATCAATCTGAAAGTTAAATTCCAAAGACTGACTATGGGCTGCTCGCGCAGCGAACTTGAAGGACTTTTCAATGGTTTTGACCAGGTTAAATGGCCCCTGGCGCATACGGATATCTTTGCGAGCAACGCGGGTAAAGAGCCCCACATTGTCCACTAGCTTAAGCTGTTGGCTGCTGGCATTTTTGGCCAGCCCCACCCACTCTTTTTGACGCTCGCTGAGCGGTTCTGCCTCCAAAAGAGACAAGGCCCCCAAGGCATCAGAAAGCTGGCTGCGGAATTCCTGACCAATATTAACAATAAATTCATTCGTCAATTCAACGGCCGCTTCAGAGTGCTTTCGTGCTGCAGCCAGGCTGCTCGCACGCTGCTGCAACTCCTGCATAGCCGACAGGCGCTCCCAATAATTCTCCGACTCTCGCCGCCCCTGGTGAGCGGTCAGCCAGATAAAGGCCAGAGTGAGCGTCCCGTAAATAGTGCCGAGGATCATGCCAGAGAAAAGAGCCATCAATGCCGCTGGCAGTAGAGAAGTAACCGTAAACCAAGTGAGAAAACGGTGATAAGGCGAGAATACCGTAGTCACGCTGGAGCAAAAGATGACGGTATAGATCCACAGAAAGTGGGTCTCTGGGGCAAAGCCCATATAGTAAACAAAATAGAATAAAGTCAGGCCCCACCAGATAGAGCCAAGAATCGATACAAAAAAGTAATGATTACGCCAGCGATTGGGTCCCGAACTATACAAATGACCAAAACGAAAAACGTAGTAACCGCGGATCAGCGTGAGAACCACTAACCCGGCCCCTAGAATCAGCAATAAGCGCGGAGCTTCCAGGCGCATATCACCGATGGTGGCCGCGATCAAAAATGCACAGAATGAGAGCACCATGCCTCGCCGGCTATATTTGGCGATACGCATATCGGTGGCACGGCAAATACGCCGATCCTTCTGCACCTTGAGTTCAGGGCGATCAAATAATGTCATAGCGACCTTCCCTGGAGCATTGGGTATCCGGTGACATAGAGGTCCCTAGCCTATCCCAAGTACTTCAACCAGTACTGTTTTTATAATAAAGCCGAGCAGTCCAAGACCGAGTGCCAGAAACAGGATAAAGGTGCCAAACCTACCCGCTTTAGAATCCTTGGCCAGGTTCCAGACGATAAACACCATGAATAAGATTAGTGCGCCAATTCCCAACCACAGGGAATACTCTTCAAACTGCTCAAAAGTCATGCAAATCTTCGCTTGTAAAAATTGGCGCGCATTGTACAGCGCTTAACGGCTACAGGTAAGACTTGGCCGAATACAGTCGGTCAGCTCACCCATTAACATGACTGGCAGTTCAAGCACCCTGATAATAGTCACCATCTTCCTGCGCGTGGGTTCCACAGCGCAAACGACGCACTTCCTTCTCACGATAGCGGCTATCGTGCCAACATCTTGGTAGTGGCTCACCAGACAGAAAACATAAGTCTGTTTTATCGAAAACTTCTGGGTCTTGTACCTCTTCCCCCCACAGATAGCGGCCAACTACCGTGAGCTCATAGGGATTCGAGAGTGTGACAACATCTGCCACCTCAACCAAGTGCTTGGTGGTTACATCTTTAAAAAGCATAGTGGCACCTTTTTCCACTTCCCATCTTCAGTATAGGGCTTTTGGCGACAATTCTGGCTAAATTAGGGTTTATTGAAAAGATGTAAAAAAGAAATGCAGCTACAGGGCAAGGAGGAGCACATAATTGTAAAGAGCTTGTGATCTGCAGAACACATATGGATTGATAAGGAGAAGCCTAATCTTATCCGGACTTCTCCAAATTCTATAGAAAATGATAGGGCTCCTTTAGCCCTCAATAGTCAGGCGAGCGGAAACCATACCCTGCTCCGGCAAGGCATCAAGGTTGATGGTGCGAACACCCAATTGTTCTTTCATCAACTGGTTTAACCATGGCTGAAGATCCTGATAGCGCACCTCCTCAACCCATAGACGAATACGATTTTCCCCTTCGGGCTCAAATCGTTTAATCGTGACCCGGTTTTGCTTGGCCGCATTAGTTACCCGCTGCAACAAAGTGCCGGAAGCCTGGCCGCCCCCACCATTGGGTTTAACACGGGAGAGCACGGGTCGCTGGGACTCCATCCACTGAACCAGCTCCTGAGACTCCTCTGCTCGCGCGCGAGACTCATCGAAAAAACCTTTGGCCGGACTGTAAAGGCCATAGACAATAAAAAGCGCCCCGGCAAAAAGACTAAGGATGCTCAAGGCGCGTTGATCACTGGGTGACATCGCCTGCCACTTCTGTTTCCACTGCTCGATTTGTTCTTTCATTCTGCTTTAAATACCGAATTCTTTCGCCTTATACCTTGCGCCTCTAGCGCACACGCACCCGCCCGGATACGCCCTTCTTCAACTCATTGGCACCAAGTAAATCTGCACGCAAACCATTGCCAGACAGCTTGCTGACAAAAGTGTCCAAATCTGAGAGGTTCTGTGCCTTAAGCTGCAATACCATTTCACCGCGCTGGCCATCAAAGCGAAGTGATTGAAGTTGCAACTCTTTACCTCGCTGTTGAGTCCACACCTTACTGAGCTGCTGCATATGGGTGGTAAAGGCGCCGCCCTGATTCCCCGCATTTTTTAAGAAGCCATTTAGCTGCCTACGCATCTGGGCCGAGGGACGTACATTGGGGAACATCTCTGTGAACATGGCTCTAGCCTGCTCTTCTGCCTGCTCAGCCTGCCAGTGGTAGTAGGCCCCAGCACCGACAAAAAACAGAAGTTGTGCGGCAAAACAGAAGGCGGCTACTTTGGCCGGCTTTAGCCACCATACCGACTCAGTTTTGCCGCTGGCTAGTTGATAATCGCCACTGAGCAAATTACTAAGTTTGCCGGGCTTATAACGCTCAAGAAAAACTTCTTCAGGTGGGCGCTGATTGACTTGTAGGCGATCGGCAAAAAGTGATTCCAGCTCGGCAACAACAAGACCGTCCTCTTCACCGCCACCCAGTAACAGGAGTTCTTTGCCCTCTTCCCCTTCCTCCTCATCAGCACCTTCTTCAGAAGCATTATCTACGTCAAGAAGGGAGCCTAACAGAGGCTGGAGGTATTCGCGGCGGATCGACAATCCCTGCCCCGTCGACTGCCAAAAATGAGCCTGCTCTCCATCCAACCAAAGGGAAAGGTCAATATCGAGTAGATCCAATAGTAAATATTCTGGTAATGCCGCAGTCAAAGGCCAGCCGAGTCGCTCCACCTGGCTGTGCAAAATTTCCATTTTGTCTTTGGAAATCGCGTAAATGCTACAGATATCACCATTGCGAGGCGCACAGACAAAATGCAGATCTTCTACATCCTCCGCAAGCTGCTCTTCGACCATATAGCCAATAGCGTTGGCCTGACGTCTAGCTGCTTTGGGGATAGATTCAACGCCACTCCAAACCCAGTTACCAGGCAGAAGTAGCAGCGCCTTGCTGCCCTCTGGCAAGTTCAACGCTGGGTGGATGTCGGGTACAGCCGATGCCTCAAACTCTGGATTGAAGGCTGAAAGGAATTCATCATCCAGAGCAGCTTCACACCAAGAGCCATTCTCCCACTGATGTAAGGTGAGCCCACCGGCGCCAGTTTCAGAGAGCCGCAGCAAGACCAAAGCTGGCTTGGGTGGCACTGCAGGCATGCCGATTTCATTTACGCTTTTCTTTTTAAACATACAATCTTATTGGCTATCTACTATCTAGACTCGCTACGGTGCCTTGTAGTCGAGTAATTCCTGCATCATTGCACCAGAAAAAGTGCGCCGCTGGCGCTGTACAACTTTGACTTCACCGTCCCCGGCCTCATCGAGCCATAGAGACGTCTCCCAATACTGGCGGTAGTCTTCACTATCTCCCAGTTGGACAGCAATACGCGCCAGAAAGTGCTGGCTATGAAACACAAACTGGTTGGTGTTGTTGAAGCCATGAGAGGACAGATCCCCCGACTGGCTAAGGATGCCGCCAGACTCTCGAAACAGCAGCAACTTACTCACGCTAGCAGAGGGGTCCACCGCTTCCAAAAGCTCCTGAGAAGCCAGATTGATATTGATCTTGCTTCCAGTCTCCGGCAGCGCACACAGGAATGGAGCCAGCTTCTGCCAGTCTTCCGGCTCCATACCCTGTACAGAAGACAGTTCCGATATATCACTGATTAAGGTATCTGGGGTGCGATGGGCAAGATCCCTACCGAGATAGCCATCATCCTCGGTTGCTGAAGAACGCGGTGTGTCGTTGTCATCCATCCAGTCGGCAATAGTCCCGGCTAACTCTGATTTTCCTGTGACATTGCTCACCAGCCGGCGAAAAATATCAAACTGATCGGTGCCGTTACCGCTATCGACAAGATTATTTACATTAAAGCAAGAGTTTAAGTCTTTGATATTTATGCGTATTTTTCCGTTATCAGGATTGAACTGCAACGCCGGTGCTGCCCAGGCCTCAAGAGCGTGATCGGCAGGTTGGGCAGCGTCTTTATCCTCTTCGTAATCCTTGAGAAGCGCCACCCTACTCCAGGCCTCAGCCCCAGCGACAAACTCGGCTAATTGCGAATTGGCCAAAAGAGCACCGCTTCGGGTGATGGAAATCTGATCGCGGGTAATGGCGTGCGAGACCAGGGCAATTGCAATCACCATTACAAGTAAAACGGTAATTAAAGCCACGCCCCGCTGGCGGCGAAAAGTCTTTATCGACTTAGAGCCGCTCATCGTTACCACCTCCGCCGGAATTATCCCGACCTGAATTGCCGTCGTCTGAGTTGTTCCCACCTCCAGAGTTGTTCCCACCTCCATTACCACCGTTGCCGGAATTAGCTCCAGGAGGACTGAACTCTACAGTTGAAAAGGAGAATACGCGGCGTATTTCACCGTACTGACGGGTCATTAACACGAACTCGATAGCCTTTGGCAGGCGGCTATCTGCACTGGTAGTAGATGCTGTAGTACCGGCTGGCGGCCATTGGGCAACCCAGGCATCTGAGCTAGGGTCAAAATACTGTAAAGTCAGGCTCTCCACACCGGCGAGCAGAGGTTCAACAATTGGCTCGGAATCAGGGCCTCGGTCTAAAACTTGCCAGCGACTGCGCAATAACAAAGCCCCAGGATCTTCCTCATCAGTAAAGGAGCTGCTTCTCTCATCGTCTTCTGGGTAGCCGATACTGTAACCCAGCCGCTGAAGTTCACCCCGGGGCTCACCAATAAGGTTTGCCGCCCCAAGGCGGGTAAATTCGAATTCGTCCTGATCACCGCGCAAAGCAGGTTCATAGCCCGTATAGGCATTTTTAATCGGTCGCGCTGTTACCTGGCGCAGGTCCTCCTCCAGACGATAGAGAGCCATGGAAAAACGGCGCAACTCTTCTGCACGACGCTCAACAACACTGTCGGAATTATGGAAAACTTCTAGAAGGGAAAACGAACCAACACTGATAATCGCCACCAGCACCAGTACGACGAGCACTTCAACCAGAGTAAAGCCTGACTGGCCCTTTATTGGAGAAATCTGCATAGAAGCTACTCCTGCGCCGCCCAGGCATCCAGTGTCAAAGTTGGGTTTTCGGCATCGGGGTAACCCACTTGAATCACGATATGGCGAAGGCGCTCTTCGCTGGTTGCCTCTACCTTTGCGGTCACTTCCCAGTCTCTCTCCGCAAAGGACATTTCCTCTTTTTTCTCACCAATCGGAGGCCAGGGAGTTTGTACCCTAATTTGCGAGAGTACCTGTTGAGCGACCCAGTTAGCTGCGAGCCGCTCCTCCATAACTCTTTGGCGCTGCACGCTGCTCTGCATAGTGCGCAATACGCTGGCGGCAATAACCCCAAAGATAACCAGGGCGATCAAAACCTCAACCAGGGTAAAACCGCCCTGTCGGGCCAGGGAATTGCGTTTAAAGGTCATCGGCTTGCCACTCTAGCTGCAAGCCATAGAGGCTGCTGTAAGAAATTGTCGCGCCACGAGAGAAGTCACCATCCTCGACCAGAAAAACGGCTAGTTTGATCGGGAGAACTTCACCACTCGATAAAGCGACAAACTGCGGCTTGATCTTTTCCTCATCGCTCTGCTCTTCAGCAAACTCTGTGGATTGGGTGGAAGGCAGTTCCGCCTCTTCAAGCACCTCCAAACGAACGATAGCGGGAAGCTCATGAGCCGCAAATCGCTGGCTGCGCCGACCGGCAGCAGCCATATCGGGAGCCTGCCAAGTCATTGAAGTGGGATCAAATCGCACTACCGTATAAGACTCGGGTTCAAGCACTACGCCGTAATGGGCTTTATCTATCAGGGCACGGTCCGCGACAAGCTGCAACAAGGCGGAGAGACGTTGAGTCTCCCCTTCCCAGACACGCACCCCGGAACTGCCCAGGGACATCATGGCCATGCCAGCCAAGCTGGCGATGATAACAATCACCACCAGAATCTCGACCAGCGTGAAACCCTGATTACGCTTGAGCCTACTGCGGGCTGATCGCCTATACATCGATTGCTGATTGAACCGAGTTACAGGTCAGCGGCAAAAATATCGGCGGCTTCACCCTCTCCACCAGGCTTACCATCTGCACCCAGGGAGAACAAATCGAATGCGCCGGCACTGCCGGGGCTGATGTACTGGTAGTGATTACCCCAAGGGTCCTTGGGCGCTTTCTTTAAGTAAGGTTCAGTCCAGTTTTTAGCTTCGGGAAAGCCGGAGGGACGGGAAACTAGAGCTTCCAGACCCTGGTCAGAACTTGGGTAAACAAAGTTGTCCATGCGGTACATGTCAAGGGCAGTCTCGATAGCACGAAGGTCAACGCGAGCGGCCTTCATACGGGCTTCACCAGTTTTGCCCAAAACACTGGGAACCACCATGGCGCCGAGAACACCGAGGATCACAATCACCACCATGACTTCAATCAAGGTGAAGCCACCACTTCTGCGTAGGTTTCGCATTTTTTTCTCCAAGTTCAGCTGAAAGCTGGGAACCCCCAGGGCCACGAAGGGAATCGTGGCCCCAATTTAAAAATATTCAGTTTTTGTAAAAAGAGATCTATCTACACTCTCAAAGCAGTAAGAAGCCGAGCACCCCTACTAAGCCGAGTCCAATAAGTACCCTTGAGGCCTCGCGTAGGGTAAAGCCACGGCTGTTTAGTAAGGATTTCATCTTCCCCTCCTAAATAACCTGCATCCTGAATCTGTGGACTTCACTACTTTGAACTCTACATAGCCAGTTCGTTCATGCTCATAATTGGCATCATGATGGCCATCACGATAAATAGTACGATAGCGGCCATAACAAGCAACATCAGCGGTTCGAACAAGCTCACAAAAGCAGTCACCGCCCCCTGAAGGTCTTGCTCCTGGGACTCCGCAGCCCTCTGCAGCATTTCGTCCAGGGTGCCAGAAGACTCACCACTGGCGATCATGTAGATCATCATTGGCGGGAAATACCCAATATCTTCCATGGCTCGGTGCAAACTACCGCCCTCACGTACCGTCTTCTGTGCAGTTTCCAGACGATCCTTTAAGAACTCATTGGTCATTACCCCGCGAGCAATACCCATTGCCTGCACCAGTGGGACACTACTACCGGTAAGGATTGCCAAGGTTCCCACATAACGGGCACTCTGCGCACCGCGAACCATCCAACCAATTACCGGCAGGTCCAATAGGCGATGGTGAAACTTATATTTGATCGCCGGGCGGCGCAGCATAATGACCACACCCGCAATAATGGCCCCTAGCGCTGGAGGCACCAGCCAGCCCCAGGCGGCAATAAAGTCACTCATTGAGACCAGTATCCGAGTGGGCAGCGGCAAAATTTGTCCGGTGCCGGTGAAGACCTCAATGACATCCGGCACCACATAAACCATCAGGCCAGTAACCACGAGGACACAGATAAAGACCAATACCATGGGGTAAATAAGTGCCAATTGCACTTTCTGACGAAACTGCTGCTGCCCCTCGGTGTAATCTCCCAAACGTTCCAGCACCGCATCCAAGTGTCCGGAGTGCTCACCGGCCTCCACGGTAGCCCGGTAGAGCTTGGGGAAAGCCTTGGGGAAACACCCAAGGGCCTGGGCAAAACTGTGGCCCTCCAAAATCTTTCCGCGCACCGCCAGCACTACCCGCCGGATTTTCTGGTTGCGAGTCTGGTTGGCAATTGCCCCTAGGGTCTCCTCCAACGGAATACCGGCGCGTAACAAAGTGGCAATTTGGCGGGTAAGCAGGGCCAGATTTTTAATGCTGAGCCCGGGACTTCCGGACATAAAACCGCCAGCACTCTTCTCAGATTGCTCGGCGGCAGGGGTAACATCCAGAGGCACCATGCCTTTAGCACGCAATTGCTGCCGCGCCGAACGGGCACTATCGGCCTCTAGGGTTCCCTTGCTTTTTCGACCGGATGCCGCGAGGGCTGTGTACTCAAACGCTGCCACGATTAAGACTCCTGGGTTACCCGCATGACTTCTTCAAGGGAGGTCCTGCCGGCCAGGACCTTGGCAATACCGTCATCACGAATGCTCGGCCCCAATTTACGTGCTTCTGCCACCAGCTTGCTCTCGGAGGCTCGATCGTGGATCAGCTGGCGCATGATTTCATTGAGCGGCACCAACTCATAAATACCGATTCGGCCCACATAGCCGCTATGGTTACATTCATCACAACCATTGGGGCGGTAGATGAGAGCATCCTCAGCGGGAGCGACGCCGAGCACTACCCTCTCCCCTTCATCGGGAACATGGGGCTGCTTACAGGTAGGGCAAAGCACCCTGACCAGGCGCTGTGCCAGAACTCCAATCAAACTGGAGGACAGCAAGAAGGGTTCGATGCCCATATCCATCAGACGGGTAACAGCACCAAGTGCAGTATTGGTATGCAGGGTTGAGAGTACCAAGTGACCAGTCAAACTCGCCTGGATGGCGATCTGCATAGTCTCAAGATCTCGAATCTCACCAATCATCACCACATCCGGGTCCTGACGCAAAATTGCGCGCAAGCCCCGTGCAAACGTCATATCTGCCTTAGTATTGACCTGGGTCTGCCCAACCCCTTCCAGGTTGTATTCGACCGGGTCTTCCACCGTCAGGATATTTTTTTCACGACTATTAATACTGCCGAGGCCGGCGTAGAGAGTGGTCGTTTTACCCGAGCCCGTCGGGCCCGTCACCAGAATAATGCCGTGGGGGTGAGCCAATAGCTCCGTCATGACACTGTGGTCCCGCTCGGCCATACCCAGCTTGGACAGGTCCATTTTACCCGCCTGCTTGTCTAGCAGACGCATCACCACCCGTTCACCGGCCGAGGATGGCATGGTAGAAACACGCACATCGACTTCACGCCCGGCCATCAGCAGCGAAATACGGCCATCCTGGGGAATACGCTTTTCAGCGATATCCAGCTTGGCCATTACCTTGATACGGGAAACCAATAGCGGAGCCAGGGCGCGCCGAGGCTGCAACACCTCGCGCAGCACACCGTCTACCCTAAAACGCACAATCAAGCGTTTTTCAAAGGTCTCAATGTGAATATCCGAAGCCCCCTGTTTCAGGGACTCCGCAAAAATCGCATTGATCAGCTTAACGATGGGCGCATCGTCTTCCTGCTCTAGTAGATCTTCTGTTTCCGGCAGCGAATCTACAACTGCGGCCAAATCCAAGTCATCACCCAGCCCCTCGACTTCGGAGAGGTTGCCCCCCTCACGGTTTTCGTAGAGGCGCTGCAAGGCTACCTGGAAAATTTCATCTTCCACCGACTCCAGGCTTACCGCACCACCATTGATACGTTGCACCTCGGCAATCGCAGAGGGGCTCAGCGGTGCAACGTATTGGCACAGCGGGCGCCCCTCCTGCTCCAGTAGCAGGACCTTATGGCGCTTAGCGAAAGCATATGGAAGGCGACGAATTGCTGGAGTCCCTGTTCCTGTATCAACCGTCATTTAGATTCTTCTACCTCCAGCACCTCAACCTCACCATCCAACACTTCAACCTCGCCAGGTACTCCCTCTAGGGCGTCTTCCAGGTTGTCAACGGCATTGATAGAGCCATCTACCGGCGCTGGGCTTTCGTTATAAGTTCCTGTTGGCGGCATCAGGTCAGGTAGCGCATCACCGCGGTGCCAATCCCACAGCAGGCTCGTTCTGTCTTTCAAGAAGATCTGCTTCTGCTGCATATCCATGTAGCGTTTGCGGGTTTCTTCATAGCCAGCCAACTGGGTGCTCAGGATCTTGGGTTTCAGGAACACCATCAAATTAGTTTTTACGACTTTCTTGGTATTGTTTCGGAACAGACGCCCTATTCCTGGAATATCCCCCAACAGAGGCACTTTCTGCACGGAGTCAGTAACATTATCTTCTATCAGCCCACCCAAAACCAAAATCGCACCATCATCAATCAATACCTTGGTGCGAATTTCACGTTTACTAGTAACGATGTCCGAGGCACCCACAGCGGCATCAGCTGCAGCGGAAAGCAGGTTTTCAACCTTCTGCTCAATTTCCAAAGTTACCGAGTTATTGTTATTTACACGTGGAGTGACTTTGAGGGTGGTACCAATATCTTCCCGCTGAATAGTGGTGAAAGGGTCGTCATTGCTACCGGACAACAATTGCTCACCAGTAATAAAGGGTACATTCTGCCCGACGAGGATTTCAGCCTCTTCGTTATCCAAAGCCATAATGGTCGGCGTAGACAGAATATTGGTATTGCCCGCTGTGGCAAGCGCATTCACTGCAACTCGGATATCACTTCCACTCAAATAGCCTAAATGTAATGCATTCGCGCCAGTGATACTCGTGAAAGGAAGGGAGAACGGATTGATATTCCCATCTCCGTCTTCAGCCGGTAGGTTGTTCCAGCCGGCAACAAGGTTTTCATCACCCGTGATCCAGCTGATACCAAGGTTATTATTGGTATCCTCTTTCACCTCGACAATAATTGCCTCGATCAGCACCTGAGCACGACGTACATCCAGGCGTGCGATCACGCCTTTCATTGTTTCCAGTAGTGCCGGGGGCGCGGTGAGGACCAGCGCATTGAGGGATTCGTTGACCTGAATACTGACTTCAACGTTCGCAGCCTGCTGGTCTTTTTCTGTATTCTGAATACTACCGCTCATGCCTTCCAGAATTGGCTTCAGGTCGGCGGCATTGGCATACTGGACATAAACCACAGCCGTATTGCCATCACCATCCAGCGGCTGGTCCAAGCGGGCAATAACGGTTCTGATCTGCTGGCGTGTTACTGGGTCACCGGTCAAAAGAACGCTATTGGAACGCTCGTCCACTGCGATTCGCAACGGTTGAACTTCCCGGCCAGCGCCCTTGCCACCAGACGCCTGCAGTAAGTCATTGAGAATTTGCTTCACTTCTTTGGCGGAAGCAAACATCAGTGGCACCACTTCAATATCGATGGCACCCGCACGATCGAGCTGTTTTACCAAGAGAACAATCTGGTCAATATTCGCCGCACGATCAGCAATAATCAGGGTATTGGTATCAGCATAAGCTGCCAGGTGGCCAGTCTGAGGAATCAGCGGGCGCAACATAGCGATCAACTGGGAAGCGGAGATATTCTCAACTCGAACAGTACGAACGACTAATGATTCGGCCGGCGCACGGGTATTTTCATCAGCAACCGGTATCGCCTGCTGCTTGGCAAGGGCATCGGGTACCACTTTCCAGGTACCACCCTGCTCTACCAGGCTGAAACCATTTACTTGAAGCACCGACATAAAAACATCGAAAGCTTCATCATGTGTCATAGGGTCACCGGCAACAACGGTGACTTTTCCCTTTACATTGGGGTGGACAATTATATTTTTTCCGGTGAAATCCGCTGCCCAGTTAATCAGGTCGCGAACATCGGCATTGTCGAGAGAAAGGGTAACTCTCTCCGGGCCCTGAGCCAGCGTTGCAGTAGACACAAAAAAACTAAACCCGACCGCAATCAGCCGTCGATAAAACATCTTCATCATTATTTATCTGGCTCTAGTAAATGTTCAAAAAACTCAAAACAATCTAGTTAGACAGTTTTTATTGGGGCTGGCGCTGAGCACGACGCTCACGGGCCAGTTCACGCAGCTTTTCCATCCGCTCTCGAATACTTTCCTGGCTCGCCTCACGTCTTGAGGAACTTCCCGCACTACTACTTTGCCTAGATTTGCGTGACAGGCTTGAGTAGTTTTTCAGCGGGACATTGGGGCGGCCATCCATCTCGGGATATGTCAGCTTTTCCATCCTGCCATTACGACGAAGAACTACATGGTCTACCTCAACAGAATAAAGTTCTGCGCCACCAGGCAGGGAATCTCCCACATACAAACGCTTTGCAGGCTTGCCTTTTTCGGCAACCAGGGCGCTGGCTTTACTCTTGTCCGAATTATCCAAAACGCCAGAGAGGACGATGTTCAGCTGGGTTATAGGGAGGTTGGAGAGATCAACTTCGGGAACAGCTTCTTGTTTCTTGGCTTCGGCATAACCAAAGAAGGGAGTGTTCGGTATTGAAGCTGCCTGGGGGGCACTCACACGACTATCATTGCGCTCGGCCAGCAGAGACTCTTCCGGCTCTGCAGGAATCAGTAAAGAGCCATAAGCGAGTAGATTGCCAGATACCCACAGCAACCCCACCGCAGATGCCGCCATGGTGCCACGAGAGAGCGATCTGCGTGAATCGCCCTGGCTAAAGCCTTTACCGACTGAGCCAATGGCTCGCTTTAATGGGGACATGAACATACCCACATACAAGTTCAACTTTCTTAGGTTATTGGTTTTTGACGCCTATTTTGTTGCCTTCGCCTTCGAAAGGCAACGCTCCTGCCCAGTTAAACGTTGCAAACCAACACTTCGTCCCCGAAATTGCACACTAGTTCCGTAGTCCAGAAGCCAAAAATGAGAAAAGGCGGCAATACGCCGCCTTTTCCAGTACTGATCAGTATACTAATCAGAAATTACAGCTTTGCTTCCAGCTCGGGGACTGCTTCAAACAAATCTGCCACCAAGCCGTAGTCAGCAACGGAGAAGATTGGAGCCTCCTCATCTTTGTTGATAGCCACAATAACCTTGGAATCCTTCATGCCAGCCAAATGCTGGATGGCACCGGAAATACCAACGGCAATGTACAAGTCCGGAGCAACGATCTTACCGGTTTGGCCAACTTGCATATCATTGGGCACAAATCCAGCATCTACTGCAGCGCGTGAGGCGCCAACCGCCGCACCCAGCTTGTCTGCCAACTTGTATAGCATCTCGAAGTTGTCGCCATTCTGCATACCGCGACCACCGGAAACTACCACGCTAGCGGCGGTAAGCTCAGGGCGGTCGGATTTAGCAAGCTCTTCTCCTACGAAAGAAGAAATACCGGCGTCATCGGCAATATCTACAGCCTCAACAGCTGCACTTCCACCTTCTGCAGCCACTGCGTCGAAAGCAGTAGTACGAACGGAAATCACCTTAATGGCGTCAGAGCTCTGCACGGTCGCGATAACGTTGCCAGCGTAGATTGGACGCTTGAAAGTATCGGCACTCTCGACAGAGATGATGTCAGAGATCGGTTGAACATCCAGCAGCGCAGCGGCGCGCGGCAGCATGTTTTTACCGGTGGTAGTGGCTGGCGCCAGGATATGGCCGTAATCTTTACCCAGATCGGCAACCAGCTTGGCAACGTTTTCAGCCAACTGGTGCTCGTAAGCAGCGTTGTCAGCCAACAATACTTTGCTTACGCCATCAACTTTAGCAGCGGCGTCTGCAACAGCAGAACAGCCTGCGCCAGCGACTAGGACGGCGATGTCGCCACCGATAGCCTTAGCTGCGGCGATAGTGTTGAGCGTAGCGCCCTTCAGTTCGGCGTTGTCGTGTTCAGCAATAACTAGGATGCTCATCAGATTACCTTCGCCTCGTTTTTCAGTTTCTCTACCAGTTCCGCCACGTCGGCAACTTTAACGCCAGCCTGACGCTCTGCTGGTGGCTCGACTTTCAGGGTTTTAGTGCGAGGAGCGATGTCTACACCCAACTCATCGGGAGTAGTAGTATCGAGAGGCTTCTTCTTGGCCTTCATGATATTCGGCAAAGATGCATATCGTGGCTCATTCAAACGCAGGTCGGTAGTCACGATAGCTGGCAGCTTCAGCTCAACAGTCTGCAGGCCGCCATCGATTTCACGGGTTACCTTCACAGCGTCGCCTTCTACAACCACTTCGGAAGCAAAGGTGCCCTGCCCCATACCAGTCAATGCGCCCAGCATCTGGCCAGTTTGGTTGTTGTCGCCATCGATAGACTGCTTGCCGAGAATAACCATTTGCGGCTCTTCTTTATCGACAATCGCCTTCAGGCACTTAGCCACAGCCAGAGGCTGCAGTTCGGCATCGGCCTCAACCAGAATGCCTCGGTCGGCTCCCAGCGCCAGTGCTGTGCGAATTTGCTCCTGGCTCTGCTTGGGACCCATGGAAACGGCGACTATCTCACTAACAACGCCTTTTTCCTTCAAGCGAACCGCCTCTTCTACTGCAATTTCGCAGAAGGGGTTGATAGACATTTTGACGTTGGCAGTATCAACGTCAGTGCCGTCCGCCTTGGGGCGAACCTTGACGTTGTAGTCGACAACGCGTTTCACAGCTACAAGAACTTTCATGGAAATCCCGTCTCAAATATGCTTTTTAACAGCCGCGACTGACGATTCTCATCGCGAACGGATACGGTGTTCTGGTCAAACAGGTGTTTGAACGGCGTGTATGGTGGCGGTTCTATACCGCAAAATCAATAGCCAAATAGAAGTGACTTCTGCCATTCATGCAATCTATTTCAGGAAATAGAGACCATCTATTCAGCTTCCCTAAGCTGTTGAAATACAGCACATTTGCCATAGCAAATGAATAGTCATGCAATTGGTAGGGTTGAATAAACGCCTATATAATCCGCCCTCTATATAAATGATAAGGCCGGAATGGCCGCAAAAAGTTGAATACAACTGCTGAGGAGAGTGCCGTGGAACGCGAATCAATGGAATACGATGTAGTGATCGTGGGTGCCGGTCCGGCCGGATTGGCAGCGGCCTGCCGTATTCGCCAGCTCAATGAAGATGTCTCAGTATGCGTTGTGGAGAAAGGTTCCGAGGTCGGCGCCCACATTCTCTCCGGCGCAGTTTTTGAGCCAACTGCTCTAAATGAGCTATTCCCAGACTGGAAAGAGCGCGGCGCCCCGCTGAACACAGAGGTCAAGGGCGACGATATCTACGTTCTGCGCAGCGATGAGAATTCCATCAAAGTGCCCAACATGTTTGTGCCAAGCACCATGCACAATGAGGGCAACTACATTATCAGCCTCGGTAACCTTTGCCGTTGGTTGGCCGAGCAGGCAGAGAACCTGGGTGTGGAGATTTTCCCCGGCTTCGCCGCTGCAGAAGTTCTGTACAACGAAGATGGCTCTGTAAAAGGTATTGCCACTGGCGATATGGGTATTGGCTTAAATGGTGAGCAGAAAGACTCCTATATGCCAGGCATGGAGCTGCACGCCAAGTACACTCTTTTTGCCGAAGGCTGTCGCGGCCATCTGGGCAAGCAACTGATCGAGCGCTTCAAGCTGGATGCAGATGCCGATCCGCAACATTACGGCATTGGCGTTAAGGAAATCTGGAAAGTTCCTGCGGACAAACACCAGCAAGGCCTGGTAGTTCACACAGCAGGCTGGCCTTTGGAGCAAAGCGGCACCCACGGTGGTGGTTTCCTTTATCACCTGGAAGACAACCAGGTTGTGGTTGGCCTAATTACCGATCTCGCTTACAGCAATCCACACGTAAGCCCCTTTGACGAATTTCAGCGTTACAAACATCATCCGGTAATCAAACAATACCTGGACGGTGGTCAGCGTGTCGCTTACGGTGCACGTGCCATTGTTAAAGGTGGACTGCAGTCTCAGCCGAAGATGACCTTCCCTGGCGGCCTGCTGATCGGCGACAACGCCGGCACCCTGAACTTCGCCAAGATCAAGGGCAATCATACCGCGATGAAGTCCGGCATGATCGCCGCTGAGTCCGTAGTGGAAGCCCTTGCCGCAGAGCGCAACAGTGAAGAGCTGACCGACTACACCACCAAGTATCGTGATAGTTGGGCCTGGAAAGAGCTGCATATGCAGCGCAACTTCGGCCCGGCACAACACAAGTGGGGCAACATCCTCGGTTCAGCTTACGCATTTGTCGATATCAATATCTTCAAAGGCAAGCTGCCCTGGACCCTGCGCGACACCAAAGCTGACCATGCACAACTGAAACCGGCTGCGGACTGCGCAAAAATTGACTACCCCAAACCCGACGGTGTACTCAGCTTTGACAAGCTCTCCTCTGTGTTTATTTCTAACACCAACCACGAGGAAGACCAGCCTTGTCACCTAACCCTGAAGGATCCGGAGATTCCGCTTAACCACAATCTGCCGATTTATGATGAACCAGCTCAGCGTTACTGCCCTGCAGGCGTTTATGAAGTGGTTGAAGATACCAACGGCAAACGTTTCCAGATAAATGCACAGAACTGTGTGCACTGTAAGACCTGTGACATCAAAGACCCAACCCAGAATATTGTCTGGGTTACTCCAGAAGGTGGCGGCGGCCCCAACTACCCAAATATGTAAGCAGTTTGCTTTCTGGCGCCTTCGGGCGCCATTTTTGTATCCGCGTTATTAGTCAGCGCTCTTCCAAGATCGCAAAACCAGATGAACTCCTGCTTCCAGAAGTCGGAAGCAGGATTTAGCAGGCAGAAAATCAGAATTTATACTGAGCACTTAAGGCAAAGAATTGGCCAAGCTTCTCTTCGAATACGATGACGCCATCACGCTCAATCTCGATAGACTCATCCAACAAATTTTGCATCTTGGCTTTTATTGTCACTTCTTCGATGGGATACCAGGAGTAAGTCAAATCCAAAGAATGAAAAGGTTGTTCATATGAGTCTGGATCGAGTTTACGGCCGGCGAGATGCAACCTCTCACCAAATACGTTATACCCCAATGTTGCCGAATGGTTGCCATCAGGACTATCAAAGCCCAAAAGCATATTCACGACAAACTCCGAAGCCCCCGTCATTTCCCGCTCAGGATTCGTAGGCGCATCAGCCTCACCCCCCGCAACCAATTCCGTCTCCTGCAAAGTGACGTTGCCCTGCACAAAGAAACTCTCCATAGAGTCACCCAGGAAGCCGAGCTGCTTCATGCCCTCGATTTCAATACCGGTAATTTCTCCAGACTCGGCATTAATAATTTCCCTGGCTACATTGGTATCACTGGAAGCCGCTTCAAAAAATTCTATGGGGTCAATAACATCCTTATAAAAAGCGGAAACCGTTAAGTTGTCCCCACTATCGAAGAACCATTCGGCACGCAGATCATAATTATGGATTTCAGAGGGACGAACACTGGGGTTACCTTTGACCTGCTCTCCAGTAATAGGATCGATATAATACGCATCGGTAATTTCACGAAGATCCGGCCGTACAGCTGTCTTTGAGACTCCAAAACGAAGCTGAAAAGTCTCCGCCCAAAACTCTCCCATATAAGTCAGTGAGAAAGATGGGTAAATGTCATCTTCAGAATATACGGCTTCCAGCAGTTCTTTCGGGTCAGTTATTACTTGAGGGTCATCTATGGTGTAGCCATAAGGATTCCATTCAAGTGCCACTTGACTGTAATCCTCCCAGCGCGCCCCAGCCGAAATTCGCCAGGTTTCAAATAATGTCCAATCGAATTTACCAAATACTGCATCTGTAGCCGTAGCTGCTAAATAGCTTTGCTTGTTACTTCCCGCCAAGTCGAAAACGTAGTCATTTCCATTGTTGGTGATATTTTCATCACCAAATACCTCGCCCAGCGGGCCAACGAGTACATCTTCAGTAGCCACACTGAAGATATCTAGGCGCAGCTCAGTTTGCTTGTATGAGCGCCCCTTCTCCATCCTCGCGAAGCCGCCCGTCAACTCCAAACTTGAAAATGAAAATTCTAGAGGCAAGTTGACTGACCAACCGTAATTTTTGACTTCGTCTTCAAGCTCTGTAAATCGAAAACCTGCACTTCGAGAACCCGTACTGACCTTAGAGCTAAGCACTTCACCCGTCGTAGGATCAGTAACTGTATCGGAAATGACGTCGACCTGATTGGGGATATCTGTGGTCGCTGTTGCACCCGAATAAAACCAATCAACAATCACCTCTTCCGGAACCAGATTGAAGAACTCAAAAGGAAGAAGGGTTTTGGTCTCGGGTCCCAGAGAGTGATTGCCCTTGACCTGATTTAGGCTTAGCTCTCTTTCTTCATACTTCAACAAATACTCACGATAGCCTGAACCGTCTGATACCTGCCGGTTCTCATTAAAGTAATCCGTAATAGAGGTTTCATCATCAGTATTGCGCAGGAATATACTCGTAGTTTCAATCACATGCTCATCAGCAAAGCGTATACCTAAATTTAAATTCCCACTGATATCCACTGAATAAGTTGACTTGTTGCGATTATTCAATTGCTCTTTGGGGGCACCAAAGTTGCGCAGGGTTCTCTCAGACTCCCTCCACTTACTTTTATAAGAGGCTCCAGCCAGAAATCCCAACTCCCAAAGATCATTGAAGGAAAAACGGTTGCCTACACTCGCTTTCATATCCCTATCCAGATCACTGGAATCCACTTCGATAGAAATATCACGATTGAGATTTAAGGCCAGTTCACGATTTAGTGCTTGGGCTGCATCATCGGCTTCATGCTCACTGGCATACTGATTTCCCTCCTCAACCAGAACTTTTCTGATATCGGAGATACCCAAGCCCCCCCTGAAACGTTTTAGCGCTGCGGATATTTCTCCTGGGAGTGCCCTGGTACCATCATCAGTTCCGAAGATGTCATCATCTCCACCCTGATAACTCAGAACCTCGCCACTGGTTTCCGTATTGCTTCCTGTGCCAAACTCTACAGAATAAGTCAGATCATCGGGAATTCCCTTTGTGCGAATATCCACATTGCCACCGCCAAAGCTAGCAGCCTGATCAGCAGAGTAACTCTTCTGAACAGCCAGGGAATCCACTATGGAAGTAGGGAATAAATCGAGAGGAATCACATTTCGAGTCAGATCCGGTGAGGGTACTATCGCACCATTTAGCGTGGTACTTGAGTAACGCTCCCCCAATCCACGCACATAGACGAACTTATCACTCACGAGCGACAGTCCTGACACCCTGCGCAACGCAGCCGCCACTGTAGAATCCCCTACCCGACCGATCATCTCGGCACCAAGGATATCGGTGACCACTTCTTCTTCCAGGCGCTCACTGACCAGGGCCTCCGCGGAGTCCCGCAAACGCCCCTGAACTACCACTTCTTCAATCCCTTGTGCTGTACCAGTGCTTTCTTCCACCAAATCCGCATCCTGGGCAAATACACCAGGAGCCATAGCAGAGGCCGCGGTAATAGCCATTACCAACGGCAGTCTCTGGAAATTTTCATATTTAGCCATTACACGGGCCTCTTATCATTCCTATTTTGGGGTATCAAAACCAAACAGGGCGCCGACCCCATCAGCGAAGGCGGCGCCCTGCAGGTTCAGGAGAAATACTCCTAACAATCCCTAAAGCTAATTATTCAAACCAGAGAGGCTGTGCCCGGTTGCCCTGGTGAAGGCCGTAAGTCCAACCTTGAGTCCAGTCAGTGCCATTTATATCGAGGGCACCCAAGTATGCGCGTTCAAACGCAGTTACAGTAGGCGCGGTATCATTGATGCGCTGTTGATCAGCAGCTACCGTATAGATTGCAGGGGTTCCGTCTAGCAAAATAAAATTGGTATCAATACCGATGGTTGGGCTCACCGCACCAGAAATCGGAGCAAACTGGTTACCATTATCTTCAGCCCAGGCCACTAAATCGAATGAAGCTTCGTCGGTTTTAGTGCGATCTTCACAAGCGAAAATGTTTGAGGTCAAGGCTAGCTCTGTTCCGGAGGTCGCTTCGTTACGGGTTTGAGCACTCTCCATACGTAAACAGTAGTTGCTACCATCATCAGCCGTTTCGTCAGCTTTAAATGAGGCAACGATTATTGAGTTAGTAATCATTGGGTAAATACCCTCACGCAAGCGCCACCCAGCACCCGGATCATGCGTACCTTCTTTTTGAGCAGAAACGATACAAGTCAGACCATCAATCATAGGGCGACTGTTAAGCCCTTGATTAATCAGTGCGGTGTAATCAATCGTGTCTTTATAAGAACCGATTCCATCTGCCTCAATACAGTGGTTGCCATCATTTTCACTCTGAATCACCAGGGCATTGGTGATACTTCCGCGGTAACCCTCGTCAATATCGATTGAGTCATCTCGCACATAAAGAGCAACATAATTATTAATATCTACCGCACCACCAAAGAACTCAATCCCATCATCAAAAGTGGAATAAGCCTGCAAATTGTTTACCACAGTCCCATTTCCAACCGCATCAAATGAGATACCATTGAGCTCATCGCCACTAGCGACCAAGGCTCCAGTATGTTTTACGACGACATAGGAAAGCTCACCAGAGTTGTCCGCATTGTTGTCGCCGCCGTAGTATGAAGTGTTATCATCAGTAGACCCCTCGGCAGCAACATGACACTCTCCATCCAAGACCAAATCTCCGCTGCCAATAGAGCCTTTATATTTACATTTATTGGTAACACCAAAACCATTGATAACCATTCCACCCCACTGGGATACTGCATCAGCAGTCACAGTGCCGCGAACATCAGTTTCAGAAGTGAAGGTAATTGGTGCGGATTCAGTACCACGGGCAAAAACTTGCGAGCCACGATTCACGACCATAAAAGCCGAGTTATCCTTGAACGCAACGGTTGTCCCAGCCTGTATCTCCAGCTTTACGCTATCTCCACCCTTGGTGATACCAGCGGCCTGCAAGTCGGCATCACTAGAGAAATTTTTACCAACAAAAAGACTACCATCAAAAATATGGGCTCCACCTTCTGAAAGCGCCGGGAGGTACAAATCTTCAGTTAAAGGATTGGATGCAGAAACAAAATCGGTTCCATATCGGCAGTTACCACTCTCATAGGTACCTTGCACACCAGAGCTTTCAACAATTGCACAGGGGTTTTCTGAAGAACCGCCTCCAGAATTATCAACAGAGTTATCTACTGAATTATCTACGGTCTTAGGCTCAACACTGACACCACCACCATCACAACCCGCCAATAAAGCCGCAATTACGGCAGCCAGGACAACTCGATTTTGTATACGCTTCATACTCCCCCCTAAAGGAATTAATATCCAAAATATGAGCAGCCTATGAATATTGACCTCAGATTTTCACTTATAGATAAAAACTTGAAATCAAATAATTGACTGCCTGAACACTATGTTTGTTTTTACGCCTAAGCGAATAGAACGGAGGGGAGTGTAGAAACGGCGTGTTGCGAATTTGTTAACTTTTTATATGTTTTCAGTAATTTTTGCACTAGATACTTGAACTTTACATTTAATTGTATTTTTTATTTCCCTTGGATTTACATACGCTTTCAGAAAAATGAAAGAAATATAAAAACCATTAAATCTTGCCAATTGCACAAGTCTACAAAGGCTTCAAAAAAATATGGAAAGTTATGAATCTAGGGAGAACTTACGTTAAAGGTGATTTCAAGAGGGGCTTATCTAAATAGTTAGATAAACCTGGGGGAATAGAAAACAACCCCAGGTTTAGAAAAGGACGTTTGCTAATAAGAACCCAAAAGAAATTCGCCACCCGCACTGCGTATAAACAGCTGCCCAGAACCATTTTCCCCCAGCCTTCTCTCTTCTGCCCAATCTACCAGCTGGTAGAAGACATCACGGGACACCCTGGCCATTAGGCCATTTCGGGCTTCTACGTAGGGGACTGGCTGCGCAGGTGTGCCGAATTCTTGAAGCTGCCAATTGCTACCTTGATTCAGCTCAATGACATCGCCCACACTCGTAGTGAATAATAGCCGCTGCTCCTCACCCTTTGAGGCACTGCGCGCAACCTGAGTAGCTACAAAGGGGACATCCTCAACTTGTATTCGCAGCTTTTCGACAGGAGTGACCAGAAAGTACTCATCCCCTTCCCTCTTCAGAATGCTAGCAAACAACTTCACCAGTGGTTGGCGGCGGATTTCGGTTCCTTCATGAATCCAGCGACCATCACTCTTGATCACCATATCCATATCGCCACAGAAATCCGGGTCCCACCGGTCAACCGGTGGGTGCCCGTGGAACTCCTTTTGCAACTTTTGCAGTTGCTGAAAAAGTGGCTCAGCCAAAGGAGGACCCCGCCGTGTCGCCAGAATGGCCGCTCTCCATGGGTTTACGCTGTGAGGTATCACCAATGTGTACACCCACATCCATAATAAACTCCATCAATCCCTCACGATCCTCGATCACATCGGCAAAGGATTTGGAGTGATAGAGCTCTACTGCGCCCTGCACTAGGGCCCAGTAAGTGGAGTAATAGAAATAGGCAGGCACTTTTTTCAGCATCCCCTGCTCTATCCTGCGCTCAAATACTCGGTTTAAAGCCGAGGTGTTGGAGTTACGGATAGCGTGTAATTCGGAGATCATCTCAGGCGCCAAATTGAGAGAGATAATCTTTTCTTCCAAGCGCTGAAAGAGGCGATCCTTACCAGGATCAGCCATACGGGACTCAAAGTAGGCACGGGCGGGCGCGGTAATGTCGCCTTTCTCTGCATTCTCTACTGCGATCTTCAGGCGCTCTGCCAGGGACTTTTCATAGTCCATCAGCAGCCGCATATAGATTTCTGTTTTAGAGATAAAGTGCTTGTAGATGGTGCCTTTGCCTATATCTACACGCTCAGCAATCTGCTCAACCGTGACTTTCTCTTCACCATGCTCCAGCAGAAGCTCCAGAGCCGCATCCAGGATGCGCTGCTCACGCGCGCGAAACCTCTGAACCTTCTCTTTTGCCTTATCCATACTTCCGACCTTCTCTGCCCGTAATGTTGGGGACTGAAATTGACTATTCATTCATGAATGATAGGCAATTCGAGTCGCTTGGAAAAGAGAATCGGGAAATTAGCCTAGAAAATACGCCCAAAGAGAGAGCAGCCCGCCTAAATTTTGTCCTAATACGACATTTAAGGTCCAAGTTAGCCATCATTTTCGCCATGAATGACATCACATTGCTAACGCAAAGCGCTCAACTAAGTGAACCATCAGCCACCAATGAAACTTGATGCAAAATTAATGACTAATAATGGCCTTTACGTCATCTACTGTTATTATCGCTCTTCTGGGCAGGCCTCCAATGCCAGCCCAGGCAAACCCGACTATCACTTATAGGTAACAGGTAGAGTCGTCCATGTTGGAAAAGCTGAGCAAACTTCTCGACGTCGAAGAGCTGGATCGTCACCTCTTTCGCAGTCGCCATCACGTCGAAAATTATCGAAAAGTACTCTTTGGGGGCCAGGTGCTTGGCCAAGCCCTGATGGCCGCCGCCCGTACCGTCGAGGATCGCCTGCCACACTCCCTACATGCCTATTTCTTACGCCCTGGATCAAGCGAGCTACCGGTAATCTATGAGGTGGACCCAATACGTGACGGGGGCAGCTTTACCACCCGCCGCGTTGTGGCCAAACAGCGCGGCCGCGCGATCTTTAACATGTCGGCCTCTTTCCAGATCCAGGAGCCTGGTTTCGATCATCAGGCCGACATGCCTGCTGTGGACATACCTGACCCAGAAAGCTTAAAAAACACTCAGGAACTGGCTCTGGAGGCTGGCCTCGTTAGCCCGCAGTATGACCAGCGTCGCTATATGATCGACTTCCGCCCAGTAGATCCACAAAGCTACTTTGGTGCCGAAACTCGAGAAGCCAAGTGTATGTTCTGGTTGCGTGCAGAGGGCGAAATGTCTGATGACCCTATCGAGCACCGAGCAGCACTCTGCTATGCCTCTGATATGGGACTACTGGGCACCTCTCTGCAGCCACATGATATTTCCCTATTCCATCCACACCTGATGCCAGCCAGCGTTGACCACGCCATGTGGTTTCATCGCAACTTCCGTCTCGATCAATGGCTTTTGTACGTCACTGATAGCCCGTCTGCCGGTGGTGCACGTGGATTTACCCGCGGCCAGATCTATACCCGCGATGGCGTGTTGGTAGCCTCTACCGCACAAGAAGGCCTCATTCGACAAATTAAAAGCTAAGTCGAAAGGTTATAACGAAAGCCAGACAAGAAAGCGCCACTCATTGTATCGGTAGAGATAGCCCAGCCGGGAATGAGCGGCGCAACCTTTTACCTGAAAATCTAATAAATAGCTTCAGGATCTCCACGGGTGAATAGTCCCTTCTAATCCACAAAGACAATCGCTACCAATTTGGCGATCTCGCCGACATAAGCTGGCGGTTTTCTTCTTAGGATACGTAACAGGCCACTCTGCATTTTTAAGAAGTGTGAGAAGTATGGAGCCATTTCGCTTTAGGGGCTCGCGAAAATACCTTCATCTACATGTGGGGCACCCTCTTAACCCCTGCCCCATAAGAGCAAAAAATGGAAAAAGTACAGACCATTCTCAAGCACAATAACCGGAGTTTATTAATAAGGCTTTTGAACCATGTGGAAAGTTGGTGCTAGAAATACTCAGGAGAAAAGAAGCAAGCTGACAGACACAAAAAAGCCCGCAGCATGCGGGCTTTTTAAATAATGGTCGGTGAGAGAGGATTCGAACCTCCGACCCCTTCGTCCCGAACGAAGTGCGCTACCAGGCTGCGCTACTCACCGAGGTCGCGAATACTACGCGCCCACTTTTTATCGGTCAAGTATTTTCGACGCAAATTTCATCTTCGTACATTTTGCATTCAACCACCTTACTTTATGGCTTTTGAAGGCTTTATCTCTCCCCGCTATACGAACATCTTTGGCTTTATGTTATCGCCCCCTCTGAAATAACCGGCTTGCCCATTCGGGAGTCTTATTTTGGATATATTTCAATCAATAGTGTACTCCTGCTGATTTCGCTCCTTCATTTCGGCAAATACCGCATGCGGTGCACTTGGTGAGCAATGGACTCCTGCAATTGCAGGGCATCATCTGCTTCGTAGATACCACTCACCTCAACACTGGTGACCAGATATAGATGATACTTGCTTGAAACTAACAGCATGTTAACGGCTTTATAAGTGCATTCTTTTAACCGCTATTTAAGTGCCTTCCAAGTTAATGGGTGTCCATCACATTATTCGTAGCCTGATACCAGGTGACCTCTACCTTGATCCTGGATACTACGCCTTTTTAACTGCACCAAGATTTTTCACAGCACACATAGAGTTTCATTCAGCACTACCTGCTGCTATTAAACCCGGCGAAGCCAATAGATTGATAAAGATCCATGTGAAACATGCAGAATAAAAAAGCCCTCCGCCCTACCCCACATTGATTCCATAGAGAAGAATTTTTAGCTTACACATAAAACAACTCAGAAAAGAAGAAATGCTTTATGATTATTATTTAGGAGGAATTTAAATAAGATTGCCTACTTGAAGTCACACCCTGAAACTTTTGAGCGGGGATGAATACATCGCCTCCTCCAAACAATACAATGTATAAGTTTAGAATCAACACGGCCTGCATCTTATAGAAAACTGAGTGAATTATCGGCTAAAAAACGTTACATTTTTAAAAAGGTACAAACATTTTTCACGCCTTTATATTCAACCGATTTTAGCCACAAAAAATTCTTAAACTTTTCCAGCACACTGCGAAAGCTTCTCTATACTCTGCTCAGCCAGCTGGATACCCGACACTTAAAGCATTCCCCCTATTATTGGCACCTGATTTACTTCTAGCTGGTCAAATTGTTAATGGGGCTTTATCAAGTCTCAATACTCTCAACCCAGAAACCATGAAATACCTGGACGATAGATTTTTATATCGATAAAGGCCTACTCAAGGAGTACGTTCATGTACCAGCCATATGCATACGCTCAAGGGACTTTTGGACAGCCACTTAACTACGCTATTCCTCCAATCAACACAGTCGCAGGATTCACCAATATATTCCCTCATCATGCTGTACCACAACTGAGCCCCCAAGGTTTCCTGGGTGATTTGGTGAGTCGGGCGGCGCCATTAATTAGCGGTATTGTTGGTGGACCTCAAGGCCAGCTGATCAATTCCCTCGGCGGTCTTGGTCAATTGCTTCCCTTCCAAGCATTACCACAAATTCAGCCTCAACTTACCCAGCCATTCATTCCTCAGGGATATATTGGAGAATTAATCAACCGGGCAGCGCAACAATTTGGGGGCTATTTGGGTGCCCCCCAAAACCAATTTGTGAATGCTGTGAATAACCTCAGTCAGTTACTGCCTTTCCAGGCTGCGCCACAATATACGCCCCAGGGTTTCCTAGGAGAACTGATAAACCGCGCTGCTCCGGTAATTGGCAACTACATTGGTGGCCCACAGGGCCAACTTCTCAACAATGTTGCGCGACTAGGTCAGCTACTGCCATTCCAGGCCATGCCTCAGTTCGTTCCACAATTAACGACACAGCCCTATTTAAATCAGTTTACCCCTGTTCCCCAGATTCAAGAGCAGCTGGGAACCCTCCCTGCTCAAATGATGAACCCAATGACGGGTATCGGCCATACATTGCCATTTCAGGTAATACCACAGACTCCATATCAAGGATTGCAAAATTTAAGTGGTATCGGCCAGGCATATCCATTCCAGGCCATGCAGCAGCCTAACTCACCCCTACAGCAGCAATCCTATTTACACTAATCAAACACTGATTCTTGGTGGCGGATTTTCCGCCACCAGTTTTATATAACTTGCCCCGGCATTCTTTAAGTTGATCGTTATCAGAGAAAAATAATGAAAAAATTTGAGCAGTATGTGGCTGTCCCTAACCGCAAGGTATTAGCTACCGCCATAGAATTGGAGGAGCTGGCACGCGAGGCAAAAAATTGCCCAGATGTGAAAGAAGTCGTCTTGCGCAAAAGCAATGTCACACTACGAGCTACACCAGATGCAGTTGAAAACTTAAGAAGGAAATTAGGCGGGAAAGTGATCATAGATCCAGACAGACCTATTCAGCCAATCGGCTAATATTGAATACCCTCTCGATTCATTACTTTCGGACGTTAAGTACACGCTAAAAGTCAGCACCGCACTGAAAGCGAAGGAACACAAACATGACTGAATCCCGACAAGAAAAGGCCGCAGGAGAACCTTCGGTCGAGGTTGCAGAGAAGGTCGAGTTACTTATTTCTCCCCGCCGGAGCCAAGTGGCCAAGTCTATGGGAGTCCAGCTATTAAACGCTGGCTCAATGCACAATATAATTTCAACTATTGCCAGGCAGCCCGGTTGTGAAGTGCTTCGCGAAATTAGGCCAGGTAGAAAGCTAAAAACACTTTCAACTGCCGATGAAGCAACAAATATCTACAAAGTGCGTATGGATGTTGATGCTGCCGCTACTCTCTACCAAACGGCCCCTCCCAATATTGCCGTTGAACTGGATTCATTACTTTCTTATGGGCAAGCTAATTTTGCACCAAGCTTTACTGCAATTTTTGCCCAGCAACCCGGTCTCTTGCGTGAATATCATGCTAAGGCCCAACAAGTCCGGCTCCGAGTGGTCGGCTCAAAGGGTGAACCGATTCGGGATGCTCAAGTAATTGTAGAAAGTGCGGGCTTCCCACAAGAGGGCGTAACCAACAACAAAGGGGAGGTGGCAATCAATATTTTCGCCCAGAGTGGCGGGGCCCAGATCAAATCCCTTCTTATCCGCCCCTCTAAAGATTTCTGGAATAAATATATTCGTTGTCCCTCACTTTCTCTGACAGGAGTAAACCTGGTCAAATTGCACTCACTAAGCGAGGCAATCCCCAGCTTTCCAAATAACGCTCCCTATGGCTGGGGGCAAAAGTACATGGGCTTAGATCAACTTCCCGATGAATATACCGGTAAAGGTATTAAGATCGCCATCATTGACTCGGGGGCCGATAACCAACATCCAATACTCTCGCATCTAAAAAATGGCATTGATGTCACTAATAATTACGACAGCAAAAGCTGGGCAGAAGACATTGTCGGACATGGAACCCATTGCGCAGGTATCATTGCCGGCCAACCCTCTGGGACTGATGCTATACGTGGCTTTGCACCAGAAGCCGAAATTTATGTATTTAAAGTCTTCCCTGGCGGCCAATTTAGTAGCCTGATTGATGCAATCGCTCACTGCATTGAAATAGGTATCGATGTAATCAATATGAGCCTGGGGAGCACAGATTCATCAGAAGCCGTTGAACAGCAAATTGAAGATGCCGTGCAACATGGTATCGCCTGCGTTGTTGCCGCTGGCAATTCTGGCGGCCCTGTTCAATATCCTGCAAGATCCCCCAATGTTATGGCTGTAGGGGCGATAGGAATGCTCAATGAATTCCCAAGAGACTCCTGGGATGCTCAAACCGTTATTCCATCAACCGTTACTGCAGATGGTGTTTTCTTACCCACCTTTAGTTGCCATGGACCAGAGGTATCAGTAGCGGCTCCGGGAGTGGGTATTGTGTCATCGGTGCCAGATAAAGGATTTGATGTACAGTCAGGCACGTCCATGGCAGCACCTCATATCACTGGTCTGGCTGCCCTGCTACTTGCCCACCACCCATTATTTAAAACCACTTTCAGACAGCGTGATATTTCGCGTACAACCGGCCTCTTCCAACTGATCCGAACACTAACATCACCAATGAATCTTGGGGCAGATAGAGTAGGAGCCGGTGTTCCCAGGCTATTTGGTATTGATTCTCTATTCGAGTCAGCCAAAGAAATGGCAAAAACCGAAGGTGTTGGTGTATCTGCCGCCCAGCCCACAAGCCCACACGCTTCTCCTTATACCGGATATAGCGTGCCGCCAATGCAAGGGTATGCGGGGGCTGCAGCAAACTGGTCCGGCCATCAGTTTGTCCCGGCCTATTACGGGGCAGAGGTTAGCGGAATGCCCCCCCAACAACCAGTGATGGGTACTTTCCCAGACGGCTTCGCCTTTGCCTATGGAATGCCCTTTATGGATCCACGCTCCATTCGTTATTGGTAGAGACATCCACAGAGGCCACGGGAACCTGTGGCCTCTGTATCTACGTCATCCCTCAATGCTTGCGCATGGGCCATTTTCCCTATACACAGCTTGAATAAAAATCAACCACCCTTTCCCCTATCAACATTTTTCGGCGGCGCTTTTCTACATAACACAACCTCTAGTGACATATTGGGTTGTGCTTAGGTATACCATTTACATTGATAACGCCTTTATAAGTGTATTCTTTAATCCGACTTGATAGTAAAAGCTGCTTCTACATGCACTAACTAGACGCGCCGGAACGAATGATTAAACCCAGGTGCCGTGACTCATTTGCTTGATGGCGACATGTCGGCACCTGTAGGCTTGCTCATTGTCCAAATTGGAACTTGTTGGATTTTCTGCCAGATAATGATGCGTAAACAACTTCTCTCTTTGTCTTTGATTGTTCTTATCCTTTCACCGGTTTCTAGGGCATATGAGCTCTTATACACGGCAAAAATCGACCCTGAGAGTAAGAGGGCCTTGGTTGAGGTAGCTCTGAGCGGTGAAGACGTACCCAGTAAGCTAACCCTGAACCTGGCTTCAGGCCGTTATAAGGACCTGAAGAGCGCGCAGCCTTTGGAAGAAAAGGAAGGAAAGGCTATATGGCACACCGCCGGCAACGAGGCAAAACTCCGTTATAGTTTTGTTATCAATAACCAAAGGAAAAACGGTGGTTATGATTCACGCATTACCAAAGACTGGGCAATTCTACGCAGCGATAAATTAATTCCGCCAATTTCTGCTACTAGCCGAGGACGGGCCACGGATACCCGCCTGAAGTTAGAGATGCCTGAAGGTTGGTCTTCCGCTCTGCCCTACCCTCAAATCGAAGAAAATCTCTATCAAGTATCCGACAAAAAGCGACGTTTTGTCAGACCAAAGGGATGGATGATTGTTGGTAAGATCGGCAGCCGCCAGGATTTGATTGCCAACACAGATACCAGAATTTCCGGCCCTAAGGGGCAAAATATCCGTCGACAGGACATTCTTGCATTTCTCAATTGGAACCTGCCAGAACTTAAAAAAATCTTCCCTCTATTTCCAGGCCATTTATTGATCGTTACCGCTGATGACCCTATGTGGCGAGGGGGATTATCCGGGACGCGCTCATTATTTATGCATGCCGATCGGCCTTTGATCAGTGGAAACCGCACCAGTAGCATGATCCACGAGCTAGTACATGTCGGAACAGGTATCCATGGAGATGACCAGAGTGACTGGATTGTGGAGGGCCTTGCAGAATTTTACTCCCTTGAAATTTTAAGAAGAACTGGTGGCATCAGTGATGACCGCTACCAAGAGGCAATGGATAAACTGATTAATTGGGGAAAAAAGGCCCCCACTCTATTGGTGAAACGCTCCTCAGGGCCAGTTACAGCGCGGGCAGCGGGAGTTATGCTGGAACTCGATAAAGAGATTCGTGAAGCGAGCGACGGTAAAGCCAGTATCGATGAGGTTGCGAAAGCACTCGCGAGTACCCGTGGCGAAGTTACTTTGGAACGCTTTCGAAAGCTGTCAGAACAAGCAGCTGGTAGACCCGTAAAAGCACTGGCCTTAGAAAACCTCACCGAGAATAATTCTAAGGACATCAAACAACAGATAAAAAAAAGCCCTGACGACGGGGGGGGAGAGCGTCAGGGCCAAGACCATTAGGAGTGAAACTTGGAGGATTTCATCCTTGCTACACTACGGGCAAATACCATCCTGGTGTGCCCTACCGGCATTGCATAACACGTTTGGGGGGAGACATGTTAGCCAGATAAAGACAGTATCGAACACCCTCAATGGATTGCCAGCAACCCTTCCAATAAATTAAGAACAAATGGAAATAGCTTCATTGGCAACCGTACTAAAAGTTATTAAGTCTATTGCCATAAGGTCATCCGTGAACTTTCCAGACTTTTTTCCTCAAGTTTTACAATTTGTTGAAAACAACGCTTGACTAATCTCTGATAGTCCATAGAATAGCGCCCACTTACGCAGCCAAGGGCACGTAAGTATAAGAAAACGCTAGGATTTTTCAGATTTATCAGATAGAATTCGCAGCGTTCTCATCCACACACGATGTGGAACAAAGGCTAGGTGGCAGAGTGGTCATGCAGCGGACTGCAACTCCGTGTACGCCGGTTCGATTCCGACCCTAGCCTCCATTTTTCCTTTTCATTGCAGAATCCTGTGAACTGCATTGAACGTGAGGATCCAGGGAAGAGCAAAAGTGCTAAACTCCCGCCTCGCAAAGGAGCTGCCCGGGTGGTGGAATTGGTAGACACAGGAGACTTAAAATCTCCCGGCTTCACGGCCGTGCCGGTTCAAGTCCGGCCCCGGGCACCACACATTTTGTTAGAATCAAAAAACGAAATATCTCTTGGCACAAATTTTGTGCACCCCTTCAGAACCTCTAAACTCTTTCTCAAAACTTAAGGCAGAGAGAGTAGAAATCGTTTTCTTGATTCAAAAGTGCTCCTACTCCCCTAATCACTCCCTAGATTGCCAACATAAGTGACACACGTTTACCCGCCAAAAATTCCAACGGGCTCAAGTAATTTAGTACTTTCCTAGGTCGAGTATTGATTCGAAACACTGCGTCATCAATACGGCTTTTGGGTATCTTGCCAATTCCCACTCCTTTTGGGAAGAAGCGCCTCAAAAGGCCATTAGTGTTTTCGTTCAGCCCGCGCTCCCAGGAGTGGTAAGGTTTCACAAAATATATTCTGCATCCTAGCTTCTGCGCAATCGATTGATGACCTGCGAATTCTCCGCCATTATCGAAGGTGATGGTTTTGCAGATGGCCTGATATGGCTTCAGCATCTGCTTTATTGCCCGCCCCACTGTTTTCTTGCTCTTATTTGGGACTCTGCGAGTGAGCAATAATTTGGAGACTCGTTCAACCAGTGTCACCAGATAGCCATCTTGACCATAAACTGTATCGCCCTCCCAGTGACCAATCTCAGTGTTTTCATCGACAATCGCAGGCCTTTGATCAATATCTATGCGCTCTGGAATAAGCTTTACGCCTGCCTCAGAACTTGCCCGTTTACGATAGGGTTTGGCTTTCCTTGGTAGACGTAACCTCCAGTTAAGTCGACGGATCCAGCGGTAAATTGTTGAACAGCTAACCGCTTTCGTACACCGTTCCAGCCGCATTCGCCCAGCGATTTGTTCAGGACTTGCATTTTTTAGCTGGTGGTCGATTTGTACCTGCATGGCAAAGTCGAGCTTGGTATGTTTAACAGCTCCGTGCCGTCGTTGCAGTGCCTGACGGTGGGCACTCTCGGCACAGTAAGGGCTGTAACGACCAAGCTCACGAGAGATGGTCTTATTGGATCTATTGAGGCGTAGTCCAATGGCTCGGGCTGAATAGTTCTGCCCATTAAGGACCTCAATCTGGTATCGTTCTTTCAAGGTCAGCTGGTTGGTACGGGTTCCCATGAGGTTCCTGGCTTGTTTGTGTGGAAGCTTACTAGCCTACAACCAGCTGGCCTCCTTCGCTATCGCCATGTGTGTCGGTTATTGTGAGAATCTAGGCTCTATTTAAATTCAGCCCGCCCTTATAATCCCAGCTGTAAAATAGCCGAGCCCCTAGACATCAATACCACCTATGTTAATGGTTCGTCGATCCCACAAGGTGGTAAGGCACTTGACTGAAGTAAGCTTTAAGAAACCATGGGCCAGATTTTCAAACTACCATAATTTGCCTGATAGATTTCAGCCATCTTTTTGCCAGCCAACATCTCTTGCTCCCGAAAAAATAGGGGAGCTACGCTACTTCTTAGCATTGTATACAGCAGAAATAAATGCGACTCTGTCTCTCCACCCATGATTTACTAAGAGTGAAAAGAGGTAATTGCCTAAATTTTCAATAGGGGGATGGGCTCAGCCTAAGAGATTCATGAATCTGAGTTGACTCTTGCTTAATAAACCTCAGTCGACACTTTCCTCCCATCGCCAGAAGAAGTCATTCACGGGCGACCCAGAATAACTCTTACAATAGCATTTTCTCACCACGCGCTTATCGCCCTAGCCTGCTTGCGGTCATCATTGCCCAACATTACCCTACTGAGATGCTCACGTACTGCACCAGTAGTTAATAGAGAAGCCCTCAAGCCCCTTAGTTACTAGCTTTCTGGGAAATCGCAGCCTAAGAAAACAGCCTATTTTATTCTGTGCATATCGATGAGTTAGCCATTAGTCTTGAACATTTTTTACCCCCTTAAATTACCAGCAGAAATCAACCTGGGCTGACCTGATGCCGGATCATTTATAATCATACTCAATTGAATTCTCGATCATCGCGCTGTTATTTCTGGGAGACTCTTAAAAATCAAATGTCCCCCCTTCTAACCAATGAGCCGTGTGATAACTAGAAAAGTTGATAGCGGTCATGATGGCTACTTTTCCACTTGTCTCTACAGTACCAAGTAGCTGCAGCCTATTAATTTAGCTGCAGGAAGAAGCTAGTTGACGTATATTTGCAAATGAAATAATAGTCGTTGTGATAAGGTCACAATGTAACTGTCAGACCAACAACATATGGATTCTTAATGTCCCAAAGCAAAGCCCTTTTAGTTATCGATGTTCAAAACGCTCTTTGTCACGGTAAAGGAGCTACATATAATGCACTTGGGGTAATCGATAACATCAATCTAGTTGCGTCGCGAGCAAGACAGGCTGGTGCCCCGGTCATTTATATTCAGCATGATACTGAGTCAGATGCTTTGAGGTATCAGACAGAGAGCTGGCAACTTCCAAAAGAGCTAGAGAACTCAGACTCAGATATTTACGTAAGAAAGCAGGCCTCAGACTCTTTCAAGGACACCGATCTCAAAGGCCACCTGGATAGATTAGATATTCAGGAGCTAATTATATGCGGCATGCAAAGTGAGTTTTGCGTAGATAGTACGTTAAGGTGTGCCCTATCGCTTGGCTACACTGTCACCGTCATAGCGGATGGCCACACAACTGTAGATAACGATATTATTCCTGCAAATACGATATCCAAGCATCATAACTGCACTTGGGAGAATATTACCAGCTATAGCGCAAGAGCAACTGCAATCAATGCCAATGAGATCGTACTATGAGAGGCCTAATAGATTTAGACAAACGGACAAATTACTCTGCCTTTGGCTCCGTAATTTGCCATTGCTAGAGACGTTAGGGGCCCATAAGGAAATATCGATGTCAGAAGTAGTTACAATCAATTACATCGTGTCTAGAGGTAATGAAGCTGGAACGGTACTTGAACCGCATAAACATGAGTGCGGTAGATATGTTGCTAGCATGTCTCGCTTTAAAAAAGACTACATTCGAGTTGAATCACTCCGGGAACTCGCCATTTTGTCTCAGCACGGTTTTAGTGTTCGCATGAGTAGCCCAGATTCAGAGAATCACCGAGCTCCAAGCCTCATATCACCAGACTCATTAAAAATTGTCTATAGCGAGGTCGCTGCTAGCGCCTAACAAACCGCCACAATCGCTCCCGATGGATGCTGGGACAGCCAAAACGCTGCGCTTATTTTTCCACCCCTATACGAGGCATTATACGCAAGGAGATAAAGTGCGATTTTTAAGATTTTTCATCTTCATTTTCTTCTATCCAGCCACATTGCATGCAATAGAAGGTATTTCAGTTTACACAAAAGTCCATCCTCAGCTATCTTCTGCAATAAATTTAGAAAACGAGCTATCTATAGAATTCGGGGTGATCCCTGGAGCTATTTTCGGGCAGCCTCTTAACAGTCCACTGTGGTTTGTAAAAATTGATGATTCAAAAAGCGTAGCCTGGCCCACGAAACGAGAAAAACATGAATTTTTGCCTTTCATAGCGAAACTCGCTAAACCAAACGAAAACTCTAATTTAAGTATTAAGCCTGCTGACACACAATTGGCGAGAATAAGTATTTACGGTTATTTCAGCAAAACAAAACAGAACGTGGAGGCTAGTGCACTTTCTGAAAGCGGCAATTACCTTATGCTGGTGTATTTCGATAGGCCTTGCACCCTTTCTGGATTTGTGAATCTCAACAATAAAAAAGTCAAGCACTCAATCAATATTGAATCTTCTGGATTTCATTGGATTGAAGTTACTATCGGCGAAAAAGAGGACTCACTTTCTGTATATTCGCCGCACAAAAATGTAGTTTTAAATATCGGCAGCTAAACGTACAACCAGTGGTTATATCTTTTCATCTTCGCTATTCAAAGCCAATATCTAGTGAAACACTTATCCATAAAGCTAATGCTATACCACCCCTTAAGTTACTTCCCTCTGCAAATCTCCCCATAGAGTCGTATAGGCAGGCGATGTAAACACCTGACGTATCTTCCACTTTTTCTAGATACCCTCGGCTACTAGAAACAGCGTCCCGTGACCAAGCTTTTTATTGATCCGGTCCATCGTCTACATGGTTTCCCCTTCCCTGCCCCATTTCCCTGACTGAGGGCACGGGGGATTATTACGCCTAGCCCGGCTGCCGTTTTCATAAAGCGGCAGCCGGGAGGCTATCAATCCGCAATGGTTTCTCTTACCAGCCGCACGATCACCCCCGTGGCACCGGTGGAGTATGGGGTCTGCACTACGGCGCTGCGACTGTAGTAATTGGGCTCACAGGGTAAGGCATGTAGGAATACATGTAAGGCTGTAAACCTCCACTTTGGCACCTAATACCCGCAGGATAGCCATTACTCTGCGGGAGATATCGCCATTCAGAGTAATTTCTAGAGAAGGTCGCACCAGATGAATGTGCAACCAGCACGGAACTCAGGAAGTACATCAAGTTATTAAATATTGAGATTTTTTTGCTTAGCATCAAAGTTGCGTTATGAGATAGTTGCTATAGATCTATAGAAATATGACGCAAAATATATCAATTTTTGTAACTCATTAATTTTATTTCCTTTTATTTTGATAGAGCCAAACTCAATGGGAAAAGTGAATTACAAAAGGTTGAACCTCTTTACGAATATCTTATTATGCGATGACATTCATTTGATGCGACACCTATCATGCATATCTCTCAGTTCTCAACAGGCTGTGGTGCGCTCGTGGAAGGCATACAGCTAGCTAATTTATCTAGTACCGAGCTAAGCGACCTACGCCAAGCTTTCGCTGATCATGGCGTGCTATTTTTTCGCAACCAGTCTCTATCCCCTGAGGAGCACCTGACCTTCGCCCGCCGCTGGGGCGAAATTGTCATCAATAAGTTTTTTACCCACACTCAGGAATATCCAGGCATCGCTGAAGTACGCAAGGAGAAAGATCAGGAAACCAATGTAGGCGGTGGCTGGCATACTGATCATTCTTATGATCAGGAACCAGCCCTCGGCTCGATTCTGGTTGCCAGAGAATTACCCAAATCCGGAGGCGATACCCACTTCGCCAACCTACAAAAGGCGTACGAAAGTCTTTCCAATGGGCTAAAGCAAACACTGGAAACACTTAGGGCCGTACATTCCAATGTCCACGTATATGGTGAGGATGGTTACTACCAATCAACAGATTTGTCATCACAACTAGGGGGCGTCAACGAAGTTGGAGAAGCGATTCATCCGGTGGTAATCCAGCACCCCGATAACGGGCGCAAGATTCTCTATGTAAATCCAGGGTTCACACTGCGCTTTGAGGGATGGACACCTGAGGAAAGTAGACCTCTATTGAACTTCCTATTTGCCCACGTGCTCACTAATGGCTATACATGCCGCTTCAATTGGGAGCCGGGCTCAGTCGCATTTTGGGATAACCGCTCTACCTGGCATTCTGCCGAAAATGATTATCAGGGACAGTTCCGCCTAATGCACCGTATCACTCTTGCCGGAAGAGCATTAGAAGCTGTCTGACCAGAGTTTGGGGCGTCGCAGTTACCGGTCAGTGAAAAGGTTCGGCTGCGCCCCAGGTAGCCTCCTCACACTGGTCGGGGCTTTAATCATCAACGGTTAAGTATGTGTCATTAGCGACTATTAAAAAAGGCAACTTCTAGACAAAGCTCAACCCCCGAGAAGTATCCAGTTACTCCACCTTCCTCTAGTGATTTCTCTACACACCTGGCCCTACCCTCTAACCGACTCTTATCTACTGGATTTGATTAGTGTCTTGCACCGCCGCTAAACTTAGATGAAAGCGAAAGGGTTCTTATCATCTAATTTCGAACAAGTGGCTGAAACCAGCTGGTCAAAAAAATGCATAACGCAAGAGCGATAAAAAATATGACTATTGATTCTGTTTGGAAAGAATATCGTTCAGCCCTGCGAGCTTTTCTCAGCTCAAAGGTTTCATCTGCCGATGCAGTTGATGATCTGCTCCAAGAGATCCTGATAAAGATTCACAGGAATCTCCATACAGTAAGGGATCAAAAAAGTATCAAATCTTGGCTATTTCAGATAGCCAACAGGACAGTTATTGATTTCTACCGTGAAAATGGAAGGCTCAAGGAAGTAGAACTCGAAGACAACTTGTTGTTACCTGAAGAGGATTCAGAAACGCAGCGTAGGTTATCAGCCTGTATAGAGCCTTTTGTTAACGCGCTCCCCCAGGAGTCAGCTGCTCTACTAAAGGCTATTGAACTGGAAGGTCAGTCACAAAAATCTTATGCGACAGAGCATAAAATCCCCTACTCCACCTTAAAATCCAGAGTACAAAAAGGTAGAAGCCAACTGCGCAAACTATTTGAGGACTGCTGCCATTTCACTCACGACAGCCATGGAACAGTGATCGATTATGTGCCGAAATCAAAACACCATAAAAATTGTTAAATAGTTTCGTCTTTTTCAAAAAGCCTCCGTCATATAAATACAAACCAATGACGAGGACGAATTATGATCAAGGTTGTCAGCTTTAAAATATGCCCTTTTGTTCAGCGAGTAACCGCCCTTCTTGAAGCAAAAGAGATTCCCTATGAAATTGAATACATTAGCTTGAATGATAAACCTCAGTGGTTCCTGGATATCTCGCCCACTGGCCAGGTACCAGTTCTGATCACCGATTCTGGGGAGGCCCTCTTTGAGTCCGATGCGATTGTTGAGTACTTAAATGAAATAGCCCCACCTCTAGAGTCAGAGCTCACTCCAGAACAACGTGCGCGCGACCGAGCCTGGAGTTACCAGGCAGCAAAGAACTATTTGCTACAGTGCTCTGCTCAGCGTAGTAAAGATGAGCAAACACTGGCTGAGCGCAGCGAAAAACTGAGCAAAGTTTTTGAGCGAGCTGAAAAGGCTTTAGGACAGGGGCCATATTTTAAAGGCGCGACGCTAAGTAATGTCGATATTGCCTGGCTACCACTTCTTCACCGAGCTGCCATTATCAAAGCACGTTCCGGGTACGACTTCATTGTCGACTACCCAAAAGTAAAGGCATGGCAAACTGCCATTCTGAATACTGGATTGCCAGAAAAATCAGTACCTGAAGATTTCGAAAAGCTCTTTACAGATTTCTACCTATCAGAAAATACTTTTCTTGGAGGTAACAAGGCAAGCACCCACAATCTAGATAACTCTTGCGCCAATGGGAGTTGCTGCTAATTTTCTCTACCGCACGCCCCTTGAAAGAGGGGCGTACAAAGAGAAAGCGTCTCAATTTACCCAGCACAAACATACTACATAACTCGAATATATCATTAGTCCTTGTCATTTTATTCACTGCAACTACTTCGGAGCTCATAGTAGTCAACAAGTCAAAGCAACCCTATTTACCCTTGATGTTACAATGTTATGCGAGATCAGATATTTCTAGATGTCTGGATTAATATCTAGTTGAAGTTAAATTGTTAGGAGATTGTCAGGCTCCGAACAAATGGATAGTGATTCACATGCCCTTCAAGAATCACCATCTCCCGAATACATCCCAATAACTCTGATCCAGTTCTTACAGGTTGGAATGACAACTCTCTCTCGAATAACCTCAGAAAGTAAATTTCAATCCCCTTGGGGTAAGTTCTTCAGGAAAAAGTCTCGCATATTTTCACCCATGACCTTTCGAATTTCCTCTTCAGTGAACCCTTGACTTAGCATTTCTGCGGTCAAAATCCCCAAATCACCAGCATCAAAAGAAACTTCAACAGTGCCATCATAATCTGAACCAAGGGCAACATGATCAACCCCTAATAGATCTATGGCATAGCGGATTGTTTTAACAATATTGTGAGGGCTATTATCACATACCGCTTCTTCCCAAAATCCAATGCCGATCAAGCCCCCTTGATCGGCAATCTCCTTCATTAGGTCATCGCTAATATTCCGCGGCGAATCACACATACCTTTCAGGCCAGTATGAGAAATAATTACAGGCCTTTTGGTCAGAGCCAACACATCCCTCACAACAGGCTCTGAGGAGTGGGCTACGTCGATAACAATTGAACGTTTATCCATCTCCTGCACAGCTGACCGACCAAACTCTGTTAAACCAGCCCCACTTTGCCCATGCAAAGATCCACCCAGTTCATTGTCAAAAAAGTGCTGTAATCCCATCACTCGAAAACCGGCCTCATAAAGGCGGTCAATATTGGATAACTCACCCTCTAATGGGTGGGCCCCTTCAATACCAAGAATTGCTGCGAGGGTGCTAGCGCCTTGTTGCCGGGCCTGGAGGATTTGCCTCAGATCTTTCGCATTACGCACAATGCGAAATTTCTCGGGAGAAGATTCCTGTAGCTTAGTAGCCCTTTCAGAGTGAAAAAGTGCCCGCTCCAACAAGCTATTCCATGTTCGCGGCGGCCAACCTTGAGCAATTGCCAGTAAGGTTATATTGTCACCAGCACTAGCAGAGTTTTCATTTAAGTTCATGCCCCGGGGAGACTTAGTGACAGAGGTAAAAACCTGCATTCCCAAATTACCACGCCGTGCCCTGGGTAGATCCAGATGGCCATAGTTTACCTCCTTTGACAAATCACGAGACCAGAGGAAGCTATCTGCATGCAAATCACCAACAATGAGTGATCTATGCAAAGCTTCAGCTTGTTCGGGAATTTTAGGGGGCTCACCAACACTAATCTTGTTTAAACTTCGCTCAATTCCTGGCAGCAAAAGCCATTTCCAGCTCGCGAACAATATTAATGCCACTGCTGTCAAACTTATAAGCCAAGTCTTCATTATGATTTCCTGATGCCAGTAGTCTTGTACACGATTGGGGTTATAACCTGAGACGTTGCGGCATGTCAGGAGCCAGCTAGGTTTGGAAACACTCAACGATCAATTAAAAGTCAATACGCTCAAAATACACACACAACATCACCTTAATCTGGTGTCCAGGTCAATATTTAGGAAAACCAAGGAATCATAGTGACAAATTATTATCGATTTATTCTAATATTGTTGATTACAGTACTATTTAGTGGCTGTGCGGCACTTTCACCGAGCTTCCAAAAACCTGAAGTAGAAGTGGTCGCCGTGGAACCTCTTCCTGCAAGAGATGGCAATAATCTCAGATTTCGAATTCACCTTCGTGTTTTCAACCCAAACAATAGTGAATTGGCACTCTCCGGTCTTTTCTACACTCTGCGGCTAGGTGGGCATAAGGTTTTGATGGGAACCTCAAATAACCTGATGCCCATCGCCCCCTACGGCCAGGATGATATCGCTGTGGATGCAACAGCTAGCATAGTCGGCTCAATCTTTGCCGCTGTAAACCTCATTAACTTAAATCAGCACTCAATACCCTATGAACTAGAAGCAAAAATAGGCTTGCGTAAATCACTACTTCCCTCAATTAAGGTGAATAGAAGTGGGGTCATTCACTTGAACCAATATCGGTAACTCTTTCGCTTGATTTACTACTTGTCGGTCTGTGGAGGGCCGCCTGCTTGCCCTCCTCAATACTCACCCGCTAAATTTGCTTGGTAAGGATCAGGGACATTACAAAGTTACCCATTGGTGCACTGTTATGACTGAGGAACCCCTCGTCAGGATGGGACTGGGACTCATAAATTTTTGTGTTATACCTGATATTCAAGCCGAATTCGTAAGAGTTTCGACCAAAGAAAGCGCCGATATTCGCAAACGTCACCTCCTTCTCAGGGGTGACACCATAGCTGAAGATTTTTACTCCTCCCTTAGTCTTTGAATTGCCCTCCATCAATACATTCCTTTGAACAGTTCTATGCTCTAACCCAGCCTGTAAATACCAGTAACGCCCACCCTCAAGGAGGGAGGACGCGGCACTAAAGGCGGGTAAAGAGCTTCCCAATAAAACTCGCACCCCTGCACCAAAGTCCCTGACGATATTACCTGTTTTCCAACGAAGGTAAGGCACTAGTCGATAGCTTGTGCCCCATATGACATTCTGGAGTAAGTGATAATCTAACTTAAGCTCAGGCATCAGCCCCCATTCATTGAAGACCTGGGAATCCCATCCTTTGGGGGGAGAAGACGAGACAATCCAGTGCATAAATTTCTGTGTTTGGCGAGCGCCCGCTCTAGAGCCGACTGTTCCGGCATCAAGTGTTAAATCAATCATCCACTGATTTAAAATTTGATATTTGTATCTTATGCCTAAATAGCTCCAACCTGCATAGGGATGCTCTTCATTAATGGGTTCAGATCTACCAAGATGATCTGGAGTATAAATCTCCTGACCAAACCTCAAGGTGTAGGGCTTTCCTATAGGGCTCCAACGAACAAAGAAACCGCCTGTATAGTCTCTGTCTGTCTGGAAAAGTGCATCATTTACTAGTTCAAGCTGTAACTTCCCTTTTGGTGAGTCATCCGCACAAAGCATTGAGGCGTGGCAGACAGACAGCAAACCGACAATAGAAGCTGAAAGTTTTTTTCTATTAATAAGCACCCTTAACCTGCCTCTCGAATGATTGAACCAGTTTGTCCAGATCAAAATCCGGTGATTAATGCCCCCAATCCCCAACCTTATCGGCCCCAGGGATTTGAAACTCCAGGTATTCCTCAATGCTAAATGGCATTTCTTCCACGACTGCTCGAACTCGTTGGCCAATGGCTTTGGTCTCAGGGCGCGCATTGGCAAGCCCGGTGTAGGGGATACCCTTTCCGCTTGGCACATCAGGATACTTTTTCTTAAAGAGCCGATGCCGTGCAACCATATGATTGAACTGCCCTTGGGTGTATATCAAAGGCACTAATTGCGGATATTCCTCACGCGGGTCCATGTAAAGATCGTAGTAGGCCTCTGGCATCCCTGAAGACGCAACCTCACCAGCGCCTATCCAGTGACGCTTATAGCGCCCTTTTACCGTAGCTCCTAGTTGGTTGCCGGTATAGATAAAGACATAATCCCGACGACTATGGGTATCGCCATTTAGCAGCAGTGCAGTCTGATCCAAACCATCCACCACTCTGTCGGTTGGAATATACTCAGAGGCGCCAGCAAGCCTGGCAAATGTGGTGTACAGGTCGGCGATATGAATAATATCTCCCACTACCTGGCCGGGTTGAACCATACCTGGCCACCAGGCAAAGGCTGGGACTCTTACCCCTCCTTCAGTGAAATCCCCTTTGCCTCCCCGATATAACATGGGGAGCATACCCCAACCCGCAGGGGGACTGTGCACCATGGGACCATTGTCTGCCATGGCTACAAAGAGAGTGTTTTCTGCGATACCCAGCGCTTGTAGCTCCGCCATTAACTGGCCGGCGAAGTCATCCACTGCGGGAAATGAATCCGCCACCATCAAACCAGAAACGGATGGCTTGGGCATAAAGGCAGCCATAAAATTCAAAAAATTAGGCCAGTAGGCCACAAAGAAAGGCTTGTTGGCTTCGGCGTTCTTACGAATGAATGCTATGGTACGACGCTCCGCCTCGGGGTCGAACTTGCTGAAACACTCATTGGAAGTGCCGCACCACTCCCTACCAGGCTGTCCTTTTTCACCTTCAATATTCATGACCCAACCGGTGGGAACCAAACCGGGATTATCCAGGCGATAAGGGTCGGGAGGGTATATCTCAGGAAACATACCCAGCACCGCATTTACGGCATTAGCTTGAGGGTTAAAGAGAGAGGTTATCTGGTTCATTGGGGTAAATAACGCCTCATCAAACCCCTGGTTGTGCAAGTAGCTCTCCTCAATATCTCCCAAGTGGCCTTTCCCAAAGAACCCAGTGGCATACCCGGCTCTGGACAGCACCTCCGCAATGGTTACTTCCTCAGCACGAAGCCCAGAAAATTCATGGGGCATCCCCACAGCCCCCATGCCAAAACGCACCGGATGGCGACCGGTAAGCACAGCAGCGCGGGTTGGAGTACAGGAAGGTTCAGAGTACATGCGAGTAAAGTTGATACCCTCTGCGGCCATCTTATTTAAGTTGGGTGTTGAGTAACCGAAATTTTTTTGTAATGCAGGAAATCCAACAGCACCAAAGGCGGTGTCATCCCAGAGAAGGAAAACAATGTTGGGGGGCTGCCCATATTTATCCCGTAGGGCCTGTAAACGCCTGGTTATTTCTGAGTCTTCTTGCTGCCAACGCTCACCATTTTGCATTTTCAACACATAGTATTCAGCGTCATGTACTATCTGTGCCTGCACAGGCATCCAGCTCAGAAACACCAGTAACCCGATCAAGATTTGACTCACTGTCACCGTCCATCCTCCCTCAGTAAGTGTGACTGGAAGTGCAATACTTTTATTAACAGTGTTACAACCCCAATGCATCACTCTAGAAGAAAGGTGTCATAGGAGCGCTATAAGTGGCGACAACTAGAAAGTTTTTATGAGTGGCCAGGACTTACAGAGGCCCTGCGGTTCTGCCAGAGTGGAAAGAATTTAAGTCGTGGAGGGATAGGTGCCCCACAGGATGCAGAAGGGCACCTAAAATAACAAGATTGGCAATAACAGGGATCTAGATCACAGAGACTTATGATTATCAGCCATCAATACAGGCCAGGCTGCGCGTAAGTACATCACCATGGTCCAAAGGGTCAGAGCCGCGGCAATATACAGCAGTAGATAGCCCAGCGTTTCCATTACAGGAAAGTCGCGGACATCAAAAGCGAGAAGAACTATGATTGCCGCCATTTGTGCAGTTGTTTTTATCTTCCCGACATAGGACACAGCAACACTACTGCGCTGCCCCAGTTCTGCCATCCACTCGCGCAAACCTGAGACCGCGATCTCACGGCAGATAATAATGGCTGCAGCCACAGTGAACCAGGCACTTTTGTGCAGACCCACAAGCAATACAAGCGCAGTAGCTACCATTAACTTATCTGCAACAGGGTCAAGAAAGGCGCCAAAGGCAGTGCTCTGATTAAGTTTCCTTGCCAGGTAGCCATCAAGCCAGTCGGTAACTGCGGCAGCTGAAAAAATAACTGCAGAAGCAATGTAACTCCATTTATAAGGTAAATAGAAAACCAAAACCAGGACAGGTATCAGTGCGACGCGAAGCAGTGTAAGTTGGTTGGCGAGTGTCATACTTTTCTCTGTTCTTGCGGAGGGCGTACGTTATCAAGCTGTGGGACAAATTGAAACGCTCAATGAGAAACCCGGAGAAAAAATCCGCCGCCTGTGCCCTGCATTTTTACTCGTGATGTAGTGCCGAGTATATATCCTGCGCAAGCTTGCGACTGATGCCATCTACACTAGCAATTTCTGTCACTGTAGCCTTCTTAATTTCCTGAAGACCGCCAAAATGGCGAAGCAACGCGCGTCTACGTGCGGGGCCCACGCCAGCAATACCCTCCAGAGGGGACTCCCTTCGTTTTTTGTCACGCCGCGCGCGGTGCCCGGTAATTGCAAATCGATGGGCCTCATCTCTAACCTGTTGAATCAGGTGCAATGCCGGGGAGTCCGCCGAAAGTACCAGTTCCTGATTACTGGAAACGATATGTAAGGTCTCAAAACCTGCTTTACGGGTAGTGCCCTTGGCCACTCCGATTATCTGAACACCTACAACGCCCAGACCATTGAGGGTGTCCACCGCCTGACTGACCTGCCCCTTGCCACCGTCAATTAACAGGATATTAGGGAACTTACCCTCACCTCCTGATAGGCGCGTATAGCGACGCTTAAGTGCCTGCCCCATTGCAGCGTAATCATCACCAGCCTGAATGCCATCAATATTAAAGAGACGATAATCTGACTTAACTGGACCGCCTGAATCAAAAACCACACAAGAAGCAACCGTGGCCTCACCCGAGGAGTGGCTGATGTCGAAACATTCCAGCCGCTCAGGCAACTGTTCCAGTCCAAGCACTTCTTGAAGGGCCTCAAAACGACTAAACAACTTCTGCTGCGCTGCAGTGCGGCTACTTAAATTCTGCTGAGCCGCTTGCTGGGCCATTTCCACCCAGGTAGCGCGCTTGCCTCGCAGTTTATGGGTAACTGAAATGTCTCGCCCTGCCTGAGCACCGAGTGCCTGCTGCAGCGGAACCACATCTTCTATAGATTCCGAGGCTAGAATTTCACGGGGAATTTCTCTTGGACTACCGAGATAAAATTGAGCCACAAAGGCCGAAAGTAATTCAGGGTGGCTTAAGCCCAAACGCTCACTGGGAAAAAAGCTGCGACTACCAAGAATTCTCCCCTGTCGGATAAAAAGTACATGCACACAGCAGCTACCACCCTCGGTGGCAACACCATGGACATCAACATCCCCTGTATCACCCTCTGCCACTTGATCCGCTTGAAGACGCCGTAGTGCGGATATTTGATCCCTGAAGCGCGCGGCCTTTTCAAACTCCAACGCTCTTGAGGCTTCATCCATTTCATCGGCCAGTTCACGAATAATATTATCGCTCTTGCCAGTGAGAAACATTTCTGCGTGGCGTACATCCTGGCGATACTCCTCGGGACTGATGAAGTCTACACAGGGTGCCGTACAGCGCTCAATCTGATATTGCAGGCAGGGCCTGGATCGATTGCGAAACACACTGTCTTCACAGGAGCGAATACGAAAGGTCTTTTGCAAAAAATTCAGGCTATCACGTACAGAAGAGGCGTTGGGAAAAGGACCAAAATAGCGGCCTTTCTTTCGCTTAGCTCCACGATGGAGTGCTATACGGGGAAAAGTGTCAACACTGGAAAGAAAGATGTAAGGATAGCCCTTATCATCTTTCAGCATCACATTGTAAGGCGGACGCTGGGATTTAATCAGGCTCTGTTCGAGTACTAATGCCTCGGTTTCACTACGAGTAACAGTTACTTCGATGTTGCCGATCTTCTGCACCAGCGCCATGGTCTTGGCTGTGAGCCCAGAGCTGCGAAAATAACTGGCAAGCCGATTGCGTAAATTTTTCGCCTTACCCACATAAAGTATATGGTTACTGGCATCGAACATTTGATAGACGCCAGGCTTACGGGTAACTGTAGAGAGAAAACGCTTGCTATCGAACATCTGACAACCGGTCTTGCCGCTTCAGTAAATACACGGATATTAGAGCGCTGCTTCGGGGTCGAGTATCTGGTACTTGACGGCAAGCAAGGTCAATTCCACATCGCTGTTAATATTCAGCTTTTCAAATATCCTATAACGGTAGCTATTTACGGTTTTAGGGCTGACCGAAAGGGACTTGGCAATCTCAGCAACCTTGGCTCCATTCACAATCATGTCCGCAGTTTGCAACTCACGTTTAGAAAGTTTTTCAAAGGGAGAAAGGTTATCCGATTGACCTGAGACATTGCGCAGAGCCATTTTGGTAGCCATGGAGTTACTGATAAAAACTCCACCATTCATTACTGTATGAATTGCACGCACCATCTCTTCAAGATCTGCCCCCTTGGTCACATAGCCCATAGCACCGGCTTGCATTAGGCGGCCAGGAAACAGGTCGTCATCCAGGGCGCTAACAGCCACTACTTTGACTTCAGGACAGCGGTTTAATAGCTTGCGGGTCGCCTCCAAGCCACCCATTCCTGGCATTTTTACATCCATCAAGATGACATCAACCGCAGTCTCACGCACGAATTCCAGCGCTTCTTCGCCACAATTCGCATCGCCAACAACTTCAATATCCTCGACGTCACTCAACATGCGCGAAATCCCCATTCGCACAAGGTCGTGATCATCCACCACTAAGACTTTGATCAAGCTATCCCCAACTACGGATAAGTGCAGTGGCTACGCGGCGTACAATCCCCTCGCGCGTGCTCTTGAACTGCGTTCTTCTTTTTACTCACGGAGAAACTACTCCGCGCAGATCCTCCCCAAGAATCCAGTCGCAACATACCAGACAAAAACGCTACTGCAAAGCGCCACAACCGTCTCAAATGTTGTTTAACTGATGTTTAGCCGCAGGATCTTGGCTTGTATATAGCGATTAATTATAACCTAGAAACGTAACAGCTAATCATTCTGCACTCAAGCCGGCCTTTGCCGCATGACTTGAGGAAACGAAAATTCAAGAAATAAAAAAATTTTTTGTACTTTGCAATAGTCAATAGATTTTATATTTCTAACAGCTATAGCAGAATTCTTTATAGAAACCAGTATAAAGTCCTGTCATCAAAACCAGACAGGACTTGGGGCTCGCACTTTGCGAATACTCGAAAGGCAGTTTATTTACTGAGTTTTAAGGGTAAAAGCGTGGCTCCGGCTCGAGGGAAACACCAAATTTTGAATGTATATCGGCAGCAATATCCTGAGCAAGCTGTACTAATTCACGGCCTGCTCCCCTACCAGGATTAATCAGCACCAGTGCCTGGCGCTCATGGACACCAACTGCACTGCGCCGTAAACCACGCCAGCCAGCGCGATCTATTAACCAACCAGCGGCAAGCTTCCAATCCTCGCCGGCCGCGAAAGCAACTAGATCGGGATGCTCTGCTTTTAGACTCTGATAGAGATCCGTATCTACCACCGGGTTTTTGAAAAAACTCCCAGCATTGGGGATCTCAGTAGGCAAAGGCAGTTTGTTACTCCGGATATCAATAACTGCTTGAGCAATCTGAGTAGGTGTCGGGTGGTTTGCATCCCAATTGTGCTGCGAAATATATTGGCGCAGTGCCGGGTAGTCAACGCGCGGCTGCCAGTCTTGTGGCAACTGCAAATTCACCTGGGTAATAATATACTGGTCGCGCAGACGCCCTTTAAAAACACTATCCCGATAGGCAAAACCACAATCGTCTTTAGTAAAGTCGTGCAGCTCACCTGTGGCCACTTCCATGGCCTGCAAGCTTGTAAAGCGATCACACAATTCGATACCGTAGGCACCTATATTTTGGATCGGTGCCGCACCAATCTTACCGGGAATCAGTGCAAGATTTTCAAGTCCACCTATGCCACTGGTAACAGTAGCCATAACCAGCTGGTGCCAATTTTCCCCAGCCGCAGCTTCAATAGTATGCCCCTGGCTATTGGGCTCTATTAAAAGTCCTCGCAAGTCGACCTGGATAACAAGACCAGGGAAATCATCGGTCAACACAACATTGCTACCACCCCCCAAGGGTAAGATTGGTAGTTTCTGTGTTCTGGCAAAGGTCAATGCCTCTCGCAGCTGATCCAGGTTTTGCACCCTGGCAAAGTGGGCGCTACGAGCCGAAATTGCCAAGGTGTTGTGGGGCTGCAGGTCAATATCAGTTTCTATCATGCAGGTAACTTTAACCGAGAAGCTCACGCATTCGCTGGAGATCCTGCTCGGTGTCTACACCACCGGGCACCTCCGCGCAGGCAACAGCCACATGAATATTCTCATCGTGATACAAAAAACGCAGCTGCTCTAGGGCTTCAAACTGCTCCAGCGGCGCCACTGGCCAAGTAACAAAACTTTGCAGCAGCGCTACACGATAAGCATAGATACCGATATGACGGCGCGGTTCCAACCCCTGCGGCAACTCATTTGCGTGCACAGCAAAGGCATCGCGCGGCCAAGGTATCGGCGCACGGGAGAAATAGCGGGCTAACCCGGATTGTGCAGCAACCACCTTAACAATATTAGGGTTGCAGAAATCCTCCACCGCAAGAATAGGTTCGCACAGTGTAGCCACACCGGCGCGGGTATTTTCCGCAAGGTTAGCGGCTACCTGATTAATTACCTGAGCGGGAATTAAGGGTTCATCCCCCTGTACATTCACCAGAATACGGTCATCGGCTAAACCCAGGTTAACAGCGACTTCCTGTAGGCGGTCAGTGCCCGATGCGTGATCAGCAGAGGTCATACACACCTCACCGCCAAAGCCACGAACTGCCTCCGCTACTCGCATATCGTCGGTGGCAACGATGACCCTCTCTGCATCACTCTCGCAAGCCCTCTCAAAGACATGCTGAACCATGGGTTTGCCGGCAATATCTGCCAAGGGCTTGCCCGGTAAACGACTGGAGCCAAAGCGGGCGGGAATAATGACATCAAATGAGTGTTTATTTTTCATCTTTGGAGAACTGTTGCAGGTGCTGGTGCACCTTCTGATAAAAAAGATCTGGCAACTTGGCACGCACTTCCAGCGCCCACCAGTGACTCTCCCAGAAATCGCGACACTTCACCGCGTCTTTCATCGTCATAATCACTGGTGTCTCGCCATCGAAATGCAGCTCCTGGGGGCTGAACTGGTGATGATCCGCAAAGGGCTGCTCCATCACCTTGTAGCCCATACGTTGCAGTGCGCGGAAAAAACGTTTGGGGTTTCCTATCGCTGCCACCCCATGGCAGGGGCCTGGCTCAGGGCCTGAGGTCAGGCGCAGCGTAGAGGTCTGATCAAGGTTAAACTGGTGCCAGCAGGCAGGCTCCAGAGTCATCTGGTATTCCAGTAGCGCACCGCACTGCTGTTTCACACTGGCTTCAGGCTCGCCATTACTCACCACCAAATCGACACTCTGTAAACGACTAACGGGTTCCCGCAAAGGGCCACGAGGGAGCATATGCCCATTACCGAGACCGCGACTGCCATCCACCACGCAGATTTCAAAGCTTCGCCAGAGGCTGTAATGCTGTAAACCATCATCAGAGAGGATCACATCACACTGGTGGTAATCAACTAACGCCCTCGCCGCTTCGCTGCGATTGGGGGAAACCATCACCGGTACCCCGGTGATCAAATGCAACATCAGCGGCTCATCACCGGATTCCAGAGGGTGAGACTGAGCAGTTACCTGGTAGGGATATTGCTCTGCACGACCGCCATAGCCACGGCTAACAATCCCGGGATTTTTACCCCTCTCTTTTAGCCAGCGAGCCAACTCTGCCACCAATGGCGTCTTACCGGCACCACCGACGGTGATATTGCCTACAACAATAACAGGTACCGATAGTGGTTCCGGTGGGGTGCGGGAACTGATCACCCTGCGCCGATTACTCACTCCGCTATAGAGCAACTCCAAAGGCGTAAGCAGAGATAAGGCAGGGCTTGTACCGTCTTTCTTGTACCAGCGCTTGTTGAACCAGTCTTCCAGTGACATCCAGTGCCCTAACCCATTGTCTGCTGTTGTAATAATGTGGCATAGCGCCCACCGCGGGCGAGCAGTTCGCTGTGCTTGCCGCTCTCTACGATACGCCCTTTCTCCATAACCAGGATTCGATCGGCACTTTCAATCGTACTGAGACGGTGGGCTATCACAAAGGTGGTGCGATTTTTCATAACTTCTGTCAGAGCCGACTGGATATGGCGCTCTGATTCATTGTCCAGTGCTGAAGTTGCCTCATCGAGAATCAATACCGGTGCATCTTTTAATAGCGCCCGCGCAATAGACAATCGCTGTCTTTGGCCACCGGAAAGCATCTGGGCATTGTCTCCCAATACAGTTTCCAAACCTTGAGGTAGCTCCTCAATAAAGTTAGCCGCATGCGCCAACTCGATAGCCCGCAAGACATTCTCTTTCGGTGCCCCTTCCAAATCGCCATAGGCGATGTTGCGATAGACGCTGTCGTTAAATAGGACGATATTTTGGGACACCATGCTGATATGTCGGCGTAAATCTTGTAGGGGAACCGTTGAAATATCGACTCCATCAAGAAGGATGCGCCCGCCAGTAGGCTCGTAAAAACGCGCCAGCAGACTGGCAAGCGTTGTTTTACCGGAACCCGACGCCCCTACCAGCGCAACTGTTTCGCCCGGTTCCACCGAGAAGCTAATATTCGACAGCACCTGGGGAGCGGCCTCATCGTAACTAAAATCGAGAGACTCAAAGGTAACCGCACCACACACCGGCTTGGGCAACACCTCGCGGCCGCCCTCTGGCTCACTGGGGGTATCCATTACTTCGAAAATACTTTCCGCGGCGGCAATTCCCTTCTGAATATCTGCAAAAACTTCTGAAAGGCTGCGAACAGGCTTGGCCAGAGAAGCTGCGGCACCAATATAAGCGGCAAAGACCCCCGCGGTCATGGATTCCACCATACCCGGAGCCAGGGCAAACCACACAATAGTTGCAGTAGATAGGCCAACCAGAATCTGAATCACCGACACGCTGGCATTGTTGGCCACCACCAGCTTCATAAATTGTCGGCGGTTATTGTCACTGGCAGATTCAAAACGTGAATTCTCATATTCTTGGCCACCATACATCCGTACTACTTGATAGCCATTAATCGCCTCCTGGGTAACATGAGTGACATCACCCATGGAGTTTTGGATGCGATGGCTCAGTTTACGGAATCGTTTGCCCACCGTACGCACGATTAGAGCAATCAAGGGGGCAAAAAGGAAAAAGGTCAATGTCAGCTTCCAGTTCACCAACAACAAGTAAGCCAGCAGCGCAACGGTAGTAAAAGTCTCGCGAAATAAAACCTTAACCGCCTTGGTAATGGAATTGGTAACCTGCTCAACATTGTATGAGACTTTGGAAATCAGGTAGGCACCCGTGTAACGATCAAAATAGGCACTAGGCAGCTGGCCAATCTTCTCAAACAACTGCGAGCGCAACTGGTGAATAATTGCGCGCCCCACATAGGCGAGACCATAACTGCCAACAAAGTTACCAATCGCACGCAGCAGAATAATGATGAGCATGGCCAGAGGTACCAGCCAACGCGCAGTCTCCTGTGGCATTACCCCATCGGGATAATAGGAGGCTACGTATTTCGAGAGAAAACCTCTGCTTTCTTGGATGCCAGCGCCCACCGCATCTAACAGCAGCTCCGTAACGGCAATTAAGCTGACGCCCATGGTGGAAAACAGGAAAAATCCCAGCACTGCAACAGCAAAAATCGCTAGGTGCGGCCGAGCGTACGCGAGTAAACGACGATAGGTGTGCGCCCCGTGCTGTGGTTTACGGGGGGGCATGGTTACTTTCTTCATACAGACCAATGACTGGACTCGCCCCAACCCCTTAGGCAGTGGGGCGAGTACGCTCGCAAGGCTAATCGTCCATCCCTGGCATTAAAGCAAAGCCCAGCGCGCTAGTTCTCTTCTGGTTGCCGTGTAGTAATGCTTAGGTTGACAAAGCCTAGCTGTCCAGCGGCATCCATTGCCCGCACCACAGCCTGATGGTGAGCTGTAGCGTCGGCGGTTATCACAAGCGGGCGATTGTACTCGCCTGCAGAAACTTCCGACAGCGCAGATTTCAAAGTGGTCAACTTTTTGTTGATCAACCCCTGGCCATTTACCGAATAAGAACCATCGGCACTGATCAGAATTTCAACAGAACGAGGCTGCTCTTCTGCCTGAGGCCCAGCGGCCTCGGGCAAATTTAACTTCAAATGGCTCTCTTTGGTGAATGTGGTCGACACCATAAAGAAAATCAGCAGAAGAAAGACCACATCGATTAATGGCGTAAGGTTTACCCCATCCTGCTCTTTGGTTTGGCGGCGAAATTGCATCTATTGCTACCTCACTCAGGCCGCTTTTTCAATTTTGCGGTCACTGTGTAAGGCATCCACCAGCTTCACGGCTTCCTGTTCCATGGTTACCACAATAGTATCCACTCGGCGCTGGAAGTATCTGTGCGCCATTAGCGCTGGAATCGCCACAGTCAAACCCGCCGCTGTAGTAATCAGAGCCTGGCTGATACCACCGGCCAAAATACCCGCATTGCCGGTGCCCTCCAGCATAATTGCCGTGAAAACCTGGATCATACCGATGACAGTCCCAAGCAAACCGATCAATGGCGCAATCGCGGCGATGGTGCCGAGGGCATTGAGGAAACGCTCCAGCTCGTGTACTACCTGGCTTGCAGTTTCCTCAATACTGTCTCTCATTACTTCACGGCCGTGGCGGGAATTGGAAAGTCCTGCGGCAAAAATTCGTCCGAGTGGGCTGGAATCACGTAGCTCCTTAAGTTTCTCACTATTGACCTGGTTGCTTTTTAGCCACCCCCACACTTCTCCAAGTAAAGTGCGCGGTGCAATACGCTGGGGATTCAGCGTCCAAAAACGCTCAATGCTGATAGCAATAACAGCAACGGAACACAACAGGATCGGCAACATCAACCAGCCGCCAGATTTTATTATTTCAAACACTTTTCTTGGCCCTAAACAGCGAGAGGGATTTCAGGAATTTCTTCTGCATCTTAGACGCAGGAGTCGCACTTTATCACAGCTGCTCTCGGCGGCTAAGTCTTCCACTCGGCTCAGCCTCGCCATTGTGATCCGCATACCAAAACCGTGGCGCTGAACGACCCCAGCTGATCACAGGCTCCGAGGTGCCTCTTTTCCAAGAAAGCTCGACAGCTCCACTTTGTGCTGTATTAAAAGCTTGTGTATCCATCGCACGATAACGTGCGACTACATTCGCATGGGGATGGCCAAAATGATGACGATAGCCTGCGCTGAATATCACTCGCTCAGGCCTTGCCCAGCTCAGTAAAGTCTGGGATGAAGAAGTCTTAGAACCATGATGAGGCGCCACCAATAAATCTACTGGCTTCTCCATTGGATAAAGCTCCACAAGACGGCGTTCTACCGAGCTTGTAATATCACCAGTAAGTAAAATACGCACTTGTTGCCATTCAATTAGAGCCACACAACTTTGATCATTTTCCTCTCCATCAATTTTTCTTTGCAGTGGCCATAACCAACGTACAGAGAGCTCACCGAAATAAAGCCTTTCACCCGCGACACAGGAGTCTGCTCGAATATCAAAATCCCCCACCAGTTTTTTTCCCAGTTGCCCTGGAGCATAGAAATTATTGACGGGCAGTGACTGCAATAGCGCCGCCACCCCACCCGCATGATCCCTGTCACCATGGCTGACAACCAACACATCGAGTTCTCTCACCCCGACTCCACTCAAATAAGGAGCAACAATGGCCCCTCCAGCACTCCAACCCGATGGCGAGAGAGGTCCGGTGTCAAAGACAAGGCGCGCTTCTTGGGAGCGGACCGAGAGAGCCAGACCCTGGCCAACATCCAAAGCGGTGAAAGTAAGCCCCTGACGACCTGGTGTCGAAACAGGCAGCATAGATTGGAGCAAAGGAAGCAGAAACAAGCAGCCCAGATATCGTCCCGGCACACCCCTGGGTAAGATTAATAACAGGGCGCCCAGTGCAGATAAGACAAGCAGGGTTGTGCTTTGAGGCGTTATCAAAGGCTGCCAGGTAGGAACAAAATCCCGGGCATACTTCAGCATTTCCATGAGAAGAGTCAGTTGCCAGTCGGCAAATTTAAAGCACCAGATTCCAAGGCCAGTCCCTAACAGTAAGGTGCCAAGCATCAAGGCCGGCAGTATTATCAAACCAAGCCAGGGAATTGCCATCAGGTTCAGCAGCATCCCGCCAGAGCTGTACCCAGAAAAATACACTACCGAGGGTAAAATCAAACCCAGCGCCACCAGCCATTGGCTGCGCAATAATTGTACAAAGGTGGAGAACCAGCGTAAAAACCAAGCTTCCACGTGCCTTTTCATCCCCACATGAGCACTCGCCTCACTTCCCTCCACACCGTTCTCCGTTGTCCTCTCTTGCCTAACAGAGCTACGCCCAGAAAACCCCAAGAGAAGCGCACCCACAGCGGCGAATGACAGCCAAAACCCGGCTCCGAAGAAAGCCAATGGCTGGATAATTAGCACTAATGCCAAAGCGAGAGAAAAAGCCAAGCCAGCGCCTACCCGTCGCCGCCAATGCCAAGCCAGCAGCAATACCCAGGTCATCACCAGGGCCCTTTGGGCGGAGAGAGGAGCGCCAGCCAACAAGGTATAGGTTAGAGTGCCAATAAGCGCCAACAACATCGGAATCCACCTGGGACAGGTCCCCATCAATACCCCGAGAGCCCTCGCCAATACCTGCCCCAACAGCAGTAAAAACCCAGCCACCATGCCCACATGCAGGCCCGATATTGCCAAAAGGTGTGCCGTCCCTGTCTGCTTTAACAGGTCACTGTCGGCACGGGAAAGGCCGCTGCGATCCCCTAGTAACAGTGCTGTAACCAGGGCGCTTTGGTTTATCGGTAGCCTTTGAAGCTTCTGCCTAAAAGCATCTCGCAGGGCGGATAGCCCCATGCCCTGGCTCAACCACTGTGGGTCACCATTTTGCGGGCGCACATACCCCGTTGCATAAACACCCCGCCGTAAGAGCCAGCCCTCATAGTCAAAGGTATGGGGATTTACACTACCGCGTGGACGCTTTAACCGCACCGGTAAATCCCAGTGGCTATTACCTCGCAGCAGCCTTTGCACCTCAACATCTGCGCGGTACCAGGTGAGATAAAGAAGGCTACCTGAATGAACTTCCCCCGGCCCCGGCTCCAGTATTCTCGCCTGGAAGCGTATATCCCGGGTAGCACCCCTCTGTAACGCTGGATTACTCCTGACCTCGGGGAGGGATACAACCTCAACCCTTAGGCGTTGATCAATGCCATGAGCCGATTCAGATAAACGCTGCTCAAGCGCGGCTTTATTGCTCGATAAAGCCCAGAGAGCACCGAGCAACGAGATGACAAGTAATAGGCAGAGAGCGCGTGTTTGAGGGAGGGAAACCAACAATAGGAAGGCAATAATATATAGCCACAGTACTCCCCCTATTTCTGGTAGAGACGGCAACAAACCAATGGCAGCAACTGATAGAGAGAAGACCCAAAGGGCCAGCGTAGGGCTCCATAGCCACAGAGTAGTCTTAGGGTCCCAATCCACATCCAGCCTGCACTTTTTTTGTACAGGATTTATGGTTCTCATCCTTGTCCGAAGCCCCGTGATAGCAATAGATCAGAAAATTTGACACCGCACACAAAACAGGCACCATAGAACCAAAAGATGACTATAACCGGCGCGCCATGCCGCATAGTGACTGCCTTAACTGCTATACATGGCACCCGCTGGTCATATTTTTTTAAGAAAAATGCCATGTTTAACATGTTTGTAATATTCAGGTCGCAGAATCCGCACCAAATCGAGGGGCAACCAACAGACTGAACGGAAGGCTTCCCCTCAACCCACAACCATAAACTGTGCGAGACGACTATGAATAAGACCGCTCTCTCTCTGGCCATTGTTGCCATGATCCCGACTCTGGCCAACGCCCAAGAAGAAGGCGATGTCCTCGACTTTTACGGCAAAGCCAATGTTACCTTCCAGTCTGCTGACGAAGGTGACGGCTCTGTAACCGATGTTCAAAGCAACGCTTCCCGCCTGGGCGTTAAGGGTGAGATCGCCCTGACCGACGGCATCAAGGGTATCTACCGTATGGAATACGAAGTAGATATGGACGGCGACGCTGATGACACTTTCTCTCAACGCAACATCTACGCTGGACTGGAAGGCGGCTTCGGTCAGGTAATCGCGGGTAAGTTCGACACCCCGTTGAAAGTTGCCCAGAAGAAAGTTGACCTGTTCAACGACCTGGAAGGCGATATTAAAAGCCTGATCACCAGCAGCGACAACCGCGAAGAAGACGCTCTGCAGTACACTACCCCGTCTTTCGCGGGCTTCAAAGCTTCTGCTGCTTATATCAGCAATAAAGATGAGGTAATTGGTTACGAGATCATTGGCCAAAATGATGATGGCAGTGACATCTTAGGCAAAGAAATCAAGCGCAATAACGGCATCTCCACTGCTATTGCTTACGATAACAACGGCGTTTACATGGCCTACGCTTTCGACCAAGACGTTGAAGGCCAGGACGTTGACGTTCAGCGCTTTGTAGCCCAGTACAACATCGGCCCTGTACAGGTTGGTGCCCTGTTTGAAGACCAGGAAAACGCTGACGGTGAAAACGCTGACGGCTGGATGAGCTCTGTAGCTTACAAAATCGAGCAGTGGACCCTGAAAGCACAGTACGGTCAGTCTGATATTAAGAAAGAAGACGGCGAAACTTACAGCCTCGGTGTTGACTACAAGTTCAACAGCGCCGCTAAAGTATTCGGCTTCTACACCGACGAAACAGCTGATGGCGATTACGACCGCAGCTATGCCGGTATCGGTGCTGAATACAAGTTCTAAGAACGCTTTTAACGACGATCATCCGAATTGGGAAGAGCTGTTTGACCGTCGTATGATTTAAGAGCTTGAATTAGGCGACCTATGGTCGCCTTTTTTGTTGGAAGTTCCAAAGCCGCAATGCGGCAGCTTATTAAATAACCAACTTATCCATAAAAAGATGTACTGGCATTGCCTGTAACTGTTGTTGATCAGCAAATAAAGCTAATATTTTCTCTGCTTGGCCTGAAGGGAAACGTGCAGCCAGATTGGAATGGAATTTCTTCAACAAAAGCGGTATCCCCTCTTTACGGCGTCGACGATGACCAAGCGGGTATTCCACCACTACATTCTCCGTTGCCTTGCCCCCCTTAAAAAAAACCTGCACACCATTCGCAATTGAACGCTTATCCGGATCAAGGTAATCCTTCGAATAGCAGCCATCCTCAACAACGGTAATTTTCCCGCGCAGCTCATCAATTTCCGGATGGGACTGATGGAATTCATCCTCATAAAAACTAGCCTGCAAATCCCCAAATAAAAGAGCCACAGCCACGATATATTGCAGGCAGTGGTCGCGGTCCGCCGGATTGGAGAGGGGGCCGGTTTTACTAATAATTCGTATTGCGGATTCGTGAGTAGTCACGACAATTCTCTCTATGTCTTGCACCCTACCCCTTACCAATGGATGTAAAACTATCGCGGCTTCACAGGCTGTTTGGCCATGGAATTCTGCCGGGAAGGAAATCTTGAAAAGGATATTCTCCATTACATAGGAGCCGAATCGACGCGGAAACCGGAACTGCCGCTCCTCCAACGGTTTTATTGCCTGATCAGCATTGGTTTTACTGAAAGCCACGTCATAAAAGCCCCATTGCTTCGCCGTAAGTACGGTTGGTATACCCATCTCACCACGCATGGCCATATCCGCCAGGCGAACTCCCCTTGCCGTGGCATCTCCTGCCGCCCAAGATTTACGCGAACCCGTATTGGGGAAGTGCCTGTAGGCACGCAGGGCGCTACCATCTACCCAGGCCTGGGAAATCGCCGCCAGTAATTCTTCCCTGCCTCCCCCCATCAACCAAGTAGCAATCGCTGTAGAAGCCACGCGAACCAACAATACATGGTCCAAGCCAACGCGGTTAAAGCTGTTTTGTAATGCCAGTACACCTTGGATCTCATAAGCCTTGATCATCGCCTCCATCACCTTTCCCATTGTCAGGGGCTCTTCCCCTGCACTCAGCCGCTTCTGAGAAAGGAAATCGCACACCGCCAAGATAGCGCCCAGATTGTCAGATGGATGCCCCCACTCTTCGGCCAGCCAAGTATCATTGAAATCCAGCCAGCGGATAGTACAGCCTATATCCCAGGCAGCTTTAACCGGATCCATGCAAAATTGGGTACCCGGCACACGAGCCCCATTGGGCACCACCGTCCCCTCAACTAGAGGGCCTAATAGTTTCGTACACTCGGGAAAACGCAGTGAAAGAAAAGCACAGCCCAAGGAATCCATCAGGCAGTAGCGCGCTGTTTGCCAGGCCTCATTGGAATAAACTTCAAAATTGAGAACGTAATCGGCAATATCCTGGATTACCTGATCATAAATTAGATGGCCAGTTTGGTCTGAGTCGGTGCGCATAGCAGAAGGCCTGATGGTACTGTGAAGAAATTAAATAAGCCTAGTAATTTTTTAGCTGTATCTTTCACTTTGTAAATGGATAACAAGATTTGAGCGCTACGACATTGATGGCTTGCTTTTTTGTGTATATTGTCATCCTGTGAATTTCACTAATATTCGACCAAGATTGAAAAGGTAAGAGGGTTTGTGACTAGTCTATACACTCCAACCTCCAATAAGAAAATACTAAATTGCAAACAATAGCGACTAAAACAAAAAGAGTATGCTGTACCACAGAAACAGTGTTATTTCGTCAGGGAGTGGCCTCCCGAAATATTTATTTTATACATGCCGGTTATGTTCTTATCCATAAAGTGGACTTTAATGGCAACCGGGGACTTGTAGACCTGTATGGGCCAGGCTCCTGGTTTGGCCCAGGTCTTGGCGGAAATTCACAAGAAATAGAAGCAATTGCCAAAATAGGTTGTGAGCTAGAAGTCGCTTTTCCAGAAAACCTCAATGACCTGTTACATTCACTGTCACAAACCCAGCAAGACCTTATAGAGCATCTAGCCAACAGGGAGTCTTTATTACAACAGCGTATATTTCAGCATATAACCGCGCCCCTAGCTGTTAGATTGGCAAGTTTATTATCCCAACTCTTTCATTTTCGGGGGCAACCTTGCGCTCACGGGCATGAATTAGATGTAAAGCTTTCCCAATCTGAGCTAGCGGCTATGGCCGGCGGCAGTAGACAAACCGTTAGCCAACTACTTAGCACCTGGAAACACAAAGGCATTATTGATTACACACGCCAACATATTTGCCTACTAAACAAAGGCGCCCTCGAAGGCTTAGCGCAAGGCTAAATTTGGCTTTAGTGTCAGCTAGCTGACAGTTGATCGTCCCTCTCCTCCCTATACTTCCAAAAAATGAGGGCTAGACCTAGTCCCCACCTCCATGGAATCAACATAGGAAGAGGCATTATGCGCACAATCTGCTTTGTAACACTGGGAATACTGTTTAGCCTACAGGCCATAGCCCAAGAGAATCTAAAGTCCACTTTCAGTCATTTCGTTGACGCACAGGGAAACATCACATTACCCAAGGATTACCGCCAAGAATGGACATTTCTCGGTTCTTACCAAGTAAAGTCATCCAGCGGCAAGGGCTGGGATACTCACATTGTTTACACTCAACCTAAAGCAGTTAAAGCCTTTCGCAAAAATGGAAAATTCCCGGATGGCGCAGTCCTGGTAAAAGATGTCAACAGCACCAAATCAGAACCATTAACCACAGGCTTGGCTTACTACTCTACTGATCTCCAGTTCACCTTTATGATGGTAAAGGACACTGAAGGGAGATTTCCCAAGAATGAGGCCTGGGCAGAAGGTTGGGGATGGGCTTTATTCAAGCCAGGGGTAGCAAAAAGTGAAACCAAAACCTGGAAGGGCAGCGGGCTTAACAACTGTTTTGGATGCCACTTACCAGCCAAGAATAATGACTGGGTGTATACACAAGGCTATCAACAGGTCCTAAAGGATTAACAAGTAAGCAGCATATATAGAGGTTATATGTCAATTATTCGGCTATAGAAACAAGCATAGCCCTCTCCAAATCAGCTTATCACTTCCACCCCAGCACTAATTGATTTATATCAATTAGTGCAATCTTGATTACCGTTAACATGCGGCCGCGTCCGACTATTCCACTATGAGTTTTTCCGTGTTCAAACCTGAGTTACTGTCCCCCGCAGGGACTTTAAAAAATATGCGATATGCGTTTGCCTATGGTGCCGATGCCGTTTATGCAGGCCAGCCCCGCTACAGCTTGCGTGTGCGCAATAATGAATTTAAAAATATTGAAACCCTGCGCCTAGGTATAGAAGAAGCACACCAGCAAGGAAAACAGTTCTATATCGCTTCCAATATCGCCGCCCACAACGATAAAGTTCGCAGTTACCTGCGGGACCTGGAAGAAATTGTTGAAATGGGACCTGACGCCCTGATTATGTCCGACCCAGGCCTGATAATGATGGTAAGGGAGCGTTGGCCTGATCTGCCAGTCCACCTATCCGTACAGGCCAATGCGGTAAACTACGCGACCGTAAAGTTCTGGCATCGCCAGGGGTTATCTCGGGTGATACTTTCCCGAGAACTGTCCCTGGATGAGATTGAGGAAATTCGCCAGAAAGTGCCTGAGATGGAGCTGGAAGTCTTTGTCCACGGTGCACTCTGTATCGCCTATTCCGGGCGCTGCTTGCTATCCGGTTATATGACCCATAGAGATGCCAACCAGGGCGCCTGCACCAACTCCTGCCGCTGGCAATACCAAGCTCATGAAGCCAAAGAGAATGAAGTTGGCGAATTGATTCATGTGCAAAACCAGGAATCTATCCAGGAACCCACCAAGCAACCCACCTCCGCCAGTGACAATACTTCCCAGGCCTTTTTACTACAGGAAGAAGGTCGCCCTGGAGAATATATGCCGGCCTACGAAGATGAGCACGGTACCTACATCATGAACTCCAAAGATCTACGGGCCGTACAGCATGTCAAGCGCCTCACGGAAATGGGGGTTCACTCTTTAAAAATCGAAGGTCGCACCAAGTCCCACTACTATGTGGCTCGTACTGCTCAGATCTATCGTCGCGCCATAGACGATGCTACAGCAGGGAAAGATTTTGACATGAAGATGATGGACGAATTGGAAACCCTCTCGAACAGGGGCTACACGGAAGGTTTCTACCGTCGCCATCCACCAGCAGAATACCAGCAATATGAAAAGGGATTGATATCAACTCCGGGCCAACAGTTCGTAGGCGAGCTTATTGACGGCAGTCCTGAGTATTTGACGATTGATGTTAAAAATCGTTTTGAACGCGGTGATCAATTGGAGTTAATGACTCCCAGCGGTAGCTTGTTCTTCCCCTTGGAGCAAATGGAGAATACGGAAGGCAAAGCGATAGATATAGCTCCAGGATCCGGGCATATCGTGCAAATACCCCGACCAGAGGGGGTTGATGACGATCAGCTTCAACAGGCGCTATTGGTCAAAGCTCTGGGATAACCCTGGGTTTGTAATTTGCACTAAGGCTTATCTAGCCTCTCGTTTTGCAAACATATTTTGTTAAAGGTGTAGTGGTTTAGAAAATCTACCGGATTCACTAAGCCACGACACCTTTATTCCCACTACATCTCCACAATTTTACTTATGAATTGATCCTCAAAATTCATTGGGTAATCGTTAAACTTCTCAAGTGGCTGCACGCCTCACAATATTCAAACCGTCCTGTATTTCCCCACCATTCACCGCAAGCAACTGGTTCTTGTGCCAATTTTCCTGCATTTTCAGCCTCACCTAAAACCCTTATACAGCCCTGAGTTTTGATCACAAAAATATGCTCGACAGTACTAATTACAAGATAAAAATCCGCCCTCCCTCGGAGCTCCAACGGGAATACACCCGTTTTAAATAGTTATGATTTTCCACCTCTAACTCGCCTCCGCATCAAGGTCTCACAGCAGAAAAGCGTGTAACGATTGCTTAACCAAGGAAATGCCGCAATATGGATATTATTAAACCTAAGAAACGCCCCCTGATTAAGCACCCTTTAATGCTGGGTGGTGCTGCTCTAGCTTTTGTGGCATTTACCAGCACCCTCCTGTTACTTCCTGACAGCGCCTACAAAGTTGAGCGGGAACAGCTGATGCTAGGTACCGTCCAACGGGGAGACCTGCAGGTTGTGGTAGATGGCTACGGTAGGCTGCGTTCAGACAAGCAGACTTTAATTACCGCCCTAACCGCAGCGAATGTTGAAAAAATCATGTTGCGTCCCGGTGCAGAAGTACAAAGTGATAGCGTCATTATGCAACTGAGCAATCCAGAGTTAATGCGCGATCTGGATGCAGCCGAAACCTCCCTAGAACAAGAGGAAGCTAATCTGCGCCGGCTTGTTCTGAACAACCAGCGCGATGTGCTCGCGGAGGAAGCCATACTCGCGGAACTGAATTCCAATTACCAAGTGATCAAGTTGCGCCGCGAAGCTGAGGACGAACTGGTAAAAAGTGGAGTGGTTTCCCAGCTCACCTACCAAACCACCGTCTTACGCCAAGAGCAGATGAAAAAACGTGTGGACCTGCAAAAACAGCGTATCAACCACCTGCGCAAAGTCGCCGTCGAATCAGAGTTAATCCAGCGCGAGCAAATCAACCAAGCCCAGACCCAACTGCAGAGCATCCAACAGCGGACAGATCGCCTCACAGTACGCGCCGGCCTGGACGGCATACTACAACGACTACCAGTAGAGCTAGGGCAAGGAGTCGACCCCGGCCAGGAACTGGCTCTGATCGGCAGCGAGACAGATCTACTCGCCTTGGTTCAAGTCCCACAATCCAAAGCAGAACAACTGGAGGTTGGCCAGCCCGCTGAAATTGATACCCGCAGGGAAAAAATCGAAGGTGTGGTTACCCGTATTACTCCTGAGGTTCGGGACGGCAATATTGAAGTGGAAATTGCTTTTAGCGCAGGCGCCCCAGAGTCTGCCAGGCCACAACTCAACGTCGATGCCCGGATCTTCACCGCCACTATGGAAGATACACTGTTCGTCGAGAGACCTATCAATGTACAGAGGCACAGTGAGACCAACCTCTTCCTGATTAACGAAAACGGGGAGGAAGCGGCACTCCAGCCCATCAGCTTCGGCGAGGAGTCGGGCCGATATATCCAGATCACCCAAGGCGTCAATGAAGCGGACCGTATCATCCTCTCGGATATGGCCAATTTTAATGAAGCTGAGTATATCCAGATTGTTGACTAAAGCCTGAAACCCAAAGCGAGAACAGGGAGTTCGCTATGTCCAAGCCAATCCTTCATATGGCCGGGATCACTAAGGTGTTCAGCACCGAAGAAATGGAAACTCACGCCCTGCGGGGCGTTGACCTGAGTATTTACTCGGGGGAATTTGTTTCTATCTGCGGCCCCTCGGGTTGCGGTAAATCCACACTTCTCTCGATTCTCGGCCTGCTGGACCTCCCCACCAGTGGCAGCTACCAGATTGAAGGCACTGAAGTCGCTCAATTGACGCTAAGTGAGGCGGCGACTATTCGCAACGAGAAAGTAGGCTTTATCTTCCAGTCCTTTAACCTGATTGACGAACTCTCTGTGTACGACAATATCGCCCTGCCCCTGCGATACCGCCGCAATCCCATTCCCAAGTCTGAAGCCGACAAAAAAGTGAAACATTGCCTGGAGAAGGTAGGAATGGGTCACAGGGCCTCTCACAAACCTAACCAGTTATCGGGTGGCCAACAGCAGCGAATCGCCATAGCCCGCGCGCTTGTTGGCAATCCATCCCTGCTACTGGTGGACGAGCCCACCGGCAATCTGGATTCCCACAATGGCGATGCGGTAATGGAAATGCTGCGGCAGCTCAACAATGAAGGGACCACCCTGTGCATGGTGACCCATGATCCTCGTTATGCAGACATGGCCAGCCGCCAATTGCATCTGCTGGATGGGAAAATCTCAACGCCGCAGCCCATAAAAGAGCCCCATGAGATGGCCCTATGATCACCACAAAGGACCTGTCCATTGCCCTCCAGTCCCTCAACCGGGCGCGGAGCTACGCCACCACTATTATTCTGACCCTGGGTATCACCCTCGGCGCCCTGGTAACGCTGTTTAATCTCAACTACCAACTGCTAGCCGCACCCCTACCCTACCCGGACGAAGATCGGCTGTATGTCGTGAATGGTAATCTCTACCAGAACAAGCAGCTGCGGCTGGAAAACAACAGCCAATACCCCGCCCTGGTTGAAATCTATAAAAACGACAGTTTCTTCGAGTCCAGCGCCCTGGTGTACTTCTGGGAAGATGTGGTCCGCAATTTATCCGGATCACCACGGGTTAATGTTTCCTATGTCTCTCCAGAATATCTCCAGCTGGCTGGAGCACCCCTGGCCCTGGGCAGACAATTCAGTGCCGATGAAGGGCTCGACAGCCGAGTCCCTGTGGCGGTTATCAGCTATCAAACCTGGGAGCAGATGTTCCGGCGCAGCCCAAATGTCTTGGAGCAAAGCCTGCAATTTGGGGAGGTGGACTTTCGTATTGTCGGCGTCACTGCCAAAGACTTCATTGAGCCTCAGATCTATAAACAGGGCCGACAAACAGCAGTCTGGCTGCCCTGGGACTTTAACGATACACAAGTAGAGCGCAGAAATAATTGGAGAGGCTTCCTGCCTTTTCGCATGCTCACAGGAAAGCTGAAGCCGGGCATTGACCCCGCCAGTGCGGGGCATGAATTGAGCACATTAATGGATGCCCAGTATCAAGCGGCCCTAGCGGGAAGATCCTCTTCGGTAGAAAGGTCCGTTGAATACCGACTCACCCCCTTCGCCAATAAAATACTTGGCGACAGCGCCACGCGAACCCTAATGGTAATGGGCGGTACACTGGTGCTTCTGTTAATTGCCTTCGCCAATGTTACCAACCTGATTCTTTCTCGCGCAGCCAAACAACAACGCAATATGGCGATACAGGTAGCGTTGGGCGCACACAAAGAACATATCTTTTTGGCCCTGCTATGTGAAATCGGCCTACTTATGTTAGGGGCTGCATTACTTTCTCTACTTTTAGCCCTGGGATCGACAGAAGTACTAAAGGTGATGGCTGCGGAACAAATTCCTCGCATTCAAGAGCTCACCTTAAACTGGCAGACATTGGTTTTCGCACTGTTGTGCGCCTTACTTCTCGCCCTGTTCTTCTCCGCCATAGTCAGTCGACAGGTTAATTACCGCGCACTGAATCAAATGCTGCAGAGCAGCGGCAAAGGCTCCGGTGTACAAATTTCACCACTGATCCGCAAAGTCCTCATCAGCAGCCAAGTGGCAATGACCAGTTTGCTTATCATCGCCAGCTTACAGATTTTCCTGCAGGCTAACCGACTGATTAACCAGCCCTTTGGCTTCCCCTTGGACAACGTTCAAGTGATGACTCTGAATATCGGCAATCTTAGGAGCGCCCCCACTACCGAACGGGAGAGTTACCTAAAGGCCATCAGGCAGAGGTTGCTGGAGCACCCTAAAGTACAAAATGCCAGCCTGAGCTTAAACACTCCTATCTCTATCAGCCGGCCACTCTGGACCACCTCCCTGAGTCATGATGCCAGCCGACAAAACCCGGTGATGGCCAAGACCACAGTAGTCGACGAAAACTACCTTTCCATTTTGCGTATGCCACTGGTAGCTGGCCGCCATATCAATGCGGCTGAGTTTTCCGATAACAATCGCATGATGCTCGTTAACGAAACCCTGGCCCAGCAGCTGGAACCCGATGGAGAAGTATTAGGCAAGCGCTACTACTGGCGAGGTGATTTGCCCCATCAAGTAGTCGGTGTAGTGCGTGACGCAAGCCTGCCAGGCAAAAAGGAACCCGCCCGCTTATTTGTGCGCGGTATCAACGTGAGCTATCCCCTACTCGTACTCAGACATAAGCCTCACCAACCGCTCAGCACCACAGAAATCAATCGGGAATTTGCCCACGTAAACAGGCAGTACAAAGTTTCCGAGCTATTCTCCCTGGAGCAGGCGCGAGACCTACTCCTAAGCAATGACCGAGTCTCAGTTTGGGTAACCACCGCCCTAACATTACTGGCACTCAGCCTCGCTGCCATCGGTATCTTTGGAGTGCTCAGTTACAGTGTACAACTGCGGCGCACTGAGCTTGGCGTGCGCATGGCAATCGGCGCCCGCCCAGCGACGATTTTCTATCACACCCTGATCGATAGCCTGATTCCCGTAGTTATCGGTATCGCTGTAACGACTTTGGTATTGGTCCCACTGGCACTTTGGCTTGAGCAAAGCGAGTTCAGCATTGAAACCAGCCTCTGGGGCTGGCTGCTGCCACCACTGCTTATTATCGGCCTGACCGCCTCGGTTACCCTGCTTTCTGTATGGAAAATAATCAACAAGCCCGCGATTTACGCATTGCAAGGAACAAGATAAATACTTTCCATCTGATAGCCGCTGCTTGAGGTTGCGCGCTCATCGTGCAATCTTTACAGCAAGTACAACAATAAGAAATGGAGCAGCCAATGCAACCTCAGCAATGGTTATCAAATGGAAAGATATTTGATTATCAAAACCACCAACTCTTCTATGTCGATAGCAACCCAAGCTGTCGACATAAACCAGTACTGCTTTTGATTCACGGTTTTCCAACCAGTAGTTATGACTGGCAAAAGGTATGGACCCAACTGACAGAGCACTATCGCTGTATTGCTATGGATATGCTGGGCTTTGGCTATTCAGACAAACCCAAACAACATAACTACAGTATCCACCAGCAAGCTGATTTACATGAAGCTCTTCTGCAACATTTAAACATCAACAAGGTCCACCTGTTGGCGCATGACTATGGGGATTCCGTAGCACAGGAGTTACTCGCCAGAGCCAACAACGGCGGCACTACAGGGTATATCTCGGTATGCCTGCTGAATGGCGGCCTATTCCCAGAAACTCATCAAGCTCGCCTCGTGCAGAAACTCCTGCTTTCTCCTATTGGCTCTCTAACCAATAAACTAATGCGCTACCGGCAGTTTTGCCGCAGCTTCAGTGCCATTTTCGGACCAGAGACAAAACCCTCCGACAGAGAATTGCGAGACTTGTGGCAAATTCTCCAATATAAGAATGGCAACCGGCTCCTCTATAAACTGATCACCTACATGTACGACAGGCGCAAACATCGTCAGCGTTGGATCGACGCGCTAAACCTATACCCTGGCCCCCTACTGCTAATCAATGGCTCATTGGACCCAGTTTCAGGGAAGCATATGGTGGATCGATTTCGTCAATTGATAGATCGGGCAGCAGACATTATTGAGCTGGGAAAGATTGGGCACTATCCGCATTGGGAGGCGCCTGATCATGTGGTAAGTGCGTACTTAAATTTCGTAGAGGCGGAGAAAAAAGAGCATTTAATGCTTTCTTGAATATCCTAGATAGTTCTCTATTGCGATCATGATGGCAAGAAGCTGGGTGTCAAAATCCCAGTCTAATTCCAAGCATCACCAATAATAAGGCGTATTTTTAGTTTCATCAAAATGTAATACTTTCTTCTTTTCAAGGCATGTCCCATGCAATCATAGTAAGAACCATACCAAGCAACATTAAGAAATGTATCATGATCTACTCAACCACTGAAACCGTACCAGGATATGAAATTAAAGAGATACTCGGAGTGGTTACCGGTAACGTTGTTCAATCCAAGCATATTGGTCGTGATGTTATGGCGGGCTTAAAGAGTATCGTTGGCGGTGAGATAAGAGGCTATACAGAAATGCTATCCGAAGCCAGAAATAAGGCCCTTCAACGGTTGATTGATAGTGCCCAGCAGAAAGGAGCCGATGCCGTAGTAGGTATCCGATTTTCAACAAGTGCCATTATGGAAGGGTCTTGTGAAATGATGGTCTTTGGGACTGCCGTCAAACTAAGGAAGTGATATCCCCTAACCTACAATTAGTGCCTATTTTGAAAGATTCCGTAAAATATAGCTTTTACTGCTAGTTAGCTTCAATTCAGGGATACAAGGTTCCGAAATTAAATTCAATGGAGCCTCTAATTTACAGCCCAATATCTGGCGATAGGACTCACTAGTGGCAACTAGGCCAAGGCCTCAACGTCAGATCTAATTTTTTCAGACATCAATGATCTATATAACCAATAACTTACAGAATGATCGCTCATGATACGCACAATTAAATATCTTTTTCTTTCCTTCCAATTAGTATTAACACCTGTGGTAATAGCAATAACCATTCGCGATGATGTGAGTGACTCAAGATACCGTATCGATGCCTCTGAACTCCCCGCACTTGTAGATTTACCGGGAGAAGGACACGGTGTACTTATCTCCCCAGAGTGGATTGCTACAGCTGCGCATGCCGTTACTTGGCAACACTGTATTGAAGAGGTCACCATTAAAGGCACTTCCAGAAGGATCGATAAGCTGGTGATACACCCCGGCTACAAGAAGATACCTCAAAGAATGATTGATGAGGCACTAGAAACGGGAGATGCCAGTGAAATTGAAGCATTATTGGCCACATCCGATGATATTGCCTTAATTAAACTCTCTCAGCCTATCATTGGTGTTAATCCGGTAGGAATTTACCGTGAAAGTGATGAGCAAGGAAAAATAGTAAAGCTGATCGGAAAAGGAGCAACGGGTACAGCTGACCTCGGCCATGACCCCAAAGGCCCCAATCGAACAGAACTCCGCAGAGCATTTAACATTATCTCATCAACTCAAAATCGTTGGCTTGGCTATGACTTTGATCAAGCCCCAAATGCGTTGCCACTTGAAGGTATGTCTACAAATGGCGACAGTGGCGGCCCAGTACTAATTGAAATTGATGGCCAGTGGTTACTCGCAGGACTCACATCCTGGAAGCACGCGGAAAACGTTGATATACGAACCTTCCGCCCTGGCACCTATGGCCAGACTTCCTATTCCATTCGCTTAAGTCATTATGCAAGCTGGATTGACGCAATGATTTCTAATAATTCATCTATTCAGCAATCTGTCAAAGCAGAATCTGATAGCTCATCAACTAACCAATAAACCGTTATTCTACAAACCCCACAACAAGAGTTATCCAAGGAAATATGATGTACAAATTAATACCTTTAATCCTGTTAACTTCTTTAAATTCATATGTATATGCCAATTCCGCTGAGGACAACACCAAAATACGCAGAGCCGTACTCGATTACATTGAATCACAACAAAAAGTTGAACCAAGCCTAATGGAAAGAGGTTTAGATACGAAACTAGCCAAGCGAACCTACTGGAAATCCAAAGACGGCTCAGAATTCATCATGGAGACAGACTATGAAACCATGGTTTGGTTGGCCGAAAACTACAATAAGGAAGGCGATAAATTTACAGAGTCCCCCAGGGTTGATATCAACATACTTGATATTGATAACCGGGTAGCCTCGGTAAAGCTTACAGTCGATGATTGGATTGATTATATGCACTTATATAAGAATGATAAAAATAACTGGAAAATCATTAATGTTCTCTGGCAGTATCACGATACAAAGCGGCACGTTAATATGAAATGAATTAGTATCCTGATCTGTAGTTCTATGCCTAAGCATTATTTATGTTGGGTTTCGGTCTGGCATTCAGTATAGTCTTTGAAGTGTGCCAAGCTTGAGCCTGTGCCCACACACAAAACAAAAAGGAGCACCAAATTGAAGAGGATCACCGTCGCCCTACTATTCTTACTAGCAGCCATTGCCTGCTATGTATTTGGTGTGCCTGTTGGCGGGGCCTTTTTTCTCGCTTTGGGTGTTGTTTTTGAGGGGATCTTTTGGATAAAACTATTCAAACGCAAGAGAAAGTCAGCCTAATAATTAGTATCTTGTTATTTCTACCTAGGCAAAGACGTGTTGGCAGTTTAGTCGAGCCTAAGCGACCCTACTTGCGCGACTTCTTTTAGCAATAACGAACCATATTCTCCTATTGCCGATATCTCCTTGGCTCCTTATCCAACCTTCGCTAATACTCATTTCCAAGCTCAATACCCTTACTAACTCACATTGAGCAATACGAAAGCTTGAGACAACGTTCAAGACCAACTAAATTGTCCGCCACTTTCTTTACCAACTAGGAAATATCCATGTTCCCTCACCGCTTACCGCGTTGGATTGCGGTCATTCTTCTCTGTCTTGTTGCTATAGCCTGCACGCCTGAGAAGCCAGAAAAGCTGAGCGAGCCCTCTACTAAAAAGGCATCTACCCATGGGGCACTCAAAAGCGGTGATGAAAATTCAAAGGAAGAAACACCCCCATTAGTCTCTGCCCCAAAGGCTAGTGTTAAAGAGGCTAGTAGTGAGACTGGATCAACAACTTCGGATACCAAACCCCTAAGCAAGTCCAGTGAAGAAGCTCCTTCGCAGGCTGCTACTTCCAACAACGACACGATGCCGCTGGTTGCGGATTCAACGGAAAGTGCTCTTACGGTGCTCCATATAGGTGAGCGGGTCTACAAAGATGCGCGAGCTATTGCGGTGATCTTTTCTGAGCCACTGCTGGGGAATGCCCATTTTGGTTCCTACCTAACCCTCACCCAGGAAAATGGTGAAGATGTCGATGGGGGCTGGGTTTTATCTGACAACCAAAAGATCCTTTACTTCACCAACATCGAGCCGAATACACGCTACAGTGTAGCGATACACCCCGGCCTGCCCAGTAAGGATGGATTCGAGTTACGAAAGTTAAAGAAGGAAACAGTTCACACCCGGCGTATCGAACCCAGTATCAGCTTCTCCAGTAACGGCAGTATATTTCCAGTTACGGTAACACCTGGCTTACCAGTGGCTGCCGTCAGCATTGAAGCAGTGCAAATCCATTTTCACAGAGTGAAGCCTGAACACTATTCCGACTTCTTTAGCCTGGTCAACAATCAGTCCCTGAGGTACTACTACCAGCTAAGAGCACTGAACAATGTTGCCGAATTAATCTACAGTGCACATTTTGATCTTACCCAGGAAAAATATGTTCAACGGGATTTCGATCTCTCCATCGGCCATATTGAGCCTCTAAAGCAGCCAGGCATTTATGTTGCTGTCATGCAGCCGGCCGGCGTGTACAACACCAATCTTTTCGATGTCACCCACTTTTCTATTTCCAACTTGGGCTTACATGCCCGTTACTACCCGGAAAGCGTTGACCTCTATGTTTCCTCGCTGGATAAAGGAGAGTCTCTGGAAGGCATCCAGGTGGAGTTATTGGACAATAAAGGTGGGTTGATCCAGCAAGACAGCACCTCTGAAGAGGGACATGTTCGTTTTCTGCTCAGCCAGGAACAGGAAAACTCTCAGCGCTTTTTTGTAGCGAAAGACCCGGATACCGGCCATTTCTCTCTGTTAGATTTGCGCGAACCGGCGCTGGACCTGTCGGACTTCAAGCTGGGCCAACGCCCTTCCAGGCCGATAGAATTCTTTATCTATGGTCCCCGGGATTTGTACCGTCCCACAGAATCCATACAAGTTAGCGGCCTGCTGCGCAATTACGACGGGCGCTATTTAAAAGACTTACCGATCAAGGTGGACTTGATTAAACCCGATAACACCAGTGCCCGTACTTTCACTTGGCACGCCAGCGCGCCGGGATACTACGAGAAGCTGCTTCCCCTACCTCAAAATGCTCCAACGGGTGACTGGCGCCTGGAAGCCGAGTTGGCTGATGGACGCAAAGTGCGCTACCCGTTCAAGGTAGAGGAGTTTCTACCGGAACGTATGAAGTTGGTATTACAGGATGGTGAAGAGCGCAGCCTGGTTCAGGGGCACGATAAAGCCTTGGAACTGGAAGTTGAAGGTAGCTATCTGTACGGTGCTCCGGCCGCGAACAACCGCTTGGAAACTCTGGTACAAGTCAGCCACTACCGGGAACCCTTCCCTCAATGGAAAGGGTTTTTGTTTGGGGACGCCACTGAGCGATTGCCCTCGCGCCAGTTTAATGCGTCCACCATTGAGCTGGATGCTGAAGGGCTTGGCAAATTACCGCTGCGATCCCGTTGGAGTCACGCGAAGAGCCCGCTGAAAATTAATCTGGTTTCCAGCCTGTTCGAGTCCGGCGGCCGCCCCGTAACTCGGCAACATCCCGTTCTAATTTGGCCCGAGTATCCAGTAGTCGGCATTCGCCCTAACTTTGGCAAGGAGAATCCCTCGGCCAATAGCCGACCGGAATTCGAAATTGTTGTAGCCGATGCACTGGGTGAACCCGTCATAGGTCGCAACCTCAATGCGGTATTAATCTCAGAGGATCGTCAATATTTTTGGGAGTACTCCGCTAACCAGGGTTGGCACTATGAATACTCCACTGCCGAGTTCGAATCTTTCAGCCGCCAACTGCATTTTAATGAAGAGACTCCCCTAAAGCTCACGGTACCAGTGGGATATGGCCACTACCGTCTGGAAATTACCGATACTAATAGCGGAGCCACCAGCAGCCTGCGCTTCCATGCTGGGCGTGATTGGTATTACTGGTGGCGTAAGGACCAAGTAGCGAAAGGCCAGGCAGCCCGCCCGGATACCGTGGCTTTATCTTTAGATAAACCCAAATACTCACCTGGAGATTTAGCACAGCTCACTATAGTGCCACCGGCAGACGGTGAAGCGCTGGTGTTGGTAGAGAGCGATCGATTGCTGTGGTCCGAGCGTGTATCGGTAGAGAAATCGGGCACCAAAGTTGAAATTCCCATTTCAGCAGACTGGGACAGTCACGATACCTATATTTCCGTAACTGCACTACGCCCGGCCGATAAGAATGAGCGTATCGCCCCTAATCGCTCTTTCGGACTGGCTCATTTGCCACTGGACCGGGAAGCCCGACGCTTGCCTGTGCGCCTGGAAGCCCCGGCACGCGCCCTGCCCGGCTCAGAGATAGAAGTCACCGTAATCACGGACCTGGACTCCATCGGCAAAAATGGTGGCGCAGCCTGGACCACCTTGGCAGCGGTAGATGTGGGCGTGCTCAATATCACCCGCTTTGAAACACCAGATCCCTTTGAAGCCTTTTTCGGCCAGCGCCGCTACAGTGTTGATGTCCGCGATATCTATCACCGAATTATTGAGTCTGGTAATGGCAAGCTGTTGGAGCAACGTTTCGGTGGAGATGCTGAACTGGCGCGTGGTGGAGAAGAGCCCAATTCCGATGTGCAGATCGTTTCGCTATTTTCCGGGCCAGTGAAATTCGATCAGCAAGGCAAAGCCAAAATTTCCCTTCAGCTGCCGGAATTCAATGGCAGCCTGCGCCTAATGGCGGTGACGTTTAGTAAAGAGGGGTTCGGCAGTAATGAAGGAGAACTAATAGTAGCTTCCCCATTAGTGACCCAAGCTGCCCTACCCCGTTTTATGGCTCCCGGGGATAGCAGCACGCTGGCGCTGGACCTCAATAATCTGAGTGGCCGTAAGCAAAAACTAACGGTGGAAATGCAATCTGTCGGTGCAGTAGACATGAAAATGGGGGAGCGCTTGTTAGAACTGGCCGATGGCGAGCGCAAGACTTTGCGATTTCCAATTACTGCCAAAAACGCCACTGGTGAAGCGGAGTTCCAACTGATAGTAAATGGTGCAATAGATGAAGATGGCCAGAATATCACCATCGAACGCCAGTGGCGCCTGGGTGTTCGCCCAGCCTGGCCCGCCACCACGCACACCCAGCGCCATCTTCTAGAGCAGGATGAGAGTTTCAGCCCGGATAAGGCTTTCCTGGATTCTCTGATGCCGGACACGGTACAAACATTAGTATCCCTGGATAGCCGCCCGCAATTGCAACTTCAGGACCACCTAGCAAATTTGCTTCGCTATCCCTATGGCTGCTTGGAGCAAACTTCCAGCCGTGTTTATCCACTGGTGATGGCAACGCCGCTACAGCAACAAAAATTGGGCATCGAACCCCTGGACGAAATCGAGCGTGCGAGACGTATCGATGCAGGTATCGAACGTATCTTCAGTATGCAAAAAGGCAACGGCGGTTTTGGCCTGTGGAGTGCGGAATCAGCAGAGAACCAATGGCTCACCGCTTATGTGGCCGACTTACTTCTGCGCGCTCGTGATCAAGGTATTGTGTTTGATAACATACGCCTGGAGTCCACCCTCAAGCGTCTGCAGGAATATGCCCGCGAGCGCGGTAGCTTTTATCAACAGCGCTATAGTAGTGACCCTGGCTTTTACGCTTATGCTGCCCGCTCCTATGCCGCCTATGTGCTATCCCGTGTGCAAAAAATCTCGCTCGGCCAATTGCGCAGCCTTTACGAAAGCGGTGCTGACTTAACCCGATCCCCTCTACCACAGTTACATATGGCAATTGCTCTCCAGGCCATGGGCGATAACACCCTGTCTCAAGAGGCCTTACAAAAAGCCCTTTCCATTGAGCGCAAGCGCCTTAGTTACTACGGCGATTATGGCTCTAACCTGCGCGATACTGCACAGATGATCTCCCTATTGCTGGAGCATAATTTGGCTACCGACAAAGCCGAAGAGATGCTGTTTGAAATGGTGAATCTGCTCCGTGAACGGGAGTACCTAAGCACGCAGGAACGAGGCAGTATATTTATGGCCGGCGTTCAGTTACAACTTAATGGCGGTGAAAATTGGTCTGCTTTATTAAAAACCATTGATGGTTTACGGGAAGTGAATGATGATAATCCACACAATACTCTCTTCCGTGGTCGTGAAGCCGCAGAGGTATTTGAGGTAACCAGCCAAATAGAAAAACTCTTCGCTGCTATTACCATTAATGGTTACAGCAAACAGGCACCTACAGAGGTGATGGATAAGGGCGTTAAAATCACGCGCAGCTACCACAAACTAGACGGTTCAAGTGTGGTGCCGACTCAGGTACGTGAAGGTGAACTCTATCTGGTGCGCTTGCAAATCGACGCGGACCGACGCCTGCCCGATCTTCTCGCAGTAGACCTGCTACCCGCAGGGTTTGAGCTGGAAAACCAGAACCTCGCCGATAGTGTCAAAGTGGATGAGCTTGAATTCGACGGTAAGAGTATCGCCCAATGGCAGGACGACCAGGACAATATACAACACATGGAATTCCGCGATGATCGATTTGTGGCAGCCTTGGATCAATCTGAGTGGAAACCCACCAACCTCTTTTATATCGCCCGAGCAGTAACTCCCGGTCACTACCAGGTACCACCTCCCTTTGTGGAGGATATGTATAACCCTGAACGCTTTTCCATTGGCAAGAACCCAATGGCGCAAGTACAGGTAATCGGCAAGCATTGAAACTGTTAGCCACACTAATAGCTCGATGGAAAAACAGCAGCCGCATGTTTCGCGTGCTGCTGATCTCACCATTCTTTCTTTTAGTCACATTGTTGGCCCTGGATACTATTTTCCCCCTACCTTTGCCTGAAACACATGGTTTTGCGCGGGTAGTGGCTGATCGCCATGGTAAGCCACTGCGTTTCTTCGCTGATAATCGCGGCGTGTGGCGTTACCCCATCACGCAAGATGAAGTAGCGCCACGATTTATCGAGGCACTACTCACCTATGAGGATCGCCATTTTTATCAGCACCCAGGTATCAATCCCTTTGCGCTCGTTCGGGCGGCCAGCCAATACCTTCGCAATGGACATGTGGTCTCCGGTGGCTCCACCCTGACCATGCAGGTAGCGCGCCTGCTAGATCCACATCACAGGACTTTAATCGGTAAGACCAAACAAATGTTGCGCGCCCTGCAATTGGAATGGCATTTCAGCAAGCAGGCAATTCTCGATCTCTACCTCAATCTGGCACCTTACGGCGGCAATATTGAAGGCGTGGAAGCCGCCAGCCGTTTATACCTGCGTAAATCCTCCGCTGATCTCACCCACGCCGAAGCGGCACTCCTGGCAGTATTACCCCAAGCGCCCAGTCGCTTGCGACCGGACAGGTACCCAAATCGAGCACAAAAAGCTCGGGATAAAGTTCTGACCCGGTTACAGGTCTACGGCGTTTGGAGCGCAAACGAGGTCGAGCGCGCGCAGCTAGAAAACGTTTATGCGGAGCGTCTGGAATTTCCACAGAATGCCCCTCATTTATCCCGCTGGCTGGTAGAAAGCATCGGTGATCAAGAGGTGATTAACACCACCATTGACGGCAATATTCAGCGTGGACTGGAGGACTATCTGCGCGATTATATGGAGAGCTATCCGCAGAAAACTTCTGCCGCCGTTATAGTACTGGAGAATTCCGACTTATCTGTACGCGCCTATGTGGGAGCCTCCCATTTCGGTGACAAACGTCGATATGGCTATGTAGATATGGCGAGAGCCACGCGCTCGCCCGGCTCTACTCTCAAACCATTTCTGTATGGACTGGCAATCGATGGAGACCTGATCCACAGCGCCTCCTTGCTCAGTGATGCACCGCGAATTTATGGAGATTACCGCCCAGAGAATTTCCATCGTGGTTTTTCCGGCCCGGTCAGTGCTACTGCCGCTTTGCAGCGCTCTCTCAATATCCCAGCCGTGCAATTGCTGGAGCACTACGGCCCCGGCCGATTCGCAGCGACACTGGAAAATGCCGGCCTCTCACTACAATTTCCCAGCGGCGGCAAACCTAATCTAGCCATGATTTTAGGTGGCGTTGGCACCCGCCTGGACCAACTCACCGGACTTTATGCAGCCCTAGCACGCAGCGGGCTATCCGCAGCACCCCGCTATTTACCCGAAACTCCACTGCGAGAGCGGTACCTGATGTCTGCAGAGGCCGCCTGGATCACATTTGAGATGCTGGCTTCCAACAGTGGTGGCTCACGCCGTTGGCGCAATCTGGTAAGGCAAAGCAAAGCAGATATTGCCTGGAAAACAGGCACTAGTTACGGCTACCGCGATGCTTGGGCGATCGGTGTAACCCCCAGCTATACCGTAGGAATTTGGGTAGGTCGCCCAGACGGCACCCCCCTCCCCGGCTACTACGGCTCCATCAGTGCAACGCCATTGTTAAATGCAGTGATTTCATCTCTACCAGGTAACAAGCAGCAACGCCTGGCAAGACCCGAATCAATAATCCAAACAGAAATCTGCTGGCCGTTAGGAGGCCAGAAGTCGTTAACCGAAGATGAACTCTGCCACCAACAGCGCAATGCCTGGCTTATCCAGGGCCGGACGCCCCGAACCCTCCCCCCAAAAGGAGAACCTTTACGTGCTGCACAAACTTACCACTTCTTTGCCAACCAACAGGGCTTGCGGGTAAAACCCAGCTGTATGGACTCCTCTGCTACAAAGAGAAGCCTTGCCCTGTGGCCAAAGGAGCTGGAGTCCTGGTTGCCCACCAACCAAACTCGGAACCAACAAATCCCACCGACAGCGCCCGAATGTAACGCCCCAACCGCAACTACGGGTACCCCACTGAAAATTGTCGGTGCCAACAATGGTAACCAATACCTTCCTACCGGTAACAACGCTTCTTTACCACGTATAAATCTCAGCGCGATAGGAGGACAAGGGAAACGCTACTGGTTTATCAACGGCGAACCCAAGGATGAAACATTGGGCACTCAAAATTTTGCACTCTCACCACAGAGTGGGCAGCATCAAATTGCAGTGTTGGATGAGAGCGGGAATGTGGATCGGATTGAAATATATGTAGGAATTAACGATTAAATTTAGCACTATCAATATGGACAGAGATAAAAGCTATCGCAGGGCTTGTGAGCTCCAAACTTCTGGGAAGCTTTCTCAAGCTCTTCAGCTTTATGCACAGTTAACGGCCTCATCTAATGACCCAAGATATTACATCGCTTATGGTATGTGCCTCCAAGAATTAAATCATTGGAAACAATCTATCTATAGCGGTTTTAAAAAGAGCCATTGATCTAAAGCCCCACTACTGCCTACCAGATGCACAACTTTCTCTAGCGATAGCTTACCTTAAAGTCAATCAGAAAAAGGAAGCGATAAAGCTGCTGGGTCTTTGTGCATCAAGGGCTCCTGAATACCCAAGTTATGAGTCAGTTCCAAACAAAGCCAAAGAGTTATTAAAAAATCATAAATAACAAACCAAAGTGATGGACGATTGAATAAGGTCCAACCCTATTTTTTCAGCCGGGATAAAATTTTATGACACAGTGAGGTCAAGTCCTGTTGCTCTTCAGCCGTTAATCTGACCTTGCAAGCCATATCTTCAAGTATATGAGAGGTTTTCTGCTTTAGATCGCGCCCTTTTCGGGTGAGGACAATCACTTTTGCCCGCTCGTCCACGCTGGACTTTTGCCTCTCGATAAACCCTTTAGCCTCTAGGCGTTTCAGCACTTGAGTCAAGGTGCCTGCATCCAGGTAAGTTTGATGGCTTAGCTCTTTGATAAAAACAGAGTCTTCATTCCAAAGGCTCATCATCACTAGAAACTGCGGGTAGGTAAGATCAAACTGATCAAGCTCCGGCCTGTATTCACGCACCATAGAGTTCGCTGTTGAATATAAGGCAAAACACACCAACTCTTGGAGATTGAACTCTTTTGGAGTCATCTTGATTACTCTCTGAACAGACCTATATATTATGCGCGCAAAGTACTTGACGGTAAACCCGAACTTAAACAACAATACTTTGCGCGCAAAATATTGTTGTTTAAGATGGAAGAGTACTGCTATGAATCAAGTGAATTTTTCTGGCATCACGTCTAGTCACTGGAAGAATATTGAAGCCAGGGAGGTTGCTCCCGGCATATTCGAGAGAAGTCTTTGGAGAGAGGAAGCAGGAAGCTGGGTATCTGTTTTCGAGTTTCTACCTGGAGCCAGATACCCAGGTGTGGAAACACATATTGACGGTGCAGAACAAATTTTTGTGATTTCAGGGATCTTTAATGATGGCAGAGACGATCATCCCGAGGGATCATTTATTCACAACCCCATTGGCTCAGCACATATTCCTCAGTCAGAAACAGGATGTACTGTCTTGTTGAAATTTCAGGCAGTTTAAAAATTTTCCTACCTTCTTGGGGTCCTATTCCTGGCATAGGGCGCCCGAGATGCAGTCATTTACAGCCGTCCCTCTATCCTCCCTTCTGCCAACTCAAATGTTTTAAGAATACTTTAGAGATTACACAGTTAATTTTTATATGCTAAATTTTGCTTTCACCCTATTCATTACTCGAATTCCCAGGCATTGCTTTGAAATTAGTACCCCCTTCAGCAACCTATGAGGCTAGTTATCAGCAATATATAGAAGAGCTGGGTGATGAAGAGCGCTATCCCTTTCCTATGGATTTTGATCATGCGGACTTCGAAGCTCTCATCCAAAAGCTCATTAACTTTGCACAGGGTAAAAACCTACCGGAAGGCTTTGTCCCAAGTTCTACACTATGGCTTGTTGATGAAACTGAAATCGTAGGCGTCACCAATATTCGCCACTACCTGAACGATAGAATTACCCACTGCGGTGGGCACATTGGTTTGGGGATCAGACCCAAGTATAGAGGTAAAGGGTACGGTAAACGCCTGATGGAGCTCTCGATCCAGTGGCTTCAGGAAATGAAAGCTGGGACAATTCACATTCACTGTCACAAAGACAACCCCGCCTCTGCCAATACAATTAAGGCATGTGGTGGATTATTGGATTCTGAGATCGAAGCAGATGGGAAAATTGTACAAAGATACCTTGTAAAGCTTGGCGATTAATTGTTACAGAAAATTCACGAACCTTAGGTTTAACCAATCAATACGCTAATCTCCCCCTAGAGGTAGCACCTAAAGTAGACTAAGTACTTGGTCAAGAATATCGAAGTATGAATGGAAAAATGAACCGATTTACTTATCAAAGCTTATTCTGTATCAGTCTCACACTCTCCAGTAATCTTGCAAGCGCGGAAATTTATCAGTGGGTCGATCAAAGCGGAAACGCCAGCTTCTCTGATAAAAAACCACCAGCCATAGCAGATGCCACCCTTAAAAAAACCGTTAAAAAAAAGCGAGAGCGTAGCAGAGTAGAAATTCAGCAGGTATTTGATAAACACAAAGGCCAGCTTTATCGTTTATACTTGAGTGCGCGCAAACAAGACCCTGACCTTGAAGGCGGCGCGGAATTTATTATCGATATTGAACCTAGCGGCGAAGTCGCCAATATCGCATTGGCCAGCTCCAGCCTCGATTCCAAGCCGTTTACCGATCAGTTAATGGCAAAGATTCAGGAATTTAACTTCGGTGCCAGCGACACACGAAGAACAACAATTCACTACCCGATTCATTTTTTACCCACCCAATAACCGCCAATTGACTTTGTGCTCTAATCCACTTGTGATCAATTATCCCACTAGCGGAGTTATGGATAATTGATCACAAGAACAGCCCTACAGATTGCAAGCATAAATACTAAACTACGGTATGTAAGTTATGCTCAAAATTGGTTTTCAAATAACACTTCACCCAATGCTAACTGGCCGCCACGTCCATTCGCTGCTTTGCTAGCCTTACCCACGACTATCATCATTCCGATCAGATAACCTTCTGGCAGGTTTATAAGCTCGGCCACTTTATCTGAGTCAAATCCAACCAGCGCGCCGGTGTCATAGCCCAGTGCTTTTGCCGCAAGCATCATGGTTTGCGCCGCTAAGCCACAGCTCCTTATTGCTTCATCTCGCTGTAATTGGGGTTTATCTCTATAGAAGTCAGTTAGCATCGGGACTAAAAGTTCCCTCGCCTCTCTGGGTGCATCAGCCCAATAGCGTTCTGGTCGATCTTTCCAAGCGTTTATATCTGCACAAAGAATAATCAGCTCAGACGCATCTTCCACTTGCTGTTGACCCCAGGCAGCATCCTTAAGTCTGCTTCGAAGCCTGGAATCTGTTACTCGCAGGAATCTCCAATGCTGAATGTTATAGGATGTTGGCGATAACATTGTGGCTTGGATAAGCTGGTTAAACTCACTTGATGTCATCTTTTCAGATACATCGTAATGCTTGACCGAACGGCGAGTTTCAACAGCAGTGAACAGGTCCATAATTTCCCTCTGACAATTAATCATCTTGTGAATGTCGATGAGAGAAAGCTTATTGGGTTTCTCCTGGCTTGATAATGGGCTCTTTTGTTAAAAGATTGTTGAGAAAAAGTTTACAAACTAACAATCCCAATAGGGAATGTCGCCACCAAAGTACTCAATGGCAAAGTCTATAAAGGCCCGTACTTTGGCAGGCATATACTGCCGCTCCGGAAATACGGCATAAATAGTCTTGGCCGGCATTTGATATTCTTCAAACAAAGGCACCAGGAGACCACTCTTGATATCCGCTCCTGCGACAAAAGTCGGCAGGCGGCCGATGCCAAGCCCCTGGAGAATGGCTTCCCGCAGCGCTTCACTGTTATTGACCTGGTAGTTACCCCTGACTTCTATGGTGTGTAGATGGTTATCCTGAATAAAATTCCACTCTTTTACATCCCTGGAATAAGTAAACATCAAACAATTGTGCTCTGTTAACTGTTCAAGCTCGATCGGTTTGCCGAACTCTTCCAAGTACGCGGGAGAGGCACAGAGCACGCTTTGCAGAGGCGCCAGCTTGCGCGCAATCAAACTGGTATCAGGCAGGTCACCACCACGGATAGCGATATCAAACCCCTCTCCAATCAAGTCTACCACCTTATCGTCCATCACCAGATCAATCGTGATTTTTGGATAGCGCTTGAGAAACACTGGGATAAGCGGTGCCAAATGCAACCTGCCAAAGGACATTGGGGCATTGATTCGCAAGCGCCCCTGAGGCTCACCTTGAAGCTGAGTCACTGCATCCTGAGCGTCCTGTGCGGCCTGATAAGCGATTCGGGCATGCTGAAAAAAATGCTCGCCCGCCTCTGTCAAGCTCAGCTTGCGGGTGGTGCGATGCAATAGTTTTACCCCAAGTTGCTCTTCCAGCTGACTGACCCGTTTACTAACTGCAGACTTGGATATCCCCAGCAACTTGGCGGCCGGGGAAAAGCCACCGGTTTCGGCCACTGTGACAAATACCGGTATGGCTGCAAAACTTTCCATAAACTACTGTTTCCTTTTTCTCAACAGTATGTATCTTAATTGATGGATTATCAGCTTATCAGAAACGAGTTACTCTGATCTCGCTTTTATTGAGGGAAGAGTCATGCGCGAACTTTCAAGGGGTATCAACCCTACAGCAACGGCAAGCAGCGGCACATCATTGTGGTGGGTTCACGGCTTGATGATAGCCTGCACATTACTTGTCGCTGGCTCATTTCCTGTTGGTGCGTTAATCGCCGATTCGTTACCGGCAGATTGCTTGATGATGATTCGGTTCTTAATTGCAACAGGGCTATTTGCGCCCTTCATATTCTTTAAGCATGGATTTCAGCTTCCACCCCCCAAAAAGCTACTGGGTTATGCGCTACTCAGCATCCCATTGGTTATCTTTTTCTGGTGTATGTTTGAAGCGCTCAAATACACCACAGCAGTGAATACCGGCGCCCTTTTTACAACCGTTCCTGCAATGACTGCCGTCTTTGCCTTGATCATCAATGGTGAGCGTAGCAGCGCCCGCAAAGTCATCGGTCTTATCCTTGGAACATTGGGTGCGGCCTGGATTGTATTTGAAGGGAGTATTACAACAGCGATAACGCTGGATCTAAATAGAGGGGATTGGATATTCACCTTAGGTGCTATATCGCTCAGCTTGTATAATCCACTGATCAAGAGAGTCCACTCAGGGGAGCCTACAGAGGTTATGACATTCTGGGTTATTCTATTTGGCGCCCTCTGGTTATTACTGCTTTCATTCCCAAGTTTAAGCCAAATAGAATGGCGAAATATACCTGTCGAAACTTACGGAGGGCTATTCTATTTAGCCTTATTCACAACATTAATCAGTTTTTTCCTGCTGCAATTTAGCACAATAAGAATCGGGGCGACCAAAGTTGCAGCATACAGCTTCTTGAATCCGGTATTTGTACTGGTATTGGCTACAGCATTGGAAATGACGAAATTCTCTATCAACTTTATACCTGGAATAATCTTAGTATTTGCAGCCATGTTATTTATCCAAGCAGAAAAACCCAAGAAAAAACACCCCTAAACAACTCAAGAACAATAGAATCAAATTGCCATCAATAGGGGCAATATTTCTAGTCGACAGTCTTTTCTATTTCATAAATTGCATCAGAAATATCTTCCAATTTAGAGGACACTATTACCTGAGCATCATGTAGACCTTGATTATAAAACCCTGCCCCCATCTCCTTTGCAAGAAAATCAATAAAGAACTCCGCTTCAAAACTGCCAATCTCCAACTCAAATTCTTTAGATAAATAACCCCTAATCTTTTCGATTAGCTCTAACTTTCGCCTTTCTTCCAGTTCTATTGTCGACATCACCTATCTTCCATCAACACACAAATTTAGAACAAACACTCAGCCCCATATGAGAATAACATAAATGTTGAGACCCTTAATGAATCCCAAATGCATGACTCCAAGTAAACAACATGTACAGCGGCGCATATCTTTATAAGCAAACCGGACAATGTTAGATTCGAATCTATTCGGATTAACTAAAAAACGGGATCAAAATGAGACTCTTTAACTACGTCTTTGTCCTGCTTATATTGGGCAGTAGCTCTGGCTGCTCAGAATCAAGCAGTGATAGATCAACAACTTCATACAGTCCCAATGCCCATACCACCAGCAACAGGGATGCAGATATCCGGTTCCCGGAACCTATCACAGCGGGCAATCGAGGTGGACAAGATCAGTATATTGCTTACGAACATTTCCTGACAGCTGAACTACCTGCTGAAGAAGTTGAACCTGTATTCCACAGACTCCAATTACTTTGCCAACAGGAGATGGAGAAAAAATGCACTATATTGCATTCTAGTCTCCGCAATGATGAAAAGCCCTACGGAAGGATTCACCTTAGAATACACCCCACCGGAGTCGATAAAATCATTGATCTGGCATCAAAGCAAGGAGGAGTGATACAGCGGGAAACCAAAGCAGAAGATTTACAGGATGTCATTATCGACGGCCAAAAACGACTTGAAATGTTACTCCAGTATCAATCGAGACTTATAGAACTGGAACAAAAATCTGCGAGTGACATTGATACTCTAATAAAGGTTGCTGAAAAGTTAGCATCGGTACAATCTGATATTGAGTATTCACAAGGTAAAAAAGCTAAACTGCTCAAGCGAACTCAGATGGATGTGGTTGAAATTGAGTTACACTCAAAATCTTATACTTCTTTCTGGAGTCCCACATTAGACTCCCTATCTCATTTTGGTGAAAATTTGTCTGATGGGCTATCTGAAGCAATCACTGCAATCGCCTACCTTTTACCCTGGATGCTTATCGCCCTATTTGTATTTTATCTGATTCGCATAATTTGGCGTAAAACCAGAACCTAGCAGTTTACATAGCCCCAAGATACACGCATGTCTTGATATGGGCTAAAGTACTCGTGAGAAGTTTTGACTTCACTCACAAGCCATAAAAAAAGCCGGACCATCTAAATTGACCCGGCTTTTTACTATGGAGTAACAGTAGCTACTTAGAAGTTGTAGTTAAAGCGTACACCGTAGCTCATTGGAGTGGAGAATGGCCCAGATACGAGGCCATCACTTCCATCAGCGTAGTAGGGAACAATCTCATCAGTCAGGTTATTACCAAAGGCTTCAACGTTCCACCGATCGTCCGGGCTTACATACTTCACGGAAGCATTTACCATCCAGAAGGAATCACGACTGTCATCAAAAGCAGAAGTATCACCAGTGGGGAAGTCGTGCTTGTCAACATTCCAGTAGGTCAGATAAGACTCATCTTCCCAGTGGATGCCTATAAACGGAATAATTGCACCGCCGTGGACCAACTCAAAGGTGTGATCATAATTGATTGTGAAGCTGAATTCAGGTGATACAGGCAGCTCATTACCCTTCAAATTTCGGAAGAGCTCTTCATTGGTATTGTCATGAGCTAAGCCGTAATCCGAAATTTCGAATAACGCTTGGTTATTGAAATTCCAGCGGTTCTGAAAATCAGAGGTGATTTCTGTTTGCATCCAGGTAGCAAAACCACTGATTCGGCCATTCGGATAGGGGGCCCAGTCAAACTCTAACTCTAGCCCCATAATCTCTGCGCTAGCAGCATTCTTAGTAAGGTAAATGACGACGGGCTCGGTCGTAATTTCACCTGCGTTCTCACCTTCTCGCTCTACCGCATAGTACGAGTATGCAGTATCAGGTGCAGCTAGCTGCATATCCTTATAGTCGGAGAAAAAGAAGGTACTAGCCAGATTTAGTCGACCATCCAAGAAGGTACCTTTTGCTCCTAGCTCCCAAGTAATGACCTTCTCCTCATCATAGCTAGTGTCAATTACCTGTTGAACAACCCGGTTTCCCTCATCATCGTAGATGTACTCAGCCGTGTCCGGGTCTTGCTCATATTGGATGACAACATCACCCAAACCACCGGACTTAAATCCACTTGCAACATATGCATACAGCATGACTTCATCTGTCAGGTCATAATCGAGACCAATTCGAAAGTCGGATGAATCCCAGCTCTTGCTGGTATCATTGTAAGTATCAATTGTATAAATTGAGCTGTCTGCAAAGTGGTTGGTAGTGAAGCTATTAAAGGTGCCCTGTAAATAGGCAGGGAAGCAGCCATACTCTTCATCTGATTCAGTGGACCAGTCTCGAGTGCAACTCAGGTTGTTACCACCTACATCACTCTTCTCATCTTCCGTATATCGACCACCAACAGTTAGGTGGAGGGTATCAGTAAGGTCATAGGTAGCCTGAGCAAATACTGCGCTGGCTTCTATAGTTCTATCTGGCTGCCTCCAGAATACGGCATTATCTAATGAGGCCAGGAAGTAACCATTCAGATCAGTGGTCTCGTGGAAATAAAACAAACCTGTAATCCACTGTAGGGGACCATCACCTGTAGATTGCAACTGTAACTCATGGGAGTAAGAGACATTTTCTGAGTCTGTAATGCTCATACTCATATCCCAGGTATTGCGACCAGCATCAATATCAATCAGGTTGCTTCGTTCCTGAACTGCATACCCGGTGTTATACACAAACGCCATGGTATCGCTGAAATCCCAGCGGAAGTTAGAACGGAATGAAGTCATGGTGAGATCAAGTTCACCTGGTACATTCACCGCTACGGTGTACTCATCAGCACCGGAGCCGTAGTAGGTTTCACAAGTTGTTCCATCTTCGCGCTGCTCAGCCTTTTCACAGTCAATAGTGTTGATGCCGCCTGCACTACTATCCTGATAGTGTTCCGCTACGGCATACCAAGAAATATCGTCAGTCGGTTCCCATAACGCACCTATACGCACCGCTTGCTGATCAACATTCCCATAAAAATCTTCAGCATCCGCCCTAACCAGCTGATAGTCTGTGGCTCCTTCAGCGTTATTCGCCTGAATAAAAGTTGTGATTGCGTTATCAGCTAATACACCCGCACCTACAGAGTCAGCATCAATATAGCGATTATCCCACTGGTTAACGTCATAAAACCCGGTAAGGTAGGAATCCCGTGTCTCATCCATAAAGGACGCACGAAGAGCAAAGGTATCTGAAACCGGAATATTGATAACGCCTTTGACCAGCTCTTGATTCCAGCGACCAAGCTCAACGCCCACGGAACCTTCGAACTCATTAATTACCGGTCTTTTTGAAATAGCATTAATGGCACCAACAGTAGAATTACGCCCGTAAAGAGTACCTTGAGGCCCACGCATGGCTTCTACCCTTTCAGAGTCAAACATCATTGCCATTGCAGACTGGGGGCGCGAAGAATAAATACCGTCGAAGTGTAAGCCAACAGCTGGATCACCAAACTCAGTAGTATTGGTAGAGCGAACACCACGCATAGAAATCACTGGTGAAGACTGAGAAGCATCATAGCCGATATCCACATTGGGAATTGTACTGCCCAGATCTTTTACATTCTTAATACCCTGACGATCTAACTCTTCCTGGGTGAAAGCGGAAATGGCTACTGGAGTTTCCATCAGGTTGGTTTCGCGCTTCGTCGCAGTAACAGTGACTTCTTCCAACGCCCAGTCATCTTCTTGATTACTAGCTTCCTGTGCCCAGGCTGAGGCCACCGCTATATTGGCCATTGCAATCGCAAGGGTAAGTGGTTTTTTAATTGTCATTGATGTCTCTCCAATCTGCTGCAACAGGAAAGCCGGTTTGATTGTTATGCGTGGCTTACCTACGGGCCGTCGGCTGTACGTCGGCTAGGTTAAAATCTCAAAAAGGAGAGTTCTGTGAAACTGAGATACGATGGGGCGGATCGCGATTAGGATCAATCGGATCTCTAAATCAATCGAAAGGTGATTTAGTACCCTATAAACCCTGCGGTTACCGCAGGGTACTAGTAGGTTTACCTAGGTAGGTGGCTCACTAGAGGTTAATTTTAAGCGGGTAACTCATTAATTTAACGGGGCGGATCAACCCGATCGGTTACTGAAGTATTTACCCGAAACCAGCCTGCAATGGAGTAGCGATCCCGATTAGCTGGTAGAACTTCGTGGGGAAACTCCTCACTTAAGAAAGTCACTACCGTTCCCATTAACGGCGTTACTTTGGTGCCGACCCTATCCTGCTCATCTTTGTAGAGCACAAGCTCACCAGCATCCGGAGTGCTCCAGCCTGGATTAAGATAGACGACCAATGAGAGCACCCGGTTCGCCTCTCCGCGAAATGCATCATAGTGCCTTTTGTAGTAGTCCCCAGGCCGGTAATGGGCAAAATGGCTTTCAAATGAGAAGAGCCCCAGAAAAAGATGCCTGTTGAGATAAACCTGAAGCTGGCCCGCCCAGCTGAGCCAATCTCTTCCTGTAGCAGATTCCCCGGTAATCCAACAAATTTCATCCGTTCGCACGAATTCATTCCGTAGGTAATCGTCACCTCGCCCGACCCCTGCATCAATAAATTTCTCTCCGTTCATTTCCTGCTGATAGGTAAAAAGCGCACTGGAGAGTGATTCGGGTAGTGCGGCATGGCGAATACTATAGCCCTGCTCGGTAAGATCCCTAGCAATGTGTGCAAATAGAGTTTCATCGATAGTGTTATCGCCACCGAGCGACATTAACGATTTGGCTGCTACCAAGTTTATTTCCTGCTAACAATAAGAGGCACGGCGATGTGTAATTTCGCCAAGAGCACTACCTAATAATCAAACTGTATTCTTATAGAAACAGCGTAAGACCCGAGTGAGATTGCGGCCGAGGATAAGCCAGGGGCTGGAATGGGTGGCTCGGGGTGCAGGGAAAGGTAGCCCAAAGCTGTATGAGAGTCTACGAAAGTATTGTGTGAGCCGGCTAATAAAATAGAAACCCTTCAAGAGTACAAGCCGACCACTAAAAAGGGGCGTATCACGCCCCTAAAGATGTGATTATACCAAGACTAGAAACTATCGCCTGGCACTCGCACCCAGCCTTCCATCAGGATGCGCGCACTGCGGCTCATAATGGCTTTGGTGGCAACCCACTGGCCATCCACGACTTTAGCATGGGCTCCAACCCGCAATGTGCCGGAAGGGTGACCAAAGCAGATGGAGTTACGATCACCCCCACCGGCAGCGAGGTTTACCAGGGTGCCGGGAATAGCCGCTGCAGTTCCTATAGCCACGGCGGTTGTACCCATCATGGCGTGGTGCAGCTTACCCATGGAGAGGGCTCGCACAAGCAAATCAATATCTTGCGCCGCTACCTTTTTTCCACTGGAGGCAATGTAGTCCTGCGGCTTGGCGACAAAGGCGATCTTCGGCGTGTGCTGCCTAGCCGCGGCTTCCTCCACAGAGGAAATCAGGCCCATCTTCACCGCACCGTAGGCACGGATGGTCTCGAACATGGCGAGCGCCTTGCTATCGCCATTAATGGCATCCTGCAGCTCGGTGCCGGTATAGCCAATATCTTCCGCATTGACGAAGATCGTGGGGATGCCGGCATTGATCATGGTCGCCTTGAGTACACCAATTCCTGGCACTTCGAGATCATCGACTGGGTTACCGGTGGGAAGCATGGCACCCTCGCCGTCCGAGGGGTCCATAAACTCAATTTCCACTTCGGCTGCCGGGAAAGTTACACCATCCAGCTCGAAATCTCCGGTTTCCTGCACTTCACCGTTGGTAATAGGTACATGGGCAATAATGGTTTGGCCAATATTGGCCTGCCAAATGCGCACTGTACAAATACCATTTTCTGGAATTCGCGCAGCATCAACAAAACCGCTATTAATCGCAAAAGCTCCAACAGCCGCAGTGAGATTTCCGCAGTTACCACTCCAATCGACCATGGGCTTATCGATGGAAACCTGGCCAAACAGGTAGTTCACATCGTGATCGGACTTATCACAGGCAGACAGGATCACCGTTTTGCTGGTGCTCGAAGTGGCTCCACCCATCCCATCGGTATGCTTTCCGTAAGGGTCCGGGCTGCCAATTACCCGCAACAGCAAATTATCACGGGCCTCTCCTGGAACCTGCGCAACTTCGGGTAGATCCTGTAAACGGAAGAAAACGCCCTTACTGGTGCCCCCGCGCATATAAGTCGCGGGGATTTTGACTTGAGGAGCAAATTTCAACATTTAAGCCGTCGCCTCTGCTTCGAGGAAGTCTTTCGCAAAGCGCTGCAAAACACCCCCAGCCTCATAAATGGAAACCTCTTCTGCAGTATCCAAGCGGCAGGTTACCGGAGCTTCAACTGTCTCACCGTTGGCGCGGTGGATCAGTAGAGTCAGCGTGGCATGGGGGGTACGCTCACCGATTACGTCGAAACTTTCGGTACCGTCGATACCCAGGGTTTCGCGAGTAGTTCCCGGCTTAAACTCTAGCGGCAACACGCCCATACCGATCAGGTTAGTGCGGTGAATACGCTCGAAGCCTTCGGCCACAATCGCTTCTACGCCGGCCAGGCGCACACCTTTCGCGGCCCAATCACGGGAAGAGCCCTGCCCATAGTCGGCACCAGCAATGATAATCAGCGGCTGCTTGCGATCCATATAAGTCTCGATCGCCTCCCACATACGGGTAACCTGCCCTTCCGGCTCGACACGAGCCAGAGAGCCCTGGCGAATCTCGCCCTTATCATCGCGCACCATTTCGTTGAGTAGCTTCGGGTTGGCGAAAGTTGCACGCTGGGCAGTGAGGTGGTCACCACGGTGGGTTGCGTAGGAGTTAAAGTCCTCTTCCGGCAATCCCATCTTCGCCAGGTATTCACCGGCAGCACTGCTGGCCAGAATGGCATTGGAGGGAGACAAGTGGTCGGTAGTGATATTGTCACCCAGCACCGCCAGCGGGCGCATGCCCTTCAAGCTGCGCTCGCCTGCCAGGGCACCTTCCCAATAAGGTGGGCGGCGGATATAGGTACTCATCGGGCGCCAGTCGTAGAGTGCGTGACCTTGCTCTTCTGCGGCATCCCGCTCTTCGAACATGGGAATATACACATCGCGGAACTGCTGCGGCTTCACGCTCTGACGTACGATCGCATCGATCTCTTCGTCGCTGGGCCAGATGTCTTTCAGGGTAATCGGGTTGCCATCGGCATCGTATCCCAGCGCATCTTTTTCGATATCGAAACGGATGGTGCCGGCAATAGCGTAGGCAACGACCAGCGGCGGTGAAGCCAGGAAAGCCTGCTTGGCATAGGGGTGAATACGACCATCGAAGTTGCGGTTGCCAGACAGGACTGCAGTAGCATACAGATCGCGGTCGATCACTTCCTGCTGGATTTTAGGGTCCAGAGCACCGCTCATGCCGTTACAGGTAGTGCATGCGAAAGCCACTACGCCGAAGCCCATCTGCTCCAGATCCGGTAGCAAGTCGGCCTCTTCCAGATACATTTTTACCGTTTTGGAGCCCGGCGCCAGGGAGGATTTCACCCAGGGCTTACGAGTCAGGCCGAGCTTGTTCGCATTACGGGCAATCAGGCCTGCGGCAATCATATTGCGTGGGTTACTGGTATTGGTGCAGCTGGTAATCGCCGCGATAATCACAGCACCATCGGGCATCTCACCAGCTTTCTCTTCCCAGGCTTTAGCAATACCGCGATTTGCCAGTTCCGAGGCCGGCAGCAGCGCGTGAGGGTTGGAGGGGCCAGCAAGGTTACGACCTACTGTGTCCAGATCGAACTTCAGTACGCGCTCGTATTCGGCATCCTTCAAGGTATCGGACCAGAGGCCCGTTTCCTTGGCAAACTTCTCTACCAAAGCTACCTGCTCATCATCGCGGCCGGTGAGTTTGAGGTAGTCGATGGTTTGCTCATCGATGGAGAACATGGCCGCAGTAGCGCCATACTCTGGAGTCATATTGGAAATAGTGGCGCGATCCCCCAGGGTCAGGTTGGAAGCCCCTTCACCGTAGAATTCCAGGTAGGCTCCGACCACACGCTCGCGGCGTAGGAATTCAGTGAGAGCCAGTACCAAATCGGTACCGGTAATCCCGGGCTGCAATTTTCCGGTAAGTTCCACCCCAACGATATTCGGCAGACGCATATAAGAGGCGCGGCCGAGCATCACACTCTCAGCTTCCAGGCCGCCAACGCCCACAGAAATCACACCCAGAGCATCGACCATCGGCGTGTGACTGTCGGTACCAACACAAGTATCCGGGAAGGCCACGCCTTCACGCACCTGCACCACCGGAGACATTTTCTCCAAGTTGATCTGGTGCATGATGCCGTTACCGGGGGGAATCACATCGACGTTTTCAAATGCGGTTTTGGTCCAGTTGATAAAGTGGAAGCGATCTTCGTTACGACGCTCCTCTACCGCACGATTTTTTTCAAAAGCATCCTTCTCAAAACCGGGGTGCTCTACCGCGAGGGAGTGGTCCACAATCAACTGGGTAGGAACAACTGGATTTACCTTGGCGGGATCACCGCCTTTATCGGCAATGGCATCGCGCAGACCGGCCAGGTCTACCAATGCGGTTTGACCGAGGATATCGTGGCACACCACTCGCGCCGGGAACCAGGGAAAATCCATCTCGCGTTTACGCTCGATAATCTGCTTCAGCGAGTCGGTCAGTTTTTCCGGCTCACAGCGACGCACCAGGTTTTCCGCCAGAATACGTGAGGTATACGGCAGTTTGGCATAGGCTCCGGGCTGGATCGCGTCAACGGCGGCGCGGGTATCGAAATAATCGAGGTCGGTACCGGGCAGTGATTTGCGGTAATCAGTATTCATAGCTAGGTAAATCAGTTCAGTCGAATCTTTTTAAAATCGTGTCTCTTCTGAGAGAGGCTCCAGATCACCCCAAAAGGCAACCTGAAGCCGGCACACTGGGTGTGCCTCATTTCAATAGTGAAATGAAAATTAACCGCGCTCGGCGATAGGCGGTACTTCGCGCGGCTCAACACCTACATATTCAGCGCTCGGGCGAATAATGCGGTTGTCTGCACGCTGTTCAAATACGTGGGCAGCCCAGCCAGTAACACGCGACATTACAAAAATCGGCGTGAACAATTTGGTGGGAATTCCCATAAAGTGATAAGCGGATGCATGGAAAAAGTCGGCATTACAGAACAACTTTTTCTCGCGCCACATGACTTCTTCGCAGCGTACGGAAACCGGGTACAAGACCTTATCGCCCACATCTTCAGACAGTTTCTCAGACCAGGCTTTGATGATCTCGTTGCGCGGATCGGATTCGCGATAAATCGCGTGGCCGAAGCCCATGATTTTCTCTTTGCGCTCCAGCATACCCAGCAGTTCTTTCTCTGCTTCATCCGGGTTGGCAAAACGCTCGATCATTTCCATTGCCGCCTCGTTGGCGCCGCCATGCAACGGGCCACGCAGAGTGCCGATAGCACCGGTAATGCAGCTAAACAGATCAGACAGGGTAGAGGCACAAACACGCGCAGTGAAAGTGGACGCGTTAAACTCGTGCTCTGCGTAGAGGATCAGGGAAACATTCATCACCTGCTCATGCAGGGCATTGGGTTTCTCACCGCGCAGCATATGCAGGAAGTGGCCGCCGATGCTGTCATCGTCGGTATCCGTTTCAATGCGCACGTTGTCGTGGGTGAAACGATACCAGTAGCAAATGATGGAGGGAAAAGCAGCCAGTAAGCGGTTGGCTTTTTCCAGCTGCTGCGCGAAGGACTCTTCCCCTTCCAGGTTGCCCAGCATGGAGCATCCAGTACGCATTACGTCCATCGGATGGGCATCGGCGGGAATACGCTCCAGCACTTCTTTCAGTGCTTGCGGCAAACCACGCATACCTTTTAATAAGGCCTTGTATTCCGCCAACTGGTCGCTGGTGGGCAGCTCTCCGTAGAAAATCAGGTAGGCAACTTCTTCAAACTCGCAGTGTTGGGCCAGGTCTTTGATATCGTAACCGCGGTAAGTGAGGCCAGAGCCGGATTTACCTACCGTGGACAACGCAGTTTTACCCGCTACCTGGCCACGCAAGCCGGCGCCACTCAATGCTTTTTCTGCCATCTTCCTTATCTCCCCTTTGTAGGCACAGTTTCTGTGTTCGTCCGAAAACCGCCATGCAAGCAACCTAACCCGGCATCTCACACGGTTTATAAAGTAAATTACTTCTTGAACAGCTCATCGAGCTTCTGCTCGAATACGTGATAATTGAGGTAGTCGTAAAGCTCCTCGCGGGTCTGCATGGTATCCACTACCGCTTTCTGGTCACCATTTTGCAAAATGCTGGTATACACATTCTCCGCCGCACGGTTCATAGCTCGGAACGCCGACAGCGGATACAGTACGATATCTGCGCCGGCTTCGCCCAACTCTTTGGCGTTATAGAGCTCGGTTTTACCAAATTCGGTGATATTCGCCAGAATCGGCACGTTCAGCGCGTCTTTAAATGCGCGATAGTGCTCCAACTTGGTAACGGCTTCCGCAAAAATACCGTCTGCGCCGGCTTCGATACAGGCCTGAGCGCGCTCTACAGCGGCATCCAAACCTTCTTGAGCGAAGGCATCAGTGCGGGCCATGATAAAGAAGTCATCATCGGTGCGTGCATCCACGGCAGCCTTGATGCGATCCACCATCTCCTGCTTGGAAACAATCTCTTTATTCGGTCGGTGGCCACAACGCTTCTGTGCCACCTGATCTTCGATATGCACCGCTGCGGCACCGGCGCGGATCATTTCTTTGACAGTACGGGCGATGTTAAAAGCGCCACCCCAGCCGGTATCGATATCCACCAGCAACGGCAGCTCACTGGCTGCAGTAATACGACGCACATCCTCTAGCACATTGTCTAGGCTGGTCATACCCAGATCCGGCAGGCCGTAGGAGGCATTGGCAACACCAGCACCAGAAAGGTAAATCGCCTTGTGGCCAATACGCTCGGCCATAATGGCGGAATAGGCGTTTATGGTGCCAACCACTTGAAGCGGTTGGTTCTCGGCAAGGGCGCTGCGGAAACGCGCGCCGGCGGAAGGCTTTTGGCTCATGCTCTACCTCAGTTTATTTTCAATATTCTGCCTGGAAGCACGGATATGTCGGCGCATCAACAGCTCCGCCAATTCACCATCCCCCGCTTCTATGGCTTCGATAATGTGGCTGTGTTCGCGAAAAGCGCGCTGTGCCCTGGGGCTGGCCATGCCCAGCTGGTAGCGATACATACGAACACGGTAATAAAGACGGTTGCACAGGGTGTCGATCAGCAGATCATTCTTCGAGGCCTGCACAATACGGAAATGGAAGTCGAAGTCTCCCTCCGGCTGAAAATACGCCTTACCGGCTTGCAGCTCTTCCTGCTGTTCGTGGCGCGACAACATCTGGCGCAGTTCCAACAGGTCTTCCTCGCTGCGCTGCTCAGCGGCAAGGCGGCAGGCCATGCCCTCCAGAGCTTCGCGCACTTCGTAGAGTTCCAGCAGACCACGCTCACTCAGCTCCACCACACGGGCACCTATGTTTACCCGGCGCTCCAGCAAACCCAGAGACTCCAAACGCATCAGGGCTTCACGCAAGCTGCCGCGACTGGCATTGAAGCGGCGGGCCAATTCCGGCTCACTAATCTTGCTGCCTGCAGGTATGCGACCTTCCACAATTTCACCGCGCAAGGTCAAAAACAGGCGCTCAGCCAGGCTCTGATGTGGCTCCCGCAAGGGGCTGTTGGCTCCAGTGACACCCATATGACTTTAACATTGTCGACAATTCTTTGGGATTGCAGACCATAAATGAGTGCGACCTGGGCGTCAACTCGAATCCGCATGACTAATTGTTGACAATTAATGGCGTAAAATGACTTCTATCACGGTAGTAGTTTTGCCATCACTAAGTGGGCATAATAGCGCCCGCGCCAGATACGGCATGCCCTACCACCCTGGGCGCTCTATGCTTATCTGGGGTAGGGAAAAAATCCCGACGAACGAATTTTCCAAACCCCGGTACAGCACTCATTAACAAGGCTGCCAGCACCCAGGTTTCAGATAGAGTTATGCCGAAGAGTATTATCAGGCGATGGCTGCCAAGCCCCGAAGAAATCCGAGCCAAGAATGGGCTCAAGTTTCTGGGGACTCTTCTCCACGACCCCAACCTATTTCACCTGAACCGACACTCAGTTTCAGTCGCCTTTGCCGTTGGCGTGTTCACCAGCTTCCTGCCATTGCCAGGGCAGATGATTATTGCCGCACTGCTCGCTCTATGGTTGCGCTGCAATCTTCCGCTATCGATTATTCTGGTATGGATCAGCAATCCGGTGACTATGCCGGCAATCTTCTACAGCACCTATAAACTGGGCGCATGGATTCTGGGCACGCCCCCGGTGGACTTTGATATCGAGCTCTCTTGGGAGTGGTTGACGGAAGAAGTAGGGAAAATCTGGATGCCGCTGTTTTTTGGCTCAGTGCTGGCGGGGGTTTTCTTTGCCACTATCGCCTATTTTTCTATGCGCGCCCTGTGGCGCTGGCATGTAGTAAAACGCTGGAAGCTACGTATTGAGCGCCGCTCAGCGGTCAGCAGCTAGCCTCACTTCCAAAGCACTTGTCGACCCAACCCAAAGCCGCAGCGCCTGCTGCTATGGCCAGCAGTGCTGGCGTGACAGCCCCCAATGCCAGGGCTACAAAAGTACCCAGCAAAAAAGATATGGATGCAGCCTTAACCCGATTTCCTGCGGCGGTTAAGGCCACCACCCAAACCACCACCAAGGCAGAGATCATGGCACCCAGGCAGATCAACCATAGAGGTAAGACCTGCCAACCTGCGGCATAGCACACAGATCCTTCGCGCATACCATCCGGGCAGAAAGTCATTACCCGCCAGCTTTCAATTTTAAGGCTCGCCACAAGAACGAGGACCCAGGCAGTAAGTGCCTCCGGTAGCGGCAGCAGTTTGCGCAAAACATGGAAAGCCTTGCTCGGCACCAATCAAAACCGCCTATTCGTTTCGCAGCGCCGCGGCAGGCTGCACACGACTGGCCTGGAACGCAGGATAGAGCGTGGCCAGCAGGCTGAGCAGGAAGCCCGCACCAACTACCAAAGCCACATCTGCCCAAGATAGTTCTGATGGCAGATAATCCACCGGATACACATCGGACTTAAGGAACTGAATGCCTAATGTGGATTCAAGGCCCGCCACCAGGTCGGTGACCGCCAGTGAAGCCAGGACCCCCAATACACCGCCAACGAGTGCGCCAACTAATCCCACTAACGCCCCCTGACTGACAAAGGTGAGGAGAATCTGCCGTGTGCTAGCGCCCATTGTGCGCAGAATGGCGATATCCGAGTGCTTGTCGATTACCACCATCACCAAAGTCGAGACCACATTAAAAGCGGCAATGGCAATGATCAGCAGCACCAGCAACCCCACCAGATTGCGGGACATCTGGATCGCTTGGTAGAGATTACCGTGGGTGCGACTCCAATCAGTTCCGTAATAGCCATCGCGAGGCAGGTCTTTCAACAGCCGCCGCATAATCCAGTTGGCTTCCAGCATTTCGGTCACACGTAACTGGATGCCTGCGCCACCCTTTTGGCCAGCCAGGCCCTGGGCCTGCTCCCAGGAAACCAGGGCCAACGATTGATCCAGAACTGTCCCAGAATGAAAGACCTCCGCCACCTTGAAACCGGCCACACGAGCGGCGCGGCGGCTACCCGAGGCCGCATCGTTATTGGGCACTATCAAAGACAGGTAATCGCCCTGCTCCACTCCCAGTTTTTCTGCGATTCCGCGCCCGAGAATTACACCCGGCTCGGAATCATCGAGCATGGCTGGAAAAGCATTGGAACTGAGGAAATCATTGATATTCGATACATTGACGATGGTGTCGGGATTTACCCCCTGCACCAGCAGTGGTGTAACCTCGCTGCCACGACGAGCCAGTGCGTTCACCTGCCAAACTTCCGCTGCGGACTCCACCTCAGCATCCGCCGCCAATTGATCGCGCAGAGCAGGCCAATCCACCGCCACAGTGGCGTTATAGATAGTCGCGTGGGGCATGATGCCGAGAATACGCTCACGCAGCTCGCGATCGAAGCCATTCATTACCGACATCACCACGATCATCAAGGCAACGCCGAGAATCAGACCAATCATCGACAGGCCGGAAATAAATGACACCAGGCCTACGGAGTCATCGCTGCGGCGCTGGGCTCCGGCATAGCGCAGGCCGATAAAGGCTGGGAGTGGCTTAAACATGATCACCTTGTTGCCAATCACTGAGAAGCTCGCCATCCACTAGGTGCAAGCAGCGATCCAGGGCCGCGGCAAGGTCCGGGTCATGGGTGACAATCACAAAGCTGATACCCATCTCCTGATTGAGTCGGTCCATCAATTTGTGAATCTCCCCTGCCGTGGTTCTATCCAGGTTGCCGGTGGGCTCATCCATCAGCACACAGGCAGGGCGAGTCACCAGCGCCCTCGCAATCGCTACACGCTGGCGTTCTCCCCCGGAGAGCTGCGAAGGCTTATGATCAACCCTCTCACCCAGGCCTACCGCTTCCAGCATGGATTTAGCCTCGGTCCGTGCATTGGCCACGCTGTGCTTACCGATCAGCAGTGGCATTGCCACATTTTCCAGGGCACTGAATTCATTGAGCAGGTGGTGAAACTGGTAGACAAAACCGAGACTGCTATTACGCAACCAGCCGCGCTCATTGGCATTGAGTGTCGCCAGGTTCTGACCGGCCACCCAAACCTCTCCACTACTCGGCGTATCCAACCCACCGAGTAAGTTGAGCAAGGTGGATTTGCCGGAGCCCGAGGCCCCCACGATGGCAAGCTTCTCACCCCGCTCTACTTGCAACTCCACACCACGCAGAACCTCAAGATCTCTGCCGCCCTGGCGATAGCTCTTGCGCAGCTGGCGGCAGGCCAGGACAGCATCACCGGGAGCCGTTGCCGGCCTCGCCTTCTCAGTGTCTATTTCCACTCGACTATTCATCAATATTTGCCGCTTCCAAATTCTGAGAAATCACTTTAGATACTGATCGTATCCATATGATTTATATAACAATTATTCGTAACGCAAAGCTTCCGCCGGCTCGATTTGGGCCGCCCGCCATGCGGGCAGCAGTGTCGCTAATAAACTCATACAGATAGCGGCGGATAAGACTACCACTGCATCGCCAACACGAAACTCCGATGGCAAATAGCTCACGAAAAATACCCGCGGATCAAAAATCTTGGCGCCCAAAAGGTTTTCCATCCAGCTCACCATCTCGGTGAGATTGAGCGCGATTAGGATTCCCAGCAAGGCGCCAGTAAATGCGCCTATCAGCCCGATCGCACTGCCCTGCACAACGAACACTGCCATTATTTGGCGTGAAGTGAGCCCCAGGGTTCTGAGCACGGCGATATCGGAGCGCTTGTCCGCCACCATCAGCACTAGGGCCGAGACAATATTAAAAGCCGCTACGGCTACGATGATCATCAACATTAAAGTGACCACCGTCTTCTCCATCTTCACCGCCTGAAACAGGCTTCCCTGGGAATGGCTCCAATCCTCACCACTAAAACCCTCTCCGAGGGCCGCGGCGTAGGGCTCAACCCTACCCAGGGCATTATCCATATCGTCAAAACGCAGCTGTAATCCCTGCACCCTGCCGGACATGCGCATTAATCGGGCTGCATCCTCTACATTCATCAATGCCACATTTTGGTCCACCTGAGCGCCTACCGAGAAAACTCCGGCGACGGTAAAGCGTTTGGTGCGTGGGAAGATACCAGCGGGAGTTACCGCCACCTCGGGCAGGGTCAGAGTGACGGACTCGCCGGGCAGCACATTGAGCTGCTGAGCGAGAATACGGCCGAGCACTATTTGGTAACTGCGGGGCTGCAACTCATCCAGGCTACCCATCACCATATGCTCGCCAACTTCAGAGACGTCGCGTAGGGCCTTGGGGTCTACACCTTGGAACTCGACCCCGTGGCTATCGCCGTAGGCGCTCAACAGGGCAAACCCTTTTACAAAGGGACTCACCGCCTCCACATGGGGCTGCTGTTCAAGCTTCTGAGCCACGCCCTGCCACTCTTGCAAGCCGCCTTCGCGCTCGATAAAGCCGTGGGGAACCACGCTCAATATTCGTGTTTTCAACTCACGATCGAAGCCGTTCATCACAGAAGTCACTACGATCAAGGCAAGAACGCCTAACGCCATGCCAATCAGGGAGAAGCCATTAATAAAGGAAATGAACTGCTGCCTGCGGCGGGCAGCCACATATCTCAGGCCAATAAAAAGGGGGACAGGTTTTAACATAGAGCCGATTTAAACGGAAAATAGTCAAGAAATCCAAGGATTTAGACAACTTCAGCGCTTGGGAAAAATTTTTAGCTTAGCCCGCAGGCGCTGCAGCTCTGCCTCGCTCCAATCCGTAGGCTCGGTCAGGGCAATCCAGGCGAGCGTGTATCCAGCTGCCGAATAGCGGTGTCCGAAATCCCGTGGTGTGACCCCTACATTAAAGTCCGCTAACAGCTGCAACATAGTGACAACAGGGAACCAGCGAAGGTCCGGAGACACATCGGGCCCTCTGGGGCGCTCCAGCCAGTCAGGTCTGCGAAACGCCCAGCGAAAGTCAAAAAAGACAATCGGATCACTAGCATGCTGCAGGAAGGCGATACGGAATCTACCCCAGGGCTTCTGCCCCAAATAACCACCGTACTGATTTCCAAAGCGCACCACCTCTCCCCCTTTAAACTGGGGGAGCCAAGCGGGGGTGCCGGGATCACGATTATCGGTAATCATTCTCCAGGACCGCATACTAAACGGGGGGCCAGCCCAAAGAGCACCATTAATGGGGCTATCAATCACATCGTAGAACTGAAAGGAGTCTTCAGAGAGCTTGGCTCCTAAACTTAGCCCGTATAGATAAAGTCTGGGGCGAGTGTTTACCGGTAGCTCCTCCCAGTAATCGTAAATCACCTTGAACAGTATGCGAGCGGATGTTCTGATCGACTGAGCATCTGTAAACAATACGATGGGGCCCGGTAAATACGAGTACTGTACGGCCACTGTAGCTACATCTCCTCGGTACAGAAATTCAAGAGAATTCACTGCCCCTGGGTCGATCCAGCCATCCCCAACCGGGGTTGCAATCAGCAAAATTTCTCGCTCAAACGCCTTTACGCGCTTCAACTCTTCAAGTGCCAATAGTGCACGCTGCTGTGGCGTGTCTGCTGAGTGCACTCCCACATAAACTCGAATGGGGTCCATGCCCTCCCCTGCAACCTCCCGAATATCCTCCGCAGATGGCCCAAGAGACAAAAATCGGCGCCCCTCATGTCCCAACCTATCCCAGGCAAGTAGCGAGTTCGCTCCACCTGACTTGCTGGGATCTTGCGGAGGCGGCAAGTTCGCAACAACAATCAGATCCAGCTTTTCATAGATAAGTGAGACTGCATAGAGGCCCGACTGCAACAACACTCCATTCAACACACTCCAATAAAGCAACAACGCGACAAGCAGCCCAGTAAGGGCTGCCACCCTTGGAGGGATGGTCTTTTCTAAACGGGCAGATACGCGCAAAACCACCCTGAGAAAGCCTTTGCCTGCCCATCTAAAGAGCAGGAATACGCAGAGCGCAACAACACCAATCGTAATTGGGGCGACGCCAGAAATTGCCGGCATGCCCATCAATGAGCGCACTGAATTCTGCCACTCCGTCCCCTGCCTAAGAAAAACTAAAATAAGGCTGACACCCAAAATAATTATCAGCCCCCTCAGTATTTGTCGCTGCCGATGGTCTAGCGGGATATCGGGAACCCCCAAATACTTCCAAACATAGCGGACCAGCACAGACAGTGAATATCCAACGGTGAATGAAAAACCGGAAAGAATACCCTGCACATAGGCATTGCGAGGAATCAGAGAAGGAGTGAGGCTCAGAGCGAAGAATATCGCGCCCAACAGTAAACCTGAAATTGAGAAAGCGGTTAATTTTTGCATTCATGCCGCCGATAAGCTTGAGCCCCAGATCAAAATGGCTTACGCCAACTTCTCACTGAACAGCCCCATGTAACCCAATACACAGCCAGAAATGTTTTTGATATTGAAAGAGTACCTTCTTACGGCAGACCGCACTCAACGCACTGGATAAGTTCTGAGCTTTTCCCGTAGGCGCTTTAACTCCTCGTCACTCCAGTCGGGCGGCTCGGTTAACGCCATCCAGGCGAGGACATACCCTTCAGGTGCATAGCGGTGCCCGAACCCCAGTGGCGCAATCCCCAAGTTTAGGTCTGCCAGTAGTTGCAGCATGGTCACTATAGGAAACCAGTAGAGGTCTGGAGAGACATCCGGCCCTCGTGGGCGCTCCAACCAATCCGGCATTTGAAACATCCAACGCAGATCAAAAAAGACTATTGGATCACTGGCGTGCTGCAAAAAGGCGATTCGAAAGCTTCCCCAGGGTTCCTGCCCTAAATAACCACCATATTGATTACCAAAACGAACAACCTCTCCCCCCTTAAACTGCGGTAGCCAGGCTGGGGTTCCGGGGTCGCGACTATCCGTGATGATGCGCCAGATGCCTGTGCCAAATGGCGGCCCTGCCCAGAGTACGCCATCGATAGGGTCATCAATAATGTCATAAAAATCAAAGGAGGCCTCTGACAACTGAGCACCGAGACTCAAGCCAAAGAGGTAAAGCCTTGGGCGAGTTTCAACTGGCAGTTCCTCCCAGTATTCGTAGATCACCTTAAACAAAGCCCTGGCGGAATCCAGCCCATATTGATTATCTGTTAATAATGCAATCGGGCTTGGCAAAAAGGAGTATTGGGTAGCGACGGTAGCCACATCCCCTCGATAAAGAAATTCCAGGGAGTTTATAGCCCCAGGATCTAACCAGCCTTCGCCAGTGGGTGTCGCAATTAGTAATATCTCTCTATCGAATGCATTGAGGTGCTTTAGCTCAGCAAGTGCCAGGAAGGCTCTTTGTAATGGAGTTTCTGCAGCACGCAAGCCTACAAAGACCCTTATCGGCTCTTTACCTAACCCGGCAACCTCACGGATATCCTCCACAGAGGGGCCAAGGGTTAAAAAGCGACGCCCCTGATGCCCGACACTTTTCCAAGACAATAGAGAGTCCGCACCGCCAACCTTGTTGGGGTCCTCAGGTGCCTTCAGTCCTTCTGCAATTACCTGATCATGTTTTTCCCAAATGACCGAGACAATATGCACCCCTACCTTCAGGAGCACCCCATTTAGAATGCCCCAGTAAAGTGCCACTGCCACCAGCAACCCAATGAGCAAAGCCACCCTTTCAGGAATATGCACGGATAGATACTTGGTAACAGCATGAATGACTCGGCGAAACCCTTTACCCATCACCCAGAATGAGAGAAAGACCAGCAGGGCCACGGACCCCACGGTAAAGGGCCCGATCCCGGTAACCGGCTGCATACCCATCAAGGCCCGCACCGAGTTCTGCCAGTGCGCCCCCTGCCAAAGAAAAATAATGATCAGGCATATGCAGGCAACCAGCGCTAAGCGTTTAAGCACTCTGCGCACCCCAGGACTGAGAGGAATGTCGGGCAGCTCAAAGTAATTCCACAGCCAGTGCATAAACAAGCCGATCACATAGCCAAAAGTGAAGGAGGTTCCGGCGAGAACACCTTGCATGAGGGCAGTGCGTGGAATCAGAGAGGGCGTAAGAGAGAGAGCAAAGAGAATAGCGCCAAGCAATAGCCCCAGAACTGAGAAGGTTTTTGAGAGTCGCATCCATGCCCGCCCACAGGACTAAGCCCAATGGTCAGCCTAGCACACACATACTCTCCTTCCCCGGACCTTTTTCCCCTACAAGGCGTCTTCTTCGGTATAAAAACGTGAAGAAGTCCAAGTGTTTTGGCATTTTTTCTGTTTTAATGGCCCGGCGTATTCGAACACCTAAATCGGAGAACAATAAATGTTCAGCAGAAATCGCAACGGAGTGGCCCAGATCGCTGGTACCGTGGCACTTCTTTTGGCATTTGGCGCCCAGGCAAAAACCCTGGAGATTCCTGTGGGCTCCCAGGGCGCAGAGCTGTCCTTTGGTGAAGCTCGCGGCATGAAGAAAAACGATATCAGCACGCGCCTTGGTGAGCCCCTCAGTATTATGGGCCCCGTCGGCGAGCCCGCTATCACCCGCTGGGAATACAACGACTTCTATGTCTTCTTTGAGCGAGACACAGTACTGCACACGGTGAAGAAGCCGCGCGGCTAGGCCCGTGCGATTTTGGGGCAGGTATCGAATCCAGGCCCCACTCCCTCCTTCCCGCAAGCCACCAAGTACTTTACCCACACAATCCTGATGCTTTTCAATGGCGCCACCCAAATAGGCCCGCTCTCCCAGCAAGCTTCCAAATTGCCAAGGGACTGGATTTCCCCTCAGCAACAGGTCAATATGCCCGCCGTAACTTCACCTTGGTGGCGTGGTCAGCTTTTAGGCAAGCCGGCAGAACACCACCTTCAGGACTAGCGAGAAACCGATAGAAAATGACAGTAAAAGTCGAATCCGTAGATAGCCTATTAAAATCCACTGGCCGTGAGGGCGAAGAAGTTCGCGTACAGGGCTGGATCAGAACCCGTCGTGACTCCAAAGCCGGTCTTTCTTTCCTGGCAGTACACGACGGCAGTTGCTTTGACCCTATTCAGGTCATTGCCGAGAATCATCTGCACAATTACCAGTCTGAAGTGCAGCGCCTGACCACCGGCTGTGCAGTGGATATTGTTGGAACCGTCAAGCCTTCAGAAGGCAAGGGCCAATCGATCGAGTTGTTAGCTTCTGAAGTTCAAGTGGTCGGCTGGGTAGAAGACCCAGACACCTACCCAATGTCCCCCAAACGCCACACCATGGAGCACCTACGCGAACACGCGCATCTACGCGTCCGTACTAATGTCAGCGGCGCGGTGGCTCGAGTTCGCAACTGTATCGCTCAGGCGATTCATCGCTTCTACCACGAGAACGGCTTTAACTACGTACACACGCCCATTCTCACCGCCTCTGACTGTGAAGGCGCCGGAGAAATGTTCCGGGTTAGCACTCTGGATATGGAAAACCTGCCACGCAACGAGCAGGGCGCTATCGATTACAGCAAGGACTTTTTTGGCGAGGAGAGCTTCCTTACCGTATCTGGCCAGCTGAATGTTGAGAGCTACTGTCTGGCCCTATCCAAGGTTTACACTTTTGGCCCCACCTTCCGTGCGGAGAACTCCAACACCACTCGCCACCTAGCCGAGTTCTGGATGGTAGAGCCGGAAGTGGCTTTTGCCGATCTGGCCGATATCGCTGATCTATCTGAGCAAATGCTGAAGTACATCTTCAAAGCCGTACTGGAGGAACGTGCCGACGATATGGCCTTCTTCGCCCAGCGCATCGATAAAGAGGCCATCAGCCGCCTGGAGAACATCATCGAGAATGATTTCGCTCGCATCAACTACTCCGATGCCATCGAAATCCTGGAAAACTGTAAAGAGAAGTTCGAATTCCCCGTCTCTTGGGGCATAGACTTGGCCTCTGAGCACGAACGCTACCTGGCTGAGAAACACTTCAAGAAGCCAGTGATTGTTCTGAACTATCCGAAGGATATCAAAGCCTTCTATATGCGTATGAACGATGACGGTAAAACTGTAGCCGCCATGGATGTATTGGCACCGGGTATCGGTGAAATTATCGGCGGTGCCCAGCGTGAAGAACGCCTTGAGAAGCTCGACGAACGCATGGATGAAATGAACATCCCCAAAGATCACCTCGACTGGTATCGCGACCTGCGCCGCTACGGCACAGTGCCTCACGCAGGCTTTGGTCTGGGCTTCGATCGCATCGTGTCTTACGTAACTGGCATGGGTAACATCCGCGATGTTATCCCCTTCCCGCGCACACCAAAGAACATCTCGTTCTAATTAAAAAGCCCCGCTCTGCGGGGCTTTTTCTTTTTCAACCTGGGTTTAGCAAGGCCCTATCAGGCAATCTGGCCCGTTGCCGCCGCAATAATATCATCGCTAGCTTTTTCACTAATCATATACACCGGCACCACGATAAAGAAGCCCGGAATACGTGGAAATACCGAAGCATCCACCACTCGTAAATTATTGGTGCCATGTACCCGGAATTTACTATCCACTACTGCCATTGGATCACTGGCTGGCCCCATTTTATTGGAACAGGAAGCGTGGTGACCCCATGCCTGATTTTTAACAAACTGACCGATTTGCTCATCGGTCTGCACATCCCCACCGGGCAATAACTCCCTGGCAACCTGCTGGCCAACGATAGGGGCCGACATAATATCCCGGGATATTTTTACACCCTCCACTACGGCCTGTAAGTCTTTTTCATAATCACCACTACCCTCATCAAAATAGTGAAAATTAATCTCTGGGGTGTCCTGCGGATTGGCAGAGCGCAAAGTTACCCGCCCAGCCGTATTATTAGTATGACCTTTAAGTACGATCCAGGAGAAGCGATCTTTGTAATCCCTTAGCGCCTGAGAATAACCGGGGTAATAACCGTGGAAATCAGAGGGCGCTCCAAAAATAAACAAATCAGGATCTGGTAGGTCGGGGTGGGAGCGCTTCACCAAAGATAGTACTGGACCATTACCACTGTAGGGGCCTTTATTCAGCCAACCGTAGCGATATCGATTCAGACAGGGGTCACCCTGCTCGCCCCAGGTACAATCCTTGAGAAGGGCCAAATCCTCAGTCATCTCACTAACAATGCCGACTTCGTAGCGATCCTGCAGGTTTTCACCTACACCCGGCAAGTCAACTATCTGATCAATTCCGTGCTGAAAAAGCTCTTGGCTTGGACCCACTCCGGATAATTTCAGCAGCTGAGGACTATTGAATGCCCCTCCCGAAAGAATCACCTCCCTACTCGCCCTCACCTGCCGCATAGTACCAATGGAGCCGGCATCATCGTGATAAGGGTCAGCCTTATAGAGGTTCGCCCCCTCCATAAACTCCACCCCAATAGCCGTTTTACCTTCAAACATCACCCTTGTTGCCAGCGCATTGGTGCGAATATGTAACAGGTTTGGATAGCGACTCTGGGTATCCAAAAGGTGCTCCCGTACGCTCTTGCGACGACTCCTGCTATCTGCAGCCATCGGGGCAATAAAAGGCCCCTCCTCTCCTGAGGCCACATCCCAGTGATTGATATCTAAGCGTAGGTTTCCAGAAATAATCTGTTCAAGGGCCCCCTCCAGTCCGTATTTCGCCAATGCTGCCTTGACGATTTTTAATATTGCCGGGTCTTCCAACAGCAAAGCCGGATTACCTCTATTAGTAGGAAGCCATCCATCAAAACCATGGCGAGAGGGATTCGAAAATATTGGACGGGAAACATATTGGCATCGCTCAAGCCGCTCAAAATATCGCCGCATATTGCTGCTGCCCCAAGAACTATCTCCTGTCGCTTGAGCAATACGGTCAAAGTCATTGTTGTGGGGATAGACAGTAATCAGCGCATGGTGTGTCGTACAGCCCCCTATAGTACTAGCCCGCGGATATAAAACACCTTTACCTGGAATATACTTATCATCCAGCTGTTGTTGATTAAAATCCGCGTAATGCTTAATAAAGAAATCCCAGCTCAGCTTGCGGTCTTCTGACGCAAAAGGGTGCCAAGCGGGAATATTATGTGTGTCATCACTAGGGTCATTGGCCCCCGCCTCAAGCACCAATACCGAAAAGCCCGCCTTTGCCAGGTTTGCCGCTAATGGACCCCCTCCCGCACCAGAACCAACAATTACGTAATCATAAACATCATAAAACTGATTTGAACTACCCGAAAATGCAGAGCCAAACCCAGAAGCAACAGCACCTGCGGCCAAGCCCATTTGAAGGGCGCGCTTGGTAAAAGTTCTTCGGTCAATGCCTGCTAGATGATTTTTTTTCTCCGGCGTTTTCTTCTTATCCATATTAGTTATTCGCTCTAATGTTTTAAAGGCTGCACGACGCACGCTAAGGGATGAAACAGATACAATCTAAAAAACCAATACTAATTATTTAACTCTAAAGCTTTTCAAGCCTATCTAGAACATATTTTTAAGCAACCAGTAAAATCTCGTTTTAAAACGAGCATCGCAAAATGTCAGCACAATGAGTTATAACAAACTAAGCCTTTTCACCACCCAGAACTCCAATCCCAACCCCAAGAGAGCCTTCTCCAACAACGCCTCTATCAAAGCCATTACCCTCATAAACTGGAATTTTTGATTAACTTACGAGTTGAACTCCCCCGGAGTTACAAAAGGCGACAAAATGTGAACTAGTGTGAACTTTACACTCGCCAATTATCGAATTTTATAAAATATAACAGTTAAACAATCGTACTTGTTGCGCCAAACACCAAGCCACAGTTATGATTCAAGTCAAGAAGCAAAAAAATTAAAAAAAACACTTCTGCTTTCAAAAAAGTAGAGAAGATAAAAAGCTTCTGAATTAGCAACTATCAACAGCTATTGACCAATGGCCAAATTGGTTTTAAAAGGGAGAAAGAGATGTCCCTCAGAGAAATCTATATTGACTCCAATTCCTTACCAAAATTTGGTTATTCCAGAGAGGAGGATGTCAATATGCTGATATCGAATCTGGATACTACCTTTCTAAATAATATCAGCATCGTTATTGCAAACGGAAAAGGAATAAGAATCTTCGACCAAGAGAGCATTAATCAATCAACGCTCATCGGATGGGTCTGTCGCTTCCCTGCCGGAACAACCCCTCCAAACGGTCTAAGAATTACTGAACAAGGCCCTGGGCAATATTACATTTCCCCTGAAAGAAATATGACAGTAACACGTTTTATCGAACTGCTAAAAGAAATGTCTCTGAAAGCAATAACTCTTTTCAAAAGAGCCGATAAAGCCATTTAGTGCTATTAGACACAAACAAGCAAACCAATAACAATCGAAGGTCTTTATTGCCTACAGACTTACTAAATAATACTGTAGGCAAAAATTAAAAAAGGCTTTTCCCAGAAGATTTTATTTAATCCACTCTCTTTTAATTTACCTTAACTGTAAGTAATGCTAAAGAAGTGGCCACTTAAACATTCCTTTTGAAAATAACTACGGATTTAAATCAACATCAATTCGTTTTGCCTTAAAAAACCACCTTGAAAAGAACCCAATAGAAACAACCCCCTATATTGAAGGAGAATACGCTATGCCCAATCAAGTCCGGAGCCGCACTACTGCTACCAGTTGCAATGACATGCTCGCCGATCTGAGCACCGCTCTGGGAGTACCTCAAGCCAATATGCGTTGTATAGGTGTAATGATACAAGCAGGTAAAACCCTAACGTCATTTAGTAATTTTAAGAAGACCATAGGCGGTGGACATGTATCACCATTTGTTGTGGACGCCAACGGATTACAGAGCTGGGACGAAGTCTGCGACAGCAGCTGGCAAACCTGGGCACAAAACTCTGCCACTGGTGAAACCCATGGGACTGTAAATGATGTAATGTTCTACCCAAGCTCAGCAAATGACATCACTATCTATGTACACCCTGCTACAAATACCGAAGTAGCAACTGTTGTAAATAGAGCCCAACAGCTCTTGAATGCCACCAATCTTGTTTATAACCACAACCCAACTCTTACCTCCAGCTTTCCCACAAGTGGAGACTGCGTTACCAAGAGTGCCTGGGTAATGGGGGCCTTCTCCTATTCAAAACCTATGCAAGGTGCAGTAACTCCCTGGGGACAAGCGGTAATCTATGAAGCCTACACATCACCAGTTAACTTTATGAGCAAATGGGTCAAGATCAAAAACAAGGGCTGTAAGCTTGGAGTGATGAACTAATATCTGGCTATAAGATAAATTCTTTATCAAGGCACCTGCATCTATAACCCGGCGAAGAGTTAGGCGAGTTCTGTTCTCTTTTGCCGGGCCTCTAACTGACCACATCAAAGAGAAGTGTTCGATGCTATAGTTAGTCCAGACGCCCCCTAATAACCACTGCTTGAGGAATATCTAATGGTTTACCTCTTTATGCAGGCCTCAGTGAAAGATTTTGATAAATGGCAGGGAGTCCTTATAGACTTCATGCCAATTTTAAAGCGAATGGGCAGTACAAATACATCAGTGTATCAAGAAATAGGCAGCCCCAATAATGTGACCGTGATTCATGAATTCACCTCCAAGGAGAAAGCTGAAGCATTCGTGAACAGTAACGAGTTACATGACTCCCGAAAAGAGGCTGAAGTCATAGGTACACCTAAGATTTGGTATACCGAAATGCTATAAAAAGACCAGCTTCATATACACACCAAGGTACCCTCCACTACTTAGGTTTCACCTATTTACTATGAGCAGATGATCAAAGAGCTTACCTAAATTCAATGTCGTGATGCATTAGTGCATCTTCCACTGATCCTGATAAAGCCACCTTAAACCTTTTGCCAAGCCAATTGGAAAGGTTGAATAGTGATCAGCCCCGCTTACCACCTCATCATTGAGAGACATACCCTGATAATTTCGTGAACGCAAACGCCCAACAAAGGCCTTGTGACCGCCCACCATGTCATGATTCATCCCCCCGTTTTCTTTAGTCTCCAGAGCACCAGTTGCAAGGTAAATATTTGCACTTAATGATTTATTCCTTTTTGAATACGCCTCCTCAATATCAAAAATCATTTCATTTTTATACCAAAGCGATGGACTAGTGAGAATATAACTGGAAAACAGATCCGGCTTATTCAACAATACCCAGGCTCCAAATGACCCGCCTAAAGACTGACCAGCCAAGATTCTTTTTACAGGATTTGCACGATAATTTTTCTCTACAAACGGGATAACCTCTCCCTCAATAAACCTAAGATATTCTGGAGCACCGCCGGTCTTGTAGCGCCTCCAACTTTTATCAACCACCGGGGTAAGATCCCGCACTCGACTAAACTGTCCCAGCTCCCCTTGCGCAAAAGAGATACCGATTACAATCGCCTTATTCATACTTTTCAGATGTGTCACACCTGCAGCGACTTTGAAAGTATAAGGGCCATCATTTAGATAAAGGGTGGGATAAGTTCGATCACTCTGAGAATCATCATAATACCCAGCAGGCGTTTTAATGTATAAATCATATGTTCGCCCTAATATTTTTGAATGAATTGTAAAAACCTCAGAATTATCTAGCTCAAAAGCTCCAGGCTTGGGAACAACAAGCTCTTCAGCCAGCACAGGAACGGAATATAGGAATAACACGACTACAATACATTTTAACTTATACACACCCTACTCCTCAGAGTTTACTTTTATACCCCAAAAACCTTTACCTACCCAAATAGCAATCAGATCATAAAAGCATTAATTACCACAGGTATATGAGAGACATGCGGCATAGAAGCGAAAATAAGAAATTACCTGGCAACAAGTAAGGAGTTTAGATTTTTATATCCAACCGAGACCATTATCTCACTCAAAGGTAAATCTCAGGCCTCTGCTTTCCTACTCTCATTATTAATAAACGATCACTATCGGAACCAAACATGCAGTACAGCTAAGCTCAAGCTCTGCCACCCACATAAGATAGAAAAAATGCTCTATCATTTATACTGGGCCCCTAGCTCAAACAAATAAATAATTTTTCAGCTTTTAAGTGCCTTGTAGACCCTTAAGGTTTCATCTACCGCCTCAACAAATTCATAAAAACGTTCCAAACTTTTTCCTGTTAAACGATCAGAAGTAGGAAGATCCAATCTAAGTGGATCTATTGCTTTACCATTTTTATGAATTTCATAATGTAAATGCCGCCCCTTAACCCTACCTGTAGCCCCGAGATAACCTATCACCTGCCCTTGCTTCACTTTCATACCGGCCTTGATACCCTTGGCATAACCTTTAAGGTGCGCATAAATAGTTTGAATGCCCGATTTGTGGGCAATGCGAATATAATTTCCAAAGCTACCAAAGTAAGAGGCCCTTTCTATAGTGCCATCTCCAGCGGCAAGTATTGGTGTACCTGATGGAGCACCAAAGTCAAGGCCATTATGCATTCTTGTATACCCCAATACTGGATGTTTACGTCTGCCGTAATATGATGATAGACGTGCATTCTTTAATGGAGTCTTCATAAGGAAGCTTCTTGAGCTTTTTCCACTAGGGTCCAAGTAATCAACAACGCCTGACTCACGATCTTGATAGCGATAAAGGGAAACGGAATCACTTTCTAGAGAAATCTTAGCAACATGTATTGCATTGAAAACTTCATCACCCTCTATATCATCCCGCAAAGTACTATAAAAGATGGAAAAGCGATCACCTGAACGAATCTCACGCTGAAAATCTATCTCGTAACTTAAAATTTCATTCAGCTTAGTCAGTATCGCATTATTCAGACCAAGCTGTAGACCAGACTTATATAAGCTATCTGCAATCTCACCTTCAACATAATGTTTTTGCAAAGTAGTTGGGTTTTTCTTCTTGAAAACGATGAGTTTTTGACTAGATTTCTTAATCTCTAGACTCTCAGCAAATGCCAATTTCACCCCAATACTTTGAAACCGTGATTGCTCATCAAAAGTTAATTGAAAAACCTTCCCCACTGGTATTGCATTGACATCAAAGTGCTCAGATAAAAGCTGTATGACTCTATATGCATCTTTATTACCAACGGAGTTTTCAATAAGCAAGGATAACAAACCCTGATTTTTAGCAAGCGATACGGACTTTATTCGGTCATATTTATTGGTGACAAGGGATACACCACCCATTTCAGACTCATCAATTTGAGTATTTTCCACCCTCAAATAGAACCTATCCGTATTTGCCAAATAAAATATAGACAGAACATCTTCATTAAGCTTAAAGATACTCTCTTTCTGATCAAATGACTTTGCCTGAAGTACCTTTGGGTATAGCAGTACCATCATTAGAATATAAATCAATTTAAGAGTAATTCTGCCAAAAGAAAACGGTATTCTTTCAGAATCAGCATTTCCAAATAGACACTTTTTCATATCTCAACCAAACCACAATGCAAGCAAATGTTCCGGATCAACTCTTTCACCTTGCTCAATCAACTCAAAATGAAGATGAGGACCTGTTACTTTCCCGGTAACACCAACTGTTCCAATCTTTTGTCCGGCTTTCACATTTTCACCAACCCTCACCTCCCGAGAATCTAAATGCGAGTAAAGTGTCTGTGTATTATCTCCATGATCAACAATAATTATCTTTCCGTAATTTCTATGTTTGTACTGATCAGTTGAAACAACAACAATTCCACTAGCAACAGAAACTATTGGCGAACCCAGCGGAGCTGCGAAATCCGTACCAAGGTGAGGTTTCCTTCTGAACTCCTCTAAACCTCCAAATTGACTGCTTATACGTGCACCTTCAACCGGGGCTATCCATGTTTCTTTTTTAGAGCTAGCGATTGAAAAGCTAGAATTTACAAAAACTCCAAAAAATATTAGAAATATGGTAAAAAATACAAGTGCTCCCCTAAAGATCCCTGAAACCAATCTATTAAGCTCAGAACTTTCACAAGCCGCCTCCCTGATATTCACCACTCTCTTTTTAAAAAAAGTTAACTGATTAGCCTCTTCAAATACTGAAAAGGCAGCAACACCCTTACAGCTGGTTTGCCCAGAGCACTGCTGTAATGTTCGCAGCATTGCCTGGGCATATACTCTTCCACTTCCTATTTCGGAGGATTTTAATACTTCTCGGTCGCAGGATAGCTCAATAGCCCATAACAATTGCTCTTTAGCCCACCTAACAAATGGAATGAACCATAAAAAACTCACCAAAACATGGGCAACCATAATAAGCAAGGGGTCTCGCCTTCTTATATGGGTTAATTCGTGCTCCATAATTAATTGCCTTTCCTTGGCATCCATCGATATTAGATAACCAGGCAAAACGAGCCTCAAGTTAAGCAAACCAAAAACGAAGGGTGAGCACTGAGCCTTTGTAACAATTAGTTTTACATTCTTTTTAGACAGGTAATCAGACTGCTTACTGGTTAGCAGATTACTGACAACTTGTCGCTTAAGGTCCACCTCATTAGCAATATCCAGCATTTTAACCAATCGACTATGCCTTCTAAACATCATTATCAGGCTTAGTAATACCCCGCCAAGATACAAAATCATCCAGGAGCCCGTTAGAATGTCGATATAATTCAAAGTTAGTGCTTTATTCTCCAGCTGAGCACTTTCAATTACTGTATAACTAAAAGCCGCCTCTGGAGGCGTAAGATCATATCTAAATTCAGGCACCAAGCCTGTTGAAAAGAAACCCAATAATTGCGCAAGAAAAAATGGCAGACTAATCACACATAAAATACACACCCAAAAGCTACGCCAGCTAGTAACACGCCTAGACTTAAAACTGGCCAGAGAGGTTATTGCTCTTACAGTGATATAAATGAAGCATGCCCAAATTACGGAAAATATGGATGTAACAAAAAGATTGGGCGTAAAGAATGACAACGAGGATAGTAATTCCTGCATATAATCTCACAGCCTCCCCGATTCAGTCTGCTTCAGGCCAGGCATTCAACATTTCCTGTAGCTCTTCCAGGTCTTGGTCATTCATTAATTTACTGTTAGCAAACATAGCTATAGGAAGCGGACCATCCAGCTCAAGAACCCGCGAGGCGAAGTCTGTGGCATATTGTGCAAGTGTTTCGACCTTTTCAAGAGCTGCCTTATAGACTTGAATGCCGTGTACTTCAGACTGAATCACAAAAGACTTATCCCGCATTCTATCCAACGTTTTCCTGGTGGATGAATAGGACCAGCAGAGTTCTGATTTCACCTCTTCATGCAATTCTCTTGCACTTAGTGGACTCTGCTTCCAGAGTGCCTTTAGCAAAGTAAGCTCTGAGGGGGAGGGTTTGGCTTCTCTCATTTATTTTCTTCTCTTGACGTTAATCGCATTTTCGCTACACCGAGGGCAAGTATGCGACAAGAGTCGCACGCCGTCAAATAATAGATGGCTCTACCGGTCTTCATCTCCCGATGACTTTTTGCGCAGCAATTAATGGTGGGAACTAAACCAAAATTGATAACAACCAAGTACGAAGATTCGTAAGCCGTCACCTAGTAATTAAGTGGAATTAGGCTAGAAAGAGTGGATAGTCTGGGAGGCCTAGCTATAAATCAAACATTAGCAAAAACGCACAGGAATTTTTGGATAAACCTTAGTTAACCACTTTGCCAGGGAGTCCGGATTCAAATTCAATCAGAAAACCGCTGCAGAACCTGCAGAGAGTGTATAGGTACTTATATTCATATTCTGCTTTCCAGCCACTCCAACGATAGCTTCACTGACAATCCAATGCATCTTCTTATCAAGCTGAATAGGTCAGCATGACTCATACCGAGACAGCTCACTACACTTCAATATGGGTTCAAGCGGTAAAAACAATAAAACTGGTCGAACGTCTAGACCCACCAAGCGCAATGTCGATTAAGAAAGCCGCATGAAAGATCATACGACTTTCTTCAAGTCTAGGATTAACTAGGCTACAACAAGTGTTTCTTTCTGATGCGAATCTGCCGTGTCTCCCTCCTCCAGGTTTTCCGTAAACCCAAAGTCCTCCAAAATTCCATAAAGCGCCGGCAGCACCAAAAGGATCAACACCGTTGAGCTACTGATTCCAAATACAATACTGGTTACCAGGGGTACCAAAACCTGGGCTTGCAAGCTTGTTTCAAACAGTAGGGGCAAAAGACCAGCGATGGTTGTAAGGGAGGTCAAGAAGATTGCGCGGAAGCGGTCGCGACTGGCTTGGCTTGCAGCGCTATGAACATCCATACCCTCGCGTACACGCCGTTTTACAAATTCCACCAATAGGATGGAGTCATTCACCACAATACCGGCAAGAGAGACAAAGCCCATCATACTTGGCATAGACATATTCTGCCCCATAATTAGATGGCCCCAGATAACGCCGATCAACGCTAGTGGAATGGCGACCAATACAATTAAGGGCTCTACATAGCTGCGAAATTGTAAAGATAATATCAGGTAGATACCAATAGCACCGACCAACAAGGCGCTGCCGATGGACTTACCTGTGACTTCACTGTTCTTAATCTCTCCCTGCATATCGACACGAAGACCGGGAAATTCTTTTTTAAGTTCAGCGAGGAATTTCTCTTGGGTATCCCCAAGCACCTGGCCCGCATTAGCTTTCTCAGTGAAGACGTCGGCAAATACACTTACTACTCGTTCACCATCTATTCGCTGAATCCGTGCGTAATCGCGATTCATCTCAACATCGGCAATGGCAATCAAAGGGACGCGCTGCTTGGTAACAGGATGGATAATGACCAGTTCATCAAAACGGCTCAGGGCTCCACGAGAATCCGCATCCATACGCACTTGGATCTCATAGGTTTCTCCCCGGTACTGAATCTCATCAATCTCCATTCCTTGATAAGCCGCGCGTAACTGGTTGGCAACATTACTGGCATCCAGGCCAGATGCGTAGGCACCCTCACGCATTTTTATGTTTAATTGCGGCTTGCCTGGACGTAGGTCATCCACCACATTCACTACACCGTCGTATCCTCGCAGCCAATTCTGCAAGCGAATAGAAACCTCTTTCAGCTGATCCAGCTCCAGTCCGCTGAGGCGTATGTGAATAGCACGGCCCGCGGGACCTAAGGCTGGTTCTTTATAAAGAATCGCGATCGCACCAGGGGTTTCACCTGCAGCCTCACGCCAAGCATGGCGCAATTCATCCAAACTGGTTTTACGCCCTTCCGCAGCCAGTAAGTCGACATTAATCGTTGCCACATGGGGTCCAGTTTCAAAGGCATCACCATTGACACCAAAGGTTACACTTGTGTGATTGACGAGAGGAGCGCTTTCCCTTTCAGAAAATTCAGCGGCTACTAAATCAAGAGCATCTAACTGTTTATCGACCAGTTTTTCCATATCCTGCAAGGAGGTACCCTGAGGCATTAGGATGCGAGCTTGCAGCAAATCGCCCTCCAAAGTTGGAAACCCCTGAAACTTCACAATCCCAGCCGGCAACAAACTTACAGTCAAGAAAAATAGACCGAGTACCCCACCAACAAAGGCGTAACGGTATTTAACGGCCCAATCTGCCGCACGCCCCACACTCTCACGCCAGACTTCAAAGCGTTTGGCAAAAGCCTTCTTCCAAGCGGGTGTTCGGCTTTTGTGTTCAAGCGCATGGCGCAAGTGTGCAGGCAAAATTAAGAAGGCTTCTAACAAGCTAACAATTAATACTGAAATCAGGACAATCGGCAGCACTTTAAGCACCTGCCCCATATCCCCTTTAATGAAGATCAGCCCACCAAATACCATCACTGTGGTTGCAAAAGAAGACAGGACTCCACGGGCAACGCGCTTGGTCCCATTCACTACAGCCTCTAACGGGGAGCGACCATCGCGATGTTCGCTGGCAATACTTTCTGAAAGTACTATGGCATCGTCCATCAAAATACCGATAGCAATTAGTAAACCTACCAAGCTGATCATATTGATGGATACGCCCATGGCGGTGATCAGGGCAAAGGAGCCTAGAAAGGATACCGGCAGTCCCATCACCACCCAGAATACATAGCGACCACTAAAGAAAAGATACAGCGCTAGGGCAACTAGAATCAGGCCCTGCCAGGCATTGGAGATAATCATTTGCAATCGATCGGCAACGATGGAGGCGCTGTCTTGGGTAAGGGTTAGCTTGACCCCCTCGGGCAACTTCGCACTTTCACGATCGACAAAAGCACGCACAGCTTCCAGTACACGCAGGCTATCATCCACACTGTTTTTTTCTACATTGAGCAAGGCTGCGCGATGACCATCGAAAATAATCTTGTCCTCCGCCAGCTCAAAGCCATCATAAATTTTCGCGATATCGCCAAGGCGCACTTCGGCACCATCTTCGCCTTTAAGGACTACAAGATTTTCCAACTCTTCTACGTTACGGCGCTCTTCAGTAAAACGCAGCTGATATTCACGATCAGGTGTGGATACCTTGCCGGCAGGCATATCAATGGCTTGCTGATCAATAATATTGGCCAACTCCATCACACTGAGCCCGTACTGGCGCAGGTTGTAATCGGATATTTCGATCTGCAGCTGATGATCTGAGAAGCCCGAGATACGCACTATAGGGATGGCTGGGTCACGCAGTAATTCGCGGCGATAGTGTTCCGCCAATTGATTCAATTGTGGCAATGGCAGATCGGCACTGATAGCAATACTGACAACGCCTTGAGTGCGCCCCATTTCCTTGACTACCGGGCGCTCGCTCTCTGCAGGCAGCGAATCAATGCTATCAACCGCAGACTCCACATCCGCAACAAACTGGTTCATATCTCCAGCTTCCTGCATTTTCAGGGTCATCAGCCCGAGATTATCCTTAGCTTCACACAAGCGTTCATCAATAAAGCTGATACCGTCAGTGGCCTCCTCCAAAGGAAGGCAAATACTGTCTTCGACCTCAGCAGCGGCGGCACCGGCATAGGGGACGGAAACCTGCACTTCGAATTTATCGATTTCCGGCATGGTTTCGCGCTTCATACTGGGTAGGACAAACAGTCCGCTCAACATGAGTGCAACCATTAACAGGTTTGCTGCGGTGGGGTGTGCGGCAAAAAAACGAATCACTGCAGTGTACCTCCAGTATTCACCACCACGGCCTGCTGGCCGCTGCTCACAGACACGTCCATACCATCAATCGCCGGTATCACATCGGTGACAATAACCTGCTCACCGGGAAACAAGCCTGCACGAATTACCGTAGTATCGCCCTGATGGTAATCCACCTGCACTTGCCGCAGGCGTAACTTGCCATCCTCCACCAGATACACCCTACCCTCATGCAAGGCCCGGCGGGGAATGGCTAGGGCTGGAGCGGAGGGTGCTATTAATTCCACACGAGCATACATGCCTCGAAACAGCGGCGGCTTTTTTCCGGCGAGGGCTTCGCCATAGGGGTCGTCTACGGCAACCACTACTGAAAGCGTACGACTGGTACTATCGAGGGCCCCTCCCAGACGTACGACCTGGCCCTTCCACTCATTGTCTCCAGGCCCACCAACCAGAGTGATGCGCGCCTCCAAGCCCAATAGTATTTTGGGAAGCTCTTCTGGCGCTGGCACAAGGTCACTGCCTGGCCTGAGATTACGCAACAGTGGCGCCACATGAAGCATGGGAAGCTCAGCGGCAATTTCCACCTGATCCAGACCACTGGCATCGAATAAGCGCGCATTGCCTGCCACATATTGATTTTCCTCTACATGGACCTCACCAATACGCGCATCGAAGGGTAAGGTTACCTGGGTACGCTCCAGACTGTATTTACTATCCCGCACTTGAGCCTCAGAGCGCGCAATCTGGGCCTCGATTACCTTGCGGCGCGTTGGAAATAAGGAGAGCTGACTAGTTTGGTTTTGCACTTCCTGACGCAGGCGCAGCACATTTTGCTCTTCGACATCCACACTTGAGCGAGAAACCGTGCCCTTGGCCACTAACGTTTGCTTGCGCTCTAACTCTTTCTCACCCAGCTTCAACGTACGTTCGGCAATCTCCAAAGAGCGTTGGCTATTGACCTCCTCAACCTTGAGTTCCTGCAAATTAGCACGGTTAGCTGCCAAATCACTTTCAGCCCTCGCCAAGGCTAATTGGTAGCTAGTATCATCAATTTTCAATACCAGGGTGCCGGCAGGAATAATATTTCCACTCTCTAACTCCGGCGCCGTGTAGACTATTCGACCACTCACCTCAGCATTGGCTTCAAGAAAGGTGCTGGGTTTCACTTCACCGTAAGCTACTGCTTGGGCACGTAGCGGCAGCTCTTGCACCAACACAACATTTACCGGGGTGATCAGTGCATCCTGCACATCGTGGTTGGGCGGGCTCTTACTCATGACCAATGCCATTGAAAGAGAAATACCAACGGCAACAAGAATAGGAAGCGCCAGTCGGCGATTCATCAGTTTCTGTAGCTGTACCTTTTTCATCACCACCAATCTCCCAATATTCGACTGTTACTCGGCTATAGCGTTATTGGCCACTCCATGGAGCAGCAACTTAACGGTGTGGTCAATCCACTTATCGCTGGTTTCTTCATCCAACCTAAAAGAGAAAATCTCCTTGAAGGGATCCCCCGCGATAAAGGGGAATGCAACCAAACTGACAAAAGAAATCGGCATAAGATTAATATCTAAATCTGGACGTAGGTGGCCGGCGCATTGAAGTGCCTGTAAGAGCTCCCGCAACATAGGGCCCAGTACAGATGCCAGTCTATCGGTGAATAAATCGCGCATTCGACCAGGTTTGGAGGCCACCTCCCCCACAATAAAACGGGGTATCCAGGGCTCACGGATATAAAGGCGGATAATACGAGCCATTGCATCCCTCAGGGTTTCTAGACTGGGCTCCTTATCCCCCAGACTCATAGTGAGAAATGCCGGGCCACTCTGCATAAACTGACCGCGTATAACCTCGATAATCAGCCCTTCTTTACCGTCAAAGTGATAGCTGATCATGGCGGAATTTACCCCAGCACCCTGAGCGATCTCGCGAATTGAGATATCACGAAACGCTTTCTCACGAAGAAGTCTATGGGCAGATTGCATCAGGGACTCGCGTACCTGCCTTTCACGCTCTGGGTCCCTGGGCCGTCCACGGCCACGACTGGGTATGGTGTTAGTCAACTTGATATCCAATTTAATTAATCATCTGATTAATTAAATTGGATATTTGCCGGGAATACAAGATGAAAACCAGACTAATAAGTCACAAACTAAAGGGGCTCTCCGAGGCACTCACACAAAAAGCACTGCCAGACTGCCCCGTCACTCCAGGAGCCCTTAGCTCATTAGAAAACTGGGGAGCAGCCTTTAGCACCTGGGTACATTTATTGCCAACGGACAGGGAAAGAAAAAGCCAGCGCGTGATAGCAGATCAGAACTTCAGAAAAAAAAAGGCCCACGAAGGGCCCTTTTAGGGAGATAAATGACCCAGCAGAAAAAACTAAAAGAAATTTCCTGAGCCATCCATTACTTACAGAGACTTAAATCTAGCCGTAAAGTGTCGCAACACTGGCGGCTCATATTCAAAGGTCAGCCCCTTCAATTCATGTGCTCGATTCTGCAGCTCTATAATCGCATCAGCGATATAGTCCATATGATCATTGGTATATACACGACGCGGAATCGTCAGGCGCATCAATTCCAAATCCGCCTTCTTCTGTTCACCGGTTTCCGGGTCACGCCCCAACAATAAGGAGCCAATTTCCACCGCACGGATACCCGCTTCCAGATACAGCGCGTTAGTTAAAACTTGTGCGGGGAATTGTTCTGGTGGGATATGCGGCAGAATCTTAGCCGCATCGACAAACACCGCATGGCCACCTGTTGGAGACTGAATGGGCACCCCACCCTCGCGCAAACGCTCACCTAAGTAGGCTACTTGGCTGATGCGGTATTGCAGGAAATTTTCATCGGCGGCCTCATAAAGACCCCGCGCCAATGCTTCCATATCACGCCCCGCCATGCCCCCGTAGGTTACAAAGCCCTCCATAGGTACGCAGCGGGTACGCACCGCCTGGAAAAGCTCCTCATGATCACGGATACAACATAGGCCACCAATATTCACCATCGGATCTTTCTTGGCAGACATGGTCAGCATATCGCCGTATTGATACATCTCGCGAATAATCTCCAGGATCGACTTGTCCTGATAACCTTCTTCGCGCTGCTTGATAAAGTAGGCGTTCTCACAGTAACGTGCCGAATCGATCACTACTGGAATATCGTATTTCGCGGCTATCTCATATACTGTGCGCATATTCGCCATGGAAACTGGCTGGCCACCCGAGCTATTGCAAGTTACCGTGGTGATAATTGCACAAATATTATTCGCCCCATGTTCCTTAATGGTCTCGACCAAAAGATCCAGGTCAAAATTACCTTTCCAGTCATAAGCCGTTAAGGTATCAAAGGCCCGCTTGTCCAACACATTAACCGCTTTACCACCATTCAACTCAATATGGCCCGCGGTGGTATCGAAGTGATAGTTGGAGATAAAGACTGGTGTCGTACCACCACGTACCTGGCGCATACGCTCAATCAGAGCGGGAAACAGGATCTGTTCAGCACCACGGCCCTGGTGGGCGGGAACGGTTAATTTATAACCAAAAAAGTGCTCCACTGCTTGGCACAAGTTGTAATAGTTGCGGCTACCTGCGTAAGACTCATCCCCCAACATCAAACCGGCCCACTGGTTATCGCTCATGGCCCCAGTGCCAGAATCTGTTAGCAGATCAATATAGACATCATCACTGCGCAGCAAGAAAGGGTTCAAACCAGCTTCCGCCAGAGCCTTCTCTCTATCGTCCAGAGTGGTCATTTTGATCGGCTCAACCATCTTAATGCGGAATGGCTCAGGAATACGCTTCATCATTATTTTCCTTATCAATCCTGACAGCGTGAACTGAATTATTGACTCAGTCACACTGCATGCTGTTTTTAACGCGGATATAGTACAGATGAAGTGGTAAATGTGCGAATGAGAAGTGATTGGAAGTAGGATTGCCTTACCTGTGAAGGGCATAGAGGGTATCAAGATACTAGTAGCGTGGACTAACCCTACATATATGGTTTTGACGATTTTTTATAGGCATCTATACCAAACATGAAAAAGATTGTTGGTGATATAACAGTTGCAAAGAAAAATCTTAGCTACCTACCATGCCAAAGTAATAACGCCGCCAGTGATTTAAAAATCAACTTCTGGGTAGCCAGGTGCGCCAACTTTTAACATTCTAACTGGATCCATCTCGGCCATTTCTTCAAAGCCTCTCTGAGTAATGGAAGGTCCATCGAAACAGCGTAAACCCAAAAGCGAACCAACACGGACGGGGCTCATCGTAGCCACATTGCTAGGCCCTACCTAAACCCACTCACCGTAAAAGCAAACTCACTCACATGAATATTCATACACGTTTCTACTCTGCCAAAATAACGAAGCACATTCACTCAAGCTCATCTAATCATAATTGAACCTTAAAAGAGCAAAAGACTAACAAATATGGAATTACAGTACCAAATACAGTGCACACCTTGAAGCCAGCTTTATTTACTTATTTAAAACCGTACTGTAAGCTCACCACAAATTATCGGATAATTTTAATCACGGAGGGATAAATTAATTCAGATATTTTACCTCAAGCGATCAATCGCTTGAAAAAACTGAAAATTTTCACAACTTATTTCACACTTCAAGATTTAAAGAGCTTTTTTTCAAGAGACACTATTCCAAAGTGTGACATTTAACACGTCAAGTGGGCAGGCCAAAAACTTCACTATTTAGACCTTCAGCATCACTTGGTGAAAAAATACAATTATTAAGCAGTAGATTGATATGTTTCCTAAATATGCCTTAGTAACAGCAGCTATTTCTGCAGCCTTCATTGCCTTTGAAGCACAAGCAAAAACCTTCAAATACGAAATTCAAGATATTACTTCATCTAATGCCTCAATACAGTATCCAGGCCTCGACTTAAATGGAGCCAACTCTGCAACACTGATCATTGATCAGGCAGATCCTTCATCTCCCGCTGTGATAACCTCGCTAGATGTAAACTTCCCCAATGCGTCCAAATTATCCGTAAGGAATTTCAACTCCACTGATGGATTACACCGGGCCACAATTGGCAACACCTGGGTATACCGCCAACTCAACATTGAAGTGCATGGTGTAGATTTTCAAAATTCTAGCGATCAGAATATTTACATTGACGGCTTTGTATCTGAAGCAGAGAGTTTTATCGGTGCAAATCAACCAGGAAACCAAGGACAGCCATTATTTCATGTCGGAGGTCGCTTGGTTGATGTAACCCCAGGAAAAGTCACTGATATTAAAATTCTTACTCTCGACGGGAACAGGCTCAGATTATCACTAAACGACAAGATAGCGGCGAACCCAAACAACAACCATGAGAGTGTCATCGTTATTGATTCACTATGGTTTGGAAACGGGGAAGCAAAGCTATATATCCCGATCCCTATGGCTAACAATGAAGCTAAATTTGCTGCGCCATACAAACTCAACATATCTACCACTTCTGGTCCTGAAGGGGATGAACACTTCATTCATGTTCTCGCAAAAGACGAGCGCGGCAACGAATTCCCCACTGCGGAATTCCCCCTCCAGCATCTGCTCGAGGAAGCTTACCGCAACCACCAATAGTTTTAGTTAAACCCTAATACTCTAAAAGTGGAAATGAGTGGCTTTGCTGGATTTATTTTACAATATTCCTTCAAAGTCACTTCCATATCTATACTCTTTATCCAGAAATGGAAAAGTCTAAAGCCAACAGCTCCATAAATTACCAATTGATCATGCTGAACGACAACAACGTTGACAAACCTGTTACTCCCAGCCGACTGATGATAACTACTGATAAGCTCTTCCAATGTCAGATTGAACATCTCAGATCAGTAACATATAGCCTTTTAGGAAGTCTTTAACCACCTAAACCAGCGCATTCACTTCCACCTTGATCCCCACCGGATCAAAAAATACCAACTGCCTTAGATTACGGCCCGGTACATCCCTCTGCTCGCTGGCAACACCCATCGAATCCAACTGTTGTTTTATCGGTTGAAGGTCCTCGGTAAGGAAAGCCATATGGTCCAAATAGGGCTTTGTCGCTTGTTGTTCAGAGACTTCTCCCTCCATGAGATGGACAATCGGTTTGCCATTACCGTAGAGCCAGAATCCGTTGTTTTTAAGGCTTGGTCGCTCTCCCTCTGTGAGGCCAAGGACTTTTGTATAGAAGTCCCGCACCTGCAGCAGCTGACTCCAAGGTGCAGTGATATTGAAATGGTCCAATTGCATAACGCTTCCCTGTGCTATTTCCTTTATAAGATATAGGCAAAAAATAAACTGTTTACGAGCCAATCACGATCTATTCACAGCATGCCTTAAGAGCCGGGCTTCCTTGCCTCCCCAGTTAAATCTGACTCAATATTGTGATTTAAGCCCGGCAAAATATGTTTGCCGGGCCCAGGCATTAACTACACGACGCCGTTGCGGCGCAGTTGGTTAATTTGCTGCTCATCTTTTCCCAGTAACTCGCGCAGTACTTCTTCAGTGTGCTCACCCAATACCGGTGGAGCCTGCTGGTAATCGAGGGCAGATTCGGAAAAGAGTACCGGGTTGCGAACAGTTTTTACTTTGCCGGCTTGCGGGTGATCCTGCTCCAACACCATACCTCGCGCTTGCACCTGTGGATCGGCAAAGACCTCTTCGAGAGTATTGATCGGTCCGCAAGGCACATGGGCTTCGCTGAGTTTTTCCAACCACCAGGCAGAGTTCTGCTTGCGGGTGGCACTCTCAATTTGAGGGATCAGCTCATCGCGGGCTATTACCCGTGAGGAATTACTGACATAAGCGGGATTTTCTGCAAGCTGTTCTATACCCGCGATCTTACAAAAACGCTTGAACTGGTCGTCGTTGCCAACGGCCAACATAAAATAGCCGTCTTGCGAGGGCACAGCCTGGTAAGGCACGATATTGGGGTGGCCTGTGCCCTGGCGCTCGGGACTTTTGCCCGAGGTGAGGTAGTTCTGGGCCTGATTAGCAAGCCAGGACACTTGGGTATCCAGCAGGGCCAGATCGACATGCTGCCCCACTCCCGTCTGCTGGCGGTGCACTACAGCGGCGAGCACCGAGGAAACCGCATACATGCCCGTCATCAGGTCGGCAACGGCCACCCCCACTTTTTGCGGCCCGGCACCTGGCTGCCCTTCGGGCACACCAGTGATACTCATCAATCCGCCCATCCCCTGAATCATGGCATCGTAGCCGGCGCGGTTTTTATAGGGGCCGGTTTGGCCGAAGCCGGTAATGGAACAATAAATCACTCCAGGATTAATGGCCTTGATAGCGTCATAATCCAGGCCGTATTTTTTTAGGCCACCTACCTTGTAGTTCTCCAGAAGAATATCGCAGCGGGCAGCCAGTTGTTTAATCAAGTCCTGGCCGGCTTCAGTGGTGATATCCACCGTGACCGATTTCTTGCCGCGGTTGGCGCTCAGGTAATACGCAGCATCGGCGGTGTCATTGCCCTCGGCGTCTTTGAGGTAGGGAGGGCCCCAGTGACGAGTGTCATCACCGCGCTCAGGGCGCTCCACCTTAATCACTTCGGCGCCAAAATCGGCGAAAACCTGTCCGGCCCAGGGGCCTGCAAGAATACGACTGAGATCGAGTACTTTGAGATGCGCGAGCGGTCCTGCCATAACTTCCTCGTTTCACTAATACGGGGTGCATCCCCGAAAATTTTTGCGGCAGACTAACAGATATTCCCGATATGCGCCCAGCTTGGAAGACTATTGAATTGGCCTTACACTGCGGGAGCAATAAAAATAAGGAGGCATAGCATGGCTGCTATAGAAGCCCAAAAATTCGAATCTTTCCGCGACTTTTACCCATTCTACCTGCAAGAGCACAGCAATCTAACCTGCCGACGATTGCACTTTATTGGTACCAGCCTCGTATTTGCCACCGTGATCGCAGCGATCAGCACAGGCAATATGCTGTGGTTTGCCGCTACACCGCTGGCTGGTTATGGTTTTGCCTGGATTGGGCATTTCTTTTTTGAACACAATCGTCCTGCCACTTTTAAATACCCCTTTTATAGTTTTATGGGGGACTTTGTGATGTTTAAGGATATGCTGTTGGGGCGTATTGAACGCTGAACTCGCCTATTTTTTGTGGGCCGACAGGCCGTATTTACGCAGCTTGTTGGCCACAGCGGTATGGGAAATGCCCAACTCCTTGGCTAGCTCTCTAGTAGAGGAGCGCCCCACCAACAATTCACTGAGTAATGATCGCTCCAGCTGCTCCATCATCTCTTTGTAGCTGAGCCCCCTGCCCCATTCCCGCCAGGGTAAACTCGCCGGCACGGTTAAGTCCGGAAGGTCCTCAATATCTATTGTGCTGGCGCCACGACGTTTACAGCTGCCCAGGGCAGCTGCCAGGTAGTCACGTAAACCATTGAAGTTTTGCGGCCAGTCATGGCGGCGAATCAGCTCGAGCACCTCCAACGCCAAAACAGGCGCCTCCTGATCGGGGAACTCCTGTCGCAAGAGCGTTTCAGCAAATCGTGGTAGCCCCGGTCGCATATTGCGCAAAGGAGGCAAGACCAAGGAGAGCGCACTAAAGTGCTGAGCTAGAGCCGGCACCAATGACCGAGGCTCGGAACAAGTGGCCACTAAGCGTATTGAAGGTGGCAGGCCGCGCAAACGGCGGGCGATTGTCAGCTGGGCCTCGCCATCCAGCTGATGAAGATCCTCCAAAATTAAGGTTCCAGTTGAGCGCAGATGTCTGGGGATTTCCATTTTCCCATTCTGGGGCACAATACGGTGGCAATCTGCACGGGCAGCAGCGGGTGATAAATAATGCACCGCACAGGCAAAAGTAGTTTTACCGGTCCCCGCCTCGCCACAAACCAGCAAAGGAGAATTCAATTCAGAGAGGTCCTGCAGTTGCAGGCAAGTCTCCCGGCGTAAATCAAAATCCCACAGCGCCACAGGGCGTGGAAGTCCTGCAGCAAACTCACTTTTCTCCGCAGGTTGCATACGCAACACGGCACCGGCCAAAGAGTCCACATCGCCAGTGTTATCTAAGGCTATCGGTGACCAGTCCACTCGGAAATTTTGTCCCCGCACCACAACCGGGAGCCCAAAACGGGGCACCGCAAAATCTCTCAGCAGCTCGGCCACTTGCATCAACGGTAGAAAACGCTGTAACTGTAAACCCGGTACCCGATCGAGACTGACCCCGAAGGCGCGCGCAGCAGCAACGTTAGCGGCAATAACCCGGCCGGCATGGTCCACGCTGAGCACTGGATCGGTCACGTGCTGTAAGAGGGTATCCAGTTCAAAATATCGCCGTTCCAAGGGTAGCAACGAGATGCGCCTGACCCTTTGGACACCGGGAACACGGTAGAGAGACTTCTCAATAGCCTGGTACTGGGTTGTGAGCATACCTGGCGCCAACAGGTAGACCTTATCTCCACTGTCCCCCCCCAGCTCCCCAGAGGTTACATTAATCCGATATTCGCCAAATATTTGCATAATTTCATGCAAAATACCGACACGATTAGCGCAGGTTATTTCGACTCTCACCAGCCCACCTGTAAAGTTTTCTTTACAAAAAGTGTAAGAGGTTTGTATTGGAGGGCGCAATACCTCCACGCTAAGCCTCCCCTAAAGGCAGGCCTCTGACTAAAAATAGAGGAGACACATAACAACAAGGATTCAGCGGCAGGGCCACTAGCCTTCAACACTTGGAGAGACTGGCAGGCCGCAGGAGACAAAATCATGAAAAAAGAAGCAGCCAAGAAGAGCACCCAGTACGTGGCCCGAGAGCCCAACGCCGAGGGCTTTATTGAGTACACCGAGCTGGAACATCAAACCTGGCAGCGCCTGATAGAGCGCCAGCTAGAGGTATTGCCCGGTCGCGCTTGTGATGAGTATATGCACGGCCTTGAGCTGCTCGACCTGCCCCGCGATCGCATCCCCCAGCTTGAGGAAATCTCCTCTGTACTGCGCCGGGAGACTGGCTGGGAAGTGGCACGTGTACCCGCTCTGATCGGCTTTGAAACCTTTTTTGGCCTGCTCGCCGATCGCAAATTCCCTGTTGCCACTTTTATTCGCACCCCTGAGGAATTCGACTACCTACAGGAACCGGATATCTTCCACGAAATTTTTGGCCACTGCGCCATGCTGACCAACCCGGCCTTCGCCAACTTTACCGAGAAATATGGCCAGTTAGGCCTAAAAGCCTCCCCTAAAGAGCGCGCTTATCTGGCGAGACTCTACTGGTTCACCGTGGAGTTCGGTCTGCTCAGCACCGAAGACGGCCTGCGTATTTACGGTGGCGGTATCCTTTCCTCTCCCAAGGAAACCCTCTATGCACTGAGTAATGAACCAGAGCGCTTCGACTTCAGCGCCATCGACGCACTTCGCACGCCTTATCGTATCGACATTGTGCAGCCGGTTTATTATGTTCTGAACAATTTGCAGCAGCTGCAGGAGCTTACCGAAATTGACCTGATGGCCATGGTGCGCGAAGCCATTGAGCTTGGTTTGTTCGAGCCCCGCTTCCCGCCGAAGAATGCCGCCTAAAAGTTATCTGCCGGGCGCTACCACAGCGCCCGGCACTCTCTCTCCCATATCCTTTCAATACCCGCATCCACTTCCTATTTGCACAAAGTGCTCTCATTGAAGTTGCACTTGGGGAAAATTCCACTACCGGCGCAATTCCCATGAGCCTATCGTTACGTCAGGTGGAAAAGGAAGAGGCAAACTACCTGCCAGCCTTCTAACCACCCAGAACATCAAACCACCGCCAGGGCAATGCCAGTGAGGGCTTCTACTTCGATACAGGGACACAAGACCCTAGGCCAAGGGAGCGCTGTAGCACTATGTCCTCACTTGACGCGATTGATAGACACCTGCTCGCTATTCTGCAATCGGACGTCAGCCTTTCTATTGAGGAGCTGGCGGAGCGTGTGGGACTCACAAAGACCCCTTGCTGGCGCCGGGTGCAGAAGCTGGAAAAAAGCGGCATCATCCGCCGCAAGGTCGCCCTGCTCAATGCGGAAATTCTGGGCCTGCCAGTTTCGGTGTTCGCCCAGGTAAAAACCGACCAGCATACCCCGGAGTGGGCAGAAGCCTTCTCAAAGCATGTAGGACAACTACCGGAGGTGGTGGATTGTTACCGAATGGCCGGGGACTACGACTACCTGCTGCGAGTGGTAGTGAGCGATATTTCTGCCTATGACCGCTTTTACAAGGAGTTGATCAGGCACGTAGGCATCAGCGATATCATTTCGAATTTCGCCCTGGAGCAGATCAAAAGCACCACTGAGCTGCCCATTCCCTCAGAAAACCAGGAGTGATAAGGGTTTAGCTGTTCGCCCATCTGTGGATAATGATGAGACCTCGCTCACTTTCAAGGATGACTTGTGGCGGACAGCTCCCTCTTCCAATCCTTCTTTCTCATTTTTAGTGGCGCCGCGATAGTTGCCACCCTGGCACTCTTCGGCCGCCAACCCTTATTAGTCGCCTATATCGCCCTGGGTGTACTGCTGGGACCATCTGGGCTTGCGGTCATCGATAATCTGCGCCTGCTCTCAGATATGTCCAACGTGGGCATCATTTTCCTGCTGTTCCTGCTGGGGCTGGATATGCAGCCCCAGGCATTGGTCTCGGTGCTGCGCAAAGCCACCTTTGTTGGCATTATCAGTTGCGCCATCTTCCTGGGTATTGGTTTTTCTATCGGTCAGCTGTTTGGCTTTACCACTATGGAGAGCTGGGTGATCGGTATGGCCTTGATGTTTTCCAGCACCATTATCGGTATCAAGTTATTGCCTACCACGGTACTACACCACAAGAAGCTGGGGGAGTTGATGGTGGGCCTGTTACTGTTTCAGGATTTTGTCGCCATCGTCTGCTTGATGATTCTGCTCAGTGACAGCAGTGGGGATATGCACCTGGGACAAGTAGCCCTATCTTTCGGAGCCCTGCCCTTATTAGTAGCGTTTGCCTGGGTAGTGGTGAAATACCTATTGTTGCCACTATTTAGCCGTTTCGACCGTTTTCACGAGTATGTGTTTTTGATGGCGCTGGGCTGGTGCATGGGCATGGCGGAACTAGCGGAAACGCTGGGGCTGTCGCGGGAGATCGGCGCATTTATCGCCGGCATCACCCTCGCTGCCAGCCGAATTTCCCAGTACATAGCCCTCAACTTGAAGCCCCTGCGGGATTTCTTTTTGATCCTGTTTTTCTTCAGCCTTGGCGCCCAGTTCAAACTGTCGATGCTGCCGGAAATTCTGGTTCCTGCACTGGTAACTGCCGTGGTGGTGCTGCTAGCCAAGCCGGTGGTATTCCGCTATCTACTCGGTGGCCACAGCGAACTCAAAATATTGGCCTGGGATATCGGCTTCCGCCTGGGACAAATCAGTGAATTCTCCCTACTGATCGCCCTACTGGCCTTTAGCCAGAACCTAATCGGCAGCGAAGCCTCGCACCTGATACAGGCCACCGCCATCCTGACCTTCCTGGTGTCCTCTTATATCGTGGTGATGAATTTCCCCAACCCTATCGCCACCAAAGACGAACTGCGCAGGGATTAAACCTGCGCTGGCCTGACTAGGGATTTAATCGCTACTTTCGCCTTCTCCAACAACAAGGGAATATCCTTTCCGAACATCAGGTAAAGGCAGGGAACCAACAAAAGAGAAATAGCTGTAGCTGCGAGGATTCCGTAGCCGAGGGAAATCGCCATCGGAATCATAAAGCGCGCCTGCACCGAAGTTTCAAAAATCATCGGCATCAGGCCGCAGAAAGTGGTAACTGTAGTCAGCACAATTGGGCGAAAACGGCGCGCCGCTGCACGCTTAATTGCAGTTTCCAGATCAGCACCCTCATTGCGCAAGCGATTGCTGTATTCGATCATCACCAGGGTATCGTTAATAACCACCCCGGCGAGCGCCACCATACCCAGCAGGCTCACCATACTGAGGCCATAGCCCATCCCCAAATGGCCGAGCAACGCGCCGATCACACCGAAGGGAATGGCAATCATCACAATTAATGGCTGTATGTAGCTCTTCAGCGGAATCGCCAGCAACAGGTAGAGCACCGCCATCGCCAGCATAAATGTCATCCCCAGTGAGGCGAGTCCCTCACGCTCATCCGCCTGACGTCCCTCATAGGAGATACCGAGGCCGAGAAATTCCGCTTTCAGTTGCGGCATCACACTGATATTCAGCTCGTTAATCACCAGTGCCGCCTGATCGCTGGGCTCCACATTAGCAGTAACCGTGGTTACCCTACGCCCTTCGCGACGGTTGATTTTGGCGTAGGCCCGCCCCTGCTCAATTTCGACCAGGTCGAGAAGTGGCAGCCACTGGCCATTGCCGGCGCGGATCATCATATTGTGTATATCGTCCATCGTAACCCGCTCAGTTTCCGGCAGGCGCACCATCACCTTCACCTGGTCGCGCCCGCGCTGTTGACGCAAGGCTTCAGCCCCATAGAGGGAGGCTCGCAGCTGGCGGCCAATTTCCTCCGCAGAAACGCCCAAGCTTTTGGCCGTTTCCGTCAGGGTCAAGTCGAGCTGGGTTTTACCGAGAGAAATACCCGCATCGATGTCGCTGACATTGGGGAATTTCTCCAGCTCACCAGCCAAGCGTAATGCGGCCTGTTCCAGTATGTCCGTATCGGTATGGCGGAGCTCTACAGTGAGAGAGGAACCGGCACCGGGCCCACCGCGATCGGATGCAGTAATTGCGCTGAGAGAACCGGCTATCGGCCCTACCTCCCTTCGCCACTGACGTACAAACTCCCCGGTAGAAAAACTGCGCTGATCCGCCGCAACAAAATAGGCATCCACCTGAATCGCATCATCCCCGATCAGGCCACGACTACCGAGGAAAACCTGATCACGATCATATTGTTCGAGCACTCTATCGGCCGCATCAATAATCTGCGCCCTGGCTTTCTCCAACTGCTGTTGAGGGGTACCGGTAGGGAAAGTTACCGCGAAGCGTCCAGAATCCCGCTCCACTCGCGGCATTAAGGTGAAGCCCATACGCCCACTGGCCGCATAGCCCGCCATCACCAACAAGATGGCAATAGCGATGGCAATGGTGCTGTAGCGGTGCGCTACACAAAGATTCAAGAAGGGCCGGAAACGCCTCTGTACAAAACGGTCCAGGCTGCGTGCCAACAATTTTTGTCGAGCGGCGAAACGGCGGGCCCGCCGACTCTTGTAACCCCGACGTGAATGGGCCAGGTGCGCCGGCAAAATAAACAGCGCCTCCACCCAGGAGATGATAAATACCGAACCCACCACGAAAGGAATTACGCCAAAAATCTTGCCCATAAACCCGGGCAGTTCCATTAAAGGAATGAAGGCGACGATATTGGTGAGGATGGCAAAGGTCAGTGGTACCGCTACCTGGCGAGCACCGGCAATAGCCGCCTCTAAATTGCTATAACCTTTCTGCCGCCATTCGTGAATATTTTCCCCGGCGATAATGGCATCATCCACCACAATACCCAGGGCGATAATAAAGGCGAACATACTCACCATGCTGATTGAGATATCCAGCCCAGGCAGAAACAGCAGTGAACCGAGGAAACTGGTGGGAATACCGAGGGTCACCCAAAATGCCAGACGCAACTCCAGGAAGGCACCAAGTACCACAAATACCAGCAGCAGGCCGATAAATCCGTTCTTCAATAGCAGAGAGAGGCGCTCTTTAAAGATCTCCGAGTCGTCATCGCGAATGGTCAGCGTCACTCCTGGCGGCAGGCTGGCTCTGACCTCTTCGAGCACTTCCCGCGCCGCCTCGCTGACACTCATCGGTGTCTGCTCACCTACGCGGTAGATTTTGATACTGACGGCGGGCTCCCCGTTAAACACCATGTTGCGCGCTTCGTCCTCAAGGGCATCGCTGATATTGGCGATATCACGCAGATACACCGGGCCGCCGCCACTGCCACGGGTTACCACCACATTGCCGAACTCGCGCGCCCAATCACGCCGCTCGGTAACCCGAACCAGGATTTCGCCGGCATTGGATTTAACACTGCCGGAGGGAATATCCACCGCCGCGTTTTTTACCACCTGGGCAACTTCTGTCAGAGTCAGGCCATAGCGCCGCAAATCGTCGCGACGTATCTCAACGGCCACTTCCAGATCTCGAACGCCCTGGGCCTCCAACTGGGTGATACCGCTGTGCGCCTCCAGTTTGTCGTACACCTGCATGGCCAGGGCGCGCAAACTGCGATCCTCCAGATTGCCATGCAGGACCAGGTCCAATACATCGCGCTTACGCTCGGCCAGACTCACCTGTGGGCGCTCAATGTCACCGGGGAACGTGGTCACCGAATCAATGGCCTGCTGAATATTCTGAAAAACCAGATTGGCATCCGCATCGCCCTCAAGTTCCAGAATCAGTGAAGCGCTACCCTCGTTGGCCGCACCGCGCATCTCTTTAATGCCGACAATACCCTGTACCGCCTGTTCGGCGGCCACCAATACACCACGCTCCACCTCTTCCGGACTGGCGCCGGGATAAGAAATGGAAACCGTCACCCTATCCAGACTGAACTCAGGAAAAACCTCTTTCTTCACCACCAGGGAGAAAACCAGCCCGCCCACAATCAGGACCAGCATTAACAGGTTGGCGGTTACATGGTTGCGCGCCATCCAGGCGATAGCGCCCTGGCGGGTATCAATAGTCGCATCACTTCTTTTGCGCTCAGTCATTGTCACCCCCAGTTTCACGGCGCCGCGCTCCGGCACCTGGGGCCTCACTGGCTGAAGCGGCAGCATCGGCGGGCAGCTCTTTGACCGAACGGGGGCCTGCGGCAATCCGCACCGGCATACCTTCGGTAACGGTGATCAGACGAGTCGTAACCAGGGTTTCCCCACCGTTTAGCCCCTTATCGAGCACTGCGAAATCGCCGCTGGTATAGGCAACCTCAACCGGCTGAATACTGGTACGATTGTCACGCACTACCCAAACCAGGTTGTCATCTTGCAGAGCCGTAAGGGGGATTCGCACCAGCGCTTCCTCAGCCCGTGAGACAATTTCCACCCTGGCCAAATCATTCAGCAAAAGCTGGGGCTGAGAGGGGTCCAATACAGAGAGAGGATCTTTCAATTCCACCAGTACGCGTGCCAGCCGCCCCTGCTCCTCAAGCACTGGTATCACCCGAACAAACTCTCCCTGGCGGAAACTGCCGGCGGGCCACTGACTGCCATAAATGCGGACTTCCACATCGCCACTATCCAGACGGTGTAATTGGCTAGCAGGTACCTCAACAGCAATCTGGAAGCGGCTAGCGCTGGCCAAACTGTAGAGATTAATCCCGGGGGATACCCGATCCCCCACATCCACATTACGCGCCACCACTAATGCGTCAAAAGGGGCACGCACTTCGGTCAGGCGCAGATTGCGCTGCGCCAGAGCCACCTCGACCTCCGCCGACTGCACGGCTGCTTCAGCCGCAGCTTTCTGGGGTTCACGCAATACCAGTGCGCGGTCGACTTCTCCCAGAGCAGTGCCGAGCAGCTCGTACTCTTCCTGTGCCACCTGCTGCTGCCCCAACTCCTGCTGTAACTCCGCACGCCGGCCAGCGAGGGTGCTCTGAGCAGATTTCAGGGCCAATTGGTAGGGTTCAGAATCAATACGCAGCAGCACTTTACCTTTGGGTAGAACCGCGCCCGGCCCCAGATCGTAGTCGAGCCATTCCACCTGCCCGTCTACCAAAGGCTGCAACTCCGCCAATTCGCGCGCGGTCACTTTTCCCAGGGCGCTTAAAGTCATGGGGAAACTCCCCTGCTCCGCCACAGCCACATCCACAGCCGGCGGTGGCATCTTGCGCTCACCGCGAGAGACTGTGGGTTTCTCCCGCAGCATCCAGGCGGCAATCACAGCTGCCAACACCAGTAAAGCCACAGGTATGAGCGAGCGCGGATTGAACTTCTTTAACATCAACTATTTCCCTCCAAGTACAACTCCAGGTCTGCGGGCTCCGGTTCGGGCAGATCTTGCTGCGGCAGCCCCCCGGACAGTGCGCGATATAATGTGACTCGGTTTTGCAGCAGCTGGCGTTCGGCAGACAACACCTCACGAGCCAGGCTCTGCTGTTCGGTGGTAGCCGTCAGCAGATTGAGAAAATCGACAGCACCGCGTGTATAGGCACGGTTGCGCCGCTGCACGATCAGGTCGGATAAACGCTTTCGTTCTCGCAGGTGTTCGAGTTCCCGATTCAAGGCACCTTCGCGAATCAGGGCCTGCTCGACTTCTGACAGTGCCTGGTTCACGGTTTCTCGATATAGCGCCCAACGTTCCTGCAAAGCCGCATCCTGTTGCTGCCTTGCGGAACTGAGCGCACCGCCATCGAAGATCACCCCTTCCAGGGAGGCGGCGATAGCCAACAGCCAGTTCTCGGTAATATCACTGATGAGGCTGGTACCGTTACTGGCCACAGCGGATAGACTCAGTACGGGCAGCCTGTCCGCCCAAGCCTGATCCGCCAGGTGGTAATCCTGCACCAGCTTGCGCTGGGCTTCCCGTACATCTGGGCGCCGTAGCAACAGTTGCGATGGGATGCCTGTATCAGGCAGGGCCGGCAAAAACGGCAGACTCGCCTCTTTGTGGATATATCCAGTCAACTGATCCGGATTGATGCCCAGTAAAGTGGCCAGTTGCACCTTCAGCACTTCAATATCGGCGCCTGTCTGTTCCAGCTCCTGCTCAGAGCGCTGCACCAACTGGCGCTGCTGCAGCACATCGGCGGCGTCGCTGACCCCGCGTGCAAAACGCGACTCCAGCACCCTGAGAGACTTCCGATTAATTTCCAGCTGCTGCAGCAGTAAGTTGTGCTGCCCCCACTGTTCGCACAGCTGTAACCAGGTTGAGGAGACTTCCGCCGCGAGGCTCAGAGCGGCGGTCTGTAGATTTTGCTGCTGGGCCTGAAGCCCTGCCTCAGCCGCGCTGGCTCCTGCGCGCACGCGTCCCCAGAGATCCAGCTCATAACTGGCAGCGATACGGGTACTCCAGCTGTTACCCTCGTTGGAAGGGTCGGTAAATTCCCCAGAGGAGTAGCGCTGCTCGGTATTTTCTATCTGGGCCGTCACTCGGGGGAACAGCCCTGAACGGGCTCCACGGGCCGCCGCCGCAGCTTGGCGCAGGCGCCAATAGCTGGCCTGCAAGCTGGGATTATCCCGCAGAGACAGTTCTATCAGCTGGTCGAGCTGAGGATCTTCAAACCCTCGCCACCACCGGACATCGGCCGCCTCAGTACCCGAGGCGCTGAATGTCTGCGGCAGAGACAAAATATCCTGCGGCTCGACAGTCTCAAGGGGCTGAGAGGAACAGCTGGCCAGCAGTGGAACACAAATTGCCAAAACACGGTAAAAGCCCAAGAAAAATCACCGGAAAAGTTTTTAAAAACAGGAAAAACAGAGAATTATTGCGCCCATTATCTTCCGACAAAAATTGCTCGCAAGGCGTTTTACCCTTGTTTACACAGCCATGCTCAAACCAGTCTAAATTTTGCTGCCGTTAGGAGTGCCCCATCGCAGCTACTTAGGTATGATGCGCCACAATAAACTGAATGGTCACTGGGTTTTGCCGCGGGATGCTTGCCAATGTCCCTTTCAAGATTCGGCAACTTTTTGCCGGATTGGCGACAAACCCCGGTGCCGATTAATAACGGAAGAAGTAGAAGAGACTAGCCATGAGTAAACATCAGCCACTCGCCCACTGGGACGATATCCTGCTGCTGGACCAGCAGTTGACCGACGAAGAACGCATGGTGCGCGATGCCGCACGCGAATACTGTCAGAACAAGCTGATGCCGAGGGTCTTGGAGGCCAACCGCCACGAGATTTTCGACCGTGAAATCATGAGCGAAATGGGCGAGCTGGGCCTGCTGGGCTCCACCATCGAAGGCTACGGCTGTGCCGGTCTCAACTACGTTTCCTACGGCCTGGTAGCCCGCGAAGTCGAGCGGGTGGACTCTGGCTACCGCTCCGCAATGAGCGTGCAATCCAGCCTGGTAATGCACCCGATCTACGCCTACGGCAGCGAAGAACAGAAGCAAAAATACCTGCCCAAACTGGCCAGCGGTGAGTGGGTTGGCTGTTTTGGTCTGACCGAGCCGGATGCAGGTTCCGATCCCGGCGGTATGAAAACCCGCGCCAAAAAAGTAGACGGCGGCTACCGCATCAGCGGCGCCAAGATGTGGATCACCAACAGCCCCATCGCCGATGTATTCGTAGTTTGGGCCAAAGATGACGAAGACATCATTCGCGGTTTCGTACTAGAGAAGGGTATGGAAGGCCTGAGCGCGCCGAAGATCGAGGGCAAGTTCTCCCTGCGCGCCTCCATCACCGGCGAGATCGTGATGGACAATGTCTTCGTACCCGAAGAAAACAAGTTCCCCGAAATTGGCGGACTGCGCGGCCCCTTCGGCTGTCTGAATCGCGCCCGCTACGGTATTTCCTGGGGCGCCATGGGTGCCGGTGAGTTCTGCTGGCACGCAGCGCGCCAGTACGGCCTGGACCGCAAGCAGTTCAACCGCCCACTGGCTCAAACCCAGCTGTTCCAGAAGAAGCTGGCCGACATGCAAACCGAAATCACCCTGGGCCTGCAGGCTTCCCTGCGCGTTGGCCGCATCATGGATGAGAACAAGCAGTTCGACCCCACCATGATCTCCCTAGTGAAACGCAATAACTGCGGTAAGGCCCTGGATATCGCCCGCATTTCCCGCGATATGCACGGCGGCAATGGTATCTCCGACGAGTTCCACGTGATTCGCCATGTGATGAACCTGGAAGCGGTAAATACTTACGAGGGCACCCACGATGTTCACGCCCTGATTCTAGGCCGTGCCCAAACCGGCCTACAGGCGTTCATCTAACGCCTCACCGGGCGCCACCCGCGGCATACGCGGGTGGCGCGCTCGCAGTAAACTTTTCTCCCTTTAGCGCACTGCTATTGCCTGGCCTGTGCCTCTATCGCCTGCACATTAATCACGCAAAAAGCAATTCCGATAAAAACCAATAGAGATGCACCCCACTCCATCGCATCCATCGATTCGCCTAAAATCACCCAGGATCCCATCAAACCAAATACCGGTACCAGCAGCCCAAAAGGGGCAACAAAAGCAGCTGAATAACGCCTAATCAAGTCCCCCCACCAAACATAAGCGAGCAACGTAAGGAATAAGCTTTGATAGAGGATCGCACCCCAGGCTATTGGCGAGGCCTCCATTAAATGCTGAACGGGCTTTCGAGTTTCCAGGAAATAGGACAATACGAATAGAGGAATTGGCGGCACCAGCGATGCCCAGACCATCAGATGGAATAAATTTACTCCCCGCATTCTTTTCAAAGCCAGATTAGCAATGGCCCAAGCCATACCCGAGCCCATCAAGAGCAAAAACCCTTTCTGTGTTGTGGCCCCTCCCTTATCAGCATCAATGAAAAACAATGTAAAGCCAGCGGCCGCTATCAACAGACCCACAAGCTGCTGCCAACTTATTTTTTCCGCAAAAAAGCAGATACTGAAAATTAAGGTGAAAATCACTTGTGATTGCACCAGCAGCGAGGCAATTCCTGCCTGCGCATCAGTGCGCATCGCCAAGTAAACCAGTCCCGTAGTGAGAAGCTGTAAAAATACGCCGATCAGGACAACATTCCATACTGAGGTTTTCGGAAAAGGGAAAAACCAAACAAATGGAATAGACGCCAAGGCATATCTCATCGCCGTGAGCATCAAAGGGGGAACATCACTGAGAGCCAACTTAACAATCGGATAGGCCATACCAATGATGAATACACAAGCCAGTGCTTTTAAAATGCTATGAATTGGCATGTTAAGAGTTATCCATCCTGCGCTTCTGCCTGTTTCGCTGCCACTTCAGCACGCTCTCTTTTTAGCGTTTATAGGGGGGTAAAAATTTTTGGAACGGAAGAAAACAACTCCCCGCTTTGCCAAACATAGCAACCACTAACGGAATTGCTCTAATGCCCCACTCTGCACGACCTCACACTTCTCTCCAGCGGCAAAGTAGACGATTCCCTTTGCTTAAATAGAAGTGCTATTCTCCCCTGCCCGCCAATTCCAGGATGTAATGATGATATGGATGAGCTGCTGCATTGGTTCGATATGATCGGTATCGCAGTCTTTGCCTTTAGTGGCGTACTCGCTGCAGGTCACAAGCAGATGGATTTATTTGGCGCAGTAGTACTCGCCTGTGTTACCTCTACGGGAGGCGGCACCATCCGGGACATCATCCTCAATATCCCCGTATTTTGGCTGCAGGACACCTACTATTTGTGGATTGCTGTCGCGACAGGTGTAATTAGTTTTTACCTGATACGCTATCTACAGGTACCCATGCGCCTGCTGATGGTGGCAGACGCTATCGGCCTCTCGGTGTTTGTAGTAATCGGCACGCAGAAAGGTTTAGAACTTGGCTATTCCGCCACTATTGCGATCGTAATGGGCATGATGACCGCCACCTTCGGAGGAGTAATTCGCGATGTACTTTCCGGCGATATCCCATTGCTCTTGCGCCGGGAGATCTATGCCACAGCAGCTCTTACCGGCGCCGCTGTATTAGTTGCCTTGGATGCCAGTGGCAAGTTGCCGGGGGATCTGGTGATTGCCATCGCTGTAGTGGTGACCTTGTCAATTCGCTTAGCGGCCTTGCGATGGAATCTATCCGCTCCCATTGCCCGATTTGGCAATCATTGAGCGGCTCAATTTACAAAACCCAGAACTTTTTCGGCTCACAGGAATACTCTTAGTGCGAAACTTCCGCCCACTGACCGCCTCCATCATTTTGATCGGCCTGCTGATGAGTGCCTGTGATCGGTCTGAACAGGGGGCAACTTCCCCCACAGCGAAAAAGCCCAGAAGTTATACCCACCTATACCCCAGATCCTGCTGGTTCAAAACAGACGACAGCTGGCCCGCCACTCAGTGCTTCATGATGGAGGTACCGGAGGATTACGCCCATCCAGAAAGGCGCAAAATCCGCTTCCCGGTTATACGCTTTCGCGCCAAGAATCCAGCGCCAAACAAGGCCCCGCTGCTGCATCTCGGGGCGGGAGGCCCCGGTGCCAGCATGGGCCTGGAACCGGAAAACGCCAGCGATTGGCTGTGGCTGAATTACGCCGCCATGACTGTAGAGGATGGGCGCGACCTGATTGTGATAGACCCGCGCGGCACCGGCATGGCAAGGCCGCGTCTTACCTGCAGCGAATTTATCGAAGATGCGCAGACAGCTTTCCAACGCAACCTCTCCCCGGAAGAAGAAGCGCGAGTCTTCGCCTTCAGTATGGAGCGCTGCTATAGCCGCCTGAGCAAGGGCGCAGATATGGCGCAATACAACAGCTCGGTGATTGCAAGGGATGTAGATGAACTACGCAAGCGGTTAAAAATCGATAAACTCGACCTCTACGGCGTTTCCTACTCCTCTCGCTATGCCCTCACCTATGCGCGGGATTTCCCCGATTCAACCCGCGCCTTGGTACTCAACAGCGCCGTCTTTCCTAATATTGTCTACACCCAACAGTTGGCACAAGATTCACTGGCAGCTTACGAGCGCGGCCTCAAGCACTGTATTGAAGATGCGAAATGTAACAGCCGCTACCCAGACTTGCGTCGCCGCCTGGAAAATCTGGTGCAAACCCTGGATGAAGAGCCGCGCACGATCTCCATCAAACACCGCTATTCCAACCAACCCTATCCCTTTGTACTCACTGGCCAACGCTTGCTGCGGGTACTGTTCCAGGCCCTATACAACGAGAACTTTTACAGTGAATTACCAAAACTCATTGAGGGCCTGGAAAACAGTGGCGATGAAGGTCTGAAGCCCGCGCAAAAGGCCATAGGGCACTTTATGGAGATCGTATTGGACCCCTACTTCGGCGATGCCGCCGGAGTCAGCCATTTCTGCTATGAGGAAGCCCCCTTTGTCGATTTCGACGAGGCCCGCGAGAGCGCCGAAGACACCGGCATTCTCGGTGGCGCCGTGCGCTCAGACCTGAAGCTGCTGCAACTACAATGCCGAATCTGGGCGATCCCCGCCGCACCACTGCTGGAATCACAACCCATCGCCACTCCCGCGCCGGTTATGGTGTTACACGGCGGCCTAGATCCTGTTTTATCAGCCGAAGATGTAGATGTAGCGCGCAAGGCACTACCCAATCATCAGTGGCTGCTCTTCCCTCAATTGGCACACGATATTATTTCCGCCAGCAGCTGTGCCGAAAAAGCGGCAGCACGCTTTCTCGATAACCCGACAAGCGACCAGACCGAGCCCACCAAAATCTGCCGCCAGCAGGAGCTGGCCGATCAGATCCAGGATGAACAGCAGGGGCAGAACCAAGATGAACAGACAGAGGCTCCTTCCAGCGGAGTACAGGCCCCAGAAAGCAGCCCTTAATCAATTGGTGTCTTTGAACGACAGCAGGAAACAGCATGGACAGAGTTCGCAGCGCTTCGCTTATTGAGGTGGAAGACTTACAAGAATTAATCGCTAAAAAAACCGTAGGGATTCTGGATTGTCGCTATGACCTCGCCGATAAGGAGAGTGGCGTCCTGGCGTATGCAGCGGGGCATATTCCCGGAGCCCACTATGCCAGCCTGCATAGGGACTTATCGGCCCCTACCCATCAATTAGGTGGGCGCCATCCTATGCCCAGCAGCGCCCAGTTCCAACAGTTCGCCCGCAAACTGGAGATCAACACCGAGACGCCAGTCGTTGTCTACGATGATAATCGCCTGGGCTTTGCCGCACGGGCTTGGTTCCTGTTTTTCTTCTTTGGCCACACCAATATTAAGGTTCTCAATGGGGGCCTGCGGGCTTGGCTCGATGCCGGCCTATCGCTAGAGACCCGTGAACCCGCCACCACACCAGAAGGTAATTTCAAAGCAAACCCCAAAGATAACCTGCTGGTGCACTACGAAACCCTCAAGGCCTCCCTGGGCAACGCTCCCTGGCAGCTGATCGATGCCCGCGATAAGGATCGCTTCGCCGGAAAGCACGAACCCATAGACCCTATTGCCGGCCATATTCCCAGTGCGATAAACCAACCCTGGCGCGAAATGACCGATGATGCAGGTAAAGTGAAGTCAACTGCAGCACTCCAAGCACTATGGGACGCTCGCTCCGATGGACGCCCGATTCTGAATTACTGCGGCTCCGGGGTGACAGCTTGTGTGAACTATTTTGCCCAACAACTTGCCGGACGCCGGGACTCCCTGCTCTATCCCGGCAGCTGGAGTGACTGGTGCGCGCATCAACGGCAAGGGAAATAAAGCGGAAAGCAGCGCCCTCAATAAACGCACCATGAGTTGACAAGACAGGCCATGAAAATGCTGAGCAAGAAATAAAATGAGATTATTGGGCAGGCAGGATTAAGGGGCGGTGATTACCGCCCCTCTGGCCAAACGGATCTGACTCAATCGTACATGGGGTTGCGCAATATTGGACAGATGGCCTCTTTATTTTTCGCCATATACTGCTGGTGGTATTCCTCGGCGTAATAAAATGGCTGGGCCATGCTGATTTCGGTAGTAATCTCACCGCGCTGCTTTTCGTTCAAGGCTGCTTGCACCGCTTCTTTACTCGCTTCCGCTTCTTTCTTTTGCCCCTCGTGAGTGCAGAAAATACAGGAGCGGTATTGGGAACCGATATCATTGCCCTGGCGCATTCCCTGGGTGGGATCATGCATATCCCAAAAAGTTTTTAGTAATTCCGAGTAGCTGACCTTGTTGGGGTCAAACACTACCTTAACGACTTCGGCATGCCCGGTACGCCCACTACATACCTCATCGTAATTTGGATTCTCGGTGGCACCATCCGAGTAACCCACCGCAGTGGCATAGACACCGTCAATGTCCCAAAACTGTTTCTCCGCACCCCAGAAACATCCCATGCCAAAGATTGCGACTTCCATGCCTTCGGGGAATGGTTCCTGGATTGAGTTGCCGTTGACATGATGGATACCGGTGATTTCCATCGGCTGTGGTCGGCCGGGCAAAATCTGATCCGCATCCGGGATCTGGAATTTGTCGTATTGCATACTGTTATCTCAAGTGCTGAAATTTTCTTCAAACAGGATAGCCACAAGCCCTCATTCCGCCCAGAGATTGGAAAGGCTTGAGGCGAGCCATGTTAACCTGACAATCCATGGGATCGAAAAGATATTTAAGCCCTGGGCACAAACTTGGCAAGTGCAGAACCTAAGGAGCCGCCATTGGCACGTTTAATTCTTCTAATACTGATCTTACTCGGCATCTGGTATGCCTGGCAGAAAATCAAGTCCAGCTCTAAAGGCGATAGGCGCAAACAGATTTTCTTTATCACCCTACTGGGTGCAGCAGTCATCGTAGTGTTACTAGCCATCAGCGGAAGGCTGCACTGGGTCGGTGCCATGGTTCTGCTGATCCTACCGGTGCTGGGCCGCCTGCTCAATCAACTCACTCGTTTAATGCCCTGGCTGGCCCCCTTGTTCGAGCGTTATGCGCGCAATCGACAAAATCAAAGCCAACAACAAGAACAGGAACCCCATCAGGAACAAAAAGCCGCCCAGGCTGACCAAGGGCCGCCTCTGAGTGAACACGAAGCGCGACGAATTCTAGGCGTTGGCGCCAATGCCGGACGCGATGAAATTATCGGCGCTCACCGCAAGCTTATTCAAAAACTACACCCGGATCGCGGCGGCAACGACTATCTAGCCTCACGAGTAAATGCCGCCAAAGAACTGCTGCTGAATACGCTCTGATCGCAACTCTTTATCAGGGCAAGGTTATTCTGCTACTCGACACAAGAGGTGAACATAGCGCGCCAACTGGCGATAAGGATCGGTCTGAGAATACTCCAATTCTTTTTGTACGATTGCCGCAGCGGGTAACTTGTCACGAATAGCAGGCGTCATAAAATCGTGAAAGCAACGAATACCGCTGTGGCAGATCACCTCAAAACCGGCCTCCTGCAGCCAATCACTCACCCACTCCAATAGCAGTGGGTTTTGTGGTGTCAGGCTCCCGGGGTGCCCACCCCAATAGTCTTCATCGATATTGCGCTCCAACTGACGAAAGCTGCCGCGCTGCAACAACCGAAACTCCAGCGCGCGCCGATTGTAAAAAGTGAGGGACAAATGGCCACCCGGCTTGAGCAAACGGTGTAGCTGCTGTAAGGCCAAGCGTGGCTCCTCCAGCCATTCAAGCACTGCATGGCAAATCACAAGGTCCGCGCCCTGCAACGCTTTCATCTGCGCCAACGCCTGTAGGGGCTTATGCAAAAGGGTTACCCGCTTTTGTAAATGTCTCGCCTCAACTTCAGCGGCAGCGTGCTCCAGCATTTGCGCCGAAATATCTGCCAAGTACACCTGATGCCCCGCAGCCGCCAGGTCCATGGCAAAGTGCCCCTGGCCACCACCTGCATCCACGATTTTTAAGGTGCGCGACTCCCGGCTGACGATCGCAGCTAAATCCCGATTCAACACCGCCAGACGGATATCCCCCTTGAGGCCGCCATAAATACGATCGCGAAATCGATGCGCCAGGTCGTCAAAGTTCTTGTCACTGAAACCTGCCTCACTCATGGAGCCCCACCATTTACAACTTCTCTCGCGCGGCGCTCGTTTTCCGCAATCTTATCGCGTAGCGCTAAATCCATATTCACCCCCAGCACCTCTGCCAACTTACACAGGTACATCTGGATATCCGCCAGCTCTGTAGCAACTTCTTTAGCATTCTCACTTTGCATCAGTGAATGAATATCCGCGTCTTCGCGCCATTGAAAATGCCGATTCAACTCAGCCACCTCTACCGAAAGTGCCACCCCCAGGTTCTTTGCAGTATGTAGTTGCTCCCAGCCCCGTAGCTTGGCTACCTTGTCAAAAGCCGCCACAATTTCACTATTTTCCACTGAACTTCTTCCTCTGCTGGCGCTCCAGGCCGCCCTCCCGCGCCGCCAAAATCGAGTTGAGTGCGCGGGACATAAATTCCCGCCGATACAAAACACAAACCACAAAAAGGTAACCGGCAATAAACAGCAGCGGATGGATAAACCAGCCCAGCACCGACATGGAAAAGTAATAGGAGCGCAGGCCGTAGTTATAACTGTGCCCGGCGTGGTCGATCACCTTAGCGGTGCTGATAGCAAAACGAAGGCGCTCATCCTCCGACAGTTCACCCGCTTCCGGCGGAGGTGCGGCTCCAATCAACACATTGGCAAACGAGTATTGGCGCAGGGACCAGGTGAAATTGAAAAAGGCGAAAATAAAAATCAGGATAAGCAGCATCACTTTTAGTTCAAACTGCTCAACCGTGGTGGGCTCGGCAAAAGGCAAGCTGGTGAGTACTTCGATGGCAGCTTTATTCGCCGTCAAGGCCGTCACCAGGCCCGCCAAAATTAGAATACTAGTGGAGGCAAAAAAACCAATCACCCGCTCAAGGTTACTGAGGATTGCGGTATCTGCCATGCGCATATCCCGATCGAGCATGCGCAGCATCCACTCCACCCGGTACCACTGTAATGATGATGTGAGACACCAAGTCTCTTTGGCTTTCTTGCGTGCAAAGACGGTGTAACCGACCCATGTGATTAAAAAGCCAGTGACGCTGGCGATATCCAACCAGGACAACCTCTATCTCCCTGTTCGTCTACATTTATGCCGGGGCTTCGGTAGGTGAAGTCTTCGCCTTGCTGACATCCTTGTCAACACTGTCTTTCCGGTGTGTGCAAGCGGTAGAATAGCGCCCTTTCGCCGGCAGCAGAGGTCGGCCAGAAAATTTTCTATAACTCCAGGGAGCTGTCTTTTGAACAACTCACATCCTGCATTTGAACTGGTTACCAGCGCAGATATCGATTCCCTCGGCGTACGTGTCGAGGAATACCGCCACACCACCACCGGTGCCCAACACCTGCACATTGCCGCAGACAATGCGGAAAATGTTTTCCTGGTGGCACTGCGCACTGTGCCCCACGATTCCACCGGTGTGGCCCATATTCTCGAGCACACCGCACTGTGCGGCAGTGACAAATACCCGGTGCGCGACCCTTTCTTTATGATGATTCGGCGTTCACTCAACACCTTTATGAATGCCTTCACCAGCTCAGACTGGACCGCCTACCCCTTTGCCAGCCAGAATCGCAAGGATTTCAATAACCTTCTCGATGTCTACCTGGATGCGGTATTTTTCGCCACACTGGACCCACTGGATTTTGCCCAGGAAGGGCACCGCCTGGAATTCGCCGAAACCGAAAACACCAGCAGCGAGCTGGTATACAAAGGCGTGGTGTTCAATGAAATGAAGGGCGCCATGAGTTCGGTCAGCTCGCAGCTTTGGCACACCCTGAGTAAATATCTGTTCCCCACCACGACTTACCACTTCAACTCCGGTGGCGAGCCTACAGATATCCCCAAACTCAGCTATGAAGAATTGGTAGATTTCTACCGCAGTCACTACCACCCCAGCAACGCCATTTTTATGACTTTCGGCGATATTTCCGCCGCCGAACACCAGGCAGCTTTCGAAGAAAAAGCGCTGCACAAATTTGAGAAGCTGGACAAGACGATCGAAGTGGGCCGCGAAGACCGCTATCACGCCCCGCTCAAGGTGGAAGAGCACTACCCGCTTAGTGGTGAAGCACTGGAAGAAAAAACCCATATCGTTCTGAGCTGGCTACTCGGCGACGTTACCGATCTGGAAGAGGCCCTCACTGCACACCTGCTCGCCGGCGTGCTGCTGGATAACAGCGCCTCCCCACTGATGAAACTGCTCGAGACCACTGACCTCGGCACCTCCCCCTCCCCCCTTATCGGGCTGGACGATTCCCAGCGGGAGCTGGTATTTGTCTGTGGCATTGAAGGCAGCGAGCGCGAGCGCGCCGACGAGCTGGAAAAACAAGTGCTCGCCGTATTGGAAGAAGTTGCCGAGAAAGGCATCCCCTACGAGCAAGTAGCTGCCAGTCTGCATCAGTTGGAACTGCAGCAGCGCGAAATTGGAGGCGATGGCTACCCCTATGGCCTGCAACTGATCCTCACCGCGCTTACCGGCGCCACTCACCGCGGTGATGCGGTTGGCCTACTGAATATCGACGCTACCCTGGAAAAATTGCGCGATCAGATCAAAGACCCGATGTTTATCGCCAATAAAGCGCGCGAACTACTGCTGGAAAACCAGCACCGCGTGCGTCTGGTAATGAGCCCGGACGATAAACTGGCCGGGCGTAAAGAGCAGGCGGAAAAGGCGCAGTTGGCACAGATCAAAGCGCGCCTTAGCGAGCAGGAAAAAGCGCAAATAGTCGAAACTGCCAAGGCCCTCACGGACCGCCAGAATCGCGAAGATGATGCCTCCATCCTGCCCAAAGTGGGGGTAGAAGATATTCCCGCAGAAATGCCGGATGTCGAGGGTGAAATCACTGAGATCGGTGAACAAAAACTCACCCGCTACAGCGCTGGCACCAATGGTCTGGTTTACCAACAAATGGTGTGTGCACTGCCCGAATTTAGCGAAGAAGAAAAGGCGCTACTGCCCTACTACTGCCAGGTATTGAGTGAGGTTGGCCTCGCCGATAAGGACTACCTGGAAGTCCAGCAGTGGCAGACCCGTGTCGCCGGTGCCCTGCACGGCTTCACCAGCAGCCGCACCGCCATCGACAACCTCGATCACCTGTCCGGCCACTTTATTCTCTCCGGCAAGGCACTCTCTCGAAACCAGAGTGAACTGACCGAACTGATGCAGGCCACTATGACACAGGTGCGCTTCGATGAGCACGCCCGTATCAAAGAGTTATTACAACAGACCCTGGCGCGCCGCGAACAGGGTGTTGTCGGCAACGGCCATGCCCTCGCCATGGCAGCCGCCAGTGCTGGCTACAATCGCGCAGCCTGGGAGAGCCACGCCAGCGGCGGACTGCTTGGCCTGCGCAACCTGAGAGCCATGGTCAAAGGGCTCGATGAGAAAGATGGCCTGCAGCAACTTTCTGCGCACTTCCAGGCAATCCACAATAAAATCCTCGCCGCCCCGCGCCAGTTCTTGCTTATTGGCGAAGAGGAAAAACTCAGTGACTTCAGCCAGGCACTGGCACCACTTATCTCTTCATCCAGCACGGCTGCGGCCAATCCGGATGCGCCTTTCGAGCGCAGACGGGTACAGGAGCTCTGGGTGGCCAACAGCCAGGTGAATTTCTGCTCCAAAGCTTACGCCACCGTACCCATGTCGCACCCGGATGCCGCACCGCTGTCCGTATTGAGCGGTTTCCTGCGCAATGGCTTCCTGCACCGCACAATTCGCGAACAGGGCGGCGCCTACGGTGGTGGTGCCGGACACGACAGCAATATCGGGGTATTCCGCTTTTACTCATATCGCGATCCGCGTATGGGAGAAACCCTAGAGGACTTCGATGCCTCCCTGCAGTGGTTGGCCGAAGGCAAGCACAAAGAAGAGCAAGTGGAGGAATCGATCCTCGGTGTGATCGGCGGCCTGGATAAACCCGGCTCCCCCGCCGGCGAGGCCAAAAAGAATTTCCACTCAGGCCTCTATGGACGCAGCCACGAAGTACGCCAACAGTTCCGCAAGCGGGTAACCGAAGTTACTTTGCAAGATCTGCAGCGCGTTGGTGCCACTTACCTGGAACCGTCCAAAGCCAGCACCGCGATTGTCACCGGCCCCCAGGGCAGTGAAGCGGCTGCGAAGCTCAACCTGCAAGAAGAAAAACTGTAAGTGAGGCAGGCCCCGGCAGTATTAGCTGCCGGGGCGCCGGTTTTACCCGTTTGCAGACAAATAGTACTCGGCAGTAATCATTTCTCCTGGATCCATGCCGTGATCCCTAAGCGAAGTCCCGATGAGCAAACAAGATAATATCTACGCAAACCCACTGGGCCAGGTGGCCGGCTTTGAATTTGATCGGCAGGTGGTGCAAGTCTTCCCGGACATGATCAAGCGCTCCGTGCCCGGCTACACCACCATCGTGGCCATGATCGGCACCCTCGCGGAACGCTATGCCCAAGCGGGCAGCCGCTGTTATGACCTGGGCAGCTCACTGTGTGCCGCCACCCTGGCCATGCGCCACCGTATTCCCGCAGCAGACTGCGAAATCATTGCCGTAGATAATTCCGAAGCGATGGTATCCCAGGCGCGCACTGTACTCGAAGCGGATAGCGGTGAAGTACCCGTGCAACTCATTTGCGACAACCTGCAAAACGTAGCGATTGAAAACGCCTCCGTTGTGGTACTGAATTTCACCCTGCAATTTATTCCGGTTGAGGAGCGCGAGGAAATCCTGCGCAAAATCCAGCAGGGACTGCGCCCCGGCGGCATCCTGATTATTTCCGAGAAAGTGGACTTCGCCGATAAAGACCACAATGAACTGATGATTGAGTTACACCACTCTTTCAAGGCCGCCAATGGCTACAGCGCACTGGAAATTGCACAGAAACGTTCCGCTTTAGAAAATGTGCTGATTCCAGAGACCTTAGACACCCACCGCTCTCGCCTTAAGAGCGTCGGCTTCACTAGCGTCGATGTCTGGTTCCAATGTTTTAACTTTGCCTCCCTGATCGCCATCAAAGGCAGCCCCGATAAGTAACTACCCGTGATTGACTACACCCAACTCTACCAAGGCTTGCAACATATCCCAGAGCTGCGCAGCTGGCTGGCTCAGCTTCCTCAACAGGTAGCGGAAAACCTTAGCACTCATCGCTGGGGCGACCTGCCCGACTGGCGCGCAGCTGTCGAAGCCCTACCGAATATCGCTCCCTCCAGCATCGAGCTCAGCAATAGCGTGCGTATCGGCAAGGCCAGTGACGCCTCGCCTCAGCAATTGCAGCGACTAGAACAGGAACTGAGAAAACTACACCCCTGGCGCAAAGGCCCCTGGGAAATTTTTGGCCTGCCTATCGATACCGAGTGGCGCTCCGATTGGAAGTGGGACCGGGTGCTGCCGCACCTCGCGCCTATGAAAAACAGACTGGTACTGGATGTGGGCTGCGGCAACGGCTACCACTGTTGGCGCGCCTATGGCGCTGGGGCCCGGCGGGTGATCGGCATAGATCCCTCGGCAAAATTCGTCGCGCAGTTTTACGCCCTGAAAAAATATCTCGGCGACGAACAGCCGGTAGACCTGCTGCCACTCGGCATCGAAGCCCTGCCCGCAAATCTGCGCGCTTTCGATACCACCTTTTCAATGGGTGTGCTCTACCACCGCCGCTCGCCGATGGACCACCTGCGCGAGCTGCGTGAGACCCTGCGCCCTGGTGGACAACTGGTGCTGGAGACCTTAGTGATTGATGGCGGGCTCGGGGATTGCCTGGTACCAGAGGGCCGCTACGCTAAAATGCGCAATGTATGGTTCTTTCCCAGCTGCGCCACCCTGGAAACTTGGCTACGCAAGTGCGGTTTTCGCAATCCTAGGACAGTAGACTTGAATATCACCAGCCTGGAGGAACAGCGGCGCACCGACTGGATGCACTTTGAATCACTGGCCGACTTTCTCGATCCGCAATCACCGGACAAAACAGTAGAAGGTCACCCCGCGCCCAAACGGGCTGTTTTGGTCGCGGAAGCGCCATAGCTTGTTTCACAGCCACAATCTGGAAACTCATAAATTCCGCAAAAGCCGTAACAAATAGAATTTTGTACGGAATAGCGACTGCCATCTTGATTGTTGCGCCTTGTAGGGCAAAGTGCGCCCCCAAATGGTGCAACTATATCCTTAAGGGAAGGCCGCGACTGTCTGCGGCCCAGCGCAGAGAATTTATATGAGTATTAGCGTATTTGAACTGTTTAAAATTGGCGTAGGCCCCTCTAGCTCCCATACGGTGGGCCCAATGGTCGCCGCCCGCCAATTTGTTCAGGACCTGCGCGACCGCGACCAACTCGCAAGAACCGACCGTATTCAAGTACACCTTTACGGTTCCCTGGCCCTGACCGGAATCGGCCACGGCACCGATATGGCGGTACTGATGGGACTGCTTGGCCAAACCCCCGATACCATCAATGTCGATAGTATCGATGAAAAGATGGCCGCCATTCACAGCGAACAAGCACTGACACTTAATGGTGACCACAAAATAGAATTTGTTCGCGATCGCGACCTGCTCTTCCATATGGAAGAGTTCCTACCGCAACACTCCAATGGCATGACCTGCCAAGCCTATTGCGGCGAAGAACTGCTATTCGAGCGCAGTTATTTTTCCATCGGCGGCGGCTTTGTTCTCTCAGAGGAAGACTTCGCTCACAAGGAAGAAATTGCCACGCTGCTGCCCTACGATTTTAGTAGTGCCGAACAGCTGATGAAGATCTGCGATCAGCACGATTGGACCATTGCCGAGTTGGCCATGGAAAACGAAAAAGCATTTCGCAGCGAGCAGGAAGTCAAGGACCGCCTGTGGAATATCTGGAAAGTGATGAAAGCCTCCATAGAGCGGGGCTGCCAACAAAAAGGGATTCTGCCCGGCGGCCTGAAAGTACGCCGCCGAGCCGCCGAGCTCTATCAGGAGTTGAGTAAACAAACAGCGGAAGAGCGCAATCGCGGCCTCGCCATCCTCGACTGGGTGAGTTTGTTCGCGCTTGCCGTCAATGAAGAAAATGCTGCTCGGGGACGTATCGTTACCGCCCCAACCAATGGGGCCGCCGGTGTTATTCCCGCAGTGATCGCCTATTACGTGGAATTTGTGCACGACCCGAAAGTGCACGGAGAACTCAAAGAGCAGGTGGTAAAATTTATGCTCACTGCCGGCGCCATCGGCATGCTATTTAAGAAAAATGCCTCTATCTCCGCCGCCGAAGTGGGCTGCCAGGGTGAGATCGGCGTAGCCTGCTCAATGGCCTCCGCAGGCCTAGCCGCCGTGGAAGGCGGCAGTAATCAGCAAACCGAAAATGCTGCCGAGATTGGCATGGAGCACAACCTGGGCCTCACCTGCGATCCCATCGGCGGCCTGGTACAAGTGCCCTGTATCGAACGCAACACCATGGGCGCGGTAAAAGCCATCAACGGCGCACGCCTGGCCCTACGCGGTGACGGCTCCCATATCGTACCGCTAGATAGCGTGATCGAAACCATGCGCCAGACCGGTATCGATATGCAGAGCAAATACAAAGAGACTTCTCTGGGCGGGCTGGCGGTTAACGCCGTTAACTGCTGATGGGCTTCTTTATGCCGGGGCTGGGTTTGGCCTCGGCAAGCTTGCCCTTTCAAAAATGCACACCCAAAACATGCTCATCTCTTGTCATTAAGGCAGGATCACTATCGAGAACTATTCAATTGGAACCTTAGAACCACGGTATTGTTGGAATGTCTCATGTCCCCTATCAATTGTTTACTCCGCACTCTCTTAGTAGCTTCATAAACCATGAACATTATTGAGCAAAGGTGTTATTACTCCATAATTCACCTTCCTCAAAGGCAAATTATTGTTTAATAGAATGCTCGCCATCTGAATGAAGTGGAACTTCAGTAAGTGCCCGTTTTATTTCCTCGAGCTTTTCGGGAAGGCTGAACCCCAGATGTTTATTGAGCCTATCCAGTGAACGCTCTAACTCCTGAAATGTTTCAAGTATTTTCTCTACCTGCAGCTTTCCTTTATCTGTCAGAAAAAAAAGCCTCCTTCGCTTATCACTTGAGTCATCTTCATGCTTAATGAGTGAGAGCTTAAGTAACTTCGGAAGTTTCTGCTTAATCAGCTGAGGGGAGGAGTCTGTCTCACGAGCAATTTCATTCAATGACAATCCATCCAATCGATGCAAAGTCACGATGATTGAGCAAGATTTAACCGGAACTTGCACACCATTTCTCGTGAGAATTATCTCGCACTGCTTGGTGATAAGAGTAGAGATAGTCTCCGCAGTCTTGCCAATAAAGTAATTCTCAGGGCTCATAAAAGACAACTCTCATCCATCTTTCAAATTAATTTGGGGCTCATCAGCAGAGTATTGATGCTTGATTCTACCACAACCTTCAAATATATTTATAAATATGTTTATAAATATGCTTATAAATATATTTATGGAGGGTAGCAATGCGGACAAAATGGATCATCTTCACTCTTTTCTTACAGCCCTGGGGAGCGCTAGCGCAAACAAACTGCTCTGTTCAGTTACAAGACCTTTCAAAGGATATTGAAGCTCTTAGAGTTGAGGCCGATATACCGGGAGTAGCGATAGGAGCAGCGTTAGACGGAGAATTGGTGTATGAAGAAGGTTTTGGCTTTGCTGACAAGTTACACAAAACACCGGTTACTCCCTCCACTATTTTCCAGATTGCCTCAGTAACCAAGCCAATCACAGCTTTGGCGGTAATGGAGATTGCTGATAAGCACCTGCTCGAACTAGAAAGTTCTGTGACTCTTGAACCAGGCTCTCTCCTAGTGAACCCCCATCACCCCTCAAAGGAAATCACCCTACTCCAACTGCTTACACATACATCCAGCATACAGGATGGTATGTATTATGAGGTGGATTTCAGAACACCCGGGCAAGATTCAGCAATGAAGCTTTCCGAGCTACTGGAAGATATCCTTCTAGAGAATGGCAAATATTATTCAGCAGATAAGTCTTTCCTGAAATCCCCGCCCGGGGAGCAATGGAGCTACAGCAATATGGGCTACAACTTGTTGGGCAACTGGGCCGAGCAACAATCTGGATTGAATTTAAAAGATTGGACTCAGAAAAACTTCTTTGAGCCACTGGGAATGGATCATACTTTCTGGACTATAGCAGATATGTCTGGGTTAGAAGTCGCAACGCCTTATCAAGCCCTTTCTGATGGCCAGCTTGTCGCAGTTGCACAAAGTAGTACTCCCGGATATCCGGCAGGAATGTTGCGCTCAACAGTATCAGATTTGACAAAATTCTTTGGTGCGGTTGCTAATTCAGGTGTATTTATGAGGGAGGCTATTTCCTCCCAAAAGGTGCTTCAAGAGATGTTTGCTGAGCGCTCCATGAGTGGCATTCCAGACCATCTGGAAAGTCAACTTGTTGCATGGAATAGCTATAACTACAAAAAGCGCTCCTATTTAAGCCATTGGGGTGGCAATATTGGGGTATACACGGCCGCTTATGTTGCTCCTGAAACAGGGCTTGCACTTGTCATTCTCACCAACAGGAATGCAGAAAGACCTCAGATTAATATGCTTAAAGAGCTATCTAAAAAAATCTATGATGTAGTTGAAAGATGTAATACTAAGACTGCAGTGGAAAATTAAAATCACATTGAATAGATACGAATTGAGCCTTTAATTATTTTAAACTCACAAAAGCGGTGCAAATATAAGCATCAGAAATTGCGAGGGTAGGCAAGCCTACCCCCGTATAAAGATGAATAGTTGGATTAGTTCACACTTTTAGAGTGGTATACAATCGCTTGCCACACGTTTTGCTGACCGCCGATATAATTCTCAAAGGTAGGATTCTTAATATAGTTCCAGGCCACTTTGCCGTTACCTAGATACATCGGCTCATCCAATCCACCCCATCCATAATCGGTGAGTTTTACTGGCCCTTCAAGTACATTGAGGTCTGCGTCAATCTCCATCACATAGTAAGCTTTAGGTACCAGCATACGCAAAGCCTCACCCTTCTTATTGGAGCTGCGGTTGTATGGGAGGTTATCAGAAATACACTGGAATTGTGCATAACCAAACAAGTAGCGGCCGTTTTTTAAGTCTACCAGTTGCGGGTCACTAATTTGGCAATCGGAATCTTCCGCCAGCCACTTGAAGCCATTCCCCTCTATATTGCCTCGGCCATCAACTTTTGCGATGCCTACGCGAGTTAAGGATGATGTATCCAGCGCACCACCAGAATAGAGTCCTTGCCTCGCAATCAGCGGGTAATCGCCACCATAGTAGTTATCTTCAAGATACGCGAAGAAACAATTTTTATAGTCTTCAGCCGCACATTGGTCATCAAAGGGGCCGTCGCCACTAGTATCTATACCAAGTACATCCTGTAAGAACATATTCATATTCTCATCTTCAATGTACTTAGGAGAAACAACCACTGAGAGATTCGTGTTCGCATCCACTGGAACAACTGTGTGCCCTCCCCCATTGGAGATCATCGCACTTGTGGTAGGGACTACGTGATTATAAGTACCCTCAAAAGAGTCGCTATCTTCCATTTTAATAGCAATCGCTTTCAAACCTGGTGAGGGGTGGTAATCGTTTCCGTCACTGGTACAAAGTGCCCCAAACATTTCATTCCCAGGATTATAGAAAGCCCGGATATTAAGCACATGCCCATGTCCACATGCCCAGTCCCAGCCCCTGTTATCACTTCCGGACATCTTCAAGGACCAATCATCTCGCTCGATCACCGTCAGCCCAGCTGAATAGTGAGAGCCGCTGACAAGTACTCGCGCAGTGACGGAGAATGCATAATTGGTGCGCCCTTTACTGTCATTTTCAACATACAGTAGCTCTTGAGCACCTAAGTGAGTGCCACCGTGCATTTTATTAACTACGTAAGCATCAGGTTTCTCAGACAGGGGCTTGTTATCCCACTCCATTAACCAAATCTGATCGTTGTACTTTTTCTCATTATCAGTACCTGCAACAGCGTCGAGATTGTCCTCAATCTTCATCCAAGTGGTGCCGTACTCCTCTACAAGGTCTTTCTGAACATCGTAGCGTTCACTTGCTTTGTATTCGGTGTTACATAAAACAGCGACTCTAGAGCAGTCTGCACTTGCAGTAATACCATGGGATTCATAGCACTGCTTAAGGATAGTGGTATTGCCCGTTTGATCGAAGCTTGAGGTTTCGGGGTTATATTGCAGCTCGTAAACAGAACCGTATGTTGGATCAGAAGCTTTTAACCCTTCTGATAATGTAGTGGATACAAACATCCGCGGTTTATCAGTATCCGTAGCGCAAGTTGCCGTATAGCTGCGAATTGGAATATCAATGTATTCCTCATCCTGTTCACTATCTGTTCGGCCAATATAGTGTGCGAGCTGATACACCTCCTGCGCATTCACCATTGCGTTTGGCAGAGTGATATCTGTAGCGGTTATTGTGGCAAACCCCAGGTTAGAGGTAGAAACACCTCCAACCGTTACCGTCGAGGGGTCATTACCGGGGATGGGCGTATCGCTCCCAGCTGGTGTCTCAGGTTCAGAGCCTGAAGAACCGCCCCCTCCGCCGCTACACGCAGCCAAAGCTGCAGTTAATGCCAGCACCAATAGTTTCTTGCTAAATAACTTGTCCATAATCGCCTGAAATCTTATTTTTTGATTTGTGTGTTAGGTAAGGATTAAGAATTAAGTTCCAATGAGTCACGAAATGAAAATACGAAAAGAATTTTATTTTTTCGTGAATAATTTTCTGTGTCGCATTTAAAAAAATGAAGAAACTAAAGCCTGCCTATATCGGCGCCTTTCTGACGATATTTGTCACCTATATACAAATTGCGTTAGAAGTGTTCTCTACACTCATAAAGCTCTATTAAAAATGGGTGATATTATTCAGTATGAGCACTCCCGAATTGCTTATTGATGACAGCCAAGCACCTGCTTCCGCAAAAAAACTGGAGGCTTTAGCAGCAAATAAATGAACGTCTAGCCGGCGCTCACTCCTAAACGCTCACTCATCAGCTTAACCTTACAGCTCAAGTCACCTAAGCGAGACTTGCCCAGGATAAGAAGCACTATCGCTTTTCAATGCAATTTTGCTCTGCTTAAAAGAAAGCAACAAAGGGATCAGGATTAGAGTAATCGGTGTAGCAAATAGCTCCCCGAACACTAAGGATATAGCCGCTGGCTTTAAATATTGGGCTTGCTCGCTGGTTTCGGCTAATAAGGGTAGCAACCCACAGATAGTAGTCACCGTAGTTAAGAAAATTGCCCTTACGCGACTTTTCCCAGCTTGAAGTAGCGCTGTTTTTACTGGCACACCCTGCGCGTAGAGCTGGTTAAATCGGCTCATTAATACTAGGGAATCGTTAATCACTACCCCAATCATTGCCATCATTCCAAATAAGGATAATAAGCTTACTGGGAAGCCCAGTAGGCCGTGTCCAATAATTGCCCCCGCAAAGCCCATTGGAATTACCGACATAATAATCACTGGTTGCCAATAGGATTTTAATGGTATCGCCAACAAAACGTAGATCAGTAAAAGCGTCAGCAACATGGACTTCTTAAATCCAGCCTGTACTTCTACTATTTCGGCAAATTCACCAACGGCTTTAATTTGGACACCCGGGTAAAGGCGCTCCAGTTCTGGCACAAGCTCTTCCTTTAGCCGCTCCCAGTTTTTTTCCGGTGAACTGACAGAACGATTCTGACGCCAGTAGATGCTGACCACTTCATCGCGATCTCGCCGATAAATGACCTCCGGTTCCCGCTCATACTTCAGCTGCGCTATTTCACCTAAGCTTACGTAGCTGTTATTGCCCAGGTTAATAGGAGTGGCTTTTAACTGCTCGATTGTTTTAGTCTGCATTTGAGGTAAGCGAGCCAATACCAATGTCTCTGCCCCTTTATCCAGCAGCCTGTGTATCTCAATCTGGCCGAATGCACCTCCAATCACAGAAGCCAGATGACTTTGATCAATTCCCAGGCTGGCTCCCCGCTCATTGACCATAATTTTCAGCTGTCTTTTGGCTAGCTGACTATCATCGTAGACATCATTCACGCCAGGTAACTCTGCCAGTAAAGCCTTGAGACGGTCAGCCACTTGTTTCGCCTGATCTCGGTTGCTGGCAGAAACCGCAATGGCAGTATCGCCCGCCGGTTCTTCCGTAAGGCTAAACTTCACTGCATAGCTCCCCTCCAAAACACCTGTTTGCAGCCGTAGCTCCTGCAAAAAGCGGTTGCTCTCTACTCTGGCCAGGGCGTCATGTGTTAATTCCGCTGTCAACTCTATGGTCTTGGTGCCTTCCTTTGACACGATATACTTGCTAACAGGTGACTCCGGAAGTTCATACTCCTGTTGCAATCTATTTGCGGTGCGCTTGATGGCCTGTTCAAGTTGATCGGTATTACGTTCCGCTAAAGTATTTGCAGCTCCATGCTGCATGGTGACTTTAACCGTGGCATAGCGTCCTGGAATTTCGGGAAAGAATACTGAGGCGATATGCCCCTTGAACATAGCGCCATAGGCCAGCAGAAAAAAGGAGGCAAATAGACTGATGCTTGTTTTCCGGTTTGCCAGGCTCATTGACAAAAGCGGAATATATATCTTATCTGAAAATTGACTTAATGAACGGTTACATTTCTCTCTGGCGATCTCAATCCATCGCTTTATTGCATATTTGGTGTGAGTACGTGTATTTGGGTAGCTTAAATGCGCGGGCAATATAAATTTGCTTTCAATTAGCGAAAATATCAATGCAAATATCACTACAGCAGAGAATCCTGATAAGACTTTTGCCAACTCATTTTCAATCCATAGCATCGGTGAGAAGGCCGCGATTGTAGTCAATACGCCAAAAACTGTGGGCACGGCTACGGCTTCAACTCCTTTCCAGGCAGCCTTTTTCGTGTCAGTTGTATTTTGTCTCGCCTGGTGAATACTTTCACCGACCACAACGGCATCATCTACCAATATCCCCAGTACCAAAATCATACCGAATATAGTGATATCGTTGATGCTGTAATCCAGGGAAGGAAAACCCATCAATGTAATCGCACCAGCCAGGGATATGGGAATACCTAAGGCAACCCAAAAGGCCAGCCGCGTATCTAAAAAAAGCACCAATAGCAATAAGACGATGAATAATCCCTGCAAGGCGTTGGAACTTAGCAAGTCTAATTGCTCGGAAATATAGGGAGACATATCCGCCATTACATCCAACTGCATGTTCTTGGGTAATGTCGATTCCAATGATTCTAATACTGATTTTGTGGCTTCATGGATATGAAACAGGTTATCCTTTTGGCTGGTGGATACCATTAATGCGATTGCTGGTTGCCCCTGATATCGAACAATACTGTCGGTTTGCTCATAATCTCGCTTAACAGTAGCGATATCACTGAGCCTTACTCTTGCCGTCGATTTAGTGATAATGGGAATATTCCTAAGTTTCGCCAAGTTGTCAGCCAGGGAACTGCCCTGCAGAACAATATTGCCATTGGCAGTTCTTAATTCACCACTGCGATATTCCACTGACCACTGGCGAATACGTTCCGTTAGGTTTTCAAGAGATAAACCGTAGCGTTGAAGTTTCCTGGGGTCTGGCTCTATAGCCAATAGCTGCTTTCTTTTACCCAGGTTTGTCACTTTGGAAATAGCAGGATGTTTCTTAAGCGCTCGCTCTACTCGTGAGGATACCTGCTGAAGCGAATCATTATTGTCACCACCGTAGACCATGACAAACGCCGCAAGATTCGTATATTCACTGCGATAAATACGCGGTCGTTCCGCCAATACGGGAAAGCCTTCGATACTTTCAACTTGATTGCGAATATCTTCAATCAAACGATCCAGGTTCACATTAGTATTTTTTTTCACTACCAATAAAGCGTAACCTTTGCTTGATTGGCTGGTTATGCGCTTTATTCCTGCAACACCACTAATAGCTTCCTCAATACGCTGTGTAATACTCTCATCGACCTGGCGAGCAGTACCGCCGGGGTAGACAACGGAGATTTCGACTTCCGTAGGTGGAATTTGTGGAAAGCTTTCCACCCGCAGATTTTGAAAGGTCAGCAAGCCTGCAACCAGAATGAACGCCATGAGAAGGTTAGCGGCAACTGGGTTATCCAGGAACCAGCGTGAAAGTGTTTTCATATCCAGGCCTTAGTGGATAGTCATTGCAACCGCTTGACCTTCTAAAAAGTTGGTCAAAGGAAAGCGAACAAGCTGACGATTCTGGTGGGGTCGATTCTTGTAACGAAATAGAACCGAATCCGGCCGCATATCCAGTAGCTCTATCTCTTCCAAAAGGAGTGATTGTTCAGAAACGCTCCATACTTTCCCATCTTCTGTAAGAACCGATGCTGGAGCACTGACAACATAGCTCTGTGTGTTGCCTGCAAACACTACATCGACCTGCTGATCAGCGAGCAAAGGGGTCTCGCGCTGAAAGGGGTTAGCCACTTGCAACATAAGGCTGCGCTGGCGGGTGGTCGCATCCATGATTGGGCTTAGGTAACGGACCGAAGCCTGCCATTGTTGTCCATCAGGCGCCTCTATAGTGATTTTGTAGGGGCCTTTCTGAAGGCCGTTTAAGCGCTGCCAAGTCTGCTCGGAAAGCTCAACTTTGACATCCAGGTAGTCACTGGCTGCTACTCGAAAGAGTACATCCCCCTCATTTATCCATTGGCCAGGATGGATTAAATCGGCAATAACCACCGAGTCAAAAGGTACTTTAATTTGTGTATCAGCCAGCCTCTGCTGGGAGGATGCGAGAGCTCCCCTCGCCGCTTCTCGATTTGCCTCTGCGGCTTTGACATGCGGCTCCAGTCGGCCAAATGATGACTTCGCTTTATCCCCTCGTTTTGCCACGTATTGACGCATGAGTATTTCGGCCAAGCTGAGTTCAGCCTCTGACACTCTGGCTTGAGCAGCACGGATTTCAGCCTGGTAAAAAGTATCCTGTAGCGACGCCAGTATTTCTCCCTTCCTAATGAGACTGCCCGGCATTGCGTGGTTAGCAATATGGGTGACACGCCCCCTCACTGATGCGATAACCTCAGTCGCCCAGCGGGGTTGTGTTATGCCTGTTGTTTTGACTTCAAGCTGAGCATCCGTCGGTACTGCCTCCACGACAGTAACAGTAAGGCCAGACGCTTTGGGCTTCTCCACCATGGCTGCAGGCTGCTGCTCAGCCATAAGCCACAGCCCCACCAAGACCAGCAAGCTGGTGGCAACAATACCTGCAGCCCGCCGCTTTAACCAGATTCCAGCAATTTTCATCATGCCTAGGCAACTTACATTTTATGGAACACACTTGCACCATAACCAATAGCAGATTATGATACAAGCATGTTCCATAAAGTTCAGGTAATAACTCCATGGCTGATCACCTAGATGCGCGTATTCAGAAGTCACAAACTGCGATCATGAAGGCGAGTATGGAACTCCTGAGCAAAAATAGGGAGGCATCCTTTAGCGATATTGCCCGGGCGGCCGGAGTTGGGCGCACTACCCTTTACCGTCTTTATGACACGAGAGAAAAGCTGATTAAGGCGGTTGCGATTCACTGCCTGGAGGCATTTGATAAAGCCACCGAACACTTGGAAAGCGAGGCTGAATCAGCTCTGCAAGCTTTCCACCTGATGTTCAAAGCGATTTTTCCGCTGTCGGCCGAAATGGAGTTTTTAATGAAGTTGGGAGACTTTGATGAAGATGACCCAGAGCTCACCGCTATCTATGAGAAACAAGAGAGTGAAATCGCTACATTGGTGGAATACGCAAAATCTGAAGGCAGCCTGTCCAAGAAACTTCCTACTTCCTGGGTGGTAAACCTGGTGGAGGGCCTGCTTTATACATCCTGGCTAACAAAAAATGCAGAATCCATAGATCACGATACGCTGGCCGATTTAGCGTTTCACACATTTTGCAATGGCGTTGCTCGTTAAGCATTGAGAGAGTTGTTAAATGACTCAGCCAGTTACCACTGTTTCAAAATCAACAGATGATGATTATACGAAAGGCAAGCACAAACATTCTTTACTTTCGATTTTTACCCGATTTAAGTGGCGAGTATCTCTGACCCTATCGCTGGTCGTTATTGAAACACTCCTCGAACTACTTTTTCCACTTGCCATCGGCTGGGCTATCAATAGTCTATTAGAACAGTCCTATGATGGCATTTATTTATTGGCAATCTTGGGCACTATCTCTGTCCTCATGGGAAGTGTTCGAAGGTTTTACGATACACGAATCTATGCACATATTTACCAGGTAGTTACATCGGAAATGGTGGCCCGTGAAAAAGCAAAGAAACAGTCTGTATCGACTATTACTGCGCGCTCCAGTTTATTAACTGAAATTGTCGAATTCTTTGAAAATAGCCTGCCAGAAGTTATTACCGTTTCTATTGGTATGGTGGGTTTGCTCATTATCATCAGTGCTATCAATCTCAACGTCTTTCTGGCTTGCCTGGCAATTCTCGCTTTGATTATCCTGATCTATTGCGTAATCGGAAATACCAATTACCGGCTGAATGAATCTTATAATAATGAGCTGGAATATCAGGTTGATGCGCTTAAACAACCAAATGTTGAGCATGCAAAAGCACACTTCCGGCGCCTTATGCGGTGGAATATTGAATTGAGCGACCTGGAAACAGGCACCTACTTTATATTGTGGGCTAGCATAGTCGCTTTGTTTGTTTACGCTCCCATAGCAGCAATCGATGGGGGCCTGGTTAACTATGGATTGATCGTTGCCTTATTAATGTACGTTTTCGACTTTATTGGGAAGGTATCTGCGTTACCACTCTATGTTCAGCAGGTTATTCGTTTGAAGGAGATTTCTAATCGGATTGGATCATAAGGAATAGGAGACCATTGGCCTCCTCTTTCTCCTCATGATCGGTTACAAAAAAGCATATGCAAAAAATCTGGTTTGGATTTGGGTTCTCCAATCACTGGGCCTCCAGAAATGAATCTAATGTAATGGGATTTACCTTTGGATATTAACTCTTTCTCAGCTGCATCGGTGAAATCTGCCTTAGGCAGCTGCGGGGGTTAGCGAAGGTGATGGCTTTTATCTCTTTGTGAGTTTACAGACGTCAGAGGTGGTATTGGCTGTATTATTATAGAGGCTTTCTTTTTTACCTTTTGCTTTCTAGCTAGGGTTGGTCAGTTGATGCTAGGTGCTTTTTGATCTTTTTTATGCGATGCGGTCTTGGTAACTGGCCACTATTCCTGATTACTTTTCTATTTACTATCAGTAACAGGAAAGAGATAACCAATAGAGCCGGTGTGCGATCTTTTTTGTTGCGGTGATCATTTTGGAGTTAGAGGGCCGGGGTGGCCGATATTTGGGGCTCGGAAGGTGAGGTTTTATTGCCGAAATCGCCTCCCCTATTCTATAAAGCTGAGCGACTCACCCAATACTGATTTTATCTCAGGTGAAAATTTAAAAGATGCTTTAAAGGCTTAGAGGAGTAAGCGGCGGCTGTAAGACATACCTGTTTCCAACTCGACAAACGCTGGGTACACGGCATAAGCGACTGTCGACACTACCTTTCTGCCATACCCTGCTATTTCCTACCCATTCTCTCGATACTACTTTCCACTTTTTCTCCAAAGTCACAGTTTTCTAAGCCCAAGCATAGATATTCAGCATTGCACTTCCCCTTAACTATAAAGTAGAAAGAAATCGTACCGAAACTAGCGCCAGTAACGCTGGCTATCGCCTCTTTCTAATCTATGGAGGTCCTAGATTGAGGACCTTGAGCCTGTACCGACCTCTGTCAACACTTAACGCTGGCCGTTACCGAACAACGCCCATGACTCGGGATCCCAGCGGCTTGCTAAACCTTACCGGACAGAGGGCTTTCACCTCCATTTTTTTGTCGATTTAGCTCGGCGCACTAGGTGTTAAGAATTTTATTCTTAAAACATACCAGCAAGAAATGCACAAAAGAAAACATACCAAATAGCTAAAAGCCCTGAGAAAAATCTATTGACTACAGTCCTAACACCAGAAATAAACATCCACTTAAAAACCACAACCGAAACCATGCGATAAATCACTATTTCTCCAAAGTTCAAATCACCATAAGAGACATTGCTATTTCTATCTGCCTTCTCTATAAAATCGCTAAAACAGTTCACCACACATACAAACCCAACCAATAGAAAAAACCAAAGCCATCTCTCTACGGGAGAGGTTATCGACATAGACATAAAGTAGAGAATTGGCTGAAATAGCAACCACAAAAGTGGAGCAGCCAATATTGAAACCGATAATAAAAATGCCGTCCAAAATGTCGACGCGACATTAAAATGTATGTGATTTTTATGCCAAACACTTTGTGGTAGCTTTTTCTCCTGAATAATCGCTAAAACTGCACGTCTAACCGCATCACCAAATCTCACTTATGCCCTCCAAATCACAACCAGGCATATCTACATCCCCTCCAAAATAAACTCGCATAATCATCATATTTGGTTTTTGAAAAAATGGAGCCCAAATAAAATATTGACATAAAAATAACATCCTTGTGGCTCCTCAGAAAGAGCAAAGGCTCAGCATTCTAGTCATTTTCTTATAGTGCCAATCACTTGATATGAAAATATCAATGACATATTGATATCTGGCGCAAAGCACTAAATAGATTATTTCTTATACGAAGCATCTGAAAATCCTATGCTCCTACCCCCATTACCCCTGTGCCGACATCTTGAAGACACAGTATTTTTCAGCTAGGCACCCCAGCCAATAGATACAATATAATGTGCCAGGAATTATCGGAAGACACTATATATAGTGATCCAGATCAAGTGCTTCTCCCCTGGACTTTTATAAGCTTCCCGCACAATCTGTGAAGGAAAGCCCATGACCAGTACCTCTACCCCAGAAATTGACAGTGACGCATCTCCTACTCAAAACCTAAGCAGTTTTCTGGTACGAAAGCGGGATGGTCGCGCTGTGGCTTTTGATCCTCAACGTATTACTTCGGCACTTGTGCGGGCCGGGCAGGCTACTGGTGAATTCGGTGAGGATGAAGTTGATTGGCTAATCCAGGGCATCCTGAAAGTGATTAATCATCGCTTTGATGCTGTGACACCAGTGGATATTGAAGAGATCCAAAATATTGCCGAGCAAATATTAATCAATTGCGATTATATAGATACTGCTCGGGCCTACATCGCCTATCGGGAGCGACATGCGCGCATACGCAATGATCGACAAACTCTGGTAGATGTTGGGGCTTCCATTGAAGAATATCTGGAGCAGGCGGACTGGCGTGTCGCTGCCAATGCCAACCAGGGCTACTCCCTCGGCGGCCTGATTTTAAATAGTGCCGGTAAAATGATTGCCAATTACTGGCTAAATCATGTCTATTCCCCGGAGATTGGTGCAGCCCACCGGGATGGTGATTTACACATCCATGACTTGGATATGTTAGCCGGCTATTGCGCCGGTTGGTCGCTGCGTACCCTGCTGCACGAAGGGCTGAATGGAGTTCCTGGCAAAGTGGAGTCGGCACCGCCCGCCCACTTGACCAGCGCAGTTGGGCAGATCGTTAACTTTCTTGGCACATTGCAAAACGAATGGGCTGGAGCCCAGGCATTTAGCTCCTTCGATACTTATCTCGCACCCTTTGTACGCAAGGATCAGCTGGATTACGCCAGCGTACGCCAGTGCATGCAGGAGCTGATTTTTAACCTGAATGTGCCATCCCGCTGGGGCACCCAGACTCCCTTTACCAACCTCACTTTCGATTGGGTTTGTCCTCAAGACTTGCGAGAGCAGGTACCGGTGATTGCCGGCAAAGAAATGCCATTCACTTATGGTGACCTGCAGGTGGAAATGGACCTGATAAACCGCGCCTATATTGAGGTGATGAGCGAGGGGGACGCGCGCGGCAGGGTCTTCACTTTCCCAATTCCAACTTACAATATCAGTGAGGACTTTCCCTGGGAGAGCGAAAATGCGGAACGGCTATTTGCCATGACTGCCCGCTATGGACTGCCCTACTTCCAAAACTTTATAAACTCAGACCTCAGTCCAAACATGGTGCGCTCCATGTGTTGTCGCCTACAACTGGACCTTCGAGAGCTGCTTAAACGGGGCAATGGATTATTTGGCTCCGCGGAACAGACCGGCTCTCTCGGTGTAGTAACGATCAACTGTGCACGTCTGGGCTATTTGTATAAGGGGGACTGGGACCTCCTGCTCGCCCAGTTAGATAAACTACTGCTACTTGCACGGGACTCTCTGGAAGTGAAACGTAAAGTGATTCAGCGGCATATGGATGCCGGCCTGTTTCCCTACACGCGTCGTTATCTTGGCACTCTGCGTAACCACTTCTCCACCATTGGCGTTAACGGCATTAATGAAATGCTGCGAAACTTTAGTGAAGACCGTGAAAGTATCGTCACAGAGCCCGGTAAAAAACTTGCCGAGCAATTGCTCGATCATATTCGTTTGCGAATGACACAGTTCCAGGAACAAACCGGCCACCTCTATAATCTCGAAGCCACACCGGCTGAGGGAACTACTTACCGTTTTGCCCGCGAAGACCAAAAGCGCTATGAGGATATTATTCAGGCTGGCAGCACGGAAGCACCTTACTATACCAACTCATCCCAGCTGCCAGTTGGCTTTACCGATGATCCTTTCGAAGCTTTGGCCCGGCAGGAATCCCTACAATCCCGTTATACGGGCGGCACTGTGCTGCACCTATACCTGGGCGAACAACTGCCAGATGCCGATAGCTGCCGCCGCTTATTACAGCGCGCCCTGAAAAATTATCGGCTGCCCTATATCACAGTAACTCCCAGCTTTTCTATATGCCCAGTACACGGCTACCTGAGTGGCGAACACGAATTCTGTCCCCGCTGCGATGAGGCCCTGCTCGCTCGTGAGCAATCTTGCTGCAGCGATTAAAACCAACCACCAAAGAGAGACATCATGAATAAACCAACCTCACCACTCAAAAATGAAGACCGTACCCGCTGTGAAGTCTGGAGCCGGGTGATGGGCTATCACCGCCCGGTCTCCTTCTGGAATCCAGGCAAACAATCGGAACACAGAGAACGCCGCTTTTTTGTTGCTGGTAGTGACAAATAGCTATGGCTGAAAAGCTGCGCATAGGCGGTTTTACACCATTTACCGCTATCGACTTCCCTGGTGAATTGGCCGCAGTGGTCTTTTGCCAGGGATGCCCATGGCGTTGCCGCTACTGCCATAATGGTGATCTGTTGCCGGCCCGCGCGCCCAGTGCGTACGACTGGGACCAGATATTGGAGTTTCTAGCCAGCCGGAAAGGACTGCTGGATGCGGTGGTATTTTCTGGCGGAGAGCCAACTGCCCAGGGGGCACTGGAAGCCGCCATTGCCCAAGCCCGAAGCCTGGGGTTTAAGATAGGTTTACATACTGCCGGGATCTACCCTCGGAAACTGAGTCACTTGACCCCCAGTTTGGACTGGGTTGGGCTGGATATAAAAGCGTTGCCGGAAAATTACTCAGCCATTACCGGGGTGGATGGTAGCGGTACCGCACCCTGGCAATGTGTAGAGCTACTCGTCGAGGCGGGAACAGCAATGCAAGTACGCCTTACCAGGCATCCTCGCCTCACCAGCGATGAGGAGCTAGCTCAAATTCAGGAAAAGCTTCGCAAATACGGTGTTCATCATTTAGAGGTGCAGCGTTGTAATACTGAGCAAGCGCTTGATCAAACATTAAAGCTCCTATTTTGAATGTGTATATAATGGCTAGCAGCAAGTAGACTTCATTATTTCTCTAGATTTAATCAAAATATAAATTTCCCTGTAAACTAATAGCGCCATTAGGTCACCATCCAGTAATAAACCACCACACTTCATACAGGTACTAATCGGAAAGTAGTAAAAAACTAGAGTTCATTTCACAATAATAAATTCAGTCTGTACTGAGGCCAACGAAAGGTCAACTACTTGAAGTAGCACCATCAACGGTTGAGGAGCCTGAAATTAACTATTAGGCTCCACCGAAATTTTTGTTAATCCCCTGTATTAAATACTAGAAAAACGACACTTTCATAGTTTCTGTTAAATAGCAGGCCTATTTTAATTAAGTAGTAAATGGAAAAAAACGTGCAACATAGTCGATAAAGTCATTCATTGGTATGTATTTATCGAAACCACTGTCAGTTTCCTCTTTTGTTGGTAAAATCCAATCACCGTCGATGCACTGCTGAATATCATATTGTGAAGCTAAAGAAACTATATAACGCTGACTTGGGTCACTAGGCTCACCAATTGTCCAGCTCAAAAATGTACGGTCACTACTATCTACTACATGCGGGTAATTATCTGTCCCTGTACACCAACCTACAAGGTCTGTTAAGGGTATATACCCAACTATTGGAGAGAGGCCCAGGTCTAAATCCACCCAAGTATAAGTATCTAGGTGCCTCGTATAACGTCTATAAACAACGTCGTAAATTATACGGTCTCCCTCTTTTAGTGCTACTACAAGAAGGACATTTGCTGCTTGACCGGGGTTATCACCAGGAAACCAGTGTGGCTTAGTCTTCATATAACTCGCTTGGCTGCATCGTTATCTTCGTAAATTTCTATCATATCCAGCAGTTTTAGCCTTTCTGCATGAGAAAATCTACTATGCCCATTTGGCCAAAAATCTAAAATAGCGTAGGCATTTTCTTTTAGAGAGTGCTGGTAATAAATTAAAAAGCAGTCACTTGTCCAGCGCTCTTGGTAATCTCTAAGATGGCGTTTTGAGGTCAGCTCGCTATAAGTAAATTTTTGACCACTAACATTGCCGGTCTGCACAGTTCTATCAATCAAATGTATGTGACTACAAGTACCTGCTTTATCTCTGGGGTAATCAATACCTAAAATCTCTACAGGCGGCCTATCACAGGCAACATCACGACCAAATAAGTATTTGGCGTTAAGGTAACCAATATCTCCAAGCCCATTAAATTCTAATTCGCCCTTTATATAATTAGCGAAGTCGTCAACAAGCGCATTTAGTATAGGGTTGTTTTGTAGCTGGAGGTCAAAACCATTGGACCACCATAACTCGATAGATCTCATAATCTTCTCACTTAACCCTTAGCTTGAAATTCACACCATACTTATTATCATACTCCTGAGCCTTCCTGAATGCCTCTTGAATACGTAGTTTCTGCTCTTCTGTGGGCTTGAGCAGCCTAGGCTTTTTCGGTGGGTTAGATGTCCCTTGTTTATTTTGTGTCATAGCTCTGTCCTTGATTAAAAGTTATATGCTCGAGAGTACATTAAAAATATAATGAATATCCCGAAGGGTTAGGGTTAACTGTATAGATTATACCTCGACTTAAGCCCGCCCACTTTAATACAACTGATTTTAACAGATGGAAGGGAGAAGTTGTATCTTTGCTCTTTGACACGATAGTGCCAAATGCACAATAGTTAATTTATCTACAGCTAAGTGATCACGTGCTATTGAATATTCTAACCCTTCTCCAATGAGTTTATTTTAGCTGTAGCCTTCTGAAGATTTACTTTATCAAAGTCAAAAGAGAATAGTGTTGCTGCCGTTAGACAATCGCAAGCTCCTAATTGAAGTGATTATTGTCTACCCCTACTTATTGATATCTATAGGTTATAACCTGAGAAATTTATCGTAGTTTTCATGCCACAATACTTAGATCGTCCTCTTAATTTACTAGTGAGTGGCGGCAGTCTGGTTTTTACACTATCGCTATCGGCCTATGGATTACTACTAATGAGCAGGATCATACTGTGGGCCTATTTTACGATCCCCTTGTTGATTTAATGGCCATCCTAGACGGGCCAGAAGCAATTATATTTCTGAGAGACAGCTTATCTTTTCATTATGGAATCGGCAGTCGGCCAGGTGCATCCGCTTTATGAATCTTCTGGTGGCGGGCTTAAAGGTCAGTAAAGAGGCCTAGCTTGGCCTCTTCCCGATAGGACACCAACGCCAGCAGTTCAATCTTGTATTTGAGCAATACTTTGCTTTCTTAGGGCGAGCGCTTTGGGCTGCGTTGAATGAGAGTGAGTAAGTTGACTTTTGAGTTTAGTCGCAAGCTCTTCGGCCAATGACTGACTTTGCAACAAGGCCTGGTTTACCGAATTTCGATGCCGCTCATCCTCAAACTCCTGATATTCAACGTTGATCTCATGGACTTGATCGACCCCCAGGTAATGGCTCAATGTCCTGATATGAGGACCCAAGTGATTCATGTTCTCGCGTATTCCCCCCTCTGCAAAGCCAAACTCTCCGGCAGAAGTAATTAGCACCAGAACCTTCCCCGACATAATGGGCACAAGAGGATAGTCTCCACGGGCCAAGTCAAAGGTGAAGGTCTTGTTAATACGTATCACCTGGTCGAACCAGGCTTTTAAAGCCGCCGGCATACCGTAGTTATACATTGGGGAGGACATTACTATGACATCCGCCTGGTCGAGTTCATTGATCAAAGTATCCGATAATGTAACCAACGATTTTTGCTCTTCACTGCGCTGATCTTCTGGAGTGAATACAGAGGCAATCCAGTCCTGGGTAATGAATCCTGGCGGGGTCTGGCCAACATCCCTATAGATGAGTTTATCTTTTGGTCTTAGCCCAAGCCAACGCTTCACAAAAGTCGCGGCAACGGCCTTGGAGATAGAGGAGTGTTTTGGTATGTCCCTATACTCCTCCGGTACCTGAATAGTCCCAAAAATCTGAGCGCTGGCTTCAATATGAAGAAGGGTTTTCATCTACTAGACCTCGAAAAATTCATCATTTGGTCTAGCGATAGTGCAGTCTATAAGCATTCTTGACAAATGAGATATTTCTCCTTATAGATGAATTAATTTCATCTATAAGGAAGAGTAGTCCATGTATCCAAACCTACCCTCCCTCAATTCCTTAAAGGTTTTTGATGCAGCTGCGAGGCTCGGTAGCTTTAAGAAAGCTGCGGAGGAACTCTTTATTACCCCTACAGCAGTATCCCATCAGATAAAAAGCCTGGAAGAAACGCTAGGCAGCCAGCTGTTTGAGCGTAAAACCCGCGCAATACGATTAACAGAAGAAGGAAGGCTACTCGCAGAAACAACTTCACGAGTTTTTCAGCAACTTGCCGCAGCAATAGGTGAAATCGCTAACTCAAATAGTGTGATTTCTGTCAGTACAACTTCATCTTTTGCTGCACTGTGGCTGGTTCCCCACCTGGAGCGCTTTTATCAGAAGCATCCTGGTATCGAGATATCCATTTCGACCGGTGAACAGATAGATGATATTGAGCGCGACCGACACATTGATATAGCTATTCGCTACGGTGAATTTGATCCAAAAGCCAAAAATACCACAAAGCTTATTACTGAATCAGTGGGTATGTATGCTACGCGGAACTACTTATCAAACAAAACCGATCTCGAGCAGGCGCAGCTATTAGAAACCAAGTGGATCAACCAGTCTTTAACCCCACTCAGTTGGAAATCCTTACTTGGCAACTTCAATAAAAACCTTACCTTTCGTCAATATGATCAGGAGTATCATGTTATACAAGCCGCACTAGCGAGCCAGGGGATTGCATTAGTTAGCTCCCTACTGATTCAGAATGCCTTACAGAACGAATGGTTGGTGCCGTATAAAAGCGCAGCTATAAAGCAAAAGGCTGAAGGGCTTTCATACTACGCAGTAATCCCAGGCCGTAATATAAATAACGAGCAGGTTAGTGTGTTTCTTGATTGGCTACTTGAAGAAATAGCATAAATCATATATACAATTTATACGATATCGCCCTTACGAGCAAAACTCGAAAGGGCGACAAACAAGCCGTCACTAAAAAGCAATAAGACTTAAAAATTAAAGGCAAATAATATTTTCTGCCTGAGGGCCCTTGGCGCCCTGGGTCACTGTAAATTCTACAGCTTGCCCTTCCTGCAATGTTTTAAAGCCACTGCTGGCAATATTGCTGAAGTGTGCAAAAACATCGGGGCCGGATTTTTGTGCAATAAAACCAAAACCTTTGGCTTCATCAAACCACTTAACAGTACCAGTCGTTGTGTTAGACATAATAAATATCCTGAGAAAATAAATTGATCATAGTTGACCTGTTGGTCGAGCGGGCAAAAACTGAGAATTTAAAAGAGACAGAACGAAGGATTATGACTAAAACTACGAGTTGAACTAAAATAAAAACTGGGCGTTTATACCAGCTATCAGGATAGTAGCACCTAAAGCTAACTCTTGTCTATAAAAATAGAAATTAAGGGAAGGAATGAAGCAGATAACTCAATAGCTGTATTATAAATGGCCTACTTTAAAGATTTTCCTCCTAAGCTATAGTTCACTCAGCGTCCTAGAGTGCTCCCACTAGGGAGTTGTACCTTAGGGAGTGGTACCTAGCTCCATACGAAAGCGCCTTCTTAACTGTTTGAGAAAGGTCATCGGGGCCAGCCTGTACAAGTAGGCTCCAATCAGGCTTATATCTTTCGGAAACCAACGCTCCCTGCCCTTTTCTAATGCCGTCATAATCTGATTGGCCATCCACTCAGGGCTACGCACCGCTCCCACCGTGCTCCTTTGGTGCTTGGCCTGCCCACCATCTCCAGCTAAAGCGTTTTGCTCAATCGTTGTAGCCAGGAAACTTGGGTAAACCATTAATACACTAACTCCATCGTTGCGCACTTCCTCACGGAATACCTCGAAATACTGGTGCAATGCACTCTTGGCTGCACAATAGCCCGCGCGCCCCAATACCGGCATCCATCCAGCCATTGAACTGATATTTACCACACAGCCAGAGGCCGCTTTTAGCCCCGCAAACAAGCCTTGAGTAAGCTCTACCGGTGCATGGTAATTCACCACCATCACCTTGCGAATAACCGCGCTGGACGTTTGTGTAGAGAGGCTTCGGTGTGTAATGCCGGCATTGTTTACCAACAGGTCAACTCTCGAGCACTCATTCCGTAAGGATTCAACCAGCTCCTCTACGGCCAAATAATTTGATAGATCAACGGTATATATCCTGACTCGAACACCGATAGCCCTGAGTTGGGCCTCTCTTTGGCGAAGTTTTTCAGTGGAAATATCAACCAGAACAAATTCAGCTCTATATTTTTTTGCAAGGCACAGGGTAATCGCCCAACCCAAGCCTTCGGCAGCCCCTGTAATCACAAAAGTCTTCTGTAAATTTTCCGACTGATTTGTGTCCATCTCAACTCTCCTCCACAGACAAGGGAGTTTTACTGGAGAGTGCTACTATGCCGAGTGCCCTTTCTGCAAACAGGTGAAAAACCTCTTTTGAAGTCTTCTCCGGAATAAACCCCAACTCTTCTTTTAAACGGCGATTATCCAGTACCGGCCTGTATTGCAAAAAGGCCACGTGGTCTGGGTGGGTATCCGTTAGGTGGAGGCTGTAACCCAGCCAGAGAACCGCTTTTATCAGCCATACTGGTGGTCTCATCAGTGGTTTGGACAGAATTTGACCTATTTCCTTGGGGCTGAGACTGCCATCACCGGTTAGATTGAATATGCCACTGTTCCCAGCACTCACACCAAGCGTGAGTGCGCGGATCACATCCTGATCCCAGATAAAGACAAAGGGGGAATTATGCCCACCGGGGTCCAGAAGTACTTTTCGGCTAAAGAGTGCGCTGATCTTATTATTGGTGTTGGCACCTAAAACGGAAGACACGCGAAATACCAGTTGCTTGAGATACGGATACCGCTCACGGTATTCAGCCAGCAACTCCTCTACTTTACGCTTGTTATTGGAGTAGCCAAATTCAGGGTTCCCCCTCAAGGGATGATGCTCTTCGAGCCTGGGTGGATTATCCGGATAATAACCATAGGCGGCGCCGCTACTTGTCACAGTGATATGTTCAACCCCAGCGTAGAGACAGGCCTCTAATACATTCCTTGTGCCTTCCACATCTATACGGTATTCAGCGGCATGATCACGACACGCAGCCATTACCGACGCTAGATGAATCACATGGGTTATAGATTCCGCCTGAATAAACTGACCAAGGTCTTTATCACAAATATCCCACGCCAGAATGGGAAAACTCGCGGCTCTAGTTCGAATATCCATCCCGATCACAGGGAAAGTCTTCCTCAATTGCTCCCCAAGCTGATGACCGATATATCCCGCCGCCCCGGTAATTAAAACCCGCTTGTTCATTCTGAGGCTCCTATCAGGAAGTCGCTTCTGATCCATTTGTATGAAAAACCTCCTCTCGCGGTAGCAGGTCTTTTTGTAAATCTGCCTTATGCGTTCTGAGTGCCTTTAAATAGGCCTCTTTATGTACGTAATACGCCATGCGCTCAAGATCCAGATAACGCATACCGCCGTTTACACGATTTGCCGATCTCTGCTGGATGATTTTCCTAAATCTACTAGCAGACGGTGCACCAGAAATTAACTGGCGAATATAAAGGGCAACAAGCTCTGCTTGCTTGTTACGCCCTTCCCACCCCAATCCAGCCGCTTCCACCATACCCATCATAAATAGGTTATCGGATTCAGGATGAAATACATTCAGATACAGGCTCGGTGCATAACCACTCCAGTTCAGTTCACTGCTATCGATAAACGGATAGTGCAACTTGTAACCGGTGGCCTGTACGATCAGGTCATATTCTCCACATCCACCCTCTGAGAACTTCACCTTATTCCCATGCACCGATTTGATATCAGACCTGGGGTTGATATCGCCATGGCCAATATGATGCAGCAGTAAGGAGTTGACTACCGGGTGGGATTCAAAGAGTCGGTAATTGGGCTCTGGCAAACCATATTGAGATGGGCTGCCTAAAGAGAATTTGACCAGCGCTTTTGTAAGGCGCCGCTTAACAAAGAGAGGTAACCGAAACTTGCCGCCCAGCTGATCGATAGGCTTACCGGCTATGTACTTCGGCAGAAAGTAATAGCCTCGGCGCAGGCTGATATCAACGCTTTTCGCTTTATGGACTGCGTCTACAGCAATATCCGCTCCACTGTTGCCACAACCAATCAACAGGACTCTTTTTCCAGCAAAGATTTCAGAGGACTGGTATTGTGCAGAATGTAACAACTCCCCGCTAAATTGGCCTGGAAGTGCAGGCTGATTGGGGTGGTGCAAAGTGCCGCTGGCAATGAGTAATCCGCTAAACTCCCGAGTTCTTTCCTGCCACTTTCTACGAGTGGTAATCAGCCAGTTTTCTCCACTGCGCTCACATCTCAAAACTTCTGTGTCGAACTCGTAATGGCCGTAAAGGCCAAATTCTCTCGCATAGGAGCAGAAGTAATCCCGCATCTCCCGATGACTTGGGTAGTCAGCAACACTCTCCCCCATCGGAAACTCAGCGAATTCAGTCATTTTCTTGGAGGAAATAAGGTGGGCCGACTCATACATAGTACTAGTGGGGTTATCAATATCCCATAAGCCACCCACATCACTGTGCGACTCAAAGCCAATACAGGGAATACCGCATTTGAGTAAATTTCGAACGGTGCAAAGCCCCATAGGACCGGCACCAATTACGGCGTAAGGTTTCACGGTAGTTGCCCCTCCCTGTTGACTTGTTTAAGAGCCGAGCCAGAAGGAATATATCGTGACAAACACACTAAGGATCGTCATTATCGGGCAGGTACTAGTTATTTTGGGACATTCATAATGGATTTGACCGACACCAGAAGCGTTAATCTGAGCTATACCAAAGCTTTACTAGAGGCTTTAGCCAGCATGGATCTCCCTATACCGGGGGAAACCAATAAAATCCTGTCCCAAATACACCAGAAGGAACGCATCTCTATTCATCTGCAGGAGCGGCTGTGGGAGTCGGTAATCAATAGCTACCCCGACACTCTACTGGGTATTAAGCTCGGGCTTGCCATGCAGGCCAACCAAATCGGCCTAGTTGGTTACCTGCTGATGACGCAAAAAGATTTGGGAGAGGCGATAGAGCAATTGATTAGTTACCACCCACTGCTGGGCGAAGGTGGGCACTTTGAACTGCGACGCGATGCATTCTCGGTAAACCTCTGCTATCACCCCAACTTCCTGAATTTTGCGCAAATCCGGGTAGAAACGGTGCTCGCTGCTTGTATTGCGCAAACCCGAATGTTAACCGGTGGGAGGTTTCAGCCCCTCAAACTACTGCTCGCCTACCCTGCGCCTAGCCTTGCCCTGCAGCAACGCTATCAGGCACTGTTACAAATACCCGTTGAGTTCAATGCAGGGATTTCGGCAATCCAATTTCCCACTAAAGATCTGTCGCTGCCATTAATCGCCGCAGATAAAGAAGTGGAGGCCTGCTTAAAGCCAAAGGCAGAAGCCCTCCTACAGGCGCTTACAAAGAAATCCCTGCACCGGAAAGTAACCCTATTGCTGCAGCAAGCTCCAAACTTAACACGTGAGCAAGTCGCACAGCGCCTTTGCCTTAGCCCAAGGCACCTAGCGCGAAAATTACAAGAAGAACAACTTAACTTCCGTGTACTACAGGATGAGGTACGCAGCTATTATGCGAAGCAGTGGTTAAGAGAGGGCGAAAAAACCAACCTAGAAATTGCCGTAGCACTTGGGTACGCGGATGAGAGTGCGTTTGGTAAAGCTTTTAAGCGTTGGGAGGGAACATCTCCTAGCTCGTTTAGAGAGCTTATAATCCCTATAAATAAGAGTTAGCCATCCAAAATCATGAAGAACTCTATTTTCTATACATGATATACAATAAGCTCGAAACCATTCACACCAACATTTTTTGAAAATCTTAATTGATGATTTAAACCTTTAAAACACTCCCATACCACGTAAAAATCACCTTTATTAATTTTTAATTCTTAATATTCACTCATAATACTCTTTACAGGAGCCACTTAAGAATCATAATTTAATAGATGCACCATCAGGACAGGCCCTACCCAAAGGACCAATATCATAAGTGACTGAAGACTTAACCGAAGGAATTGAAAAGAACAAAAAGGTTATTTTTTAAAGCAAGGTCTAAAAACCATTAACCAATACAATATCCTACCCCATATTCAAACCAATCTTAATCAAAAATTGATTCTCGAAAGCCAAGTCAGCATTCACGACTTACTCCCAACTATATAATCCTCCTGAATAACCATACAATGCCAGCACTTAAGACCACTTAAAGCATTCATTCTCCCAGCCTTATCCATTACCTATCGCATTCTTTCCACTGAAGTAGAAGCCTTTTCGCGATACTAGTATGAGTGCGATGCTTCAAAAAACGTATAGACTCAGGATACCGATCACGTAATTTACAAACACCGTTTAACCTCTCAAAATAATTGAGAAACATTTCATTTCCTGACGCCAAGGACACCCAGTAAAGAGCGTCATCTTCTAATGTAAAGTATCGCCTATAAGCATCTATACCTCGCTCACAAGGAAACTCCTCTCCTATTATCAAGAGCAAAGAATTTTTTATAAATAAATACTTTCCCCTCTCATTTGTATCAGGATCTATAGAACACAAAAACTTATCAGTATAGACAGGCTCACCATTCGAGTAATTGCGCATCTCCGGAATCAATTTTATTAAAGTTGACCCTGCCCCTTCCATAAAACCAGATACCTTTCCATTCAAATCTGAACTCTCAGAATCTGAATATGCCTGAGAACAGCCGCAGAGAAGCACTATTAAAACTATTAAAGACCTAGCCATCAAAATACCCTATAAAAAGACATTTTCGAAAGTCAAATCAGCACCGACCACTTACTCCCAGCCCTATTGTTCTCACAAAGAGACATATAACACCAACATTTTACTCTGAGCCCAGTTATTCCTTACTCATCCTTACCCAACCCCCTAAAAGAAACTATTTTCTGCAAAAGCACAACAGTGATTAACGGCAAAAAAGAAACCGCAACAAACCACTCTCTTTCTGAAGCCCCAGCAAACCCTCCCCTTAAAAACTGAAAAGAAATTACTGAGATAAGCGCAGAAGATAAAAAACCATACCTTACGAGCCTTACCTTTAGTTCATACACACCAAGTAGATCATAAATTTTTAGGCCGAGCATCAATGCACAAAACAACAAAATTACTCGCAACAAAACCCAAATCTCGACCTCGACTATCCCTACAAACCAAACAGGAACTAAGGCTAAAGCAGTACTAAAGATTAAAATAAATTCCCGAACTTTTCTATGGCTATTCAACTGGAATCCTCCCCGCAGCCTCACCAACAGCTGCATTAAACCAAATGATAGGTTTGATTGGTGCTGGTGCCCCTTGATGTGCCATTGTTGTAAACACTTCTCTAGTAACATTTACACCAAAACGATACCCATTACCGGCAGAAGGGTCAGTAACCAAATCATAAGTGGATTTTCCTAATTGGCCATAACCGTAATAACTTAACCCACTAGTACAGGCTGAGAAAAAACCTCCACACAAAACGCCAGCACCACCAATAGCAATATATTTTTGATCGCGATAAAAATTATGGTTAAACACTCCCCAAGAAACCTCTTTAGAAGTTAGTGTAGATGCAGCCAAGCTTGATATAACTCGATGGGCACCCAACCTATATTGGGCAACTCGAAGGGCCCCCTGATCGACATTCAAATCCCCCTCCATTGCCGCTAACCCTTCTGCGGCATATTGATATGCAGCTGCATCATCAAGTTGATTCCATTGGACTTCAGGAACCATTTTCCCCACTAAATCATCATCAGAGATATTTTTATCAGATGCCCTTGAACTAACCGCCTCATGAAATGCTCCTGTCGCTGCACCATTTGCAAACTTACCACCAGTAAGCTTAGAAATTGTACCACCCAATATAGCTCGGCCAGTAACGCGAGCAGCTCTGTTGCCTATATTTCCTATTAGTGGGCCCGTAGCTGCCATTGCTCCAGCAGAAACAAAACCATGCCCAAACTTTCCACCTTGCAAAACACTCATTGTGCCGCCCACTAAGCCAGAATAGAGAGCTGCTTCACCCAAGGAAATAGCACCAGCTTCATAACCAGTACCAATTTCTCCAAACGCGTAGGCCGAAACATAAGCTATAGCTCCTGCTTTAAATGCGTCCCCCCAAGATGCTCCATGTCCTTTAGCAGATGCCGCTGCGTAGGCAGCACAACCTGCTGGGCCTCCATAATAACAAGCCGCAGCTTGAACAACCGCATTAAGAATTGAACTCTCAGTAATACCCAAGATGTCATCGAATACCTCTGAGAAAAATCCATAGCCACTTGGATCAACGCCACTCAGAGGGCTATTTTTCCCGTAGCTGTATCGGTTGTAGCCTTGAGTATTAAACTTACCATCAACAATAAGGTCCGCCTGCATAAAGCGCCCCAGACGCGGGTCGTAGATACGGCCATTCATATGAATCAGCCCCACCTCATCCAGCATTTCATGGCCGGTGTAACCACGGGTGGTGCGGCTGTGATCGAAGTTCGATAGCGCAGTCAGGGATAACGCATTCCAGTTGGCGCTATTGCGGCGCTGCCCCCAGGCATCGAAGGACATTTCCTGCACTACCTTACCGGCCTTATCGGTAATGAGATCCATGGAGCCCAGGTGGTCCTTGTAGAGGAACAGCTTATCAGTCGAGAGTACCTTGAATTCCTTGTCGGTTTTTACGGTATAGACCGCCGTGCCCACCAGGTGACGCTTCCACTCGATCTCATTGGGCTTACTGGACTTCTGGATACGCTCGATACCGCCGATATACCAGGTCTCTGTCACCTCGCCATTACTGCTATTGGTATCCTTGCGGTAATAGCGGCTGTGGCTCGGGCCATAGAGGAACTCTGTGGTGTTATTTCCCTTTTTTATCAGGGAGGCTTTATCGAAGGTGGTGTAGCTGATGGTGCGGCCACCATCAAAACCATCCGAAGTCATATTGCCATTGAGGTCATAGTTATAGCTAACGCCTCCGGCGGTTGTCACCGCATGGGGGCCAGCGCCATTTTCACCATAGATATAATCCCCTACGCCGGCTTTAAAGGTGATATTGCCGATAGCGTTGTAGCGGATATCCTGTTCGGACGTACTTAGGCCACTACAGTTGACATTGCTGTTACCAATATGGGTTTTTATCAAACGGTTGAGCTTGTCATAGCAGAAGCTCTCACGCAGATCCTTGCTTCCGCTCTGGTTGTGACGGCTGGTGAGATTGCCGAGGGTATCCCACTGGTAGCTGATATCTTGGATACCAAAGGCTCCCAATACCGTAGAGGTCTGCTTTGTTAGGCGGCCGCTGGCAGCTTCGAAAGTAAAATTAGACGTTGCGCCGTTACCCAATAGCTGCTCTTTCAGTTGGCCGCGAGCGGTCTGGGCTTTCACCTCTTGAATCAAGTCCCCGGTGGCCAAGTCTACTACCTTGTAGAGATATCCATAGGTATTGTAGAAATTCTGAGTCCCTGATTTGCCACCATCGAGTATACTATCGAGCGCATCGTAGCTGTATTCGACACGGCCATGACCATCAAATACCGTGGTGGTGACATAAGAGGGTTGTGTACCAGCCCCATCAAAGTCCACCGCCTGGATATGATTTCGGCCAACTTGGTCATACTCATACACCGCCTGATATCCAGAGACGCTGTCCATAACCATTTCCACCAGGCCCAAACCATTGGCTGCACTGTCATACAACCAGATGACATCGCTAGTGGGGGCGGAAGAGCCTTTAGACTTTTCAATACGCGTGGACTGTCTGCCCAATTCGTCGTAGGTTAACTCTACGGTGTGTCCATTTGCATTGGTTTGTTTTTTCAGCTCACCAAAGCCGGTATATTCGTAGTGCCACTCTCCCTTATCGGGATCGTCCATACGGGTTTTTCGGCCCAGATCGTCATATTCGATTGTAACCACAATGGGATAACTGAGACCGTCGCCCTCGTCGATATGAGCACCTGCAGCATTGGTTTTACCCCAGGATTTGGCTTTATACAGGTTACCCTGGCTGTCATATTCGTAGGTGAGGCGGCCATCAATCGCATCGATGACTTCTACCAGCTCCCCAGCAACATTTTTGATCTCAGTTTTTTGCTGGCCTTTATCATTCGTGGTGATGGTCTCAAGGCCGCTGTAGGTGATGCTGGACACTGAGCCATCTGGCGCAGTGACACGGCTTGGGCGGCCGAGCAGGTCATACTCCATTTTGGACCATAGGCGGGTATCACCAGAGAAATAAGGCTCACTGGCAAACTTCACGCGGCCTAGATTATCGTATTCTTTATCGGTATAGATTTTACTGTTGAAGCCCTTGGTTTCAGTCCGTATAGAGCGCCCCAGTGCGTCGAAGTATTCCCTACTCCAGCTACCGGTACTGCTATGAGTGGTCACCATATATTGTGCACCGGCCGGACAGGCGATAACACAACGATCATAATCCGTCAGCTTATCCGCGCCGGTATTGCTCTGGCTAATGGTTTCACGACCAAACCCATCGTAAGCGAACACGGTTTCCAGCCCATTCATCCCTTTAACTTCCAACGGAGCGCCAAAGTGGTTGCGGGATACTACCCTTTCGGTTAGGTGATCGAGGGCATTGTAGCTTTCAAACACATAGCGGCCCGAGAGGTCATACAGCGTTCTTGCACTGCGAGCGACTTCGCCGGGGGCAGTTACCGTCTTCTTACTAACGTTGCCAAAATTGTCATATTCATAAGCGGTAATCTGCTTGTACTCTGGTTTATTAGGTTCAATAACCTCGGTTTTTAAAAGGCCTTTATGTATGCCCGATGCATAATAGCTAAAGGCCGACTCACGGATATGGCTGGGCATACCTGGGCGGGAACTGGTCACCTTTGTTGCAGTTAGACGGCCCTTTTCTTTTTCCCAAACATTGCTGCCATAGGTATTTTCCGTTTTCTTAGCAAACTGGTCACCAGAGATGCCGTCTTTAGTGACAACGTCAATACTGAGCGCATTGCCATAGGTATCGTAGCTGTTTGTGGTGGTAACACTTTGCAGCAATTCTCCCTGCGCACTACCGGCACCCTTCAAGTCATAAGTTTCTTCCACCGCTTGATAAATATAAGGCTGATAAGACGGCAGAGGTTTCCCGCTACCATTCCAGCCCTGTAGACGCCAATTGTTGCTCGCTCGGCTTAGCAGTTGCCCTTCTGCTGAGCGAGTTTCTGTTTGTAGGGGCATACCTACAAAAGGAAAATCTTGTCGATAGGTGGTTTCTGTTACTACACCAGTTTGATTATCAGTGGTGCTAACTTTTTGGAAGCCTAACATCCCTCTTCCAGCAGCCTGGAGTTTCATCTGATGGTAGTGGTAAGAAACCGAGCTGAGGGCGGACTGGTCGACAGAACCAGGTGCTGCAGCGGCGGCAGGGGCAGAACTTTCTACCTTAGCCACCAAATACATTGGGCTTAAAATATCCAGTACAGGCTTGTCTTTACCTAAAGTTTGGCTTCCGCTTGGCAGTATCCATTCGCCATTTAATGCAGAGTAGAAATCGGTCACACTTCCTGATGTAGCTACATCCAAACGAGAATAGACTTCTCCATCTACCATATTTTCATAAGTGATCTGGGTAATATTGTCCAACCCATTATCAATCTTATGAATTACATTACGTGGAGTATTGCTGTATTGCGAATCTTTTGAGTTATCCAGGCGGGTATATACTTTACCACTGGAACTTTCATAGCGATGATAATCTGGCTCGCCATCCCCATTAGTATCAGCAAACCAAATAAAGTCGTTATCCTTCAGATCACCACAGGCGATATTGAGTTCTTTTGCCTGCGAGGTACAAGGAAAAATAGCATCAAAAGTCTTACGGTCATCAGTGTCAACAAAAGTACCGGTGTTCTGATCAAAGAAACGTACATAAATAAAATCACTATAAGAAACCGGCCAAACAAAGTCTTGGTAACCATCATTATTTAGATCAACAAAAGTTCCCTTACTGCCCCCCAAGTATCCCAAACTAACAAATCCAGTTCCTGTACTTAGTTGACCAAACAAGCCACCAGAGTTTCCTGGATAGGCAACATCCGTTAGGCCATCCCCATTAATATCTACTGCTATCGGGCTTTTTGAAGTATTTGTTGTAGAGAAAAGGCCAATTGAGTGAAACTCTCCCGCTTCCTGATCAAATACTGCTGCTTCAAATCCAGCGGAAGTTGCCACCAGAATATCCATAGCTCCATCGCCATTAAAGTCCCCTAAAGTATCGGGTACTCGGCCGCTAGACTTCATGCTGTTAGCACCAGAAATATTTAAGGGATAACTGGTGTATTCATCACTGAATTTATAATGCTTATAAGATGAAACGTCATCCCCTGAAGGCTCCATCAGCCTAACGAGTACTCTTGCACCCGTACTGCTGCTATAGCTGACAGAAATATAATCAGCCAGTCCATCACCATTAAAATCAGCAAAGATCGCATCTTTATTTGATCTACCCGTACTTATTGGTCTGGAATCCAATTTCCAACGCTTACTTCCAGTATCATAACGGCTTAAAAAAACATGCCAATAATTGCCTGGAATTCCATACTTGGTAGTACGTGGATTGTAGATCGCCAAATCATGCCGACCATCGCCGTTGTAGTCCAACACTCGTATCGAAAAACCCTCACCAACATTGGCACTGGTAAAATACTCGGAAGAAAACAAGCCACCCGTGAAATTTTGTTTTACGAACTTCGAGCCATAAGAAATCGCGTATTTAACACGAATGTCAGTATCACTCCCATCGTCATTGTACCCCTCAATCCAAACGATATCCTGCTTGCCATCTCCATTGAAGTCAGCGTACTTATAATCGCTCAAAAATCGGTTATTGGTAGGAGAAAAATCAATAGCTTCTGACTGAGTTCCGTATTGCATCCATGGAGCTTGCAGCCATTCAAAACTGATTGCAGGAAGACAGTTAGAATCTACACACTCTTGTAATGAAGTTAGCAATGAGGTTCTGTCATTATATTTCTCACCGGGAATAAATGGCAGAACCGGCTTATAACCCAACTTATATTCGCGTATCACTCTACCATTAGAACTGGAGATAATCTTATCCAGGCGCTTAGTAGTACTGAGTGCATAACCTGCGGTATAGCCTCTAAGGTGCTCAGGACGATCTTCATAAACAAACTCTACATCCGCCTCATAGAAGCCAGAACCATAAGCGTATCGAATTGAACTGACACGGTGCCCTGATTCTGAATCCCCATCATACAGATACTCAATGTGGTTACCGACACTATCCTCAAATCTATTTTGTGCCCAAGTAAGTACATTGCCTCCTACAAGCTGCTTAGAGTCATCACTCTCGCCGTAATAACTGACTGATCCATCCTTGCGCTCTACCATAAAGTGGTTCGGATTTCCAAGGCTGCCGCCAAGTGAAGTTACCTTGACAAAGGAATCCATTTCAGTTTTATATACGGCACCAACAGCGCCATATTGAGAGTCATTTACTGTTATTAGGCGCTGACCATCAAGGCAGAACCTGTCTGAGTCTGTCCAGTTGATAGGCCCCACATTTCCATCAATTGACAGCGTCTGACGGCAGCGGGAAATTCCAGAAAGACCTCCAATAGCCCACCCTTTACCGACTAAACCATTACTACCACTACTGCTATAGTTCAGGGAGATTTCTGGTACAACACCAGCTGTACCAGTAGCCGTTGCTATTGGAAAAGAGTAAGTTGCCGCACCGGATTCACTAACCCGGAATTGGCCTCCAGAGGTTCCAGCCATATTGGGCGCTTGAATTGTGGTTGGAGTGGTATAGCTACCAAAAACCCCAGATTCATCTGCGTGAAACATAAAGTCTCCTACAGATATATCCGCCCTACCATCATTATTTTCATCCAACACCACAATAGAGTCAGGGTTTACACTGGTGAGAATGGCCGCCGCATAAGAAATTTCATCATCCCGGTTTTCAACCGACAGGGTCTGAACAAGCTCTGGTAGCCCATTCCCTTGGGCATGTATAACCAGTGGCATGGTATCGATAAATAGTAAGTCTGTTGCGTCGTCACCGTTGAAGTCCCCAAATACTGAAAGACTATCCTCAAGCTGATCGAGATTTGCGACTTCTTGTTCTGTCAGGCTTATTTCAACCGGATCTTTATAGCTCTCGCTCCCTCGATTTAAGTACAGAACAAAGTTCGGCAGCTGGGGCATTACCAGAGGAGAAGCAATATCTCCATGTATAAGAATTACTGGTCTATTGTACTCAAAATAAAGGTCTTCACGTCCGTCATCATTAACATCCCCACGATAAACCGTATATCCATTCTTCATAATCCCCGAAGCGACAGCTTCATGAGCAGAAAAAGTGACAAAGAGCACCAATAAAAAATAAAACGAAGTGCGCATAAACATCTCTAAAAGGCATCACCGGGGATTGAAGACATAAAGCACGCTAGAAACCGTACTTTATAAATGCATTTTTATAGGAAAACTTTTTATAAAAAACCTAGAAAAACCTACCTTTGAGAGCAACACCCCCATCTAGCGTGCCAACCCAACAAACCCAAAAAAATAACCACCCCCTTAAAAAACTGACAAGTCAAACCTGCAGAGAAAAATATCCCAACAAATAAAAATAATAAAAACGGAAAAGCTCACTAAAAGCAAAAAAAGAAACAAAAAAACATTAAAAATACTTTCAAAAAAAAGCGAAAGTTCAAGCGCAATGAAATTATTTTTAACACCCCCTTCTCCCAGAAAACACAAACCCATATAATCAGCGCCATCAACTGGCAAACGCCGCACATTAAACTAACTACAGCTTTACCCTTCATGAAAAGAGCACTCTTATTAACTCTGATTACTTTATATGCCAGTTCAGCATTTGCCGGCATTGAACGTTCCCCAACTTCCCAAATACAGAGAATAACGTCCTATTATAATGGTGACGTCAGCATTATACTTGAGAACAACGGAAGTTCTTGTAGTGGAGGTTATTGGCTTAAAGTTGATGATATCGGGTATTCTTCAAGCATAAGCATGCTTTTGGCAGCTTATCATAGCGGCGACTCGATTAACCTTCGTGGTTTTACTGATGTTTTATGGAGTGGGTCAAGCAATGCTTATTGCCACATCTACGCCATTGAATACGGATATAAATAATCAAACCCATTCTCTTAGGTGAGGTATCCTTCACGGGCACTATCTCACCCCGAGAAAACACAACAAACTGCTTTCTTTTCGACTCAAGAATAACAACAAAAAACAACATAAAGAATCCAATTGTGCCCTCTATTACAATACAACTAAAACGTGAAACCAAACCCTTTACAAAATTTCAACACCAACTAAAAACGGATACTACCTACTTACAACACTCACCAACAGAACAGGACTCTTCAACTACCCCCCATAAAACTAGAGTAAAATATATATTTCTTTCAGTTGAATTATAAAACTAACCATCTCTCTGGTTTGTTAAGCACCCCCCACTATGAGCACAATTAGACTCGCTCAGTTCGATCAGATTGGTAAAGCCAACAATTTATAATTCATGGCAAGCAAACTTTAGTATTAAATTTTGCATGCTCGCTTTCCTTTATCACACCGTAACATCTAAACGAAAAATCTATTACGTATATAATTTTGGATGAAATAACTCTCTGCCGCGACAGGACAGGCCGAACCACTCCAGGCAACCAGCATCTAAAACTGTCACCACTGCCCCACTCTTTTGATCTTCACAAAAAGCGATATTGGTGGGGCACTTCCCGCAAGTCGGAATGCGCTCAGCCACCCTGCCATCGTGATCTAAAACACTCACATCACCCAAACAATCAATAAAAATTAAACAAGGCAATCAATAGAAGAATAATCACCAGACAGAGCAGAAAATAATAACTGCTAGCGCTCAGGACTCTTTGTCAGTAATTATAATAGCCTTACAGGTTGATACATTTCTCCAAACAATCAGGGAAGTGAAACATCAACTACTGCAATCGAACTCCAATATTGAATCGGGAGTACCCAGCATTCGGTGGCTTTTAGTAAAACGGCGTAGAGAAGCCTCAGTCAGCTACCCTCATTGGCGAAAACGCCTTTGGTATTAGTCAACTTGTGGAAATCCCTATGGACAACCTCTTCCACATTAGTGGTTTAGGTCAGTGTGCGGCTGTATTATGGATACTTAAAGTAAGCCGAGAGAGTCGGCCATTTACCGCACTAGAACCTAATCACCATCAGATAAAGATCCCCCCACTAGGCCTCTGGAAAACCCTACAGACCACCAACATAAACTATTAGGATATCTTTAACTACACGATTGCAGGGGTTGGTAGAGCTGTCAGTCAGTCATGTGCGCCTTCTTGGTCTGATGAGTAGAGCCCCTGCAGCTCCTTCTATCCTTCGATATTGAGCCTAAGATTCACGTAAATGGGCTTGTTGGGGTAGCGACTATTTTCCTTGATTATGTCGTGGATAGCATCAAACTAGGAAATGAATTAGATCACCTCCAGATCACGCTCACGCCAAACTTGAAGTTCAGAGGTACCTTTGTAAAGCTCCGCTCCGTATTGGTAAGGTACTCCTCCAACCCCACTTTCATGACAACTTCAAGGAGTTGTTTGATCAGAGAGGTCAAGATGCCATCTTTGCCATTGAGGTCTTTGCCTTCACCCAAAGCTTTGATGATGGCATCCAATTAGAAAGTAGGTTTGGTCATAGATAAACTCTTTTTAGTTAACCGTAAAGAAATGATAAAGAATTTTCAATACCCCAGAAAATGATAAACTTCTACCAAATCTGGCGAAAAAATATTGGAATACTCAGAGCCCAGCAGCCAAAAAGAATTGACTGCTAAAAATTATCCATCATTGGCTTGCTGCCCTCTGCTCACCCCTTACTTACATATTTTTTATAATCCATCTTCTTAAAGTTTTGCTCATCTGCTTGAGACATATACGGAACAATTCTTTCAATTCTCTCCAGCGCCCTCACTATAAATTTTGGTCTATTTTTCGCAGAGGATGAGTTATAAGCGCCCGGGTATATTTTATCTACAAAACCCACATCGTAATTTATCTTTTCCGCCCTAGACTGAATAATTCCAATATTACCGGAAAATTTTCTACCAATTTTACTGAAGACATATTTATAAGTTGGCATGATCTTCCAACCATTCCTGCTCTCATCTTGAGCCAGTTTTTTTACTGGAGCACACATATCGAAAACAGACAGCTGCTTATCCGACAAAGGTTTATTGAAAATTGCCCAAGCATATAATGACTTTCTAAAGCATTTAATACATTTCATGCAAGGCTTTTTAAAAAAACCGTACTGGCAACTAGTTGGGATATCATCAAGACCATAGTGATTCGCCAGCCTCAACGTTCCAAGCTCTCCCAACCCATTGCAGGGATACTCCAATGGTAAAGATACAGCCTCAAATAATGTACCATGCCGAGTAGTAAGATCTTTATTATAAATAGTTTCATCTCCTGTAAAGGCAAATGAAATATCTCCAGTCAAAATATGAGACAAATTCAATTTGTCGGCGAGTAATATACAGGGAATTGTAAACGCATAACTATCGGGATAAATACACCAGTGCCCATTAGTGCTCAAAAATTCAAAATCACTATAAACTACAATTTTCTTGAATCTTGCTGGCATGGCTTCTAAAGTCTTGACATTTGAAGATGTATTATACCAAGTTTCAAATGGGCCTATATCGGGATGAAAAACTCTAGCTAAAAGTACTAGCGGTACGCCCTCCTCTAAAACTGAAGCAACACCGACACTATCCACGCCTCCAGAAAATGATACTGCTGGTGATTCACTAATTGCTTGTCTAGGCTTAACGTCTGCAGCATTGACATATGCTATATTTGGGTAGGCCCTCTTTATCGCTTGAGCCATTTTATATGATACCGGCCTATCCATAACTAAAGTACTGCCGATATAAGGGCTTATAATCTTAAGTGCTGCTAAAGCGCATAAGTCAGGGTGTGGGAGCTCCAGGTCATCCCGAAAGAAAAAACGAGCAGAATTTCCACCTAACTTTACATTGGATTTACCTGCATTTGTTGATCGAGCGTGACGAGAATCATCTGCACATAGTTGAAATGAAAATTCAACTATGTACTTTCCTTCATCTTTTCTCGAAAAAAAAGTTGATCGCTTAATTTTTTTGACAAAGACCTTCATTAAAAAATATCCTAAACCCAATCATGCCTAACTAATATATTATATGCATTTGATACGTATATATCCATAAAATTTAATACAACTGCTTGAGTTAGATAGCCGTACTCACATTAAGGTTTGATTTACCATCGCCCCAAAAGGATACTCAGCTGGTAGAGATTCCCTTAGGGAGTGGCCTGTCTGTATAAAACACAATCATCCTGCAGGCGTCCTCTACTACCACTAGGTATGGCAGTTGCAATAGGAATATAGGAGAGGTTAGCCAACTACTACTGGACACTGCTTAATATCTTGAAATCAGTTATTCTTGCGGTCTCATGAAATAATAAGACCAGCAAACGTGAATAGATTTAAGTGAGAATTAACCGACGCTCAATTGGAGTTGATTGTACCTTGCCTTCCCCAGCTAAAACGTGAAATAGATGGCCCCGAGCCCATTGATAACCCTGCATGTTTTGAAGATATCTTATGAATTTTGCGCTAAGGAGTCCGATGGAAGGATTTTCCCCCACCTTACCCATCGCAAAGTACTTGCTGGAGAAGGCTTCAGTTTGGGAAGAACCGGGCGCTTGGCTGGAGGCTTGGCAAAAATTTCTCGGACAGCCCGATCAAAGATCCCTGCTTGACTGGGAAGAAGTTTTTCGGATGTCAGCTTTGCTTCAGCAAAAAAAGGAGCAGAAACTGGAAAACCAAGCAGGCAAGGGTACAAAGTGGACGGTGGTGGTCAATGACAAGGGTATTCCATTGGGATACACCGTTACTTCGGCCTCACCAGCAGGAGTAAATTTATTACATCCACTTCTCAATGTCATCTATAAAAATACAAAATATCGGCGCCTAGTGTACGACCAAGCTGCAGATTCTGCCCCCTTACGCAATAGCTTCGCCCACCGTAAAATTGACCTGAATTGCCCTCACCGTAGGAATAGAAGAAAGCCTTCGAAATAAGATGGTAGATAACTTCGAAGGCATATGTGACGCTGGAAAACTGAGCGAACTTATGTATGGCTCGGAAACTACTACTGCTTGGCCGTTAGGTGAGATCCCTATTTGGCTTCTAGAGCTTTTTTCTATATCGACTGCATGTTTATTACGCTAAAGAAGTTATGAAACGGCTTCTGAACATTGCGCTATTGTAATCCTACATTTTCTTTTGTATTAACCAAGTAAAGTTCGTATCTCGGGGTGATATAAATCTCTACCTCGGCAGGGCAGGCCCAGCCATTCCAAACAACCAGCATCTAAAACTGTCACCACCGCCCCACCCTTTTGATCTTCACAAAAAGCGATATTGGTGGGGCGCTTCCCGCAAGTCGGAATACGCTCAGCCACCCTGCCATCGTGATCTAAAACGCTCACATCACCCTGACCAAATACGGCACAGTAAAGCCGGCCATCATCACCAAAAGCCATTCCATCAGGCCCAATAAATTCTTCTGGTGATCCCAGGTTAACATTGCCAAATAGCTCAGGGTCACCGGGGGCTGAGGAGCTGAGATAGTAGCGGTAGATATTTCCTGTTAGGGTTTCTGCCACATACAGTAAGTCATCGGCATCAAATGCAATGCCATTTGGGAATAACAAACCCGTATCCACTAAGCGTAATACGCGGCCATTACGAGGTTCAATTTCAAATACCCGCCCATCATAACCACACTTTCGGAAGTCAGGGCGGATTGCCTGCCCCTCAACAAAGCTATCCGGATCAATGCCGGAGTCTGTCATATACAGCAAACCATTTTGACCAAATACCAAGTCATTGGGCCAAAGATAGGGGCGCTCTGCAGGCCCCCCATAAGTATTGAGGACTGTCCCATCGGGCCTCATGCATACCAGCTTTTTCCCCCCGCCTCCCGCTATCCAAAAATTGCCATCGCCATCGATCGCCATACCATTGGGGCGCCAGCCGGGATGGCCGACCTGATGATATCCTCCACATATATCAATGCGACTAACACAATTCCGCGCGCTCGACATTTCAGCAACGAATATCTGGCCGTCAGGTAAACAAACCGGGCCTTCCGGTTCCTGCAAGTCACTGTTCAGCACACACCTTTCCATAGGATTTACCGTTGAATTCGTTCCTCTCTACAGAACAATTTAAGTCGCCTTATTATTTTATTCATTGTTTTCTGAACAATCATTACAGAGATAAATCAAATCCTTAACATTTACTCGCCGCTACCTTATGAGGATCATGCAATTTTGGTGGAGTGGCATTACCCCCATGCTGCTCTAGCCACTCACACGCATGGATAATATCGTCAGCAAGGCCTTCAATCGCATTCAGATTAAGGTGTGGGCGCACTACAATACGCAAGCAATTTACCGATTGAGCATTAGGCGGCATGGAATAAGCGGATAACACCCAGCCACGTTCACGTACCTTGTCAGATATATCGTATTCATTGAAATTGGTATATTTAGAATTCAGGGTCATCGACACTACAGGAATACGCTGGGTTTTATTCATAATTTCGAAGTAGCCGCTTTCTACCAGACGATGGCGTAATAGCTGCGCATTCGCCAAAGTGTGCTGCATAATATCTCTATAACCTTCGAAACCGAGACGAATAAAGTTGTAGTATTGGTAGGCAACCGGTGATGCATTCCGGCTGAAGTTCAAAGTTGCCGTGGGCATCTCTCCCCCCAGGTAATTGACATAAAACATCAGATCTTCATCAAAAACAGAACGCTCTCGAAAAATCACCCAGCCCAGCCCCGGTGGCACCAAGCCAAACTTATGCCCCGACGCATTAATAGATTTTACCCGCGGCAGGCGAAAATCCCATTGATAGTTGGGGTATAAGAACGGGTTCACAAATCCCCCAGAGGCACCATCAATATGCATTGGGATATCATGGCCTGTTTTCTGCTGGTAGCGGTCTAACCAGTTATGGATAGCGCGAAAAGCGTCGTCTTCTCCTGTGAAAGTCTGCCCGGCAATCGCCACCACCGCGATGGTATTTTCATCTACCAGATCATCCAGATGTACGCTATTAAAGCGGTAATGCCCAGGTTTTAGGGCTGCTATGCGCGGTTCCACATCGAAATAGCGCATAAATTTTTCCCAGACAATTTGAACATTGGCCCCGGTAACCAGGTTTGGCCTGGAAGTATCCTTGCCTGTCTTCTCTCTCTTTTTGCGCCAGTTCCATTTATGAGCCAATCCCGCCAACATACAGGCCTCAGAGGATCCTATAGTTGCAGCACCATAGGGCTCCACTCCTTTAGGCCCATTCCACAGTTGATGCAGCCAGCGCACCATACGCGCTTCCATAGCAAATAACTGCGGATACATATCGTGGTCGATATAATTTTTCAGGTAATGTTTTTTAGCGACATCGAAAGCTTCTGGCTCGGTAAATGTAGTGACAAAAGAAGAAAGATTCATGGCCGGCTTGGCATCAGACCAGGTCTCACTGGTAACAATCGCTTCCGCCGCATGCGCAGAGATACTCCCCCTGGGGAAATGATCCTCGGGGATATCCTCATTGTATTCATCGAAAAACATATCGAATGGCGACTTTTGCTTCACGACCGACCTCCTTGTCACTCGTTAATGTCTGAAAAAGATTGCTGCTTATGCCCACCCTCTTTACGCCAGGAAGGCTTACGCCAGTAGAAAATAAATAGTGGAATAGTCACCGTAATAACAATTCCGGAAAAGACCAAAGCTACATACAGCCTGGGGTCACTCACTGAAAGCTGCTGAGGAGGAAAAAAGGACACCAACAGCGCAAAAGAAACTGCAGCCATGCCAGTGCCTGCCGTAATCCAAACGCCGGTGATACCACCGGGAATTTTAAAAACCCTGGGAAGGTCTGGCTGGGTGTAACGCAAACGGATAACCGCAGCAAACATCATTAAGTACATAATGATATACAGGCTTATCGCCATAACCGAGATCAAAACAAAGGCGGTCGATACATTATCTACCAGGATATAAATCGATGAGATGAGCAAGACAATCAAGCATTGGGCGTAAAGGATATTTTTCTGTACGCCGCGAGCATTTTCCCGCTGAAACCAGGGGGGCAGCATGCCATCCTGGGCGGTAGCCAATAGCCCTCTGCTGGGACCGGCCAACCAAGCCAGGGCTCCCCCGAGGGCACCGTAAGCAATCAATCCCGTCAGAATCTGAACCGGCCAACCGATACCCAACAACTGGGAAAACCCCTGACCAAACGCTGTGAATAATCCCGTCTCTATTGATATCTGTTGATAGGGAAGCATGGCAGAAATGGCGAGCGCCCCAAGCGTAAAGATCAGAAAAGAAACGACAGCGGCAATGCCAATAACCACCGGATAACCACGGCGGGCGTTGGGCATTTCTGAGACATGGCTGGCCTGGGCCTCAATTCCAGCGAAAGAGAGCAGTATCCCTCCAAGAAAGGCTACAGCACCGAGACCGGTAATATGGGGAAACCAGCGCGGATGTACTTGCCCATCTTCCCTTACGGCTACAGCCGGGTCGGCAGCGGTTTCCCAGCCCAAGGGGTTTCCCATCACCACCCAGCCCACTGCCAAGGCAATAAGAATCAAACAAGGCATTAGTGTACCCACCAGGAATCCATACTTGGTGACTACCACCAGAAACTTGGTTCCGGAAAGGGCGACAGCAGTGGCGATAAGGTAGGCAACGATACAGAAGCCGCCGATATAGTAGGTATTACTGGCGAGATTCTGCTCTCCGAGCGCATAAGCAATAGCGGCTGCGGCAAACCCCAACTCGGTGGGATACCAGACCACACACTCCACCCATTGCAGCCAAATAGCGACAAAACCCATCTTGGGCGTAAAAGCCTCTCCCACCCAGGTATAAACACCGCCGGTGCGGTCGGAGAAAGCACTGCCCAGTTCGGCTGCCACCAGTCCAGCCGGAATCAAAAATAACAGGGCGGAAATGCCGATGTAGAAAAACATCGTCATCTCCTCCTGCGCCATCATGGGCAAATTGCGAAGGCTGGTTACGATCGTTGCTGCGGTGAGAAAGCCTAGAGCGCTGGCAGAGAATATTTTACGGTTGGATATATCTGGCTGCTGCGATTCGTCGATGTTACGCCTCACAGCTACCCCTCCACTCTATCGGATTAGGCACTTAGCGAATGACTATCTGCCAGTGTAGATAAGTTAGGCAATGACTTAAGGTGTAGAAATTTCAAAAATACTAGTAGATACCAACTCTATTTAAATTCCGCCTATTACCCCGGCACACCGTGCTTGGTGTAAATATCGAAACGCCCTGACTTCCCTTCAAAAGAAAGCATTGGCTTTTTATCTGCAAGATATGGTGCCAGCTTGGGACGTTTGACCACGGTGCGGTAATAACAGGCCCTGAGTGCTGGCTCTAGCAGATCGTCCGCATCCAGGTCCTCTCCAACCAGATGATGAAAAGCCACCATTTCTTTTTTTACCTTGGCACTTTTGCCCCGGGGCGGGAACATGGGGTCCAGATAAACAACCGGCCAAGATTCCTCAGCCTGCTGGGCCAACCAGTCTGCGGCCGGTGTAACATCATCGGCCAGTGATAAAAGCCCAGCAATGGCGGCCAATTCCGGGTCGGCAGTGGCAGCCTCCTGCAATCGCCGCAAACCATCCTGAAGGAGCAAGCGTACAACCGGATTGCGCTCAAGCATCTTCACTTCGCAGCCCAAGGTCGCCAACACAAAAGCATCACGGCCCAACCCGGCAGTGGCATCCAATACGCGAGGGTAAAAACCAGGGCGCAAACCCACGGCCTTGGCAACCGGCTGGGCTTTACCCCCACCATATTTGCGCCTATGTGCTAAAGCCCCACCAACGAAATCAACAGAAACTGGCCCCGGTGCTTTGCGCCCGGTCGCACAGAGTTGCAACTGCTCTCCACAAGCTAATACTTGGGGAACCTCATTAATTTCGCTGGGGGAAGCAACTCCCAAACAGGGAAGGTTGAGTTGACTGGATAATTCCTGGGCGTTGGGCAGGTCTGCGGAAGTCGTCGCAATAATGGCCAAGACTGGACTCACCGGCACTCCATATAACAGTTAAACGGTGCGCGATGCTAACCCGGATTTTTTAACCATGCCAGGGCTTCAGGATAATCATTAAGGGGGAAAGGCCGAACCTCCGCACTGATAAAATGGCAAACCAGGTGCGGCATAAATTTCAGAACCGGATTGTCTGACACCACCGCAATCCTCTGGATATGCTTCTCGTGATTATGTACAAAGCGAAAATGCGAGACCATCGCGACAAAATTTTCCCAGCCGGCAAAATCTTCAGCGTCAATCAGTAAACCCTCTATCCTGCCCTGCTCGCGAATAATCGGATCTATTTTTTCTGCCAGCTGATGAAAATCCTCTGCGGTAAATTTTCCACGCGGCCGAACCTGTAAAACGGTATGTCCCTGTAGCCACTTATGTTCGATCATTTTGTACAGGTTGCGGGCCGCCTCAACAGGTGGCCCGCAATATCTCCTTATTAACTGAGTAACTAATAATCCTTTTACTAGGGCTGGTCTTCGTTGTTGTCCACGCCCTGATCCATCTCACTATCGCCATCCGGTGTAGTGCTATCCATATTGTCTGCACCTTCCACAGCTTTCTGGGCCTCATTGGCAGCATCTTCCGCTACGCTGCCCGCTGGGGTATCTGAATCTGCATTAGGCGTATCTGCAGAGTCCCCTTCTGCGCCAGGCTCACCAGGACGCCCACGAAGAGCACCCGCGGCGCCAGCATCCCCAGCATCCCCTGTCGATCCAGCCCCCATAGTATCCGGGCCTTCCCCACTGCTGGAGCCATTCCCCCCAGGCGGTGTTGGATCTGTCTGCCCAGAGCCCTGTGGCATCTGTGCATCGGGGTTACCCATACCGTCTGGTGGCGTGGTAGTACTGTTGGGAGTAGTTGAATCACTTCCGCTGCCAGGTGGCTTGGAACTGTCATTCATCTGCTCACTATTCGGAGTGTTCATCGAATCGTAGGCTTCCTTGGCCTTATGTTCGCCGCTACGCGACATAAAGTATCCGATGATCAGCAGCAGGATGATCAGTGGAATCAATAGCTTCTTCATATATCGACCTCTCGACCCCAGGCAGTTACAAGAATTGCGCTCTTGCTTGGCCAGCCCCCAGGGTTCTGGGAACCTACTTCCGCGCGATAATCGCTGGCCTTGCAGCCTCTTGACGCCGAAGCAAAGGAAGTTCAACTTCAATCGGCCAAAGAAGGTGGCGCCAATAATGATAAGAATAACCCGGCATGAGGGTTCTTCAAGGCACGGGGGTTACGCAGAAGAGTCTGGATTGCTGTAACTGGCCCGCGACTTACAACCGAATATTCTAATGAGTGTGGCCTTTTGGAGAAATCAGCCTTGGGAGCTGAATTCATTGAGCTCAGCCAACAGTGCCTCAGCCTCAGATTCAACAACCGCGGAATCACAGCTCTGCAACTGCAACCTGCCGTAGCTATCGAGCCTGGCAAAAATCAGATAGCGCTCGCCCTTTTCAAGCTTCTTGTCGCAATATTCCAATCCCAGGCGAAAGGTAATTTGGTCCGCCACAATACCTTTCCAGACTTGGCCTGGCACCGCGGAATAGACATAGCCTGAAATCGCCGTGACACCCGGCTCCGACAGCGCGCTGTCTACATCCCGGTGAATACCTATGACCTCCACCTGTGCCACTACGGCAGCCGCGCCAAAACGGACCTCCAGGTTAGTGCTGGATTCCGCCATTTCCTCCTGCCAGGCAAAAACCTGGATGGCCACTAGCACCAAGGCAAAAACCCATAAGGATTTCCATTTGAACAGGCGATGACTCACGGCTTTGCTCCACTATTTACTTATTAGTAGATGTAGAGATAGCACAGCCAACCAGCCAATCGCCGGGTTTTTTAATCTTCAGCTATGCACCGGAATCATTTGTCGGAGCAAAACTTATATGGGTGCAAAAAACGTCCAGGGTGTCCGCTAGAACCTTGTGCAACTCAGTGCCTAATAGAAATCGAAAGGAGAGAATTTATACAGAGGGAAGAGTTTCAACTGGAATCTTATTAGCTGAAAAAGAAAAGTAACTTCACTGCGTACAAGACTTCCACCTGGGCTTGGGGTTATCGAGACGCAGTGATTGACAGTGCAGCCGTTTACCCGCTGCACAAAGTGTTTACAAAGGCAGTAACTCCAACTCAACACGACGGTTGGCCTGACGGCCAGACTCAGAACTATTGCTGGCCAGCGGGTAGCGCTCACCATAACCAACAGCCTGTACGCGGCCGGAAGAAACGCCGTTATGGCTGAAGAAGCTCGCCACAGAGTTAGCCCGCTGCTCACTCAGGGACTGGTTATACACGTCGGAACCAGTGCTGTCGGTATGGCCACTCACGCGGATGGCGGTCTTATTAAACTCTTGCAAAACTACCGTTACGGATTCGAGCGTGTCATAGAAATCCGTGCGAATATCTGAGCGATTGGAACCAAAAGTGATGTTGCCCGGCATGATCAGGCGAATGTTGTCCCCTTCACGCTGGACTCGCACACCACTGCCTTCCAGACGCTGGCGCAAAGCCATTTCCTGGCGATCCATGTAGTAACCGATACCGCCACCAATCGCGGCACCGCCCAGAGCACCAGTCAGAGCTCCCTTCTTGCGGTCTTTCTTACTCGCTGTTGCCACGCCGACAATAGCACCCGCTACGGCACCTATTCCGGCCCCCTTGGCGGCATTACTGGTTTTGCTTTCACCGGTGTAGGGGTCCAGGGTGGAACAGCCTACCAGTGAGCCCATAGCGAGAATTGCTACCCAATGTTTCATTATTGGTTCTCCTAACGCACTTTTAATAAATGGGTATCGGGACGCACTGAACCCAGTGCTCCATCACAGTGCCGGCATTATCCAGCTAAAAGCTGACCGGCGGCTGAATCAACCCAACCAAATTATGTGAAGATTACGGCGAAGCCATTACCAGTTCTATTGACCAGTCCCCATTGCAAGCATCGAATTTCCAGCTTGCGGCACTTTCGCACTAAGTTGCTGCACAAAAAGTAAACGCTGCAAACTTCTTCCACAGCTTCTGTGGATAACTTTGTGCATTAATAAACGAAGGTCCCCGCCAGGCGGCATTGACTCTCGCTTACAGCGATTTGTTTATTTTTTAAACTCTCTAGTTTTCTCTTTAAAAACAATGAGTTATAGGCGACGAAAAAATTATGTATCAGCTGGGCCGATAAATACTAGAGCGCCAGTTAGCCCACTATTGAGTGTGGAAAAGTTTGTCAATAGCAAAGACGATACAATACAAATTTTTTTAGACGCTTTAATACTTAAGGCAGCGCCGAAGTGACATCGAGTTATTTTCAATAAATTTTGGCGATGCCTGTCGACATAAATTTCATCAAAGCCGGCAAATTTGTATTTCTGCGCCAGCATATTATTAAGGCAATCAAGTAGCGTGCCCGCCTACTTTATTGCCCTGCTTTTAATGTTCCTCAGTAATGAGGGGGTTTTTCGTCGACTGGCTTGCCGCCAGCCTGCATTTCAAAGGTCAGCGCGCTGTACTTCTCTCCAAGCTCACGCATTCTTGCTACGACAGAGCGAATATCCGCATCTTGGCGCGCAATGACATCATTCAATTGAGAAATCGTATCTTCCTGAAAAGCCAAGCGAGTCTCCAGCTCGTCGATTCGCTCCATCAGTTTTAAAACTTCTTCTGTCATTTCAATAATCCGTACAGAGCCTCGACCAAACTAACCGCGCGCCGATCCATAAACAGGCTCTGTCCCAGTCGTGTAGTGATATAACCCACCCCCAGTCCCTGCTCCGGATCGGCAAAGCCGACGCTACCCCCAGCACCAGGGTGACCAAAACCTTGCTTTCCACCAAAACGCAGATCGGCCGCCTGAGCACTACGGATAAAGCCACAGCCAAAACTCACCTCAGCCTGCAATACTTTATCCCGCCCACGGCTCTGCTCTCGTGAAGCCTCATCGACCCATTTTTGCCCCAGGGTAATTGGATTTCCCCCCGCCAGGTCCCCGTAAACTGCGGCAAGATCCCGCGCACTAAAATGGCCATTGGCTGCAGGGATCAGGGCACCGCGCCACTCGGGGCTATTGGTGCCCATCATCAAGCTAACGGGGTTGCTAAACGCCATGGACACGGGGCCTTTGCGATCCTCTTTAATTGCCCGGCCAATGGCATTCTCACGCAACTCCGGCAATGGCTGCTTCAAAGGGCTCACATCGGCAATTCGGCTTGAACTATGCCCCAACGCACCAAAGCCGCCATCGAGATTGAGGGGTTTGGCTAGCATTTCCCGATAAAGTTCCAATAGAGGTTTTTCGGCAACCCGTTCGATCAGGCCGCCCAGGCTCCAGCCGTAGAGAAAAGGCGCATATCCCTGTTCACTACCCGGCTCCCACCAGGGGGCTGTTTCGGCAACCGCATCGCAGGCCGCTTGCCAATCGTAAATAAGGTTGTCTTTAACCCGCTCGTGAAAAGCGACCAAACCACTGCGATGGCTAAGTAATTGTCGCGCAGTGACAGATTCTTTGTGCTGTGCAAATTTCGGCCAATAGTCTGCAACCGGGCGATCCAGATCCAGTTTGCCAGCCTGCACTTGCTGCATAGCCAGCAGTGCCAGTACACCCTTACTGGATGAAAACACATTGACCAGAGTCTCTTCGGTAAAGGGTTGCTCCCCATCCCGATCGGCGCAGCCCGCCCACAGGGAGCAGATCAACTCGCCATGCTGGCGCACCGCGAAGGCGGCACCGGTATCTCCACACTCGCGAAAATTCTTGGCGAAAGCCTCGAACAGGGCTTCAAAACCGGGAGCGCAAAAGCCGTATATTTCCATGTATCTAGGTCCGAATAATTTGGGTAACTCTATTGCAGGTCCGCAAGGTTAGTTTCTTCCCCTCCCTGGCGCAAATCGTTACTATGCGCGTCCACAGCGAGGGATAGTTATGACTGAGCAAATCGCCATTCAGGATCAGATTCAAGGCAACCACTGTTTTGGCTGCGGGCCGGACAATGACCAAGGCCTGCGTATTAAAAGCTATTGGGTAGAGCCGGATAAGTCCCGCTGTCTATTCACTCCCAGCCCTTACCACAATGCAGGGCCCGCTCAATATTTGAACGGTGGCATTATCGCCACAGTCATCGATTGCCACACTGTGTGTACCGCTATCGCCGATGGCTATCTGCAGGCTGGTCGCACGGTAGGTAGCGGAGACAAGATCTGGTTCGCCACCGGCAAGCTGGACATAAAATACCTGGCTCCCGCCGCTATTGATCAACCAGTACTCTTGGAAGCCACCATTGTCGAGCGCGGCCCCAAGAAAACTATCCTGCACTGTGAACTCAGCAGTGACGGGCGCCTCTGCGCTAAGGCCGACGTAGTCGCGGTACGTGTACCCGACGAATGGTAATCCGCAAAAATTAGGGTTAGCGGGAGCCTCTGTGAGGCACCCGCAATCAAATCAAACCTCTTCCACTTGTAAAGACGGCTCGAGCCGGTAACCACAAAACTTGCAAAACTCAGCATCTGGATCATGGACACTGCGCCCGCAGTTGTTGCAGCGGTGATGCTTGCGTTCGCGATGCATCTCACCGGCCAGCTCTGCAGTCAAAATTCCGGTGGGTACAGCAATAATTGAATAACCAATCAACATGGTCATGGCCGCTATCGCCTGACCCAGTGGCGTATGCGGAGAGATATCCCCGTAGCCAACCGTGGTAATCGTTACAATGGCCCAGTAAACACTGGTGGGGATGCTGGTAAATCCATTTTCCGGCCCCTCTACCACAAACATCAATGAGCCGAAGATAACGCACATCACTAGTACGCTGGAATAAAACACCAGGATCTTTCGCCGAGCCAAACCCAGGGCCCGCAGTAGCAGGTTGGCATCCTGTAAATAACGCACCAGCTTCAATATCCTGAAGATTCTCAACACCCGCAGCAAACGGATTACCAACAGGTAGGTTGCACCGGTATACAGAAGAGCCAGATAGCTAGGCAGAATTGCCAGCAGATCAACAACACCGTAGAAACTGAAAATATACTTGCGTCTGTTTACTGAACAATAGATACGGGCGGCATATTCCAGGGTAAACAGCCCGGTAAAAAGCCATTCCAATGTGATCAGAAGCGTGCCGTAACGGTCAGCTATTGGTCCAATTGAAGCCAGCAGTACCAGTGCCACACTAATTAAAATTGCCCAGATCAAAAACACATCAAAGTTGCGCCCTGCGGGCGTCTCGGTGCCAAAGATCACTTCATTGAGCAGTTTGCGACGTCCAGTCAACGCCATGGATCAACCTCTTCTACCAGCTACCAAGGATTTGCACTCAAATTTTACCTGCTGGGGGCTGGTGGGTCGCCCCCTATTCCACTTCATCCAGATATTCGGCCGCGACCTCTTTGACTTCCCCCACGCCTCGGGCACAATCGCGCCCCAGTTACCCTGTGCAACAATTTTTTGGAGAGCGCCCAACCATGGCCAAGGAGAACCGTCTCGTTTATTCCACCGACCGCGGTCGTATCAAAGAAGAGCCCGCAGCAGAGAAGCGTCACCAGGGTGATGGGATTGTGCGCATCCAAAGAGAGACTAAAGGGCGCAAGGGCAAAGGAGTTACCTGTGTGCGTGGCGTGGACGGCACCGATGGTGAGCTGAAGTTACTACTGGCGGAATTGAAAAAACGCTGTGGCTGCGGTGGTGCCCTGAAAGACGGTGTGATCGAAATCCAGGGCGACAAGCGCGCGGAAATCAAAGCGTTATTGGAATCCAAAAACTACAAAGTGAAGCTTGCCGGCGGATAGAGCCTGGCGACAACTCATTGAGTACCAACAGGCTCTAAACCGCTTGCAGGAGACGCAAAGGATTCACTTCCAGCTGCCCTTCTCTATGCAGACAACGTTGCAGCAGGGCCGCCAGTTGGATTTGATAGCGCTCCAGAATTACCGTACTTGCATAGTTACAGCGGGACTCCATAGTACGCACCACGGCCAACGCCTCCTGGTGGCGCTGCGGTAGCTGTTGCAATGGCTCGCGCTTTGCCTTGATACAAAGTGCGCTATCCAAACCCTGGGCTTTTAATAGCTCAGAAGACTCCACTGTGGCAAAAGTCGCATCCAGCTCTCGAGCGGAGAGGGCCAGGTATTTCTGTACCAATTCCCGCTCGGCAAGACCTGGGGATAAGCGGCGTGAGAATACAGAGAGACTGGTGCTGTACCCCGCAAGACGCTCAAGGTGTGTGGCCAGCGCGTCGTAGGCCGCCAACTGGCTAAGCATTCCCCTTGCCTGCTGGCGCTCCCGTGCCGGCATAGCGACTAAAGCCAAGCACAACCGTTGGTAAAACACCGAGTAGATCTTCTGCAGCTGACGCTCGATTTCCTCCAACTCAGACCGCTTCAACGCCGATACTTCCTGCGCCGCTGCAAGGCTTGCGCTATTCAGAGAGTATTCCTGTGGTTCGATACGCACCTTGGCCCGAATCAGCGCCGCGCCAAGTTGCACCGACACCATAAGCTGACGTGTGCTCTCACGCTGTTCCCGGAGTTCACGCAGCTCAATGAGCTTGCTCCTTAGCCAATCGATACTGGCCTGTAAATCCATCGCCTGCATTTCCTGAGTTGCAGGCCTGCGTAGTGGCAGCAGGTTGAGCGGCGGCAGACGGTTAAAATAAACATCCAGAATCTGTAGCGCGTCCTCCGCTTCGCGACTGGCACAAAGTAATCGGCGATTCTCCACAACCTGACAGTCCGACGCGCCAGCCTCCCCGCTGACCTCACTGGCCAACTTGGGAAAATCGGCAAAAAGCTCCGTGCAGCCAAGCTCCCGTTGTAGACGCCCACTAATATTGCGCTTTTGAACCACCTCAATACGCTGTAGATCCGCCGCCTCAAAAACATCCCAGGGATCACTGGCCTGAGCCATCGCAAGCTCAATGGTATTACTGGTTTCCTCATCCAGATTGTTCAGTGTCCAGGCTACAGCAGCAGGGATATTTTCAAAGCACTGTCCCACTGCCGAGGCCTCGCGGGCGGTCTCGGCAACCATTAGGTCGGCATGCACCAGGCGATGCCAGTTCTCGGCAAATTCGGCAAAAGCCCCACTGCCAATCAAGTCAGCAGCCCAGAAATCAGCCCGGCATTCCAGATAGCGTGCGCTGCCCCGAGTGACAATACGGTGCAGATTTTCTAACCGCTCAATCAATGGCAATAGAAAGTGGCCACAAGTTGCCAGTAATTGATGCAAGGATTTCAGCGGACCCGGTTCCCCGCTTCGGTACAGCACACTTCGATCATTTTCCAGTGCCCACTGCATCAGCTCCAAGCGCCTAACGCCATCTAACACCAGCCAGGCCAATAGCCCATTGAGTTTTCCCTGAAAAAGGCCAAGGCTACGTGCCACTAACGCCAGGGTATCGCGGCCACTAAGGGAAGCCACACTGGCCAGGCCCAGGTTTAACCGCAATTGCTGACGCATCACCTCAGAAAACCTGGGCTCGCAATAAATACGAGCGTCTGGACTGACTATTAGCTCCTGCACCCTGGGCAGTTTCGTTGCACTAGACAATTGCTCAAGTAAGGGCAATAAATCTTGGTTGTCCGCTTGCTTCAGAGGGACTTCGCCAGGCCTTGGACGCATTTCTCGAGGGAAGCAAAAATAAGGCAAAGCGACCAGCAACAATAAAAAAATAAAGACTGCCGCCCCCCCTAGACTGATGAGTAAAGTGCCACCAGTTAACTCCCCCTGCCAAACTGCCAAGGGAGTTTGCCAGAGCAGTGCACCGGCACCATAGAGACACAGAGCTGCCAAGCCGATAAAAATTGTAGGTACCGTTAAAGCAGGGAGTAATCCGAAAAGCACTCGCCAACCCACTGTAGCCGGCTGCGTTTTTCTATTTCTGAAGAACGCCCTCTTTTCATTGGCTTCAGGCTCTGTTGCCTGTGGTTTGATCTTTTCGGAATCCACAGGGGGGGCAACGCTTCCTTTGGCATTGCTCACCGAAAGCGGTTTCTCTACCTCTTGCGCTCGTGCAGTCCCAGCCTTGGATGCATCTCTCGAGGCCGTACTTGTCGGTATCTTTTCTGCTGCATTGGCCTTGCGCCGTTGGGCCACTTTGATTTTTGCAATCAGCTGTTGGTTATCGAACTTTCCCGCAGGGCAAACCTCGGCACGAAGACCGATCTTGTGCAGCTTGGCCCTGTACTCCAGGGCCTGTGACGATGCCAGGCTGTCTTTAATCACCCAGCCTTTTAACAGTAATCTGCGAGCCTGGGCCTCTGGAACCGAAAATAGTTTGGCGATATCCCGAGTCACAGCCCCTGCTTCTTTGGCGTGGAGTGTCCTTCCCGTGGAAACCACCTGGTATAAATCCTGGCCCGCCATTCCCTTCTCCTGTCACCAAGTGACACTTATTGTCACATTCTTATCATCTTGCGCGCAGGGTAAAAGATTCGGAGGAAAACAGGTGCGCACCAGTTCTCAGGAAATTCTTCAAAAGAGAGAAATTGGCAGGAAAGGTGGCAAAGTGCACAGTTTTAACGGCGCCTTGCCAGTAACTCGTATTGTTAACGCTTAGGATTTGGGCGCGAAGATTTGATAGGCCCGATCGGCGAGCTCGGGAATGGTCAATCCATTTTCCCTAGCTTTAAACCAGCTGTAGGTATGGCTCAATGCACCAACCATAAGTCGGCGCACCACTGTGGCATCCCCACCTGGGCAACGGGCGGAATTGATCGCATCCAGCCATATTTGCTCGTACTCATCGCGCAGCAACAACACCTCTTTCTGGCTTTTATCTGACAGACTACGCCACTCCATTACCAAGATGGAAAAGCCCGGCACCGCCCGCTCGTGAATCGCCTCAAGCTCAGACTGAATACAGGCCCGCAGTCTTTCCTGAGGTGACGCGGCCTGCTCCACCGCACTACGCATACGAGCACTGGCGAAAATAGTTACCTCCTTCATCACCTCGCAGAGAATCTGCTCTTTGCTGGAGAAGTGATGAAAAATACTGCCAGACAGAATGCCCACTTCCGCCGCCAGGTCTCGCACAGTAGTACGTGAAAACCCCTTTTGCTCAAACAGGCGCGCGGCAGCATTGAGCAATCGCCCCCGCGGGGAGGCCGGGTCTGTAAGCTCTCCTGCCTTTACCAGGGTTCCAATAAGTTGCTGTGGCGACATAGCACCTTGCACCTCTACCACCACTTGTGCGCCCTCTTGCACGAAACACTCCCAATTCTTTGCTTTCTTTTTTGCTTTGTTTTGCAGACTAATCGGCAACCTAACAATCACACAATCAAAAAGGCGCCAACCCTTGAATACCAAGCGCTTGCTTGGTAGCGTTAAGCTATTCTGCGTTTTCCCACACGCAGGCGCAAGCGCCAACAAGAACAATAAAAACTGAATAGGCCTTAAAGGCCCAAGAAAAGGAAACTTTCATGCGCTATCAAAGCCAGCTGCGCTCAGGCAGCTTTAGCGAGCAAACCTATATCGTCACCGGTGGCGGCAGTGGTATTGGCCGCTGTATCGCCCACGAACTGGCCAGCCTCGGCGCCCATGTTGTATTGATTGGGCGCAAACTGGAGAAGCTGGAAAGGGTTGCCGGTGAAATCAATAACGATGGTGGCGAGTGCAGTTTGTTCAGCCTGGATATTCGCGATGAAGAGGGTGTTCAGGAAACTGTTGGGCAAATTGTCCAGGCGCGAGGCCAAATTCATGGGCTGGTGAACAATGCCGGTGGCCAGTTCCCCTCCCCCCTTGAGCAGATCAACACAAAAGGCTTCGATGCTGTTGTACGCAGTAACCTGCTCGGTGGATTCTTAATGTCCCGAGAAGTCTTTGTGCAGTCGATGAAACAGTATGGCGGCAGTATCGTAAATATCACCGCAGATAACGCCGGCGGCATGCCAATGATGGGCCACTCCGGTGCCGCTCGCGCAGGCATGGAAAATATTACCGAAACCGCTGCATTGGAGTGGGCGCCTTTTGGCGTTCGAGTTAACGCCGTGGCGCCAGGCTATATTCTTTCCAGCGGCTTTGATACTTACGACCACAAATTCCTGCGCGAGCTACTACCGGGCTTCCGCGACAGCATTCCCCTCTACCGATTGGGAGAGGAAGCGGAAGTTAGCGGGGCCGTGTGCTTCCTACTCTCCGATGCGGCCAACTATATTACCGGGCAAACCCTGCGTATTGACGGTGGCTCCAGCCTCAAGCACCACTCTCCTCTTTGGCAGCCACAAGCCGCGAACAACTCTAAACGCTTTAACGGATTCCATCGCAAACGCCGGCCGCAAGTTGTGGAAGAGTTGGAAGCGGAGGGCAAGCTCTAATGCAGCCGATTGATTCCCAGCTCGACAACCGCTCTGCAGAATTCAATGACAACCAGGCTGCCATGCTGGAGCAGATCAACCAGTTTCGTGAAGCTGAGCAGCGCCCAGTTCAAGCTGAAAAAAGTAAGGCGGCCCGTTATCGTGAACGGGGCTGGCTGCTGCCACGGGAGCGCCTCAATTTGCTCCTCGACCCCGGCGCCCCTTTTGTTGAACTGTGCTCCCTCGCCGGCTATAAATTGTTTGACGACCAGGACGGTACCGGTGCAGGTGGCGGTGCCATTTGCGGAATCGGTCAAATCAGTGGTCGACGCTGTATGGTGCGGGTAGATAACTATGCCGTAAAAGGCGGCACCATCTCACCAGCCGGTATGGATAAAGCCCTGCGAATGCAGCGGATCGCTCTGGAAAATCATTTGCCGGTAGTCGCCCTGGCGCAAAGTGGTGGCGCCAACCTGATGTACGCCAGCGACACTTTTGCTCCCGGTGGGCGGGGTTTTGCCAACCAGGCACGAATGTCCGCCGCAGGTATTCCGCAAGTAACCGTGGTACACGGCGGCGCTACTGCCGGCGGCGCCTACCAGCCGGGCCTGTCAGATTATGTCGTTATGGTGCGCGGACAAACCGGCATGTACCTGGCTGGGCCGCCGCTGCTGAAAGCTGCCACCGGTGAAATTGCCGATGCGGAAAGCCTCGGCGGAGCAGAAATGCACTGTACCGAGTCAGGCAGTGGCGATTACTTAGCAGAGAACGACGCCGATGGTATTCGCATAGCAAGAGAGATTGTTGCCGCCCTACCCTCACCAATAAAAAATTCAGTAGATAAAGATTACCGAGACCCACTGCACCCTATCGACGACCTGCTCGGCCTGATTCCAGCAGACAGCAAAAAGCCCTACGACGTGCGCGAAATTCTGGCTCGTATCGCCGACGGCTCCGCCATGCTGGATTTCAAGCCGGAATTCGATCGACAAACCGTGTGCGGCCATATTCGTATCGAAGGCTTCCCTGTGGGAATTATTGGGAATAACGGCCCGATCACCCCCAAGGGCGCCAACAAGGCCGCGCAGTTTATTCAGTTGTGCGAACAGAGTGGCACGCCACTGCTGTTTTTACATAACACCACCGGGTTTATGGTGGGTACCGAGGTGGAGCGCAACGGCATCATCAAGCACGGCGCCAAAATGATTCAGGCCGTGGCCAATGCCAGCGTGCCAAAACTCAGTATTGTCGTGGGCGGTTCCTATGGGGCCGGCAACTACGCCATGTGTGGCCGCGGATTCGATCCCCGCTTTATTTTTGCCTGGCCCAATTCACGCACCGCAGTGATGGGTGCAGCCCAGGCCGGTAAGGTGATGCGCATCGTCACCGAGCAAAAAATGCAACGCAGCGGCAATATCGATGAGGCGGTATTAGACAAATTGGAAAACGACACCAGCGCATTTATGCAGGGAAATTCCGATGCTCTCGCCTGCAGTGCGCGCCTCTGGGATGACGGCATTATCGATCCCCGCGATACGCGCAAACTTTTAGGCATGTTGCTAGAAATTTGCAATGAGGCCGAACAGAGCAAACTCAACAAAAATACCTTTGGCGTAGCTAGGTTTTAATTCGAAAAACCTGGGCAACAAGGAAGTGCAGTTGCCCATTTACACAATCACCGGGTTCACACTTCAAGGCAGGGAAAATAATAATGATATTTAGCGATCAACACCGGGAACTGCAGCGCACCGTACAAAACTTTGTACAGCAGGAAATTAATCCCAACGTGGCCGAATGGGAAAAGGCCGGCCGCTTTCCCATCCGCGAAATTTTCCAACAACTGGCCGGTCTGGGCCTGCTAGGCATCAGCAAGTCCACAGACTTCGGTGGCCTGGGTCTCGACTTCAGTTATGAAACCGTTTTTCTGGAGGAGCTGGGCGGTGCCCACTGTGGCGGCGTGCCCCTGTCGATTTCGGTACAGACTTCCATGTGTACCCCTGCCCTGGCCAACTTCGGCAGCCAGGATCTCAAAGAGCAGTTCCTGATTCCCGCCGTGAACGGAGAGATGATCGGCGCAATCGCCGTATCCGAACCCGGCGCCGGTTCCGATGTTGCCTCAATTAAAACCACTGCCAAAAGCGATGGCGACGACTATGTGATCAACGGCAGCAAGATGTGGATCACCAACGCCCCCTGCGCAGACTTTTTCTGCACCCTGGTGAATACCAGTGAGGGCAAAGCCCACAGCAACAAATCCCTGATCATTATTCCGGCAAAAACGCCAGGGGTACGCATCGGCGAAAAGCTCGACAAACTGGGCATGCGCTCATCAGAAACCGCCCCTATCTTTTTTGACAATGTGCGGGTACCCAAACATTTCCGTATCGGCGATGAAGGTGCCGGTTTCCTGTTGCAAATGCTGCAATTCCAGGAGGAGCGCCTCGCCGGCGCCGCGCTGAACTTAAAAGGACTGGAGAACTGCGTAAGTACCACCATCGACTATGTGCGCGAACGCCAGGCCTTTAAAGCACCATTGATCGACAATCAAACTATCCATTTTGCCCTCGCAGAAATGCAGACTGAAGTGGAATGCCTGCGCTCTCTAACCTGGCGTGCGGTGGAAGCTTATGTAGCCGGTGAAGATGTCACTACCCTCGCCTCTATGGCCAAGCTCAAGGCTGGCCGCCTGTCCCGCTCTATTCCCGATCAGTGCCTGCAGTTTTGGGGTGGCATGGGCTATATCGAGGAAACCGTTATCAACCGCGCTTATCGGGATAGCCGCCTCACCGCTATCGGCGGCGGCGCCGATGAAGTAATGCTCGGCATTATCTGTAAGCTGATGGGCATACTGCCCGGCAAGCGTAAACCCAACGCATAAGGTCAGGCCATGCAGACAATCATTGATGAAACCATCGGCATCGCCTGCCACCTCACCCTAAACCGGCCACAACAGCGCAACGCCATCAGTTTGCAAATGGTAGATGAGCTTCTGCAAAAGCTCGCAGAAGCGGAAGAAGATCCGCAGGTGCGAGCGTTGGTACTGCGGGGCGCAGAACACCATTTCTGCGCCGGTGGTGATATTGCCGATATGCTCAATGCGCAACAGGGCGCGAGTAATGGTAATAGCGATGCGTTCTTCCACCTCAACCGCCGTTTCGGCGAATTGATGGAGCGATTTAATCGCACTCCCCTGGTAGTCATTGCGGTATTGGAAGGTGCCGTAATGGGCGGTGGTTTCGGGCTCGCTTGCAGTGCCGATATTGCCATCGCCAATCGCAGCTGCCGCTTTGCCCTGCCGGAAACCCGCCTGGGTTTACCGCCTGCACAAATTGCTCCCTTTGTCGTAGCACGGGTCGGCCTCTCTCAGGCACGACGCCTGGCCCTCAGCGGAGCAAAAGTCAACGCACAGCAGGCCTTGGAAATTGGGTTAATCCATCAGTTACTCGATAATTCCGAAGCCCTCGAAGGCGCGCTGCAGGAACACCTGGGCGCGATCAATGCCTGCGCACCCGGCGCCCTGGCAACGACCAAGCAGATCTTGCTGGATGCAGCGCGGGTAAGCGATGAAACTGCACTCGGCCAACTACTCGACGGCGCTGCGCAACAGTTTTCCCGCGCAATTCAAGGCCATGAAGGGCGCGAAGGCGCCCGTGCATTTCTGGAAAAACGATCACCGGAGTGGCAGCACTGATGTCGACAACAGAGACCCTGTTAATCGCCAACCGCGGCGAGATCGCACTGCGAATTATGCGTACTGCCCGAGCGGAAGGCTATCGCACGGTCGCCGTCTACAGCGATGCGGACTGCGATGCACTTCACGCACAGACTGCCGATATCGCCGTAGCCATTGGCGGGCAGACTTCGGCGGAGTCCTATCTGGATATCCAGAAAATTCTCGACGCGGCTAAAAAATCCGGAGCCACCGCCGTCCACCCCGGCTACGGCTTTCTCGCTGAGAATGCGGAATTTGCCAGCGCTTGCGAAGAGAATGGACTGAGTTTTGTTGGCCCGAGTGCCGAAGTCATAGAGCTAATGGGCAACAAACGCAAAGCCAAGGACTTTGTTGCCGCTGCCGGCGTACCCTGTATTCCCGGCTTCCAGGGTGCCCAGGACGACGACACCCTGATCGCCGAGGCGCGGCGCATTGGCTTCCCGTTAATGATCAAAGCCGCCGCAGGCGGTGGTGGGCGCGGCATGCGCCTGGCTCACGGAGACAGCGAACTGGCCTCCCAGTTGCGCGCTGCCCGCAGTGAATCCATGAGTGCATTCGGCAGCGACGAGTTAATTCTGGAAAAGGCACTGGTCAACGCTCGCCATATCGAAATCCAGGTATTTGCGGATCGTCATGGCAACTGTATTCACCTGGGGGAGCGAGATTGCTCCGTACAACGACGCCATCAAAAAGTGGTCGAAGAGTGCCCTTCCCCAGCGGTCGACACCCAGCTGCGGGAAAGAATGGGGCAAGCCGCAGTCGATGCCGCGCGAGCCTGCGGTTATCTAGGCGCGGGAACCGTAGAGTTTCTACTCTGCCCCAACGGCGAATTCTATTTCCTGGAAATGAACACCCGCTTGCAAGTAGAGCACCCGGTAACAGAAATGGTAACCGGTTTTGACTTGGTAACTTGGCAACTGGCAGTAGCACGCGGCGAAGCCCTTCCAGCCTCCCAACAGCAAATCACCCAGCATGGCCACGCCATTGAAGTCCGCCTTTATGCCGAAGACCCGGAACAACAATTCCTACCCCAGGCCGGAAAAGTGCTCCACTGGAAGACGCCAAAGGGGCAAGGAATCCGTATCGACCACGCCTTGAAAAGTGGTTGCGAAATTACGCCATTTTACGACCCCATGCTCGGCAAATTAATTGCCTGGGGGCAGAATCGAGAAGAAGCTCGGCGCAAGCTAACCCAAGCCCTAAGCCAGCTGGAATTTATCGGCCCTAAAAACAATATCCATTTCCTGCAGAAGATCCTGGCCGAATCACAGTTTATCGCTGGCGATGCCGATACCAGTTTTCTCGACCAAAACAGCACGCTGATATCCGCAGAATCGGTTCCAGCAGTAGTTGCAGCCCAAGCCGCATTACTGAATCACTTGCACCAAGCCAACCCTCAGGATCGGCGCAGCGGCCGCAGTGACTGGCGCAGTGGCGACAACAGCGTGCCGACCAACTACCGACTGGAAATTTCAGGACAAACTCTAAACTGTGAGCTGCTGGCGTTAGTAGATAATTCATATCAGATCTCAGTAGGCAACCAGCAGTTCCTGATTCAGTGGGTCCATTTTGAGAAATCAAAAAAAGAAAGTGGAGTTTATAGCGCTGAACTCCTGCTGGATGACGTTAGCCAAAAGAGATTGTTCCTAGCCAACCAAAGCAATCTGCATCTCCTGTTAGACGGCAGGCAATTTCATTTTGTCGATATCACCCACGCCCCGGCCAAATCGAGCCTTAACGAAGGCAGTGGCCGCATCACGGCTCCTATGGACGGTTGCCTGGTGCAGGTATTGGTTGAGCCCAATCAAAGCGTTCAGCGGGGAGACACTATCGCCTTAATGGAAGCCATGAAAATGGAGCACGCCCTGCGCGCAGACCGCGACGGTACCGTAATTAAACTGGGCGCCTGTGAAGGAGACCAGGTACGCGGTGGCCAGCTGTTAGTTCAAATCGAAGCCGCTCCCACGGAAACCGCCAAAATTCCCAGTGACGCTACTTCCTAAAGGAGATCAGCATGTACGATATTGATGCCTCCCGTATGGCAAACCCCTTTTATGACGAAGGCCATCAGGAATGGCGCACCCAGTTGCGCCGCTTTGTCGACCGCGAAATCAGCCCCTATATCACTCAATGGGACGAAGACGGCCAACTGCCCGCTGAACTTTGGAGAAAAGCGGCAGAAGTTGGCCTTCTGCAAATGAGTTATCCGGAAAACTACGGCGGCATCGAAACCGATGTCTTCCATATGATTGTTGCCGCAGAGGAGCTAGCCCGCCCCGGCGCAGGTGGACTCTACGCCAGCCTAATGGTCCACGGCATTGCCCTGCCCCCATTACTGCACTATGGCAGTGAGGCCCTAAAAGATCAGGTTATTCCCTCTGTATTACGTGGCGAAAAGCATATTTCCCTGGCAATTACCGAACCAGGCGCAGGCTCCGATGTAGCCAATCTCCAGTGCCGCGCAGAGCGTGATGGGGATGGCTATATCGTTACCGGCGAAAAGACCTATATCACTGGCGGAATGCGCGCTAACTGGTTTACTGCTGCCGTGCGCACTGGTGAAGAAGGCTTCGGCGGTATCTCCCTGCTCTTAATCCCTGCGGATGCCAAAGGGGTAAGCCGGCAGCTACTCGATAAAAAGCAGGGCTGGTGGTGCTCTGATACGGCCAGTATCTTTTTTGATCAGGTGCGCGTACCCGCGAGCAATCTAATTGGCGGTGAGAACCAAGGTTTCTTACCCATAGTGCACAACTTCAATCGCGAGCGCCTGGGCATTGCCGCCTCTTGTGTAGAATTCAGCCGGGTCTGTTTGCAGGATGCCATTGAGTGGGCCCAAGAGCGCCAAACTTTCGGAAAGCGCCTCGCCAATCACCAGGTGATTCGACACAAGTTTGCCCAGATGCTTCAACGCATCAATGCCACCCAAGCCTATCTGGACCTCTGCGCCTGGGCGGAGCAACAGCATCAGCTCAAGGTAGCCGATATCGCTCTACTCAAAGTCCAAGCCACAGAAACCCTTGAATTCTGCGCCCGGGAAGCGATGCAGGTGTTAGGTGGCGCAGGCTATATGCGTGGCAGTCGTGTTGAGCGCATCTATCGTGAAGTGCGGGTGAATGCGATTGGTGGTGGATCCGAAGAAATTATGCGGGATCTGGCCTCCAGGCAGATGGGAATTTAGAATAGCAGGATAAAAGCCTTGCTAAGCCTATTTATAACTCAGTCCCGCATGGGTGTGGGACTGAGTTAGTAAAGATCCTAAATTAACCTTTCTTCTTTTCTTCGATAAAGTCCCTTACCTGCTCACTCAGTACGGCCATAGGGACATTGCCATTTCTCAGAATAATCTCATGGAAGTCCTTAATATCGAAGTCCTCACCCAGTTCATTCTGCATCAGTTCTCGCAAGGCGAAAATCTCGAGGGCACCAGAATCATAAGAGGTAAGCTGGGCCGGCATTACTGCCATTCGGTCCATTAGAGTCCTCGGGCCTTTCGCAAATGAAGCGCCAGAATCCTGCAAAAACTCCGCAACTTTTTCATCACTCCAACCGAGTACATGCATTGCGGTATCCGCTACCATACCTCGCGCTGGCCAAGCACGCCTAAGGATTTTGGTGGACCCGTACTGATACATCCCCGCTTCTTCCGCTAGATGTTCAGAGTACCTGCCCCAACCTTCAGCAAAAGCAGAGTTAGACAATGCATCTTCTATTTTATGAAACTTTTCCTGCTCCTGTACGAGAGCAATTTGCATATGATGGCCCGGGTATCCTTCATGGATAGTTACCTTCTCGGCAGAAGCGTATGACTCATCCTGGTAGGTTGTCGGATCATATCCAAATCTTGCCTTTCGCTCCTTAGTGCCCGGAATATAGTGTGCACTGCGACCAGAACCCTGCTCATGTTCAGGGATGGCCTTCACTTCCATTTCGATCAAAGGCATTTCATGGAAAAAGTCTACGGTTAAATCTCTAGACTTATCGACCAAGCGCTCAAAAAACTGATGCATTTCATCAACGCTGTTAAATTTCTGAGTTTTATCCTCACTGGCACTTGCCACTGCCTCAGAATAGGAATCTACTTGATAGAACGCCTTGCCTAAGCGAACCACTTCGCTCTTGTTTGCGTTGACAGCACTTAAACCCAACTCAAAAACTTCTTCTGGTGTTCTCTGCAATGTCGTATAAGAACGATACTGAGCCATATAGCATTCACGGCCATTAGGAATCGCATGGATGCCAAGCTCGGCTCTGGCTTCAGGTAAATAGGTGGATTCTAGAAAATTCTTATAATTCACCATTGAGGGGATAACGTGATCTGAAAGCACCTGTTTAAATGCTGCCTCAAATTCCGGGTCCTTAGCTTTCTTCGCTAACCCCAGGAAAGGATGCTCATCAATGGGTACTTGGGTCAAACCATCAACTTGCTGAATGACTCGCTTAACCACACTCTGAGGTGCGGAGTAGCCTTGCTCCAACCCACGGCGGAGATTGGCTATTTCTTGCTCATAGTAACGAGCAGCGTCAAGCCAACGCTCAATCGCATCAGCCCTGTCTTGGGCAGTTTCAACCGGCTGAACCTCCGTCAAAAAGCCAAGTATAATATGGGGACCGAACATATGATCAACAGACCAGAGTTCAGTCTTACAGACCCTTAAACCAACATTCGACTCCAATCGCTCTTTCAGCTTGAAGTAGAACACTTTCTCTTGATCACTTTTTAGCCCATTCAGATCTATTTCAGCCAATTTACTGAGAATTTTGTCCTCAGAGGCCGCTAGAGAGGCAGAGTTCGCGGGGGAGTTACTTAAGAAAAGGTTGTGCCTGTCCAGCTCCATATCTGAGAAGTAAGCATATGGTTGGAAATTTTCTAAATATACTTCGGCATACTGATCCGCTAAGCTATAGAGTAACACCGAATCGTCAACGGCTTTCTTATCAGTCACACCAGTCTTATTATCGGCAACAGAGCACCCCATAAGAACCGATGAAACTACCAATGCACCTAAACCCGCTCTCTTTACATTAATCATTCTTATAAGACCGCAACATAAAATTAACTAAAAAGGCTTCTAAAAAGAAAACTTCAATTTTCTGTTTTATAGTAAGCACTGAAATAAAATGAGTTTCAACACCCCAAATGCGAAGTATCGGCGAAGCGAGGGTATTGATAGATAAACCCCAAAGATAAAATATATGACTCTTTTGATTGATAGAGTCAATAGTGGAGAGAAATAGTCATTAGGCTTCGGTTAGACTGTTTCACGTGCTTGCAAATTTAAGATAGAAAATCATCGTAGTGGATAATTAAGAGAATAAGTTAATCTTTAAAAAAACATCGAGCATTATCTGATTTCATTAAACCTAAAGAAAATACTGCTATTCTTCACCGACAATAGGTATGCCCACATAGCCATTAACGGCAGCTTTATTCAATTTATAAAAACATATTCCCTCATACGAGCGGCTTATCATACTCTATTACTTTCTCAACTCAGATTTTTCGATTATTTCTCGTGCACGCAGCATCAGTGGCCTTCATGGCCAGCCCTTACGGTGCTTGCAGAGCCATTCATACTCAGCATTGCGACTGTTTGAAAGGTTTAGACACCCCTGCAAAGCCACGTCTTGATTTAAAGGCCAGAGGTATCACGAAATTATTCAGAGACTCTCTTAGTCTTCAGAAAAATACATCTACTCACTCCCTAACTACCAATTTCTAAACCACCGTACCTATACAAATAAAGTCCACTAGAGTTTACAGCCAGTATCAGCACAGCAGTTAAACCCATTTTCTCTCAACTAACATTTCGCAAGAGAAAAAGTAAATATTAACTATAATTAAGTAGTCATTCCCTTTGATCGGCTACCAAGCCTCAAAGTGGAATACAAAATAAAAAAGACTAGTTTTCTTGAGCAAGCACTATGGATATGCAGTTAAGGCTAGACCAAGCCATCGCAAAGGGAAATGAGAAGCTAGTATTTCCTCACCCGGAATCAGATGATCTCCTTATTAAAGTAATCAGTGATCAGTTTAGAAGAACAATGGACTACAAGTTTTCCATCTCCACTCGGCTACGCCGACTTACTTACTATTGGCCATACATAAAGGAGGTTTCCGAGCACATCTATTTGCGCGAAGGTAAGGTGAAAGATACGCACTTTGTACAAGAATTTAAAGGATTTGTGGATACTAACTTAGGGCTGGGGATTACTGTAAGAGCCGTTAAAAAACATACTGGAGAGTTAGCTGATACTCTTCATAAATTGATCACCAGTCAGGAGTTCAACCAGAAGCATATCGACAGCCTTATTGACCTACTAAAATGGTTAGAGCAGACCTTTATTGTCGTTCGTGACTTACGTACGGTTAATATTGTATGGGATGAGATTAATAGCCATTTTGTGGTTATCGACGGCATTGGTAGCCGCAGACTCCCTTCTCTACGAACGATATCCCGCTTATATAACCAGAGGGCTAACCGTAGGTGCACAGCCAAATTACGTAGACTCGTTAACAAAGAACTTAAAAAATCAGGGTATGAGTTGCTCTTTTAGACATACACCCAACTCCATTTACCCTCTTCTTTGAGATAGCAAAGTTATATTGGCTACATCAGATATTAATGTAAAGCTTTTAGAAACTACTTCTATTTTGAGCAAAAAGATCATGCAAATTAAGCGATGCTTTAGGTTCTTACTGTTGTATTTTTAGTGACAATTCTTAACAGCTTGGTTAGGCCTCGCTAGATAAACGCACCCATGACTGATGCAAGCCTAGCAAGTAGGTTACACCTAAAGTAAAGCACAATGCTGAACTAACAAGCCAAAAGGTTAATGAGTTATCTGGAAAAGCCGGCATTATAAAGTAAAAACCGAGCGCCCTCACAAGCAACACTAGAGATATAAGTATAAGCCCTGTGCGTAATAATGGGAGTCTGAGTATATGGCCAGCCCCGGAAAAAGCATACGCAGACCAAACTAGCAAAACACTCACAATAATCCCTGTAACTATTGTAGGATAAGAATCTCCAGCTTCAGCCATTTGAGCCATTGCCTCTCCGGCACCTAAAAATCGATACCATTCCGCACCAAACAGAATACAACCAGCATGCAACCCTGCAACAATCAGAGTAAGTATTCCCGCCAATCCCAAATAATTAAATCTACCAGTCATATTTGATTCCTTAGAAAGAGCTAGCCCATCGCCTAGGTAAAGCTAGGGCAACCTCTGGGAGCCCTGTAGGGTCGGAGTATTAAGCATCAAGATGCTAACACTTCTTATTTGAACAAACCATTTCGATAGCCTGCACCGGCGTACCATTGTATTCAGCAATGAACTCTTTGGTTGTTTCAAATCCAAACTTTTGATAAAACTTGATTGCAGGCCAATTAGATTTTGCAACGAACAACTTAGCTTGGCCACTGACCTTTGCTAGCAGAAACTCAAGCATCAACTTCCCTACCCCTTCCCCTCTGGCACTCGGGCATACAAACAGAGCTCGAATTTCTTGCTGGAACATTGCGCCATAGCCAAGAATTGTTTCATCTTCGTAGACATAAATATCTGACTCCCTTAGCGCTGACAGCCTCTTCGCATCTTTTTCCAACGGTAGAAACTCAAATTCCACAGCTTCAAATCTAAGCTCATCTAACTTAGAGAGAGTATAGATCTCCAAGATTCTTGGAAAGTCTGTAGCAATGAACGTTCGAATCATCCTGAATACTAAGTTTTCTAGTGTCTATCAACATTGATTTTTGAACAATGTTATTTCAACTTGATTTTATACGTTGTAAATTTACTGCCATATATTTCAGACTCATGAATATCCTCAGCGATTTTCTCCAAGAACTTATAAATAGGACGAGTGTGATGGAAGTTGACTAATACCTCATCATGATTAAGCTCCCGCGCCCACCTCATTAGATCTTGAAACACTATTCTGCCTACCCCCCAAAACTGGTCATCAATGACAATCGCGATCTCATACTTTCCACATTCTTGTTGAATCCCACACCAACCAGCTAATTCATCATCAACAATAATGGCTCTAACTCTACAACCAGCCTCTTTATCTACCTCTATTTTTGAATGCATCCATTCTGTTACTGTTTTAAGTGTAAATATCTCATGCTCAATCAGATGCTTTCTTGTCTTATGGCCATTTAATATAGGCAGAAATTTGTGCGGATTTACCTCGCTAAATTTTAGATATTCGATAGCTTTCATAGTATTTTCAGCTTTATTGTTCGCAATGGTGTATCAATCCCCATTACCAGCACACCCCTTGTGTAGTTTGAAACGTATGGAATTGCTAAGTTTAGCCCTTGAAAGTTTGTACTTTGATCATAATCACTCCCCTACTAGTTTAATCACTCAATACAATTAGATATGTAATTACTGACATATTTCAGAAAAAACTCCGCTGACAAGACTTGCTAAGTCATCAGGAGCCAGCTCTATTTCAAGCCCCCTGCGGCCCGCACTAATATAAATCGTAGCGTTATTTCTAGCCGAAGAATCAATGATGGTTTTAAGTCGCCTTTTTTGACCTAAAGGGCTAACACCTCCTAACACATAACCAGTTGATCTTTCTACATCTGATTTTGGAGCCATTGTGGCTTTCTTAGCGCCAGCAGATTTTGCTAAGAGCTTCATACTGAGCATTGATGAAACAGGAATTATCCCAACGGCCAGCTCTTTGTTTTCCAGGCTAACAACTAGTGTTTTGAAGACCCTAGACTCGTGCACCCCTAATTTTTCAGCAGCCTCCAATCCGTATGATTCACTCGATGAATCATGCGTGTATTCATGTACTTTATGAGAGATTTTAGCCTTCTTGGCCATAGAAATCGCTGGTGTCATTTTACTCCTGAGCCTCTAATATCCGTAACTGGGGCGACAGGCAAGTAGCATTACTATCTCATTGAAAACCAAAGGTCTGCTACAACCTATTAGTATTTATGCCTTGCCATACCTTATCAATTAGCCACCATAACAGATTGCAGCTCTCAAACGAATGTAGCAATCGAAATCTGATAATGTAAATATGAAGAAATCTATAGAACCCTGACCGATGAGTTTAGAGTAGAATTTTTACGGCTGAGAAGGTTTTCATAGATACCAAAGGAACCCCCCGCTAAGTTTCTTTCCTAATCTTTTAGATTCAGCCCTTACATTACCTAAAATTTTATACAGCCCAATGCTGAAAATTCGCATCAGGTATTCCTAGTGCAGCACATAAGCGAAATAAAACTGCGATTACTAATTTTATATTAAGAGGACTGATTGATGCGTGGTATCGCCCAACGTACAACCCCTGCAATCCATAGAAACCCTATAAGACCCCCTAAATAGACATTCATAGTTCCCCCCGGGGCTATAAAGCCTTTGTGACCGAATACAGTAATCGTCTCAATTGCCTGCTCTACAAAGAAAATGATACTGAGCCATGTAAGCCAACGCGGGATCTCAACATATTTATCAAACCCTACAACAAGGAAAGCTACCGCCATCGCAGTTGTTGACCCATTCACCAAAGGTCCCCAATAAGAAGATATGTCAAAGAGTGTGCGAGCAACTGCAGGCTCTAATCCTTCAGGATGCAGTGCCAATCCTGCCCATAGCCAAGCCTGCACCTGGGCAGTGATAGCAAACCCTAGTACACCTGCCAGAAAGATATACCTACTCGGCTTTGGTAACAAAGCTGAAACCTGCCCACCAAAGATAGCGAGGCCAAGCGAAAAGAAAGCGGCTGTCCAAGCATAAAATCGAGCATTCAATCCATTATTTAAAAACCAATGGACTATTTGCTCACCACTAGAATCGATAGTTGGATACGAGCTGCCTAATGCGACAAAACCGGCCACATAAAATGCGCCAGTAATCAATATATTTATCAGTAAAATCTTTGACGGTTTTATGCTCATATAGGGCAGCCCCTTATGAAACGTGAAACATCACCATTTATAGACCTCTGTATCATAAATGATAACCACCCAGCCTAATAGAGATGTAATGACAGTCGCTTTAGCCGTCTATATTGTACTCCTGCGGCCTCTTAGCCAGATATAGGTTGCACCACTTCGCCTATTAGTAGAATTCATATGGGGCTCAGCTTACAAGAGGCGGCTTAGTCTGGTTTTTTACTCTCCATACCACCCTTTCTAATCGAATTAGGTAAGCGCGTCTGTAGACAGCATAACTACCCCAAGTAGCACCAATTGAAGCGACACAGAAGATAATATAAAATCCTGATAACTCTTGATACCTTACCATAAAGCTAACGGCAGTAAGCATACATAAAGCTGCCGCACCAGCCACTTTCATTTTTCCGGTAATTATCGCATAACCTCTATAAACAGAAGAGTGATATAGCCCGCAAACTACCGAAACAACAATACATAAAATCAACCCCTCAATATCGAAATTAGGATTAGCCAAAACAATGAAGGGGAAAAGACACCCTGAAGCGGATGAAATTTTTTCTCCCTTAAAGCCAGCCTCCTCCCAAAAAATACTGTAAAGATGATTGGGATCTCGCTCTGACTCAGTTGACGCCTTTAACCAAAGCGGAATCAAAAAAATGACCCCAAACAGACCTAGGACAAGAAGACCAAATAAAATCACCCCAAGTAAAATATCATTCATAATCTAATTTGTACTTAAGAGCTCAGGCGCCCACAGCTAAGAACTAACAACATAGAGTGCGGCTATCGGGTGACGATATTTATTAACTTATCAGCAGGATTCAACATGAAGCCTCCACTCAGGTGAATAGCGCGAGTAACTATAGTCTTCTGAGTATTCACTGATATAACTGTACCCGGGACCTCGCCCAGATAGTTTGACCAGAAACTGCTGAAAGTTAGCAAGGATATCACCACTTCCGTATACTCTTAAAATGTTCCGGCCATTCCAATCATCCATTGAGAAGTAGTCATTAGCTTTGTTCTGAAGAGCCGTAAAAAGCTCCTCTTTTGTTTCATCAAAAATAATCTCGATTGATATTTCTGACTCAGACATCATGAACATTGGCTTATTTGAACTAATAGCTATTCCAACAATATCAGCGAGCCGTAAGTAATCCTCTGAATTCGCATATAGGACAAGATCATCAATCAACCCATTTGACTGAAACATTTGTCTTGCTTCTATTTTCACTACTTTTCACCTAAATCAACTATAAACGTTAACCAGAACTTGACTGCCCGACCCCGGTAGGCCTGTGCACCAGATAATATCAACAACAAATATTGATATTCCGATATTGGATAACTTACCCAGAACTTCCAACTCAGTGAAGGTCAATCAAGATAGCCACTTAAATAAGGGAAACTGAACTCAATATAGTTTATCAGCGTCTTCCACCACATAAATGGCAGCCAGGTAAAATGTATTTTTCATTTCCATTTCGATCTTTATTATTCGAACTTAATGACAAATCGTCTCACTTGCGAATTACTTTATGCGCCTTCGAAAATCCGAAGGGCCTTCTCACCCAGCCAAACCATAAAACCAAAGATTAGGCAGCTAATACCACCACCAAACACTGCGGAAACCAATGCACTAATACCGTGTACTTGCTCACCATTTGCGATGATTGTTCCAAAACCAAAAAATCCTAGAATGCCAAGAAGCAACCATAACAGCCCAATACTGCAACAGCATGCTAAAAAGCAACGTTTGAAAGTAAATGTGTTTTGACTTTCATCCATCGCCCCCTGCAAAGGGGTGGATCCAGACAACTTCACAATCTGAGCATTTAGCTCTTGAATCTCCATCATCTTCTTGGATAGTTCAGACTGAAGCTCACTATATTTTTCTCGGTACTTTTCCTGATCTATTCCATCAATAGCTTCTTGCAACTCTTGAATGGTGTAATCTTCAACTTTCTTCATGGTTAACACGTCTTTTATCTCAGCTTTTACACATGGCAGGAGCGCATCACAATAAAATAATGGAAATTAATTTAGCCCCCAAGCACCCCTCAATTCTACTCAAGCCCCTCTAGCTTTTCTTTAAACTCTTGATCTATCGCAGCTAATTGCGGAAGTACAGATTGAACCTGCCCCTCTGATATCTTTGTTATGCCCGCCACAATTTCTGGAAAATTTTTCGAGAAAGCCTTTCCATGATCACTTTTATAGAATGCCAGTATACTTTTCAGCTCTTCTTCCGAGAATACACTTGCGTACAAATCTGCATACTGCCTCTTTACTTCCTTGGACTGAAAAGTAGAGAAGAGTAGATTATTGATTTCTTCCATGTACTCCCTTATTAATGGCTTGGCTTTTTCAGGAATATCGAACTGCTCCAATTGACGAATTTGCATAGCACTTAGATTCTGAACTATAACATCCGTTTGAGAATCAAAATCCATAATCGCCATCAACTCCATAGCCAAATCAACCTTAGGCTGCTGAGCAGACACCCCCATAGAAATAAACGCAACCAAAAATAATATACTTTTCACTTTAACCTCTATACTTCACCTTGAAAATTAAACACATCAATCAGTTAAACTGTTAAGATACTGAATTAATACCTCATACTTATCTGGCACAACCTTAACAAACCTCGCCAGTTCAAACAGTGAGCCTTCGGGCCTTAAGAAGCCACCCATAAAATATTCACATATTTGACTAACATTATTTCTTTGACCGAAGGGCACATCTTCAAACTCCTGAATATATCCAGCCACAATTTTAAATACCGGAAAAATATTTTTGCAGGAACCCCCTGCAATTCCTTCTAGAATATTATCTTTCCCTTTTTGTACTATTTATAACCAACCACCAATGACGTAGCACCCAGCGAATGCGATCTCCCAGTGAGGTCAAGGGTGCAATAGAAAATCCAGCGCTCTACTTTGGCTTGTTAGTCATTAACCGTCCGAATGAATCTCTTTGGGTCCGAAGGATATAGTCTGAGCTCTTTTCTCTGACCATTTTTTTCATATAAGAGCAAAACTCCCACGGAACACTTCTCAACTTTTACAAGATCTATTTTCTTCAACTGGCACTCACACCCCCAAATCTCCGGCAAGAAAAATAGCGAAAATGGAAAGTGAGGGCCAATTTATATATCTCTCTCTGTGATTTTAATCCACAAGCAATTACTAGCCCCGCCAAGCACTCGAAAGGTACTTAATGAGCAACCTGAAACCCAATTATCCACATAAGTTGCACCTTTCATACTAGGTAGAAATATATGCTTCCCATTTGCTTTTCGAAAAATAATGGAGAAAAAGAGGACTATTAATACTTCCATACGCTTTATATCAGCTAGCAATTAACTCTATGCAGGCGGCCTTATAACACCCTTCTCTACATCTCTAACCTGCTTAAAAAGCAGAAATAAGATCTTCAGCAAATGAAAGCTATCGACGATAGAGTCACCTGGCAGACAGATAACACCGGCTCTTTACATATTCGCTTTCTTTACTTTAGATAAAACTGCTAATTTCATTAAAAATCAATGAGTTAGCCCACTTCCAAGTACTGCAAACAGACGAGGCTGGTTTTGGCTTTAGATACCTTGAGCGGGATTAGGCTAAAAAGCAGGCTAGATGTCAACTTATAAACATATCTACGCTGGCGTTTACAATTGATAGCAGGTGAGTTAACTGGGATATATTTTCACAAATATGAGATTTAATAAAAAATTAATTCAAGTGGCGATTTAGACTGGCTTTAGAGGAAAGGCTTCACCTAATCTCAACGAGCAGATTTCTGCTCGCTGAGTACTTTTTCACTTGTCAGTTTTTGAGTTCAAAAAGTACGACCCAAAATACGCTTAGCTGCATCTAGGGCGAAATCTTTATAGTCCGCTTCCACCTGCGCCATCTCCAACTCATACTGGAATTGTTCTTTGCGCGGGAGTGCTTTCCATTCTTTTAGAATTGGAATATGGCTGGTTTTTTCTGCAATGGTGTAGAAAGCGACAAACTCTTCTCGCACACTATCTTCCACCTGAAGCGCATCCAGAAGTACGCGGATACGAATGGAAGCTTCAGTAAGCCCTACTCCATCATCCAGTAGTGAACGCGCAATAATCTGAATGCTATCGTTCACTCTTTGGCGCTGCTCTTGTGCGGCCTGCTCCAATTCAGCTAGTTGTTCGGCCTGTTTTTTTTGCGCTGCGGAGAGCTTGCGCAGATAGTAGCCGGCAATAACGGCGAGGGTGAAGATAATTAAAGCCGCAATAACCAGCAACCAGATGGGAAATTCCGTCATTAGATATACACCTTAAGCAAAGCCAGCCCAATGCTGGCAGATACAACAGAAAGCAAAGTGCTGAGACCAACAATATTGGCCGCCAGCTGGCTGTTACCACCCATGGAGTGGGCCATAACAAATGCCGATATCGCACAGGGTGAGCCGGTAATCAGCAGCAGGTAGCCGAGATACTGTGGGCTCAGCCCCATACCCCAACCAATAGCTACTGTGAGCGCCGGCACAGCCACTAGTTTCAGAAATGAAGACATTAAGGCCGTTGGGGAACTGCGCAACAGCTGGCCAAACTTCATGCTGGCGCCTATACAAATTAGCCCCATAGGCAGACTGGCAGAGGCCAGAATTTGAATCGTATCGAGCACCACTTCTGGCAACTGAATACTCACCACTCTAAAAAGAATGGCCAGAATTACAGCGATGATGAGCGGATTCTTACCCAGCTCAGCCAGTAACATACCCAGGCCAAACTTTTTGTCCTTATCGTAAAAAACGAACAGGATCACCGCGAATACATTGAATTGGATGGTAAGTGCTGCCACCAGCACGGCCGAGTGAGAAACCCCAACAGTGCCAAAGGCTTTTTCCACCCAGGCGAGGCCGACAATAGCTACGTTGCCGCGGAAGGCGCCTTGGATAAACGCGCTTCTATCTTTCACTGCTATTGGTCTGGCCAGTAACCAGGAGAACGGCAATATAGCGAAAGTCCCCAAAACTGCTGCGGTGATCAAGGGGATTTCTTTGGATGGTTGCACGGTGGAACTATAAATACTGTTAAATAGCAGCGCCGGCAGCATTACATTGAAAACCAATGCAGTAGCATCATTAATAAATGGCTGATGCAGCATGCCCTGCCGTGTGAGCAGATAACCACCGACGATCATTAAAAAGATCGGGCCAGTAACCAGCAGAGCAAAAGCCAGATTTTCCATCGTTATTTATTCGTCCAGTGCCAGTTCAGCCTGGGGAAGTGGTTTGAGCGCTGACTCTTCGGCTTTATCGCGCAAGTCTGCAGAAATTTGTTTGCGGGTCTTGGCACCCAACTTACGCAGACTATCAATACGTTTCACCGCATTACCGCGGCCTGTCGCCAGTCGCTTGTAAGTCTGTTGATAAGCGTCATCGGCCTGGCGCAGGCGATCACCCAAAGCGTCCAGTGACTCCAGCACCATAGCAAACTGGTCGTGCAGCTTGCCGGCTTCGTCGGCGATTTTTTCCGCGTTCTTGTTTTGTTTCTCGTAGCGCCAGATATTCTCGACGGTGCGCAGGGTCGCCATCAGACTAGTGGGGCTCACCAGGACAATTTGCTTCTCATAAGCGAAACGGAACAAGTCCGGGTCCGCCTGCATCGCCAACATATACGCAGCCTCAATAGGCACGAAAATAAAAACGAAATCCAGGGTGCGCACACCCTCCAGCTGCTCGTAGGCTTTCTTGTTAAGGCCGGTGATATGGGCGCGCAGGGAATTCACATGCTGTTTCAGGGCTTGGGTGCGCTCCTCATCGGTTTCCGCCGAGCTATAGCGCTCGTAGTCCACCAGGGAGACCTTGGAATCGATAATCAGGTCTTTGTTTTCCGGCAGGCGCACAATCACATCCGGCTGGCGCCTGCGGCCATCGCTGGTGAGGGTTACTTGCGTTTCATATTCGCGCCCCTTCTGCAAGCCGGATTCCTCCAACAAACGCTCCAGCACCACTTCCCCCCAGTTACCCTGGATCTTGCGATCTCCCTTCAGGGCAGAAGTCAGGTTCAGGGCCTCATCGCTGATGCGCTGGGTTTGCTCGCGCAGCGCCTTGATCTGCCCCAACAGGCTGTTGCGCTCGGCATTTTCGCGATCGTAGACATGCTCAACCCGCTTACGGAAATCCCCCAGCTGGCGCTCCAGTGGATCGAGGCTTTTGCGCAGGCTATCTTCACTGCGGCGCACGAAGCTCTGCTGCTTCTCCTCGAAAATCCGGTTGGCCAGATTCTCGAACTGCTCCCCCATAGCAACGCGCATCTGCTCCATCAGCTTGCGCTGCTCCGCCAGGGCCTGCTCTCCTTTTTCTACCAGTACCTGGCTGCGGGTCAGCTGTTGTAACTTAGCCGCCAGCTCACCGCGCAAAGTATCCACCTCTTCACCCAGCTGAGTTTCCCGCTCACGGCTGGTATCCAGGCGTGCCTGTATGACTTGCTGCGCCGCTAAGGTTTCTCTCTGAGCTGCTACCGCCTCCTGCTGTGCTGTTTGCGCTTGCAGGATTCGTCTGCGCCCAGCAGAACGGCCCACCCAGAAAGCGAGCCCCAGCAAAATCAACAAGGCGACAGCCGCCAATAGCACGTGATCGGCTTTTAATTGAAGCGGGAACGCTGGCATATAGAGGTACTCCCAGACCCGGAATAGAAGTGTGAAGCAGGCTTCTGCTCAGACCAAGCGCCCGCAATCGACATACCCACTACTAGCCGTGGGCGAGGCGGCCATTCTAACAGCTTGGCCAGGGAAAGTACTCTTAACCCCAATGAAGCCTACCGAGGATGCGTGGCGCAGCAGTAACTTACAAAGGGTTTTAGGGTATTCTTTGAGGATTGGTTTCGATGTTGGTACTCCAGAACGCATGCACAAACACAGCGCCCACCCAGATAGCCCAGCCCCCAGCGCCCTGATCTTTGATTCCGGTGTGGGCGCCGTCAGCATTGCGCGGGAAATCCGCCGCCTGATGCCGGGCCTGACCTTGCACCTGGGTGTGGACAACGGCTTTTATCCCTACGGCAATAAAAGCGAAGAAGAGCTGCGCCCCCGGATCGTCCAGCAGGCCCAAGCCATGATGGAACACTGCGAGGCCGACATCTTAGTGGTGGGCTGCAATACTGCCAGCACCCTCGCCCTGCCCCAGCTGCGCGAATCCCTGAAGAAACCGGTAGTGGGCGTTGTACCCGCGGTGAAACCCGCCGCTGCCGCCAGCCATTCCCGCACCATTGCCCTGATTGCCACCGAAGGCACCGTCAATCGCCGCTACACCCGCGAGCTGATCGAGCAATTTGCCAACGGCAACCGGGTAATTAATGTGCCCGCACCGGAGTTGGTGCATCTGGCGGAAAGCAAACTGCGCGGCGAGGCCATAACCGCAGAGGATTTGGAGCCGGTATTACACCGCGTCTTCCATACCGCGGGCGGCGACCAAGTGGATATTGCCGTTTTGGCCTGCACCCACTTCCCCCTGCTGCGGGAAGAACTCGACCAATTCGCCCCGCGCTCAATCCAATGGCTGGATTCCGGCGAAGCCATCGCCCGGCGAGTGCGCTGGTGGCTGGAAGAACTCGAGCTGATGCTGCCGGATGCGCCAAACACTGGCCGTCTGATCACCAGCACGGTGGACCTAACCGGCAATATAGAACGGGCCTTCCGCGAGTTCGCCCCAGTTGCCGAACCCCTCGCACCTAACCCCTAATAACAAGCCATTAAATGATGAGAACCGCGCAACAGAGTTGACAGCTCCGTCACAAACCGCGACCGTTCCCCGAATAACAAGCCCTAACCGGTACCCGAATTCATGCTGAAGCCGGCATTTCCCGCTCTCGAAATATTTGCGCAGCTGCCCCCCGGCGGACTGCTGCTCACCCCCAACAACCGCCTGCGCAACCGCTGCCAACAGGTGTTTGCCGCGCAGCAGTCGCCCGGTGCCTGCTGGATGCCGCCGCCGGTGGAGTCCTTGCGCAGTTGGCTGGACAAGCTCTGGTTCCAACTGCAACAGCGCAACTGGCAGCCCGCCTTGCAGCAGGTATTGAATCGCGAGCAACGGCAATTACTCTGGCAGCGCGCCCTGGACGAATCCCTGGACCGGCAACTGCTCAACAGCCAGCAGTTGTGCCGGGATGCCGATAGCGCCCTGGCGCAGCTACTCCAATGGCAGCTGATTTCCGACCTCTCGCAAATAGATGAAGCGCTAACTCCCCTATTGGAACAGTTCGCACTCTCTATGCGCAGCGACGAACTGCCGCTGTGCGCCATGATCAAGGCCTTTGCCACTGAGCTTCAGGCCCACAGCGCCATCACCCCAGACCAGCGCGATCAATTGATCCTGCGCGCATTCCAGGAAGGCATTCTGGAGCCCCTGCCGCAAATTGATACCGCCGGCTTTGCCCAGATTTCGCCCCTCGCCAATGCCCTGATTCACGCAGGTGCAACAGCCGTTAATGAAAGGCTAGGACTTACCCTGCAGAGTGAACTATCCGTAGCCGCCTGCGCCGATTTGGATGAAGAACTCTACCAAGCAGCTCTTTGGGCCGGACAAAAGCTCGCCGAAAATCCCGGCCACAGCGTCGGCATAGTCGTGAACAATCTCGGCCAATGCCGCGCCCAGGTGGAAGCGGTATTTTCCCGCGTGCTCGAACCCCAATACCTGGACCCGCAGCAACCGCGCTACACACTGCCGTTTAACTTCTCCGCCGGTACGCCCCTGGCACAGACACCGGTCGGCAGCGCCGCCTTACAATTGCTATCGCTACTGCAAGACGAATGGGATTACCCTCAATTGCAAAATATCCTGTTCAGCCCTTTCTGGGGTGACGACAGTGAAACCTGGCTGCGCAGTGCCCTGTTCCGCCGTTTACAAAAACTGGAGCTGCGCCGTATCGACGGTGCAACCCTGCGCTACTGGGCCGAGCGCACCGCAGAAGTCCTCCACTTGGAATCACCGCAACTGCCCCGTCAGCTAGAACAAATGGCCGAGCGCGCCCGGCGCTGGCAGCGAGCCCCCGCAGAAATTTGGGCCGCGCGTTTTTCCGAAACACTTAGCGCATTAAATTGGCCCGGCAGCCGCAACCCGGACAGCCAGGAATACCAGCAGCTGATGCAATGGGAGTCCATCCTGGAAGAGTTCGCCGCACTCAGCGCCTGCGGTGGCAACCTTACTCTCACCCAGGCCCTGCAATTGCTGCGTCAGATTGCCAGCCGCACCCCCTTCCAAGCGGAAACCCGCGATGGCCCCCTGCAAATTCTCGGGGTACTGGAAGCCGGCGGCCTCGCCTTCGATCACCTGCGCCTGGTCGGCTTCGGCCAGCAGCAGTGGCCGCCGGCACCGGCACCCAATCCACTGTTGCCGATTCAATGGCAAAAACACTGGAAGATGCCCCGCGCCAGCGCCGAGCGGGAATTGGAACTGGCCCGCGAACTCACCGCCGACCTGCAGAATGCCAGCGGCGATATCGTCGTGAGTTACACCTGTGAAGAAGACGGTGTGCAGCAGGGACTGAGCAGCTTGTTTGAAAGCCCGCAACAAGCCCAGCACTTTGCCGAAGGCGCCCTGCACAATCACTACAGCCAACTGGCGCAAGCCTGCCAACTGGAAAAAGTCGAAGACAAAAAGCTACCACCACTCACACCCGCCGAATGCGAACGGGTACGCGGTGGAGCCTCGGTGCTCAAGGCCCAGGCCCTGTCCCCGTTAAATGCACAATTGCGTTTCCGCCTTGGCGCCAGCAGTTTTACCCAACCGGATATCGGCCTCGGCCCTGCCGAGCGCGGTAATGTGGTGCACCAAGTGCTGGCGGAATTCTGGCAACAGTGCGGCACCCTCGCACAACTGAAAGCTATTGACGACGAGCAACGCCAAGCGCAAATCGAACGCGCGGTGGAGCGCTCCCTTGGCAGTGTGCGCAAAAAATACAATCACCTGCCGATCGGATTTTGGGCCATGGAAAAGCAGCGCCTGGAGCGCCTGCTGCAACAATGGCTGTCTGTCGAACTGGACAGGCCCAACTTCTCCGTAGAAAAAGTCGAATGGGAACAGGCCGTGGAAATCGGCGGGCTGCACTTTAACCTGCGCCTGGACCGACTGGATCAACTCGCCAGCGGCGAGCAACTGGTAATCGATTACAAAACCGGTATTCCCAGTATTCGCGACTGGTTGACCCAGCGTATCCGCGAACCCCAGCTGCCGCTCTACGCCCTATTCCAACCGGACGCCCACGCCATCGCCTTCGGCCAGGTGCGCAACGGCGACTGCAAATGGAATGGCTGCGGAGACCTGGAGCACCCCATTACCGGCATTAAAGCCGTGGGCGATACGGAAAAGGAATCCCCCTACGGCACCTGGAGCAATCTGGTGGAGCACTGGCGCTACAGCCTGGAATCCCTCGCCACCGAATATCGCAGTGGTGTAGCCACCCTCGCCTTTGATCGCCCCACCGATAACAACAGTGAACTCTGGCCCCTAAACCGCTGGCCGGAAAGGGAGCAAATAACCGAATGAACGAAGTCGTGACCACTCCCGACCTGCGCCGCCCCATCGATGCCGACGCCCGCAGCCAAGCCCTGGATATCAGCCGTAGCTTTGCCGTGTCTGCCCCGGCGGGTTCCGGTAAAACCGGCCTGCTCACCCAGCGCGTATTAAAGTTGCTCGCCGCCTGCCAGCAACCGGAAGAAGTGCTGGCGATTACCTTCACCCGCAAAGCCGCCGGTGAAATGCGCGAGCGCCTGATCGGCGCCCTGCACAGCGCCCGCGATCAAGCCCGGCCAGATAACCCCCACGATGCCATCACCTGGGATTTGGCCCGCGCCCTGCTGGAGCGGGATCGCGAACTGGAATGGGAACTGCTGCAAACACCCCAGCGCCTGCGTATTCAAACCATCGACGGCCTCTGCCGCAGCCTCGCCAGCCAACTGCCGATCGAGAGCGGCCTGGGCGCACCGGGCGAACCCCTGGAGCGCACCCAAATTGCCTTCGAACTGGCCGTAGTGAACCTGCTCAAACACCTCGATGGCGAAACCCCAGACGCAGACCTACAGCAGCTACTGCTCCATCTGGACAACGACCTGGGCCAACTCAATAAGCTGCTGCGTATTTTATTGGACAAGCGCGAGCAATGGCTCGGCCCACTTTTGAGCGTCAACTTTGACGGCGCCCAGGATTATTTTCATTTTGTCATCGACGAATTGGTAGCAAAAAAGCTGCAAGACCTCACCACAGCCCTCGGCAGCTACGCCGGGGAACTGCTGGAGCTGGCCAGTTATGCCGGCAGCAATTTACAAAAGGAAAACCCCAGCCACAGCCTGTGCCTCTTCGCCGAACTGGACGATTTCCCAAGCGCGGACAGCAGCGGTCTGCCCGCCTGGCTCGCCCTCGGCAGTCTGCTCCTCACCACCACCGGTGATCTGCGCAAAGGCGGCGGCATCAATAAAAAACTCGGCTTTGGCCTGCCGGATAAAAAAGATCCCGAGCGCCCCATCGCCGAAGAATACAAACAGCGCATGAAAGATCTGTTGGCAGAACTGGCCGGCAACGAACCGCTGCTCTCCGCACTGCGGGAAGTGGGCAAGCTCCCCAGCGGACTGCAACAGAGTCAATGGCAACTGTTGCAAGGGCTCGCCCAGGTACTGCCCAAGTTAGTCGCAGAATTAAAACTGGTATTCCAACAGCTGGGCGCCACAGACTATACCGAAGTGGCCCAAGCCGCACTGATCGCCCTGGGCGATAGCGATAACCCCACAGACCTGGCGCTGAAACTGGACCTGCAAACCCAGCATATTCTGGTGGACGAATTCCAGGACACCTCCCACACCCAGCTACAACTGCTGGAAAAACTCACTGCCGGCTGGCAGCAGGGAGACGGCCGCACCCTATTTATTGTCGGCGACGGCATGCAATCCTGTTACGGCTTCCGCAATGCCAACGTGGGTATTTTCCTGGATGCGCGCGAACGCGGTATCGGTGAAGTGCCCCTGGAAGCCCTCGACCTCCAGGTAAATTTCCGCTCCGAAAGTGCGGTGGTGAACTGGGTCAACGAGACTTTCCAGAGGGCCTTTCCACAAGCGGACAATATCGGTCGCGGCGCCGTGCGCTATCTACAATCCGAAGCGTTTAAAGGCAGCAAATGGGCTGAGCCCTCGGTGAATTTCTACGGCTGCATTGATGACGAAGACCGCAACCGCGAAGCCACCCAAGCAGTTGAACTGGTGCAGCAATTACAAGCGCAAGATCCGGAGAGCCGTATCGCCATTCTGGTGCGCAAGAAAAAACACCTGCAAAAGATTCTGCCGGCCCTAAGCGCCGCCAATGTCGCCTTCCAGGCCCCAGAGCTGGCGCCACTCGCCAGTAAAATGGTGGTGCTGGATTTACTCAGCCTCACCCGCGCCCTGCTCGACCCCAGCGACCGAATCAGCTGGCTGGCCGTACTCCGCGCCCCCTGGTGTGGACTGCAACTGCCGGACCTTTACACCCTGGCCAACTGGGGCAATGGGGATATCACCGTAACCGATACCAGCGCGCGCCCACTATTAATGGCCTTGCAGGAAGTAGACGATATCGCCCTGCTCAGCGATGAAGGGCGCGCGCGCCTGGCCCAAGTAGCTCCCAAACTGCTACACGCCTGGCAACAGCGCGGCCGCAAACCCCTGCGCACCTGGATTGAAGGCCTCTGGCTGGAACTGGGCGGCCCCGCCACCGTTGCGCAAAAATCTGACCTGAATAATGTGCAGGATTTTCTGCAATTATTAGAAGCCTTCGATACCGGCGGCGCCATTACCGACTGGCAACAGTTCACCCTGGCCCTGGAACAGCTCTACGCCCGCCCCGCCCAGGATGCCAAAGTGCAGGTGATGACCATTCACAAATCCAAAGGGCTGGAGTTCGAACACGTACTGATCCCAGGCCTGGACCAAGGCGGCAAACCCGGCAGTGATCAATTACTCCGCTGGAGCGAATGGCTCAACCGGGAAGGCGAAAGCCGCTTCCTGCTCGCCCCCAAAAATGCGCGCGGCGGCCGTGACCCGGTTTTTGAATACCTGAAGCACGACAACAGCGAACGCGAACGCCTGGAAGGCACCCGTCTGCTGTACGTAGGCTGCACCCGCGCTATCCGCTCACTGCATCTTTTAGCCTGCATCAACCGGGATGAAAAAAAGGGCCACCTAAAAGCCCCCGGCAGCGCCGCCCTACTCGCCGGCATCTGGCCCAGTGTTTTGCACCACCAGGAAAACGACTGGTGCCACTGGCTGGAAGCGGAAGAAGCCCTGCTAAACCAGGAAGAAGCCAGCAGAGATCACGACTACCTGTCACGCCTGCCCAACCAATGGCAACCCCAAGCCATGCCCCGGCAGGAATGGCTGGCCCAATACCGCATGCCAGACTACCAACCCAAAACTGAGGAAGAAGACAATATTCCCGAACTGGGCCAGGTAGCCCTGCGCTGGCTCAAACACGCCGGCACCGTAGCCCACGAAACCCTCGCCACCATTGCCGAGACCAACATTAACGACTGGACCCCCAGCAAACTGGAAGCCCAACGCCCCCTATGGCAACTGCGCCTGAAACAATTGGGGCTATCCGCCACCAGCCTGGACCGTGCCGCCGAGAAAGTGGAGATCGCCGTACGCAACAGCCTCAACTGCCCCACCGGCCGTTGGCTATTGGATGGCTCACTAAGGGAATCCGCCTGCGAACTGGAACTCCACAGCGGCGGCCGACAGTTAAGACGCTCCATTGTGGACCGCACTTTTATTGATGACGAAGGCACCCGTTGGATTGTCGACTACAAAACGGCCGAGCCCAGTGGTGAAGAAAACCAGGAAGAGTATATTGCGGCTCAGCTGGAGCAGTATCGGAATCAGTTGGAGAATTACCGCAAGCTCTTTTATGCGCGGGGGGAGCGGAATATTCGGTGTGCGCTGTATTTTCCGTTGATGCAGAGGTTGGTGGAGTTGGATTAGGGGGCGCTAGGCATAGTGCAGGTCTGGTACCTGCACTTTTTATAAAATGGCAAGGGGAGTTGCTCGCACAAAATACACCCATTGGACAGTTAGAGATTGAGTATAAAAGTAAACAAATTTGCTCGCTTTAAGCCCCTTACTAAACAAGAAAAGCAAACCGAGCCTATGCCGGGTGAAGCTGATCCGAAAGAAGCCAAAATGAAAGGCTTTATGACTGTTCAAAAAACCAAGAACAAGTTCAAGATTAAGAAATAATTTACCGAGCCATTACACCTCAATGAGGCGTGCATTTTCCTTGTCATAGGTGTAATTAGTGATTGATCCATCTTTGATTTTTTCAACAACCTCATCAATCACGAACAGAGGAACTAAAAACCACTCTCTAGGCACAACGGGATTTCCAAAGCGATCATTGATTTCAATATCTAACTTAACAGCCTCGAAAAATCGATGGATAATTTTTTCTAGCTTGCTCCGATTAACATTTGCCAGATTATATGTTGCCACAATTTCAACATCTGCCATCAGGTAGGTAGGTTCAAGCTTAGCATTAGCAATACGCTGCTCTACCTTTCCTCCGGTAATTCCAATCTTATGAATGACATTCCGGTTTTGCTCTATAAGAGGATGGTTTGATTTACTGCTAAGCACGTAAATCGTGCCACTCGCCAAATCTTCCTCTTCCGCCACATCATCAAAAAGTGGCCCGGCAGATAGTGAAACGATTCTTCGGCCTGCCTCATCTTCGTAGAGTGCTTTTTGTAAAGAGCGCAGGAGTAAATCACTCTCTGTTCCGTTGTCATAGATTACACGTAAACGGTAATCGTTTTTATCAAAGCCATGGATACGCTCTTCGCTTAATTCTGCGACATAGGCTTTTTGTCCGCTAACGATGAACCAATCTCCTTGCTGGATTTTTGCCATGTAGTCACGATCTTTTTGATCTTTAAGCAGTTTTGCTTCAACCACACCATGCTTTAAGTCACTTTGAATTTTGTCAAATAATGGTTTGAAGTTCTCGAAGTCATCGCACGGAGTGCGGTTTGCAATTTCTTCCGCTGCTTTCTTATCTGCTTGAGACTTAACGTGCTTGAGATAGGTAATATCTCCTTCCTTCGGTGCTTCAATCCCTAGCTCTGCTAAAAGCTCCTCATCTGTATTGTATTCAGCAGGCGGTTCTGAAATTTTCATAGCTCCAGTTAATATGCCCTGATGATCCATTTCCTCAATAAGGGTTAGGCATTCCTCCTGCTTTCTAATTTGATCTAGCCTCGTGGCATATAGGCGCTCAAAAATATCTTTGTTTTCGCCATGCTCTGGTACATGACCGTGCTCATCGACAAATCGTTGAATTTCTTCAAAGCCAGCAATTATTCGCTCTTCTTTGGGTGTTCTGGCAGCTTTCTTTTCCGGTTTAGCGTCTACACCAAGTTCTGCTAATAGTTCCCGATTAGACTTACCTTTATTAGTACTATCAGCCATTAGATTCCTCCATGACTTTTCTTTGAAGGAAGGCAATACCTTCTGCCATTCTACGCTCCCAAGGGTCTGCCGATGTGATATCGGGTAAGCGTCCACGTTCACGCTTGAATTGAACCGCTCTTATAGCTAATTCGCGCGCTTCCTCTTCGGTCAATTTAATTTTTTTAGCGTTAATCACGGCCTTAACTTGTTTTAAGCTTTCTTCATTCATCGCTTTTGCTAAGATGGCATACGCTTCACTAAATGGGTTAATGCGATCAATCAGATCAATATCTAATTCACGAACATCCATAGCAAACCGCCTTACCCCATCAACAAAGGCCGTATTTGCGGAAGTTTCACCACTCCCATTTTGGTTAGCGATTTCTTTTGCTTGTTGTGTCAAATTTAACGCGGCAATCGCATGTTGACGAACGGCTTCTTGGTCGTCGTCATCCAGCTCTGGATATTTGTCTTTAACGATTTTACCCATGCGGATTTGGGTTAGCTCTTCGGGGACGACTTCTTCATCAAACAATCCTCTTTCAAGCGCGTTTTTGTCTTGAACAAAAGCAGTAATAACTTCGTTTAAGTCCTCTTGGCAGATTCGTTTTGCGCCGTCACTTTTAGGTTCAACTAAGCCATTAATCTCAATTTGGAATTGCCCTGTTTCACCATTAAATCCAACATTATTGCCATTGGGGTCATAGCCTTGCTCGCCGTAATCAAACCCTTCTTGTGGGCCGCTGGTCGGGGTTTTCGGCGTAAAATTGAATTTGGGAGTTAACACCTGTTCCATCAATAAGCTGGCAGCAATTGCCTTTAGCGTATCGTTCACTGCGTCAGTGACTGCATCTTCGGCAGCATCCGGCTCTGCTATCAAATTGGTGAAGCGCGAGCGAGTTTTACCTTCTGCATCGCGGGTTGCACGCCCGATAATTTGGATTATTTCAGTAAGGCTTGATCGATACCCAACAGTTAAGGCGTGCTCACACCAAACCCAATCGAAGCCTTCTTTCGCCATTCCTAATGCAATAATAACATCCACAAAATCTCGGTCTGTTTTGGCTTCTGGTCGTTTTAACGCTGCTGATACTTTCTCTCGTTTCGCATCATCATCAACCAAATCAGCAACTTTGAGTAACTTTCCTGTTTTGGAGCGAATTAATTGAAAGCCTGTATCTTCATCAATGCCTTCCCATTCCCCCAAGGCTGCAAAGATATTTTCGACTTCTTTTATTTTTTGCTTGGTACTTTCACGAGAATTAACATTTGGGATATGAATAATTGTTTTCTCAGAAGGAATAAGAACATCCCTTATCTCATTGGTATAGTCACCGCTTGAATAAAAGTAATAACCGATGTCCAATGTTTTTAGATACTCATACCCATTTAGTTGCTCGTAATAGGTATAAGTGACGGTTTCGAATCGAGATTCATCTTCGGGTGACAACACCGCCTCGGCGTCACCTCTAAAGTAGGAACCAGTCATGGCGACGATATGTACTTTATCTCGCGCAATAAACTCACCTAAATGCATGCCGAGCTTGTTGTCAGGGTTCGCACTGACATGGTGGAATTCATCAACTGCAATCAAACAATTATCAAACGCAGGCACGCCATACCGATCTACGGCGAAACGGAAGGTCGCATGAGTACAGACTAAGACTGAATCATCACTATCGATAAAAGCCTTCACCGAATTAACCTTTCCGCCATCTTCGCCGGGCGCGTTGCATAGATTCCATTTCGGCGTAAGTTCCCAATCCCAGTAAAAGCCATATTGAGAAAGTGGTTCATCATTAAAGCTTGCACCAATCGATTTTTCGGGCACAACGATTATTGCCTTTTTAATTCTTTGATTATTAAGTTTGTCTAAGGCAACAAACATCAAAGCACGACTTTTACCAGATGCGGGCGGAGATTTAATGAGTAGGTACTGCTCGCCACGTTTTTCGTAGGCGCGCTCCTGCATGACTCGCATACCCAATTCATTGGATTTTTTGGAGCTGCCATTGCGCGCATAATTTACTGTTACAGAGGGTATAGATTTGTTCTCCGCCATTTTTAAGAAACCTTTTTCTGAGACTTTACCGTTGTTTTGGTCATTTTAAAATAAAGATCAAAGAGTTTTTCTAGGCGCTCTGTATCATTTTTAAAGCGACGGCCAATATAAATGCGCTCTAGCACTTCGTCGTTGCGTTCATGCGCTCTGCGCAAATCGTCTGGCATCTTGTCGGGGTCGTAAAGATCGGCGATAGCTGCAGGAAAGTGTGACTCTCGCGCTAACATTATATCTTGGGCGCAACGAGCTAAATCCTCTTTATTTTTCGTTGTCATCTTAGATAGAGGAAAGGTATTCCAGCCTAAAGTTTTTGAATATCTAAAATCTGTCTTTAACCTGCCACAGACTGTGGCCACCCATATTAGGTGAAGGCGAGATGCAACAATGGAAAAATTCCAGCTATCTGATTGATAAATAGCAAATGCGGCGTCAGATACAACACAATCATCATTTGATATGGTTGCAGGAAGATACTCCCTCCTTTCCGAGCTAGTTTTTGCAACCGGAATAGCTACCGCGTTGCAATGAGATCTCTGCGCAAATTTATGAGGTATTTTCGCATATGCTCTTGTGGTCTTCGCACTAGAAGAAAGTCGAAACATCTCAACGTTCGCTACTCGTTCCTTGATTGGCGGAATTGATAGAGCTTCATCTAAATCATTATCGTCAATCCATAGGCACCACCGCAATTTTCCTGTTGTTAATTCACTTGAACCTAAAAATTGCTTGACGAATTTCCTTGCTTTTGGATAGTCACCTAGTAACAGCTCTTTTTCGGTAGTACTTAGTATCAAGTGTCCACCATCACGAGGCATACTTCCAGACACGATTGGCGGTAACTCGGGAGATATCGGTACCTTTGACGCTGCAACGAAATGAGATTCTCCGGGTACCAAGTAGGGCGATATCGAGGAACAAGCCTTAAAAACATCGTTACTAAAAACTCCTTTTACAGGTGATTCGTTAGTCCCCATCCCCACAATTACACAAGTAACCATCGCATTGTTACTTGCATTATTCCTCCACGCAAATGATCTATGAGCGAAAATTATTCTAACTTCATTATCGAATACGCGACTCCAAACATGCTGTACTTGCTCCCCCTCACAAATAGAGCTAGTTGATACAAATGCAAGAGTTGACTTTGTGGATCGCAAAAATTTAGCGCCTTTAATGTACCAACCCGATACATAGTCACAATCCTTGTAATCATTTCCTCCAAAAAAGAGTTCACAAAGGTCTGCCTTTTGATCTGCCGATTGTTTTCTTGCTCCCTTAAATGGTGGATTTCCACAAATGTATGTTTCCCCCCCCTCATTCTCAAAATCTATCTCGACTTGATTTAGGGGCGTACTGAATAAGTCGTCGCTCTGAAGTTTTACGCCAGTTCCAGTAGGTGGGCAGATACTGAGCCAATCCAGGCGAAGTGCATTACCACAGATAATCCAATTCATCTTATTGAGAGGTAGAAGTTCAGCAAGCGCTTCTTGTTGGCCTCTATAGAGCACGTCACATTGGTATTCTGCAATGATGAGAGCGAGGCGTGCAATTTCTGCTGGAAAGTCACGAAGCTCAATGCCACGAAAGTTTGTTAGCGGAATATCTGTCTTTCTATCTGTTTCACCGCGACGCAAATTAATTTCAGCTTCAATTGCACGCATTTCCTTGTAGGAAATAACTAGGAAATTTCCCGAACCACAAGCTGGGTCAAACACACGAATTTTTGCCATTCGCTTACGAAGGTTGAGGAGCTTTTGTGGGCTGCTTCCAGCTTCTTCGAGCTTTGTTCGCAGATCGTCAAGAAAAAGCGGGTTCAAGACTTTAAGAATATTCGGTACAGAAGTGTAATGCAGGCCGAGTGCACCACGCTCCTCTTCATCCGTTACTGCTTGGATCATTGAACCAAAAATATCAGGGTTGATTTTCGTCCAATCTAAATTACCAATATGTATTAAATAGGAACGGGCAATCTTGCTAAAACATGGCACATCAGTATTGCCAGAGAAAAGACCGCCGTTTACATATGGGAATGTGTCTGCCCATCGTGGCAACCCGGCTTTTGCTCGATGTTCAATCGCCGTATCCATCGCGCGAAATATCTCACTCATGACTTTGTGGGTGTTGGATGAATCTCGCTCGCTCATTTGCTCGATGGTCAGGGTAAACAGTCCTTCACCATGAAAGATGTCTGTGTCCTCGGCAAAAAAACAAAAAATCAAACGTGCCATGAAGTGATTCATATCATGACGACGCTCTTCTGTTCCCCATTCAGGGTTGTCTTTCAATAACTCAATATAAAGACGATTTAAACGCCCAGTCGCCTTGATATCAAAAGAGCTTTCACGAATTTGCTTTACGGTTGTGATTCCGGCTAACGACAAAAAGTACCCAAAGTGATCTGGAAACTCCTCGTAAGCGCATACAACAGGTGGCTCATCTGAGGTTATGTCTTCTGCTTCAAAATCAATACCATCGGTTGCTAGAACAAACTTGACCTTACCTTTCTTAGTCGCGGGACTTTTTTTAAGAAGTGCCAAGGTGTCGGATACACTGCCTTGTTCGCAAACAGCCAAGTGAATGTTGTTACGCTGTAAAACACCGCCTTCAATATCGGAAGAGTTTGTATTACCGCTTTTCAGGCGTTTAATGGTGGCAGGTTTATTGCCAAATGCTTCTAAAAAGGCATAGGGAAAGTTATCCGAATCAAATTCTTGCTCGGCTAAAAGTGATATTGCTTCTTCTATTTCTACTGCATTCAAAGGTGCCTACCCTTTACTCAAGTTCTTCTGCTCTTCTATCCAGTATTCAATATCTTCTCTTTTGAAGCGCCAACTTCCACCGACCTTGAAACCCGGAAGTTTACCGGCGGCAGCTAACTTATAAGCTGTCTTCTCAGCGAGCTTTAAATACTCTGCCACCTCTTTCAAGGTCAATATTTGATCGCTCATAGCATGTATGAATCGCAAAGATAAAAAAGGGGAGAATAAGGGAAAATCGGGGAATCCACAATGACAATGATGTCGTGACTGAACAAAACGGTTTGGTCGCCTCCACTGGACGCACTCAATCGGCGAACGATTGGTCGATAGTACCAAGGAGCGCGAAAGCTCCATGTTCACGGGCTGTTGGGCATCTAGAAGAAACAACTCTGGACACCCACCAAATAGAGCGGCGCTGGCACAAACATGCCGAGACCAACGTTAACGACTGAACACCTAGCAAGCTGGAAGCCCGGCGCCCCCTATGGCAACGGCAACTGCGCCTGAAACAATTGGGGCTATCCTCCACCAGCCTGGACCGCGCCGGCGAGAAAGTTGAACGCCATTCGCAAGAGCCTAAACTGCCCCACCGGTTGCTGGTTATTCGATAGCTCATTAAGTGCAATTCTGGACACCCACAAAATAGCGCACAAAATAGCGCACAAAATAGCGAGGCGGGCAAGGCAGTAGTAGCCAAATGATAAGACTGACATCGAATTCAGGAAACTATTTAAATTCAATAAGTTACAGTGGAATTTCAGCTTAGGCCACTAGCCCTCACACTTCCCTATTCCGCTCCACCATGGCCACTCCCCAACCCCCTCTTTCCCATCGAAAGGAGATCCATAAAAGGATCGAAAACGAACAAAAAGTGGACAGTAGAAACGGTTAGAGTGGATTCACAATGAAAGGAGCCCTACCTAAACCCCCTCCCCTTTTTTATCGTCATAGTGGCATCTTTGAGAGCACACTATCTCCACACGAATCAGAATGCAGCTTCTCAGACTCTATAAGTAAAAAATCAACACTAGTTGGAATGATCAGCTGAGTTCACTATATAGCTAGCGTTGCTGCAATCTGTTTACACTAACTTTTATCAGTTACCTTTTCCCATTCATCTTCATAGCCGGCTGAACGAAAATAGGCCATCAGCATAAAGACCGATACTGGGCACCCATCAATTACAAAATATAATCCCAACCCTATCTACTAAAGCGTTAACCAGCACCAAATACGGGAGCACAATGAGCAATTAAGGAAAACAGCCTTTCAGCACAGAAGATTAGAGAAATATAGGCGCATAAATTTTCTTATTGGAATATATTAAGTTTTATTCAGTGTCACGGCTGAGTAAAATTAACAGATATCTATCTGCATGGCGGGTTGTAATCAAGCAAATTTCTACGGTCGCTGCCCTCTACCAAGATCCTCAAATTTCTGAAGCGTCCACACTATCAACAAGAGAACCACAAGGTGAATTAAGAGTAGAGAGAAGGCGCTGACCCAAGGTGCTGCAACACCAGGGGCCAGCTAACCAAATTGATAAACCGAGTATCAAGATGGCTGTATGCATACTACGCTAGAAACCCGCTCGTCTTCAATAAAGTGGAGCACAATCAGCAGCTTGGAGCGATTCCTCAAGCTCTGGGAGCCTAGCGCCCGCCTTTTCCTATTCTCCGCCCACCGCCCCCGCGCCCCACCCCACTCTTCCACCAAGTATCACTGACAAAGCTTCCCCACCAAGGAATGCCCACCCACAGTTTGAGTATCGGTAGGAAGAAAACATGTTGATCCTAAAGCGCCGAACAGGCGAAAACCTAAGAATTGGAACGAATGTCTCGATCACAGTGTTGGAAGTGAAGGGAAATCAAGTAAAGATGGGCATCCGCGCCCCCAAATCCCTCCCCATCCATCGTGAAGAGATCTATGTGCGTATCGAGAGAGAACGAAAAGTAAGCAATGGAAGGTGTTGAGGGAAGGTTCTCCAAGGAAGGAGACTCCAGACGATCCTCCTTCCTTTAGTTAACAAATCTAGCTCTTTGCTGAGCCGTAACCAAATAGTTAGGATTGAGTTTTGCTAATGCTTGCTCGGATAAGCAACATTGAGGGCAACACATCAGCACAATAACTTGTTAGAGCTAAAGTGGCTCCCTACTAAAATTGGTAATTTGTTGACCAAAAACTTCTATTGCTTGATTTTCTAAACGTTCCTTGAGGCCAAAAACTTCTAGATAGTCATTCCCGGCATCTGCCACTTCATCCTCATCTTCAGATGTTTCACAAATAGACTTTAAACGCTCAGCTTCATGAGTTATTGCTTCAAGTATTATCCGGGCTTCCCAATCACATAGTGATGAGTTCATTTCTTTTATATGTTTCATAACGCAATCTGCTTTTTGAATACCTTCTGACATTTCAATGCCAGTTTTGAAAGTAGCCCCTTGAATTCATCGAGGGGCATATTTGCTGTTGGAGCGATACTATTATGTCTATCAAAAGAGAACAAAAAGTAGGTAATGAAAGGCGGTGGGAGCAGATTCACAATGGAGGCAGCCCCACCCAAACCTCCTACCCTTTTTCATCGTCATAGTGGTATATCTGAGGGCACACTATTTCAAAGATAGACAATGTCGCTGTCCTACAGTTACCTTCACATGTATCAAAAAGCAGCCCCCACCCTCTATAACTGAAAAATCAACACTAATTAGGAGGATCAGCTGAGTTCAAGACATAGTTAGCATTGCTGCAATCTTTTTACACTAATTTTTATCAGTTACCTCTTCCCATTCATCTTCATAACCGGCTGAACGAAAATAGGCCATCAACGTAATGATGATTTTCTCAAGGATATATTCACTGCTCTCACCTTGTTTTTCATCTTGCTTGTTAGACTCGCTAACAGTTCTCCAGAAAAACTCAGCGAAGTGAATGGCCTCTTCTTTATTAGCCAAAGATCCCGAATTGATAATCTCAAGGCTTTTTTTATCATTGAGTAACTCTGCATAATGCAAAAGAAACTCTTTCTCCTCGGGCAACTTATAATTAATCATCCTATCACCTTCGTACCATCTCTTATTACACTCATACGATCAGCAACCATCTGGAGCTTTTGGACTAGTTGAGAAACCGTCATTCTCCTTGTAATGGTTAGAAAGTAGTGTCTATTATCTTTCTGATCTTGCACAAATTTCAGATCAGGCGGCAAATCTGACTTCTCCAAAACCCAAAATACGTCGACATTTTTCCCAGGGTTTTTAGATGCTTTCAGCTTATATATTGACTTTAGGTGCTGCCAGTTCGCTGAAAAACTGAGCCCCATCTGATTATGAGGAATCACCCATGCCTTACATGGACTAAAGCAATAATCACAAACTTGTATACCTTGTATTAGCTCTCTTCCCTTTGGAACATCTTGCTGCCGATAAAATACAGGGCTCGCACCTTCAGGTATCGGGCGTCCAAAAACTGTTCCTTCATTCTCCGCGAGCTTCTTAATATAGTCTCTCAAATCCGTGAGTATCTTAAATTGTTCCATTATCTACTTGAACACTCCTTTGAATTTAACATCACTAGTAGGTGTAACCCTGTACGCCCACTAAGTTAGAAGTATAAACCGCTAGAGGTACTGGCTGAAGAGGAGAGTCAAACAAAACACCATGGGGGCTGCTACTTATAGGAATCTAGCGCTGCATATTCCTATTCTGTCCCCACCGTTGCCGCGCTCTCCATTCTTATACAGACATCACTTACCAATCTTCGCCACTAAGGAATGCCCACCCATAGCTTGAGTATCAATAGGAAACAAACATGTTAACCCTATAGTACCGAACCAGCGAAAACTTAAGAATTGGTACGAATGTATCCCCCCATAGTGCCGAAGGAGACAAACAATCAAGTAAAGATATGCATTCACACCCCTAAATCCCTCCTCGCACATCGAAAAGAGATCTATGTGTGCATTGAATGAGGACAAAAAGTAGACAATGGAGGGCTTATGGACAAATTTTCAAAGGAAGTAGACCGCATCCGAATTCTATATAGAGATCAAGCCTTCATAGTCAGCCCGATATATCGAGTTCCGACTCTCGCACTAATCCAGAAATCAGGGGTGGAAATGCTATTCACCTTTTTTATGAAAATGGGTGCGTAATGATCAGCACAACCGGTGAGTAGTAATATTCCTCCCCTTGAACGACTCGTTACATTGAGGATAGCAACAGGTTCACCATCATTCCCAATACTCAATAATCTTAGAAATCTTATTACCTTCAAACTCAAAAACTGACAAATGAATATTCCCGCTAGCAACCTCAAGCCTCTCTACAGCTGCGGCACCAAATCCAGGTAAAACCCTCAAAATTTTATACCTACCTTCAGTAAGCTTGTAGTGTTTGGTAGTAATATATTTAGCGGCATTGCCGTAGAGCTCTTTTCTTGTGTAGGTTCCACCATAAACTTTATGTACATAGACAAAGTCATCTGTATACATGTCAAACAACTTATCCAAATCATTGATAGATGCAGTCGCAAGCATTGCTTTATTTTGTGCTTCATTTACAGCCTTAACTACATTTTCAAGATTAATTGAAGTAGTAGTTTTCGCCCCAGCACAAACAGAAATGCCGAGCATTAGAAAAAGAGTAAAGGTACCCAGTTTGTTCATGAATAATTCCCTTTTATTTCTGAATCGTAAAGGACACAATAGTTAGTTCAAAAGCATCACCTATATATCACGCTTTTCTATAAATCCAAAGCCCATCAGCCCGACGATACAGAGGGTCAAGATATCATCTTTAGTTGATACAAGTGTTCAAAGAAAGAAATAGAGCAGTATCTCTATATATCTGTAGTTTCCACGCTCTATATCTTTTGAGGAAAGAGTAGTGTTACCGCAGGCTTCTCTGAACGTTCTACACAGTCCTCGAAATAAACCTAACCACCTTGTTGGGTGCAACATTTTTCACAAATTTCTTCCCAAACTGCTTTTGAATCCAAAAATAAATGCTGCTTTACTTTCAGCCTTTCAAAGCCGGTATCAAGTAAGCTAACAGGAACATAGGTAGCCTTTTCATCGTTCTTCCCGGGTAAGGATGATCCACATTCTAAGCAAAAACTTGTTTGCCAATCATGATTTGGCTTCATCCATGTTTTTATATGGTCTTGACCAGAAACCCACTCAAAACTTTCATTAGGAATCACCGTTACGGCTATTCCGCCCCCGCCTGTAGCCTTACGACAAATGGAGCAATGACATATATATACTTCGTCTGGAATCATATGGATTCTGAAATTTACTGATCCGCAGTTACAGGAACCATTCGCTATTTCAGTCAATTGTATCTCCTATGCGCCTAACAATTAATTCAAAAGCAACATCTATATATCACGCTTCTCTATAATTCCAAAATAATTCCAAAGCTCGTCAACCTGATAATATAAAAAGTCATCAGCTGGAAGCTATTCTCTAAGCTTGGTAGCCTATTTCTATTCTGCGCTCACCACTCCAGCGCCCCACACCACTCTTCCAACAATCATCACTTACAAAGTTTCCCTACCAAGGAATACTCACCCAAGGCTTGAGTATCGATAGGAAGAAAACATGTTGATCCTAAAGCGCCGAATAGGCGAAAACCTAAGAATTGGAACAAATGTCTCGGTCACTGTACTGGTAGTGAAAGTCAATCAAGTAAAGATAGCATCCGCGCCCCTAAATCTCTTCCCGCCTATCGTGAAAAGATCTATACGCGTATCAAAGTAAAACAAAAAATAGGCACTGAAAGGCTGTGGGAGTAGATTCACGATGGAGAGGCCCCATCCAAACCTCCTCCCCATTATCCTCATAGTGGTATCTCTGAGGGCACACTATCTCAAAGATAGCCAAGTCGCAGCTCTATAGTTACCTTCATATGTATCAGAAAGCAGCCCCCTCTATAAGTGAAAAACCAACACTAGCTGGGACGATCAACTGAGTTCAATAAATAGTGAGCGTTACTGCAATCTGTATACTCTATTTTTATCAGTTACCTTTTCCCATTCATCTTAATAACCGGCTGAACGAAAATAGGTCATCAACGTAAAGAGTAATCCTGGACGCCAACCAATTAAAAAGTATAACCTCAACCCTATCGACTAAAAAGTTAACCAGCACCAAATGATGCACTTTGTAATGCCTTGAGCAATTGACCAGAAATTTTTGTCGGCTGTTCGGTATGGCGATTAACAAAGACATGCGTCATAGAGCCATGCGCACATGCATTTTCTTGATTTTCTTTAAAAATCGCAACACCATATTCCACCGAAGAATTGCCTATTCTATTAACCCTAAAAGCACCAAGGATTTTTTCAGGGTAAGAAATACCGGCCAAATAATTACAATCAGATTTGACTATGTAACCAATGTTCTCACTGGTTTTAATATCTAATTCAGCCTTATTAATCAAAAAGCTGTTCACAATGGTGTCAAAATAGGAATAGTAAACTACATTATTTACATGCCCATACACATCATTATCCATCCATCTGGTAGTTAACTCTTCAAAATAAAAATAATCTGTACGTAACACAGCCTGCTTACTCACAAAGCCTCCTCATAAGCAGCCTGATAAATCAAGAGTGCATCATCATGAGACAGCGGTTTCGGATTATTGATTAATAAGCGAGTTTGTAGCATTGCATCAGTGGCGAGCATCTCTAAATGGTGCTCGCCAATATCTAATTGCTTTAAGGTCCGGGGTAATTTTAATCGTTCAATTAGCCGCTCAATAAAGGCAATGAGATCAGAACACACTTTTTGATCTGATTGAGACGTATTTATGTGTTCACAAATATATGGCGCCAATTCACTATAGAGCTTGGCTGTATCACTCTGATTAAAGCGCATTACATGTGGTAATACTAACGAGTTACCTAATCCATGAGGTACATGAAAATGTCCCCCTAATGGGTAAGCTAGAGCATGTACAGCGGCAACTGGTGCATTGGCGAAAGCCTGACCTGCAAGGCAGGCACCCAATAACATATTTTGTCTTGCTTCTATGTCCTCGCCATGATGTGTGGCCTGTTCTATATTTCTTGATAGCAATAACAACGCTTGCTTAGCTAGCATATCTGAATAGGCATTTTTTTTATGCTTAGACGTATATGCCTCTATGGCATGCACCATAGCATCAATGCCAGTTGCAGCAGTCACATGAGCTGGTAACCCTAGAGTTAATTGTGCATCTAATAAGGCAACATCTGGTAATAATTGTTTAGCGACGATGCCATCCTTGGTGGTTTCCCCTGTTGTTAAAACCGCGATGGGTGTTACTTCTGAACCTGTGCCAGCAGTGGTAGGTATTAAAACCAAAGGTACGCGACCTCCTTGAACTCGTTCAAGCCCATATAGCTGTTCTAGAGGTTGGTGAGAATCCATCATTACAGCAACAACTTTAGCGGTATCCATTGAACTGCCACCACCAAATCCAATTACACCATCAACATTATACTGCTTTGCTAAGGCTACTGCCGACAATACGATCTGCTCTTTAGGATCAGCACTAACTCCATCAAAGATAATGGTCGCGAATTTACTATGTAATTGCTCCTTCAGTTTCTCAACCAAACCACAATTTACAATACCTTGATCAGTGACCACTAACAACTTAGTTATATTTAGTTGGTCACATATCTCACTAATTTTATTTAACCCGCCAGGGCCGTTTATAATCGATTTTGTAGTATTAAATTCAAAACTTAACATAGGATTGTCACCGCCTTAATTATTATGTGTCACAGTTTCGTTTGGCAATAGTTCCATTTCAAATCCTGGGGAACTTCTGATTAGCTCAGAGTGAATTTGGTGCTAATCAGTTGTCAGTCAAGACTACGATAAATTAATCACCAAGTCACCAGTGTAGATGCGCCGATTAAAGGGTTACTCAATAGTATTGCGAAATAAAGATGCACGTTGATACTGATCGTATTATTGGGCTTAGTGAATAGCTGGTTTGGCTGAATAGGCCCCATGCAAAGCCTTATAACGCAAACTCCCGACTGCAAGTCTACAGAGATGTATTCAAAATGTGCTGCAAGATGCCCATATTCTTTATTTTTGCTCCAGTAGCACCCCTTATAGTAACGGTCTTTCGTTTATTCTAGAAATATTACCCCAAGCAGAGATATGAGATTTATAAGATTCTCTGACGTGTCACGATTATTTGGCAGCTAAACCTCTCCCCAGCCCCTCACCCGGTGTGAGCCCGCGCTCAACGTATCTGATAATGACGCACGAGGTTGGGCACAGGCCAGCGATAGATCCAAGGCTTCAATGCCATATAGACTAGGCCGTTAACCGAGGTTTATACCTGACTTTCTTCTCCTTCGCGCTGCTCCACCATTGGGGAGCTCAGACCAAAGGCGCTTTTCAAACGATATATTGAAGTACACAGAGCCGAAAGACGATCCTGCAAAATTAGCAAATTGTGAGCGTAAAAAAGAACAAGAAGTAGACACTGGACGTGTGTTAAGAACAAACTCTTTAAGGAAGGAAACTCCAGCTGAGTCTTGTCTATAGAAGATAAAACTGTATTAGACTGTAAGATACAGATATCGCACAAACACCTAAGTCAGTAACTGCATTGTTTACCGGCTGATGTATTGACCGGTTATGCCTTTTAACCTAAAGGGATGAAGTCGATTGGGGTTTCAGACAACTCACTGTGTAAATCTTGATCGATTTAACCAATCTGATTTCTGCAATTCAACAATCTATTCAGATGAGATATGCTATGAAGTATTCTACCTAAAATTTTCATCGTCGATTAAACCATCATTTTGTGTCTGGTTTGCAAATAGCTCAATATGCTCTTTAATCTTGTCGAGTGCCATTTGCATCACTGGTCACTCTGTGGATTTTCTTTTGCGTTAACCGCGAAAATTACTCAATACTAAAAGAAATATATTGCCTTGCATCAGAGACCATACGAGTGAGTGTCTATCGAAGTATAATTTCATACTGCACTGCAATCTAATGGTTGATAGAAGTGCATAAAGGCTCCTGAAGGACACGTCGCAAATTTTATAAGTTTGTATTTCGACCAAATTTCACCATTTTCAAATAAGCGTTTTCCTTCGCCAACAACTACTGGAAAGGTCCAAAGTCTAAGCTCATCTACCAAGTTATGCTTAAGAAGTAACTGCACTAATTGCCAACTACCGTGAACCTGTAACAGGGGCCCATCTATTTCTTTAATTTTTGCGACCTCTACAGCTGCATTAGAGCCCTTTAGTTTGAAGGAATTATTCCATGCTAGGTTATCAGTACCTGATGTCACCACATATTTTTTTGCCATATTTAGTTTGTCTGCTACTGGATTATCAGGTTCAGCACTGGCAAAATTTGAGGCAAATAAATTATATGTATTACGGCCTAATAGCAGGTCATACTGTTCCGACATTGCCTCCTTTATAACTTGTTCCATAACATCATTCCAACAATCCTTTGCCCAACCTCCATGACGGAAGCCGCCTGAAAAATCTTCCTCGGGCATACTGGGTGCTTGCATTACACCGTCAAGAGTTTGAAATATCAATAGGGCTAAATTTCTCATTGGCTGATTCTCTCGTGGGGTAATTCATTTATGACATCTTATGCAGACTTACTCGTAGAAATACAAATCTTCAAACGTTGTATAAAACGTCGCTTAATAACAATCTCAAACAAGCAGGAATATAATAAGCACCCACTAGACATAGCTCGAACTGTCTTGTAGGCCTCTGGCCCCAGTGGCTACAATCACATCTTTGGCACTTTTTCAATCTTTTGTAAATCTGGGTCCATATAATCCCAAGGTTCACCGCTACTTTCATATACGATCATCGTAGGGTTGAATTGCTCCAAATCATGAAGACTTCCGGCATGGACAAATTCTAACCACGATATACCACGGTTTTCTGCATAATTATGCGAACCACAGCGAGGACAAAAAACCCTCCTTACTGTATTTCTACTATCCGCCTGCTTCTCATGAAACGCAAGATCACCGCTGATGATTGAATTCCGTGAGGAGCAGCAATATCGGCAATGTTTCCAGCCCCACTAACTTTCTGACAATCAGTACATTGACAGAGCCCCGCCACTATAGGCTCTTCGGAGCAATTATAACTAATAAAACGGTACAAACACTCTCCGGATATTTTGGGCATGAATTTCTACCATTACTTACGAAATTGTAGTCACTAGTCTACCATTTCATTTTTTATGTATAAGTGTGCGTGTACGAGCCCTGACGATCAACTTATCCGTTCCGATTGCCCTATCTTGAATGGACTGGATGTATTTGGCGATAAATGGGCGCTAGTTATTCTAAGAGACTTACTATGTAGTAAAGAAACCTATAACGAACTTGCTGATTCACCTGAGAAAATACCAACAAATAGACTAGTAGAGAGATTAAAGATGCTAGAAACAGAGGAAATGTTGGTAAAAGAACAATATCAGTCAAAACCTAAGCGATATAAGTACTTGCTAACACAAAAAGGCAAGGACGTCTTGCCAATCCTTCAGGAACTTGCCAAATGGAGTAATACATACTTTGAAGGCTCATGGGTTCCCCCTAAAGCGGTTCATGGGAACCTAGCCCCAGCCTTTGAGTCTGAGCAGTGGTATTGCAGCAGGTCCTCGCCAGGCTGAAAGGCTGATGATACCAAATGATATTTGACTTCATCTCACCCAGTTAGATAACCATTGGTAGCAATTTACTTTTTACTCTTAACATTAAAAGGGGTTATGTTATGAATCCAGAAGACTTAGATTGTAAAATTTCAGAGGAGCTTGTTAATTTCTCAATTAAAAAATATACAGATAGAGATTTTCCAAAAGAAGTAGAGTCTCACACATTGAAATTATTACTTAATAGTATAGGGCTAATGCTGGCAGGCTCAACATTTAACATACCCAAAGATATCATATCTTTATACGAGAGAAAGAAATTAATTCAAAACTCAAATAAAGCCTCTATAATTGGCTTCAACAAAAAATCTTTCGCAGTAATTTCCGCAAAAATAAATTCCATCCTAGCAAATCAAACTGAGTTTGATGAGACATCAATGATTGCTATCGTTCACCCTTCCACCATTATTCTATCAACAGCCCTAGCTATAGGTGAAGAATATAATGCTAGTGGCGCTGATGTATTCTATAGCTACTGCATTGGGCTGGAGATTTTTGTTCGCCTCGGAACTGCATTCAGGGATGACAATTTTTATGGCTTTTACAACCCTACAGTTGTCGGGCCATTGGCGAGCTCCATTACTGCTGGTTTGCTCATGAGATTAAATGAGGAACAGCTTCTAAATGCATTTTGTATTGCCGCTTCTTATAGTGGAGGGGTACAGGAGTGGGCTGATCATGGTGGTAGTGTTAAGAGGATGTTATGTTCAGTAGCAGTTGGCGCTGGTATTGAATCTGCGTATTATGCCTCCATAAATATAACAGCGCCTCATACAGTCATCGAAGGAAAACATGGAATTTGCAATTTTAGCAAGGAGCGAAATTTTAATATCATATTAAATCATCTTGGGCAGAAATTTTTGCTCATGGAAACAGCAATAAAGAAATACAACTGTTGCAACGCTCTTCATGGTGCTGTAGAAGCAGTGGAATACCTGATTAATGCACACCCTATAAATGTTAACTCTATACGTAGTATAAAAATTGGAGTTAGCAAGTTTACAATCGATCACTGCTCTAACAAAAACATAACTGACTCACTAAGCGCCCAACTATCTATATACTATGTTGTAGCTCTTACTTTCACTTGCGGCTCTCCTACCTCCATAAAGTATGATGAAAAATTATTTAAAGATGAAAAAATATTATCTATCATGGACTCTATTTATTTGTATCAAAATCCAGATTATACGGACAATTGTTTTGGCGCCAACGTTAAAGTTGTACTACTTGATGGAAGCTGCTATGACAAGGAAGTTATTGACTTTAAAGGCTCAGCCAACAATCCTTTATCACTTGAAGAAGTAAAGAATAAATTTTTTAACATATTCCCCACTCCCGAAGCCAACAAGTGTAATAATATATTCAAAGAATGCAGCAAAATAAAATCTTTTGAAAAAATCATAGATTTAACAAAGCTAATAGCCTTATAAAATAAAAAGATAATAGAATTGCACTCCTTGGCAATTACTATTTTGATGCAGCTATTTTCCGTGGTCCCGCTATCAATGACCATGAAATCGGCATTGATCTATCGCATATAGGCTAGATGATTAAAAACCTAGTGTCAGCAAGATTATCTTTTTACTTTATTATAATATCTATAAGTAATGATCAATTATAGTTGGCGGCCATTTAAAAAATGGATTAGATAACAATCTAAACCCTAACTCCTTCGGTGTTGTGAAACGTGCTAGTAGATTCATAGCACAAGCTCATTTCTTGGATCTCATTTGGCACTGCACTAAGTGTCACGTTTTTTCTTACACTTGGAATACTTGCTACACATTAATAATAAATGGATTAGCAAACTAAACTGAATACCAATACCCGATGACACCCGCCACCTAAATTAGATGATCATATGATCAGTCGTCGATATCACAAACTACAAATTTGATGCAGACGATATTTCAGTAATTAGACTGAAGAATCGTCAGTCATGGCCCACTTTAAGTCAATTACGCCCTACAACGTGTCGGTCGCTTAGATACGTTTATGCAGTGAAAACTTCCGTAGTATCTGTTTGATAGATGGTACATAACTGTAGGATTTTTTAGAACTTGGGCAAAGTACGGTCTATCCCATTCATTGCTTTAAAGGTTGAATCATGCAGAAAACTATTACGATTATTGGTGCCACAGGCCATTTAGGTCGTCAGGTAGCACGAAAACTAGACGCTAAAGGTGTCCAGGTAACTGCGCTCGTAAGGGACGCGGTTAGCGCTCGAACTATCCTTCCAGAGGGTATCCAGCTTGTCGAAGCAGATGTATCGGATAAAGAAAGCCTGGTGTCTGCACTGGTTGATACCAAAACACTTTATATCACCCTGAATACCACGTCACTCGACCCGACCTTACCCTTTCATAGTGAGCGTGAAGGTGTGATTAATATCGTGGAGGCTGCAAAGGTCACTGGTGTGCAGCACATTATGCAGATTGCTGGTATTGATTATCTCCACCCAGAGTTTGCGGACAAGGGGCTTGAATACAAGACCAATGTAATCCGTAAGCCAGGGATAGAGGCCATTAAAAGTTCGGGTATGGATTTTACCTTCTTCTTCTGCTCGTTCTTCCTGGACTCTTTCCCCACATTTATAGAGAACGGTCAATTTTCTATCATCGGCGATCATGTCCACCCTATCTACTACACCAACACAACAGATCTGGCAGAGATGATCGGTAATGCTATCGGGAATGAGATGGCCTACAACCAGAGTTTTTCAGTTCAGGGTACAGAAGGTATGTCTTTACCAGAGGCGGCCAGAACGTTTGTTGAGGCATATTCTCCAGGAACAGAAATTGCCGTCTACCCTATCGCGGCCATTGCAGAAATGGGACTGCCCGAGGAGCAGGCAGTATTCATGGAACATATGCTGACTTATGTAGAACAACTTAAGGAGCAACCGGTAAGTCAAAAAGCCTGGCAGGTGTTAGGCAAACCGGAAGCAACCATCACTGATTTTGCACGAGAACTATCAAACGCTTCATAGCGCCTGGTCCTTATTCAGTATTGCGTCCTCTGTGCTCAGCCGCTTCATCAGATCAGTAGCGGCGGGGCCCAGTGGCCGCTTACTGGACCAAATGATATCTACGCCGTGTGACAGCTCCTTTTCCTGCTCAAACACTAGGGGGAGCTGTATCAGTTTTTTCGCCGCTATCCCCTTCGCAACCACGTGTAGTGGTAATACTGCCCAGCCCAAATTGGCCTCGACAAGGTCAAGTGCATCATCAACCCGTGACACACTCCACACGTCGGGAGACACCAGCCAGCGAGTTTGGCTGGATATCTCAAACTCCTGCAATAAGATTTGTCGGTATTGTTTCAGGTCTTCCCAGGTAACTTCAGTGAGTCTCGCAATCGGGTGATCAACGCAGGCGATGCCTGTAAGCTTCAGATGGCCCAGGGCTCTGAAATCGCATCCAGCGGGCACTTCATCCAGTTGTGTGATAATCCCGAGTTGGGCTATATCCCCTTCAACCCAGGTCTGTACATCCTGAACACTTCCCGCTCTGAGCGTAATTTGAACATTCGGATATTTGGTCTCAAACTCTTGAAAGAGTCCACCCAGGTTTTTAATACGAACATGCTGGGCAATAGCCAACGTCAACCGGGCCTCGACATCCAGAGACAACCCCTGTGCGATCGCCATCAATCGCTCACGTTGCTCGATAAGATTCCGTGCGCGTTCCAGCAGTGACTCACCAGCGTCCGTCAATCGCGGGTATCGTTGACTTCGATCAAATAGATTGACTCCCAAGTCAACCTCAAGGTTCGATACCAGTGAGCTGATTACCGACTGTGCCTTTCCACATTTACGTGCAGCCGCTGAGAACGAGCCAGCCTGCTCAGTAGCTACAAATGCTTCCAGTTGTTCAATAGAAACTGCCATTCATTCAATCTATCTGTTTAACGTATGGTATCTAACTTTTTCCATCTAACTTAACTATATATCATTCAAGCACATTTTCTCAAGCAGAGTGAGTATGGTTGATGACTTATTCATTGAAGAATCGTTTAGTACAAGCAATTTCCTACGAGTTTTTTCTGCTGCTCACGGGTGGCCTACTAGTGGTTCCAATATTTGATTTGGAGGTACACCAGTCGCTCGCAATTGCTGTTGGACTATCACTATTTGCGTTGGTCTGGAATATGATTTTCAATCACGCCTTTGACTGGTACTTATTGAATATACGTAAAAACCCAGAAAAGACATTTATCGTTAGAGCCATACATGCGTTATTGTTTGAGGGGGGTATGTTGGTACTGACGTTGCCAGTAATCGCCTGGAGCTTTAATCTGACTATCCTAGAAGCATTTATGCTTGAGATAGTCATGGTGATTTACATCGTGATATATACCTATGTATTCAACTATTGGTTCGATAGACTGCATAGCTCGTTTCGAGTTACTGCACACAAACGTTAAAGGTCTGCTCCACAGTCTATTTTAGGTTAGATGTAGGTACCAATTAAAATACACTACGTCAAAAGCAAGTGCCTATTTATCTGTCATTTTTCCTTTTCTTGTTATATTTTATACCAGTTAATAAAAAAATAATGATAATCCTGGCTCCCCATTTCTGCCAGACTCAGAGTAATTGAGCCAAAGCAACATCCACCCAAGAGGGAGAGTTGCCACCACGAACCGAATTAAGAGAACAAATATATTGACTTGATACTTGGCATAACTTCCGTTTGATTTACAAAACATGGCAAACGTACAAAGGATTGCAAATAACTTGGTTTATATAAAAAATACCGAAAATTTGAAATTATTACCTCTATCACAATTCACCTAAAAATATAACCAAAGCATGGACCCGCCGAAGGTCGAGTACACCCGCCTTTTAAAAATCATACTCAGGAATTGAACCCTAAGCTCTTCTCATTTTTTATGGTTTGGATTTTGGAGAATGGGTATTTTCATTCCAAGATACACGCACTCAGCGCGACATGAGGGACACAAACCATTGAATTATCTGTTAGATCTCACTTGAGTGCTTGCAAACATTCATAACAAACAAATTTATGAGTACTCATAATTCTCTACTATTGATACATAACGTTCATATTTGCTGTGGCTGAACACTCCGACTTCGATAGCGACGCACAATATAGGCTTGTTAATTGATTTAACAACCACCATCACCACTCCCCACTAAAGCCACCAGAATCACCACCTCCGGAGTCACCAGCAAAGCCAGAGCGCTGAGTCACTCCAAACCTCACAATAAACCATAGCAAACTGGATATTAAAAAAGCTGCAAATACAAACGGGGCAAAAGTAGAATTAAGCGGCTTCTTGGAAGCAAGATCAATCAAATACCACGATCCAACTAAGCCGATTAGATTAATGAGGAATGATTTCATCTACTCTCCATGGATCATTTGACGTGGTTATATAGACCTTTTGTTATGAAATGTAGTTTGAGGTACTATGGCGTGACCACCCAAAAATGAAGCTTAGTAACAAAAGACACTAAGATAAATTTGTTGTGTTCTGCTAGCATATTACCACCAATATTCCGTTACCCACGTTTTTTGCGGACCGAACAAAATCGGTAAACTGAACTAGGTAGTTACTAATATCTATTTTGGGGTAATCAGCTTCATATACACCTAAGTGCCGCAAAGTGTGTGAATCATAACGCTGCATAATCGCTGACGACTCACATTCGTCTAAATACATTGCAAGCTCACTGATAGCTTCAGGTGAGTGAGCTTCACAATGTTCACACACATCTTCACATTGCCTGCCGGTATTTAGAAATGATGCATTTTCATCTTGGGTTATCAGATAACTGATGCAGCCCCAAGACCTATCAAGTGATAGCGGCGTAACAGACTCATCTATTCCATCTACATAGCTCTTACCTTGACCGGTCTCTCGATATTGTTCCTTCGTGATCTGATAAAGAGTCGCTCTTAAACCCATACTCGTAATTTACCTAAGGCACATATCTGTTAACTCAAAATTAACATCTATATATCATGCTACTCCCTAATTACAAAGCTCATCACCCTGATCACACAAAAATATACAATGGATCAAGAAGCCTTCTTTAACGGGTATACATATTTAGGGAAAGATTTTGATAGAACCCTGAACAAGGATCTGCTGGTCTAAACATTAATCATCAAGCAGGTAAATTTTGTTTCAGCAAAGTTTATGCGGGAAGCTATCGATCGAGCTTCAGAGAAAAAGCAATGCACTTACCGGGAAGATTCTTTTCGAGTCACTTCGTGATAATACTAGCGGACAGGTGTTTTACTTTGAAAGTTTTGGTGGTGATCAAAATCATTTTGACGGGTGAAGTTGTTTTCCAAAAACGACCCGGTCAGGGCTTCAAAAGTACAAAGAGAAATCGATTTGTCTGACTTCAGAATGAAGCTAGCAAGTTAATAACAAGCTTGGGGTTTAAGGTGCCGGGTAGCTAGTGCAATCCCCGAGCGTATACATTACTGCATGCCCTTCTCAACCGGCGCTTCTGCTACCGCAGGCCAGACCAGTCCCGCCCTTGTTACTACGAGCAGCAGTACAAAAGACATCTCCAATGCGAGGAAAACGCCAATAGGGTGATTAGGTACGCCGCGTAACAACAGGTAGAGCAAATAGCTCATAGCAAGCAGATTGCCCGCAAGTGTAACGTTAAGGCCGTAACCACGTTCTTGCCAGAGTGGTTTGCAGAGCAGGAAGTTCAACACCGCGGTGCCGGCAAGCATCATGCCGGGCAATATCAACAGCAAGCGACGGGATAAACCCATTCCGTCGCTGGTTACCAGTGGCCAAACGGCTATAAAGTGACCTTGAGCTCCGAGGGTGAGGAACAGCCCCAGAATTACTGCGCCGATGGCAGCAAGCCGATACAGTGCATTGCGTTGCAAAGCGCGTGTTGACCTAGAAACCGACATCGCGCTCCCCTACGGTGGCCAGGCCACATTCGTAAGCGAACACGACCGCCTGTGCACGATCGCGTAACCCCAGTTTGGAGAGCAAGCTGGAAACGTGGGTTTTCACAGTGGCGGGGCCAATAAACAGAGCCTCGGCAATCTCGGCATTGCTCTTGCCAGCGGCGATGGCCTCCAGTACCTCACGCTCGCGGGTAGTGAGGCGTTCCAGGCGTTCTGACAGGTTGCGCCCTGCCCCCAATTTCTGTGCGAATTGGCTGATCAGGCGTTGGGTGATGCCCGGTGCAAGCATGGCACCGCCCTCTGCTACGGTGCGTACTGCCTGCACCAGTGCCTCCGGGGGAATATCCTTGAGCACAAAGCCACTGGCCCCTGCCCTCAACGCACGAAACACGTATTCATCGGGATCGAACGTGGTCAAAATAATGACACGGCAAGTTGCATCACTAGCTTCCAGGATGCGTGCCGTGGCTTCCAACCCGTCCATCTCCGGCATGCGGATATCCATCAGGATAATATCCGGCTGATGCGCTCGTGCGGCTTCAACTGCCTCAATGCCGGTACCCGCCTCGGCGACCACCTCAATATCGGGCTCATTGTTCAGGATCAGCGCAAAACCACACCGTACCAAAGCCTGGTCATCCACCACCATCACTCGCAACATTATGTTTTCACCATTCCTGTGGGTAGTTGTGCATATACCTCAAAACCACCACCATCTACTGCGCCCGCATACAGATGGCCGCCGAGCAATTCCGCGCGCTCGCGCATGCCTGCAATGCCGTGCCCACCGCCAGGCTGCTCGTCAATAGTTGTTTCCACCATGGGCTGGTCGCCAGTGGTGTTGCCATCATCGGCTACACGAATCACTAGAGTCTCATGGTCTACGCGCAGGCTCACTTGAACCCGCGCAGCGGCTCCAACGTGCTTGATGACATTAGTGAGAGATTCCTGAACGATACGATAGGCGGTGAGAGCGACGCTGGTCGGTACATTCTCCAACACGCCGTGGGTTTCGTAGTCGACCTCGCTTAACACCTGCCGGACCTTTTCAATCAGAGCTGGTAAATCATTGAGACCCGGTTGCGGCGTGAGCGCGGTGTCGCTATTGGCCGGGCGCAGTACGCCAAGTAAATGGCGCATTTCTGTCATGGCCTGACGGCCAGCAGCCTCCACCGAAGCCATGGCCTCACTGGCGGCTTGCGGGTTATTGCGGCTGATGGCCCTGGCGGCACCGGCTTGCACGGTCATAAGGCTCACCTGATGTGCCACCACATCATGCATCTCGCGGGCGATTCGGGAGCGCTCGGCCGCTACCGCACGCTCGGATTCGGCATTGCGTTCGCGCTCCAAATACTTGGCCCTCTCTTCCAACAAGCGCAGATATTCGCCGCGAAAACGCAGCCGGCGACCGATATACCACAACGCCCATACCAGCATCACCGTTACCGTGCCTGCCGCAGTTGGCTGAACCGGAATCCCCTGATCAAACGCCACAAAAACCAGCGTTGCGATGACTCCGATAAAGCTGGCTCGGGTGTTGGCCTCGTAGCGGCCAAGGCTATACAGCGAAACCGCCATGGCAACGATGCCATCCGCCGGTAAACCCAGTTCCAGCAATATTGTTGCGCCGAGAATAACGGCCTGTACCTGCCAGGGGTGTGTGCGACGCCACAACAGAGCGAAGGAGCCAATGAACGCACACTGGAAAGCAATAACATCCCCCAGATTTTGCATGGCCAGCACTTCCCGCGCCTCGTCGCGCGACCACATCAGTAGCGTCAGCAAAAACATGAGCAAGGCGATGAGCAGATCAGTCAGGTGCGGCCAGCGTTCGAATGGCCCGCGGAAGGGCTGCCACACCGGCAGCGTGGGTAGTTCCGAGCTGGTGTTGAGCGGATTCGGCGCAGGCGTATTTAGGGACGACGATTTCATTTCCGCATGCTAAACCAGGCGCAACCAGCTGTCATGGGGCTTTCGGGGGAGGCGGGTGCAGGCGCATCTCCACCTTTTGAGGGAGGCCCGATTCCTGCCTGTGGCCGATGTGCGTGTGCCTGAAAAAACCGAACATGCTCGGCAGGCACATTCAGCCCAAGCACGCACCATAAACGCCTGGAGAAACCCCATGAACGACGCTGTACTCAGCCAAACACTGCCGCGATCATTCGACACCCGGCGGGCCGTTTACCTGTCGGTAAAAACCTGGTTCTGCATCGCGGCCATCGGCCATGCGATCTTCTTTGCCTATATCCTGGCCGTCTTCTACCCACCCATTGCCGAATCGGGGGTGCACGGCTTGAAAGGACTGCACCTTCCGGCAGGCTTCCGCGAGGGAGATACACTGGGTAATCTCGCTTCGGTGAGTCACGTGCTATTGGCCGCAATTGTAATCGGCGGTGGGCCCCTGCAGCTGATCCCTCCAGTGCGACGGCATGCCCCCAACTTCCATCGCTGGTTGGGACGCAGCTATCTGCTGACTGCCGTCATCGCCAGTGTTGCGGGGCTCTACATGACCTGGACGCGGCACACTATTGGTAATCTGGTATCACAGATCAGTATCACCATGGACGGCATACTAATTTTGATGTTTGCCTTTCTGGCGGTGCGTACCGCGATGGCCAGACGCTTTGCTGAGCACCGTCGCTGGGCCTTACGCCTATTTATGGCTGCCAGTGCGGTGTGGTTCTTTCGTGTAGCCTTGATGGGCTGGGCAATGCTCACCGGCGGCTGGGGAGTCGACTGGGAATCTTTTACCGGGCCATTCCTGTATGCACTGGGCTTCGGCCAATACCTCCTCCCGCTGGCCATGCTGGAATGGTATTTTCACTGTCAAAAGCGTGGAACCGCACAAGGTACTCAGATTGCTTTTGTCAGTACCCTGATACCTTTGACTGTGTTTATGGCCATTGGTATTTTTGCCGCTACGATGGGAATGTGGTTGCCACGGATCTAAGGTTAATCGAGCTGATAATCGTGGATTTCTTACGCGGATTTGGCTGTAGAGGTTCACGACTCGTAAATTCAACTTTGTAGGAAAACTCGAATGGCAAACCTAGGCACCCGCCAAATAAGAATATAAATCGCCAAGACTATCAACCGAAGAAGAGATCTATGTACGTATCGGAAACGAGCGAAAGCAGGCAATGGGAAGCGTTGAAAGTAGATTCTCCAAGGAAGGAGGCCCAAAAAAAAGAGCCTTAATAATCTCTATAGAGACAACCCTAGCAAATAACGGTGTATAAACCGTGCTTGACTCAGGCCACGCGTCGGCCCAGAGCCGCAAAACGGTAGAAAGTCAGTCGCTGTGTAGCCGATTCTTAACCTTGAACCGAGAATGCCTCGTGGTACACAACCTCTCCCTGCGGAAAATTGCTACCAAATGACAGTGCCTGGAAGTACTCTGCTGGAACCCCTGGCAAAACCAATCCATCGATCACCTTGAAGCCAAAGCGCCCATAATAATTAGTATCCCCAAGTACTACACAACCCTCTGCCCCCTTTTCTTTAAGGTCTGCAAGAGCTTTCCCCATAAGTTTCGAGCCAACTCCCCTTCCTTGATACTCAGGTAGTACTGAAATCGGCCCAAGTCCAAACCAGTTGGTCGAGTTATCAGAAATGTTTACTGGTGAAATGGCAACGTGACCTACAATTTCTCCATCTGACTCAGCCACCAGAGATAAAGATAATGCACCTGCCTTGCGAAGACCCTCCACAATAAGCTGCTCAGTGTGATTAGTATGTGGAGCATCCCGAAATGCTAGGACTGTAACTCGGTGGATTGTCTCAGCATCTCCACCACTTTCATTACGAATTTTAATATTCAATTTATGATCTCTTAAAGAGGTTAACAGTTAATTCAAAAATAGCTGCTCTATATTATGCATCTTTACATTTACAAAATTTATCATACCTACTATACAAAGAACACAACCCAGGCCCCAACCTTACCTTCCGGCTTTAAGCCACTTTCCAAGTGAACTCATCAAGGAATGCCCACCGCAGTTTGAGCACCGGTAGAAAAGAAAGAGATTGGTAAAAAATACCGAAACGGTAAAGAATAACAGCTGGGAATATTATTTCGGCTACAGAAGAGGAGGCTAAAGGGGCAAATATTTAAAGAAGAAAGAGTATGCTTTTTTGCTCTTGTTTTTGTCCGAGCTTCTTATAAATTCTTGAATTAAGCTAGGTGGCATTTTTCATTTGTACATTTCTCCCCATTAAAATCTCTTCCCTTGATATAGCCACTCACTGCTTCCTGTTCCTTACCGATTTTTTATTCACCACGATTTCAAAAGGGCTATAGGATATTCTGATCCATCTCCACACTTGACCATGAGTGAGTCCCGGCAAAAATTAGAAATAGCACCAAAGCTCCCATTGGATAAGGAGCTCTGTGGGCTACCTAACCACAAACACTTCATATGGCGCGGAAAAGGTCAATCATCGATTTAATTTGCCCTGACATTTGAATAGGCTAAGATGGTGAAAGCATTGCGGATTGTATTGCATTTGTCGTGTTTTTTAATATCTCTCTAGCTTTCGCCTCCGAAATTGAGTGCGCAGTCAAGATAGGTCGCTGGCATTTAGGATATGCGCAATCATGCCGATTCGGTGTATAACGAGTAAGGCAATTTGCGTCTGCACCAGCTATTTTAGCCATGCTTAACACCTAAATAAAAATAATTTATTAACGACACAACATTAATGACTGAGCTGGTTACTTACTTGCAGACAGCTCTCAGTAAAAAAGACGTTAAAATATACACACCTACAGGTGAGAATAAAAATATTCCAATATTTGGTACCGACTACAAAGAAGACTTTAAAATCATACAAAGCATTTAAAATTAAAACTGACAGTTAGAATACAGCTATAGAAGAAGGCGCTTATGTTCACACAAGATTCCCCACTGACGAAGAAAATACTTGTTGGTGCTCATAATTGGGAATGGATACCTATCTTGGTAGCACGTGTGTCATTGGGGTTATTCTTCTCAGTATCTGGGTATAACAAGCTATTTGTACCTGAGAGACATGCAGACCTAATAAATTTAATGAAAGAAATAGGAGTGCCCTTTCATGAACTTATGGCTATATTTTTAGCTTCTGTAGAATTTTTTGGTGGCTTACTATTAATAGCAGGGCTTTTTTCTTCAATTGTTGCGATTATACTAATTATCGTAATGATTGTTGCTATCACCACTGTTGAAATTGAGCATGTCATCCCCAAAGGCATAGGGCCATTGGATTGGCTAAGCTGGTTTATTTACCTACCCCAGGTTTTATATATTATTTTATTTGTATGGTTAATAACTACAGGTCCTGGTCGATTTAGCTTTGATTACCTAATCGCTGATAAGCTAGGCATAAATAACCACAATTAAAGAAGTTGGACTGCTGTCATAGTTAGTACAGTTATTTCTTCAATCTTAATCCGAATCTGGCAACCCTATTGAAAATATATACCCCTAGACACCTACAAAACAGAAGTACAATTCATCTAGACTAACAGCTAAAAAGAATACTTAGAAAAATTAAAAATCAACCAGCCAACTTTACATCCTTTAATATGAAATTCGAGCACCCTGAATAAATTGAAGAGACCCCCAAGCTTTAAAAGCCTATTGCCCACCTTCCCCACTAAAAGCCCGTCACCTACTCCGCCGCCAGGCACCAGGCACCAGGCACCAGGCATCGCTCACAATGCTTCCCGATCGGGAAATCCCCAGAATTGATTTTCAGTAAAGATAAATAGGTTGAATTTGATTAGACTGCAAGATGCATCAAGCCTGAATTGTCGAACTAACTTGCTAAGTAATACACAGCTATAGCTACTATCTGTCTTTTTTATTTATCATTACCAGCTACAGTGCCTGAAAAATTATTGTAGTACTTAAACTCAAGTAAATTGCCCGCCGGATCTTTAACTACAAATTTACCAGCTTCATCTTCAGAGTCCTTGCCTCTCACTAGTGGTTCCAGTACAAATGGAATCGAACTGTCTTTGAGTAAAGCTAATACTTCACTCCACTGTTTTTTCTCAAGTAATGGGCCAAAGTGATCTATAGGCTTGGCTACCATTCCATCCTTTTCTTGATGTATAGTAATCTGATGCTCATAGAATATTACATCAATCCATTCTCCTGTATCTCGGCCTACAGTACAGCCAAGTAGATTTACGTAGAACTCCCTTGCCTTTTCTAAGTCTGGAACAACGAACGATAGATGAAACGGCTTGATATCTAGCACTCCTTTCACAAAGATACAGTCGAAGTAACCATTGGCTACCCACCAGCAGAGTATAAACTACCAAGGCTATTGACTGAAGAAGAAAGTTAAACGAAGCATGAAGAACCAGCTAGCCAAGTTGGTTCGAGATAAAAGAGTAAAATATATTCATTCCTCTGGAAGAAATCCCTAATCACTGCGAACCTAACACCCACCTTTCACAACTCGATACTCTCTACCTTTATGTTCACCATGATGAGACTACAGGCACCATTTATTACCAAGCTTCCCCAGCTTAGAATACTTACCTTGATCTTGAGTGTTAGCAGAAAACGAGCCGGTTAACCCATAGCGCTCAACCGTCCAAAAATAAGAATTATTTACAGTGTCTCAGTTACAGTGCAGGAAGTGAAAAACGATCAAGTGGTTATGGACTTCCAAGCCCTAGACCTCACTCTATCCACCGAGAAGAGATCTACCACCTTAGGCAGTCGAACATCCATTAGCGTCACTAACTCATAAAACTTTCAGCTCGTAGAAAATATCCATCTCTTGACTGTTTGACGATGCAGCATAAGAGATGAAATTACGCCTATAAAATCCATCCGCCCAATCAGAATTCACAATCATGTTTTCCGAACTAAATTCGAATATTTTACTGAGCGCAAGTGGAAAGTGTGCAACATTGCCTAAAACATTGACCAGAAAAATCACTCTGACGTGGATATATAGATTAATTTTAACTGCTTTTAGGCAGCCGATTATGAGATTTAGTCTAAACTAATCCAGATTAAAATGACCCACCTTCACTATCAGATAAGTTGTAGTTGGCAAAGGGCGAGGTAAATCCGCTTAAGCTTGCCATAGCACTCAGGGGATTCAAAATGGAAAATCAGCACACCGTAAAAAGTACCCGATTTTGGCTATGGATTTCGATTCTTATCTTTGCCGCTTCCAACTCTGTTGTTGCGAAAATCGGGGATCTCGGTGCCCATCATCTCATTAATGGAAACAATCCCATCTCTTTTTGCAATCTCTTGTTCGCAGGAAATCTCTTGGCGGGTATCACCCTTTTGATAATCTATAGGAAAGATTGGCGCCTCAGCATCTTAAAACAGTACCCTTTCAAGGACTGGTTTTACATGTTTGTGCTCATCTTGATGTCTGGTGTTCTTGCCCCAGCTTTCTTTTTTATTGCTCTAATGATCACAGAGGTGACTAATGTCGTTTTAATCGCAACTTTAGATGCTCCCTTAGGACTCTTATTTGCTTTTTTAATGTTCCGGGAGAAGCCAACAGGGTTCTCAATAGTGGGTGCCCTTGTGGTAACGGTTGGTGTTATTGCAATTTTTGTGCTACATCAGCCTCCGATGGAAGATCCAATGAGCATGAAAATGCTGAATCTTGGAAATCCAGCAATGAACCAATTCCTAGAAACCCTCCCCAAAGCTGGAGAAATTTTAACCGCTGTAGCAACACTCTTAGGCGTCATTGCCGTTCAGGTCAGTCGGAAACTGCTTGATCGCGTCCCTATTGGCGTCTTTTCAGTTTTCCGCATGCTTGCGGGTGTGATCCTCTTCTCTGTCATTGTCCTCTCTGTATTTGGAGCCAACCACTTTAACGACCTCCTTTCCCCATTCCTCTGGGTGTGGATGCTTGTATATGGAGCGGTCATTATTGTTTTTGGGCAGATCACCTGGTTTAAAGGGCTCCAAGGAGGGGCCAGCTCTGCCGACATCTCTATCGCTACCGCCATCACACCCGTAGCAGGCACTTTCTTCGCGTTCGTTATCCTTCAAGAGATTCCAAACTTTGCTCAAATTATTGGAGGAATTATTATCATGGCCGGAATAGGAATCTCGCTACTCGGTCAATATCGTGAACAAAAATCCGTCGAAATGAAGTATGAAAAGCCATGCTCATTTAAGGGGGTATAAATCAGTATTTTACTAATCACATTTTACATTTAATTTAGAGTTACAGGTTTAAGTTAAATCCACCATTAAAATAACACCTTAAGCTAGATCATTAGCTTACTTCTTCAAAATCAGGGTTCAGAAGCATAGGGAATTTAATTGACGGATGTGCTAATTAAAGGTTATTCAAGTATTTGACTTTCAATTCTTTTTAAATCTGCATGAAAAGCCGCCTCCATCTCTTCAAAAAAATAGTCAGAGGCTTCTTTATCCTTATTTTTAATTTTTTCCATCATTTTTTCCCGCCAAACTTCAACATTTGCTTGAGATCTATATACCCTTTCAAAATATGGCTTAAGAGCATTTATTTTAACTCCAGCAACCAGCATATCTCTTTCAGACCTGGCGTTATGAAACTCCAGGACAGCTTTCCTTATACCTTTATATGCTTTTTTACGCTCTTCTAGCTCTTTCATAAGGAGCTCTTGCCTTACCAATAATTTTGCTTTTTTTATATCATTATCATATGAAGCATTTAAAAGTAAATATTGAGATACACCCGTTAAGAAAGCCCCAGCGAAAGCGGAGAGTAAAATAACTTTCCACTCCATTTTAATTTTCGACATAGATTTAGCCTTAAAATATAATGTTTTAATGAAAAATACTCAGAACAATGAAAAGCCCAACGTAAAACGTAAAACCCATCAACTGACGCAAATTTAAACCTAAAATCTAAATCCATCATAACATATAAACGAGAATCATTTGAAACCAAGGTCTTTTAGTCACCCCAAATTTGCCAGATTAAACTGTAGTTAAAGGCTTCCTTATTAAAGTTTACATGCATCCAAAATGCGTATTTAACTGTATTACTTGTCTAAGCAGGGATATATGGCGATTTTGTAAAAATTATTCTACTCAGACCAGGCTTCATAATTAGATTAAGTACCGAACCGTCGACCCAACGCTTGGATCACATGCTTAAATCTGGAGCCAGCTGAGCCAGAGATACTTTAATCATTCTCTAGCGGAATGCTTGCATATAGATTATTGAGTTAAGATAAGAATTAAACTAATTGTTAGAGGGAGAATCCACGTCCCCTAAATTCCTTCTCATCTACCACAAAGATGATTTATATGGTAATCAAAAATTGATCGATTGTAGGGCTTGTAGAGAATGAACCTAGCTTCAAGCATCGTAATAAAATTACCCTTGTCAAACTTGCCAAAAGCCATGATCAACAGCGCCATTGATATAAATAGCGAATACCCCTTTACCAGGTATCTCTAATGGTGGAACCGCAATCTTTGCCCCTTGAGCTTTAACAAGCTTATGGCTTTTTCTATGTCCTCAACAAGCCAATATGGGCGGACTACGGGTTCTTCCGACTCTCGTAAAGGTCGACGCACACCGACGATACTGCCATCTTTTAAGCTACATGTTCGAGCTCCACCGAGAAGTTCATCGGCATCATCAAATCGGACATTATAAGCAGCTTCGTATGCTGCACATACTTTATCTACATTTAGAGTAACAATTTCTAAATGGTGTATTTTCATAATTCTCAATTGGTAGACTGAATTACAAATTCTTCAGATATGGTTACTGAATATGATGATATTACTCTTTGATTTTTTACAGGGTGATTCCGACATTTCTTTTAATTTATCCAAGCCATTTCAGTTGATTGCCCAAGCGACTTCTGTCGAGCCTTCTACTTTAATTCTACTGTGCGAAACAAAACTACAAGAATCTTCATGAGTTTCTAGGATTACCCCTCCTGTTATTAGAATAGGCATTAAGAATATACCTATCGTAGCAGTGGGAGCATTATCCATAAGAAGCTTTCCCATATTTGATTACACATGAATACGATAAAGAAAGATTAAGTCAACTTTCATATTATCCTTATACCTGATGACGGCAATTTACCCCCTCTCTATCCTCCTTTTAAGAGGGGGTAAAATATTTCTACAACTTGACTGCCTGCTGGGGCTTTACGGCGAGATCATTATAGAAACTCATGACCTGCTTACCATTTTTATCCTGCTCAATAACCATATAGGTCAAAGTATTCTCGAAATAGAAACTATTCTCAGACATTGGAATGATTTCGTATTTTGGACCACCACTTCGTTGAGAATAAAAAATTCCATCTTCCAAAGATAATGTCCTAATGGAATTTTCATCAATCTTATAGCTACCCAGAAGCCCTTTAACTTTACTTTCATCTAATTCAACTGATTTAAACTTCGGAACAGGTATATCAAGAACTTCAGCTGCTAATAACTTACTAATTAAACTTGGGTTACGGCTACTTAGATTACTTAAGACGGCAATGTACAAATCTTCAGATGGAATATAAAATGCATCAGTAGCAAAACCTGGTATACCACCACTGTGTGCTACCATGTCATATTCATTAATTTTTCCGATACCCAACCCATAGCCATAATTTGACATAGAATCATCATTCAACTTGAACGGTTCAATCATTTTCTGATAACTTTCTTTGGAAAGTACCTCGCCATCTCGTAAAGCTCTGAACCATATATCCAGATCTGTCACAGTAGATAAAAGTGCTCCAGCAGCATGAGGCCACATCATATCGATATACGTAGCATTAACTACGCCATCAGGTGATGTATCATAACCATTAGCCCTATTTGGGATAACTTTGGAACCACCATAGTAGCTAGATTTCATGCCGACTTTCTTAAAAATATTTTCATCGATAAAATCAGCATATGATTGCCCACTAGCAACCTCAATAATTTTTCCCAAAAGAACATAACCCGTATTCGAATAACGCATCTGCTCGCCTGGCTTAAATTTCATCGGGTGCTTGGCAAATCGAATTAGCATATCGTCAATGGTTGTCGGCAACTGTATTTCTTTAGCAAAAATCTCCTCATCTTCAGTGTAATTAGCAATACCAGAAGTGTGAGTTAAAAGATGCTCAATGGTTACATCACTCCCTTCAGTTGGAAAATCAGGTGCATATTTATGAATATTATCCGTTAGTGAAAGCTTACCTTGTTCCTGCAACATCATTATTGCTGCTGCAGTAAACTGTTTAGTGATAGAACCCAAGCGAAATACACTATTAGCTGTCAAAGGTATATTGTGCTCTAGATTTGCGAGGCCATAAGCCCCCTGGAAAATCACCTTTCCTTTTTTACTGACAATAACCGCGACGCCAGGCTCACCTATTTTAACGTTTTCCACCAAAATTTCTTTGTAACGCCTCTGTCTATCTTCTATCACATCAGCAAAAGACACATTTAAATTCAACATCAGCAGAAATATGCCAAGTATTAATCTTTTCATTTTACCCCTATCCTTTTGTAACGAAGTTGTACAAAGAAGCTTCTCAAAAATCGAATATAACATTGATTTTAATTTTTATTAAAAGATTATTCCAATTTTCACTTTAAGTAACTGCTATCCTTACAGTTTACTTAATCAAAACTATCAACTTAAGAAGAGCAGTTTTCCGAATCAATATCTGATAGGGCGAGACGCTGAGTAGTCCGGGTTTACTCTGAAGTAAAATTGATACCATGGTCTTACTTGCCATCTTCTAGGTGAGATTTTTGTACTAGATATATTGAGCTGTTCTGCTGTAGTGGGGATAACCATTCATGGCCAAGCAAGCTCCGTAGTCCAATTAAACTTGCAAGATTTTCTTTGCTACTCTTTTCCATTTAAGTACATCTACCGTCTAAAAGACCACCACACTCCTCCAGTAACCCCCCTCATCGCAGAGCCCACTTACAGCTTTGTCATTAGTGGGAAGTTAAGATTTTAATACTAACCCTCAGAACCAGTGACATCCAAAAAATTAAAACATACGTCTCACCTACAATACTAGGTGCTAAAAATTGCTGATTAGAGACAGGTGTCCTCAACCAAAGTAGCCCTATGAATTATTATGTGACCGCTCTTCTAATAAAGTTAGAAAAGCTCATCACGGTACTCCATTTACTTTTTATAACAACCTTGCCTTATCAGTTAGAAACTGCAATTCTCATACTTACACTACTATTACCTGACAGTCCCGTGAATTGTTTTATTGCAAACAATATCATCACTTACGTTACTTCTTCTAGGCTTAAGCCCAAAGAGTCTACGAGTTACATTGAATGGATATACAACTAACAAGCATATAGCTGTAGTTATCAAAAAAGAACCAACAGCTAGTACCATAGCTTTATACGTCAAAGACATTGACAAGCTAATTACAAAGTAACCAAGCACAACGATGACCGTTTGGTGAAAAATGTAAAATGGATATATCAATTCATTACTAAATTTTAGCCATTTAGGGGTGCTTGCTAGGTGGCGCTGAGCATAACCTAACAGGGTCAATAACGCTGACCAGGCGACTAAACAACCTACAAACCACCAAATTGACCAACGAGCTTGCAACGACAAATACTCGCTTAAGTCCGGAGAATAGTAATAAGCATATAAAATTAATGAGCTGACCAGTAACCACACAAAGTTTACCTTCCGATACTTCTTTAATGATGCCCAAATCTTCCGAGATTGTATGAAAAACATACCGACACAAAAGAAATAAAGATAAAACAAAGTGGAAGACAGATTGCCTATGCCATGACCATTATCAGGAAAATATAATTTCAGCCCCACTCTGATTACAATCAATACCAAAACTAATCTAAATAGACCACTTGATGTATCCGACAAACACTCTACAAACCCTTTAAATGAATTTGACCATTGTGACCTTAGAAAAAAATAAAACGGTACTGCAAGCAAAGAAAAGAAGACCAGGTACTCAATAAACCATAGATGGTTTGAATCAAACTTAAGAGCAAGCTGAGGAAGGGCCTGCAAAAATGAGTCATATTGGCCAATATCCTCAATATAATTCTGAGGCGGCACAACAATTAACACCCCTACAAGTAAAGGAATAAAAAATCTGAAAAATTTATCTCGTAAAAACTGAGATGGATAGACTTTGCGGAGCAACAATACACTTCCTACACCAGCAATAAAAAATAGTGTTGGCAGCCTGAATTGCTCAAAATATACCATAACATCATCAAGCAGCTTGCTAGACTCCGCATTCATGATATGCCATTTATCCCCATTAAACGGCATTAATGCATGATGTAGGAATACTGCCAAAATCAATATAACTCTTAACCAATCTAGCTCGGAAACCCTGACGTTATTCATACAGCTCTTTCCATGATACTCTAAACTTTAATAGCATAGGCTTTACCTTCATTCCCTTTTGGTAGCACTAAGAATAATTTTAGTAGAATTAAGCTTTAACAAAAGCTGCCATTAGCCCACTATGCATTTCTCTTCTTTTCATGACACTTCCTATCAAACTCTATCAATTGATAGTTATAGCTCTATGAAATATCACACCAAAAGCAGACATCCTAAAGTTAAAAATCACCCACCTCATTGAAATATCCTATTCAAAAAAACATATTTTGTTCCCATCTAAATCTCTTACATATGCGGCAAATTTCAAGCCCCGCTGAGCTGGTTTACCCGCACAGGTGCCACCCAATTCAACCGCTTTATCATATAGTCTTACCACCTCTTTCTTTGCTTCAGCATTAAATCCAATCATTGTTCCATTTCCATTCGTAGCTTCTTCCCCATCAAAGGGCTCTGCCACCGAAAATGTAAACTCTTTGTACCGCCAAAAAGTCATCCTTTCATTAGAGAATAGTTGTTCAAATCCCGTATCTTCAAAAAGTGAATTGTAAAACCTTATTGATGCCTCCAGATCATTACTACCGAGAACCACATAGTTCATCTTCATATCATGACTCCATAAATGTGGCCAACAATATTAAACACTCAACATAAGAATACATAGATTCTTCACCACAGAGAGGCTGGTTACAAAATATCTACCCACCATGAATTAACCGTCCTTCTCATAATATACCCACAGACAGAAAAAGCCGACCACTGTGCCGACAGGGAAATTGAGTAAGCAGAATATTGAATAAGGGATAGCTATTTTGTATGCCCCTCTATCCTCTTGAATCAGCTTTATACCTGCTGCCAGACCAATAGAATTGATAGACATCAATAACACCAAAAGAACTATGAATGCCCACGATAACAACTCAGGAAATTCACTAAAAAAGAAAAAATAGAAAACAACAAAACCAAAAATATATATTATAAGTGATAGAAAAGCATATATTGATAACACCCAACCAGCCAACTTTTCTTTGCTGCACATTACAATCTTCCCTTGGTGCCCAGCACCTTATTTATAATCTTTCTTTAATACGAGTATCATTTCACCCTCACACCCGATGCAAGTTATATTTCAACTCACTATCGAATCTAAAGATTACGGCGCCAATTAAAAATGAGTTCAAATCCCAACCAAAAATAAACCCAAAACTTCTATGTCTTGAGTAAGGTTCACAGTAATTCGGCTATCAAGGCTTAAGACTACTCAAAACAATCAAGTCGACAATAACCCCTTGATCTGTTAGCTTCGGTTTCCACATCCTACAAAAGCAGATCAAGCAGTAGGTAATCACTGGCTTCTGCCAACACGTGCATTATTTTTCTCGGTAACCATATCAGGATTTAAGGAAAGAGATATATCAATTGGCTGTTAATTTCTAATCTTGGAGCTTCTTAATAAAGTGACGTCAATTTTGAATGCTTCTTATTAGAAAAAACGTACCATTTTAATCAGAGAAATCTCGAATAATCTATCCACTAGTGACACTCCGCTGTAACCGCATAAGGCCTTCAATAGCAATACTCTCAAAGCATAAATCTAATTCGGAGAAGATATCCCAACGTTCCACATCTAAGATATGTGATATTCGGTCTATTATTTGGAGCTCAAGCTCCTCTACGCGCTTACCTTTCCACAACTTGTCTGAGAGCGCTATCGCTAGCTCTTCTATCGTACATTCCATATCACTCCAACGGGCATGAGAAAGACAGCATCGAGCGATTGCTGGTGTAAAACCTTTTGATAGTAATATCCTTTCACCTTCAGGTTCATGCTGTGATCCTGGGCCATACATTTCATTGGTATGTATAATTTTCCCAATATCATGTATCACTACACCAACACGGACAAAGTCCGGATCGAAATTCACTTTCATTTCGATAAACTTTTTAATCAGGAGATCGGCCGCCTCACCAACTAATGTAACGTGATTAATGAGATGCTGGGGCGCATCCAGATTGTCCAATAGTTGAAATGCTTCTTCTCTAGTTCTCAGAACCTAGCCCTCTAGTTGTTACGAGCGTGCCTTTACTTAGTGGGGATGCCTCCCCTTCATTTACCTGCTGCCTGCTGCCTGCTATCTATGGTCCGTGCTGAAGCCACCTTCTAGGTGAGGAACACAGTCTCTGGCCCCTCCAGCTAATATTATTACAATAACAATCGTTTTCGATAATGACATCACACTGATCCGGTAGCTCCAGGGGATTCCGGATACGCGAGACCATTGAGGCATGGTTGTAATGGGGAGGGCAAGATAGGTCACTACATGACCACACTGGCGGTATCTGGTTAAACGGGAGTTATCGACTACTCCAAACCATTAACCCAAGAACTCCATGATTGTGTTTTTATGGAGTAACCCCGAATCCGGCTCAGCAACGGCTTATTTGTGTACACTGATCAAGGAAATGGGAGCAAACGTTTGAATCAGGCGCTATATACGGGGTGTTTGCTCAACTTGTTATACCCCATTGCGCATAGGCTCGCCATTGGCCCAGGGCTTCAATGCCCCATAGACAAAACTGTTAACCGGTGTTGCTACCTTCAGCTGCCTCCCTCTTTGTACAACAGCACCATTTAGAGACTCAAGCTCTAGGCGCCTTCCAGATGCTATGTCGAAGTACATCGAACCAAGAGTCTTATTGAGTACTCCAGGAGGCAACTCCTTCTCCATATGCCTAATTGTACGCTCAACCGTATCCTCCGAAAGCTCTATTCCACTTCGCCGTGCTAAGGAATAAACCTCACACATAATGTCAACAAATAACTCGCGAGAGGCATGGCAGGTTAGAAGCGTACCCACAGGCAATCGTGTGAGTGCTGTCATTCCATTCACCGCACAGATGAACAGGAACTTCTCCCAAATAGCCCGAGTGATATCATCACTGACATCAGCGACAACCCCAGCTTGTAGAAATGTATCTTTAAGCACTTGGGTGCGCTTTGAGCCAGTTGCATTTGGATCACCAAAGACAAGTGGGCCGGGATATCTGTGCCGCACAACTCCAGGCTCTTCGATCGCCACATTAGTCCATGAGATACCGCCCAGAATAGCTTTTCGCCCAAAGGCTTCGTTCAGGGAATCCAAGGAGTCGACACCATTCTGCAGGGTAAGCACCTTTGTGTCTTCACCTACAGCACGGGCGATAAGCTTTATGGCTGCTTCGGCATCGTAGGTCTTAACGCAGAATAGGATTAGATCCACTCCCCCCACCGAAGTCGTAGTCTCCGCAGCATCAACCTGGATAGTAAAGGGCTCTTCTTCAAGTGGCAGCACCGTTAAACCACGCTCTTTAAGTGCCTTCAGCTGCCTCCCTCGAGCAATAAAAAGCACTTTGTGTCCTGCCCTCGCCAGGTGGCCGCCAAAGTAGCTTCCGAGGGCTCCGGCGCCCATAACAATAATATTCATCTCGTTCTTTTCCCCGCGCTTCAAATGGTCTTTTAACCATATCGACTTGCTAAGAATAGCAATCAAAAGGGCTTTGCAAGCAACGCCTAACTATTACTTTAGCTTTTGCATTAAGACCTGGAGAAAAAAATCTACTCGACTATTGCTGTTAGGACAAAAGAACCATGTTATGAGCCCAACCAGGTGTGTTTCTCGTAAAGAGATAGATAGCCATCCCCCAGCCTTTGAATACTGGTAGTAGTGTAGATTCTTTAAAGATAAGGGATACTTTATATAAAAAAGAATTTTCTGATAGCCAGATACTAATAAATTGCCGACTAGGTTGCTACCCCAGACAGCCAAGTCATTGCGTATGACGAACGGAGCTGGCCCAAAGCAGAGAAACACTTAGGGCCTATTCACCTAAAAGACCAAAAAAAATTCTGAAAATCAGATGAGTATAAGCTGTGCGCTTTCTATGATCCCCCAAAATAAAATACTTTATAGGGATTGATAACATTTGATTTTTGTCACTAACAGCTTTTGGGTTTTATCGACTGAAGTTCTCTCCATACAGGGTGAGAGGAATTCTGTGGAGAAACAATAAAGTACCACCGAAGCTCGCTCGTTTTTTTACAGTTAACTTGATCCCCTTTAAAGTAGAGGGTCTGTTCTTTTTTAGTTACAAATGGCTCAATCCACTTTATCTGGCCAGTATACTTGCGATCAACCCACTCCATTGTAATAGCAGGCTCATACTCTTTGCCTTCAGTGACAGCTTTGTACAATCCCCTATAGTAGGCGGCTATAAAATCCTGGATTTCGAACTGTCCAAAAACTTGATTCTTCACTGGCTTGTGGGTCCAAGAAAAAGCATAACTAAAAAAATCTTCTTTTTCTTGTTTATACATGCCAGGCAGAAACACAAGCTCTTCAATACCATTCAAGGTGATATCTGAGGCAAATTCGATAGGAAAAGGAATTACTTCAGTCTTTGAATCTTTTGGAAATTCTGAGTAAGTGCTAAGCTCTTCAGCAAAAAGCAAAGGTGAAAAGAGAAGCGTAACACAAACAACCAGTCGAGATAGAACATCATCAAACTTTATATATTTAACCATTGAATCTCACCTTCCTTTAATTCCATACGGTAGCAAAAACACGCAACCAGTTTTTACCAATTATTTTTTCTACCACTCGATCAGGAATTCCTTTTTTGCTCAACTTGTAGGCAACAAGCTCCATCCGTCTCTCGGAGTTTAATTCCGGAATAAACGGTGGACGATTTGGTGTTTCGCCGGGCGCCGAAATTCCAGCCGCAATACGACGCTCAACTTCCTTACGAATACTTTCTCGATACTCAGGACCATCATTGACCGGCACTACGCCTTGGTCACTACCTATGGCAACATGATCTTCACCGCATACTTTATAGGCATGCAGTATATGTTCTATTACCACATCGGCCTTTATTTCATGCTCGCCACCTTCCAAAAATGGCATTAAGTAGATTCCAACCAAGCCACCGGTGTCTGCAGCAGCTTTTAATTCTGTATCGTCATTATTTCTAGGGTGGTCGTAAATTGCGTTGCAGCCAGTATGAGAGATCACAACCGGTCTTTTTGATTGACGGATAGCACTGGAAACTGTCTTCTTTCCTGAATGCGAGAGGTCGATCAGAACTTTCTCCGCCTCCATTATTTCTATGGCTTGCTTGCCAAGGGAAGTTATCCCTGAATCCTCCTTAACGAGACCGCCGCTGCCAAGGATAGAAGGACCATTATAGGATACCTGCATTATCTTAACGCCCATTTTGGCGAATTCTGAAATACCTGAAAGTGACTCATCAAACATTTCAGTTGATTGGAATCCCATTATGATACCGAGCTTACTCTCCTGCTTCGCTTTCAGGATATCTGATGCGGATTGAATTAAGCTCAAGTAGTTTGAGTTCTGCTCGATGATGGACTTGGCTTTTTCAACCTTCTTTAAAGTCTCGGAATAGTCATCACCTGGATAGGGAACTGTCATATTCAAGGCACTAATACCCGAGCTCTTGAATATTCCCAGAGCTTCTTCAGAGACTGGCTCCCTGAGCGAGAATGCTACGCTGAGACCATCAATTACAATCGATGAACCGTATGAATTCCACGTTGATTTTCCTGCATTACCCCCAGAAAAAGCATTTAATATACCCGAGTTAATAGCCAAATATGAACCAACGCCACCTGATACTAGAGATTTAATTAGTGCTCTTCTATTTATATCGCTCATAAGATCCCCACTCCAGAATTAATCAGTGCTTCGTGAAGCAATACATTCCACTTCAGCTTTGGCATCAAGTGCCAGGCCGCTCGCTGCAAAAGCACTCCTCGCTGGTTTTTTCCCACTGAAGTACTGGATGTAGACGTTGTTCGCCGCTGGCCAATCATCAATATCAGCGAGCATCAAAGTACACTTAACTACATCGTCAAAGCCCAGGTTTTTGCTCTCAAGAACTTGGCCAATATTCTTCATTGTTTGATGCATCTGAGCTTCCAGACTTTCACCTGCCAAGGTTAAAGTTGAAGGATGATTACCGATTTGCCCGGATAACCAAATGGTTCCATTCATTTCACGTGAAGAAGAGAAAGGCAACTGTGGGTCGTCACCAATAAAAATAAAACGACCGTTCTTTACTACATGAGCTATCGCCTGGCTATTTTCAATATTTGTTTCGGGACTTTCTGAAAGCACAACCATGTTTGCTTTCTTTCCCTCTTCAATACTACCGACAGAACCTTCTATCCCTATCACTTTCGCAGCATTTAAAGTTGCAGCTTGAATTGCCTCGAGAGGTGTCATGCCGATTTCATCTACGAGCAGCTTTAGCTCATGATGAATCATCGGTGTAGTGTCATTTTCAAGGTCACTAAATGCATCCGTGCCAGCAGCAATGGTAATGCCGCTTTGATAGGCAAATTGTGTCATTTGTGTACTGAGCTGATCAAGCTGCCTGTATTTTTCGTTTAAGTCATTTCTTCTTTCAAATACTGTAAGCGTCGCATCTAATATTGTCCCTTTCTCTTTCATCGCGTCAAAAAGATCTAAATAGCTATCTTTTTGTAGCATTTTTTCCCAAGTTGAATCATCGAATTCGGCAGTTTTCCTGCGCCACGCCTTGAAGTTATCAACTAACTGAGCGGACATATCAGAGGCATGTGAAATAGTCTCAACACCAGCATTGACAATATCCAAAGGTTTGGAGGGGCCAATATAAGCATGCGACCAGACTTTTAAACCATGTCTTTTGGCTGCATTTGCAAGCAATGGCACTGTCTCGGCCTCAACATCTGCATATATCTTGATGCCTGTTGCACCAGCGCCTATGGCCTGGAGCATTACTGCGTCCATATCTGAATTATGATCTACCGCTCTCATCCATGTTGTGTGGCCTGGTGTACGCCCTTTAGCTGAGGCAATGGTTCTCGGATCCGAGAAGAAGGATTCCCCACCAATAATGACTGAAAAGTAGATGTCTGGCGAAGCGATGGCGTCGACTTCTGCTTGACGTCTTAAGTAGGCCAAGGCTCGCGCATCACCGCCCATATCTCTCACAGAAGTGACACCACCACGAAGCAGGTATCGAAGTCGCTCAGTAGTGATTGACAATTTATCCCAGCTATCCGGATCTGTTGCATGGTGGACATGCGCATCTATCAGGCCGGGGATCACAAACTTCCCTTTTAAATCGACAACACTGGCCCCCCTCACTTTGGAGAGCTTATTCGTTGAGGAAATTCTCTTGATCTTATCGCCTTCAATAAGAATCGACTGTCTTTCATCAATTTTGAGTGATTTAACGTCCACTATATTGGCGTTAATGAGCAAGACTTGCTCTAGCTTACTTTCCTCTGCGAATACAACGCCGTTGGTAGCAATGTATAGAGCCACTAGAATAAAAATTTGTTTTATTTTCATGTACTTATCTAAAAGAAGACTGTCGGGAATTTTAACCTAATAGCAAAATTTTGCGTCATTTGGGATGCACTTTAAATATCATTTAAATTTATAGTGTATAAACTATTGGTTTATTATACTTATCGGTATACTCCAGTTTACGCCCACCGTAAGAAGAGAAGAAGACTAGCCATCAGGGGAGTCAATGAACAAGTTACACGCCCTTGAGGCATACTGTTTGGTATGCGAAAAACAAAACTTTGCAGCTGCTGCTCGCGAACTCGGCATTTCCGCAGCAATGGTTGGTAAGTACATTAAGCAGTTAGAAGAGGAACTGGGCTGCCTGTTGGTGATGCGCAATACACGCAAAGTATCAATAACCGAAGCGGGCGATGATTACTACAAGCAAATTTCACCAATACTAAAAAAACTCCACTCCGTCGACCAGGCGATGTCAGAATATAATCAAGAGCCCAGAGGCAGGCTATCGATATCGACCAGCATAGAGCTAGGCAGTCAATATTTTTCAGGATTGATTGCCAATTACCGCAGGCTATACCCTCAGGTATTCCTGGATTTTCACCTCAGCAATGACCCACTCGATTTACTCGACAATAAAATCGATCTCGTTTTTAGAATCGCACCAGAATTACCCGACTCTAGCTATATCGTCCAATCTATCGCGAAAACTAAGCTAGCACTCTGGGCAAGTGATTCTTACATTGAGAAGAATGGGCTCCCTGAAAACATGGATTCATTAAAGAAGCATCAATTACTTTTCTTTAACCACAGCATACGAGGGGATCACTGGCTATTTCAAGACAAAGAAGAGATAAAAAAAATCAAACTCCCCTGGGCCTGGCAATCTAACAATGGGAGGCTATTGAATGAGGCAGCGGCTGAAGGACAAGGAGTAATCCAAGCGCCTTTTTACTCTGTCAAATCTTATGTCGACTCTGGCCAACTCACTGAGATTTTACCTAAATTCACAATAAAGCCACTGACTATTTTTGCGCTCTACCCTCATCGCTGCGAGCTTTCCTTGAAGGTTAAAACCTTTATCGATGTGGCTAAGAGCTATTTTGAGCAACATCATTCCGAGCAGTTCTGATTTAATGGATGTATTTAAACGCACTTTCTCAAACCTAGGCCCTGGAATTATTTGGGCCGCAAGCAGTATTGGCGTGTCTCATATCGTGCAGTCAACACGCGCAGGAGCAGATTACGCTTTCGCTTTGATTGGTTTTATTTTCCTAGCTCATTTAGTCAAATACCCTTTTTTCAAAATCGGTCCAGAGTATGCAGCTGTCACCGGCGAGAGTTTATTGGAAGGCTATAAAAAACACAGTCGAGTGGGTTTTTATAGTTATATGGCTCTTACATTTCTAACAATGTTCTTTGTTCAAGCTGCAGTTACGATTGTCACAGCTGCTTTAGCGCTCAATTTATTTGGCGATATCCTAAATGTTTCAGAGTGGTCTGCCATCATTCTGGTCATTACCTGTGCAATCTTGATTGCTGGCCAATTTAAATGGCTGAATGAAAGCTTAAAGTGGATGGTCCTCATACTGGCTATTGCCAGCTTGATCACACTCATTGCTGCAATAAGTCAATATGGGCTCCTTCCCTCTAAATCCCATTTAACCGCCGATATAGCACCAGCTGTGAGCATCGCATTTGTTGTCGCCTTAGTCGGCTGGATGCCAACTTCGATTGAAGTTTCTGTTTGGCACTCTATTTGGTCGGAGCGAAGGATAAAGGAAAAACCAGATAGAGGGTATGCCAGGAAATCTCTCGTATTTGACTTTAAGGTTGGCTATTTCACCAGTTTGTTATTAGCGATTGTATTTGTATGGTTAGGTGCACTAGTAATGTTTGGGAAAGATATTGAATTATCCCAATCTGCAGGCATATTTGCTGGTCAGCTAATCAATATTTATACCGAATCCCTTGGTGACTGGAGCCATTTAACAATCAGCATTATCTGTTTTGTCGCGCTTTTCTCAACCACCTTTGCAGTCTCCGATGGCTTTCCTCAAGTTTGGCGAAGTGCCTTGAGATCATCGAATAGTATCAAGATTCCAGAAAATAGAGTCTACGTATCCACCCTTATTACACTAAGCCTTATAAGCTGGTTTATTATCTCCCTATTTGCTGATCAGTTAAAAAACCTTATCGACTTTGTAACCACTTTATCTTTCGTTTGTGCTCCAATCTTTGCTTTACTCAACATTCTTGTTATGAACGGGAAATGGGTACCAAGAGAGTATCACTTAAAAGGGTGGTACTTAGTTTACACTTATGCCTGCCTGTGCTTAATGATAGGTTTTAGCTTTTACTTTATTTATTGGCGTTTCTTGAGTAACTAACGATTTCTTTGCAACGTCAACAGACTTGAAAAGTCTATAAAAGTAAAGCTCAGGGATGAGCGCAATATCTAAGGTCATCTAAGCCTTAGAGATCAATCCCTCTTCATCTTAAGCTTTCCTAGTACTTTGTTGACACAAGTTGCAGTCCGGGGAAATCAGCTCACTTCATGAATACTGCCCCTCATTTTCAGGGGTACTTCTAAACTCTCCTGCACAGTTTATATAAGTCGTTTTAGCTACAGACTAAATTTTTTACCCTGAGTTAAGCCATCTAAGCAGTTGGCATTAGATCTATCAAGGTGGTTACTTGGAATGCTATTCCTACCTCTGTAAAACTGAACTTCTCACATAATGAGTGGCTCATCATAAGCTAGCTCCTTTCAGCATGAACGACCCCGAAAGGAAGGCCCATTGATCACCTCTTAATCACTGGGTACTCATAGGTAGGCTTGTACTCAACTGATGAAGCTCCAAATCATCACTTCTTCCACGCCAAAACTCTCCTAAGCGACTTCCTCTAAACGCTCCTGAAGTGCCAAACTGTCATAGGAAAAATTCAAATGTACATCCCAAAACCAGCCCAAATATTTGGTTGCAAATGAAACCCTCGCCCTATTCTTTGCGGCACAGTAGGATAAGTCATCCGCCTGCAGGTGCAGAGCGGCACTAAGGAACAGAGTAATCAGAAGACGCTATGACTACACAGCAGTTCGACGACCTGAATGTCGTCTCCCAGGAAGTCCTGATCAGCCCGGAGATGCTGAAAGCAGAGCTACCCATTAGCGATGCAGCCGAAGCGACCGTCGCCAAAGGGCGCAGCGCCGTGCGTGATATCCTCGATCGTAAAGACCACCGCTTGATGGTGGTTATCGGACCTTGCTCCGTTCACGATGTGGACGCTGCAATGGATTATGCCAAGCGCCTGAAAGCGGTGGCAGATAAGGTTTCCGATACCCTGCTGATAGTAATGCGAGTCTATTTCGAAAAGCCCCGCACCACAGTTGGTTGGAAGGGCCTGATCAACGATCCCCACTTGAATGATTCCTTCAAGATTGAGGAAGGCCTTCATATCGGCCGCAAGCTACTTTTAGATGTCGCCGAACTGGGACTGCCCACCGCAACAGAAGCACTGGATCCAATCTCTCCCCAATACCTGCAAGATCTGATTTCCTGGTCAGCCATTGGCGCACGTACTACCGAATCCCAAACTCATCGGGAAATGGCCAGCGGCCTCTCCTCTGCTGTGGGCTTTAAGAATGGTACCGATGGCGGATTAGAAGTAGCGATTAATGCCTTGCAGTCTGTCGCTAATCCCCACAGATTCCTCGGAATCAACAAGCGCGGTCAGGTTGCCATTATTCATACCTCCGGCAACCCTTATGGCCATGTTGTGCTTCGCGGCGGTAACGACAAACCAAATTACGATTCGGTCAGCGTTGCCATGTGTGAACAGGAACTGCGTAGCGCCGATATTACCCCCAATATCATGGTCGACTGCAGCCACGCCAACTCCAATAAAAATCACGAATTACAGCCCCTGGTGGTAGATAACGTGACTCACCAGATTCTTGATGGTAATCAATCAATTATTGGCATTATGGTGGAGAGTAATCTGAAAGCCGGTAATCAGAAGATTCCCGCCAATCTGAATGACCTGGAATACGGCGTCTCTGTTACCGACAAGTGTATCGATTGGGAAACTACCGATTCACTATTACTGGGTATGGCCGAACAATTGCGAGAGCCACTGAAGAGTAGAACTTGCTAAGTATGTGACTTTATAGGGGACTGTGCCCCCATTTCTCTAACTGGCAGCTATTTATTTCTAATACTGGCTGCCAGCCCCTCCCAAGTGCCCTCATGGCGAGCTTAGATATCTCCTAACCACCAAAAGCCTCAGAAAGGCTGACAATGGGACGCCGTAGGAGTACCCTCCCCACAGTAAACAGGGTATAGGAAGCGGTTTTCCCCCAGTTTTCCAGATAGGCAGGGAACCAAACCTGTATAAATATTGATCAAGAATAAATCTTTTAGAATAGAAGCAGCTAAATGGAACTGCAGTCTAATAAAATACTTACCTATATACTGGGTGGTTTTGTTCTGATATGGCTCTTTGTGAGCCTGAGCTTTGCCCTAGATACTGGCTCTGTATTCTCCTGGATTGCCACCACCCTACTTTGCCTTCTCGCCGTAATCACTTTTTCGTTCAAGAAAGATCACTATATTGATTTTGAAACTAAGCAATACGTGTCTCAAAATCGAATTCTCTGGCACAACTGGACAGAAGAAAAGCCTCTCACAATTTTCAAAGGTATTAAAATAGTTTCCTGCTCTCACCACTCTAAAGAGAGCAGAAGTGGCCATACCAGCTATCAGGTAGTGCTTATTTTCAAATACGCGTACGCGACTTTTAATGAGGGCATTACGGCAAGGGCCTACCAGCAATTGAAAGAAGCTCAACGCTATGCCTATGAGTTAGAACAACGGACAGGCCTAGCACTGCTTGCCTAAGATCAATAGACAAATACCATAACTCCTAAAGGCTCTGCGAAAAACCTCACATTTAAACACCCTGGTTTTCCCCCAGCAATTGGGGAGCCCTCATCAGAAACTCTAAACTACCGACATTTATATACTCTTTTGAGCATCTGGCACTTTCAAAGCCAACCCACAACCATTAAGAGGTACCCACTATGGAATCCGTAGAATGGGATATGTCCTCGACAACCATTGTTCGTAAGCTTAATGATGACGCTGAGCAAGATACATTTCCCCCACCTCACCTGGACAAAGTGAAACAGGGGGAGCTTTTAAGATTTCATGCCCATATCAATGTGGAACAAATGCCCCAAGGACATCACCTAAAGAAGGCAACTATTTTCTCGAATGTGCCTAATGGAGGAACTTGGGAGCTGATATGTGATGAAGGAACTGCGGTTGGAGGCCGGGGTAGCGCTCCATCACCCATCATGTACTTTTCTGCAGGGTTGGCACTCTGCATGATGTCTCATGTAGAGATGCTGGCACAACTCTCTAATATTCAACTTAAGCAGGTAAGGCTTGAACAAAAGACCGAATTTTCAACCACTCTTAACTTTGGTGGAATTCAACCCGAAAAGGTATTTGGCCAGGGTGACCGGGTGGAGATTCACTTGATTATAGAAAGTGATGAGACCGAGGAAAAACTCGTGGAGTTTGCCCACTGCTGCCGGCAAGCCTGTATGTCGCTACAAACGGTAGCCAAAGCCACACCAGTCACAACCTCTCTTTATCTCAACGACAAACCTATACCTTTTACATAAACCAAGCTGGCTTGGTGATATCCAGGGTGAAGCGCTAACAGACAGATTATGAAACCAAAAGCTTCCGAATTTAGATCTTGGTTCCCCATATGCCACCTCTCTATAGATTAATTTGCTCAGTTTTTATTTGGAAAAGTGAAACTGTCTTTATAAATCGCTTTAAAATTATCTTTCTCACAGCAGATAGGAGCCCTAAAAAGCACATTGGGGCTTACATTTAACTAAAGTAAAATTCTGCTAGGTTGCGCGAGGGAGGTCGCAGAATGCATTTTTTATTTTTGGTACTATTGTTACTCTCCATTGCCAATTTCAGCACTGCTCAAGAGCGACTCGCACAACTTCCAGCTGATGCCCAGCCAGTACAAATTCTCGGAAAAACTGACTACCAAAGTGGCAATAACTTCTATGCATTTAGTGAAAAAGGACGTTACTACTATCCGGTAGATCCTCCTACCGCTATTCGCCAATATGAACGCCCAAGAAACCTATCTTTTCTTTCTACTCGTACGGAGCCAGGGCCGCGGCTGACTCGAGGACAAATTGCAGGCTGTATGAATATGGCAGCAGACAAGGCTAATGCCAATCCTGCTAAGGGTGGCAAAGTCTATATACGCGAATACAATATGTGTTTAGAAAACACCCGTAGACTATTACCAAACCCGTAGTAAATGAGGAGCTTAATTCAGAAAACTTTTTAAACCCTTCCATCTTTTGCGTGCGACCAATAGCTAGACTGAGTGACTTTTCATCTACGCTCAACAATACGCTTTGATACACTACGATAAAAGATTAAGAACGATCAAAACCAGCCAAATACAAAGCAACAATCCCACCAAGTCAACCGATGTAGCAATAAAACCTAGTAAATACCCTATCCAGCCACTAGCCAACTCTGCTCTGCATGGAAAACATCACTCCCTGGAAGACATCCGCACCTCCAGCAAAGTAGGCCCCACTAGTGTCCTTATATAGGTTAAACACAACAGGCATCATTAATATTCACAGAATTCACCCCCCCCACAGCCACACAACTGAAAATAAAAAAATATATTCATCTCATGGCAAAGCCCTTTTCAGGGCTAGACGACCAAAAGACAATCAACTTCATATTCCCTCCAACTGAAAAACACTTTTACCTGCCCTGTTGTTATCTTTGCCATGGAGTAGAATTTAAATTCCCTAAAAACATCATCAATTAGAGCAATTTTTGCACCCCAAGAATATATCAGAAAACTTTACTATTGGTTTATTTTCCTTTATTTCGTTGTAGTCTTTAAAACTAGTGGTGAAGCAACCGAAACTTCCAATAGAGCGCATTGGGACACAACACACATTTGAGTAGACTTGTTGCCAAGTTGGGAGAAGGAGAAAACGTTATGCGCTATTTATTTTCAATGATCTTACTGTTCTCTCTTGCGGGGTACGGTGTAGCCCAAGAGCGTCTCGCTCAGCTACCTGCCGGCTCTTCACCAGTACAAATACTCGGCAAGACTTACTATCAAAGCGGAAATACCTTTTATGCCTTTAATGAACAAGGCCGTTATTTTTACCCAGTAAATCCGCCCACAGCTATCCGTCAATATGAGCAGCCCAGAAATATGTATTGGCGCGGTTCTCAGCCCCGTTACTACTGGCGCGGTTCTCAGCCTCGTTATTACTGGCGCGGTTCTCGACCTAACTACTATTGGCGTGCGCCTACGCCTCGCTACTACGGTCTGACTCAAGACCAAGTAAGAGGCTGCATGAATTTCGCGGCAGACAAGGCGAACCGTAACCATGCGAATGGTGGTAAGATCTACATCCGCGAATACAATCAGTGCATCAGTAACTACCGCTAACAGGATTAGTAACTGATGACCTATCAATAGAGTTTGCGAAGCAAACTAAAGGGGCCGCAAGGCCCCTTTCTTGTTGGTTGAACCTTTCTGAAACCTTTGTCGAACAATATCAAAACGATACACAATCGGAAGATTGATCGAATAGCCGTGTAAAAGGGCAATTTCTAGCAGCCTCAATAGGGCATTTTTCCTTCTCTACACTATGCTTGCCCTGCCTGACAACACAAATGTCGCCATCCACAATCCTGGAGAGCACTATGTCCGCCAACCATAAAGCAACTTCTAAAAAGTTACTTGAGCTTTGGGGGGACAATACCCCACATGAAGCCTCAGATTATTTATCTGCCAATTACAAAAATCACCAAATGCCAGATGCCTCTGGAGGTACCTCAACAGAAACGCTAGAAGAGTGGCAAGACTTAGTGAAGGAGTTTCACAATAGCTTCTCCGACGTAAAAATGGAGATTTTACTGCAAGTTGCAGAGGGTGATTATGTATGTACCCGTTGGCGCGTAACGGCCACTCACACAGGTAAATTCATGCAGTATGAGGCCACCAATAAAACCAGCAGCTGGACAGGCACCCATACTGATCGCTACGAAGGTGGAAAGATGGTAGAAAGCTGGGTGGATTGGGATAAATACTCTTTCCTTGAGGAGCTGGGGCTGATCCAGTAAACCCTAGGAGCTAAAACCCCGGATCTGATAAATGTGAATTCGGGGATTTAGTTAGATACGGATCTCATCGAATTACTATCAACAATAAACTGCCATGACAAAAGTTCTTGTTACTGGATTTGAACCTTTTGGCCATACACCAATCAACCCGGCCGAAGCCGTGATGCGTGTACTGGATGGCACCCATATTGGCAGCGCTGAAGTCTGCGGTCTACTTGTGCCAAACAATTTTTTCGAATGTATCGAGATCGTCACGAGGGCTATTAACGAACTTCGCCCACAAATAGTGATGATGCTTGGTGAATATGCCGGCCGTGCAGTTATCACTGTAGAGAGAATCGCACAAAACTATAATGACTCAACACGCTACCGCCTTAAAGATAACCGCGGGGTGGAGATGCAGGATGAGCCCACCATACCCAATGGCCCGGTGGCCTATCGCAGTAATCTACCGCTTCGCGCTATGGTAAAAGCCATGCGCAATGCCGGCGCTCCCGCAGATATTTCCGACACTGCCGCCACCTTCTGCTGTAACCACCTGATGTACGGGGTACTTCACTATATTATTACCAATCAGCTGGATATTCGCGCAGGCTGGATACACCTTCCTCAATTACCTCAAGTAGCCGCGCTGGCAGAAAATATCGGCACCCCCAGCATGTCGAGAGAGACAGCGGCTCTCGGAGTGCATGCCGGAATTGAAGCTGCACTGGGGCACACTGAGGATATTGATGAACCTATTCTCTCCAAGCCCCAAATTTAGCCCGGTTTCAGCGTTGAATATTTACACCCCCTGATGCCCAAAGAGATGTCTTTCTAATGAATAGCAAGCCTGCTCCGATAGGCTCACGATCAATAATTCTTCACTTAACTCATGGGTGGCATACCCTTTCCCCCTAGCTTTTAATAGTCCGTCGCTAACCGATAGCAGTATCGCCCTGGGCACTGATTAATACGAACGCAATTCTGCAGGGTTTATCTCCCCGATTGACCCAGTTATGAATGGTAGCTCGCTGAATTAAAGCATCACCTTCCGATAAGTGGATTACCGTATCCTCCCCCATCTCCATGTCGATCTCTCCAGAGAGTACAATTGCATAATCCAGGCTATCTGTACGGTGTACACGAGGAGTTACCCCAGGACCAAACTCCACCACCTTGAAGATTGAGCCACCAGGTATCACCGTGCCAACCTCACGTGCGCCCTTATCACTATTCTCTGAGTCAATCTCTACGGGCAGCTCAACTGTCGTCCAGAATTGTTGCTGTTCCATATGCGAGCGCCAGCTAGATATATGTTCACCGCTGTCATCTAGAACCACAATAGGTCTACCAGAATTATCATGCCCTGTTACTACACGCCTTAAATTTAGCCCCACACCTTTCTCCACTCAGATTTCGGATCAACTTAATCAACAATAGATGCCCCCTAAAATTTGATAGGTTCAAGTAGACAAGCAAATAATGAACATCACTGTCATATATTGTTACAGTCCAATCCAATAAGTAATATCTCCCCTATAACAAAGCTATAACTTTTAATATCAAGCATTCAATTACCATACATAATGAGATTCTAGAGAAACTAAAGACACTCCAAAATTCTGATAGCAGATACATATTCATTTATTGAGATATTTTACTTACAAGCTAAAAAGATCCCCTCACTTCCCCTAAAGTCATGATTAATTGGACGGCATGAGTAAGCAAACGGAACTTCCTTATCAACATCGATGGTGGGTACTAGGCGGCCTTGGACTTGGCCTAATGATCATCAATATTGATGTCACAGTGATCAACCTTGCGATCCCTACTATAGGAGAAAATTTTTCTGCAAAAATATATCAGCTGCAGTGGGTTAACAATATTTATCTTATTGCCATGGGCGGGCTAATCATTACTACGGGTAAGTTTGGAGATCGATTTGGTCATAAAAACACCCTCATGCTGGGCATAACCATTTTTCTTCTAGGATCAGTAATTGCCAGTGTAGCCCCCAACCTTGAGACCATAATCGCCGGCAGGTTTATACAAGGATCTGGCATGGCAGCCTCTTTCGGCATGATTTTTGTTCTAGCGGAAAGCCACTTTCAAAAGTCTGAACAAGGCCTAGCCGTTGGCCTACTGGTGATCTTTACCGCTACAGCTCAGTCAATAGGCCCGATTCTAGGCGGCTTTATTGTCACCCACCTGGGTTGGAGATGGGCCTTTTTAATCAATATTCCTGTATGCTTGCTATGTCTCACCATCTTGCAAATTTTCGCAAAAAGAGATACTCAAAACAAAAAAATATATATTCATTACAAATCAGGATTTCTTATTCTAGCCGCCTACCTCCTAATATTACTTTCACTTAACCTTGAACCTCACAAAGGAATAGCCAGCTTTCAGTTTATTCTACCTCTTGCATCTTCTTTAGTTATCTTAATTTTTGTTTTCCTTTGGCAGAGAACCCTACCCCAACCATTGATAAACCTGAACCTACTCCAAAGCAAACTTTTCCAAGGATTACTTATAACTCGCGCATGCTTTCAAATGATATTTGGCTCTTTCCTATTTATTTTACCTTTATACCTAGAGAATATACTTGGCTATGAAGCTGCCAAGGTTGGCCTCATCATTCTCACAATGACAATATTCTTATGTTTTTCCTCAATTGCAGCTGGAATATTCAATAATAAATTCAACCCCATCCCCTCCATCGTCTTTGCCCAATTTACCTGCCTAACAGCTGCTCTATCACTAATACTGATGCCAGATAAACTGTCCTGGCATTACCTCATATTCGGCATGGTTTTTATGGGCATTACTGCTGGAATAATGTACTCCTCAACCAATCTTGCAGCAGTTCAAAGTGCCCCAAAAAATGAAAAGGGAGCAGCTTATGGGCTGTTCATCTCTAACACCTACCTCTGGTATGCTGCAGGAATATCATTCACAGGAATAATAGTAAGCACTGTCAGTGTCCGAACTTTCACAATGCTCTCAAAAGAAACTCTCTCCAATGAGCACCAAGTTAATATGTTGGATGTTCTCCCCTTTATAACTGGAGCTCAACCTCTCAAAAACATAACAAAATTTTTCCCAGATTCTTCGCTACATTCTCAGGTTTTGGAGTGGGGGCAAGCATCATTTCACTCTGGATTTCATGCGTTAATGATCGCTTTTCTCTGCTTATCTCTCACTGGGTTACTAGCTAGTTTACTTTTCAGAAATACCACTCAGTTTCTTAGCAAAGATGGGGCCTATTAAGTAGTCATCAGGTACAAATAGTACTCAGTGCCGAATAGTTACTACTTTTTACAAGTGCAATAGCCCCATACACTCACCCCCCTTAATCCTCTATAATTCTCTGCTATGCCAGAGTTACCAATTTATTCCGCCCTACCAGAGTTATTCAAAGCACTGGAAACACATAACAATGTGGTACTGCAAGCTCCTCCTGGCGCAGGCAAGACTACCGTTGTTCCCTTGGCCCTGCTCGAAACCGTTTGGTTGGGGCAACGCAATATCATTATGTTGGAGCCTCGTCGCCTGGCTGCGCGCACGGCTGCGGCACGTATGGCTGCCCAGCTCGGAGAGAAGCTAGGCGAGACTGTGGGTTACCAGGTACGCGGGGAACGGCGGCGAAGTGCGAAAACCCGTATCCTGGTTGTTACCGAAGGTATTCTTACCCGGCTGCTGCAGTCTGACCCAGAACTGTCAGAAACCTCGCTGGTTATTTTTGATGAGTTTCACGAGCGTAGTCTGCAAGCCGACTTATCCCTGGCACTGTGCCTGCAATCCCAAGAATATCTGCGCGAAGACCTGAAACTATTGGTAATGTCTGCAACCCTGGAAACCGAGGCGGTAGCCAGGGTGCTCGGCGGTGCGCCAGTGGTCAGTAGTGAGGGGCGCAGCTTCCCCGTACATATCGATTACCTTGACCAGCGGGAGGAGCCGGAAGATCACCGCTCTATGCCCGCGCTCATGAGTCGCAAGATTCTCGAAGCACTTCGCAGAGAGTCAGGCAGTGTACTCGCATTTCTTCCGGGAGTTTCAGAGATTCGCAAGGTAGAGGAGTTACTGCGCGAACAACTCGCCTCTGCGGATGATCTCAAACCAGATAGCATTATTCTCGCCCCACTCTATGGAGACTTGACCCGCGAACAGCAGGATCAGGCCATCGCTCCGGCCGCTCCTGATCAACGCAAAGTGGTACTAGCAACCAATGTGGCAGAAACCAGCCTGACGATTGAGGGAATCCGCATAGTTGTGGATTCCGGCTTAATGCGAGAGTCTCGCTTCGATCCTAACAGCGGTATGAATCGGCTGGAGACCTGCCGAATCTCACAAGCCTCTGCCACCCAGCGCAGCGGCCGCGCCGGGCGCCTCAGCGAAGGGTTCTGCCTGCGACTGTGGAGCGAGGGCCGCCAACGCAGCCTCAGCAGTAAAAACACCCCCGAAATAATACGCAGCGATTTGGCCCCCCTGGCGCTGGAATTAGCCCAGTGGGGAGTCAGTGATCCCACCGACCTGAGCTGGCTGGACCTTCCCCCCACAGGTCCTCTAGCCCAAGCCCAGGCACTATTAAAGCAACTGGGCGCACTAGACCAAGACTTGCGCATCACTCCACACGGCAGCTCCATGCTCTCCCTGGGTTGCCATCCACGCCTCGCCCATATGATGCTTCGCAGCCTCGACTGGCATCTATCACAACAGGCCTGCCTACTCGCGGCGCTACTGTCAGAGAGGGATATCTTCCGGGGAGAAGCACGCTGGGATAGAGACATCAGCAAACGTATCGAAGCACTACAGGCCCATTCTAAGGGGCAAAATATCGACCGCGGTGCGGTGCAACGTATTCGCCAGCAGGCCAACACTTGGCAGGGGCAATTAAAGGATTTCAAGCCGCAAGAACCTCGTAACAGCGATAGTATTGATCAGGCCGATAGAGTCGGGGTGCTATTGGGGCTCGCCTATCCGGATAGAATTGCCAAAAGCCGCCAAGATAGTGCTCGCCGCTACCTGCTTTGCAGCGGCCGAGGCGCACATTTCTCGCACGAAGACGCCCTGGCTCTCAGCGACTTCCTTGTGGTTGCCGAATTGGATGGACTGGGGCGCGATGCGAGAATACAGCTGGCCGCTCCAATTTCAAAAAACGCCTTACAGCGCTGTTTTGCCGACCAAATCGAGCAAAATACCACTATTCGCTGGGATGATACCGCCGGGCGTGCCGAAGCCCTGGAGCAGGTCACACTGGGCAAACTGGTGCTGCAGCAGCAAGTCGTCAGAGATGTTCCATCAGAGTTATTGAGCCGGGCACTACTCGATGCCATTCGCCAAAAAGGGCTTTCTCTACTGCCTTGGAGTAAAGAAGCCCTACAATTTCGCGCGCGGGTGGAATTTTTGCGAACAGAGGAAAGTGGAAAATCTCTACTGGAAGGCACTCCGCTGCCCGACTGGAGTGATGATACGCTGTTGCAGGACCTTGAGCGCTGGCTATTACCGCATCTACATGGCTTCCATAAATTTGAGCAGCTCAAGCAGCTGGACCTGCTCAATATACTGCGCGCACAACTCGACTGGGCCCATATTCAGCAGGTTGATGAGCTGGCTCCCAGCCACTACACCGTACCCAGCGGCTCACGCATTGCTATCGATTACGAAGCATCCCCACCAATCCTGGCTGTGCGCTTACAGGAACTCTTCGGCCTGGCACAAACCCCCGCAGTTTTGCGTGGGGGATACCCGCTAATGATTCACCTGCTCTCCCCTGCTCGTCGCCCGGTACAGATCACTCGCGATCTGGCTAATTTTTGGGCAAACACCTACGAAGAGGTCAAAAAGGAGTTGCGTATCAAATATCAGAAGCACTACTGGCCAGATGACCCCCGTACCGCGGTCGCCACCAACAAGACTAAAAAGAGAATGGATAACCCCAGGGGCTCCTAAGAGCCCCAAATCAAGTTTTTCAGCCCTGTTAAGTCCGCATTCAGCAATCCCCCACTAGATTGCAGCAATTTAAGTTGGCGTTTGCCAATGGGGAACAATATCTGTACTTTTCTGCCCATAGATTACTAACAGACAAAACATCTAAGCTTAACTATTACATCTAGTTGGAGAACGACCTTGCATAGGAAGCTAGCGCTATTTTTCAGCCCACTACTCTTTCTTGGCTGTAGTGATGATTTACCTGACATCATTATTCCCGTAAATATCGATTACGATGAAGAAATGCGCCTGTTTGTGGAGGATATCAGCAAGTATGCAAAGGGCCTTGAGCGAGACTTTATTATCGTTCCGCAAAACGGTATTGAGCTGATCACCACCAATACCAGGACCAATGGCCCGGTAGATGACGCCTATGTGAACTCTACCGATGGTATCGCCCAGGAGGCGGTCTTCTTTGGGCAGAACGGTAATGTAGACCAACCCACCAGCGAAACTGAAAGCAAGCGCCTGCAGGACTATCTCAACCTGGCCAAAGAGAAAGGCCGTGAAATCCTGGTGACCGATTACGCCTATAGCGAAGACAAGGTTAAAGAATCTTACGAGGAGAACGAAAACGCCGGCTACGTCTCCTTCGCCGCCGACAATACGCTTCTGAACAATATTCCTTCCTACCCGGAAAAACCTTTCAATGTGAACAACGACGACATTGATAAGCTAGAAGATGTCAAAAATTTCCTTAATATCACCAATACTACGAGCTTCTCCACACCCCAGGAATTCGTGGACAAGTTATCCGAAACCGACTACGACCTGCTGATCATCGACTTATTCTTTAGGGATAACCAGCCCTATACCGAAGAGCAGATCAAGCAATTAAAAAAGAAGAACAATGGCGGAGATCGCCTGCTGATGGCCTATGTCAATATTGGCATGGCCCAGAGTAACCGCTACTACTGGCAAAACTCTTGGTCCACCAATCCGCCGGCCTGGCTACTGGACGAAGTCCCCAATGAATCGGGCAACTATTACGTGGAGTACTGGAAAGCCGGCTGGCAGGACATTATCTATGGCAACAACAGCTCCTATATCTTCAGGATCGTAGATGCGGGCTTCGATGGTGCTTATATGGATGGCATCGACGTTTTTGAGTATTTCGATTCTCTCGAAACCGAGGAATAAGCGTACTCCTCACTTTCATGTCGCCTCAATCTCCACCCATCGCCAACTGGATGGGTGGAGATTAGGAATCAGGCTGGCTGGGAATCCTTGTACTGAGTCACATACCGGGACAGGCGGCCGGACATCTCTTCCGCCAGCTTCTGCAAGGCGTTGAGGGGACGTATCATTACCTCAAACTCCACGATCTTGCCATTTTCATCAAAGCGAATGATATCCAGCCCCTTAAGGCTCTTATCACCGATGCTGGCCTTAAACTCCAAAGCCAAATCGCGGCCTGACTCGGTGGTGAAGCTACGATCGTATTCAAAGCTTTCAAATACCTGCATCACTGTATTGAGGATCAAGCAGACCGCCGCAGAGCTGTGGTAAGGCTTAAAGAACGCCGGTGAGCGGAATACCGCATCCTCCGCAACGATAGTGGGCAGGCGACTGAGGTCCCGCTCCGCAACCATCTCGTGCCACAGGGCGATTGACTCCGCTATTGGGTTATTGGTATTGCTCATCGAGCATCTCCTGTTCAAGCATATGTTTTTGTAAAAACTCCCGACCATCGGTACGGCCGAGCTCGTAAGTCTTTTGTGCCAACTCAGGGTTGGTGTAGTCCCAAACGCTGAGATAAGGCGGCCGCGAGGGCTGCACATAGGTCCAAAGCTGCTCTCCGCGGCGCCTGGTAAAGCGGTTTGGGTAACGGGGGTAGCAGCGGCTGAGCAGAATCAACACCCGTCCCGCCTCACTATCCAGCCCAGCCACGGGGATATTGTCCACGACTCCACCATCGAGCACGGGATCTCCTGCACGACGCAAACGCGGTGTAAAAGGCGGCGTACAGGATGAGCAAAGAATGAGCTCCACCAACTCTTCAACGCTCTGGCAATCCTGTGCGCGGTAAAAGTTCTGCTTGAAACCCAGGCCCAGAGCTATTTTTGGATGAAGACTGCGCAATAAGTGCTTATCGGTGTAATAGGCCAAAGCCCCCACCCCAAACGCCAACCCAGCAGGCAAAAGGCGCGGCGGGTGTACAACACCAATCTGCAAATCTGCGGCCGCACTCAGGGGCGCAAGGCCATCGCGAAATAACTCCAGCATGGCATTGCGGTAAATTCCGTACTGGGGAAACACCCGCTCTTTCTTTAGCACGTTGCCCCAATAAGCGTTCTTGCGGTTGGCGGCAAAAGCCGACCAGAAGTGCTCCCTACCCGCTTCAATACGCCCCATCAGGATCAGGCTTGCCATCAGCCCACCAGCAGATACCGCGGTTACCCGCCTCGGCGACAGCCCAATTTCACCGGCAACAGACTCCCAAAATCCTATTTGCCAGGTACAGCGCCCGCCACCACCGGCAAATACAACCTGATCAAACATGCGTCCCTTTCCTGTTCAATGGGCTAATCACCCTGGCAGGCCTATAGCCGGCCTTCACTGTAGATTTAGCAATATGGAATTTATATGCAACTAATTGCATAAGCTAATAGAATCAGCGGGTTAGTGCAACCAGAGGATTCCTGACACCTAATCTTGCAAAGCTTATGTGACAGTTAGGCACCAACCCATGCCTAATGTCCCTAGCCAACGAGTCGAACACTGCCAATGAGGGAGACATGAATGAAAGTAGGTGGTTAAATTTCGCTTAAAAAGTTGGCCGAGAGACACACTGACCAGATTCCCCGACCGCCTTAGAGCATGATTAGAAGGAGGTTCATTTCCTCCTCCTGTAAAGAAAAGCTAGGTTTTGAGAAGTTTGATAATTGTGTCGCGATCACCATTCAAAAATGGTGGTGGTGGGCGTGTCTCAGATTTATCGGGATAGGCCGATAGTTTAATGGGGTTACCAGCGGTACTAATCCCCTCAAAATCAGGCGAAGTCAAAGAGACAATCATGTTTCTAGCTTTCAGCTGCTCACTATCAAATAGGTCGCTGACATGGTTAACCGGGCTCACAGGAACTCCGGCTTTCGCCAGGGTCTCGAAAACTTCAGACACTGGCATTTTGCTTAGTATTTTATTAATTTCCGCCTTTAGTTCATCGCAATTTTTAACACGTGCTTGATTATCAACAAAGCGTGGGTCTTTAAGTAAATATTCACAACCCAGCGCACTACAAAATTTCTCATACAAGCTTTGATTACCGCATACAATGCCCACCTTCCTATCTTGACATTGATACAAGTCAAATGGAGAGGTAACCGGTTCCTTATTTCCCTTTGGTTTAGGTATTTCGCCATTCGCCGAATAATCCAGCAGTGTACCCTCCATAATCGCAGCGAGGGAATCCAGCAAACTCACATCAATACAAATACCAGGACCTTGATTTTTCACTCGCTCATAAAGACTGGAGACAATGGCAATAGCCATATAAGTAGCGCCAGTAACATCGCCAATTTCTGCCCCCACCCTTGCCGGTCCAGCATCTGGATATCCTGTCACACTCATAAGGCTACTCATAGCCTGAATAACCACATCATAGGCAATCGTGTTATTTTCGATGTTCTGACCAAAACCAGACAAACTAGCACATACTAATTTAGGATTTAGCGCAAGAAGGGATTTGGCTTTGAAACCAATTTTTTCAAGATAACCAACCGGCATATTCTCAAAAAAAACATCAGCCCGTTGAATCAGGCGTTTAAAAATATCTTTATCCGCTTCATCTTCAAGATTCAGGGCAATACTTTTCTTGCCATAGTTTACATGAGAAAAATAAACAGAATTCCCATGAAAAAACGGTGGCATAGAGCGGGTTATATCACCTTCAGGTTGCTCAACTTTAACAATTGTAGCCCCCAACTCCCACAATAATTTAGTACAGTAAGGACCGGCAAGAATTTGCTCAAGACTGACCACCAACATTCCATTTAAAGGGCCAGGATTCGCCCCAGAGAAAAAATCTTCCTCGTTCATAGCGAACCCCCATTGCTTAACCAAGAAAGTATCTCACTCCTATGCTCATCTAACTTAGGTGGTGCTGGCCATAGGTCGGGATCTTCATATCGATCATATTTCATCGGGTTCCCAGATATAAATACGCCATTCTTCTGATAAACCGGATCATTTAAGCCTTTCATCAGCTTACGTTTTACAGCAATATCGCTTTTGATAAGCTCTTCAACATTTTGCAAAGGTCCACAAGCCACTCCAGCATCATTTAGAGCCCGCTCCAAGTCTGAGGATTTCCACTGAGAAATTTTCTGCTGCAAAATTTTATCAAGTACAACCCGGTTTTCGACACGATCATGCATGGTTGCAAAGCGTGAATCTTTAATCAAAGGAGCCAAATCAAGCACTAGACAAAGACTGGAAAATTCACTATCCGTGATTGCGGCCAAGGCAATAAAACCGTTCATTGCCCGGTAGAGTCCCAAAGGTGAGAAAGTTGGATGTGCAGCCCCCAAGGGGATTGGATCAATTTTAGTGACCGAATAGTGGGCAATGAAACTTTCCATAACCGCCATTTGGCAATCCAGCATTGAAATATCAACTTTACTGCCTCTACCACTTTTCTCTCGGTCAATCAGTGCCGCATTCACTCCCAGCGCACACATTAGCCCCCCGTAGATATCACTGAAAGAAGTACCTGGACGAACAGGTCTTTCAGGCTCCTCGGGGCCAGTTACACTGACTATTCCACACATACATTGCACAATCAGGTCATAAGCGGGATGACTTGCTAATGGCCCGGTATGACCGAATCCAGAGATACAGGCGTAAATCAACGAAGGATATTTTTTATGTAGATCCTCCCACCCAAAACCCAATCTTTCCATCACTCCAGGACGAAAGTTTTCCAGAACAACGTCAGCCTTTTGTAGGAGCTTAACGAACACATCAATATCATCAGGGTCCTTAAGATTCAGCGCTATGCTCTTCTTACCGTAATTAACTGAATCGAAATACAACGGTTTACCCTCAACAAAGGGAAGAAATGCCCGGGTATCATCACCAGTATTGGGGCGTTCAATCTTTATTACGGTTGCCCCCAGATTGAAGAGAGCTGCTCCACAAAATGGCCCCGCCAACACTCGGCTCATATCGAGAACTAGAACTCCTGACAATGGGCCACGAGATTTTTCACCTTCATCTTTCATTTCTGATTACCCCGCCATGCTGCAGGACGTTTCTCAAAGAAAGCGCTCAAACCTTCCTGTCCCTCTTTGGAAACGCGTATATCAGCGATAGCCTCTATCGTATATTTACGTGTTTTCTCACAATAGGGGTCAACTTCTATGGTATCTATTAGATCCTTGGCTGCTCGCAACGCAGCCGGACTATTATTTAGTATATGATGGCTAATTCGCTCAGCTTCTGCATGCAGGTCATCTTGCTGAACGACAGTATGTACAAGTCCTATACGCCTCGCTTCATAGGCATCAATCATTTCTGCAGTAATAAAATACCTGCGCATATTACCAGCGCCAATTCTTTTCCAAATATAAGGACTGATAACGGCAGGAATAAGACCTAACTTAACCTCTGAGAAACAGAATGTTACCGCGGGAGAAGCCACCGACACATCACAACACGCCACCAATCCACAGCCTCCTCCGTAAACCGGCCCCTGTACCAATGCAAGAGTGGGGATACGACTTTTACGAACGGCCTCCATTAAGCGTGATAGATGTGTGGACTCCTCAACATTTTCCTCTTTGGTAAACTTCACCATCCTTTTCATATCGTTAAGGTCAGCACCTGCACAAAATGACCTGCCTTTAGCTTTTACAATTATTAAGCGTACGTCTTTATTACTTTGCATCTTCTTGAAGGCATCCTCTAACTCCAATACCATTTTGTCATTTAAGCAATTATGAACTTCTGGACGATTGAGGGTTATCGTTAAAATTGACTCCTCAACATCCCATAAAATGGTTTCATACGTCATGTTATGTCCCTGGCGATTGATAGTAGGTTAACTACTTCCCTTTTTGCTGATGTCGCTTTTCTATCTGCGCAACGATTTTAGCTACTGCATCACGGTGCTCCTGGGTAAAATGCAGCCCAGCTTGTATTGAAGCGGCTAAATCCAGACCTCCCTCAAGTGAGGAGCTGGCCCCTTCACGGATCAACCTTTTAGTTGCTCGAATAGCTGCGGGAGGGTTCACCGCAATACGACCGGCATATTCCATGGCTTTTTCAAGCAACTTATCTTCGGGGACAACCTCTACAACCATCCCCATGGCCAAAGCATCTTCTGCCTTTATCCAATCACCCGTCAGTGCCATCATATAGAAATTTTGCAGCCCCATTATTCTGGGCCAGAGCCAGCAACCACCATCACCAGAAATAATCCCCAATTTTATGAAACGTTCAGAAAAAACTGCAGTATCTGCCGCTAGGCGTATGTCGCAGGAAGCTGCCAAATCCGTACCTCCACCCACGGCATAACCCTGTACTGCAGCGATGAAAGGAACTTCTACTTGGGACATCACTCTCGGCAGCCGTTGAATCCCATAGCGATAATTGTGTCGAATTTGTGACGGGTCTCCGCCAAACATACCCGTCCTTTCATGCATACTTTTTACGTCACCACCGGCAGAAAATGCCTTTCCATTTCCAGACAAAACAGCGACTTTTACTTGAGGATTATTATTGGCATCTAAAATTGCTGTCGTTAACTCAGTCACCATTGCATCATCAAGTGCATTGAGTTTCTGGGGGTTATTCATAGATATGTGGATTACACCCGAGCCATCAAGTTTACTTTCTACTAAAGTCATAATGAGTCCATTGAGTTATAAATCGAGGTTACCTCGAGTGAGTAATATGCCTCACGCCCCCTGGTACGGCTTACGACATTGTAGGCAACCTAATATTTACTTTCATTACCCAACAGAAGACATATACGCCTTTCCAATTTATCTTTACTCAGCTAGAATTTCATCGCTTACCCCACAAACCCTCCAACTTCTTCAGCATAAACATCTAACACCAAACCACTCATCACTGAATATCATCTGTAAATTCTAGAATTAACCAATCGGCAACCATAGCTGGTTTTTCCTCCCCCTCAATATCCATGGTTGCTCTCAGAGTAAACAGAAACTGGCCAGGTCTTTTCTCTAAAATATCAAGGATTTTTATTCGCATCCGAACTCGACTGCCACACCTAACGGGATAAATAAACCTCACCTTATTCACCCCATAATTTACTGCCATCTTAAGCCCTTCGATTTTGAACTCTAACTTCTCCAAAAAGTGGGGGACAAGTGATAGCGTTAGAAAGCCATGGGCAATAGTGCCGCCAAACCGCGTTTTCTTTGCTTTCTCAGGATTTACATGTATAAAATTCTCATCCATTGTGAATTTAGCAAAGGCATCTATACGCCACTGGTCAACTTCCATCCACTCTGTAGGCCCAGCATCAAAACCAATAAAATCCTGTATTTTATCTCTGGGAATTATGTTTGGCACCAGACCCTCCTCTCCGACATTCTCAGAATGCAATAGTGATATTTACATTGACGGCATGAAGCTTCAGAAAAAACTACGCAGCTAAAACTTCCCTTATAAAACAGCACTCCAATAATAGCACCCCCCTCAACTAAAACCTCTTAATTTTTTCTTAAGCTTTGCTGGCTCCGGACTTAAGCACCCTCTCTGACATCAACGACCACCAAGCTATAAAGTGACAGCTCACAGCCCTAGTGAACCATTCACGATGTTATAAGCAACAAGGCATTTCAATGATTGGAAATGCAAGCACAATACACATCAATCAACATAAAAGGCGCAATACACACCCAAACGACTTTATAAACCCCCAGTTAGGGTCACCATTACTCATCTACCGAAACCATCAAAAATAATTGCATCACTCTCTACCAACGTATTTCCATTGAAGAAGTTGGCCCCTATTTTCGATTAACCATAAATGCACCAGGGTTATCTTATTACTAAATTTGAGTAGAAGATTCTGGGCATTCCTGTAGACCCATCCCCAAAGAAACTGCCCCCTTAAGACTCTTTATTACCGCCCTGCCATCGGCGCGACCGATTTCCAGTGTCTCCATAACCGCTTCTGGGTTGGTGAAATCCCACACTTTAATCGGCAACGTTTTGGAGGGCTGCACATAGGTCCATAGCTGTTCACCTTGACGCTGGGTGAAACAGTCAGGGAAATCACGGAAGCGACTGGTTAGCAGAATTAACACCCTGCCTTCTTTGCTATCCAATCCGCCAACCGGCACATTGTCCACGATTCCGCCATCCAGAATTTCCCTGCCATTCAGGTGGAGCCTTGGAGTAAATGGGGGGGTGCAAGAGGAACTCAGAATTAGATGTTCTAGTTCATCCATATTCTTGCAATCTTGAGCGCGGTAAAAATTCTGGCGGAAGCCAAGTTTGGTGGCTGCCGTGGAGTGCAGATTGCGGGTAAATCCCTTATCGGCATAATAAATAACTGCACCAAAAGTTAGCGCCAATGGGCCGTACATCCAGGCGGGCGGGTGGCTAACCGCCAGACGCAGCTCAGCCACACTCTGCAGGGCCTGAGGTCCGTTTTCAAACAGCTGTCGAATCCCATCGCGGCAGATAGCGTATTGGGGAAAAACCGCCTCCTGCCTAAATAAATTACCCCAATAGATATTTTTGCGATTGGTACTAAAAACTGAGCGAACATACTCCACCGCCTCCGGGCCCCTGTCGATCAGCAGTAAGCCCGCAACAAGACCACCCGCCGACACAGCACTCACCACTCTGGGAGATAGATTGATTTCACCAGATACAGATTCCCAAAAACCAATCTGCCAGATACAACGGCCGCCACCGCCAGCAAAAACTACCTGATCAAACATTGAAAAGCTCCCTGTTACCACTGTACCGCTCTTCCTGAGCCGGCACTTACCGAACTTCCCCCGTTGAATAAATCTAATTTGTAGCAATCATCTCTTGGCAACTGTTTATGCCGATTAAAATACCGGGTTACTTTTTCTGCGAGCCCGTATAAAAACCCCGCTCAGCCAACATGTTCTGCATAAATATACGTCCATCGCGGCGCCCTATTTCATACGCATTGATCAAGCCTTCAGGATTAGTGAAGTCCCAAACACTAATGGGGGGCGACTGTGATGGCTGCACATAAGTCCACAATTGCCTGCCTTGAGACTGGGTAAACCAATCGGGAAAGCCCCGATAGCGACGGGTCAGTAAAATAAGCACTCGCCCTTCACCAGGGTCAATGCCCTCAACCGGTACATTGTCCACTACTCCACCATCCAAAACTTTTTTCCCCGCCAAGCTCAACCTTGGCGTAAATGGTGGTGTGCACGATGAACTCAGGATCAGCTGCGTAAATTCTCCGATATCAGTACATTCCTGAGCGCAGAAAAAATCCTGTTTGTAACCCAACCGCCGCGCCGCTTTTGGATGCATTTTGCGGTGCAAATATTTGTTGGAGTAATAAATTGCCCCTCCAACAGCCAATGCCACTGATGCTGGCAGCCAATTGGGTGGCCGGGAAACAGCAACCCTGAGTTCCGCGGCGGATTTCAAGTCTTTAAAGCGGTCGCTAAATAGCTCTTGGATACCTTCCCTATAGATTTCATAATGGGGAAACACTGGCGCCTTACCCAAAAGGTTTCTCCAATACACATTGCGAGGATTCGCATTGAATACCGATGAGAAATAATCCACCGAAGCAGTTGCTCTACCAATCAATATCAAACCTGCAATCATGGCCCCAGCAGAAACCCCTGTGAGCACTCTCGGTTTGAGCTTTATCTGGTCGGCAATCACTTCCCAAAACCCAATTTGCCAGGTACAGCGGCCACCCCCACCGGCAAATACCACCTGATCAAACACCCTTTAATTGCTCCACCTAGCAATAACCCAATTCTTCACTTGGCGCTCCCCTCTGGAGAATATGCCGCCAGGAATGCCTCCCCATCGGCATAACCCGCATCAAAGGCCTGCCACACACTCTGTGGATTGGAAAAATCCCAGACGCTCACCGGCAAGGGCCGGCTCGGCTGCACATAGGTCCAGAGTTGCTCACCCTTTTGGCAACTGAAATGATTTGGGTACTGGGGGTAATTGCGGGTTAACAGAATCAGTACCTGACTAGGCCCCGGCTTGAGCCCGCCTACCGGCACGCTATCTACGATACCGCCATCCAGGACCTCTCTGCCCCGGTCCTGTTGCCGGGGAGTAAAAGGTGGCGTGCAAGAAGAGGAGAGGATCAGTTTTTGCAGGTCTCCCATATTGTTACAGTCTCTTACCGAGTAAAAGGACTGTCGATAACCAAGGCGCTTGGCGGTGTTTGGGTGCAGTGAGCGAGTGAGAAAGGTATCGGAGTAATCAATACCAACTCCGATAATTAGTGCTAAAGAGCCATTTAACCAGCCCGGCGAATGGCTAACTGCTATTCGCATTTCCGCAGCCTCTCGCAGGCGTTCAAAACCGCCCTCAAACAGTCGGCTCATACCGTTACGGTAGATGTGGTGATGGGGAAATAGCGGGTCTTTACGAAAGAGATTGCCCCAGTGAACATTACTGGGATTTTCCTCGAAGGCCTCGGCAAAATACTCTACTGCATCCAAGGACTTGCCCATCAATATCAGGCTGGAAACCAGGGCGCCGGCTGAGACGGCACTCACCACCTTGGGTCTAAGTTGAATCCTGTCTGCAACAGACTGCCAAAACCCAATCTGCCAGGTACAGCGCACTCCTCCACCGGCGAATACCACCTGATCGAACATAGAACTCTATCCCGGCCTGCCCGCTATAGCCACTGAAGTCAGAGCGCCCACAAGGCGCCATACACCCCTTTTGAGCGTGGATACCACCCCAGCTACAAATCCAAGAGGTCTTTAAAATATATACGGGGCAGGCAAAGTCCGGGGCGGCCCAGGCGCCTTCAGAAGTTAATAAGGAGTCCAGCGACAGGTAAGAAGGGAGGCAAAATCATAAGAAAGGAACTAACCAGTTCAGATAAGCAAGAAAAAAGGCGAAGTATTACTTCGCCTTTTAATTCTCTCCGGGAAGAGCATACGGACCCAACTATTAGTAATAAGCCTGAGACTTATCAGTGTGATCGGTAATATCTTTAACACCGGCCAGTTCGGGGATTTTCTCTTTTAGAGTTTTCTCAACACCTTCTTTCAAGGTCATATCCACCATGCCACAACCCTGGCAGCCGCCGCCAAACTTCAACACGGCAAATTTATCCTCTGTGACCTCCACCAGGCTCACCTGACCCCCGTGAGCCGCCAGCCCGGGGTTTACCTCATTGAAGAGTACATAGTTAATACGGTCTTCTATTGGGCTGTCATCGGTGATCTTCGGCATTCGCGAGTTGGGAGCGCGAATGGTGAGCTGGCCACCCATTTTATCGGAGGAGTAGTCAACCCTGGCATCGTCCAGGTAAGGCACACTGCGGCCTTCAAAGTAGGCCTTGAGGCCGTTCATCTCCATCACCACATCTTCTGCTTCCTCCTCGCCGGGGCGACAGTAGGCAATGCAAGTTTCGGCACTGGGAGTACCTGGATTGGAGACAAACATACGAATCGCGATTCCCTCGCAGTCCTGCTTGGCCAGCAGTTCCTTCAGGTACTCCTGCGCGGATTCAGTGATGGTGACATTCAGTTCTGACATAAGCCTTCTCAAATAACCGAGCTTCTTTGTCGGGTATTTTACTCTCAGAAACGCCCAAGTGAAACCGGTGTGTTTTTCGGGAGTGTGAAAGCTCCGGACACCCCCCAAAAAATGGCTCAAACGGGGATCATTCCCATCAGGGTTTGTGCCACATCCTCCGAAGAAGCGGGGTTCTGACCAGTGACCAGCTTGCCATCCACGACCACATAGGGTGCCCAATCGTCTTCGCTGGAGTAGTTACCTCCGCGATCTTTAAGCATATCCTCCACCAGAAAGGGCACAACATCCACCAATCCCACCGCCTCCTCCTCGGAGTTACTAAAGCCGGTGACACTCTTGCCGGAAACCAAGGGATGGCCGCCTTTGCGCCGGGTATGGCGAAAAATGGCCGGTGCATGACACACAGCACCCACCGGCTTATCAGCCCCATAGAACGCCTCAATCAGGGAAATGGAATCCTTATCCTCTGCCAGATCCCAAAGGGGGCCGTGACCACCGGGATAAAAAACAGCATCGAAATCCGCCTCCTGCACATTGGCAAGCTTGCCCGTATTGGCAAGCGCTTGCTGGGCTGCCGGATCCTGGCGGAAACGCAGGGTGGCATCGGTCTGGAAATCTGGTTCATCACTTTTGGGGTCTAGCGGTGGTTGCCCGCCCTTGGGGGAAACCAGTATGACTTGCGCCCCGGCATCTTTGAAGACGTAGTAAGGCGCGGCAAATTCCTCCAGCCAAAAACCAGTCTTCTTACCGGTATTGCCCAGCTTATCGTGTGAAGTCAAAACCATTAAAATTTTCATCGGCGACCTCCCTGGTGCCTGTTATTGATTCAGTTCTGCAATTAATCGTCGGTACCCAAGCGCACCACGACTTTGCCAAAATTCTCCCCCTGTAATAACCCCATCAGGGCGCGGGGCGCTTTTTCCAACCCCTCAACCAGATCCTCACGGTATTTGATGCGACCCTCGCCAACCCAGTGACTCAAGCCAATAATAAAATCGCCGAAGCGCTCATATTGATCAAAAATAATAAATCCTTGGATTTTAAGGCGCTTGGTAAGGGTTTCACGCATCAACAAGCTCAGGCGATCCGGACCCTCGGGCAGTGACGTAGCGTTGTAGTGAGCAACCAGCCCACACACGGGAACCCGGGCAAAGTCATTGAGAAGCGGTAAAACTGCATCAAATACATCTCCGCCCACATTTTCGAAATACACATCCACACCGTCTGGACAGGCCTCCTCCAACTGCTCGGGAAACTCCTCTGCCCGGTGGTTGAGACAGATATCAAAGCCCAACTCCTCTACCGCGTAGCGGCATTTTTCTGCTCCACCGGCAATACCAACTACCCGGCATCCCTGAATTTTACCAATCTGCCCTACAGTGGAGCCCACAGGGCCAGTAGCTGCAGCGACAACCAGAGTGTCCCCTGCTTTTGGCTGGCCAATTTCCAGCAGCCCGTAATAGGCGGTGATACCCGGCATACCCAAAACACCGAGTGCATAGGAGGGATGGCTGGGATTTTTACCAAGATTCACCAACCCTTCACCATCTGAGATTGCATAATCCTGCCATCCGCAATAACCCAGTACCCAGTCTCCCTCTTCGAAATCATCCAGGTGTGACACAAGCACCCGGCTGACTGTGCCACCCACCATAACGCCCCCCAGGGGTACCGGCTCTGCGTACGATTTGGCATCACTCATGCGGCCGCGCATATAGGGGTCCAGGGAGAGAAAAACCGTTCGTAACAACACCTCACCCCGAGCAGGTTCGGGCACCCCCAACTCCTCAATACTAAAATTGTCTTCGCTCGGTGCCCCTTCCGGCCGGGAAGCCAATACAACCCGGCGGTTCTTATCCATTGATTGCACGATGTATCTCCTTCACTGAGCCAGACTTTCGCTTGGTACAACCTTTTGTACCATTGGCGAGCCAGGCCCTCTCCTGAGTTTTTATGTCTGCTGAAGGCCAAACTATAGATAGAAATTGCACGCCGTTAGTAAAAATTTACCGGTTATTGTGTCGTGGTATTTTTTGCCCATCAATTTAGCCCCTGTTGACAAGTATCCGTGTGCTAAGATTGATGCCTTTCCCGCCATAGACAATTAAGGATTGGTCAATGTCTGCGCTTTCCCGTAATCAACGCCTGGAGCAACTCAAAGCCGCGCTCGCTCAGCGCATCCTGATTCTCGACGGCGCTATGGGAACCATGATTCAGCGGGAAAAATTACAGGAAGAAGATTACCGCGGCGCCCGCTTTGCTGACTTCCATAAGGATCTGAAAGGTAATAACGACCTTTTAAGCATTACTCGTCCCTACCTGATCGAACAGATCCACCGGCAATACCTGGAAGCTGGCGCCGACATTATCGAGACCAATACTTTTAATGCGACTGAGCTGTCCCAGTCTGATTACGACATGGAACATCTTGTAGTAGAGCTGAATCGAACCTCAGCAGAAGTGGCCCGCCGCGCGGCGGATGCCCTCTCCACCCCAGAGCGCCCCCGCTGGGTGGCCGGAGTGATTGGCCCTACCTCACGTACCGCCAGTATTTCCCCGGATGTCAACGACCCGGGTGCGCGCAATGTGACTTTCAATGAGCTGGTACACAATTATGTGGAAGCCGGCCGCGCCCTGATCGAGGGCGGCAGTGACCTGATCCTGATTGAAACCATCTTCGACACGCTCAATGCCAAGGCGGCCATTTACGCCATGCAGAAGCTGTTTGAGGAGCTGGGCTTCGAATTGCCGATTATGATCTCCGGCACCATTACTGACGCCTCCGGCCGCACCCTCTCCGGCCAGACTACCGAGGCGTTTTACTACTCCATCGCCCACGCCAAACCCATCTCCGTTGGCCTTAACTGTGCCCTAGGGGCCACTGAGCTGCGCCCCTATGTAGAGGCTTTATCTGGCGCCTGTGCCACTTATGTTTCCGCGCACCCCAATGCCGGTCTGCCCAATGAGTTTGGCGAATACGACGAAACCCCGGAGCAAACCGCGGCGATCGTGGCAGAATTTGCCCGCAGTGGTTTTATCAATATTCTCGGCGGCTGCTGCGGCACCACTCCAGAACACATCCGCGCCATTGCAGAGGCGGTATCCGATATCCCTCCACGCCAGTTGCCCGAGATCAAACCGGCTTTACGCCTTTCCGGTTTGGAGCCTTTTGTGGCCGACGAAAGCGCCCTCTTCGTCAATGTGGGCGAGCGCTGTAATGTGACCGGCTCCGCCCGTTTCAAGCGACTGATTCTTGAAGAGGATTACGATACCGCCCTGCAGGTCGCCGCCGCTCAGGTGGAAGATGGCGCGCAGGTGATTGATTTCAATATGGATGAGGCGATGCTCGATGCACACGCCGCCATGCGCCGTTTTCTCAACCTGGCAGCCACCGAGCCCGACATCGCTAAGGTGCCCTTTATGGTGGACTCCTCCAAATGGGAGGTGATCGAGGCCGGGCTGCAGTGTATTCAGGGTAAACCCATCGTGAACTCCATCAGCCTCAAGGAAGGCAAAGAGGAGTTTATTGAGAAGGCGCAACTGTGCCTGCGCTATGGTGCCGCCGTAGTGGTGATGGCCTTTGATGAGCAGGGTCAGGCGGATACCTTTGAGCGCAAAATCGAAATCTGTAAGCGCAGTTATGAAGTATTGGTAGAGGAAGTCGGTTTCGACCCCACCGATATTATTTTCGATCCCAATATTTTCGCTGTCGCCACTGGTATTGAGGAGCACAACAACTATGCGGTGGACTTTATTGAGGCCTGCCGTTGGATTCGTGAGAACCTACCGGGTGCTCAAATCAGCGGTGGTGTCTCCAACGTTTCTTTCTCTTTCCGCGGCAACAACCCAGTGCGTGAGGCCATCCACTCGGTATTCCTATTCCACGCCATCAAAGCCGGCCTGAATATGGGCATTGTCAACGCCGGTCAGCTGGCGGTCTATGACGAGCTACCTGAAGAACTGCGGGAAAAGGTGGAAGACGTCATTCTCAATCGCAATGACGAAGCCACCGAAGCCCTACTGGATATCGCCCCCAAATATATGGGTGAAGGCGGCGGCACAACGCGCAAGGAAGACCTGAGCTGGCGTGAGCTGCCGGTCAAAGAACGTCTGGCGCACTCCTTAGTAAAAGGAATCAACAACTATATCGAGGCAGACACCGAAGAGGCCCGCGCCAATAGCAGCCGCCCCCTGGATGTGATCGAAGGTCCGCTGATGGACGGTATGAATATCGTTGGCGACCTGTTTGGCGAGGGCAAGATGTTCCTGCCCCAGGTGGTGAAATCGGCACGGGTGATGAAGCAGGCCGTCGCCTATTTACAACCGTTTATCGAAGCGGAAAAAACCGAGGACAGCCGGCCCAACGGCCGTATCCTTATGGCCACGGTAAAAGGCGATGTTCACGATATCGGCAAGAATATCGTCGGGGTGGTGCTGGCCTGTAACAATTACGAGGTAATCGACCTCGGCGTGATGGTGGCCGCAGAAACTATTCTGCAAACCGCCCGGGAAAAGAATTGTGACATTATCGGCCTATCCGGTTTAATCACCCCCTCCCTTGATGAGATGGTGCATGTCGCCGCAGAAATGGAACGCCAGAAGTTCGATATCCCCCTGCTGATTGGCGGTGCCACCACTTCCAAGGCACACACCGCAGTAAAGATTGATCCCCAATTCAATCGCAATCAGGTAGTGTATGTGGCCGATGCCTCGCGCGCTGTGGGGGTGGCCAGCAGCTTGATTTCCGATGAACTGCGCCCCGCCTTTGTTGAAAAGGTCCGCGCGGAATATGAAAAGGTGCGCACCCGCACCGCCAATAGAAAGCGCAACGACACCCGGCTGACCTATGCGGAAGCCCGAGATAACGCCCCTGAATTCGACTGGCAAAATTACCAACCTGTAAAACCCAAAAAACTGGGAATTACCGTTATCGAAGATTTTCCCCTGGAAAACCTCCTCGATACGCTTGATTGGACACCCTTCTTTTTATCCTGGGATCTGGCGGGCAAGTATCCGGCTATCCTCAAGGATGAAGTGGTCGGCGAGGCTGCCAGCGATCTCTACCACAATGCCCAGCGCCTGCTGAAAGAGATGATTGCCAAAAAGCAGCTGCGCGCCCGCGCTGTGTTCGGTTTGTGGCCCGCCAATAGCATCGGCGACGATATCATCGTGTACAAAGATGAAGCGCGCAGTGATGAACTGGCGCGTTTACATCATATTCGCCAACAGGTACAAAAGATGGGCGGCGATGGTCTGTGCCGTTCACTGGCAGACTTTGTCGCGCCTCTGGATTCCGGCTATATCGATTATGTCGGCGGCTTCGCAGTTACCACTGGCATCGGCGCCGACGAGCTGGCACAGAGCTACGAAGCCAAGCACGATGACTATAACGCAATTATGGTGAAGGCCCTGGCAGACCGGCTGGCAGAATCCTTTGCCGAAACCCTGCACCGCCAGGTACGCAAGGAATACTGGGGCTATGCGGCAGACGAAGAGTTGAGCAATGAGCAGCTAATCAAAGAAGCCTATCAGGGTATCCGCCCGGCGCCCGGCTATCCCGCCTGCCCGGACCACTCAGAAAAGGCGACTTTGTTCAGTTTATTGAACGCCGAAGAAAATGCCGGGGTCAGCCTGACCGAGCATTTCGCCATGATGCCAGCGGCCGCAGTCAGCGGCTGGTACTTCGCCCACCCGCAGGCCAAATACTTTAATGTCGGTAAAATCGGTCGGGACCAGCTGCAAAGCCTGGCCAAGCGCAAAGGAATTAGTGAACAGGAACTGGAGCGCTGGCTGCGCCCAAATCTCGAAGAGTGAGGACCCCCCCATGCAGGAAAATAATAACAAACGAGCAAGGAAGCCCGGACTTGGCCAGATTGTACTAAGCACTTTGGCAGGGGCCATTGGAGTTCAGAGCAACAAGAACCGAGAGAAGGACTTTCAAAGCGGCAGCATGATGCACTTTGTTGTCGCCGGAATTGTCTTCACCATTTTGTTTGTCTTAACCCTAATACTGATCGTAAAGACCGTGCTGGGCAATATGGGCTGACGCTCTCTTCCAGCTAGAATTCTCTCATCATAAGCGGGCTCCTCGCCCGCTTGATTACAAAAATTACTGCATAAATAGAGTTCAGCCCAAGCAGATAGCCCCAGGGAAGATATTGCTGTGGGTCATAAAGGGAGATTTATGGAGAAGTACCCGGTACGGCTCGGCTCCGGGTCGGGACAACATATGGGTCAGCGGGTAGCAACCCAGAAAATACAGGTTGCAACAAAGATAGCGACCAGAGCTACAGCGGCGATGGCATCTGCGAAATTGTCTTCTTCCGGGGTAACAGCTACTTCTTCCTTCATCGAATTTCTCCGATTACAAATTATTGTTATTCAAAGTAGGTGAGCCGCAGGCAGCGGCATATCAAGTAGAGCAAATTGAGTCTGCAGTTGCAAGGTAGGCCGGGGTTGGATTGTAGATCTGTCCATTTATAGGGACAGGGCCTGTCTTATCCAGCATTTAATGACCGATATTAATGCGATTGCAATTCGGGGGATTACAGGCTCCCACGCAGAGGGCGCCAACTATATTCGCCAACGCGCCGGCAATTTCCATACTCAATCGAAAATTATCTAAATCGGCAATGCCGCGCATAACCAAAAGATAAACATTGCTGACAAATAGAACCCTGAAAAATACTATGCAATTCTTTTAGTAAAAACTATGTTTTAGTCTCCAAGAGAAGCAAATGTTCCCTTGAAGACCAAATTATCTAGCCTGGAAGGTTAATCATAAAGCTTCATTACCTAAATCAGTAATTCACCTAAACTCTAACTAAAGCTTCACTTTGATATCTTTCGGCGGATGACAATGAAATACTACATAGGTGGTATCCGGAGTGTAGTAACATGTAACATCATAGTGATAACCATCGTCTTGCTCATCTTTTTGCACAGAGGGGAACATCTTCTTATTTTCTTGAAGTGTCTTTCCTTTTAACCACTGATCAACAAAGTAATCTTTTGCTATCACTGCAGCAGTCTCTGCACGTGCCTTGTAAAAGGTACTCAGCACCGTATCCGCACTGGGGTTATCCTTATAATAAATCTGGCTTCCATCAGTATTTCTTTGTTGTATATCGTTTTTACTGCAATATCCATGCACTATTTTATCATGCTTAGACTGATAACCGAGCTCAAGATATACCGATACATTCATCGTCAAAATAGAACGGCTACCATTTTCATGGGGCTTTGGATTTTGATAGTGCAAATCAAAATCACCAACAAGGTCAACAGCAGACCCTATTTCCTTCATATTTTTTGGTAATGATATAACATTTCCTTTTATGAAGTTAATATTAGTTTTCGCTTCAACCAAAATTACACCGCATTGTTTCTTATGTGTAATTTTCACTCAAGCAAACGTGAGCAATCTCAATATTGGAAATAAGGAAACTGTTATACAGAGTGAAGTTTTTCATTTTATAAACACGGAAATTAAATCTTTTAAAATTCCAAATCTGTGTATTCTGGTGCCCGCTTAGGTCATCAAAATTTTAAACTAGTTTGTTGCCAGTAGCATCTTTGTCAATCTGATCGTTATTAGATTCAGGGAATTCTGGAGTTCTTTATTTTAATTCTGGGTAATGGTGCTGGCGGCTTCACCGTGTGTACTCATCTCGACACCCTCGATGGCAACCCCTATGTTATTGTGGTGATAGAGGCTCCTGGTAGTTGTACCGGGGGTGCTGCGCTCAATCACTTTCTCTACGCTGTCAACCTGTAAGGTGGTTACAGTAAGTTTGCCTGAGCGATATTTATGTTACTCCTGTTATTGTACTGACAGCTGGTAATGCTGGCATTATCGTAGCAGATTTCCTGGTTTCAGCTTGAGGGGCCGGCCTGATAGAGAGGTGGTAGTACTGGCGGTTAAGGCCGTCGCACTCAAGGCTTTCTAGAAATCTTTTCAATACTACTTGAGTTTTTTACCGACAAAATTATTAAGCTCCTTAGCTTTAAGGTGTAGCTGAGTAGAATACAGGTAAAACAGAACTCTATCAGATGACCTGCCAAAGTTCTGCCTGTAAACAAATACGTTAGTTTCCTGACATCGACACTCTATTTTTCTATCAATAATTCTAAAATCCAGGCTCCAGGCTAAGACTTCCTTGTAAAACCAAGCAGAAAACCAACAAAACACACAGCAAGGATTAAAATTACCGGAAATAAAAAGCCCACAATAATATCGTTGAAAAAATACGTCCAACTATAAAACCAAACCCACAAGATTGACGAAACACTAACCCTAGAGTAAACCCCTAGACCAAAAAAACCATAAGAAAAGTAAGAAAAGTAGAATATAACAAGAGCAAGACCTATCAACTTGATCACATCTTGAATTGACAACCCTAAATACCAAATAACAAAAGCACCTGAAAATGCGGCGACATACTCAGGTAAAGGCGCTATTAACTCTTCTTTCCAATCCATACTACTGTACCTAGATATTAGTTTTACCACCCTTTGTGTGATGGAATTAGAGAATCCATCCATTAAAAGCTTCTACACCAATAGTTCACTTAACACGAAAGAGAGAATATTTTGCCAAAGAAATCAATATGCTGGCCATCGCATTCTAGGCTTTAAGACTTTTGAAGCTGAATAAGCGTGACCTGCTGCTCCACCCGACGTCGCCCATACATATTCATATCGCAGCATCTGATATCCGACGGCAGTCACCTCCCCGCTTAAGAGCTCTAAAGCAAGAAAAGCATTTCTCCCACTCTTTAGAGCATAAGGCGTAGCCATTCTAAGCCCATGCGCCCCTAAACCCGCTCCTAATAAGTAGCTTGGTAACTCCGCCCCAACAAAATTAGCCGCATTTGCAAACCTTACCCAAGATTGGTGCTGAGCGACGGCACTTGAATACCTTGCTATCATAGCATCTTGCATTCTTCTTGCCGCTAGCCTTTGATAATAAATAGCTACCGGCCCAGAAAAATCATACCTGATGGGGGTAGCGACAACACTCACCTCCTCCATAACTCGCCTTTCTGGGGGAGAATACAAATGAGGCACGTATTCAGAAGCTTCTGGAGGTATAACTTCCAAATCCACTGACACCTCCTCTTGGAACTCAAATTCTATCTCAATCTCAATACTTGGCGTAGGGAATGAGGGATTGGGGGAACTCCCAGCTCGTTTAATAGCACGCGCTATTGCCGTAAAGGCTGCGGTCGCCGCCCCATTAATAAACTTCCCACCAGTAGCCTCCGAAACCAATCCAGAAGCAACTATCCGCACTGCAACATGAGTATCGTCCGCAAAACCACCACCAACTCCCGCCGAGACAAAACCGTGGGCAAATTTTCCACCACCCAGTTTTGATAATATACCTCCGGTTACCCCACGGATTGCAATATTAGTCGGACTCCACCCACGAGGCATGGCGGAAAAGGCTGCTGCAGAAATCCCTGCAAGTACACCATTTCGGAAAGCTAACCCTATATCTCCAGTTACCTGATATGTCTGATTCGCATTATAAGCGGCAAGGGCCGCCGGACAAGCAGCATTAGAAGCTACGCAAATAGCAACTTGTGCAACAGCATTCAAAAGTGGCTTCCCAGCCATATAACGATGAAGATCACGGTTATTTAAGAAGGCATTCCTGAATTTATTCCAGGAACTATACCCAGAAGGATCCGTATAACTCAGCGGATTATTGTGTACATAGGCATAACGATTGTAGCCCTGGACCGAAGTAATACCATCAATGATCGGATCCGCTGTTAAGAAGCGTGACAGATTGGGATCGTACACCCGACCATTCATATGAATAAGGCCCACCTCATCCATCATTTCATGACCTGTGTAACCACGGTTACTACTTAAATGATTAAAAGCACCAACGTTTAAAGTCTTAACCGTATTCGAGGGGCCAGAACCAATACGCTCCCAGTTCAACGGGTTGCGGCGTTTGCCCCAGGCATCAAAGCTGTATAGCAACTTGTTACCTGCAGCACCTTCTGCAACCTGCCCCTTACTATCAGTAATGACATCCAGGGAGCCCTGTAGGTCTTTGTGCAAATACTGAGTGCTAGTACCGGCAATTTCATCCGACGCATTTAGTTGTATTCGCTCAACAGCAACCCCCGCAATATTGCGGCGATAGAAGCTCTTTATATGGGCACCGGAGGTACTGCGCTCAATCACTTTCTCGACGCTGCCGATCTGCAAGGTAGTCACAGTACCTTTGCCATTGTCGTCCACACGCTTGAAGCGACTACGGTCGGGACCATAATAAAGGCGGGTTTTATGACTATCTTTGGTGAGTAAACTTGGCTTATCAAATACCGTATATTCCCTTATGCGGTTATTTGAACCTCGCACCATGTTGCCATTTTCATCGTATTCATAACTAAGGCTTCCAGCTTTTGTCACAGCATGAGGTCGAGCACTATCGTAACTATAATTTCCAACCCCACTTTTAAATCTGATGTTTCCGGCATCGTTGTAACGCACTTCCTGCACGCTAGCTTCGCTACCGCCACTATAGAGCCGTGCATAGCGCAGGCGGTTCAGGCCATCGTACTCAAAACTTTCCTGTAGATCCTTGCTGTAACTACCATCACCACTGAGATCGGTTTTAGACAAAAGGTTGCCGATAGCATTCCAGTCGTAATGCAGATTCTGCACTTGACCTACCCCAGGATTAATATCTGTGAGGATACTGGTGAGGCGATAGTGCTGTGGGTGATACTCATAAGTGGTTGTGAGGCCATTACCCAATAATACTTCTTCTACCTGTCCGCGCAGGTTCATGCGCTTCACACGGTAGTAGTAACCCTGCCCGGCAGGAGCCTTCACATCCCGCACACCCACCTTATACCCATAGCTGTTATAAACAGTTTCCATGCCATATAGGTAATTTTGTTGGCGAGCTACCTGCTGATTACTGGCGTCAAAGCTACGCTTGACACGGCTGTACTTGTCATAGGTGACCTTCTCATAAAAATCCCCTTCACCATCAAGTACACCCAGCACCGTCGTAGTTTCACCCAGGCGACCGTAAATATCGTAGTGCATTAGCTTAAGGAAGCTAATGTCCTCCATATTTGTATTGCAGCTACCGTTAATAACTACGGAAGCTTGGGCCACGGCCACCAATTTGCCATCGAATCGGTATTTGGAATTACAGCCGGGATCCTGGTCGTAGTACCAACGGCTAAAGTTCTGTAGCTTGCCTATTTGGCTACTGGAATTGAAACTAGTGTAATCGGCTCGAGTCACCATACGGCCAAGGGCATCATAGGTCATGGTGGTACCCTGCCCCTTGGCATCCTTCTGCCAAGCCAACTCGCCAAAACCGTTATAGCCGTAAGTCCATGTGCCCTTATCCGGATCTACCAAGCGTTTCTTACGACCCAGATTATCGTATTCAATACTGGTTACTGAAGTTTCACCGCCTCCGCTATTCAATACACGAACATGTCGGAGGTTGCCATCAGCAAAATATTCATACTTAAGTTTTCCTCCGATGTTATCAGTGACTTGGGCCAGTTCACCGAGCACATTTTTCTGGGTAACCTTAGTTTGCTGTGCACAATTTTTAGTAGTTTCTCTCAGACCATTGTAGGTAATGGTGCTATCACATTGGCCACTGGGTGCATCCACTTTGGTGGTGCGTCCTAGAATATCGTAGGAGTAAGAGGTCCAACGCGGAGAACTCCCGCTTTTATAGGGATCGGAAATCTTTTTAACACGGGACTGCACATCGTACTGGGTATCTACAAATACAGATTTACCATGAAAGTCCTGAGTTTGTTTGCGGATCTCCCGGCCCAGACGATCGTGGTACATTACCGTTTTTGTTTTATCAATACCGGTAGTAGTCACCTTAAAATGCGCCGGTACACCAGCGACCGTAGGGCAGCCACCGCTGTCAGCGCAGAGTGTACTCAGGGTCGTGCTATGACTACCTGTCTCATGATGCTCAAAGTAGCGAGTACCAAATTGAGAGTAGGCATAATTGGTAGCCACCCCACTAATATCAAATACTTTACCTGGTTGGCCAAAGGCATCCATTCCCAAATACTGCTCTACCGTTTGACTAAGCGCATTAGTCTTACTGGTCGGAAAGCGCCCATAGCTGTCATAACCCGTATGGCTAGTACGGCTTTCACCAAGCGCATCGGTCACAGTAGCTGCAATACGATTACCAAAGCGATCGTGTTCGTAACGGGTGTGCAATTCTTCTGCGCTACCTTTGGCTACCCATTCATCAGTTAAAAGGCCGGTCTGGGCGTCATAACCAAAATGTACAGTGCGCTTGATCTGTGGTGCAGCCAAGCTACCTTGCCTCTGAGTAGTGACGCTGCTCTCACTCAGTCGCGCCAAATGCCAACGGCTGCTGCTAACCACATTATTATATTTGTTACTTGTGGTTTTGCTCTGAACAAGGTTATTTGAAGCATCATAATTTTTAACCACCACAGAGCTGACATTGCCATACTTGATATCAACATCAGCCGTGTAATTAGTGGTAGTCACCACCTTGCCCAGATAATGTCCATCCAAGCTATAGGACTTATCCTGCGCTTGGCTGATATAGGGCATTACTGTTTTACCGGATACCGGCTCAACCGATTTAAGCGTATTAATAGAACAGCTAATCAGCTTAAGGCTGGATTCACTACAGGAAGCCGGAGTTTTGATATTGCTGGCATTGGGCTCTATTACCTTAGCCGTTTGTGAAGGCATCCCTATGTAAGGGTAGTCTTGGCGATACCGGGTTGTTATCTTCACCTTGTTTTGAGGGTCATAAGTGGTAACCGACTCAAAACCGAGGAAACCGCGCCCACCACTCTGCATACGCGCACCTGCATAGTGGTAATGAGCCTCTACAGTATTGTTATTGTCATTCGCCGCCGGCGCATCAGAAATCACTTTTTTCACCACGTACATCGGTGAATACAAGTCAAAAACGGGTGAACCGCGTCCATAATTTAGCTTGAAGGAGCCCTTCTTGCGATTATAAATATTAGCACTGTCGTCATTTAGGCGTGCATATTGAATTTCTGTTCTAACGCCGAAACCATTCTCAACAGATTCAAGAATATCAACTGGTTTATTACCATGCTTAGGTTTGAGGATACGAACATACTTATCTGTAAAACCAGAACCACTAAAGAACCCTGAGCGGGTGCGCATATCATCGCAGTGGTTTTCTTTTTCATCACGATTAGCACACTTCTCAACGATTTCAGGGCGGCCATCTCCAGTCACATCCATAATATAGTGACTGTGGTCACTCTTATCTACGCCAAGTATTAACCCAGTCTTGACTCCTGTACCAAAGCCATTTGATTTATTGGGGAGCACATATAAATACTGGTATTCGTTATTTATTTTATCGTTAGCATTCGGGTAAAGAATGTCGACCAGACCATCCATATCCCAGTCATATAACTGAATATTATCATCTACGATGGCTGGTAGAGCTTTTGTGGTTATAAATTTAACCCCATTAAAGTGATAAACACTCCAGGCACTTTTATTGCTGACCCTAAAGAGTAAATCAGGTAAGCCATCACCATTGAGATCACTCACCATGTGCTCAGTGGACCCACCACTATTAAATATTTGCCTTGAAAAGACAGTAGAATGCCCACCATTAACATTGGACATCAACACAACAAAATGATAATCGGTCTTTGAAGTAATATCATTATAACAATCGATAGATGGCTCGGTACAACGCCAGTTAGTTGACACAATCGCAGTTAAGTCTGCAATTCCGTCACCATTGAAATCAGCCACGATATCTTTATCGCGCACATTCACATTAGTTCGATTTATATATAAGCCAGTTCTTCCCCCAGGCGGGGTAGAACTGGGAAGAGACAAACTTCTTACTACTTCACTATTTTTGAATGATAACTTGCCGGAGCTGCTGCGCTGCAGCTCCCTGATTTTAAGGTTAGGTGATTGGCTCCTGAAATGATCAGCGTTACCCCCAGTAAAATAGATATAGTCGGGCAAACCATCTGCATTAAAATCATGCATTTTACCCAACTGACCTTTTTGGAAAGTAATTGCTGTAGGAGTATCAGTTACACTAAACCCAGATCCATTAGAGTAATTGACTTCCCAATATGTAGAACTGTCGGAAATTGGCGCATGCAGTAAATCATCTTTACCATCGTTGTTGTAGTCTAAGAGGTGCCATTCCTCACGCTCATTGGAACGAATTCGCATTTGCCCGGGCTGAATGGCAAGCGACCCTTGCTTAGTGCCTAAAGCAACTCGAATATAGCGTTTTCCATGACTACCGTCGTAGCGAATAAATACAAAGTCTGTAAGTCCATCACCATTTACATCGCCATATTTACCACCTTCAAAGCCAGAGTGAAAAATATTGGGATTCGCAAGCCCTTTAACAAGACCAGCACCATCAGACTTTGAATAGGTAAATACCGTTGGTTTACGACAATTACTCTTTACACATTCCTCTACTTCTTCGAGCAATAATCGACCTGTCCCACTTTTTTTATAGGAAAACTTATAGCGCCGTATTTCCTCGGACTCTGCCGTAGAGATGATTGAGGTCAATCGTCTCGTCGAAGCGGACTTTTGTCCAAAACGATAGCCATAGCGTTTATCTGAACGATTAGTATCGTAGTTAAACTCTATTCGGTTAACGAGAATATCATTACTTCCACCCGAATAATCTATGTACTCAATGAGGTGTTCGCCAACATTACTATCTTTAAGATAGGAGTATTCAATTCGATTGCCGACACTGTCTGCTTGCTTGTTGATATACCAAGCATTGGTACTCTGAGAATCATCTGTTAGGCCATAGTAAGAAATGGACCCATCCTTACGATAGACCTCAAAGCCTTTTTTACTACCGACGCCGGTCGATACCACCTTGACCCTGAGAAAAGAATCCAGGGATGTTCTATATTGAGTGCCAATACCACCGTATTGGCCAGATGAGACTAATTTTAGGCGCAGACCATCGAGACAGAATCGATCAAACTGGCTGCCATTCACTCCATCTTCTTCATAAGATTTTCTACAAGCGGTTATTGCTGAGAGCCCACTAATGCCCCAACCAATACCCAGTGGACCATGCCCCCCAGAACTACTATAGCTAACACTAACACTGGGCACACTACTGCCCGATGAGGGGCCAACTGGAATCGGTAGGCTATAGGTGGCCGCACCAGACTCACTGACACGAAACTCTCCAGGCACAATACCTACACGATCTGAGGCCAATACCGCGGGATCAGTATTCGCTAGGGCAGTAGCCTTGTGTGGTGGTGTATCTACGGAAACAGGAGGAGATGAAAGCTCTACCTGCACAACTTCTGTTACTGCTGTAGCAGAGCAACTAGAAAAACTGGAAACCTGATTACAAGCACGGATTTTATAAGCAAAGAATCCACCATCAAGACTAAAAGACTTAGACAGATTATCCAGGTTTGTATGTTTGATTACTGTAGAGTTATTCCAAGAAATAGTTCCATCCACGGAAGTGGCTGTACCTGAAAAAATTTCATAACGAACCAAGTTGCCACTGCTACTTCCCCAATTCAGGTCAACACTTCCCGTTCGGGAGAAAAGCGGAGATAAATTTAAACCACTAGGCTTACCCGGCTTTTTAGCCACAATAACAGACTTAGAGTTACCCGTTCCCGAACACCCCCTCAAGTTACAAGCTACAAGATGATATTTATAAACACCATCATTCCGCTTCAATTGTGTACCTGTAACCTTGGATGGAGAAGTGGAACTAGTAGAAACAGTTTTTAAAAATTTACCGCCTTCATAAATTTTGTACTGATATACAAACTCATTGGAGCGATCACTCCAATTCAAACTTATACTACCGTTAGAGCTATTGGCTATAGAGTCCAAAACGGGGGCAGACGGAAGAGGCTGATTCCAAACAGTAATGCCTGCTGTAGCGCTCCAACTAGCGCTGCAACCTGAAGAGTTACAGTTTTTACTACGGAACTCCCAGCTTCCATCTGTTAAACCTGGAGCAGTAAAATCTACTGCTCCAGCTGTGCTGTAAGAGCTATCAGAGGGCCAAGCAGTGCCTTTTTTTCGCTTCTGCCAACGTACGGAGCTGATCGGCCCAGTACTATTGGATTTTAAACTGGCATTACCATTGTAAGATTTATTATTTTTTATCGAGAGAGTAGCCTTATTGGGAACAATGACTACCGTAGCTGAAACTGATGCATAACCTGCAAAATCAGGCTCCGGGCAGTTAGGAAAGCTACCTAATAAACACGTTTGGCATGAATATCGATAGCTGTAGGTCCCACTAGCACTCAAAGTCTCAGAAAATATTGACCCAGAACTAAATTTAGCACTACTTACAGTAACATTATCTCGCTTTAACTCACAACGCTCGGCCCTTGGCCAATCAGTGTTAAAAACTAAAGTTACCTTTCCAGACTTGGATACTGATTGCAATGCGATGTTGGGTAACTTTAGATTAATTGTCTTTTTGCTTGTCCATCCACTACAGGACTCAACCTTATTATATGTTTTACATGCCCTCACACGATAGGAATAACTACCGTTTTTTGTTTTAGTGAATGTTTTACTTATTCCTGTTTGGCTCCAGCTCCCTGTAGCATCACCCGTCTGTTCAACTTTATACCTAGAGGCGCCAGATACCGAGTCCCAGCTGATCTTGTAAACCCCGTTAGAATCATTACCGGGAACAACAAGATTCTTAGGAACACCTGGAGCCCGGGAAACAGTGACATTTGATGAAGTTTTATACGAGCTTATCAAACTCCCTTGAATCACGGCAACCCGATAGCTATAGATACCGGTTCCCCTACCTGTTAGCGTCTTTTTAGTTAGATTTCCCTTATATACTTCGACCCATGAGCCGCTGTTTTTCTTCTCTTGCAGTATATATTTTGACGCACCAGAACCTGCATTCCACGAGATTGCAACACTCCCATTTGTACTTTTAGAGGGGACAGTAACCGAGCTTGGTGTTCTAGCAACGGTTATTGCCTGAGAGTACACATAGCTGCTACACGCAGTAAAGCATGCTTGCACTCTATATTCATATTTACCCGTTGATCGACCAGCCAATGTCTTTGAAAGACCCCCACCGGAGTAAATATCACTCCAGGCTCCACCGTTCTTTCGCTCCCACAATATGTACTTATCTGGAGTTTTTGATGCTTTACCCCAACTAACCTTAAACCCTCCAGTTTTGCTAGTTTTAGGTAAAGTAACAGCGCCTGGTCCAGCAATACTTACCTTGACCGTATGGCTACCTCTTTTAGAGAAAAAACCCGGTTCATAGCAGTGCCCATTGCGACCCCATTGTAGACATTCATTCCCAGCCCACAAATCAAAACGATAAGTTCCAGTTCCCAAATTATATGTCTTTGTTCCTCCGCTAGGACTTACGCTATAGGTTCGATAAAGCGAACCACTCTTATAAATTCTAAACTCAGCCTTTGAGGCAAGAGAAACCTTAGAGAAAGTAAGCTTGACAGTTCCCGTGGAACTATTGGTTGTTCCGGATATGACTCCGGCCAAGGCAAGACCAGAGAAAGAAAAGTAAAAAAATACAAATGTAAAAATGCTAAAAATAGCCTTCCAATCCCTGGACACACTGAACTCCGATGTAATTAACCACGAGGCTTCCACCTCAAAAACAGGTCGCGGAGTCTATCGTATAAGCTTTTCAAAGGGAAATTATGCGCCTTACTAAAATGCACAAACTGTCTTTATATTCCAATTGAAACCATCGTTCAGATTTAGAAACTCTATTTAGCACCAAAAATCTTCACAAAAACCAATCAAAAAACACCCTAGAATAAAATACCTTGACCCACATCAATAAAATTTCAGATCATACAAATCATTCTTACGCAGAAAATTAATTACCACTCTAAAAGAGTGTAATTAGCCTCCATCCCTGAGTCAAAGCCTTTACCGGCATAAGTCCCACCCCATCAACATTTGGGCGTAATACTTAAACCCAAAAAGCGGCACCAATAAACACCTAAAATGCAGAGGGCAAGGCTTACAGAAATACAGCACATATTAAAAGTACAACTTCAAGATATCAGCTGAGCGACCCTTACACTCATGAACCCCAACTATTACAACTTCACCCGCAAAAACTCACAAAACGACTAATATCATCTATAAATTGCACACCTGTAAAATAATTACAACACTCTTAGAAATATTCATAATATAGCCTCCAAGAGAACCACCCCCTTGAAGGCCACATTATCTATTTCATAATTTTCAACAGCAGAACTTCATTACTTAAGACTGCAATTCACTTAAGGATAGTTAGAGTGCGACCCTGATATCTTTCGGTGGATGACAATGAAATACTACATAGGTAGTATCCGGAGTGTAGTAACATGTAACATCATAGTGATAACCATCGTCTTGCTCATTTTTTTGCACAGAGGGGAACATCTTCTTATTTTCTTGAAGTGTCTGTCCTTTTAACCACTGATTAACAAAGTAATCTTTTACTATCACTGCAGCAGTCTCTGCACGCGCTTTGTAAAAGGTACTCAGCACCTTATCCGCACTAGGATTATCCTTATAATAAATCTGGCTTCCATCGGTATTTCTTTGTTGTATATCGTTTTTACTGCAATATCCATGTACTATTTTATCGTGCTTAGACTGATAACCGAGCTCAAGATATACCGATACATTCATCGTCAAAATAGAACGGCTACCATTTTCATGGGGCTTGGGATTTTGATAGTGCAAATCAAAATCACCAACAGGGTGAACAGCAGTTCCCATCTCCTTTATATCTTTTGGTAATGGCATAACATTTCCTTTTATGAAGTTAATTTAAGTTTTCGCCTCAATCCAAATTACACAGCCTTGTTTCTTATGTGTAATCTTTTCTCAAACAAACATGAGCAATCTCAATATGGGAGATAAGAAAGTTGTTATACAGAGTGAAGCTTTTCATCTTCATAAACATGGAAATTAAATCTTTTCAATTTCCTAATCAGTGTATTCTGGTACCTGTTTGGCCCATCAAATCTTTAAACAAGTTTGTTACCAGCAGTATCTTTGTCAACCTGCCTGAACGATCGGTGATGAGATTCAAGGAGCCTTAGGGATCTTTGTGCTCATTCTATATACTGGCGGCTTCATCGGATGCATTCAGCTCGATACACTCGATAGCAATCCCTGTAGCTCTTGATAGTGGCACCGGAGGTACTGCGCTCTGGGCCGTAAGTAAAGCATGTATCGTGGCCGCTCTTAGCCAACAGACAGGGGTTATCAAAGACGGTGTAGTCCAGAGTATGGTTACCTGAGTTACTACTCATGTTGCCGTTGTTATCATGCTGATAACTGGCATTACCGGCCTTGGTTACCGTATGAGGGCATGAGCTATTGTATGCATAGCTACCAGTGCAGTTTTATAGGTGAGATTGCTGGCATCATCGTATCAAACCTCCTGGGTGGTAGCTTGGCCGTCGGCCTGATAGAAATGCGCATAGCATAGGTGGCTAAGGCCTTCATATTCACAGCTCCTTAGCAAGGCCTAGCTAAAGCTCTGATCACCTTAAAAACATAGCCCCGGAAAGTACTTTGCCGGGGCTATTAAGTAGAGGTTCCGTCAAATAGAAAGAGGTATCTAAACATCGGGAATTCAATCTACTCTTTATCAAGAAGACAAAAGTTGAGTTCTATATTTCTCTCCATCCTTTAATAGCTAGGGTGCTCTCCCCCTAGCTGAAAATTATTAGAATACAGCAACCTTTATTGAAATATAACTTCCAAGTTAAAATCCCTTATATTATTAAATCCCTGCATAGAGCATAATCAAGCAATGATATATTCTGCTAACAGCCAAAGGATCTAACAATCAAAATTACTTACTTTCTTCCCCCCAAATATATGAGTGAGTATAAGGCTGCATAGCTGCAAGTAATGTCACCACATAAGAAGGTGGCATAGTTAAAACCAGTGATACTTGATCTACCGGAACGTACGGTAGTCCGTGTAAGCCATCATGGAATTCTGCAAAAGCATCCATATATGGACCTTTTGCAACCCCTCGCATAAATGCAGATTGATCTGATGATAACGGAATGGAACCCCCTGCAGCAATAGTATCTAGTTCACCTTGAGTTAATTGCTTCCCAACATCAGGCTTTCCTTCTTGCCATAAATGTGGCTCACCATTTTGATTGTAAGGTTGCCCATCAGCATTTGGCATCATACTAAGTTTGCGATATCCATATCTTGCCGACGCCATGACACCTGCAGACTTAAACCCATCAATAAATTTACCACCATTAAGTTTAGAAGTTACGCCACCTGCTGTGGCCGTCCAACCCACTCGCCCCGCATCCCAAGTGTTTCCATAGTAATTATTGATATTCTGAAACATATAAGCACTAACAAAGGATTTTTGTCCCGCTGCTCTAATATCTTCAATACTTGCGCCTTGTGTATAAGCAATATGCATTGATGCTGCAGAAGCACCATAAGCTCCCCCATAATATGTCGCTACTGCCTGCACGCCTACTTGCGCCCACCTATGGGTTGCTATGTAATTATCAACATTCCTTACAAACTTTACATTTTTTGATAACGTTCGATGGATGCCAAAATGAATTTTTAAAGTAGAGTTTGACGTTACCTTGTACTTTTTATAGGCATAACTATATCGATGACTCTTTCTTCTCCAGCGATTTAATCTCTTTGCAAATCTTTTTAATTTTTTGAAAAAATACCCACTTGGGTCGGTATGAATCAACGGACTATTTAGCACGTAACTATAACGGTTAAAATTTTGACCGTCCCTAGGTGCCTGAATGTGTGGGTCGGCCTGTAAAAATCGGCCCAAGACTGGATCGTAGACCCGTCCATTCATATGGATCAAGCCCACCTCATCTAGCATTTCATGACCGGTATAACCGCGGTTATTACTCAGGTGATAAAAGGCTCCAACGTTTAAGGCCTTAACCGTATTCGAGGGGCCAGAACCGATATGCCCCCAATTCAGCGGGTTGCGGCGTTTGCCCCAGGCATCAAAGCTGTAAACCAGTTTGTTGCCGGCAGCATCTTTGGCAACCTGACCCTTGCTATCAGTAATAACATCTAAGGAGCCCTGTAAGTCTTTGTGTAGATACTGCGTGCTGCTGTCGGAAGTCTCATCAGTAGAATCTAGCTCTACACGCTCGATAGCAACCCCTGCGATATTGCGACGATAGAAGCTCTTGGTATGAGCACCAGAGACACTGCGCTCAATCACTTTCTCTACACTGCCGATCTGCAAGGTGGTCACAGTGCCTTTGCCGTTGTCATCCACGCGCTTAAAGCGGTTGCGGTCAGGACCGTAGTAGAAGCGTGTATCGTGATTGCCTTTAGTAATCAGGCTGGGTTTGTCAAAGACGGTGTAGTCCAGCGTACGGCTACTTGAGTCGCCACTCATGTTGCCGTTCTTATCGTACTGATAGCTGGTATTACCGGCTTTGGTTACCGCATGGGGACGTGGACCATTATATTCATAGCTACCAACGCCAGTTTTATAGGTGATATTGCCGGCATCGTCATAGCGAACCTCCTGGGTGGCAGCCTGGCTGCCGGCCTGATAGAGGTACGTATAACGAAGACGGTTGAGGTCGTCGTACTCAAAACGTTCCTGAAGGTCCTTGCGGTAGCTACCATCACCACTGAAATCGCTTTTAGAGAGTAGGTTGCCGACGGCATTCCAATCGTAATGCAGATTCTGCACTTGACCCAAACCGGGATTGATACCCGTGAGAATACTGGTGAGGCGGTAATTTTGTGGGTCGTAAGCGTATGTAGTAGTGAGACCATTGCCAAGCAGAACTTCTTCCACCTGGCCACGCAGGTTCATACGCTTAACTCGGTAATAGTAGCCACTGTCTGCGGGGGCGGTTACATCGCGCGCACCTACTTTATAGCCAAATGGGTTATAGACTGTTTCTACACCGTGTAAATAGTCCCTCTTCTTATCTACTTGCTGATTGCTTGCATCGAAATTGCGGCTGATGCGGCCGTACTGGTCGTAGGCGACTTTTTCATAAAAATCTCCTTCACCATCGAGCACACCGAGCACGGTAACAGTCTCACCGAGGCGACCATATTTATCGTAGTGCAACAACTTGAGGTAGCTGACGTCCTCTACGTTGATATTGCAGCCAGCCTTAATATTAACAGGAGCTTGGGCCACAGCCACCAGCTTGCCCTTAAACTTGATGGGGTTACAACCGGGGTACTCGTCGAAAAACCAACGGCTAAAATTTTGCAAGGTGCCAGTTTGGCTACTGGAATTGAAGCCTGTGTAATCGGCACGAGTCACCATGCGACCGAGGGCATCATAGCTGATGGCTGTGCCCTGCCCCTTTGCGTCCTTCTGCCAGGCCAGTTCGCCAAAGCCCGTGTAACCGTAAGTCCATGAACCCTTGTCCGAGTCTACCATACGTGTCTTACGACCTAGATAATCGTACTCAACGAGGGTTGCGGAAGTTTCAGCACCGCCGCTGTTTAGGGTGCTTACCTGTTTGAGCTTTCCATCGGCATAGTAGCTGTACCGCAGCTTTCCTCCAATATTGTCGGTAACCTGAGCCAGCTCACCGAGAACGCTTTTCTGGGTAACCTTGGTTTGTTGAGCACAGTTCTGGATGGTTTCCGTCAGACCATTATAGGTAATGGTGCTATCACACTGGCCACTAGGGGCGTCCACTTTGGTGGTGCGCCCTAGAATATCGTAAGAGTAAGTAGTCCAGCGCGGGGAGCTACTACTGCTATAGGGTTCAGAAATCCTTTTAACCCGGGACTGCGCATCGTACTGAATATCGACATATACCGGATTACCGTGAAAGTCTTGGGTTTGCTTGCGAATCTCGCGGCCCAGGCGGTCGTGATATGTCACACTCTCGGCCTGCTCTATCCCGGTAGTGGTCACTTTAAAGTGGGCTGGCACCCCGGCTATTGTGGGACAGCCACCGCTGTCAGCACAGAGTGCGCTCAAGGTAGTGCTATAACTGCCTGTTTCATGACGCTCAAAGAAGCGGGTTCCAAATTCGGAATAAGCATAAATGGTAGCTACCTCACCAATATCTAACACTTGGCGCGGCTGACCATAGGCATCTATTTCCAGATACTGGGCTACCTTCTGGTCAAGAGTATTGGTTTGACTGATGGGGAAGCGGCCATAGTTATCATAAGCAGTACGGCTGGAACGGCTTTCACCAAGCGCATCTGTGACAATAGATTTAATGCGATTGCCAAAGCGATCGTGCTCATAATGGGTATGCATCTCTTGTGCACTACCTTTAGCTACCCACTCATCAGTTAACAAGCCTGTCTGATCGTCATAACCAAAATGTACAGTGCGCTTGATCTGTGGTGCAGCCAAGCTCCCATACCGTTGGGTAGTAACGCTACTCTCAGTTAGGCGAGCCAAATGCCAGCGGCGGCTGCTATCCACATTATTATATTTGTTACTTGTGGTTTTGCTTTGCACCAGAGCGTTAGAAGCATCGTAGTTTTTAACCACCACCGAGCTGACGTTACCATATTTAACATCGTTAGCAGCCGTGTAATTAGTGGTAGTCACCACCTTACCCAGATAATCACCATTCAGGCTATAGGACTTGTCCTGTGCTTGGCTGATATAAGGCATTACTGTTTTACCGAATACCGGCTCAACCGATTTAAGCGTATTAACAGAGCAACTAATCAGCTTGAGGCTGGATTCACTACAGGAAGCCGGGGTTTTGATATTATTGGCATTGGGCTCAATCACCTTGGCCGTCTGTGAGGGCATCCCAACGTAAGGATAGTCCTGGCGATATCGAGTTGTTGCCTTCACCTTATTTTGTGGGTCATAGGTAGTGACCGACTCGAAACCGAGAAAGCCTCGCCCACCGCTCTGCGTACGAGCGCCCGCGTAGTGGTAGTGAGCCTCGACAGTATTATTATTGTCATTGGCCGCCGGCGCATCAGAAATCACTTTCTTCACAACATATATCGGTGAATATAAGTCAAAAATGGGGGAGCCGCGCCCATAATTAAGTTTAAAGGAGCCTTTCTTTCGAGTGTAGACATTGGCACTGTTGTCATTAAGGCGTGCATATTGAATTTCTGTTCTAACACCGAAACCATTCTCAACAGACTCAAGCACATCCACTGGTTTATCGGCATGTTTAGACTTAAGGACACGAACATATTTGTCTGTAGAGCCAGAACCACTAAAGAAACCTGAGCGGTTGAGCATATCATCGCAATGATTTTCTTTTTCATCGCGATTAGCACAATTCTCAATGATTTCAGGGCGACCATCACCAGTTAAATCCATTATATAATGACTATGATCATTGGTGTCAGCACCAAATAATATTCCTGTATCAATAGGGTTCTCAAAACCATCGGAGGAATTGAGCTTCACATAAAGGTATTGATATTCATTATTTACTTGGTCTCTGACTGTGGGGTAAAGGATGTCTACTAAACCATCCATATCCCAATCGTATAGCTGGATTTTATTGCTCACGTACCCTGGGAGCGTTCCCTTGGAGACAAATCCTTCACCGGTAAAGTAATGCAACTCCCAATTCGAGTCAGCGCTAGAGCGGAACAACAAATCCAGTAGACCATCACCATTGAGATCTGCAATCCGATGATCAGCATCATACACCTGCACAGCCTCTCCATTGAGGGAACGATGGAATACTACCTTGTAGCTGTTATTACCCTCAGACATCAGTACAACGAAGTAATTGGTAGTCACATGACTTTGATTATTACAATCACTAGGAGCCACTCTACAAACCCAATTCATCTTTACAATTGCGGTGAGATCAGCAATACCATCGTCGTTAAGGTCCGCCACCATATCCGAGTTACGCAGTTTCACTTGGATAGTACTCAGAAAATTGGCCGGCGATACTCCTCCGGGAACGCTGACTTTGGGTAAGGACAAAGTATGAGTCGTCTCTGAACTTTTGAAGGATAGCGTTCCATTACTGCTACGCTGCAGCTCATGGATTATAATAGTTGGCCTACCACCTCCAGAGTACACACCCTCCGCACTAGTAAATTTTAAATAATCCGGTAGGCCATCTGCATTAAAATCATGCATTTGCCCTAATTGACCTTTTTGATATCTTATCGATGTAGAGATATTCGTACTGCTAAATGCCGTGCCCTTGGAGTAGTTAACCTCCCACCAGTTTCCACTATCATTTATTGGAATATGTAATAAATCATCTTTACCATCGTTATTATAATCTAACAAATGCCAACCTCTCCCGTCACCCGAGTGGATGTACATCTGTCCAGGCTGGATAGCAAGTGAACCTTGGTCTGTACCTAGTGCTATGCGAATATAACGCTTTCGAGTACTGTCATCGTAGCTAATAAATACAAAATCTGTACGCCCATCACCGTTAACATCTCCATATTTACCACTCTCAAATCCAGAGTGAAAAATATTGGGATTGGCAAGACCATTAACTAAGCCATTACCGTCAGATTTTGTATAAGTAAATACAGTCGGCTTACGGCAATTACTTTTTACACATTCCTCCACCTCTTCGAGTAGCAAACGACGGGTAGAGCTTTTCTGGTAGCTGAAATTATAGCGGCGCAACACTACAGAATGCGCGCTAGAAGTAATCGCTGTGAGTCTGCGAGTTGCGGCTATCTTCTGCCCGAAGCGGTAGCCGTATATCTTATCGTTACGGTTCGTATCATAGTGGAACTGAATCCGATTCAGTGTCGCATCCTGTCCGTTCGCGGAGTAATCTACTGTTTCGATCAGGTGTTCACCAAGGACCGCGTCTTTCAAATAGGTGTATTCGATACGATTGCCAACACTGTCCTCATGGGTGTTTAAATGCCAAACCTTCTCCTGCTGTGCATCTACGTTCATGCCATAGTAAGATACAGAGCCATCCTTTCGATACACTTCAAAGCCCTGACCATTGCCGGTTGGGCTTGAGACCAATCTTACCCGTACGAAGCTATCGATGCTGGTGCGATACTCACTGCCGAAACTTCCGTACTGTCCTGACACCAGCTTCAGACGTTGGCCATCCAGACAGAAACGATCAAAGGCACTGCCATTAACACCATCCTCTTCAAGCGTTTTGCGGCAAGCGGAAATAGCGGATAATCCGCTGATATCCCAACCAACTCCCAGAGGGCCATTGCTAACGGAACTGCTATAAGTCACACTGAGCGCCGGAGTATTACCACCGGATGAGGGGCCTACCTGAAGGGGAATTGTGTATGTAGCCGTGCCAGATTCACTTACGTGGAATCCCCCTGGTAAAGTGCCGACCCGATCGGAGGCCAATACACTGGGATCGGTAGGAGATGGCACTGTAGCTACAAACGGAGGCGTAGAAACTGGAGACCTATCCACTGTGATCCAAGTGGCCTTAAAAACTCCAGTAGTACCATCTTTAACCGCAGCAACCTGAAATACGAATTTCCCATAACCGCGACTGGTTAAGGTCGTACGATTCTCTGTTCCTCGGTAAACTTCAGTCCATGAACCGCCATCCTTCCGCTCTTGAACAATATAATGATCGGCACCTTCAACCGGAAGCCAACTCACAACTATTTTGCCGTCATTAAAGTAAAAAGCTTTCACTTCAAATGGGGTGCCAATCACTGTGGTGCTTTTTATCTCTGTAAAACTACTGCAACCAGAATTACAGGCACGGGCACGAAATTGATGCGTACCAGTTAACAGATTAGTAAAGTCCTTATAGAGATCCGGGCCAGAATAATCCATTTGCCAGATAGAACTTCCCTCACTTTTTCGCCACAGTTCATATCTTTTCGGCTTTTCAGAAGCTTCTCCCCAGGCCACCCTGAAATTGTCCACAGGGAGGTTTAATTTAATGTCCACGCCAATACCCGGCTCCTCGCTAGGCAAAGTGCTGCTATTTGGAAAATAAATAGGGCCCGGGGGGGTTGCGTCAGGCTCTAGGGTAACTTCAACTGTATGGCTGCCGATGGAGTTCTTCTTACTATCCCAAGCTTTACAGCTATCTTCAGGCTGATCGGGATCGGGGAGGCCAGGGTCAGGCAAGCCGGGATCGGGGAGGCTCAATGCGCGAGGGTCGGGGACGGGCTTGTCAAGCAAACAAAACCGCCACCAGCCTTCATACTTATAGGTTCCTGAGGATGAAACAGCAATTGATATCGAACCCTCGCTGACAGGAATATCCCTTATTGCAAGACCATTTCTGTATTCAGTAAGAAACTGGGCACGTGCAATTCCGGATATTGTAAATTTTCCTGTAGAACTGGATGCGGGGCCCGACATGTTCGCCAAAGCCACAGAAGACAAACAAAGAAAAATAAATCCAGACAACCAGGCACGAGTTAGCGCAATACAATCCTTTGACACAGCTGAGATACTCTTTACTTTTTACTAGGAATAACCACTCCCGATCATTGAGGCGGGAATAGTGCGCGCGAGTATACTGACATATAAATCAACTTCAAAAAAAATTAACAATAGGGCGTCTACTGTCAATTAAGTCAGGTGTGCAGAATAAATATATTGTATTGTCAGGTTGATTTTTCTGTTATCTGATTTCTTAAGCTGGAATCATCCTAAGCTCAGGGGCAAGCTTAAGCCTCACCTTCATCACCTATTCACTATGATTTTATAATTTGAGCAAGCTTTGTCGGCTGTATAATTTTTAAGGCAAACATCTCATCCCCTCAACAAGACACATCATGTAAAAAAAATAGACCGCCTCCACAATTTTCACCCCTCCCCAAAACTTGCCCCCCGAACAGAGAATCTTGAGCGGGCCTTCCTACGTGTACCAGATTTGCATTTCCTTGGAGAATTGAAGAACAATTATTCAGTGAAACCCCGCAATACAAATAGCTCTAATTTTTTGTAGGCCGCACAAAATGAAATAACCCTTCAGCAAAAAAACCTAGCACGAAGGATTTATCAGGCTGAATTTACAAAAGCCCCTCCCTTTTACAAAATTGTCAGGAGCAATAATTAAGACGAAGGTATCAATCAAATAAATACGACTTCAGAAAAGAAGTATTGAGGGAAGCAAAAGGAAACGTATCGCGGGGAAGCCAGGCTAATAAAGGGCGGCAGTCTCCCCACCTTTTCTATCTGGCCGGATGCCTGAGGAAGACTCAATACCGGCCAAAAGGCCTTCTGTCAAACTGAAAGCGGCTTTTTCTAACGCCGGTGAGCCTGCGGAGACCACGCCTAACCGGAATCAGTGCCAACCAAAACTGAATTCTTTCCCCCTTGTCTTCACCAAATGTTATTCAAATGTGATCTGAACCTGGCAAGTGAATTGAGGGTTTTGGCGGGGCCTCAATAACGAAGAACTAACACTATTGCTTTATCACTTTATTCCACTATCAAAGTCTAAGTTACACCCACAATCTACGCTCTTTATAAGCGCAGTACAGCTGCATCAACCTCAAATCGAGCCTCTTGGTGTGAGCGATACTGGATTCATCCTCGCTGAGAATACACGAGGGGACTCCTAGGAATGCAATCCTGCGAGAGCCGCTATAGCCACCCGGCCAATAAAATCAGACTTACAGCAATCCAGAACCGACATACCTGAGCATCTCCCCCAGAGATTCTTAAACCAGCAACCTCCATAACCAGCTCATGACCATTATCGAAGACCGTAAAGGTGAGCATCAATGTTGCCCTCTCCATTGGTGCTCCTTGGCTTCACACGAGTTACCCAAGCTACCCCTCAGAAAAGCGTTGTCGCTATACTCCACAGGTACAACCGCAATCAAATATGATCAACGGGGACAGAAGACGCTTACTTTCCGGTTCTCCTAAGCCAGCGGTACCCCTCTTATAACTGTTGGTTACAGACATAGCGGAAAATATTGTTATTTATTGCATAAGCGTACTGGTATGTTAGGCGCCAGCGGAGAACCATCCGGGGCTTGCCCCTCTCTCCACCATCCGCGCACAAAGGCAATGGAATCAAGCTGTTATGTATCGATACGACGACCGGGATCGCGCCATCATCAATGATCGCGTTGCCCAGTTCCGCGGCCAGACGGAACGTTACCTCGCCGGCGAGTTGAGTGAGGAACAATTCCTGCCACTGCGCCTGCAAAATGGCCTCTATATTCAGCGACTGGCCCCCATGTTGCGCATCGCCGTGCCCTACGGCCTGCTCAACAGCAACCAGCTGCGCCGTCTCGCCCGCGTCAGCCGAGACTACGATAAAGGGTACGCTCACTTCACCACGCGCCAGAACCTGCAGTACAACTGGCCCCAGCTGGAAGATGTCCCAGCTATTCTGGCCGAATTGGCTGAAGTGGAGATGCACGCTGTACAGACCAGCGGTAACTGTATCCGCAACACGACTTCTGACCCCTATGCGGGCATCGCTCTCGACGAGATTGCCGACCCCCGCCCCTACTGCGAGCTAATCCGCCAATGGTCCACCTTCCACCCGGAATTCGCCTTCCTGCCGCGCAAGTTCAAAATCGCGGTTAGCGGTTCCGAGCAGGACCGCGCTGCGATTCGTGTACACGATATCGGTGTGCAGATTGTGAAGCGCGGCGAAGAGATTGGCTTCCAGGTGCTTGTCGGCGGCGGTCAGGGCCGCACGCCGGTTATCGCCGAAACCATCCGCGATTTCCTGCCGGAGGAAGATCTGCTCTCCTATCTGGAGGCGATTGTACGGGTATACAACCAGCTGGGCCGTCGTGATAACAAATACAAGGCGCGCATCAAGATTCTGGTGAAAGCCCTAGGCCCCGAAGAATTTGGCCGCCGCGTGGAAGAAGAGTGGCAGCACATTAAAGACGGGGTAGAGAAATTGACCCCAGAAGCTCTGCAGTGGGCCAAGTCCTTCTTTACCGAGCCTGACTACAAGAGCTTTGATGGTACAGCCAGCGAGGCAGTCCTGCAGCAGCAGGCTGATAGCGACAAGGCTTTTGCGCGCTGGCTGGATCGCAACACCTACCCTCACCGGGTACCGGGTTACCGCGCTATCAAGCTCTCCACCAAGCCAACGGGTGTGCCCCCTGGTGATGTCACCGACCGCCAGCTTGAGGCCATCGCCGATCTGGCCGATGCTTACAGTTTCGGCGAAGCCCGTGCCACCCACGACCAAAACGTGGTATTGGCCGATGTGGAACAGGGCCAACTGTACGAGCTGTGGCAACAGGCGCGCAAACACGGCTTTGCCACACCCAATATTGGCACTCTCACCGATATGATTTGCTGTCCCGGCGGCGACTACTGCTCCCTGGCCAACGCCAAGTCGATCCCAGTCGCCGAAGCCATTCAGCGCCAATTCGACGATATGGATTACCTCTACGACCTGGGCGATCTGAATCTGAACATTTCCGGCTGTATGAATGCCTGTGGTCACCACCATGTGGGCCATATCGGCATCCTCGGTGTGGACAAGAAAGGCGAGGAGTTCTACCAGATACAACTAGGCGGCAGTGCTTCCAACGAAGCCAGTCTGGCCAAGGTACTGGGCCCCAGCTTCTCTCGTGCAGAAGTTACCGGGGTGATCGGCAAGATCCTCGATCTCTACATCGAACAGCGCCAGACAGAAGAGCCCTTTATCGACACCTATAACCGCATCGGCCTGCAGCCCTTCAAGGAGAGAGTCTATGCCAAAGCCAGTTAAGCTGGGCCCACAGCCGGGCAACCCCTCCGAGCTAATTCTCAATGGTGAGGTCAGCGCCAATGATTGGCAGCTACTACCGCAACTGGAGGAAGAGGGAACCATTGATCCAAATACCCTGCCCTCCGGCAAGCTGATCCTACCGCTGCGCCAGTGGTTAGCCCATCGGGAGGCCCTGGCAGAACGCAGTGCAGAAGTAGGGGTCTGGATAGACAGCGACGAAGGTGCTGAGCTTATCGGCAACGAGGCGAATAATTTTCCGTTGATCGCAGTTAACTTCCCGGCATTTGCCGATGGCCGTGGCTTTACCGCCGGCCGTATGCTGCGCGAGCGCTTTGGCTTTAAAGGGGAGCTGCGTGCGGTGGGTGGCTTTATGCGCGACCAGCTCACTTACCTGCAGCGCTGTGGCTTTAACGCCTACGCCTTTGAAGGCAACCAATCCCTCACCAGCCTGAAAGAATCCCTACAGGATTTTGGGGATAGCTATCAGTCCGGTGTAGATCAACCTCTGCCAATGTTCCGCCGACGCTTCTAAGGTCGATGCTCGACTGAGTGTGCCCCTGCCCACATTGGCAAGGGCATACTACTTCTACCCCGGCATTGTCCTCTTCTATGTCCCCAATTAAATACCTTGCCTGAAACCCCTCACAAATCTCATATACAGAAAACTGAGGTCGACCCAAGCCCTTTCCAGCTTCCCCCTATTAAGCACTAACCAAACCAACTAGATCGCCGCGTCGAGAAGTGCTAACCCATTACCATAAACAACATCGGGCCCAGCCCCCGATACACGAAATGGTATCTGATTCAAATCCCCACCGAGCGTACTAATAGCAAGCGCCACCCGCTTCAATTCCCGGGCACCTGGCCTGTAGTGGCCACTGTGGTTATTGACCTCAAGTATTTGATAACCAGCGCCCAGCACAATGGTTCCTGCACCCAACACCGACCCACCAGCCAGAAATGAGGAATGATGGAAATGACCTAAATTTTTTCTTCCGACATAGAAATTACGCTGTGAATCCACAACATAAATTATGTTGCCCGCAGTGTTTTGCAGGATACCCAGCTCAAACCTTCTTTGCGTAGGAATAATCAGCATGTTTCCTGTAAATGTGGCCAGATGTTTCTGCCTATCCCGGTCGGAGAGATAGCGGACATTGCCATTACGGCCATGGGTCGCCTGGTGGTTGGGATGATGAACTTCCGGCCAATAAGGAGTGGCTACCATTTTTGCCCCCCCTTGAGCGACCTAAAAGCCCCAGCGTTTTCAATGTAGAACGCAAATGTCTCCAGCGACTTCTTGCTCTCTGCCTTTTCTCTGCCTCAGTCATAAGATGCTTCCTTCCATCCGGTGAATAAAGTTGAAACAGGGGATCTCCCTAAAGTTCACTGAAAGAATATGGAAAGCAGCATGAACTGCTAATGAATACTATGAGTTTAAAAATGCCTCAAGGTGGAAATTACCCTTCACCTGTAAGACCCATGTAATGGTACCCAGAAATTTTTAAACCATTATTTAAAAGAGAGTCATGATAAAAGCTGGCCTCCCGTGAAATAGAAAGAAGAAAACTTGATGCTTGAGTTGCATTTACAATACAAGCAATATCTACTGAGAAAACTACAGGAGGTTTAACCAATCCATTTACATCCATCCGGAATGGTAAAATTGTTCAACTGCTCCCTGAAAAAGTAGTGCCAGGACCACCGGTAAGCGACCTAATTCCAAGCGGCAGAGCTATGCCAACTAATACAAAAGTCTTTGTTGATTTTTTGAAAAATGAACTAACTTAAGGTCGCAAACAATAAAACTGAGAAGCCGAGAATCAAATATCCACCACCCAAGCTGAATCAGCCAGGCCCAAGCTTTAAAGAAATATTACTTAGGATTTACACCAAGCACCCAATGAAAAACCTTATCAAAACTTTGCAAATCTAATTTAGGTCGTTCTTCAATTGAGTTAGCCACTCCGCGATCCAGTTTGGCATTAATCCAGCTATCAAGCTGACCATCCAGAACCACCAACCTGCCTTCATCCACCCCCTTTTTCTGCTCAATCAAATTGACTATCAGCTTGAATAGCCATTCCTCTTGATCATCCTCTAGTAATTCTTCGCACATTTGCATAAAGTTGACTGGAGGGATTGACAGAAATTTTTTTATATAAAGCGCATTCAGAATTGAGCGTATTACATATAACAGCTTTTTAACCTTAATTTCCTTAACACCAGCGTCCTTTTCTTGCACAAATTTTGTATAACAGTTAAACCCCATGCTGATATAGTGATGCGCTAAGGCCCGCGGCTGCCAACACTTGAGTGCCAGGCTCCGAAGTTCATCCAAAACCTCTTGCCGTTTGAAATACACTTTTGGTGAAAACAGCCACTCGATTAATGTCGGATTGCTGCCCCTTAACAGTCCCAGGGTTTTATTGATATCCCAGCCAACAAGGTCAAGCTCATCCCCCAAGGTCTTATCGAAAGGCACTTCTACAACATCTCTAGGAGTTCCAAGTGTCAAATAGTGGTTAAGATCTCGCTTGTAAATAAAACGTACATCCCAATCACTATCCGGCGACTCAAAGCCCCACGCCCGACTACCAGACTCACAGGCATATAAAATTTCTATACCTTTCTCAGCTTCAAGTGCTTTTAATTTTTCTTGTACTACCAATTCCATCAATTTCTCTCTACCAATCTACCATGGGCAATGGACAAAAGTTACTATTCAAGAGAGTGACACTGCCTTTGAAATGCCACTATTAGCCCCTTCAACGTAGGAAGTCACCACACGATGAATACTTGCATATACCCTACTCTACCTACCGCCCCTTTTCTGCACCTTGTAGCCACCAACCAAATACCCCAGCAACGATCCGATAAGCACAGGGATAGAGATCAAACCAATCAGCAACCAGCGGTCCTGCTTAAAATGCACATCGAAGTGAACTAATGCGGTATAAGCAACTGCACCCATCATTACAACAATGACAAACATTACAAGCCAAGTGACAAAATTTGCTGACAAATTCAAACCGCAGCTTTTACAGACACATTTTATCGAGTTGAGACCACTACACCAGCCAATCAGAGAGATAGGCTTCTCATTACAACCAGGACAATTTTTCACTGTTACTCCAACACCTAAATCTAGCCACAGCCTGGCAACCGAAAACTAAAATTATATTGGATATCCTTCAATACCAATACTTCTGCCCCCCCATAGCCAGGCGGTCCAATCTCACTCAAAAACGCCTTCCTGCCCATAAAAGGCAAAACATCTGCTATCATCGCGCCCGCAAAAACCTAAGGGGTGGCCAAGGCCTGAGATGCAAAGGGATCAAGAAGATCACCTTAAGCAAACCCTTGAACCTGATCCGGTTAATACCGGCGTAGGAATAGGTAGGCGTGCCAAAGCCCTCCCCTCGTCGCTCTCCGGGTCTCTTTCATTAGTGTTGATTCGAGAGAGAACCATGAAAAAACTGTTCACAATCCGCCCGATTGCTCAATCTATCGGCCTTGTGGCTGGCCTGTCCGCTGGGCTAGCAATGGCCGCTAAGCCCATGGAGGGCGGGCTTGAGGAAGTGGTAGTGACAGCTCAATTACGTGATACCAACCTGCTAGATCTACCCGGCAGTGTCAGTGTAATTGGCACCAGCAGTATTGAGGCGCGCGGAGCTGGCAACCTGGACCAACTCCTGAACATGGCACCTAATGTCAATTTTTCTACGGGCGCCTCACGGGGGCGCTTTATCCAGGTTCGCGGTATCGGTGAACGCAGCCAATTTATCGACCCAGTAAACCCTTCAGTCGGCTTGGTTATTGATAGTATCGACTTCACAGGCCTTGGCCTGGCCGCCAACACCCTGGACATAGAACAAGTCGAGATTCTACGAGGCCCGCAAGGCACCTTGTATGGCGCCAATGCCCTAGCAGGCCTGGTCAATATGCGCAGTGCCGCGCCCACTTCAGAAACAACGGGCAAAGTCTCCGCCGAGTTGAGTGAATACGGTGGTCGTAGCCTTACCGCCATTGGCAGCGGCAGCCTGACTGAGCAGCTTGGCTACCGTATAGCCGCCAGCGAGCGAAAGTCCGACGGCTATATGGAAAATCAATATCTGGGCCGCGATGACACGAACAATATTGATGAATCCGTACTGCGCGGTAAGCTGGCCTATTCTCCCAGTGACGATTTAAAGCTCGACTTCACCCTTTTCTACCTTGACGCCGATAACGGCTACGATGCCTTCTCTCTATACAATACCCGCAAGACCCTCTCCGACAAGCCCGGTCGGGACCAACAGGAAAGCTGGGCTGGCGCTTTAACTGGGCAGTGGTCTGGTAACGAGAATTTCACTCTTGAAGCCACCCTAAGCCATGCCAATTCCGATACCGAATACGGATACGATGAGGACTGGAGCTATATCGGATTTCACCCTTTGGAATACAGCCAAACTGACAATTACCAGCGGGACAAAGACAACGCCAGCCTGGATTTACGCCTGCTCTCCACTGAAAGCTCCAAACTCTTTACGGGGCGCACTAGCTGGGTACTGGGGGTTTATCATCGTAATGAGCAAGAAGACCTCCTGCAGACTTCAGGAAAAACTAAAGGCACAATCACGGAATACAGTTTTTTTAGCAGTGAGTTTGATACCAAAAACAGCGCTGTTTACGGACAGCTGAGCACCACACTAACCGACGCTCTCAACCTGATTACCGGGCTTCGCTTGGAAAAACGCAGCGCGGATTATTCTGATTCCTATTCCACTAAGGCAGATAGCAATGAGGATTTGTGGGGTGGAAATATAACCCTGGAATATCATTATTCTGAAGACACGCTACTGTACGCCACCGTTTCACGCGGCTATAAGGCAGGGGGTGTGAACGGTGCTATCATCGCAGAGTTCGCGGGTAATGAAGAAACTTACAGGGAGATGTTCGAGTTCGATACAGAGCATTTGCTTAACTACGAACTCGGCGCCAAAGGCAACTGGCTGGATAACCGCCTACAGGCGCAGCTAGCAGCTTTCTACCAAGACCGCAGCGATGTTCAAGCCAAACAATCACTCTTTAATCCAGAAAGTAAAAAGTTTAGGGAATACCTGGGTAATGCAGCAGGTGGTGAAACTTACGGCTTTGAGGCGGAAATAAATTTCCAAGCCACGGATACTGTGCGCCTCTTCGCTTCTGCAGGCTGGCTAAACGCCGAGTTTGAAAACTTTATAAGCAGTACACACGTAGATACAGAGAAGGATAAAGAAACCGGCACGGTACTACCGGTAAATCTGGATGGGCGTGATGTCGCTCATGCGCCAAGCTATCAGTTCTTCACTGGCACCGAGATTGATCTCACTACCCACTGGGTACTGCGTCTGGAATTGGAAGGCAAGGATGAGTTTTACTTCTCTAATAGCCACAATGAAAAATCCACGGCCTACGAATTGGTTAACGCCCGCCTCACCTATAGGCTTGATAACTGGGAAGTCTCTCTATGGGGTAGAAACCTGACAGGTGAGGATTACTATACCAGAGGCTTTTATTTCGGAAATAACCCAGTTAATGGCTATAGCTCAGAAGCTTATTATCAACAGGGTGAACCACGTATTGCCGGGATAACCGGTACTTATACTTTCTAATAGGACACCTTGTAATTTAGCAAATAGCCAATGGTTAACGCCCGTGAATTATCAGATACATAGCTATCTGATAATTCACGGACTTAATCGGGTTGGATAGCTAGGAGCCAAGGATAGTTACCCCCTGGATCTCGGTGAATAATGAGAAAAGCTATGCAGCTCTCCGCAGAAATCAGCATGTACCCTCTCAAAGATGAGTACATACCCAGTATTCGAGCCTTTATTGAACGCCTGAATAGCCATTCAGGCCTGAGAGTAATCACTAACACTATGAGCACTCAGGTATTTGGCGAATATGATTTGCTAATGGATGTTCTCAAAATAGAAATGCGCAAATCCTATGAGCAGTTTGGACGCGCTATTTTTGTTTGTAAATTTATTGATGGCGACCTAGCCCCGGCAAAACCCCATGCTTAACTCAGAGTTCCTAGAAATTCTGCGCACCTCAATTGCAGCCATGTCTCTTTGGGAAGCGGCAGCTGTTGTTCTCGCCCTTGCTTACCTGTTATTGGCGATGCGCGAGAAAATCAGCTGCTGGTATGCTGCCTTTATCAGCACGGCAATCTATTTAGTTTTATTTTGGGATGTCAGCCTGCTAATGGAATCAGCACTGCAAGTGTTCTACCTGGGTATGGCGATTTTTGGCTGGTGGCAATGGCGTCATCACAAGGATAAAAACAAAGATTTAAGAATTCATCGCTGGCCACTGCAAACCCACTTGATGGTGATTAGTGGTGTTTTCCTGCTAACCCTGGTATTCGGTTATCTGCTAGATAACTTTACCAGTGCCGCCCTACCCTATCTCGATTCTTTCACCACTTTGGGAGCCGTGGTCACCACCTACATGGTGACCCGCAAAGTTTTGGAGAACTGGATCTACTGGATTGTAGTGGATGGGGCCTCCATCTACCTTTACCTGGATAGAGGGTTGTACCTGACTGCGCTCCTCTTTTTGCTCTACGTGGTATTGGTTGTTATTGGTTTTTTCCAGTGGAGATCCATCTACAATAAGCAAAATCTGGCCGAGCAGCCCGGGCTAACCTCTTTAACGGGAAGACAAGCTTCCGCCGCTTTGCAGTAGCAATATCGCCCTATCTATACCTATGCGCCAAAGCCCAAGCGACATCATTCCCTGCGACTGGCATCAGTGGAGCCAGTCCAGACCTAGGTTTATACAGACCTTGGCAGGTGGACAGACCAATCGAACCTATTTAGTTTCATCAGGGGAAGAGCTCCTGGTTATTCGCCATAACTCCCCACTTAGCCAAGCGCTGGATCTCGACCGGGCAACAGAGGCCCAAGTCCTCAACCAGGCCACTCGCGCCGGGCTCTGTGCTCCCCTTGTCTATTGTGACCCTCAATATCACTATTTGGTAACAAGGTTTATTCAAGGCCAGCCCTGGCACAAAGAGGGCCCCAGCGCTTTGAAGCGGCTTGCCAAACGACTTAATAGCATTCACTCTCTCTCGCCGGTTAAGAACCACCTGGATATTGATCAGAAAATAGACCGCTATTGGTCATCGATTAATACTCAAGCTGATTTCTATCCACGTCTTAAACAATTACACCGTGAACTATCCAGCAGTATTAGCGCTTTAAAGGCTGTAAGTGATACTCCCGGTCTCTGTCATAATGACCTAACCAAAGAAAACCTGATCGAAAGTACCAGCGGGGAGCTAATCGCAATCGACTGGGAATATGCTTCCATGGGAGATCGATTTTATGACCTTGCCGCTTTGGTTGAGGAGCACCAATTTTCCCCTGCTGAGCAACAACAGCTACTGGTCAATTATCTCCATCGCCCACCAAATGGAGATGACAGGCAGTGCCTTTACCATTGGCGGCTAATCTATAAATATCTATGTGTACTTTGGCATGCACTGCAATGGAGTGCAAAAAAAATCCCCGGTGACTCAAGCACCATCGAATCTCAATGCCAGGCGATATTGGAGTTAGCTGCATCCCGGCCGGCTTAGTAGCCCCTTAGTAAACCCACCTCATCAACCCGACGAAAGCCCTGCCGAGCCCCCAAATGAACATAACAGGAATTAAAGGGGATCCTATATGGGTGAAGCCTTCCTAAACAATACAGCTCAAGATACCAACCACATAAGATCAGTATTGACCGGCCATTGCTTTGCAAAGATATAATCACTGCAGACCTGCACAGGTTTACATCAAAATGCACGAGTATAGGGAGATACACATTATGACCAGAACTTTCTTCGGCTTGCTACTCCTCTTCGTCACCGCCAGCTGCTATGCTGACAAGAGGCCTGAAGCTTTTAACACCATCGACAAACTTTTTGCCGCCATGTCAAATTTTGATCATCAGGCAATGAGAAGTACGGTTACTGATTCATTCATCCTTTTAGAGCATGGGGAGATCTGGACCATAGAGGATCTTGTTAATGTAGTTAAGCCCGCTGGTTACACCCGAACGAATTACTTCAGCATCATCAACTACGAGCAGCAAGGCGAATTACTGACTGTCAATTATTGGAACAAAGCCAACTTTACCCAGAAAAACAAAAGCGAGGATGTTATCTGGCTGGAGAGTGCCGTCCTAGCCAAGGTAGATGGGAACTGGTTACTTCGCCAAATGCATTCTACCCGGCTACCAGCTGGTAAAACGCCCGATAAAGTAACCTTTATCAAGCAAAAACTCTAAATTTAAAGTTAAGCTCAATGTGCTGGCCTTAGGGCCAGCCCTACATTCACTGTAGAGGCTACAGCCAATACCGTGTCTTTTCCTATCCACTGCAGCATCATGTAAAATAAGCCGAACTATACGATACATAGTGCTTATTATCCCAAGAGGCGGCCCCATGAAGCTAAAAGTGTACCTTTCCGGTGAAATTCATTCTAACTGGAGAACCCAAATTATAGAGGGTTGCAAAAATCTAGGGTTAGATATCACCTTTTCATCCGCAGTGACTGATCACGATGCCAGTGATGCAGCGGGTGATGGCCTTGGTGAAGAGTCCAACTCTTTTTGGCGTGATCATAAATCGGCCAAGGTCAATGCCGTCCGAATCAAACACTCTATTGAGAACTGCGACCTGGCCATCATTCGCTTTGGAGAAAAATATAAGCAGTGGAACGCCGCATTCGATGCCGGTTACTGCGCAGCTCTGGGAAAGCCTTATATCACCCTACACGATGAATCCCTGGTTCACGCCTTGAAAGAAGTCGATGGTTCAGCCCAAGCCTGGGCCCAGAGCCCTGCACAAGTTATCGATATTCTGAAATACCTCACTACCCAGGCTTAACGCCATATGTCACCACCGCCGGCCAATAACCGGCGTGGTTTGTCATATAATCGCTCACCTTCATTTTCCCCACTCTTTTTAATCTGTAGCTACTTATGCCTGGAGTAACTGATCGGTTTTCCCTTGATATGACCTATTAATCCATTAGCATTTCATACCAACATCTTCATGTTTTGCTATATCCCACTGTATTCAACCAATCCATCAATAGATGGCGCAGACATAAACCGAGGCAAGGATACTGACCTTAAAGGCCACAAATGTACGATTCATATAATTAAACTCAGGAGATCAATCAAAAGGTTCTGGCGGGTTTCCCACGATAAACGCTTACATCCTCAATCAGGAGCAACCTTATCAGCTATCGGCCATCCCAGTAGCTTGGAGAGTATCATGAGAATAAGTAAAGAAGTCTGGAAGGGCCAAGCCGCATATTCCAAGACACTGTTATGGCTATATGATTTTTGGGTGTTATTTTTATCAAATCGCTTTATTTGGCGCTGCCCTACACCAATAATTCTTCAGCAATTTGATGAAAATGTAAGCGTCAACCACTTGGACGTGGGTGTCGGCACTGGCTATTTTATGGATAAATGTCATTTCCCCTCACCTCATATCAGATTGGCACTTATGGATTTAAACCAGAACTGCTTGGATATCTCAGCAAAGCGTGTTGCAAGATACAAACCTATTCTGTTTCACACAAACGTACTGAGTGAAATGCCTAATGATATAGAGCCATTTGATTCCATTTCTGTTAATTATTTATTCCACTGCTTACCGGGGAGACTATCAGAAAAGCTTATTGCCATAGATTATCTTAATAAACTACTCTCAGATCATGGCACTATCTTTGGCTCTACAATTTTACATGAAGGTGTTTACAAAAGTGCAATCGCCAAACGATTAATGACCTTCTACAACAAGAAAGGAATATTCTCTAACACCCTAGACAGCCAGAAAGATCTGGAGGATTTCCTGCAAAGCAGATTCTCAGAATATTCAATAGAAATTCGGGGCTGTGTTGCACTTTTCTCGGCAAAGAACAAGCGATAAACCCAGCCCCCAACAATTGCGAGAATACTTGGTAAATATTACTTCATCATTAAGGCCACCTCTCTCCTTGATTTCCTCCTATGTGAAGCAGCAGTATTATTCTATTGTTTGTTCACACCCTTTTGCCAAAGGCCTTCCTGATTTAGATCGTGATACGCTAGCCAAACTGTGGAAGCCCCAGCTCCGATCTTGGCACTCATAAGGCGTGCATTGTCATAGCCATTGAATGGAACATCAAAAACTGACCCCGGATACTCATATTTACAAGCCACTTCTCCTTGAGACCAGTCCGCATCAGCAGCAGTAATCTTCCAGTCACCTTCATCACGGCAAGCAAAGCGATAGCTTTTGGAGCACACCACATCATTAAAACGACCGTTCGCCTTTGAAATAGCGCAATGCTCATTGCCATTCCAGTTGTTCGGCTCCGTACTTTCCCAAGACCAGAGTAGGTCTTCGGGCTCAAGATGCCCCGCACTACCATCACCATTGAACCAGAACATTTCAAATATATTGAGCCCACAGGAAAGATAGCTTTTTACATTAGACTCAGTGATTTCTTTGTCTTGCGGCCCTTTACCACCACTACCTATGCCATAAAGAGTGCTTGGATCGTGTAACCGCGTCATTTGCTTGCTTGCCGAGGTTGTCATTAACTCACAAGTATTGGGGTCTGTAGGTTTACTAAATTTGTCTTTGTGGAACCCCTGATATTGCAGACCGAGATGTACCACAGACCTAAAGCTCCCTGATTGTGGACAGATTAAATCCGTATTTACAACGACTATATTTTTTCCAGAATCCAACACATTCTGCTTACTCAAGGAATCCACCGGCAGGCCGGCACAACGATTAGATCCCCCTCCAGAGAAACTCGCCTCATAAAGATAGCTTCCTAACTCAGCTCTCAACTGACTGGCTATCTGGCCATAATGATTAGAATTTATTTCAAGTTTCAACAATATGACTGACTCAACATTCCCCTCTTCCAACCAACGAACAATACTTTCCAGCCCACGGCGAAACTTTTTTTCACCACCAAAGCAGACACCATGACATAACCGCAGCTGATTCTCCCCAAAAAATGTTCCGTAATCGCCGACATCTAAAGTAAGCTCACGCACACCAGAGTTTAACTGATCATAGATTGAAATATCCTGATTGGGATCCGCCCAGTAGGCACTGTCCCACTCCCGCGCATTATAAGAGTTGTGAGTACCCACCCATTGCGAATGGTTGAAAGGCACATCTTTATCTAACTGTTCTTGCAGGGACAATTGTATAACACCCTGAGTTGTTGTCGACTTGACATCCGGAACTAGAAAAAGGCCCAGCATGAGAATTACTAACCGCCCATAAAGGGATGATTTGATCATTTGTTTTTTTCTTATCATGATATACCCTCGCCACTATCGTGACTTTATTGTTTATTTTATTTATTTGTTTACTTATTTAACATCAAATAACAACCCTAAAATTAGAGCTTCAAAATATTAACCAATTAAAAGTTCTGTTTACAGACCCATACTAGACCTAACTTATAGGATAGGCGTACTTAGAACTTATTTAAATCTAGATAATTAGCCGAAAAGAAAAGCTGTATTTAGCGGGGGATGTGTTCCACTCAAGATACGGGAAGCTAGTGGTGATTAATATCAAAAAGATCCACCCTATAACGAATGGATCTTACATAGTTGATAGACAATCAATAATAAATATGAATTTATTGAATTTTTAAATTACCAACCAAAAGAACTTTACCGTTACGCTCACCTGCCGCAGCAACTTTAACGGCTTCCTTCACATCGCTAAGGGGATAAGTTGCATGAATTGGTGCAGAAAGCTTACCCTGGGCAACTAGGCTCGTAATGGTTCCAAAAACTTCCTGCTGCCGCTCAGGTGAAGCATTAGCAAACCACTTGGCCAGCCAGAATCCGCGTACAGTAATATCCTTAAAGATAATCACCCCTGGAGCAAGCAGACATGGTTCACCGCTCAGGGCACCATAGTTGACCAGTGTGGCACCCTCGCTAAGGGCTTCACCTAGCCTAGCAGTAGCCATTCCCCCAACGGCATCTATACCCAAGCGAATCTCAGCACCTGCGGTTGCAGCTTTAACCCTCTTGGCTAGGCTCTCCCCTTCCTGATCACCATCCACCAGCACCACATCGGCACCGGCTTCCAGCATTGGCTCGATCAGTGAGGGTCTGCGAACTACATTGACTACCTTCAGACCACGAATTTTTGCCAGACTTGTCAGATAAGTTCCTACCGCAGAGTTTGCTGCGTTTTGAATCACCCAGTCTCCCTCTTTCAGATCGACGAACTCACTGAGTAGGAGATAGGCCGTTGGGGGATTAATGGTAATCATGGATAGTTGTATGGGGTCTACCTCATTCGGCAGAGGGATAAGTCCCTTAGCATTTGCCACCATGTGCGTGGCCCAGGTGCCACTGCCAACGGGCAACAGAACAGTTTGGCCAATATCAAGGCCTGACACATTCGGACCCTGCTTAACTACCTTGGCAACACCTTCGTTCCCGCCAATGGCAGGCAGAGGCGGTAACATGCCATATTCACCGGTCAGCGTGAGTACATCTGAGGGGTTGATAGGTGTAGCCAGCATTTCCAGTAATACCTGCCCCTCTTCCAGTTCCGGCTCATTAAACGGAACCGCCTCAATCACATCCTGCGGCACAGGGCCGCGCTCACGATACTCTGCCTTTAGCATATCGACATATCCTTTAAGAAAAATAGCTTTCACTAAGCCGTAAACAATTTCTCTCACTGCCTCTCGAGTAACACTCGTATTTACAGGCCATTTCGAATTGTTCAGTCTACTCACCATGAGAGAGAGTTCAAGAATATCCACCAAACAGATGTAGGCTAACTGTAATGGTGCGATAGGAACAGGACTGAATCGTAAAGTCAAAGTATCTATTGAAAGCAAGTTGCTTTACAAAAGCTCACTGGTCTCTCAAACAAATATCTTTGACACCCAGCATCTACTCGGTTGATTTTTTTTCAAATTTAATAAAAGCCTGTTACCCCTTTACTCTTTATCTCCTCAGACTCTCACACTATCCGGCATCAGGAACGCAACAAACACTCCAAGACTAAAAAGAAATAGAGGTGAGTCTTAGATAACATCACCGGAGAGCAACTCACCAGCAACTTATCCAAATGTCAACATTGAGCCGCTTGTCCACCCATCATTAACTGATAAATATTGAATATGGATAGGGTTCAATTACTTACGCAGAGAAGTACTCTTCTATAAAAAGTCTACTTGAATCACTTCGCCCCTATCAGTCACAGCACTGAAAATATCGAGACAGTAAAATTAAACAAAATTGTTTGATCATTAAAAATATTTTTATGAAAGTATGGCAACTGAAAGAAAATATTAGTAAGGTTCGAATAAGTGCCAAATAAGTCTTTCACTTGGTCAATAATCAATGGATGTGCTGGCTAGGCTATCTCTTCTGCTCCTAAAGCAGAGCTGTTCTCCCACCCTAAGTAGCAGGGCTCCTGGGCATTTAAGATTATCTACTCTATTTCAGCACATTGCCCCCTGCTCCGTAGCTAGCAAGTCCTTCCTCTTCAATTTTTCAAAAGATAGCTCCACGCCGAGAATTTTTATTCCCAGTTTCACCATGCAACAACGCTTATTTCAGTTTTACCAAGAAGTACAAGGAGAATAACAATGGGACTTTGTATTGACTCAACGAACAACACATTTATCACCCAGGTAAGAACAGCGCTTAACACTCTATTAGGAGGCGTCGGCACAGCACTTGTCTACACAACTGAAAAATACCGCACGGGCGGCCGCAATGTAGTACGAGTGACTGAAGGTGTCGGTATTCTGACTGCTGCTGGCTTAAGGGCCAACAGCACAACACTCGTTCGACGCCTGATTAACAGCCGGCACGATACGCGAATCACCGAGAATAATGCGCTGGGGTTCAGACCCGACAAATGGATAAAAGATCAAATTTGGAGTGGCTTCAAGAATTATATCCCCCTGGTGAGTGCAGACCAGGGTTTTATGGCAAAAGTGATGAGCACCGGTGCCAGTGGTGTGGTTATGTGGAACAATAATGCCCTGCAGACGGCCAACCTTACCAATGCCGGAACCGTAACCATGGGCAATTGCCCCAGCTACATAGCTCTGGGCCACGAACTGGTACATGCTGATCGCTGTAATCGTGGCTTGTACCTTTCAGGAGCCACCAATTCCACCTATCTTGCCGATCAAAGACAAAACCCCATGAATAATGTATTGCGCCAGCAAGGCAATGGTTTGTTAATGGCAAGAATTACTAATGGTGGTAACAATATCGCGTATAACAACACAACGGTATCCAACCTTAACAATATGATCACTACTAGAACCTCCGGCTGGATTTGGGTTGGTGGCTCCATGGAGTTGAAAGAAGAGATAGCTACGGTGGGCTTGAGTGATGATCAGAATAATGTGCCCAATGACCTTTTGGCTATCAATGAGAACATGATTCGTGCCGAGCACAATGTTGCACGCAGGATGAAGTACGGACGCATTGGTAACTTAAACTAATACAGCAATCGACTGCACAAGGAAGTGTCACATTTAGCAACTCTAATTAGAGAACTGCAATTAACCGGAAAATCATCGTCCACTAACATTAATACGTTAGTGGACTTACCCTTCTGTCTTTTTGATGTACAGAATCACGATGAGCCGCTATCATCAGCAGCGGTTCTCGTTGCACTCTTAGTTAACTTGGTGGCCTTTTCACCATGACTGAGAAATCTATTTTCAAATAACCCTTTAGCTTTATAGATGTTTACCTACACACTGATTAAGCATACCCATATCACAGCCGCAGTACTTAGCCTCTCTCTTTTTCTGTTGCGAATGGGGTTGGAGTTCTCAGGAAAGCCTCACTGGAGAAAAACCTTCCTTCGCTGGATGCCCCATGCCAATGATACCCTGCTGTTATCTGCGGCTGTAGCGCTGGTTGTTATCGGCAGCTGGAATCCGGCTGTCTTTCATTGGCTTGCGGTAAAGGTTGCACTGGTATTCGGTTATGTGGTTGCCGGATTCTTCGCACTGCGCCAATCCATTCCTCAACGTACACGCATCATTGCGGCTCTTTTGGCCATGATGCAGATTGGCTTTATTTTTTATCTGGCAATTCAAAAGCCTACTCTCTAATACATTTTTTTATTCAATTTTCCCACAAAGCCAGTGCTCACAACTCAGTGGGCAGCGAGCTCAATTCCGATCCCATACTGTGTGATCTATCCCTTTAATATCGTATTTTCTCGCATCAAACACCGGCTCCTTAATTCCTTGATTAAGCTGTGCTTCATAGTCTCCAAGCACTTTGAAAGCGACACCGGAGAGCAAGGTAATAGCCAATATATTGGTAGAGGCCATAAATCCCATCGCCACATCTGCCATGCGCCAGAGTAAGGTAAAATTCTCAGTACTTCCACTGTAAGAAACCCAGGCACCAAACAGGATAAAAATTAAAAAAATTATCCGATAACAAAATATAGAAGTGGGAGTATGGTAAAGATAAAAAATATTGGTTTCACCGTAATAGTAATTACCAATAATCGAAGTAAAGGCAAAAAACAGCAGTGCAAACGCCACGAAACCACTTCCCCAAGAACCCACCACGCTAGACAGAGAGTCCTGAGCTAATTTAACTCCCTCTACATTGCCCACCATATACACATCGGCAACTAAAATAATTGCCGCGGTACAGGTACAGATAACAATGGTATCCAGAAAAACGGAAGCCATTTGCACATAGCCCTGCACCAGTGGATGCTTAACATCCGCTGCTGCACCCACATTCGGTGAAGAGCCAAGCCCCGCCTCATTGGCAAATAGCCCACGCTTTATTCCATTGGAAACTACCGCCCCCAGGGCTCCTGCGCCAGCCTGTTCCAGTCCAAAAGCATTTCTTAATATCGTACCCAGAATCTTGGGCAACTCCCCCAGGTTCATCAGCAAAACCATAAACGCCACCGTTAAATAGGCAATAGCCATAAAAGGCACCACCACTCCAGCAAAGCGTGCGATAGAGCGGATACCACCAAACACAATAATGCCCGCAATCACAGCTACTACAATCCCGACCAGCATGGGGTTGATTTCCCAGGCGTCGTTTAGGGCCGTGGCCATAGCGTTCGATTGAATGGAGTTGAAGACAAAGCCGTAGCACATCAGTAAGAAGATAGAAAAACTTACTGAAAGCCACTTCCAGTTAGGGCCTAGGCCTTTTTTGATGTAGTAAGCCGGTCCTCCACGGAAGGTCCCAGGTTGCTCACCTTTCTCTTTATAAACTTGCGCGAGGGTATTTTCGACCATGCTGGTGGCCATACCGAGCCAAGCCACCATCCACATCCAAAAAACCGACCCAGGACCCCCAGCAGTAATTGCCACGGCAACACCCGCCAAACTACCGGTGCCAATCCGTGCTGCGGCACTGGTGGCAAACGCCTGAAACGCGGAAATTGAGCCCGGATGATCCTTATGAATACCTCGCACCATCACCATCGCCATATGACCAAAGTGGCGAAATTGAATAAAGCGACTGCGAATGGAGAAGTAAAGGCCAATAGGTAGCAAAGCAATAATCAGGACACCGAGCCACCACTGCCCTTCAATCCCCCCCCACAAAAGCCGGTTGGCCCAATCAATCGCCTTGATTATTCGGTCCAACAACTCTTGCATCCACCGCTCCCTGGCACAGCCTATATTTATGCATAGATCAACCGCTGGAAACGGCCATCCCCACTAAAGACTAGCAGCCGCTACAGTGCTAACGGGTAGGTAACCAAGCGGACCTTTTGCAGGAAAAGTAAGAATCACTTGGTTCTATGGCGCTTAAAAAATCCAGACCAGCTGGAAAGGGAAGCGAAAAGGATTCTTGGCGCTCAATCAAGATAGAGCAGGTATAAAATGGGGAAAGCCAACAGGAAGTGGGCTCTGAGAGGTAGACCAGTGACACTGAGGGTCCACTGGTCTATGCACTGAAAAGAATTAGCAGAAGATTTCCCGCGCCCGCTCTGGAGACACCACCTTACGACCACTCTCTTCTGCGATCACGGCCAAAGCCTCAATCAACTGGCCATTGCCAGAGGTACGCTCGCCACCAGGCAAATAGAAAGTGTCCTCTACTCCAGAGCGTAAATGGCCGCCCAGCTCCGCAGTCTTGCGGTGCACCGGCCAGATTTCCTCGCGCCCAATCACAGTACTCTGCCACAAGCTATCTGCACGCATATATTTAGGCAGCAACTCCAACAGCTCGGGATCCGCTGGCATACCAGAAGCCACCCCCATCACCAGGTTATAGTTGGGCTTATCGACCATACCCACATCGGCATACATACCAACGGAGCGGACAATACCTACATCAAAGCACTCAAACTCTGGCCTGGTACCCGTTTCACGACATACCGCCAGCAGTTCCTCCACCTTGTCTACCGGATTATCGAACACCATCGGCGGCCAGGCCCAGGTGCCGTTGGAACGGGCTTTTAAGTAATTCAAGCTGCCCGCATTGCAGGCGGCGATTTCCGGCTTACCTGCGCGCACACACTCGAGAGGTCCGCGCTGGTCCCGACCGATAGTGCCGGTGGAAAAATTTAAAATAACTCCGGGGCACTTAGCCCGAATTGCATCGGCAATTTCCAACGCCACTTGCGGTTCCCAGCTGGGAAGATGCCCCTTGCCCGGCTCTTGAGCCCGAAAATGTACATGCATTACCGAAGCCCCGGCATCAAAGGCTTCGCGGGCTGAGTTTGCCATTTGTTCCGGCGTTACCGGAACCGGGTGTTGTTGCGGATTGGTGAGCACCCCGGTTAGGGCGCAGGTGATTACCACTTCATCGGACATCGCAGGCTCTCCTGAATTATCTTTATTTGGGCCGCTTTAGGTTCGGCACACTAGGCTTTGCCGAATTCCGCTGATTGTCATGCTCTCAGTACCTGCGCCTCATCCGTGCGCGAAATACCCTGAGCCGCATCCATACTTTGGGGTTAATGAAGGAGGTATCAAACCCCACCACCAAGCGCTTGCTTGGTGGCCAAAGACTAACACAGGCTTTAACCCGTAAAAAGGCACCTTGTATCGCTAAAACAGGCCCGGCAGAATGCAAAAAAATCTAATTTAGGAAACCGGTATCCGATGAGTGATCACTCCATAACAAACTCCACCCCTTATGGCAGCTGGAAATCTGCAATCAACGCAGAATTATTGGTTGAAGGCAGTGTTCGCCTGGCGGAAGCCAGCTTGGTGGATGGGCGTTACTACTGGTTAGAGTCGCGTCCTTCAGAAAAAGGGCGTAATGTTCTGGTGCAGTATTGCCCGCAAAATGGCCGGCGCGATCTCACCCCCACCCCGCTGAGTATTCGTTCCAAGGCGCACGAATATGGCGGTGGTAGCTACCTTGTCCACGGCGACACCCTGTACTTTGTACTTGCGGAAGATCAGCGTATTTACCGGATGGAGATCGGTAGTGACCTGCCTGAGGCCATTACTCCAGAAAACGAATCCCGCTACGCAGACCTGCACCTCGACACAAAAAGAAATCGTCTGATTTGTATTGAAGAAGACGACAGCGGCCACGCTAAGGGACAGGAAGCACGTGCACGAATTATCGCCATCGACCTACAGTCTCCGCTGACTACCCCCCCAAGGGTTTTGGTTGAAGGCGCAGACTTCTACTCAAACCCCACCTTGAACACCAGCGGAGACCTGTTGAGCTTCTTGCGCTGGCATCACCCCAACCTGCCTTGGGATGGCACCGAACTGTGCCTGGCCACTCTGAGTGAGCAAGGAGAGGCCATTGAGATCACTCAAGTGGCCGGCGGAAATAACGAATCCATATTCCAACCCCAGTGGTCGCCATTGGGGGAGCTTTACTATGTCTCCGACCGCAACAACTGGTGGAACTTATACAAGCTGGGACAAGATACCCCGCTTTGGAAAAAAGAGGCTGAATTCGCCACACCGCAGTGGGTGTTTGGAATGTCCACTTATGGCTTTATCAGTACTGAGGAAATTCTCTGTACTTACACCGAGAATGGCCTTTGGTATTTGGCCAGCGTAAATACCCTTACTGGTGAACACCAGCTGATCCAGCAGCCCTACTGTGATATCGAGAGCCTGCACTGTGAAAATGGCAAAGCGATTATGATTGCCGCCGCAAGAGACAGCTTCCCTGCAATAATCTCTTTTGATCTGGCAAGTGAGGCCCTTGAGACAATCGCCAGCAGTAACAAACGCTCACTGCCTGCCGAACTCTTCTCCAGCGCCCAGGCCATTACTTTCAATGTCGATGAGCGAGAGGTACACGGATTTTACTATCCCCCACACAACCCGGACTTCAAGGCACCAGAGGGCGAAAAACCTCCGCTTATTGTTTTTAGCCATGGCGGCCCCACTGGAGCCACCTCTGCCGGCCTCAATTTGAAAGTACAGTACTGGACCAGCCGCGGCTTCGCCATTCTGGATGTGAATTATTCCGGTAGCACAGGTTATGGCCGCGAGTACCGTGACCGCCTTACCGATAAGTGGGGCATCTATGATGTGGAAGATGTCTGTGCAGGCGCCGAATACCTGGTCAATCAGGGTTTGGCCGATCCGGAGCGGCTTCTGATCAAGGGTGGCAGCGCAGGTGGTTATACCGTGTTAGCAGCACTGACTTTTCACAACACTTTCAAAGCCGGGGCCAGTCATTATGGAATCGGCGAATTGAGTAGTCTCGCCAAAGACACTCACAAGTTTGAATCCCGCTACCTGGACAAATTAGTCGGCCCCTGGCCATCCGCCGAAGCAATCTATCAGCAACGCTCTCCTATTCATCATGTGGAGCAACTGAGCTGCCCGGTGATTTTTTTCCAAGGTTTGGAAGACAAGGTAGTACCACCAAACCAGGCGGAAACTATGGTGGGAGCCCTGAAAGAGCGCGGTATTCCAGTTGCCCATATCACCTTTACCAATGAAGGGCACGGCTTCCGTAGTGGAGACAGCATCAAAATGGCCCTGGAGGGAGAGCTGGAATTTTACAGCCGTATTTTCAATTTTCCCCTGGCTGAAGCCGGCCCCGGAATTACCATTGAGAATCTGTAATCAATCATCCCAAACCTTTAGAGGAAGCCATTAATACCATGGGAAGATGGAGACCACCGCGTCCGCGCGGCTCCCGCTATATCACTGCGGAGGGCGCGCAACGTATGCGCGCCGAAGTTAAGCATCTATGGGAGGAGGAGCGCCCCAGAGTCACCCAGGCGGTAAGTGATGCCGCTAAGCTGGGCGATCGATCGGAAAATGCTGACTATATCTACGGTAAAAAGCGCCTGCGTGAAATAGACAGCCGTGTGCGTTTTTTGACCAAACGCCTGGAGGAGATCACCGTAGTAGATCAAGTGCCTGAAGACCGTGAAAAAGTCTTCTTCGGTGCCTGGGTCACATTGGAAGATGAAGAAGGTGTAGTCATAAGCTACAGAATCGTTGGGCCAGATGAGTTTGATGTAAAAGCCGGCCTGATCTCTATGGATTCTCCCGTAGCACGTTCATTGCTAGGGCGCAGACTCGACGATGAGATAGATATTCGTCAGGGGGAAAAATGGCAGACTTATTTTATTACTGAAATCCGCTACGAAGAGTAGAAGCCAACTCCTCATAACCCTTAGCATAACAGCAGGAAAAATAGATAGATTTTTTAATTGATAAATAAAAAAGGCTTATTTCCCTCGAAATAAGCCTTTGAATCAATATTGCGTTATCTACTTCTAGAGGCTGTTGTAGTACTGAATTACTCCAACCGCATTGCCACTGGCAAAAGCAGACTGAACTTGATCTGAGCTCATGCCAATTGTCAGATCTGCATCATTTACATTAAGCTCAAGATACAAGCTGCCCGCCTGGGAATAGGCATCATCCCATTCAGTGATCGCATCATTGAGGTCATTGATCACGGCCGAGAAGTTAGCGCCCTCCTCGTCAGAAATGGCTGTCTGAATATCACTGATGGCGCCAGATACATCACTTTCAAGAGTTTGCCACTCTTGCAATACAGCCTGCAAATTATCTTCTACCTGCTGGGTCTCCTCAGCGAGCTGCCCAAAGCTTTGCGACAACATCTGAAGAGTTGATACATCTGCAGTTACCAGATTCATTTCTGCTTGCTTAGCCTTGATGCTCTTTTGGTCTGCAACAATTTTGGCAGCATCCAATGCAATAAAGGTGCTTGCCACTGCAGCTACCGGCCCCATAACGAACCAGGTCAGCAGACCTTCAGGGAAGGCTACTATAGAAGCGACAGTACCCAAAGAAATAGCAGTAGCATCCGCAATACCAAGAGCAACAATGCTTGTTGTCAGTGATTTGATATCTGCTTGAAGATTTTTTATTTCTTTCTTTAAATCAGCAATTTGCTGTTCATCGGCCTGCGCATCCTGAACAGACTTATCGGCAATTGACTGCAATTGAGTCGCCATATCAGGCAATTTATCCTGAAACCCTTGAATTGCCTGAACTGCGCCGCTGATAAAGGTCGAAACAATACCCAGTTGAGAGGTGATTGAATCCAGGTCGTTCTTCAATATATTAAGAGCCGATGTATTACCTGGGTCACTATTGAGTGTATTCGCCTGGGTTAAAGCATCCTGCAACAACTGACTGATAATACCGTTGTAACTTTGCACCTCACTCGGCACATCCAGAAGCCTGGCCAGTACATTATTCACCCAATCAAGCGCATCGGTATTGGCCTGTGTATAGGCCGCTACAAACTCACTCCAATCCGGCGGGTTTTGATTTAAGGTAGGCAAGCTTGAGGACAAAACGCTAGTCACCAGAGTGTTTATTGCAACTACATTCTGCTTGTACGTATTCTGAGTTTCGCGAATAGATTGAGCACTATGCTTGAAAGCTTTTGCTAATGAAAGTTTCACCACCACTGGGCTGGAACTTTTCTCCGCCACCAAATCTACGTCATCACTTACCTGTGACATATTTATTTCTCTCTTAATGAATATTTAAGATGAAGCCTGAGACCTCCAAGAAACACCTTGATTTAGGCGCAGCCCAATATAGCAAGCTTTAACTGTAACCAATATGCCACCCCTTATAATGAATCGGAAATAGAAATATATTTATATTCACATCTCAAATAAAGAGCACCAAACCCAGCGCAATGAGCACCTCAATAACCAGTGAAAATTGAAATAAGGGATAGATTTCTCAACAGTATGCTTGACGGGAAGCTCATATGCTCAGACCTATAGAACTATAAATACCGTACCCATTTTTCAATCCAATAAAATCATTGAATTAAAGGGTGTTTAAAATATCCTCTGAAAACCTAAAATTTTAAACTTAACCAGACCGACCTATCTTTATATAAGCCCCAACCCCAGGTAAGCATCAAAGCAAATAAGCCGCCGAAAGTATGTCCGCTCAACAATTTACTATGCTTAATAACATGCCAAATAGAAAAGGTGGCAATTCCGCCAATAGTTAATATTGAGCCACCCATCGCATCCAGGAGACACTGATGCCAATGGCCAATGAAAGCCCCTACCCACTCAAAGATACTTTAAAGCGTGCCCAATTTGATTTACTCCCTGCCTTTAACAAACAGCCTACTGAATTATTGAAACTCTTTCGCGAGGCCCTGACTCTTCAACAATCGATATTATCTCTCTCATGGAAAGAACTAGATCAACAGGCACGGCTCTGTATAGGGTTGGGCTATGGCGAGTATCGCAATCTTCAAAGCCACTTAGAAAGCACCAACTATTTGCACACTCTGCATCACCGTATGGGTTTAGAGTTTCTGTTTGTGCTGCGTGGCATTGCTATTGGCGATAGTCGAAACCAATGGGCTGAAAACCTTGAGCGGCGAATTCGCAGCATGGACCCCGAAGATCGGTTAAATAAGATTCTCGTTAAAGCAGAAGAATTAGCTGGTAATAAGCTCTCAGAACAGACTCTCACGCGTTTACGCAAAAAAATTGCAGGCCTGGACGAGAGAATTAACCTGCAGGAATCCATGGCCAGATTAGCTAATGGGGAGATAAAAAATATAGACTTGTTAAAGGCTTATTTTCCAGAAAATACATCTTCAATGGCCCTGAGATTAAACAGTGCCGCTGATGCTGTCATCATGTGCCTAAGTCGAGGGCTACTCGCGCTAACACATGCTCAATTCAATATTGCTCTAGATACTGAAGCAGCTAGTACCGACTTTTCCAAGCGCAATATACATTCCATTAAAACGATTATAAAAGTATTTTCCAACCTACTTAAAAGTGGTCACAAGCGTATTTACAGCGCCCTACTTCTTGGAAAATCAGTGGAGATCAAACAGGCGTGCTTGTTTCTGGCCGGAGATATTGAGAGCAAACTCCCCCAGTTCGCAAGCGCTCAAGCGGTAATACACAACACAATTACCGAAATATTGCGACGTGGTAGTGGCGGCCTGGCGGAGAGGCTTGGCGATCTCGCGGTGGATGCGCACTTTCTCACCCGCATCGCCATCGCTAGCCAGGCTGCCTGTTATCGACTTGCGCTTGGTTGCGAGGGGCTTAATTCCGATAGAGAGATCAAAAACCTTCAGAAAAATATCTACACCATGCCTTTTTCAGCAACGCTTCCCAACGGTAAAAATGTAGAACTGTCGAAGCTAGAAACCAGTCCTGAGGGAGAGTTTGTTGAAATCAGAGGCTTTGTCGAAAAGGTCACCTCTCCACCTCAGGAGGGCGGCATGCTATTAAGCCACCTGATATTGAAAGATCCCTCCAGTAATGCCGAGGCAAATGCCGTGGTGCGCTTTGCTCACCTACCACATGCCGGCATTTGTCCAGGCGCTTTCTGCCGACTCAGTGGCACTTATAGACATCACTCAAGCCTGTTCGATGGTAAACCCGCCGTTGAGGTCGATTCCCTGGCCCTGGCCGAGATTGGTAAGTCCAGCTTCGAAGTGAGCTTTATAAGGCTCGCCAACCGTTGGTTCCAGCCCTGGCGTAGCAACGCCAATCTCTACTGGTCTCTTGGTGCCCACCAAGTTGATGAGCACTCTGAGGCCACCTTGGGGGCCGGAGAGCTACTATTTACGCCCCTAATTCGTCCTTAGGAGGGCTACTATGCCACCAGATGATGGATGCATGACAGAACTGGACAGAGTCCACGACCAGATTGCGGAATTAGATGTACTTCTGGCGATGGCACAGCTGGCAAAAGCGGAGTGGCACGCCGCCAAAGAGACAGTGCGCAGCGAATGCCTGGAGACAGCGATACCCAGCCTGCCCAACTTACATCAAAAGGATGAAATGGATTTTCCCATAGAGCCAATGGATCACGCAGTATCCGAGTGCATTGAAACTCACCCAGACGTGCTCGCTGCCTGGGACCTGTTCGAACAGATAGCCCTGGAGCTCGAAATTGAGCTGGAAGTAGCCCACGCACTACTCGATGAATACAAAGCCTGCTCCCACGCACTGATTTGAGGAGACTTTTACTGGCTAATGACCAGCATGCGATTTATCGCCAATTTACGCCGGCAGACACTGGATGCCTTTGCCAACCATATGATTACCGCCGAAGGCTACCTGCTATCTGCCCACCGGATTACCAATTCCAATCTGCAAATGGCGGCAGAAGTGCGCCGCAGAGGGTTGCCCCTGCTTGCCGATAACGGCACCAAACAACTGATTGATGCGGTCATCTCGCAGTTCTCTGAAGAAGCCCGACAAGTAACCCTGCGGGTAAAAGCTCTGCGCCGTCAACTGGGTCAACTGCCCCGCGGCAATGAAGTCCCAAAAGATTTGCGCATATTGGCAGATACACTGGCGGAGAGAGTACTGGCCAACTGTAATGAGCGTTCAAATAGCATTGATACCAATCTCCTGCTGCAGCGCCAGCTGTTAATGCACCCCACCCACCTGATCGCTCAGGAGGACTTTGCCACTACATGCCTGGTGGCTTTGGACCTGGAGCGGGAAATTACCGGCTGGCGACCAGAGCGTATCGCCGCGCGCAATCGTCAGAGCCTGAGACTATGGGAAAAAATCGCTGAACACCCACTAAGCCAGGGCTTGACTGTTTATGCAGTACTAAGCGCAATGGATTACAACACCGGCCGGGACGCCGGTCGGCTAGCCGCACAAAGCGGGGTGCGTTCAGCTGCCATAGGACTGGCCAGTATTTGCGGGGATTTAAATGCGACAGACTTCTTTGTGCTCCACCGAGCCTCTTTCAAACTGGATAGGCCTGTACCACGCCGTTATGTGCGCTTGGCACAAGTGCTTAAAGGCATTACAGATGGCTACCAGGATCACAACATACCCTTGCAAAGATTCCACTGCCTCGGACTCGGTGCTCCATCACTGCTGCCGATTGCCGCAGCTGCCCTGCCGGCAAATACCCAGATTACCGCCGATGCCACCAGCCCAATACATGCCGCAACTAAAGACCGTGTGCTCTACGATCCGGAGAATTTTGGCGACCGGGCAACCACCAGAGAAATCGTTGAGCGGATAGTAAAAGGGGGCAACTGGCCCTTCCTCAGCCCATTCACCCAATCTTTCAAACAACGTTTTGGACACGACCCCGAAGGCGCCCGAGACTGGTGGAAAGCCCAAGGGCAACCACCTATTAGCAGGGAGACCTTACAACAACCCAGCAATCTCAGTACGGCGCTGCCCCTATTCTGCGAGGCAGACCCACAAATTCGGTCTATCGCTCGGGATACCTGGATAGCACACAATCACTGGGTTCTGGGGGAATTAACTGAGAATAGAAGCGGACCGCAAAGACACGAACTTGCTTACCGCATTATTGATCACTGGCTGGAGGGGCCATCAACAACGACCAGCCGGGGCTTGAAAGCCGCCAAAAGAATCCTGTTAATGTAAACCGATCAATAAAGGAAACAAGCGGAATTACTCAGCCCACTTTATGGTGAGCGCGGTAACAATCCCCCAGATCCAATTAAAAAATACTACAAAAATTGGGGTAAGCGCCCCCAGCTCAAGCCCTGCCATACCTTTACCGGCCATCACAGGAAAAACAACAAAAAGCTGGAACGCCGTGGGGAGTAGGCTCAAGATGCTTCCTTTTAACAACAGCTTTGATGGTAGGAAAGGAAGAATAAAAAACAGACCCCAAATGCCACCCCATACCACTCTGGGATATAGCCATTCAGCAGACAAGGTAGGGGTGATAGATACCCCCAGAGATGGGGTTATTCCAAAATCCCCAAACAGCCAGACCACAACGCTATTTGCCACAGCACCCAAACAGCCGGCCGCAAAGAAAATTAGTAGTTTTTTCATTTTTTGTCCCAGAATCTTTAGAAGCCTATACCTCTAAACCTTAAACGCTGACTTTAAAGTAGCAAACTTAAATCCGCGCCAAGATTTCACGCCTGAATAAATTAGAGACCTCCAAGCCAAGCTCCTTATCAACAGACTAACACCACTACTACAAATTTTTACGGCAGCAAAAAGTAGCAACCGTTCAACGCCTTTTATTCGCACTCTCCTGCACAGCCCTCAAAAGACTACAAAACCCACCAACCTGTAATAGACCATCTACCCCCTAAGCAAATAGCAAACTTATTTTTAATACCAAACCGTACCAATTAACAAGCACTAAAACTCATTGTTAAGACATAAAAAATAAACAATCACCCCCAAAAGAAACCTGAGTAAAAATATATTTTAAAAGTGAGAACCAAGGGACCCAACTGATCGAATCGGCAACCTTCAGCGAGAGAAAATACCTATCGTTTAATCCAATAAATTCCTGTAATACACAAGTGGTACATTTATGGTGTTTAACACCAGAAATCAAAATCAATATAGGAACAAGTACTGATGAAAGTACCAGTAGTAGGAATGCTGTACCCGATTTTTTTAGGATTGGCGATACATTCAGCCAGTGTCAATGCGCAGTCTTTTGATGAGAGCGCCTATCAAGATAGGCAATTGCAATATATTGAAGAGGGCGTTTCTTCCACTAATGATACCGCTGTCGTCTTACAGGCATACACCGGCGATGAGCTCAATTGGGAGGCGCTGAATAAGAATTTGGATGTCCTGCGTAATGGCGGCAAGAAGAATTCAGACTTCACCCTTACCAGACTCATCCGTATCCTGTTTTTCCGCCCAGAAATTAAAGATGAACTCTTTTCTGCTTTGGACGGATACCACTTCTGGTTTAAGGAAGGCGGCACTGGGGATCACGTCTTCGCCTCTGAAAACCATATGATCATGTACACATCTGCCCAGTATCTTCTACAGGAAAAGTACGGTGCATTTGAAGACGACAGAACTTACAAGCGCTTAAAGCGCTACCTGGAAGTAAAAAACCAGTATGGTTTCTATGAATTTTACTCCCCGGTCTATTACCCCTACACCTTATCTGCGCTACTTAACCTCGTCGATTTTTCTGAAGATGCAGAAATTCGCGAGCTGGCTACGGGCGCTGCGCAACGCTTGCTGCAGGACATACTGCTGGTCACCAACGACCAGGGCATCCTTTTCTCAGCCGCAGGCCGCAGTAATGATGGCTACCGCAGGAACGGTTCCGGCGGCAACATCAACCGCATCATCTACCTGCTAACGGGTCTCGGTAAGGAATCAGTGAGAACACCGAGTCCCGCAGGTGTAATGCTGGCCACCTCTGGCCTGGAAATTACCGATGACATCTTCAAGTATTTCGGTAAAGACCTGAATATGAATTACTCGGTAGGCCACTCTCTCGGCGATGCCAAAAACGATATTTATGCTGACTTTCCCCGCGAAGAGCGCGTGCCTTTCTATTGGAGTCAGGGGGCTTATTTCCACCCGGATGTAGCTGCCGATACCGCTTGGTTCGTCAGTAAATATCAGCTTGAAGGCTATGAAGGACTGAAAGCCTTCGACCAGTTCCTAGGGCTTTCAGAAGCTGCCGCCCCTGCTGCCGCCAAGGCCGGAGCGGTATTCAGCCGCAGCTCCGTGCTTTCTGGCGCTAACTTTTCCATGTATAAGGATGGCGGTGTGATGATGCACTCCATTCAGAATTACTGGGGTGGTCGCCAGGGCTATCAGCAAACGCCTTGGATTGCCACTACCGGCACCCAATCGGTCTGGGCGAAGGTTGGCGATGGCAACAGCACCATGCAAAACGATCACCACCCTAAGATTAAGCAGGTGAACAATGTTGCCGTAATCCAATACAACCCCTATCCGGCAATTGAACTGTTCCATTCCGGTGGCTCCAACGTGGCATTGCAATGGCCAGAAGGCTTTGAGGAGGAGAAGCGCAGCGGTAACTGGAAATTCGGCAAGGAAGACGACGGCTATATCGCCGTGCGCTATCCCTGCGGTAACGGCGATTCCAATACCGTTAGCTGCGACTGGAACGAACAAACCTGGGTAGTGATTATGGGTAGCGAGGAGCGCTATGGCAGCTTTGAAGCCTTTAGTCAAAAGGTGCTCAATGAGGTCAGCTACGATGCCGACTGGGAGTGGCACGGCTCCTTCTGGAAGGGCACATTGAAATATGTGTATGACTCAGACGTAAAGTTTGATGGAACCGATATCAGCTTAACCTGGTAAGCGCGACTCCTTTCGCTCTTGGGGAGGGGCTCCCCCTCCCCTTTAATCGGCTTTTTAGCTTTCAATACTCTGCGCCCAAAGGCGAAAGCTTTTTGCAAAGCTCACCCCCTAATTTCTCCCCCGCCGAAAAGCTTCTTTCGACCCAAAACAATACTCTTCAATTTAGTTGACACAATCAACCACCTAAAATAAAGTTGATAATATCAATCAAGTTAATGCGGCAACCCTGTGAGCTACTCAGTCAACGAAACCCTGCACCAGCTGATCCACGCTTACAAAAAGCAGCTGCGGATCAGCATTCAGGAGCAAAGAATTGACCTTCCGGTAAATCATATTCGCGTGCTTAAGGGAATCTGCAAGTATCCGCAGAGTACCGCACGGTCAATTGCACTGCGAATGAATCAAGATAAGGCCCAGATTACACGGGTACTTAATGAGTTGGTTCAATCCAAGCTTATCAAAAAAACAGACAACCCCAATGACCGCCGCAGTCAGCTCCTTGCTCCCACAGCATCAGGAAAAAAGATTCTTGAAAAAGTGCAAAACCTGGAAACAGAGGTTATCGCTGTAATGACTCACAACCTGAGCGAAAAAGAACTCAAGGCGTTTGCCCATATCGCCAGCGTTATGATCGAGAACCTGACCGAACATCCTACTTCAGATTAAGGAGCCTCAATACTATGGCTGAAAAACGCACACGAGAGCTGGTCGTTTTGCGCTCCACCAAAGTCTCAGAACACATGTTACGTATCACTCTGGGTGGCGAAGGGTTGGAATCCTTTCCCTGCGACCAGGAAAGCGCCTATATAAAACTGGTTTTCCCCCAGGGTGAAGGTGAACGCCCACTGATGAGAAGCTATACCATCAGGCACCAACGGCAGGCAGAAATCGATATCGACTTCGCTTTGCATGAACATGAAGGGCCAGCCTCAAATTGGGCGGCCAATGCACAACCCGGAGACTCTATTCTGATAGGAGGGCCTGGCCCCAAGAAGCTGGTTAACCCCGAGGCCGACTGGTTTTTGCTCGCCGGCGATATGACCGCCCTACCCGCCATTAGCGTTAACCTGGCCCAACTACCTGATGAGGCCAGCGGATATGCGGTGATAGAAGTTTCAAGCGAATCGGATATTCAGCCACTGAAACATCCAAAAAACCTGCAGCTGCACTGGGTGGTAAATTCCTTCCCCACCGGTGAACTTCTCCTCCCTAAAATTCAGGCACTGCCCTGGCTTCCAGGCCAAGCCGCCATCTGGGCCGCCTGCGAATTTAATAATATGCGTCAATTACGGAAATTTTTTAAGCAGGATAAAGAAATCCCCAAAACCCATATTTACATTTCCAGTTATTGGAAACTTGGGGACTCTGATGAAGGGCACAAGCTCGCGAAAAAACTGGATAACGAGCAGGCCTAAAGGGGAAAATTGGCAGGTTTTAGAGGCCACAAAAGCAGCGGGGAGTAACCCCCTCCCCTGGGGCCTTATCCGACACTAACACTAAGTACGCTACCCCCAAGTGCGCTAAACCCAAAATAGTTTGCCCGCATTTCACAGCGGCGTTATGTTTTCACACCTCAGTAGCAGAAGCCCCCCATTACCATAAGGCAAACCACTTTCGCGAAAATTACTCTTTATCCTGATCGATCCATCCGATACCAATAATTAGCAATATAACCCCGTTCATCTACCTGTAGCGCCTGGCGGGTAATTTCTGGAACGCCATTCTCACAGTGCCATGCATAGATAGTCACCCGTCCAGTCACAACGGCTGGTATAGATTCCGACGCAGGATTGCTCTTACAGTAAGCGGCAATTGCCTCACTTGGCTCCTTCGAAGTGTCCGCCTTTTCTTCACAGGGAAGATTGGCGCCGACAAAGCACGCATAGACTCCGCCATGCATACAACGCCAAAAAGTGCCCCCCGCAACCCAATCCCTCGGTGCACCGGCAGAAATACCAGCTGCCTGGTAAATACCCGATAACACTACCTGCGGTTTTGCCGGGCCGATATAGGGTTCTTCCGGGCTATCGGCATTGACCACAACTCGGCAATAAGCCACGGGGTCATTAAAGGCCCCGAGATACCTTCCTTTATTTTGCTCCGTTTCTGCCAGGCTCAAACTCCCACTGAATCCCAGAACCAGGCTCGCCAAGATACATGCAATATGCCGAATCATATTTGACCTCCTCTCCCTGCTAACAAGCCCCAGCCACTGCTCTGGCGCCATTAGCGCCTCAACAGCGCTTCCGCGAACAGGGCTCTCTATAGATTAGCCAGCCCAGCCATACCGAAGACCCACCACAGCAGCGCAAAAAACAATCAAGGAGAGTCTGTCGCCAACACGAATTATCCGGCAGTGACCCCCACAGCCTAAGCCGCTGCATCACGCTCAGGATAGAAGGGTATAAATGCCCTTGACGCCATCCGGCAGCTGAATCACCATCCCCAACATTTAGCGCAATGCGGGTTTGTCCCGGCCTTGTCTGGGAAGCTCCCACACCGCCGAGCAACCAATTCCCGACCATGCCCGACCAGCGAGCCACCCAAACAGATAGCACCGTAAAACCGGGTAACAACGCCCGCGACAACACCTGTAGCAATGCCAGCGCAAACCGAATTCGACTGGGCCACAGCGCCCCAGCAATACACAAAGGACAAGAAGCACCCCATGAGCAGCAATAGCGCCGCCGAACAAATCAGCCAGGACAGCATCAACAAGGCCCTGTGGAATGCCTGCGACACCTTTCGCGGCACCATCAGCGCCGACACCTACAAAGACTTTATCCTCACCATGCTGTTCCTCAAGTACATCTCCGATGTATGGCAGGACCACTACGAGGAGTATGTGGAAACCTACGGCAACGAGCCGGAGCTGATCGAGGAGATGATGAAGAGCGAGCGCTTTGTACTGCCGCAAAGTGCCAGCTTCTACACCCTGTACGAGCACCGCCACGAACCCGGCAATGGTGAGCGCATCGATCAGGCCCTGCACGCTATCGAAGAGGCCAACGGCACCAAGCTCAAGGACGCCGGCAAGAGCGTGTTCCAGGATATCTCCTTCAATACCGACAAGCTGGGCGAGGAGAAGCAGAAGAACACCATCCTGCGCCACCTGCTGGAAGATTTCGCCAAAACCGAGCTGAACCTGCGCCCCAGCCGCGTGGGCAACCTGGATGTGATCGGCAACGGCTACGAATACCTGATCAAGAACTTCGCCGCCAGCGGCGGTCAGAAGGCCGGCGAGTTCTACACCCCACCGGAAGTGTCCGAGCTGATCGCCGAACTGCTCGACCCCCGCCCCGGCGACCGCATCTGCGATCCTACGTGTGGCTCCGCCTCCCTACTGATGAAGTGCGGGCGCAAGGTGCGGGAACACCACAACAGCAAGCAGTACGAGCTCTACGGCCAGGAAGCCATCGGCTCCACCTGGTCTCTGGCCAAGATGAATATGTTCCTGCACGGCGAGGACAACCACAAAATCGAATGGGGCGATACCATTCGCAACCCCAAGCTGCTGGACAAAAACGGCCACCTGGACCTGTTCGATATCGTCACCGCCAACCCGCCCTTCTCCCTGGACAAATGGGGCCACGACGAAGCCGGCAACGACCCCTTCGGCCGCTTTCATCGCGGCGTGCCGCCAAAAACCAAAGGGGACTACGCCTTTATCCTGCATATGATCGAAACCCTCAATCCCAAGAGCGGGCGCATGGGCGTGGTGGTGCCCCACGGCGTGCTGTTCCGGGGCTCTGCTGAGGGCAAGATCCGCAAGCAGTTGATTGAGGAAAACCTGCTGGACGCGGTGATCGGCCTGCCGGAAAAACTCTTTTACGGCACCGGCATCCCCGCCGCCATCCTGATCTTCGCCCGCGACAAGCAGGACGACAGCGTGATGTTTATCGATGCCTCGCGGGAATTTAAAGCGGGCAAAAACCAGAACCTGCTCACCCAGGACAATATCGACAAGGTAGTGGCGACCTACCGCCAGGGTACCGATCTGGACAAATACGCCTATGTGGCCAGCCTCAAGGAAATCCAGGATAACGACTACAACCTGAATATCCCCCGCTATGTGGATACCTTCGAGGAGGAGGAAGAGATCGACCTGCTGGCCGTGCGCGCCGAGCGGCAGCAGCTTAAGGCACAGTTAAGTGAGCTGGAAGGGGAAATGGAGCTGTATTTGCAGGAGTTGGGTTATGGCAACTAAAGATTTACCCATTGTGAAACTTGGCCAGCTATTACCTAAACCGTATAAAAATGGAATTTACAAAAGCTCAGAGTCTTATGGGCAAGGCACCCCTATTCTGAGAATTACTGATTTTGATAATGATGGCAACTTGACAGAAAAAAAACTTCAGAAAGTTAATTTAACAACCAAAGAGATTGAATCTTATCAGCTAAAAAACAGCGATATTATCGTTAACCGAGTAAATAGCTTATCTCACCTTGGCAAATCCATCCTTTGGAAAGGAAGTAGCACTCCATCTGTTTATGAATCAAATATGATGAGAATTGAGCCAAATGAGTCGGCTATCCTGCCAGGATATTTAGCAAGAGTACTTCAAACTCATCAAGCTAGAGTACATTTCTGTAAAGTCGCAAAGAGGGCTGTAGCTCAATGCAGCATTAATCAGCAAGATGTAAAATCATTACAGTTTCCACTGCCACCACTCCCCGAACAAAAAAAGATCGCCCAAATCCTATCTACCTGGGATAAGGCCATCGACACCAGCGAAAAACTGCTCGCCAACAGCCGCCAGCAGAAAAAGGCCCTGATGCAGCAACTGCTCACCGGCAAAAAGCGCCTGCGGGATAAGAATGGAGTTCGGTTTAGTGAACACTGGGAGACCTATCAACTCGGACATTTATTTAGCGAGAGAGTGGAAACAGGTAGAAAAGACTTGCCTCTTCTCTCAATAACTTCCGATGACGGCGTTGTCTATCAAGAGGATACTGGGAGAAAAAACACTTCAAATGAAGATAAATCCAAGTACCGCCGGATTAATATTAATGATATTGGATATAATACGATGCGAATGTGGCAGGGCCGGTCAAGCCTTTCCGACAAAGAAGGCATTGTAAGTCCGGCATACACAATCCTAATCCCAGGAGAAAGAGTAGTGCCGGCATATGCTGCTCAGCTTTTCAAGCTCCCTCAATTAATCCATGTTTTCTATAGGCATTCCCAAGGCCTTGTATCCGACACATGGAACTTGAAGTTTAATCACTTTAAAAAAATATCGTGGCAATTTCCGAGCCTAGAGGAACAGTATAGAATTTCTGGGACTCTCTCATCAGCCGATCAAGAAATCGAAACCCTGCAACAAAAACTCGACTGCCTAAAGCAGGAGAAAAAAGCCCTGATGCAACAGCTGCTTACCGGCAAGCGCCGGGTCCAGATAGAGGAAGCCCAATGACATTTAGCGAAACCGTCGATCTCGATGCGCCCATCAGTGAAGCCGATCTGGATTATATAGACGAAGTACTGCACAAGTACGGCAACGACGACTCAATATTGGATATCTGCGAGCTGGACGGCTTTCTCACCGCCCTGGTGTCAGGCCCGGAGATGATTTCCCCCAGCCGCTGGTTCTCCGAAATCTGGGGCGGCCCCGGCAATGAACCGGAGTGGGAATCCGAGGAGGAGATGCAGCGCTTTATGGCGCTGCTATTCCAGTTGATGAACAGTAATGCCATGGTGCTAACGGAAGCCCCCGAAGAGTTCCAAGCCCTATTCAATGAGGCCAATAAAGAGGGCGAGCCCTCTTTTATCTTCCCTGGGGAATGGTGTTTCGGCTATATGCAGGGTGTAGACCTGGGCCAGTGGCCCAGCCTGCCCGCAGAACTCGACACCCAACTGCAAGCCATCGCCCTGCACGCACGCGAGGAACATTTCGATTACCTTGGGGGCTTGACGAAGGCCGAGTATCAGCAGACCGTTACCCAAATAGAACCCGCCGCCCGCGCCCTGCACCGCCACTGGCTGCAACAGCGCGCCCCGGAGCCTGCAACAGCCCCCCATCGAGCCGACCCCAAAACCGGCCGCAACGACCCCTGCCCCTGTGGCAGCGGTAAAAAGTTTAAACGCTGCTGTTTGCATTGATAGCGGCCATACACGAGGCCGCGCATAAAATAGAGAACGCTTTCCCGCTGAATAGAATACGCTGCACTTCAGATGTCGTGTGAAGACATCTTAGAAACGCCCAATCGACACCTATACCCTATAGGGTCCGGGCACAGCGTATTCTTTCCCTTCCTCTTTCCTGTAGCTGCTCCTTTCCTGTCGACGAAAACACACACCACCCAAATGCCAACTTTTAAAAACCCATCGCTGAGGCGAATCTATTTTTGAAAATTCAGTGGCTGCCGCTCCAACCAAAAAATTCACGACATTCTATATCACAGAGCCCTATTAATTGATAAACGCGCCACGGCAACAACCTATAAATACTGCCCCAACTGGCCCGCAATTATTTGATTTTTCCAATTTATTTTGAGCTGGCTGACCACTTCCAAGATGGCGCCAACCACCGGTAGGAATCCCCGCCCTTTTAACGGAGGAGCATATTAAATAACAGACCTTTGCTTTAAGATCGCTTGAAACAACTGATTAGGAGGTTTTTATCAAGCCGAGTGGCCAGTTCTGTTCTTTGGCCCTGCTATTTAGTGGGCAGAAATATAACCAGCATAAAGCCTCAACCTCACTTTTCGCAGTAATAGCCGCCACTGGATGGGCCGTACCCAGTGGGTGAAAAAAATAAGACAGCACAGCATAAGTCTTTGCTGGAAAGTGCTAATTGCATATAAAACACTTTTCCTTTCAAAAGGCCGCACATACTTTTTACCTGGAAACTTCTAACAAAAATGACACCAAGGCTCCAGCTGACTTATTTATCAATTAATCAATGAATTCACTTTAAGCCTTTACATTTTGGTACCCCGAAGCATCAGAAAAAACTGATCCCAAAACCCAAAGGAGATTAACCATGGAAATGAACTTTAAAGACAGAGGATTCCTCTCAACGTGGCACTTAAATATGGTCACTTTTGATAGAGAGGATAACCTGTGGTGTGTGGGCACTTCGAATAATATCGGAAAGTGGAACTCAAGAACTTTTGGTCTCGTTGACAAAAAAGAGTACAACCAATCCTGGGATTCCAAGATGATTGCATTTGACAAGTCAAATGCCATGTGGTGCGTTGGAACTAAAGGTAATCTTGCCAAGTGGAATACCACCACTGGAGCCTGGGAGGAACCGGACATTGCAAAGCCCTGGGACCTAAAGATGATTGCCTTCGATAACACTGGAGAAATGTGGTGTGTTGGCGAAAAAGGTAACGTTGGCAAATGGAACCCCATTGACAACAAGTGGGATGATCAGGGTGATCTCGGCGGCTGGAAACTGGACTGGATTGCCTTTAGGCCCGGTGACCCAAGAGGTGATATCTATTGCGTGGATACCAGTGGGAAACTGGGACTCTACGACCCAAAATTCCCGAATGACACTTTCCATATCGCCTCCAATTTTGAATGTAAAAGCCTCTATTTCCATGAAATATTTGGATTTTGTGTCGGTACTAAAGGCAATATGGGTGTCTCAATTTAAAAGGCACCAGCTTTAGCTACTGAATAATATTTACACGCTAGTTGCAGCCCCGCCCAAGGAGTGCCTTTTCCCACTTCTTGGCGCGGTGCAATACTCACAAGGCCATCCAGCAATAAGATAAGTACTCCGCTACTCAGTACAGATACCCATACCAGGGGCTCCCCAAAACCACCGGCCAGTAAAAGCAACAGCAACGACTAGCCTAAACCTTCCAGCCCCACAGCTCTCGAACTAACGCCGCTTGCGGCACCATCTCGCAAGCAGTGGACTGGCAATCGCCCCTTTCCACTTGCTCCACAGCCCGGAAACAGAGACACTTTTATCCCAATAAAAACGGATTTCCCCTTGGAGACATGCATTACCGTGGAAATGGATTACACAGCAGTACCGAAATTCCAAGAAGAATACGCCGCAAAGATCCCCGCCCTGGCCCTGTTGTGCAATCTGGGCTGGTCGTTTTTACCACCCGCCGAGGCCAACCAAGCCCGCAGTGGGCGCCAGGACCAGGTGGTGCTCACGGAGATACTGCGCCGGGAGCTGGGCAAACGGACCTTCCATTTCGCCGGTAAGGAGCAGCCACTCTCACAAAAATCCATCGACCACCTGATTGGCATCGTATGCAGCCCTGCGCTGAACAAAGGGCTGCTTGCAGCCAATGAAGAGTTATACAACCACCTGCTCTACGGCATTTCGGTGACCGAATTTGTCGATGGCAAAAAAGCCACCCCCACGATTGCCCTGATCGACTGGCACACCATCGAAAACAATCACTTTGCCTTTACCGAGGAATTCAGCGTAACCCGCGCCAACGGCGTGGAGAGCCGCCGCCCGGATATGGTGTGTTTCGTCAACGGTATTCCCCTGGTAGTGATCGAGGCCAAGCGCCCTGATGGCAAGAAAGGGCCCTCTATTGACGAGGGCATTTCCCAAAGCCTGCGCAACCAGCGCCACGATGAAATCCCACAATTGTTCGCCTACAGCCAACTATTATTGTCAGTCAACGGTGCCGAGGGTCGCTACGGCACTTGTAACACCCCGGCAAAATTCTGGGCGGCCTGGCGCGAGGAAGATATCTCCGATGAGGAAATGCTGGCGATCAAAAACCGCCCCCTTTCCAGCGAACAAATCCAAACTCTGTTTAAACAGCGCTCCCCATCAGATCTGGACTGGTACCAAACCCTGATCGCCGGCGGCGAGCTGGCCCTGGGCGGCCAGGATCGGTTGTTAATCAGCTTGCTATCGCCCCAGCGACTGCTGGAGATGGTCCGTTACTTCACTCTGTTCGATAAAAAGGCCGGCAAAATTGTCGCCCGGTATCAGCAGGTATTCGGTATCAAACGACTGTTGGAGCGCATTGCCCAACGCAGCAATGACGGCGCGCGGGAGGGCGGCGTAATCTGGCATACCACCGGCTCCGGCAAATCCTTCACCATGGTGTTTTTAAGCAAGGCGCTGATCTTCCAGCCGAGCCTCAAACAGAGCCGCCTGGTTATTGTCACCGACCGGGTGGATCTGGAGCGCCAGCTCAGCAATACCTTTGCCAGCGGCGGCGAACTGGCGGGCAAGAAAGATAAGGAAGCGGCGATGGCTACTTCCGGCAAGCGTTTGGCCCAGCAGATTGGCAGCGGCAATGAGCGGATTATCTTCTCGCTGGTGCAAAAATTTACCGGCGCCACTGCGCTGCCGGAATGCCGCAATGACAGTGCCGACCTGATTGTGCTGATCGACGAGGGCCACCGCAGCCAGGGCGGCGAAAACCATATCCGTATGCGCCAGGCCCTGCCCAATGCCGCCTTTGTGGCCTTTACCGGCACGCCCCTTCTGAAAGACGACAAAACCACCAATAAATTCGGCCCCATAGTCCATGCCTATACCATGCAGCGGGCGGTGGAGGATCGCACCGTAACCCCACTGCTGTACGAAGAGCGTATCCCGGACATGAATGTTAACGAGCGCGCAATTGACCGCTGGTTTGAGCGCATTACGGTGGGGTTAAGTGAGGAGCAGCAGGCAGATTTAAAGCGCAAGTTTGCCCGTAAGGGAGAGATTTACACTGCAGACGATCGCATTCGACTGATTGCTACCGATATCGCCACCCATTTTGTTAATAACATCGATGCGGGTTTAAAGGGCCAGCTGGCCTGCGATAGCAAAGCCACTGCCATCCAATATAAAAAGTACCTGGATGAGGCCCAACAACACTGGCCAGAAGCGCAGAGATTTAAATCGGCGGTAGTGATCAGTGCACCGGATACCCGCGAGGGCAACGAGGCGGTAGATGAATCCTCGATGCCGGAGGTGGTGAAGTGGTGGAAAGACAATGTGGGCTCGCAAAATGAACAGCGCTACACCCAGGGAGTGATTGAGCGCTTCGATAAAGACGACTCCCTGAAACTGCTGATTGTGGTGGACAAACTACTGACAGGATTCGATGAGCCCAAGAATACGGTGCTGTATATCGATAAGCCCCTCAAGGAACACAATCTGATCCAGGCGATCGCGCGGGTCAACCGCCTGCACCCGGATAAAAAGTTCGGCCTGCTGATCGATTACCGGGGCATCCTGGCAGAGCTGGATACCACCATGCAGAAATACCAGGATCTGGCCGCGCGCACCCAGGGCGGTTACGATATCGACGATATCGCCGGGCTCTATAGCCCCATGAGCAGCGAGTACAAGCGCCTGCCCCTGTTGTATAAAAACCTTTGGGGCATTTTCGCCGGCGTAAAAAATAAGCAGGACACCGAGCAACTGCGCCAGGTGATAGTGCCCAAAATTGAACAGCGCAATGGTGAGCTAGTTGATGTGAACCTAAAAGTGCGCGAGGACTTCTACGAGGCACTGACCCACTTCACCACCTGCCTGAAAGTAGCCTTGCAATCGGCCACCTTCTTCGAAGACAAAAGCTTTAGCGATAGTGATCGCCAGCACTACAAACAGACGGTTAAACAATTTGCCAGTTTGCGCCAATGGGCGCTACAGCAAACCGGAATCTCTGTGGACTATGACCAATACGCGGCCCAGGTAAAAAACCTGTTGGATAAGCATGTGGTGGGCGTGGAAATCTTAGAGCCCGAGGGTAAATACGAAGTCAATAAAATGGGCAAGGCGGAGCGGCCTGAAGATTGGGGGGAGGACAAAACCCGCAACGAAACCGATATTATCAAAACCCGCGTCACCCGCATGATCGAACAGGAGTTGCGCGACGATCCCTATGCCCAGGAAGCCTTTTCCAAGTTACTGCTGCAAGCCATTGAGGAAGCGGAAAAACTGTTCGATCACCCGCTCAAGCAGTATTTGCTGTTCGAAGCGCTGGAAGTCCAGGTAAAAGCCCGCAACCTGGATGAAATCCCCAATGCCTTTGCCGATAACCGCCATGCCCAGGCCTATTTTGGTGTATTCAAGAAAAACCTGCCGGAGGTTTTTGCGGTTGGTGATAGCCAGGTACAGGATAAGTGGATCAAGCTGGCCTTCGAGATCGATACAATGGTTGCCCAGTCAGTAATGGAGCACTCCATCAGCCCGCAAAATATTGAGAAGGATATCCATAAAAAGCTGATGCCCAAATTATTTATGGAGTGCAAATCCATCGGCAGTGGTATGGTGCAGGCCAAGAAAATGGTGGAGATGATCCTACAGATCACCCGCGTTGGTTTAAGCGGAGACTAATCCCGGCATGAATGTGCCCATTACTTCCCCCCCAACTAACCCCAACTCCCGGCAACTGAGCTTTGCCTATGGGGATGAACGCATCACGTTTGAATGCCTGCCCCGCCCCCAGGCCAATGGGCGAGTGCTGATCAAAGTACACCCAGATTGCCGTGTGGTGGTCAGCGCACCGGAACCTATCGATAACGATGCGGTTTTAAAAGCGGTAAAAAAACGCGGGCGCTGGATTTACCAGCAGCTGCGGGATTTCCGCAAAGCGCTGGAATATATAACGCCACGGCAATATATCAGCGGCGAGAGCCACTACTACCTAGGCAAGCAATATCTGCTGAAAGTCATTGAGTCTGAAGACACCCAACAACAGGTGAAATTACTGCGCGGCAAGCTGGAAGTATCCGTGCGGAAAAAAGACCCCGAAAGGGTGCGCCTGCTTTTGGTCGAATGGTACAAGTCGCGCGCCAAAGAAATTTTTCACCGCCGCCTGGATACTCTGCTTGAGCAGACCCTGTGGGTTTCCGGGCGCCCGCCCCTGCGTATCCTTAGTATGAAAACCCAGTGGGGCAGCTGCTCCCCCCAGGGGCGTATTACCCTCAATCCCCACCTGATAAAAGCGCCGCGCCAGTGCATCGACTATGTCATTTTGCACGAGCTCTGCCATATCGCCGAACACAACCACAGCGAGCGATTTTACCGTTTAATGAATCAAGTGATGCCCAAGTGGGAAGGCACGAAAAACAAACTGGATGCTATGGCGAATCTGATTCTGGGTGATACCCTGCCCCATTCTTTTAGCCAATAATCATTTCAACTTTCGTATGGAACCTACTGCCACCTCAGGGAAAAATCATATGAGTAACACAGCGTGGGTGACCAGCGCCATCTCCGAAGCCGATACCCTTTGGCAAAATTCGCGTACATCGATCGAAGGCAAGTCATTTAGTGATGTGCAGGACTCTAACGGCCTCCAGTATGTCGACCTGGTGATGGAAGGCGGTGGCATGCTAGGGATTGCCCTGGTGGGCTACACCTACATCCTTGAGAAGGCCGGTATTCGCTTTCGCAAGGTTGCAGGTACTTCTGCAGGTGCCATCAATGCACTATTTTTAGCCGCTGCCGGTACGCCGAGCTCACTTAAGAGTGCAAAGTTACTGGACATTATGGCTAAGGCGGACTTTGCCAGCTTTGAAGATGGTGAGCGCTTTGCACGTAAAACGGTGCAGCGCTTGCTCAAAGGCAAAGGGCTTTTTAGTAGCCTGGCCCTACACCCATTCGACTCCCTGCGTACCTGCAAACAGCTATTGCGAGATAAGGGCCTCAATCCTGGCGACGCTTTTAGCCAATGGTTGCAAGAAGAGTTATGCCAGCTGGGCATTACCAATACCGCACAACTTAAGCAGCGTATCAACCAGTTTCCCACTCTCCATTATCGGGGAGAACCCGATCATCAGGTGGGCGCTGCAGAAGTGGCGCTGGTAGCAGCGGATATTACCACTGAGACACGGGCTGTTTTTCCGGCAAAGGCCCCCCTCTACTTTAGCAACCCGGATGCGATAAATCCCGCCGAATTCGTACGAGCTTCTATGTCTGTGCCGGGCTTTTTCAAACCCTATACAGTGAAGAATATTCCCCAGCTGGATGAATGCAGTTCAGTGGCCGAGAACTGGCGCAGTATCAAGGGAATTGGTGATCCCAGGCTGTTCTTTAAAAATGGTTTTCCTAAAGAAATTCAGTTTGTGGATGGTGGCCTGGTATCCAACTTCCCCTTTGATATCTTCCACAAGCCAGTCGGTACCCCCAAACTACCCACTTTTGGCATTAAGCTGGAAGTGGACCACTACCAACCCAAGTCTGACAAGGTGGGGCGCTTTGCCATGGGGCTGATCAATACCTGCCGTAACATGCTCGACAACCATGTGCGGGCCAGCCTAAATGCGGAATACCACACGCTGGTGAAAGAGATCGCTATAGAACCTATGACCAACGGCGAGCATCCCCACTGGTTGGATTTCGCCATGCCAGGAGAACACTGCGAACACCTGTTCCTTTCCGGCGTAAGGGCGGCGATCGAGTTCCTAAGCAACGGATTTCAATGGGAGGATTACCTTGTTCTGCGCAGGCCGGAAGTTTTCTACTCTGGGGAGCAGTTGGCTTAAGGAAAGAAAGCCGGGTAAAAAGTACCCGGCATAGATTTTTTAAGGGCGATTAGAAGGAACGACGTCGATAACTGCGATAGTTTGCGTGCCAGAAGTTGCGCTTGAGAGACCTCTCTAACTGCTCGTGGCTCACTTTGGGGGCAACTCCATCAAGCTGTGCCTGGGCAGCTACAGCTCTGGCGATATCAATACTCACCTCACGAATATCATCCAAGTGCGGCAGCAGCGCGCCCTCCCCCTGTTTCACCACTGGAGCCTGCTCCGCCAGGGCGTTGGAAGCTGCCATCAACATGCCATCGGTAACCCGTGTGGCGTTGGCTGCGATCACCCCAAGACCGATACCAGGGAAGATATACACATTGTTGCACTGAGCAACCGGGTGGTGGCGCCCATCAATTTCCACGGCAGCAAAAGGACTACCGGTAGCCACCAGCGCCTCTCCCTTAGTCCAAGTATATATTTCCGTAGGAGTCGCCTCCGCGCGGGAGGTGGGGTTTGAAAGCGGCATCACCAGTGGGCGCTCATGACCAGCTTGTAACGCCTCAATTACTTGTTGGTTAAACAACCCACCTTGCCCGGATACGCCAATAAGAATACTTGGTTTCACCTTACTGATCAGACTTTGCAGGTCTGACTCTGGCGCCCCATCGAAGATATCCGGTGACTGAGCCAGTGCAGCCTGGAAGTCGTGCAGCCCCTTCATATCCGAGGTGACCAATCCATAGCGATCAAACATAAAAATACGCGAGCGCGCATCCGTATCACTTAGCCCCGCCTGTACCATGGCGGACACCACCTGCTCAGCAATTCCGCAACCGGCAGAACCAGCACCCACAATCAAAACCCGCTGGGCTGTTAAGGGCTCCTGCCAGGTTTTACAAGCAGCCAAAATAGTGCCCAGGGTAACAGCGGCGGTACCCTGGATATCGTCATTGAAACAGCAGATTTGATCCCTATAGCGCTGCAGTAACGGCATGGCATTCGTTTGAGCAAAATCTTCAAACTGCACCAAAACCTTGGGCCAGCGACGCTTCACCGCCTCGATAAACTGCTCTAAAAACTCATCGTACTCCTTTTGAGAGATACGCTCATGGCGCCAACCCATATACATAGGATCACTGAGCAGAGTGCGGTTATTGGTGCCAACATCCAAAGTGACCGGAAGTGTGTAAGCTGGGCTGATACCACCACAGGCGGTGTATAGAGACAATTTACCAATGGGAATCCCCATACCGCCAATACCCTGGTCGCCGAGACCGAGGATACGCTCACCATCGGTAACGACGATAACCTTGACGTTTTCCTTAGTGGCACTGCGCAAGATATCATCTATGTATTCTCGGTCTGGGTAGGAAACAAACAGACCTCGATGGTTGCGATAAATATTAGAGAATTCCTCACAGGCCGCCCCAACGGTAGGCGTATAGATGATCGGCAGCATTTCATCAATATGATGCTCAATCAGGTAAAAGAACAACGTTTCATTGTCGTCCTGTATACCACGCAAAAAGATATGCTTATCCAGGCCAGTCTTACACTGTTGGTACTGGTAATAGGCCCGTCGAGCCTGTTCCTCAATAGTCTCTACATTGGTCGGCAAGAGACCCGCCAGATTAAACTCGAGCCTTTCCTCTAGGGTAAATGCACTGCCTTTGTTTAGCAGTGGCATTTCCAGTAGAGAGGGGCCAGCATGCGGGATATATAAGGGACGCTTTTCGTTGTTGCTCATAAACCTGCTTTTTCAATGCGGTGATAGACGAGACATATTGCGCAAATAGCTTCCAACCTTAATGAATAATGCAAAGGGAGCCACTAATTTGCACAAACCCGCCAGTCCAAGGGGGCTTAAAGACTATCTAGTGTTATGGACTTTAACAAGGCCTACCCTCTGCACCTTGGGATCAGGATAAGTGCCTTTTAATCATGCTAGCTTGCTTTTTACCGATGCTCTCAGGGCTGAGACTAAACGACTCCAGGAACAACGAGAGTAAGAAATAAACAACTGCGAAGCCTGTAAGGAGAAGTGTGCTGCCCACCTGTATTTCCCTCCTAGCCCCATAGTTTCATGGGAATTCTCAAGAGGAAGTTAGGAAAATGTGGTTAGAAAGCTTGAGGGAGGAAGAATTGGTACCTGCAAAGACAAAGTATCGAAGAGGTGGGAAATAGGATGTCACCAACCAGCACCTAGCGCACAAGCAAACAGAAACAGCAATAGTAGTACTGTCTATTTTGGCGCAGGAACATGTCCATAGTGACCATGCTGTCTATCTGGGCGTCTTGAAGTTTCGGTAAAGCAGGCAATCATTTTTCAACCATCAGAAAGCCTTTCAGCAAAAGCTCTTTGTAGAAGCGAAGCAAGATAGAGGGGCCCTGAAACTGTAGGCACAGTCTTCTTAGGAGCCCCAAGGCCACTATTTAATTGAAATGGCAACTCTTATCTCATTTGGGCTCAGGTAATGTTCAAAGTCTGTGGTGTAGGCTCTTTGATGAGGACAATCCGGTGAGGAAAAGTAATTCCATATCTCACCCCATAAGTCGATAACCGTCTGCGGCATTTCCCCCTGGGCGGAAAACACCAGATACTTACCCGATTGCACATGTATCGGCTTGAAATCTTCGGACATATCTGTCGAAAGCAGATCTGAGCAAGCATAGACATCAAACAACCCGCTATGGTCTGACTCATAGTTGGTATAAACCCCATAAATCTGGGGAACTCCCGTAAACTTGGGAGCTGCCTCGGTACTAAACTTCTCCCACAGGGGAGCTATTTGCGCAGTAGAGGCATCCGCCTCATTCTCATTCTTTGTTCTTGCGCATAGCCCCACCAGATCAAGGCCGGGAATTTGTTCAACAACCATAACTACCTCATTTTTATCAATTATTGATGTTACTTGTATTCCAATACACAGCTAAGTGCATGGATGAACAACTAAAGGGGTTCACCTTAAAGCTAAGGGTAGCTCCTTCCCTGTAGTAATTTCCTTGCTTTGAGCCCCAAACCGAAGAAAAATTCCACAACTACCTCTTGCTGAGTTAATCGAGTTTTTCTGGCCTGTAACGGTTGAGAAATTGAACCGCCTCGTCACGCTGTTCCAAAGAGAAGCACTGGATATCTATATTCCTAAATATCTTATCTTCAGCCTTCACAATCTTTTGTAGCCATTGCTTATCCGTCAGAATGGCTGCCGCAGAGATATTAGAAATACCAACATTAACCAAGTATTTCAATTTTTCTAGCACTGCCGAGAACTCAAGCCCCTTAAATGACTCAATTTCCTCATAGATAGTGATCCTCTTATACTTCTCACCAAGCAACTTTGCTTGAGCCAAAGTCTCAGAAACATCACTTTCTGTAATTGAATCAGATACCCTGAAAGCGAGGGCATTAGGAATACCGATATCTATCGCTTTGATCATCTCGTTAATCCCATTTCCAATAATCTACAGTCAGAAATTAATAATATGCTGTGGACAGTACCATCCTATTTATCACATTAAGCTTATTTTAAGCGCAGGATAAAAGTATCAGGAGGAAATACTCTACAACGCTCTACAGGAATCTGCTTTCTTTTTGATTTGCAAGGCAATCTCTTTCGTTAAGATTTGCCCACCTAACGACCAGTTTTCTGCCTCAACCAAGTCTAAAGAAACCCACACATGCTGCCTAAAACTCTCATCTCCGCCGCCTTCGACCTCCACCATAATATCACTGATTTTTTGCAGCAACTCCTTCTTCACACGCTCATCAACTAGCTCCTTAACTGTTGTAATTGTTACATGTGGCATAAAACCCTCCAATTGGTACTAAGTGAAATTTAGAAAATCAATCAAACTTAAAACAACTCTACAGAAGACAAAAAGGCATTAGATAGAACCATCTCTCAATGGGATGCAATAACTGCAGAACTAAAAGATGCATAGTAGCAATGACTAAAAATTCATTCTTAAACTCAAACTCTCCACAGGTCAGCACTCCATCTACTACAAACCTATCAAATACTGTATATAAATACAATACTGGGTAAACAGCAATTAATTTCAACTCAGGATCGGGGATACCTCGCAATCCATAGACTGCGAGGCCGGCTAAAGGTGTACGCAGAGAGTTGAGTCTTCTATTTTACTTGCTCATTACTATGAAAGAGATCTAGAAGCTGTTTCATAACTTCTTTAACGTAATTAACATGCATGTAATATCGAAAAAAGCACGATAAGTGGACAAATGTCGCTCCCACCTAACAACTAAACGGCGGTAATTTCCCAACTACGCAAAAGTCCGCTCAACTTTCCAGCGGCGAGAGTCCTTTCTGAGCTTTCTGCCATCCTGCTTTGAGACCTTTTACCTATTTCTCCTGTGTGGACAGATAAGGTCGATTTCACGACTCAACAAGCTACATCTGAGAGGATCCGTGTCTGCCGCTTTATCATAAACTAAGCGATGAATCTTTGTATTTTTATACGTAGCATCAAGCAATGGGGGTAATAACTTTACTTCTGCTGGTGAGGCCGAAGTAATGGTGCTTCCCAGTGGAATACCTTCGCCATCGACCACCACCATCCACTTTGAACCCTTGCCCCGCATGATTTTCCCGATTTCGAAGCCCCTTTTTTTGCTGGTGCAAAGCTGCCATCAGAAAAGACCTTCTCCCAGTTAAGGAAAGACTGTTGATCCAACGGCTCCAGAACGCAAAACCCACAGGATACCTTCAAAGCAAGCTCGATTATCAATGGGTTTTGGGCCTCTCTTCCCCCGTTTTAATTCAAAAAGACAAGGTTCGATCAATTTCCATTGATCATCGGTTAACTCTGACTTGAATCGGCTCACTACTGCTGGACTTTTTTCTATGTAACTGTGTGAGAATAGCCAATTTCAAGTTATGAAACAGGTTCTAACAACTTAAAAATCTCACGAAAAACTTGAACCTATTAAAGCACTATTTTTACACGATCAACACTATCATTAGTTGTATTTTTTGTGAATCACTCAGTTTCCCCGGATAAAATGTCACAAAGACATCATTGTAATCTGGAAACTCTACTACTCGACCAAACCTAATACACAATAGAATCCCATCTGTAGCTAAAATTCAATTTCAAATTCAAGCACTTTCAAACCAACCACAAAAGCAACACAGCAAATATAAATTCAATCAATATAAAGTGTTTGAATTTTTAGAATATCTTAAAAACAGCGATATCTAAAGTGCACTTACATCAAATAGCCCCCTTTAGATAAACTTCTCTAATGAGGGCATAAATCAAATATAAAAAACCAATACAAAGAAGACACTTAAATTAGTGTCTTCTCTCTTAAGGTACAGCTCTTAACCTTTCAGTCAAAAATACTATGAAGAGCAAATGTACGTAGAATTTGCATCACTAGCCCCGCCCAAAATCATCAGCAGTGGCACATTGACGATCTGGGTAGGGAAAGCTTTCATTCAGCGTTCTGTAAGCAGAACCTGCATCAAGAATCCAATCGAAACCTAGCATTGCGGGATTGGTCACTCCAGCGGTTAACGGTCCCTTAAACAAACCATCAAACAGAGCATCTTTTGCACGCCAATCTTTCCAGAGTACAAAACCTGATGATGTAGAGAAGTTGTCAAAGAAACGGTACTTGCCTTCACTCCCAATAGATCTTGGTAACGGCGGGGCACACAACATCCATTGATGGTTACCATCAATGCTTTTGAAAGAACCAGCAACCAAATTATCAGCGCTTAATCCATTAAAAATAGACTCGCTCAAACCTTGGGTCCTCGCCAATGCTTTCAGTCCCGCCGCATCCAACAAAGCCAGTTTCGCCAAAGTAATTGCGTTTGCCACTACCGGATACTCACTCACACTGTAGTCGCCATTACCATCCAGACGCATCTCTGCAGTGACTCGATAAGCCATATCTGGGATTTTAACCAAATGCTGAGTATTGGATTCATTTTTCGAATACCAGGAATTCAACGCAGTATCGGTCATGGGTGCATCAAGCAGGTCGAGTAACTCCTTAAATTCGGTGGGCAGCACATCTTCCACCTCTTCAATCGCATACTCTTTTACCTCTCCCTTTAATCCATCGATTACCTTTCGGAGCTCTTCTCTGGCATTGCGTACCGTAAGAGGAATTGGTGCATTATCAAGAACTGTCAAAACATCAGACAGGGAATCGATCATACTATCGACATTTTGCCAAATCTCACAAGCTTGCGATGGCACTCCAATAAAAGTTGGGCCGTAGCAGTACACCCAATCAGTTAAAGGGTCTACACTACTGGCACTTTGATCCATGGTATTTACCATCATGGTTGCGGTAGTGCGTGTATATTCCAACATTGCAACATCAACCCCTGATTTCCACATCTCAAATTTGGACTGGATCGGGCTAACATCATTATTCAGAAGCTGCAAAAGATCGATGGCGGCATCTGCAATGGCATGCAGATTTCTCTGTGCTTTTTGCATTTCTGCATGAGCTTCTCGAGCATCCTCAATATTCTGTTTAGCTAAATCATTTGCCTCTTCTTCTAGTTCATGAATAATTTTAAGCGCTGCATATTCGCCAACGTGGACAGTCTTTGCAAGACTCTCGCACATACCAACATCATCCGAAATAAGTTTATCGGATTGCATGCCTATCACTGCTTTCTTAGAGTCAACTTCACGAATCCAAAAGTGATCCACAACATTATGATCAAAGCTTAGCCGAACCCTCCAGTCATATTTTTTATTATTAACAAGAGGGATAAAAGTGTCTCCTAATGCAATAGGTACAAAAGGGTGTTGAATGTGTTTTCGTGCCAACCTCACGACATTAGTGACACCGTCGACCATGTAATCTAGATGGCTAAGTAATAACTCCTTCCGGATTTTATTAGGGTCTATAATACAACTTGACGAAGCTCCGGACCAAGAGCAGGCTGGACTTGAAGATTCTTTGATGTTCTCAATCTCTTTTTTTAAGCTATCAGCCCATTCTTTTAAATAGGAATCAGAATGTAGTTGTCCAGCAGTTATTCCTTTGACATCGGAATACCAGTGATCCTCACCGTCACCGTCAAAGAGGCTTCCCGGGTTTAAAGATAACTCAACTAAATCCTCTAGACTATCTACCCCCAACATATTAGCAATAGGATCAAGGTCAAGTGATCGGTCAATCAAACCGGCCGGGTCTATTGTTTTCAGAGCAAATTCACAGCCCTTTGCCGTTATTTCTGTGCGCCAGTCCAGCTGAGCTTTTTCTAATTCATGCTTTTTGTTGACTAACTTAGCATGTGAGATTTGTACCTTATCTAGGGCATCAGCCACCCCATCAAAGCCACGCCCTTCAAAATCAAGCCTGTATTTTAACAAGTTATTACTTATTGATTGGGCTTTATCAATACCTATGTTGGCTTCATCAATAAAATCATTAGCAATGTTATTTAGATCACTAGCCATTGACGCCGGCATTTCATAGCCAGTCCACTTCTCTACAAGGTATTGGGTTACCCACACATCAATGGTGTGCCAATAGCCATTTGCATCAATTGCCTGGTTATATAGCTGCTCCCTGAGCTTTGAAATTGAAGCCAAGTGAGATGCCAGGGGGTTTTTTCCATACTGCTCTGTTGGAATATCAGCATAAATAAGCTTGTCTCGAAGAAACTCAAACAGCTCATCATCATTGAGATTAATTCTTTGATAAGGCTCACCGAGAGCTTTACCCAGATAATCGCGTAATACAGGCACCTTGGAATCAATATAAGATTCAAGAGCTATATGGCGCTTTTCATTTAAACTTTCACCATCAAAAATAGCAAAGATATCACCTGAGTACTGGTTTACATAGGTATGAGCGAATACATCTGCCGAGGCATGTCCGAGGTATCCATAGATATAAGCTTTACCCTTACTAGAGGTGTCCTTCTGGGTCAGCAAGTACCTTAGCCAGTCGTCTGTGTTATAACGTGTATTATCCTCTTGAACTATCGCATCACCAGCCTCATTTTTATCCAGTGCCCCAGGGTGAACGCTAGTCTGGCCAACTACAAAATCGGGAGAAGCATCGGGCCCTATATTGCCAAGCAGATAAGCGGACTGATTCTTCAGGATCGCTGAAGAAACATCATCTGGAACATCGATATCATAGTAATTATTGTTGATTTCAAAAGTTAGCTTGCCATCATCGGCAAGATCGTTGATCACTTCTTGTCCAACATATACATGGCTTTTTAACTTAAATGCCCACCCCTGATTGGTTGCCAACAAACCAAAAAGAAGACATGCAAGCTGCCCTCCTAGCCCTTTCTTTCTATTGAACATCTATTGGGATCCTAAACACAAAAAAAGGAATTGTATCAATTTAATCTTAAAATATGTAGCCTGAGGACCAATTTGTCTACTTCTATACCCTACAAAGTAATAAGTTTTGGGCGGCCAAATATTGGTCAACCTTGAGTAGAGAAAGATCATACAAAGCTTGAAATAAATAAACACATCCACTTTAAGTGGCGCAGCTATAGATTCGAAGATAAATTTACGAACTGTTGACACTCTTTTTATAGTAGGCTTTTAATGGTGAAAATAATTCTGCTCAGAAAATATTAACAGCCAATGTATTTTATAGTCTTTTTCCCTGAAATCCTCAGCCACTTTAGTCCTTTCTAATACTACGGGCGCAATTCGACACTAGTCTACCAACATAAACGACACACGCTTGGCCACTAAAAAATCCAGCGGGCTCCAATAATTTAACATTTTCTTTGCGAAAGATTAATTCAGAATATCCTATGGTCAATCTAGCTTTCAGTACTTTGCCAACTTTCATCCCTTTGGGAAATAAAAGTTTCAGCAGCCCATTAGTATTTTCGTTCAACCCAGGCTCCCAAGAGTGATATGGCCAGGCAATATATATATTGCATCCCCGTTTCCACGCGATCGCCAGTTGAGCCATCTAACCTATCGATAAATAGTTGAACAGCCGACTGTTTTGCCGCACTTATCAAACTGCATATGACCGCAATTTGTTCGGGGCATGCATTTTCAACTAATGATCAATTTGTACTCCCATGCGAAATCGAACTTTGTGTTCTTAGGTGCTCCATGCCGCCGCTGTAGCATCTGTCGGTGAGCGATCTCCACACTGTAAGGGCTACAGCGGCTTAGCTCACGGGAGATAGTTTTTGCTAGAAAGATTAAGTTGGTGCGCAATAGTTCTGGCTGTAGAGGACTTCGATCTGGTATCATTCGTTCAGGGTCAATTGGCTGATGTGGGTTCCCATGGGATTCCTGGCTTGTTTGTGTGGAAGCTAACCAGCCTTCTACCAGTAGGCCCGCTTTCGCCAAGTATGTCGATTCTTGTGGAAATCTAGAGATCATATAAGTTGACAAATCGGCACATATTGTAAACTAAATCCATCATGCCAACCTTAACACTGGCACGCGCAAGTCCAATATTTCGCACGAACCGCTCTACCCTATTCATTATCCATAGAGCCAAACACATACTCAACTCTCGACCGAATTTTTTCAATTCCGCAGTTGGTTTTGGTATCGCATTCACTATGATGTTTACCTCTACAGCCCTATTTGTGTACGTGGCTGTCGCAGCCCATTAATTCCAATGTGATCTCAGGTTCATCGCTAGAAAAGGCACTTTCCGCCCATACATCCTTCGAACTGTTGTCATTAAGTAATTCAGTGAACACATGTGAAACATGCACTTCAGCAGAGCTTGCTTCGTATTTACGTATCAGTTTGTGCTTGTTGCCTCTATAAGCGTGATACTTATATTCGTTGTAACTTCCATTGTTTTTCTCGGACCAACGAGCATCAAGATCCTTCTGCCACTTGACGTTTGGATCTTGTCCATTTCACTTCGAAATCTTTCCTGTCTCAATTTATTTGCTCTATTCTCAGCTATTTCGTTACATCGCCGCATTGTAAAACTGACATAAGCTACTTGATCTTTCTGGTTTTTTATATCCCTGTAGCTCAAGCTAAGAAATGGACAATATAAAAATTGTTCACGTAACTGGTATCCCAGCTCATCACCCAACAAGTTGCATCAATACTGTAATACGAGCGCCTTGAACATCAACACCTTGTCAAAGGGACTTCTTCCAGCTTGATTTTTTCTTGTGGAGGTAAGAATAGTATTTAAGATGCAACGAAAGTCCTCCTTGGTTTCAGATAATATGTTAAGGGAGGACTCAGCTGGTAAAGTCAGTATTTGTCCCGACCAAGAGAAAAATACTGATGAGCTACTACCAACAATGTGAGAACGAACGATACCAGATTTACAACCTGAGAAAATCCGGACACTCACAGAAAGCCATCGAAGAATTATTGGAGAAGCATCCTTCGACGACCAATCGAGAGCTACAACGCAATACTGGTTTTAGAGGATATCGCCCAAGACAAGCACATAGATTTGCGGATCTAAGGCTCTGGCAAGCGTATAAGGTACAAAAAGTTTCTGATGGCGTGCGTCAAAAAACAGACATCCTAACTCGCAAAGAGTTAAGCCCTCAGTAGACATCTAGATATTTAAAGAGATATACGGATGTATCGCTACATCACGAGACGATCTACCAGCTGATGTATTTACATAAGTCAAATTATGAAGACCTATACAAGCATCTTTGAATTGCATAAAAACCTTATCGCAAACGCTAGTTAAGAACGATCGGAACGGAAAGATCATTGACAGAAAGAGCATAGATAATCGGTAAGCGGTTGTTGATCGGATGAATCGGATAGGTGACTGGGAAGGCGATACCGTTATAAAAAGGGGCGTGGCGGAGCTTTGCTGACTATGATCGAGCGTAAGACTCTGTTTATTTTTATGTTGACAGGCAAACAATATGATTTATTGGCTGAAGCAGCTAATAGTTAGATGGTGAGCTTTAAAGATAAAATCAAGACAACTAGCTTCGAAAATGGTCTTGAATTCTCTGGTCATGATAGGATTTCTAAGGGTTAAGAAACCGATAGTTATTTTTCCCACCCATACTCATCCTAAGAGAGAGGGATCAATTAAAACACTAACGGCCTCATTCGACAGTAATTCCTAAAGAAAACCGACTTTAACAAGTAACTGACAAGCAGGTTCAATTTGTAATGGATCGTATGAACAGTAGACCTAGAGTAAGCCGGGGTGGTAGGACACCAAATGAGTTATTTAAGGGGCTGCGAGATGATCTACTAGCAACATAAGAAATTGCAGTTATAACCAAAATCAAGATGTATTACTAGAGGCTGTTTCATAACTTGAAATCGGTTATTCTCACGTAATTACATAGAAAAAAGTCCAGCAATAGTGAGCCGATTCAAGTCAGAGTTAACCAATGATCAATGGAAATTGATCGAACCTTGTCTCCCTGAGTTAAAACGAGGAAAGGGAGGCCCAAAACCCATTGATAATCGAGCTTGTTTTGAAGGCATCCTTTGGGTTTTACGTTCTGGAGCGCGATGGAAAGATCTTCCTTCACACTATCCATCACCGAGTACATGCTGGAGAAGGCTTCAGTTTTGGGAAGAGCAAGGAGCTTGGTTACAGGCATGGAGAAGGTTCCTGGAGTTGTTGGATCAACAGTCTTTGCTTAACTGGGAGGAGGTCTTTTCTGATGGCAGCTTTGCACCAGCAAAAAAGGGGGCTTCGAAATCGGAAAAACCAAGCGGGGCAAGGGTTCAAAGTGGATGGTGGTGATCGATGGCGAAGGTATTCCACTGGGAGGCACCATTACTTCGGCCTCACCAGCAGAAGTAAAGTTATTGCATCCATTACTTGATGTTACGTATAAAAATACAAAGATTCATCGCTTAGTTTATGATAAAGCGGCGGACTCTGATCCTCTTCGAGATAGCCTGTTGAGTCGTGGAATCGACCTTATCTGTCCACACAGGAGAAATAGGAAAAAAGCCTCAAGGCAGGATGGTAGAAAGCTCAGAAGGTATACTCGCCGTTGGAAAGTTGAGCGGACTTTTGCATGGCTGGGAAATTACCGCCGCTTGGTTGTTAGATGGGAGCGATATTTATCCACTTATCGTGCTTTTTTCTATATTGCATGCATGTTAATTACGTTGAAGAAGTTATGAAATAGCTTCTACTCATTCACGTTCAACAATTTCAGTTCGATTTAATAGGTAGCGTAACCTAGCAGATCAAGCCTCAGCAAATCATTATGAGTTAACTCTTGATATTAGGATTCAGATAAGCAGAAATTATTAATTCTCACCACCTCAGAAAAGAACAAGGAAATTGAGAATATCAATTGTACTTTAAAAATAGAATAGACAGCAGAAATGTAAATCCTCTTGTTCATATTTCTTATGGTAGATAAATACTGCATTTAAAAAATTATCAATATCTAAACAAGATCAATTACTACCCGAAGCTCCAGCCTCTAGCTGTTTTTGTACTTTTTCCAAATTGAAAGAGCCGGGAACTTGACTGGGGGGGTATTCCTTCATGGTGCTCAGGAACTTGGCAGCGAGCTGCTGCATAGGAACCAATACAAATGCACGATCAATAAACCAATCATTATAGGTATTGGAGCTATGTTGTGCTTTTTCGAAAGGATCCTGACGTAAATTAAACAGTAAAGGAATACGCAGTTCAGTAAAAGGTTCGCGCCAGACTTCAAAACCTTTACCACGATTCTCTAGGAAAATGGCTTTCCATGGCTCGTAACGCATAGCGACTATTTGACCATCATCATTAACATATATAAATTCCTTTCGTGGTGACAACTTGGCCTTACCAGAAAAGTAATCCAACATGTTATAACCGTCGACATAGTTGCGGTAGCGACGACCGTTCAATTCTACCCCCTGCTTTAGTTGCTCTTTGATATTAGGGTTTCCGCCGGCGGCAGCCAGAGTTGGCAACCAGTCTTCATGGGAAACGATGCCCGTCAGGGTAGTGCCAGCTGGGAATTTTCCAGGCCAGCGAACAAATGCCGGTACCCGATAAGCCCCCTCCCAGTTGGAGTTCTTTTCACTGCGAAAGGGAGTTGTGGCCGCGTCAGGCCAGGTATTGAAGTGTGGTCCATTATCGGTGGAATAAAATACAATCGTATTGTCAGCAATTTTCAGACGATCGAGTAAACTCAGTAATTTTCCCACCAGGATGTCATGCTCTACCATGCCATCCATATACTCGTTGCTGTTCGGTCCAGCCAGATTTTTATGCTCCTCTCGCACATGAGTACGAAAATGCATCCGAGTAGCATTCCACCAGACAAAGAAAGGCTTTCCGGCCTGATGAGCACGCTCTATAAAGTCAATAGCTGCAGCTAGAGTTTCATCATCAATTGTCTCCATGCGTTTTTTAGTGAGCGGGCCTGTGTCCTCAATGGAGCCACCCGCATAAGACTTGATCACTCCGCGTGGGCCAAATTTTTTGCGGAATTCAGGATTTTTGGGGTAATCGCGATTCTCTGGCTCTTCTTCAGCATTGAGATGGTAGAGATTTCCGAAAAATTCATCAAACCCATGGTTAGTGGGCAGATGTTCATTCCGGTCACCCTGGTGATTCTTACCAAACTGACCAGTAACATAACCGAGGCTTTTCATAACCGTGGCAATTGTCGCATCACTCTTTTGCCAGCCTTCCTTGGCTCCTGGGAGCCCTACTTTGGTCATTCCAGTACGCACTGGCACATTACCTGCCAGGAAAGCGGCCCTTCCGGCCGTACAAGATTGCTGGCCGTAGTAATCGGTAAATGACAGCCCCTCAACAGCCAATCGATCAATGTTGGGCGTGGCATAACCCATCATGCCTCGGCTATTAAAACTGATATTCCAAATACCGATATCATCCCCCCAAATCACCAGGATATTGGGCTTTGTAAGCGGGGTGTCCTGAACTTGAAGCTCCGGTGGGGCTTGAGTTTGCCCCTGCTCCTCCAACTGAGGCTGAGGCTGAGGCTGAGGCTGAGGCTGAGGCTGAGGCTGAGGCTGAGGCTGAGGCTGAGGCTGAGCAATAACGTGCCATTGCAAAAAACACAATACAATTGCACCCATGAACAATCGACGGAATACCAGAGCGGATGAAAACATATTGGGTCTCATAAATCATTTAACATCTATAGAGAATGCATATAGCGACAAATAAACCTCTATTGACAACAAAACCCTTTTAAAAATTACTGGTGTCAATAGATGTAAATTCACGCTTTTTTGGAAAGGTAATACAACAAGATTAGACAAACTTGTTTAAAGCGTTCATTAGAGAAGGTTTTGCGGCAATGAATTTAAGGGCATGAAAGATGGATGTTAACCACCATCCTCAACCGGTGTTTCAGATATTTCCTTTTCAGGTGTGGTGACTTTAGACTGAGGAAAAACCACTGCCCAATCTTTTGCCATATCTACAACCGTCCACCCATAGAGTTTGGCAGCTTTTAGAGCCTTATCCAGGTGCCCTACCTTAGAGCCACTATCATAAGACCACTCCCTCTTACTGTCGGTATGGTGAACTAACATGCCAAAACGAGGCCCTTTACCAGAAGTAGACCACTCCAACATATGCAAATCACCGTCTGAATTTCCAGCAACAAAAATTGGGCGGAACCCAATAACCTGGCTTATGCCAATAGCCTTGCCTACACCATCATTCACGAAGTCAAGTTTATCCGTTGTAATGATTTGAGGATGACCATCATTATCTTCATATCGTAATTTAAAACGGCTACCAATTACCTGTTCCGGCGGGATGCCGTAGAAGCTCATTGAGAGTGCCCTAATGAAATCAACTCCACCACCTGAAGATATATAGGTTTTAAAACCATTTGCGCGTAAGTACTCCAGCAATTCATGCATCGGCTGATAAACCATATTTCGATAAGGCTTTCCCGTAAGGGGATTTTTGGCGGCAGTAAGCCAGGAATTTACAACCTTATTAAATTCCGTATCTGTCATACCTGTTTGAGTCGTACTGATTATTTTTAACCTATCCGCTTTGCCAAGGGTCAATAAGCTATGAAAATCTTCTTTTAGAATGGAGGCAAAAGGTTGCTCCTTCTGCCACTTCGGGTGCTCAGGTGCCAATCGCTTAATCTCATCTATCGCAAAAAGTAACTGAACGTAAGCAGGCTTCTCCGCCCACAAAGTGCCATCGTTATCGAATATAGCAATACGCAGCTCTGGAGGAACAAAGTCGGAACTGCCTTCTCGCGTCACTTTTTTTACAAAACTTATGATGTCAGATTTTTTTGACGTATTATTCCATGATGGAAGATCTGCACTCACACCTGGACTGGATTGGAAAATATTTATCAGAAGCAGCAAGCAAAAAACTGTCAATTTTCTTTGAGAGAAAGCCATTAGGATAAGAGACTCAAGTAAACATGGATTGCTTGAAGTGGCACACAATGAACTAATCTTGGCTTGTCAAAGCCGGATCAATCCAACAGAAAAGTCAATAAAACTAAATATATGATAAATATAGCTGGAAAAATTTACATAATTTTCATTGTTCTCGCTCTATTACCACTAGCTGGATGTGGCGGGCATAACAATGAAAAATCCGAAATGGGTAAAACTGATGAAAACGAATCTATCTTAACCACTACCCATCAGATAAATCATTCGGAGAAAGAGCACGCAACATATACCGGTTCAGCATCCTGCCAAAACTGCCACCAAAAAGAAAGCACTGCCTGGAAAGACTCCCATCACGCGCAAGCCATGATGCCAGCCAGTGAAGACACTGTCCTCGGCAACTTCGATGGAACCACCTTTGACCACGGCGGAGTAACTACAACCTTTTACAAGCGCAAAGGAAATTTTTTTGTCGAGACCGAAGGAACTGAAGGTATTCTAGAAAAATTCCCCATTTCATACACTTTTGGGGTAACTCCTCTCCAGCAATACTTGATTCAATTTCCCGGCGGGAGGCTACAGGTGCTCAGTATCGCTTGGGATAACCGCCCAGCAGTAGATGGTGGTCAACGCTGGTTCCATTTATACCCGAATGAAAAGATCGAACATACAGACTACCTACACTGGAGTGGGATTAATCAAAACTGGAACTTTATGTGTGCGGATTGCCACTCTACTAATCTACAAAAAAATTACGATCTTCAAACCGATACATTTCAAACCAGTTGGTCTGAGATAAATATCGCTTGTGAATCCTGTCATGGGCCCGCCTCCAAGCATCTTGAATGGGCTCAGAATCAACAACAGAGCCTTCAAAATTTTGGATTTACTCATGAATTACAGGGGATAAATACAAACCAGTGGAAAATGAACCTTGAAACTGGCATAGCGTCAAGCAAATCAACCAAGATCGCCAAAGAAATACAAACTTGTGCACAATGCCATTCTAGGCGCGCGACATTCTCACCTGGCGCAACTGCTGGGAGTAAATTTTTGGATCATTATAACCTCGCCCTACTACAACCACCTCTCTATTATGCGGATGGTCAAATTAACGAAGAGGTCTATGTCTATGGCTCTTTTTTACAAAGTAAAATGTATAGCGCAGGCGTCACCTGTAGCAATTGTCATGAGCCCCATAGTTTACAGTTACGTAGCAGTGGCGACGGGGTTTGTGCCCAGTGCCATCTACCTGAGAAGTTCGCTCAAACCGATCATCATCTTCACCCAATAAACAGCCCCGGATCGCGATGTATCAATTGTCATATGCCAGCAAAGAACTTTATGCAGGTAGATAGCCGCCGCGATCACAGTTTTCGCATCCCCCGTCCAGACCTTTCAGATCAATTAAAAACACCAAATGCCTGTATCAATTGCCATAAGAATCAAAGCAATCAGTGGGCTGCTGAAGCTCTGCGCAAGCGATTTGGCCCAGCAGAAACAAACCACTTTGGTGAGGCTCTACACGCAGGCCTTACAGGAGCATGGGATGCAGAGAAGAAACTAAGTAAATTGATCCTAGACCGAGAACAGCCAGCAATCGCTAGAGCAACCGCTATAACCTTTCTGGCGGAATACCTCAGCCGCGATTCTGTACAATTATTGCAATCCATAGCACAAAGCAATGAACCACTACTCAGTCTGGCACTGGCACAGTCATTAGATAGAATACCGGAGCAATTACGACCCGCCTTGGGAATACCTCTACTCTACGAGCGAGAACGCGTCACCCGCTCTTTGGCCGCCAATGCTCTAGCAACCTTACCCCTGGGAAATTACCCTGCCCAGGTTCGCCAGCAATTTTCTCTGGCACTTCAGGAATATATAACCTCAGAATTGTTTAACAGTGATCGACCAGAATCCTTATCCAACTTGGCGAGTCTACATCAACAGAGAGATAACTCTCAGCAAGCAGAAGTATTCTATCATCGAGCTATAAGTAGAGCGCCCTATTACACAGCTGCATACATCAATCTGGCAGACCTTTATCGAATAAAGGGAAAAGAGAAAAGTGCAGAAGAAGTGTTACGAAATGCCCTGGATAAGGCCGAGAGGAAGGCAGCAATACAACACTCCTTAGGACTATCTTTAATACGACAGAAACGCTACTCAGAGGCTATCGGTTATCTCAAACTGGCCGCTGAGTCTACACAAACTGATAACCGCTATATATATGTCTATGCGATCGCACTACACTCCGCTGGCAACTCTACACAAGCCCTGGCAACGCTTGAGAAGGGGCTTGAGCAATTCCCTTCCTCAATAGATATCCTTCGGGCTTTAATCTCCATTAATCGGGAATCCGGCAACCTGGAGAAGGCAAAAAAATATGAAAACTTCCTTGCTGGAAGCAATAAGTAATCCCAAAAGCCTCTTACTGTTTTAGTTGAAGATAAACAGTTAGTAGATTACTAAAAATCGTAATAGAAACTTAAGCGGAGCAAGTGCTCATTCGGAATTAGACCAAACTCACAACTCTCACAGCCACTAAACACTTGGGCCTGAAGTCGAGTGCTGAAATGCTCTGTCCAATTTTGGATTAATTCCAAGTTATGATACTGGCTCTGATCATCAATGTTATATTGAATACTCTGACGATACTGAAACTTACGTTCAATCCGGGTGTTACCCCACATAAAAAACAAATACTCTCGGCGCAACTGTCCCACCGATAACAGCTCATAGCTATCAATCAGGAAATTAAAGGCAGCTGGCGCTTGAACGGACTGTAAACCTTGCTTGGCAAGATCCACTTGTTCGATAACCTGGTCCCACTCTTCTGACTCATACCCATGTTCGTTGTATAGATATTCTGCCGTAATATCCCAGCCGCCTTTAAGGCTCATCTGAGCACCTAGCACTGCTTTTAGGTAACCGTGATCCTGTAGACCTCCATAGGAGATATCACTAGCCACTGGCAGCTCGCGTTGCTGTTCCCAGGCCCCTTCAAATCGTAGAGTAATATTATCACGTGCCAATGCACTCAAACCCAGGGCCGCATTCAGCTCTCCACCGTCCAACTGGTGTACTACCAACCTGGTATCCAGATCTCCCTCCCTATTCAGAACCAATGCATATTGATACTCGTGGTCAGCAAACGGATGGTCCAGCTTCCGATCCAGATTATCTTCCACTTCAGCAATGTAGATACCCGCGTTCCAGTCACCGTAGCGAAGATCCAGATGCGCCATATCCCAACCCTGTTGTTGAGTCAGATCATCTGTATCCAGATTTGGTCGGTCATAGACAGGCTTGAGTAAGTTGGCAGGGGACCAATTGTAACCATTACTCCACTGAGGTTTGATCCTGCCAATATTAATACCCAGTCTCCGGTTAGATATGTACGAAGATAAGTAGCCCTCCAATAAGTAGGCATTGAACTCTTCTGAAGAGGCGCCACCGTCATCCACCTTATAGTCTTGAATAAAGGCTAGGCGAGTAAAAGTAGAAAAGTGTGGCCCCGATAAAAACTGACTACTGAAATCCAGTGCTAGCAAAGATTCTCTTTCACCAAATTGTAGATTTCCAGGGTTAAAATACTGGTCTTCCCGCACGCTATTCTGCTGCTGATAGGTAATAGCGGAAATATCATAATTCCAATAATAACCACTTTCCCTATTACTGGATGAAAGATCTTGTGATTTGGAACTTTCAGAGAGCTCATTAGAGAAAGGGTCTTTATACTCTTGTTCACTAGCTAAAGCAGCTGAGGCAGAGACACTTAAAATTATGGCCAGTTTATGCTGGGTTAAATTTGGCATCGCCATGGTCTTTCTATATTAATTCAGTTTACCCAATGAGGCCTTCTGGAAAATAGCCTGATCCAATTCCTTGAGACGGTAATCATCGAATTTCATCCAGGTATAGTTTTCCTGCAACAGGGCATCCACGAGAAGGAGCTTATGTAATTTCAATTCATCGCCAAAGGTTTTATATTCTTTGTAAAAAGCTGTTTTCAGTAGGCGATCTGACCGGGAATAGAATTCGCTCTTAAAGGGTTGGTTTCCTTCTGACTTTCCCATCCACACTTTCACTTTTGCATAAGCCACACCGGAAGCCACTGAAGTTAACTCTAGCAACCAATAACCCTGCCCTTCGAGGGTTTCTTCTCCAATAATTTCTGCACGATAGTCTCTGGAGAAATTAGTCCCAACGACATCTCCATTACTGGTTTCCCCGATCAGTCGCTGAGACGGTGCAATACGAATAACTCGGCGAGTTCCGGGAATATAGAGCCACATATTGTTACCTTCCTTTAACATGGCCCTCCCCTTTTCACGGGCGGGAGATTCAAAGTGAATCAAAGACTTATCGTTAAACACTTTAACACTAAGCGTATTAGTTCGAGGTTCTTTATCTTTCTTATAGCTTATATTAGTAATATTAAAAACAAATCCTTGATCCTTATACCCCCTAACTTCATCTAATCGATTCACCAGGGATTCAGCCGTTACCTCAGCCACTGCTGGCACGACTAGGGAGAATAAAAACCCAACAAAAAAAATAAAACGGCTTCTTTTCATCTTTTTACCCTACACCTATAAACCTATTGCATTACCGTCAAGTGAATCTCAACGCATTCACTACCGGTATTCTGGAAGCTTTTACTGCTGGATAAACACTAGAAATTAAGGAGACCAAAAAACCCAAGGCAAAGGTTTTGATAAGAATCTCATTAACCACAAATACCCTTATCGGGTAATCCTGAGTACTGCCCGGCGGCCGCGGCATCATCCATTCGGCATAAGTAATGCCCTTTGCCGCAAGAATTCCGATAAGCAATCCTAAGACGCTACCGATAATACCTAAAAAAACAGATTCTAAAAGAATTAAGCCGACTACCTGCGTAGGTGTCCCGCCCATGGCTCGAATCGTCCCGATCTCTCGGGTGCGCTCCATCACAGCCATCAACATGGTATTGGATATGCTTAGAGCTACAATCACCAGGACAATTACGGTGATAAAACCAAACACTCCATTAAATAGGCCAACAACCTGATGATAATAAGCCGCCAAGTCCCACCAGCTTCTTAATTCCAGCCCTAGATTCTGTTGCTTAAATGCCTTACGCAAGGCGTCTACAGCTAGATCGGTTTGTTCAGTTTCTTCAAGCAATACAACCAGCCGGGTTAGATCCGAGGTATAAAGTAATTCCTGCGCAAGTGGCAAATTGACTCTGAGTAAGCGATCATCCAATTCCTTCACGCCAGTGGTCACCACACCGGCTATCTGAATATCTACCGCATTTATTGCTCCATCCTGGGTGCTTGCAAGCAATGTTAGGTAGTCCCCTACCTGAGCGTCCAGGGAGTTGAACAACCCCTCTCCCAAATGCGCAGCAGCAACATCCTCAGGAAATAGATCTTCACCTTCTACAATATGGATTGCAGAGGAAAGTAGTACCTCTTTTTCAGCATCGATACCAATACCCGATATTGCAATTGACTGCTTCCCATCACTCAGAAGACCATTAAAATTCAGTCGCGGTGCAACAACCAAAGCCTGGCTCTTCTCTTCAATTAGCTGGGTAATCTGCTCTAAGCTGGCAGAGGGAATCAGGTACTTTTCTGGCTCGGCTTTACCATATTGGTTGTAGCCATCGGCATAAATCTGGATATGCCCTAGCTGCGATCGAATCATGCTTTCACGCATGCCATCGTACATGGACTGAACAAAACCACCGAACACAATCAAGCTGGTACAGCCAAAAATAACCGCCGCAAGGGTGATTATACTGCGTCGACCGTTTCTAAGAATATTTAACAGCGCTACCTTCCAACCCAGAGTCATAACTAAAGTTTCTCCAGGGCCAGGCGAGATTTTTTCGCCCATTCGGTTTCTGAAGCTGTCAACCTTGTCCAGAGTTCTCTGGCTTTATCTGCCTGATCATTACGTTCATAGGCCTGTGCAAGGTAGTAGTCGACAAATGCCTGGAACTCATCACCGTACTTACCACCAATTTTTTGTTGAACTAACTCCAGGTCTTCTACTGCATAGCGGGCCCGTTTCAAGAAGGCCGGCATATTTGCGCAGCTGATGCCCCTCTGCAATCTTGCCCCAAGATTGAAAGGGGCCTGCTTTACTGCCCTATCCATCATGCGATTTCCCCGCCTTGAAAATAAGGATAGCTTTGCTAATTGATCGAGATAGAAACTAGATCGAAAGGAAATTGCCGATCCTAGAGCGGCACTCAACTCTGGATCATTGTTCAGCGTGCTCTTCAATTTGGTCATTTTTTGTTCCAGGGATTCCACTTGTTCAACTCGTGTATCCCCTGAGGAAGTCAGCAATGCCAATTCGGCCAAATACGCAATTTTCTTTTGTTCTGGTGTGGATTCTTCATTTAAATCTTCAACCAGGCGAACTCTCTCGAGGTTAGAAGAGGGGATCTCTGAAGGGGGTGTGTACTCCTTAGCAATCACCTTTGGAAGGCTGACAAACAGAAAAAAGAAAACTGTAAGTACCTTCAGAAAATCCTGTGTGCTAAGTATTTTCATACCTCAACCCCCGAACTTGTAATACTGGATTTATCATACCCATTGGCCAGAACGTCACCACTAAGGCGATCACTCACTAACTCTCCATCTAAAATAGTAATCACTCTGGATGCCAGGCTAGTTACATAATCGTCATGTGTTGAAATAACAAAGGTTATGCCCTGCTCTCTATTCAACTTCTGTATCAGCGCCATGATCGTTTCTGAGGTTTTCGAGTCCAGATTTGCCGTAGGCTCATCTGCTAATACAATATCAGGCCGTGTGACAATCGCCCTGGCTATAGCTACCCGCTGCATCTGCCCCCCCGATAACTGGGTTGGTCTTTGCCCAGCCTGCTTTTCAAGGCCTACATCTTTCAGTGCCTGCAGAGCCCTTGCTTTGGCATCCTTCACTCCCCTGAGAGTCAGTGGATACATCACATTTTCCAGGGCAGTAAGCACTGGTATCAAATTAAAGGACTGAAATACAATGCCAATGTGCCGGTTTCGGAATTTTGAACGCTTGTGCTCTCCCAATTTACCGATATTGACACCGCCAACCTGAACAGTGCCGGAATCGCACTGATCAAGAGCCGACAAAATATTAAGCAAAGTACTCTTACCACTACCGCTAGGCCCCTTCACAGCGAGAAATTCGCCTTTTCCCAAGGAAAGAGTGATATCTTTTAGGGCGTCTACCCAGATATCACCCATGGCATAGCGTTTAGATACATTGCGCAATTCAACCAACATTAGGCTTCGCCCAAAGTAATAACCATTTGACTCAACTGCTCACAGGCATCCAGCATGGTAGAAGGACATTCAGCCAAACTTTCTGCTTTCTGGTAATAATCCAGAGCTATATTAAGTTCATTACTATTATCCAACCCTTTAATCCTGTAGGCATTAGCGAGAGCCAGATACACAAGTTGTTTGACTTCCCCAGGTAAAGCATCTTTATCTTTTTCTATCAGAGCTATGAACCAGTCTTCATCTTCAAACACTCTGTCAAAGTGACCGCTAACTTCACCAACAAAAGAAAAAGTGAGCAGCCGAACCAGTCGCACATTAAAGTCAGAGCTAGCTTGTAGCGCCGCTTCATCCACTTGATTCATCGCTTGACGCAGACGATAAAGTTTATATAACCCCATGGCCGGATCGAACATGGCACCAGCCAACTTACCTTCATTGGAAAAATAGGCTGCTTTAATCAGCATATTTTCAGGATCTTGTTGGTAGGCGGTAGCCAGTAAATTATCCGCTCTATCTATTTCATTGTGGTAGCTGTACAGCTGCCCAAGTTGCAACATTAATTCAGGGTCAGATTGATTCTGATCCAGCTCAGCTGTCAGAAACTCCAATTGTTCAAATTCAGTTTTGCTATAGTCTATCTTTTTGAAGTCAATGGGAGCAGCCCCTGAAAACCAGGCAATAATGTTACCAATCAGAAGACTACTTATTAATATTGTTAGCATTTTCTTAAACATGGGCTACCCCCTAAAAAAGATTTAAATCTCAGCTGAATTTTCGAGCAACTGTGTATCCATTTCCTTTAGGGTAGTGTGCTCATCAAAAACCAGATTTTCTGGGCTCATCACACCAGGATAAAGCTGTTCACAAATCAATATCACTTCAACAATATTGAGTGAATCCACACCCAACTCAGCAATAGGGGTATCCGCATCAACAGAATCAACATTGAGCATAAGAGCGATCTGCTCACAGAGTTCCTGTACTTTGCTCTCTACGACTGCTGTAGACATACCTAATCTCCAGTTACATTACCAACTTTCAAGGGATAGAATCGCAACAAATAATCTAGGGTCAAAGCATATATACATACATGCTGCTCACCTTCAGAGTATTTCTGTTGCCGCTTAATAATCTTGGCGCTAATCATAGGGGGTATAAAAAACCAGATGCGTGAAAGCCATCGGTTTCCGTAAAAAAACACCCTCTGAAAAGACTCATAAACATTAACTATAGGGCTGTCATCCAAAGAGAAAATTTGATTCAGGCCACCCTTTTCTTTCAAATTACTCTCGTCGACAAGCCTGACCTCCTTACCTAACTCTGCAGCCAGAATATTCAGATGAAAAAGAATAAAAGGATGATACAAATACTCTGCCAGGTAGACATCCCTATCCTGTTCCTTACCAGAAGCTTCCCAGCTCAATTCAAGCTGATCATTAATCTCTCTAACATAGTTTTTCAGATCAATACCTTCAACCTTTCTGGACTTGTGCGCCGCTTTAAAGATATCTGACCTTTGACGATTAAACCCAAATTTTCGCGGCAGGCTATTTTTACTAATTTCGCACAAAAGCTCTTCACAAGCTTCTACTTGCTCAAACACTTGAGCAAAGAACACATGATCGAAAGGTGTAAATAATTGTGAAGCCACCATGGGGAGAAGATTGTATAAGGCCTCCCCTCTGCTTTGAGGCTTTACCAAAGCAGCCTTCAAATTAGGTTCTGTAGCAAGAGTATCATCCAGCCAGATTAATGACTCAGCTGTGATCGTCACCTCATCACCCGGAAAAATCATTCTGACATTTTCCAGCAGGCTTTTTCTTTCAGTAGGAAAACCGAAATATTCAAGCTCAACCAAATAGTTCAGATCGACTTTATCTGCACCTACGGCCAAAAATGAGGACAATTTCGCACTGATGAACAGTTGCTCATTCAGGGTAAAGTAATACAGGGGCAAATTGAACAAATCTGCAACTTTAATGTGAAAGCAATTGCGATCACTTCTCTGGATAACACCCTTATGCTTAACCTCTGATGTGCTCAATAATTTTTTATATTTATCGGGGTATAAGTCCAACACAGAGAACTCCGCACCCACTGCTAGTGTTACAGGCTTTACCCCAGAAATATCATAAACCATTTGTTTCACAAAGCAGCCTCCAATCGCCTATCTACCACCTTATCGAGCCAGCTGGAGATCGGTTTAGCCGAAGCTGAGATAGCTGACATATGGGTAGCATTGGGAATCTCAGTTAAATAGGATTCTACTTTAGGTGAGATATACCAATTCATTACCGTATATAAGGTATGTGCATCGACTACTTCATCGTACTGGCCCACGGTGATATGACACGGGATATCAATACTGGCGAATAGATCGGTATATCTCTTAATAGTGTAAGCACTAAGTAAGTTGAAGCTACAATCAAGTACCCTACCCTGATTACCAGCAGCTGAACCTACTGGAGGGAAGCTTAAAACAGGCATCCGCCTGAATGCAGGAATAAGCATCGCCAGCCAATATTTCCAAAGATTTATTTTGGGCAAATTTTGCTGCTCTGGGCCCGCCATTGGTCTGCTGTGTCGCCGTTTACGAAAATAGCGGATAAAGTACTCAAGTCCTGAAGTGGCAATATCATACTTTCGAGTTTCTTCTGCCTGGGTTAGCGGTGGTGCTATAGCAAAAAAACCCACGATGTCCTTGGTACCATATATTCCGAGGTATCTCAGAGAGGCAAGAGAGCCGGCGCTATGCCCACCGAGTACAAAACGGCGAACTCCTCTCTCCTTGAGGTGCGCTATCAGATCCTGCAGATCATCCTGTAATTGGTTCGGATAATCCAGATCTCCAGGACGCCCCTCACTTTTCCCATGCCCTCGCCAATCCGGTAAGCAAATGGACATTCCCTGTTTGTGTAGCATTCGCCCAAACATTAAATACCACTGACTGCTAAAAGTGCTGCCGTGCATACATATAAGCGCGGTCTCTGTATCTTCTGCTGGCAGCCAGCGAAATGCCAGATTCTTACTATCACGCGCTTTGAAAAACTCTTGAATCACACCGCCTCCACTACAGGACTTTCTGAGGCTTGTTGATCCATTCCCATAGCTTTTCTCTGATCAATTACAGAATCCATAATGCTGTCGGGTTGGCTACGTGCAAACGCCAAGAAAACCGGTACCATACCTGGCATCGCAATGTATTCCTGATTTTGAGACCATAGCGATTTGGCTTTTTTAGCGAGCTTGTCAAGCTCATCTATAGTTAGCTCTCCCGAAGAATCCTTAATTTCCAGCGCTTCCGTATGGAAAGAGTCTTCCGTCACTCTAACTTGAACAGGGCGCTCCGCCTCATCTGAGAGTATTTCTGAGAATTTTTCAGAAATTTTCTCCAGCAACCACCCCTTGTCGGCAGTACTTAAATTGGGCCTCCCCAATAAATCCGGCAACAATATACTTTGCTGAACTACCATTTTGTTAGCTAGCCCAGGGAAATCCAATTTGGCCTCAATCACCTTGAGAAATATCTCAACCCACAGCTTTACCCTTAAATCAATGCGCCAACCATCCCGACCAGCAGTGCCCATCAGGTAGACAAAATACTTGTAATGATCCGCTCCAGACTCAAAAAATCCTTCATCATTCCTACGGTAATAACGATCTTCCGATTTAAGAACTTTCGCGGTATCTATCAACTGCCTCTGCAATATAAGCTCCAATGCCATATAACCTCGGCGCAGGTAACTTTTACGCTGCCAGTACTCCTGATCCAGGTAGCTGCCTGACATATAGTCCCAGGCGATTTCAAGAAAATAAGCAGCAGTGTTGTATGCCAACAGAGGTGAGCAGAGCTCAGCAGAATCAATAACCGGGTATACATTGGCCACATGAGCATAGAGGCCTTGATAAAACTCTTTTACGGTCTGATTCGCAATGGCTAGCTCCTGATTCAGTATATTCTGGGCTTTGTCTCTATCAGGTTCAGCGAGATCCATCAGGATATATTTACAGATATGATCATTAAATAAAGCGATCATATCGCCACCACCACTGAACAGGGGATCAAGAAACATAGAGGCAAAACCAGAGGTGGCCCAACGATCGGGGAAAATAAATTCATCCGCACGATAGGCAAGCTGCCCCCAAGCTTCAAAATCCACCAGCTCAGCGCCATCTAACAATTCTGAAATTGCCTGATAATTCATCAGGAATTCCAGGAAGCTTTCACGCTTGGTGGGTGGTTTTTCAAACTTATCCTTTTCACCGACAATTCCGACACTGGTGTAGCCACCACTCAGTGGAATAAACCACACCCAATAGCCATCTCCGGAAAAATGATTGGTAGATAAGAAACGGCCAAAAGCCCGTTTTCTCCAAGATTCATCTCCCATGGAGTCAATATCCAGGATATTCTTGAAGCGTCCCCAAGAAGAGAAGTGCTCGGGTACATTCTCCTGGCGTGTTAACTTTTTATGTTTCTTTGCAAAGCGATTGCGCCCACTACAATCCACCAACCAGCGGGCTGCAATCTCAGTCTTGCAATCAGCCACAGACAGCAGAACGGAATGACGGTTATCGTCAGACTCAATACTGAGGCCCTTGGCTTTCACACCCATCAGAACTTGAATACCATCTTCCCGGTTCATTTCAACCAGGTCCGCCTCCAAGCGAGCTCTGTCAAGCTGGAAAGCTGGATGAGGCGGAATACTAGTAGTTCCGTGCTCACTCATTTCGGTTAGAGACAAGCTGTGATCAGGTTTATCAAAGAAAAAGCGCAAACCGTTTTTCGGAAGGTGGTTCCTATAAAGATAATTAACCAAGCCCAACCGCTTCATAAAGTAATGGCCGGTCATCTCAACAGTAGCTTCCCCCACTTTTGCACGGAAACTATCACTGGCTTCTACAACCAAAATTGAAACATCCTGGCCACCGCGTCTAATTTGCCGAGCCAGAGTCAAGCCGGCCCAGCCACCGCCAATGATGACAACGTCATATTCTTTTTGTATTTGATCGAAAGCATTCATCACAGCGATTCCACCCCAGTGAGAAGAGAATCCCATACGGGAGAGTCAACCTGACAAAATGAATCATGATCCTGAATAATGTCCATCACCATCTTGGTTCTTGGTAATTCATTCCTGATAAAGAATTTAGCGCTAGTGATCTTCGACCCGTAGAAAGCTTTATCCCCCTCTCCTTTACTCAGGCGACTGGATGCACTACAGGCAGCTTCCAACAACAACCAGGCAAGAGTAATGTCACCCATCATGTGCAGAATACGAGTACTGTAAGCCGGGATTTTGAACATCTCTTTGGTCCTGACCCACACATGTACGGTTTTCAGGACAGTCTCCAAGTGCTCAAAGGATTCTTGAAGGCGGCTAAATTCGGTTTTGAAATTGGGGAAATCACCCGCTCTATTAATAAATGATTCAAACTCACTCTTATAAATTTGAAACAGCTTGCTGGAGTTGCCCAGCCCTAACTTATCTCGGATAAGATCCTGGCTCTGGATATAATTAGTTCCTTCCCAAATGGCGAGTACCTTGATATCCCGAGCATACTGCTCAATACCCAATTCTTTCAGGTAACCCTGGCCACCACAGGTCTGAATGGCCAGTTCACAAATGCGCCATGCCTGATCACTGATATAGGCTTTCACCACGGGAGTCAGCAGATTTACCAGCCCCTGATGATAGGTAGCCTCAGTTTTCTTAGCCTCATCCCCCTCGAATGTCTTGAGTAAGCTTTCAGATAGGGTCAGCTTGGCAATCAAGGCCCTGCAGCCCTCAACCTTGGATTTCATTTCCAGTAACATGCGCTGCACATCTACATGCTCAACAATATTGACCCTGCTTGCCGTAGCGCTGAAGCTTTCATGAAAACGTTTACCCTGAATGCGTTTACTGGCATAGGCTAGAGCGTTGTAGTAAGCCGAGGAAGCCATTCCCAGGGCATAAACCCCTGTGCTAATTCTTGCCTGATTCATCAGGGTCAAGAACTGCAATAATCCAACATTTTCCCGATCACCTAGTAAATATGCACGGCATTGGCCATTCTTGCCGAAGGTAAGGTGAGTATTGGCACAACCTTTAAAACCCATTTTGTCAGCAAGGGAGATACATTCAACATGATTAAACTCTCCTAGGCTGCCATCTTCTTCAACCCAGTATTTGGGTACGATAAAGCAAGACAAGCCATAGGTTCCCGAGCCACTCTTCTCCCCTCTACCCATCACAAAGTACAAGGTATTATCTGTTAGGTCGTGCATACCAGCACTGATTAGGTACTTTTCACCGGTGAGTAAATAGGTACCGTCTGCTTGCCGCGCGGCCTTGGTATCGACCAGGGAAACATCACTGCCAGCCTGTGGCTCAGTCAAACAAAGGCAAGAAGTCCACTCAGAAGTAGCCAATTTGTCCTTAAATAGTGCTTTTTGAATTTCTGAACCATATTTTTCTACCAGGGTAGAAGATGGCAAACAAAAACCACCATAGGTCATAAAGCTGGGGTTGGCCCCCATAAACATTTCTAACAGCATTTGCATTATAAAGGGCGGAAGATCGGTTACCTGACCGCCACTGCTAGAAGATAAGTCTCCCCATTCCTCTTTAAAACGACTCCACATCTCCGGAAAAGAGGAAGGCAGCTGTACCTTGCCATCAACCAAGTGGCAACTTTGTTCATCAGCCTCTTGATAACCTGGTCCCAATACCTCAGTAGCAAATTTTTTCGCACGCTGCAGAACATCATCTACGATTTCAGCAGAGCAATCACTATAGCGTGGGTGCTCAAATAGTGTTTTGGCCTGATGAAACTGGTCTTCAATAAGAAATTTAAATTCCCGCAAATCAGACTTATAGATATTTCTACCCATGTTTGGCTCCTTGATTTTCCAAGAGTGACCGCCAGCTGCCGGAACCCAGCACCCAGTGAAATATTTGATTATGTCTTCCCCGGTATTTTTTCTGGGGATAAATCATGGCGCCGCGAACATGAGGAAGGTGATCCTGGCCGTATGCATCTTCGAGACTTTGTGCTGCATTAAAACCCTGATAAGCCTCTTCAAGAGAAACGGTCTCTGTGTTCACCAGACGGGAAAGCAGCTGTCCATTTGCTTGTGGGGTTCTGTGTACCCGGAGGCAACCAGCCCTACCACCGCCACCAAGAGTGATTATCCAGAGACCTTCAATTTCGTCTCTCAAACAATATTTATCAATCTCCGCAAGAGGCTTAATACTAAGATAGTGAAGCCCATCAAGCTCAACACTAGGCAGCCAATGAGTTTTATCCTCATGAGAAAAGCCTTTCAGCAATCCTTTCGCCCAGCGAGATTGAATATCAAAGGACACTACACGGCAGGAATTGTCCAGATCAGTCGCCATTAATTTCTTGAGGTTTTGCACCAGCTCAGGCGCCCCATTGAGTGATGGCGCTTGCGATAAAATATCACAACTGGAAATTTGGCATAAACTCCGTTCTTGGTAATGCCTACATAACCAGGAAACTGCCACTCCTGTAATCACATCCAAACCGTCCTGCCCAGGCTTTATTCCTATACCCAGGGCATCCAGGCATTCCTGCTGCCGCTCTTTACCCAGCTCTAAATTTATAACTAGGGCGTCTTCTTCATGACGTTTGGAATAACTTAAAAGCGCAGCATGAAAACTGGTACATGCACTACCTACAAATTGAATGTTATGCCCAGCCTCTTCCAGCTGAACTAGAAACTCAACAACCGGCCGCTCCAATAACACATTAGCCTCGCCGGCTGAAACGATATATACAAGCTCTGGGATATAATCCAATCCCGAAAGGTAATGGTTTAGGGAGTTCAACAGTTGCTCTGTTTCCCCTTTATGATCAACCCAGAGGCTTCTTATATACATTTTATGCGGTTCCTTCCCTGGCCATTTTTTCAATGGCACCAAAACCTAATTCCAATAATTTTTCAGAGTATAAAGAAACTAATTTCTCACAGTTCTCTGTAGCAGATATCCTGATGTGAATACTATTATTGCCTGCTTCCAGAGGGTGTCGTACCAAGTTATCCTCAATAACCAGATACGGTTTGCCCTCCCTTTGTAAGATATATTCCTCAGCCTGAATATCCTGCAACATTAAGACGCGCTCATGTAGAAATACTTTTGGCATTCTTCCACCAGCAGGCATCTGCATTCTCATCAAGATTGTTTCGATCAGAACCCCAGATTGATCCAAGCACTCCAATAGCTCAACCAAGAGTTGATAGTGCTCAGCAAAGCTTAAAAGTACTGGAGTTGTACCCACCGGTAACTGAGAAATTGCTAGAAAATCGGATTCACCTTTCAAGGGCAATGTCTGGGCTGCGCAGAGTTTAGGGGTTTGCGGATAGGGATTGCGCAGTAACCTACTGGAAAGCTCTATCACTTTACTCATACCGCCTCCGCCAAGTAAAAAGTGCTACCCTGGTCAACCCTAACTTCAGCCGTACAGTAATAGCCATTGAGAGCAATAGAACATACCAATAGCTTCTCTTCCTCTTGGAATCTACCCTCAACTCCGTGGCTAATAATGTTTAACCAGGGATCACTACCAAAACAGTGCCCCCACCTTTCATGAAGATCGGGAAGCTGCTGGAAACTACTGAGTAAACGGGTAAATATTTGTCGTATGTTTTCTGGGAAAAATGGCAAAGATAAAGTTAGATCCTTCCCAGCACTGGCCATCTTTCTGATAATTGTTGCAAACTCTGGTGTTGTGTTATAGGTAACCGCACAACCGGCTGTAATATCTTCCACTCTGAATGAGTCGACTTCCAAGAGCAATGTGCATAAACCAAAGCCGCTCTTGCCCCAATTTTCATTACTCTGCCAAAAGCTTAAATCCAGCACATTGGCATCCAGAATACTGACTAGTACATAACGTACAGCTGGATTTTGTCGCAAGTAATAGCGCAGGCTGTAACCCCAGGATGCACACTCATAAGTGTTCACAAAACTGGTCACAGGAATACTTGGTCGATTTTTCAGAGAGTTTAAATCGTCCGTATTAACGGCCCCAGTCGTAAAAGGTAGCTCAATCATGGTTGAACAAAGAAAGTGTCGGTTAATCTCAGCCCTTACCTCCTCTGGAATAACCTCTGTTACACGAGCACTCTGTTCAGATATAATTTCACCGATTTGTGCGAAGGCTTCTTGCAAGCCTCCACTCTCTGCAAAAGTAATATTTTCTATGGGGGTAAATGCCGCTGACTTCAGGTATAAGCTCATAGCCGATGCCCTTTCGCCTTACTATAAATCTCGAAAAAGCAGCGGTAGGAACTTCCTTCCATCTTGGTGAACGCCAGCAAATCCCGCTGGCGAGTTTTGCTTTGTACCTTACCCGAAGATACCAAGTGCAAAAGTAATTCGTTACTGGCAAATTTTGTTGCCAGCACTCTATTCACACTATGCATTGAGAAGATGGTGGCCGAGGTTTGCTCATTACAGAGATAAATCAGATACTCGACAATCTCCTGATCCGCAACAGACAACTCAACCTCCCCTTGATCTCGTAACCAAAGCACAAAGTGCATCAGAGACTTCACAAAACGGGGACGCACAAGTGTCAGGAAGCGATTAACACTCCCTAGACCACCTTTGCTAAGCAGCATCTCTTTAGTAACTGAGACACGACCACGGCAGTTCCCCAGTTGCAGCTTGCCATCCAGGAAGGGCTCACCAACAGATGACTGCTTCAATTCAGCACAGAGTTCAGGAGGCAGCATCAATGTAACTGGGAATGGCCTTGCTGCCTGTTTGGCAACAACCATGGCAAACCCTAGCTTTTGTGCCTCTATACCATGAATTTTATTGATATTAAGCTGCAAAACACCATCATCATCCTGTATCTCAGTCTTCCAGCTCTGCAGGCTTGGGCCACCGGGGTCTGTCATCAAGAAGTGACCAAAAATCCCCTGCTCCACCCAGTTATTCACTTGAGCCAGCTGATCTTCAGTCGCCGTCAGACTCATCATGATGGAACCAAACAGTCCTATCATTTCATGGAAATGGTGGGCCAACCCCTCATCGCGCACCTTGTCAATAATTTGATCAATAACAAAAGTTTGTTCAAATTGTTCTAGTGGCTGCTTGACCGATGGCTCTCGAAGAGGGGCAGGCTCTGTCAGAGGGTCTTCAATGATCATTGAAGCATCGAACAGACGCACACAGGCCTCCTCAAGAAGCCCTTGCAGTGAAGCTGGCACTGGAGAAACGGAAGAAAGCTGATTGATTACAAAGCTGCCGGCAATAGATTGCAGTTCCATAAGTTACTCCATGAGGTAGGATTTAGCAGAAGGTAAACTCAGGAATGGAGCAACGGTATAGCTCGCGTTATAGGCTCCGCAATTGCTGAAAACAGCCAGGTCGCCAGGCTGTACAGGCCCGCCTTTTATTTCACCGATCACATCTTCCTTGTTACAGGAAGTACCTACCAGCAAACAGCTCTCTGTACTGCTCTCAAATTCCAATATTTCATCGCCACGCAATATCAGTGGCTGACTGAAGCGTTTAAAAGTACTTTCCGTTTTCGCTAAAAGAAAGTTCTGCGCCATGCCGCCATCACAGATTCCGTACTGCTGCCCTTCTATCGATTTCACGTAGCGAATCTGAGTTACAAAATATCCCGCACTGGCAACCAGAGCACGCCCACTTTCGTGGGCGATTTTTATGTGAGAGGGAAATTCACCAAGTAATTCCCTATATTGTTCAAAATTAAAATCAATACTTTCCCAATTCAGATCAAAGCCACCGCCAAGGTTAACTAAATCAATGGCATAGCCTAGCTCCCTCTCAAATTTCTCAACTATTTGCAAAGCTGCTTGCGCAGTATTAAAAGCGAGCTTTGCGAAATTATAGGATCCTCGGAACACATGGAATCCAGCAACTTTCAACTCATGTTTTTTACAGAATGCCAAGGCCGTTTCAACATCACTCCAACCAAAGCCAAAGTGGTCTCTTCTCGTGGTTACCGGAGCCTTCTCAAATTGATCCAAGGTACTGGGGTTCAAACGAAGTATCAGCGGATTAATCGGACGCTTCCCCTGAAACTCCTTAACGATTTCTAACTGGGATAGATTATCGATCACCAGTGTGCACTTACTTGCAATTGCCGCTCTGAGGAAACTTTTATCTGCGGAAGGGTTATTGATATAGCGAGGGCTTTCACCTCGAGGGAGAAGATTCAACTCCCCCACAGAGGCAATTTCAACTCCATCTTCAAAAACATGACCACTACGTACGACAAGATCAAGGCAGCTATTCGCCTTTAGGGAATATATGAGAGATGTTCCCAGGCGGCCTTTCAGTTTTTGGTAGTTATCGGCAATATCTTTTAGGGAGTAGACATAGCACGGTGTTGAAAAGTGTTGCCTTTGCTGGCTCAGCTGGGCAACGAGCTTTTCCAATGAAGCTTTCATGATATCACCAGGATAAATTTAAATTCATTCTTATATAGGGCACAAATATTTCAGCCGTATTTACGACTTACCGGTCTAAAATATTATTTATTAATAAGCTAGTACGCTGCCCGCCGACCAAATAGTCTCAGTATTTCCAACTGAGAAAACTCATGCTTGAAGCTCTTGTTCAAGTTTTTTCTTATCAATTTTGCCGTTTGCTGTTAGGTCGATTGATTCAACAAATCGCACTTCCCTCGGAGTGTAATCAGCATCCAGATTCTCTTTCAACCACACTTTGAGCTGCTGTTGATTTTCGGGCGTGTTTTCCTGCAGTTCAACTACACAAACCGCAACCTCATTTTGAAACTTATCTAAAGAACCGAGCACTACACTGAGGTGTACCAACGGGCATGTATCAATTACGGCTTCCAAATCTTTGGGGAAAAGGCAAAAACCTGCTTGCTTGATCAGATCCTTGGAGCGCCCCCTGAAGTAATAGAAACCCTCCTGGTCCCGACTAAATAAATCGCCAGTAGCAAGCCAGTTATCATCCCGGTACAGACCATTAAAGATTTGTGCCCCCCCTTGAGCACAGGGATCGTAATATGCCTGCATAACTCCGGAGCCACGCACGAAAAGCTCACCAATTTCATTGGCCTCGGCCTCTCTATAGGCGTTGGTACCGGCATCCATCAGAAAAATTCGAGCATCTAGGCCGGGAATAGGCTTACCCACAGACCCCATCTTCTGCTCCCAAAGTTCCGGTTCCAGATAAAGGGCCCTTTTACACTCAGTGAGACCATACATTGAGAAAACATCGAGCGCCGGACAATATTCTTTCCAAGTGCGAATGACATACTCAGGTAGGTGCCCACCAGTATTGGTTAAAGCGCGAAGTACAGAAAGATCAGGTTTTACCAGTGTCAAAATTTTCGCCAAGGAAGCCCCCATCGCCGGAACAATGGGTAACACTGAAATTTTCTGATCAGATATTACTTTCAAAGCATGAAGAGGGTTGAACGTTTTATCGTAAAGAATTGTTGAGCACCCCGTTTTGAGGGCAAACAACACCTGGTATAAACCGTAATCAAATGACAATGGTGAAAGGCAGAGTATGCGATCCGTCTCAGCCAAGCGAAGATACTGCGAGAGTGAATCCAGAGAAGTAAGCACATTCTGGTGGGTGAGCATTATGCCCTTTGGCTTACCGGTACTTCCCGAGGTGTAGATAATGAGGGCCAGGTCAACACCTGTCACCCTGACAGGTGTGCTGAGTTCAAATAATCGCTGCTGCGGTCGATAAGTAGCCAGCGAAATAACATTTTCACCTTCCACAATGGCCTTGGCATTGCAGTCGCTTGCTATTGCACTCACTGCGGATTGTGAGGCATCACCCTTGACGGGAACCACCACCAAACCGAGGTGCCAGGCCGCCAACATTGTTGCCACTGTAGGAATATCGTTTTGCGCTCTGATTACCAGCCTGTCTCCATGGACCAACGGAGTATCGGCCAACTGCAAAAGTGACAGAGCCCTCTCACAGCATTGATTTGATAAGTTTTCCCCAGTCAGATTTTCAAGGCTTCCACTCCAGAAGCCACTAATAACCCTATCGAACAGGTCGGCAAGCGAGAACATCATTAGTCCAAATATTTTTTTTAAAAATTATTCTATAGCTCCCGACTTCCCCCCAAAAAAGAAACTGGAGCTACCTAGATGGCACGATCATTTTATAAAGTGAGCTCTCCATAATGACAAGCATTATCTTGAAATCCTGTGATGAAGTTTTCATTCCGGCTCATGCAGTTCAGGAAAGTCATAATTTCCTAAATTTTTTTTATGTTGACTTTTGATTATTATTGAACAGGACATTCAGCAGAAAAATAATTTTATTGGTGGGCAGCAAAGGGAAACTATTTTTTAGTGACACCTTGAATTCCGCAAATCAGTTATTAATGTGCAAATTATTTCCATTATTAATGAGGCTTATCTCTAAAGTATCTCGCCACTCCCAATAGCCACATGAACAACCTAAATCTTTAAAATTGACATTATATCTTTAAGTTGTTGACCTTTTGTTACATTAAACATCTAACAATAAAATTATTTACTGTGCTTCTCGGCATTAAATGCATCAGGCACCACGAGCTCAGAACCAACACAGCCATTCCAGTGCGCTCTTTGGGGAGTTATTGGCGACACTTCCGTCAGGCTAATGGCCAAATCCTTAACAAGAATTGGTGGAAAATTAAGCCAAAAAAGGCTTTTAGAAGTAGCGGCTAATATAATCAGACCAAAGCTTGGTTTTGATCATGAAGAGTCTTGCGGGATTCACTTGGCTTTTAATTTCATGCGGCACAAATAGTTTCACTGGAAACAATATAGGCAAAGCAGAAGCCGATTTATTGGCTTCCAGCCGCCGCAAAAACCTGAACCATCAGTCACTAAATATTTCCTAGGATGTGCTTGCGTCGATAGTTTTTTGAACCGCATTCCGGTCAATGCATCTCGCTACAGAAGTTGTAAACGATAAAGATGATTTATGTGATTTGCAGCCCGAGTTTTTACTGCATCAGTCTTATGAGCTGTCATAGAAAATCAAAGAGGAATTGAGATTGAACAGTTGGCCATTGCCGCTCACCCACCAGCCGCAAAAATCCAACATAACCTCGCGGATGATTTTTCTCACTCCATTAATCCTCATTGCGCTATTACATCCTAACCTAAGCGCTGATGTGAGTAGGGAGTCTGTAGAATCCATCAGTACACCAGATAAAGTAGAAAGCAGCATTGGGCTGCTCAAGTTTCGCGATGGCGCCCCTTATCCCGATACGGCAGAGAAACTCTACGACTACCTGGATCATATGCGTGCAGTAGATAGCTTCTTAAAAGGCATTCAAGGGGCCTCGGTGCACGGATTAATGAAAGGCGCTCGTGAGCTGGGAGCTAAAGCCGCCAATGAGGTTTTAATCTTTGATCGGCTGATGAATTCTGAATCTCTATTTCTAACCGGAAACACATCGACGATTTACACCCTCGCCTTTCTGGATCTCAAGCGCGATGGCCCCACTGTGCTGCATTCACCACCAGGGGTTTCGGGAGCATTTAATGATGCCTGGTTCCGCTATGTGGAGGACATTGGTCGCTCCGGGCCAGATAAAGGGCGCGGCGGTAAATATCTGGTTCTTCCGCCAGACTACAAAGGCAATCTGCCCTTTGGGTATTTTCCCGTCTACCCTCGCTCTTTTCGAGTATGGGTATTTATGCGCTCACCAGGGGAACAGCCATTGGAAGCCGCCGCCCAAAGTGTCAAAGACCACCTCAGGATTTACCCCCTCTCCAGAAAGGGAACCCCCCCGCCGATGGTGTTCATTAGCGCTTCGGGCAAGGCCTTCAATACCATTCATCCCAACAACTACAAATTTTATAAACACCTCAATGAAGTCATTCAGTACGAATGGATTGGCATGCTGAACCCGGAAACCCGCGGCCTGTTTGCCTCTATTGGTATCGAAAAAGGCAAAGCGTTTAGCCCCGATGAACGCATGACCAAGATCCTTACTGATGCCGTTGCCATCGGCAATGGCATCGCCCGCTCTATCGTCTGGTATCCCCGCACCGACAAATCCCTTGCCGATATCAAGATCTACCCCGGCACCGACAGCGCCTGGGTAATGGCATTTCCCGGCAAGAATATTTTCTTTAATGGCCCCGATGGCAAAACCATCAATAGCGATGCTCGGGTCAGCTATTTCTACCCCTACACTGGGGTAAGTCCGGCAATGATTGCCCTTGAGCCCGGCAAGGGCTCTGATTACGCCATCGCCTTTGTCGATGAAAATAAGGAGCCCTTCGATGGCGCCAAGAAGTACAAGCTGCACTTACCGCCGGAGGTGCCTGTCAACGCTTTCTGGGCCGTTAATATCTACGACAGCCAGACCCGCTCACAGCTCAAGACAAGCCAGAAATTCCCCTCGGTAAGCAGCCAGAGCAAAGGGATCAAACAAAATTCCGACGGCTCTTACGATATCTACTTTGGTCCCCAAGCCCCCAAGGGCTTCGAACACAACTGGCTGGAGACAGTGCCGGGCAAGGGGTTTTTTGTGATATTGCGACTCTATGGCCCCCTGGGGCCCTGGCTGGAGAAGACCTGGCGCCCAGGAGAGGTTGAGCCCACAGACTATTGATCGGCAGGGGCCAGCCGGCGACGGTAGTTACGCGGCGTATCCGAAAACCACCGCCGACAAGCGCGCTGAAAAGTGCTCTGCTCCGCATATCCCAGCAGCCCGGTAATCTGTCCCAGAGCTAGCCCGGTATTTGCCAAGTACTCCGCAGCCATCTCCCTACGCACCAGGTCCAACAAGGCATCAAAGCGCAGACCTTCACCTGCCAGACGTCTCTGCAGAGTACGTGGATGCAGGCTTAAGTGGGCCGCGACCACCCCCACCTGATACTGGCCAATAGGCAGCAATTGCCGCATCAAGTCCCTAACCTGTGTACTCAGAGAGGCATCAGAAGAAAAAGACTGCTGCTCTAAATAATTGATGGCCAACCGTTTGGTAACCGGATCGGCACAAGCGAGCGGAGTATCCAGCTGCTGTGCCGGGTACTCCATGGCGCAGTAACCGGAAAGGAATTCCACCGGGCAGGAAAAGTATTCAAAGTAATCGGCGGGATCGGTCAGAGCGGCATGTGGCAACAGGACTCGCTGCGGTGCCACATTCGCGCCCATCAGCATTTGCAACATCACCAGCGCATTCCCCAAGGTTTGCTCATGGATCTGGTGAAAACACGATAAAGCCGGATCGAGTTGATCGAATACCAGGCGCTCTAAAGTACCACCAGGGACCGATTCAATCCGCAAGTGAATAGCGGGGCTGTGCAATGACATAAACCTAGCCACCGCCAGAATCGCCTCTCTGGCCGAAGTGGAGTTGCAGGCTATCACCGCAATCCCTCCCAATCGATCGACCCCCTGTCTTGCTGCCAGACGAAGGGCAAAGTCAGCGCACTGTAACCGCTCGGCGGTTAGCTCCAGCAAGCGCGCTACATCCAAGTGTGACAGCAAGCGGCTATCCGATATGACAATATCCTCAGGAAGACTAAATTCCGTAAGAAATGTGCGGGCATCTCCTCCAAGCTCCGATGCCAGTTCGCTATACCCCGTAAGCACACTGGCTCGTATCAAACTACCCATTGCTCCTCCAGGGCGCCAGCTGACGCCTCAAGATAATTTTTTGTCGCAATGTAGCAATAAAAAAGCTTCACATCTACGCAGTCTATTGCGTCTAAAGACACAAAAAGGATGATGATTTTGCAACCACTTCACTTTGATGTGCTAATTATTGGAGCCGGGCTTTCCGGTATCGGAGCCGCCTGCCACCTGCGCCGCGAATGCCCCTCCAAGAAAATTGCCATCCTAGAGCGTCGCTCTCAAATCGGAGGCACCTGGGATTTATTCCGCTACCCAGGTATTCGTTCGGATTCAGATATGTTCACCTTTGGCTTCGACTTCCGCCCATGGCCGGGGCTGAAAGTATTGGCTGATGGACCCTCTATCCGCCAATATCTCATTGATACTGCAAACGAGTATGCAGTTAGTAGAGATATTCACTTTAATGTCGACCTCCACAGCGCCAACTGGGATAGCCAAAAAGAACTATGGATTCTGCAGGGAAGCAATACTCAGAGCGGCAAGCCCTGTTACTACAGCTGTAAGTTTTTAATCTCATGTACCGGGTATTACGATCACTCCCAGGGATATCTCCCAAAAATTCCTGGTGCCGAACAGTTTCAGGATGACTACATCCACCCCCAGCACTGGCCGGAAGAACTGGATTACCAAAACAAAAAAATTGTTGTGATTGGCAGTGGTGCCACCGCTATTACGCTGGTACCCGCCCTGGCTGATCAAGCCAAGCATGTCACCATGTTACAGCGCTCTCCTAGTTATGTTATTTCCGTACCCGCGTTCGATAAACTCTCGGCACTGTTACTAAAGTTTCTACCAAAATCCTGGGTGTTTAATTTTGCGCGCTGGCGAAATATAAAAATACAACGCTGGCTCTTTAAGGCTTCTAAACGCTGGCCACATTTTATGCGCAAACTGTTCCTGCGGGGGGTTCGCAAAAGCCTACCCAACGACTTTGATATGCGTCACTTCACACCGAGCTACAGCCCCTGGGATCAACGTATTTGCGCAGTGCCCGATGATGATTTCTTTGCAGCAATAAAATCAGACAAAGCCTCAGTAGAAACCGGGGAGATAAAGGCCATTGACAAACAGGGTATCGAGTTGGAATCAGGGCAACAGATCGAGGCGGATATCATTATTACAGCTACCGGATTAAATATCCAAGTGCTCGGAGGCATGCAGCTGAGTATTGATGGCAAGAAAGTACCCATCAGTGAGAAGCTCACTTATAAAGCTGTGCTCTTGGAAGGTGTCCCCAATATGTCTTGGGTGTTTGGGTATACTAATGCCCCCTGGACCCTAAAAGCAGATATCTCTGCCCGCTACATCTGCCGTTTAATCAATTATATGGATGAACATCAGTATGAGATTTGTTTGGCGGAAGATAACGAGGCCTGCGCTGAAAACAACTCTGTGATGAGTAGCCTGAGTTCCGGTTATGTCAGAAGAGGAAATCATGCCCTTCCCCGCCAGGGTAATAAATATCCGTGGCGCCTTCTGAATAATTACGAACAAGATTACAAAATTTTACTACAGGAGCCTATTAAGGATGCTTATCTTACCTTTCAATCAAAAAAGGCTTCCGCAAACTTAGAAAAAGAAACAGCTAACACTAATATAACAGAAGATATGGCCACCCATTAAACAATAGAGGACCGTTAAGCGATGCCCCAGTTTTATGTGGAGTAGCAAGGCGCTAAGCTAATAAACGAGAGTTTATACAAAATTCAAGAATGAAAACTTAATCGTCCATTACTTTATTGTAGCCATAACTATCTGTCCCATATACTTGAAAATTGGGTACGTCTGGAAGCTTGTATTCAACTAACCCTTCTGCCGTTGAATACACATCAACTCCTGATGGAGCCACCCTAACATGATTTGGTGTACAGCGAGCCACAACAGAAAACCGTGAATCATCATTACTGGTGTTTGGATATGAAGCGTGCATATTTAAGGAGGAAAAAATCAGGCATTCACCAGCCTTCATATGGAGGTCAACAACTTTAAACTTATCAAAGTAGTCCTCACCTAACAGCTCAACTGCTGTACGAAAAAGTAGTGTACTCTTAACAAAAATAGTTCCATAGAGCGCTATCTTGAGCAACGCATATAAATGAGAAATAGAAAATGGCAACAATGACAAGTAAAAGATTTGATTGTCCTGAACATAACCATAGAGATAATCCATCCGAGCATCGCCCATTGACCCTGGCAATATACGCAAACAACCATTTTTCTCCGTGCAGTCTGTAAGCGCCACCCAGGCGTTCAACTGGATAACAGCTGGGTCCATCTTCTGGCTTGGCTGTAACTTGGCATACTTCCCTGTCTCTCGGAAAGTAGCATTTTGATGCCATATCGTCCCCCTTGCACCAGGGAACTTATGAAACATTTGGCTCCGCCAACACATAACTTCATCACCCAACAAGCTAGCTAGGCGCTCTGTTATTTGCGGCCTGCGAAATAGTGCTCTTAGTGACTTTATTCTCAATGCCTGATAAAGCCCGGCCACCTCTATCGACCACTGATCGTGCCTTTCAGCAATGTCTTTAACTTTTTCGCTCATGTAATTTTTCCCATGAAAATCACATGAAAACTCGTCCAGTAGCTCACCCCTAAGTTGCTCTGCCTCACTTTTAGAAATAACCTGAAACGGAGGCAGATAACCATTCTTCTCAAAAAAGTCTAAATCTTTTTCATTGAGAAAGCAGCCCCCCTCCTTTGGCCTATCCAGCTTATCTCGAGAAATAGTTACAGTCAGGTTTTTAAGCGAATCCAGATCATCAAGCAATCGTTTTTTCTTTTTCCCCTGCCATGGCAGAACAAATACTTTATGAAGCATTACCAGTGCCACCATCGCCCATACCCGCAGGGATTGCAGACTTGTTATTTCAAACCCACCAGCAACCTCCTCTATAGAGCCAAATCCTTTAAGCATTTCCGCCAAAGTGCCCTTTTTCATAAGCATTCCGACTTATAGTTACCAACGAAAATGAAACCCCATAATTTCTAATATCAGCCAGAGAAAAATGGTTAAGGCTGTTCCGCTGGAGTATTTATATTCATTGGTTCTGGAGTAACCAGATTCCACCAAAAATCAAATTTATCCATAAGGGAAAGCAATACCTTTAATTGCCCCACATCCCCATCAATTTTCACCGCACCTTCATTCAGTTTTTCCTGTATAGAGGATGCCCCCAGGATAATATCGTTGAGATCATTGCGATTAATAGTAACGAAGCTTTGGGGCTTTTCTATTGGGGGGCCGTAGTTGAGCACACCATTCTCAAGCACAAGAGAGTATGCTTCCTGTATGTCCGGCAAACTAATATTAATAGCAATCTGCTTCCCGGTGGCCTTGGGCCCATTTAATCGAATTCCCAGATAATCAAAAATAAGCACCGTAGGCATACTGCGGATGGTATCGGCACTGGCAGTTAATGGCACTGGCAATCGCTCTATACCATCACGCAATTCCCTGGCACCACTTAAAAAAAAGTTCCTCCAGGTACCATTCTCTTGTTGGTAACCCATCTGTTCCAGCGCATTCGCCAGCAGGTCACGGGCAGCGCGGTTGTTGGGCTCAGCGGAAACCAGCTTGTCCAGCACTTCCGCCACCCAGCGGTATTCTCCAGCCTCATAATCTTTCTTGGCTTGCTTTATGAGATTGGCCGCCCCCCCCATATATTGAACGTATTTTTTTCCCGCCGCCGTGGGTGGCATTGGATAGAGCCGCGCTGGATTTCCATCGAAGAACCCAAGGTAATAATTCCAGACCGCTCGGGTATCGTGATTGACACTGCCATAATATCCACGATTGGCCCAGTATTGGGAAAGCTCTGGGGGTAGCTGCATTAACTCGGCAGTCTGGACCATGTTATAGCCATGATTGGCCAATCGCAGGGTCTGGTCATTGAGGTACTTATACAGGTCGCGCTGCTTTTTCAAATGGTTGACGACCTTCTCCGGCCCCCAGGTGGGCCAGTGGTGTGGAGCAAAGAGGACTTCCGCCTGCCCCCCCCAACGCTGAAGTGTCTCATTGAGATAGCGGGACCAGGCTCGGGCATTGCGCACCTTGGCGCCGCGCAGGGTGTAAAGGTTGTGCAGTGTGTGAGTGGCATTCTCCGCAGCAGTAAGCGCCTTTAATTCGGGAATATAAAAGTGCATTTCTGCTGGGGCCTCGGAGCCCGGTGCCATCAAAAACTCAAACGTGAGGCCATCAATTTTTCTTGTTTCACCAGTTTTACTGATCGTATCGGTAGGCTCAATCAGAGTGACCGTACCTGTGGACGTTTCCAGCCCCAAGCCCGATCCCAGAGTACCCATTGGGCCTTTGGGTATAAGGTTGCCATACATAAAACTGGCACGGCGCGCCATATGATTACCGGCAAACACATTTTCACTGACCGCCTCAATTAAAAAATCTTTGGGTGCGATCACTTTCACCCTGCCAGATTTTACTTCCTCTTCATTAACAACCCCACGCACACCGCCGTAATGATCGACATGGCTGTGAGTATAAATTACTGCCACTATCGGTTTATGCCCCCGATGCTCACGATATAAATCCAACCCGGCTTTTGCGGTTTCCGTAGAGATTAAGGGGTCCATAACAATGACCCCAGTATCCCCCTCAATAAAAGTGATATTGGAGAGGTCCGCACTGCGCACCTGGTAAATTCGCGGTATCACTTCATAGAGACCGCCCTGGGAGATTAACTGAAGCTGGCGCCAGAGACTGGGGTTAGCTGTGGCAGGGGCTTGTTGGTCATTGGCGAATTGGAAGGCCTGCAGGTTCCATACCTGATCACCTTTTTCATTTTTGATAATACCGTCATTCAAAAGTGGGGCAATAAATCCCCTTTTTACATTGGCAAAATCCTCCCGATTGGCAAAGGGCAACTCTTTCAGTACCGCCTGATTTGCTTTTTTTGTAATTACGCTGGCAGGCTTTGGCTCGTACGCCAACAGTAAACTGGGAATGAATAACAAAAAAAATAAGATCAGAGCGCCATTTCTAGCAATAGCACCTCGGTTTTTTTTCATTTTTCTCACCCGATATTAAATTGCGCCAAACCCTGTAGTGGATCTGCCTATTAGTAAAAAATAATGGTTGAGAGCAAAGTGGAAGAAGAGACTCTTCTGTAGAGAATAGGAAGGATTATAGGCTGGCAGAGGAAGGTCGTTAGTCACTAGCCCCGCTATGAAGAGCGGGGCCAGCCAGGGTGTCCTGGCTGGGACACTATAAGGTGCGGCTCCAGGGGCACTGGGCAAGTCGGAAATAGTCCACCTCCCCAGGGCCACAAGTCACTGGCTACATAAATCCATCAACGCACATCGAGTAGATGCCGGGCGATAATCAGGCGTTGTATTTCGCTGGTTCCCTCGTAAATAGTGGTAATGCGTACATCGCGGCTCATACGCTCCAGCGGATACTCGCGGGTATAACCCACCCCACCGTGAATTTGTAGGGCCAGGTAGCAGGCTTCATTGGCTTTTTCACTGGCAAACAGCTTGCCCATAGAGGCCGCAGGGCCGAATGCCTGACCGGCATCTTTTTGCCATGCGGCTTGTAACAACAGCAAACGAGCACCTTCCAACTCGGTATATTTATCGGCTAATTGCCACTGCAAACCCTGGAATTGCGCCAACTTCTTGCCGAATTGCTCGCGCTCGTGCATGTAACTGCGAGCGCAGTCCAATGCCTCAAGACCGATGCCCAGCGCTAGTGAGCCGATACCAATGCGCCCACCGGCCAACTCGCCGGCGGCAATGCGGAAACCGCGGTTCTCTGCACCCAACAGATTGGCGGCGGGGATTCTGCAATTGTCGAAGGATACTTCATTGGTAACAGACGCCTTCTGCCCCATCTTCTCCTCGGCCTTACCGATAATCAGACCCGGTGTGCCAGCCTCCACCAGGAAGCAACTAATGCCTTTGCCTTTGGCCGCCTCGGGATCGGTTACTGCCCAAACTACAAAAATGCCAGCGAACTCAGCACTGCTGATAAACAGTTTGCTGCCACTGAGCACATATTCGTCACCGTCTTTCACGGCGCGGGTGCGCATGGCTGCGGCATCGGAACCTGACCCCGGTTCTGTCAGGCAAAAGGAACCCGCGGCATATTCACCGCTGCAAATCTTGGGTAAATACTTTTGTCGCTGCTCTTCATTGCCGACGGCCTGGATGACCTCGGCCACCATATTGGTAACAGAAGTGGTCGTAGCCGTGGAACTGCAGCCGCGGGCGAGCTCGGTAATCGCCAGGCTGAAAGCTATGGTGCCGGCACCGGTGCCACCGTAGTTGGGATCGATATTGATCCCCATAAAACCCAGTTCAGCCAAGGCTTTCAGCTTGGCCAGCATCAACTCGCGGTTACCGGTTTTATCGAGCTCTGCGGCGATGGGCTTCAGTTCGCTCTCGGCAAACTGACGCGCCGCATCCTGAATCATCTGCTGCTCTTCGCTCAGTGAAAAATCCATACAGTACCTACTTTATCGTTATCGCGGTTGGATGGGCGGCACAGGGCACCGCTCACTCATAATGTTGAGGATAATAAAATCCTGGCAGACATTGGTTGTCAATTCGCCATTTTCCCCTGGGAAATCTGCAATCAATAGAAAGGTTTGCGGTGCTGGGAAGTGTTTAGGTGTGTAGCCCTGTTCGAGCTTATCCCGGAAAGATACCTAAGAGTGCTCTCTCCCCCACCGTCTCGGCAACCTTGTTTGTTTATTATCTGCCAAGTGGTGAGCGTTTCGGCCATCCTTGACCGTTCAAACGCAGGCCTAGCGCCTGGTAGTTTTACCTTTAGGCTCTGGATCAGGTACCGCCACGGCAGTATCTGTTTTTACTTCCTCCATCACCACATAGGTGTGGGTTTCCCGTACACCCGGTACCGAGGCCAGCTTCTCACCGAGAAAACGGCGGTAACCCAGCATATCCTTAATGCGAATCTTCACAAGATAATCAAAGCCGCCGGCCACCATATGACATTCCTGCACTTCCTCAAGGCCTGCCACATGCTGGTTAAAGGCCTCCAGGGCCTCGGTAGCGGTGTTATTCAACGTCACCTGGATGTATACCACCAAGCCGGCATGAACCTTGAGAGGGTCCAGCAACGCCACATAATCACGGATAAAGCCCTCTCGCTCGAGGCGCTTGACCCGCTCCAGGCAGGGGGTGGGACTGAGGTTCACACGGCGCGCCAACTCTACGTTTGGCAGGCGGCCATGCCGTTGAAGAATCCGCAGTATTTGGCGATCGATACGATCCAGATCTTCCAACTGTCGAGACATTACAAAATACCCTACTGGCAATCACGCATTTAGGCGTGATATTTAACCACAACCGTCGCCAAAATGGCGATTAATTCTAAGCACTTTCGCACATAATCCGGTCTTTTATTCTGACCCTAGATATAGAGCTTGGGAGACGATATGTCGACAAACTTCGCCGGAGATCTCCAGAATGCCCGAGAGCGGGCACACGAGTATTTGCACGCCGACGAAAACCAATGTGTTAGCGAGCTCCTGGCCGCCCCCCGCCCCAGTGACGCCCTGCGCAAGAAAATTCTGAACACCTCGCGCGAGCTGGTGCGCCACTCGCGCCAGCAGCGCAGCAAGCGCGGTACTCTCGATGCCTTCCTGCAGCAGTTCGGCCTTTCCAATAAAGAAGGCGTGGCACTGATGTGCTTAGCGGAATCCCTCCTCAGGGTTCCCGATGCTGATACTGCCGACAAACTGATTGCCGAGAAAGTGCATTCCGGCAACTGGTCCAGCCATCGTGGCCAGTCAGATTCTCTGTTTGTGAACGCATCTACCTGGGGGCTGATGCTCACCGGCAGCGTGGTCGAGCTGGACCCGGATATTACCGAGCGCCCCTCTCACTGGATGAAGCGCCTGATCAGCCGCATCGGCGAACCCATGGTGCGCACCTCTATGATGCAGGCCATGAAAATTATGGGCGGCCAATATGTATTGGGCCGCACCATCGAAGAAGCCCTGAAGCGCGGCCCCAAGGAAAACCTGCCCGGCACCCGCTTCTCCTTCGACATGCTCGGCGAAGGTGCGCGCACCATGGCCGACGCCCAGCGCTATTACGACGCCTATATGATGGCCATCGAAGCCATCGGCAAAGACAACAGTAAACGCGATGTCGTCGAAGCTAACGGCATCTCTATCAAACTCTCCGCCCTGCACCCCCGCTACAGCGTATTGCAGCGCGAGCGTGTAATGGGCGAACTGCTGCCGCAGGTTAAACGCCTGTGTGTGGCCGCCGCCAAATACGATATGGGCCTGAATATCGATGCGGAAGAGGCCGAGCGCCTAGATATTTCCCTGGATATTTTTGAAGCCCTGGCCCGCGACCCGGAACTGAAAGATTGGCAGGGCCTCGGCTTTGTTTTGCAGGCCTACCAGAAGCGTGCCCCCCATGTGGCCGACTGGCTGATTGCCCTGGGCCGCGACACCGGCCGCAAGCTGATGGTGCGCCTCGTTAAAGGTGCTTACTGGGATAGCGAAATCAAGCACGCCCAACAAATGGGCTTGAGCGATTACCCGGTGTACACGCGCAAATGCCACACCGACTTGTCCTACCAAGTGTGTGCAAAAAAACTGCTGGACGCGGAAGAAGCGATTTACCCGCAGTTCGCCACCCACAACGCCTATACCGTGGGCCTGATTTTGGAAATGGCCGGCGAGCGCACCAATTTCGAATTCCAACGCCTGCACGGCATGGGTCACCTGCTCTACGCACAGATCGAAGCCGTACACGGCAAGCGTGTACCCGTGCGGGTTTACGCCCCCGTGGGTGCCCACCGCGACCTGCTGCCCTACCTGGTGCGTCGCCTGTTGGAGAACGGCGCCAACAGCTCCTTTGTGAACCGCTTTATGGATGAAGACACACCCATTGAAGCACTGGTGCAGGATACCCTCGATTTAAGCGAAGCCTGCAACCCACTCCGCCACCCGCAAATTCCTGTACCGGAGAATATTTATATGGGCGCAGAGGCCCTGCCACGGAAAAATTCACACGGCATAGAACTGACCGACCCACTCGCAGTAGAACCCCTGTTGGAAGAAGTACAAAAACAACAGGGCAAGCACTTCCTCGGTGGCCCTATTGTTGATGGCGTAATGGGCAAGTCTGAAGAGCCGGTTTACAACCCAGCCAGCGGCGAAGTAATCGGCCATACCGCCAATACCGACAAACATTTAATTGAGCGGGCCTACGCCTCCGCCACCGAAGCGCAGATCGACTGGGACCGACAGGGTGGCAACAGCCGCGCTGAGATTCTCGATCGTATCGCCGACTTCTATGAGAAGAAAACCAACGAACTGGCAGCCATTATCTGCCTGGAAGCGGGCCGAACTCTCAACGACGGCATTAGTGAAGTGCGCGAAGCGGTAGACTTCTGCCGCTATTACGCCAATGCCGCGCGCCAACACTTTGCTGAGCCCACCGAGCTGCCCGGCCCTACCGGTGAAAAGAACCAACTGTTCCTTGGCGGCCGCGGCGTATTTGTGGCCATTAGCCCCTGGAACTTCCCCCTGGCCATCTTTACCGGCCAAGTGGTTGCCGCCCTCGCCGCCGGTAATGCCGTACTGGCCAAGCCCGCCGAGCAAACCCCCATCATCGCCGCGCACGCCGTGCGTATCATGCTCGACGCCGGCGTTCCCCCCAAGGTACTGCACCTGATAACCGGTACCGGCGCCGCCGTGGGTAAACTGCTGATCGAAGATCCGCGCCTGGGCGGCGTAGCCTTTACCGGCTCCACCGAAACTGCGCGTCTGATCAACCAACAGTTGGCCGCTAAAGAGGGCCCGATCGTGCCGCTGATCGCCGAAACCGGCGGCCAGAATGTCATGGTCGTAGACTCCACTGCCCTGCCCGAGCAGGTAGTGGACGACGTGATTCAATCTGCCTTCCTGAGTGCCGGCCAACGCTGCTCCGCCCTGCGTATTTTGTGTGTGCAGGACGTGATTGCAGATAACCTGCTCAATATGCTCAAAGGTGCCTGCGAAGAATTGACCCTTGGCGACCCCAGTAAACTGGAAACCGATATCGGCCCAGTGATCGACGAGAAAGCCCTGGGCTTGCTGGAAACCCACCGGGAACGTATGGCCAAAGAAGCAAAACCGCTATTTGCCTTCGACGAAAACAAAAAACCCGGCCAAGGCACCTTCTTCGGCCCGCAAGTGGTAGAAATTGAAGATTTCTCCCTGCTCAAGCGCGAAGTCTTCGGCCCCTTCCTGCACGTGGTGCGCTTTAAAGCCGAAGAACTGGAGGACGTGATCCGCCGCATCAACGCCACCGGCTACGGCCTCACCTTCGGCCTGCACTCCCGCATCGAAGGCCGCGCCGACGCGGTATTCAAGCGTGTGAACGTGGGCAACTGCTACGTAAACCGCGATATGGTCGGCGCAGTAGTAGGTGTAAACCCCTTCGGCGGCCAGGGCCTATCCGGCACCGGCTTCAAAGCCGGCGGCCCCCACTACCTGTTCCGCTTTGCCACCGAGAAAACCAAAACCATTAATACCGTTGCCACTGGTGGTAATACACAGCTGTTTAGCTTGGGGCAGTAAGCCTTAAGAGCTGAAAGAGCGGGCAAAGCCCGCTCTTTTTTACTTCAAAATCACAATCACCTACCACCCCCTCCCCAGCGCTCACAGCCCCACCCTATTTAGCCAAACCCAAAATGTCACTGTTAAATGGCAATAATGCTTAAAACAATGTAGCTACGGCGCTGTTCTCTAGATGTATCCAAGATCAAAAGCAGCGGCACATATCCACCGGAGCAACCAGCCAACTCACTGACTTTTAAGGCATTGTCAATAATATCAAAAGCCACGAAATAACAAGATAACTATGCAACTTCTTATATCCACATTCTGACGTTTGTACTAATTATGTCTAAAAGACTGAGTTTTCTGGTTTTTTTCGCTATGCCTGCGGTCTATGATGATGGGATATATGAATGGAGATATAATGCAGCTGCTTTTGAATACGCTGTTAGGTATCAGAGATTGCATGAAGAAAATATCTGGAACAACATTCTATTTTAAGAAGCTTTTCCCAAGTATATGGTTTGGGTTTCTTACATTATTTTTGGTCACCTCTTTAATAGCTGGGGCAACCAAAGAGTCATTGATGTTTTGGTCATGCCAGTGTTCATGGCTGCCTTTGGCTTTTTCTTCTTCAAAAATCTACTCTGGGATCTAGCTGACGAAGTCTATGATGATGGTGATTCATTACTCTTCCGAAAAGGAGGGAAGGAGCAAAAAGTTCTTCTCAAAGATATTGTTAACATTAGCTACAACCAAATGAGCTCACCAGAAAGGATTATCTTACATGTCCGTTCAGATGGTGCCATAGGCAAAGAGCTGGCGTTTAATCCCCCAATGAGGCTAAACCCATTTTCAAAAAATCCCATTGTAACTGAGTTAATCGAGAGGGTAGATCGTGCCAGAAACACCTAACAAATTGCTGAAATTTGTTCCGGCTGCCGTTTAGCAGGACGTTATGAGTCCGAATGACTGGGTTTCATTGTGAATGAGAAAATAAATATATTTCTATCAAGCTTGTTTATCCTTGTCGTTGTAGTTGGATTGTCAATTTTTGCGGGTGTTGCGTACATCTATACACTTTGCGGTCTATCGGTGTGGGCTGTGATCGGTCACTTGGTCACGCTAGATGATGATATGCCGGGAGAGTGGAGCAACATGGAAGGTTCACCCGAAGTTTGGCGTAGATCAAGAGTAGAGCTTTTAATAAAATCCTTAGTAATGTTTTCTCTCGTTACAACTACGTTCGCTTTTCCAAGCCTGGGAGAATACGGTGCCCACTGAAGTCGCGGAAACTCATAACAATGCCGGGCAGTTTGCTCCGAGCCTGCGGCCCTCCGCGAGACAGCCTACGCTCCGCTTCGGCTGCCCTTGCTGGCAACGTTAACCCATATGACTAAAATGGAAGATATAGAAGTTTACGTGAAAGGAAATGAAACAACGCAAGTGGTTTCATTCCTCAATGAAGAGATTGGTGCGTTGTCTTGCGATTGCGAAATCAATGAGAGATATACTTTATTCACGTGTAATAAGACTGCGGTTCTGATTAATACTGGCATTAAAGATGGTTATATATCAGTTTTTATCAAGGGTGCAGAAAAATGGAACTCTGATGTTGAATTTGCTAGAAGGCTAGTGGAGGCTCTTGGGTTTACTGTTCGCTGTGACCCTGGTGTCGAGTTTCCTGAAATTTCGCCTTACTCAGATATTTTCATTGAAATAAATGAGCAAGGGGAGAGTTTTGTTGAGTGGGGTTAACAAGGCAAAGCACGCGTCAAGCGCGTGTTTGCGACGTTAGGGCAGCATCATGCTAAGAATTGTTGCTGCCATGTGTTTGCTAATTTCTAGCTCAGTTCTAGGAAGTGAAATTTATGGCAAGTATGAAAGCGAATCAACGATAGGCCTAGGCCTATTTGGCGGGCACATCTTAGAAGTAAACAAAGGTGGTTTTATTCACCAAATGACCACCGACATCCTATGCGATAGAAGTGACCCAAATTGTCATCTTAATAACCCGCCATACAGGCCCTATAGAGGTTCATACTCCTTACATGGAAACCAAATCACCTTCCAAAGTGAGTTCATGGATGAAAAATCATACTTTTACGTAAAGTATCGCAACAAAGAATTTCTTCTAACTGAATCAGAGAAGTTCGCATTTGATCAAGCAAGAAGGTTACCCCCGGTGGTATTAATTAAGGTGGCTGATAGTGCCGTGCAAAATCAGCCCTAACATTCACAGGCAGTTTGCGCCGGCCCCTGACAGGGCCTCTGCGGGACGGCCTACGTTACGCTTCGGCCGCCCCTGTTGTGGGCGTTATTGTGGCGGTCTAATTTTTAGATGTTTTGTAGCTGCTGCAAGCATCAATCTCTATCTGAGCACTCTTTTCCTGAGAGTTTTCCTGTAATCTGGTACCGCAGTTTCGCTCCAGTGCCATCGTTTTAAGTCAGCAAGCCCTGCAAGCCAGCTACGCCATCATAGAGTGCGAATCAGATAGTTAACTGGTTGGGAAAGTATGGTATTTTTCCCTGTAAATTTATCGGGCAGTGGCCAGCCAAAGTTGGCTGGCAGAGAGCTAGTAGGTCGTTCAGTGCGCGCCAATATAACCAGGCCAGGCAAGAATGCCCAGCCGGAGGCTGGGCTGGACAGCCTACGCTCCGCTTCGGCTGCACTTGCTGGCAACGTTATGTTTCGGTAGCAGAAAGCCAAGGAAAGCAAAATGTTCAGCTATAAAAATCTTAGAAGCGAAAATCTGAAGCCGCTACTTGCAGTCCTCAAAATTTTGCATTTCATTTCAACTGCTGTACTTGCTTTAGTCCCGATCTGTATTGTTCCTGGAATGTATTTTGGTGTCTCCGTGCCATATATGCTTTCGTTTGCTGTCTACGCAGCTTTTGGGATTATTTTGGCCGGGTTGCTAGCGTCGCTGGTGGCATTTGAAGAGAGTTATCGTCAAAGAACTGTATATTTAGAGGCTACGCGGCGAGATCAAACATAACAATCATGGGCAGTGAAGCTCCGGCCCTTCGGGCCTCTGCGGGACGGCTTACCTTATGCACGTTTTGCGCGGTCGCTTCGCTCCCATTTTCGCACAAAACGCGCATAAGGCAAGCCGCCCATGCCGTGGGCGTTAGGAGGCCCACAAATGCAGAGAAAGCACAGAATATTCGCCTACTTAACTGTGTGGATTGCTTCATTCTATATAGCTGGGTTCTTCTGTTTATATCCTCTGATGGCCAGATATACAGTTGGTGTAGAACCAGGTTATACAATCGCACGTACCGCTATTTTTCTACATAGTACTTTTTATCAGCCATTAATTTCTTATGCAGGCCCTGAGAGCCGCATCAGTAAATTGTGGTATAAGAATTCTCTTTACTGGTGTAATAGAGTTCATGAGAGAGAGTTTTGCGAATCAAGATCCTAACAAGCGGCTGTAGTCGCCATGCTTTGCATGACTGGAACGGCTTTGAAACCTCCCCCCATGGAATAGACGCCTACCTTTTGAATAGGATAGGAAAAAATGCCGAAAATACTGAGTGAAGAGCGGATTGTTGAATACTCAACAGAGCTCAAAGTTAGAGTGGTAGCTCTCACTAATCAACTGAAAGTAGATACGACTACTATCGCTAACATTATTGGTTTGCATCCAATAATGGTGTATAGATGGCGACAGGAAAGTAGAGAAGGCAAGCTGGTCGAGAAGCCCAGTCGTAGAATAAGTATGACAAAGATAACGAAAACTCAGTCTCAAACTGATGATAAAGAGATAAAACGTCTTAAAAAGCAGGTTGAGAAATTGCAAAAGGAGAATGATCTCCTAAAAAAGTGGGAAATGTACCTGAACGTTCATAGCTCTTAATCGATCAGACTTTGGTGTCAGGTACTTATGTAGAAATTTAAATATTAAACCTCAAGTTTTTTATAAGCGGCTTAACAGTGATGAGAGTACTCCAGACATAGAAAGTAAACGGATTCTAGGGTCTATAGAGGCTATCTACACGCAGCATAATAGTAATTATGGAAGCCCAAGAATTAGCACAGAGCTGAAAGCTAATGGTGAGTGAGCAAATCACAAACACGTTGAGCGCCTTACGCGAGAGACTGAAGTCGTGGGAAAAGCAGGAAAGATCTATCGTCAACGCCCGTCACCTGAAAACCCTTGTATTAAGATTGAAAATATACAACGAGAGCATGGTATGTCGGCGAAACCAGACTCCCATGGGCAAGTGATGTGACCTATCTGAAGATCAATAGGAAATGGCAATATTTAGCCGTAATTATTGACCTTTACTCCCGAAAAGTAGTGGGTTGGGAATTGTTGGATACTCGAACTGTTGAATCGACACTATCAGCGCTAAATAAAGCTTTCCGTCGCAGAAGCAATAAAATCAGATCTAATATTTCACAACGACCGTGAGTCTGAGTACGGTGCCTATGCATACCAAAACCGACTCAAAGAACCAGGTATTGACCCAAGCATGAATCGACCAGGGTTTATGAATAATAATGTGTATGTAGAATCATTTTTCCAGACACTGAAACTGATAGTATCAAAGGCTTTTACTTTGAGTCGGTTAAGGACCTTAGGGCGAACTCATCTTGGTGCCTTGATAAATGCTATAACTTGAAGAGAAGACATAGTTCAATTGGGTTCAAAAGCCCAGATGAATATGAAAGAATAGCCGCATAAGGTGGTGTCTACTTTAAGGGGGGAGGCTTTCTACGCTATGCTTCAGCCGCCCCTAAACCGAACGTTATGCGTTCAGTCCAATTTACAATAAGGATGTAGTTTGAAAATAAGACATTTAGAAGAAATAGACCATAAAGATCTTCATGAAATTTATAGCTTTAGTGAGGTATTAGCGAATACTTCACAGCCTCCATTTTTGAGTTCCTCACAAGTTTCAAATCTGTTCTCGTCATCGGATCAATACACTCTGATTGCAGAAATAGATGGGAAAGTAATTGGACACGCCACTTTATTCCTAACAAATAAAGCACGTGGCAAACACACTGCTTCAGTAGCTATTGCTGTTCACCCTGCTAGTCAAGGTAAAGGTGTAGGGAAATCTCTAATGCAAGAGGCAATTAATCAGGCTGATAACTGGCTGAATTTAGTACGCGTGGAATTAGAAGTGCATGCTGATAACATATCAGCAAAATCTCTATATGAAAAAATTGGATTTGAAACAGAGGGTGTAAAGCGTTTGAGCACGTTTAAAAATGGTCGATACATAGATATGATATTAATGTCAAGAATTAACCCCAACTACAAATTATACACATAAAATAATATTTAATAATGACTTCCAACACTTGACATTTTTCATTCAATCACGGGTTTCGTGTCTAAAGCATAGTGGTTTGAGTTTAGTAATAGCGCTGATCAAAACTTATTGTGGCGATGCTCAGGCAACATATAACTCCAGTATGCTTTAGCACCAAAAGCCTTACAAATTTTTAAAAGTCGCTTCATAAAGCGTAACCTATTAAAATAGAATTTATGAAAATAAAAATTACAAAGACTTTGAAATCAATCGTTAATACGATTACTTGGATATGGCTTCTAGTACACGGAGCTTTTTCAGCTCATGCTTTTACTTTTTCTCAAGACACAGAAGATAAAGTATATGTAATTAAAAACCCTTGGTTTTTTGAACTACTTAACCCTATCTCTGGTGATTCTCTAGGGCTTACACTTCCTTTCATCGGTGTTGCTTACATCAACGAAACGGCGGTAAAAAATGCAAAGACATCTATAGACGGAGTAATTAAGCATGAAGCTAAGCATATCGAGCAATATTGGGAGTTGGGCATACAACACTTTCAGGTAGACACATGGAAGTTGGAAGGTGTGGCTGAATATGCTCGCGGAGAGTCTACTATCCCTCTTTGCGCTTCTACACTCACTGAAAGTAAAGAGCAACAAAGATACCGGGATTACCATATTGTTGTAAAATATCTTATTGAGAATAAAGGCCTAGATGAAGGTGAGATATACAGATATCAGGGATACCCATTAAGCGAAGCAGACGATTGGGTAAGTACGGAAATTTGCGGGGACGCATAACACGATATCAAAATTATGATTTGAATTGACAGACTTCACTATTCAGCCACATTAACCATAGCTATTCGTAGATTTTTATAAAAACTCGAATTTGGGAAAATTACGAAACAACTAAAATGGTATCAAGCAATGAAATATCAAAGCTTAAGCATTTAAGTATCCGCAAATAGCACGTTACTAAGACCGACCCTTGACAATTAGCCTCTAACGGCTGAGACAACAGTATGGGGCATACTTCATCATAGTTACTGTATGCTACTGATTGTTAGCACAGTATTAAATCATATATAAGCCTAAAATTTTGTGGTCATAAATTTAGCCACCCTACCCTAGTAAATAGTAGATAATATGATTCCATCTATCCTCCACAGAGCCTGTCAGTGCTACACTATCCTATATATTGGATCGCCCAGGACGTAAACACTAAAACTAAGAAGACCATCGAACTACCAAAGATATGGTAATAGGAGACAAGAAATACGAGCTTAATATTCTAGATAATCGACTAACTGCCCATAAAATAATAGATCTTCACACTATATTCGCACAACAAAGATCGCCAAAAATGGATTGGCCTGAATAGCTCAATATGCAAAGGCCTATCTATAGATAGCCTCAAGAAGATCTGGATCACCGACACCAAACAAGAGAATATCTGGACTCAATTAATCTCACATATACAAAACTCAAATATAGCCGCTGTCTCTTTGAAAGATCATATTCGCACTCAGCCTATACCAATTTAAATAGAGACACTTTCACTACAATTATTCCGGAATTCGCGCGGTGATTGTCCAGTCCATTTTTTGAAGCTTCGAGAGAAACTACTAGTATCACAGAAACCTAGTTTATAGGCAATTAAAGTGATAGGAAGCTCATGTTCTTTAAGGTATTGAACCGCTTGATATTTACGTATTTTATCCAGAATGATCTGATAACTGGAATTTTTTTCTTTGAGTTTTCTATGTAGGCTACGACAACTAATAGCAAGCTCCCTGGCCACTGCCTCTTGTGAAAAATCTCCTGAGGGCATCAGGTCAATAAGCACTCTATTAGTCATACTGACTATGTCACTCTTCCGCAATCGCTCTAAATAACTTATCAAGGCCTGTTCATTAATGCTAACTAACTCATTGTTTCCTGAAGAGAGCTTCCGGTCAACAAACTCTTGCTTAAATCTAATCTCGCAAGAATCAGCCGAAAAATTGATTGGACATCTATACATCCGTTGATGGTATTTAAGAACGGAAGGTCTCGGTCTCTGTAGATTAATGGATATTAAGTGTTGATGGACTTCTGGGCATATCTTGCCAATGGACTTTATAAGCAATGCCATAAAGGCATCTATAGCATGAATACTTGGCTCATAAATAAAGTCATCGACTTTTTTCCAAGATACTATAACTTGCTTCTTTTCATCATGTATATTAATTCTCATTGCGGTGGTGACCACCTCTGAAAATCGTGCTGACCTCAATAAACTTTCTCTAATGGAGCTACTCGACAAGTGCGCATAACTTAGAGCGTGAAGATTTGTATGTTTGACGTACTTAGTAACTTGCAATCCAATACAATCATCACCTGAGATAGCTTCAGCGAATTCCCATAGTTTTTTCATATTATCTAGAGGTATTCTTTGATTTGCATCCTCAATACATTTTGGGTCAATTTCTGCACACCGCAGGATTTCTTGGGCAGAACAATATGGTTTCAATGTTTCAATAATGGGTAATACCCACGTTGCAATGGTCGTGTGTCCATACTCAGCCATTTACACATATGTCCTAATTAGTCAAGAGATTGGCCTTATCGGCAAAGAAACCTATAAGCCAATCGATTAGCATCCACTGACTCATTTCCTTGCCTGTCAAGATTATCCTAACAATCTTGGCATGTTAAGTGAGTCTATGCTTTAAAAAAGATAAACGACTATAACGATTAAAAACATGAAAAGTCTTATTAAAAAAGTTGTGTATCTTACCGGGCTGGTAGTAGTCACTATGCATCATGTAGCTATTGCCAATGAGCCGACTCAGCTTTTTTGGGGAGATATGCACCTTCATACCTCATACTCATTTGATGCCTTCTTAAGCCAAAATTATTCGGCAACCCCGGATACCGCTTACCGCTGGGCAAAGGGGCAACCGGTCATTCACCCTTATACCCATGCAAAAGTACGTATCGATACACCTCTGGATTTTCTAGTGGTATCGGATCACGCTGAAGGATTGGGTGTTATGAGAGCAGTGGTTAATGAAACAGATGAGCTCGATAGCGAGATGTCCTTTTATCAGTCGATGATGCGCTGGTTTGCCAAGCAGCATATTCGCTATAAGGTATCGATCAATGAGGGTATGGATATTTTCAATGAGCTGCTGCCAGCTAAAGCACTAGACTCCGAAACCTACCTTGATCCTGTCCAGGATCCAGCTAACCAGCCCCCGGAACCAGTGCTTGGAGATTTGAATAAAACCCGGACAAGCGCCTGGAACGATATAATCGACGCCGCAGAGCGTCACAATAACCCAGGTACCTTCACCAGCTTTATAGGCTGGGAATGGAGTTCAACACCAACCGGGGCTAATTTACACCGGGTCGTGGTGTCCCTAGATGGTGCAGAAAAGGCTAAGCAGTATCTTCCTTTTGGGTCTGACCAGAGCCAATATCCAGAGGATTTATGGCACTGGTTAGATGAGACTTCTCAACGAACTGGCAGTGAATTTATTGCCATTCCTCATAACTCCAATGTTTCCAAAGGCTACATGTTCGCAGAAACCACACTGCGCGGTGAGCCAATTGATGCACAGTATGCGCGCACACGTATGCGCTGGGAGCCCTTAGTCGAAATAACACAAATTAAGGGGGATTCAGAAACCCATTCAAAACTTTCACCGCGAGATCCCTTCGCCGACTTCGAAAATTATCCATTTTACTTACAAGCTGATCCAGAGGCTTACCGTATTGCTAAAGGTGACTTCATTAGATCCGCCTTGCGTACTGGCCTGGAGATACAGGATAAAATTGGTGCAAACCCTTATAAGTTGGGTTTTATAGGGTCCACGGATTCACATACTGGTATGTCTACTGCAGAGGAGAACAATTTCTGGGGTAAATTTGCCCATGATTCCATACCAACTAGCAAGCGTACCAACACTGTCATTGGCGGGACCAAGGCTACTGGCTGGAATATGTCTGCTTCTGGACTCGCTGCCGCTTGGGCAGAAGAAAATACAAGAGAGAGCCTTTTCGCTGCGTTTAAACGCCGTGAAGTGTATGCCACTACCGGACCTAGAATACAGGTACGTGTCTTTGCCGGCTGGAACTTCCCTAAGCACGCCATCGATGCTGAAAATATCGCCGAATTGGGATACATCCATGGCGTACCTATGGGAGGAGATTTGACCAAACCACAAGAAGCTAACAAACCAATTCAGCTGCTCATACGTGCGGTTAAAGATCCCAAAGGAGCAAATCTGGATAGAATCCAAGTTGTTAAATCCTGGTTAGATACGACAGGAAAAAGCCATGAAAAAATATTCAATGTTGCTTGGTCTGGGGAACGTACTCTTAACAACCAAGGGAAATTAGATTCCGTAGGTGATACAGTAAATCGAGAAACAGGACAATATACCAATAAGATTGGTTCTATTGAATTATCCACTTTATGGCAAGACCCAGATTTTGATGTAAATGCACGCGCTTTTTACTATGTTCGAGTATTGCAGATCCCTACTCCACGCCATTCACTCTACGATGCCGTAGCCTCAAAAGAAGTTAATGATGGAAGTATTCAGATACCACCTGAAGGGCCCGCGGTTCTCCAGGAGCGTGCTTACACTTCTCCTATCTGGTATACCCCCTAATATCTTTAATAAACCCGATAACTAAAGAAGCCTGATGGTTAATTTCGTTAATCCATTCTGATGAAGAATAGAAACTCTCTATAAATATCAATGGAGGACATTAAATGCAGTGGAAGTTTGAAGAACTAAGAAAAGAACCCCTGCTACACTTTTTCATTGTCGCATTAATACTATTCATCGCTGCAGAATTTCTAAACAAAGATAATAGATTCAATCAAGAATACACCCTACTTATAAACGAAGACAAGATAATTGAGCACCTCCAATTTCAGAAAAAAACATTCAACCAAACATTTGCTAGACGTTATTGGCAAAGCCTAACTCAAACTGAAAAATTCAACTTGATTGATGATTACATTAGGGAAGAAATACTTTATCGAGAAGCGATCAATCTAGGTTTACAGGAGCATGATCAAATTATACGAAGACGACTTATTCAAAAGCTGGACTACGTAACTGGAGGCTTTTCTAGTAAGATAAGTATTACTGATGAAGATTTGAAAAATTACTTTCAACTTAATCAAGAAAAATATCGCATCGAAGCATCAATTACTTTCACCCATGTTTTCTTTGATGCGAGGCATTACTCTAAAGAAAATTTAAAGGAGACCGCCAAGCAGACTTTGGATCAACTTTTAAAACAATCAATCCCTTTTGAAAAATCTTCCCTCTATGGGGATAGGTTTCTTTTCCATCGAAACTATGTAGAACGAACTTCTCAACTAGTAGCTAGCCATCTCGGAAATACTTTGGCGCAGAATGTTTTCCGCCTGCCCTTAAACACCTGGTCTGGCCCGCTTGAGTCCCCCTATGGTCTACACCTGATATTGGTTAGCGATCACAAAAAAAGTCGCCTACCCAGCCTTAGCGAGGCCTACCCCTTAGTTCTAGAGGATTATCGACGAGAAAAATTGGAAGTGAATAAAAAAATGAAATTTAAAGAATTGCTGGCTGAGTATAGAGTTGAGTGGGACAACTCCTTACCTTATGTGCCTATGGACACAACCTATGCTAAATAGAAGTCTCTACAAGACCATTACAACCATTATAATTTCTTTACTAGTTACAATCTTTAATAATCTAAGTTTTGCGCATGATGGAAGACCGCTTTACATTGAATTAAAAGAGATCTCGGAAAGCAGATACATCCTTCGCTGGAAAACACCGCCAGTTATGCAGCCTGGTACTGAGCCTGAAGTAAGCTTGACAGGAAATTTTTGCCAAAGGCACTCAACTACATTAGATTTTTCTGGGCGCCATGTTAAGAGCTATCTATGTCAAGCCCCCCACCTGCAAGATTTTAAAGGAGCAGAGAACACCCTTAAATTAAAAATCTCATACCCAATTGCTAACCCTGCCTTATCAAGCTTAATTCAATATAAAAAACTTAAGGGTGATACAATCAACATCTTTAATGGCCCAAAGATCTTAGTAATAGACTTGCCTTATAAATTAACCATTTGGGAGTGCGTTAAACAGTATATCGAAGCTGGATTTCTACATATACTAGAGGGCTATGATCACTTGCTTTTTGTATTATGTTTAGTATTTATTGCCCAAGGTCTTAAGAGTATTTTAGTCGCTATTAGTGGATTTACATTAGGACACTCCCTCACATTGGGGCTCGCAAGTTTAAATCTATTCTCCATTAGAATTGATGTTGTGGAAGTTTTGATCCCATTAAGCATTATGTTTCTAGCCGCAGAAATTGTATACGCCATTGAGCGAGGTAATAAAAACACTTTGACCTGGCGTTATCCTGCTATTGTAGCTGGTGGATTTGGGTTGTTACATGGGTTTGGGTTTGCCAGCGCATTAACAGAATTAGGCCTTCCACAAAGTCAGAAAATCATCGCTTTATTTAGCTTTAATATAGGTGTAGAGCTTGGGCAAATACTCTTTGTTTTAGTCTTGATTGTTTCAATTTTCCTGATCAAGTGGACCTTTTCAAGATGGAGCGTTTCATTTGTTTATAAATATACCTTGGCGCCGTCAAGCTACATTATTTATCCAGTTGGAGTAGTTAGTGCATATTGGTCAATCGACAGAGCTCTGGGTTTGATTTACTAAGTTAAGTAAACTGTTAACTTTAGGTTAAACCGATATTAATCCAATAAAGCATTTCGAACCCTGAAAGATCCAAAAGGATCAGCTATATCGTATTATTTGTACTATCGCTATGAAAAGAATGCTGCGCTTGCAGTGCTGCAACTCAATGAAACATCGTTCAAATCATACCCTGCACGGGTATCAGACCGACATATGATAAGATTCATAAGGTGCCAAACTTTCCATATCTGGTACATTCCACTTTATCATTGCCTCATAAAGAGACTAACTAAAACATCAGTACAGATATTGAAGTCCCACTGCAGTGTGCACATTGGTGCCAATTAGGTGTAAGTGTTCATAGCTGGCTCTTTTCAGATTCTTTCATCTCAAGCCAGTAATCCAACCCTTAAAGTCAGTGTGCCAAGAGGTAATTTGCTTGAGAAGTGAGTATGCTAGTATTCGCTCGGTTTGTAACGGGTAGCTATAGGTAAAGGCATTTGGTATACAGCCTCTTCAAAATATGGTTTATATCAAATTTTACTCACAACCTGTCTAGCTATACCTTTTGGTTAAGTAATTTTCTTACGCTTGAAGAACTAATAATAATGAGAAAATACTGAATATTTAATTTCATCAAGGGATTGCATATGACTCCAGATATTTTCACCGACTTAAAAATCCAGCAAATGATTAAATTTTGCTCTACTGGCTATGATGTATGGGGTAAAATTATCAAGAGAGATATCAGCAACAACTACGTTGCTGGCCGCGATCGTTCTATAGAAGGTCAGATATATTGGAATCACCTTAACAGTGAAGTTAGTTGTATTTTGGCTATTCACTCCTTTCTCAGGGAATACTTAACTTCTAAAGTGCCAGCTAGTGAAATCTCACAGCTTGACTCGATGAAAAACAGCTTTTTGTTAACGGTTGTAGATTATCAAAGACTTTGTTCCACAGCACACCTTACAAACAATATTGACAAGAAAATTGAGAAAAATAATGCTCTCAAAAAAGACAGAAAAATTAACCTTGGCATTTCAACTTCTTCTTTAGCCTCATCCATCCATGATATCCCCTCAAAGATCAATGGAATTGTGGCCACTATACTTGCACTTAAAAGTCTAAAACAAAATCTTGGGGCGGTGGATACCAGTTGGAGCGAACACTATAGAGCTGTCCGTCGTGATTTTCTGGCTATTGCTTCAAATATCATTGGTCTTTTTGCACCTACAGCAGTAGGAAATACAATTATTGTCGCGTGGATGTATAGCGATATACGAGACCTTAAAAATTTTAATAAAACCGGTCTAGAATTATCAGAAAACAAGCAGAAACTCTTAGATGCTGCTGGCAAATTCAGTGGCGATACATCCATAGGCGACTTCTATACTTACGTGCTTGTAACAGCGCTGGCAGAGCATTACGGTTTTTCACCGAACAACGGAATTAAGTATAATCCACAGCATCCGCATCTGAATATGGCGAAAGTTATTATGGGGTAGAATATAACTATTGGCTATTTTACATCACAAGAAAATATCTATTCAACGCGCAGAAATAGTAATATTGGTCAACCTTAGTATCGAGACAAGCTAGGCACATACATCGTTCTTTGCTACTATTTCTGCTCTTAAAATCAATAGGAAGAGTTATTAACTAATTCTCTTCAACTATTTTATAGGATACATCATTGAGCAAGGTGTTAATATTTGGCAATTCAGCCTCAGGAAAATCCACTCTAGCAAAACATCTTTCCCAGAAGTTAGGACTTGCACATTTAGATTTAGACACTTTGGCATGGCTGCCAACCTCTCCCCCTCAAAGAATGCCTCTAGATGAATCTCAATTGAAGGTCATTGACTTTCTTGAGAAACATGAAAACTGGGTGGTAGAGGGGTGTTATACAGATTTATTAGAAATTCTGGCTGACCAAGCCACTGAAATCATATTTATGGATCTTAACATTGAGCAATGTATACACAATGCCAAGTCTAGGCCATGGGAACCGCATAAGTATGACTCTAAAGAAGCTCAAGATTCAAATCTAAATATGCTGGTTAATTGGATAAAGGATTATAAAACAAGGCTAGATACCTTTTCTTACGACTCACATTTGAAATTTTATGAATCCTTCCAAGGGAAGAAATCTATTTACAGTAAAAATCAAACTTATACTTAAAAAGGGTGATTCTACAATGCTACTAAGTATGTTTACTGGGCCTAAATAGTAAATAACTAATCAATGCTCCTACAGTTCCACCAACAAAGGGCATGAATAAATAATCCCAGCTCCAGGCCTTTGTTGCCAAAGCCACAGCCGGGTTTAAAATTCCGTATGAAGCGTTGTGGGATACAATCAACCCTAGCAGTAGTGAGCCACCCACAACAATCCCTGAGGTGGCCTTACTTATATCTTTATTATATGTCGTAGACATAACCCCAAAACTAAAGAAAGCAGTTCCCAATGCTTCACCAATACCGCTAAAAACAGAGGCTTTATGAGAAACCAGCCAACCTTCCTGACCCAATGGCACATACATGGTTACCATCAGTAACGCCAAAACTCCTCCACAAACTTGAACAATTACATAACCTAGAAAGTCTCTAAAGCTAATCTTCTTGGAAATTAACATGGAAAAAGAAATTGCTGGATTGATATGACAGCCAGAAATACCCCCAAGGAGATATACGCATAAGCCCAATGCAAGCCCCGCAGCAATAGGTGTCGCTATGGGAAAAGGGTTGCTTGGGGTTAGTGAGGTTAATACCGCTGTAGCGAGAATGAAAGTACCAATCAATTCTGCAGATAACTTTTGTATAAAAGTATAATTCATAGGCATTCTCTCAACATCAGCAAATTATTCTCAGCATTAATACAATCGATTTGACTGAAAAATTGTTTTTCTATTGGGCACTTAAAAAGTGCCTAGATGATTGTAGACTATTAAACATCATTGAATGGCTTAATTTAGATCTGGTTTTACATGCTTTTTATTTACCAAAGATGTTTCTATTGATTAAATAGTTTTCAACCATTGAAGAGTGATCACTGAGAATCTATGGCCTCCCTAATAACTTAAGTTAGAGCACCTTATAAATTCTCTAAAGAGCTTCACAAAATCCCCTCTTCTTCATAATCTACCTTCACATCTTTACCTGTTACAAACAAAACACACACTACAAAGCCTGCCAAGGCAAGGTAGGCATTGACTGTAAAAGCTCTATCAATACCTGTGGGAAGATCTGGAGCCATAGCAACGATGGTGGTATTCATTCCTAATCCTAATGCCCCACCAGCTATTTGATACATATAAAGTATTGCTCCAGCTAAACTTGACCGGGATGGATCGACTACCGTTATCGCCGCAGTCGTTATTGTAGAATAGAAGAGCCCAACCCCCGCACCCAGAATCATCAAGCCGGGAATAAGCACCGGATAGGTGGTATTGGCAGTCATATGCGAAAGCATAAACATTCCGATACACATACAAATGGTACCGGCAGAAACAATCACTTTAGCTCCAAGCTTTTCATACAAACTGCCAGATATATAGGAAACTATGCCAAATACCGCCATCATAGGTAACAACCCTATTCCAGAAAATGCTGCTGAGTAACCCCTAACCTTGGTCAGAAACTGAGGGATATAGAGCAATGCTGCAAAAAAGACCACAGAGAGTAGTAATGTTGCCATGCCCGCCGCAAAGAACTTATTATTTGTAGCTACATCTTCAGGGATTAAGGCATTCTTGCCAGCATTGCGTTCTACGATGATAAAAAGCCCCAAAAATATCAAGAAAACTGCAAATAAAGAGACTATCCAGGGGCTTTTAAAGCCAAAGTCTACCGCCAAATCCAGCGCAACGAGCAAACCAAACAAAGAGATAGACAGAGTCGTTACTCCTGCATAATCTATTTTTTCATCAACTTTATCCGGACTGTCATCGGCGATCACCTTCCAACAAACTAGGCAAGCCAGAATCGCAATGGGGATGTTAATAAAAAAGATCCAGCGCCAACTAGCTAAATCAGTTAGTATTCCTCCCAACATTGGCCCAATGGCATTGGATGCTCCGCAGACTGTCATAATTAGGCCACCCGCCAAGCCTGAACGATCCTCCGGCATTAATCCATAGATCATCCCCAGAATGGCCGGCCACATCATTGCGCCTCCAATACCCATTAGTGCCCGAGATATTAGAAGCATCCACATGTCTACAGCCAGTCCACCAAGAAGAGAAAAAAAGACAAAGATTGCAGTGCCGATAAAGAAGATACGTCGGCGCCCAAACATATCGGCCAAGCGCCCTCCGGAGATGATTAGAACGCCAAAAACCAGGGTATATCCATTTATAACCCACTGAGCCGTAGTGATATCAGAGTTAAACTCCTTCTCCATTGCAGGAATCGCTACAGAGAAAGCTGTGAAGTCATTTGCAATAAGAAATACCGCTAGACTGAGTGCTACCAAACCCCAAAATTGGGTTTTTGTCAGGGGAGTCCTAGTTTCTGTCATGGTATCCTTCCCGGCACTTATTTTTACAGCACGAACTAAAAAATCGTTCTAGAAAGTTTGGCCTATCTGACCCTTTTAGTATTAATTTTTTGTGAGCGCATTACTTTTAGAAAGTCACTCAACCCAAAGTCTTTAGATGTTATTTATTATGCCTACAGATAAAACTGCTATTTTCGACAGTCATTTTCACATTATTACCCCTGGTTTTCCTCTTTTTTCAAATCAAGGATTTACGCCTGATTTCTTTACCACCAGCGACTATTTGGACCGGGTAAAAAATTACGACCTTCTCGGTGGTGCAGTTATTTCTGGGTCTTTTCAGCGAAATGATCATACCTACCTAATGGATGCCCTAAAAAACCTAGGGAAGAATTTTGTAGGAGTGATCCAGCTTCCGCCAGATACCAGTGATGAGAAGATATTGGCGCTCAATGAACATGGCGTCCGTGCTGTAAGGTTCAATCTAAAGCGTGGGGGTTCAATCTCTGCAGCAACTATCAAGGATTTCGCACAAAGAGTCTATGACCTGGCCAATTGGCATGTAGAACTCTATGTAGATTCAGCCAATTTGGCCCCTCTAGAAAACACCTTACTAACCCTACCCAGCGTGTCTATTGATCACCTGGGATTGAGTCAATCTGGGCTCAAGTTGCTGCTATCTCTTGCCGAAAAAGGTGTACGAGTGAAAGCAACAGGATTTGGGCGCCTGGACTTCAATCCATCTAACGCCATTAAGGATCTTTATCAGGCTAACCCTATCTGCCTTATGTTCGGTTCAGATTTACCGTCTACTAGAGCACCGCGTCCTTTTCGAGATGAGGATGTCACATTAATTAAAAATGCTCTGGATGAAACGGGAGCTAACCAAGTTCTTTGGCAAAATGCTAAAGCATTTTATTTTCACCAGAATGAACGAATAGGAAGTTAATGTGTATTTATCTATCAATATTGCCAACTTCATTGTTTAAGGCTTTGAAATTAATTTTTCAATAACCCAGAGCTCCCTCTTATACAAAGCAGCTTCTCAAAGTAAATAATGGTTTGTTTAAGTCCATCGTTTAGCTTTACTTTGGGCTCCCAATTAAGTAAAAATTTTGCCTGATCAATAACTGGTTTACGCTGACGAGGATCATCTCTAGGTAATGGTAGGTAGATCAATTTTGAAGATGACCCCGTTAATGAAAGTATACGCTGAGCCAGCTGACTGATAGTAATCTCAGATGGATTTCCCAGATTGATGGGTCCCGTTATGTTTGCTGGAGCCCCCATCAAGCGAATCAATCCTTCAACTAAGTCATCAACGTAGCAAAAGCTTCGTGTTTGTTGGCCCGTACCATATATGGTTATATCATCACCCTTAAGCGCCTGAACGATGAAGTTACTTATTACACGCCCATCATTTGGGTGCATTCTTGGTCCGTATGTATTGAAAATCCTACCTACTTTAATTTGTAATCCATATTGACGGAAGTAACTGAAAAACAAGGTTTCAACACACCGTTTCCCTTCAATATAACATGAACGCATACACACCGGATCTACCTTTCCCCAGTACTGCTCAGACTGAGGATGCACTTCAGGGTCTCCATAGACTTCGCTTGATGAAGCCTGGAGTATTTTGGCGTTAACTCGCTTTGAAAGGTCAAGCATGTTAATTGCGCCATTAATATTAATCTTTAGCGTCTGTACTGGATCAACCTGGTAATGAATTGGCGAAGCTGGGCAAGCCAGATTATAAATTTCATCAACATCAACATATAATGCGTTTGTTACATCATGCTGAATAAAATTGAAACATGAATTCGATAACAGATGTTTTATATTGCGCTTTACCCCCGTGTGTAAATTATCAGCGCAGTAGACATCATGCCCCTCTCCCAATAATTTTTCACATAGATGAGCCCCTAAGAAGCCGGCGCCACCTGCAACCAATATTCGTGACATTATAATTCCACATTTAAAATACCAAACCTATAAATCATAGAAGCGAATAACACACCCAAGCCATAAAACCTATCAAATACACTATCTTTAAGATAGAGTTAAATATAGCCACTTATTATTTATGCCATAAAGGATAATTGTTTCTCAAAATTTCACGCCACTGTTAAATGGTAAGCCCCACAAGGATTCATAATTCAACCCATAACAGTGACCTATTATGACTCAGCCAAATTAGCTAAGGAAACACATTAATTTTTTAAAGCCCCCACTATCGATTAGTATTAATAACAACACAATCTTCTAGAATACACCTTATAAATCATTTATTTATATCAACTACTTGGACTTTCTGAAAATGGCATTAGGCACCCTCTTCTGCTTTGCTCACCGAGGTTACCAAGGCTTGTTTAGTGAAAACACGCTACAAGCAATAAGCGAAGCACTGGATTTGAAGGTTGGAGGAGTGGAAATTGATATATGGAATATTGGCGGTCAACTTCTTGTCACTCATGACAGGCGCCTAGGCCGCTTACAACCTGGGAATACAATTATTACAGACATGCAACCAGAAACTCTTAGAGCCATGCCTCTACCCTGCGGCAGTAAGATTCCAACGCTACAAGAAGTCTTAGACTTAATAGGTGACAAGGCTCAATTAAATATAGAAATCAAAGGCCCTAATTGTGCGACACTATTGGCACAAGAGATTCGTACATTTGTTACAGATAGGGGGGCTACTTTTGATCAATATATAGTATCTTCATTTGATCAATTACAATTATATGAATGCCTACGCCTACTGCCAGAAGTTCGGCGCGGTGTAATAATAGTTGGGGTTCCCCTCGACCTAGCCGCATGTACAGCCCCTTTGAAAGCTTATTCACTACATACTGCCTTGGACTTCCTCCACAAAGATTTACTTAATGATGCCAAATATCGAGGGTTAAAAAACTATATTTTCACTGTAAATAATCCTGACGACTTAGCACTGCTTGCCTCACAGGGTGTGGATGGAGTATTTACTGACAGACCACAAATAGTCTTAGATTTCAACAAAAAAATTATGGGCACATAACCAACCAACCAACCAATCAACCAATCAACCAATCAATCAATAACTCAATCGGAAATTAAAAATAAAAACGTTTACACGAACATTTAGAATCCAATTTAATTGATCCTCATGCCCCCTTAATACCTCAAACTTGCAAAGCAGCTCTTTTTACAGACCAGGGTGACAAATCAAACAACGGTGTCTCATCCAATACTAGGCGCTTTAAATTTTCCCCAATCACTGGGGCAAACTTAAAGGCTTGACCTGAACCATGGCTAAAGATAAAAATATTTTTGCTCAAGCGGTCTAATACAAACCCTGCGTCTGTACTCATTGTATAAGGACATAAGTGCGCCTCTGAGCGGGACCTAACACCTTCTATATAAGAAAATACAAAATCGTCTAGAATTTGCAGTAACTCTGTAGGAATCGTCATATTCGCAGAGGGAGTGTAATCTGACCTTTTTAACTTATCTGGTGTCCAATCAATCCCTATTTTGATCAAACCTGTGCCGTTCTTCTTATCCCCCATACAAGGAAACCCATAGTAAAGCCCTTGATCAGGATCATTCTTAGCTTTTTCCTGAAAACAGAACCACTGTGGATAGGTATCCATACGATCTCTTTCAATCGTATAGTACGCCCATAACATTGGCCAAATCTGAAGCTGTACCTGATACCCCAATAGTTCAAGGAAATATCTAGACCAAGGGCCTGCTGCTATAATACAACGCTTGGATGAAGCTTTAGTACCATTCTCAAGTAGGACATTTACATCAGCACCATCAGAGACCGAAACCACTTTGGTTCCTAATCTAATTTTATGGCCGCAACGAATCACTTCATTTTTCCAAAAATTTAAGGACTCGCCGGATAACACAGCGCCTGCTGCTGGCTCAAATAGCCCTTGCCAGCCGGGCTTGGTACGCAGTGGCCAGCGCGCATTAATTTCCTTTGCAGTCAACTCTTCAAAAGGTATTGATTGCCTCTGCATGACTTGTTTAGCCGCACAGATACTCCCTTCAATGGTTTCCTCCCCCCAGTCTTCACCATAAAATAACAGGCCATGGGATACTCTAAGTTTTTTACCATATTGTTTTTCCTGAGACTCCCAAAGTACATTAGAATATTTTGCAGCTTGGCAGTAATATGGATTGGAGTACATCGCTCTGAACATTCTCGTACTACCGGAGCTACTACCAAAAGTATTTCCAATCTGGAATTGGTCACAAACTAGAATGGAATCCACAGATTTACGTAGCGCATAAGCCGAACTCAGCCCTGCCATACCCGCACCAATGATTATCACATCATAGTAGCTTGTCATCTTAACGCTCTAACCGTAGCCAACAAACTGTCTTCCTAAATAACTAAGATGGGGGTACCCGGATTCCAATTTTTTAAAGCAAGCTTCAGAAATTCTACTAAATATAAAATGATACACTTGCCGTGGACTCACAGATCGCCAAACCTCTGGATTGTAAAACTCAATAGAATCAGCCATCACTGCACCGGCACTAGAAAGCCCTTCATCAAATACTATCGTGCCTTTTTCTTCCAATATTTGTTGAGCGCCAGTTGCAAAAGGTAAGTTAGCCACACAAACTAACACTCTAGCTTTTAGATTCCTGGCCAAAGCCACATCAATTATCCGGGAGGCTGAGGCGAGAACAATGATATCCCAGTCCTGTAAAATCCAATTTTCTATATTTTCAGAATTTACGGCACCTGAAATATTCCCCCGCTCCAAGGTATGATCATAAACAGATACCAGCTCTCCCATTTTTACCAACCTTTTAACGATTCTGCTCCCAACAGCTCCTGCGCCATGCACTAGAACCCTTGCCCTTGGTATATTGAGTGCAGATTTTCCCGCTGCAATAGCACCTAAAGCACCTGATGCCGTCGCTTCTGCATAATGCATCTTCGAACCTAATGCCGCTAACACATATTGGGTTTTCGCAGCTAGACGCATCACTTGCGTGTTTCCAAAGTTAAGGTCTGCGCCGGTGAACATATCCCCTTTTCTTTTATTGAGCTCTGATGCCGCTATGGTAATAATTTCATCAAAGGATCCTTGCCATATGCTGTTGACATTTGCAACAATTTTCCCACCCCTAAATCCTGTATGATAAGTTTGGTGCTTAATCTGCATTCGCTCTGCTAACTGACAAGCTTCATCAGCAGCATATTCATCCTTCTGATACTCTAATACTCTCAAGCCACCATTCGCTGGCAGCGAACTTCTTTTAGCGCAAGCGAAGTGGAGTGTTCCGCATGACATTTCAATCGAAAGTAAATCTACGCTCATGATAGATCCACCGTATTAGCGACGCTCCAAACGAATATAGTGATGAACATAATCCATACTATATTTATCAGGGCTATTAAAAATACGTTCTTGCAACTCATCATATAACTTTTTAATCGCAGTTGAACTTCCTCCATGCTCAACAATTGATGTATGAAATGTTCGCTCACTCCAACTCCGTATAGTTTTCATCAGCCCCTCGGAAAAGGCTGAAGCATTTCCATCCAAATCAAACTGACTGCGATATGGGCATGGTGTCATTTGTATTGACACTTCATGCACGATCCAGTTTTTCTTTTGATGAGGCATATTTAAAACCTGCCAAATATCTTCATCTGTGCGATAATAATTTTGAAAGACTGCCCCTTCAAAGGCACTTTTCGATACTTCTCCAGCTTTATACAGCTGCAACCAAATATCATACAGCGTGTCGAACATGTCTTTATCTTTTGCGTTATTACCCAGCAAATGGCCGCTATCATCCTGAGCCAAATCCACAAGGACAAACTGACCACCCACTTCAAACTCCCAGGCTCTCGCCTCAAGCAGTGAATCAAAATCATTCACGGACTGCGCTCTAAAGGGTTCGCGCCGCAAGCCACGCACCTTGTTTGCGTGTATGTGCTCTATAAAAGTGCCAGGTATTTTAGATAGCCAGTGCATTGTGGTAGCCGCCAGAGCAATATTGATTGAAGCCTGGGGTGCCACATGACTATAAAAGCTACTGGGTTGTATAAAGACCACTAGATTTTCAAACTTAGCTCTTAATTCGTTTAGATTATCAGCGAGTGTTAACAGATCACTGGATGGTAAATCATTAGCGATATGGCATATCGTTTTATCACCGAGTTTTTTAAATACTCGCCCCCATAACTCCATAGAAGTACCACCATCTGCAGCGCCATAATCGATAGTGTTACAAAATTTTTTATTTGGTATAGAATCCAAGGCGCGCAGAAAAAAAGGCCAACTATTATCGATACAGATCTTAGCTCCCAAGGTTTCCTGGGAGTAATTCTGTAACATCCCTATACTCATAGACTAATCCGCCCTCTGTGTTTCTTGCCACTTCCTGACTAAACAGGAAATATTTAGAGGAATTATAATGTTGACTGATTACCGCATGGTGGGCGAACTCTTGGCAGTTACAAAGCAAATAATACGGACTAAGATTTAAAATATCCTTAGAAACAAGCTCTAAAATTTAGCAATTTCCCTCCATTTCAACCCTTCGTACACTCTCACCCTACACAACCAACTCTATAAAGACTGCTTACCTAAGAGTGATTCCTCCTAGAGACATATTGTCCCCAAAAAAGATTAATACTGGCATATATATCCAGACAATATTGATTGTTAGAAACAAAGGAGTTTTTAGGTTTTCTGATAATAAATGGAGTTACTACCCTTTTAGAAATTTTATTTTGTACTCCCTACCCTACAAGGCTCCCCCTCAATAAACAAAACTGATACCACCAGACCGATGAGTGCTAAGTAGGCATTAATCGTGAAAGCTCGGTCTATACCGGTTGACAGATCTGGGGCTAAGGCAATTATGGTGGTATTCATTCCCAAGCCCAATGCACCGCCGGCAATCTGGAACATATAGATAATCCCACCAGCCAGACTCGATCGGTTGCGGGCAACAATGGTCACTGCAACTGTAGTCACCGTCGAAAAGAAAAAACCAACCCCGGCACCAAGCACCAATAGGCCTGGTATCAACTCTCGGAAGCTGGTATTTACTTGTATATGGGAGAGCATAAACATTGCTGCACTGATAAATACCGAGCCTATCGCTATGATCACCTTGGCTCCTATTTTTTCGTAAAGCCTACCGGATATATAGGAAACCAAGCCGTAAGCCATCATCATCGGCATCAACCCAATGCCGGCCAATGTTGGGGAATAACCCCGTACTTTGGTGAGAAACTGTGGAATATATACAAGCGCAGAAAAGAAGACTACAGAAAGCAATAAGGTCACTACACATGCCGCAAAGAAACGTCTGTTACTCATAACATCTTTGGGAATTAGCGCATCACTACCGGCATTACGCTCAACAGCAGTAAAGCCTCCTAGAAAAAACACGCTAATGATAAATAAGAGGACAACTATCGGACTTTTAAAGCCCAGCTCTACGACAAGATCCAAGGCCATTAACAAGCTAAACAAAGAAATAGAGAGTGTCGTCACTCCCAAGTAGTCAATATGCTCTTCAATCTTCTCTGGTTTATCATCAGCGACCGTTTTCCAGCACCCTAAACACACTAATGCAGCGACTATAACATCAAGAAGAAATATCCATCGCCAACTCGCAAACTCGGTTAAAAAGCCTCCTAACATTGGGGCAAAGGAGTCAGAGATTCCACACACTCCCATGATCAGGCCGCCGGCCAGGCCCGCGCGCTCTTTTGGTATGAGTTCATAGACCATCCCCAATATTGCCGGCCACATCAGCGCCCCACCAATTCCCATCAAGGCTCTGGACACTAGCAGCATCCAAATATCCATGGATAAAGCGGCAAGCAGCGAAAAGAAGGCAAAAAAACCTGCACCTATAAAAAAAATGCGTCGTCGCCCATAAATATCAGCCAAACGTCCCCCCGTGATAATCAGAACACCAAATACGAGGATGTAGCCGTTGATAATCCACTGGGCTCTTGTAATGTCAGAATTAAACTCTTGCTCAATGGTGGGGATGGCGGCGGGGAATATGGTTAGATCATTTGCCACCAAAAATACAGCGAAGCTGAGGCCAATCAGCGCCAACAACCTCTCTTTACTTTTGGAAGTATTGGAATCTGCCATTGAGTTCTACCGAGCGCGCTCTTTCATCAGAGCAAAGACCATTGCTTTGACAGTTTGGCTTATTAGGTCGTAGAGCAACGGACTCGGTAGAAGATTGGCGTGCCTGGAGAAACCAGAAGAAGTCCAAGAACGCATCAGGCAACTCCAGGGGGAGCTGCCAAGACTGATTACTGACTATATTCCTGGATCGGTTGGAAATCAGGGTTAGCGCCACAGGAAGAGCGTACCACCAGTTCGGTTGGCAGCACTGCTGGCTCTGCTGTCTTATCACCGATCAACTGCATCATCTTCTCCACCATCAGCTCACCGCCGCGCTGGATATTCTGTCGCACAGTCGTTAGTGGGGGCGTATAGAAAGGCGCGATGGGGATATCATCAAATCCAACTACTGCAATATCGTCGGGAACCTTGTAACCCTGGCTCTGCAAAGCCTTGATGGCTCCCATTGCAATGCTGTCACTTGCGGCGAAAATCGCATCGAAGCTCAACCCCTCGGTTTTTAGCAAGTCTGCAATGGATTGATAACCGCTTTCACTGGAGAAAGAAACCTGAATTTGACGCTCGCTATTACCCAGCCCCTCTGCGGTAAGCGCGGCCCTATAACCCTCGTAGCGACCGTAAATCTCGGGGTGCGCAGTATCACCAAGAAAGAGGATGTTACGACGGCCCAGCTTGAGTAGGTGCTCGGTGGCCTGGCGCCCTCCCATCTGATTGTCACTACTTACAATGCAGTAATCGAGATCTGGTTTGGTAGTACCTCCCCATACTACCAACGGATCGCCCTGGCGTTGTAGTTCACGCAGGGGGCTGTCGTCCACCCCTTGGCCAATCACAATTACCCCATCGGCGCGGCGAGACCCCATTAAGTAGGCATGCCAATCGTCACTTGTAACGATACGATTTGAAAACAGTAGATCATATCGGTGCTCGGCCAAGCGATCGGCAATCGCGCCAATCATGTCCAACATAAAGGGGTCGGAAAAAGTCTGGCCTCCGGCGCTGCCGGTATTGATGACGACAGAAATGGTATGGCTGCGTTTTAAACGCAGATTGCGTGCACTCTCGTTGATTTTGTAATTCATACTACGCGCGATTTGCTGAATACGCTCCCGAGTCTTTTCATTGATCAGCGGGTTGTTATTCAGCGCGCGGGAAACAGTGGATTCAGAAACTCCCGCCAGCCGTGCAATATCGGACATGGAGACGGGAGAGGAGGAATCCTTAGGCATGCGTACTTCACCTTGTTCGCGGGAAATACGCCATCTTAGGCGTGCTACAAGAGTTTGTAAAATGAACCCTGATAGCTCAAACCGCCAGCCTGGCTGAGGCCCCAATTTCTCGCCCTTCCACTGCCCTACGGAAAAAGAACAAGCTGACTAGAATTACCGAGATCGGCACCAGTGATAAGTAAAAGGCCACTTGGCCATCAAAGGCTTCAAAAACCGAACCCGTAATCAGGGAACCGGTAGTGCCCCCCAGTGCAGAAAAAATCACCAGTAGCCCGGTCATCGCCGAATGCTGATGGGTCGGTAGTGAACTCAGCATCACCGAGTTGATTGCCGGATAAATGGGAGCCATAAACAGGCCAATCAGAGGCAGAATAAAGGCCGCAATCGGCGCGTTGAACCAGTTGATATCCGGGTTGGCCTGCACATCACTGGATAGCGGAAGAGTCAGTACCACCAGTAATGCCATTGCCAGCAGGCAGACATTCAGCACTGGATACCAGTGTAAACGCCGCATAATAGCCCCTGCCCCCAAGCGGCCCAAGGCGAGCCCTGCGGCAAAAATACTGGCAGCCTGGACGCTCATCGCCGCTGGTAGCTTCAAAATTTCATTGTTAAACGTGGGCAACCAGCTGCCGATACCCTGTTCGATCAACACATAGATAAAAACGGAAATTACATAAATATAAACCAGGGGCTTGGCCATCAGTTTTATCATTGCCCAGAAATCCTGCCGTGGACTGGTGCCCTCAACCCGGGTACCCGACTCATCCATTTTTGTCAGCGACAATAAAATAAAGGCAAACAGACAAATCGCGGCCAGCACCCAATACACACTCAACCAAGCTGTGGAACCTGGATTTGCAGAGTCGATAAAGGCACTAAACAGCCAATACCCACCAAGAACCCCCACCATAAATACCCCCTCCAGGGTATTCACCATACTCGCATGTTCATTTGGACCACGGGTTAACAGGCCCACAGTTGAATAAACCGCGACCTTCACCAAGGCAAATGCGACTCCCACGGAAAGGAACAGTAGCTTTGCTGTCCAGAAACCTGGCAATAGGGGCATGGCAATACAAGCCCCGGTAACAATAGCGAGCCCCATCAGCATGGCGCGCTTAAATCCGAAACGCGGCAGTTGCGAAGCCACCAGAAAAGATACGATGCCGATGGGGATATCCTTAAAGCCCTCCAATACACTGGCTGCAGATTTACTCACGCCGTAAGTATTAATCACCTGCAGTATCACAGTGCCGACACTGTTCAAGAGAATGGCGAATACAAAGTAGATGGCGAATAGGGAAAGCAGTATGCGCTGATTGTTCATAAGGAAATCTTTATCGGTCTATGGCTCAGGCGTACAGCCTTACCAGCCTGTTATTGTACATTTTTTGATCTCTTAGTGTGGGTTGATGACTGTAAATTTTCACGCCCCCAGAACTCAGCAGTATGACTTACCACAAAAGAATTGCAATCGTTTGCAATATTTCAAGCTGCCAAACAGAGACCATTCCGTGATCGCCGGTCAGACTAGCGGGTTACTAGATAACAACAATGCCAATAAATTCTTTATTATCAATATGTTAATGGATATTTATACTCACAAATAGCACATAGTTACTGTACAAGGAGATTTTTTACCCCCGAAATGCAATCGATTGCATTTCAATGTGTACAAGCGATAGACTGCAGGCAGTTGCCCAAAGCACTAATTACTTTGGCAAAGCACCTAACCATCAGTTTCTGTGTAAGTGGTATGAAGAAAGAACAACAACATAAGCTTGAAATTCACCCCTGGGGCCTGCGGGAAAGAGAGTTTCAAGCGGATGACTACCCTCTTAACGCCACCCTATTCTCCCTGGGCAATGGCTTTATTGGCCTGAGAGGCACCTTTGAGGAAGGCTTTGATCCCGAGCCCTTTTCTGATGGCTGTTACCTCAATGGGGTCTACGCCAGTGAACCTATTCGCTACGGCGAGGCCGCTTACGGCTACGCTCGCAATAATCAGCGCATGCTAACGGTACCGAACGGCAAGGGTATTCAAATCTGGATTGATGGGGAGCGTTTCAGCCTCGCGGAGGGTGCACTACTTGAATATGAGCGCCACTTGGATATGGCCAGCGCAACCCTTGCGCGCAGCCTCATCTGGCGTTCGCCTCTTGGAAAAACCCTCAGGCTCAAAACCCAGCGCCAAATCTGCCTAACTGAAAAACACCTAGTGCTCATCCATGTTGAAGTTACTCCACTGGATTTTGATGGGGAAATAAGCCTGTTGACGGGGCTGGATGGCAATCTCGATCAAGCCAAGCACAGCGACGATCCACGCTTGGCCTCTCCCATCAATCAGGAGGATATCCAATGGCTGGATAACGTCGCTGATGGTGACTACTTGGCACTACCGCTCTCAGTCAGAAGTAGCGGCTATGAGATTCGCTGCGCAGCCATACACCGCTTGCAGGCTAGTGCGGGCCACACCGTGACCAATCTACGCCATGAAAACCGGGTAGCCACCGAATATCGCTGCAATGCCCAGCGGGGCAAGCCCCTGTGCTTGACCAAATACCTAGCTTACTTCGCAGAGCAAAGTGCTGAGCCGATTGAAGCTGGACCATTGCGCAAATACCTTGAACTCAGCGCCAATAAAAGTTTTGCCGAATATGCCAAGGCCCAACGCATAGAGATGGATAAATTCTGGCAAGAATCCGATATCCAGGTGTTTGGCAACGACAGCCTACAGCAAGGTATTCGATTTAATCTTTTCCACCTATTCCAATCCCTTGGCAGGGATGGACGCACGAATATTGCTGCAAAAGGGCTCTCGGGAGATGGTTACGACGGTCATTACTTCTGGGATACAGAAATCTATGTATTGCCGTTTTTTCTCTACACCCAGCCCAATATGGCCCGCCACCTGCTGGAGTATCGCCACTCGATCCTGGATGCGGCCCGTGCCCGTGCCCGAGAGCTGGCGATCAGCAAGGGCGCACTCTTTCCCTGGCGCACCATTGGCGGGGAGGAGTGCTCTGCATACTACCCTGCCGGCACTGCCCAGTTTCATATCAATGCGGATATCGCCTATGCAGTGCGCCACTACAGCCGAGTCACTGGTGATACGGAATTTCTGCGGGAAAAAGGGGCGGAGCTGGTTATTGAGGGGGCCCGCCTATGGATGGAAATCGGCCACTTCAATCCTCGCCGCAACAACCAATTTTGTATTAATGAAGTCACTGGCCCGGATGAATATACCGCGTTGGTAGATAACAACTTCTATACCAACCTGATGGCCCGTGCGCATTTGGAGTATGCTGCAGAGGTATACCAGTGGCTGCAATCCTTTGATCCAGAAGCGGGCCTGGCCTTGGCCCAACGTATACAACTGGGCCCACAGGAACCCATGCTTTGGGCAAAAGCCGCAAAGGCCATGTACCTCCCCTACGACCAATCCCAAGGTATTCACCCGCAGGATGATGGCTTCCTCGACAAGCCAGTGTGGGACTTTGAGCAAACACCGGCAAATCATTACCCCCTGCTACTGCACTACCATCCACTGGTAATTTATCGACACCAGGTTTGCAAGCAGGCAGATGTAGTCTTGGGACTATTGCTCGAAAGTTCCGAGTTTTCCATTGAACAAAAACGCCGCGACTTCGACTTTTACGAACCGCTCACTACACACGATTCTACCCTATCCGCCTGCATCCACAGCATTATTGCCAGCGAGGTGGGATACCCGGAAAAAGCGCTCGACTACTTCCAGCAAGTAGCACGAATGGACCTGGACAATCACCACAATAATACTCAGCACGGTATCCATACTGCCTGTATGGGCGGCACCTGGATGTGCATGGTGCAGGGCTTTGCCGGTATGCGCCTGCATGGTACCGAATTGCGCTTCGCCCCGTTTGTACCCGAGGGTATGGAAGGTTATCGCTTCCGCCTGCAATTCCGTGGTCGCACCCTGGAAGTGGACATCAATTGCAGTAATGCCAGCTATACCCTGATAACTGGCGAGCCCATCAACCTTCATCACGTCCATAAACCCGTATTTCTCGCAGCAGGCGAAACCCAAACATTTGAGATAGCACCACCAGTGGAGGTAACACAGTGATCTATCGTGCAGCAATTTTTGATCTGGATGGTGTACTCGCTGATACCGCACGACTACACCTGAAAGCCTGGCACCAACTGGCCCAAGAACTCAAACGCCCATGGGCTGAAGATACCAGTGAAAGGCTTAAGGGGCTGGAGCGTATGGCCTCACTGGAAGTGATTCTTGGGGAAGAGAGCGATCGGTTTAGTGAAAAGGAAAAGATCGATCTAGCTAGCAGAAAGAATAGTTATTATCAGAAACTGATTCGTAGCTTATCTCCAAAAGATCTACTGCCCGGTGCTGGGGAGCTTCTCGCCTGGTTAAACGAGAAACAAATCCCCATTGCCCTGGCATCAGCCAGTAAGAATGCGCCGGCCGTTTTGCAAGCATTGGAGATATCACATTACTTCTCAACAATTGCCGATCCAGAACAGTCCTCACCTAAACCCTGCCCGGATATTTTCCTCGCAGCAGCGCAAGGCCTACAAGTTGAACCTGAACTCTGTGTTGCCTTTGAGGATGCTGCTGCCGGGGTCGCTGCGATCAAAGCCGCCAAGGGAATGACTGCTGTTGGGGTGGGGAGTGAAAATTCCCTGAGAGAAGCTGATTTTATTGTCGGCAGCCTGTCGGAGTTCGTCCCTAAAGACTTTTTTCTTTCTGCTATCCACGCAGCTTCAATCAGTTAAATGTAAGAGCTGTTGCAAAATCAATATTCAAGCTGAATAGAAAGATTGCTCTCCTTCTATTCAGTGTTACTTGCTTTCTAATATTGTAAAGGAGAAATCACCCTATATCGCATATTTGGAAAATACGTGTACTCGAAGAAATAAAAACCAGAATAAGTATCTGACCTTTCCTAAGAATTCACTGTGTAATTGAGCAAAATTACCAGCCCCATTTCCCCAGACTTATAAACCCCAAACCAACAATCAACCCCCAAATATAGTAAGGAATATATGGCCTACAATGCTATAGATACCCTTTTACCCCTTCATTTGCAGGAGAACAATCACCCATCTAAAACTAAATAAACTTCAACATGTCGGAATTTATGGAGATTAACTTTTTAGCCTCAATCGATTGTGGATCAATCAGACTAAAATCAGCAAATTCAAATCCTGGCCCAACGGAGCAGCCTACCAGAACTGTCTTTCCAATAGGTTCAGCTGCCTGCCAAGTTCCAGCTGGAACAACCTGACAAAACGTATTATTTTTGGATGAAATTTCCATCCTCTGAACATTCTTATCCAAGTCATTCCAAGTATAAAGATAGAGCCCTGCGCCTTGATATAAATTCCACACCTCATCCGATTGCACTTTATGAAATCGGCTTACCTCGCCTTTATCTAATGAAAAGTAAATGTGAGTGAGCGCTGATCTCCTCTGCCCTTTGTTATTGGTCACCACTGCATTGGATCTGAAAACCTCAAGAAATCTCCCCCCTTCAGGGTGTTCAGATAATTTGATAGGCTGCATGACTATTCCTTTAAGACCTATAATGAAATTAACAATAACCTTAAAATTGATCCCAACCAAAGAGGCACTTAATTCTCACGCTTTTCGTTTGACAGATTTTTGGCAAGATCAGCTACCGCCTCCTCCATTGAAACCAAACCATTCAAGTAAGGCATCCAATGCTTATCAAGAAGGGATTTATAATTCCAGCGCCCAACATATAAACCGTTCAGTGTTGCGTAATCTGTGAAATTTGGCTCCTCCTCTGAAATAACTCTTCTAACAACTTCACCAACTGTATAAAATTGAATTGGATGCCAAATATGTTTATGAGCCTTTAAGTGATATTTATCAAACTCACTGCTGATTATCCCTTGAAGTTTGCTTTTGCGATTCACACTGTTAGCATGTGTTAACTCATGAAAAAACATTTCTAATGCAAGCCAGCCTGAGTAATCTGAATAGGTACTATTGATAATAGTTTGAGAACTTCTTCCTGAAGTGGTAGCTCCCTGTCGCATACCAGGCTTATAGACAATATTCACTGTATGCGCATTTACTAGCAGTTTTTCACCAAAGAGATCTTCGAGCCGGCTAGCAATTGGGTCACCATACACATCCAGCTTCTCCCGCAAGCTTAAATACCACCTAAAGTTACTTTCTCTATGCAGCCCCCACATTTTTTCATTATAAAGAGTGGAAAGCTCTTGTAAATGAGCATATAAACTATTATTGACTGATTCAGAATCGATAGGAGTACCTGATAAAAGCATCGCTGTTAGATCTGCCACTTCCCCGCTAGACCGAATAATATTAATATTTTTTTCAGCCCCATGTGTAATATAATCATTGATCGCCCTCTCGAAGAGGTACAACTGATCAGCAACAATGCCTTCCTCCTTCTTTAGAGCCACATATAGATTTTTATCTCTTGCCAATTCATACAAATATAGATGTAAATTCAATAAAGGCTCATTTTTAAAGCTCACCAATCGCCAACTATCTAGCTGGCCAGATGGCTTTTCTTCTGCGAGAACGGGAAAAACGAAAGAGAGAAATATTAGAGCAAGTAGAAATGGACGAAGCATTTGAAAAGCACCAGCGGATTATTCTTATAAGGCAAGGGGGAGAGTGACTCGGATCGATCATCCTCCCAATATGGTAAGAATATAACTTCCAGAAGGAGCCCCTGCAAATAAGTACAGCTGTTCAAGCTAGAGGCAATCCTCAGTCACGGGTATAAAATCAATTGCGTGCAGCGAAACAATGCTAACTTTTTACCCGTACTCTTACAAACTACGGAAGCATCCCATACCTGAGTGGTCCGCCCCTTATGAACAGGTGTTGCAGCACAAAGAACAACCCCATCACGAACTGTTCCCAGATGATTCGACTTCAGTTCAACAGTAGTAAAGCCAGAAGCCTTTTCTGGTAAGTTCGCCAAGCAACCAATGCCACAGGCCGTATCGGCCAAAGAAACGACGCTACCAGCATGCAAGTAGCCATTAGGTGCCAGATGAGACTCCAAAATTCTCATCTCTGCATGGATCTCGCCCTCAGCAACTTTCACAAGCTCAATCCCGAGAAGCCCTGGAAGTTTACCTTCGCAAATCTTGTTGTAATAGTTATGGTCTTTCATATAAATCCTTATTAACAACTAACCGGTCATAATAACAAGCCAATTAAAGCAGAGATTTTTCTTTAGTCCCACTAAACATCTTTTTATATCTAGGTTACACAGCAAACTCACAAAGGAGTGTAATTTTTACTGTACATAAAAATTATTTTTCCAGAGGTCTTCTCAAATAGAGGGCAGCATTGTAAAGAGCCCTACCCCACCTAGCATCCCTTGCACATTACTATTTCTGATAGAAAATTCTGAAACTACTTGGAAATTACCTTATAGCAGGGAACATACTCTTTACCCGGCAACTTCATTCTCTGTTGTTTCACAAAAGACTCCAGCATAATATCAATGCTGCGCATAATGCTCGAATCACCACGCAGCTCATAAGGTCCATACTCCTCAACCATCCGAATCCCTTCATTTTTCACATTACCTGATACGACGCCAGAGAATGCACGTCGCAGGTTGGCGGCTAATAGATAAGGTTCTTGGCTTTTATGTAAGGCGAGGTTCAGCATACTTTCATGAGTTGGTATAAACGGCTGCTGAAATTCGTTAGCGACTTTTAACTTCCAGTTAAAATAGTAGGCGTCATCCGTTGCTTTGCGGAAGGACTTGACCTCTTGTATGCCTACCGACATTTGTCTAGCCACTTCCTGTGGGTTATCAATAATAATTTGGTATCTTGAACGAGCTTCCTTACCCAAAGTAGAGGCGATAAATTCATCAATACGAACAAAATATTCCGTTGCACTAGGTGGGCCGGTGAAGATAACAGGGAATGGTTGATCCTTATTTTCTTCGTGTAGGAGTATCCCCAGGAGATAGATGATCTCCTCAGCAGTACCCGCCCCCCCTGGGAAAACTACAATGCCATGGCCTGTGCGTACAAAAGCTTCTAATCGTTTTTCAATATCTGGGAGAATAACCAGTTGATTGACGATTGCATTTGGTGCTTCTGCAGCGATAATACCGGGTTCGGTAACACCAAGGTACTGTCCATGGCGATCGCGCTGCTTGGCATGTCCAATAGTGGCACCTTTCATTGGCCCCTTCATTGCTCCCGGCCCACAACCGGTACAAATATCAAGGTGGCGCAGAGCCAATTCATAACCGACCTGCTTAGTGTAATCGTACTCTTCAGATAAGATTGAGTGCCCTCCCCAGCATACTACTAACCTAGGCGTGCGGACTCTATCGAAGGTACCGGCATTTCTCATAATATGAAAAACCGCATCAGTAATGCCCTGAGAAGATGTTAAGTCATGTAACTTACTGCCGGTAATTTCACTATTTACATAAATAATATCTCTCAGTACCGCAAACAAATGCTCTGCAATACCACTGATAATTTTTCCATCAACAAAAGCACTGGCCGGGGCGTTTCTAAGCTGTAGTTTTATACTGCGCTCTGTGGGGACAACAGAGATATCAAAATTAGCAAAGGTTTCCAGAAGCTCCTTACCATCATCCATAAAACCGCCACTATTTAGCACCGCTAGTGAGCAGTTTCTAAAGGTTTGGTATTGTGAACCACGGCTCTCGCTACTAAGCCGATTAATTTCATACTTGGATAGGATCTCAAACTGCCCTGTAGATGAAACCTGTGCATCGATAAGATCAATAGACATGCAACCCTCTTATTGAACTGAAATTGGGATCTTTACAGAAAATAGTGTTCTGGTGCTATAGAAGTGTAATCTAAGTTGATGACTAGGCTTCTTTTTTAATTAAACCGAGGCAATTGGATTTAATAGCCAAGAAAAGTTGACGTACAACTAAACCATTCACCTGAGACAGGAAGTGCCAACAGAGGAATACAGGCTTAACTCTTTGGGACTGAGTCGCGATTCACATTATTTTGACCCAGTTTACATCTTGATCACAGGTACTCTTTGGCAGGTCATTGCAAGTGGGTACTACTTATTAAGCCCGCACCATGAAAACCGTCCCACCTATTGGTTCAGGCTTAATTTGACAATTACCCTATTTAGGGGCAACACATTACCAGATCAACCCTGAGCACATTTATAAAAATAAAAATTCTCACTAAAATTGAGCCCGGGATTCTTTAATAGCATCAAACTTTAGTTTGATGTCCTACGTTCCTGATATTCTTCAGGGGAAGGCTTAACTTTAGATAAAAGTTGATTCAGCTCTTCAAGTACAATCCACGGATCGGTTTCATCGTACAGATGCGAGGAGTATTTCATAATTACATGCTTGGCGCTGTCACTAATCTTGGTGAGTTCAATTTGCGACTGATCCCAAGTCCTGTTGTAAGCATCTACATCTGCATAACTCATTTTAGTCTGACGAATTGTGGTATGTGGCAACCCTCTACTCATTACCGTGATTGGAATCTCTTTCTTTAACTCATAGCGCTCTGGTTTTGATGCAGACTCTGCAAAATCTTCGAAGGAATGCTTTTCCTTTTCCCACGCCATAATCCACTGCATCGTTGCCCAGCCCTCCTTGGATAAAGAAGACTTCAGGTTTCCGTACCAGGATTCATGGGCTGCATCCACAAATAGAAGGGCAGACACCCTACTGGGGTTTTCACTTGCAAATGCCCTTGCTACTAAACCACCAAATGAGTGGGCCACAAGAACTACGGAATCCCATTTTTTAAACTCCACGAAGGCCTCAAGCTCAGCAGAAAGCGCATCCATCGATCTAACTTTTGGAACAGCATGCGCACTTTTTCCAGCTCCAGGCCGATCGTAGATACAAAGCATAAAATCTTTAGAAGAGAATTTATGAAAGGTATTTTTATAGGTACTATGGGCATCTAACCCCATACCTGAAACCATCAATACAACTTTTTTCCCCTCACCCTCCTCTTTACAAAGATAGGATATTGTATTCCCTCCAATGGTAACAAACTCATATTTATGCTCATCTTGCGCCCAAACTGAGCAACAAAGAACACTGAGAAGAAATGCGGCATAAATTTTCATAATCTTCCTTGGAATTTATAGCTTACATAATATCTACGGTGAATATCGGCACCCAAACCATTATCAAACCAGTAACTCCTATCCCTCATTCACCTAAATAAAATAACACTACTTACCCGACACAGACGTAGTTCTTAATGCTGCATATTTAACTGAACAATATACCTGTCGAAAGAACAACTCGTACAACTTACCAATTTATCCAGCAACATCTACAGGCACTATCCCAGAAAACCTTTGCCAGGGAAATCTCTATAATATTTACTTTATAAGAGTCTCATTAATTGCTAGGGACAATAATCAATATTAATAATGCTGAAAATTCGACCAATTCTGGCATTTTATAGACAAGTGCAAGAAGGCAGGCATAAAAAAGCCGCACAATAGAAATTGTGCGGCAAAGCTCAGAAAACCTGCGGGAGAGGTTTGAGTTATACTAGAAGTCGTAAGCGATGCTTAACTTGATATTGCGCGGCAGGATATAACGAACATTGGTTGCCTGAGGATCCCTTGGATCTCCCTCGGTAATGCCCTCCTCATCGGTGAGGTTATCCAGTGCAAGCTGAACGGTAATATCGTTTAAGTAGGCCACTGCTCCAAAATCAACCTTGGTATAACCCGGCAGGGTCACCGAGTTTTTACTGTCATTGAAACGATCACCCACGCGGCTTACTCCACCAAACACTGCCATATCAATATTGTTGATCGTGAAATCGTAGTTCTGGCTTAGGCGTACTTGGTACTCGGGCTGGCGCATCACTTGATTACCTTTAAAGTCACCACTGGTGATTTCTGGCTTCTGCAAAGTTGCATTCAGGCCCAAAGTGAAGTCACCCCAGTGAGCCTTGCCATCCAGCTCAAGACCCAACGCCTCTGTTTCCAGGCGGGCGCATGTGGTGCTACCAATAATGCAATCAGGCATTCCCTGGGTTTCATTGTAGAAAAGAGTGGCAAACAGCGAGTAGTCTTGATCCTGCAGCTTGTAGCCCAGCTCATATTGGTCGATATCGATAATCAGATCGGAACCCGCGCGGAAGCTCTCGCCAAACTCGCGATAATTATCAAAGTCCGCAAATTTGAAGCCTGAATTTATACGGAAGAAAGCCCCCATATTCTCAGCGAAGGCCCAATCTACTGCAGCTGTATAGGCAGCACCCTCTTCATCCGCCTTATAGGTGTTAAAAATACCATCACGAACACCTTCATCTACTGAGTAGTTAGTTTCACGATTTGCAGAGCGCACACCCAAATCAAAAGTGAAGTCGCCCAGGTAAAACTCACCTGCAATGTAGAATGCGTTTTCTCGGGCATCACCTATCGCTTCAAGATCATGGCTCCAACAGAGAACTGGGTCGAGTTCTTTATCATCACAAGAAATATCGCCAGCAACTTGCTCACCATCATGACCAAGCACATAGTACGCTTGGTTTCCAAGACTCCACCACTCATCAACTTCCCAACTAGAAGTGTAATAGCCTGCGGTTACCTTAAAGTCATCCCACTCTTTGGCTAGGCTGATATCGTTGGTCGTTGCCTCAATATCTTTTCGTACTACCCAAGCACCGAATTGCTGCAACAAAGTATCATTACTGACCTCAGTCCCAGACACGGTAGTAGCTGAAGTCACGCTTGTACCATCGTCGTATCGCAACTCACTGGGTAATACCGGGCGACCATTGGGAACAAAGCCTAAAGTATCGGCATTACCACTGGTCAAACCAAAACGCTCTGTAAGACTCCAGCCATTGCCCAGGTCCAGCTCAAGGTAGGCGCCAGCTACGCTACCGTCCCAACCACGGCCTTCTCCCATATCAAAAGTTTCCCAGCGTGTTTCAGAGCCACCATTTCCGTCGGCCTGGGAAATGGGTACTGAAACTTTGCGATTGCTGGGACCCACTTGAGTGTAGTCAGTTGCCAGGAAGGAAGCATTTGGCAGATACCAGGTGCCAGTATCTTTAGTATCTCGTACGTAGAAACCGGCTTTGCCGTTGTCCATCTCTTTAGTCAGGTGCAAGGTGAACTGGTGACCTTCTTCCGCATCAAAACCGGCATCGCGAATACCGGGAGAAGAACTCACATACCCACCCATCATGTAGTACACATCTTCGCTGAGCTTCCCGGTCAGAAGGGCATCAGCCCTTTGAAGGTCATAGTCCGAAGTGGTGTATTTAAAGCGACCCTCGGTCTCTTCGGTCCCCTCTTTCAAAATGAAATTGGTCGTGAGACCCGGTTGGCCGTTAGAGTAAACCGGGTTAGGGCCACCGCGCAGGCCTTCTACGCGCTGGATAGTCTCATCCACTCGGAATAGAGAAGAGTTTTCCATGAAAGAAAGAGTCGGTGCCGGGTAAAGTGGCAAGCCATTCATAGAGACCGTAACAAACGGAGCGTCACTGCCGCCCGGAAATCCCCGTACATCAATGTTTGCGCCAGATACCCCGCCAGAGCTTTCAACCCAAAGACCTGGGATAGACTTCAGCAAATCTGCAGTACTAGACGGGGAAGCTTTACCGATTTCATCGTCACTCAGGGTTGTGATTGAAAAGCTCGCATCCAGCTTTTTTATACCGGCACCACCTGGGGTTCCCGTGGTGATCACTTCCTCAATCACCCTATCTTCAGACGCCAATGGTGAAGCGGCTTCCTGGGCTGTGGCATAGCCCCAGAAGCCCAGCTGCATGGCCCCAAGAGGTATAGCCAGCGCTAGAGGATTCTTCTTCATTAAAACTTCCCTCTCATCGTCATTCTTATTGGATTTTGAGATGTGTCTGGTACACGTCAATGCAAACGATTGCAATTTATGTACCCGTCCTGTGAGACGACACTTTGGAACAACTATAAAGCAGGATTGCAATCGATTGCAATGCGGGTGACGGGGTAATTTGTGGCCATTTCCTGTATTTGGTCATATTTGCTAAGGAAGTAAGATTCCGCCAGACATCCTCCCGGTGAAGTGAGCAGACGCTGCCACAGACCCCAAGACGTATTTATTGCTTTGAAAGGGGTCAATGCGTTTCTAAAGTAGAATTATGCGAATACACGGAAGGAGTCCTTGTTGTAGCTGACAAGGATGTATTTAGAAGTTCAGTGCCACCACTGAGGGCTCAAAATGACCAGTTCTTCATGTCATCAGGCGGACAACCACTCCCATAAGCACGGCCCCCATTGCGGGCATGCCGCTATACGGCATGGAGACCATGTTTGTTATTTGCACAATGGCCATCTACACCATCCCCACCATGGCCACTACGATGAGCACGTGCTGGAAGTCAGCAGCAGAAATCCCGCGAGCTGCAATCCTATCACTACCAGCACACACGCCACTCATGTCCATGGGGAAAACTGCGGACACGAACGTATTCCCCATGGAGATCACTTCGATTACCTGGTAGATGGACACCTGCATCATGTACACGGTGATCACTGTGATGATCATGGCCCAGTGGAAATGATACAGGAGCAGTAGGGGCCTACTGAGAAGCAGAGGCGGGGTTGATTGTGCGAAGAGCCAAACAGACTTAAGGTTACACTATCAACCCTTGCCTGCTTTCGAAGAAGGTGAATACCCCTTTACATCCAAGAGACCCACAAATAAATACTCTTAGTAAAGGCTCATTTTCTGACTTAAACCCAAGACCCCGATTATCTCCCCAGTAACCCTCCTCTCCAGATAACTACGCTGCATCATCTAAAGCAAAAGTACAATTTGGATTTCCTCATAACATGACATTACTTTTCAGGGGAAGTAGTGACCCCAGGGTTATAATCCCCCAGCTACAAGTCCCCTAGGAGCTTTCTTTGTGCCCGAGATTCATATTTTGACCGCCTTCCTTGGTGCATCTGCCCTATTGGCCATCTCACCAGGTCCAGATTTAGTGTTGATATCGACCTACTCCGCCACAAGAGGTTTTTTGGCTGGATTTTTAATCGGTTTGGGGATTTTCATTGCAGGACTTATTCAAACGCTACTCGTCGCATTTGGCCTCGGCCAAATAATGCAGGCCATGCCATTGGTCGCCATAGTAGTAAAAACTGTAGGAGCCCTCTATCTTGCCTGGCTTGGATTTAATCTATTACGTAGCTGGCGCGCCAACCTCTCTGTTCAGAACACTAAACCTGTAACAGAAAGGCTAACTCCTTGGCAGCTCCTCAGTAGAGGCCTGATTAATAATTTAATAAATCCGAAGGCGCTTTTATTTTTTAGCTTGTTCTTACCGCAGTTCACCACAAGTACAGAGCCCCTTATGCCCCAAATATTACTTCTTGGCATTCTGCTCAGTGCCACAGCCCTCATAGTCAATACAATATTTTCTCTTTCATTTAGCCGGTTGGGACACGTATTTAAACAGCCCGCCGCATTGACTCGACACTCGGAGGGCATCCTGGGGGCTATTTTCCTCGGCCTTGCCGCTCGCTTAGCAACTGAACGCTAGCCGGGTGAAATTCAGCCATATTAAAGCTTACATGAAACGTAAAATTGCAAGAGAAGGCATTAATGGATAGTTATAAACCATGGGGACTAGATAGAAATACGTTCCTAATGCTCCTACATCTGAGTCAACTGGCCTGGATTATTATTCCTGGTGCAGGCTTTGTATTACCAGTCATTATGTGGGCAACCACAAAAGATCAGGTTCCAGAGATTGACAGGCATGGAAAGATGATCTTCAACTGGATGATCAGCCTGTTTATTTACTCTATTGTGAGCACTATTCTTATCGTTCTCGGCGTAGGTCTTTTGGGGTTGATCGTGCTCGCTTTAATCAATGTAGTTTTTATTCTTATTGGGGCCATCCGAGCCAATGAGGGCGTTTTTTGGCGCTACCCACTCAGTATTCGCTTTTTTCAATAAGTTATAAGCTCGCCTGGCTCGGACATACATAGCTTAAGTTGTATCCGCGTAATTTTAGCGACTAACAGTCGTCAAACAAAAAAGCCGGGGTTTTCCCCGGCTTTTTTCTAGTCGAAGACTAGAGGTGCAAGCTTCTGCCACTAAATATAAAATGACGGCTTGCTTTGATCATATAGATACAGCGAGCTATTAGTAATAACCTGCAATATCATCTACGATCGGGCCAATTGCGCGGTACGCGTTGGAGATATCAACACCATTTCTTCTTTCACCACAAGGTAAACCATCACAGGCTACCCAATCCGGATCTGAGAAAATATCAAACTGGGTTGTAGTACCGAATACATGCGGATAAGCCATAATCGTGGTAAACCTATTTTGTACACCATGGCCATAACCATAGGAGTACACGCCAGGAGTACCCTGCTGAGCAGTAGAGTGACTCAGGCCCATATTGTGGCCAAGCTCATGAACGAAAGTGTTGTAGCCACAGTCTACGGCAGTGATGCTATAAGCTTGATCACGGGTAGAAGCATACATTGTGCCATTGCTACCTTGACCAACCCAGGCGATACCACAAGTGGTATAACGACCATCAGTTTCGGCCATGCCCAACAAAATGATCATGTCCGCTTTTTTTGAAGCACGCCAGTTCTGGTAGCTGCTACTCGCGGTGATAGTATCGATGTCACTTTCTGTAGGGCGGCGATCTGTAGAGGTTCTCGCTGTACCTACCAAGTTTAGCTGAATATCAACAAGGTTATTTTTAAAAGAATTATTGGCATAAGCAATATACTGATCAATTTTTGCAGAAATGTCGCCAGTATAAGCTGCCGCTTGATCTGTATATACGATGCCTACATCAACAGTTTCAGCCTGTGCAAAACCGGAAACTGCAGCAGCTGCAACGGCAGCAGCTAAACTTTTTTTGAGACTCATTGTAGTCTTCCTTTTTTATATAATTAATGCATGTACTTTTTTGGCAGCTGCAAAATTTGATCAACTGCCAACATAACATGCTTTTGCACCCTAACCCGCAAAGAAACTATCCTTTTTTTCCAACCTATCGAGAAAATAAACTCTTAATATTTGCGGGCTACATATAGACACATCCCTTGTCGACCTAAAGATTTGAAACTATGCATCTCTCATCTTTAGATTCTTTACAGCTCATCTTCAACTAAAAGATCGCCGCCTTCTAACTTCTTACCTTGGGACGATGGCTTTCTACGTAGATCACCGTTTTCTACATGACCCTGAATTAAAGCCCCATTAGGCGCAATCCATGCAAAACCATCTTGTGCCTCCATAGTGTAAGAGCCCGATGGCAGGTTCAGCTGAGCATAAACCACATCCTTTCCTAGTGTTATTGTGGCCCCAAAGAGGCGTGCATGCCCCGGAAAGTTTAATTCCAAGCTTTTGTTTCCACTCGCGTGCTGTTGAATACTTCCAACTTGAGCATCGTAGTCACCTTCCACTCCAGGAAGATCCATATCAACATATTCGCCTACCTCTAAATTCCTTAACATATCCACGTTAAGCTCAAGATAAGTTTCACCCTTGAGATCTTTTGGTAGGCGACCATTTTCATGAAGTACCTGCTTGGCTAACTCTGACTCTTCCCAAAGAATATTTTCAACTTCTTCCAGAGGCTCATCCATTGCGGATGCCTCACCTTCAACAACCTCATCCAAAGAGTCTTCTACAGGAAACCGATCAATAGCCAGTTTAGGCTCTGGAATTTTTGCGACCTGTCTTTCAGTATTAGACTGCCCTTTAGACCAAAAATAATATCCAGCCCCTAGCAAGATCACCAAAACAGGAAATATCAACTTCTTCACAGCTCACTACCCCAACATTCATTTATTAAAATAACACTCCCGAAACCCCCAAGCTTCAGAAGAAAATTTTTTCTCGCAATATCAACCAGAAAAGGTTACTTCCAGACATTCTCGCTATCGCCCAGACTCAGACGAAGAATGGTATCAGGACCTCAAAATATTTTTTTGAAAACACTTCACAGATAAGAAAAATAAAAAAATGATCGCAACTGAAGCCGACAACAAAATCATAAAAAACTGCAAACCTCATCGCAACCAACAAATATAAGTCCTTAAAAATATTGAGAAGTTCATCCACTTGAGGAACTTAAATGGTTATAAAGCTATAACCAAAAAAAAGGATGCGATAAATTACACCAAAAGATAAAAAAGACACCTGCAGAACAAGTCAACCCAAAAGTTAAAGAACAAAAAAAGGGAGGGCAAAGCCCTCCCCAAAACAATGGAGTTAACGGTCAATAACTTCTCAATAGATCAAGAGAGTAAAAGTAGATTAATAATAGCCAGCTACATCATCAATAATCGGCTCCAATGCTCTATGAGCATCAGCCCGATTTCTCTCGCCACACGGTAACCCGTTGCAGATTTTGCCTGGATCAGAAAATGTATCCAGTCTTTCAGCGCTTCCAAATGCAGATGGATACGCCATAATAGTGGAGAAACTGTTATTTACACCGTAACCAAGTCCCCAACGGTAAACATAACCACTGGTATCACCTTGTTGGCGAGAATGAGTCAGCCCCATGTTGTGGCCCAACTCATGAATAAATGTAAGATCAGTACCCCCACAATCAACTGCAGTCAAACTATAGGCCAAGCGCTTGGCACTAGGATCCATTACACCGTTACTACCTATTCCGCCCCAGGCTACTCCACAGCGGGTACCAAGAAAGCGTCCATCTTCCCAAACTTCTTCGCCCTTGCCTAACAGAGCAACCATGTCGGCTTCAAAAAGTTGACGCTGCACCCCAACTGGGCCGGGAGCAACTTGCGTAATTTCAGCGTAGGTCGGCGTACTATCCTCGGCAAAGTACTCAGTTAAGCCAGAAAATTCATTGAGGTTGTCTCCATTAATGAGGAGGTCCTCCTTGGAATACTCTCTTGAGTCTACCAATTCCAACTGAATATCCAGACCATTATTTTCGTAGATACGGTTAGAGGTACTGATCAGATTATCGACCATTACGGAAATATCCCCGGTATGCTGAGCCGCAGGATCGGTATACCAAACCGCAATTTTTATCGTCTCCGCACTTGCCGCCCCAGAGATGGTGAGAGCCGTTATTGCGGCAGCCAAACTATTTCTTAGCTTCATAGCAGTTCCTTTTATTATTAAATTATTTACCCCAATCTTTGCAATCCGACCAATGAAACCGGTTACATTTTTAACCGCACTGAGCAAATCACAAAATTTACTTGCCCTAACTGGAAAACAGATTACTCCCTGCTCTCTTCTCCACCTGTAAAAGCAATCGCTTCTGGCAGTAACAGGTACCTCAAACAGCACTCCCTTTGCTGTTAGCCAGGTCAGAAAATTCCTGCCCCAACATTAGATAAATTCTTACTTTAATTTTACCTCTTCCTCCAAGTGACTCCTGGTTAAATCTTTTTTCGAAGCCACCCAGGCATAATTTCCCTGCGCCTCTAGGGAGTATGAGCCTGAAGGCAATGTTAAATTGCCATATACCGAGTTTTTGCCAATTGTGAAATTTACAAAATACACGCTACCATAACCAGGTAGGTTCATTTGTACACTTTTATTCCCACTGGCATGCTCCTGGACTTTATCCACCTGCGCATCGTAATTTCCCTTCACCCCAGGCATTTCTATATCAACATAGTCTCCAATAGATAAATTCTTCAGAGCCTCTACATCAATCTCAAGATATGTCTCTCCATTTAAATCAAGCGGCAAGCGTCCTGACTCATGTAAAACCTGCCTTGCGACATCCGATTCTGCCCACATCAAGGCACTATCAGGGTTCGTCTCTTGCTCTTGGGCGGAAGGCATCTCTACCACTTCTTCTGTAGATTTAGTTTCAGTTGGAACAATTTTATTGGAGGGAGGTGAGACTGGTTTTTCAGTAATCGGTTGTGGGCTATCTGTTTGACTCTTTGCCCAGAAAAAATACCCCCCCGCACAAAGGAGAGCAATCAGTGGAATTATTTTTCTCATTAGCTTCTCACTGCAAAATATTTATGCTAGTTCAGAAAAAATCTCAATGGTGCTGATTACTTAATGAGCTACAGCAAAACCGAGACTTAACCTTTCCTAACATGGACCACTATGCTGAGACGCTTAATGCTAATTTCCACGCAATTAATTTTTCAGAATTATTTCACAAAAATGTCATCCCTGAATGGGTAGCCTGTGAGTGTTCTCTGACTTTACCTGCTGGATACGAAAAAATATCGACAGGTTCCTGAAAAATGACAACAACATTAGCTTAAAATTTTTTCTGCCAAAAAAGAAAAAGCCAGCAACGCTGGTAAGAATTGCTGGCCTTAACTGATCAAAAAGTGACTTTAGGATTGGCTTTTATCGCCACGGGTAACCCCCAATGCCTAGACATGGGTCACTCGCAGCCCTCCCCCCTCAAAAAAGCGCTCAAAAAATACGCTAATAAATCCAGTGATAACAATTGCCAACAGTAATAACCACAAGAAGTCCCGGGGCTTATCCTGAGCTGCGGGCTCTTTTACTTCTTCTAGTTTCTGCCCACTAACTTGCTGAGACGCGGGAGCGCTGGCAGCGACATTATCTACCGTCTGGCCACTCACAAGCGGGGCAAGACCAAATCCAAGGGCCTGCTGATTCACAAAGTCAGTAAATTTCTCATTGTCTGTTGCTACGTCGTGCTGGTTGGCGAGCTCGGTGTAAGTCTCCACCATTTTCCTTAGCGTTTCTGCATCGGCAGGCCAGTAGCCTTTGCGCACAGCCTCCAGCATACGCTCCAGCATTTGTGCCAGGGCTTCTGCATTGTGCTCCTCAAAGAACTCACGCATATCCATTTGGTATTTATCCTCCACGTAGACCTCAAACATCTCCTGCCATTGGTCGTCGCGGATGGTTTCCGGAGTCATCACCTCCCAGCCCCACATGTTGTTCACGCGATCCAGGATTGCCGTTGCGCCGGCATAGCCGGATTCCTGCATCGCCTCAATCCAACGAGGATGGAAATAACGGCTACGCATTTCCTGATTGACAAATTCTCCCAGGGTCTGGGTCTTAATGTTGTCCTTGCGACGCAAGTTGGAGACATACATTTCGGGTGTCTTACCGTCGAGATTGCGCACCGCAAGCCCCATACCACCAAAATACTGGAAAGGGTCGTCATTAGTCATCATTGCGTAGAGATTGGTGGAGCGCGAGAATATCACTCCATCGGTACCGGAAAGCACCTTGCTATAAAGTGCAACATTGCGCTGGTCCTCGCTCCAACGGGATTCATCCTTGCCATAGGCAAACCCCATGCGGCGCATATACAGATCGGCCAGCTTGTCGTCTGTCTCCCAGCTGTCGGAAGCCAGGCTGGCACCATTCAAGCCGGTACCGTAATTGCCACTTTCATTGGAGAAAATGCGTACAGAGGAAAGATAGCGCGCATCTTCTTCGGAACTGCCTTCTTCCTTTAGTTGCTTTAATAAGGCCTGGCTGTGGCGATAAACAAAGTTGTTCTCCTCCTTCATCTGCGCCACTTTATCGATAGCTTCCGCCAGCCACAGCATCACATTAGGGAAAGCATCGCGGTAAAGGCCCGTAGCAGAGATCACCACATCGATACGAGGGCGCTTTAGCTCTGAATAGGGAATCACCTCAGTTCCAGTAACATTGCCCTGCTGATTCCATTTGGGCTTGAGACCCAGCGCATGCAGTATTTGCGCTTCCAACGCACCCTGGTGACGCATCGTCTCCAGGGACCAAAGGGAAAATGCCAGCTTATCCGGGAAACGGCCGTGTTTTTCCCGATAGTCGGCAATGGTCTGCTCCATCAGTTGAACACCGGCCTCATAAGCCTCCTTGGATGGCACCTTAGCCGGGTTGAATCCAATCAGGTTGCGACCGGTAGGCACTGCCTGCGGGTTGCGAATAGGGTCACCCCCATAGCTCACCGGAATGTACTCACCGTCGAGCGCCAGCATCAGGTTTTGCAGCTCAGCGATACCGGCAAAGTTATCGGCATACTCCCGGCCCTGCTGCAGGTAATTTTGCAGCTCTTCAGAAAGTTCTGGCAACTTGCGGCCAGCCAGGTAGGCATTTAACAGCTGATAACCCGGCTGTGCTTCCAAGGCGACTACATTGCGTTCATCCAGCACCTGATCCTGCGGCAAACTCAGGCCCTGGTCGCTCTCATATTGGCCAGCAGCTGAAATATAGTTTTCACCCAGCATTTGCAGCATGGTGCTGGTGAGATGCTCTGACTTGGGCAGCTGACCAAAACGATGGATACCCAGTGGTTGGCTCATTTCAGCCAGTTGGGCCAAGTGGTCCTGAAGACGACTGAGCTGGCCATCGAAATCAGCTTGCAGGGTTTCAGCGCTGATTTCCAGATCCTTGAGCATATTCAGCTTGTCCGCCAGGGTGATAATACGCTCCTGGGTATTCAGCCGGGTTTGCCCTTCTTCCAGAATCAAGTAATTACCAATCAACTCAGAGAGTTCTGCCACTTCGGCATAAAGACCCGCTTTAGCGAAGCCTGGTGTTAAATGGCTGATCATCGTCGCACGTCCGCGACGCTTGGCCTGCATAGCTTCGCCTACATTATCAATAATGTAGGGATAAAATACCGGGATATTACCCAGAGCCAAATTTGGGGCGTCGAACACAGAGAGCCCGCGCTCCTTACCGGTTAACCATTCCTGGGAACCATGTGTTCCCAAGTGAATATAGGCATCGGCCCCGAAAGTTTTGCGCGCGTAGAGATAAACCGCCAGGTAGGCATGGTTTACCGGCGTTTTCATATCGTGATAGAGGGAGGCGTGATCTTTGGCATTATCCGCGCGCGCCCCCTGCGGCAGGACAATCAGGTTACCCAATGTCATACGTGGGATCACAAACGCCCGCTCACCATTATGGTCTGCCAACATGACGTTATCTTCCGGCTTACCCCACCGCTCCACAATGGGATCACGCACAGAGGCCGGCAAACGATTAAACCAATCGACATAGGTGGAAAGTGGCATCCAGTCCGCCAAACCTTTATCAATCAGTGCCACGCTGTCTTCACGGCGATGATAAGGGCGCAGCAATTGGCCCGCCCAGGCAATCAGGGTCTTGGAGTCCTGCTTTTCTATTTGATAGCCACGCTCCGCCATGGCTTTGGCGATAGACTCAATAGAAGAAGGGACATCGAGGAAGGCCGCACCAATATTCTTCTCACCGGGAGGGTAGTTCCAGATAAAGGTAGCCACTTTTTTCTGGTTGTTTTTTTTGTAGCCAAGAGAGGCATGACTCCAGGCGCGTTCCACCAACGCATCGAGCTGGTCTGTCATTACAACCTTATTGCCACCTTCACTTGCGGCAACAATTACCGGATCGATACTACCGGTGTCTTCAGGCATCACCAGGAAGAATGGAGTTAACGAAGGAGAGACCCCACTATTATCGGCAAGATAATCCGCTTCACTGCCCTCGGTATAGTTCAGGGCATGAATCACCGGGACACCCAACTTTTCGAACTCCGCGCGACGTTTACTCACATAATGGAGAGAGCGGTAATTGATCATCAGATCAACACGTGTTTGCCCCGCTTCGTCTTGCAGTAAATCCGGATAGGAAAGCGGCAGATCCTCACCTTCAAAGAAAAAGGCAAAAGCCTTAGCACCTTTTTCTTCCAGGCCAGCCAAGATGGCATCTACAACCTGCTGCTGCTCGTAATCCACGACTGAGCGATGGATAGCCAAACCTATAACCGGCTGCTTTGCGGATACCTGCAGCCAATTAAAGAAATCTCCTTCGCTGTCAGTCACTAGGTTTGGCAGACGCGGATGATAAAAACCCACTTTAGGCACAATAATTGGGTCGACTACAGACTGCTCAGAGAGGCCAAAGACGTTGGAGGAGAGGAACTGCATCAAGTGCCGGTAGTTCTGACGCCCAGCATTATTGAAATACGCAGCGATGGATTGGTGCTGTTCAGCTGTCAGCCCCTGGTTCATGGAGGCGTTATCGGCATCTCCCAGGGAAAGCACCGGCACTTTGGGGAACTGGGTTAGCAGCGGCTGGTATTTTCCAAACATAAATTGGGAGAGTGCCGGATTGATACCGTCAAGCATCACCAGGCTGGAGGAACCCCAGGCCTGCGCTATTTGCTCTTCACTCTTCCCTTTGCTGTTAAATATCTCCAGGGTAAACGGCTGGTCCGCAGCCAAGTCAGATAACAACTCCCCCTTGGCTTTCGCGGTATGGCTGGACATCATCAGCAAAACTTTGGGTTTATCGTTAGCCTGCCCCATCATCGTAGTGAAGGCTATTACGACGAAGCATGCCAATTGCATACACACCTTCTTCAACATGACTATTTACCCTCTACAGCCTTGTCTTTTGCAGACTCTTCTTTTCCTTCCGGTACATAGACCAGGCTGCCGTCTGCCATCTGGTAAGCAACGCCAGCGCGCGTGCCCTCTCCGGAACCAATTTCACCGGTGGATTTGTACTGCTTGATTTCTTCCCCATCTTTTACGATGACTTCCATATTGGGCTCACCGGCATTTTTGATGACTGTGACCTTTTCATTGGAAAACACGTTTAGTGGGTTTTGTGCGATAGCGATAAGCAGTGCGGCAATAATCACCAGAAAAACATCAATCAAGTTAACCGCACTCAAAATCGGGTTGAGCTCTTCATCTTCATCCAGGAAGCGCATTAAACAGACTCCTTCAATTTGCGAATGTTAATTAGCTCAGCAGCAAACCAACGCTTCTTTACCGAGGCCGGCCAGAAGGTCAGGGTAGAAATTGCGAGGCCCCAGATCACAGCAGCAAAAGCGATAATCAGGTTTTCACTGATCCCCTGGATATTGCCATCGGCCAAGGCTCGCAACGCCGGCCCCATCGGGATCATGGTGGCGATCAAGCCCAACATGGGGGCAATGCGTGTAGCCATACGCAGCATCTCCAACTTTTTCAGTGCAAAAACTTCCAACTCGTCATCACATGCCAAAGGGTGTCGCACGTAATAGTTGTGCACCTGAAAGCCTGGCAGCTCCTCTTTCCGACCTTGCTTTAAGGCCAAGCTGTAGGTGCCAGCATTGCGGCGTCGCAGCAGCCATAGAGAGATAAAGCGCCCCGTTGCGTAAAGTGCGTAGATAAAAAGAACCAGAATCGCCAGTAATACTGGGGCCATAAACAAATCAGCCACATCGGCCATCAGGTTCTCAATTATCGAAATATTCATTGCAAGTCTCCTCAGCCCAGCACTTTCGTTCTGTTTTAATGGCCGCGGAAACTAACGGAACTCCCTATCAACGTCAAATTTAATCTAATTGATAGTGATTCGCATTTAGCTTTACATTAAGAAAATCATCCCTATAATCCCCCCTCAATCGGCGCCAGTGGTGAGCAACCAACCACTGCCGACCAACAAGAGCAGAAGTACAGAAATTACCTCAAGGACAACACCATGAAACTTCGCCCAATTGCAGCGGCCATACTGGGCCTGGCTTCCGTCGCTAACCTGCATGCCGAAACTTCAGGTTCAGAAGCCAACAGCGACCTGGAACTGATTGTGGTCAGCGGCCGCGCGGAAAAGCCGCTGAAAGATGTCGCAGGAAGTGTTTCTGTTGTCACCAATGAGGACATCGAACAGCTTCAGCTGAACGATATGAATCAGCTGTTCCAATACGAGCCCGGAGTTGAAGTAACCGGCGCCGCCGGCAGTGCACAAAATATCCTGGTACGCGGCATGGGTGGCGACCGGGTACTGATTATCAAAGACGGTATGCGGGTTAACGAAGGCTATGGAGCCAATGGTAAAAATGACATCGTGGGCCGCGGCTTTATTGAAATAGATACCCTGAAACAGGTAGAGGTGGCCAAGGGCGCTGCGTCTTCTTTATACGGTTCTGACGCGCTTGCCGGCATCGTGGTATTCACCACCAAAGATGCCAGCGACTACTTAAAGGACGGAGAGCAATTCGGCGGTGCGATCAAAACCGGATACACCGGTATTACCACTCAATCACACATCTCCCCTACCCTGGCTCTGCGCACCGGCAACTTTGAACAACTACTGCATACCACCTTCCGCGATGGAGAGGAGCAACAAAATTTCGACGAAAGCCAGGCCCCCTTCGAAATTGAGTCAAAGAGCCTGCTTTACAAGGCCAAGTACAACCTTGGTGGTGAGGACTTTGTCAGTTTCAGCATTGATCACTGGAATCAGGAAAGCACCGGCGACAGCGCCGACGGCCTGCTTCACTACTTCCGCGGGCTGGCCGATTACGGCTACAGCGTCGTCAAGGAAAAATCAATCTCCGATAAAGAGGTCCGCGCTTACCAACTGCGTTACCACAGCGAGACTCCCAGTGCAGTCTATGACCAGCTGAATATTAGCCTGTATAAAAACGAATCCGAACAGCAAGATGAGCAGTATGGCCAGCTGGACATCAATGCCCCAATGTTTGGAGTTTTTGAAATCCGTGATATGTGGGAAACTGGCCTTTATAGCCAAGATACTATTGGCTTCCTCTCCAATGCCAGCAAGACTCTGAGCGAGACCCACACGCTGGGATACGGCCTAGACCTGGAAAAAACCGAAAGCCGTCGTACCCTACTCCAGTACCGCGAAGTGGCTGGTACATCCACAATGAATATCCCAACAGAAAAGTTCCCAGAAAATGCAGTCTCCCGTGCGGGATTATTCCTGAACGATGAAATGACTTTTGCCAATGGACAGCTGATTGTAACCCCAGGGGTACGCTACGATTGGTACGAAATGGACCCCAATGGTGCAGAAAAAGCTGACGGTACTCCTTTTGCCACGATTGAGGAGAGCAACCTCTCCTTCAATCTGGGAGCCCTCTACAAAATCAACTCTCGCTTGTCTGCCTTCATCCAATACGGCCAGGGTTTCAAAGTACCAGCCTACGATCTGGCATATATCGAGCACTATAAACAACCAACTTCTACTTATGCTTACGAGGTATTACCGGCTGATGATCTGTCTCCAGAAACCAGCGACTCTTTCGAACTCGGGCTGCGTGGACACCTGGGCCCCATTGCCTTCAGCGCTGCCGCCTTCACTACCGAGTACGATGACTTCCTCCAAACTGAACTCATAGACAGCGAAACTTTCTTCAACAACGATGGCAGTTTCTCGCACGTGTTTGAGCAATACCAATACCAAAACATAGACTCAGTGACGATCAAAGGAGTGGAGCTGAGCGCAAATTGGTACCTATCTCCAGCGTTCGAGCTATTTGCTAATGCCAGCTATCAACGCGGTGAAAACGATACCACCGGCGAATACCTAACCAGTATCAGCCCGCTTTCCGGTGTCGTTGGTGCCAGCTACACAGGCGCACAACTTTCCAGCCAAGTACTAGTGCGCTGGGCAGACCGCATGGAAGATGTCAATGAAGGCGAAACAGGGACTCCAGGCTATGGCTCTGTAGATTGGACTCTGGGCTACCAGCTGATGGAGCAGATGTCTCTCAACCTGGCCGTCAACAACCTGCTCGACAAGGAGTATGTGCCCTACCTAAATGTTGCTGGCTGGGATGAAGACAGTGATATCTACGTAAACTCTGCTCCGGGCCGTACTTTCTCTGCATCCATTAAGTACGATTTCTAAGTTATTAATCCGGCTAATTTGTGGATAGCCGGATTGATACGACGCAAGGAAGCGTCGTCGCTGGTCACGGCCAGCAAAGCCCCTGAAATACAAATCACTCTGCGCTTTTGCGCAATTTCAGAGGCTGAATCAGGTAGGTCACGGACGACCTTTTTTTGACTAGCGGAGAACGCACCCTCCTTTTCTCATACTCTCCTATAAGTCCCTTGCGGCCGCCCCCATGCGGCCTTTTTTTATTCTGCTGCATCAATAGAATATTTATCTGCGGAAAAAATTAACTAAGAGGCTTAATATCAGGCTGACAATAATCATCGAGACAATTGGAAAATAAAAACGAGTGCGGCTAGATTCAATACGAATATCCCCCGGCAACCGGCCAAACCAGTTAAATAGCCAGGGGGCAAAGTGCAGCGCTATACCAACGACTATCAGGACCAATCCAGTAATTATCAACCAGCGTGACATATCTCTCCTCTCACTTTGCTCTATTCAATTGACAAGAAGAATTTGCTTACCCCACTAACCCCCTTGAGCACGCAGGATTAGGCAGCTACCATAAGTGACCAACTGACACTTAGTGAGGCAATGAACGAGAAAGAATTCCTTGCCGCCTACGACAAGGGCAACTTTGAAGCCCCTCTAGTTACCGTAGATGCCGTCTTGTTTACTTATCAAGATAGTCAACTCAAAGTTTTGCTGGTAGAGCGCTCCAATCATCCCGAACAGGGAAAATGGGCGCTGCCGGGAGGTTTCATTTCCGAGAGCGAAGATAAGACCCTAGAGGATACGGTCACCCGAAAGCTCAAAGAGAAAACCGGAGTTGTTCCCCCTTATGTTGAGCAGCTAGCTACCTTTGGTGGCGCCTCCAGAGATCAGCGGGGCTGGTCTGTAACCATTTGTTACACGGCTCTGATCGCTCATCAGGCCTGTGAAAGCGAATTAGAAACCATCTCCGATATCGCCTGGCTGCCTATCGAATAGTTAAGAAAATAAACTTGGCCTTTGACCATCTCAAAATTATTAATAAGGCACATGAGCGTCTTATTCAAAAGGCTCTTTACAGTATTATCCCAGCCTACGCGCTGCCCAGAAAATTCACTCTACCCGAGCTTCAACAGGTGCACGAAGTCATTATCGGCAAGCCTCTACAGAAAAAGTCCTTTCGCAGAAGGATTGAGCAGGCAGATCTTCTGATAGATACCGGTGAAAAACGTACTGAGCGAGGTCGCCCGGCCGCGTTGTACAGTTTGCGTCCAGGTTCAGGGAAACATACTTTTGTGCGGAATCTGGAGCAATAGCCCTGCCCCATTGTCCCTAATTTTATTTAGCAATCACTCTCAAGCAGGTATAAGAAGGATTTTCTAGGTGAATATTGAAACGCTAGACAAGGTAAAAGGCTGTTTCGTCGGACTCGCATGCAGTGATGCTGTGGGCACCACGTTGGAGTTTAAGTACAAAGGGGAATTCACTCCTTTATCAAACATGGAAGGTGGAGGCCCATTTGGATTAAAAAAGGGGCATGGACCGATGATACCTCCATGGCGCTCAGCCTGGCCCACAGTTTACTCCAGAAAAAAGGCTTCAGTGCGACTGATCACATGAATCGTTACTGTAACTGGTACCAGTATGGGTATATGAGCTCTACGGGTGAGTGCTTCGATATTGGTTCAACAGTTTTATCCGCATTAAATCGATATCTGCAAACAGGTGATCCTTTTAGTGGTTCAACATCTACACGCTCGTCAGGTAATGGTTCACTCATGCGCTTAGCGCCTATTCCCATATTTTTTTCTTCAACAGCTTCGGATGCCATTTATTTCGCAGGGAAAAGCTCCAGAACCACTCATGGCTCGGACGAATGCATCGAAAGCTGCCGACTCCTCTGTAATCTTATACTTTCCATATTTATTGGCATCAATAAAAATGAGCTTCTCGCTTCTATCGAACAAACTCCAACTAATGAAAAAGTAAAAACCATTGCCAGTGGGCAATTTCTAGACCAGCACTATGAAGAGTTAACCGGAAGTGGTTACGTTATCGAGCCCCTAATATCGGCGCTTTGGTGTTTTTTCAATACCAGTAGTTTTCGGGAAGCCATTCTTTTGGCAGCCAATATTGGCAACGATGCTGATACAACAGCAGCCATTTGCGGACAAATAGCCGGAGCTTACTATGGAGTTTCTGGAATACCTGAGGAATGGGCCCAGCAAATCTCTTTGTCGGAAGAAATTCACACCTTGGCAGAAGATCTCTATAAGGTTGGGCTATCAGTCGCCAATGAATGGTAAAGCCGGTATAAGCCGGCTCTTGAACGCGATGTAATAAGAAGAGCTCAGATAGCTGTTGCCAGCATCCCCTCCTGTGTGGGCATTTCTGCCAGTAAGCGGACGGCCTCAAAATCCTGGTCGACCAACAGCTGGCCATCGTGAGCTCTTCCATAAAACTATATTATAAGAGTTTTACCAACCATCGTTGCGACGAAAGAACTATGGATCAATAGAAGACCTACAAAAGGATCTAGACGAATGGCTCGTATATTACAGTAATGATCGAACTCATCAGGGTAAAAAGTGTTGTGGTCGCACACCGATAGCAACCTTTGAAGAGGGTAAAAGTATCTGGAAGGAGGAGCTCGTAAACTGAATTTGACCTGACAGAGCACCTTCTGAAAAACCGGTGACTGTCAGATCAAGTCTGAACTACAACAGATTAATAATTTGATATGTTTATTTATCTGTCAATTTTGAGCGTTACCGTTACCGTTACCGTTACCGTTACCGTTACCGCCACGAGGAGGTTCTGAAATTTCAAGTACCGTCCAATTTTTTGCTAGGAGTTGACCTTGTAAAGTTTCATTCTCATTTCTGACGTAGGCAGCGGGCCCAAACCTTAGATGGTCGGGTCCAACTGGATAAGCTATGAGTGCCCCCGTGTTAGCATAGGTGCTTAAAGAAGTGGCCATTTGGTTGTTTATCAATGGCGCATTTCCATTTTGTCCATATCTAGGATCATAACGCCTTCCTTGTTCTGCAGAAAAACGATAGGGCTGAGCATCAGTATTTAGACGATAGCCTTGATCAGCAAGCTCGGCGCTAATTGCACCTCTCAAAGAGGGGTCGTATGTAAGTAGGTTTTGATCACCAATTAATGATAATTGTTTCTGGGCCCCACCATTGGAATAGAGCCTATCATTAACTTCAATAGGTTCTTCAACTGCTATCATCGTGTCGGGAATATTTAAAATTGCAGTTGCAGTATTTTTTGCAGCTGCTCTTATATCCTGAGATTGTGCGCCATGCCTTTCTCCCATTATAAGAAGTGCACACATGTCTCCTTCATGATACATAAGTATCGGAGGTGGCATTTGAAAGTCGGCTCCAGTGTCCGGTATTTGTGCGAAAGCATCGCTCATTGTGGCGACCACATAAATATTGTACTGATCTATTGCACTCCAAATTGCGCGGGCATTAGGTAATTGGCTAAGTTGTGTTACTGGCATCATTAATTCCTATCTTAAAAAATTACAGAGTGTTCAATAAGCTACATTGACATAGCTAACAGAAGTCTAGGGCTAACTAGAAAGGTTTTTTGTCTTTATGTTTCTCCTTTTTGTATACTCTTGGCATTTACTTTGTATCTTAATCCTTAGCTTGATTACATATACATTTATTTCATGGTGAATAGATCAAGCACTGGAGAAGCCGTTAACGATCGGCGTAGAGAAAAAGATTAACCAAGCCCTCTATCCAATCAATCGTCGCCATCTAAATTTCTGGAAATTTTTTCTAGAGAACTATAATTATCTCAATATATAAAAATTTAGTTTCTTGTAAGCGACCTTAAATCACAGCCAAATGGCCGAAATGAAATGGCTGGAAGCGGCCGATAAAAACCGCAAAATCATAATCTGGCTGCATTGCAGCAAGCTCCTTGCTGTATTTTCTCTCCCCGGTCTCTCCAGGAAACCCCAGGAGTTATTGCCCTCTAGTCACTAAAGGTCAAATAGAGCGCTATATTAACTTTTATCACTCTTTTGATGGACCATTTCAAGAGCATACTGATAAGCTTCTCTGACATCGTCTTTTAGTGAGTTGACACCTATACCACTTAATACTTCCTTATAGCTGGTATTGGATGGATTCTGAAGCCACTTCATCATCACACTATTTTTTAACATGATATTGCTAAGCCTTTCATCTCTTAACGAGTCAGATTTTCCTTGTAAAATGTGAATTCCTTGTAGCTCTACCGCGTTTCTCACAATTTGCTTGGAAATATTACTCACATCCGGCTGAAAAGTATTTTTAGTCTGATTACTCATTATCTTCTCCTTGCCCCTTTGTTTGGTCATCCATCTCAAAGCCTGTAGTTGATATATCCGAAAAGGATTTTGTCAATGCATCGTTAACTTCTCGGCAGATAGCCATGATTGACTGCTGTAGTTCTTCACCCAAGTCAACATCAGTGCCTTGACTGCTAATCAGTTTATCCAGCTGCTCTTCAAAATCCGGAGGGAGGTAACTTTCTCTTGTAGGTTTTGTATTAGGCATAAGTTGAAATCCTTAACGCATGAACATCGAAAGCAACAACATCAAGAAACTCTGAATCACAGCCACGATCAACTGTATATGTGCAACGATGATTATCAGCAGGAAGATGAGGTTGAATGGTTGGGTCAACCATTTCTGAAAAGCTTTCCCGGCAACTGTAGAGGTTTGCAAGGCTGTATCCCTTACATGATCGGCTGCACTTTGAACCAAAAAAGAGGAAGACATACGCTTCCCTTCTTTTGCCGCCCCCCCCTCGTCTTTCATAAAATTACAAATCAACTATTTTATTTAGCTGTTTAGTCATCAACAACATACGCTGGTTGCGCGCATTAACTTGATCTTGCAGCGTAGTTTCCACAGCGCTATTGATGGAACGCTGCAAGTAAGCACTAGACATCACATCAATCAGCCTCCCCTTCCCTGCGGAGAGCTCCCTAAGCGTTGGTGTATCATCATCCTTTGCCATCTGTTCATCCTTTCAGACAGTAAATTAGAAGGTATCTTTAAATGTGCGCGCCCCAACTGCCGACATTTGCAGGATTGAATTTGCTGTTGCCTGCATTTGAGTTGCGCCGGTATGGGTAAATTCACGCACTTGTAGTTTAGATAGTGCAGACAAATCGCGCAGACCATCTAGATGAAGGCTAAGTGCTGAAGAAGTTGCCATCTGATCAACCACTTTAGTCGCCAGGCGATCTCGGAAAGTATCTCTCATAACTTGCTCCTTTTATTAAGGGGTAGCGATAAACCGCTACCCCTTGAAGGTCAAAAACCTTACTTACCGCCATCCATGATGTAATTTACGGCCTTTGCACCTGCCGCCGCCATTTGCGTCATAGCATTGGAGGTTGCTTGCATTTGTGTTGCACCTGTGTGAGTAAACTCACGAACCTGCAGCTTGGAGAGCGCAGACAGGTCACGTAGACCATCCAGATTCAGGCTTTGTGCTGAAGAACTGGTTGTCTGGTCAGACACTTTAGGGTCAACACGATCGCGATAAGGGGAAGGTTGAATACCGTCTACAGTATTGGTTTCATCAGACATAATTTTTTCCTTTCAATCAGTTAATTAATCAACCCAGTTATTGGGCTATATCACTGTACGGAAAATCCCAATCACTGATAATCGGGAAACTTTTCTCCATCAGCGATTAGATAGCTGTGCAGTATCTTTCTGCCCTTCCCCTTTACTACCATTACCCAAAATAGCATTTACCGCAGTGGCGCCAGCCGCAGCCATTTGTGTCATGGCATTGGATGTGGCCTGCATCTGGGTAGAACTGGTATGAGTAAATTCACGTACCTGTAATTTGGAAAGTGCAGACAGATCGCGCAATCCATCTAGATTTAGGCTTTTCGCAGCACTTGAAGTGGTTTCATCAGATACTTTGGGGTCGAGCCGATCCCGGTAAGGCGAGGGATCAATTCCTTCCAAGTTGCTATCAGTTTCATCAGACATGTTTTTTCCTTCTCTTAGAGGGTTGCTAGGTATGTAGCCCGATCACTCTAAACCGCGATTTATAACCAGTTAATCGGGAATTGCTTCCTCCTTTTGGCTTAGCGAGACATCGATAGGCTCCAAGATTTAAACCAAGTCAAGGAGCTATCATGAAGTCATTCAATAAAAGTTGGATTTTCCTTCTCTCAGCAATGATCCTCTCAGGAGTCATTATCTATGCCTGCAAGATCCCGAAGAATCGACTCAACAGTATCCTGGCAATAGATACGTTAACTGTCGCCACACGAATGGATGGGGTGGGCTGTTATTATCATCGTGGTCAGCCTGCCGGGCTGGAATGCGATTTACTACAAGCTTATGCAGAGCACCTGGGCGTAAATATTGAATTCAAAAAAGCGTCATCGATTAAAAAAATTTTAACTTTAGTGAAAGAAGGAAACGTAGATATAGCAGCTGCAGATCTTACTCACACCCGCAAACGGGAAAAACAAATAACGTTTAGTCACACATTATTTGAAACACGAGAGGTACTCGTACAGCGCAAAAAAAAAGCTTTAGCAGTATTCAAGGATCTAAAAGGAAAAACACTCACTATTCATCAAGATAGCGCCTATCTTGATGAAATAGAGGAGAAAGCCCTATCTCAAGAAATTCCCCTGACCTATCCCGGAAACGCAAAAAACATGACAGCAATCAGAATTGGTTTTGCGGATAAAGCAGTATCAATTCTTGAACTCATTGATTCCGTTAGCATGGGGGAAATAGATTTCACTATCGCCGATGAACATATCGTGAATGGAAGTAATGGTTACAGAAATAACTTAGATACCTCGCTGGTATTTGGGGAAAATCGAAAGGTTGCTTTTGCTTTAACTAAGGATAATGATACCTCTCTCCTAGACGACCTCAACAGTTGGCTGGAAAGTGCTGAGGCCCAGACAATACTCCAGAAATTTCTGAGCCAACCGAACAAGCTAAGAATAGGCTACCAACAAGAATATATCCTACCCAATAACACGCTAAGCCCCTGGGACAAGCTCTTTAAACGCTATGCAATTGAACCTTTCGATTGGGTATGGCTCGCCGCACAAGCATCTACAGAATCCAACTTTAGGCCTAATGCCATATCCCGCGCCGGGGCACAGGGGCTCATGCAGTTAATGCCTGAAACTGCCAATGAAATGGGAGTAAAGGATAACTTTAACCCGGCACAAAATATCCAAGGTGGCTCCAAGTACAATCTGAATCAATATCAACGTTGGATGAATTTACCGAAACGGGATGCCATGGCCTTTACTTTTGCTTCCTATAACGCAGGTGCAGGACATGTCTTAGATGCCCGCCGACTAGCACTGCAGGATGGGGTGAACCCTAACCAATGGTTCTCAACCAGCAACAGCAAAGGAGTTGAAGATTACATCGTACTCTTGCAAAAAGCAGAGTTCTACAATAGTCCAGAGGTAAAATATGGCTATTGCCGCGGCACGGAAACCCGTCATTATGTGCGCAAAATATTTCAGAGAGAAGCCGCTTATCGATCCCAACTTGAGAGCCTTAAGAAAAACAGTGAAGCAATTCCCGATGATAATACATCACCTCGGAACCACACCATATAAGCTCTGACAATCAGATGAGGAAATGCTCATGAGGGATCAAGACTATCTGGATTTTTATTTCAACTTTGATGGTAACGTAACGCGGCGACAGTTCTGGCTGCTTTTTATAATACCGGTGCTCTGCATTCAGTTTATTACTGGGCTAATATTGGAATATGGCAATTTTAATTTCAGCGATGGAATTTGGAAAACTGCAGAAATATTTATGGCGGTAGTCAGTGTCCCGGTTCAGCTAAGCATAATCTGGGTTTCGCTAACAGTATGCAGCAAACGCCTTCGCAGTTCTGGGCTACCCCGTCGTATGTTGATCGTTGCCATACCAGGCATTGGAGCAATATGGGTTTGCGCAGAGTTATTTTTTGCCCCCAATGCAGCCAGGAATTCAAACAGCGAAAAGTTGCTAGAACCTGAAGACACCTTGTACAACAGACCTGACACTCAGTAGGAAAATAGCGCCTGGCCATACGCTGGGCGCATCTACATTAAACATTACCATACAGTGCCACCTATCATATCCAGACAACCACCCTCCTAATTACAAAATAGTTTTTAGCCAGCTTCAAAACCAAAATTTATTAAAAACTCTGACGTCTCTAAGAAAAAACTAATAAATTCATAGAGCAACAACACCCCACAAACATTATTACGGTCCTACATGGAGCAAATTTTTAAGACTTAAACTCTACACATCAATGTAATTCACTTACACAGCAGGTGAACTACATCACAATTCAAAAATAAATTTTTAAACTCTTACTCTCTATTTACCTCTTTTAATCAAAAAAAGACAAATAGAGCATCCTCATAAGCTATAAAGTAAAGCCTGTACCGCAAAGAAGATAGGCAGCAAAGAAGATAGGGAGTAAAGAAGCCTCAAACACCTATATAGACTTCTCTTCCCATAGAATGATAGAAGGGCGTGAGGCATGTGTATTCAACTCTTGAATACCACCCCTCACCCAATAAACTAACAACTATTCTCTAAAGTGAACATTTTCTTTCATCTTTTAGAATCGCCCTACTTATAAATCACAGCTAAAGAGCATAAAGCACCAAAGGATTGACTCCTAGGAGTATGGGCAAACAATACCCCTCTGATGGTTGCATCTACATGGTTTTAAGCGGCTACTAACTTTTATCAGCTCCTCTCCCAGACAATTATTTCAAGAGGGCTTGCTTCATAGAACGCCCCTTAAAAGAAGAAAAGTTCAAGTAGAGATAAACCAATGATTAATTCCATCCAACCAAGAAGCATTAAATCATTGACATTTATTGAAAATGTCAACATTCATCATTAACAACGAGCTACCATAGAACGATGAATTAAAGTATTTGGCTATCGGCTAGTAGGTCAATGCCTTTGAGCCCACATATAATTCCTAAATATCTACAAAGATCAAAAATCAAAATTCAATCCCGGATACTGCAAACTCCGTTGTTACTTTTCCCCACAACTTGTAAATACTACCTTTCCTTTCATCATAAAATCTTTTTTCACTTTCATCCATTCCTAAAAAATCAAAAGAGCACAAAGCCACACCATAACGCACTGGGAACCATTTCACTCTACGCCAGGGTATATCGTTAATCGTACTCTCGTTGCATGTTATATCTGACAAGGATGACAAAATGCAGCAAGGGAACCAAAACCGCTTTTATAGTGTGGAGATTGATCACAAGAAGCTACCAGATCTGATGCAAGAGCTTATCGAGCTAATTGGCTATAGCGATATGCTTATACTGATAGCTTCTTTTGGAGGGCAGGATGTTTATATCCCTAAATATCCAGAGAGAAGCAAGCTGATAGATATACTACCCATCCAATCCTTGCAAACCCTTAGTGACATCTATGGCGGTACCTATCTCACCTTACCCACATCACGACAAATCGACATTCAGGCACGTAATCGTGAGATTTTACAAGCTTTGCACTTTGGTGAATCTCGATCAGCAGTTGCCAAAAGGTTCGGGCTTGGGGTAAGGCAAGTGGCAAATATAAAAGCAACTGCTAAACACAACAATCGTCACTAAGACAAAAGTATTAAAATAGTTTTGTTTAAAATAAAAATATAAAGAGCTGCTTAACACGTTATTTCTATCTCAACAAATAACAACCCTAACTAGTAGATATGGCTTATTATCTAGCGTAAAACTAAATTATTAGTCGCCTGAGTAACAGCTATTCACCAATGAAAGGAAAAGCAACAGGCTTTCTTTAACTCCAGCCTGTGCCGGTAGCCATTACTCCTTGGTTGATACATGGAGTACATGTATGCTTGCTTTCAAAAAGAAGGGAGTTAACTTCTTTGTTTAGCCTCAATGAGGCTGGGGTAGAATCCGCTGAAACATCAGATTTCCTTGAGAAGAACTCTTTAAGAGTTGCTATAGCCTGCTTGACTATTAAGGCCTGTCAATGTAGATCTTAAACCCCAGAAAATGAAGGCCATAGTATTAACATAGGTATTACATACCACGCTCAATTAAAATACCGCTTAACCATAAACAGAGGATTTTGTTTGACCGTATTGATAACCAGAAAAATCACCCCCGTTGAACAATAAAGTCTATAAATTCCAATTACACCTCCTAAAACAACTACCTCCCTTTACTGGTTTTTCACCAAAAGACCTGCTATCCCCCCCGTTATCTACTATTAATTGACTCCCATCCACTCCCACAGGTCAGGAGCATTTTGGCGTCACATCAACTAATTTAACTACCATTATCACAATCTCGATATAAGTAGAAAGCGGAAAAACCTAAAAATTTTGGGTAAACTATTCTCCTACTACTTTTAGCTGATAGGCTGAAACGGTTGATTATTTCACTATTGAATTCTTACAAAATAAAAAATAGTTCAGTATAGACTAGGTACCACTAAGAAAGAGACTCTTCATGCAATGCGTAGTGCTCACTACACTGGGCAAATCGATATTGTTGTCAATAGCCCTATTGTTATACTGTTCGGCACACCCACCTACCCCAGGGGTCGCCTAAAGTGAGAAGGGTTTCTTTTTATACAACATTATTAGCGTTCACTTGCACAATCATCTCTGGTGTAAGCTCTGCTGATACTTTTCTTTCCCGGGGCGCGATCCCCGTGATAGACAAAATTAAGATTAGTAAGGTGACAGGCCCTATTCCATATCCATGGGGTATAGCCTTGCTCCCTGATGGCACTCTAATCATCACTCAGCGAGATGGTAAGTTACGCACCATAAGCAGCAATACCCTTTCCGAAGCTATTGATTTTCCAGCGCAGGTTTTCTTTGAGGGGCAAGGAGGGCTTCTGGATGTAATTGCCAGCCCAAACTTTGACAAAGACCAACTACTTTATTTCAGTTACGCTAGTGGCAATACCGAAAATAACCGCCTAACTATTGGTAGGGGAAGGTGGCAAAGTGGCCAGCTGGCGGACTTTCAAGAGATATTCAAGGCAGCCCAAGGTAAAAAGAATAGCGCACATTTTGGTTCGAGATTTGCCTTTCTCCCTGACGGTACCCTGCTGGCCAGTATTGGGGACGGCGGCAATCCCCCACAGGATTTTCTCGACATCTTTGCCCGTGAGCAGGGACAAAATCTACAAACACACTTTGGCTCAATCATCCGTATTGGCCCTGATGGCTCAGTACCTGATGACAACCCCTTTGTAAGTACCAAAGGCGCCCTCCCAGAGATTTGGAGTTTTGGCCACCGCAACCCTCAGGGGCTTGCTATCGACCCTGAAAGCCAGGTTATCTGGTCCTCAGAGCACGGTCCTGCAGCTGGCGACGAATTAAACCAAGTTCAAAAAGGCGCTAACTACGGTTGGCCTAGAGTGACCTTTGGTAGGGATTATCGGGATGGATCCAACATCTCTTTCAAAATTGCCAGCCCGGAATTTACCTCTCCTTTCCTTGCCTGGATTGATACTCATGCCCCCGGCGGCCTCACCATTTATACCGGCACAGCATTTCCACAGTGGCGTGGTCACCTCCTTTCCGCTGGTTTGGTCACCCAAGACCTGCGGGTAATCAATCCGCAAGGGGATCCGCTGAATATTGAGAAAAGAATTGTCATCGGTGAGCGGGTTAGAGACGCTGAAATTGGAGCAGACGGCAATCTCTACATCATCACCGATGGACCCCAAGGCCATTTACTTCGTATAGAACCCGATCAGTAAGAAGCCCCCTACTCCCACACTCATTAACCCAGTAGCCATTTAATCTACTTTTCAGGGGGCATGAAGCCACCATAGAATGGCCAATAACGAAAACAACAAGGCATTCCAATATGCGTCTAGCCCAAACTTTGGCGGCGATACTACTTGCCGCCACTTCTATCAGCTCCCAGGCAGTGACACTCATCCATAACTTTTCAGGGTACCAAACCACGGATAAAGCGTTAATTCAGTTCAATGCCATGGCCTTCGACCAGGGCAAGGTGCTGGAGACTGGTAATTTTACTGAGCTGGATAAAAAGTATTCAGATGCTGAACGGATAGATGCCAAGGGCAAGACCTTATTGCCCGGCCTGATTGATGCTCACGGACATATGCTGGGCCTTGGGCAACTTAATGAATTACTGGATCTGCGCGACCACTCTCTGGAGGATTCCCTCGCGGCGATAAAACACCAAGCAAAGAGACTGGAACCAGGCCAGTGGCTGCTTGGCCGCGGTTGGAACCAAGTCACCTGGCCCGGTAAACAATTCCCTAGTCGAGAGCAACTGGACGCTCTGGAGATTGATCATCCCATCTGGTTGCGTCGGGTAGATGGCCACGCAGGCTGGGCAAACTCCAAAGCCCTGCATCTTGCCGGTATCGATAAGAGCACGCAGGCCCCTGAGGGCGGAGAGATTCTGCGGGATAGCGAAGGGGAACCCACTGGGATCTTAATTGACAACGCCATGAGCCTGCTACAACAGGCAGTACCTTCCCCCACCCTAGCCCAGGAAAAAAAGTCCCTGCAAAACGCCTTTACTACGGCGCTTTCTCTGGGATTGACCAGTGTGCACGATGCGGGTATCAACGAACAAACCCTCACTGCCTACCGAGAATTGGCCAAGGAAAACGCCATTCCTATGCGGGTTTATCCAATGTTATCGGTGGACAGCCACAACTATGTTAAGTTACTGAAGGCTGGCCATATCGGCAGCCCAGAAACGCGACTCTATATGCGCAGCATTAAATTATCTGCCGATGGTGCCTTGGGCAGCCGTGGCGCAGCGCTTCTGGAACCCTATCACGACCGCCCACAGGAGAAGGGGTTGCTGCTCTACCCAGAGAGCAAAATGTTATCGCTACTGAAACTGGCCACGGATAACAACTTCCAGGTGAACGTACATGCGATTGGCGATAGAGCCAATCATATCGTACTCAACCATCTTGAGGCCCTGGATAAAAAGAAAAGCCAGCAAGAGTATCGCCACCGCGTAGAGCACGCACAGGTTATAGAGGTGAAGGATATTCCCCGCTTCGCACAGCTCAACCTGATTGCCTCCATGCAGCCCACCCACGCCACTAGCGACAAAAATATGGCGGGTGACCGCCTTGGTGATAAACGCCTGATCGGCGCCTACGCCTGGCAAACACTTCTCAACCAGGGCACACCAATAGCCGCTGGCTCCGACTTCCCGGTTGAACCCGCTAACCCTTTGTTTGGCCTTCATGCCGCAACCACCCGCCGCGACCGCCAGGGTAACCCTAGCAAAGGCTGGCGCACCAAAGAAGCAATGACGCTGGAGCAAGCCCTACGCGCATTTACCCTGGATGCAGCCTATGCCGGCCACCAAGAGAAAATGATTGGCAGCCTTGAAGCAGGGAAATTTGCAGACTTTATTTTATTGGATAAAAATATCTTTAAGATTGACCCTCAGGAAATCTGGAAAGTAAAAGTAATGGAGACCTGGGTTGAGGGGAAAAGGGTATACCAGAATACGTTTTTATAGGTTTGTCTACACTTCTCCTGCCCTGAGTGGTCAACGAATATCCACTGCAGGATTCGGATCCATAAATTTAAAGGCGCGACTCTACAGATATCGTATTAAAGGGCAGATCTTAGTTCATAGTAAATAGTTACAAGGACTTGCTAGCTCCCTATTTACTTTTTCACAAACAGATCGCTCAGACTAGTCTGAGCGATCTAAGTTGTGCATCGATAAGCTGCAGATTTATCAGTTTTTATCTAAAGCAAGGAAAATATGTTTCAACTTTATAGAAGAAATACTTGCACTAAGATTTATTCGATTAAATTGAAGCAACAAGGACCCTCAATCTTATTATTGCAATTAAGAGCGACTCGTTGCCGATCATTTGGAACAGTTAGATGACCCATCAACTAATATTTTTTTAACTACGCCGCTAGGATCCTCAAATACAAGCTTACAGTTTTCGTCTATACGAAGCGCGGTAACACCTTTACCATGTGTCCCCGACCCCCAAACGGGATGATGGAATCCACCCTCTAATGAACCATAAATTACAAGGTGTCCGTCCCCCTGGAAAACCACCCTTGGAGAGTCATTAGTAGGCCTCCAATTGGGAGAAGTCCATACTCTTTTTTCACACACATAGTAATTCAATTCCCCACCACTAAATTCAAGGCGAGCCTTATTAGTGGCTAGCAGAGTTTCACCATTGTAAAAATTTGTATGATCTGCTGGCAGGCTATCTGATACTGGCAATTCAGATTGGCCGCAAAAAGCCTGTGTGGTAGTAGTGGTAGTTTGATTGTCCCCCACAGTCAATGCTAACCACACTTTTACCGGCGGACGGTAGGGATCGCTAGGCCCCCTCTCAGAAATGGCAAAACTCTTGATTGCATTATCAAAACCATTCGAAATGGTATTATATGTTCCTCCGTAGAAAAATTGTGGAATCCCACCTTGATCTTCTTCAGTCCATGCTGTTATGTAACAGCAACTCGGAACCACCAGAGAGCTTATTCGGTCATGCCAGTCTTCACTCAAATTTATGGTTCCTCCAAAACTACCCTCAACATTGATGACCTTTGACTCGCCAGTCTTGTGCTGGTTGTCATAAACAATCAGAGAAGTACTATCGGGAAACAATTCCGTAATTGCATTTATTAATTGCTGATTTTCATAGGCGCTTCTCGGATACGCAAAGTGATATCCCTCATTAAATTCATTCTGACAGGTCGTCTCGCCTGTATTAAATGTGTTCTCCCCAGCTGTAATCCTCCAGGTATTCCCATCTGTACAAGCAAATCGCGCCTTTTCAGATGTATTACTACTTACGTTCCAGCCAGAATTGAGGTACACACCATCAGAAGCAATAGCCCTCAAGTAACTATCACCAGTTGCATTTCCTTTCATTAGTGGATCCCAACTCCAAACCATTGCGGTAAGGTCATCGTACTCTCCACCAATATGGTCAAGATTAACTAGATTAGCTTGGTTACTTCTGTGAATATTTTGAATTTTATCGAAGTCAAAATTCTTAAAACTCTCCCATGGGTTCTGGGGAGGAATAAAATCATTAGCAATTGATTCTGCGCTCCTACCAATATGCCCCAAGCCAGTAAACAGCATGTTATTTAATGTACCGTTAACACTGACATCACGATCTTTATAAATAACCACGCGTTTGCCTTGAGCCAAAACATTTTGCGGAGTTAAATTCTTCGGAATACTACCAATGCCATTGCTTTTATAGACATAATTTCCAATCGTATTGTTAATTGTATCCAACAACTCGGCACTTGCGTTATCACTATAACCTACATTATTATTTCTATCTTCCAAATAGATTATAACAACTTGATTCTTAAAAGACGGGTTATCAAGAAAGTTTTTTACTTCTAAAAGTCCATCGCTCAAACTCTGATCAACAGTCCCACAAACTGCATGGCATAGTCGAATTTCACTCCTTTCGTAACTCAAATCAAGTTCAATGAATTGAGCCCCCATTCGCAACTGATCAAATATACTGATACCCTGGTTAGGCCATGGGTAATTATGAGAGTAAGTATTGTAAGTATTGTGCGACCCCCAAAAACTTTGCTGCGAAAATGGAGTCTTTAAATTGAAATCTCTTTGTAATCTCAATTTTTTATAGGTATCTGATACTATAAAAGTATCCACATCAATAGGATCATAGAATTCAGCATTTACAGCCAAAGAAAGAGCCAGCAAGGGAAAGTAAATTATTTTTTTCATTTTATTCGGCTTTATATTAATCTAAAAGAAATTTTTATTTCAATCACAAAATATTGTCGCCATTTACAAATACTTTTCAACCATGCCAAATAAGAATATGTAAGATCCTCAAAAAATTCACAACATTAGGGAGCTTATTTACACATTCTCGCCCAGCGTGCTAAAATACGATGCGAACAAATACCTTAGTTAACCGCCTTGAAAAAATTAATGATGTGTCACGCCACAACATAACAATAAGCGTCAACATTTAACCGCAAGTGACATGCAAGTAAGAAATGCGATGCAATTATGATGAGTTCGGACTTAAAATAATGACACGAAAGACCTGAGCTTATTTCCTTTCATCTAACCATGTTGACCTTCAGTGGATCTGAGCGCTCATACTAGCTTTGTGCTGCACTCAAATGGCAAAACAAACTACTAGCCAAGTCAAAAAACTGCCCCTTAGAAGCTATTTCATAACTTCTTCAACGTAATTAACATGCATGCAATATAGAAAAAAGCACGATAAGTGGATAAATATCGCTCCCATCTAACAACCAAGCGGCGGTAATTTCCCAGCCACGCAAAAGTCCGCTCAACTTTCCAACGGCGAGTATACCTTCTGAGCTTTCTACCATCCTGCCTTGAGGCTTTTTTCCTATTTCTCCTGTGTGGACAGATAAGGTCGATTCCACGACTCAACAGGCTATCTCGAAGAGGATCAGAGTCCGCCGCTTTATCATAAACTAAGCGATGAATCTTTGTATTTTTATACGTAACATCAAGTAATGGATGCAATAACTTTACTTCTGCTGGTGAGGCCGAAGTAATGGTGCCTCCCAGTGGAATACCTTCGCCATCGACCACCACCATCCACTTTGAACCCTTGCCCCGCTTGGTTTTTCCGATTTCGAAGCCCCCTTTTTTGCTGGTGCAAAGCTGCCATCAGAAAATACCTCCTCCCAGTTAAGCAAAGACTGTTGATCCAACAACTCCAGGAACCTTCTCCATGCCTGTAGCCAAGCTCCTTGCTCTTCCCAAAACTGAAGCCTTCTCCAGCATGTACTCGGTGATGGATAGTGTGAAGGAAGATCTTTCCATCGCGCTCCAGAACGTAAAACCCAAAGGATGCCTTCAAAACAAGCTCGATTATCAATGGGTTTTGGGCCTCCCTTTCCTCGTTTTAACTCAGGGAGACAAGGTTCGATCAATTTCCATTGATCATTGGTTAACTCTGACTTGAATCGGCTCACTATTGCTGGACTTTTTTCTATGTAATTACGTGAGAATAACCGATTTCAAGTTATGAAACAGCCTCTAGTAACTTTTCCTCTATTTAAGATTAATTCTAGAAATATATTTTCTAAAAAATATTATTTAAGAACAAAATTCTTAGTATCAACTTTGATGCGCGACACTACATACGCAGTATTAAATTATCTACCGATGGCGCCCTGGGCAGGCGTGGCGCGGCGCTTCTGGAATACTATCACGACTACTGATAGGAGAAAGGGTTGCAGCTCTACCCAGAGAGAAAACTGTTATCGCGACTAAAGCTGGCCATTGATAACAATTTTCAGGCAAACGAACATGAAATTGGCTGTAGAGCCAACCACATCGTGCTCAGAGCTCTTAAGACCCTGGATAAAAAGAAAAGTCAGTAAGGATATTGCCAGCGCAGGTGGTTGAGGTGGAGATATTATCCGCTTCCTGCAGCTCCCCCTGATTGCCTCCATACAATAGTAATCCGTCTTGACCACCTGAGTACCCCCAGTAGAGGCTGGCGTACCATAGAAGAAATGGCTCTGAGGCTTTTTATATACTTTTTCCCTGAATGCAGCCTATGCCAGCCATCAGGAAGAGATCATAGGCGGCCTACCGCCCAGAAAGTTTGCCGATTTTATCTTTCGAGTTATGAATTGTTGAAATTGACTCACAAGAAATCTGGCAAGTATAGGTTTTGCAAACTTGGATTGAAGGAGAGAAAGAATCTCAGCAATTATTATAATTAGCTAAGAGTTATATTCCCTGCATAAATCCCCAGATACTTGTCTAAACTCATACTAAAAGTATGTGATCTGGAGCTCCAGCGGCTCCAATTATATCTATAATGTTCCATTAAAAGTGGATCTATAGCTTTTCAGTAACAAACTCTCCGAGCAAAGAGTTTTACACCAAAACAATCTTTAAATGGATGAAAAATGAATATAAGGTCAAGAGATCAACTTATCGACTTCGTAGACAAAGGAAATAAAGTTAAGTATGTCTTTTTTTGGGGGCATCAAGAAATAGATAACCAGATCTCAAAGAGCTGTCTTAGCCAGTGGTATGACACCAAATTCGAGGAAGATGGATATCATTTTATTACCGCTGAACACTACATGATGTACCACAAGGCCAAACTTTTTAAGGACCACAAGGCCTGTGAAAAGATTCTAACTTCAGATCACCCTGGTAAAGCCAAGGAGTTAGGCCGGCAGGTTGTTGGTTTTAGCCATGACATCTGGATAAAAAAACGATTTGAGATTGTCGTTAATGGAAACCTTGCTAAGTTTTCCCAAAATAATGACCTGAAGAGATTTCTGCTCAATACAAAAGATAGGATCCTGGTGGAGGCTAGTCCCGTTGATAAAATTTGGGGGATAGGTCAAGCGCAGGATAGCTCGACAATACAAGACCCAAGAACCTGGGCAGGCCTTAACCTTATGGGCTTTGCACTTATGGAAGTGAGAGATCAACTGAGCTTTAACCCCTCCTAGGATGAAGCCCTAAGTAGTTTCAACTAATATCACCAATAAAATATGACCCAACCTTCCCTAAATAGCATTCACTGAATCAAGCACACACACAAAATATTGCAATTGATCAATTTTTTAAAAGCAAAGCAGGCAATGGGTTGATTTAAATTTAAATCAACCCATCACCCAAAATAAATAAATTACCTAGCCGTTAATAATCAACACTTAACCAGAGATTTTCAAAATCAGTATAGCCATAAACGGTGACATACCAGACCCCTGCTTGAGGCGCACTCACATTTATAGACTCATGACTGGTCCAGTTTTCTGAAGTGAAATCCGCGTTGCTCACAGAAGCCTCCTCACCGTACTTTATATACAAATCTGCATCACCAAGAGAAGAGATAAATGAAGGTCCGGTGGCAATAGAGAGTTTAGCTACACCCTCTGGCACTTGAACTTTAAAAGTGATCGCATCACCCGTTTTGCCATCCAAGTCTGCAATGGTCTCACCAGCTACGAGGAATTCTTCTGGGATAAACGTTTTGAAGGAGCCCATTAAAGTGACTTGCTCAAAATCAGCATAGCCCAATAGCATAATATGCCACACACCGGCTTTGGGATTAGCAATTGAAGCAGTTTCGTCATTACCACCTATATAGGGACGATAGTCGTAGACAGATTCCGTTGGCTTCTCACCAAAACGCACATAGAGATCTGCATCACCACTGCCGCCATTCATGGCAAACTGTAGATCTTTAGTATTTTGGGGAACGTTCATGGTGAAATACAAGGCCTCCCCCTTGCTGGCAGCCAACCCACCTATTTCCTGAAGGTTGACTAGCTGGTTGCCAGGCTCACCTCCCAAATCCAGAGTCGCGGTTAGATCCACGCCTTCAAATGAACGCTCTACCGGAGTGAGCAATACATGCCAACGGCCTGACTGAGGCGAGATGATCTGTATGTTTTCGATATTACCGGCATTTTCAGACTTGTAGTCAAAATCTGTGGTGTCGGGTAGGCGGTTATGAGCCACATATACATTCATCTCACCGCCTATTTCCGACTCTTCTGTTTGAATAGTCAGTTTTTGAGCATTTTCAGGGACATCAATGTGAAATAGCTTGCCATCTTTCCCCCGTAAGTCGACCCTTGGTTTGCCAGAAATAAGTGTTCGCTCCGCCTCTTCATCACAAATAAATGTTTCACCACCCTTAACCGGGCTGTATTGGATATTACCGCCCTCGATCACACCATTGATAAAAGTGAGCATTTCACAGGAATAAACATCCAATAAATTATTAGTGAAATCTACCTCTTTTAGGAAAGGCTTATCCATTACCCACTCAAATTGAACGGAATCCAAATGGTTGCCAGAGAAATTCATAGACTCCAAGCGCTTGGGTAACTCAGGAACCTCGGTTAGATTTTCACTAGCAACAGTAAGATGTTTTAGATATCGAAAAAGATGTATACCTTGCAAAGATTGAATTTCACCGTTTCCAGGGGTATGAATTTTCTCAACCTTCGCCGCCTCTAAACTACTGATTTCACCATTATTATCTGCATCAAAGTAAGCAAGCAAATAAGATTTAAATGCCGGATCAGGAATGTTGATATTCACAGCACCATAGTGAAAAGCCGCCCCTACCTGATCACCAGCTCCGAGGTCAACGCGCTGCCCTACAATGCCATCATATTTCTCATAGCCTTTTTTGGGGACAATTGTCGCACCCCCATTAGCACTATATGTGCGGGAGGGATAGTGCATGACTGACAGGAAGTCGTATTCGCTGTAGTTGTGTGATTGGCGAACATCAAAATTGTAGATGTACGCTGGCTTTATATTGTCTTCCAGGATCATCACATATTGATCCCGATCAGAACGCTGCTGCTCATGTCTCATGCCGATGGCATGACCCAGCTCATGAACAATAATATATTTCATACTCCAGTCTTTCATACTGAAAAACTGCCCGCCACCAGACATTCCAACCATAGATCGATTTTCACTGCCATTTCGCACGTAGATATAATTGGTTTGGTCTTTGCGCAATTTAAAATGTAAATCTGCGACCTCTTCCCAGACCTTGGTAGCATCAACGAATCGCTGGCGGTTTTCTTCTGTTACGTCTTCATGAAAATCATAATAGACAATACCTTCAGGCCACTTATTTGCTGACAACTCAAAGGCCGACCTAATACTGACTTGCCCAGATTCCTGTGGAACCAGTTCCAGCATATCCCCAGTTAACTGATAGAGTTTGCCATCAACCATCACCTTCCTTGAGGAGAATTGCTCTTCCAGTTGTGCAAATTCATTCTCGGTAAAGTTTGGAATGCTATTAGCCACTGCCTGGCTTGATGCCAGTGTCAATTGACTTAATAAGGCCAAGCTTGTGGTAACCCCCAGCACTGCACCGGTTAACTTTTTCATTTTCATGTTCCTTCTCTGAAAATTCACGAATTTGTAACCTAATCTGGTGTTTAAGATTTTGAAAGACGACAAAACCAATTGATATAAGTCAAAATAATAAAATATCAATGGGCATGTCGACGCGGGCAAGAATACAGCCGTTGAAATTTAAGGTCGATAGGATATTTATTGCTAATTTATAAGCACAAGGGCAGAAAAAGATAAGAACACTTCAACAAGCAACCTAATATTTTTAGTTAAATTTTTTTAACAAATAACAAAACAAAAAAACAACGACCAATAAAAAATGGAACAAAAGAACCAGCTATCTGATTCCGCTAAAAATAGAGGGCAGCAGATATAGCCAGGGACTTACTTTTAGAAATGAAGACCTTGCCCAGTATTGAAAATTCGTCCTAGAAATAACTTCTGGGTATCTACTAACCAGCCAAAGAGGGGATCACGAGACCAATATTGAATAGGAAATTTTTACAATGCAGATTGCATATGCCGCAAACATATGGTTAATGAATTTTTATTCTCGAGCACTTCTTAACTCAAAGACCACTTAAACAAAAAAAGCCGCATCCAAAGATGCGGCTTTTTCATGAACAATTTATTAAATCAATAAACTAGTTCTTGGAGGCAACCGTACTCTCTTTCTTCTCCGGGATCGGGAAGCCACGATCGCGCATCAACGCTTCGATATTGGCATCACGACCACGGAAAGCACGATAAGCATCAGCGGGGTCTACAGCATTACGCGGTGCAAACAGGTGTTTCACCAACTTGGCTGCTACCTCTTTGTCGTAGAAGCCACCTTTAGACTCGGAGAAGGCCTCAGAGGCGTCGGAAGTCAGCACGTCGGCCCACATGTAACCGTAGTAGCTAGCTGCATAACCTTCACCAGAGAAGATATGGCCAAAGTGCGGGGTGCGGTGACGCATGACCAGCTCTTTCGGCATGCCCAGCTTATCCAGAGTTTCACGCTCAAACTTATCTGGGTCGATACCCTCTGGATCAGCAGTGTGGAACTTCATATCAATCAGCGCAGAGGCCAGGTACTCAGTGGTGGCAAAACCAGAGTTGAACTTGGCGGCTTTCTTAATCTTCTTCACCAGATCCGCAGGAATAGGCTCACCAGTCTTGTAGTGCACCAGATAGTTATCGATAACCGCATCGGTAGACAACCAACGCTCCAGCAGCTGGGATTGGAACTCGGTGTAGTCGCGAACACCGCTGTTCAGGGTCGGGTAAGTCACGTTGGAAGCAAGGAAGTGCAGCGCGTGGCCAAACTCGTGGAAGAAGGTTTCGGCATCGTCCCAGCTCACCAGCACAGGCTCACCCGGCGCGCCCTTGATAAAGTTGGAGTTGTTAGAAGACAGGACGTTCTTCTTGCCATCAAAGGTGGAGTGGTCACGATACATGGTTGCCCAAGCACCGGAACGCTTGCCAGCACGGGCGAATGGGTCCAGGTACCAGAGGCCGATATGGTCACCACTGGTCTTGTCAGTGACTTCCCAGACTTTAACATCTTCGTGGAATACCGGTACGGAACCTTCTTTCACCGGGGTGAATTTGAAGTTGAACAACTCACCAGCTACGTAGAACATGGCTTCACGCAGGTTATCTAGCTGCAGGTACTGCTTCACTTCATCGGAGTTCAGGTCGTACTTGGCCTTGCGAACCTTCTCGGCGTAGTAACGATAGTCCCAGGGCTCAATAGTGATATTGGCTTTCTCGGCATCCGCCACCGCCTGCATATCAGCTACTTCTTCTTTTACGCGGGCAACTGCTGCGGGCCATACCGCTTCCATCAGGTCCATGGCCCGCTCAGGATTTTTAGCCATACGGTCTTGCAGGCGCCATTGAGCGTAGTTATCGAAGCCCTGCAGGCCTACGCGCTCATCACGCAGCTTCAGGATTTCAGCGATGATGGCGTTGTTATCGTGCTCATCGCCATTGTCCCCACGGCTGTAGTAGTTGGTCCATACTTGCTTGCGCAGCTCGCGATCATCGGAGTAAGTCAGGAATGGATCCATAGAGGAGCGGGAATTGGTTATTGCGTACTTGCCCTTCTCGCCCTTCTCTTCCGCCAGAGCTGCCGCCGCTGCAACAAAGGATTCCGGCAGGCCGCTCAACTGATCTTTGCTCAGGAAGATATCGTAGCCTTCCTCATCGGCCAGTACATTGTTGGAGAACTTGGTATAAAGTTCAGCCAGGCGCTTGTTGATTTCCGCATAGCGCTCCTTGGCCTTACCTTCCAGGGTGGCACCATTGGTAGAGAACTGGGTATAGATCAGCTCAACCACACGCTTCTGTTCAGCATCCAGGTCCATCGCGTCGCGCTGGTCGTAGATCGCCTTGATGCGCTTAAACAAGTCTTTGTTCTGGTAAATTTTGGACTCGTAATCAGCCCAGATCGGTGCCAGCTCTTGCTGAACTTTGCGGAACTCTGGTGAAGACATATTCGCAGCCCAGATTCCATAGTAAGCCGTTGCGCGGCTTAGCTCGGCGCCACTGCGCTCCATCGGCACAATGGTGTTAGCAAAGGTTGGCTTAGCGGAATCTGAAGCGATCGCACCTAGCTCGGTAAGGCTTATCTCAATACCTTTTTCAATTGCGGGCTTGAGATCTTCCAGCTTCATCTTGTCAAACGCAGGTACACCACCAAAGGGACCAGTCCACTCTGCCAGCAGCATGTTACTGGCGTGCTCTGGAGTTACAGCCATGGACTCTTCGGCTTTCACAGTGTCTTTAGCTACCTCAGCCTGTTTTGCCTTTTCACCACAACCGCCCACAACCGCCAGGGATGCGGCTACGGCTAGTGCGATCATTGTCTGACGCATTTGCTATCTCCTCGTAAAAAAGGGTCTTTTAATAGTTTTAAGAGCGGGATTCTACCCTCTCTTGGCCTATGCCGGCCAATTCTACCGTCTCAGCAGTCTGAAACTGCGGCTAAGTGAGTGATTTGTGCGACAACCTCCCCCTTTGGACTACCGGCGCCACCATGGGCAAAAAGAGTATACTTTATCTTGATAACGAGTTATTAAGTGGTTTCATTTTAACTTATAAATCATTCGAATAATTAGCCAATGTGGCTCATTTAGCCTCACAATAAAGCAAGTTGGGCGATCTCAATGCAGATGCTGTTACCCAAGAAATCTACAGAACACCAAGTAGACAACAGTGGCACGCCCGCTAAAATGTTGAGTTCTCACCGCCGGAAGAAATATTGTCCGTATAAATACAAAAATTAAGGAATTTAAGACTCAACTTTAATGGCAGGCCTCTTTTCTTAGCCTATTTCTACTGGCTCTATAGCTTAGGACCTTGGTGAACGTCAAAATCTATACGTCCTTTTTCCAACAAGCCAGCATTGCCATTGGCGGAACACATTTAGAGCTTTCCAAATCTCCACACCAATTACCCACATTCTTCCCGAGTTCAACAAACTTCTGTAGAGATAGATTACTTTCAATTGCCGCCATCAAAATATCTGACAAGGTGTGATGAAAATTATAATTTTCTTTAGCCTGATATTTTCTACCATCCAAATAGCCCAAACCTTGATCATCCTTTTGCGGCTCGCGATTGAAATAAGACATGGCAATGTGTGAGGGATTACCTTCCTCATACATATTTAGAACCGGATGTATTTCTTCCATTAAAAGATAGCCACCCGGCTTCAGCAAGGAAGTACAAATTCTCATAAACTGCTTTAGATCCGGCATCCAATTAAGTACGCCAATAGTGATAACCGCAAAGTCAAAACGGCCGATATACTCATCAGGCAACTCATAGATGTTAGAGCATACGATTTCTACATCCGAACACCTTGAGGCATTTACCAAAAGCCGAGCTTGATCGACAAAAGCTTGGGATCCATCAATCCCCACACAGAGCCCGGCACCTTTCTTTTTGATGGAGATTAAATCTTTCGCATTATTGCAGCAAATTTGAACCACTGACTTTCCGGAAAGATCAAACCCATCCAACATGCCATCAAAGTCTTGTTCTAAGGCATTAAAATTAGACTCGGAGACTTTCTCAAGTAGCCGCTTGCTGAATTCCCAGTGAACAGGCCCAGCCTCATCCCAGGAGGCCAAGGATTTACTGACAAAAAAATCTGTATTTTCTTTCATGGAACACCTCTTTAGCACCCAGCTTATATTTTAATAAACTTGACTGATCCATTCTGAGACATTACAACGCCCTTACCCTGAAAATGAAATGAAAGATCTCTTTGGAGCGCTCCTAAATGCACCTTATATACCTCCCCAGTTTTTAGCAATGGTTCACTGAGCCCTCCCCAACCAACCATTATTTTATCACCCTCAATATAGAGTTTTTGCTCCGGCCAGCCATTACTATTCACATAGATACCAAGCAAGTTTCCTGGAAAATTTTCGGCGCTCACAACCAAGGCAGGATCTGGCGCTTCCAATAGCTCGCCTCGAACAGATTTCTTCAGTCGATTCATCTCCTGCTCAAACAGCGTATCCCTATTTGCTTTATTTAAAATTGAGTTGTAAGTATAATTCGCTATTACATGGGGTAACATATAAGCCGCATCCTGATTGGTGAATGCAATTACACCTATCTCTCTTTCTGGTATAAATGATACATGGATGCTATATCCACCATAATTTCCAAACCGAGTTAAAAGAGTCTCTTCATTATACTCTGCCAGATCCCACCCCAAGGTGTAGCCTGTTCTCTTATAGGTGAAATAGGTTTTTGATTGATCTACCTGCTTTTCATGAAGGTCATCAAAAATATTAATCTTAGATACATTTGACCTATCTTTGTTTATATTTACCTGAAGCCATGTCGCCAAATCACTTACAGTAGAAACCAAGCCTCCTGAGGGGTGCATCGTTAGATCAGACTTGAAATGTCCTAAAGTAAAGATATTACCATCACTGGAGGTGATAATAGATGGAAGAAAATTATCCATTTTGGATACCTTATTCGTAGTCGAATTCATATCCAGAGGCTCAGCTATATACTTCTCTATAAGCTCTCCCCAAGCTTTTCCAGTGACATTCTCTGCAATCATCGACGCGACTATCGGGCCCGTATTTGAATACCTAAAGCTGTAATCTGGCGCTATAAGTAGATTCTCACTTAATGAATGTACCAGCTCCTCTTGACCGGAATAACCTAAAAAAGCTGACTTGAAGGTATGTTGAACACTTGTAAATCCAGACGTATGGGTAAGTAAATCCCTAACACTGATTTTATTGGTGTCAACTTTTCCCTCAAGCCCCAGCTGGAGCTTATAAGATGATATGGGTTTATCTAAATCTAACTTGCCCGAGTTATGCAGGATAGCCATCAAAGTACTGGTAAAAGACTTTGTGTGACTTGCGATTAAGAAGGGCGTGTTCTCTGTAACTTGAGGGCCACCTTCAGAATAGGCATAAAAGAAATCAAGCCCGTTCTTATCAACTACCGCAACAAAATGTGAGCCAATTAAGCGGTTGCTATTAGACAGCTCTTCCAGAGCTGATTTTATTTCTTTTCCAACATTATCATCTATGGCATAACAGTTACTAACGACAATCAAAGCCATTGTGATACTAATGAGAAGCCTTATTGTCATATCTAAAATTCTTTTTTAAATGAGCTCAAACCTGGAAAAGTTCACTGGCAACGGATTCAAACACTAATTTCATCTTTGAAACAAGGAGCAACTATGCAAAATACGATAAATAGAATGTATATATAGGTATTCCGCAAAAAATACAATTAAACCATATCTGCTTTAAAGAACACTCTTGCCCGGGACTCACAGTTGCCCTCCAAGTACAACCACAATTTACGTTACTGCTCATTATTTTCCAAACACCCTTCACAGGCCTAAATTTCTCTTTAAGGCTAAGTATCTAACTTCAGATCCAGGAGTAAAATTTGTATACTTGCTACTGTAGAAGCAGGATTTAAGACCATGGCTCCGCTGAGTGATCTCCCAAGAAAGAAAAGCGCAGAACCCGATCGCAAGTTTATTGAAGCCCTCGCCCGAGGACTGGATGTTCTGCGGGCATTTCAGCCCGGTGATGGCTTTCTGGGTAACCTTGAAATCGCCCAACGCACAGGCTTGCCTCGCTCCAGTATTTCACGGTTAACCTATACTCTGACAAAATTAGGCTATTTGACCTACTCAGACCGACTGGAAAAGTACCAATTAGGTAGTGGCGTACTAGCGCTGGGCTACTCTTTCGTCTCTAATCTGGCTATTCGGCAGGTTGCCAAACCCCTAATGCAAGACCTGGCAAACTCCACAGGAACTGCTGTAGGGCTGTCTGACCGTGATCGACTCGACATGATATTTGTCGAGTTTTGTGCAGCCGCTAATGTTACGACTTTTCGCTACGAAATAGGTAACCGTGTTTCTTTAGCTACCAGTGGTTCAGGAAGGGCTTTCCTGGCAGCGCTACCTCAAGAGGAGCGCGAGTACTTTTATGGACACCTGGAGAAAAGGAATAGCGAGCGCTGGCCTAAAATCAAGGTTGGAATTGAAGAAGCGGTAGCAAGCTATAAGCAGCGCGGCTTTTGTAGCTCCTTTGGCGACTGGAACCGCGATGTTAATGGTATTGCTGTCCCCCTACAATTAAGCCAGGGGCGCATTTATACATTTAATGCGGGCGGACCTGCTTACCGCCTGAGTCCAGAATTCCTGGAAGAAGAAGTCGCCCCCTTATTGAAGAATATGGTCGGCAATATAGAGGCCATGCTGATCCGCTACTAGATAGCTTAACCCCAGGTTAGTAGCGCAATGCGACCAACCTGGGGGATAACTCATCACCTCACGGCTGCCTGCCTCGCTAGTGCCCGGCAAATCGGCGGGTATGATAATCTGTACTACCGAACAAATACTGGATTGTGGTTAAACGTTTAAAGTAGTGGCTCACATCCAACTCCTCTGTAACCCCTATACCGCCATGTAACTGAATTGCTTCCTGGCCTACTAACCGGGCAGCTTTTCCAATGCGGCTTTTTGCTGCAGAAATTGCCTTAGGGGCAACGCCATTATTCACATCCAACTGTAACGCTGCCATTAATAGAATAGAGCGGGCCTGTTCATATTCGGTAAACATATCCACCATCCGGTGTTGCAAGGCCTGGAACTTACCAATGGGAACGCCAAACTGCTCCCGGGTCTTTGTGTATTCCACGGTCTTTTTATATATTTTCTCCATGGCCCCTACTGCCTCGGCACACAGCGCCAGTGTGGCCCGATCAATTGTCTGTTCCATTACTGGCAAAGCGGCTCCTTCCTCTCCAACCCGGTTTGCCACAGGAACCATGACGTTATTAAACTTTACTTCAGCCGCACGGTGCCCATCCACAGTGGCATACCCCTGGCGGTGAACACCCTCAGAGTTGGCATCTATCAATAATAAAGTGATACCTTCATAATCATGTTGGCCGCCGCTAGTACGTACTGCCACCAATAGTTTATCTGCGGCTGAGCCGTTCAAAACAACGGCTTTGTGGCCATTCACTACGTAGCTGTCTCCGCTCCTTATAGCTTTAGTGGCAATATCAGACAGATTGAAACGGCTCTGGGGCTCAGCAAATGCAAATGCCAGCTGCAACTGGCCTTCCATCAACAAGCTAATTAGCTCTCGCTTCTGCGCCTCATTGGCACCGCTTGCTATTAGTCCACCACTTAAAACTGCACTGGCCAGGAAGGGTTCCACTACCAGGCCACGACCAAACTCTTCCATCACTACCATCAGATCAACAGCAGAGCCACCCAAACCACCGTCTTCTGCATTAAATGGAACCATTAGCCAGCCCAGCTCAGCAAATAACTTCCAGTTATCTTCACTAAACCCAGTATCACTGTCTATTAACTTACTGCGACGATCAAAGTCATAATCCTGTTGAATAAATTTGCTCACACTGCTTTGTAGCATCTGCTGCTCTTCACTATAGGAAAAATCCATCGTTCCAATCCTCATTAAACGTCACGTTTACAGGCCAAGTACCCACTTGCTGATAATATTTTTTTGAATTTCGTTACTGCCACCATAAATCGAGGATTTACGGTTATTTAAGTAACGGGGCACGCTGCTGGTAATAACTCCAGGGCCTACATGCTCACCATCAAATCCGCTTTTAAATTGCTCCCGGACAAATGGCATTCCGTAGTAACCCGCAGTTTCCATGTAAAGTTCATCAATAAGTTGGGCGATTTCAGTTCCTTTAATTTTTAAAATGGAGGATTCCGGTCCCGGTGCATTACCGGTACTCACTGCCGCAAGCGCTCTTAGCTCAGTAAACTCCAAAGCTAAAAGATCTATTTCAACTTCTGCGAGCTTTTGCGCAAAGGCTGGATTTTCCAGGAGGCTGGCGTCACCATCACAAGTATCACCTGCCAGTTTTTTTAAAGTCTGTAAACGTTTTTTGGAAGTGGCAACCCGTGCAATGCCCGTGCGTTCATGGGTCAACAGTACCTTGGCATAGGTCCAGCCGTGACCTTCCTCTCCAATACGGTTGGCCACGGGTACCCGTACATTATCAAAATGCACTTCATTCACTTCATGATGACCGCCCAAAGTCATAATGGGCGATACAGTAATGCCTGGGTGGTTCATTTCAATTAACAGGAAAGTGATTGCCGCCTGGTTTTTGACTTCGGGGCCTCCGGTACGAACCAGGCAGAAAATCCAATCGGCCCAGTGTCCCAGAGTAGTCCAGGTTTTGGTGCCATTAACGATATACTCATCGCCATCTCGCACTGCTGTGGTTTTTAACGACGCCAAATCAGAGCCCGCATTTGGCTCCGAATACCCTTGGCACCACCAAACATTACTTGCCAAAATATCCGGTAAAAACCGCTGTTTTTGCTCTTCACTACCATAAGTGAAGATAACCGGTGCAACCATTTTAAAGCCGAAAGGAATTACATCTGGCGCGCCAAAGTTGGCACACTCATTGGCCCAGATGTATTTTTGTGTTGGCGTCCAACCGGTCCCCCCATATTCAACTGGCCAGTTAGTCGCAGCCCAACCCTGTTCGTACAGGATCTTTTGCCAGCGTTCATAGTCCTCTTTTCCCAGGGGAATTTCATCCAAAGTCCTCTCACTGATATCCGCCGGAAGCTTCTCTTGCAGGAATTGCTTAACTTCCTGCTGAAAAGCTAATTCTTCGGGGGAAAAATCTATATTCATTCGCTTGCTCCTGTTTATATGGGTGCAATTGGCAGAGATTTTTCAGCCAACTTCCTTCACCAACTTGCACAATCAACATGTACTAAATTCGGAAGTTCCCTTATACAAGCGGAATAAATTCACTTTCGATCTGGCTCGGCGAGCTCCACTCTTTGTCTTAATTAAACCTATCTACAAACAATTTCAGGATGATATTGATATCTGAGCATCGCAATTTTGACTTTTTCCGACTCACGCAAGTAGGTCCTCAATTATCGAGCCAACTCTATTGACGCAACTTTCTACTTAGTGGCGTTTATATATAGCTGATGTAAATATTTATCCGCCAATTCCCACCAATTAGCTTTTAAATAACCACTCGACGCACAAAACATTACCATTGAATTCCGCAGAGTGGAATGCTCTTTTCACTTTTGATATTGTCATCAACATAATAACCATAGTGAGAGAAGCCCCCATGTCTATCACGTCCACTTCCACTGGCAGTCCCATGCTGCAATCTCTTGCAGAAATCCAGGAATATGAAAAAGTACCTTTGTTACAACGTTATCCCTGGGAAAACACCTACGATTTAATTCGGCAGGCCGCCCGTCTTTACCAACAAGATGCAGCCATCGAATTTCTTCCCACCGCTGTACCAGATGAAGAAAGTGTGACTGTGAGCTACTCGCAGCTATCCGAAAAAGTTCACCAAACCGCCAATCTACTCCATTCTCTCGGTATTAATTCGACAGATACCGTTTCATTACTATTACCCAACCTTCCTGAAACGCATTTTGCACTCTGGGGTGGACAAGCCGCGGGAATCGCCAGCCCTATCAATCCGTTGCTGGAACCGGAGCATATCGCCGAGATCATGAATGCCACCAAAGCCAAGGTATTAGTCAGCCTTGGGCAGGATCTCAGTGAGGAGATTTGGGAAAAGGTTGCGCAGGTTATTAAGCAGGTTCCAACCTTGAAGGCACTGCTGCTAATCAGTAAAAAACCGGTTAGCACCCTATCCATACCTTCCGGCATTAAGGTAGAGAATTTTGTATTGGCTATTGCCCAACAGCCAAATGACCATTTAATTAGTGGGAGAACTATTCAAGGCGATGAAATTGCCAGTTACTTCCACACCGGAGGAACAACCGGGCGGCCTAAAATTGCACGCCTGACCCACAGCAATATTGCATTTGTCGCACAGCTGAGTGTGGACACGACATCCAGTAAGGGGCGATTTGCTACCCTCAGTGGCCTTCCTCTGTTTCACATTTTCGGCACTGTGGTCGCCGGCATAGGCACTCTGCTCGCCGGCCGCACGATTGTTATAATGACCCCCTCAGGTTTTCGCTCCCCCAATGTGCTCCCCAACTGGTGGCATCACGTCGCCCGCTTCCGTGTACAGGGCTTTGGCGCCGTGCCCACTATTCTCGGCATCTTGATGCAAATCCCTGTGGGCGACAATGACATCAGCTGCCTGACAGATGTTGGCTGCGGGGCCTCGCCTTTACCCCCAGCGCTTAAGAGTGCGTTTGAGGAAAAATTCAATGTGACGGTAAGTAACGGCTATGGCATGACAGAGTCCAGCTGCCTGCTGGCCCGCCCCCCAACAGATATGCAAGCACCCGAGGGCAGCGTCGGCCGCCGCCTCCCCTATATGGAAATGAAAATTGCCGAAGTGGATGGAAACCGGCTAGTGAGAACCTGTAACACCGGTGAAGTCGGTATTGTACTTGCACGAGGGCCACATATTTTTTCAGGCTATCTCTCCGAAGAGGATAACGCCAAGGCTTGGGTTGACCACAGTTGGTTTAATACTGGCGATATGGGATATGTCGATGGCGATGGCAATCTTTATCTGACCGGGCGAGCCAAGGATTTAATCATTCGTGGCGGCCACAATATAGATCCAGCCTTGATTGAAGAACCGCTAAGCCGTCACCCCGCCGTGGCTATGGCCGTTGCCGTTGGCCAGCCCGATGCCTATGCCGGTGAGGTTCCGGTGGCCTACGTCACTCTATACCCGTCCGAAAATCCACCCACAGAAGCGCAGCTTATCGACTACTGCCGCACCCAGATTTCTGAACGTGCAGCGATACCCAAGCGGGTAGAGATTATTGATGAAATCCCCCTAACCGCTGTAGCCAAGGTATTCAAACCCGCCTTGCGCAATCGCGCTACCGAATATGTTATTGGTCAGGCACTTCAGGAAAAAAATATATCTGCAGAGTTTTCTGCCCGTTTTGATAGTGCCCTGGGCCAGGTTGCAAAAGTTCGTCTGGAAAAACCTTCAGCTAAAACGGTAGCAGAGGAGGCATTGGAAAATATTCCGGTAGCGCTGGAGTTTGATTAAGCGCGGACATTTACTACTGCTCACAAAACAATAATCAATCATTGGGAAAACTGACAATGCCACAAGCTTATATCTATGATGGCGGCCGAAGTGCTTTTGGTCGCCATGGAGGTAGCCTTTCCAGTATCAGGCCAGACAATATGCTCGCGCATGTCATTAAAGCCCTGGTTGAACGTAATAATTTCGATCACAAGCAATTTGAGGATGTGATTGCCGGAAATACCAATCAGGCCGGTGAGGACAGTCGTAATATCGCCCGCTTTGCCGGGCTAATTGCAGGACTGCCAATCTCCACCGGTGGTATTACGGTAAACCGCCTATGTGGTTCAGGCTTATCTGCCGTTGCCGATGCAGCCCGCTGCATTAGGGCCTTGGAAGGTGATTTGTTCATTGCCGGTGGTGTTGAATCCATGAGCCGTGCCCCCTTGGTCCTCTCCAAAGCAAGCAGCCCTTTCGATCGCACCCAGCAATTGGCGGATACCACTTTGGGTCCGCGCTTCACCAATCCCGATATTGTTGCAGAATTTGGCAGCCATACCATGCCGCAAACTGCAGACAATATCGCCGCAGACCTGAATATTCAGCGGGAAGAGTGCGATATCTTTGCACTAGCTTCACAAGCAAAATATGAAAGTGCGCGTATTGATGGCTTTTTTATTGATGAAATTATCCCTATCGAGGTGCCACAGGGCAGAAAGCAACCACTCCGCCTTATCGATACTGATGAACATCCCCGCCCCGATACTAGCCTGGAGCGCCTGCAAACACTACGCCCATTGTTTGAAGACGGCGTAGTGACTGCTGGAAATGCTTCCGGAATCAACGATGGTGCCGCAGCACTCATTATTGGCAGCCAGGAAGCCGGCCAGGCCGTCGATCTCAAGCCCCGCGCACGTATTCTCGCCAGTGCTATTGCGGGAGTGGAGCCAAGAGTAATGGGTTTAGGCCCGGTCCCGGCTACCCGTAAGGCATTGGCTCGTGCAGGCTTGAGCCTGGCAGATATGGATGTCATGGAGTTTAACGAGGCTTTTGCTGTACAGGCTATGGGCTGCCTGAAAATGCTCGAGATTGATTACGGGGACTCCAGGGTAAACCCCAATGGTGGTGCAATTGCAGTTGGGCATCCCCTCGGCGCCAGCGGAGCCCGCATTCTACTCACAGCATTACGTCAGCTGGAGCGTAGCGGTGGACGCTACGGGTTAGCCACCATGTGTATTGGTATTGGTCAGGGAATCGCAGTGATTATTGAGCGTATATAAAAACCGGCAAGACCATCTAATAGTCATTTAAGATCTGGAGATAACAATGTCTACCGTAAATTATGAACTTATTGGCAATATTGGTGTTATTCGACTTAACAACCCCCCTGTCAACGCGCTTTCCCACGGGCTGCGCGAAGGCATTTGGGGAGCGATCAAGAGTGCCCAGGAAGATGCCTCTCAGGCACTGGTTTTAATATGTGAAGGCCGCACTTTTATTGCTGGTGCAGACATCACAGAATTTAGTAAACCTCCACAGGCACCTGCCTTATCTGAAGTGATTACCGAAATCGAAAACTCTCGTAAACCGGTGATTGCCGCTATTCACGGTACCGCATTGGGCGGGGGCTTTGAGGTGGCACTGGCTTGTCACTATCGCTGTGCCCTGGCATCTGCCAAAGTCGGCCTGCCTGAAGTTAAATTGGGGTTATTGCCTGGGGCCGGTGGTACTCAGCGCACTCCACGTCTGGCCGGCGTTGCGGCTGCATTAGAAATGATCACCAAAGGTGCCCCAATCCCGACCGCGAAAGCCAAAAGCATGAAGCTGATCGATCACGTGGTTGATGATGATCTATTCGAAGGGGCCCTCGCCTTTGCTCGCGAGCTAATTGACCAGAAAGCCCCACCACGCAGAGTCCGGGACATCACAATAGATCCTGCCAGTATTCCAGAGGGCCTGTTCGAGGATTTCCGCCAGCGACTGGAAAAAAGAGCACCTGGTCAACTGGCCCCACAGAATATTGTCTCCTGTGTGGAGGCAGCGGTGAAGCTGCCATTCGATAAAGGGCTGGCTAAAGAGCTGGATCTATTCATCGAATGTCTACTCTCAAGTCAGTCTGCCGCCCTGAGGCATATGTTCTTTGCCCAGCGACGTGCGACAAAAGTTCAGGGTCTCTCCAAAGATACCCCTATCAGAGAAATAAACAGTATTGGCATTATTGGCGGCGGCACGATGGGGGGAGGTATCGCCATGAATTTTGCCAATGCCGGTATCCCAGTCAAGCTGCTAGATATCGATCAAGCTGCCGTAGAACGTGGCCTAGCAGTAATCGACAAGAATTACAATATCAGTATGAAAAAGGGGAAGATTACAGAGCCCCAAAAAGCACACTGTCTCTCACTAATCCAGGGAACCACTGACTATTCCGACCTGGTAGAAGTAGACCTCGTTATCGAAGCTGTGTTTGAGAATGTAACGCTTAAAAAGGAAATTTTTTCCAAGCTGGACCAATACTGTAAACCTGGCACCATTCTCGCAACAAACACTTCCTACCAGGATATCGACCAGATCGCCGCTGCTACCAATCGGCCAGAAGATGTTATCGGCTTACACTTTTTCAGCCCCGCCAATGTTATGAAACTTCTAGAAGTCGTTCGTGGCTCAAAGAGCGCCGACGATGTTATTGCTACCGCAATGCGGTTGGCAAAAACTATCAAGAAAGTTCCCGTGCTGGCCGGAAACTGTTATGGGTTTATTGGCAACCGGATGCTGCGGCCCTATGCCCGCGAAGCGCAACTCTGTTTGATAGAAGGAGCCACCCCGGAGCAAATAGATACCGTAATGCAATCCTGGGGCATGGCCATGGGGCCCATAGCGGTTGGAGATTTGGCCGGTCTCGATATTGGCCACAAGGCCCGCGAGGGTCTGAGCGAAGCAGAAAAAGGCGACCCCAAAACCTACTGCATTGCGGATGCTTTAGTAGAGATGGGACGCCTGGGCCAAAAGAGTGGAGCCGGTTATTACCGCTATGACCCAGAAACTCGCGCTCGTACCAGTGACCCCGAAGTCCAAGCAATTATAGAGGCTCAAGCCAAAGCGCACGGGATAGAGCGGCGAGAAATCTCTGATAAAGAAATTCTTAGTCGCCTTACTTTCTCCCTAATTAATGAGGGAGCCAGGATTCTGGAAGATGGAATAGCCCAACGTCCCAGTGATATTGATGTTGTGTATGTTTATGGCTATGGTTTCCCCCCCCATCGTGGCGGCCCCATGTTTTACGCAGATAGCATCGGCTTGAAAAAGATTTACGATACTATTTGCACATTCCGTGACCTACATGGCGAAGCCAACTGGACTCCCGCACCATTGCTCGTCCAACTGGCAAAAGAAGGTAAAACATTTACGGACTGGGCAGACGATCAGCGATAGTATTCGCTTCTCAAGGGTAACCGGTAAAAGTACCGGTTACCCTTTTTGCCAAAGTTGAGAGATTTTTAGTTGGCAGCACAATGATAAGGCCTGATACGTTAATAGAATCGAAACTACGACCGAGCCAAATGCGTCTTAATGAGCTGCAGCTCGAACAGTCACCAGAACCGCCAGATCACCACAAAGCGATCCAAGCCAGGGTTAAGAGAAACAATTGGAAAGGCATAGGTTACGCACTGGCCACCGCTATGGTTGCCAGTACAGCCGCCGCAGCCAGTAAATGGATATCACCCGCCGTACCAGTACCTTTAATAGTGCTCAGCCAATACAGCATCTGCTTACTATTACTTATTCCCTGGCTGGTGCGCCAGTCACCCCAAAAGCTCATAACACAACACTGGAAAACCCATTTACTGCGCGGCTTTGCAGGCTGGCTCTGCTTCTTTTCCTACTTTTATGCACTCAGCCGTATTTCATTGATGGAGGCAGGCTTACTGCGCAATGCCGCCCCTATTTTTGTTCCGCTTGTAGCCTGGCTTTGGGCGCGCGCACAGATTCCCGCCGCAAGCTGGCTACCCATTGTGCTTGGGCTACTTGGTATCGCACTGATTCTTCAACCTGATATCCATGGTATCAGCAGTGGCCACGCCTTCGGCTTACTGTCAGGTATTACTCTAGCTGCCTCTATGGTGGGCACACGTATTCTGTCTCACACTGATAAGTCGAGTCTTATTTTGTTTTACTATGTCCTTATCTCATTTATGTGCAGCCTGCCCCTGGGTATCTACTACTGGCAATCAATACCTAGCTGGACTATTCCCTACCTGGCTTTTAATGGGGTTTCTGTTTTATTAGCGATATGGCTCTATACCAAAGCTTATAGTTATGCAAAACCCAGTGTAGTTTCACCAATCAGCTATTTTGGAGTGGTTATTGCGGGCATTTTTGGCTGGCTGATATGGCAACATCTGCCTAACACAATTGCGCTGATAGGAATTTGTATAGTGGTCACAGCAGGCCTGCTCACAGTGTATTTCTCCACCCAGCAGGCTGCCCGAACGCACCCTGTTCCTAACTAATTTCCCAAAAGGTAAGTCGAAATGAGCTGGCAAAATAAAAAACAACCACCGTTTAATGATCATTTGGGTGTAAAAATTGATGAGTGGCAGGAAGGCCGTGTAGTGATCAGCGTAACCGTACTTCCTGAGCATTTGAATAGCCACGGAGTACCCCATGGGGGATTTATTACAACGTTAATTGATATTGCCGGTTCCTACTGTGGTCTCTACTGCCCATACCCAAATCGTCGGCGTAAGTCCCTCACGCTTTCATTAACAACTAATTTCACCGGTCGAGCCAAAACCAACCAGTTAACCGCCATAGGTAAGTTGACCAGCTCGGGGCATAAAATCTTTTATTCCTATACCGAAGTTTATGACAGTGTAGGAACTCTGCTTGCAACTGGCCAGATGACAATGCGTTACCAAACTGGTAGTGAAATACTAGAGGGGGAAGCCATTGAAGAGTATCCTGCAAAAACACACCATAGAATTGAAGTGTGAAGCCCCCGACTGACTAACAGCTGTCATAATAAGGACTCGGGCGTTCAGTAACTAACTCCTTAAATGCTAAGCGGCTAAATACTCCCCTTAAACTTAACCAAAATTAATGGCCAAGTAACTCCGCATTAGTCGGGTACTTTTTAAGGAGCTCAATAAGTTTTTTAGTGCCGTCTACAGTCTTGAGGCTGGCAAGCGTTCTTCGTAAAGCTCTTATCGTTGCAATATCTTTCGAGTTAAACAGGACTTCCTCACGGCGAGTACTGCTTTTAGTAATATCCAAGGCAGGGAAAATTCGCTGTCTCGCAACTTCCTTTGACAATACTACCTCCATATTTCCCGTACCCTTAAACTCCTCAAATATCACCTGGTCCATTCGGCTTCCCGTATCCACGAGTATCGTTGCCAGAATCGTAAGTGATCCACCATCTTCAATCTTTCTCGCAGCGCCAAACAGCTTTCTGGGTATCTCCATAGCCCTGGCATCTATCCCACCTGACATTGTACGTCCCCTACCACTCTGCTGCGCATTATGCACCCGTGATAGCCTTGTCAACGAGTCAACCACAATCATTACATCCTGGCCTTCACCGGCTTCCTTACAGGCCCTATCAAGGAGTTCATTAGCTACCCGCACATGCTCTTTATAGCTATGATCAGAAGAGGACGCATAAACTTCCGCCGGTACACTTCGCTTGAAGTCAGTAACCTCCTCTGGCCTTTCATCAATAAGCAAAGCGTACAGCTTTATTTCGGGGTAAGCCTTCCCCACTGCTTGGCAGATATGCTTAAGGATAGTGGTTTTGCCACAGCCCGGTGGAGCCACAATCAAGCCCCGTTGCCCCTTGCCAATTGGCGTAATCAAATCCATCGCCCGTACCGTAAGTTGCTGAGAACCTGACTCAAGGCGAATAGGCTCAGATGGATTAATAGCTACGCCATTTAAGAACCGCTTCTTTGGATCAGAAGTATCTTCTTGCTTTTTATCAATATTTTTAGGTTCCGTATTTCTTTTTACCTTTAAGGATAATATTTTTCTAGACATAATATGCGCTTTACAAATCATTTCCCATTGGGGAGCACTTTAACTTTTGAAACAAAACTACAGAGAACCAGATTTTCCTGATCCTCTGTGTTTATCACCACGAAACCACTCTAAATACAAGTCAAGTAAAGCAGGGGCTTATATATTATTTATCATTCTCCATGGCAGAAAGAAATTGATCGAGCACCTGATTAAACTCTCTAGGTCTCTCCCAAAACATCATGTGTTTTCCCATATAAACAGCAGTGGCAGACGGTGTATTGGCCTTAATCCATTTATCCGCAACGCTTTTAACTTCCTCTCTCACAACATACAATAGGGGCAATTTACCTTCCAATGCTACAAGATCATCACTATAGTCCAGGTAAAACCCGGTCGCGTTGGTAATTGAAGCGACACTACTAGAGGTCTGATTAGCAATCTGGGTAACCCAGGCAATATTTTCCTTTGAAGGATTTTCAAGCATCCAATTCACAAATTCACTAATTACATTATCTCGATCTTCTATAATGCCCTCAGTAAATGAGCGTGAATAGCCGTCCGAATCATCATTTAGATACCAAACCCACTCATCACGACTTGCTCCCGCTATATCTGGTCCAGTATCAATCATGATCATCGCTTTCAGTTTATCGGAACCAAACTGATTCAAATAGGCCAATTGCTCTGTTACGCCATATGACCAACCTGCCAAGATCACGCTGTCTAGATCCAATGTCTCTATTAACTTAGCCAGGTCTCTAGCATGTTGTTGATAGGTGTGTCCCTCGACGGGCTTTGATGATTTGCCCTGCCCACGGGGATCATATGCCAGCGCGCGGTACTTTTTAGAATCTTTAAAGTGGGCAAGTTGATGCTCAAAAACGTCTGCCGACATCATCCAGCCAGGAATAAAAATAATGGCAGTATCGCCACTCCCCGATTGTTCATAATAAATAGTGAGGTCTATATCTATCTCGACTTCTTCTGCAGCCACATTAACCACAGATAAACCAATCCCAATAAAGACCATTCTTAAGAAGTTTCGTATTTTCAACACTCTTCCCTACTCCCAATCACGCTGTTAAATCGTCACCCCAATGAAAATTGGGGCATTAAAGCCGGGTAATTTTCTACCGTCAAATTAACTGACCTACTAAGCTGGTACCACTTCAAAATGGCTTGATTAATTAACAATTCCATCTCTTTCGATGAGTCATTAACTAATCCATGGGCTCCAGCTTTTTAGTTGAAATTATACCTTCAGTGGAAACTCGTATCTTCTCGCCTTCGATAGCCATAGTACCTTTAACTTTTAAAATGATATACATCTCCTCAATATCACAATGGGCATGCTCACCCACAGAGCTAAACTGTGGCATCCCAACAGGAATAGCAAAGTCTCATGCTCTATTACAATCTCTACATTTAAGGGCTTGATATATTTCTACGCCACTCTCTCCGACGTGCCCCTCATATTCAACTTCTTATTGCACGAACAAAAATCAAAAGTCATTTGTTTTTCTGATAAAATTGCGTTTCTAAAGATCTCATTTATTCAGTAACCCCAGAACTCTCTATGCCCTCTCGTACCTTTATGCACTTTAATATCAACTACAGAATACTAGAAGCTGTTTCATAACTTGAAATCAGTTATTCTTGCGACCTCATGGAATGATAAGACCAGTAAGTGTGAGTAGATTTAAGTCAGAATTAACCGACGCTCAGTGGAAATTGATTGAGCCTTGCCTTCCCCAGCTAAAACGTGGAAAAGGAGGTCCCAAACCCATTGATAACCGTGCATGTTTTGAAGGTATCTTGTGGATTTTGCGATCAGGAGCACGATGGAAGGATCTCCCCCCATCTTACCCTTCGCCGAGTACTTGCTGGAGAAGGCTCCAGTTTTGGGAAGAGCAAGGCGCTTGGTTGGAGGCTTGGAGAAAATTTCTCGGACAGCTCGATCAAAGATCCCTGCTCAATTGGGAAGAAGTCTTTTCGGATGGTAGCTTTGCTTCAGCAAAAAAAGGGGAGCAGAAGTCGGAAAAACTAAGCGAGGCAAGGGTACAAAGTGGATGGTGGTGGTCGATGGCGAAGGTATTCCATTGGGAGGCACCGTTACTTCGGCCTCACCAGCAGAAGTAAATTTATTACATCCACTACTCGATGTTACCTATGAAAATACAAAAATTCGACGACTGGTGTACGACAAGGCTGCAGATTCTGATCCACTACGCCATAGTTTGGCCCGCCGTGAAATTGACCTAATTTGCCCTCACCGCAGGAATAGAAGAAAACCTTCGAAACAAGATGGCAGAAAGCTTAGGAGATATGTGCGACGCTGGAAAGTTGAGCGAACTTTTGCATGGCTAGGGAACTACCGCCGTTTAGTCGTCAGGTGGGATCGCTACTTATCTTCATACAGAGCTTTTTTCTATATTGCCTGCATGTTAATTACGCTAAAGAAGTTATGAAACAGTTTCTAGGCACTCTCTCTCAACAAGTTTACAACCCAATTATGTAAAGCATCATGATCTGAACGTGGGTGCCATGCGGCTATAACATCAAACTCTATCGGTTTGTTTTTCAGATTAAGAATGGCAAGGTTTGAATCACTCGCTATCCGATTAGGTAAAAAAGCAAGCATATCTGTTTTCTTGAGATATTGTGGAACCGTGGTAAAACATGGTGTAGACATAACTACATTTCTATGCAAACGGTGCTTTGCAAACCAACCATCAATAATTCCTGATGCTCCAGACTTAACAGGAGATGCCATAAGATGCGGCTCAGAAGCTATTTCCTCCAAACCCAGCTTCTTCTTTACCAGAGGCGAACTCTTTGCCGCAACGCAGACATAGTAATCAGTAAATAATGTGATAGAAGAGTACAGGTCAGAATTTATATCCGAATCTGCAACTATTAAATCCACCTTGGCTTCACTCATTAACTCTTCCAGTCTGTCTGTAGCAATATCCCGTATTACCACTTTCAAGTTGGGAGCTAGCGCTCTGAGTTTAGGCAATAAGCCGGGAAGCACCACTTGTTGGGAGTAATCTGTCGCAGCGATGGTATAGGTTTGTGCTATTTTAGATGGCTCAAAAACTGCTGGCTCCAACAATTTATCTAACCCTTGGAGGATCGCATCAACCTTTTTCCCTAAGTTTATTGCTGTCGGCGTTGGAATTAGTCCATTGCTTTTCCGGAGAAAAAGTTCATCACTAAAAATATCTCTCAACTTTTTTAAATGTTCACTAACAGCTTGCTGAGTAAGGCCGACCTGACTTGCGACACGAGATACACTTCTTTCAGATATTAATGCCTGGAATATTCGGAGCTGCTTGACCTCCAATCGATTTATTTGGTTCACACTTGTATCTCTTACAAATAAATACTGTTTAACATTGTATCACAATAAAACTAGCATTCTCCTAGTAATTGAGCAGCATCGCATTGCGGAAAATAGTAAATTCTTCATATAAAACAGGTACTTAGAGTGAAAAACGTTATCCTCATTGGCGCACAAGGTAAAATGGGACAGGCCGCTTTAACAGGGTTAAGCAGCCATAGGGTTATCACAGCAAGTCGTTCGGGCAAGGGATGTGACCATCAGGTTGATATTACTGATAAAGAGTCTATCAGACGACTGTTTGAGACAGTGGGTGACTTCGATGCTGTCGTAAACACCGTTGGTTTCTGTGAATACGCAAACTTTGTCGATATGACTGAGCAACAGTGGATGACAACGGTAATGAGCAAGATGATGGGGCAAATCAATCTTGTAAGAATCGGTCAAAAGTATATCGCCGATAAAGGATCCTTTACGCTAATATCCGGCATTCTAAACATAAAGCCGATCCCCATGGCAATTGCCGATGCAACAACCAGTGGAGCAATTGATACCTTTGTCAAATGCGTTGCTTATGAACTCCCCAGGGGGATTCGAATCAATGCGGTTAATCCGACGGTATTGGAAGAAGCCTGGGATGTCTACGGTGACATGATGCCAGGCTTTGAGCCCGTACCGGGGCACTTGGTCGGAAAAGCTTTTGAGCGTTCTGTAGATGGATTTATAACTGGCGAAGTAATCTTCGTCGATGCCTAGCCTGGGGGGAGTACCCCCCCTTCCCTGTGTGAAGGATTTAGATATAATCATGGAGCAGACTCCCTAAAATTTCTTTAGGTGTCCTTAGCGGATTGATAGAGTTTATGCTGCTACGAATCTTCTACTAGAAACTTATGGTAACTATAAAAGATATCATTCATTTTCAGATATCTCACATTAGCCTTAATATATTCCCACTTGTCTAGACTCAGGCATTGCTAATTGTTATACCGCCTTGATCCCCAAGAGATAACATCCAATCAATTAGTCTTATACTGAAAAAAGACTTCAACCTAAACCTTAAAAAATCCACATACAAACCCTATAAGTCGTAAAGTATCTGCTCTGGGCAGGAAGGCAAACTCTTTCATCACTTTGGCATAGATATATGCCATATCTCACTCACAGATGGCTGTCATAACCTCCCTATATACGACAGATATTCCATACGAAGAAGCTATTTTCGGCTCCTTGTTTTGTGCCCTGATCAAATCAGCGAGACAAACCAAGATAGCAACTGCTGCAAATGTAGCTACGACCTCACCAACTGCTCTTAAGGTATTCCACTACATTTATATATTTAAGCACACGCATATCCCCAACCTAATTCATTGTCAGCTAATGGTGTATACATCAGAACATCAAAAAAGTAGTATTCTAATCGACATATACTTGGCAAAATACGACACAGTATTCTATCAACCAGAATAGGCCAATTTAAAAATTGGCCGAGAAACTATTACTAGAATTAAATCAAATATCAAGCGAGATTAAATCTTTCTTTGATTGACTAAGGTGAGGGATAACTTTTTTGTGTAGCGTCACAACTTCACGATACTGGTTTAGCAAAAAATTATCCCAATATTTTTGATTATAAAAGCTTAAAATTTGTTTTCTACCAAATCTACCGAGCGCTGCAAGCCTCTCATCATCATTGATAATGGTATTAATATCCTGAAATAACCTGCCAGAAATATAATCTTTTTCACCAACACCACCAAAATTTGAATAGGCCCCCCTGTACCAGTTTTCCTCATCTATAATGCCAATATAACCCTTAGAACCGATAGCAATTACTGGCTTATTACTTCCCATACAGTCTAGAGCACTCCTTCCGGGAGCTATAACTAAGTCTGCCGACTGATAAAGGGTGTTTAACTTATCTTCCGACTGCCATCCTAAAAAGGTTATACATTGACGATCAAGATTTTTGTTCAAAGTATTTGCGGCAGATATCAACTCATCTCTCTCCGAGCCATCACCAGCTACTATCCATTGCCAAGAATCCAACCCCTTCTTACCTTGATCCTTCCAGGCATCTATAACGCATTTAATTATAAATTTTTTATCCGGCCCCATTCGACACGTAAAAACAATTATTCGATCATCCTTCCTGATTGGGCTAGAAATCAAATCCCTTAAAAGGCCTACCTTATCCTCTTGACTGATATGGTCACAATAAAAAATATCGGTATTCACTGCATTTGGATATACCAATATTTTATGAAGATTTTCGACTCGCTTTTTTACAAGATGATCCCTTACACCAAGGCTAACGCAGTAAATACGACTAAAATCCTCACAATCATCTTCCAAAGAATCGGTATACTTACCGTGAATTGTTAGAACTATGGGAATATCTAATATTTTAGCAATACGCTGCCCGATCTCCCTAGAAGCAAAGGGATGTGTATGTATAAGATCGAAATCATAAGTCTCAGCAATTCGATCGGCCGATGCAAAAGGACTGCTAAAATCGTCTTCAATAACTTCTATGTCATTACTGCGACATTGTTGAGCGAAAGGGCCAGGTTTGCACAATATAGTACAGCGCCACCCTTCATTGACAATTGCTCTTGCTTGAGCATATACATGAGAATGAAGTCCGCCCAGTGGCGCCATAAAGTAGACAGGGATAAGGATATGCACTACCACCCTCCAAATATAATTAAGATTAACCTTTCAACACATCCCATTCTTTTTTTGAAACTTTAAATAAAACACTTTACAGCCTCACAATCAAGCAATACTTGATATATGAAGGTACATTGATTTCAGCCTCCTCTAATGCTGAAAAAAGTAAAACTATACCTTAAGCAAATAATTTTTAGATCTATGTCAAGTCAGTAAAATTAAAAATGAATTTTAGGATATACAATAAAACATTGCTTGCGACATCTAAAACAGCACCCATCTTTTAATAAAAAATGTCAATCTATTATCTTTGGCGTAGTTCGTGCACTATGAAACCTCTTTTTAAATCCAGCCAAATAAATTTCACTAATTTTCCGTCCAGCATCCGAAGCATATATCCCCGCACTCAACACAATAGTTGCACCAATCAGTGTGAGCTCATCTGGCAGTTCATCAAATAAAATAAAGCCTATTGCTATAGCCCAAAATAACAAGGTATAGCTAAAAGGCTGCAAAGTTGAAGCCTGAGCATAGGCAAGAGCTTTAATCAACAAATAATGACCCATTGCACCAAGCAGTCCATTAAGTATTAATAGTTGCCAGCCAATCGACGTCGGCTCTACCCAGTTAAAGGGAGCAAGCCCACCAAATACAATGAGACCTATAAAGGCCGTATAAAAGACTGTTGTAGCGGAACTATCAAATTGGCTGACACGACGAGAAAGGACTTGATAGGATGCCCATAAAATAGCCCCGCTGATCGGTATAACAACATACCAGCTCATAACACCCAATCCAGGGCGAATGATAATCAAAGCACCTATAAAGCCAATAGCAACGGCAATCCAGCTTCTTCGGTCTACCTTCTCCCCAAGAAGCCATCCAGCCATTAGTATGGCGAACAATGGGGCCATTGCAGCGATAGCATGGACATCAGCTAATGGCATCATGCTAAAGGCAAGTATAAATACCGTAACCTCAACCACAAGTAAAAGCGACCTTAAAACTTGAGTACCCCAAATATTACTTCGAACTTGCTTGAGATCACCTTTGAGTGAAGCTATGAGCATTACAACAATAAAAAAAAATGCAAATCGAACAGCCATAATTTGCACAATAGGATAGGTTTGAACAAGTAGTTTACCGGTTGCATCCATACCAGCTATACAGAGCATAGCTGCAATACTGAGAAGTATTCCTCGACTGCTTTTTACCTTCAATTTTCTATATCCATCAATAAAAATTAATACCCAAAAGAAAACACTTTCATCCAACACCCTCCCATACAATTTCAACCTTTTAAAACTACACCAAGAAAGTCACGAACAAAATGTATTAAAAATTATATCTAGCGATCACCAACTTAAAACATCAACAGATCACCTAGCAAGCTTAGGGAGAGCTATTTTAATGTAGATACCACCTTTACTCAGGTTATACGAAATTTTTCATATTACCTCAAATTTTGAACCCAAGTAAACCATATCCTAGCTCTCAGCATTTTATTAGTTTTGTCGAACTTTTAAACAGTAAAAGAGGCAATTTTACCAAGGCCAAACTCTTTGGTTTTTCACTTGAGAAGTTACTGAACTGGCGCATCACAAAATTCAACCCCCTTATTTTCGTGCAAATGGGAGACTTTGCTTTTACTACACTCTTGATAAAGCAGCCTAACACATACTCTTTGAAAAGCGACGTCTGCCCTAGAATACTGAGATGGACCGTTTTAAATTAAATGCCTCCACCTGAGACACTTAGCTCAACCTAGATCGGAAGCATTTTTTCTTTATGTGTAGACATAAGGCGACACAATCACACTTGATTTTGCAATGTTAAACAATCCTTAAGTATCAACTCTTTTTTCATTTTATTTTAAAGCTCAAAATGTTCTTCCGAGAGCTGTATACCAGTTTTTACCTGCAAGCATTTCGCCTGCCTCTATTAAATACCGGATATCTTTAGTATCAATATATTTCTGACATAAACCTCCAATCTCACTATTTTTCAATTCATCTGGAAGTTTTCCCCAATCTCTTAGGTCATTATGTACTAGGGAGTAAAAAGCAAATGTGATCGCTCTCCAATCTTCTTTATTGGATTTCATCAGGTAAAGATTCTTTTCCATGGGTAAGTTTTATACATAACGCTCGCAGCACAAGAAAAAACAAAGGCATAAAAACTGCAAACGGCATCATCGCGCCCCACCTTCTTCCTTCCTTCCTTCATGTTCTTGTTCACCTCCAAGCTATAGAAAAAAGCAATGGACCCAACTGCCAACGCGGTGATACCAGATATTAAAAATAAGATGTAGCTGACTAAGGCTATTCCTTCTGTACTCATGATCACCTATCGCCTGCTGGACAGGCGGGAAAGCTGCACAGCGATTTGGAGATCCAAGACACGAAGTGGCCAGTTGTACTTGTATGGTTGTTCTTGTCCGATTCCGATGTTGAAAATCCTTTTCGCTAACGGGTAAATTGAGACCCACCTTCGGCGGCCACCGAAGGCCTTGTTTGTCACAGTTCGTTGCTGTGCCGGTTCATAAAGACCGTTAACAAGTATGAACGTGACAGACACTCACTAGGCATGTCATGTGGGCCTCGAGCCTGAATAGAAAGCCGGAGATAGCTTATCTTATGGAACCTCAAGAGATCAATGTCGGTATCGATACCAGCAGTAAACAACTCGATATTTATGTGAGACCTAATGGCCAGTTCTTTAGTGTTACCAATAACAAAGAGGGTATTAAAGACGCTATTAACCAACTACAACCGCTTAAACCTCAAAGAGTATTGATCGAGTCCACAGGAAGGCTAGAATCAGCAACCACCCGCATAGCGGGTGGTATGGTGAAAGCCCCCAGAGGGGGCTAGTTACAACCCCGCTAGTTGAATCTGCTCTTGCCGGCGTTCTTCGACCTCTTGATTCTTGATGTACTCTCGAATCATCTGCTCATCAAGCCCCACTGTACTCACGCAGTAACCCCGAGCCCAAAAGTGTCTTCCTGTGAAATTTCTCTTTACATGCTTGTACTTCCGAAATATCTGGATCGCAGATTTCCCTTTCAGAAACCCAACCGTATTGGAAACACTAAACTTCGGAGGAATCATTAACAGCATATGAATGTGATCCCTCATTGCGTACCCCTCGACTAACTCAATGCCCTTTTGACGACATAAGCCTCGGAATATTGCTCCAATCTCCCGCCTCAATGTCCCAAATAACGCTTTCTTTCGATACTTGGGCACAAATACCACGTGGTACCTGCAATAATGTTTCACGTGAGCTTGGCACTGCCAATCTCGCATATGGCCTCCTTCTAGAACTTGCCCGTTCATGGAGGCCATATTTTTACTCTGCACGCCGGAACGGCTGAGCCTTGTCAAGTCTCACCGCCAGAGGCGGTGGTTTACCTGTGTGTTAATTAGAATTTGTCTGTGCTGCTCATAAAGCGGGACTGCCGATAGTTGTTTGCAATCCTTCACAAGTAAGAAACTTTGCAAAGTCAGCGGGGCGGCTCGAAAAAACAGATAAGCTAGATGCAATTGATATCGCACATTTTGGTGAAGTAATGAAGCCAAGATTGTCATTGATCAAACCAGAAAAACTAAGAAATATCAGTGATTTGCTGACGGTCAGGAACCAGTGCTTAGAAATAAGCACAATGCAAAAGAATCGCCTCAAGAGAATGCCTAAGACTGTTCACAAGCCCATTCAGGCTATCTTAAAGGCCATCAAAAAAGAGCTAGAAGGAGTCGGCAATGTACTGGCTTACACGCTCATGAGCGAACTTCCTGAGCTAGGTAAGCTGAACCGCAAAGAGATTGCGGCACTTGTGGGTATCACCCCGATGAATCGTGATAGCGGCAGTTTCCAGGGTAAGCGCTATATTCGAGGTGGGCGACATCGTGTACGCACGGTTTTGTTTGTTTCTATGATGTCGGCAATACAATGCCACCCTAAATTAAAGCCAATGTATGAGCGCCTGGTCGCTGCTGGTAAACCAAAGAAAGTAGCTCTTATCGCATGCATGAGGAAGCAACTTACCATTCTAAATAAGATGGTAAAAAACAACACTTACTGGGATGAGAAAATGGCTTAAATACTTGACAAAGAGCCATAGTCACTTGTTATACATTTTCATCATCCGGGCCATACATATCAAAATCTACTTCAATTCCACGCTGCCCCAACGCAAGCAGCGCTTCTGAGCTTATACTTATACCCTCCATCGAGCGCTCCATGAAGAGACCACAAAAAAAATCTAACCTATATTTCTCTGAGAGTTTTTTCCAAACTTCTAAATCATGAGTCAACTTATTTAGAATTTCGAATATTTGAGAATCTAAATCACCTGGCACTTTTTCATTAGTTTCAATACGCCACATTCCAGACCTTACTATGCGTGGTTTTCCACTACGCATCCACGAAAATGGCTCACCTTTAATCATCTTCGCTGTAGGCTCACAGCCTAATAACTCACTGAGTTCGTCAGGTAATAATTCATCTCCGATAACCCTCAAGCTTGCTTTAGTTTTGATAGAGTCGCCATGATTTTATGTATATCTAACACCCCAAGATGGGGCAATAACAGGTGGGTCATAATACGGAACGGAGTGACGGGAGACCACGTATAATTTTCCCGCTTACTTGGTTTGTTAGCTGCTCTTCGCCAAGGCCAATTTAGTGCCAAATCCAATAAATACAACACCCGTAATAGAGTTTAACCAAGTTTTGAATTTAGGGTGGCTGGTAGTATTTTTTACCTTGGCTAAAATGAAGACCATAGCCGAAAACCATACAACATTAACTAGTGAGTGTGCAGTAACAAGAGAGTATGCACTGAAAGCACTGCCATCTACGGAAATAAATTGCGGAAAAGCAGCGAGATAGAAGATTGATACTTTAGGGTTAAGAGTATTAGTTAAAAAGCCTTCAAAAAAAGCCCCTTTTATAGATGTTGGCTTTTGCTGCAATACTGCCTCTAAGTTATTTGCAGCTGTGCTTTTACTTGTAGCATTTCTGAGTGCTTTTAATCCCAGCCAAATTAAATATGCAGCGCCCAGTATTTTAAAAACAAGAAAGGCGTTTGCAGATTGCACCAAGAGAATAGATATACCAAATATAGATAGCGTACCATGTACATAGAAAGCAGCCACGAACCCCGTGATATTGGCCAAACCAGCTCGATGCCCTGACAAAGGAACTGTTTTCGTTATGAGGAATCCATTAGGCCCAGGAGAAATCACGAGCAATGTTGCCACAGCAATAAACGTAAAAATATTGTTCCAATCCATTTCAATTCTCCGAAAAAAGTAAATGCTAAATGGCAGCTAACGTCCAAAGCAGCAACGCTGCTTTAGCGCGTCCAGACCGGAGATCGATGCTGCCTTTGCCTGTTAAGCGCTTTGCCATTGTTCAACTATCTGATTGTATTTTTCGTCTGCTTTACACTCTGCATCATCGCACGAAAAGTAGACAATACTAAGAGCGCAAAACTCACCCGTATGATTCTTTATTTTTTCCATTAGCTCTATAGCACGCTCAACGGGTAGTTCTTCGTTTGCTAGAAGTGCTGTCGCAGCCTCTTTCACCTGAGGCAGAAGTTCATTAGAGAATCCTTTGCTCCAATGGTTAAAAAGTGACTATTTAGTTACCTTATTGACTTCACTAGGCGAACGAACTATTTCGTGAAGAACCATGAACGTAGCATTTGCTGATATGGTTCTTCCTTGTACGATCAGCTCGATAGCTTTCTCTTTGTCATTGTATGGAAAGCTAAAGTCAATTGATTCTATAAATTCTTGTTCAGTCATAATTGACGCTTAACGCCCACAGCAGGGGCGGCTGAAGCATAGCGTAGGCTGTCCCGCGCAGGCGTGCAGGGCCGTAGCAACCTGTTTGTAATTGTTATGTACGTTGCTCAATATCAACTTCACATTCTGCGCCCTTACCGAGCTTACCCGCAAAAACGTACACTATGCCTTTCTTGAAAATTTGGGTGAACTCGTGCTCCGCTTTTTGATGAAGTCCCCCCCTTCGGAGATAGCAAGAAACCACTACCTTATGTTCTCCAGAATCAATGGAAATATTTTTTGTACTATTGAAGAAATCCGATACCTTCTCACCATCAATTGATTCAATCCGTGTATTGGCTTGGGTTTCTAGTGGAATAAATGACTTTCCCCACGCATCATTTTGGGCAACCAAGATCACTTTATTTAAATTCGGTTGATGCATCTCTGGATTCGTAGCACATCCCGCTAGAAATACTGTTAACAATATTGCTCTTTTCATTACTAGGGCCTCACCACCTTATCGATTACACGTAACGCCACTAATTAGAGGCAAATTTCTTTTAGCGCGCAGTTCTTATTTGTCCTGTGTAAAGCACGAACTACATTGGTTTGTTATGTTTCTTTAGTTGGCAATACAAGAGGAACAGCAAACTTAATTCTTGAGCTGGTGCCAGTTTTGGATAATGACTCGAGATCACCGCTTAAACCGATAGAGAGTACCGAAATTTTTGCACCAGCTTTTGATTTATCTGCTTCATCAACCGTCACGGCTATGTCAAAGTCGTCTTTTTGAACAACTCTAGTGTCCTTTCCAACATGATCTGGAATATGAGGTGACTTCGTTCTACCAAACGCCTGAGACTCCTTAGAATTTATTTGGAAATCAGTTGGACTGACAACTGCATTAGTATCCGCTAGCTTTTCACTAGCATCGAGTATTCCTCTAGCAATTTCTTCAATAGTCGAACTAATATAATTCTTCAGTTCCATAATTTACTTCCTTGAGACATAACACCGCCAACACCGGGAAATTAGGAGCGCAGCGAGTAATTTGTCCGAGTACTTGGCTTTGTTAGAAGCCATAGCGACGACTCTCTTTTTCTGGATTGTGAACCCAAACATTGCAACCACCTTCTTTGGTATATGTTTTACCTAGGTCAGTAGTAATTTCAACCAGACAAATTGCTGGTTTTCCACCAAGGCCAGATGCCAGAAGGTGATACTTTTTCTGATAATCAGTATTAAAGGTAAAGATTACCTTCACTTCCTTTACCCACCAATCGGGTATTTTCAGTGATTCAAGGTCACGCTGTAAAATACGTGACAATAGCTTGATAGCTCCTGAAAACTTTACATCCATAACTTCATTTGGCACATGCTCGTTTACAAGATTTATTACACACTCATTGGTGCCATTTTCTTGGGCGTAGGCATATAGCTGGCCGACAGCCCAGTACCCTTGACAGTCAAAGTTTCTGCCCAAGCACCATTGGACTATATTTCCAGCGACTCCCTTAAGTTGTTTTCTTCGTGCCATCTCTAAGTGCTTCTAACGCCGCTAGCAGGGGCAGCCGGGGCGCAGCGTAGGCTGTCCAGCCCGGGGCCCCGCAGGTGCCTTGGGCGATCTTGCCTAGCCTGGTTATTGCGGCCGCACTCTGAACCCGCTACCAATACTATGCCAGCCACGACTTGGCTGGCCACTGCCTAAAATTTACGAGGAAAGAATACCGCACTTTCCCCAACCATTTTCCATCTTAATGGCACTCCAAAAGATAACTAAGGACTGCCCTCTTCTACTGAAACAGACCGAACACTCTAGGAGCGGAACTGATTGAATAGCAACCGGCCAAAACGGCTCAATATTGGAAGCTATTTAGTGGCACTAAAATTTCAGCAACCACGAAAAACAAAAAAATACCGACCGGCACCAATAACGCCAAGCTTTGGGGCGGACCACGCAGTGGGCCGTCCCAGCAGCCATAGGCTGTGACAACAGCGCCTTGTTATGCATTTACCACTCCCAATGCGGCAAAACCGTAGCCCATGAAGATAAGGCCGCCAGCGAAAAAACCTAGCCACCAAAATTCGCTTCTTCCGATACCCGATAAAAGCTTCTTTTTGTATATAAATATCTTTGCACACCAGTAGGTAGCAGTACAAAGAGCGACAAAGGATACAAATCCTAACCAGCCACCCAAAGCTCCTATGACTAATAATGAACTTCCAAGAGAGACTGCCATCCCTGCGAGCAAACCCTCGAGAAGATAGTCACTGTTCTTTTTACTGTCCTGTCTTCGAAACCAGCTCATGAATCACCAGAATATGCATAACGCCCGCAGCAGGGGCGACCACTGCTATGCACTTTTTTGTGCTAAATTGGGAGCGCAGCAACCTGCACAAAAAAGTGCATAGCACTGGGCGTCCCTCGGAGGCCCGAAGGGCCGGAGCAAACTGCCTGCGACTGTTATGGTTTTTACCCCTCGATGCACCACCGGTAACTTCCAACATAATATTTGTACGGATTATCCAACATGACAACGGGTGGGGCTTCGAAGTTATACTGGATTAATGCAACATCGTAGACACCGTGGTTTAGGCCTTCTTGATCAAAATTGCACTTCATTGACTTTCTTTCTTTTTTTGCGATTTTTATATAAAGAACATCGCCCACTTCACTATCATGAGCACTAAATATGCCGTGTTCAATTTGCAATGTATGTAAATCAAGATCAGTAAGCTTTGCCCTCTCTGACTCGGGGAAACTGATTAATTTCCCATCTACATTAAGAGTGATGCTCTTTAAATCATCATTTTCTGGATCTAAATCAATTTTCAAAGATACATTTTTATATGGCTCAGGGAGGACGCCTTCAACATAGACATGATGTGAATGTAATCTGGTTGTGTCATAAGCAGCTGCAAAAATTGGAAATACAGCCAGCATAAATATTAAATTTCTCATGGATTCTCAGGAACCATAACACTAAGCTTTGGGCGGACTGTGTAGCAGGCCGTCCCAGCAGCCGAAGGCTGATCTTGCCCCGATAAAACGGACACACTACTTTTCATACTGCTATTCGCTCATATTCCATTGGTGATCGATAGCCTAGAGCTGAATGCAGCCGCCTACGGTTGTAAAAATCATTAATATATCGAGCCAAAGCATACTTTAGATGGCTCATTGTCTGGAATCTAGTTCCTCTAATCAGTTCAGCTTTTAAGCTATGGAAGAACGACTCCATATGGGCATTATCCGTACATTTACCCGCTCTACTCAAGCTATGCTGGATTCCATATTTTCTCAACTCTTTTTGATACTCGGACCCTCTGTACTCTACACCTCTGTCCGTGTGTAATATTAATCCCGGTTTTGATCCTCTTTTCCTTACAGCATTCATCAGGGTTCTTCGGGTTAATTCTGTTGTTCTTTTCGTATCTAAACTCCAACCGATTACTCGGCGAGAATACAAATCCATCACCACTGACAAGTACTGCCATTGACCCTTAACCTTAAGGTAGGTTATGTCAGCAAACCAAACTTGATTCTTGCTTTTAGGCACAGCTCCATCCGGTCTAAGATTCTCCCCAGAGGCTAGGAAACGCTTTATGCCTGTTGCTCTACGTGTCACTCTCGTAACTCTGGCTACGACTCCTAATTCCTGCATCAGCCGGGCTACGCGCTTACGGCTAACTTCATATCCCTTGGTCAGCAGGGCTTTCCAAATTCTTGGACTACCATAGCGCCCTGCAGAGTCATCCGAAATCTTTTGAATCTGAACCTTTAGATCATCATCTTGGTGTTTTCGGTGCGATCGCTGCCTCTTCAGCCAATCATAATAGCCACTGCGCGATACTCCCAGCCACTGACAAGTTCTTTTGATACCTAGTTCTGATCCGAACCTATGGATGAATCGATATCTTGCTGATGTTCCTCCGCAAGAAACCGTTGCCACTTTTTTAACAAATCAAGCTCCTGCTTTAATTTACGATTCTCCGCCTCTAAACGCTTTACCCTAGAAAGTTCTTTCTCTGCTTTAGAGACTACACCAGTAAGCTTTCTTCGTTTATCTGCCACAATCTTCCCCTCCTGAAACTCTTTTCGCCATCGTGACAGCATGAAAGGGTGAATGTCGAGAGTTTCGGCCACTTCCTTAACTTGAACACCCTCTATCAAGCTAAGCATTACCGCTTTCACTTTGAATTCGTTTGAATACTGCCAAGTCTTTCTAGGTTTGTTGTATTTCGGCATAAGACACCTCGTCTGTTTGACTTTGGTGTCCGTTAAAACGGGGCAAGATCAGGCTGCGACAACAGCGCCTTGTTAGGTGCGATAGTACTAATGAACTTAAACAATGAATTCCTCCGGGCTATTAGTTTTGGTTAGACCTTCTTTTTCTCGAACAAATTCAGTTGAACGAGCAATACCAATTGAATCAACTGACAGTACAATTATTTCACTAGAGGGTTTCAGATGCCAATAACCCAGTTCTCGATCTACAGCTAGCTGTTTTTTAACATTGAGCACTTCTACTTCGTTAGGCAAATAGACCACACTACTTCCAGTCTTATAGCTGCTCCATCCGTCATAGCATGGCAGCTTAGCCAATCTCTCTTCCTGAACTGTTTGAGTACTGCAGCCGACCACTAGTAATGTAATTAGAAGCCCAAATATTTGGATCAAGGTAGCACCTAACGCCCAGCACACGGGCGGCCGAAATGAAGCGAAGCGCAATGTAGGCCGTCCTGCCCGGCGTCTTTTGCCGGGCTTGCGTGCTGCTGTTTGTTAGGTGTTTTACTCATGCCTAGCCCTACCAATGAGTTTTAAATCTGCACTAACGCCGGTAAACAAATAATTACCAACCAGAGCATAGTTTGGGTCACTATGAGCTAAAGGGTTTTTACCAAGCCATTCAATTACAATTGAGTCAGATTTTAAAATTTTATCTTTTTTTACCCACGACTCAAAAGAGGCCTCAAGTTCAAGATGCTTATAGTCATCACCTAGCATAACAACTCTTGCTTTTTCTCGGCCATCTGGCATACCTAACTCTACGATACCCCCGAGCCGAACATCTTGATTGTCATGATACTCCATCCGTACGCCTAACACTGCCAGTAAGGGCAGCCGAAGCAGAGCGTAGGCTGTCCAGCCACCGGCTAGGCAATCTTGCCTGGCCTCGTTAAGAGGCATTTTTATTTCTACACCAAAATACTAACACTAGAATTAAAGCAAGCGCGTAACATACCCCCATAGGAACGATGCTACTCTCTAACTTTTCCTGAGAGTTCCATATAAAATCATACAAAGTAAACGGTACAACTATAGGGCTAGCTAGTAAGGCGATTCCTTTAAAATAAATTTCTGGGCCCTCAAAAAAACTAATAGCAACGCCGGACAAGTACCAACTGAATGTACCCATAAGATACCAGATTACACCGTATTTAATTAGCCTCATACTTGCCTCTTAACGCTTTGTGCAGGGGCAGCTGGAACGCAGTGTAAGCTGTCCCTGCACAAAGCGCCCTCGCTGCCACAACTTGTTAACTGGCCGCCAGCAAAAGATCATTGTAGACCTCCAAAACCTTTACTCGCCCAACAACTCTTGAACCCTCGTTAATATTTAGTTCTTTTCCAATATACAAGCAGTGCGGATAGTGCTCAGGGGAAAGTAATCTTATATATGCGCGTGCGGACTCCCCAGGTATTAATATGTCGTTTTCAAAAAACATTTGCTCGCCAGTAGTAAGGATATCAGGTGTTACCTGATGAGCTGGGCGATAACTGCTTGTTATAGGCCAACCTCTATCTTCATTTAAAAACACCAGCCCCATGAAATCAGGGTTAAATATTTTATAATCGAACTGAGATCGCTTTTCTTTTCCAAGCTCAATTACGTCTTCAATTGTGTATCCAGAAGGATGCTTCATAGTAAGTTAACGCTGCCAACAGCGGCAGATTTGTAGCGGCAAAGCCGCGGAAAAGCTGTCCAGCACACGAGGTGTGCGGCGCTGCTTGGCCTTGTATGGTTGTTCTTGCCCGATTCTGATGTTGAAAATCCTTTTCGCTAACGGGTAAATTGAGACCCACCTTCGGCGGCCACCCAAGGCCTTGTTTATCACAGTTCGCTGCCTGGCCGGTTCGTAAAAGACCGATAACAAGTATGAACGTGATAAGCACTCACTAGGCATAACTCGAATAGTCATGTGGGCCTCGAGCCCGAATAGCAAGGCGGAGATAGCTTATCTTATGGAACCTCAAGAGATCAATGTCGGTATCGATACCAGCAGTAAACAACTCGATATTTATGTGAGACCTATTGGCCAATTCTATAGTGTTACCAATGATAAAAATGGTATTAAGGATGCCATTAAACAACTACAACCTCTTAAACCTGAAAGAGTATGGATCGAGTCCACAGGAAGGCTAGAATTAGAATTTGTCTGTGCTGCTCATAAAGCGGGACTGCCGATAGTTGTTTGCAATCCTTCACAAGTAAGAAACTTTGCAAAGTCAGCAGGGCGGCTCGCAAAAACAGATAAGCTGGATGCAATTGATATCGCACATTTTGGTGAAGCAATGAAGCCAAGATTGTCATCGATCAAACCTGAAAAACTAAGAAATATCAGTGATTTGCTGACGGTCAGGAACCAGTGCTTAGAAATGAGCACAATGCAAAAGAATCGCCTCAAGAGAATGCCTAAGTCTGTTCGCAAGCCCATTCAGGCTATCTTAAAGGCCATCAAAAAAGAGCTAGAAGGAGTCGATAAGCAACTTGATAAACTTGTTAACAGCGTTGCCGAGTGGCGACAAAAACGCGATCTCTTATTAAGCGCTAAAGGAGTCGGCAATGTACTGGCTTACACGCTAATGAGCGAACTTCCTGAGCTGGGCAAGCTGAACCGCAAAGAGATTGCGGCACTTGTGGGTATCGCCCCGATGAATCGTGATAGCGGCAGCTTCCAAGGTAAGCGCTATATTCGAGGTGGGCGACATCGTGTACGCACGGTTTTGTTTGTTTCTATGATGTCGGCAATACAATGCCACCCTAAATTAAAGCCAATGTATGAGCGCCTGGTCGCTGCTGGTAAACCAAAGAAAGTAGCCCTTATCGCATGTATGAGGAAGCAACTTACCATTCTAAATACGATGGTAAAAAACAACACTTACTGGGATGAGAAAATGGCTTAAATACTTGACAAAGGACCATAGTCACTTGTTATGCGATTACTGCAATTTTAATATCCGTTGTTTCAAGTTTCTTGAGTTCTCGCGACTTGCTTACTACCTCATCAAGGTATGTATGATAATCAGAACCCGATTCTATTAGATTTATGAGTTTTTTGGAGAAATCTTTTAACTCTAACGCCCATTCCGTATCAAGCGAGTTTGAAACAACGCTCTGAAGAAATGAAATTGCCTGAGCCTTATCTCTTGCTACAGCGCATGCAAGTCCTTGGTGAAACTCGCCCCATATCGTAGGTCTAATTTCTTTGAAAGCGGAGATGATATACCTCTTCATACTTTCAGGAGTAGAAAGTGACTCTCGTATCTCCAATACTTTAGATTTCGCTAGTTCCGCAAATGATCTCGCACCTTCTTCAAATTGTTGGTCGTTTTCGTACTCTACAAAGCCTTGCTCTCTGTAACCGACATCAAATGCATAGTGCTCTTTGGGATACCATTGCCAATTTATCCCGATATTTAGGTATGTTCCTTTAGACCACCCCGAAGGCTGGAATTCAATTACAGTGATCCACCAGCCATTATCATCAAGCCAAATGCGTGATTGTCCTTTTCGCTTCACACCAAGGGGCTTTAAAATTTCTCGTGCAACTTTGTTGATGATTTTACTATGCTGAGGTGTACTCACGATCTCTCTCTCGCATAACGCCGCTAGCAGGGGCAGCCGGAGCACAGCGTAGGCTGTCCAGCCCGGGGCCCCGCAGGGGCCTTGGGCGATCTTGCCTAGCCTGGTTATTGTGGCCGCACTCTGAACCAGCTACTAGCACTATGCCAGCCACGAATTGGCTGGCCACTGCCTAAAATTTACGAGGAAAGAATACCGCGCTTTCCCCAACTATTTTTTATCTTACGGGCACTCTAGAGGAATACTCTGAGTTGCCCCATCCTGCCGGACCTGAGCGAACGCTCTAGGAACGAACATACTTGAATAGCAACCTGCCAAACTGGCATCAATACTGGATGCTATTTTTGGCACTGAAACTCCAGCAACCTCGGATAAACGGAAAAAATTTGCCGGCACCAATAACGCCGCAAGCAAAGGCGAGCGATAGCGAGTCCAGCACCGAAGGTGCGATTTTGGCTTGCTTTGTTATGCGATAAATCTATTACTCTCGTACCCATTTAAATAGTTCTCCACCGTAGCCATCTTGCGTATTGAAACGAATTTCACCTGTGTACATATCATGAAAACGGCAAAGCAACTTTACTTCTCCGTTCGGGCTATTAAATTTCCATGGAGATGCTTCAAATAGTTCTTCTGACTCTAATCTTTCTCCATTTTTACTCAAATACCAACTTTCGCTCTCTGCTTCGTGAAGTTTCCGAAATATTTTTTCCTTGTCTGGATCTAAAATTAAGCGCCCCTGAATAATATATTCGTCAATCTCCTCGATCTCTAAAGAAAATTCTACGTCATGATATTTGATATTCAATGATAGCTCTCCTTAAGCGCATAACGTTGCCAGCGTGGGCTGTCCCGCGGAGGCGCGCAGCGCCGGAGCGTACTGCCTGGCCTGGTTATGTGCTGCTATGCCCACTATTGTTTCCTTCGCGTAACATTGATTCAAAGAGAACTATTAAGAACGCCCCACTTACGACGGGAAAGATAATACCAAAAACGAGCATAACCAAGGCTACGCGCTTACTCCCAGCTTTGTATCGCCTGTAGCCTTCAACGAAGGGGTACAGAAAGAACCCTGCTAGAACTCCGTAGATAATTAATGTGGGAACTTTGAATAGGATGCCGTCTCGAAAGCCATCAAGGCCAAACAGATAGATTGCCGGGTAAAGCAAACCAGCGAGCACGAAAACAACAATCAAATAGAGCCACTTGCTCAAAATATATCTCTCATGTTTGGGGCACATAACGCCCGCAACAGGGGCGACCAATGCTATGCGCATTTTGTGCGAAACTGGGAGCGTAGCGACCCGCACATAATGCGCATGGCGTTGGGCGTCCCGCGGAGGCCCGAAGGGCCGTTGCATACTGCTTGCGATTGTTAGCATTGGTGCTCTCCGAGATAATTGAGCAGCTCACCTAATTGAATTTTTGGTATTGCTTCAAGTGAAATTGACGATGCTCCATCCGCCGAAAATACCTCGAGGGATTTAATATAATTAGGAACATGTGATTTTATGAAAACCTTCTGAACTTCATGAACCTTTATTTTTACATAATTTCTTGAGCCAACATTCTCTGGAAGCCAAACCTCACCATTACCATATTTTATTGAAAGTGGCTTATACCGAAGTGTCTTCAGCCCAAGTAAAATGAAGGCCAACCCAAAAACGCCAACAGATATGCTGAAGAAGGCCAGGGTTTTAAGATTCATAGATGAAGCCCAAAACAGATAAGCACCCGCTATTGTGGCTCCCCCAAGTATTATCTGAGCAACTCCATTTCCGCGATATCTAAGTTCGATGATTTTCATAATGCTAACGTTGCCAGCAAGGGCAGCCGAAGCGGAGCGTAGGCTGTCCAGCCCAGCCAGCAGCTGGGCGATCTTGCCTGGCCTGGTTATAGCTGGCGCGCACTGAACGACCTACTTGCTCTCTGCCAGCCACCTATGGCTGGCCACTGCCCGATAAATATACAGGGAAAAATACCATACTTTCCCCACCAATTAACTAGCTGATTGGCACTCCATAATGGTGCAACTGACTTGCAGGGATTGTTGACTTAAAACGAAGGCACTTGAACGAAACTGCGGTGCTAGCTTGTAGGAAAACTCTCAGGAAAAGCATGCGCAGATAGAGATTGATGCTTGCAGCAACTACAAAATATCTAAAAATTGACCATCTCAATAATGGGCCGGAACGTAGCGGCGAAGCCGCGGAGTGAAAGTCCAGCCCCGCAGGGAAGTCGATGATTGATTTGTTATGATTTTTCCTCACTTTCTATACACTACAATTTTAGTGAGAACCCCCGCTTCATTAAACATAAATCCGGATATTTCGTTCGTAGCAGTGTCATACATATACACGCTTCTACCATCTGGATTGTTGTCTATATAAGCAGGCTTCCCAAGTAGCGCAATTGTATCTTCCTGAGAAGCTTCGCCAACTTTTAGTGCACTATAGTCAAGGCGCGAGGCCTCTCGTACTTGATTTGTACTACATGAGGTCAAAAATAGTACTGCAATGCAGAGAATAACTTTGATTTTCATTTCAACGCTCTCTAAGAATCATAACGCCGCCGGCAGGGGCTGCTTACCTTGTGCGCATTTTGCGCAAAAATGGGAGCGCAGCGACCTGCGCAAAAAGTGCACAAGGTAAGCTGTCCCGCGGAGGGTCGCAGGCCCGGAGCAAATTGCCCGGCTTTGTTATGAGCTGGGCCAAATAGGGCTCTCCACGTCATCGTAAAGCACCCCGACATTTACACAATCAAGACGGCCAAACTGAAACTGCAGCTCCAACCAATGTTTATCGTAAGACGCAGAAATAAATGAACCATAATCTTCAAATTCAGCCTGTTCTTTCAGAAATTCGGTAACGTAAGCTAAAGCCTTGTTTTGTGATACGCCAATTAATTTTTTTCCAGCTAGGGAAAGCTCAGGATTATGGATCTCTATCCAGCTTAAGCGATCTTCATTATCTGGCTCAAATGAAAGCTCTAAGCTCAGTATGTTGAACTGTAACCTTTTGCAGCCTTCGTCAGTCCTATATGCCTTGTTAGGCCGACCTAGCAAAGCAATAGCTTCGGTTTCCGTAACACCGAATCGAATAATGTCAGTTCCAATTCCAGGAATCACTTCCATCTACAATGTCCATCTAGGCTCATAACGCCTCAATAACCGGCAGCTGGAATGAAGCGAAGCGTAGTGTAAGCTATCCGGCGCCGAAGGGGCGAAGTTGATTGATTTGTTATGTTTTTAGTCATACTCCCAAAGCTCCGCTTCACTCAGGTTTATTGAGGCTCCGTCTTTAAGCCTAAAGCCAGACTGAAAACATGAGATTGAACCAAACCAGGACTTTTTACGGAGTTCTATTATTACTGCAAGGGCACCATCTGGGTCTCTTTCGCTCCATGCCAGAAGCGGATACTCCTTGCCAAAGATATCGTATGTCCGTTCGAGCATGTTTTTACCGAGAGTGTCTAGCTCAGACTCAGCTTTAAGCTTTAGCTCCTCACGAACTCTCATCAACTCTTCTTTTATCAGATCAATCTTGCTCATGGTTGTGAAACTGGCGTCTACTTTTCGTGGGTAACTCTGAAACATAATGCTCACCGCACAGGCGAGTAACTTATTGCGAGTCCAAGCCACGAAGTGGCTGATTGTGCCGGTGCTTGTTATGCATTTTTGCTCTCGATCGTTGGGATTGCATCAGAAAGTATAGAAATACAACCATTTGTAGTACCTACAAACCACTCTTTAATGTCTATAGCTTTACTTATATTTAGCACGCCAGGCTCGCAAGCTTCTCCATTGCTCCAACCGCCAGCCAAAACTTGAAAGACGTGAACAGGTGAAGTAAAAGCATCACTTTCCCAGTAGCACATTAGATCGCCCTCATCTAGATAGCGATAGCCGCGAACGAATTCAAAATTTACAATGAGGTACATACGGCTTCCCTTTACATCAACCGTATCTACAGTAATTGTTAAACCATTTTCATCGTCACTAACTTTGAAAATATCACTTTCATGTTTGCCTTTTGTATGTTCTTGGCCAAATGCTACAACTTTCATGAAATCAATTTATCCGATGCATAACGTTGCCAGCAAGGGCAGCCGAAGCGGAGCGTAGGCTGTCCAGCCCAGCCTCCGGCTGGGCGATCTTGCCTGGCCTGGTTATAGCTGGCGCGTACTTAACGACCTACTTGCTCTTTGCCAGCCACCTTTGGCTGGCAACTGCCCTATAAATTTACTGGGAAAAATACCATACTTTCCCCACCAGTTAACTAACTGACTGGCACTCCACAATGATGCAGCTAGCTTGCAGAACTTGTTGGCTTAAAACGAAGGCACTTGAACGGAACTACGGTGCCCACTTGCAGGAAAACTCTCTGGAGAAATGTGCTCAGGAAGAGATTGGTGCTTGCAGCAACAACAAACTACCTAAAAATTGACCGCCACAATAACGAAAATAGATATGCGGAACCGTTAAGAAAGTTGGCAGTGCCTTTGCCCAAGCAAAGGGAATGACAACTTTTAGGTTTCCGCATCATCGGGTTGTTATTTGTTGCTCGTGGTACTCTGTACAAATTCACTACAAATACCTTTCTTCTTACTGTCTACCACGATTCGGAGAGAGAAATTAGCAGCACTTGGTTCGCGGCCTTGCTTCGAAGTGGCTGCGCCGTCCGCATCAACTTCGTTATGCGAGCGTCGCTGAAGCTTCGAAGCTTACACGAAGGTCGAACCGTTGACTATGGGCTTTCCCGCCAATACTGTTTATTTATACAGCGCTCTAACAATCACCCGCTATTCTTAATTGAATCCCTACAAAACTGGAGCGAGCGACCAATAACGCCCGCAACAGGGGCGACCAATGCTATGCACATTTTGTGCGAAACTGAGAGCGCAGCGACCGCACAAAATGTGCATAGCGTTGGGCGTCCCGCGGAGGCCCGCAGGGCCGTAGCTTACTGCTTGCGCTTGTTAGCCATTTCTTGGAGCTGCGTCAGTCCCTCTTTACCGATATCCCCGAGCGAGCGAGTGTTTGAACAGGAACTAATTTCTGGAATCGAACCAGTTTTCCCAAAAACTACATACTTGTATCCTACCACCATGTGAGACGCACACATATCTTCGGAAAACAATGTATTTTTGACAGTTTTGGTATCTGCTACGCCTTTAATTTTTTCTAATACAACTAGTTCGTTTGTGACTACGCCATTTTCACCAAGTGTTGAAGACTGAACCTGACCGAGATAAACATAGTCAGATTCCAAATATCTCTCCTCAAGCGGAGCATCTACGCAGTAGCAACCGAACGCCAACTGAGCTTTAAACAGCAATAATAATATTATGAATATCTTCATTCTAAGACGACCTTATGGCTAACGCCGCGCTCGGGGGCGGCTTGCCTTGTGTGGTTTATGTGCAATTCTGGAGCGAAGCGACGGCACATAAAGTGCACAAAGTAAGCCGTCTCTTTGCAGCGCTTTGTTATGCATTTAGCTAAATCCACTTTTTCTGGATCTTGGGATTCCCCAAGAAAAAATCTTTAATTTCAGAAAACTCTTCTGTGATGTAGTTTTTATTATTCATTAAAGCGACAGGCCGTTCTGGAGATGCTGAAAAATGCAGCTCAATAACATTTAGAAGTCTAATGTACACGATTTTTTCAAGATCAGCATATGAATATTGTCTAGTAATTCTCTCAGAAGATTTAATATAAAGACAGCTATCTGTCACGACAAAATTTCTCGTGAATAAAGTGGCGTATTTAAATAGTAGGTACGAAGATCTACTGAAGATAATAGCTACTGGGATGAGGACAGAACAGATAAGTGCAAAATTAGCAATATCATCATGATAGGTCTCCTTAACGAGGACAGCTACCATTAAACCACTAACTGTGAGACTCAAAGCCAACATGATGACTCCCCCAAAATACTTCATGAAGTAGCCCAACCAACCGTAAGATAACTCAACTCTCATTTTCTATACCAGGATGCGTAACGCCGCCAACACGGGCCGCAATGCAGGGGCGAAGCCCCGAAATGGAGGTCCAGCCAGCTTTGCTGGCGGTCGTGCTTGGCTTTGTTATGCATTTGTAACTTCCCACCAGAAATATACAGCTACGAATAGGATTCCGACCACAAATGGCAGTATTTTAGTAAATAGACTTTGTGGCTTGGGACGCAAATGCTCAAATTCAGGCATACCTTTTACCGCCAAATCGTCAAATATATACCTTAACCTTTCCATTTCTTTCTCTTCTCGATAGGAAAGTCGATCCTTCTCGGCTAGTTTCCTCATTTCAACCAGAGAATTATTTAGGGACTCTATCTCCTCGTCCGAAAGCAGCCCACTTTCGATAGCTCTTTTTTGTGCCTCATCGAGCGTCATGTCTAGCTGCATATTATTTTCCTTGGTTGGCATAACGCCGCCAGCAGGGGCCGAAAAACCAGAGCGAAGCGGCGGTTTTTTGGTCCCTCTGGCTGGCTTTGTTAGGGCTACACCAGATAACACGCACTAGACTCGACAATTTTCTCTGCCCCATTAATTAGTTTCCTAAAGAGTGCTTGCTCTTCGGTTGATAGTGCATGCTGAGTAATTACGGTTTCTGTTGTAGCAGGAGGAATCATAGCGTGATACAAGAGTGTTAACCCAGATGAACCCTCTATGAATATTGCCTCAAGACTCGTTTCACATTCAGAGCCCGATAAGTAAATATAGCGACCAATTGCTGCTGACTGTACCGAATAAGCTCTCTCCCACAGATTAAAGCTAGTTCCATCCACTTCCCCACAGCGAGGAAAGCTAAAGTCGCCTGAATTAGTTGCTGATTCCAAGACATCTAGTAGCGGAGTCACGGACTTAATATTACAGCTAAATACCCCGTTCTTTTCCTCAGATAGATACCCTTCAACTATATAGCTATGAAGAATCTCTGAAGGCCTACATTCCCACCCATTTAACTCTGAATCCGGCGGACACCAAAGTAAGTTAGCATCACCCTCAACTGCATATTCATACCGAGAGATTTCAACTCTGAGCGTCGTACCGAATTTGGGGACAATAGCATCAAGAATAACCTCGCTTCCGGTAAGGCGTGACTCATAGTTTGAACGCCAATTTGTCAGACTGTGTATTCGAATCATGCTCGCAGAGCCCTAACGCTGAGCTAACCGGCAGCCAGTGCGAAGCACGCTTTTGGCTGTCCGACGGAGGCCGCGTGCGGCCGGAGTGTAGTTGAGCGTTTTGTTATGTGCTTTTGGCATTTTTCCTGTTCAGAACCCTGTAGAGTAATGCTGTTGAAAATATTAGAGCAAATGATAAGGCTATACCCCATGGAAACCAGAACGCTACGTATTGGAACCCGTGATTATTAGCATACAAGTCAGGTGACGGATTCTTAGTCAATACTTCCATCATTCTTGACGCGTGTACCTCGCCGAGAAAATGGATGCCAACGGCCCCAAGAATAAAATATGTTGCGATAAAAATACGCCTGGCTTTCTTGCTCATTCGGGTCTCGATTTACACATAACGCCGTGCACACGGGCGCCGCTTGCGGCGTCCGAGCGGCGAAGCCGCGTTGTGCTGCACCTGGTTATGTGTTTGATTTGACGAGTTTTGATTTTGCATATTTGTAAACCACAAAAATGGAAAAACACCATGCGACTGCCTTAATACTGACAACAAAAGAGAACCAGGTTGGGCGTGTGCTGAACGAAACCACAGCTGCAACCCGTAGGTCTTGAATCTCTAAATTTACTGCTGCCCAATACAATTGGCTGCCAAGCCATATAGCTAGGAATATGGCTATTAAAAACCACAACAAACTATCTGTAATACTTGAACCTTTAGGTTTCATACCCTTCTCATGACACATAACGCTGAGCTAACCGGCAGCCAGTGCGAAGCACGCTTTTGGCTGTCCGACGGAGGCCACTTGCGGCCGGAGTGTAGTTGAGCGTTTTGTTAGGCATGCTCTCTACGCAGCTACTGAACACGGGTAACGCTCCCTTTGTTTGAAAACATTAAATGTTTTGCACGCTTAGTGGTAATGCCCCAATCGTCGGTTTTCCACCGCTGATCACCAGCCTCGGTTAGAAATAGGATGGTATTCCAAGACTCAGATTTACTCCAAGTCACTGCTATAGCCAGGGAGTCATTTACGGAGTAGTCACTAAAGCTCTCACCTTCGCGCTCACTTAGTAAAATGGTACCGTCCTTAATGAGGCTTTCTATGATGGTGGTTACTTCAATAGAGCTATGATCCCACTTCTCGAACTCCCATCTAAGCTCGATCAGGGACGACTCTTCTGATGCGCTTAGAGCGACAAGGAAGAAAGCATCTTGCTCAGTTATTATTTCCATATGATGCCTAACGCCCACAGCACGGGCGGCCGGAGCGCAGCGTAGGCCGTCCTGCAGAGGCCCGCAGGGCCGTAGCAACGTGCCTGTGATTGTTAGAGCGGTGCTTGCCCGTGAAACCCGACATAGAGCCCCTTTAGATTCTTAGGCATTACTTCCCAGTACGGCCGAGCATTATCGCTATTAACTTGCCAAAACAGATTCTCTACGAACGCGACGTCAATTGCTTTCATTATTCCACTTTCACCGTGCTCGTACTCTGAACTAATGATTTCAAGAAGTGCCTGATAATTATCAGCTGCCACTTTCTTTTTCATTTCGCTATTCAGGGCATTCGCTAGTGATTCAAACCAAGAATATGAAGAGAATTCCGTTTGGACCAACCTGTTCCAATAGTCATCATATAACTTGTCAGCATGTGCTGATATTTCAGGATAGGTTTCCTTAATTTGCCTACAAAAGGTATCTAAATCCATCTCGCTTCTCGGTCTGGAGTTCTAACGCCGCTAGCAGGGGCAGCCGGAGCACAGCGTAGGCTGTCCAGCCCGGGGCCCCGCAGGGGCCTTGGGCGATCTTGCCTAGCCTGGTTATTGTGGCCGCACTCTGAACCAGCTACTAGCACTATGCCAGCCACGAATTGGCTGGCCACTGCCTAAAATTTACGAGGAAAGAATACCGCGCTTTCCCCAACTATTTTTTATCTTACGGGCACTCTAGAGGAATACTCTGAGTTGCCCCATCCTGCCGGACCTGAGCGAACGCTCTAGGAACGAACATACTTGAATAGCAACCTGCCAAACTGGCATCAATACTGGATGCTATTTTTGGCACTGAAACTCCAGCAACCTCGGATAAACGGAAAAAATTTGCCGGCACCAATAACGCCCAAAGCAGCGAGCGGCGCAGCCGTCCGACTGCCTTTACTTGTTAAGTTTTTGTGGCTTCATGTTTAATGCCAATTGAAGGCCTTATGTTTATGTTGATAGCCTGATTAGGATTTATATCTATGCGAAAGCTATCTTTATGCACTTTTATATCCTGGACGTCTATCGCAGAATATTCGTAAACTTCTCTGTCGCCTAGCCATAGTATTATGCGAACATCTTTATGATACGGATGAATAGCAACCGTTAGTTTCAGATTTTCTTGAGTTGCGGTATAAACTGAATCATCAAACAACCATAAGTCATCTAGCCCCTGCCTTTCAGGCTCCCGCTCAAAAAGACCTAGTAGTTTGTATTCTTCTGCACTTATTGCTTTCATTGTGAAAACTTAACATTTATATAGTGATCATCACGACCACTATTATCTTGATTACTATTTCCGTTGCAAATTCCCGCCATGGCTCTGACTTGCCCTCAAAAATCAACTAGATACAATCAAGTGGCACCATCTTCACAAATGGAAAAATGGTCATCATGACCACTATCACAGATTTCTTGCCGCATCCAACCCGTTGATTTCATTAGGCTTTCATCACCAATCTACAAATACTCAGAAATAACGGTCACGACGACCGAAATCTCTGGTCTGTTTGGGTCACGAAATGGATGTAGGTTTCAAATTTGAAATTATTGAACTCTGGAACTACTAACTGGCACTCAAGCTGGGGGCCATTTCTTAGCTCCCGGCTTTGAACTCTCAGCTTTATTTCCAGTAAAGAAAAACCCCTTGTCCAATTGTCGATCTCAGAGCAAGGGGTTTTAATGTAGTAGTATTTACATTAAGCCGTTAGGCAATTCGCCCTGCACGCAGCCATTCAGATACGCAGAAAGCTAGCTCCAGCACTTGGTCGGCATTCAGTCTTGGGTCGCATTGGGTGCGATAGCAGCTGGCAAGATCCGCTTCGGAAATTTTCCAGGCGCCACCAGTGCACTCGGTAACATGTTCACCGGTCATTTCCAGGTGAATACCGCCGGGGTGACTGCCTTCGGACCAATGTACCGAGAAGAAGTCGCGGATCTCTCGTAAAACTTTATCAAAATCGCGGGTTTTGTAGCCATTGCCAGCTTTTACCGTGTTGCCATGCATGGGGTCGGTACTCCAGACCACAGAGCGCCCCTCTGCCTGCACTGCACGTACCAGTGAGGGCAGCTTATCGGCGAGGATATCGGCTCCCATACGGGTAATTAAGGTAAGGCGGCCAGCTTCGTTCTCAGGGTTGAGTTTATCAATCAAGCGCAGCAACTCATCAGGCTGCATATTGGGGCCGACTTTTACGCCGATAGGATTGCAAACCCCGGAGAGGAATTCCACATGGGCACCATCCAGCTGGCGAGTTCGCTCACCAATCCAGAGCATATGCGCAGAACAGTCATACCATTTACCGGTAAGGCTATCGGTGCGAGTGAGCGCCTGCTCGTATTCCAGTAATAGTGCTTCGTGTGAAGTGTAAAGCACCGTCTCTCGAATTGCGGGAGTATTTTCTGAGGTAACGCCGCACACCGCCATAAATTCCAGCGCTTCTTGCAGACGTTCGGCTAAGAGTGCGTATTTTTCACGCTGCGGATTGTTCTTAAGAAAGCTCAGGTTCCAACCATGCACCTGATGTAAATCAGCCAGGCCGCCCTGGGCGAAGGCGCGCAGCAGGTTGAGAGTCGCCGCCGACTGGTTATAAGCGGTGACCATACGCTGAGGATCTGGCTGGCGAGCTTCCGCAGTGAAGTCGATACCGTTGATAATATCTCCACGGTAACTTGGCAGCTCAACACCATTAATCGTTTCAGTATCGGCAGATCGGGGCTTGGCATACTGGCCGGCCATCCGAGCCACTTTTACTACGGGTAAATTACCTGCAAACGTCAGTACTACAGCCATTTGCAGCAGCACTTTAAATGTATCGCGAATGCGGTTTGCGTTGAAATCGGCAAAAGATTCGGCACAGTCGCCGCCCTGTAACAAAAACGCCTTACCCTCCGCTACCTGGGCCAATTGACGGCGCAGCTCACGCGCTTCGGCAGCAAATACCAAAGGTGGGTGGCCAGCTAACTGTTTGGCAACCTGGGCAACATCATCGGTGGAGGTGTATTTGGGCTGTTGGTGTGCGGTGAAGTTTCGCCAGCTCTGCGGGGTCCAGATTTGGGTGGGGGATTCAGACACTGGGACTCCTAGCTCAACTTCCATCTTTCACTCTTACATCTTTAGGTAAAACTTAAGGGTGAGCAATACGCTCACCCCCAAATGTGCCGAATTTACAGCACGCTGGCAACTGCCTTGCAGAAGTATTCCATATTGTTGGAGCTCAAACCGGCAATACTGATGCGGCTGGAGTCCACCATATAGATGGAATAGTCCTTCTGCAGCTGCTGCACCTGCTCTGGACTAATGCCCAGGAAGGAGAACATGCCTTTCTGCTGGCGAATAAAGCCGAAATCACCAGCAGCTCCGGCAGCGGCCAAGCCTTCTACCAAACCGGCGCGTAGCCCGTTGATACGTTCACGCATCTCGGTCAATTCCGCTTCCCAGTTCGCTTTAAGGCCTGCATCTGTAAGGATAGATTCCACAATCGCTGCACCGTGGGAAGGTGGCATGGAATAGTTCCCACGAATGGCACTCAGCATCTGGCTATGGCCTTTATCAGCGCTCTCACCGTTGGCATAGATCACCATCGCCAGGCCTACACGCTCACGGTAGAGGCCGAAGTTTTTAGAACAGGAGGCTGCCACTAACATCTCGGGCACAGATTCAGCCATCAGGCGCAGACCATAGGCATCGTCTTCCAAGCTTTCGCCAAAGCCCTGGTAGGCCATATCGATAAATGGGGTGAAGCCCTGTTTTTGCGCCATTTCTGCCAGTACTTTCCACTGCTCGCGAGAAAGATCCGCACCGCAAGGGTTGTGGCAGCAGGCGTGGAACAGAACCACATCATCCTCACCCACGTTCTTTAGGGTCTCCACCATTTTGTCGAATTGCAAGCTGCTGGTAGCGCGGTCGTAATAAGGGTAACTCTTGATGTTGAGGCCAGCGTTACCAAGAAGGGGAACATGGTTTGCCCAGGTAGGATCGCTCACCCAAACCGTGGCCCCGGCCTTGGCGCGATTGATCAGCTCTGCCAGAGCGCGCAGGGCTCCACATCCACCGGGGGTTTGCGCTGAGCGCACTCGGCCTCCAATCATGGCCGGATGGCCAGCGCCCAGTATCAGCTCCTGCATCACCGAATTGAACCCTGGGGTACCCGCAGGGCCAATATAGGCTTTGGTTTCCTCGCTTTGCAGTAAGCGAGTCTCTGCCTCTTTTACCGCCTGTAAAACGGCAGTGTGGCCGGCCTCATCCTTGTAGACCCCTACCCCAAGGTCAATTTTGCTGGGGTTTTCATCCGCACGGTAGCTGGCCAGCAGGCCGAGAATTGGGTCTGGCGGTAGGCTGCTTAAATGCTCAAACATTTGAAAACTCCTTTATTTATCCTATTTATTGGTCTATCAAGCCGCGCTCGGACCACTCCTTAGCGCGAACCATCAGTTTTTCGATAATGCCATCCAGTTGCTCCCGCTCCTCAGAGGAGAGCGAGGCAATCAAATCATTTTCATACTGCTGCGCGAGCGGCACTATGCGCGCATACACCTCACTCCCCAGCTCAGACAGGTTCAACACCTGACGACGGCGATCCGCAGGGTCTTCACTGCGAGTGATGTAATCATTCTTAAGTAGAGAGGAAACAGCGCGGCTAATGGCCACTTTATCCATGGCTGTCTGCTCCACCAGCTCAGCAGCGGAAAGATCGGGAAAGCGCCCGAGAATGGCCATCACCCGCCAGGCGGGAATGGTGAGATGGAAGCGCGCACCATACGCTTGAGAGATGGCGTTACTCACGCGGTTCGAGAGCACCGAAAGGCGATATGGCAAGAACTTCTCCAGGCGCAACTCATCCTGCTTTACCGCCGCATCCGGCGCATTGTGGTCATTGGTCATGGCTGCTCTCACACCTGCCTATCTTCGAACCCCGGTTGTACCAGATGTCCAATTTAACTAACATTGGTTTCAATTGTAACCACTGCGCACACGAATGTTGCGCAGCAACATCCTGGAGCACCGGACAAAATTGGTCGCACAGTATAGGGTTTTCAGCGCCATTTTTGTTACCAGTCTGCCGGTTAAACGCAAAAAACATGCGTGGCAGTCCATCGAGTTGATCAATGTTCCGCCAGCCGCCCTGCGAGCAAGATGCGAGGCCGCCCATGAACAAGTGGATTCGCTTTCCCCGCGTAGAAGGGAAGACCAGCCGACAGGCCCATGCAGATTTCCCGGCCAATACCTTTGAGAGGGAAATGGGCAAGGAGGGCTTTTTTGGCCCCTGTACGCATTTCTACCATAGCCATCCCCCCACAGGCTGGAGCCAATTCACAGGCCCACTGCGACCACACGCCTTCGATAGCACCAAACTGCAACATTCAGGCGATAGCCCCTGGGACCAGAAACCCCTTCTGCGCAATGAAAATAGCCTGGTGGGCCTGTGGATTTGCCGGGAACCCATGGACCATTTAATACGCAATGCCGATGGCGACCAACTTCTCTTCGTCCACAACGGCAGTGGGAAGCTGTTCTGTGATTTTGGCCGGCTGAGTATCCGCGATGGTGACTATATACTCCTACCGCGCGGGACCATGTGGAGACTCTCCCCTACTGAAAACGAGCCCCTGGAATTACTGCTGATCGAGGCAAGCGGTGGGCATTTCCAGCTCCCAGAGAAGGGGATTCTCGGCCCCAATGCTATCTTTGACGAGGCAATCTTGGATGTGCCGAGCATCGACGAAGCCTTTCTCGCCCAACAGGGAGACACCCAGTGGCAGGTAGTGGTGAAGGCACGCCAACAACTCTCCAAGATCACCTACCCATTTAACCCACTAGATGCCACTGGTTGGACCGGTGACAACCTCGCAGTAAGAATCAACTGGAGAGATATTCGCCCAGTAATGAGTCATCGCTACCATCTGCCCCCCTCTGCCCACACCACTTTTGTGGGCCCGGGCTTTGTCGTAGCCACTTTTGTGCCGCGCCCCATTGAGAGTGATCCCGGCGCTCTAAAAGTACCGTTTTTTCACAGTAATGACGATTACGATGAGCTTATCTTTTACCACCGCGGCAATTTTTTCAGCCGGGATAATATTCACCCCGGCATGCTCACATTGCACCCCATGGGATTCACCCACGGGCCCCACCCAAAGGCATTTGCCACCGGCGCAAAACATGCCCGCAAGGCAACCGATGAAGTGGCGGTCATGATCGATAGCCGCACCCCATGGGATATACTGCCGGATGCCGAGGCGATAGAGTTTGAGGATTACGTGAACTCCTGGAAAACGCCACAATAACAGGGGAAAGAATTAATAAATTAATCGGCAGCTTTCCCAGCCGCCACCATAATGACTGACAATAAAGGAAAGAGAATGGACCTTTACGGATACTTCCGCTCCTCCGCAAGCTACCGAGTGCGTATTGGGCTAAATTTAAAAGGCCTGAGCTATAACTATCTCCCAGTCAATCTAGTGAAAGGCGATCAACACAGCGAGCAGTATCGCCAGCTAAACCCCCAGGGGCTTCTGCCAACGCTCAATGACGGGGACATCAGCCTCACTCAATCTATGGCTATTTTGGAGTGGTTGGAAGAAACTCACCCAGAGCCAGCGCTCTTACCCAAAGATGCCGAGGCTCGCGCCCATGTTCGAGCCCTGGCACAAAGCATTGCCAGCGATATCCAACCCCTGCAAAACCTCCGCGTGCTCAAATATCTGATTTCTGAATTCAAAGTGACTGAAGAGCAGAAAATTCAGTGGATTCAGCACTGGATTCACTTGGGATTTGCCGCCCTGGAGAAACAGCTAGAACCCGCGCCTTTTGCCGCTGGTGACACCCCCGGGCTTTTTGAGTGCTGCTTACTACCGCAGGTGTATAACGCCGAACGTTTTGGTATGGATATGAATCAGTACCCCAAAATACAAAAGATCACCCAGGCCTGTAACGAATTAGCGGCTTTTATTGATGCTCACCCCGAAAAACAGCCCGATAGCACTGTATAGTCTATTTAAGTAAGCCAGATCTCGGCTTCTCCGGGCTCTGGCTTACATGAATATCCAGTCATAAAATTCTTAACAAAACTCAACTGTTATCCCAGCTTTTACACTTGCCCACCATAGCGCGCAGTGGTTAAGATTCTGCACATAAGCAATAAAATATAACCACCGCAGTATCTATCACTGAGATCAAAAAATGCAGCCTGAGCAAGCAACTTCTGCAAGAGAGAAGGAAGCCATCGAGCATGTAAGAAAGCTCAAAGGCTTTTACCAACACCTAATTACTTATTTGATAGTGATTGCTGGACTTTTAATAGCTAATTTAATCCTCATCCCAGAGTACCTTTGGTCTCTCTGGGCAGCCCTTGGTTGGGGCATCGGAATCGCCTCCCACGCTGTGCGAACTTTTAAACCTTTTACATTGTTTGGGCCTGAGTGGGAGAAAAAGCAGGTAGAGAAGAGGATGGAGAAAAAATAAAGATATTCATCAGCCAAGGGTACGAAAACACGCTTCCTTTAAAAAGCCAGCAAGATTTAGCCTTCCCCTCTTAACACTTAACAGCACAAAATACAGACTCAAAAATCCTCACTCTAGATTTCCTATTGATGGAAAAATGACCTACTCATTTACGAGCAGGCCATTCAATAAAAAATCTGATGCTTCGCTTAAGCAAAGCACCAGAATTACCTAGACTTAAGCGCTAGCCTGCCAAGTAGAGGCAATTGCAGTATTAACTTGCTCTTGCTCCTCTGTGGTCAATGTAACCTCTCCACCAGAAGGTGCGCCGAAGGACGCCATCGCCGAAACCAACTGCTCAATATCACTACTGGAGATCACAGCATCGTTAGTTCGTACGCTATCAAGTTGGTTGGCGGTATTCGCAAACCAATCTTGTACGACCACCTGATCCTGGCTACCTAGCAAGTCTACAACTAGGTCATTACCATTTTGGCTGAACCATAAATTAGCTTCATCAACACCGTCGGCAAACTGCAGTTCGTCAGTGCCAGAGGTGTTAGAGAAATTGTTTATGGTATCTATGCCATCACCTGCGGCGAAGTGATAAACATCATCCCCTTCCCCGCCAAGAAGGTAATCATTACCTGTACTTCCATACAAATGATCATTACCAGCTCCGGCATCAATAAAGTCAGCATCTGAGGAGGCAACAATAACTTCGTCTGCAAAACTACCAGAAGTCATAGTGCCAAAACTACGCTCATCCGGTAATCCACTATAGTCTGGAGAACCTTGGGAGTCAGGATTGCTAATGCCAAAAACTCCAAAGAGTTGGTCGGAAGATATTTCTTGACCAGAGGCAAATTCGATCTTATCGATAGCATGATCTCCACCCTTGAAGAAGTTCTTCAGAGTGATTTGATCGCTAGAACCGCTTACTTGCAAGATCAAATTATCTCCAGACTTTAATAAGCCACTGGCAATATCATTAAAACCAATACCTTCAAATCGAAGGACGTCCAGCCCCCCCCCGGTATTATCAATAATGTCTTGACCATCTCCAGCATTGAATATATAGACATCATCTCCACGACCGCCAATTAACAAATCATTACCGGTTCCGCCAGTTAATTGGTCTGCACCATTACTTCCCTCAAGCTGGTCATTACCTGCGCCACCACTAAGTTGATCATCGCCATTAAAGCCACGGATTAAATCAACATTAGCGGTCCCATCTAAGGAGCTATCATTTCCGGAGCCACCATCAATAACCTGCTCAAAAGCTTCTTGAGGAGTTGGTATCGCCATTCCGAAGGCACCAAAAATATCACTCGCAGTCAATTGGCCGCCGGTTTCAAACTCAATCGTTTCAACTAGGTTATCCCCTCCCAAGAAGAAATTCTTAAGTGTAATCTGATCCGGTCCTCCGCTAACTCGTAAAATCAGGTCATCACCAGACCCAACTAAACCTGAAGCGACATCATTCCATGTAATGCCTCCCGAGAAGCGTAATGTATCAACGCCTCCCAGCTCTTCAAGAATATCCTGCCCACCGGTGAAGATATAAATATCATCCCCCTCACCGCCACGAAGAACATCATTTCCTGCACCACCGGTAAGAGTGTCATCACCGGAGCCAGCTACAAGTAGCTCATCCCCCGCAGTACCGGTGAGTACATCATTGCCACCTAACCCAGGTTGAGGAACAGGATCGGTATTACCATTACCATCACCCGATCCAGTATCACCATCACCGGGATCGGTATTACCATCTCCTGTGCCAGGATCTGTACCCTGGTCTCCATCTCCATTGCCGGCATCAGTGGGCAATACTGTTAGCATGGAGTCAATATCTGCAGCACTTATTGAGAAGCCACCATCTGTTGGCTGAACAAAACTGATAGCATAGTCCCCACCCAAGAAGTGATCGGTCACTCGCACTTGTTGCTGCAAGTCTTCGTCAATCAATATCACCAGGTCATCGCCATCACGGTGGTAGCTAAGACGTGACCTCTGGAGCCCGTCAAGGAAGAAGATACCATCGGTACCACCACCACTATTATCGATGGTATTCACCCCAGGCACAGCCTTAAAATAATAGTGGTCATCACCTGCTCCACCAGCCAGCTGATCATCTCCATCCTCACCTACAAGAATGTCATTACCAGCACCACCAATGATTACGTCATCACCACTACCAGAGTAACTGCCATTACCGCCATATAATTGGTCAGCGCCCTCGCCACCTTCGATCTGGTCGTTACCTCCCATACCAAAGATAGAGTCGTCACCATCAAGCCCCTGAATAAGGTCCTGATTATTAGTGCCGCCCAGTTGCTCACCATTATTGCTACCAGTAATTACGTTATCGAAATCACCATTTTGCTCCCCAGCTACCAACTGATTAATCCTAGTGGTATTAATCATCGAAGTGCCAAATGGTTGTACCCAATCAATTGAAGCTTCGCCACCAAGGAAATGATTCTTAACACGGACACTATCGCTACTACCATCGTCGATAAGTATTAGCAGATCATCACCATCACGGGTAAATGTCAGGCGGTCTTCACTTAGCCCATCCGCAAAGTACACACCATCAGAACCACCATCACTATTGTGAATAACATCATGGCCATCACCAGCTCCAAATACATACGTATCATTGCCAGTGCCACCGGTCAGCTCATCATCACCGGCACCACCACTTAGCTGGTCATCACCACTTCCACCAAGCAAAGTATCTTTACCTTCTCCGGCTTCAAAGTAGTCATTATCAGCACCACCATCCAATAGATCGTCGCCTTCGCCACCAAACAAACTATCTTTGCCATCCTGACCAAATAATTGATCAGCACCTTCGCCACCTTGAAGAGTATCTCCCTCAAGGCCGCCTTCCAGATAGTCATTGCCAACACGGCCAACCAGATTATCTACACCGTCTCCACCAAAGAGTCTATCATCACCTTCTTCACCATCTAGGTAATCATCTCCGGCTTCACCATGGAGTTCATCATTGCCCGTACGCCCCCAAACCTTATCATCACCGTTACCAGCAAATACTTCTTCATTAAGATCTCGGTAACCTATCCATGAATCAGCACTATCCGTTCCCAATGTCACCATCTGCGCTTCAAGATCCGCATCAGTAAGGACCGTTCCATCAGTAAATTCGAAGCGGTTAATTTTGAAGTGATCATTTGGTTCGCGGAACCAATTGCTTATCGTGATTTCATCAGTGCCGTTAAGATGGCGAATATGCAGGTCATCTCCCTGACGAATAAATTCCAGATCGGCAGCATTTATACCCATACCAAACTGTAAGGTATCCATTGAGGGATCAACATTACTAAAGTTCTCGCCCTCGCGGCGCTCGATCAGGGTGTCTCTACCATCCCCAAGGTTAAACTGGTAAATGTCATCCCCGAAAGAGCCATACAAGGTATCGTTACCGGTTCCACCGGCAAGGGTAGTTGCCGTGCCGGACCAGGTATCAGTGTCAGCAACCAGGGTATCGTCTCCTGAGCCCCCAATTAATGTTGCTGCACCGAGCCCGTACAGCTCGTCGTTATCGGCACCGCCATCCAACAATCCTGTACCTTCGAGCTTATCGGAACCAGCATCGCCATAGAGCTTACCAGAACCGTACAACTCATCATTACCCTCACCACCATGAAGCTCATCAGTGCCACTATCCCCATACAGGGTGTCATTACCTGCATCACCATACAGGGTGTCATTATCCTGGCCGCCACGTAAGGTATCGTCTCCATCTCCGCCATTCAGAGTGTCTTCACCACTCCCGCCGGAAAGGTCGTCATTCTCAGTTCCACCGTAAAGAGTGTCGGAACCGCTATCGCCGACAAGGACATCCTCTCCGGCATCACCGTGAAGCTCATCATCTCCAATACCGCCGTAAAGGGTATCGTTATTGTCGCCGCCCTTCAGAGTGTCATTGCCAAGCTCACCATGTAGCTCATCACTACCCTGACCACCTTCAACTTGGTCATTTCCGTCACCAGCATTAACCAAATCATCACCGCCTAAGGTTTGAATCACTTCGTTTGAACTAAACCCTTGGATAGTATCAGCGCTCTCAGTACCGGCTATTGCCTGGGCCATCAATGCCTCAAAGTCCCAAGTTACGCCATCACTAAAAGTAACAGTTTCAAAGCTGGAGCTTGCAGCAGTTAATTGTTCCCCAAGGAACTGATTACTTAGGGTAATTGCATCAGAAGAACCGGGGATACTAATGACCAGATTGGCCGCTTGACGACGCACTAAAACTTCACTAGAGGCAATATCAGTGAACTCCACACGATCTGCACCGGAGGTTTCACTAAAAGTATCGACTCCATCACCGCGCTTAAAGCGATAAATATCATCCCCTGCGCCACCGGAAATATTGTCGCTACCGGTATCCCCTGAGAGAATATCGTTGCCCTCGCCACCACTTAATTGGTCATCACCAGCCCCGCCTGCCAGCGTGTCATTACCATCACCAGCATAAACAATATCATCTCCCCCTAGCGCTTCAATGACATCATCACTAGAGTAAGCATAAATAAGATCTGAAGCTTCGGTACCATCCAAGGTGAGTAATAGTAATTGGTCCGGACCTATAGATAGTGATTGGCCCGCTCCATATTCTATGCGTATACCGACAACTGGAGATTCATCAATGAAGAATGACTGTAAACTCAGCTTATCATTTGGACTATCCGCAAATGTAATTTCCAAGCTCGTGCCACTACGGCGGAAAACTAAACTTTCCAGCGAGAGCTCTGACACATAGATGGTTACAACATCTTCATAGGAGTCAACAATAGTATCCTGGCCATCACCCTTAACAAATAAGTAACTGTTTGTACCAGCTCCTCCGTTTAGATGATCATTACCCTTACCCCCAGCTAAAAAGTCATTACCAGCTCCAGCCGTAATAGAATCGTTATCTTCCCCACCGTATAAAGTGTCATTCCCTGCCCCACCATCTAGTTGGTCGCTGCCAGAACCGCCTTTAATAGAATCATTACCGGCACCTCCATAGAGAAAATCGCGCTCGCCACCGCCCTCAAGCAGGTCATCACCTTCCTCACCTTTCAATACATCACTGCCCTCATTGCCAAATAGCTGATCATTACCTGATCCACCATACAAGGTGTCCTGCCCTTCCCCACCGGACAGGGTGTCTGCACCTCCATGCCCGTAAAGTTCATCATCACCAGCTAACCCGCTGAGAACATCGTCGGAGCTATAGCCTTCTACTAAATCATTGTCATTGCTAGCTTGTAAAACAAATGATTTTACATCTGCGATTGTCCATAGGGTTCCATCATTAAAAACAATTTCATCAATTGCAGTCCCATCACCAGCCTCTCCCCTAAAGTAATCAGTTAGCAGAACACTATCATTCTCTGAGGTAATAAGAAGTAGATCATCGCCGCTTCGCTTTACATCCACCAAACCTGGATCTATGCCAATACCAAATTCCAACCGGTCCAATTTGTTTCCCGGTTCAGCAGCATTATCAATTACATCTTTACCGTGGCCCACCTCGAATATATAGGTGTCACTGCCTCGACCTCCGACAAGCCTGTCATCTCCAGCCCCACCTATAAGAAGATCATTGCCATCATCTCCCAGCAAAGTATCGTTACCTTCACCACCAGACAGACGATCATCGCCTCCCAAACCATGAATATTGTCATCGCCGCCTAAAGCATCAATCGTATCATTGGTAGTGGAGCCAAATACTAAATCACTATCTTCAGTCAAAGAGGATGCTATTAACAGATCTAGTATCTCCGACTGCTCTAATGCACTTCCGTCAGCAAAATATATTTTTTCAATCACACCAAAATCTAAGGTGCCATCAAAGTCAAAGAAATTATCTATACGTACTGAGCCAGCATCACTGCCATCTAGATTTTTAACTGAAATCCAAACCGAGGTAGCGTCTCTAGAAAATTCAAGGTTCTCCTGGCTAATCCCCTCACCAAAGACAATCTGATCAAGCCCGCCGCGGTCAAGGATTACATCATCACCATGCCCAAAAGAAAAATGGTAACTATCACTACTACTATATCCATAAAGTCGATCATCTCCTTCAAGACCATAAAATATAGTGCCAGTACCAACCCCATTCAGAGAATCATTATTAGAGGTGCCAATCATTGATGAAAAGTCAAAGAAAGGAGCCAGGTCAACACTGGCAGCTGCGATCGCCTGGAAAGCCGCATCCCTTTTATCTCGATAACTGGGAGAATAGGTGCCCAAGTCCGTAAGAACGCCAATAATGGCAACAATACGCTCACTTTCACCATTCTCAAGCATGGTCATTAGGCGACCTTGCAAGCTATCCCAATCGACAGTGATCGAGTGAGCATCTGAACCGAAGGCAGACTGAATAATATCAAGCTCCTCGGCGTATTCTGTTTGTGCAAGGATTTGCGCAGCTGTAAATCGTTTAAATTCCTGATATTCAGCAATCAGAATGGGAGCAGCCTGCCCATGAGGATTTGGGTCACGTTCGCCCCAGCACCAAGTGCCCATGTAAGGACGACCCACCAAATTTTCTAAAGTCACAAGCTGGCGAGCATCCATTACGTGACCATAAATTTTGCTAGGATCTCGACTGTAGGGATCAACATCTTCTGCGCCAGCCCAACGATAAATCAAATTATCCAAAGCGGCATCCCCGCTTATCTCATCAGGGGCAGAAATATATTCTTCCAGAAGGGATTTTAACTCAGGATCTAATGACATGGCCTGATGAAGGTCATGCACATTACCAAAACCCTTCGCATTAGCCATAAATAGCACATCAGATGACAACTCAACTGCACCATTATTTTTGCGGCGAGTAGAGTCAACTTTAAACCATACATCTGCTGCAGTTGAAGCAGTGCCATCACTAAGCATAACGGTTGAAATCTGCTTATGCTCATGGCCGTGAGAATCTGTAAAATCAGACGTGGAATATGAAGTACCTATTGATAGCACTCCACTATCAGACAAGCTATATAATTCACCAGCATCGCTTATGCCGTTACCATTGGTATCTCGCCATATTTGCAATGCACTATATGAGGCATCAGAGGCATCAATGACACCATCGCCATTGGAATCGTACTCTGCAAGAGCTAAGAATCCATGCTCTGCCTTTTCACCATTGTCCAAAATAGTGTGATTTCCAAATAGCTCCGCGCCACTTGTTATACGACCATCACCGTCTAAATCGTATACTAAAAATCCATCATCCGGGCTAATCCAACCGGACAATTCACTCAGTCCATCACCATTTAAATCAAAATAGCTGGAACCGATAGCAAGAGTCTCTATACCATCACCATCCAGATCTATAACGATAGGTGATGTTGTATCTTCCGCATCACCAGTATCTGGAGTCTCATCCTCTTGCTTATCCTCCTCATCATCTTCATCTTCATCTTCATCTTCCAGAACAATATTCAGGGAACTGTTATCTTTATCATAATTATGAATTTTCAGACCGCCATTGATAGTTAATGTACTACCACTTAAGACATATACATTACCACGACTATCTTTATATTCATTTTCAGGATCATCTTCCTTTCGAGACCCACCAGTAAGAAGCTGATTATTTAAATAGACACTTCCATTTCCATCTTCATCAGTAATCTCATCCTCGTCATCAGCCTTATAAATATCATCACCTTTTCCGCCCTCTAGGATGTCAGCGCCCTCTCCTCCATCAAGAAGATCATCTCCACTGTCTCCATAAAGTTTATCGTTTCCTGCACCACCATAAAGTTCATCTTTTGATGTGTCGCCTGTATCAAACTCATCCTGAGCATACAAAGTATCATTATCATCACCGCCATAAAGCTTATCTTCGCCTTTACCACCGTGAAGAAAATCATTCCCACCTAAACCATATAAAAAATCATCCCCATCTCCCGAGGATAAATTCTGCCCATCAGCGTCTCTGCCTACTAAGAGGTCTCGAGAATCGCCGGCAGGGGTAGAGTCCCATCCCACATAATCCCCACCAGTACGCTGATCATGAAAAGGAACAACTACTGCACGATCAATTTCCTCCCCCCCGGTATAGTTCTGGCCTGCTATTAGAGAGCCAGTTCTATCAGACCCAATGTAGGATAATCGCCTGGGAATACCAAGCTCATCATAGATGGGAGCCTCTGCTCTAAGAGTATCTCCTTGATAATCTAATTGATCATCCCAATTGTCCACTACATCCTCAAAAAGGTGTACAAGCTCATGCACTAAAATTGATTCAACAGAATATGCGACCGCAGTACCTCCTGAGGAGATATATGAAAAGGTATTATCTGCTATAGCCGGATCAAATTCTACATGCCGAAAAGCCATACCTCCCGTAACTTTTGCTTCCCCAGGGGCATATTTTATTTCAACAAATCCAGAATAACTATCAAGCATACTTCTAAACGTACTTGAACCGTTATAGATATTCTCAAGGGCGCCTAACACCACACCTTTATCGGCGTCCGAATAGCCGGTTAACTTCAACCTTGTCTTAAATTCAAAAAAAGACATATACAAATCCCTCTACTAAAAGCAATCAATTATAGAACCCTAAGGATCTCGATCAATCTTGAATGAATCGCCACCAATATATTCAACAGCATCCAAAATATTATTAATCTTTAAAACACCACTCCCCCCTTCAAAACAAACACCAATTAAATTGGAAATAAAATCCGGATAAACAACTAATGCATGCTCCTCAATTTGATACAAATCAGGAAAAGTTGAATCATCTGCTCCTGCATTTGGCGAAGTCGAGAATAGCCAAGTAAGGTCCGGAGGGATTTTTCTGGAAAAATAAGCTTCCCTATCTTTTGGATTTAATCGCCTCCAAGCACCAGAGAAGTAATTTATATACGACCTATATTTACTGTTAAAAATAGTCAGCTCATTCAAACCACCAAGATCTTTACGATGAACCATCAAATACTGATCAAAGACTTGCTGACGAACAGACCAGTTTATAACAATATGCACTACTTCTTTGCCATTATTATAGTACGATGAAAGATTCACCCATGGAGATTTAACATTACAAGAATATTCCTCATCAGGCATTATCTCAGATGGAACACCAATAAATTCTGGCGAAACAACTTTCTTTTTCAGCCTCCCCATCTCTTCCAGGTATTTTCGATGTTTCATTAAGGCGTTCGTCCTCCTAAATGATACAGACGGCCAAACCACCATGGGCCTATTAATGAAAGAAATGGTAACCAAAGGGTCCGCCACGCCTTTAAGATGACATAATTTCTTAGAGTACCTATCTAAAAAACTCGACAAAACTCTATCAATAAAAATATCAAAATAAGCCTCGCTCTGACCGGGAGGTTGTAATAATAGATGCCCTTTCATATCCTCCAATAAAAAATCATCATACACTCCTACACTTACCATACCCTCATCACACTCGACCAACTCTTGCCCGAATACAACTTGAGAACTTAATAATAAAAAAACAACAATCAAATAGAATTTAACGACCACAAGGCCCTCGACCAATTACACATCCAATTCTTAATGAATACCAAAAAATAGAACCTACTTTTTAAAGACACCACGCGCAGACTCGAATAAAATCATCAAAAAATCGCCCCTACCTTTCAGTGAGAGAGCCATCTTTATACCTTAACAAAGGAGACAAGAAGAACTCTATAATATTCCTTTTACCAGTCTTAACTTCTGCCATCACCGACATCCCCGGAGAGAGGCTTACAAATTTACCTTTCACAGAAAGTCCTTTTTGCTTTAACCTTAAGCGTGCTTTGTATACCAACCCCAACTGCTCATCTTGAATAGCATCATCAGAGAGATTTACAAGCTCCGCATCAATTACCCCATATTTGGTAAAGTTAAAGGTATCGATCTTAACTTCTGCCGACTGTCCCTCATGAACAAACCCTATATCCTTATTAAGAATATAAGCCTCGACTTCCATATCACTTTGCTCAGGAACGACCAACATCAATTCTTGCGCAGGAGTTACCACACCACCAATCGTATGTATGGCTAGCTGCTGTATTGCGCCATCAATTGGAGCAGTTAAATGGTATTGCTTGCTTCGCTGCTCCGCTTTAAGCTTTTCCTCATAGAGAGAAGCTTCACGAGTACGAATATCGTGCAATTGTTGTAGAGCTAACTTATATTGCTGATGTAGAAGCGCATCTTGCTGGGCTTCATTTGCAGCCATGCTTGCTTGCAACTGAAGCAAACTAGCCTGTTGGATACTGATATCTTGTTCAACTTCAATCTGGCTCTGCTTTACCTCTAAATATTCCATGCGAGCCCCAAGCTTTTTCTTCTGCATGATTTCATAAGCGCTGACTCGCTCATTCAACACTTCTAGCAGTCGTTTATTTTTCGTAACTTCCGCCTCAGTCATTTTGTACTCAGCGGCCATGCGTGCCGCCTCCCCCTGAAGAGACGTCAGGTTTGCAGTAAATTCTGCTGCCTCCTGCTGAAGCAGAGCTTCATATTTCCCCATATAGGGAGCGAGCTCTGGGAGCTGTACAGAAATGCTGGGCAATGATTGCCGCTCAGAAGAAAACCAGTTCGTTAGAGCTTCTAATCGGTTGCGGTGCAAAGCCGCATCCCGCCACTCTTGGTTAAGCCTGCGAACATCTGCAGCAGTAATGGAGGTATCCAGAGTAATTAACGGGTCACCGGCTTTTACCCTCTGCCCTTCTTTTACGTGAATGGCTGCTACCGCAGCGGTTTCCAGCGGCTGGATGGTCTTTACCCTTTCACTGGGAATCACCTTACCCTGAGCCGTGGCAACAATATCGATGCGACCAAAACAAGCCCAAAGAATCGCGATAATAAACAGTGAAACAATGGCCCACATAATTGCACGCCCCAAAGGTGAAGGAGGTGTCTGCTCCACTTCAATCGCAGCCGGGCGAAAGCTATGGATTTCCTTATCACTTAAAATCTCTTTTTTATCTGAGGATGCCGGCAACCATTTCATAGCTGACCCTCGTCCAGTTTTGCCGCTTGTGGCACCGCCTTAAGTTTGGGGGTATGATTTTGATAGCTATGCAGGCGGGCGTAGTAGCCTTCCCTCTCTATTAGCTCCTCATGGGGGCCACTTTCAACAATCTCTCCTTTATCTATAACGATAATCCGGTCTGCATGGCGTACGGTAGAAAGTCGATGGGCAATAATAAAGACCGTGCGATTTTTACAAATGTGTCTCATATTTTCCTGAATAATACGCTCAGACTCATAATCCAGGGCACTAGTGGCTTCATCAAAAATTAAAATCCGAGGATTAGTAATAAGAGCGCGAGCAATCGCAATACGTTGTCTTTGCCCCCCAGACAGAGACGCTCCCTGCTCACCCACTTGGGTGTCGTACCCTTCCGGTAACTCCACAATGAAGTCGTGCGCACCTGCTAGCTTTGCTGCCTGCACCACCCTTTCCATTGGTAAACTTGGATCTACCAGGGCGATATTTTCTTTCACCGATCGGTTAAACAGACGGTTTTCCTGTAGAACAACACCCACCTGTCTGCGCAACCAAGATGGTTCCATCTGAGCCAGGTCGATCCCATCTACCAACACACGGCCGCTCTCTGGAACATACAAACGCTGCACTAGCTTGGTAAGCGTGCTTTTACCTGAACCTGAGCGTCCAACAACACCAATAACCTCACCAGCCTTCACCTCAAGATTAAGCTGGCGAAGGATTTGAGGCTGCCCCGGAGCGTAGCGAAAAGAGACATTATCAAAAGTTACTTTGCCCGTGACTCTTGGCAAGGTGGTTCGATTTGGGTTGTGGCCAGGCTCCGCTGGTGTATTGAGAATATCCCCTAAGCGTTCTATAGATATTCCCGCCTGCTGAAAGTCTTGCCAAAGCTGAACCAATTTAAGGATGGGGCCACTTACCCGCCCAGCAATCATATTAAAAGCGATCAACTGCCCAATGCTGAGTTCATTGCTCATCACTAGGGTGGCTCCCACCCATAGAATCAATACAGTGACGATCTTATTGATTAGCTGGGCAACCTGACCGGAGATATTTCCCAGGTTGCTTGCCTTGAAAGATGCGGCAACATAAGCGGCGAGATTCTCTTCCCAGCGTTTCTGCATCTGCGGCTCTACCGCCATTGCCTTAACCGTTTCAATCCCTGCGATTGATTCAGTCAGGAATGCCTGATTTTCCGCACCACGCTTAAATTTTTCATCCAGTCGATTTCGCAGAATTGGGGTGATATAAACTGAAAGCGCCACATAAAATGGTATAGAGCCCAGCACTATCCAGGTGAGTGTTGGGCTATAAAAGTACATTACCGCGAAGAAAACGATGGTAAAAAATAAGTCAATCACCAATGTAAGAGCCGAACTGGTGATAAAGTTGCGAATGGTATCCAGCTCACGAACACGAGCAACAGTATTACCCACTTGCCGAGCAAGAAAATAGGCAACAGGCAATCGCGTCAAATGATGATATAACTTTGCACCAAGCGTAACATCCACTCGATTGGTAGTATGGGTAAAAATATAGTTACGTAAGCCATTCAGCAGCACATCGAACACTGATATCACTATTAGTCCAAATGCCAGCACATCAAGCGTTGTCACCCCTTTATGCACTAAAACCTTATCAATCATCACCTGAAAGAAAAGGGGTGTTATCAAAGCGAAAATTTGAATAAAGAAAGAGGCAACTATTACGTCTCTCAGCAGGTGTTTGTACTTTAGGATTGCTGGAACAAACCAACTGATATCAAACTTTCCTTTGCCTCCAGGTAATAGTGATCGCTTTGCGACCAAAATAGTGCGGCCGTCCCATGAAGAAAGGAAAGCCTCTTTTTCCATTTCTTCTGGTTGCCCGCCACACCCAAAATGAACAAGCACCTTTTCTTCTTGAACTCCCGCTAATACAGCAAAAGTACCATCTTTCATTGAAACAATAGCGGGTAAGGCGAGGCCAGAGAGCTTATTCCAAGAGGTCTTAAAAGTACGCGCTTTAAGCTTTAGATACTTTGCGGCCCGAACGATCTCTGTTTCAGAAAAGAGTGTTCCTTCACAAGAGAATTCATGGCGCAGCTGATCAGCATCTGCGGGGGTTTGGTGGAAACGTGCCACCAACAGGAATGAGGACAGGCCTGTGTCCACACTACTTTTGGACTGAGAGAAATCCATTTTTTTACAACTACTGCTTGATCTACAACTGTGCCACAAAGCTACACAAGAAAAATTGACCATTCAACAGAAAAGCAATTGGAACAAAAAAAGATTTCTTAAAATTCTAATGACTTCACAAATTAAAAAACTAGCCTCTAAAACAATGGCTTTCAGGAAACGTTATGAGTAGCAGCTAGAAAAAATTATAGCTACTAAAAAGTCACAATGGTCATGAAACAACCCATATACGTAAGCACCAAAACCTTGGAAGCGTCCATTTGATGACACTGACAACCACTTTCACAATCGAACAAACCTAAACCACAGTCACCTCAAAAACTAATGTAACCAGATCTTCATTTATCGAACTTAAAATCCTTGACTTAATTTTTTAATTCTGACGAAGCCTTTTGAGACACTTGCCACATATGACTAGGAATTACTTCAACCTCCACGCTTTAACATTTATGATTATTTGTGGTACTTATTTACCAGTCACTGCAAACTCAGCGATTCAGGCCACTACTGCTAATAGTAATCACCGTATCGACCAACTCTACTACCTCCAACCTCACAACAGCTACGAGCGCCTGGAAGCCGGTGAAACGCTCACAGACTGGCTGGATAAGGGTTTCCGCTCCCTTGAACTGGATATAGTCGATCACGATCCCTGGCAGGGTAGTAATCATGGGCCCTATGTAGCCCACGGCCAGAATGATATCGGCAATCATATGTGTCGTAGTAATGGTGACAATGATCGACTGGTTCATTGCCTTGACGACATCAAGGCATGGCTTGACAACAACGAACTCAATGCACCGCTAATGCTTTATATTGATATGAAGCCAGACAGTAATTGGTTCGCTGCCTGGTATGCCGATGAGATATATGTGTTGGATCAATATATCAAGCAACAGTTGGGCGATTTGCAATTCAGCTACCAGGACTTACTAGCACATCTACAGGCAAGCTCCCCCTCCTCCGACTATCGAAACACCCTAAAGAATATAGGTTGGCCTACTTTGGGCGAGCTGCAATCGCAGAATAAGAAAGTCCTCGTCATGTTTACCGGTGGCCAGAGTGGCAACGTCAATGATCGTATGGAATCGGCATTGGATAACTACCCATTACATGCCTTCCTCTGCCCTGATGTAGATACTGCCGATCCTGAAGAGTTTTCTGGCAATGTCGACTCCATGGATTCCAGCAGCTCCCAGAAGATATTTTGCGGTAATGTAAAAGCCGGTGATCACTACCAAATAACAGCCAATGAAGCGGCCAACAGTAAACAATTGATGCATTTATGGAGCAGCTCTGGCGACTTCAGCAATACAGATTTTGGCTATTCCTATATCGCTGTTGCACACGGCGCTAGCGCTATTGGCATGGACCCAAATACCGTCAATGACACGCCCAGCTATACCGGCCAAGCTATTCCCTTTGTCGGTGTGCGAAAAAGCCTACCTGGTTATTTTCGTATCCAGTCCATTCAAAACCCAAATCTCTGTATGAATGTTTCTCAAGGCTATGGCAATGGCTCCAACCTGACTTTGGCCAACTGCAACTCGAGCAACGAACAGCAGTTTGTCTACACCGCTGAGGGACAGTTAAGACCTAAAGGCAACAATAAATACTGTGTCGACTACAACTCAGGCTCTGCAGACAATGGTGATAAAATGCACCTGTGGGATTGCGATGGTGGCAATTCAGAAAAATGGCAGGTACAGGAAAGCGGTATTATTCAAAATCGCGACAAAGATTGGCAATACTGTATTGATACACCAGGGGTAAGTGCCGACAATGGAGAACAACTTCAAATTTATAGGTGCAATAGTAGTGACACTGGTCAGAAATTTTTCCTGAATGCTGTGAATGAATGGAAACAAACAAGCTTTTAAGTATTACTTTTTATTCAGACTCTCAGGAGTCAAGTATAAAGAAGAGTATTGTTACAGTTAGTAAAGGCGTCGGTCTTAAGATTGATCAAAGATCGACACCCTTACCGTATAAATGCCTATTAACCTGGGTATGCAGAAATTTCTTAACATACCCAATTAAATCAGTAGTTAGTTCAGTTCGCCAGCTTCACACTGCCTCCAGTCACCGAAGGTGCCATCACCTGCAGCTATCCAGCTTTCATAGGTGAAGATAAGCTCCGAAATATCCTTAATGAAAATGGAGAAGTGGAAGCCTTACCTTCCATACCAATACAAGGTGTAGTCGGCATTCAATTTTGGAAATTAAGAAATTCATAAGTTCAGACTAGCTGTCCTCGTATAGGAATTCTTACTCAAGTAAGCCCTCCTATATGAAGGGCTCGTTTAGTTTGAGTGCAAAAATCCAACCAAGAGAGAGATTCTTCATAATCAATTAAGGCACCCCACCACATCAAGTTGAGGTGCCCATTTCGTATTGCTTAATGAATGATCAAGTTATGTACAGTAAACATCTCCCATATGTCAAGATTCTTGCGATTTGCATTTGCACCACCGTTTTCTTCAGCAACAATATAGTTACCATGTCGGACATTGAACAAGGAGATCCGATCACCATCCTCCAAACAGCCTGTTCTGTCCGTATGATTAATTAATTTAAATGTTTCCCAGCTATATCTGGCAGAAACGGCTACATCATGTGCTCCCCATTCTTGGGCACCATAATAATAACCATCGGTGGTTTGCAGCCACACATCGTCACCATCGACAAAGCAGCCCTGCTGGTTGCTAATACCGCTGAGAATAATAGTCTCATGGCTTCCGATTGTTGAAGCATTGGCATTGACTGTTTGCCCACTACCACCATTATTAGTTGCGGTCAAATATTTACCATGGTGGCCCCTTAAAGCAATTTTCATTGATTTAACCGCGGGTTTACCAATAGCTATATAACCCACTACGGCTTTCAGATTTTCTCCTTTTTCTTTGTGGGCCTCTTGCACCATTAAACTAATGTCAAAAGAACCTGTTTGTTTATCCTTGATACGAGCACCAATTGTTTCATTCATATTCTTGCCTTGCACTTGGCTCACTAGGAGGTAATCCTGTAAATCAATACCTACGGTTTGAAACTCAGGGGTACCAGTTAGATTATCTTCCAGCAATACAGCATTCACATGAATTTCAGCGCCATTAGCTGTTGTATAAGTGCCGGCTTCCATCACCACATAATGCAGAGTTTCAGGCAAGTGAACACCATCATTCCATGAAAATTCTGCTACCCGAACTTCAAAACTATTGGAGGTTATATTGCGAATTTCAGTCGTAATAGGGTCGGGACCGGAGATACCAATGACAGAAGTGAATACCACTGGGTTGGTATAGCTAAAATCCAGCTGAACTGTGGTCCATTCGTGGTCTACAGCATAGACTTTATCCGCTTCCCCTCCAACAAAACGTCGATTCTGAAAATGCACCACATCGATTTGTTCACCGCCGTGGTCAGTTTCAGTATCCAAAGATTGCTCCTCCACATTCAGCAGAAAGCACTCGCCGTTAGCGTCTTCCGATATTCGTGAAATAATTGGATCAGAACCATGGTAGCTCACATTTTGATGTAGAAGAACATCATTCGGGCTTTCACAGTTACCTTGGCCTGTAGGAGTCAAATTACTAGTTACATCATTTACCTGGTAACCGCGCACAGATGCCGTTTCTATGGTAGATGAGCTATTGGCACCCGCCAGATTCCACATTTCCTGATCGGTTAAATCATCGACATTGGCTTCCCAGCTGTAACCCAGTGTTTTTCCGTCTACTTCAAGAGTAGTTTCCCATACATGTCGCTTTTCTGCCCAACTCCAACGCCACTTGCTCTGGATCTTGGCTTGTGAAACTGTGAATATAAAATTACTAAAATCTCCATGAGTCTGAGTATTACCAACAACGGTTGCCCAAACCTGCTCATCGTCATTGCAGCTGTAAATCTCTATTGTTTTTCCGTGATCTATAAAGGTTTTTGTATCCTGGCAATGACGATAGACAGCTACGTAACCTTCCCCTTCTCTTGCAAATAACCAGTTATTGAAGCTGGATGTTTCATCAAACTTATCAGCTGGCCAAGTTAAATTAACTGATTCCGTAACAAAGTCATCAATCGGTAGAAAATCCGTGGCGTTACCTACGCCATCCATAAAGCGCAACTCCATAGCCGGCTTGTACAATACCAGAGCCACATTCTTGTTTTGCTTGATATAGGGCAAGTTCGTATTCATCATATTCTGGCCACCAGCTTTCCAACCACCATTTCCCGCTCCTGAACGCGTGGTAACCTGAAGCGTGCCGGTTGTGGCAACCCAAGGCTGTTGTTGCCAACCGGCATTGCCCGCATGGTAATCTTGGTAAGAGCTCAACTGCACTACACCATGGCGATAGAGATCCAAGGTTTGTTCTGAAATTACAGAACTGGTAGTAAAGGGCGCACTGGTCTCCGTAAGCAGGACTCCAGACATATCAACCAAATCGTCTGCTAGATTAGATTCCACGATAATATCTTCAAAGAAGAAATTTAATCCGGCAACAGGCGTCAGGTAGTATTCCAACATTTCATCAGCCAGTTCAGGATGAGCATAGGCACCAGCAGATTGGGAAAAAATAATCTTATCTTGCAAATCTAGACCTGCCCATACCGAATCCACCTCAGTGATGGGGTGGCCTGAGTAATAGCTGATATTGACCTCGCCATTTAGTTTTTCCAGACGATTATAAGCAACACTGCTAGCATCAAGGCTAGTCATGGCAAATATATCTATATGGTTACCAGCGGTAAATGCCTGTGGACCCATGCCGGTGACTAAAGCCATATACTCTGAGAAGCTATTTTTCATAGTGTTTACTCCTCCATAACTTCCCGCATAGCTCCTTGAATCTGCAGCCGTTGCAGCGCCAAGATCATTTGTCACCATAGCTATATCATTGAGAATTATTAATGCGACCTCCCCGGCTAGCTCCTTAATCTCCTGATCCTTGGCATAGTCGTAAAGATTTAATAGCGCGGATATCGAAAATCCACTATAGGTATTTGAAGTAGACTCATAAACACCATAACGTTTTTTAACTTCTAAATAACGTATAAGGCGCTCTTTGATTTTCTGTGGCCCGCCCCCAATATTCCATCCCTCCATTTCCCATAACAACCAGCTAGTGGAAAGCCACATAAGCACATGATTTTCAGAGGTATACACACGTACTCGCTCGGTGTCTTCGTCCTGCCAATAAGGGAGCTTATTAATTTCATTTAGAATCAAGTCATCGTACTCATCACTCTCCGCCAACACACGAATATATAGAATCAACTGCATGTCTGGATTTTTATAAGCATGCTTGCCCGGAGTGAAAAGTTCTGTTAATCGCTGAGCCAATGCTGCCCTATCCAAGGGCAAACCAAGATAAGCCCTGAGAACCATGTGGTCATTATTTGGCTCCTCTCTCGCTGAATCGAAAACCCGCTCTATATAGGCCGCCTGGCGCTCACGGAAGGCTGCTAGATAGGCTGGGTATGATCCAGTATCGTAGTCTGCTAAAGTCCACGGCTGTGCGCCATCTTCAGAGTTTCGGGGCCCCGTGCTAAACCAATCAGATATATCGACATCAAGACCAAAATAGTTTAGTGCGGTAACTGAGTTATCAGCTACCCCAAAGAAAAAATCAAATGACCCCTCAACTGAATTTGTCAGGCCATCATATAGCCATTCACCAGTGTCTACTAAGAATCCTACAGAGGCAGTTGCGGCATCTTCTACTGTAGTGACTACATCTTCGATAGTCTCTTCAGCACTCTCTTCAACTTTATCCCAGGTTTCAGCAATCCAGCTTGTGAAATTATCCCACATGCCTGCATGAGCGTATGTAGGCATGATTAAGCTAGATAGGAGCATGATATACACGATATACAGGCCGGCTCTCTTAAAATTCATAACTAAATCCAAAATTTAATTTTTTTGATAAAAGGATATGCCGAGCAAGATCTCCCACCCTTAACACAAAATTAAAATAATCAATGGCAATGTTAATTATCAATAAAGCAATACATTCCCCAAAAAATAAACTCTAAACTCAGATGCAAAGGATATAAAAACTAAAGAGACCCTAAATGGCGCAAAAATGATATTAATTTAATCCGACCAGCTCAAACCTCACAAACAAAACAGAAAATAAATAATTTCATCCTACTATTAAAAATAATATTGGTACAAAAGCAACAATATACATAAAAATAAAACGGATTGAATCTTTTAAAGTAAGAAGCTGACAATAGATTATTGTCTCAAATTTCACAACAACCGGTTTCTAATTAACGAACAATAAATCAACCCATCAGGAATTCATCTGCAGACTTGTACCATTAAATAGAATTAAACTTATTAAAAGCGACATTAGAAAGATTGAAGATCAAGGAGGTCCGCTCATAATTCCGCAATGTCTTTACGGGTCGCAAAGGCTGCAAATGGTAGTCATCGGAATGGTCGCAGCCCTTTACAAAATTTACAAAACAATAGCTGCGGGCTTTATAATTCGAATTGCGGGGATAACAAAGTGACTTATTATCTAGGTTTCAAATTTAAGATCTAATAAAATAACCGAAAGGAATCACTTCTTGGCAACCCGGCAACTTTGAGGCTTTGTAGCTTTTTATAATACTTAAATGGATGATAATGATACGAAGAATTATCTGCTTCCGAACAGAAAGAAAATACCAAGCTGTCGTAAATCAATTTCAGGAAATTCCGGCCGGGATGAGCTCTTTCTAAAGAAATAATTTTTCCTTGAAATCAGGCAGGCTTGTATGTGACCGACTTACCCCAGAGGACAGGTCTTGAAGGCTACAGTTATTAGGTCTTGCTAGGCAATATCCACCCACAAGAGTTGCGCTTAACATCTGTAACCTTCAAGTTAAGAAATTACTCAGAAACGTTTTAAAGGAGATCACTCCACTTTAGGTACATCGTGATTCCTCCTATGCTAATGAACTGTGCTTACTGGCTAAGCTACTGCCTATTTTGCAATTTATAAATAAATTTATCCGCCAGAGAATAAACCGAGGACGGATTCGCTCCAGTGACCAGCTCTCTGTCTTCGATTACTCGCGACATTGAGGGTACACGAAAATTACTTACTTTAAGGCCAGCCTCTCTTGCTTTTTCTGCAACGTAATACTCTAGGCGACTGCCTTTTAAATAAAGAAAGTTCTCAAGAATTAACTCTTCAGACTTGTTACCCAGTGTAATGTTGTATCCTTTGTAAATGAAGTTATTTTTTTGTTCTTCACTTAAGGGGATAAATGGATCATAGATACCCTCCATTGCTGTCAACAACACTATCGGAGCATGGCAAATTATAGCAGTCGGCTTTTGGGTTTCATGGAAATATGTTAAGATACTACCCAGCTCCTCGCTAAACAGGAGATCTGTTTTTGGCGCATGACCTCCCGGGATATAGATTCCATCATATTTTTCTAAAGATTTTGATTGTGTCAATGACTCCAGCGAGAGCAAAGGTTTTTCAGTAAGTTGCTGCTGCTCCATTATGTATTCAACATCATCTAGAAAAGCAGATACTTCGTCATTTGCGTAACGATTAGCAAACTTGAGCCTACCGAAATATTTCATTGCTGTAGCGATATCTTTTAAGCGCTCCTCCTCGGCTTTTATCTTAGGGTTTAAAGCATACTGAGGCCAATTTGATACCACTGATGCTTTATAAAAATACATTTGCAAGCCAAAACCATCAACTACAGGAGTTTTCCCTTTTGGTGTGGCAATATCAAATTCATATCCATTAGCTTCCAGCTGCCTCAAGGTTTCTGATAGCTCACTCACAAAATACCCAGATTCGACTACACCACCATTTCTTAGGGTCAAATGGTCAGCTGCTGAAACGACAACAAGCACTTTTCCATTGCTAGCATAGGCATTTAAACTTAAAAGAACAGACACGAAGATATATAATATTTTTTTCAAAATAAAATCCAACTATTTATTATTGAGGTTAGAAAACCTATTTATTTTAGGTTGCGCCCCACAAAAGCGAATTGCACCTATCTAGAATAGGCTATTGGCAGTTAGGAAATCCATACCAAGTAATATATTAGCGTGCAAATTTACTAGGGGCAGCCTGTTTGATTATGCTTTATTAGCAGCAGTGTCGATAATGACCTTTTCGATGGACATATCCGTATTTCCCTTCCATTAACTCATTAGTCGTATTTAAAATCTGCTTATAAAGCACCTAATTATTACTTATCGTAACATCAAGGAAGGCGGACTCTTGGCTTTTTCTACCAGAATGATCCACCGCAATGACTTTATAGCGGTAGTTTTTCCCCAACTCTAAATCTGAATCTTTGTATGAAGGTTCTCGTGTTTTTAAAAGCAAGTCGTCATCACGTGATAACTCGTAATGGAGCACACCACCATTTTCAATAGTGTGATTCCAGGAGAGAAACACTTGCATTCCATCTATCCTATATTTAAAGCCACTAACCTTAGCGGGTGGAGGATGATCTCCATACTTGCAAGGTACAATATCTCTGCCTAAGCCATCAGTACACTGATCAATATTTTTGTCGGTTTTACCTGATGCATTCCAATTTTTTGCTATTCCGCCAGTGCACATATTATCGGCACAAAAGGGCATATCATAATTGAGGCAAGTTCTGCAGTTTTCATACCCAAAATTATCTACAAAAGGCAACACAGACTTATCGACTGCGGGGAAATAATTACAGACTGTGACATGCGCGCCATCGTTATATGCAGGATCATCAACACCATTGATACTGTCACACTCAGCAACCGCACATCCAACATAACGAGTTTCCCCATAGCAGACTTGAGCCCAGTGCCCACAGGTGTCATCGTGACATTGTCCATCCTCCCAATTATATGCGTAACTTTCATCATACCAAGCCTGAACCGCACCAGCCCATTGCTCGGCACCATATTGAGATGCTGGAGGATTGGTAAAATGAATAGCTACATTTTCACCAATTTCAACGTAACCGGCGGGCAACACAAAAGATACTTCACTTTTTACTTTATCAAAAGAATCTCTAATACCCGTAGAGTCGCCTAAATGTCCAAAATAGCAGGCCGATGCCCGTTCCTTCGCCATCTTAGCCAAGGCATTATCCCAAAAAAGAGTTTGCATATTTCCGGCAGTTTTAGGCCCTTCTCCTTCTCCAGATTGACCACTGGCGCATCTCTGACGAAGGTGATTATGCCTATCGAGCATTACCCGTTTTTGATCCAGTGAAAGCTCAAAAGGGCCAGACCCATTGGGGTCTGAAGTTACTATAGAAAATGTAACAGATTGTTGAGCACCATCGGTTAACTGGAAATTAACAGTATCTTTTACTGAGTCACCACTTTTTATGCTATCCGCCTTATCATTAAGGATATATTCCCAATCACCACTACTGTTAATGTTAAAATTACCATAAGTGCTTTCTATATTTTTCTCTGAAAAGCCCGGCGTATTACCATCCACATCATGCAGCGACAAAATACCATTAGCACTTCCCCTGCTCCCTACAATTAATGTCGCCAGGGGGGAGTCTGGTTCGAAAATATAGGCATCATCGGCACCTGTTACTTCGATAACAATCACTGTAAAGTCATTTCCAGCTCCCACAGCTATTGAAAATTTATCTGTAGCAAGTTCATTTTCACTAAGCGGATCAGAAAGATTACTATCCAAAGTGTATTTCCAGGTGCCATCTGAGAGAACTTGGAGGCGGCCGTATTTCCCCCACTCATTAACTTCCTCAAAAATTCTATTTGGGTTTGTACTATCAATCAGTATGCCAGTAGCAGACTTTACATTATCTTCACTAACGTAACCTTCCCCACCACTAATGACCCCATGGTTGGGATCTGGGTCTGGGTCTGGGTCTGGACCTGGGTCTGGACCTGGGTCTGGACCTGGGTCTGGATCTGGGTCTGGATCTGGGTCTGGATCTGGGTTGGATCCAGCATCACCACCATTATTAGTTACTTCAGGATTATTGCTTTTGCTGCCACTAGAACCACCTCCACTACAGGCAACTACGAAAACGGACAAAACAGCAACCATTAGAAGTTTAGAGAGATTGTTCATATTGTTCTCTACAGACTCAATCACACTTATTTTGGAGCAAAATTATAAGAACATTCTTTTTCCATTTTGTGAACTAGGTTAAACATTATTGTTTCCACATTGATTGCTTGGTGTTTCTAAATCGCGAACAATTAACTTTTTCTTCTTCTGTAATCACATATACATTTTTTGGGATTTGGTGATGATTGCTTAGTTTTGACTCATTACAAGTATTCCAACAATAAGCTGTTGTCCTAACCTATAACTTTGCCGGCCGATCAGGTCCACTAAAAAGCTTAAGTATTTATCGAGCTTAAACCGACTTCATTTTTAACTTTAAAAATCTATTGGCATTAAATTAAGAGCCTCTGACAATAGATAAGGACCCGAGCCAGGTTAAGGTAATTATCGAGTGGAGTGGGGATGAGAATTTTTCAAGTACTAATGCACAAAAGACGTAGGATCTCGGCACTATTTAATTAGAAGACAGTAAACTAATACCATCTGATCCAGTGTGTCCTCTTGATTTATATCAATCACCATCTCATATTAATTGAAACAATCTCACAAGTGACACATCAACAATATTCAGCTTACCAACCTAAGAAATTAGTGGGCACCCATTACATTTATAGATATAGTGCTTAAAAGGACCCAAAAAGGAATAAAGATGTACGAGGTAGTACTTTTTTTGCATTTTCTAGGTGCAACTATTTGGACCGGGGGACATCTGGTGCTGGCATGTACAATCCTCCCTTCCGCCCTAAGAAGTCAGGATATAGAATTTATCTCAAGGTTCGAAAGCAGCTATGAAAAAATTGGCATCCCTGCCCTTCTTGTACAGATTATTTCTGGTATCTATCTTGCTTTCAATCTCTTGCCCGATATATCCCAGTGGTTTAACTTCTCGAATCCGGTTTCGAGACTTATTTCGTATAAGCTAATCATATTGGGCTGTACATTCCTTCTTGCTATTGACGCAAGACTCAGGATCATTCCGAATCTTTCCTCCAGAAACCTAAAAGCTCTCGCTTATCATATAATTCCAGTAACACTTCTCTCCGTTCTATTCGTATACGTAGGGATTTCCTTCAGAACAGGCTGGCTATATTAAACTATCATTTACTGGCTCAGCAACTGACCCACTACCCGGCGTAAGTACAGTTAATCACTTACTTATTAGAACTCCACAGAAAAAAGCTTAACTAGTTAATGAGGGCTGCTTAACAGCAGCCCTCACACTCAATCAATTAGACATGCAAATATTGAATTTTAGATTAATTAAAGTCAAGGTAACGAATTAAAAAACTTCTTCCAAATGCTTTAAAAAGGGTACCACGGTTTGATCTCTCACAGCTGGGTACATATCCCGATCAATAGTAATATGATCCAAATTGACCCAACTTTGAGCATACCAACCTAGATTGATATCTTCTGCTGCATAGACAAAAGAGTGCACCCCTGTAAATTCGATAACTTCGTCACCGCCTGCCAGTTGACGGATATATAAATTGTCTTTATAGGGGAACTGAGCATTGAGATCAGTATAGTAGCTCAAATAAGTTGAGTTTTCGGGGTTGCGGAAAAAAGAAGAAGTTACTCCCATTTCATTCTGATCCCATTTACAGACTCCATCAAAACTATGAACAATAGTTCGAATGCTACGAAAGTCCGGATCATTACGCAGAGCCTTTGCCAAGCGCATTGCTAAACAGCCCCCTCTGGATGATCCCGCCAAGTAGATGGTTTCTAGGTTTGATACATAAGCTTTTGACTTTAACCAATTAAGGTAGGCACTTTCTATACGCGATTTCTCACTACTATTCACCATATAGTTAAATTGTGCATCAAAAGCTACGGCAAAGAAGGTGTCATCTGCTGGAAAATACTCTGAATCTAAAACCTGCCGGGCAAGCGAGCGGCCATCTATGCTTCTGGAACAGGATTCTTCTGAGATACCACAGTTTCTTTTATAGTTATCCCCTTGGCCTGTTACCGCACTTTCAGAACCGTATCCCGGAGGCTGTTGCCCAGCTGCAATAAATACCAAATTTCGCACATCTTCTCGTTCTGGCTCCCGCACTCTTGCAATCTGAGTGTATAATTGATAAGTATTACTGACACCTTCTTGCTCCCAAGCTAGATACTCAGATTGAGTAGCTTGCTGGGTACACCAAAGGTTTTGACAGTAGCGGACACGCTCCAAGCTCACCGATAAATCTGATTTAGGCTCAAATGCCTTAGCCTGAATAGAGCCCAATAGAAACACCCAGCAAGCTAAAAGCCTTATTATTTGATTATTCATTTTTCACCATTTTCAATATGATCATTCTTATATTCAGAAGGTAAAACCCTCCATCCAATCAAATAAACCAACCCCTTATCTGACCGCAGATGATTTTAACAGACGAAATGCCACCAAATAGAGAAACCAATAAAAAAACAAATCTTAAATTTTCAAATAAGAAAAAATAAAATCCAAGACAAAAAATACAACAATAGGAAAGACCTAAACAACAAATTGATAAGCAGTCAACAGTAACTCCCAACACTTAAAGCGCCCTTAAATCAGCCAAGACAACTAAAAAATCATCGACTTATTTAAGAAAACATGATCGCCGACCAACCCTTCAGAAAACCTGAATACTATGTAAATAATTATATTTTTTACCCAATCTCAAGAAGAAAGCAAAAGCAGTGGACCGCGCCCCGATAGGTAACGCCACACGACCTTTCATGTTTTAATTTCGATCGTAACATACAGCACGAACATCTTAATTGATAGCAAGGTAGTGTAATGGGCGTTAAGTCGTACATTATTACTGAAAACTGAATCTAGTTGCACTATGCCCAAGTAACCTCAGCTGGCAACTCATAGCAACTATATTCCAAGTGTATCACTCTGCGACGCCTAGGGAATAAAGCTCTATCTGAAGCATGAAGAATATGAGGATACATAATTAGTGCAGAACCGGATTTTGCCTCACAGGCAACTGGGATATGCTCTTTAACATATTGATATATTTCATCTTTCTTCAAAATTCCATGTTGATGGCTGCCAGGAATAAGCTTTAAGCAGCCATTATTAGCATCAATATCATCCAGATGAATACGGATCGTAATCATTTGCTTAAGAACATGCAGGGGAGGCTGCACATGGTGAGAGCCATCCTTAACACTCCAGGGACCCCATCCAGACTTAGTAAATTTTGAAGAGACCGCTACAGTCTTATCCTGATGCCAAGTAACAAGCCAGTTACATTTTTCATTTTTATCAAATAGGATACCCCTTACCAATCGAGGGCGCTGAATTAAGTACTTCTGCGCTAAATTTACAATCAAGTCCGATGTAGCCAAGGCCGCTATAGAGCTATACTTTTTCTCTACATTGCGTATACCCCCCGTCCGCTTAGCGAGCTTTAAATCTGCAAACTCATTTTGAAGAACCTCAAGCTGGCCTTCCGGAAAGATGCCATTAATTAAGGAATAACCTTTTTCCAAATCGATCATTATTTAATAACCACAAAAAAGAGTCCGGATTTTATGTACAGCGCACCCGATGAGCGAAATATTACCGACCAGAAAGTGTTTTCTAGCTGGAATTTTTATTTCCGGAAACTTTCATTTATGCTTTCCCCATTTACGCATAGACACTATCCGTATTTTGTGGTTTAGATTCAAAAGATCATCTTTGTCAGCTCATAATACATGAGGAATTGTTCCACGCTTCATATTACCTACCCAGCAACACACTCCTTAATAGCATATGGCACTGACACTGCTGCACCTGGAACACCAAAGCAACTGCAAGCCAGGTCAGGGCTGGGAAAAAGTGCTCTATGTCACACTTTTAACGTGGAATCCGTGCTAAATTCAGCCCATTCAAGTCGAGGTCAGCTTGATTGATTGCCGAGCCGTTTTACGGTGGCTTTCGCGCTGTAAGGTAGTAACAACTCAATCTATATTGATGTATGCCCAGTAGAACTCAATACCCATCAGCAGATAATAAGCAGTATGCCCTCCACAACAAAAAGTAAATATTTACTTACAAATTACACCTTAATGTAAAAGTAAGAATGTGACGTTATGTCGAGCAATCCCAGCAATTCATCGTCACTAGAATTAGGTAGTAGGACTATTTTTGTACAGTTAAAGGTTGCGGGTTCAGTTTTGTAAATTACTTGGTGTGCTCACTGTTGTCATGCTCCCATACTGGCCTAAATTAATTTTCTAGCCTGGCACAAACCGCCTGTGAAAAAGTTGAAGCTACTAAGAGTAGGTATGAAAAATCTACCAGAGATTTATGTACAGGTGAAACCATATGTACGTACTTTTTCTTGCTGAATGAAATGTGTATTCAGCCAAATTCTCCAATGCCAAGAGCATGGATAAGAGATAAAGATGGCTTAATAGTAGAAAATATTTGCGTAATGATATCCATGTTTCTGTGAAAAAATGAACATATATCTTTTGCCATCGAGAGATTACGGTTCCCGCATTGAGCTTTCGTAATTTTTCGACTCAATGTATTACCTGGCTTACGGATAAGACTTCAGCCGAGGGCCTGGCTACAAGAGTTTTAACGCTGACTTTTTCCACAACGAAGAGATTTATTTAGATGAGCACTGACAAAAGTAATGACTCCACACCTTTTCTAGCAGGCATGAGCGCTGGTGAACAGCAATCATCTCTCTCGAATTCAGGCGCCAAATCAGTGCTTGGTGAGGGTATCAATTTTCGCGGTGAGTTGATTGGCACCGAAGATCTTCATGTAGAAGGCACCGTAGACGGTACAGTAATTATGGTTGGTCACAACCTTTCTGTTGGTACCGGCGGCGCAGTAACTGCAAACATCCATGCAAAAAATATTGTTGTTGAAGGCACATTGGACGGCGACGCACTTGCCGATGAGTTAATTGAGATCAGAAATACTGCCCAGGTAAACGGCAACCTGATTGCCCCTCGAATCAAACTCGACGACGGTGGTAAGTTCCGTGGCTCTATGGATATGGTAGATACCGACTCCGAAATGAAAGAACGCCACAAGGAATTCTCAGACCGATTGGTGCACCCAGATCTGCCGGCAACGGAAGACAAGCCAGCAAATCGCTCCCAGAACAACGCCTCCTACACTTCTAGCAGCTCAACTGCGAGTGATTCATCCCGTCTATCCGATACCAGCGACTATCTGTTCGGTACCAAGGAGACTGAAGAGGAAACAGTGGAGAGCTGAGTTAACTTCCTCAGTTAATCCTCCATACGAGCCCCGGCTATTGCCGGGGCTCTATCTTTTGGTGTGAAAGTATGTTGCAGCATCATTCGTTTGGTATTGCCGCCTTGGTGGACGAGGTGGTTCAACCAGGTGGTAAAGTATTGGATTTGGGGTGCCTCTCATTTGGCACTACACAAACCTTTTTGGAACTGTCCTGCCAGACATTTATTGAGGATTTACGTAGCCTGCTACTTGAAATCCACTCATTTGACCTGCAGACACGAACTATAAAGTTAACTGAACACCTGACCAGAAAGCCACAACGGGTAAAACTTGATGTCGTGCTCTGCTGGGACCTGTTCAACTTTATGGAACCCGAGCTTATTGCCCAATTAATTGAGGAAATCCGACCTCACTTAAAAGCTGGCACTGTCTTCCACACAATGCTGTACACCGGCACAATGCCTAAAGCCCCCGCTGACTTCAAGCGTTTGTCCGGCTTCACTTTTAACTCAGCCCCCCTAGCACTGCCGGAGCCATTACCTACATACCGATACTCTTCGCTCAATCTGATGAAAACCATGGGTAACTTTTCTCTGCGCTCCTCTCTCCTGCATAGAAAAGGCATGCGTAAAGACCTTATTGAGCTGATGTTTGAATACGGTAATGTAAAGTCACAAAACGCTATACGTGCGGGGGGAACCTCAGCTGCAATTTCCGCTTTTAGACAAACAAGCCTTACCGAAATCCCTTTGACAGCACTTGATAAAGCATTAATGCACGCCAAGCGCTCTCCCGTCAGTAAAGCTCTGGATGTAGGGAAAAAAGCTGGTAGGAATATGCAGCACCTCCAGCGAGAAGTGGGTGAACTATTTATTTCCGATCTCTATTCTGCAATTCTCTGGCAATGTAGCCGCAAGGTACCCTTTGATAGCGCGGTACAGGCAGCATTACGACAGGCCACCCTGCCTGAAAACCTGGATTGTATTTTACTCTGGGATCTTCTGAATTTCTTTTCCACTGAACAAATTCAGTTAATCACGCATGCGCTATATCAGTATCTCAGCAATGGCGCTGTGATGCATTTTCTGTTGTTCAAGCAAGAGCGACTTCCGGTTAATTGTGGTGTTTTCGAGATTCAGCCATCAGGCCTTGTTGGAACCTATATCCAAGCAGCTGGAAATAAGCAGGCAAAGTTCCGCACTATTACCGATGTAGTGAAAGCACTACCACAAATGAAAGTTCTAAGTCAGGGCACTGGAAGAATACCCAACGGGCCCTTTTATCACGAAATAACAATGCAGAAAGTTGTAAAGGATCAATAATGACCCAGTTTTTCTACCACTGGTTGACTAAGTTATCTCCTGAGCAGGTAACAGACACCTTTCTTATAGTTATGCTTGCCCTTGGCACTATAGCCTTGACCCTTTACCCATTTGGCAAGTTTCCACGCTTCGTAAAAGAAACGCCTTCTCTACTGACCGCTCTTGGAATTCTGGGTACCTTTATCGGTATTATTCTTGGTATCTATGGTTTTGACCTTGCTGATATCGACACCTCAATTTCAGAACTTATGCAAGGTCTGGAAACCGCCTTTATGACTAGCATCTTAGGCCTTTTCCTCTCATTGGTCTTGCGCACTATCTTCCAAATATTCAGCAAAGATCAGCCAGCCAAAGCCTCTGCAGATGATATTTTGCAAGCGATCAATCACCAGCGCCAGGATTTGGCAAAGTTTCAACACAGTATTAGTGAAGAGGTTCTGCAGTCACTAACTTCAGTTGTGGAGAAGTTTAATCAGGGGCTGAACGCACAAATGGGTGATAACTTACAGCAGTTTATTCAGCAGCTGGAGGCCGTATCCCCTGCCTTGCAAGCATTAATCGATCAGCATGAGCAACACGCCGAGCTTGCTGCAATCTACCGTGAGCAAACTACATCTCTACTGATTGAAATTAACGGTGCGCAGGAGAATCTTCTGCAGTTACATCAACGTATTACTGAATTACCGAAAATCTTTAACGTTATTCCTTCGCTGATTGAACAGCAGCGCACTCACTCCGAACAAATCTCTGTCATGCTTAATGAACAGCAGGCATCCATTGAAATACTACAAAAATCTATTCCGGATATCGCACCCAAGTTTGAGTCGATTACCCAGGGAATCGAAAAAGCGAATCAGCAGTTAGGCACTCAAGTTCAACATCTAATATCCCTGAGTGAAACCCAGGCGAAAGTCTTTGAACAGAGGACGAATAAGGTCGTTGCTCTTGCCGATGTCCTGAATAATATCGACCCCAACCATTTTTCCAACATTATACAAGAGACTGCAAACAGCCATCGTGAATCAATGGTTGAGCTTGCGCAGCTTATTGCCAAGACCCATCAACAGATGATTACTGAATTATCCCAAGTGATCACTCGTGATTTGACCAATGCAGACGTAAGCATCAAGCGCCAGTATGAGTTACTGGATCAACGCTTACATAGCGAAGTTGAGAGTGTAATGGCTGCGATGGGTGATGCCCTAGGTACCTTGAGCGGTGAGTTTTCACGGGATTTTCGCCAGTTAATCCAGCAAATGAAAAGAATTGACAATCAAGTGAAGCAGGCCGCCGGAGAGGAGCATGTTTGAGAGCGCTCACTCCAACAGTGAATCCAGTGAAAGCCAATGGATCAGCCTATCTGACATGATGGCCGGCCTAATGATGGTCTTTCTCTGTATTGCCGTCTTCGTGATGCGTTCCCTAATAGATGAACGAGCCAAAATTCGAGAACTTGCCGAGTCCTATCGCGATACACAGCTGGCGATTTATCAAACTTTGCAACAGGAATTCTCCCGCGACCTTACTCGCTGGGGAGCCTCTCTGGATAAACAGACCCTAGCTATCTCTTTTAACAATAGTGATGCGCTGTTCAAGACTGGGGATTTTACTTTGAGTGACAATGCGCGTGAAATTATGTCCTCATTTGTGCCCCGCTATATTGCTGCACTGACCCCCTATATGGATTCCATTGCTGCAATACAAATTGAAGGTCACACAAGTTCTGAGTGGGGTGAGCAGTCGGCGCCAGAGGAGGGGTATTTTCATAACTTACGTCTTTCTCAGCAGCGGTCACGGGCGGTAATGCAATATGCCCACTCGCTACTACCCCCAAATCAAGCCGTTTTAGTACGTGCAAAAGTTGCAGCCGTAGGTTATTCATCCGCCCGCCCAGTCCTCAATAACAGTGGTATTGAGGATCCAGATCGCTCTCGTCGCGTTGCATTCCGAGTAGTGCGAGACTCTGAAAGCCACATTTTGCAGATTCTTGAGGAGGCCCTGTGAAACTAACCGACTTGCGGCCTATTCATAAGCGTCAAAGGCAAAGCTCTCAAAATCTTCTCAATCCCGAACAGAAGCCTTTAACTATTTGCAAGCCGAGTCGAAATAGCTTGGCGAGCGCCATTCGTTTAGGTATTCAGCTGGACTATTCAGACCTCGATATACTTTCTTGCGGTTGGCGCTACCGGGGCATCCCAGTATTTGTATTTGGTCTTGAGTATTCACCCTCAACACAGGAAGATTCTTTTGGGCAGGTCCATATTTCTCCCAAATGCCCTTCAGTAAGTAATTACCAAGGGCCCCTCTGGGCGAGCAGCGACTTCGCCGCCGTACAAAAGTCCTTTCCGCGAGACAACCTAAAGTCTTGTCCGCACTGCTTGCGCCACCTTTATAGTTTGGATATTCCAGATTTACTGCACAAAGACCGCTTTGGTAATGTTACCGCTATCGATTGGTTAATTTACGCACGATACTTTGCCGGTGCAATTTTTGAAAAATACCCACTCTTCTGGCGCAACGGTGAACGCCCACAAAAAGTGACTGCACTATTCACCACTGAACCCCCGAGGTATTCCTGCTCAATTTGTCAGTGCCATATTAATGCCAACGGCTGGGCGATTAACCCTAAGCTGGCTGAACTCAGTAGTCTCCCCAGAGAAATTTGCCTTCTTTGCGCCGAGCGGAGAGCTCGTACTGTATTAGTGGCACCCCCTCAAGCAGCGCTGCGTGCAGCAACCCTGCGCTACGAATCCCTTACCAAACAGTTGGGTAGTGAACCCCAAGCATCCTGGGCAATCGCCGAGCAAGTAGTTCCCGCCTCTTGGCTTCCGCTGATCCAGAAACTGAAAACTCTGATGGGGCCGCCCAAAGTCTTTCAGGTGATCGCTCCGAAAATTTTAGCCGTCTTATCCTGGCCCAGTATGAAACGTGCCATCATTGCTGATAACACCAAAGAAGCAAAACTGCCTTCTCACTATTCCGTTTGGCGCAAAGCCCAAATTGAGCAAGAACTGGGCTTAGGCTGAGCAATTACTTCATTGTGCTGCCTTCGGGCAGCTGGCTTTTACAAACATCCGGCTTCCTCACTCTCAAAATCTATCAATAAGAAAAATTCTAGAAGATTCTTAAAGTTGTACGCAGGTATTTCCTACTGCGGCTTATCTGATTTAGATATAGCAGACCATCAACAACTTACTATTTCCAATAATTTTATAAACGCATGACTTAAATAAATTATTTGATATTATTTTTAAAAGACACTCTATCAAATGCTTTTTATCCTATTTATACTCTCAACCTCTTTTACAAGCTTTGCACAAGCAGCTTCTTAGTATTGGAAGGTTATAAATATCATGATTACGGTTTAAATTACCGCCAATAATTTTCTGCATAGGATTTCCCCCTCACAATTACATACTCTTTAGGGACTTAAACAAAACGATCCAGTCGGAAATCGAAGTAGTACGCCAATAACCTCGAAATTTCGTACCACTTTTAGCGGTAACTAAGATCTGACTCAGTTTTCAAGTTACTTTTAATACAGGTTTATCATGATGCATAGTCGGCACACAAAAATTCTGTCAAAGATTTTTCTTACAATCGCACTCTTAGCAGTAACCATTACTGTACGTGCGGACGAAGCACTGCAGAAATTTCTCGAACAGACACTTACCACAGCACGTGACAAAAACGATCTTCCTGCCGTCGCCGCGCTGATTCAAATCGATGGCAAGACTACTGCTATAGCTGCAGACGGTTTTCGTGCGCATGGTCATATGGAACCAGTCACTATCGACGATCGTTGGCATATTGGATCGAATACCAAGGCGCTAACTGCAACAATGATCGCACGCTTAGTTGAGCAAGGTATCATGCGATTTGAGGATACACTTGCTGATTCTTTTCCGTCTTTCGCAAAAAATATGGACCCCGCTTACCGCAATATTACGATCACGCAATTGCTCAGTCATACCGCAGGTTTACCACCTCTGACCGACAATAATGAACTTCCTCAATTTGAAGATTTAATCGAGTCAGTACCCAGTATTCGGGCGCAACGTATTGCGGTTGCACGCAGTTACCTTGCAATGCCACCTACATCCGCAACTGGTTCATTTAAATACTCCAATCTCGGTTACATTATCGCGGGTGCCATCGCCGAGGCACGAACAGGCAAGACTTGGGAGGATCTCATCAAGGAACAGATCTTTACTCCGCTTGGCATAAAGAATGCAGGATTTGCAGCGCCCGGATCCTCTGGAAAGTTGGACCAACCGCGTGGTCATAAAAAAATCTGGTGGGGCAAGCTCGTACCACTCGATCCCGCTGACATACAAAGTGATAATCCTCAAGCGCTCGGCCCCGCCGGCACAATCAATATTTCTCTTAAAGATTGGATTCTCTTCGCAGAGGACCAACTCAATGGCGTACATGGCCGCGGTAAATTACTGAAGTCCGAAACTTATCGCAAACTACACTCACCCGTAAATGGTCATTACGCACTGGGCTGGGGGGCATTGTACGATCCAGAGTTATTGCTGCTTACACACACCGGAAGTAACGGCTATTGGCTCACCGACGCACGTATCATGCCAAAGCACAACATAATTTTTCTAATCGCGATGAACTCTGCTGGTGATACTGCAGAAAAATCAATGAAAGATATCCGCAAGCTTCTTATGGAGCGCCTAAAACCATTTGAGTGAATCTAAAAAGCGGACTTGTCTTGACAAGTCCGCAATCCAGCGGCTACTGGAATATATACTTGATAATTAATTAAAGTCAGCAGCGCGAATCGGATAGTTATCAGAGCCAGCCTCCAAGATCCAAGCCCATGGCTCTGCGAATAAAGCGAGTCAATTATATTCCTGACAGAATAATCTCACGGAAAACGCATACCGTCACCCGCCACAAGAATCCTATTTATCATACATAGTACTGAGCAATTTATTTAAATATAAAGACTCAGAAATACACTGCAACTTGATGAAGCTATAGCTTTCAATAGCGAGAATTCTTAAAGATGTAATCTAGAATTTCCATTCAGAGAAAAATCATAGCTTTCGCTTGCCGCCTTTTAAGAGCCACAAGTTCCAACCTAATTCATCCATGCCAGCCAACATAAAATTTAAGAAAAAATGGCCAGTAAAGCCTATGGAGAGCTTTGATGAATGGCAGCCACCCTTTAAGGCTCCATCACTGTTTGAATTAGAAGAATTAAATATTACCGCAGGGCGTTAAACAGGCTTTGCCCACTGCCATATTAAGTGTGGTGGCACTCTTCTCGATGGCAAGGAAGTTCGTGATACTGTTCGAGCGACTTTCTGCTTTATCAAATTGGAAAAATCGTGACATGTGGTGCACCGCCATATCTCCACACCAGCCAATCAAGGTGCTTAGAAAATATAGCGTTCAAGTCAACTCAATGCTGAATGCATTAGCGCTGCTCAGTAAATCGGGGCATTAAGTTATAAAAGACATCGGGCTTTTGAAGAGAGGAATCTCCAAGCCCATAGAAGCCCGGGGGTATAAGGCATAATAGTCTGCCTCTAATGCATCATTAGAGGCGGCACAGATTTTGTGTAGTGTGCTTCCCCGCTACAAGATGATCAGCGACGAGCGGCAAAGATACCGCCGGCCATCACTACCAGCGAGGAAAGCATTCCCACACCAACCAAACTATAAAGACTGATAGACTGGCGCGCGGCTTCGTTAAGCACTTCGCCAAAAGGAAATTGCCAGGCAACAATACCCGAAGCCGCCAGCACAGCGATGTATTGAACACGACTGGCGCGACGTTCGTTCTTCTTGGAGGGCATTGGCAATTTTGCCATGACTCTCTCGCAGAAACCGTCATCGTCCAGGTAGGGCTCATCGAACTGCAGCTGCTCTGCCAGCCAAGCATCAAATTGTGGGTCTTTGCCCTCTATAGTTAAATCGCCCAAGGCGCCACCCTTTGTGTTGCGCTGTTCAAAGTTAACCATTGACCACCTCCTCGCGCCACGGCTGCAACAAGCTCTGTAGCTTTGCTCGCGCGCGGTTGACATGGGATTTTACCGTACCTAGCGGCAACTTCATAATACTTGCCGCTTCCTCATGGGAGAAGCCCCGCTGCATACACAAGTGTATCGCCTGGCGTTGGGCATCGCTTAAAGAGTCCATTGCGGAGTTCAGGTCCCGGGCCATCCCCAGGCGCTGAGACTCTTCAACCGACTCTTCCGCCTGGGCCCGATCGACCGCCTCCTGATCCACTTCTGGAGCGTTCTTGCGTTTGTGGCTCATGACGAGATTGTAGGCGATCCGGTACAACCAGGTGCTAAAGCGGGCATCTCCCCGAAATGCCGGCAGCGCCTTATAGGCCTTAATAAAGGCCTCTTGCGCCATATCATCGGCCAGGCCCTGATCGCCATCACACAGCTTGCGGAGCGAGAATCGCAGCTGGGATTGATAGCGACGCACCAGCTGGGCATATGCCCGCTGGTCCCCGTCTTTGACGGTGCGCCTGATCAAATCCTCATCATTGAGGTCCATATTTCGGTCCCTACGCCTGCTTAGTATCGAGCTTCCAGTTGATAAAGCGGGCCAGGCCGATAAACAGTGGGATCAAGCCCAGACTACCTACCCCAAATCCTGCAAGGGAAGTGAGCCAGATAAACACTGCAGCACCCACTGCGATTAGAGTAATCCCTCTGTCCCCAGTATTCTTAGGGCTGCTATCTTCCAGCATATCCAACATCTCAGGCGGCACATCCCGACCATCAGCCACCATGTTATTGATATTTTCCATCACCAGCTGTTTCTTCCTGTAGCTATTGCGAGTGACCAGCCACACGATCAACACCGGCATACCGAACACACAAAGTAAGGCCAGAATTGGTAAAGTCACCACTTGGTGGAAACCAGAATCTGATTGAGACTCTTCCCAGCCCTCATGTGAAGAGTCATATTTTTTTGACAGGCCAATCTGCACATTGTCTGGCACACTATCTAGAGCCTCTTCAGCCACCTGTCCCCGCTCATCGAGAATCCCCTTGCGCTCCAGTTTCTCGATAATGCGCTGGCTCAGAGGGCCTCCGAACTCAGCTCCCAAGTCCACCTGGACCTCACTGCGCTCGCCGTCCTCTCCCTGGGTTTTGATGGTGAGCACCCCCTCCTCATCACGCATGATGCGTACGCGCGTATCTGGCTTAGATGCCTCACTTTCCATTGCCGGCGGCTTTGGCGGGTTGGGTATCGTGCTGCTGTCATCCTGTGCCCAGCTGCCCATCGCGGCAAAAGTAGCTGCCAGCGCCGCCAACCAGTAGGTAGCTACCCGCAGGGATTGTGAATTTCTCGCTCTCATTAGTTACTCTCTAATCGTTGTCTTTCTTGTACTGTTTAACCGTCAGCCCGGGGAAGCCCTGCACGCTACATCACTGTTATGCGGCCTCGGCTGTAAGGTCCGGGGGTAGCGCCTTGGGGAGCTCTCTCCTCGGCAATCCGCACCGGGTAGGGAAGCCCGCTGCCTTCAACCTCACTGCCTGACTTACATTCATTGAGCTTTTGCATAAAGTGCTGGTCTGTTTTCTCAGTGAGCTGACGATGAATATCATCCACCGAGAATCCCAGCTCCGCCGCTCCGGCCTGCATGCCGCCAAGCGCCAAAATCAGTACGGCGCAAAATTGTACCTTCTTAAATGATCCCGCAGTAAACATTGTGACCTCCAGATCGCTTTTCCTTGTACACCTCTATGACGGAGCCAGAACCGATTTTGGATGCAGGCGCAAAAATATTTTTTTAAACATTTTGTGAGAGGACTTCTTCCTATGGCTACTGGACCAATAAGTACAAAAGTCGCAATAATCGGCCTGTAACCATTGGGGAGCGCGTAGATGACCGGTATTAAGGAAATACTGATCTTTTGGTTTGGTGATCCCGCTTTAAATTACCGCCCTACACCTGAACGGCAGAAGCGGTGGTTTTCGGCAGACCCAAAGCTGGACAAGCAAATGGCTGAAGACTTTACCGAGATCACCAATATGGCCCTTGAGGGAAAGCTGGATCACTGGCGTCAAAGTCTGGAGGGCGAGCTGGCCCTGTTGCTGTTATGCGATCAATTCGCCCGCAATATCCACCGCGGTAACTCTCTGGCCTTTAAGGGGGACCCACTGGCTCTCGATATCACCGAGTCGATTCTACAGAGGGCAGATGAGCAAAAACTTGGGCTGTTTCAGCAGATTTTTGTCGGCATGCCTCTTGAGCACAGTGAAAACTCCGCTATCCAACAGCGCTCCGTGGCATACTTCGCCCAGTTGCAGAAGCAGTACGGGGATGATGAGTCCATCGCCCCTTATCTTGCCACCCACTATCGATACGCCCTGGCCCACCAGGCGATTATCGAGCAGTTTGGCCGCTATCCGCATCGCAATGCGGCCTTAGGCCGCAATTCCACTGAAGAAGAAAAGCACTGGCTGGCACAAGGGGGCGGCTTTAAATAATGGATTTACTCGGATGGTTATCACTTGCAGGAATCTGTGCCCTAGGCGCAATGTCACCAGGCCCTAGCCTGCTTATCGTAATGCGCTGTTCCGCCTCCGGTCTTCGGCAGGGCCTCGCCAGCGCCATTGCGCACGGCGCGGGCGTTGCCGTTTACGCTGCGCTGACAGCCTTTGGCCTCGCAGTACTGATTACCAGCTCTCCACTACTATTCAGTATTCTGCAGTGGGCCGGTGCAGCCATGTTGGTATACCTGGGCTGGAAGGCCTTCCGAGCCCCGGCTCCCGGCTCGGGAACGACCCAGTTGGAAGCCCCCCACATGAGTGTTCGCCGCTCGATCGTACAAGGTTTCGGGGTGGCCTTTTTTAATCCCAAGATCGCGGTATTCTTTACTGCCCTATTCAGCCAGTTCGTATCTGAGCAGCAGGCTCTCACGACCAAGCTCGGAATGGCTGCCATGGTTTCAGGAGTCGATACACTCTGGTATTGCATCGTTGCCCTGGCAGTTCATGCCAGCCGCAAACGTCAACTGGTTAGCAAGCACCTCGGCCACCGCATCCAGCAGCTGTTTGGTCTGCTCCTGATTGGCTTGGCCGCACGTTTGGTATTCACTATTTAGTGGGTAGGACCTAAGCACCATCTCCGTACAGTCGTGCCAAAATCGAAACTTACCCCCGCAAGAATGATGATTAGGCACTCCAAAAAAAACAGGCCCGCAAACGGGCCTGCACAGTGCGGAGGTTGCAGCCTGGATGCCTGGGGGGAGTACATCCGGCTGCAGTGGCGCATTATGACAGTTACGACAGCTTCCTAAAGACGAATCATCGCAATAGCCACTCTCTTGAGCGCAACGAAACAGCCGCCACTTCGGTTCCAACCACCATTGACACTGAATATTTATACAGTTACCGTATAGCCATACAAGCAAACTGGAATGTCTTAAAGGCAATTGGGAGGCATATCATGGCCGTAGTAGCTGTTTGGAAATGCGATCGAGACGGAGCAATGTTCGACAACAAAAAAGATGCTGAAGAACACGATAAGATGCTGGAGCTTGCAGCCAACATTACCACGCTCATTGAGCGCAGTATTGAGGGTATTGATGAGCAGGTGAGCGAAGAGATCGGCCTGTTGCTGGCCAAGCGTCGCGATGCCCTGGCCAAGGCCTGCAAAGGCAAACCAGAAGTTCTGCTGGAAGAAGATGAGAGCAGTGAAGAGTCCTCCGACGAGACCGTTACTCCCTTTGCTGCAAACCAGTAAAACTGCCAGAAGAAATTTTCTGGTAGTAATTTAAAGTTTCATCCCTGTACTCTGCCCGGTTCAACCGGGCTTTTTTGCTGGGCTTCAGTATTTAGCTGAAGCCTCTCACCGCATAAAGATCGTTAATCGTTCCAGATCGCCTAAAAAATTCTTTACTGCTACAAACGCTTTTACAGAGATCTTATCGATATCACAATATTGATCACTGCGAGTATTAGTATCACCAGCCAACTGATTAATGTGCCCCAAAAGCGTCCGACATGGGTACCTCCCTTACCCGCTGTCAGGCCATAGGCGTGGAAAATGCGGGATAGAAAAAAGGCGATTCCAAAGACATGCAACCACAGTGCAGATAAGCCCCCTAGCTCCGCAAGCAACAAGAGAAGTAATGCGATGGGGGTATATTCAACCGCATTCGCGTGCACGCGCACACGAATCTCATTATGACGATCCTCGCCAGTGCCAATGCCTACTCGCTTAGTGCGACGAAACTGAACGACCCGGCCTGCCAAGTAGATAATGAGGATTGCACAGAGGCTGGCATATAGCGCTGTAATATTTACCATGGCATTTTCCTTTTTCTTATTAATACGAGATGTAAATATATCCCTATCACCACACAGCCCACCACACCAATGCTAAACAAGTGGCTGGACCTTTTTGTTCATTTTTCGTCACTCCAAAAAAAGAGCGGGCTTTGCCCGCTCTTCATCTGCTCACAAACTAAGCACTAGTTAATTGCGATAGCCAAAGTCGTGCCCCTTGCTCGGCTTAAGATGACGATCGCGCAGGCGGGTTGAACGAGTAACCAAAGATTGGGGCTCTCCCTCAATCAGTACCTGTTCAGGGTAGCTGGTTACTTCCAGTGGATCACCGCTCCAAACTACAATATCAGCATCGGCACCTTTCTCCAGGGTACCGCCACTAAGGCTAAAGATATCTGCCACATTTGTACTGATAGACTTCAGAGCCTCCTCGTAGGACAACCCGTGGGCAACAGCATTACCAGCAGACTGACGTGAGAGGTATACATTGTGAGTAGAAGCGTAGTCGGGACCACTAATGGCAACTTTCACACCAGCTTTGGTTAACAAAGCAGCATTATCCAGGCGGGCGCCAAGGCTGGAGAAAGAAATGGGCAGGTTGTTAATCGCATCAATCACGACAGGCACCTGAGCTTGGGCCAGCTGCTCCGCCACCATCCAACCTTCAGCCGCCCCCAGCAACACCAGCTTTACACTGTAAGTCTTGGCCAACTCAATAGCTGCAAGGATATCGCTGGCACGATTGGCTGTAATTAATAGCGGTTCCGTTCCATTAATCACCGGCTGTAAGGCCTCGAGATCCGCAAGACTATAATTCAGCTCTCGCCACTCTCCCAGACGAATCGCTGCACGATTGTCCCGGTACTCCTTAGCCTCATTCAAGGCATTCTCAATTTTCGCATAGGCGTTTGCACGGCTACCACCGGCCAGTTGAGCACCGGCCTCACCCAAATAAGCCTTCTGGGCAACATCTTCCGCCTCGACACTATCGAACTCACCATTGAGTTTGATAGCAAAGCCGCGTCCGGCAAACACTCTCTGGGCCTCTACCGCAGCGCTATCCCAAGTACTGATAGCTGGAAACACCACGGCGCTGGTAACACCACCAGCCCGGTTAAAAGGGATCAATGTAGATTTGGGGTTGTATGCGGGTACAGGATTGAAGGCGCTGCCGATACTCTCACCAGTTACCGAATGGTCGTTGGTGCCACTGGCTGCGCTGATCTCCACCAACCCCAATTCAGAAATGGGTGCAATAACTCCAGGAGTCACCACCTTGCCTTTCGCATCAATTACCCGATCGGCAGATATATTCAGCGAGGGAGCCACCTGCTCCACTTTACCGTCCACTACCAGCACATCGGCAGATTCCAGTGTACCCATATCAGCTAGGGTGTGTACCTTGCCGCCCTTAATCAGGATACTTTGCGCCTGAGCCCCTGCTGTCAAAACCCCCAGGGCCAGCGCATAGAATACAGCTATTTTTTTCACAGTCGCTCTCCCTCTGCATTGAGAATACCAAGCTCAAAATCACTGCGCGGTTGGCGCTTTTTATCGGAGCGATCGTACATCAGCTCCCCATCGATAAAGACCTGATCAACATGGGTATAAACACTGAACGGGTTGCCAGACCAAATAACAACATCGGCCATCTTACCCTTCTCGAGGCTGCCGGTTTGCTTATCGATACCCAGTGCCTTAGCGGGGTTCATGGTCATCCAGGTCACAGCATCCTTTGGCTGAATATCGAAACCTGCGCGCTGACCTGCGGTCATCGCTTTAGCAACTTCTTCATTCAGGTGCTGAACGCCCACACCCGAATCCGAGTGAATCATCGCACAGGCCTTGGCCTGATCGACGATAGCAATATTTGCCTCTGTCATATCGAAGGCTTCGTGCTTAAAGCCCCACCAGTCAGCCCACATCGCAGCACATACATTATTCTCCGCCAGCAGGTCGGCGACTTTGTATGCTTCTACTGCGTGGTGGAACGTAGAGATCTGGAAATCGAACTCCTTGGCGACATCCATCATCACCGCCATTTCCTCTCCGCGATAGCAGTGATTGTGTACCAGGATATCGCCGTTCAGAACGCCTGCCAGGGTCTCTAGGCCCAGGTCTCGCTCTGGTTCATCTCCACCCTTCTCTACATATTCTTCCCACTTCTTCTTATAATTGCTGGCCTCAATCCAGGCATTGCGGTAGCCAGCTACATTACCCATACGGGTTGATGGGGAAGTACCTTTACCACCATAAACACGCTTCGGATTCTCGCCACAGGCCATCTTCAGACCGTAGGGCGCACCGGGAAATTTCATGTCCTGTACGCTGCGACCCGGTACATTTTTGAGGGTTACACTGCGGCCACCGAACAAGTTGGCAGAGCCCGGTAGAATCTGCAATGTGGTCACACCGCCAGCCAGGGCTAAGGGGAACTGGGGATCCTGTGTCCATACAGAGTGTTCCGCCCATACCTGCGCGGTGTTGGGGGATGTCATCTCATTGCCATCCTGAGAGGACTCAATAGAGGGGGCGGGATAATCTCCCAGGTGAGAGTGCACATCGATAATTCCGGGGGTCACCCACTTACCTTTGCCATCGACCACCAGGGCGTCCTTGGGAGCCTCAAGATCTTGACCGATCTTTGCAATCTTTCCGCCTTTCAATAAAAGGTCTGTGTTCTCTAATTGCTCCCCTGTCCCAGTAAGCAAAGTGGCATCCTGAATCAGCACCGGCTGGGACTGAGTAACAGAATAAGTTGAAGGGAAAGCATCCAGGCGAGCAAAATCCAGAGATCTCTGCTCACTCCCGGCTTTCTTCTCTCCGCAGGCAGACACCAACAGCGAGGCACAAAGCAAAGCCGCGATGCCGCGCCCGAAAACTCGAGAATGCAGCTGCATAGTTATTCATCCAATGGTTTTGAAGATGGCGGTGAATGCTATCAGTTTGTCTGACCTTAGCCACTACTTAGAGAAGAAAAGTTCGCTTCTGAGAAGAAAAGCCCCAAAGAATTAACGAGAAACTCATCTGCTCTGCAAGTGGATACCCATCACATTTGAATAAACACACAATTACAAAAGGGTTTATAAATGTCGGCATGTCAGCAAAGACTGCAAACCAGCTCTTAAAAGGCCCCAGGTTCCCTATATACTTTTTTGTTTCTACATGATGCAGTTTCTGGTGAAAAAATACTCAATAATTATTCCGGAGGAGAATAGGTGATCAAGGAAAACAGCTTGCCGGTATTCCCCACATCCACTTATGTCACCAGTAGCCAAAGCCGGGATTCCCAGCAAGTCTATGAGGCTTTACGTAAAAGTGAAGAGCGCTATCGCGAACTGGTTGAGCATGCGAATTCCATCATTATGCGCTGCGACAGGCACGGGCGAATCACCTCTTTTAATGAATATGCTCAACAACTTTTTGGCTACTCTGAAGCAGAAATTATTGGGCGGCACCTGATCGGCACCATAGTGCCCGCCTGCGAGTCCAGCGGCCGGGATCTACGTCAACTCATTCAACATGTTTGCGATAATCCACAAGAACATCGCTACAACATTAACGAGAACATCACCAAGTCTGGCAAGAGGGTTTGGATTGCCTGGACTAATAAAATCCTTTCAGATGAAAGTGGCTGCCCAACAGGCATACTCAGTATTGGAACCGATATCACCAAACAGCGCCTGCTGGAGGAGGAGTTACGCCAAGCGCAAAAAATGCAGGCTATTGGCGAGCTAGCCGGCGGCATCGCACATGACTTCAACAATATGATTCATGGAATCAGTGGTTATGCCGAGGTTATCCAGCAGATAGCGGAAGATCCCCGTATCAGCGAATACACTAATCATATACTCACTACTGCCCGCCATGCCGCTGAGCTGACTAAGCAGCTGCTTACCTTTGCTCGCAAAGGTAACTATCAACTGAAAGATTGCAATACCCATGAAATCACCCGCGATGTCTGTGCCATGCTTGAGCGCACCATTGATCGGCGTATTCGCGTTGAACAGCAACTAGAAGCTGGCCGGCCTCATGTAGTCGGCGATCCCGCCCAGTTGAAAAGTGCATTATTAAATATCGGCATCAACGCCAAGGATGCCATGCCGAGTGGAGGCACTCTGCGTTTTAGTAGTAGTAATATTACCTTTGAAAAAATTACTACTATCGCAGATTTTGAAGTGCAACCTGGTCATTACCTGTTAATCACCATTCGCGATAATGGTACAGGTATGCCCCCTGAAGTGCGCCGCAGAATTTTTGAGCCTTTCTTCACCACTAAGGAATGCGGCCGGGGTGCCGGACTGGGTCTCGCCGCAGTGCATGGCACCATCCATTTGCATAAGGGGGCCATACAATGCCATAGCATTGAGGGAGAGGGCAGCACCTTTAATTTGTACCTGCCGATTGCCGAAGCAAAAGTAAGTAGACTGCAAAAACAAACTGTACCGCAATCTGCCAAACGCCAACTTCGTATTATGGTGGTGGACGATGAAGCCATTGTCCGCAGCTATTCGAAAACACTCTTTGAAATGAATGGCCACAGCGTAACCACTTTCGCTTCGGCGGAACAGGCGATCACCTATTACCGACAGCATTACGATCAGGTAGACCTGGTGATTCTCGATATGATTATGCCCGGAATGGATGGCCAGGAACTATTCGCCTTTCTGCAGCGCATCAACCCGGAGGTGAAAGCATTGCTTTCAACCGGGTTTAGTGTCGATAGCAAAGTCCAGGAAGTTATCAAAGATGGGGTTCTCGACTGTATCCAAAAACCTTTTACTTACGATAGGCTCAGCAACAAAATTGAGGAATTGATTTTAAGCGGGCAACTGATAACAGCAGCGCTTTGAATATCTAAAATGACTTGTGTCTTAAAGCAAAAAAGCCATTTACTCTATGAAAATGGCACACTTACACGAATACTTGCCAGAGAAATTACTCTGGCAAGTATTTTAAAGGATAATATGCGGAAGGTAGCGACTCATATCCTGAGTTATAAGATTACTATCCTCGCGAATTGAAATACCCGCAGCCATATCATCCACTAGCCAGCTACCCACCAGGGTAAAACTCTGACCAAACTTCGGCAGTGGATGCATAGCCTGATAGATAAAGCCCTCTTCTCCATAGGGCCCATCCGAAAGCGATTGCACATCTTTTCCGCGTACTACTGAAATATTGGCTCCCTCACGGGAGAAAATGGGCTTCTTAACCAGCTCCGAATAGCCCTCAGCTTTATCCAGCTCATCTTCGAAAAATGAAGGTAGTAAGTTGGGGTGCCCAGGAAACAACTTCCACAACATGGGCAGGAGTGCTTTATTGGATAATATCGCCTTCCAGGGTGGTTCCAACCAACGTACGTTATTGCCCCCCAACAGAGAGCCAAATTCCTCGCGGAACATAAACTCCCAAGGGTACAGTTTGAACATCCAGGTAATTACCTGATCGTCTAAATCGGTAAAATCTCCCTGCGCATCACAACCAATATCTTCGATAAATACAAAATGATTAGTGATGCCGGCTTCACTGGCACAATCTTGCAAATATTGAACCGTACCGCGGTCTTCTACCGTATCTTTGCAACAGGCAAAATGTAGTTCTCGACCAGGGGTCAGGAACTGTACATCGCGAAAGCGATTAACCAGCTTTTCCTGCAGGCTGTTAAATTGATCAGACTGTAGGGGAAGTGCCCGCCTATCTACATTATCCTGCAACCAAAGCCACTGCCAAAATCCCGTTTCATATAGGCTGGTAGGCGTGTCGGCGTTATTCTCATAAAGTTTGGCCGGACCCTGCCCCGAATAGGCAAAATCCAAGCGAGAATAAAGGCTGGGGTCACCGTTTTTCCAGGAATCGCGGACAAAATCCCAGTGCTGCTCCGGTATGCGGAAGCGCCTTAACAACGCCTCATCCTCAAGCACCTTAGCGACAACATCCAGGCACATTGCGTGGATTTCTTCGGTGGGGTCCTCAATATCCTGCTCTATCTGTTCCAAAGTGAACTGATAGTAAGCAGTTTCATCCCAGTATGGCTCCCCATACATGGTGTGAAAATGAAAACCAAACTCCTGCGCCCGCTCTTTCCAGCGCGGGCGCTCACCGATCGGCAACCTCAGCACCAATCAGCCCCCCCAGCTTCGGGAGCGACTGCTACTAGAGCGTCCGCCACCCCAGTTGGATTTGGCTGAAGCGACTGCTCCAAAGCCCCCGCGTGAAACCGTCTTGGTAACCTTGGGCTTGGGATCCATCGCAGTCTTATCTACGGTATAGGAGTTTTTACCGTAGCGACCGATAACCTGACCATCAGCGGTCATCAGGCGATCATAATAGCGGGAGCCGGAGGCAGAATAACGGTATACCGGGTTGTAATGACCGTAGGAGTGATAGCGCCGGTCATTATCATTCAATAAGGACGCGACCATAAAACCGGTCATCAGTGGCATCCAAAAACCGCTGCTACTCTCGCGACAACTACCGAACTCCGTCTCGCACTGGGACAAATTGGCATATTTGGGTCCAGTCCGCTCAGCTTCCGCGAGGGCCTTCTGGTAGGCCGCCTCACATTGGGCTTCATCAAGCTGTGTATTATTCACACAGTCCTCGACAGAGGACACCACCTTAACCTCTTCATCGGAGGAGCAGCCCACCAGAGCCACGGTGATACCCAGAGCCAGGGGGCGTAAAACAAAACTTGCCCCCCTGCCCTTGCGCATCCGCGCAAGATTAATATTTTTACTACGCTTCATCCTCACCTCCGCTTAATAGCTCATGCAAGCCGCGTTGAGGACACCAACAGAAATAGTGGTAGCTGCCAGCATAATACCCGCGCTAACTTCACCGTCTTCAATACGCTCAACAATACGTGGCATAAAGCCAAAACGAATAATCGCAAAGGCAATAAGCTGAGCGATTAGAGCAACCACTGCCCAAGTGGCAAAGTCAATAATGGAAACAGAATTACTGGCAGCGCCGCCAACAGCAATGGCAAAACCCAGCACCGCACCACCAAATCCAATGGCAGCGGCTGCGTTTTTGTCTTCACGGATCAACTTCCATTCGTCATGGGGTGTCACTAGTGCATAAAGAAATTTAAACGCGATTAAAAATACCAGTGACAGGCCAAAATAGGCCGCAAAATGGAGGATACCAGTCATCAAATCGTAGGGCTGGTCCATTAATACATCTCCTTATTATCCGTGAATAGTCAGCTGTGATGGTGTCAAAGTTATACCGGTACTAATCACCAAGCTGCGACTCAGGTAACCAGCGTCCTCCTCTTTCTCTTCCGCTGAAAGGAACAGGGATTCGGTACGCTGATCGGACAAATCGCGTTCAAAAAGCATGGTGAATTGGTCGGTAAGGGAATAGTCCCCATCGGCGTCATAGGTCTTCTCGGCCATATGCACCGGGTTGTGATAATCACCAGTAGCAGTCCAGACTCTCTGATAGTTACGGTCCTGCAATTGGTAATTAGCTGCACCGATTTCCTGCTTTAGAAGCCTGTCCCAAACCTGCTGATTAGCGACATCGAGGGTATCGTAAAAGTGAAACAGCTTTACGTCTACTACATGCTCATCACTTTGACCGCCTTCTGCCACAACCTGTAGCCAGGCATCGTCATCAGTATAAAACCGATAAACCCAGGCTCCATCGAGCTCTACAATTCCGGCCGCTTTGATAATCTGCGTTGGAGAACAGGATTCAATAGTGAGTTCATCCAGTATCAGGCGAATAGCCAATGGGTCCAGTTCAAAACTTGCGCCGAGTCGCAATCCCATAATTTCCGGGGTTTTCACCTTTGGAATATCTTTACCTTTGAGTTTGTCAATCAGCTTGGTAAACACGTACCTGTCCCCTCTCCTTCATTCATTTTTATATCGAAGCAGCGCTTTTCTGTAAGCCGCTTAGCAGAAATGTAATAGAGCATATCCCCCCTGTTCACCTCATCGGTCAACGCGGGGTTTACATCAATTTTAACTATTCCCTGACGACGTACCGCAATCAAGGTTGCGGACAAATTCTTTTTAAAATGATCAAACAGAGCAGAAAATAACAATGGCCGTTCACCCTGATACTCAATACTGTACTGAGTCATTCCATAAGTGCTATCCAGAAGCTGCCGGTGTAATCTGGCAGAACCGGGGTCCAGGGAGGATTTAGCCAGTAATTCCACCGCTACTGAGGGGATGCATTCAATATTCGGGCAGTGTGAGCGCAATAGCTCACCGACATTTTCATCCTGGAAATAGGCTGTTTTATGGCTATTGGGACTGAGTTTGTCACAGAACAAAGCTGTGGTGAGCGTGACATCATCCAGGGGATTATCGATAATGATTCGCGCGGCATCGACAAGTGCGGCGCGCTGCATGCTCTCAATATGGGAAAAGGATTCAACCCGGACAAAATCAATTTTACCCGGCATAGGGTTCTCGATATCGGCTTCGACACAAAGCACGATATCTGTTGCTGTACCATTGGTTTTCGATAACAGCAGCTCTATCAAACGAAGGGTTCGCGTTCCATTCCAGCCAATTATAACCGTATGATTTACATGGTTTGTCATGCGCAACCCTCTCTTTCCTCTATGCACAAACTCTGAAATTACAAAGCCCACCTTGGTAAGCACCAAAGCGAATAGACTCAATCCAAAGGGGATCACCCAGGTTGCCACAACCACTTTACCTGCGGGCGTTACCGGCGAGAAATCGCCATAGCCTACTGTGGAAGCAGTCACTATCAGCCAATATATAAAGTTGGCGGGGTCAACAATCTCATGCTCCCCTGCAGCACTGAGTAATAGGTAACTCCCCATTACATAACCCAGCACGCCGACAAGAATGGTTAGTATATTGGCCTTAACAAAAAGCGACGCCAGAAGGCGCCGCACTCGATAAAGTAGCACTGGATCAGGCCTTTTGGCGGCTCGCCAGTAGCTGGGCCAGCTTGTCGCTGCCGCTGACCTGGCCACCGGGTTTAATGCCCGCCGCCTTCAGCTTGGCGTCCAGACCAGAGCCGCTTTCCTCTGTTGCCAGCTCTTCAGCAGCTTCCAGCTCCGCAGCACGCTCCTGTTGCTTGGTCTTGATACGATCAAGGCTGTCCAGGGCCGTTTTGATTTTGCTGTTAGCCCCCATATGGCGGGAGGAAACGGCTACTTGGGCCTTTTGTACAGATTCGGTGGCCTTGATCTGGTCAATCTGCTGCTCCATACGGCGGACATTAATTTTCGCCTTGGAGATATTCCCTTTCAGGGTACGCTCAGAGTTGATGAAGCCATCCAAGAGGCTCTGTTCCGTTTCAAGTTGAGCTTCCAGCTCAGTAACACGCTCGGCACACTCCAAAGCCAGGCTATCATCACCTTTCTCGCTGGCACTGATTGCGTGGTTGCTGTAAGTCTCAATATCGGCTTTTAGAGACTCTACCTTACTTTCTGCCAGCTTGCGCTTGGCCATGATTTTAGTCAGGTTCTCATCACAAGCTTTCAATTCGGCCTTTGCCTCCCGCAGTTCTTGATCGAGGATACGGATAGACTGGCTGTCCGCAACGGCTTCAGTTCCTTCATTGACCGCGCCTTTCAAGGCAGTCCAAATTTTTCTCAGGCTCATGCTACACCCTCCATTTCAAAATGATCAGCATATAAATCCAGGAAGTCACCCACATTGGAGAACAGGGTTTCAACTTCTTCAATTACCACTTCGTCCTTACTGGACACAGACAAAGCGCCAAAAGCGACATAGTAACGCTCACCGCCAATCATGGTGATGGCGATCGACGTCAGGGGAACCAGTTGATGAGTCTGGAGAATCAACTCATTAAGGGCGACCACGTCGGCTACCTGGCTAACCGGGAACAAGATGCTCTCGACAACGATCTGCTTCTCACCGACATAAACGAATGCATCGACTCCTTCGTCATTGGAAATACTGAGGCACTCTCCCTCAGATTCCACCACCCATCCGGTGTGGCTTTCCGCCAAATGGCGTAGATTCTCATGGTTCCAGGTCATCTCGACTCCCTCGCTGTGGAATATTAGTCACAAATATAGCATCAAAAAAAAGGCGGTCAATAACTTATTTCAAACTTATGTTGCAAATAATACACACAAAGATAATATTTACCACATAAGTGACATCAACTGTAACGGAGTCGAGCCCATGGACCACAAGCAAAGCCTCAGTAACCAGCAAGCACTGGCTCCGTACAAACAGGCTATCGCCCGCTATGTGCGCGCATCTATGGCTTTGCGGGGTATGCGTTACGGGGATCTCGCCCAGGCCCTGGCCGAAAGAGGGATTTCAATGACCACGGAAAACCTGCGTAGCAAGGTGAGCAAATGCATGTTTTCTGCAGATCTACTGGCAGCCATCATTGATGCCTTATCGGTGGAAGACAGCGCCATGCCTGAAATCCTTAAGCAAGCGCGAGAACTGCAAGATCAAGGACTCAATACCGAACAATAGAGAAGCTAACATGCTCTATCATGCAGTACCAATAGGAAGTAAATCGCTAAACTCAAAGACAGAGCATGCTATAAAATCTAGCAACCAGGCCCGCTGAATAGCTAGTAGTGATGGAGCTTATAAACCGGCTCACCGTTACCACACTTACCGACAACCTCTGGTTCAGAGAGTTTGGCTCCTGCCGGTATTATTTTATTGGTTGGCCACCATACAAAACAGGCATAGCGAAAATTGACTGCCCAGTTACAGTAAAGGCGGCCGTCATCCTCCTCATAGAATCGCGCCTGACAAAAGCTTAAGGTCGGGCTTCGCACCCCCTGTTGCTGCTGGGCATCCACAAATATCACATCCACAGCTGCTACGGCAGTCACCCAAAAGCAGGGTATTAATAACCACAATTTCATAGGCGTACTCGGCTAAACTGCAAGCTGAACTCCTATAAAGCCTAGCAGCCCCGGCGCAACTTTCATTTTGTGTATCCACTTCTAAGAGTGAGCCCCCCACTACCCTAAAGGTGATCCCTCTTCAAAACCGCAAGAATACGTCTAAGGCAGTTCTCTGGGTCACGCTTCCAGCTGGCATAGGGTAATGGCAAAACAGTAACCCCCGCCCTGTGCAACACTTTATAAGTCTGAGTAGTAAAGTGATACCGATACTCCCCAGGAAAACCGATCAAATCCACCCCCAGGACCCGACCGTGGTATTCACAGACCACATCAACACGCTGGCCGGCGATAGGGAATGCTACCCAATGTCTGACCTCCGCCATCCGCAGGCTCGCGCTCACCTCTTCGGCAAACTCACAGGGAAAAACTTTTTGTGGAGCACTTAGGCCCGCCTCATGATCAAAATCTACATAGCGGCGCAGCAAGTGCTCAGGTGACAGGGATTCCGGGCTGATGGAATAAGCCACCAACTGCCTCTCTTTAGCCCGGGTCACAGCAACATTAAACATGTCAGCACGATTAAGATAAGTCGCTGCACGCAGGGACTGATTGTCTACAGAAAAAGACAGGAGCATCAGGTCCCGCTCCTCTCCCTGAAATCCGTAAGGGGTTGCAACCAAGACGGAGAAACTGCGCAGCACTTCTGCAGGGAAGGCCTTATCCACTTCGGATGCCAGATAATCCGCCTGCTCCCTGAAAGGAGAAAGAATTCCAACCGTTGGCTTAAGTGGTGAGTCGGCATAGCGATGAGTATGTTCACGCAGCTGCTCAAGTATCCAATCCTTTTCCAGCCGATTTCTGCCGCTTTTTGCTCGCTTTCCCTCCAAGTAATGCAGAGTTAAAGCCCTCTCACTGGAGGCTACTGGTCTAGCCTGCATTACCTTGAGTCGATCTGTATAAAAAGCGTTATTGCTAAAAGCAATTAACTCCGGCTGACTGCGATAGTGTTCATCCAGTAAGGTAACGGCCTGTTGACTACCCAGGGAGTCAGAGACAATATCCAACAAGGACTGGTCCCGGTAACTCAACTTCATAGGTAATTCTTCAGGGCTGCCTAGGTCTTCCCACAACTGTTGTTGTTGCGCCACAGATAAAAAGGAGACGTGACGCAGCTGCTTGCCATCCCCGACGACAACCGCACGTTTTGCTCGGTGTAATGCTGGTAGGGCGCTGGCGATATCACACTGGGTGGACTCATCAAAGATAACGAGATCAAAGAGCTCGCGAGAGAGAGGCAATACTTCATTTAGCTCATCCAGGCTCACAAGCCAAATTGGGTACGCCTGTAAAACAACCTGCATATTCGTTTGAGCAAAACGCTCTGCTTGCGTTTTGGAGGTTCTAGCCCTGAGAGCCTGATTGAAAGCCGATAAATGCCTTCTTTCATGCTTTAAAAGATTTAGAAGGGCCTCTTTTCGGTAAGCATTAATAAATCGAGACGCATGCCTCTCAAAATTTTTACGCAAGGTCCCGATTACCTCCTGGAATTCCCACAGTGATTCCGTATCCAGTTGCCGACCTAAAATACGCAATCTCAATGCCACTAACCAAGCACCAAAACCATCGGAGCCGAGTTTCTGAGCAGCTCTTAACGCCCCATTAAAGCGGCGCTCAGCTTTACGCATTGATTTGAGTGTTACTTTAAGACCACGCTTTAGGTTGGCAGCGCTCACCTCGGGAGCTTCAACCCCTTCTTTGAGCAAAGAATCCAGATGAAATTTCAGGCTGGGTATAAACCCCTTTTCACCTGCATGTACATACCCTTCCTGTAAGTCATAGGCCTCACGCAACTTCTGCCGCACAACATCTATGGCCTGGGGGGTTTTAGAAACTACCAAAACAGTATTGCCATGCAGCATTTGGTCAATCGCCATTGCGGCAATGGTAAAACTCTTACCGGTGCCTGGCGGGCCGGAAACCAGACTCAAGGGCATCTTCGCAGCATTTTGCAATGCCCTTTCCTGAGCCTCACTCAAAAGTCCCGGCAACATCTCCGGCTCACTATCACTTTGCCGGAAATCAACAACTTCCTCCCCGAGGGCCAAATTTAATGGAGCAGAAAAGTTTCGTTCTCGGCCTAGAAGTTTCAGCTCATGAAGGACACCTCGCGATCCCCGCGACCTATCAGCCAGAATGAGGGCGCAAGCACTACTTATTGCCAGAGCTGGAGCCCTACCGAACTCATCACAATCAACCGCCTGTAGATTCGGCCAGCGACTAATCTCTTCAATACCGGTTAACCGACTGTTTTGTACCAGCCAGCGCCCCATGGCTGCCACCTGGGGACTATCCAGCGGAAAGCTCGGTATAGGGAAGCTATCTGTCACTCTCGAGTCTATATCCGGCTTAAGGATCAAGCGCAGCAGTGGAAGGTTGATATGGAGATCAGCCGAGTTGACCTCCACAAAATACTCTTCGTCAGAACAAAGACGGGCAGGAAAATACAATAGCGGGGCACACAATTGACGCTTGGAACTAAGCCCCAGCTGGCTCGGGAGTTCACCAGAGATAAAGAACACCGAATAGATTAAACTGCGCTCTTTTCGGTAAGCATCCGTTAGCTCTACGAGCTTAGTAGCCGAGGCCCCCACCAATGGCACTCTGGGTAACTCTCCACTGGCTAAAAAGTCCCGCTCTCTGAAAAATACCCGGCGATTACCCGCTAGCCGGGCAATATTACTCAGTGATAAATCATGACTATCCGCCTGATAGCAGCGTCTGAAATATTCGACCAACAACTTGGAGGAGTCCCGCATAACCATCCATGCTTCCAATTAGAGGCAAAGTCCTGCCCGAAATTGTACCACCGGGACGACACTCCCCACTCAATGTGCCAGTTGGCATTTAGACTGGCTAGCCCTCACTCGCTATTGTGCGTAGTTTGCGAGATTCATCTCGACTCAGGCTCAGTCCATATTTCTCTACGATAGAAATAAATCGCTGAACATATATTTTACCGACGGGCGCATAGGGTGGCATCCACTCATCAGGCCCTTTGTGCCCTTTACTTTGATTGCGGCCATCATCCACCAACCAGAGATTATCGATATCCTCAGCAAAGCGCCTTTTCTTTGCGCGGCTCCACCCAGCTCCTCCGTGATCATGAGCCCACTTAAGGGGCACAATATGCTCCACATCCAGATCAGAAGCTTTGCTGTAAAAATTGCCGGTATAAGGATCTAGCCACAACCCAGTATCCACCTTACAGCCGTTGGCGCGAGTATAAGTAACTGGCGAAAGGGAGTACCGTATCAACAGCTCATGTCGGGTATCTTGGCAATCCCTATCTGTATCAGACCACTTGGGTAACCACTCTGATCTCTCATAACTAATCGCCAGAGCAGAAAAGCTGAAAGAAAATAAAAAGAAGCACACACAAAATCTTGAAATTGACCGAACACTCATACATCAACTACCAATCAAATCAGATCTTTAGATTACTAGAAAACTGATCGGGATTGTATGTACCGGTTCAAACTGAGGTAAAAACGAAACCATTAATTACCTACAAACAGCGAAAGGAAAAGATAAGTGTATGAACCGGCGCAACGGAGGCAGTTAGAAACCACTAGTATCTGGGAAAGGAAGGATGATCCCACGCAATACTCAAAAAGGCATTGCGCAGGATCTCGAATTACCCACCATCAACGCAGGCTCATCGCACTATACAGAGACAACCTCTTTAGCAGGGGCTGGCTGCGACTTTAAATTCATCTCATCTAGATTACCTTCCACCTCATTAGGTTTAACCTTGTGGAAGACCGCGTAGAAAACAGGAATAGCAATCAGCGTAAGCACAGTGGCAAAACCCAGCCCCCCCATAATGGTTACGGCCATATCCGCAAAGAAAGCATCAAATAGCAGTGGCGACATTCCTAAAATAGTGGTCACAGCTGCAAGGAAGACCGGACGCAAGCGACTTACGCTAGCACGTTGAATAGCAGTGAGTCTTGGCAAGCCCGCATGTGTTTGTACTTCGATCTCATCGACCAAAACCACAGCGTTTTTAATCAGCATTCCGGATAAACTCAATACACCAAGAAGTGACATAAATCCGAAAGGTAGCCCCGTCGCCAACAAGCCTACAACTACGCCCACCAAACACATGGGAACTACCAACCAGATGATCACGGGTTCACGTACAGTACCGAACAACAAGATCGATACCAGGATCATGATTAGGAAGCCAAGCGGCAAGCCTTTACCCAGTGACTTCTGTGCATCGGTAGAGCTTTCATACTCACCACCAAATTCCACTTTAAAGCCTGGTGGCAACTGCATACTTTCTACCCAGGGACGAATTCTCCCAAACGCGGCCATAGCAGTAACACCTTCCGGAGCATCGGCACTGATAGTGATGGTCGGAACCCTATCGCGCCTTTGGATCAGGCCCTCGTCTGCAGTAACCTCAAAATCCGTGATCAACTGTCCCGCCGGAATATACCCTTGCTCGTTAGGGCTCCAGACCAAACGATCCTCAAGGGAACCCACTTGGTTCCTATCCCCTTCCGGCATTCGCGCAATAATAGGGATAATACGATCGCCGCTCTCAAAATCACCCACGGTATAACCGGCAGAGGCAAATTGAATCATCCGGCTAATATCGGTATTCGTGACACCAGCTACGCGAGCACGCTCATCATCAAGGTGCGCATGGATAGTCGGCTCTCTACTGCGCCAATCATGGCGAATATCTTCCAGGCCCTTCTCGCGAAACTGTTGCTCAACATCTACGGCAAGCGCACGCAAGGTCTGAAAATCCTGACCAGAAATTCGCACTTCCACATCGGCACCACCACCAGGGCCAAACACCAGGCGCTTAAAGGTAATCAATGCTTCAGGCTGCTCTTCACGTAACTGCGCCTTTGCCCTCGCTATCAGTTGAGCGATCTGCTCGCGATTCTCAGTGCGAACAATTAGCTGACCATAGGAAGCGTTGGGCGGTTCAGGAGCATAAGTGAGCATAAAGCGATCGGCTCCCCGACCAGCTACAGCCGTTACCGAAACCACCTCATCCTGCTCTTTAAAATACTTTGTTGCCTGTTGAAGAGCCTTATCAGTACGATTGATATCACTGCCCTGTGGCAAGAAGTAATTCACATAAAACAGCGGTGCATTGGAGTTGGGGAAGAATCCCTGCTTTACAAACCCAAAAGCAAAATAGCTTACTAATGTAACAGCAACGAGTAAGCCGATGGTGAGGCCACGATGCCTTAATGCTCCTGCTAAGGCTCCGGAATACATGTTGTAAAAACGACCATTATAGGGGTCTTCAGAATCTGAATTCTTACCGGGTTTGAACAGGTGATACCCCAAATAGGGCGTTACAGTTACAGCGAGAATCCAGCTGAGCAGCAATGAAATCCCAATCACAGCAAACAGAGAGAAGAGAAATTCACCGGTGGCATCGTCAGACAGTCCAATACCAGAGAAAGCCATAATACCAATTACAGTGGCCCCCAAAAGCGGCCAGAATGTTTGGCGCACTACCCGGCTGGCAGCACTCTTGGGCTCCTCATTTCGTTGAACCCCCATCAACATGCCTTCTGCAACTACGATAGCATTATCAACCAACATACCCATGGCAATAATGAGGGCACCAAGAGAAATCCTCTGCAGGTTCAAACCAAACAGGTTCATTATTAATACGGTACCCAGAACCGTAAGACCAAGCACGGTACCCACCACCACGCCAGAGCGCCAGCCCATAAATACACAGAGTACGAGGGTAACGATCACAACTGAAGAGACGAGATTAAACAGAAAGCCATCGACACTCTCTTCTACCACTTGGTGCTGGGCATAAACCGGGTGAATTTCCACCCCCAGCGGCAGTGCCTGTTTTATCTCCTCAAGCTTGGCCTCTACAGCCTTACCAACATTAACAATATTGGTATTTTCAGCTCCCGCTATACCAAGTAATACCGCCTGATTTCCATCATAACGGGCGATAAAGCTAGGGCTTTCATCGTAACCTAGGGAGATATCTGCGATATCTCTGATGGCCAACATTGCCGTTGAACCAGGTACGCCCACAAGAATATTACGGATTGCTTCCAAGTCACTTGCAGGATTATCCACTACGATACGGGTGCGCAAATCCTGACCACCGATTTCTCCAACTTTCTGTGTGGAGCTTTCCGATTGCAGAACCTGGGCTAGATCATCGAGAGAGAAACCAAACTGAGCGAGTCGGGACTCATCAATATCCAAATAGGCGACTTCATCAATGATTCCAGAACGGGAAACTTTCGCCACCCCCTCAACACCGAGCAATTCACGACGAATCGCTTTGGTGATTTCACGCATTTCGGTCAGGGAAAAACCCTCACCGGTAATCGCATAATAAATACCGTAGACTTCACCGAAGTCATCATTGACCACCGAGGGATATGCCCCACTGGGAAGGTCACTTTGGGCATCATTAACTTTGCGACGCAGCTCATCCCATACCTGAGCCAGTTCTGCGGAGGCGTATTGATCCTTAATTTCTACACGGATTTCTGACATTCCCGGACTAGAGGTAGAGGAAACCTTATCCAGCTGTCCCATTTGCTGGATAGCGACCTCAAGCTTTTCAGTAACCTCCTCTTCCACCCTTTGTGCACTGGCGCCGGGATAGAAGGTATACACTCGCGCTTCTTTAATGGTAAAGGCAGGGTCTTCAAGGCGGCCAATATCCGAAAGCCCCCAGAGTCCGCCGATCAGGCAAATCAACATTAGTAGCCAGCTATAAACCGGCTTTTCGATAAATGTATCAGAAATCTTCACAACATTTCCCCCCTGTTCACAGGGCCAGAGCTCTCAAGCAAAAAATTAGTGCTGTACATAATTGCGAACTTTTGCACCGTCATAGAGATGCTGACCGCCCGCGGCTACCAACTTCATCGCTGCTGACAAGCCCTTAGTGATCTGTACGGCTTCACCATTGGTACGACCAAGAGCCACCTGAACTTTGGAAACCGATTGATCTTTATTAATTTGCCAGACATAGGGTTTCCCATCACTATTGCTCTGCACTGCCGCCAGAGGAATCCAAAAATCTCCGCTGCCCTCTTTCATTTTGACCGTCACTCGGGCAGTCATACCAGGAAGAATCTGAACATTCTGCGGTCGCGGCATCCCCAGTTCTACCGCGTAGGTCTGGGTTACACTGTCGGCTTCCGCTTGGTGTTCACGGTATTGCAAAGCAAACTGCTCACCCGGAAGAAACTCAAACTCCGCTAACACTGAGCTTATTTGCTCTTCGTTGACAGTAGCCAACATTTTTTCCGGCACAGAAATTTGTATACGCACCTCAGAAATATTCTGTAAGCGCACAATGGGCTGGCCTGGCTGAACGTTAGTGTAATTCTCGACAAGCTGCCGTGTTGCCAACGCATCAAAGGGAACCGTCAGCTTGGTATAAGCTAAATCCTGTTCCGCTCTTTCCAGGGTTACTTTGGCAAGGTCAAAGTTACTCTCGGTTTCATCGAGCTGCTGCTGGGAAATCACTTTCGAACTTGCCAGTGAGCGCTGTCGATTCAATGTTTTCTCCAGAAGCTCTACATTTACCCGAGCTTCCTTTACCCGGCGCCGGTAATCGCGATCGTCAAGCTCGGCAATCAAAGTGCCTTTAGGAATGATTTCGCCCTCTCGAAGATTTAGCTTATCGAGCTTACCGCCAACCTGAAAAGAAAGGTCCACGCTCTGCACAGCTTTTACCCTGCCTGCAAATTGGCGGTCTGCCACTTTATTGGTGCTCTGAACGGTGGCTACTTTCACCGGCCACAGCCGCTCAGCGCGCTGCTCTTCTTTCTCCGAGCCGGAGCAACCCGCAAGAATGACCACCGCTGCCATAAGCAGGGCTAGTGGGGCACGAGAACTTACCGACAATTTCATATTCGTCATCCAAAAAGCGTGTTTAAGAAAAAAATCAGGTGAGATCTGCAGAAAGCATCAACAAACGTTCGCGTAAACGGGTGAGCATCGGATCTTCTGGCTCCACCACACCCAACACACGCCCAAAGAACATACCTTGGGCTGCGAGAATCAACAGCTGTGCAAACTCGGAGTCTTTGTAGGTTTGGGAGATTTCACTGCGCAATTCAGCCTCCTTAACCTTAACTGGTTCCAGGAGCGCCGGATCTTCGGCTACTGCTGCAAGCAATGAACGGGGCAAGCCTTCATCATCTTCCATTAGTTCAAAAATGGAACTAAGCCGAGAGGTCAACAAGTCACCGCCAGCTTTGGTGCAAGCTTCAGCACTGGCATCTTCCCTGGCAATCGCTGCCTCCAACATCGCTTTGAGAAGAGACTGTTTGGTTCTGAAGTGATGAATTAAACCACCCTTACTTAACCCGCACTGGGTAGCCACTGCATCGAGAGTGAGCTTGCGTGCCCCCTTCTCTCGCACCACCTCTTCGGCAGCACGGACAATGGCAGATTTATCGACTCTGGACACATGACCTCCCGGGATTACCCAACAAACCAACCGGCTGGTCGGTATCTTAACGCTCCTCAGCAAAAGATCAAGCTATGCTACCCTCTGTCACCGTCAAGCAAGGTTAAAAAGTGTTTACGAAACGCGCTGACCGAACCAGTGAAAGTGAGCGCCCCCGATTACGGAGTTACTTATGACGGATCACGCCTGCCCCTGCGGCTCAGGTAAGAAATTTCAGAGCTGTTGCAACCTCTTCCTCTCTGGGCAAGCCTATCCAAATACTGCAGAGAACCTGATGCGCAGCCGTTATTGTGCTTATGCGATGGGAAACCTGGCCTATCTGCGCAAAACTTGGCATCCAGACACCTGTCCGGATCTTCGCCAGGAGGACCTGGAGACCCAGTGGACGAGACTGGAGGTTATTAAAAGCAAAGCTGGCCTGAAGAGATCGGTGGTAGAGTTTAAGGCGTGGTATTCAGAAAATGAGCAGGAACATGTAATTCATGAAGTATCCCTGTTCAAACTCTATAAAAAAAAGTGGGTGTATCTGGAAGCGCTCCCCGGATGGCCTGAAGAAGGCAGAACCTAAAAACCGGCAAGAGTCAGTGGCAAATTAAAACGAACTGCAACTACAAGAGAGTAAGTATCGCGGGAGCCCCTCCACTCCCGCACCTCCTTCCTCATTTTTTGTTTATTTAGAAAACGTTTTCCTGACTTTGCTTTAACGTGCGCACCGCCCTTCCCCATAAGTGGATTACGCGCGATATAATTGCGAATTTTCCCACTCCCCTTAGGTGGATTTTTTTTCATATACATTCTCCTTTATCGAAAATTTTGGCAGCCAAGTGCCAACAGCCAAGGTATTTTCCTGCTAGTCTCAGCCAAGTAACCGGCTTATGCCACATCAAATAACTCCTTTTCAAAACTGCTACAAACTAGAAGTCTACCCCTTAATACATATTACCTGACGCAGGGTATGCTCCACTTCGACAAGGTCTGACTGATTATCCATAACTTGATCTATATCTTTATAGGCCGCCGGAATTTCATCAATCACTCCCTTATCTTTACGGCATTGAACACCCCTAGTTTGTTCTTCAAGATCCTGCCTGGTAAACCTCTGGCGCGCTGCGCTACGACTCATTTTGCGGCCAGCTCCATGAGCGCATGAGTGGAATGATTCGGCAATACCACGTCCACGCACAATATAGGACTTGGCTCCCATTGAGCCTGGAATAATTCCCAGCTGATCTTTTTTCGCACTGATCGCCCCTTTACGGGTAATAAAAACATCCTGCTCAAAATGGCGTTCGCGCACGACATAATTGTGATGGCAATTGATTGCCTCACTGGTGAGCGTAAATTTTGGCAGATGATTTTTGAGACAATTCAAAACCAACTTCATCATTTCTTCCCGATTAACTCTAGCGTACTCCTGGGCCCAGCTTACCGCCTCGATGTAATCATCAAGATGGTGGTTACCTTCGGAAAAGTAAGCCAAATCTTTTTCTGGCAGATTACGTACATGTCCTGCCATATCCTTTCGAGCCAACTGGATAAAGTGCTGTCCAATAGCATTGCCAACACCTCGACTGCCTGAGTGCAGCATCACCCAAACCGCATTATTTTCATCCAGACAAATTTCAATAAAATGATTGCCGCCACCCAGGGTCCCCATCTGGGTAACCCATGTTTTCTGTGGCTGATGCAGCTTTTTAAAAAGCCCAGGATGTTTTTCAAACAACCTATCCACACCGGGAGCTAAAAGTTTGCAGGCAGATTCCCTGGCACTGATCATCTTGTGACGACCCTGTCCAATGGGTACTTTCACCTCAATGGCCTCCCGCAATGCTTTCAGGTTGTCTGGCAACTGATGGGCATGTAACGAAGTTCGCACCGCATTCATTCCGCAGCCAATATCCACCCCTACCGCTGATGGGATTACCGCATCTACTGTTGGGATCACAGAACCAACGGTTGCCCCTTTTCCTAAATGCACATCCGGCATTGCCGCAATATGGGAGTGTACGATTGGTAACTGAGCAATATTTTTTAGCTGCTGCAAGGCCTGCGGCTCGATTTCATCGGTATATATTTTTACCGGCACACTACCTTGCTGTGCATTTTTATTTAGCACAATTTTTACAGGCATATAGAGTCCTTGGATTGATCCAATAAATCATTAAAAGCTCTCCAAAGCCCTAAACAAAAAAGCCCCGGCAAATGCCAGGGCTCTAGAGAATTCTGGCTTGAAAAGCTCAATCACTTTTCAAGCAGATGCACATGAAAAGCGATCAAAAAAACAGGTTGTTAATATCCACATTTCGCATTTCATGGCTCCTTCGTGGTTGCTGTCCACGTTTAACTAAATGGTTACTAAACTACCCATGCAGTTTATTCGCTAATTCAGGCCTGTCAACCTTAAAATTTATTATTTATTAGAAAATTATTCCCCACAACTCTAAAAGAAGGCAGCTAAACATTTCCAGATGCAATGATTGCCATACCGCCATACAATGCCCCCGCGATATGGTACATATTATTTACGGATGAACAACGAACCTGAAATCATTTTCGAGGATGACTACCTTCTGGCAACATTTAAACCAGAGGGCTGGCTCGTGCACCGCTCAGAAATAGACCGCAACGAAAATCGTATTTTACTTCAATACCTGCGGGACTTGAGCGGTCACCACCTGTACCCTGTACATCGCCTGGACAAGCCTACCTCTGGGATTATTATCTTTGGCAAGAGTAGTGAGATGGCCACCCTTTTACAGCAACAGCTGGAAAGCGAAAACTCCATCAAAAAATACCTCGCAGTATGCCGGGGCTATTGCCCTGAACAGGGAGTTATCGACTACCCTCTACCACCTGTCGCAGATTTCAAACATCAACGCAAGCGCCCCAAAACTGATCTACCACGCAAGTCAGCAATCACCCTATACCGCCGACTGGATACCGTTGAGCTACCCTATGAAGTAGATCGATACCCCACCAGCCGTTACTCCCTGGTTGAAATCCAACTAAAAACCGGCCGCCGCCACCAGATCCGCAGGCACTTCAAGCATATCCACCACCCACTTATCGGTTGTCCCAAATATGGGAAGTCTTCACACAACCGGTTTTTTGCCAGACAATATGATTGCGCACGATTGTTACTGCATGCATCCAAACTTAAAATAATGCACCCGATAAGTGAAACGGTATTTGAGATTAATATGACACCTAAAGGGACATTTTCAGAACTACTGGGTAAGTTAAACTGGAATCTCACCAATTAAAGACTTGGGCAACCGAGAACCCTCTATTAGCTCGTAATGCCAATTTTCCAGCAAAATTCCAATAACCAATTACAGAAAAACCAACTACTAACGAGTAAAAAATGAAATTCAAAACCACAATCAAAAAATTAGCCGGCCTGTGTGTATTATCAGCCATCTCCACCGGCGCCTTTGCACTGGATGACGAAGATAAGGCTGTTCGCCTGGTAGAGGCTCTTAGTGGCAATATGGTTTATATCCACTTGATGGAATCAATGAATAAGCAACCGTCCTGCGCCAAGTACAATGCCATCATAGCCTGTTCAACGGAAAATTCTTACTGTTCCCACGCGCTATCTATCGCCCTAGCAGCCCAGGCGGCAAACCGTACCATCGACTTTCAGACAAGTGATTCCTGCATAGGTAGTGCAGCTGAATTTGTCAGACTACGTATGCGGTAATTGTTTTTTATTATATATAGGGAAAGCAATAAGGAATGGAGAAAGGGCTTCAGAAAAACCTGAGAGCCCTAAACATCTTACTATAAGACTCAACTGGCACTATCATTTACCACCAAATATAAACCTACTTATCACTCTCTTCTTCTATCTTTCTCTCAGCCGGCCACAGATAATTACCAGCCCAAACAATATACTGCACATCATCTATAAACCTTAACTGCCCTCCATTGTCGACCCTCACCGTACCGGATAAAAGATAGTATTTTCCGCAGCTCCCGGAGCATTGAAACCCCTTTGGGAGGATTACCTTAATGGCATTATTTGTAATACCTGCCTCATACTGCTCCCTCGAGAAATAGAGATGCCCTTCTCGTCCATATCCGAGCCCCAGCACACCAACCACATCAACATCTCTATTTTTATATTTTGCCGGAGATGCCATTAAAGAGAAAAAATTAACCTCAGTGGTTAGACTCTCATATCCGAGAGCACTACTACAAAAGAATAGTAATAAAACCGAAAGTTTAGAGCTCACTGACATAGGGGGCTCCTCCGTTAGATTTTACGTCTTTGATAAATCTCCCTATTTGTGCATTAGTTGCAGAAACAGGTAGTGCTTTGCTCATTGCGTTATTGAATGAGGACCAATTAAACTTATATAAACTCTGTTGATTCGAAAGATACCCATTAACCCCAAACATTATAGGGTATCTTAAATCCCAAGAATGAAACTTGCTGGCTGAAGCTGGATGAGTATGCCACCTCCCAGCCCAACCAGCACTTCTTGGAGTTCTACCAATGGAAACACTATCAATATGATAGCTTGTTACCACTTGATCAAAACCATACCCATCCCCATATTTACGAACTCCCGCACCAAGCTCCACTTTATATCTTGTGGAAATCCCGTAAGCTTTGTCATGCAGCCATTGAGCAACCCCATCCGGATTATCTGCTATTTCTTGTGCAGCACTCTCATTAATTGTCGCCAGTTCTGCATCAAGAGCCATTCTCTTTTCTTTATTACCAGCTAAAACAGGGGAAGGTGTTGGTACAGTTCCATCTCCTTCAGTCCCCACTTGCCTGATGGAAGAAGCTACATATGACATAGCTCCAGTAACCGCCCCATTTGCAAATTTCCCACCCGAGATTGCAGTAGACGTACCTCCAATAAGCATTGCCACAATTGCTCCCTCCGGTGTGGGACCACCCCCCCCCCCGAAAGTCTCACTTTGACCCGCCCAGGCTGATAAACCTGCAGATACAAAGCCGTGTCCAAATTTACCCCCCTGGAGTTCAGAAACTATTCCGCCTACCGCAGCCGAAACAAAGATACGCTCTCCTCCAGTAAGGCCAGTTGCATTACTGATACCGTAAAATGCCGCCGAGCTCGCACCGGAAACAAGCCCTGCTTTCATGGCAGCACCGAAATCACCGGTAGCAGCATAGCCACGCTGAGCTGAAAAATAGGCATTAAAAGCTATCGAACAAGGCCCACAGTATATGCTAGTAATAATTGATCCAAATAACTGAACCATATCTGCTACAGGGGCCGGCAGAGATTTGATTATAACTTGGTCTATCAGGATAGACAGAAAATAACCACTAGGATCACTAGCATTCAGGGGATTATTACGCACATAGGAATAGCGGTTATACATCTGGGTATCCGTTGCCGCCTGGACAAACGGATCCGCTTGCATAAAGCGCCCCAGCCTTGGGTCGTAGATACGCCCATTCATATGAATGAGCCCTACTGCATCCAGCATCTCATGGCCGGTATATCCCCGCGTAGTATTGACGGTATCAAAGCCAGCTAGGCTAGACTGGCTCAGCGCACTCCAATCCGAAGAATTGCGGCGCTGCCCCCACACATCGAAGGACATTTGCTGAATTACATTTGCGCCCTCATCGGTGAGCAAGTCTACTGAGCCCAGGTGATCCAGGTACTGGAATACTTTTTCTGTAAACTGTACTGCATAGTTAGAGTTTGTAGTCAGGGTATAGATCGCTGTCCCCGCAAGGTAACGCTTCCACTGGATTTCACCAGGGTTGGAGGACTTTTCAATACGCTCGATGTTGCCGATATACCAGGTTTCAGTGACTTCACCAGTTGTGCCATTGGTATCCTTACGGTAGTAACGAGAACGCTCAGTACCATAGAGAAACTCAGTTATATGGTTTCCTTTCTCGATTCGCTCTACCTTATCAAAGGTGGTGTACTCAATTTTACGACCACCATCAAAATCATCGGAAACCATATTGCCATTGTTATCATAGCGATAGGCGACACCTCCAGCAGAGGTAACGGCGTGTGGGCCCGCATTATTTCCGTATGTGTAATCACCAACACCGGCTTTATAGACAATATTACCGATAGTGTTGTAACGCAGATCCTGCTGAGAAGAGGCCAATCCTGAGCAGTTATAGTCACCCGAGCCGATATGGCTCTTCACCAGCCGATTTAAGGCGTCGTAGCAGAAACTTTCCCTGAGATCTTTACTGCCACTCTGGTTATGGCGATTTCTCAAATTCCCAAGAGTATCCCAGCTGTAACTAATATTCTGAACACCGAATATCCCCAATACATCTGAGGTCTGAGTCAACAAATATCCAGTCTCATTATCATATCCGTAAGCATTCGTTGCACCATTCCCCAATAGCTGGCGCTTTAATTGCCCCCTGGCAGTATGCTCTAACACCTGTTGAACCAAATCCCCCGAAGCCAGATCAGTGATCTTCTCAAGGTACCCATAACTGTTGTAATGGTTTTCAGTGCCAGACTGACTATCAACCAATAAATCATCTAGAGCATCATAGGTTTTAGTTATACGCCCAAAATTATCAAACTCTGTGGTAGTCACATAAGCCACTTGCGGGCCAGTACCATCGAAATCCACCAGTTGTGTATTGTTACGGCCAATACCATCGTACTGATAGAGCACTTGGTAGCCGCTAATGGAGTCCTCCACCAACTCGAGCTGCCCCACCCCATTGCTGGCGGTATCGTAATGCCAAGTTACATTACCGGTAATAGTGCTGCCATTGCGGCGATCGATACGAGTTTTTTTGCGCCCCAAAGTATCATAAGTGAACTCGACCTTATGACCATTGGCATCGGTCTGGGTTTCGATTTCGCCATACTTGGTATAGGTATAGGACCACTCACCCTTATCTGGATCATACATCCTGGTCTTGCGGCCCAAATCATCGTAGTAAATTACAACAGAAATTGGATAGGTGAGGCCATCATTCTCTTCAACATGTGTTCCTGCCGAATTTGTTAGTCCCCAAGAGTGGGCTTTATGAAGATTGCCCTGATTATCGTATTCATAGCTGATACGACCATCAAGCGCATCAATAACTTCTACCAACTCCCCGAGAACATTTTTCTTCTCTGTTTTCTTTTGAACCTTATCATTTACTGTAACAGTCGTGAGACCATCATAAATGACTGAGGACTGCGAACTATCAGGTGCAGTAACTTTTACTGCTCGCCCTAACAGGTCATATTCAGTCTTACTCCAAACCCGGCCATTACCAGAAAAGTAAGGCTCGCTGACATATTTCACCCTGCCAAGACTGTCATATTCCTGGTCAATATAAATAGTTTTATCAAAACCCTGAGTTTCTGTACGAATTGCTCTTCCAAGCGCATCCATATACTCGACAGAGGTAGATCCAGTGCTGTTACTTTTTACAACCTTATATTTTGCACCGGTAATACAACCTGAACCACAGAGTGAATATTGAGTTCGTGCATCCGCTCCAGAGTTATCGTAGCGATAAGTCTCACGGCCCAACACGTCATAGCTAAAGTAACTCTTAAAGCCATTCAGCCCATGAACTTCCAAGGGCGCTCCATATGCATTTCGACTGATTACTTCTTCTGTTAAATGCTCAAGACTATTGTAATTCTTATTCGCAAAACGCCCAGAAATATCATAAACAGTCCGTGTATAGCGACTCTGTTCACCCTCTGCGCTCAAAGTCTTCTTCTGAATGTTACCGAAGCCATCATATTCATAAGTAGTAGTTTGCGTAAACTCAGTATTATTTGGCTCAACAACCTCAGTAAGGAGCAGGCCCTTTAAACTTCCAACGGTATGATAAGTAAAGGCAGATTCACGAACATGATCTGCCTGGCCCGGGCGGCTGTTGATTACCCTGGTAAAGCTCAAGCGCCCCTTTTCTGACTCCCAATTAGTGCCACCGGAACAAAGTGAGCTCGGATGGACAGCCATAGAACCGCCAAAGCAGTTGAGTGTATTTTTAATAAACTGCTCACCAGTGGCCTCATCAATAGTTCTTAATTTTATTGAGGTAACGTTTCCATCATTATCATAACTATTCTCTGTGATAACGGTTTGCAGGTGCTCACCATGTGAACTTCCGTTATTTTCAAGAGAATAGGTTTCCTCTACTACCTTTTCTAGATATGGCTGATAAGGATACACAGAGGTGTCAGAACCATTCCAACCCTTCAAGCTCCAGGTATTGGCAGCCTTTCGTATCAATGCCTTTGAGGCAGACCGAACCTCAGTTTGCAAGGGCATACCAGTGAACGGGTAGTCCTGGCGGTAGTAAGTGGATGTCTCTACACCCGTTTGCTCATCAGTTGTGGAGATCTTCTGGAAGCCCAGCATCCCTCGCCCAGCAGCCTGCAGTTTCATCTGTGCGTATTCATACGAAACAGCACTTTTCGCCGTGTAATCAACAGCACCGGGAGAGGAGCCGGCAGCTGGAGAAGTACTCTCCACTTTAGAAACTAAGTACATCGGTATCAACACATCGAGAACCGGTGTATCTTTTCCTAGGGTGACACTATCCTCCGGAAGGACCCATGGACCATTCAGTGCAGTATAAAAGTCCGCCGTGTTAGCGGCCTGCTTTAGATAACAATATGTACTTCCGGGGATCTCTACGCCGTTCTCATCTCTCTCAGACGGAGTAGTAGTACACTCCTTACCTTCAAGGGTTTTCGACATTTCAAGGCGACTATAGAACCAACTCCTAATGGTGCTGGTATAGGAGATATCAGTGGTATTACCCAGCCCATTGTCAATTTTGGTTAATACCTTGTTGGGAATATCCCTATTTGCAGAGTTCCCATAGTTGGATACATAGGATGTTAAAAAGCCTTCATCGCTTATCTTATGATAATCCGGCTGATTATCCCCATTGATATCAGCAAAGATGTGTAGGTAATCGTCATTATTGGGCACAGTCTGAATAGAGATAGACTTTCCAAAGCTGGAAGTCTGGGGATCCCAAAGTTCTACCCGCAACAATCCCGCATCATGATCAGGCCAGTAAACATCCAGCATCCCATCCTGGTTATAGTCCAGGGCTCCAGCTTGCTCTGAAGCAAACCTGCTAGGGGTTACTTTTACCAGTTGTTTCCCAGTACTGAGATAAAGATTTGACGAAGAAGATTCCTGCAATAGCAGGTCAGTTAAACCATCACCATTAAAGTCCGCTGCGACATGAGACTTTGCAGTATTACCTCCCAGGCTTGCAAAAAGGTCGTAGCTATCTGTTTCAGCGTTATATACAAAAGCCGCATGCCCAGAAGGACCTGCCGAATAAATATATGAATAACCGCTTTTCAAATCCCCATTTGAATCAAGGCAAAGATCCAAGTCCAACACTTTATTGAGAGAATCTTTACAGCCACTAACATAAGGCTTTTCCAAAGCAATCAGAATATCAATATTCCCATCCCCATTGAAATCTGCAGTAGCTGCTTTCAATGGGGAATTAGTCAAACGGCTTACGTACTTATCGGAGGGTAACGGTAATGAGTAGCTTTTAGCTGAGCCATACCGATAATAAGTCTTGGAACTAATTGGGTCTAAACCAACCTGCAAAGGATACACGAGTAAAGTTCGGCCAGCCACCACAACCAAATCAGACAGACCATCTGAGTTGACATCTACAAAGACGCCATCCCTCTCTCCAACCCCGGTATCTATTGGATCGGATGAAAGCTTCCATTGGGAACCCACATAAGTAGAAAGATAGACATGCCAAGTTTTGCTGGCGTAACGGTCATCATATACAGCAATATCTGCACGGCCATCAGCATTGTAATCTAAAACCGCAATGCTGATATCCTCGTTTGCATTTGCCCCAGAGAATAAATACTTTTGGCCATTTGAGTAGGTAGCAAGATCTAGATACGCGCCATTTGACAGAGCATACTTTATTTGATGATCTTGATCACTCGCACTATCAGTATCCATCTCCAACCAGACAACATCCTGATATCCATCACCATTAAAGTCGCCAAATTGGAAATCTCTTAAAGAGCGACTCTTGTTTACCGTAAAATCAACAGATCCACTGGAAGTTCCATAATTTAAAGAGTACTGAGACCACTCAAATGTGAGTGCTGGTAAGCAATTACTGCCTACACACTCTTGAATACTATCTATAAGAGAGGTCTGATTCTTGGAGATATTATCAGCTACCAGCTGGTAATTTATATAATAATCACGCAGGGTATTACCATCAGCGGCAGACGTGATTTTGGAAAGCCGTTTCGTTGTATTGAAAAGATACCCGGCAGTGTAAGCTTGTAAGTAATCAGGCCTATCCGAATAAGTGAACTGGACTGAAGCCGCATTAGCTCCCGCTCCATATGCATATCTTACTTCGTGGATTCGCTTCCCACTATCAGAATCACCTTCATATTCGAATTCAATTCTATTTCCAACGCTATCCTGAAATTCGTTCTGCATCCATGAGAGAACCTTACCTTCTGACACATTGGCATAAGACTTTGAGCTGGCTGTATTACCGTACCAACTGGTTGAGCCATCTTTTCTATCAACGGTAAAGTAGGCAGGACCAGTTCCTATACTGCCGTGAGATGTGACTTTTACAAAAGAATCAATCTCAGTACGGTATTGTGCGCCGTCCGCACCATAAGATTTACTGGAAACATTAATTAGCCTTTGGCCATCCAGACAAAACCTGTCCGAAGGACTCCAGCTGATAGGTAAAGCTTTTCCGTCCGTGGCCAATGTTTGTCGGCAACGGGTAATTCCGGAAAGTCCCCCAATAGACCACCCCTTGCCCAGTAACCCATTACCTGTATTACCTTGGTAATTTAAAGATAATTGAGGGACAACACCGGCAGTACCCACCCCTGCTGCTATAGCAAGCGAATAAGTCGCACTACCTGACTCATTAACCCTGAACTGACCAGCAGAGCTACCGGCCATTGTGGGGGTCTTTACGCCCGAAGAAACAATATCCTGCTCAATCGATGGAAGACTTCCGTTAGAAAGGAAGGCAGTATCTACGAGATATTCTTTTCTGCCCTTAAGAACTAGATCGTCCTGTCCGTTCCCATCAATGTCATCAACATAGAACGTATTATTAGAATCAGCTAGTAATTCAGAGAGGTCACTAGAGCGCGAATACGAAACAACAGAAGTCGGAACCTCATCACCAAAAACACCTACCACTACAAAAGGTGGCTCGTTAGTATTTTGGCTCCTGAACAGAATATCTACTACAGAATCACCATCAAAATCACCGTAGTAGAAATCAATATTTTCCTCAAGCCTTGCAAATCCAGTCAGCTCATCTTCTGGCACGCTATACGGAGCAATAGTTCCGTCAGAAAATATCACGTATGAAGGTCTGGGGGGCAACGCAATCGGGGTGGCAATATCTCCATGTAAAATTAAATATCGGCTATTGCTGATGACATAATAATCCAGGTCACCGTCACCATCGATATCCTTTAGATAAATAGCTTGGCCTTGGGAATCAAAACTTGAAGCCTTGAGCGATAAAGGCAGAATACAGCCCAATAAAATAAGCCATCTAAATACGTACTGAACTGCATTACTATTGCTCAAATGAAACATCTGGCTTCCCCAATGGCCCCAAGCTTATGGTACAAATGTACAAAATCGGCAATTTTGCACACCCTTACACTTGGCGTCAATTACTTATCCCCTAGGTTCAAGCACTTCAAGGATAAGCCAAAGTCTTGACCAGCAGCATGCCCTTATCAATTTAACGGGGGTGGCACCATAAGCCAGAAAATCATTAAGCCCGACACCACAATAAAACCTCACTTAAAAACAAACTGAAAATATTTTTTAGGAGAAAATTTCTCAAGACTTAAAAAATAAGAGATAAAAAACCAAAACAGAAAGATATAACACCCAACGACCGCCCACCCTCCAGAAACAGTTAAGATTCAACCTTGAATTTTTCTACCTTACTTGAGCACTCTATTGACAGGAAATCAGTTTAACCCCCAACCCGCATGATCATTTCAGAAAAATCACATCTAACTGTAGCGTGGAGCAGGACGGGGCATATGGCAACAAGATACGCCACACTAAACGGAGGGACATAAAGTCATTACGCTTTCTTAGGTCATTGAAGACCAAAATATGCCTGTGGGAAGGGTTTTATAGGGTATATCTATTTAATAATAGTGCTCATTAGGCTTTTAGAATTTGACTCTACCCCCCCGGCACCCTCTTCGCCATTGAAAACGGCCCCCTTATACTAATCAAAAGCATCCTTAAACACACCACGCATCTTTTAAGTCTTATGGGTAAGATCGAACTCTTTCGCCAAATCTAGCAATTCGACCTTATGTCGGCTTGCATCACAATGGGCTATAGGCTATGGGCATTTATTTTTGACTTTGCCTTTAAGCTTGACGCCGCCATCAAAACCAAAAAAACCTATCTTCCATAAAAAAACCAGACTTATCCAAAAGTAAGCCTGACAACCCGATAACTAGAGATAAAGGTAGCCCCCAGCAGATCAATTTTTATTACAAACCATAAACTATAATGCAAAAACTATTTTTCTGGACCTTCATGCGCCCCCCGCTCCAAACTTTTCCCTCCAATGCCAAACAACCCCTTTCTCACTTCAGAAATCTCAACAGTTGGACGCAGAAAGTATTTCAATTTATCTTTCTCCCACATTGCATCCTGGTAGCCAAGCTCAATCAACTCCTCAATATAGGGCCGCTCAAAAAGCAAGTAACTTGCCGCGGAGACTCCGCCACCAGACCGCGTCGCGCCTGTGGAGCGAAATAACCAACGCAACGCCGGCGGTAGATACTTTAATTTTCTCCCTCCCAATCTGGCGAGACTCTGCGATGGTTCAATAACCACGGATTCTACTGGCCGAAGAGGAGAGAGATCGGCAAATTTATCTTCTTCGACAGAATCCAGTAAGGTATTAACCCTATCCAAATGTTCCAAATCCCCTTCCAAGCTATCAATAAAAGCAGCATTGAACCACTGAGCAGTAATCTGGGCCATTGAGGGAGAATGAACCTGATTATTGCTACGCCGACTACCCCAGTGAACTGGAGAGCGGTTATCGGAAACACCTACGATAAAGACACGCTTAGCTCCAAGGTGTAAGGCCGGGCTGATGGGAGCCATTTGACGAATTGCACCATCGCAGTAGTAAATATCGTCGATTTTTACTGCAGGAAAAATTGCGGGGATTGCAGATGAGGCGAGCAGGTGATCCACCGTCAAGCGGGTGGAAACTCCAAACCGGCGAAAGCGCTGCCAACCTCTCACACCATCCGCAGCTTGATAAAAGCTCACCGACTCGCCCTCACTATATGAAAGCGCATTAATGCAAGTTGCGTGTAGATGGCCTGCGTCGATATTTTTTTGGATATTATCGAAATTAATTACATCCAGTAAAAGCTGACGCAAGGGGGAATTATCGAGAAGTGCAAGAGGTTTTTCTCGCCCAACACCCTGATTAAACAGCGAACGGCTAATAGACAATAAATTACTTATTAAGCTAAACCAGCTAGTGCGGTACACCCGCTCCACACTCAGGTTCATCCACACCGAGCACATACTCTCGATCGCTTCTTTAAATGTACCTGGGTGAGCGGCCAGCATCATGGCATTCATAGCGCCAGCAGATGTGCCGCAAATAATTTTAAAAGGGCGCGGGTTATCTTCGGGCACAACTTCTGCTAGGGCTTTGAGAACCCCGGCCTGATAAGCAGCACGGGCGCCACCACCCGAGAGCACTAACGCGCTGTTCTGCACCGGAATCAGGGACTTTTCGTTACCTTGAGACACTGTCATCTTCCAACAGAAACAGGCTATAAATCACGCTACTGGCTATAAGGCTATTGAAAAGCACAGGCACAGACAAACACCATTACTTATATAAAGAGGCAGATGACTGTCAATCGCCTGTTCAGCTGTAATTTTTTCTCCAAATAAACTCTGAAATACTCAAGAAATCTAAAGTGCCATATTAACGACATAGCGGCCGATTCCATGGCCTCGGTGTAACCGTGCCAGAAATTCCGGTGCCTGTTCAAGTGATATATCTTCCGCAATAAGTTTTAGCTTATCGCCGATATACCATGGGCCAGCTAGCTTTTGCCAAACCGCGGCTTTCTTTTCTACTGGCAGCTCTACACTATCAACGCCCAGCAGACTGATACCTCGCAAAATAAAAGGGAATACATTTGCATGAAACTGTGCGCCCGAAGCCATACCACATGCCGCTACACCACCACCGTATGCTAGGGATTTAACCACATTAAAAAGGGTTTCCCCGCCTACTGTATCTACAGCCCAAGCCCATAAGGGTTTAGCCATGGCCTTGTTGGCAAATGGCGCTAAAGTATCTCGGTCAAGTACCTTCCAAGCACCCAATTCAGCGAGAAAGTCGGCCGCTTCAAGTTTCCCGGTCACCGCAGCTACTCGAAAGCCCAACTTTGCCAGCAGCGCCACCGCAATTGACCCGACTCCGCCAGTAGCACCGCTGACCAATACTTCACCATCTTCTGGCATGGCTCCAGCCTCCAATAGCCGGTCCACACAGAGGGCAGCGGTTAACCCAGCAGTACCAAGCGCCATAGATTCCCTGGCGCTGAGCCCCTCAGGAAGCGGTAGAGCCCACTCAGAGGGAATAGCAGTAACCTCCGCCAAGCCGCCGGGAGTATTCATGCCTAAATCATAACCTGTGACTAAGAGTTCAGTTCCTGGCGTGAATTTACCACTTTGGTCTTCGAGCACTGAGCCTACGGCATCAATCCCTGGAGTGTGCGGGTACTCTCTGGTAATACTGCGGTTTCCAAATGCAGACATAGCATCCTTGTAGTTCAGAGAGGAATAGGAAACTCTAAGCAACAAGGGGTTATTGGGCAAATCTCGGAGATGTCGCTTCACCAGTAGTTGATCAAATTTTCCAGCGGCCACCTCTTCCACCCTAATGGCCCGAAACTCCCTTTCCTGAGAACTATTCATGCCTGCTTTATCCTAATGACAAACTTCCCTATAAATTGCCCTTGTCGACATCTCTTACTGGGCGTGATGACGCCATGCGCTCAATCTTGAGAATAGACGTGTCAGGGCCGACTCTACCCCGGCCTCAGCAGCCAACCCCATTTTCTTGGCGATATTTTTCTTCTCTTTGTATTCCACCTGAAACAGGTCAGCATGTTTAGCACAATCTGTCAGGTACTCATCAGATGTTTTCAGCTCATCCACAAGGCCCATTGTCAGAGCCTTTTGCCCAAACCAAACTTCTCCTGTCGCAACCTTGGCAACATCCAAGTTGGGGCGGTACTCACTGATAAAGTGCTGGAAAAGTACATGTATTTCCTCCAGATCACTCTGGAACTTCTCACGCCCTTCTTCAGTATTTTCTCCGAACATGGTTACTGTGCGCTTGAACTCACCCGCAGTGAAAAGCTCATAATCCACATCGTGACGCTTTAGCAAGCGATTAAAGTTAGGTAGCTGCGCCAAAACACCGATAGAGCCCAACATTGCAAAAGGTGCGGCAAGAATTCTGTCTGCTACGCAGGCCATCATATAACCGCCACTTGCCGCCACTTTATCCACTGCAATAGTGAGCTGAATGCCCGCACTACGTACACGTGCCAACTGGCTTGCGGCCAGACCATAGTTGGCCACCATTCCTCCGGGGCTTTCCAAGCAGAGCAGTACCTCATCACCAGCCTCTGCAACTTGAAGAATTGCAGTAATTTCCTCCCGCAAACGCGAAAGCTCACTGGCTTTGATGTCGCCATTAAAGTGGGTGACAAAAATACGCTTGCGCCCATCTGTCGAATCCGAGATTTTCTCTGCCTCACGGGCATCAGCTTGTGGCTCTTTCGTCTCACCGCCTAGATTGCCCTCTTTGGAGGTTTTCTCTTTGGCCGCCGCTTTATGTTTTTTAGCCAGGGCTTTTTCCTCAGCTTTCTTATCCTTTGCTAGCTGCTTTTTACGTTGATTAAAATCGTGTTTTTCCATAACGGCTTCGAGCAAAGTTTCTTTAAACTGCTCGTAGCGGTCATTCAATCGAGTAACACTGATGTGCCCCTGCACCCTCTCTTTAAGCTGCTCTCGATTAGCAAAAATAAAACCTATCAACACCATCAGAGCAACGATAACAGTTACTATTTTTGCCAGGAACAGGCCGTATTCAATTAAAAATTCCACTTATACTCCAGATTGCTGCCATGCAAATTAAAAATTATTTAGCCGCCCTACTGCCAACCATCCAAGGCAGTGGTCGCCTGCTGATTTAATGGTCGCGCCAACAAGCCGCTGTGACTGATACGCACCTCATAAACTGCACCATCCTCCATCGGCAAAAAGGTTGCGCTCCCGTAGACGGCATCAACGAAAGGAAGATTTTTATCAAACCCTCGTACAAACTGCCAAATATCAACCCCATAATTTGTGCCATCAATTTGATGCACAGAGCGTTCGCGTACTCTTTCATCTTGCAAGGTAAGATAACGACCGCTCAGGCGATCCAGGCGATAAGCTGGCTCGATACCCCAGCGTATCAATGGGCCTTGCCACTTCAGCATACGGGCATCCAATTGCCACTGATCTCCATACAGCTCAAATTTTTGCGAAATACCATCGGCATCAGAAAACTTCACTTCAAACTGCTGCTCCGCGATCTTTTTAAATGACACAACGCCAACGCTATGTTCATTACCTAGATTTCGATAACTGTATACATCCGCAGCAACCAAAACGATCCAAAGGGCCAAACCAAAGAAAACCAGCCCTACAGAGCCGCGTAAAAAACCCATCACCCAAGAGCCACTCAATAGTACCCTCGCTCCCCAAAAGACGAGGAACAGAGCCACTACCGCTATTAGGAAGGTGATCACGATATACATGATGATACTTAACTCCTCTCTGCCAATTCCTTAAAAACGGAAGGTCTACAGCTTCAATCCACCTGCCAATAAATTGGAAAACGTATGAATCAACTGTCCAGATAAAGTTTGCACTGGCGGAATAGCTGGCAGCGAACGATAGTGGAACCACTGAGCCTCCTCAATCTCATTTGGATCGGGGCATAGCTCCCCCCCCTGCCACTCTGCCAGATATCCCAACATCAACTGCCCCGGAAAAGGCCAGGGTTGGCTACCGACGTACCTGAGTTTTCCCACCTCAAGTCCAACTTCCTCTCGGACTTCTCGCCTTAAAGCCTGCTCTGCACTTTCACCTGGTTCAATAAATCCAGCCAGCGCGGTATAGGTGATATTTCTTCGATTGGCATGGCGAGCGAGTAGGCACTCCTCCCCACGGGTAACCAACATGATTACGCAGGGAGAAATTCTTGGGTAAACCGTCAACTGACAATTTGGGCAGGTCCTGGCCCGGTCTAGAGAATGGTAATGGGTTTCTGTGCCGCAGCGGCCGCAAAAGCGGTGATCTCGATCCCAATAAGCCACCTGCAGAGCTCGGCCAGCTAAAGCAAATAGATACTCCTCTGTCGAAGTAAGCAGACTACGCAGGTTACGCCAGTCATGCCCATGAATCTCAAACTGAGCTGAAAGCACTCTAACACCGCAACTGCGACCTCCCAGCTCGCCGAGATAGTGGCTTGAGATAGCAGTAGTAGGTGGCAATTGATCCACCTCGTGAATGAACCGGTCTCCACTACAGAGAACCAGGCCCTCCGCTACAATAATTTGCTGGGAGAACTCGGGAGCCTCCCAAACATTTGCGGCAGGCTCAAAGCGATCAACCAAAAAGTGACTCCTTTCTCAAGTTAGGCCGTTTCAACAGGACAACCTAGCGCTGCCAAGCTCTCCACTGCAAGATTCAGAGATTGAACATCTGCCTGGCGATGTAGCTTTACTTCGCCTAGGTAGTATTCCAGGCTAATAATCGCATCGGCAAAAATATCCAGCAGCTGCTCCACCTCAGGGGCCGCATCATGCCTATCCACCGAGCTTTCAACAAAGTTCAGCAAACCTTCAACCACGGCCGCGGCACGGCGGAGGTTGAGCACAATCAGCCCCCCTCGAACGGAATTTAAAGTGGTGGAGACATTGCGGATATGCCCGTGATCAAAACCAGAGTCTGCATAGGCCGCCAGCGCTCGCTTGATGAGGGCAAGGCCCGCTTCCGCCTCTTTAAGTACTGCCACCTCGGCCTCGGCCAGCTGGCTGCACTCAAATGCAATATCCGCATGACCGTACTCATCAAGATCAATACTGGTGCTTTGCTTTAACGCCCGCACAGTACTATCTACCATGAGCACTTGGCCTGTAAGCTTTTGCAACGCTGCATCCGCAACGGAGCCACCAGCACCTGCTGCGCTCTGATATTCAGCTATGGCATTACGCAGGCTCTCTCCAATCCGCCTGAAATTAAGCATTTGTAAGGTGCCGGCAACCTTTTGCAGGGTAGTGGTCAGGCCATCATCTTCATCAATACCCGATACACCGATCATCTCGATGTCATCAAGCATTCTCCGCACACTAGACAATTCTTCATCAAGGGCACCTGCAACTGCAGCAATAGCCGTTGCGCCAGGGCCACCGAGGCTTGCGCGCTCTCTTTCCAGTTCATCCTCAGTGTATTCGAGTTCCTCCGCAGAAAAAGCTTCAAGCAGTTTCTCTCCACTTTTATCAGGGCGTGAAAGAGCCAGCCAATAGATACATTCTTTTAAAAGAATTGGCGGAGCCGGTTGATCCAGGGCCGTATCACACTCTTTCTGTAATGCACGCAGCCAGCGGTCAAACATACTAAAAACCATCACCCGCGAACGGCTGATCCGCATTTCAGCCGCAGCCATGCCGCTAAGTGCCGCTCCAGCTACCAGCCATAGGCGCCCATTGGGGCGGCCTGTGGTAATACTGGCAATACGCTCTAGTGCTCGCGCCATCATCGTGAAAGCGGGGCCCCGAGGCTTTCCACGCAACAGCGCCAATAAACCAACTTGGTACATATGACGAAATCTGCGCACAAAACTGCGAAGATCTTCGGACATTACCGCCGAAGCCCCCAGGCCAGGTATCGAAGCACTTAGATTACAGCTAAAAAAGTGACTCTCTGGCACAGGAGGCTCGGAACGCGCCGCACGTAAATTGTTAATAAAAGGTATTAACAGCTCTGGGCGCGCAATCGCTCGGTTTTGCACGAAGTCAAGATAACGACCCAGCACATAAAAACCCGTACCCAAGGCTTCCATCAGCTCTTCTGTAGGCTGTTGGCGCCCCTCCAGCACCTCGGTCAAAGCTGCGATCTTTTCCTGCGCTAGCAATTCACCCGCATGGAGTTGCACCATTTGCAGCACTCCACTCACTTGCCTAAGAACAGCGACACACTGCTCCAAAGACTGTTTCTGGGTGGTATCTGCTGCAAATTTATCCAGGTGAGCGGCGGCATTGTCTATTGCAACAACCAGCTCGTCCTTGACTACATTGACAGAAGTGATGTTGATCTTGCGCAATTCACTTTTTGCCTGCACCACTACATTCTTCCTGTAACCGAACAAAAAACAACCAACCCCTGTGGAGTAGGCCTAATAAACGGCAATTTATACCAATAGCGAAAAGAGTCCACCTTTCCGCAGACAAATTCCACCGAATATTCGACAAAACCCCCGGCAATAAGGCAGCCAGCCCTAAATTACTTGAATTTTCCGGAAAACCCAGTAGCGTTTGCTATTTTGATATTTGCGTCTGTACGCATTTTGTTCTTGCGCACAAAAAACAACCAGTACAAAAATTAACAGCTTTGCCGCAAGGGGAAGAGACAGGGGAGTAGGCACATCACTGCTATTCGCCAATCAATTCCAACACTCCAATTTGGCCCTTAACTGGGTAAACCATGGAAGTAAATGATGAACACCTACAACAATGCAATTACCGCGTCTGGAAGCGGTTTTGGCCGGGCTTTTGCAGATAATTTTCTCGGTGAGGCTCCGGACTGGTACAAATTAACCATCGCCGCCTTCCTACTTTTAAACCCTCTCCTACTCTATGTCAGCGGCCCCTTCATCACCGGCTGGGTGCTAATCGGGGAATTTATTTTTACCCTGGCCATGGCTTTAAAATGCTACCCATTGCAACCAGGCGGACTGCTTGCAATCGAAGCCGTGTTGATGGGCATGACCAGTACTGATGCGGTTTACCACGAGGTAGTAGAGAATATAGAAGTTATCTTGTTGCTAATGTTTATGGTGGCAGGCATCTACTTTATGAAGAGCCTGTTACTATTTGTCTTTACCAAGATCCTTATTCATGTAAATTCTAAAAGCCTATTGTCACTATTATTCTGCGCAGTGGCAGCTGTGCTTTCCGCCTTTTTGGATGCACTTACCGTAACAGCTGTTTTGATTGCCGTTGCTGTTGGCTTTTATTCGGTATATCACCGGGTTGCATCACAACAACCCCATCACCACCACAGTCACGATCACTCCAACGATGAGCATGTGGTCGAGTATCACCGTGAGGATTTAGATCAGTTCCGGGCCTACTTGCGCAGCCTGATCATGCACGGCGCTGTCGGTACCGCACTCGGCGGAGTGTGTACCTTAGTGGGCGAGCCGCAAAATCTCCTCATTGCCGAGAAAGCCGGATGGGAATTTGTGCAGTTTTTCCTACAAATGGCTCCAGTGACCATCCCCACCCTGTTTGCCGGACTAATAACTTGCGTAGTCTTGGAAAAAACCAAGGTATTCGGTTACGGCGTACAGCTTCCCCTAGCGGTTAGGGAAGTTTTAGTAAACTTCTCCAAGGAAGAAGAAAGCAAGCGTACCAGCGCCCAGGTTGCTGAGCTCTGGATACAGGGTATTGTTGCACTAGTTCTAGTATTCGCCCTGGCCTTCCACGTTGCAGAAGTTGGCATGATTGGCCTGATGATTATTGTATTGCTAACGGCCTTTAATGGGGTAGTTCAAGAAGCTCGTATCGGCCATGCCTTTGAAGAAGCGCTGCCTTTTACTGCACTTTTAGTTGTGTTCTTCGCGATTGTTGCAGTCATACATCAACAACATCTATTTGAACCCGTGACTCACTTCGTACTATCGCAAAAGCCTGAACAACAACCGGCTTTACTGTTTGTTGCCAACGGTATTCTATCCATGATCAGTGATAACGTGTTTGTCGCCACCGTATATATCAATGAAGTTAAATCGGCTCTCGTTGCTGGCGATATAACTCGGGAGCACTTCGACAAACTAGCTATTGCCATCAATACTGGCACCAACTTACCGAGTGTTGCCACACCTAACGGCCAGGCGGCATTCCTATTTCTTCTGACGTCGGCCCTTGCGCCCCTCATCCGCCTATCCTACGGCCGCATGGTAATTATGGCCCTACCCTATACATTAGTACTCAGTGCTGTAGCTCTGTTTTGTGTGGTTTACACTCTCTAGAGAATAATTCGCCGGCAAATACCCAGTATTAGCCGGCAGCCCCAAAGCTATGACCCAATGATAAGAAGAGTAACCAGCAATAAAAAAGCCCGCTTAGCGGGCTTTTTTATTGTTTACCAGAAGTGCTTCCCAGCAGATTTCTGCAACAGTTCAAGCATAGACAGGTGCGCTTCCTGCTCATGTCCCGAAGTCTGGATTACCCTGAGAGAGGGCCGATTCTGCGGAAGCCTGCGAATTACCGATGATACACTCTCCCCCTTTGCCTGCTCACTCTCCTCAGAGCTTTGCCCATCGCCCCCCTGAGCCAACCCCAAATCGGTTTGGCCTCCAGTCATCATCAGGTAGACGTCGGCAAGTATCTCCGCATCTAGCAGAGCGCCATGCAGATCTCGCTGTGAATTGTCGACGAAATAACGTTTACACAACGCATCCAGGTTGTTCTTTTGACCAGGATGCTTTTCTCGCGCAAGGGCCAGAGTATCCAACACACTGCAATGAGCATTCACATGCTGCCAGCGTGGACTGCCCAACAACTTTAGCTCGGCATTAATAAAGCCAACATCAAACGGGGCGTTGTGAATAACGAGCTCAGCGCCCTCGCAGAAAGCCATAAATTCATCGGCGATCTGCGCAAAAACGGGCTTATCCGCAAGGAACTCGTTGGTGATACCGTGAACTTCAATCGCCCCATCATCAACCTGCCGCTGGGGGTTGATATATTGATGATAATGACGCCCTGTAAGCTTACGGTTTTCAAGCTCCACACAGCCTATTTCAATAATTCGGTGGCCATTCTTGGGATCTAGGCCGGTAGTTTCGGTGTCCAGTACAACCTGGCGCATAACTCACTCCCCGTCAGAATTACAGCTCATCTATACCACGGTTGGCTAACTGGTCAGCCCGCTCATTTCCAGGGTGTCCAGCATGGCCCTTCACCCAGTGCCACTCGACCTGGTGCCTGGCAACACCTTCATCCAACTGACGCCAGAGATCGGCATTTTTTACTGGCTTTTTACTCGCCGTCTTCCAACCATTCTTTTTCCAGTTATTGATCCAACCAGTGATCCCCTGCCTTAGATATTGGGAATCGGTATGTAATTCAACCTCACAGGGCTGCTTCAGGGCTTCCAATGCCTTGATCGCAGCCATCAGCTCCATACGGTTATTGGTGGTATGGGACTCCCCTCCACATAACTCTTTTTCATGCTCTCCGTAAACCAGTAGAGCTCCCCAGCCACCTGGACCCGGGTTGCCACGACAGGCGCCATCTGTGTAGATAGTAATTTGCTTCAAAATCAGTGCCAGAAATAGGAGTAAATCAGCTTCTGGAGACTCCCCCAGAGCTATCGCTTCTGATGTTTTCCCCGTGCAGCGACACGGGGACTTGTAGGTGTTGCTACCAGGGCAGGCTTACGCTCAGCACGCCAATCTATCTTGATTGTCCGCACCCGCGCCACTTCTTTGCGCGCGACTATGATGTAAAAGCCACCCCAAGGCAAGCGCAGGCGGTTAGCGAGCCTCTCCATCCAGGCCGACTTAGCGAGTAGCTCACGTTGCTGTAAAGGCAGGCGGAAGAAGCCTCGATGCATCTGTTCAGCCTGGAGATCCAGCAGGTTCATCCAGTCAGCAATCCTGGCTGCCCTCAATTGATTGCCTTTTTGATAGGCTCCACGTGAAAATAACAGGCGTGATAAACCCAACAAAGAAAAGGGGTTGAATCCCATTAGCAGCATGTGACCGCCAGGTATCAGTACTCGCGCCGCTTCACGCAAAATTTGATGGGGATGAGTGGAAAAGTCCAGCAAATGATGTAAAAGGACCACATCAATTGACTCAGAGGGGAGTGGCAGATGTTCCATCTCTACAATAGCCGCCCCTTGCTGCTCCGGGCAAACCGCCAAGCGAAAGCAATGATTAATACGGCTAGAAGCGGCAAAATCTACGGCATCAGTAACCCCCGCCTGCAATAGATGGTAACCAAAGAATCCTTCAACCAAAGGCTGGGTCAGCGCCAATTGCTGAGAAAGAATCTCCTGCCCTAGACTGCTTGAAAACCAGTGAGAAAGGGCCGGACTGGCTTTGCGCAATAGCGATGACTCTATCGACTCACGAGATCTGGACTTATCAGTCATTCACTCTCCTTAAGAACCAGGCAGAAATCAAATTAATTATCCTGCACTCCCGTAGCCATCCTTTATGGTGGTTAGCTCTAAATGCTATGCAGTTTAACATCATGTCGATCATTCATTTACGAGACACTATAGAAAGCTTGCTGCTAGGTAAGCACCCTCCTCTGCACCTTTCGGTTAATATCCATGATATCGTTCCGGCATTGAGTTGGCAGGCAGAACAAATATGCTCTCCGTAACCCCTATTCCCGCATTGAATGACAACTATATCTGGCATCTTGAGAAGGATGGTGAGCACTGGGTCGTCGATCCCGGTGAAGCCGAGCCGGTAATCAAGACCTTAGGGGAAGCCCCCCTAAGCGGCATATTAATTACACATCATCATTATGATCATACAGGCGGCATCAAAACACTGCATAGGTATTACGGGTGCCCAGTGTTCGGCCCCAAATCCATCAAGGGAGTAACCAATCCAATTGCCGACGGGGATACATTTTTACTGTTAGGACTACCAACTGAAGTCCGAGGTATTCCCGGCCACACCCTGGACCACTTAGCGATAATTCTGAAAGAGGAATCTGCTAGCGGCAGTCAGCAGCCTCATCTATTTTGTGGTGATACACTTTTTGCCGCCGGCTGTGGCCGCATATTTGAGGGAACCCCAGAGCAGATGCTCAATTCCCTACAAATGCTAACCAAACTACCAAAACATACCCTTGTTTACTGTGCCCATGAATACACGCTCGGCAACCTCCGGTTTGCCCATACTGTAGAGCCTGGAAATACTGCTGTTAGTGAACGACTAGCCCACACCCAAACCTTGCGGCAATCCGGCGAGCCAACCCTGCCTAGCAGCATTTCCGAGGAACTGGCAACAAACCCTTTCTTGCGCTGCCAATTTCCAGAGGTTGCTCAAAGTGGTGCCCACCATCTGGGGCGGGAAACGCCCGAAGAGCTCAGTGAAGTTGAAATATTTTCCAGCCTTCGCGACTGGAAAGACCATTTCTAATAGAGGTGGCCATAACGCCATAAGTCATGACCAGCAGCTTAGCGCCCTCAAATACTGTCTGTTTTTTATCCATCTACATTGACCGAAACTATTCCCACTAATTAGAATCAGAAGGCTATGATCCAATGCTCAGTGTTAGCAAAAAATAAGCGCCTTCGCGCGAGCTGAGTAGGAATTAAAAGAATTACTCGCGGATATCAAACATGGTTCACAAGAATTTTGCCGCAGCATTGCTGGCCGCTACGGTTGGAGCTTGCTCGCAAATACCTGAGACTGGCTCATCTCCCGATAGCGAAAGTCAGCAGACGCAAGAAACCAGCCCTGCAAGTAACCTTGAGATATCTTCCCCTATTTCCACGGAAGCAACCCCGCCCCCTACAGATATCTGGGAGCGCCTGCGCCGGGGATTTCGCCTCAATCACCGCACTGAAGATCCGAAGGTGCAGGATTACATCGCTTATTTCTCTCGTAATGAAGGCTATATGTCGCGGGTTACAGAGAGGTCTCGCCGCTATATCTTTCATGTTGCAGAGGAGTTAGAGCAGGCAAATATGCCTCTTGAGCTCGCCTTATTGCCTATAGTGGAGAGCGCCTACGATCCCTTTGCTTACTCGCATGCACAAGCCTCCGGAATGTGGCAATTTATCCCCGCAACCGGTCGCTCTTTCGGCCTCCAGCAAAATTGGTGGTATGACGGACGCCGAGATGTACATGAATCAACCCGCGCAGCCGTAAAATACTTCAAATACTTATTCGAGCGTTTTGATGGCGACTGGGAGCTTACTCTAGCAGCTTACAATGCTGGGGAAGGAACTGTGCGTCGCTCAATAGAGCGCAACCGCCGCAGAGGACAAGGAACTTCTTTCTGGGAAATCAAGTTACCACGCGAAACAAAGCGCTATGTACCACAGCTTCTAGCACTTGCTGAGGTAGTATCCCGCCCAGAGCATTACAAGGTACCTCTACACGAAGTCGCTAACGAACCCTACTATGCCCGCGTCAACGTTGGCAGCCAGATAGATCTTTCCCAAGCCGCAGAGCTTGCTCAAATCGAGTTGGATGAGCTTTATCTACTCAACCCCGGGTTTAACCGATGGGCCACTGACCCCAATGGCAATCACCACCTGCTTATCCCAGTAGAAAGCCTAGAGCACTTTGAGTCGGCCTTGGAAGAACTGCCCGTAGAGCAACGCGTAACCTGGGAGCGCTATACTATCGCCCGCGGAGATACGCTTTCTACCATCGCGCGACGCTATCAGACAACCATCTCAGCCATTCGTGAAGCCAACAAGCTGCGAAACAACAATATTCGTGCGGGTAAAACCCTACTTATCCCTAGCGCCTCTGGTCCAGAAGGCCAGTATGCGTACACCGTAGACCAGAGAGTGAAACAGCGCCAAGCTACTGGCCAAGGGCAGAGGTCGAGCTACACAGTACAACCCGGTGACAGCCTTTGGGCCATCTCGCGCAAACTAAAAGTGAGCGTCAAGGAACTCGCTCACTGGAATAGCATGGCTCCAGGGGACACCCTTCGCCCAGGCCGGACACTGGTTGCCTACAATGGGGGGGCAGGTAGCAGTAACCGTACCACTCGCAAACTCTCATACAAGGTAAGAAGTGGAGACTCCCTCTACCGAATTGCCAATAAGTTCAGTATCAAAATCGACGATATTTTGCGCTGGAACAAAATTCCCAAGTCGAAATATCTACAACCCGGCCAGCGCTTAACTCTCTTCGTCGATAGTGCACATAACAGCTAATCTTTTTTCCAAACGATATTAACCCCAATAAAAAACCCGGCAAAAGCCGGGTTTTTTATTGGGCAAATTGACTGGCCTATACATGCTTACCTGCTATTCGCCTGTAGAACTAAGCTCCACTTTGGCCTGATCAGACAGGTAACGGCGAATTGCAGCCAATTCTGCACCACCATTCACTGATGCTAACTGCTGCATTAAGGCTCGGCGCTGCTCCTTACTCTGCTGGGAGAGGTCTCCTGGACGCACATCACGCAATGCCAAAACAATCTGGTTGCCGTTGCTCACTGCAAAAACAGCCAACTCCTCAGAACCTGCCGTAGGCACAGGCATAGAGAAAGCTTTGCTATTGATCTCAGCGCGCTCACCGAAACCACCTCGACGAGTCTTATCACTAGCCTCCAGGGTCAAGCCCTGCTCCTGGGCCAGCTCAGCAAAATCACCGCCAGATGCCAAACTTTCTTTCAAGCTTTCCGCCTTTTGGGCAAGCTGAGCACTCGCCTTATCACGCTTCAGAACGTCAACAATCTGCTGGCGCACCTCTTCCAGCGGGTAAATACCTGCAGGCTTGGAGTCAGTCACTCGCAAAACGACAGAATGCTCATTATTGAGATTCAGCACATCAGAGGTATTGCCGTCCTCCATCACCTCTGGAGAAAAAGCAGCCTCTACTACCTGGCCATTAGCCAGTACCCCACTACCATTTGAGCGAGAGAAAAGACCGCTAGTTTGTAAGGATACCCCTAATTCCTCAGCCGGGCCTGCCAAGCTTTCAGCATTGTAGGCCAGATCTGCCAAGCGACTCAGAGCATCCAAAAACTCTCTTTCCGCCGCCGCAGTACGCAACTGATTTTCAATAGCGCTCTTACGCTCTTCAAAGACCGGCGGCTCACTCTCTTCCACTTCTAAGAGCTTAATAAAGTGAGTGCCACTATCAGTGGTAACTGGAGCAGATACCTGCCCAACCTCCAGTGAAGCAAGGGCCTCTTCAAAAGCTTGCGGGAATACATCGCCAGTAGTGAAGCCGAGGTCTCCCCCTTCATCACGGGAACCAATATCCTCCGAGTAACTTTTGGCCAGTTCAGCAAAATCTTCACCGGCGTCAAGTTTCACCTGAATTTCATTCAACTTTTCCTGATCTGCATCTTCTAAAAGAATATGCGCTGCACGACGGCGAAGATCAGAACCAAAATTAGCAAGCTCCAGGTCATATTGAGCGCGAACATCCTCTTCAGAGATATCAATGTTGGAGGCAAAAACCTCCGGAGTCAGCTCAATATATTCAACCGCTACCTGCTCAGGCCGCTGGTATTGACTCTGGTTGGCTTGGTAATACTGCTCAACTTCAGCATCACTAACGTCGGTAGAGGCCAATAACTCCTGCACAGGCAACACAACGTAGGAAAAGTCGCGCTCTTCCATAGAGGCTGCAACTATCTGCTCAGCGTCTTCCTTGGTGGTAAAGGCACTGGCAGTAACGCTATCCGCATATTGTTGCAAAGACAGATCGCCCTCAACAATTTGCGGGAAACTAGCTGTGCTATACCCCATACGGCGTAAAGCATCACGATATAGCTGGGTGTTAAAGGTACCATTGACCTGGAAGGCCGGAATATCGGTAATCGCCTTATTAACCGCAGCGGTACTCATCACCATACCACTCTCCTGAGCAGCCTGGCGCATGACTGAAGTGGAAATCAATTGGCGTAAAACCGGTTCACGCAGCTGCTCATCACTGATCAAGTCCGCCGGAACATCCTCTCCGTATTGGCTCATGATCATACTGCGGCGGTTTTGTATGGCCCGCTGCAAATCCATATTAGTGATTTTTTCACCATTGACCTCGGCGACCGCGTCGGTGGCACCACCACTGGCACCGGTAAAAAAATCGATTCCCCCAATGACCATAATGAACCCAAAGAATGCCGCAACAATAATGGCTGCCGTTCCCTTCAGGTTATCGCGCATGGACTGAAGCATGCTCAGCTCCGAATTTTCACTCTAATTGTTCAACTGTTAGCAGATACAAAAAAGGCGTATCGAAATTGACACGCCTCTTTGCACTTCGACTTTTACAAGGTTTCGAAGTTCACCGAAACTTAGTTTACGGCGTCTTTCAGGGCTTTACCGGCCTTGAAGTTAGGAATTTTTGCCGCTGCAATTTCAATCGGGTCGCCAGTGCGTGGGTTGCGGCCAGTGCGGGCTGCACGCTCTTTTACTGCAAAAGTACCAAAGCCCACCAAGGCAACCTGATCGCCTTTTTTAAGCGCATCAGTAATGCTGTCAACCATTGCGTCCAAAGCACGGCCAGCTGCAGCTTTAGGAATATCTGCAGACTCAGCAATAGCTTCAATCAGTTCGGACTTATTCACGCTTAATCCCTCTGTTCTTTTAAATATGTTTAGGGCATGCCCTCAGGCAAGGCATCCCTACTCGTAACTTTCTAACCACCGGCAATTTTAGCGCCGGCCAAATAAGGCCCGTTTTATACCAACTGCCCGGTAGCGGGTCAAGGAACCATGCGGGTTTCCGGCCGGTAAGACAAACCTCAGGCAACAAAAATCAATTTTGTGGTTAGATTTTGGTCTTGTAAATTGTTACGGGGTGACAGTTGTCACCCCGAATGCGATTAATGGGTTTGAACGGATCTCTGTGAGCGCTCTTCAGCCTGCTTTTGCAAAGCAGAATATTCCTCATCAGTAAGAGACTCGGGTTTGTGCTCAAGCGCCAACTCAAGAACCTGATCAATCCATTTAACCGGTTTTACCACCAGATCCTGAAGAATATTGTCGGGAATATCCTTCAAGTCTCGCTCGTTATCCGCAGGAATCAGCACAGTTTTTATACCGCCCCGATGCGCCGCCAATAACTTTTCCTTCAGACCTCCAATTCGTAAAACTTCTCCCCTGAGGGTGATTTCTCCGGTCATTGCCACATCCGAACGAACTGGAATATTGGTCAGTACGGAAACCAGTGCCGTACACATGGCGATACCCGCAGAGGGCCCATCTTTTGGCGTTGCACCTTCCGGAACATGAATATGGATATCCCTGGTTTCATGGAAATCAGGGCCAATACCGAGTGCCTGGGAGCGTGAGCGCACCACTGTCAATGCAGCCTGAATAGACTCCTGCATCACATCGCCGAGAGAACCGGTCTTGATCATGCGCCCTTTACCAGGAACAGCAGAGGCCTCAATATTGAGAAGCTCACCGCCCACCTCTGTCCAGGCTAGGCCGGTAACAATCCCGATCTTGTTCTCTTCCTCGGCGCGACCAAAGTCAAACTTGCGCACACCCAACAACTCTTCCAGTTCCTCAGACTGCACTATCGCTTTTTTGTCCGAAGGATTACGGACATGCTCCGTTACAATCTTGCGGCAAACTTTGGCAATTTCCCGGTCGAGCCCCCGCACACCCGCTTCACGAGTGTAGTAACGAACGATATCTCGGATTGACTGATCAGAAAGCTCCAGCTCATCCTCTTTCAACCCATTGGCTTTACGCTGCTTGGGTACCAGGTAGCGCTGGGCAATGTTGAGCTTCTCATCCTCGGTATAACCGGGGATACGAATAACCTCCATGCGATCCAGCAAAGGACCGGGGATGTTCATGGAGTTTGAGGTGCACACAAACATCACATCGGAAAGGTCGTAATCCACTTCCAGGTAGTGGTCGTTAAATGTCTTGTTTTGCTCTGGATCAAGTACTTCGAGCAGGGCCGACGCGGGGTCACCACGCTGATCCATACCCATTTTGTCGACCTCATCGAGCAGGAAAAGCGGATTCTTAACGCCGACTTTGGATATTTTCTGTACCAGCTTACCTGGTAGAGAACCTATGTAAGTGCGTCTATGTCCGCGGATTTCAGCTTCATCACGAACGCCACCAAGGGCCATACGCACATACTGGCGGTTAGTCGCACGAGCGATAGACTGCCCGAGTGAGGTCTTACCAACCCCGGGAGGCCCAACCAGACAAAGGATCGGCCCCTTCACTTTCTTGACACGTTTTTGCACAGCAAGATATTCGAGGATACGCTCTTTCACCTCTTCTAGGCCATAATGCTCCTTCTCGAGAATCTCTTCGGCTTTCTTCAGGTCATGCCGTACGCGGCTAGCTTTTTTCCAAGGAAGGCTCAACATCCAATCAATGTAGCTACGCAATACCGATGCTTCTGCCGACATGGGCGACATCATTTTCAGCTTGGCCAGCTCGGCACGGGTTTTCTTTTCCGCCTCTGCAGACATTCCTGAATCTGCAATCTTGTTTTCCAGCTCCTCAATTTCATTGGGCTCTTCGGTAATTTCGCCCAATTCTTTTTGAATCGCCTTCATCTGCTCATTGAGGTAATACTCACGCTGGCTCTTTTCCATCTGCTTCTTAACACGGCCGCGAATACGCTTCTCCACCTGTATCAGGTCGATCTCGGAATCCATCAAGCCGAGCAAATGCTCCAACCGCTCTTTGACATTGGAGGTTTCCAGCAGCTCTTGTTTCTGAGCCAGCTCGAGGGACATGTGCGCGGAGATGGTATCGGCCAAGCGCCCCGGCTCATCAATGCCAGACAGCGAGGTAATGACCTCATTGGGGACCTTCTTACTGATGGAGACATACTGCTCGAACTGAGACATAACCGAGCGCACCAAGGCTTCAGCCTCTCCCTCGGACAGCTCAGTAGTTTCTATAGGCTCGACAGTAGCCTCAAAGTGATTATCGTGCTCGGCAACATCGAGGATATTGACCCTCTCCCCCCCTTCCACAAGCACTTTCACAGTGCCATCTGGAAGCTTGAGAAGCTGCAGAACACTGGCAATAGTACCAACGCGATAGATGTCTTCGGCGCCAGGGTCATCTTCCGATGCTCTCCTCTGGGCTACGAGTAGCACTTGCTTATCCCTGCGCATGGCCTCTTCCAGAGCCTCAATGGATTTTTCCCTGCCGACGAACAGCGGAATCACCATGTGGGGGTAAACAACAACATCGCGCAATGGCAATAACGGATATTCAAGCTTGGTGTCGGATGACTGATCCATAGAACTCCTCTCGGCCCTATCACTGGGTATTTGGCGCGGCATCATGCTGCTGTTGAAATTGACAGCTTAATTTGGGCCACCGCCCGTCAGTTGCTAGAGATGGGGGGGGAGAGCCCGGAATACAAGTCTAATCTCGCGACCAATTTGTGCCGAATTCAACTGAATACTGGCTGGCCGCTGGTAGTTAAGCATGTCAAACAGGTAGAAAAGATAGATTTGAATAACAATTGGCTATAAAAAAAGCCCCACAAGTGGGGCTTTTTAATATGGGGAGTTATTCCTCTGGCGCCGCCTTTTGCGGCTGGCTTTCACTTTCGTAAACCAACAGCGGTGCCGACTCCCCCTTGATCACCGCCTCATCGATAACGACCTTAGCGACATCATCAGAAGATGGAATATCGTACATAGTTTCCAGTAACACCGACTCCATGATAGAGCGAAGCCCCCGGGCACCAGTTTTGCGCTCCATAGCCTTAGTAGCCACAGCATCCAAGGCGTCTGGACGGAAGTCCAGCTCTACATCTTCCATTTCAAAGAGTTTTGCATACTGCTTGGTCAGAGCATTGCGCGGCTCAGTGAGAATTTGCACCAGAGCCTCGCGATCGAGCTCCTCCAGGGTCGCGGTAACCGGCAGGCGCCCAACAAACTCAGGTATAAGACCATAGCGAACCAGGTCTTCTGGTTCGAGGTCACGCAGAATTTCACCAAAGTTACTGGTTCCATCCTTAGACTTCACTTCAGCGCTAAACCCAATCCCCCCCTTCTCTGAGCGATCGCGAATCACCTTGTCAAGGCCCGCAAAGGCACCGCCACAGATGAACAGGATGTTAGAGGTATCCACTTGCAGGAATTCCTGCTGCGGGTGCTTACGACCGCCCTGAGGGGGAACGGAAGCCACAGTACCTTCAATCAGTTTTAGCAGTGCCTGCTGCACACCCTCACCAGAGACGTCCCGGGTGATGGATGGGTTATCGGATTTACGTGAAATTTTGTCAATTTCATCGATGTAGACAATTCCCTGCTGGGCCTTCTCAACATCGTAATCACACTTTTGCAGCAGCTTTTGGATGATATTTTCTACATCCTCACCGACATAGCCAGCCTCAGTAAGAGTGGTGGCATCGGCGATGGTAAACGGCACGTTCAGCAGCCGCGCAAGGGTTTCAGCCAACAGGGTTTTACCGCTACCAGTTGGACCCACCAGAAGAATGTTGGACTTGCTCAGCTCAACATCATCTTTGCCTTTAACGCCAGTTTTACTACGCAGGCGCTTATAGTGGTTGTAAACCGCAACCGCCAGGACACGCTTGGCCCTCTCCTGGCCAATCACGTACTGATCCAAAATCTCGGTGATTTCACGCGGCGTGGGTAGGCGCCCCTCCGGGCCCTCCGCAGTCTCCTGGACCTCTTCGCGAATGATATCGGTGCAGAGCTCGACACACTCATCGCAGATAAAGACTGACGGCCCAGCAATCAGCTTCCGCACCTCCTGCTGGCTTTTGCCACAGAAGGAGCAGTACAGCAATTTGCCGCTATCTTCTCCGCTGCTTTTGTCGGTCATCAAAATACTCCGTGGTCACTGGCCTACCAGGGCCTTTAATTCAGCTATTACAGCAAGATGCTGTCTCTTGGCGTTTTTTTCAAGCCCCCTCTGCCTGAGAAATGACTTTGAAAGAACTCAGGTTCTCTCTTCACGCCTTTAGCAAAATATTTTTGTTGATAGTGTTACTTTTCAAGAGCCTGACGGCGGGAAAGTACATCATCCACTAGACCATACTCCTTCGCCTCATCGGCACTCAGGAAGTGGTCACGCTCAGTATCTCTCTCAATATCACTGACCGGACGGCCAGAATGGTGGGCCATCAACTCATTTAAGCGATGACGAATTTTGAGGATTTCCTGAGCATGAATATGAATATCGCTAGCCTGTCCTTGAGCGCCACCACTGGGCTGATGGATCATCACCCGGGAGTTAGGGGTGGCAAACCGCTTACCTGGCGCTCCCGCCGTCAACAGGAAGGCTCCCATGCTGCAAGCCTGACCAATACACATGGTGCTCACATCCGGCTTGATAAACTGCATGGTGTCATAAATGGACATACCTGCAGTTACAGACCCACCGGGGGAGTTGATATACAGATGAATGTCTTTATCAGGATTTTCTGCTTCGAGAAACAGTAACTGGGCAACTACCAGATTAGCCATGTGGTCTTCCACAGGGCCAACCAAGAAAATAACCCTTTCCTTCAATAGACGTGAGTAGATATCAAAGGAACGCTCACCCCTGGCAGTTTGTTCTACCACCATGGGCACCAAACCAGTTGCTAAGGGGTCAATTGAGGCTTGGGGATAATCGATTCGTGCCATAGGTACCATTGCTTCCTTTTGTGGCGTGTTCGGCAGGCCAGCATGCAAGCGCTAGGCGCCCGTGCTGAAAATTAGGTTTTCAGAGCTTAACCGGTCAGGCAGGATAAAGCCAGCCGGTAAAAAGGAAGGAGATGCAACGACGCCCGACTGAAGCGGGCGCCAATGCATTCGGAGATAAAGGGATAATTAACCCTGCTTCTGCGGCTTGATCACGTCGTCATAAGTACTTTTAACTTCTTCGACTTTTGCAGACTTCAGTACAAAATCTACAACCTGATCTTCCAGAACTACCGATTCAACTCCAGAGAGCAGCTCGCGGTTATTGTAGTAGTATTCAACCACTTCTTCCGGTTGCTGGTAGGTAGAAGCCAGCTCCTCAACCTTAGCTTTCACCAGGTCAGCATCTACAGACAGTTCGTTTTTCTTAACGATCTCACCAACAACAAGACCTAGAACTACACGACGCTTGGCCTGTTCTTCGAACATAGTGTCCGGCAACATACGCTCAGCATCTTCAGCTTTGATCTGGCCACCAAACTGCTGAACCATTTGTCCACGCAGAGTGCTAACCTCACCTGCGACCAGTGCAGAAGGCAATTCGACCGGGTGCTGTTCAAACAACTGGTCCATCACCTGAGTTTTAACCTTGTTCAGCGCTGCGTTTTTCAGCTCACGCTCCATGTTACCGCGAACTTCTTCGCGGAACTTCTCTTCTCCACCCTCCTGAACACCATATGCAGCGAAGAATTCTTCATTCAGCTCGGGCAGCTCAGGCTTTTCAGAAGAGGTAACTTTAATATTGAAGGTTACCGCAGCACCACGTAGCTCTTCAGCTTGGTAGTCTTCAGGGAAGGTCAGGTCCAGATCTTTCTCTTCACCGGGCTTCATACCGAGGATACCTTCCTCAAAACCGGGGATCATCTGGCCGGAGCCCAGTACCAACTGGTGACCTTCGGCCTTACCGCCTTCAAACTCTTCGCCATCTTTACGGCCCAAGAAGTTGATCACAACACGATCACCTTTTTGTGCCTTGCGCTTGGTATCCTTCCAGGAAGACTGCTGTTTGCGCAGCACATCAACCATATTGTTAACATCCGCATCAGTTACTTCTGCAACTGGACGCTCAACGCTAACCTCAGCCAAATCGGCCAATTCTACTTCTGGATAAACTTCAAAAGTGGCGACGTATTCCAGATTCTCGCCAGCTGCAGTTTGCTTTGCCTCAATGCTTGGCTGACCGGCAGGCTTAACTTCTTCCTGCTGAACCGCATCGTAGAAGGAACGGCTCATAACCTCGCCGAGCACTTCCTGGCGAACGCCGGCACCAAAGCGCTGACGCACAACTTTCATCGGCACCTTGCCTTTGCGGAAACCGTTTATACGAACAGTCTTAGCCGCCTGCTGAAGGCGCTTGTCCACTTCTTTATCGACGACTTCCGCCGGCAAGTTGACCGTTAAGCGACGCTCCAGACCGGAAGTAGTTTCGATGGAAACCTGCATGTTTATCCTCGTGAGACTATCTCTTTAATCGCGCCGCAGCGCCAACGAATACCGGGTCACCGAGACTTAGTCAGCAACCTCATGGGGAAACATCAAAACAATATTTTGAGCTTCCGCCAAATACACAAGAAGCCCGCACCCACCCCTCCAGGGTAAGTCACACGGACTTCAAGGTTTTTGATTTGGTGGGGACGGGGAGACTCGAACTCCCACACCTTTCGGCACCAGAACCTAAATCTGGCGTGTCTACCAATTTCACCACGTCCCCGAAACTCTCTTACCGCTAACCCATTGATATATATAGGGTTTCGATCTTTTTTAAGACCTCATCGCGACAAGGGGTGCAGATTGTGCCACAGCATTTTAAAGGCATCAACACTTTACTGAAAAAAAATAAAAAAGGCGCCAGAAAGGCGCCTTTTGTGGGGTGAGGGAGATTAAACTCGCTCAACAATCGTGGTGATTCCCTGCCCCAAGCCGATACACATGGTGGATACACCAAGGTTTCCACCCTCGTTTTGCATAACACTCAACAAGGTACCGGTAATGCGAACGCCTGAGCAACCGAAGGGGTGGCCAAGAGCGATAGCGCCACCGTACAGGTTGACCTTCTCATCCATCTGCTCGAGCAGATCCAGGTCCTTCAGCACCGGCAGCGCCTGCGCTGCAAATGCCTCATTCAGCTCAAACTTGTCGATATCGCCGACAGTTAGACCCGCTCTCTTGAGCGCCTTCTTGGTGGAAGGCACCGGGCCATAACCCATAATGGACGGATCAACACCGGCCAGCGCCATTTCCTTCACGCGAGCAATAGGGGTCATACCCAAAGCCTGAGCACGCTCAGCGGACATTACCAGCATCACAGAAGCACCGTCGGTGATCTGAGAGGAGGTGCCAGCTGTTACCTGGCCGTGCTTCGGGTCGAATGCCGGCTTCAGTTGAGCCAGACCTTCCACGGTGGTGTCAGGACGGATGGTTTGGTCCGTCTCAACCAGGAAAGGTACGCCGTCATCGTCATGGCCTTCAATAGCGATAATTTCGCGATTGAATTTGCCAGCCTTGGTAGCCTCAGCGGCACGATGGTGAGAGCGTGCGCCGAACTCATCCATCTGCTGACGCTGGATACCGTGCATCATCGCCAGGTATTCAGCCGTCATACCCATGGAGCCGGCAGCTTTAGCCATATAGCGACCCAGCATTGGGTTGGGGCTAACATGCTCCATCATGTTCAGATGACCCATGTGCTCAACACCACCCACAACGTACACATCGCCAACGCCAGCCTGGATGTTGGCAGCTGCAGTATGCAGGGAGGACATAGAGGAGCCGCACAGGCGGTTGACGGTTTGCGCCGGGATAGTGTGTGGCAGACCTGCGCGCAGCAGGATAAAGCGAGCTACGTTAAAGCCCTGCTCATCGCGCTGCATAACACAGCCCCAGATCAGGTCATCGATCTCGGCAGGATCGAGCTTGTCATTGCGCTGCATGAACTTTTTCAGCAGTTCAGCGGACATATCATCGGCGCGAACATGGCGATATACACCATTCTTCGAGCGACCCATGGCCGTACGCGCGTAGTCGACGATTACGGCATCTCTAGGATTTAAACTCATCGCTATTCTCCTTACTTGTCGCCGTAGTAGGTTTTGCCACTTGCGGCCATTTCACGCATGCGATCGGTCGGCTTGTACAGCTCACCCAGATCGGCGTACTTATCGGCAATCTTCACGAACTCATCCAGACCAATACTGTCCAGCCACGCGAAGATTCCGCCGCGGAATGGAGGGAAGCCAATGCCGTAGATCAGCGCCATATCGGCTTCAGCCGGGGAATCAACGATACCCTCTTCCAAGCAGCGAGCCAGCTCGGTGGCCATAGGCACCATCATGCGCTCGATAATTTCGTCTTTTTCAAACTCGCGACGCTCAGCCACGTGCGGCTTAAGCAGCGCGTAGGACTCTTCGGTAGCCACTTTCTTCGGGCGACCTTTTTTGTCCTGCTCGTAGTTGTAGAAGCCTTTGTTGTTCTTCTGGCCGTAACGACCCGCTTCATACATAACGTCGGAAGCAGCGGTAAAGGTTTTACCCATGCGATCGGGGAAGCCTTCAGCCATTACGCTTTCCGCGTGAACACCGGTATCGATTCCGACAACATCCATCAGGTAAGCGGGCCCCATCGGCCAACCCCAGCGCTCCATCACCTTGTCAACGGCCTGGAAGTCAGCGCCATCGCGCACCAGCATGGAGAAACCGGCAAAGTAAGGGAAGAGAACGCGGTTAACCAGGAATCCCGGACAGTCGCGTACAACAATAGCTTTCTTGCCCATCTTGTTTGCGTAGGCAACAACGCGAGCTACAGCTGTGTCGGAAGTTTTCTCTCCGCGAATCACCTCAACCAGCGGCATTTTGTGCACTGGGTTGAAAAAGTGCATGCCGAGGAAGTTTTCCGGGCGGGAGAGCGGCTCAGCCAGCTGGTTAATAGAAATAGTGGAGGTGTTAGAAGCGATTACAGTGTCTTCGCTTACTTTGGTTTCCACTTCTTTCAATACTGCGTGCTTCACCTTGGGATTTTCAACCACGGCTTCCACAACAACATCGATATCGTTGAAGCCGTCGTAGCTCAAGGTAGGCTCGATACGGTTGAGCACTTCACCCATTTTAACGGGGGTCAGGCGCTTGCGATCAACCAGCTTGGACAGCAGCTTGTTCGCCTCATTCAGACCAAGGTCGATACCCTTCTGGTCGATATCCTTCATCTTGATCGGAGTGCCCTTGTAGGCAGACTGGTAAGCGATACCGCCACCCATAATGCCAGCACCCAATACTGCCGCACGCTCAATCGGCTTATCGGCTTTCTTCTCCCAACCTTTGGCAACCTTGCTGATTGCCTGGTCAGCCAGGAACAGCCCTACCAAAGATTTCGCAGTGCCAGTCTGCGCGCAGAAAATAAACTTCTCTTGCTCGATTTTCAGCGCTTCATCGCGAGTCAGCTTGTAGCCCTGCTCGATTGACTCAACCGCAGCTACAGGAGAAGGGTAGTTTTTGCCCGCCTGCTGACCCACAAATGCCTTGGTGGTAAAGAAGGCCATCAGCGCTTCGGTGTCATTCAAGGGAATCGGAGATTTCTTGAGTTCGCGAATGGCTTTGTAGTCCAGCTCGCCATTGATAGCGCGCTCAAGCAGCTTGACCGCTGCATCTTTGAGTTTGTCAGTGGGGATCACCGCATCAACAGCGTGAGCCTCCAGAGCGGCAGCCGGCTTCTGTTCTTTACCTGCTGCAATCCACTCAGCAGCGACATCAACACCCACTACACGCGGCAGGCGAACGGTGCCGCCCCAGCCCGGGATCAAGCCCAGTTTAACTTCCGGAAGGCCAACTTTGGCCTCTTCGCCCATCAGGCGGAAGTCACAGCCAAGACACACTTCAAAACCACCACCGAGCGCGTAGCCATTAATTGCCACCGCAGTCGGTACCGGCAGATCTTCCAGACGGTTGATATTTTCGTTGTTCTGATTCATCAGATCAGCAACGCCCTCTGCGCCTGCAGAAAAAGCACCGCCAAACTCAGTGATATCAGCACCGACAATAAAGACGCTCTTGCCACTGGTCAGCAGCACACCTTTGATGCCATCTGCTGCTTCAATTGCATCCAGAGCCTGAGAGAATTCGGAAACCGTTTGGCGGTTGAACTTGTTGACGGATTCGCCTTGCAGGTCGAATTTAAGCTCGGCGATGCCGTTATCCAGCATCTGAACCGTGAGCGCTTTGCCACTAAATAACATTGATTGACCTCTTTTATTCTGGGCCGCAATCCTGGACCCGGGGTCGGAATTTTTTTGCAACCAAGGGCCGCCCCGCAGGGTGCGGTGACACTTTGGCCCAATATGGTCAGCCGTAGTATAGCCAGATTCAAACGATTGTTTGAATACTATTTCTTACAAAAGAACTGGCACCAAGAGCGCCAAAGTACAGAAAACAACCAGCCATATCTCACAGGCTGGTTACACAGGCGGAGTCAGTCTATCGCGGATCAATCCACCTTTTCAGCACGGTGGCGTAAATCACCCTTTATAGAAAGACTCGTTTGGACGGGAAGCGCAGGGAATATTCGATGAGGGAGTGGCAGCCACGGCACTGAAAACCACACAGTCAATACTTCCGGGGTTGCGGAAGCGATGTGGGCGCCGTGCATTTAAGTAATAACCATCCCCCTCCTCTAGCAGGGCAAACTCTGATCCTGCTGTAACCTCCAGCTCTCCAGCAATAACAATCCCCCCCACCTCCCCATTGAGTAGCAATTGGCCTGAACCGGTATCCTGCCCAGCGGGAAACACTTTACGGAGGATTGTCATGGCGCGAACCTGGCGGGAGCCGCCGAGCAAATGACAGAAAACCCGACCATTACCAATATCGGGCATTTCATTGGCGCGAAAAAAAATTTGTTCTGGCTCGGCAAGTTCCAGGGAGAAAAACTCAGCCAGAGACATGGGCACACTATTCAATATCTTCTCAAGCGATCCCACAGATGGGCTAACCCGACCCTGCTCTATAAAAGACACAGTGGCATTGGTAACGCCCGCTTGCCGCGCAAGTTGTCGCTGGGAAATCCCATAAATTTTTCGCACCAGCTTCAGCCGGGCACCAAGATCCCCGGCATCACTAACTTCACTACAAACATCCATGTCTGACATTGAATCTCTCACTCCGCCAACTGCCAAAGGAGGTTTCCCCCTTAATTAGCAGGAAAAATTTTAAGCATCATACATTACCGATGCACGGGCCTTTTAAACCATATCGGTAAAGGGGTTATCAACATCGAGCTCTACAGGAGGAAACCCTGGAAATGAGACCTTATCAACAGAAAGACCTATTTGAGCATCATCTACCAGCCCCTCTCCAAAACGGTAGATAGTTTGTAAATCTCCTCTGCTTGCTTTTTCATCGTACGCTACAGCATGCTCCACGACAGACTCATTTTTTCTATGATGAGCAAGCATCTTTTTTGACCCATAGCGTTTTTCCAGCATTGAGCGGGTCAAGTGAGGAGAGAGTACAGCCGCAGTCGCATTATTCCCCCCAAAACCTTTAGAATTCAGGAAAGCGAGATCCAGTGAAGCGGGATCCCTCTCCACATGCTCACAAGAGATCTGCAGGTTATTCTGGTGAACATCATCTGCCACTCTGTCAATCGTGACGATACCCGGTAAAATTCCCCTATCAAAAACTCCCAGGGTCGAAATTAACTGGTCACCACTCGCCACCGCTATCGTGTGCCCAAGATAAGCTTTAACAGCACAAACCGGCCATTCCTGCACACCAAAAACGGAAGCCAAGCGATCGAGAATCGCAGACTCTGTTACGCGATTTTGCGGTGTGCTAGATCCATGGGCCTGAACAAAACTGCGCTTCTTCAGACTTTCATCCCCGACAATAGCTTTCGACTCCGCCATCGCCCTGGCCATCGTTAGATAATTACCTGGCCCCGGTGCGGAAATCGACTTTTTGAAGCCATCAGCATTGATATACACCCCTGTAACCGCACCGTGGACACTCGCCCCCAGCTCAACAGCCAAAGCGTCATCCATTAAGATGGCCCACTGGGTACCCTCCCCCAAAGTAAAACCGCAATTCTCCCCAAACGGGCGACTAGTGCGGCGGAAGTCCACTTCGCCCGAAGAAATCTTTCGCAGATTTTCAGTGGTAGCAAGCGCGCCCATGGTTGAGTAACCATCAACAATCTCGGGAACCAATGGCGCTTCAGTAGCACCAACAACGGCCACCCTGGCCCGACCACTGCGAATATCCTCTACCCCTGCGCGCAAATTGTATAAATAGCTCGCACAAGCTCCGGTAACCGCCCCAGTAGAACCAACATTACCCAGCACATAGGCGTTCACAAAGTCTGCCGGCATACTATTCAGCCCAAGCGCCAACTGCTTGGAGCTAACCCTGGAACCGCGCAAGCGGGACTGCATCAAGCCTCCGTTTCCATAAGGGTCGAGTTGACTCATCGCTGAGGAGGCGTAAACAGAAATATTACCGGGACCAGCTGCAGCAACAACATCCTGCCAATCCACTCCCATAGAGAGAACAGCATCAGATGCACCCAACACTGCCAACTGCAATCCCCTCGGGTGGAATCGGGAACTGTAAAGCTCACCAGGCTCAAAGCCTGTGGGCAGCTGTCCTGCCGCCCCCACTGGGATCTCGCGAAAGCTATCCAGCATGACTGACAAACTTGATGTAGCCACACGAACCCTACCACTACCAATAGTTTCCACTTGCCATCCCTCTGGCAGTGGATGGGGTAATTGGCGCGTAGAAATCTCAAAAGAAATACCAGCGGGATTTGAAAGATTCGCCGCCTGGTGAAAATGACACCTGTGGTAATCGTAGATTCGCGCTTCCAATTCTCGCACCAAGGTGCCCTTGAGAACCTTTTCCTCCAGCGCTGACTCGAGGGGGCCTTTGGCCTCGGCGCCTGTACGCAACCCCATCAATGCGGCGAGATCAGAAAGCGTATCAGTCCGCTCCCTCTGTCCGAGTTTGTCGAGCACCATGCGGGCATAGCCCCGGTGAAAGGAGCTGCGTCCTGCAGGGTTAAAACCACCGAACGCGGTAATTACGGGAAGGCGCTGCATCCTGACCTCCAGCCAAGCTAAACACTACAAATTTGATATTTGGGAGTGTAGGGGCTGGCGATTCCGTCCAGTTATGGGCATACTGGCCAGCAAAATTGAGTGTTTTGGCCAATGGCGCAACCCCGCCTGAGTATGTAATGCGAACGGTTACCTTTCTTCTGATTGATCAAATGCTGGCCACCGGCACAGTTCTGCCCTTAGAAATGCTGCGCGGTGCCGAAAGCCGCGCCCGAGTGGAAAGGCTGGCAGAGCCCTTGCGCCTAGTAACAGCCAGCATAGATGGACAAGCGGTAAAAACCCGCTGCGGCTTTACCTTTCAACCTGACGTGTCTTTGGAAGAGGCACCAGACAGCGACTTGATCTACATTCCTGCGCTTTGGCGCAATCCCCGCCCAGCCCTGAAGCGCAGTGGAAAGCTTTTAAGATGGCTACGGAGCCAGGCCGAAGGTGGAGCTGCGATCAACGCCGTGGGTACTGGAGTTTGCTTTCTAGCCGAGGCAGGCCTCCTTGATGGCAAACCCGCCACTACACACTGGCACTATTTCGACCAGTTCAGCGCGGACTACCCAAATGTTAAATTGAAGCGCCAGTATTTTATCACTCAGGCTGACAAACTTTTTTGTGCCGCCAGCGTAAATGCCTTGGCAGATGTCACGGTTCATATGATTCGCCAGCTCTATGGAGCCGCTGTAGCCAGTCATGTGGAGCGTAACTTCTCCCATGAAATTCGCCGACCATTTGAGGAAATTGCTTACTCAGAAGGTTCGGTGCATCTACATCCAGACGAGGATATTGTACAGGCCCAGGCATGGCTAAAAGAGCACTGTAATACCGAGGTACGCCTCAGTGAGGTAGCGCAAATGTTCGACATGAGCGTGCGCTCCTTCAACCGCCGCTTTAAATTAGCTACAGGACAGACACCGCTGCAATATTTGCAAAATGTTCGCGTAGATATGGCTCGGGAACTGCTGCAATCCAGTAATCTATCCGTGAATGAAATTGCCGAAAAAGTTGGCTACCAGGATATGGGGCACTTCACTGCACTGTTCAAAAAATTCCTTGCCACTACACCAAGCGAATATCGGGCCACCGTCAGAGCCAAGCTATTCCGGGTCAATACCTGATTTCTTCAGGAAGATAACATCACTATCTGCAAAGTGTAGTTCCGCACCTAATTTTCGCGACAGCCATTGAAAGGTTTCAACACAAAAGAAGGAAATATGTGTTGGGTCGCGAATATAATGCCAGCTGGCAAAGCGTTCTCGAGAAATAACCAGCTTGGTCATCAGTGCCAGCACACCGCCAACACGTAATCGTGCCCACAAAGCCGACAACTCATCGCCAGGCGCGCTCAAGTGCTCCACCACTTCTGTCGCCACTATGAAGTCGTAGCTTTTTTCCTGAACCCGACGCTCAGGGAAGTAATAACGGTCGAACAACTCAACTTTATGGCCTTGCTCCTCTAATATTCGCGCCAATAATGGCGCTGGTCCACAGCCAAAATCCAACCCCACACTAGTAACAGAAAGCTCCTTCAATAAGGGCTTGGCGCAACGGCTTAGGAAACGGCGATACCCTTCATCCTCCATAGAGTTTTCATGCAGATTGTAATAGGCATGCTCTTCAACTGGAGTCAAATGATATTCTGCGGGCACAAACACCAATTCGCAGTTATTACATTGGTAATAACTGCGAAATTTGTCTCGATAGTAGAGATGTGCCGCGCGATGACGGCACAAGGGGCAAGAAAGTGTCAATTTATGCAGCTACCGTGTCAGGCTTTTTTTTCGCCGTGACTTTTTCAGCCTGCTCATGATTCAGTAAAGCGCCTTCACTGATCTGGATTTTTCGAGGCTTCATCGCTTCAGGTATTTCTCTAACCAGCTCTATATGAAGCAGGCCGTTGGCGAGCTTCGCATCAGTCACTTTGACGTGATCTGCTAGCTGGAAGCGTCGCTCAAAATTTCTCGCAGCAATTCCTCGATGGAGAAAGTTTCTTTGTGCAATATCTTCTGGTTTTTTACCGCTCACACTTAAGCGATTTTGCTCAACCTGAATATCGAGTTCAGATTGCTCAAACCCAGCCACAGCCATAGTAATTCTATAGCTATCTTCACCAGTAAGTTCTATATCATAGGGAGGGTATGAGGGTTGTTTTTGCTCACTGGAGCTCATTGCATCCAGCAGACTGGCCATACGATCAAAACCAATTGCAGATCGATACAGAGGGGAAAAATCAAAATTACGCATAGTTATATCCTCAATTCAGAGCAATATTCAATTTTGCTCGCCAATAAGCACGAGCATTGCTAACGGGCACTTTCACACTCAAAGCTACCAGCCGTACTCAATAGGTATGGGCCACAAGTTTTATTTCAAGGTCCCAAAGGGAAAAAATGCAAAGAGAAGAAAATTTGTCAGATCAATCCACTAGCAGGTTATTTATTGGTATTAAACCTGATGTGGTATCACAAGCATTCCTAGACGAGATAACCACTCAGTGCCAAAAGCAGCTAAAAGACACAACTACCAACCATATACGCTGGACAACCCCTAATAACTGGCACCTGACCTTGGCTTTTCTTGGGAGCACTCCGAAAGAAAAAATCCCCCAGCTTAAGCAGGGACTTATTGAGCTTGCCCACTGCAAAGGAAGTTTTCAAAGTAGGGTTTGTTCTTTAACCCCTTTCCCAAAACAGCACTCCAAAATTCTTGCTGTAGAATTAGCCCTAAATCCTAATTTAACTGAACTCCATGAGGAATGCCGGCAATTTATTGGCGAGCTTGGAATGGAACCAGAAAGTCAGGAATATCGACCCCATATCACCTTAGCGCGCAGTCGCAATAAAGAGGGATTTCGGCATATTGCACCGCGCAACCTAAACTCATCCGTGTTAGTCGAAAATGTCATTCTTTATGAGAGTGTTCCCCTGGCAGGAAAAAGCCACTACCACTCCTTACTCAAAGTACCCTTACTAAATGACTAAAGCGTAGAATAAAAAAGCCCGCTCTGAGCGGGCTTTTTGCATCCTCCTGAGAGGCTGAGACTTCCTATTTGAGAGCGCCTAAGACATATTCTGGATACATCACTAGGCGGGGACGTGAAAGGCGCCGAGCATCAAAAACAAAAACATAGCGTTTGCCTTCATCTTCTGCGGGTATAGTGCGACGGAACTTCCAGGTATTGATTTTGTACGTCTGCCTACCCGCCTCAACTGTCGCTACCAAGCGATATTGATTATTTCCCAGGAATTCAAAAGGTTGCTTATCCCCACGGGAAGGCTTAAGAAGCAAACTGCGGAAAGTCTGTTTGTTTTCCCCATCTTTGTCGGATAGTAATTCACTCAAACGCTTCTGTTCCCGCTCGACATAGGCAAGCAACTCGGGATCAATATCTCTCTCAACAGTCGGAACCGGCTCAGGTTGCACCTGTCGTTTCTGGGGTTTCTCAATTGCCGCTGCCTTCAGCTTAGGAGGCTTTTGCTTTGCTGCTTCAGCTTTAGCACTTCTTGCCAAAGCGGCACGCCTCTCAGAAGCCTCTGCCTTGGCCAGCATAGAATCCACCACCTGGCTAATCTTATCCTGCTGGGCAGAAACCTTGGCCTTGGTCTCGGCAATGCCTTTTTTCTCTTCGTCGAGCCTAGCCAAAAGCTCTTGGTGGTTCACCTTGATAAACTCTAAGCGTCGGCTGCGGCTATCCACCCCTCGCTCGGCCATTGCAAAGCCGTGCTTGGCTTTGGTCAGGCGACGCTCAGAATCTGAGGTGCCATTGGATTCATGGAGCCTACGTGCCTCCTCGAGCTCGACACGGCTCGCCTCATATTCCTTGCGAAGCTCGTTGAGAGATTCCTGCGCACGCTCGAGCTTATACTCATAAGAGAGCAGTTCATTCTCAATATCTTCCAGCTCAACCTGCCTGTTTTCCAGGGACTGCTCCAGGCGCGCCAGTCGGTTTTTTTCCACAGTGAGGTTTGACTGCGCCTGCGCTGTCATTCCGCTAAAAACTACTAAGCCCGCCAAGAAGAGCGAGCAATACCGCTTTACCGCCATTGTCCAGAACCTGTTTCTCGATTTTTCGACACTCGTAAGATAAAAGCGCAGAGGTTAAATTTTGTTCAAAACTTCATCTACTCTGTCGCAGCATTGTCAATTTTACGCAGGCCTGAGCTCGCGAGCAATGACCTCTCGTCCACCCTTTGCCCCCATTTGATGAATAATCCCCTTAAACCTAAGTGCTAAAGTCGTCTTAATGACGCTTCGCCGAATTTTATGTGACATTTTCAAGCGATAGCGCTTGATTTTTTTTTTAGCGGAAGCATTATGGGTAACAGGGAGACGATCGCTGAACACAGCGGAAACCCGACCCGGACGTAAAACACCCAGAGCTGCTCAGACAGCAATTATTCGTTGCGCTACCGGCGACTCGGCGATTCAACTGCGGACTCGACCCCTCCCATTAGGGCGCCCTACCTTCTTTGAATAGCAAACCGCACAAGCGGCCTGCATGGTTTCCTATAACCGGAGGTATTTATCCATGAAATCAGCGCCTAACGATAACATTGTGTTCCGCGATATCGACAAATCTGCTGCCCTGTCAAATACGGTATCTAAGAAATTACACAAACTGGAACGTTATTGTGGCGACATCATACATAGTCGTGTAGTTCTGGAAGCTCCCCACCAACACAAAAGCAAAGGCAAGCAATACAAAGCCTCCCTTGAACTTGCCATTAGTGGCAATCCCGTGACCATCAGTAATGAAAATGAGTCTATCCACCGAGCGGTGAATGACACATTTGCCTCCGCAGAACGCTGCCTAAAAGAGCGTAGCGAGCGCAAAAAAGCGCAGCGCCATCAGGCGCTTTATGAAGTCGAGGAAGAATCCTAGAAGAGAGCAAAAACGGCGCACCAGCGCCGTTTTTGCATTAAATCCCGCTTTAAAAGCGGGGGGATTTTAAGATTTTTCTTTAGCAGCCCTCAATTTTAGAGCTAAATACTCAAGAGGCACCTCGAGCATAGTCACCACAAATTATATCCACTACCAGATAAACACCTTACTGCACTGGTGTACGCATAGTGACGAACTCTTCTGCTGCCGTTGGGTGAATTCCGATGGTTTCATCAAAGACTTTCTTGGTCGCCCCCGCTTTCAAAGCAACAGCCAAGCCCTGGATAATCTCACCAGCATCATCACCAACCATATGAACACCAATCACCTTATCAGTATCGGTATCGACCACTAACTTCATTAGGGTGCGCTCGGTATTCCCACTTACTGTATGACGCATTGGTCTGAATTCTGACTTGTAAATGGTAACTCTAACTCCGGAGTCCCTGGCCTCTTCTTCTGACAACCCTACAGTTCCAATATTGGGCTGACAAAATACTGCGGTGGGGATATTGTTATAATCAATCTCCGCAGTTGTTCCAGTACGCCAGTGCTTTACTAGGGCCATCGCCTCCGCAAGGGCCACAGGCGTCAACTGTGGCTCGCCGGTAACATCCCCAAGGGCATAGATAGAATGGACATTCGTGCGGAAATTGTCATCCACTGAGATTGTGCCATCGCGATGCAGCACGACCCCTTGCTCCTGCAAACCGAGTCCTTCAGTATTGGCAACTCTGCCTGTTGCATAGAGGACCATGTCCACATTTAAACTGGAGCCGTCCTCGACATGTACTAAAAAACTACCATCTTGCAACTTTTCAATGGCACTCACTTGATGGTTAAACTTCAAATCAATATTCTTTTTTACCATCTCATCACGGACAAAATGGCGAATATCGCGATCAAAGCCACGTAGGAATAAATCACGCCGGTAAGAGAGGTGTGTCTCAGCGCCTAAACCAGCAAATATCCCAGCAAACTCAACGGCAATATAACCCCCACCAACAACCAGTACCCTATTGGGGAAGGTTTCCATAGAAAATACCTCGTTGGAGGTCAGGATGAATTCTTTCCCAGGAATATCTGGGACAAAAGGCCAACCTCCTGTTGCTACCAGAATTCTCTGTGCCGTGTATTCGCGACCATTCACCATCACCTTATTGGCGCCAGTAACTTTGGCACGGCCGTCAATGACCGTCACATCTGAGCTTGCCAATAGGTTTCGATAAATATCGTTGAGGCGGGACACTTCACGTGCATTATTTTCACGCAATGTTGGCCAGTGAAATTCAGCCGGCAAACTGTTCCAGCCATAGGCTCTAGCATCGGTGAAGTCCTCATTAAATCCACTGGCATAGACGAATAATTTTTTGGGAACGCACCCGACGTTTACGCAGGTCCCCCCCATGTAGCGATCTTCAGCCACCGCCACCTTCATTCCCTGGGCGGCAGCCATACGCGAAGCTCGTACACCTCCAGAGCCCGCCCCAATCACAAATAGATCAAATTCATATTCAGCCAAAGCAAACCTCTGTCTTTAATTTATTACCTAACTTACAACGCAGGGGATACTTCCCCACAACACACCTTTCACGCCAGAGCTGTCACTCCGCACTTAATAACCGTTGACACCTATTTGTCGCTTCTATATTCATGTGACAACTATCACAAAAAATACTTCGCTAAACAAAGTGTTAGAACAACTGAGCAGGTTTGGCGGATAGAATAACAGCCACTAGAAAGAGTAACCCATGGGCAAGACAATGAACTCTCCTTCTTTAGCCATCCTCCGAACCTTGGGGCTTTTGTCTTTGCTGATTTCAAGCTCCCTTAGCAATGCCAATACCCATCCTAGTTATCTCACAAAAGAATACTGCAGCAGTGTGGTAGAGCAGTTTGTCGGGGCAGGCATGCGCAGCCTAGACAAATATGTAAACGAGCACTTCAACCCAGAATATAAAGGCGGTATCCGTAATACAATTCGATTTCTTGAACAGCGGCTTGAGTGGCTAAATGAATGTAACGCCTACTTGGTGGATACCAATAACGCTTACGTTTTTCATAGCCAGGACGATACTCAAAATATTTTTTCGGCGATAAACGAGTTAACTCGAGAACTACAACATGTCCGCTCAGGCGTTGAATATCGGGACGATGCTGGAAATAACAACCCCGCCCCCTTTATTAAACGACGCTTTGCCACCCTGGCAGAATTGGTGGATCGCCACCACACACGCCTGCTGATGAAAAAGCAGTTCCAGTAGGGCCGTCACTACATCCTGAAAACATTCGGCCCGTAGTATCTTGCGGGCCTTGTCGCAGCGACGAAATCAGCTTTTTCTGGTGAACTTCGTCGCGGGGGAGCTGCCAGCCCGACTGCCAAACCCGACCATAGAAAAAACATCCGGCATCCGCTCTTTCAACCCGATTCCAATGCGTTTAACCAATGCGCCCAGGCGCGGGCGCTGTTTTTCAGTAAAAGGGATGGGTCTGCAGCTCTGCATCGCAGAAAGTCCAATACGCGCCACAAAGAAACTTGCGCCCACACCTTGCCCCAAACGGGTAGAAACTGTACTAACAACACTGTCGCCGACCAAATCTGGCCATATCTCGCTGATCGCATATTCACTGGCACCGCTATAAGCCACCAGCGCAAGTACTTTCTTGAAAAGGCGCCAACGCACTACAAGCGAAGGTTGAATGCCATAAATTTGTGCAACATCATCAATCATTCGTAACGATTGACGCAGGGCAACGAGGATGTCAATACTGGCAAAAGGACTGAGACCTACCAATGCCCCAGTTACTGTCGCGTGACGAACTACGCGGCGTTGTGCCTCCTGGTCGAGTGCATCGAGAAAAGTCACTTCCAAGTGCTGCAGTAACTCACTACTGTCATAATAATCCGGCGCCTCATCCAGTACCCGGTTGAGCAGTACACCCTGAGGCTTTCCAGAAAAATGCAGCTGCAACTGTCGACGGAGAGCTTCCGCTTCTTCATGGCTACGACACTCTCGCATGTCAGCCGCCATTGCCTGTGTTTTTTGCAGCTTGCGCAGCGGCCGACCAGCACGGAAAAATTCCCACAGGGAACTGACTATTGCCGCTGCAAGGCTCGCTATCACCACTCCTGCGAGAATACCAAGGCTCCAGTGCTTATCTGCCGCCCAGGTATACATCTGGCGTAATTCCCAAGCGAGTACAGCCACTATTAATGCTACGCTTGAAAGCAGTGCCGGCTTTAACCATTTCAGGCGAAAAACAGGCAGGCGCAACTCAGAAAAAGCAATCCTATCGGGTAGTGATTCTCCCGTGGTAATAGATCTCGGAATGTCCTCCCCTTCCTCTTGCAGGGTTTCTACACGCGTAGTATCCCGGTGAGGGGCTTCACTTTCTGGTTCCTGCAGGGACTCTATCCGCGTTACCCGGCGAGGAGCCTGTTTATTCTCATCACCCATCAAACTTTATCTCCAAGCAACAAATTCAAAAGCGCATCGACGCGGATATGAGGAATGGAACCTGAGTCCATACCTTGCGGGGGGCGCAACTGGGGTGGAGCAGCCCCGGTATAATGACCCCAGCCACTCTCTTCACTGGGCAGGCGTGAGAAAATCTCAGCATTCTCAAAACCCAGATAGCGACCATCCAGGTCATGTCCAACCAGCATACGCCGCCCATTACGCTGATCCTCGCGGGAACAACGCACAGCAGCAATGGCTTCACTAAAGATCGGCAAGCCACGGTGGCGCGCTCCGCTAAAAGTTTGCTGCAGTTGCTGGCCAAGCAGCTGACGCAAGGCATCGTGATCAGCCGCAAGCACCTGATCAACCTTAGTCGCGGCAAAGAGCAAGCGATTCACCTTAGGACGCCATAACTTACTCAGGAACCCAGACTCTCCATAGCGGAAAGTATCGGCAATATGAGTAAAAGCCAGACGCATATCCTCCAAGGCCTGCTCACCCGCAAACAAGGTGCCGATCATATCCACCAGGACCAGCTGCCGATCGAGGTGTTTAAAATGGCTCTCGAGAAAAGGGGCCACCTTCCCCTCCACATAAGCCTCATAAAGGCGACGCAGAACCTGATAATTACTACCATCAGGCAACTGTTTCAATTGATCGGCACTAAAGCCTCTGAGATCCAGCAGAGGTAATAGCTGATAATCCTCGTCATCCAACAATGCTCGTCCCGGCTGCAGATAGCTGAGTTTTCGCTTTTCGCGGCAGTCCAATAGAAATTGACGATATTCCCGCCACAATGACCGCAGCTCTGACTCCTTTGCCTCAGCCTCGGGGGAGAGCGCTGCCAAGCGTGTCAGCAGCCCCGGGGCCAATCCCGCGCGCGTATCGCTCGCAATAATATGGGCTTGATGGCGACACCAGTCGCGAAAATCCATTCTCAGCATCGGCAAGTCCATCAACCACTCACCTGGGTAGTCCCGCAGCTCCAGGATCAAGGTTTTATGATCGCCCCCCCCAAAACGACGATGCCGTCGCAAGTAAATGTGCAATTCCATTGCCGATACATCTCGGGTACTTTGTGGCCATCTCGGTGGATGCGACATCAAAGCACTCAAGCAGCCTTCATAGTCAAAGACTGGTAGGCCAGAATCGAGAGCAGGCTTTAACTCCGCCCCCAAAAGGTCTCCATTTAACGCTGGGGCAAAGCCCGGTAGTTGTGCTTTCTGCGGGTGACTCAACTGGTAGATAAGGCTGGTAAGCAGAGTCGATTTACCAGCCCCACTCAAACCTGTCACTCCAACACAGACACGGCGGTCCATGAGGCGCTCTGCCAACCAATGAGATTTTTCCTGCGCACCCCGTCCCCAGTGACGCAACTTTTCCTTGAGGCGCTTACTGCGTTTGTCTACTTGATCTGAAGGGTACTCCAGGCTCACTTGCCCGGACCCTGTCGCTTGCGATTCCATGGGGAGTTCACTTCCAAAATAGAAAACTGGGCCGAAGAAGGTTTGGCCCTAATGAGGAGGGCACTGCGCTGTGGCAGTGCCTACTCTGCAGATCAATAGAGCAGTTAGTCTACCAGTGCAACATCACCAGACCCCATAACGGAAAAAGAATCACTTTGCGGGCGTTTAAGAACGATATCCCCTGATCCCATGACCGCGCCACTGGCATTATCTGCGCGCAGGCTGCGGCCGACAAAGTCACCAGATCCCATGATACGAATATTGACATCTGCTACACGGCCACCGACTCGCATATCACCGGAGCCCCTGATTTCCGCTGAGAGCTTCTCTCCTGTGATGCCTCCGAGGAAAATATCGCCGGAACCGCTGATGGCAATCTCGCTGTTGACCGATAGTGCCTTATCGAGAATCAGGTCCCCAGAGCCTGTCACGTAAGCACTGAGATTTTCTGCCGCAGCCTTGGCAACACGCACAGTACCAGAACCCGTGACTCCAAGGTCAATGGTTTCACTTTCTAAGGTTTCTGCCACGGCCTGCCCGGAACCAGCTACCTCTAATGCCTCAACCTTTGGCATGGTGACCGTGAAGTGCACCTTCTGGTCCCTATCACGGGTAATGGTAATCACACCGAACCAGTGTTGAGTGTTGTCATCCACATACAGCTCCAGAGTGTTGCCCTTCACCTCCGCTTTGACATGGGGCATAACTTCAGCCGGACCACTGGCACTCACGGCAAAATGATCCCCCTGAATCACTTCAACGTGAGAACTGCCCCGTAGAGATACCCGGGTAAAGCCATTGACATCGAAACTTTTAGTTTCTTTTTTATCTCCCTCAGCCTGGGCGCTACTGAGGACAAAAAGGGCCAGCAGAGCAAACAGCGGGGCTAAAAAAGCTTTTTTCATGGTTGCCATTGCAAAATTCTCGTAATTATCACTGTTACGTATTACTTGACTACCCGAGTATACGAATTGGATGCAGTGCCTCCAGAAAATTTATGAAGGCACAAAGTGGGTGACCAAACAGTCTCTAAATTGCGTTCAGAAATTAACCTCTGACACACTCTGCCTCCGAACAGCCCTGCTGAACGAGTGCGCTACGAATTTTCTCAGCCTCAATAGCCAACTGATCAGATGTTGCACTCTTTTGCAGGGAAAAATCAAAATCTGTCAATTCATCGACAGGAATCAGGTGTATATGGGTGTGCGGTACCTCCAGCCCTGCAATCATCACACCTACACGCTTGGGTGAATACACTGCCTTTAGTCCCTTGGCGACTTTTTGTGCAACCAACATTAAGTGTGCCGCAAGCTCGGCTGGCACATCATCCCAGTGATTAATTTCTTCAACCGGGATTACCAGGCAATGCCCCGGCTTAATGGGGGAAATGGTCATGATTGCAATCGCTTTTTCATCCCTCCAGATAAAGTGGCCCGGTAAGTCCCCATTCAAAATTTGAGTAAAAATGCTTGCCATAATTTAATCCAATCAGTTGCAAATTTTTTATTTAGTTCAAGCGTGCAGTCTAACATCTACGCTAAAAAACTCAGAATAAAGGGATAAAAAACACTATCTTAAAAGCAATTTTTTATTTGGCGTAGATAAAGGCAAACTGGACTAATACCTGTCGAACAAAATGACAATTTTCTTAAAGCACGTTGGCAGTCCGAGAGAATATGACTTACGCTGCTGAGCAATTAATGTTGTACCGTTAATGAGCCAGTGCATCCTGTGCATTTTTTCTATCACAATATTTTGGGCTCTGCGGAATTTTATATTTCAGTACCAACTGCTCACCGGGGGGAGAGATATGAACAGCCTGTTAGAACAGGTCGGTGGTGCTAAATTTGTCTGTCATACAGTCAATGAATTTTACGAAACCATAGGCCGCCACCTTTCCAGTTACGAAACCTGTGATCATCGCAAACAACAAAGCCGCCAAGCACAATTCCTAAACCACGCCTTTTCTGAACAGCCCGAGCCTGATCGCAGTAGTCGTGCCAGTTTCCTGGCTCGCGGCCTGAATCCAGCTCTGTTTGACGCCCTGCTCGAATATCTGGAAGCGCGCTTGGAAGAGCTCGGGTTTCCATGGCAGCTTAGTACAAGTCTTATACAAACAGCGAGTAGTCTTTACGGTGGCTGTGAGCAAGACCTTTCCATCGCTTGTTAACCCCACTTGCGCCGCACAAGTTGCGGCGTATGTAACCTCTCAATACAATTGCATCCTCACAGCCTTTACCTCCCGTTTTCCAGCGCAGCGGTAAGCGCTAATTCACTCACTCTTCAATCAGAGACTATCCATGAAGATTGCCAACCACACAGTTGTGGAAATCAACTACACCCTGAAAGATGCTGACGGAACGGTCATCGACTCCTCCGCAAATGGGGAGCCGCTTAAGTACTTACAGGGCGTGGGCAATATTATTCCTGGCCTTGAGCGGGAAATGCTGGAAAAAGCACCAGGGGACAAGTTCACTGCGGTGATCTCTCCTGAGGAAGGTTACGGCGTGCAAAACCCAGAGCTGATCCAAACTATGCCCCGCAGCGCCTTTTCCGGTGTAGAAGAGCTCGAAGTCGGCATGGCTTTCCACGCCCAGAGCACCGATGGCCACCCCATTGAAGTCGAAATTATCGATATTGATGGCGATGAAGTTACTATTAACGGCAACCACCCTCTGGCCGGAGTGGAGCTGCACTTTGAGATCGAAGTTATCTCAGTGCGCGACGCAACCGCGGAAGAAATCGATCACGGCCACGTCCACTAAAGATATTGGCGGCCTCCGGGCCGCTATTTTCCCCCATGCCCCCCTCTCTTCCTGAAAAAATCGTCCTCTTCGACAGCCAGTGTAACCTTTGTAACGGCTGGAGCCACCTGCTCATAAAGTACGACCCTCATTGTCGTTTCACGCTCTGCCGAGTACAGTCCCAGGCTGGCCAGCACTACTTGAGGAAGCTTGGGCTACCCCTGAAAACCTATGAGACCGTGATTCTATTAGAGCGACAGGGAGATTGCTTCCAGCAATACCATAAGAGTGAGGCGGCCCTTCGTATCTCAGCCAACCTTGATGGCTACTGGCGTTATCTTGTGGTTTTGCGCTACATTCCGCGCTCAGTGCGGGATTGGCTCTACGATTTGGTAGCGCGCAATCGCTACCGCTGGTTTGGCCGGCGCAGCAGTTGTTTACTGCCCTCGGCGGTAGACAAGCACCGCTTTCTGGAAGAAGTATCGGAAAAGAGCCCCAATGAGTCTGTCTGAACAATACCTACAACGCTTTGGCGGCATCGCCCGCCTGTATGGTAACCATGCCCTGGAGATATTGAATCGGGCCCATATATTAGTTATCGGCATCGGCGGTGTGGGTACCTGGATCGCTGAGGCACTTGCCCGAAGTGGTGTAGGCGCCCTGACACTAATTGATCTCGACGATATATGTATCACCAACACTAATCGCCAGTGCCACGCCCTCTCCTCAACGGTTGGACACATGAAGATCGAGGTCATGGCCGACCGACTCAGGCAGATCAACCCGGAGATTCAGGTCACCGCTATCGATGACTTTATCGCCACAGACAATCTGGCCGAGCTGATCGACCCCGATAGAGATTGTCTGGATATTGTTATTGACGCCATCGATAATGCGCGAGTTAAAGCTTCGCTGGTTGCCTACTGCAAAGCGCGAAAATTGCGCCTGATCACCGTTGGCTCCGCCGGTGGTAAGCGCTCTCCACAGGCCATTGAGTGTACGGATCTCGGTCGCACCATCAACGACCCTATGCTGGCCAAGGTGCGTCAGCATCTCTACCGTTTTCACAATTTCCAAAAGAGCAGCAAACGGCAGTTCGGTGTGGACGCCATTTTCTCCCGCGAGTCGATGGTTTACCCGAAACCCGATGGTGACGTTTGCCAGCAGAAAAGCGCCATGCAGAATGGGGTTAAGTTAGATTGCAGTGGTGGCTTTGGTGCAGCCACCATGGTTACCGGCACTTTTGGCTTTGTGGCAGCTTCCCGAGCTATAGAAAGGCTTCTACAGGCAAAAAGCACAAGCTAAGCCGACCTCAACTGAGTCCTGAGCAGATCCCTGTAGCGACGACTTACAGGGATTTGTTGGCCACCTTTTAAGCAAATACGCGCATCCCCACTTTCAAGGGGGACTATCTCGGCAATGGAGTCCAAACGCACAATATAAGAGCGGTGCACTCGCACAAAGTCATCTGGGTCTAAACGTTCCAGTAATTTTGCCATGGTATCGCGAAGGGGATAAATTCTTTCTCCCAAATGTAAATTTACATAATTCCCAGCGGCTTCCACCCACTCGATATCTCTTACATTCACCAGAAATTCTTTACCCAGCTTCTTTATTAAAAGGCGCTCCGGGCGCTCAATAGAGTCTTTAGGTCGCCCTTCATCCGGGGGTTCTAGTGACTCACCTTGTATGCGGCGTAGGAGAAAACGATATAAATAAACAGCCCCTAGTAGAAAGCCATAAGTACGAAAATCTTTCAGGTACTCATAGAAAAATTCAATTCCCCAGTGTCCAAAATTGTAGGAGCCACCTTCAAGGTAGTAGATCGCCGTACGCAGTGCCACCATAGCAACAACATGTAAAAGCGACCAAGGCAGGGTCAGCAGTAGATGTATAAATAAATGTCGAGCAAGTGTTTCCTTACTTAGGGGAAAGCGACGATCCCAGATCAGAATCAATGGGAACAACAGCCCCACAACCAGAATACTGGTGCCCTCCCAAACCAAAAACTCCCAAGGCTTGAATCTGGACTCCGCTCCGTGATGCTCCAGGTACACTACTGTAAATTGCACCAGCCATAGTACGAATAAGAACAGAATGCAGAGCCCTATTTCAAATTGCCGCCTGCGCGCCAGGTACATTTGTACCGTCATTTATTCCAATCCCCATGCATTTTAGCCGGTAGCATAGCTTCAACTCATCCCTGAAAACCACCATTCACACCTTTAGCAATGCATCTCACGTCCTTTGCATAGCAGACAGGGTATTTTCCCAAGGAACATAGCGAAACTTGTTTCAAATCCAAATGAAGGACGCCATGCAAAAAAAAAATCATCGCCGCCATGACATTGATGCCCTGCGCGTGCTCGCTTTTGCCCTACTCATTTTGTATCACCTGGGGATGGCCTATGTGGCTGAATGGGGCTGGCATGTAAAGAGCACTTACCAGAGTGAACCTTTGCAGATCCTGATGCTGGCAGTTAACCAGTGGCGAATGCCATTGCTGTTCCTGATCTCTGGGGCCGCAACATACTTTCTGCTGGCTAAGCTTGGGAGCGCTCGGTTTCTGCTGAGGCGATTGCGACAGCTACTTATCCCACTTCTCTTCGGCATACTGGTTATAGTGCCACCACAAGCTTACTATGAGGCGCTCTCCAACGGCGTCATAGAGCCAGGTTACCTAAGCTTCCTCTGGCAATACTTTACGTTTCAACCCTGGCCGGCCGAGAGCTTTACAGGTAGCCATGTTGGCTTCACCTGGAATCACCTCTGGTATTTACCCTACCTGCTCTGCTACACGCTAGCCATTATTCCAGTATCTTATTTTCTGCATACCTACGGGCCAGGACTAGGAAACTGGCTATCTCGCTTTAGAGCCTGGCAGCTTCTATTCATGCCGCTGCTACCCCTCACTTTATACGGCCTCTATCTCTTCCCGCTTTTTGGTGGAATTAACTACGCCGTTGTTGGTGATTGGTATACCCATGCACAATTTTTCACTTTCTTTCTATTCGGCTACCTGCTTGTCAGCAATGAGGCTCCATGGAAACTGCTAGTGCGCCTGCGCTTCTTCCTGCTGATTGCGGCTCCGCTTTGTTTTTGCCTATTCCTACTGTTCGATCGGGTATTGGAAGAGGATATAATTCCTGGGCAGTCTTTAATTCAACTGATAGTGATTTATGCCAATCGTTGGTTCTGGCTACTTACAGTATTAGCTTGGGGACACTATTGCCTCAACCGCCCGTTTACATGGTTGCCCTATGCCACAGAGGCAGTTTACCCCTGGTACATCCTGCACCAGACAATTACTGTTGCGGCGCTCTTTAAGTTGAAAGAGTTTTCCATGGGGCCGGTTATCGAGCCCCTACTGGTCTTTTTAATAACGGTGATAGGGTGTCTCGCTATTCATGAATTTATCATTCGGCGGGTGCCCTTGCTGCGATTACTGTTCGGCCTGAAAGCTAAAACGCCCTGTAGAGTCCCAAGCCTCAGCCCTGCCAACCAAGGTGCATAACCCTATCAAGACCGATCTGCGCCGCTCTCTATCTGATGTAATGCGCGGCGCATCAAAGCATAGAACCCATTACTGCGAGACTGACTCAAGTGCTTACTCAGCCCCAATTCATTAAATAGTTGGGGCAGATCCAATGCTTGGACCTCGTCCGAAGTGCAACCATCTATCTGAGAAAGCAACAGTGCCCCGAGCCCCTTCACAACCCGGCTATCGCTGTCAAGTCCAAAGAAGTGACGTCCATCTATTTCCCTGTGTACTAACCAGGCCTCAGATTCACAGCCACGAACGAGATTCTCCGGATTGCGGATCTCGGGCTTACGGGTAACCACTTTACTCCACTGCAATAGCTCACGATAACGCCCCTGCCAATTTTGATGAGAGGCCAGACACTCAAGTTGCAACAGGGAAAAATCATCTCTTACCCAGCTTTTGGAGTGAACCTCTACCCCAGATGTGACCAGCTGTTGGACCTCGCAATAGTCCTCTAACGCCTGCAGAAATGCCCTAATATCATCGTCAGTGTTATAAGCCGCTATAGAGGCGCGCACCGTAACCTGATTGCCACTGGTTCGCCCCAGTATTTGCGCACAGTGATGCCCCACCCGCACGGCAATATCCCGCTCATCCAGCCAGTGCATTAAATCCGTAGCACTGCCTTCGACCGGCACAAATGAAATTATTCCGAGGTTGTGACTAGCTTGACTGATCAAACGAAAGTTTGGGGATGCATTTAGTTCCAGGTGCAGCCAGTGTGTCAGTCTTTGTTCATGTTCGGCCATAGCGGTACGATCCTGTTGGGAGAGGAAATCCAGTGACGCCCCCAGCCCGGCTATTGCAGCCAGTGGTGATGTGCCCGCCTCAAATTTATGAGGTAATTCGGCGTAGTGGCTCTGCTGGAATTCCACTTCCGCGATCATCTCACCCCCACCGTGCCAAGGGGGCATTGACTCCAAAAGGGTTTCGCGCCCGTAGAGAAAACCGATCCCACTGGGGCCGTAAAACTTATGTGCGGAACAAACAAAGAAATCACAACCAATTTTTTGTACATCAATTTCTTCATGAGCGGCCAACTGGGCGCCATCCACGATCCACTTAAGTTGCCAAGGTCGTAACAATTTTCGAATTAATGAGAGATCTGGACGCAAACCTATTGAGTTGGAACCACCGGTCAGAGAAACCACTCGTGTACGATCGTTCAACACCTCTCCCAGTCGATCAAACTGGGGAATTCCTGCAGAGTGGGGCACATAGCGCAGAATCAGATTATGGCGCTTGGCCATCATCTGCCAGGGTACGATATTCGCGTGATGTTCAGCGGTGGAAATAACTATCTCATCGCCAGGCTGTAATTCACTACAAAGACAATGGGCGAGCAGATTCAGGGCCTCAGTTGCACCGCGACAAAAAATGATTTCTTTGGTACTAGCGGCATTCACAAACTGCTTGGTTTCATAGCGCACCTGCTCGACCATTTCAGTAGACCTGCGCGCTAATCGATGACTAGATCTATGAGTGTTGGCACTACTGTGAATATAGTAATCCCGCATCGCATTAATAACGGATAGCGGTTTTTGCGTGGTAGCTGCATTATCCAGGTAGACTAATCCTGCATTTTCCTCCTGGGCAAAAAGTGGAAACTGCTTCTTGAATTGCTCTGCAGAAAAACTCATAGGGCAAATAATATCTCAGTATTTTTTCGTGTTGCGCTGGCAATTTCTTGTAAAGAAATACCGCGCAGCGCCGCTAATTCGGCGGCTATTAATGGCAGATTTTCAGGGCTATTTCGCTGCCCCTGCCGCCCTGACAGTGGCATATCGGGTGCGTCGGATTCCAGTATCAAGCTCTCTAACGGCATACGTGTAACGGTCTTGCGGGTTTTGGCCGCGCGACTGTAAGTGATAGTGCCACCAACGCCCAAATAAAAGCCCATTTTCCAGTAGTCCATAGCCATCTGCTCACTACCACTAAATGCATGTACCACTCCTCCCCTTGGTAGAGGGTATTGCTTCAATAGCTTAAGTACTTCGTTGTGCGCCCGATGCACATGTAAAATCAGTGGTAGCTGTAAGTCACTGGCAACTTCCAGCTGTGTTTTAAATACAGTAATTTGTTTTTCCAACGGAGTTGCTATAGCGGCATCCAGGCCACACTCTCCGACAGCAATACAGCGATACTGCTGCAAATGCTCGGCTAGTGCACTGTTCAGTTGCACCTCTTTGATACACTCTTCATCTTCCTGGCAGTTTTTTGACACCCACCAAGGATGGACTCCAGCAGCCGCATGCCAATGGGGCTGACCGTCAACCAATAGCGCAAGCTTTTGCCACTGGGATTTACAAACACCGGGGATAATCAGTTGACTGATCCCCTTGGCGACACAGCGCTGCCAGACCTGAGCCCGATCGTTCTCGAAAATTTGAAAATCAAAATGACAATGGCTGTCGATCAATTTCACTTGTGCTTCTCTGGTTTTGCCTGCATCTTAGCATGATGCCCACAATGGACCCTGAGGCCCCCTTGATAGAAACGCTGTTACCCATTGCCCTTTTTGTCTTTTCCACCAGTATCACCCCTGGCCCCAATAACTTAATGATCATGTCCTCTGGATTAAATCACGGCGCCAGCCGCTCCTTACCACACCTGCTGGGTATCTGGCTTGGGTTTCCCGCAATGGTCATTGCTGTAGGGTTGGGCCTCGGCTCGGTCTTCAGCCAATTTCCAGTACTTCACGAGATTATCCGCTGGGTAGGCATTGGCTATCTGCTATATCTGGCCTGGCTGATCGCTTCAACACGCGAGATAGACTCCGCCAGCGATCGCCACCCCTTTTCATTTTTTCAGGCCATCGCCTTTCAGTGGGTCAACCCCAAAGGCTGGATTATGGCCATAGGTGCCCTAGCAGCATTCACAAGCCCAAATGGCGAAGTGTGGAAAGACATATTGCAGATCGCCCTAGCCTTTATAGCCATAGGCGGTCCCTGTGTCGCTGTTTGGCTGTTCTTTGGTATAGGGCTAAAGCGCTTTCTGACCAAACCCAACCACCTGAGACTGTTTAATATCACCATGGGCCTTTTACTGGCAGCCAGCGTGGTTCCTTTGGCGCTAGAAGGTCTGTATTGAACCAGCGCTCATTGAGACGCAGGAAAAAGGGACTACAAGTACCAACTTGTAGTCCCCATAAATGAAGGAAAGAAAGCGAAAAAATTTAGCGCGATGCGGTCTGGGTGGCAGTTGCAGCCCGCAAGGCTGCGGAATCCTCTAGCCAAACGATATCACTGGCATCGATCTGGCTTTCGGTGACATCAGATAAGGTTTCCCCCAGGCTTTGCAGGGTCTTCTCTTGCGAGGTGAAAGTTTCTATCGGCATCTCAAGCCAGGCCTGCCCCTCTTCGTCTATTACCTGACGCACTTCGCCTCCATCCAGGCTACTGACGTGACGGTCGATTACAGAGCTACTCCCCGGCGGTAAATAAATGGTGCCATTGGTGATATCTACCGCAAAAGCCACAATACCGGGGATGATGCCAAATAACAGTGCGGCCCCATCTAGTATCAATACAGCCGGGTCAACCCGTCCACCACTCTGCCCTTTGCGCTCAGGATACAGGAAGTAACCACAAGCACTCATATTGATCACCACGGTCAGCAAACCGCTGAATACAATGCCACGCTTTAGATTTCTATTCATGGCCTACCTCTATTATTAACTTTGATAATATTGTCCAGGCGGATACTTCCCCTGTAATGGGCTCCGCCAAGCTTTCGTGTTTCTCCCCTACAGCTCTCAATCAACTCATTATCGACGGGGTGAAAGATAAGCAAATTTACGCCTATCTGCACCAACGTACAACAATTGCCCAATCGAACTGCCTAAACTTTAACCAGCACTTGTTGCGGGATGTTAAGGAGATGTAGTCGATTTCTGACAGTGTGGATTGACGCACTTGTGATCAGGCCGGGCAGTGAGCAGTCGCCAGGGGTCCGACACCGGAAATTTCAGGGAGCAGTAGTCGTAGCGGGTGCCGCCATGGAATGGCTAAAGCACGGTATCGAATTCGGTACCGTGCTTTTTTAATTTCAGAAAGCGCAAAATTGCACCCTCAAGTGGCGAAATCCCCCACTCTCCCCCTGAAAAAATCCCTCCAGAGCTGTATCCTGCGCCCAACAACAAGAGTGGAGCTCACTACATGTACATAACCAGTGCCTTTGACAGCGGCAATATCGAAGTGATCAACGCTGAAAGCAGCCCTATTCAGCTGGCTATACGCCAGGATAATAACTCCGATTTCTACCAGTGGTTTCACTTTCGACTAGAAGGTGAGGTGGGCGCAAGCTATCCACTGAGTATTGTCAATGCAGGTAAATCCGCCTACCCGGAAGGCTGGGAAAACTATCGGGTGTGCGCCTCCTATGACCGTCAGAATTGGTTCCGCATCGGCGCCAATTACGATGGCAAGACTCTCGACTTTACCGTAACCCTGGATGAGCCCAGTATTTACCTGGCTTACTTCGCACCTTACTCCTGGGAGCGCCACCTGGATCTGCTGGCCTGGGCTCAGAGCAATGAGCGGGTAAAAATCCAAACCCTTGGCAAAACCCTCGACCAACGTGATATGACCATGCTCACTATCGGAGATGCCGAAACCGCCAAGCATCGGGTATGGATGATTGCACGCCAGCACCCCGGAGAAACCATGGCGGAGTGGTTTGTAGAGGGCTTCCTTGAGGCGCTGTTGGATGATGCCAACCCTCAAGCCCAGAAACTGCTGGCAGATACCGTTTTCTACGTAGTCCCCAATATGAACCCCGACGGCAGCGTTCGCGGCCACCTGCGCACCAATGCCGCTGGTGCCAACCTGAATCGCGAGTGGCTCAATCCCACCATGGATCGCAGCCCGGAAGTATTCCTCGTTCGGGAAAAGATGTTGGAAATCGGCGGGGATATCTTCTTAGATATTCATGGAGACGAAGCACTTCCCTATAACTTCGTTGCTGCCTGTGAAGGTATTCCCGGCTATGACGAGCGCCACGCAAAACTGGAAGAAACCTTTAAACAGGCCTACGAGGCTATCAGCCCCGACTTTCAAACCGAGCACGGTTATGAGCTGGACAAACCTGGCGAAGCCAACCTTACCATTGGCACCGCCTGGGCCGGTCATCAGTTCCGCACTCTGGCATTGACCCTGGAAATGCCATTTAAGGATAACGACAACCTGCCTGACCCTGTAGAGGGGTGGTCCCCAGCCCGCAGCCAGCAATTAGCCCGCGATATTTTGTTCCCAATACGCGAGACCCTAAAAATCCTGAAGTAATTTCAAATCAGCTTGAGCCCCGGCCCAATAAGCCGGGGCATTCTCCGAAATAAAACTGAGCCTATCAGCAATTCACTTTACAGGTCGCTCAACAAACCAGGCCAGCCCCATCTGGCTGCGCCGTTGACGAGAGATCTGCCCGCTGTGTAAATCCTCCCAAATTAAATCAAGCTCACCTGCAGTACTAACTTTAGCCCCCCAAAGAACCTTACTATTTGCATATTGGTTGATACTGGAATCCAGGAAATGCTTTGGAAGAAAAGTTTGCGGTAATTGCGCAATGACTTCTCCCTCAGGTGAAATTTGCACTGAGATAGGTACTAGTTCCGCTACTTTGTTTGCAGCAATTTCTTTTTCTAATTTTTCCTTTGTCAAATCTAGCCTACCAAGCCGTATCGCCCACCCTCCTTCCACAGCATCCACTAACTGGGACTTTTTACCTTCGATAGTGTTACCGGCGCGATCATGTTGAAACACCATTTGCCAGGTTTTACGAGTGGGCTCGGTAAAGCACCAGATTGAATGGACGCGATCTTCATTTATTCTTTTGGAGTGCTCAAAACGCCCGAGTAGAATCCCACGACTATCCAGCAGACCATGCCACTGCCCAAAATCTGTGGAAAGCTCTATTTTTCCATCCTCAAGTCTGGGAATTTGTCGGTGTACAGACTGGACCTTGGTCGCCACCTCTCCCGATACCACACTGGTAAATTGTGCATCTGACCAATGCGTGAGATCTGATTGTTTATCTCCATCGAAATCCAAATCCCAACCCACCCGCATCGGCTCCCCACTGAGGGCAACATTCACTAGTCTCTGCTTGGAACCAGCAATCACAACTCCATCAAAATCTACTTCCAGGATGGGATCGGCACAATACGCTGACTGATACGCATTGACAGCAACAGAAAAACCAAAGAATAAACTTATCAACAAACACTTTATTTTTATCATTTTTAGCACCAGCAATTATTCCACATTAAATTGGAGAGCAATATACTTTTCCCTCTTGTAACACATAAAATTTTATACCTCATTTACAAGAACACAAAAAAGCATAAAAGCTGAAATCACTTAAACTCAAGTCAAACCGATGTACACTTTGCAGAACACCCCCAAAAGCAACTAATCATATGCAAGCACTGCTATCTTGGAGGGCGACCAAAGAGCAATATAAAATTTAAAAAAATATAGATTTTATCAATTCAGAATAGCCCAATATTGGCACCCCATAAATCCACTTAAAATTGGATGAAATAGTATCGCAACTTCAAACCCTGAGTTCCCACCCCTTCCTAAAGCAAAAGGAGAAAAATGTTCAGATCAAACATCTATGGCTTATGGCAATAGCCAAAAAGAAAAAAGACCCACCAACCCATCACACAGCTTCCGAGGCAAGTGGGCATAAGGGGTTTATCATGCCAACAACTTTGCCCTATGGCATCAATAGCGACCCTTAACTGGAGTATTTTTGTATTAAAAAACCCCGCAAAAATGGAATGCCTGGTCACTACAGAACATTATCAATGGGATATTGGAACTTTCTATCCAAGCAATCCCAACAAAACCAAACCAATATCCCAAAAGCTGCTAAATCACACCACTTTCTCTAGACAGAAAAATCCGCCCATAGTAAAAAAAGAAAACAATAAAAAGGTACCAATAGGGTTCCGCAAAATAATTGAGCAAAAAAGATTAAAAAATCTTTCTCTTTATCTTAAAACCCCAAACGAACGAAAAGGCTATCCATCCAGAAAGCCCCCGGAGAATAATAATGAAACTCAATATCATGCAATCAATCCAGATTACAGCCGTTTTGTCGCTGCTTATCTGTTCACCACTATGGGCAGACACAGTTTCCGACTTTCAAAATAGCTGGACAGGCAGAGCCCTGGACCTGCAACGTAAAATCGATAACCACACCCCAATGAGTGAGAATAATATTCTCGGTACCCACAACACTTACAACTCAGAGGTCTATCGAGCCTGTAATTTCTCCGTTGGTTGCCGCTATCTCGACCCCCAGCAGGAATACTCCATTAAGGATCAACTGCGAATGGGAGCAAGATTTATTGAACTGGACGTCCACTGGACAGCAAAAATGGAGAACCTCTTCTCCTACCCCAAACGCTTGCTGCTTTGCCATGGGCTGTGCAGCCTGAACGACAAGTATGCTACCGAGGGCTTTAATGAGGTGAAAGCCTGGCTTGAGGACAGCGCCAACCAGGATGAGGTTATTATCCTATACATCGAAGACCACTCCGACGGACGCCACCAGGATCTTTACGACCAGATTACCAGCCGCTTTGGCAATAGAATCTACTACAGCGGCGGCTGCCAGAGTATTCCAAGCACCTTGACCAAGAATCAGGTACTGGCTGCCGGAAAACAGGTTGTCGTATGGAAAGATGGCGGATGCTCGGGTAATAACAGCATGAAGAATATGGCATTTACCGGCCTCGGTGAGATTGGTCGCGTCTGGGAAGACAGCACCACTATCGGCACCATTGGAGAAATCTTCAATGGCGGTATTGAGAGGATCACCGCTAACGATGTACGCAATGGCTTTGCCCAGGGGCATAACATTATCAACCTGGACAATATGAATACTAGTGACGGCCGTATCGCCGCCGCAATCTGGTCCTGGGATCAGAACGAACCCAATAACCTCAACAATGAAGACTGTGCAATGCAGTGGGGCAACGGGCGTTGGAATGATGCCAACTGCAGCAATCAATACAGCTTCGCCTGCAAGAATGTAACCGACGGTAGCTGGGTCGCCACTGCCTCTACCGGACCCTGGGCTTACGGTAGCGCCAACTGCCAAGCCCTTGGCAGCCAGTACGTCTTTGAGGTACCCACCAACAGCAAAGACAACCAAGCCCTAAAAGCAGCGAAGGAAGCCACGGGCTACGACAAGGTCTGGATTAACTATCAAGACCAATCCACTGAAGGCCAGTGGCTGCGCAGCGAGTAATCCCAGCCCAACTCTTCACTTACAAACATCCTTTAGAGCCCGCGTTAGTATGCGCGGGCTCTCCCTTTTCTCTTCCAGCGGTACCAGCCTGCTTGACTAGCCGACTACCGAAGAATTGTCGTTAGTTTGCTCTATATCGTGCATAATCCGTGTCTGAGCAAGACTCACAGGACATAATTATGCGAATCCCTACTCTTTGGCGTCGCCTCGGTTTGACCATTGCCGTTGGCAGCGCACTAACCGCTTGTGGCAAAAGCACCACTGAAGCGGCCAAGCCGGAGGCTAATCACAACGCAGCCCATGCTGAACACCACCATGCTGACGGTGCCAAGTTATCTCTCGGTGAAGCCGAACAGGCTCAGATCGATGCCATAGCTGCAGACCTGCACAAACACATTGCGATCCTTGCTTCCGACAAGTTTGAAGGGCGCGCTCCCGCTACCAAGGGTGAAGAACTCACCGTGAATTACCTGGCAGAGCAATTCAAGGCGCTGGGCCTGGAGCCTGGGGCAATGGATGCGGCCGGCAAACCCAGCTGGTTCCAGCAAGTCCCTATCGTGGAAATGGAAATTGAAACCACTCCCCTGACATTCAAGGGCGATGGTTTCGAGCAAAACCTGCAACCAATAGACGATATGGTGGCCTTCTCCCAAAGACAGACCGCAGGCTCCTCCCTGGAGAACAGCGAGTTGGTATTTGTGGGCTACGGCATTGTCGCTCCAGAGAATAACTGGAACGATTACGCCGGATTGGATATGAAAGGCAAGACTGCGGTTATTTTGGTGAATGACCCCGGTTACGCGACCCAGGACAAGGCCTTGTTCAATGGCAATGCCATGACCTATTACGGCCGCTGGAGCTACAAGTTCGAGGAAGCCGCCCGCCAAGGAGCTGACGGTGCGATTATCATTCATGAGACAGGTGCTGCGGGCTATCCATGGGAAGTGGTTAGTGGCTCCTGGTCCGGTGCGCAAGTCAGCCTCGAAGCCGAAAATAAGAATGCAGACCGGGTTGCTATTGAAGCTTGGATGACCAATCAAGCCGCCAATACGCTATTCCGCTCCGCCGGCCTCGATCTGCAAAAGGAAATGGACGCAGCCAAAACTCAGGGCTTCAAACCCAAGGCTCTGGGGATAACCGCCAGCGTACAACTGAAAAACAGCCTGAAGAAGTCTAATTCTCGCAACGTGGTTGCCAAGCTTTCGGGCAACAAGCACCCCGACGAGGTGATTGTCTACACCGCGCACTGGGACCACCTGGGCGTTAACAAAAATGCAGATGGTGAAGACCAGATCTTTAACGGGGCCGTCGATAATGCCACCGGTACCGCTGGTTTAATCGCTATGGCCGCTGAGGCGGTGAAGCTGGATCGCCCAGAGCGCTCACTGCTGTTCGTTGCCGTAACGGCAGAAGAGTCAGGCCTGCTCGGCTCCAAGTACTACGCCGAAAAACCTGTCGCTCCTTTGGAGAAAACCGTTGCAGGCATTAACTTTGATGCCATGAACGTATTGGGCCCAGCCCGCGACATTACTGTAATCGGTTATGGCAGCAGTGAGCTGGAGCAAATGCTGGAGGTATCTGCCAAAGGACAAGGCCGCTATTTAGCCCCGGAAGAGCACCCGGAGCGCGGCTACTTCTATCGTTCAGATCATTTCAGCCTGGCGAAGAAAGGCGTGCCCATGCTGTATTTCGACTCCGGCAGCGACAACTTTGAGCATGGCCGCGAGTGGGCCCAGGCAAAGGGTGCTGAGTATGTTAGCCAGCATTACCACAAGCCTGGCGATGAATACGACCCCTCTTGGAACCTGAAGGGTTCGGCAATGGACCTGCAGCTTGGCCTAAAACTAGGTCTGAAACTGGCCAACAGCCGCGATTGGCCCAACTGGTATGAGGGCAACGAGTTCCGCGCAATTCGCGATGCGAGTGCCGAAGCCCGTAAGTAACCCTCTCTCCAGCCACTCTACGGCAGTGATACCATCAGTACTACTGCCGTAGAGTCCATATCCTCCTCATCGACCTTGCCACCACTATAAACTCTTTGGAAATTGATTCATTCAGCTTTGCAGCACCTGCCGTCACTTTAATCGCGAGGCATGGCAATCGGACAAAAGCTAAACTCCCCCTACACAAGATAAAAATACCCAAGCAAATCCTAGATAATTGTCACGCGTTATAGAGAGCCCCCTTCCATAAGGCCTGAATTTTTCTACACCACATCGGGGCGAGAGCTACCTACTAATAAATGGCCACTTTAACTTCACTAGGTTTTCCCAAAAAAAAGATAAGGAAATTAACAATAAAAAAAGTTGGCCACGAAAGCATTAACAGCGGAAAGATCCGAGCACTTTTTCAAAGTGCACTTAAGTGTTCTAATCGCAACTCAAGATATATTGAAACAATTGTGACCAGCGGAGAATGGCAGATTTAAACAGGCTTACTAGGGGGCAGGATTTAGGAAGCGGCTATCGTTGGCGACACATCCTTGTGTCGCAGTTATCCGCCAATTAATTGCCGGATAAACTTATAACTAAGCGCCGATAGCATCCTTTTTCTTCAGTTCTTCATCGCGCAGTTCACGACGCAGGATTTTACCGACATTAGTCTTTGGCAAATCTTCACGGAACTCAACCTTTCTCGGCACCTTGTATGCCGTCATATTCTCTCGACAGAAAGCGATAACTTCTTTCTCAGTCAAAGACGGGTCAGCCTTGATAACAAAAAGCTTCACCTGTTCACCACTTTTTTCATCGGGAATACCAATTGCAGCGGCTTCGGTCACTTTTGGATGGGCACTGACGATATCTTCAATTTCGTTGGGATATACGTTGAAGCCAGACACAATAATCATGTCCTTCTTGCGATCCACAATCTTGATGTATCCATCATCCTGGATCACCGCCATATCACCGGTGTTCAACCAACCTTCACTATCGAGGGTATCAGCAGTAGCTTCTGGGCGCTGCCAGTATCCCTTCATTACCTGGGGACCACGCACACAGAGCTCACCGGGAGAGTTATTCGGCAGATCGTTGCCATTTTCATCCACGACTTTAACTTCAGTTCCCGGAACCGGGATACCCACAGTACCCAGCTGTACGCCCTCGGTGGGGTTAAAAGAAACAACCGGAGAAGTCTCGGTCATACCGTAGCCTTCCATAACCACACAGCCGGTCATATCTTCCCAGCGCTTGGCAGTGTCTCTGGTCAGAGCCATACCACCAGAAGCCGTGGAGTGCAGTTTGCTGAAATCCAATTCGGCAAAATCTTTATTCAGCATCAAGCCGTTAAACAGGGTGTTCAGGCCAACAAAGCCGGTAAAGCGCTGCCCTTTCAGGGTTTTCACAAAGCCGGGAATATCGCGCGGGTTTGGAATCAGCAGAGAGTGGTTGCCGGTGGAGAACAGGCACATGCAATGGATGGTGAAAGCGTAAATATGGTAGAGCGGCAGCGGCGCAATATAGAACTCCTCCCCCTCTTTCATACCACTACCAAACGCTTCAAGAACCTGCTGCATATTGGCAACCAGGTTGCGGTTGGTCAGCATCGCACCCTTGGCAACACCGGTGGTGCCACCGGTGTATTGCAACACGGCGATATCTTCTGGTGCGCGCTCAACATCCTCACTGCCCTTCTGTGCACCGAGAGCCAGTACCTCACGGAAATTTACCTGCTGGGCAAAAGAGAATTCCGGCACCATTTTTTTGATGTGCTTGGCAACGCCGTTGATCAGAACCCGCTTTAAAGGGCTGTGCAGGTCTGCGATCTCAGTAACGATCACTTTCTCAACACTGGTTTCAGCAACAACAGCCGAAGCGGTATCAGCGATATTCGCCAGTACAACCAATGCTTTGGCACCGGAGTCATTCAACTGGTGCTTTAATTCACGCTGGGTATACAGCGGATTGGTATTGACGACCACAAGTCCAGCTCGCAAAGCACCAAATACAACTACAGGGTACTGCAGTACATTGGGCAGCTGGATAGCGATGCGATCACCGGGCTTCAAATTGGTGTGATTTTGCAAATAAGATGCGAACTTCGCGCTCAAGGTGTCGATATCACCGACAGTTAGAGTTCGCCCCAGGCAGGTGAAAGCCGGTCGGTCACCAAATTTGGCGCAAGCGCCTTTAAATACATCGAGAATGCCGCGATCAATGTCCAACTCTCTTCTCCCATTCCTGATTGTTGTTATCGCTTGCTCACATCTCTCGCCCTTATAGACGAAACCTGCCATTTTTCGGAGCCAGCGAGAATTTATTTATTGTTTGTAGTATGTTGCGAGACAATAAAAAAGAGGCTTATTCATGCCTCTCCAAACCCATCGTCCTCTTTACCCTGCGCAGGAAACAAACCTGCCAACGCAGCGGCCAATTCTCTATCTCCAGAGTATTGGACATCTCCCAACAAAAAAGCATGTCTAGCGTTTAAATGGCCAGCCAAAATCGCATTCAAAGTGTGATTAGCCATTTCCAATATTAGCGCCGGTTCTTCCGTTTGCCCGAACTCAGAAACCACTTCGAGATCATTCGGAGCTCCTTTTACGTAAACATAAAAGTCACAGGCATCCGGCAGGCGGAACTGTACCCGAGCAAGTGGGTGCAAACAAGCTATGCGCCGCAGGCGCTCCTGAACTGAATCCGGCAATTGCATCGGAATATCTCCGTCATTGGCCACTTCGGCGCCGGTAAAAAAAACCGCCGGTGAAGACCGACGGTTTTTTATTGAGGTTGGATTTAGAACGCGAAATGTTCTGCGTCCAGATCCATCAGGTTGGCCGCACCGCTCAGCATGGTTTCAGCATGGCTGGAGGTACGCGGAAGGATGCGCTCGAAATAGAAACGGGCAGTCTTCAGCTTGGCTTGATAGAAATCTACTTCAGCAGTGCCTTCAGCTAACTTTTCGTTAGCTACTTTAGCAGCACGCGCCCACAGATAACCCAGCACTGTGTAGCCGGAGAACATCAGGTAATCCACGGAAGCCGCACCAACTTCATCCGCATTCTCCATGGCCTTACCGCCTACGTGCAGAGTCAGGTCGCCCCACTGCTTGTTCAGCTCTTGCAGCTTGGTAACAAAAGGCGCAAGCGCTTCATTATCAATTTCCGCCTGGCAGAACTTGTGCACTTTCTTGGTGAAGTGGCGCAGCAGCTCACCCTGACTCATCAATACCTTACGGCCCAGCAGGTCAAGTGCTTGAACACCAGTGGTACCTTCGTAGATGGTGGAGATACGCGCATCGCGTACATTCTGCTCCATGCCCCACTCGGCGATGTAGCCGTGGCCACCGAAGCACTGCAGGCCCAGGTTGGCAGACTCAAGACCGGCTTCGGTAATGAATGCTTTAGCGATCGGCGTTAGGAAAGCCAGCAGATCTTCCGCTTCTTTCTTCGCTTCCTCATCACCTTTATGAGTGATGTCAACCAGTTGCGCACAGGTAACAACCAACATACGGCTGCCTTCAGAGATGGCCTTTTGGGTCATCAGCATGCGACGTACATCAGGGTGCACGATAATTGGGTCAGCGGGACCCTCTGGGTTCTTCACGCCAGACAGGGAGCGCATTTGCAGGCGATCTTTAGCGTAAGCCAAGGACTTCTGGAAGCCGATCTCGGAGTGGGCAAGGCCCTGCAAAGCGGTACCCAGACGAGCAGTATTCATAAAGGTGAACATGTAGTTCAGACCTTTGTTGGGCTCGCCAATCAGGAAGCCTTTAGCTCCGTCGAAGTTCAGTACTGCGGTGGCATTACCGTGAATACCCATCTTGTGTTCCAGAGAACCACATACAACACCGTTGCGTTCACCGATAGAGCCATCAGCGTTAGGCATAAACTTGGGCACGATGAACAGGGAGATCCCCTTGGTGCCAGCCGGCGCATCTGGGAGGCGTGCCAGCACGATATGCACGATGTTGTCGGTCATGTCGTGCTCACCGGCGGAGATAAAGATCTTGGTACCGGTAATCGCGTAAGAACCGTCGTCGTTGGGCTCAGCCTTGGTGCGCAGGATACCCAGGTCGGTACCACAGTGAGGCTCGGTCAGACACATGGTGCCGGTCCAGCTGCCTTCAACCAGCTTGGTCAGATAAACCGCCTTCTGTTCGTCGGTACCGTGCTCTTCCAGGGTGTTCATGGCACCGTGGGAAAGACCGGGGTACATACCCCAAGACCAGTTAGCAATACCCACCATTTCGCTCATGATGGTGCCCAGAGAGGGCGGCAGGCCCTGACCGCCGTATTCGGGGTCGTGGGGCAGCGCCGGCCAGCCGGCTTCTACAAACTGCTGATAGGCCTCTTTAAAGCCTTCTGGAGTGGTGACTTCACCGTCTTTCCAGGTACAGCCCTGTTGGTCGCCGATCTGATTCAGCGGAGCCAGTACGTTTTCACAGAACTTAGCACCCTCTTCCAGGATGGCATCCACGACATCAGGAGTGGCCTCCTCAAAACCCAGAGACTCGTAATGCTTATCTGAGTCCAGCATCTCGCGCATTACGAAACGCATTTCACGCAGTGGCACTTTGATATCGGTCATCCTGATACCCTCAATTCGGTTATGTTAAGACCAGCCAGAAACTGCCCGGTCATATTTGTGACTAATTAATAAGATTGGTTCATCATAGTAGTAAGGCTACAACCCTCTCTATGGCGAAATCCGTCCAAAGCGGTGACAAATCGAGGCGGGAATTCGAAAAAATGTGACCAGGCCAGTCAAATATCCAGGCCAGCTGCGGCTCGGCCCCCGCGGCGGTATTCGCCTGGCGTGATCCCAGTCCACTTCTTAAAGGCGCGGAAAAAAGCACTGGATTCATCAAACCCGAGCATCTCGGCAATCTGTCCATTGGAGAGATCCGGGCAACTCAGGTAGTGGAATGCCGCTTCCATACGGCACTCATCTTTCAATTTCTGATAAGAAGTACCCTCTTGCTGCAGGCGGCGGCGCAAAGTAGTCACCGACATATTGAGCCGCTCTGCCACAGCTTCGGCGGCGGGCATGGATTCGCTGACATCCCTGTTGAGGATGGTTTTAACCTTGGTTTTGATGCTGTTGGCACTGCCGTCGCTAATCACCAGATGATAAGGCGCGGTGCGGATAAAATCCTCCACCATCTGGGGGCTCTGCACCACCGGGTAATCGAGATAACGTGCATCGTACTCGAGGGCATTGAATGGCTGCTCAAAAGACAGTTCGCCCGCTTCGCTCTGAGCCAAGCTGCGAAACTCTTCCGGACAGGAGAAAGAAAAATGCAAACGTGCCAGCGGGATTTCACGCCCTGCCAACCAGCAGTAGAAACGGTGCCAAACTGCCAAGGTAGTGCGCACCACACTGGGGCTAGTGGCGGCCAACAGCCGATCAAATTCCCCTTTTTCCAGGGAGCTGATACCGTGGATTTCTACCCGCACGCGGCCATTTTCTCCATCCTGCAGCTCCGGCTTCACCTTAAATCCGCGACAGATCTCCATAAACTCGGCACAGAGCGTAATTGCCTGGCGCAGAGTGGCACAATTGACCACCGCCATACACAGCAAACGGAAAGAGCCCGAACGCACTCGCCCGCCACTGAGCATGCCAAACCATTCATTTTGGGCCAGCCACATAACCCGCTGGTAAAGACGGCCGTATTTTATCGCGGAAAATGCCGCCACACCCTCCAGCTCATGCTCATCAATACCGACCGACTCGAGCAGTTCGGCTTTGTCGCAGCCGTGGCGTATCGCCTCCTCTAGCAATCGCTCCAGGTAGGCAATGGGTATACGAATATCCTCTTCTGATGCCGCCATCTGTCTACTTTCGCCTGCGTAACCAGCTCAATACGGCCCCAAAACCCAACGCAGCTGCAATAATGACAAACAGCGCTAACAGTAAAAGAACCAGGTAATAAAGGACATCCTTGACAGGCAGGTCCCAGCTAAAGATCGCCGCCGCAACAAATGCGACACAGGCGAGCACGCTGGTAATAAAGGAGCGGCGACTTTTATTGGCCATGGTGATCTGGATACATTGATTTTTAAAACAGGTGAGATAGCCACTTCTTGTGGCGCTACCATTGTATTGTCGGCACCTAAGAGCCTGCAAAAAGCCCCCATGAAACATTGTGAAATTAATCAAATGTTTCCCGGCTACCGACGCGGCGTCGAATCGTGAGGGATCGGCAGGTATCTGTCAACGCCGCAGGAGGCGCAAATGCCCAGAAGAATGCTGGAACCCGAAGATCAGGCTACCCTGCTGCGCCTCTTCCGCTGGATGATACTTATGACACTGATTGTCACCCTGATAATGCTGGGCATCGCGGTCTTCGCCTAACCCCCCCTATTTAAAGAGTCACTACTCCCCCACCAGTCCTCCCTTCACCAGATGCGCCGGGTCCAGCAGTCCCTCAAGAGTTTTACGATCCAAATCCGTCATCTCCAGCGCCACATCCATCACCGGACGACCACTTTTATAGGCAGCTTTAGCAATTTCAGCGGCCTTCAGATACCCGATGACCGGATTCAGGGCGGTAACCAAGATAGGGTTCCGCCCCAGGGTTTCGTCAATATGGGCGCGATTCACGGTAAAGCTTGCGATAGCCCGATCCGCCAGCAACTGTGCGGCATTGGCGAGCAAGTGAACGCTCTCCAACAATGTGCTGGCCACGAGGGGCAGCATTACATTTAACTGGAAATTGCCACTTTGTCCGGCCACTGTGATGGTTGCATCGTTACCCATCACCCTTGCCGCCACCATTGCAGCAGACTCAGCAATTACCGGGTTCACCTTGCCGGGCATAATACTACTGCCCGGCTGCAGGGCTTTGAGCTCAATCTCCTTGAGACCTGCCAAGGGACCACTGTTCATCCAACGCAAGTCATTGGCAATCTTCATCATGGATACAGCCAAAACCTTGAGCTGCCCAGACAGCTCCACTGAAGTATCCTGGCTGGAAATCGCCTCAAAAAAATTCTCCGCTGGGCGGAATTGCTGAGAAGTGTGTGCACTCAACTTTTGCGCAAAAAGCTCGGCAAAGTCAGCGTGGGCATTGAGACCAGTACCCACCGCCGTGCCGCCTTGGGCCAACTGTGCCAGGCGCGGCATACAGCCACGGATGCGCTCTCTACCAGCTTCCACCTGTGCCGCCCAACCACTCAGCTCCTGCGCCATAGTGATAGGAACAGCATCCATCAGATGGGTTCGGCCTGTCTTGACCACGCTCTCCAGCTCGACGCTCTTATTGCATATCCCGGTATGAAGATTACGCAACGCTGGCAGCAGCTTGTCGCGCACTGCCAGCAGAGCCGATACATGTATCGCCGTGGGAATCACGTCATTACTGCTTTGACTCATATTGACATGATCATTGGGGCTAATAGACAAGCCATTGCCCTCTGCAGCGAGGTGCGCCAACACCTCGTTCACATTCATATTTGAACTGGTGCCGGAACCGGTTTGGTAAATATCCACAGGAAAATGGCGCGCAAACTCCTCATCGCCAAGTCGATCACAGGCGTCGATAATCGCTTTCGCCCTCGCCTTATCCAGCAAGCCCAGATCCCTGTTGGCCTCGGCAGCAGACTTTTTAATCAGCACTATGGCCCGGAGAAATTCAGCGGGTAGGGGCTTGCCACTGACAGGGAAGTTCTCTACGGCACGCTGGGTCTGTGCTCCGTACAGCGCCTCCTGCGGCACTTGGATCTCGCCGAGACTGTCCTTTTCAATGCGGAATTTATCGCCCATTTGTGTCCCTCAGGGTGCACTCCTGTGCACCGTTCAGAAATGTGGAATTGGCCGGGATCTACTCGACTACAACGGTAATCTTTTTCGATACCACCGGATTCTTGTGAGGCACATGCATATAGTTGCCCAGCACCAGTTGTAGCGTATGTTTACCGGGCGGCAAGGTGACTTGTGTCTCTGTCTGACCACCACCAAAGTGAATGATATTTTCAGTCGCGGGCAGGGGCTTACTCAGGTCCGGCATATCATCCACATCAATCAGCAGGTGGTGGTGGCCGGTATTTTCACGCTCTACACCCGCCGGAGCCACACCCATGCCAGACAGGCCAAATTTTACAGTGAAAGTCTGTGGCACCTTCTCGCCATCTTTCGGGGAGATAATATAGAGCTTGGTTTGCTGCGGGGCTTTTTCCGCAGCTTCGGTCTTGCTGCCGTGTTCCGCAGCTTGTAACAGCGGCGACAACATCAAGGCACTGGCGAAAAGTAGAGAGTTCACTTTGATCATAATCTTTGCTTCCTGATAAGGCGCCTACGGCGCCAATTCTTATCATCTGGCTGAACAGCCCACCAACCCCACATTCTGCGGTGGGATGGCAAACAGCACTTTACCAGACCAAAGTCCCACTGAAAGGGGGTTCCAGGGAATATAGTTGCCGAACCGAAGGCTAGCGCCAAAATCTGTGACTGAGGCCTCGCGAAAAGCCTTAGGCAGAGGAAGTCTCTGAGAGAAGGAGTATTAAGAGCTAAAAGAAAAGACCTAGGATACCGGGGATTGAGGCGCGGAGTGAGCTTGCCAAGTTAAACACTCACCCGCCCCTCCTGAGTCCATTCACAGCGTACCTGCATGTCGCCACTACCGGGTTCATGATAGAGGCCAGCAGCCTCCCAACTAAAGGAGTGCACTCCGGAAAGCTCGGTTTCCAAGTGTACAGTGGCGGACACCCAGTACATGCTTCTCAGCAATTCCTCAAACTTCTGAATCCACATATCCCATTCATACTCTACCGCACGATAGGAGGCTCCAAAGTGGATCACATCCGTTTGGTATTGGGATTGCTTCATTTTAATGGTGGGAATAGAAAACATATCGCGACAGAGAAAGGGCCACTCGTCGGCACTGGGCAGAGCGAGTACTGCATTGCGGTTAATACGACGGCGTTCGCTACCTCCGGCAAGGCTATTGCTGTCTTTGATACAACCGTAGACTATGGATTCCTGATCGCCCTGAAGCATTAATTCCTTTCCTTACCGCAGCGCCACCGGACATCAGGTACCCAGGGCAAAAAAGATCTAGGAGATGCACTTTAACGGCGAAGCGGCCAGAAAGCCATAACTCCACAGGTGATCATTGGCATTACCATGACCATCGCCGATTTATTTATAAATAATTTGTGAGATTTAACGAGAAGCGCGAGCACCAATTCACAGTGCCCGCAGCGACAGATTAAATTTCAAATCCCCGTTGGCGCAACATATCCATCAGACCCTCTTCATCCATCACCGGAATGTCCAGCTCCCGTGCCTTGTTCAATTTTGAACCGGCACCGGGGCCCGCCACTACACGGTGCGTTTTTGCAGAGACACTACCAGCCACCTTGGCACCAAGACGTTGCAGGTAATCCTTGGCCTCGCTGCGTGACAGCGTTTCCAATTTTCCAGTCAGCACCCAGGTCTGGCCCGCTAGGGGTTGCTCCTCGGCTGCGACTTCTTCCACCACCCAGTGCACACCCGCCTGGCGCAAGGCTTCGATCTCCTCCTGGGCGTGGGATTGCTGGAAGAACTCGGCAACAAAATGGGCAACAACAGGTCCCACATCTTCCACCTCCTGTAGTGCCTCTTCACTGGCCGCCATCAATACCTCCAGGGAGCCGAAATGGCGAGCTAGGTTGCGTGCAGTCGCCTCTCCCACCTCGCGAATACCCAGGGCATAAAGGAATTTGGGCAGGGTTGTATCTTTGCTGCGCTCCAAGGCATCGAGTAGATTTTGTGCAGATTTCTGTCCCATGCGCTCGAGCCCGGCAACCTGCTCGAGATCGAGGTGGTAGAGGCCGGAAACCGAGTGTAGCAGCCCCTCATCCACCAACTGCTCCACCAATTTGTCCCCCAGGCCATCGATATCCATCGCCTTGCGAGAAGCGAAGTGTTTGATCGCCTGCTTACGCTGAGCGCTACAAATCAAACCACCACTGCAACGGGCAACGGCTTCCCCGGGAGTGGATTCTACCGGCGAATTACACACCGGGCAGTGCGCTGGAAATTCAATTACACGGGCATCTTTCGGGCGCTTACTCTCCACAACCGAAACCACCTGGGGAATCACATCCCCAGCACGGCGAATTACCACGGTATCGCCGATCATCACACCGAGGCGCTGGATTTCATCGCGATTGTGCAAAGTCGCATTGGAAACGGTTACCCCGCCCACAAACACCGGCTTAAGGCGCGCCACTGGGGTCACTGCCCCAGTGCGCCCCACCTGGAACTCCACATCCAGAAGCTCGGTCATTTCTTCTTGAGCGGGAAATTTATAGGCCATGGCCCAGCGCGGCGCCCGGGCAACAAAGCCCAAACGGCGCTGCAGAGGGATACTATTGACCTTAAACACAATGCCATCGATATCGTAGGGTAAGCCCTCGCGTTTATCGCCGAGCTCGCGGTGGTATTCGATGCAGGCCTGAATATCCACCGCCAAACGCATTTCGCTATTCACCCGAAATCCCCACTGCCCCAGCAACTCGAGCGTTGCCAGATGCTCTTCCGGCAGAGAGGCCCCCTCGACCAGCCCAGTACCATAGACACAAAGCTCAAGCGGGCGCTGCGCGGTAATGCGGGAATCGAGCTGTCTAAGACTGCCCGCCGCCGCATTGCGAGGATTGACGAACAGCTTCTCGCCCGCGGCGGCAGCCTTGCGATTTAACTCGGCAAAGCCCGCCTTGGGCATATAGATTTCACCGCGCACCTCCAGCACTGCCGGATACGCTGTGACCCCCGTCTCTTGACGCAAACGCAGTGGCACCGAGCCCACAGTGCGTACATTCTGCGTTATATCTTCGCCAGTTGTGCCATCACCACGGGTCGCCGCACGCTCCAAAATGCCATTGCGATAGAGCAGACTGATAGCGATACCATCCAGCTTGGGCTCACAGGCATATTCGATTGCGCCCTTGCTATTCAGGCGGTCTCTCACCCGACGATCAAATTCCAGCAGCTCCTCGTCGCTAAAGGCATTATCCAGAGAAAGCATGGGCACTTCGTGGCGCACTTCCGAAAAGGAGGATAGCGGCTCTGCGCCGACCCGTTGGGTAGGCGAATCCGGGCTCAGCAACTCTGGGTATTGTTGCTCTATATCCTGCAACTCTCTTAGGCGGCGATCGTACTCCACATCCGGTAATTCCGGATTATCCAGCACATAATATTGATAATTAGCTTTTAGGAGCAGCTCGTGCAAAGCCTCTACTCGCTCGCGTATTGACTGGGGTATGGATTGTTTGGTCATCGACAGTTCGAGTGAAAATAAATCAAAAAAATTAAACTCAAATGCAACAACGGCCCCAGCTCGCGGAAAAGCCCTCAGGCTCAACCGCGGCCTGGGGCCGCGTTGTAACAAAGCAAGAATTGTAAAACTATGCGAACAAATAGTGTTGCAGGTTATCAGCCTTGCGCCTTACTCAGGGCCCGGCGACGCTGATACTCCACGACACGCTGACGATAGTGCTCAGCAGTCTGGGCAGTGAAAACACTGCGATTTTCATCTTTCAACTCGCCCCCGAGCAACTCGGCAATTTTGTAAGCGGTAGAAAGCATTTGATTGAATGCCTGGATCGCCTCGCCCTCAACCGGTAATGCCAGGAACATACTGACCCCCGGGGTGGCAAACTCCTCCATTTGTGCCAGGTCAAAAACACCCGGCACCACAATATTGGCCAGGCTAAATATCACCGCACCATCGGCACCGCCTCCCTCGTGGTAATGGAAGATATTCATCTCTCCAAAACGCATACCAGAGGCCACCATTACCCGCAGAAGATCGTTGCCCTCAAAGTAATCGCCTTCGGGTGCCATCACATTAATAACCAGCACTTCATCGCGGACCGAGCTTTTTTCTACAGCGGATTCTTTGTTTGGCGACACAACCGTATCGGCTTCGCGGGCTTGGGGCTCATCCCGCGGGGATATGGGCTCTACCCGCTCTTCGGTGAGCGCATTGAAGCTCTCAGACTCATCCAGCGCCGGCTCAAAGCGCTGCTCCTCGCCCACAGAATCCATCAAGGTGGGCACCTGCTCCTCCAGGTCCAGCACCCCCTGCTCATGCGAGTTGCGCTGCGGTGCACTGCCTGCGAGGGGCTTGCGCGAGGAAATAAAGCTCTCCTGCACTTGGCGGTTCACATGCAGTGCATCTTCCATAGCACGCCTCTGCACAACACGCACCTGACCTGGCAATTCACTGGTTGCCGGTCGCGGCTTTGTCTCTTCCTGGGAATCTCCGGGGGTCCCACTTGTTTCAGGCGGGCGAGCCGGTTCCTGCACAAGGGGGTCCGCATCACTCCCCACTTCGGATTGCATCGCTTTGGACAGATTCCGCGATACCTTCACCGCGGCTTTCTGCCGTAAAATTGCGCGGCGTACGCCGTCCAGCACCACTACAAGTAGCACTACCACGAGGATCGTAACCAGCCAGTTATCCATTTAAGCGCTCCTCCTTTTACGCCTTATGCAGAAGCCAGCTCAGCTGCTTCTTCCACATTCACCGACACCAGGCGAGAGACACCCGGTTCATGCATGGTTACACCCAACAGCTGATCCGCCATCTCCATCGCAATCTTGTTGTGGGTAATATAGATGAACTGAACGTGTTCTGACATTTCTTTAACCATTCGTGCGTAGCGACCTACGTTAGCGTCATCGAGAGGAGCATCCACTTCGTCCAGCATACAGAAAGGTGCTGGATTCAAGCGGAAAATAGAGAATACCAGGGCGATTGCCGTCAGCGCTTTTTCCCCACCGGAGAGTAAGTGAATCGTGCTGTTGCGCTTGCCCGGCGGGCGCGCCATGATCGCAATCCCAGTATCGAGCAGGTCCTCGCCAGTCAGCTCCAGGTAGGCATTACCGCCCCCAAAAACTTTCGGGAAGAGTTCCTGCAAGCCCGCATTGACCTGATCGAAGGTCTCCTTAAAGCGGCTTCTCGTCTCTTTGTCGATTTTCTTAATTGCATTTTCCAGAGTCTCCAGCGCCTCCATCAGGTCACCATACTGGCGATCCAAATAATGTTTACGCTCAGACTCCTGTTTGTATTCATCAATAGCGGCGAGGTTGATCGGACCCAAGCGTGAGATACGCGCGGCTACCAACTCCAGATCTTCCTGCACCTGGGGAATCGTCAAGTCCCCGGGTAGCTGTTCGAGCAGCTGATCCAAATCCTGTTCGTCTTCGCGCAGCTGTTCTACCAGGCCATTGCGCTGCACTTCGAGGGTTTGTGCGGAGAGACGTTCCTGCTCCAGCTGGGCGCGCACCCCTTGTAAAGCCGCCTCTACTTTGTGCCGCTCCTGTTCCTGTTCACGCAGCCCCGTCTCCACCTCTTCGAGTTTTTTACGGGCTTCAGCCAGCTCCGTTTCCACCTCAATACGCTCACCCAGCTTCTCCTCCAGCTCCATTTGGAAATCCTGGGAGGGGTCCTGGGTTTCAGCCATCTGCTCCTGCAGCTGGGCCCGGCGGCTACGCAAGCGCTCCAGCTGCTCCCCCATCACTTGCAATGTGCGCTCCAGAGAAACCATCTGGGTACGCACCGACTGTTCGCGCATAGCTAGCTCGTGGGCGCGATCCTTGTCCTCGCGCGCACGCTGTCTGGCGGCATCCAGAGCTTCGCGCAGGGCTTCGCGCCGCTCCATCAGCATTTCGCGACGATCGGTGTCATCGCTCATAGCCTCCACAGCTTCCTGCAGCATCAGGCGCGCCTCAGAAAGCGACTCACCTTCGATTTCCTGCTGCTCACGCACCTCGGAAATTTCCTGCTCGATGCGATTGCGGCGCTCACTCATCTGCTCGGCGCGGGCGCGGCGGGCAGAGAGCTGGCTGCGTAATTCGGCTTCGCGCCGCCCGAGCTGTTCGGAGTCGTTGCGGGCTTGTTCAATCGCCCGCTCAACACCGGTCACTTGTTCGCGCAGAGATTCACGCTGCTCACTGCACTGCTCAATCTGCTCTTCGCACAGGGATATCTCTGCGGACAGTGTTTCCAGATCCTGCTTGCGGGCGAGCACCCCAGTCTCGGCATCGCTGGCACGGCTCACTCGCAACCAGTTAGGACCCAGCCAGAGCCCATCCCGCGTCACAATAGACTCATGGGGTTGCAGGCCAGTGCGCTGTGCCAGCGCTTCATTAAGAGTGCCTGCGGTATAGATTCCGGCCAGCAGACCGGTGAGAGACGATGGCCCCTGTACAACGCTCGCCAAAGTGGGCAGCTGCCCAGCGGCTGCTGCCCCCACCGCAGTGCCATCGATAAAGACGGCCTGACCACTTTGCAGTTGCTCCAAGCCCTCGGTCAGACTTTCCAACTGCTCAACACAGACCGCCTGTAACTGTTGACCGAGAACGGTTTCCACCGCTGTTTCCCAGCCGGCTTGTGCCTGGATTTGGTCAGCCAGGCGTGGGCGATCGCTCAGGGATTGCTGCTGCAGCCAGTTTTCCACCGCTTTGCCCTGCCCCAACGCAGCCTGTTGCAGCGCCTCAAGAGAAGCTTGGCGACCCCGGCTTGTTTGCAACTGCAGGCGCAGCTGGTCCAGCTCTGTCGCCAGCTCCCGCTCGCGATTGCGTATTTCCTGCAGGGATTCTGCTCGCTCGGCAACTTCCTCGCGACGCTCCTGTACCTGCATTTCCAGCTCGGCAAGCTGTTCATTTAACTGCTGGGTTTCCTCATCATCCTCGGAAACCTGAAGGCCGGACTGCTCTGCGGTGAGCTTGTTAATCCGCTCCAGTAGTCGCTGCCCGGAAGTCTCCAGATGTTGGATGCGAGACTGCTGCACCTCTGCTTTCTGGCGAGAGCCAGAAGCCCCCTGATTAAATTGATCCCACTCGTTTTGCCCGTTGCGCATCTGCTCTTCGGCTTCGAGTAGCCCGGTGGCGGAATCCTCCTCTGCGGCGAGCACCATTTCCAGATCTGGAACAATTACTTCTAGCTCTTCCTCAAACTGGGCTGCCTTCTCGCGATCTACTTCCAGGTTGGTCTCCGCTTCGCGGAACTCCTGCTCGGTCTGGGTCAAATCGGAATGCAGGCGAGTGGAGCGCTCGCGGGCATGGGCGATACTCTGCTCCAGGCGGGCAATGTCCGCACCCACCGCATAGAAGCGTCCCTGCACTTCATTAAAACCATCGGATAACTCGTGATAGCCAACGCGCTTTTGCTCAATGCCGGTATCACAGTTCACCTGCCGGGTTACCAATTCCTCAACGGTAAGCTCCAGTTCGCCAATCTGTTGCTGCTTGGCGACAGCCTGCTCATTGAGTTCGCGGTATTTTAGGGCTTGCAAATTTGCCTTATGGCTGCGCTCTTCCTCTTTAAATCGGCTGTATTTTTCTGCCGCGGCGGACTGTCGCTCCAAGCGAGACAATTGCCGATCCAGTTCATCGCGAATGTCGGTGAGACGCTCCAGGTTTTCAGAAGTACGGCGCATACGGTTTTCCGTATCCCGCCGCCGCTCCTTGTATTTGGAAATGCCTGCAGCCTCTTCGATATAGACCCTGAGTTCCTCGGGCTTGGCCTCAATCAGCTTGGAAATCATGCCCTGTTCGATAATCGCATAACTACGCGGACCGAGACCGGTCCCCAGGAACAGATCAGTTACATCGCGGCGACGGCACTTCTCCCCATTTAGGTAATAGTTATTCTGGCCTTCGCGCGTGACCTTACGTTTTACCGAAACTTCGGAGAATGCGGCATAGGCGCCAGTTAATTTGCCGGCAGAATTATCAAATACCAGTTCAATAGAGGCCTGGCCTACAGGTTTACGACCACTGGAGCCATTAAAGATAACGTCTGTCATAGAGTCGCCGCGCAGATTTTTTGCAGACGACTCACCCATTACCCAGCGCACAGCATCGATCGTATTCGATTTACCACAGCCGTTAGGGCCAACCACCGAGTTGAGGTTTGTCGGGAAATAAACAGTGGTGGGGTCAACAAAGGATTTGAAACCCGCAAGCTTGATGCACTTCAGACGCATGTATTCTTAAACTCGGTATTTTTATCTTTGCCGGCCCGATCACCAAGCACTCAATTGTACATGGCGCCACCGGGACTTTCAGCGCGGCTTTTCACAGTATCTTTTCACGCGGATTATCGGCCGGAATGGCCAGTGGTCAAGTCAAGATCGCGCAATGGCTTTAACTGGTACCCAATGCCAACATTTCAAGCGGCACAAAATCATCACCAGTGGCAAAACAAAATCTATTTCTACCAGTGCGGCTGTGACCGCCCAGGCGCCAAATAGTTCTCAGGCCGCAGCACTCTCCTGAACACTGCAGCCTGCCAACGCGATGCTTGGATAGGGCCTAAAGCTCCCGGTCAATAACGATAGACTGCGACTCACTCCAGCTTGATTTAGGTAGGGTCTTGATAGAGCCCTGCCAATCGCCCGCCGCGGGGCGCGCGTCACCACGCAAAGCCAAGCGTGCGACCAATTGCACCGTATCTACGGTTGAAATGGAGCGCCCAGGCATCATAGCCCGGGATTCATCCAGCACCACTTCGGCTGGTAACTGGCCAGCGGTTAGCCGAACAATCGCCAAAGGCATTGGGCTATCAGTGCTGCGGGCATAAATGAACACCGGCGTTGACGGATCTGCTTTAACTTGGTCACCCAAGCTCACTTGCACTCGAATTTCCGCTGCGGCCTCACCCTCAACTCCAGCATTTTCCTCTACAGCGGCTTGAACTATCTCAACCGCACCATCTTTACCTTCTTCGCCCAGGGCCTTTTCGGCGCGGGCAACACCCGCCGCCAATGCCTCTGCCGCCGCAGACCCTGGAGCCAGCTGCGCAAGGGCACCCTGCCAATGATCACGCGCCTTGCGGTAATCCTTGTCCTCATAGGCTGCAATTCCCGCCAAGCCTAATGCTGTCCCATTGCTGGGCTGGGCCTCTAGCACCTGATCGACCAGAGTGCGAATTTCATCCGTTATTTTAGAGCCGCCCGCAAAAAACAACGCTTGCGCCAGCTCGGCCTTGACCATAACTGCCTCGGGTTCCCGTGCCAGCACATAGCGATAGGCCTCTACCGCTCCGGCGATATCACCAGTGACCAGAAGCCGTTGAGCCAGAACAAAGCGACTACTCAAATCCTCAGGATGAGTTTCTGCCCGCTGCTTTAACTGCTGGGTGATGCGCTCTTCAGTTGAAGGGTCTGTTTGCCCCTGCTGACTGGCCAACATTTCGCGATACAGAGATACTTCCTGGGGGCGCTCAGAAAGGACATAGGCCCCCACTGCAATCGCAGGCACAAGAACGGCCAGACCAATCAGCAACCCGGAGCCTTTACGCGAGGGAGTTACAGCATTCGCTTCTTCTTTGGCGCTCAATAATTCGCGTGCCATCTCCGCTTCCAGCTGGGCAAATTGCCGCTCATCCATAGCGCCACTTTGCACCGCTGCGCGAAGCTCCCGCGTGCGCTCTCGATACAGCTGCGCCAGGGCTTCACGCTTATCTCCACCGGAACGCCGGGCACCGGCTCCACGCAATCCCGGTAAAAGGAAGATAAATGCCAACAGCAATAACAGGATCGCTAAACCAAACCAAATATCAGTCATTTGCTCTTCTTCCCAGGGTCAGTCAAATCGTCCAGGTCATCACCTAGCAGTTTTTTCAGACGGCGCCTCTCTTCTGCAGTCAATTCTCCAGAGTCATCGTCCTGACTGGCACCAGTGCCACTGCGAGAACGCACCACAATCACAATCAAAGCCAGTAGACCCACCAAGGCAAAGATGCCGGGAGCCAGCCAAAGCGCCAGAGTATTGCGCTGTACCGGGGGCCTGTAGAGAACAAAGTCCCCATAGCGGGCCACCATGTAGTCGGTAATTTCTTTGTCTGTAAAACCCTCTTCCAGTAGCCGGCGAATTTCCCGCCGCAAATCTGCGGAAATCGACGCATCCGAGTCGGCCAGGTTCTGGTTCTGGCATTTTGGACAACGCATTTCTTCGATCAGCACCCGGTAGCGCGCCTCCAGTTCCGGAGAGGACAACTTCTCCGTCTCCACCACCGCCTGTGCCACTACGGATAGGCACAAGAGGCCAAACGCAAGTAGAAATTGCCCCAACCAGCTCATCTGTTTCACGGCTTACTCCACGCTCACACCCTGGAAATTTACGCGATTATAACAGTGTCGCCACTTGCCGGACACGCCCACCATCTCGTTCTTAAACGCCTTAACTCATTGAAAGACAAAAAAAAATTCAAAAAAGGCGTTGACGCCGCAAAGAATATCATTAAGATACGCAGCTCCTGACACGGGGTGGTTAGCTCAGTTGGGAGAGCGACGGCCTTACAAGCCGTAGGTCACAGGTTCGACCCCTGTACCACCCACCACTTCTCTTACTCTTGCCAGGCAAGAGCCATCAAGAGAAGCAGGAATGCGGACCGGTAGTTCAGTTGGTTAGAATGCCGGCCTGTCACGCCGGAGGTCGCGGGTTCGAGTCCCGTCCGGTCCGCCATATACAAAAAAGCCCTGCTCGCAAGAGCGGGGCTTTTTTGTATGTGCAGACATTAATACCCTGTAAAACTCCTTCTCCAAGCTCCTGCGCCACACCCAACACCCACCTGTAGCAACTCAAGCAATTAACAACAATAAGCGGCAGTAAAAAATCACTCCCCGCACAACCATTATTACCAGCCTCGCGTGCACACAATTTTAATCGCCAGTAACAAGGCAACCAGCAATTCCCAACCCGAAACGGGTTTCTTTCAGTACCATTTAATTGTCAGCAGGATAAAAAACCAGCAAGTTATTTTAAGTAAAATAAATTCAGCGGATAAAACTCCGAAAGAAAACCCACCACCTAACTGATGTTTTTTTATCCTAAATCAAGTTTTTAGAATTTTTTTGCCATAGTTGTTGACCGCTAAAAAAATATCATTAAGATACGCAGCTCCTGACACGGGGTGGTTAGCTCAGTTGGGAGAGCGACGGCCTTACAAGCCGTAGGTCACAGGTTCGACCCCTGTACCACCCACCACTTCTCTTACTCTTGCCAGGCAAGAGCAACCAAGAGAAGCAGGAATGCGGACCGGTAGTTCAGTTGGTTAGAATGCCGGCCTGTCACGCCGGAGGTCGCGGGTTCGAGTCCCGTCCGGTCCGCCACATACAAAAAAGCCCTGCTCGCAAGAGCGGGGCTTTTTTGTATATGCTCCGATCCCATAAGCAGCTCAAAGAAATTTTTGTTAAAAAAATTAATTAAATTTCGAAACTATATCCGGCAACCCGTTAAAGGGGCGGCGCAAGTCTGAGTGATCGCCAGCCTGCTACAGAAAACCTCATCGAAGCAAATTCTTACCAAAAGCTTCCTTTGTGGACCACACAAATCAATCACTTCACCCGATGAAATAATCTGCCAGTCCACACCGAAATATTCTTTAGATTTATTTTTTACTGACGACCAGCAAAGACAGAACAGCTCTTTATCTGCCGGAAAAACATTCAGCTAAAAGGTAAATTAAAAAAAACAATTGAGAATTGATGATTTTTCGATCTAAATAAATTTTTATTTAATTTTTTTTGTTAAAGCTATTTACCACAGATAAAAAATCATTAAGATACGCAGCTCCTGACACGGGGTGGTTAGCTCAGTTGGGAGAGCGACGGCCTTACAAGCCGTAGGTCACAGGTTCGACCCCTGTACCACCCACCACTTCTCTTACTCTTGCCAGGCAAGAGCCATCAAGAGAAGCAGGAATGCGGACCGGTAGTTCAGTTGGTTAGAATGCCGGCCTGTCACGCCGGAGGTCGCGGGTTCGAGTCCCGTCCGGTCCGCCATATACAAAAAAGCCCTGCTCGCAAGAGCGGGGCTTTTTTGTATGCGCCAATAATCAACAGAGATTGAGGGAAGTAGAATTGCCTAATGGCTTTTTAGAGTTTGCTGCGCCTCAACTTTCCAGTAACTCACCCTCTTCTCTTTCGATCACTTCGTGCAGCAGTCTACTCAGCTCATCCATTTCAGGCATCTCCGCAAAATGCTCGGCCTGACCACCAATCTCATCCCAGTACGCTTTAGAATCAACGTGTAAGTGGGCCATCACCTTACCGCGAAACTCTCCGTCTAGTAGTCCAGCCGGCACCCAAAAGTGCGTAGTATTACTCATCAGGTGAGGAACAGAGCTGCCGCATTCACTACAGAAGTCGGAACGAAAACCAGTAGGTTTTCGATAAGAGGAAATTTTGTCCAATCCACGCACCCAGCGAAACTGTTCACGACTGATGAATAATGCGGTATCTGATGCGGAACCACTTAACTTGCGGCAGAGTGAGCAGTGGCATTGATAGAGACCGGGCAGCGGCTCTTCCAGCTGAAACTCAACAGCGCCGCAGAGGCACTTTCCGTTCATTATCTACTCCTTTACCTTAAGTTTGTTATTCAAAATTTTGCTTGGAATCCCACGAGTCACAGAACCATTCTCCTTATAGCCCTACAACTCATCCCATCACGGCAAGAAGGGGCAACTTAATAAACCCGAGCCAGGCAACCCTTCAAGCCGGCAGAAACACTATGAAAATTCAAAGGTTCCTTAGGTTAGCAACATTCTCCCCCCTTCACACAAGACTCCTACAGGTCAAAGAAGAAGTAAATGCCAATACTGGGCAAACTCCAGTAAAGCCTCCAGCCAACACGCCCCCAGCCTTACTGGCATACATGCAGCTGCCACCCTAGTGGTGAGCACCCGCAGCCCTTTACGGACTGTCAGGTCCTATTGGCGGCAACTAATCCCTTGAATTTCTTAGGAAGCTTCGACCCAGCTCACTGCCAACCAGATACCCTTTCTCCAACAACTCAACCTCCTGAGTGAAACGCTTAACGGGAAAGTTCGCAGGAGGCGCTATCACTGACACCCGGCAATCCGGTGGTGGTGTCTGGATAAAGTCTAAGGCGCGGTTGTAGCGCTCTCCGCGCTCCAAGACCGCTTCAAACAGGCGGGCGTGATCGTGGAAAAACTGCTTGATGAACTTAGGGGCTGAACCCACTGGTTTTCTATAACCCAGTGGGCGAGACAGAATCACAGTAATATCCCGCGCCCCCTGCTCGTATGCTCGAATAACCGGGATTGAATCAGCCAGGCCACCGTCGGTCATTGGTTCCCCAGCAACAGGAGGGAACTCACGGTAAGCCATGGGGATAGCGCAGGATGCAGGGAACACTTCATGCATATTCTCGGGCGTGACGCATACGTAATGGGGCTGCCCGCTGTTGATGCTAGTTGTCACCGCATAGAGAGGCACGCCATTTTCCGTATAGCGCTCAATATTCAGAGGGACATCATTGTAAGAGGCATGCCATAACCAACTGATATCGCAAAAGTGCCCCCCTCGTAAATAGCGCCGCCAGTCAATAAAGTCCGCGCGCGTAGCATGGTCAAGTAAAATCTGGCGGCTGCGGCCATGGTCTCCCGCCAGGTAGCCAATCAGGTTGGTTGACCCCGCAGAAACGCCAATAGCGAAGTCAAAGGGGCAAAAATCCACCTCGATAAAAGCATCTAAGACTCCGGCTGCAAAAATTCCGCGCATAGCGCCCCCCTCTACCACAAGGGCTGACGTGCTATCTCGCTTTTCAATCCGATTCGCCATAGTTAATCCATTGTGAAAATCGATGTTGCTCAAAATCTAATTTTGAAAACCTTAGCCGCGCTAAATCTATTTAGCCTCTCCTTTTATAAAGGGCCAATTACATAGACTGCGACTTTGCCAAGCCGATTCCATCAGCACTATGATTGAGACATTCAAACTGTCCATTACTTATTGAGTAATTTATGCCTCTTGTTGTTTTTCAAGCCCCCTGGAGCCGCCAACTGAAAATAATTAGCGCACTGAGTGCTTTTCTACTTTTGGCAATACCCTTCGTGCTGATAGCAAAATCCCAGCAAAGCCCTTCCCTCCTCTATAGTGTTGCTATTGCCCTGCCACCGGTCATTTTGCTACTAGGTGCCGTGTTTGCCATCCGCGGTTATACCCTCGCCAACGACTGCCTGCAGATACTAAGGCCAGGCTGGAGAACCTCCATCTCCCTAGAAGGCTTGCAGGAGGTCAAAGTCGACCCAACAGCCATGCAAGGATCGGTCCGCATCTTTGGCAATTCCGGCCTCTTTGGCTACATCGGGCTCTTCCAAAACCAGCAACTGGGTCGTTATCGGGCCTTCGTCACGGATCAAGAGAAAGCTGTTGTTTTATTTTTCCCCGGTAAAACTCTGGTCATCACCCCGGACAAACCCGAACGCATGGCCGAATTACTGCGACAACGTATTAGATGACTAAGCGGTACCCATTCAATGATGCTCCCCTCCTCACTGAGCGAGCATCTTGGATTTTTACAGGCCCCGCAGCATACTGCAGCCACGAGAGCCACTGCTGAAAGAAAATCAATGAAGAAGTTTTTTCTCACCCTATCGCTATGCCTTGGGTCTGTATTCGTGGGCGCACCGCCAGTAAACGCCCACTCGGCCTGTGTAATATTGCTGCACGGCCTGGCCAAATCGGATAGTTCCATGACAAAGCTGGAGCAAGCGATCAGCGCCGCCGGCTACAAGACCGTCAATGTAGATTACCCCTCTACCCGCTTCCCCATTGAGGAACTGGCCGGCAGGGCCATAGCCCCGGCACTGGATCATTGCGCAGGACAGACCGAAATCAATTTTGTTACCCACTCCATGGGGGGCATATTGGTTCGCCAGTATCTGAGCCAAGTTGAGATTGAGAACCTCAACCGAGTGGTTATGCTGGGCCCTCCCAATAAGGGCAGTGAGGTGGTGGATAAGCTCGGTAGTTTCCCAGGGTTTGAATTTGCCTTTGGAGATGCCGGCCTACAACTAGGTACAGGCGAGCTGAGCATCCCCAATAAACTAGGCAGCGCTAATTTTGATGTAGGTATTATTGCGGGTACTCGCAGTATCAACCTGATACTGTCACGACTAATCCCTGAGACTGATGACGGAAAAGTCTCTGTTGCCAGTACCAAGCTGGAAGGCATGAATGATCACTTGGAAATGCCTGTCACCCATGTCTTCATGATGAAGGACAAAAAGGTTATTGCGCAGGTACTCCATTATCTCGCGCACGGTTCCTTTGCAAGGGGTACTCAGGAGGCTCCTCTCAATTAAAATAGCAACCAGCCGCTGGGCCTTTGTGAAAAAATCAGAGGCCCACTACATACTGACTTTTTTTACCCTACCTGCCGGTTTAATATCCAATCTACTCCTAATAAAAAATACAAACCCAGTAAACCAAGAGGCAATACAAGTGCAGTGGCAATGGTGTAGCTTTCAACAACTCTCTATCGATCAGCTTTATGAAATCTTACGGGCACGCCAGGAAGTTTTTACAGTAGAGCAGGATTGCCCTTATCAAGATGCAGATGGCAAAGATCAAGAAGCCTGGCACCTAATCTGCTGGGACAAGGAGAGTCAATCCCCACGATTGATGGCTTACCTGCGAGTGGTATTTCCAGGCAGAAAATATTCCGAGCCCTCAATAGGCCGTGTGCTTACCGCAGAGTCTAGCCGTGGCACAGGGCTGGGCAAAGAACTGATCCGCCGCGCGGTAGAACAAACCCTGAATGAATATCCAGGTTTGGGGATTCGTATTTCCGCCCAAGAGCACCTACGTAAGTTTTATGGAGATTTTGGCTTTGAGCAGGTCTCCACCCCTTACGAGGAAGACGGTATACCTCATATCGAAATGTTGCGCCCGGCATCGGAGTAGATACCGGGCTATACCCAGCTTAGTTACTTCCAACTGCCTCACCAACAGTGGAAGCAAAGGCGCCATCCCGGTGGCGCACCCAGGTATAGAGGCAGGAGGCCGCGATACCTGCAGCAATCAGCAGCCACACAGCATTGGCAACCAGTGAGGCCCTCACAAAGGAATCCGCCCCATACAGGGAAGCGTGAACAACCACAGCCAGAATGCAGGCTGCGGTGGTAGCTCCGCGGAGCAACATAGACCAACCGACAACAGTCCCCACAAAAGCAGCTATCACACTTAAAACGATTGTGGTCAACCAGAATACCTGAGCGGCAGGAATAGCAAAGGCCAGGTAAGTCACAGCACTGAATGCAATAGCAAAAGGGATTCCCCAGACCTGAGCCATCCAAATACGCTCAAGGCGCACCGCTGGCTGACCCCGCTGGCGCTTGCGCACCAACCAGATATTAATACCTGAAACCACCAGCACACACATGCCAATGCCCAGTAAGAAATAGGCAATTTTTACTGGGAAGCCGGAGAAATGCCCGAAGTGCAGACGGAATGTGGAGAGGTATACCTGCTTGGCGGCATCACCTTCAGACCAACCCTCTTTTTCTATCAGGCTGCCATCCCCATTAAAGTGGTAACGCTCTCCCCAAACCAGCTTTTCGGGAACCCGCGTCCAAACCTCCACTACCTGCCCCTCGCGGCCAGGGAAGGCAACCTCAAGTTTAGTACGTTCCTCACCGGGTGCGATCTGCTCCATTTGCGCAAGAATCTCAGCAAAATCTGGAAGAGGCACCGGTGCGGCATTCTCTTTCATCACCGGGTGCTCGCGATACAACATATGCTCAACCTTCTCGGTATCCCCAGCAAAGAAAACACCAGCAATTGCAAAAGCCGCAACCTGCGAAAGCCCAATAAAAGCGCCGGTAATAGCGATCGCCAGGTGAAATGGTGCAGCCCAGACACCCAGCCGGTTGTGCAAGTCCACTTGCTGCAAACGCTTTGAACCCGCCAGGCGCAGAGAGAAAGCATCCTTAATGATTTTCGGGTGTGCCAATAATCCAGAGATAATCAGTGCGGTCATCAATACACCGATCAAGCCTACAAGAGGAACCCCCAACCCCAAGGGCAGATTTAGTGCAAAATGCAAATAGGCGAGGAAGTGCGTCCACTCGTGCTGAACCTCACCCAGCAAAGAACCATCCTCGTCGACATAACGCTCAATATCACCCACTTCCACAGTCAACCTGGGCATATCTGAGTTGGGGATGGTAAATTTTACTGATTCAAATTCTTCGTTTTGCTCTTTCGCCAGGGCAACCGCCTGTTCAGTGGCAAGCTGATATACAGAGGGACTGACATCGAGATTTTCCAGCTCTGAAGCCTGCTCCCAGCGTTCAAATTCATTGTAAAAAACCGCAAGTGTTCCACTGACACAAACGATATAGAGCAAAGTGGAAATGGCCAGACCGAGAACTGAATGTCCGTCAGTCATATCACGCACAAAAGCAGGGGTTGGCTTTAGAGAAAATTTCACGTTGAATTCCTAGTGAGGTCTCTTTGATCTCAAAATCATTATTAGCTTACGCCGCTGGCATTACGGCAAAGCCACTCGCCAGTGAAAAAACTACTAGCGCTGCACTGGGGCGCAGCAATTTCTTATCCGCACTACACCAAACCATCGCCAGGGTCCAAACAATAACGGCAACAAAAGCGCCCCCTACAAGACGGGCACTCTCACCAAACCCGGTGAAGCCAAAATAAAGAAGGCCGGCCAAAAGACCACTGGCTGTTGGTAACAATGCGATAGCCAGGAAACGTAAAACACCTCGCAGCCATAATTGCAGCAAGGCCTCATTGGATGCCGCCCCGCCCGATCTCTGTTTTTCCTGCCGAGGGGGGCCGCTCGGCCAATCACCTTTTAATGCGAGCAAGGTCAGGGCGACCAGCATGGCCAGGAGAGTGGCAATACTCACACCATATTCCACCCCCACCACTGCACTCCAAGCGAATGCCGATAGCAACAGCAGGCCCCAGCCACTCCAGCGGCGCAACGGCTGGGAGCCGCTACGCAGCCAGGCTGAATAGAGACTAAAAATACCGGCAATGGCAAAAATAGTGGCCAGTCCGGCAATAAAATAGAAGGAACTCGGCATAAATATCACACTGGGAGATTTCGGCTCCCGCCCGATAGCGAAACGCAAAAAAGGGAGCTTGCCCACAGACTCCCCCTGCGGACAAACTCCCAGTCTACTCTAACTTAGAAAGTGTAACGTGCCTCAGCAGTCACGTAGCGACGCTCGCCGTAGAAGCAATCACCACGGCTCAAACAAGAGGTGGTGTGAACTTCATCGGTCAGGTTTTTCACATTGAGCTGGAATTTCCAGCTTTCCAGGGTGTAGCCGATGGTTGCGTCATATAAGGTGTAGGATGGATTTTCTGTGGGAAAATCTGCTGAGCCAGCAGGAAGGCCACCATAATAAAGTGCATAAAGTGGAAGCACTTTATCAATACCGGTATAACTCTCACCAACATGACGAGCACCTGCCCCAACGCTTAGACCGGGAACCCACTCACTAAAGTCATAGTTGCCCCAGAGAGAGAATTGCTCCTCAGGTACAGTCTCGATCTCAGTGCCAACCTCAAATGGATTGCTGCTTTCTAGCACTTCAGTATCCATCTGGCTGTAATTAGCCACTAGCGTCAGATTGCCCCACTGTCCACTGGCCTCAAGCTCAAATCCATCAATCTGCGCCTCACCGATTTGTCGGAAAGATCCGTCAAGACCGTAAGTTAAGCGATTTTTCTGCTTAATCTCAAAAGTAGAAGCAGTCATCAGGATATTAGTACCTTCTGGCTGGTATTTAATACCGGCTTCAACTTGCTCCCCTTTAACAGGCTCGTAGGTACCACCCTGGCTATTCGGATCGGCTAAAACAGCTTCAAAAGATTCTGAATAGCTAACATAAGGCGATATACCACTGTCGAAGGCATACATTAAGCCAAATCTTTTAGTGAGTTCCGTCTCTCTCTGTTTGCCACTTACATTTTTAGCAACATTACTTTGTGTTCTCGATGATAATCTATCTTCACGCAAGCCCAAGTTAAAAATAAAGTTACCAAGGCTAACTTGGTCTTGGAAATAAATACCTACCTGCTCAGCATTGACATCGGTATTTTCTCTATCCCGCTCTTCCAGTCCTTCTGGTACAGAACCATAAACCGGGTCAAAAATATCAATGTCGCCACCGAGGCCTCGCACTCTCAGAATGCTGTTATCGATTTCTGCATTCTGGCTATCAATACCTGCAGAAATCTGATGCTCAAAAGCACCAGTAGTCAACTCGCCTGATAAGCGCAGGTCAAAAATCAAAAGATCGCTTTTCGCATCTTTCATATAGACAGTGCGCGACACTTCACGAAGGTCTTTTTGTAAGCGCAGATCATGAGTGTAGTCAGCATACATTGAGTTGTAGTCGACATCCCCTTTTGAATAACGGAGGCCTGCATTGATGCCCCAGCTATCGTTTAAGCGATGATCAACCCACAAGCTATAAGCGGTTTGTTCCGTGTCGTACTTATCCCAACCTGGCTCACTAATAAAGGTATCGGTCGGGATTTCACCGTTTACGTTATCAACAATGGTGCCGCCCCAAGGCAAGAAGGCCGCAGTGGTACCTGTGTTTTCTTCTTGATGGTTCACCAGGAAAGTAATTTCGGTATCCGCACTGGGGCGCCAGGAAATGGAAGGCATAAGCAGAATGCTGTCGTCATCGACATGATCAACCTGAGCATCGGCATCACGAGCATAACCCACTACGCGGTAGAGCCACTCTCCATCGCTATCCAGGGCTCCGGTGACATCGCCAGCAATTACCTTACGATCATAGTCTCCGCCCTGCACCATCAGTTCACCACCAAACTCCTCTTTGGGGCGTTTGGAAACCAAGTTGACAATACCTCCAGTAGAACCCTGCCCATAAAGGACTGAAGACGGCCCTTTAAGAATTTCCACGCGCTCAAAAGCGTAGAGGTTTGCACGTGAGCCGGTATAGCTACCGAAGGTTGTTTTTAGTCCATCGACAAACATGACTGGGTCAACAGCACGCACGGTAGACCAATCGCCGCGAGCATCAACACCAAACAAGCCGCCATTCACTCCAGCAGAGTACTGCAGGATATCCTGCACAGATTTGGAGCCAGTAACATCGAAGAAGTCTTTATCGCGCAGAGAGATAGAGAACGGTGTTTCATCAACCGGAATATCTTGCTTACCAATAGAAGTTTGGCGGGACAGGTTCAACTCGCCGGTTACGTTAACCTCTTCAAGAATTTCATTTTTATCTTCGGCAGCAAAAGCTGTTGAACTGCCTGCAGCAACAGCCAGCGCCAACAGAGAACGGCTAAGGCCGGAGATAACAGGAGAGGAGTTTTGGCGTAAACCTTGGAAACGAGCGGTGCCCATGGGGATCCCTCAACAATCATTGGAAGATTTTTGTTGCCACAGCTACTGCTGCCGACATTTGATGACGCGGATCTTAATAGGAATCGTTATCACTTACAACATTATTAGAACATTTTTTTACTAGTGCAACTCACCCAAGAGTCAAAGGCCTGTAAACAAACAGGCCCAAACCAAGAGTGCAAACGTAACTGGCGCAGTAAAAGAGATATGCTGAAGGCCTTAGGCCCGGTGGAGCTGATTAATACAGCCAATCAGTAAAGAGCTGAAATTAGCCAATATTTTTACATTTTGGCGGGGGCGTGAAGAGCCGGTTGGAAGGTGTTCGGTTAATTTTCAACCGGCACTTCACGGGAGGTGAGGCGCCCTGAGTCTCGGGCACCTCCGAAGGTAAAATAATTTTATGCTCCAGCGCGGATTAACCCTCACCGGAGCCAACTGCTAAGGCGTCGGATAGGTATAGCTGGCCTGCAGACCCAAAGGCATACCCAGGTTCCAGTAAAGAACGAGGAACAACGTCCAGCAGATCAGGAACACCACCGAGTAAGGCAGCATAATAGATACCAGAGTACCTATACCTGTACTCTTCACATAGCGCTGACAATAAACTACTACTAGCGGGAAGTAAGGCATCAATGGCGTAATGATATTAGTGGAGGAGTCACCAACCCGGTAAGCCGCCTGAGTCAGATCCGGAGAGAATCCAATCTGCATCAGCATGGGCACAAAAATCGGGGAGAGCAACGCCCACTTGGCGGAGGCAGACCCTACAAACAGATTGATGAACGCCACCAGTACAATAATCCCCATCAGGGTGATCGGGCCCGGCAGGTTCATAGCCGCCAGTAGACCACCCCCCTCAATCGACAACAAAGTACCTAGGCCTGAGCGGGCAAATTCGGAAATAAACAACGCACAGAAAAAGGCCATCACGATGTAATAGGCCATGGAACCCATGGTCTTGGACATCGCATCAATTACATCCTTACTCTTGTGGAAAGTCCCAGCGGCAAACCCAAAAACGACTCCCGGGATAATGAACAACAGGAAGATCAGCGGCACAATAGACTTCATCACCGGCGCAGCAAAGGAGGCGAGCTGCCCCTGGGAATCGCGCAATGCGGAGGTTTCTGGCAACATCCAAGCGATAAGGCCAACAATACCGGCAACCATTACGGTAACTGCCAGGTACATCGCCTTCTTCTCGCGGGCGCCCAGCTCCTGCATTACCGGCATATCTTCTTTATCGCCATCAATGGCAACATTCTTCAAGCGGGGCTCGATCACCTTATCGGTCAGCCACCAGCCCAACATGGTCACCACTAGGCAGGACGCAGAGGTGAAGAACCAGTTGTTAAGCGGGTTGACCTGCATCTCCGGATCAACGATCTGTGCCGCGGTTTGAGTAAAGCCCTGGAGTAAGGGATCAATTGCCGAGGGCACAAAGTTCGCCGAGAAACCACCTGACACGCCGGCAAAAGCGGCGGCAATTCCCGCCAGTGGATGACGACCGGCCGCATAGAAAATCACACCACCTAAGGGAATCACCAGCACATAGCCAGCATCCACTGCGGTGTGACTGACAATCGCCACCAGAATCAACATGGGGGTAAGCAGCATCTGTGGAGTTATCGCCAGCAGCTTTTTCAACACTGCATTGATAAAGCCACTCTGTTCCGCGACACCCACACCCAACATAGCCACCAACACGACGCCGAGAGGCGCAAAGCCTGTAAAGGTTGTCACCATACTGGAGAGAAAGCGGGCCAGCTCACTACTGGAGAGAAGATTGGTTACCTGAATCGCTTCTCCCGTGGCTGGGTGCAAAGTATCGAAATTCACACCAGATAGCAGCCAGGACAGCACCCAAATGACCACCATCAATACCAGGAAGAGCACCGCGGGGTCGGGCAGTTTATTACCCACGACCTCAATAAAATTTAGAGCCCGGTTGATCCAACCATTTTTGTTATTGGCATCATCGCCCCCAGTGGGGCCTGCCTGAACGTTTTCCATATCGAAACCCTGTACTTTCGTTATTTATTATTAGAGTGAAAGGCGTGGGAAGAACTTCTTATCAGTGACTCCCCACGTTGTAAAAATGACTACTGACCAATCTTGCGAATACCCACCGCGTGACGCAACTTCTCGATAAACGGTGCCGAGTAGGCACGGGCCTTGGCTGCGCCTTTCTCCAGCTCCTCTTCAATTTGGGAGGGGTTCTCAAGCAGAGCGTTATAGCGTTCACGCGCCTCACCAATCTGGCCATTGACCAGTTCGAATAGCTGCTTCTTGGCCTCACCCCAGGCAATGCCCTCTGCAAAGGCCCTGCGCATTTCAGCAGTTTGCTCCTGAGTAGCAAATGCCTGCCAAATTTGAAAAACCGTGGAAGTCTCTGGGTCTTTGGGCTCGCCCGGTTCCAAGAGATTGGTCTTGATCTTGTTGATATGCTTTTTCAGTTTTTTCTCAGGCAGGAATAAGGGGATGGTATTGCCGTAGCTCTTGCTCATCTTGCGGCCATCCAGTCCCTGCAGAACAGCCACGTGGTCATCCACTACCGCCTCAGGTAGGGCAAAATGCTCACCATAGTGATGATTGAAGCGCTGAGCGATATCGCGGGCCATCTCAATATGCTGCACCTGGTCTTTACCCACCGGCACCTTGTTGGCATTGAACATCAATATGTCTGCAGCCATTAGGATCGGGTAGCTATAGAGCCCCATGGTGACGCCAAAATCGGAGTCTTCGCCATCTGCACGGTTGGAATCCACGGCGGCCTTATAGGCATGGGCGCGATTCATCAAGCCTTTACCAGTCATACAGGTAAGCAGCCAGGTCAACTCGGGGATTTCATGGATATCCGACTGACGATAAAAAACCACATTATCTGTATTCAATCCCAGCGCCAGCCAGGTTGCCGCAATCTCCAAGGTGGACTGATGCACCTGTTCCGGGTCCTGGCACTTAATCAACGCGTGATAATCCGCCAGGAAATAAAAAGACTGGTTGTTCTCGTCCTGGCTTGCGGCGATGGCCGGGCGAATCGCACCAACATAGTTACCCAGATGGGGAGTACCGGTGGTCGTGATACCGGTCAATACGCGCTGTTTGCTCATAAATCCTTCGTTTTCCGTACTGAGTTCAGGCAATAGAGGAGGAATCATAACCTGTTCGCGCCCGAGGTTGTATCAGCCGAAGGCATCCACTTCCAGGCCTTGCTCCAGCCATACCGGAGTACGTATATCGCTGTCCCTAACGCCAAAACACCAGAGAACCCGACTTCAGCAGAAAACTTCCCGCGGTACTGACTGACTGAAACCCCGAAGGCTCTGCGAAAGTGGTGACGAAGAGTGGTGCAACTTTCAAAACCGACCAGCTGGGCTGATAACTCACCGACTCCAGCGCCTTTCTATGTAGGACACCCCAATTCAACCTGTGCAACCTCACTGTGTGCCAATATGTCTACGTGTAAAGTCTCCCCCTTTCCTGTCATGCTGGTCTCCACTCCTAATAACCAAATTCCTTGCACGTTCCGACTAAACCACAAAGAAAACGTCATTGGCGCAAAGTTAGCGCTAATTGGCCTTCAGGCCAATCGCAGCGGATAGCAATTATGAGGATACTATTCCTCAGGCAGTGATATTGATCAAATATCGTCCGGCGATGATGGAAGCCAAAAACCGCTCTCCAACCATGCCTCCAACACCAAAAGTACATATAGAGGAAGCTTATGTATCAATTGTTTATTGGAAATAAAAACTACTCCTCCTGGTCCCTTAGACCTTGGTTGTTGATGCACCATTTGGAGATACCTTTTAATGAAAAGCTGGTTACCTTTGAGGAAGGCGGCAGTTGGGAAAAATTTCACGGCTTCTCTCCAACCGGACAAGTGCCCTGTCTGAAAACAGAAGACGTGACGATTTGGGATTCCCTAGCAATTACTGAGTACATTGCCGAAGACTTCCCGCAGGTCTGGCCGAGTGAGCGAGTTACTCGTGCCTGGTCACGCAGCGCTTCCGCAGAAATGCATTCTGGTTTTTCTACGCTGAGAAATATCTGCCCAATGAACTGCGGCCTAAGCGTTGAGCTGCATGAAATTTCAGAGCCCCTGCAAAAAGATATCAAGCGGATTGATGAGTTATGGAATGAAGGTATCCAGAGATTCGGCGGACCATTTTTGGCTGGCGAGGAATTTACCGCTGTCGACGCCTTCTTTGCTCCAGTAACAATTAGGGCCAAAAACTATCATTTACCTGTTAGCAAAACCGCGAAGCAGTATATTGAGCTGATTCACAATCTTCCTTCAATGCAAAAGTGGATAGCGGATGCGATTCAAGAACCCTGGAGGGAGACCGCTCATGAGGAGGAGGCACGGAGTTTTGGAACGATTGTGGCAGATTTACGCCAAAAATAGCCCTTACTGGCTTTTTTAATTAGATGCATCCGGCTCCCATAAAAATTACTGATTTTTAGTTCTGGAGCATAGTCATTCATACAACATGCCCCGGTGCAGCCAAGTACAGCTGCATCGGCAACTGCTCTATGGCAGAATGTCTTACAAAAATTTACTTTGTAAAACTCACTCTACAAGCAGGTAGAGGCAGCAGCCACAAGCACCAATAGCCGTAATGTTACACACCAAGCAAGAAGCACCTTTAAACTATAAATTTGGATTTATTACAGATGCTTCATCCATTGAGCCCCTGAGTTTTTCAGGCCTGGTACTGGAATGCCAATTCGACCAGGACAATTATCAGGATGATTTGTTTTCAAAGCTGGGTATTCAATTCCCATCTGAAATCACCCACGCTTATAAAAAACGCAAAGCCGAATTCCTTGCGGGCAGGTATTGTGCGCACCTTGCACTAAGTTATTTTGGGCTTATTAACACACCTATACCCATTGGCCCCAACCGAAGCCCTCTATGGCCAGCAGATATCTCAGGCTCTATCACCCATGCGGATAACCTTGCCATATGTGCCGTAAATAATAAGCCACAGGCCCTAGGCATTGATTATGAGCCGACAATCGCTATAAATACTGCGAATGAAATAAAAAGCCATATAATCAACCGAGCAGAGGAAATCCTCCTTAGTGGAAGCGGGTTACCCTTCCGACAGTGGATGACCATTGCCTTTTCTACTAAAGAGAGCTTATTTAAGGCACTCTACCCTACTGTTAAGCAATACTTCGATTTTCTCGATGCCGAAATAGTGCATATTGACTCTAAAAACCACAAATTAGTATTAACTATCAAGCGCGATCTGTGTATCGCTGTCAGTAAAGGGCAGCTATTTTCAGGGACCTATAGGTCCCACAGGGAGGGCATTATTACACTGGTTGAACATCAGGAATTCTTGTAGGCGCTCTTGGACAAGAATCTGGAGCATCTCGATTGTATCGAAGTTAATATCCAGCCCTTTCATAGGGCCCAAGATTGCGTCGATAGATCAATAGCTTACGCTCAAAAGAACATACGCAGGCACCATGTTGGTTGAGAGCACGGGAACTAACATGCAGTAAACCTTGATCGAGGCGTGATTTGGATTTTCGCTTACCCAATACTTCCGACTCCAAATATAAAGTATCTCCAGCGTAAACCGCATCCACTTTGCAATTTACCATGCTCAAGTTGGCAACCACTTTACCAAATGTCCGGGTTGTCAAAGCCATTGCACTCAAAACAAAGGTCTCAGGCACTCTAACTCTGTCACCATAAACTCTACGAGCGTAGCGTTGGTCAGAATATCCAGGGCTCAAATCAAAAGAGTGGCGCGCATAGCGTAAGCAGCTAGCCTCAGAGAAAGTATGGCCTGGCCGGTGCTCGAATACCTGCCCTTCTTCGAAATCTTCAAAGTCAACGCCACAGGTTTCGATATAGGTATTTGGCTCAACCTCCCTGAGAAAATGCAACGAATCCTTCACAACTTTCTCCCAAGCAAAATAGTAATCAATAATTTTTTGCGGAAAATGGCAGATGTTCTCGCTTGTAAAGCAGCATGGTACAACGTATCTCACAAGTTTTTTGTTGTTTTTGATTGGAGCCGCTCAGTAAAATCTCAATCAGGCCAGACTCTGAATCTTTCAGATTGGCACCGACAAACAGCACTTCACTCTCGGCATATAAAGTATCACCTCCAAATACCGGAGCCAGCATATCAATACTACCCCACTCAACAATTCTCTTGCGACGGTAGTAAGTTTTCCAAATCATACCCATTAAACGCTGAACGATCAGAGTTGTATTAATGAGAGGTCTTTTAAATTCGGTGTGTTCGGCATAGTACTCGTCAAAATGAATCATCGCCTGGTTAAAAGTATTCACACACTCTTCGACATTATCTTGCTGACTGATCGTCACCCCCGGTCGGTGACGAAAAACCTGCCCCACCTTAAAATCCTCGAAATCCAAACCATAACGCTCCCGGTAGCGATTATTGCCAAGAAAAATATACGCGGGGAAACGATATCGATCCATAAGAGCCCTCTGCTTTAGGCATTAATACCAGTAGTCCTGCTTGAATTACTGCCTATCTACCAAGGTAACCAATTTTCTCGCCCGTTCTACCACTGGTAGATCCACCATGCGCCCATCAACCACCACTACGCCACTGGGATTCTCTTTAAACGCCTGTACGATTTTTCGCGCTCTTTGCACAGTTTCTTCTGTGGGGGAAAACCCTTGGTGAACAGGGTCGATTTGCCTTGGGTGCAAAACTATTTTTCCACGAAAACCTAATGCGGCTACATTTTGGGTTTCCTGTAACAAACCCTCAAGATCCTCTAGATCCAGATATGGGCCATCCACAGCATCTATATTCGCGTATGCCGCAGCCTGTAGAATACGCCCCCTAGCATAACGTAAAGATTCCCAGCTTATATCTGCCCCCACTTCTGCGCAAAAGTCTGCAAAACCAAAACCAATGGCCATTACATTATCGGAACTAGCGATATCCAAACTGTTCTGCAGGCCTTTTGCCGATTCAACCAGCGGCAAAAGCCCGATTGATTGCTCAACTGGCGCCAACAAGTCATTAAACCAGGTGATTTCTTCGGCAGATTCCACTTTGGGGAGAATTACAATATCTGGTTTTGGCCCCTGCCCCAACAGTAACAAAACATCTCTTAACCCCGCCTCTGATGACAATTGATTGATACGCAGCGCTCTCAAGGACGATTGAGTGTCTGGAGGTGGAAAAAATTCTGCTACATTCTGTCGCGCCACATTTTTAAACTCTGGGGCGACGGCATCCTCTAAATCTACGCAGGCTATATCTGCGCCACTCGTGAAGGCTTTTTGATACCTATCCGGTCGGCTGGCAGGCACAAATAAAATACTGCGACAAAGAAAACTCTTCTTTAAGTACATGGCAGTAGTATTCACTTATTGGACCCATTCCCCGACCGTTCAAGTACCCATGCATAGTAGCAGCCGACCTCCGCTTTAAAATAAAAGGTACATTAGATTTAGCAATAACCTTGCCTATGCAAAGAACCTTCCCGCTATACGCTTTTTATCTAACCTAAACTTGCACTCACCAATATAGAAATCACCGGGAATGTCGCTCTATGCTCCCCCTGAAAGGCGTACGCGTAGTTGCTGTAGAGCAATATGGTGCCGGTCCTTTTGGCACACTCTATTTGGCCAATTTAGGTGCGGAAATCATCAAGGTGGAAGATGTCTCTCAGGGTGGTGATGTAGGCCGGACAGTTGGCCCTTACTTTGTAAAAGGCGAAGAGGAGGAGGAAAACAAGGATAACACCAGCTTATTTTTCCAAGGGTTTAACCACAATAAAAAAAGCCTGTCACTCAACCTCAAAACCGAGGAGGGACAGCAGATACTGCAAAAACTTATTGCCACTGCCGATGGAGTTAGCTGTAACCTTCGCGGCGATGTCCCAGAAAAGCTAGGCATCACCTACCAAGCCTTAAGAAAAATTAATCCACGAATTGTGTGTGCCCACCTTACGGCCTATGGCAGGAGTGGAAGCAGGGCAACTTGGCCCGGTTATGATTACCCCATGCAAGCAGAGGCGGGATATTTCAAATTAACAGGAGAACCCGACAGCCCCCCTACACGCTGTGGGCTCTCTTTGGTGGACTTATCTACGGGAGTGGCTATGGCTCTGGCCCTGGTATCCGGCATCCTCAGCGCCCGGGAAACGGGTCGCGGCCGCGATATAGATGTCAGTTTATTTGATAACGCGCTGTATAACCTCTGTTACGTCGCCATGTGGCAATTAAATGCCGGTCACAATCAACAGAGACCGCCTCGCTCTGCACACTTTTCCCTAACCCCCTGCCAGCTATACACCACCAAAGATGACTGGATTTACTTGATGTGCAATAAGGAAAAATTCTGGGTTGAGCTGTGCAATGCCGTAGGGCACTCAGAGCTGTGCCAAGACCCAAGATTTGTTGACTTTAAAGCGCGCTTAAAACACCGCGACAGCCTAACGACAGAGCTGGACAAAGTTTTCTCAAAAAAAACTACAACAGAGTGGCTCAAGATATTAACCGGGCGGGTACCTGCAGCTCCTATTTATGATGTAGAGCAAGCCCTGAATAATCCTTTTGTTACGGAAACCGGCAGAATTCGCTCCATGACTAGCGATGCGGGCAACGAGATCAAAATCCTGGCGCCATCAATACACTGTGGAGATGAAACGGTAGAATTCCGGCGAGCTCCACATATGGGGGAAGATAATGAGTCTATCTTACAAGAATTGGGTTACTCAGCCGAAGAGATCGGAAAATTCGCTAAACAAGGTATCATCTAGCCCAAATAGCTCAGCTTCCTCGGGATTGTTTAAACACCTCGAGCAAGCTGGAAAAATTAGTCCTTAAACTCAAATGCCTCCGCTAGCAGCAGCTCTCGTAGGGACTGCCATTGATCTTGCGGTAAAGAAATAGACACTGTTACCTTGCTGGCATAATCCGCCTGGCCGCAACTGCCCTGATGACGGGCCACCAGAAAACGCAAGCGAGATTCCTGGGCAAAATCACAACATACAGAAGCCTGCTGTAACGGCACAAAGCTCTCCAAAGGCATAGCCTGTAAAGCAGCACCCACCGACCCCCGATAGGCACGCATCAGGCCGCCAACCCCTAATTTGGTTCCACCAAAATAGCGGGTCACTATAGCGCCCACATTGCCAACACCCTGCTTGAGGAGCAGCTCCAGCATTGGGCGCCCCGCACTACCGCCGGGCTCACCATCATCATCGGCTTGCATCATAGTGGGGTTGGCGGGATTGCCGATAATCAACGCCGTGCAGTGATGACTGGCATCCGGGTACTGCTGGCGAATTTGTTTGAGTTGATGCTGAAAGGCCGTTTTATCTGTTACTGGTCCCAACCAACAGATAAAACGGCTTTTCTTCTCTTCAGTCTCACTGACAACGGGAGATGAGGGAATCTGATAGGTCACCGGCAAATGCGTCCCAGTGCTGGCTTTTTAGTTTTTCGTAAAGTGGCTGTAGCTTAGTTTGCCACACCTTATCGTCCACGATGCCAACGTGTTTACAACGGATAGTGCCCTCGGCATCCACCAGGAAGGTTTCTGGAGCACCAAAGACGCCCAGGTCCAGGGCCAGGCGCCCGTCCCTGTCGGCAACGCTAAAGAGATAGGGGTTGTGAAATTTATCCAACCATTTTATGGCCGCTGAATCATCGTCCTTGAGGTTAACACCAATAATAGGTACGCCCTGCTCTGCAAGGGCGTTGAGGTAGGGGTGCTCAACACGGCAGGCCACACACCAGGTGGCCCAAACATTGAGAAGGTGCGGCCCCTTGGGCAGGTCGCCTTTTTGCATGACTTGCTTGTTATCAGCAACCTTTTCCAGGGAAAACTCCGGCACTGGCTTATTCAGCAGCGCCGAAGGCATTTCCTGGGGATTCAAAAACAAACCACGCCAAAACAAAAGCGCCAGGGCCACAAAAATTATCAGGGGTAAAAACAGTTTTAATCTCGACATTTAATTCTTCCCGAAACTTAGGCCGCCGCCAAATTACCGCTGAGAGATGCCTCACGCGCCGCCTTAGCTTTGCGATAACGCTTATCCGCCACGGCAATGCCACCACCAATAGCCATTAGCAGGGCACCCAACCAAATCCACACCACAAAGGCCTTGTACTGCAGGCGCACGGCCCAATCCCCACTGGGATTACTGCGGTCCAATGGCTCGCCGAGGGCAACGTAAATATCACGGAATAAGCCAGTATCAATTGCCGCTTCGGTCATCGTGTTGCCGCCAGAGAAATAATTGCGCTTCTGCGGATACAACTCTGCAACCGGCTTGCCATTCTTGCTAACATGAATCACGCCCTCGAAAGCACGGTAATTTGGACCTTGTGCCAGGCGTACTCCACCGAAATCAAAGTCGTAGCCAGCCACCTGATGGCTGTCGCCAGCACCCATACGCAAATCTTCTTCCACGCTGTATACGGTCGTTAACACTACCCCCAGCACTGCCACTGCCAAGCCTATATGGGCAAGATGCATCCCGTAGTAACTGGCGCGCTGACGCTTAAGGCCGGCGACAAAAGATTTGGCATTGCGGGTTTTGGAAACGATATCTGCAAGACTCGCGCAAAATACCCAGGCGCCAATAAAGAGGCCGAGTACCGCACCCCAGTGGTAATGGTCAAAGGCCAGAGGCCAAACCAGAGCCACCACCAGGGCTGCCAGGAATGGCAGGCGCCAGGCGCTGAGAAGCTTGTCCCAGCGGCTGTCTTTCCAGTTCGCACGCACCCCCATCCCCAGCAGCAGGCAAAGCACCACCATCAAGGGCACAAAGAACAGGTTGAAGAAGGGAGGGCCAACACTGATTTTGCCCAGGTTCAAGGCATCTGCCACCAGCGGATATAAAGTGCCAGTCAGCACCATCGCCATAATCAAGATCAGCAGGATATTGTTACCGAGCAGGAAGGTCTCCAGTGAGCGGAAGGAAAATACACTGCGAGCACTCACTGCTGGCGCGCGCAGCGCAAACAACAGCAAGGAGATCCCCACAACCACCGCCAGGAATCCGAGGATAAAACTACCGCGCAACGGGTCAGTGGCGAAAGCATGCACGGAAGTAATTACCCCGGAGCGCACCAGGAAGGTGCCCAGCAAGCTCAAACTGAATGCAAAAATTGCCAGCAGAATAGTCCAGCTTTTAAACAAGCCGCGCTTTTCCGTGACTGCCAATGAGTGCATTAGTGCGGTGCCCACCAACCAGGGCATCAGCGAGGCATTCTCCACAGGGTCCCAGAACCACCAACCGCCCCAGCCCAATTCGTAATAGGCCCACCAACTACCCAGAGCGATTCCAAGAGTGAGGAAAGCCCAGGCGACTACCGTCCAGGGTCTGGCCCAACGAGCCCAAACCGCATCCAAATGCCCGCCCAAGAGCGCAGCAATGGCGAAAGCGAAGGCGACAGAGAATCCCACGTAGCCCATATACAATAGAGGCGGATGGAAAATCATCCCTGGATCCTGCAGCAGCGGATTCAGGTCGGAACCCTCCATGGGCGGGAATGGCAAAGTGCGATCGAAGGGATTAGACGTCAATATAATAAAGAGGAAAAAGCCGATCAGTACCACACCCAGCACTGAAAGCACTCGCGCTAGCAGCTCCGGCGGTAACTGGCGGCCAAATAGCGCCACAGCCGCAGCCCAGCCTGCCTGGATCAACAGCCACAGCAGAATAGAGCCCTCGTGACCACCCCACACCGCGGTGACCTTATAGTAAATCGGGAGAATACTGTTGGAGTTTTGCGCTACATAGTTAACGGTGAAGTCGCTCTGGATAAAAGCGACTGTCAGGCAGACATAAGCGATAAAAACAAACGCAAAGACGCCCAAGGCCAGTGGCCTGGCGGCCTCCATCCACAGGGGACGCGCACTATAACTGCCTGCTATTGGCAATATCGAAAGCGCAAGAGACAGCAGCAAGCCGACTATCAGCGCAAAATGGCCCAGTTCAGGGATCATATCTTCGCTCCATCGGTGCAGCCTTCGTGGGAAACCATGCTTTCCGCAACTTCAGGAGGCGTGTAGTTTTCATCGTGCTTGGCTAGTACCTGATCGGCACGCAAGACGCCACTGGGCATCAGCTGCCCGCTAATCACTGCAGCTTCACCTTCTGCAAATAGGTCCGGCAGAATCTTATCGAACACGACCGCCAATTCCGCCTCACCATCGGTAATAACAAACTGAACATCCAGGCTGTCTTCCGCGCGTTGAACACTGCCCGGTACGACACAACCACCGGCGCGGATGCGCTTCTCAAAAGGCACCTCACCTGCGGCAAATGCGCTGGGAGCATAGAAATAATCCATATTTTCTCGCATCGCATAGGTGACAAAACCTACGGCGGCACTGGAAAGGGCGACCAGAACAAGTACCAGGATCAGACGTTGCTTGCGTACGGGATGCATTGTTTAGGTGAACTCCATAAGTTTTTGATCTTATCTGCCCGGCCACAGTAGCCACCGGGCGAAAAACCCTATCGATTACCAGCTAGGCTGGCTCTTCCATATCTGCCTGCTGCGCCTTAGCCTTGCGCCGGCGCTGTGCAATGCGCTGCTGCTTAAGCAACTCCCGCTGTAGACGCCGCCGCGCCAACTGTGGGTAGAGTACTAAGGCTGCGAGAGCCGCAAAAGTAACAGCAAAGGAAATCCACACATAAATGCCGTGGCCATCCATCGCCAGAAAGTCTGCAAAATTGGCAAATTGAAACTGCACTTTACTTCTCCCCAGCTAATTCCTGCTGTACCCATTGGGTTTTCATCTCGCGGCGTAGTATCAACGCGCGAGTATGCATAAGCAGGGTCCAGGCATAGGTACAATAGAAACCGATAATCATTACCAGCAGCGGGTAAAACATACTGGGATCGATACTGCTGGATTCTGTCAGGCGGATAGTTGCCGGCTGATGGAGGGTAAACCACCAGTCTACCGACTTGTAAATAATTGGGATATTCACCGTCCCGACCAGGGCTAATAGCGCACTGGCCTTGTCGGCCACCTGCTCGCGACTAACCGCTTGGGACAGCGCCATCACACCGATATAAAGAAACAGCAGGATCAACATTGAGGTAATCCTGGCATCCCAAACCCAGTAGGTGCCCCAGGTGGGCTTTCCCCAGACCGCGCCAGTAAAAAGGGATATAAAGGTGAGTACCGCGCCGATTGGAGCCGCTGCGCGCATCACCGCAAAGGAGAGTTTCATCTTCCAGATAAGGCCTATGGCGCCGCTGATCGCCATAATGTAATAGCCTGCCAGGGCCAGGAAAGCCGCCGGCACATGGATAAAGATAATACGGTAGCTATTGCCCTGCTTGGCATCCTCAGGGGCAAACCCCAGACCCCATACCGAACCCGTCACCAACAAAACAACGCTGGCCAATGCCAGCCAGGGCAACCAGCCACTGGTTTTTTGATAGAACCAACGCGGTGAACCCAAACGGTGAAACCATTGCCAAGCCAAGAAGACCTCCGAATCAATTATCCAGGCTGATACGTATTGCCCCCGCTGCCGCCAGTGGTGCCAGGGCTGCGGCAGCAGCCAACAGTGCGGCCAGAATCGCCAGCTGCGCGCTGTAGGCATAGCCATCTATTGCCGCCTGCACCGCGCCGGTGCCGAAGATTAGCACGGGCACATAGAGTGGCATAACAATTAACGCCAGCAACAACCCGGGGCGGCGCAGAGCCACAGTGAGCGCCGCACCTATGGCGCCGATCAGACTGAGGCTCGCGGTCCCCAAAAACAGCGACACAAACAAACACAAATACCCTTCAGAGGGCAAATTCAACATCAACGCCAAGAGCGGAGATAAAAGTGCCAGTGGCAGGCCCGTTGCGACCCAGTGCACCAGGGATTTAGCCAATACGGCAAAATACAGGGGCTGGGGCAACAGTGCTAACTGCTCCAAAGTGCCATCTTCAAAGTCCCCACGGAACAAACTCTCTTGAGAGAGCATGGTGGCAAGCAGCGCCATCACCCAAATCATTCCCGGCGCCATTTTCGCCAATAGTTCGGGCTCTGGTCCCACTCCCAATGGTAAGAGAGCGAGAACCGTTACAAAAAATAATAGTGGGTTGGCAATATCTGCTCGCTTGCGCAGTGCCAGGAGCATTTCAATTTTAAAGAGCGCCACAAAACCTGGGGTAGCGCGTGCTCCAACAGACTTTTGTTGGACATCAGTTAAAGACATGCTCTCCCCCCATTTCGTTAAAAGATTCCTCAACTGCATAGTCAGACAAATCGACAAAGTCCAAGCCAGGCAGGTTGAGAGGCTGGTGGGAGGTCAGAAGGAGAGAGCCGCCACATGTAAGATGGTCAGCCATTTGTTTTTCCAGTGCCGCAACACCGGTGACATCCAGAGCGGTCAGGGGCTCATCGAGAATCCACAAACAGGGCGACAGGGGAAGAAAGAGTCGCGCCAGCGCCACTCGGCGATTCTGGCCCGCCGATAAGCTGCTGCAAAGAGCACCCTCAAAGCCGAATAGATCAACCCTGTCCAGAGCCTCCATCGCCGAGGTCTCTGTAGCCCCATACCAAGTAAGGTTTTCCAGAGGCGTAAGACCTCCCCGAACCCCACCACGGTGGCCGATATACAAAAGGGACTCACGCATAGCGCGCAGTCCCTTGGGAAAGGGGCTATTGCGCCAGAGAATCTCCCCATTGAAATCACTGGTGCTGCCGATCAAGGTACGTAACAGTGTGGTCTTACCGGCACCATTACTTCCCTTGATCTGGATTGCCCCACCGGCATCCAGGGAGAAATCAAGACCCTCAAACAAGCGCCGGCCATCTCGCTCACAGGCGAGATCGCGCACTTGCAATACAGCTGGGGACTTGGGAGTCACAGACATTGCTTGGATAAAACCACTCTGACAAAAATCTGAACGGCATTATACCGGCACTTGTGCTAATTGCATGATATTCAACACTCATGACCTCACTAACTTGATCTCAAGCAAGAATCTTTAGGAATTCAGCGGGTTTTTTTACGCCAGTATTGGCCCCATGCCCAAGCTCTGATATTTTCCTGAGGGTTGTGAGTTGGTACCCAGTACCACCCCTCATAGGAATTCGAGGGAGACTCAGTAGTCAACATCAACAAAAACTTTTGATGTAACCCGGTGCTGAATAAAAGCACCGGACCAGCCTGTAAGGACACACAATAATGACTAGCCTAGCTGTGGATGCCAAACGCTGGCTTGATACCAGCGCCATTAAAAGCGACGATACCTTAGTCAATCAACAACCCTTCCCATTCTTTGTGGCCAGCGACGTTCTAACCAAAGAGATGATGCCTTCATTTCTAAAGGACTTTCCCCAATTAAAAGGAGCCGGCTACCTCCCCTACGAGAAACATGAATGTGGAGACTCCATCAATACCCTGATTGAGGAATTTACCCATCCAGAATTCGCCGATGCGATTGGGGAAAATCTAGGAATAGAAAAACTCTCCCAGTATCCGACCTATGTATCTATCAGCCGTACCCTGAAAAAGCGTCACGGCAGAATTCACACCGATGGCAAATCGAAAATTGCCACGGCCTTACTCTACCTCAATCCTGAATGGACGCTGGATGGCAACGGCTGCTTACGCTTTCTAAAGCGCATTGACGACTTCGAAGATACCGTCGCCCCAGAAGTTCCCCCTTCTTACGGAACACTTGCTGCTTTTAAGCGCGCCGAGAATTCCTTCCATGGCCACCTCCCCTTTGAGGGACAGCGCCTGGTTATTCAAGTTGCCTGGCTGGTAAGCGCTGCCGATAAAGAACGCAAAGCCAAGCGAGGAAAGTTTTCTTACAAACTCAAGCAGTTGATGGGCTGGTTTGGCGGCAAGAAAAAAGAAGACAAGGAAGATACGGTTACACAAATGTAAATTGTTCTGGCCATTCATGTTTCACAGAGGGTTCTGGCCTATGGCCGGCACCCCCTTCCTACCCAACCCCAAAATTAATTCCCATTTTAGAAATCAGCACCAGAGATGGTTTAAAAATACCAAAAACCCTCAGGGTAAAGCTCAATGACCGGCTGTTGGCCACTTGATTTTTATCAACCGAAAGAGACGAAAGAAAGTAGGGGAGATATTTATAACGTAGATCCAGCTTGCGTCAATTAGCTGGTACTAATGCAAACCAAGCATTAACAAGAAAGAGTGCAAAGGCGAAAAATTTAATTGTGCGGTGAACCCTGTTAACGCTCTTATATCACCTACATCAACCCGGCAGACACCGCACTATCCTAAGACTATTGGTTAATTGTTTTTTGACTAGGCATCAAAGTCGTAATCCATTAATTCCCGACTTAAGCGTCTTTCCTCCAGTTTATCCTCAACCATGCGACGAGCATCCCGTGGCGGCTGAGATGTAGCTTGCCTTAGTACTTCATTTGCAATTTGTGGAATATCCACATCATCAAAAACCATGTGCTTTTCGTTTACGTTAACACCCATACGAAACTCCATAATCTTGATCCGTGAAAGCAGAAACATCCTTATCGCACTTTACGGTGCATTGGCAGATTAGCGATGCCAAACAATCCTGGTCAAGCAGAAATTTACAAGACAACTATGACAGGTTTACTGCAGAATATTTTAAAATTCCGTCATGCAAAATCATCCGCGAATTAACCCATTAAATGTTACAAAGCTAACAAGATAAGTTGAGAAAATTACCAAGAATTGCCGAAAGTGAAAGAGAAGAGAAACTGCGGGAAGTGCAGTAACCCTGTCGCCGTCATGTTACTTCAAGTGACAAGGTTCAAATTTTTAGCGGTTTCGGGGGAAAGTAAGGGGACACTCTCAGATAGACAGAGAAGATAAACACGACATGACATGACATTTGTCCTCGTAACAGATAGAATGGCCGCCCTTCGCAACCAACTGCGATCTGCCCCCGTCGGTTAACAGGATAAACCACGGACCTCCTAAGTCCGGACTGGTGGTTCGAGTCCACCCGGGGGCGCCATTAATCACTCCCCCGCAACGCATCAACTTTACTTCGGCACCTCTGTCAGCTTATGAAACCAGTGCTTTAGCTGAATGCATAAAAAGCGCCAGAAAAAGCCCCGCCAGAAGAAGACCACCCCAAAACATCCTAGCAGAGCGGTTTATATTCCTGCCTCGCTTCGCCTCTTCCCTCGCCGCCTTCGTCATAACTCAACTCCCTTTGTTGCGCACTATCGGGCAACAATAGCAGCTCCTCCTCAAAACAGCACGCTTAGAGGCCTCCCCAAGCCCCTCTCCCAAACAAGCAAAGCCCGGGCTGAGCCGGGCTTGTATCACCTTAGTTAGCTGATAGGCGCTACTGTTTCTGCTTTTGCTTCTGCATATTATTGTTACCGCTGCCATCATTAGTGCCATTGGGGGTTGTGCCTGGATTCGTAGTGCCATTCGGGCTGGTACCTGTATTATTAGTACCGCTACCACCCTGCATATTCATCATCTTATTATCAGACTTGTCCTTGCCGTGATGACGCCCCATTTTATGCCATTCATCCTTAAACTTGGCCCAAAAAGACTCCTTCGGCGCTTTGGTACAAGCCGTAATAATCATCGGTGTCACCTTTTCAGTGCCATCGATATCCAACATGTCACCCTCTTCCTTACCGCGCTTTGAGTAAGCTGAAGCCCAGTACACCGCCTTTGGCTTAAATTCATCGTCAATAGCCAGGAAGTCAGCACAGGTCCAGTCCTTTGCTGGCTTCTTGGGGTGTTTGTCTGCCAGGGCAGCAGAAGCAGCAAGACTGGCAATTACCAAGGGAAGGATGAAATGCGTGCTTTTCACAATAAAATCTCCAAGGTTTTCAGGGGCATTACCCCGTGAATTGACAGCAGGTAATATGCAATCCGCTCGCTTCCCAGGAGCAGACCAAGCCGACACCGACTGGTCACTTTGGGCTGTGCGCAATATAGCGAGTTACTACCTTACAGGCCTCACTCCAGCTCCATAACAGCGGAAACACTAGCCAAGGCACCTCGTGAAAGACTACCTGACCCAATGAAAGGATAGACGCTTTTTTCATTTTTTGGCGTGCCATTCAAAAAACCGTCGGAAAATTCTCTTGATCCCTCAGCTACCTATTAACTATCTCTGCTCCCACCCAATCATTTCCCTCTTGCTCTTTCCCAAGCAGGGAAATTCCAATCCAGATAAACCAGACGATCTGGCTTACGCCAAATATTTCCTTAAAAATTTCCTCTGGGTAAATAGTGGCGACACCTGCAGTACCAACGATCAGGCCAACTAGATTCAGGTATCTTGAAAACACTCTCGCTCGCAAAGCGACTGAACTTATTATGAGTACCCAGAGGCCACCCACCAACTCATTGCCACCCCCCAGGCTTTCAACCATCAGGTAAATCACACCCCAAGCTTCAAAGGCCTTATCCGAGCTGAGCTCCATCAATCCAATGGCATAGGCAAGCCCAATATTGGCAATCATACCGCTAGCAATCACCAATCCCACCCAGATTGCCCCAAACAGCGACGCCAAAATGGTGAGTCCAGCATTTTCATTTTTTAGCTCTTCATATAAACCTACTACCAAACACCCCAACAAGACAGCAAAGACTAAATACATCAATGTGTATACAATATTAAAAAGTAATTGACTTTCCTCCAAAAACTTCATTTTTTCAGCAGGGCTTCCGGCGGACGGGAAAGCCCAAAATAAACCAAAAAATATAAAAGCAGCGATATAGATTAGCCCCATACCTATGGCCGAAACTCCTGCAATTCTATTCATGCCCCCTCCTCTAACTGGAAACTGATTTAAGGAATTACTTTACCAATTTATGATGCCTAACGGACCAAGAGTATCTTCAATTATGCAGCCTTCAATAATCACTACCACAATCCCCAACGCACTAGAAGTTCAAGTGATCGCAGAACCTAGCCTTTAAGCCAAAGGTAGAAGGTGTCCCTTATCACTAAGCTAACATTAATGTCAGAATTCTTTAAGAACCCCAAAGAGATTTCTATTGATGTCCGCAATTCAGATACAACAACCAGCTACCAGCAAATAAATTAGCCAGCCAAGAAAGTAAAATGGGATATTGGAAATTCAAAAAAGAAGAGGAGGGATCGATAACAGAATTAGCAGCCTTGAAACAATATAATTTGATTGCAAATGATTACACGCAATGTAAGAGATCACTTTATAGCAAGCCAGTAATAAGTGGCTTGCTATGGGGTGTACTTCTCAATTTTTTACTGAGCGAGCCTGTACTTTCTGGCAATAGCTCTAAACTGCTGCATATAAATAGTACGAGCGGGCTGATAAGGAGGTAACCACTTATCAGGCCCTCGGCCATTCCGGCTCAGGCCATGCCCCTTGCCAATCAACCAGGTATTGGCCGGGTCTTCAGCAAAGACCCTACGTTGCTTGCTACTCCAGCCCCTCCCGCCATGACGAAGAGCCCACGACTCAGGAACAACTGGCTCAACATCCAGATCGGAAGCCTGTTGAATAAACTTGCCGCTATAGGGGTCCATCCACAAACCTGAGACTACCTTGCAGCCATCTTCTCCGCCCAGTGTGACTGGAGCCAGGGAAAGGCGGACTAACAACTTATACCGATTGCTTTCACAACCCTCTGAAGCCTCTCCTTCTATAGGCCCCGCCAAACCGGATGGCGATTGCAATGTACCCTCATTGCAACCAACAATTACAAATATCAATACCATGCATATAATACGTAGGAACATCAAAAAACAACCCGAAAAAGTAACAACACTTCTAAACGCTTATCCTGATAAGTATACAATTTTCTGATAAGCCAACCTACCAACAAAACCTACAATTGTAATTAAAATATTCCACCATCTTCTATTAATCCACCAGAAACACCCTTGATGTAGTTAATCCTTCCACCAAACTTAATTACCTCAACTTCCCTATCAGATAAGTCATTCCTTAACCATATCGTTTTATTACGGCTAAGATTCTTAAGCTCCAAATACGTATTGTCACCAGTGAGACTCGCAAGATCAAAAAACTGAAGCCTATCTCCCTCACCAAAAAACTGATAATCACTCTCATTCCCCATGGTCAATATCAATACTCCGTGATCAATAAGGTTTTTCCTATAGGGCAAAGTAACACTTTTAGCGATGACGCAACGAACACCTAAATAGCGCAAAGTAATTGCCGCATGTTCTCGTCCAGATCCATACCCCAAATTGTGCCCCGCTACAAGAAATAGATCCTCTTCAATTTCTATCGCTCGCTCATAAAAGGAGTTATCAATTCTGGAAAAGGTGTGGCGACTCAATTCTGGGATATTTGACCACATTGGCAATACCTCAGCACCAGCGGGAATAATGTCATCCGTAGTGACATTATCTTCTACTTTCAAAATAACCGGCCCATCAATCACGCTAAGCATCTTCTCCATAACTGGCAGCTTTTTAATATTGGGCCCTTTTTTTAACTCCACTTTTACAGGAATTTCTTGCGGGGCCCCCATCAGCGGTCGCATATCCAACAAGGTTTCCGGCTCTTCATAAACGGGATAATCCATCTCCATTTCTCTGGGGTCTGTAATTTTCCCAGTGAGCGCACTCACAGTAGCGGTTTCTGGGCTGCATAAATAAACCTGATCCTCTTTGGTTCCTGAGCGGCCAGGGAAGTTGCGCGGTACCGTTCTGAGGCTATTATGACCACTCGCTGGGGCCTGCCCCATCCCAATACAACCGCCGCAACCGGTATCATGTAAGCTAGCACCCGCCCCTATTAACCTCTCGAGATCACCGCTCTGGATCAGACCATGTAGCACTTGGCGTGAGGAGGGGTTTATATCGAAAGACATATTATCTGGCACATGAAGACCATTCACTATTAATGCCGGTATAGCGAAGTCACGTAATCCGGGGTTTGCCGAAGACCCAATATAGCTCTGGGAGACCGATCTGCCGCTAACTTCTTTAACTTTCACCACCTTATCTGGTCGCGAAGGGCAAGCAATCATTGGCTCAAGCTCGGACAGATCAATAAAGGCCTCTTCATCATAAGTAGCACCTTCATCAGCACTCAGCTCCGTAAAATCTTCCTCTCTAGACTGCTGGCGAAGAAAAAACCTAACTTGATCATCAGCCGGGAAAACACTGGTTATAGCCCCCATCTCATGCCCCATATTAGCAATAACATGCCGATCCATAGCAGTTAGGTTTTTTAATCCGGGTCCGTGATATTCAACAATCTTATTCCAACAGCCACTAGCGGTGTATCTACGTAAAAGCTCCAAAATAATATCTTTTGCACTTACCCATGACTGCAGATTACCCTCCAAATACACCCCTAAAACTTTCGGCATGACCAAGGTGAGTGGACACCCTATCATCGCTAAAGCAATCTCAATTCCCCCTGCGCCCATTGCCAGCATGGAAAGTGAACCTGCAGCACAGGTATGACTATCAGCTCCAAGCATTGTTTTGCCAGGAATTCCAAAACAAGACATATGTACAGGGTGACTAATCCCGTTTCCGGGGCGCGAATACCAAAGTCCAAATTTTCGACAGGCGCTCTCCAGGAAAACATGATCATCCCCATTTCTGTGGTCTGCCTTCAGAAGATTATGATCTACATACTGCGCACAAAGCTCAGCTTTTACAGATCTAGCCCCCAGAGCCTCAAGCTCTAGCATGACCAATGTACCCGTGGCATCCTCACTGAGAACCTGATCAATTTTGAGCTGTAAAACCTCCCCTGGAACCATTTTTCCACTAATCAAATGACTCTCAATCAACTTTTCAGCAAGATTTAACCTGCTCAAACCACTAACCGCTTCCGAGAAGACTAATTGGAAATAACAAAAGTACTCTAATTAGATATTAATCTGCTTGAATAGAAATTAGCAGTTCTGGAGAAAATTAAGTAAAAGGCCAACCTCTAATGATATTTAAAAGATAAGCCATGTGAATTTTTTTAAACTGAAATTACAAACATAACAACCCATTCAGCAACTATTATCTAGAACCAGAATCCAATAAATGAATATTATAAGCACAAAATAATTTACAGCTTCACCCAATCAAAATAATCAGCATTCATAAACGAAACCAGAAATAGAAAATCATTGCAATACCGTCCTTAAATATTTAAAACCATAAACTTATAAAAAAAGTCTCAACAAACCCCCACTTCCTAACTTAAGAAAAAAGATCATTATTCTATTTAACCTTAAGAAGAAGGCTTATAAAGAACCAAATCCCAAGAAGAACAAGCGTTCAACTGCTGGCCAACAATCAGTTTGAAAGAGCCTGAAAATCAATGTTATAAAAAAATTTTAGATAGGCTGACCAGCCAGCCAGTAAAGGGCAAAAAGAAAGAAGCCAACACAATCTCGGCATCCAAATCAATAGCCAAGTGCAACCCCTACATCCTCATCGAACATACAACCACTATTGTATACTTAGTCATACACAAGACATTCCTCTAACAGAAGTAGATTGCCGTTTATCCAGCCACTTAATGGTATCTGGATACACTTCTGCTACTATTGGCTGGAATAGTACAAAACTATCATTTGAGATCATAAGAAACTTCTTTACCCTAGATTTCCACACACATTTAACCAGTGTCTCAATTTTTAACTTAACGAGGATTTTTATATTGAAACATTTGCAGCTTACCAGCTTTACTCTGATGCTACTTTTAATGGGATGTTCTTCAGAAAATTCTGGAGATTCTAGCCCTGGTGTAGGCTCAGATAAGGATAAACATGGATGTATAGCTTCAGCTGGCTACCTTTGGTGCGCAAAAACAAACGCGTGTGAACGCCCATGGGAGCTGGCAGAGAAGGCTGGTTTTCCAAACACCTCAGATGATTTTGAAGAGTATTGTGGTAAGTAAGAGTGACAGTAAATTATTAGCTGACCCTCAATGCCACGCCAAGACTTATTTCTTTAATCCCTCAAGCTACCAACCAAGACAAATACCTCTGCTGAGGTAAGCAGGTGAGGTAACAAACCTGCTGTAGCCTCTACATCTATTGGGAGTTTCACACTCACAGGAATCGGCTTGTACTATTTGCCAGCGTGCTCATTCTGGAACTGAGCCACCCAATGAATGACTGTGAGGCCAGACTAAACAAACTGTAGCGTCTGGAGGGTAGTACTCTGTATATTCCTGAATGATAGAATTGCCGTTGTACTGCATGTTCTTTACGGTCTCATAGCTATAGTTCGAAAGAGGCTCTCCGCTAAGTTGGCATCAGCTAAATTCTTACCCTTTTTTTGACTCAAAAAGTTCGGGATGCTTATTCTTCCAATTGTTGATTGTTTGCTGTGTTGCCTCAAAGAATTGGCCTAGCTCTTTGTCAGCCAGAACCAATTCAATGAGCTTTGTGGCCTGCTCAATCAACCGCTCCAACTTGCTATCAATGCGCTGGAGCCTGGTTTGAATGTCGCCCTTAAACTCAACCATGTGTTTTTGCCCCAGAATGTGCATAGCTGATTCATGCTGAATTGCCTGGGTGTTGGCGGTTATCCCTTTCTCAACATCAGAACCCCATATGAAAAAACCAGCCACCAATAAGATAATGCTGGCAATTTGGGTAATAATTATACTTTTACTAAGATGCCAACATTCTGCTGCTTGGGTCATAGGCTTTACCAAGCAGAAATAATTTTCTATGAAATTTGATTGGTAGAAGGTTTGCTTTGAGAGCAAAAGGGGCTTCGATTACAGGTCTTTGGTGCCCATATTTCGACAGCCCTCGGTTTAAAAAAAGTCCAAAATCTAAAAATTTATGTCCAAAACTTAAAACTAGCCAAGCGATATCCAAGTAGATTGTTCATGTTAGAGCAAGGTTATTTAGTTAGTATAAAAGTCTACTCATGCCACCTAGTGGTGCTTTTACAAGGAGAGTCACTATGCCATTCGCTGAACCATGGAGAAGATACTGTTCTGGAGACTTTTTTTATGGGTTTTCGGGAAGTAGAGCGAGGCTAATTCAACAGCTAACGCAAAGAACCATGCAGGATTTTGCCAGCAAAAACACGGTCGCATGGCTTGATCAATTACTAACCGGCACTGCTGTACACGATTGTCATTACTTAAATGAAGACTTTAATAATTTCTGTCGTAGTAAAGAGAAATATAAATGTGTTGTATCAGATGATTCCAGTACAGAGCCACCCCAAACAGGGGAGGAATCTGAAGACAACAAAAGGTTCAGAAGAAAGAGTAAAGCTGGAATCGAGTTCTTAGTAAAACACCATCACTTCATACATTTTGCAATAGACTATGATATGGATTGGAATGCCGTAATTACTAAACCAGGACAAGGTGAAGGTTTAGTAGAAGCAAAATTTCCATTTGAAAGAAAAACAATGTATCAGTATGACTTCGGTAATGGTTTAAAAAACCGTGTAATTACATATGCAGAAATTAGATTTATCTATAGAAACAGGAATGACGCAGATTTCATGAAACGAATACAGTTTTGGTATCAAGATGCCGCTAACTCTGATAGCGCGTTCAGTCCTGAGGCCCCTCCCTGGGAAAGATACCCTGAAATCTGGGAAAACTATAAACCAAAAAGTGAAGCTTGATTAACTGACAACCCTTAAAAATCACTATTTATAGTTTGTCCGTCTGAGTACCATGCGTTTTATCATATGAACGCATGGCACCCATTCCGAGCATGGCCGCTATCATCGAGAACAGCGCACCAGTTTCTAGCACTAGCAGTGGAGTCACCCCTGTAAGTATTGAACCCTTAGCACTGTAGAGGGCCCAGACCCAACACAGCAATGGATATAAAACAAACTGATAAGCGAAGGCCAAGCCCCCAACCCATCCAATCCATCCAATCCAGGGACGCCAGCCAGCGACAAATATGCTTTTATGCCGGGCTTCGGCTTTGTTGACCTCCAGCTGTCCGAGAAGCAATTGAATTTGAGTATTTAGCTCTACTAAGCTGCCCCTTTGCTTGAGTTCCTTCAGCTTCTGTACTTCCCCAGCACATTTAACCGGGTCAGGCTAACTGCGCTCAATAGCCATTGTGCCTGCATCAAAAATTGCTGTTAGTGGATCGTAACTCCACTCTGTAAGGCGGGTGCGCTCACCTGGCATAGATTCAAGGTCATCCAGGTGAAGGAATCGCCCTTTGAATACCCCCTTCTACTTTAACCCTATACCTGTGAAGTCTTCCTGTTGGGCTATTTGGATTAACCAGCAGGCTCTTCCTAAAGCCACCTGCACATCGACAGCCTGCCCGGCAGCATGAGTCATGGTGGCATTAACACGGGCGTTGTGTGCGGGGCAGCAGCAACCGGAATTAATGACTATTGGCTTGCCATGGCACTCCCTGATTTTAATCAGGCGATTGAGCGTTTCATCTTGAAATGGTTTTTGCCACAACAACAGGCGAACTCCGGCTCTGTGAAATAGTCGTTTTGAGGCATTGGGAGTCTCAAATTTTAGGCATAAAAAAACCGGCTGGGGGGCCGGCTTAAGAAAGGATGAACGGTCGCTGCATGAAAACCAGAGCAGCTATGGGTATAGTAACCCCCGCCAACATACACTGTCAATATATACAACTGTATATATACACAGCCATATGCACTGACTTAAGTTTCAACTCACCAAACTGGAACAAAAAACCCCGCATTCAGGGAATTTTTGGACATTTAGCTAAGGAATTTCGTACTTATCCCAGTATGGGGCTTCTATATAGTTCTGACAAAGAGAAAGTCAAAGGTTTTCTACTTGCCAATATGGCACCACATTAACTTTTATTGCTTATTAAAATGCCAGCATAGGTTTACCGCTTGACATATTAACTTCGCCTCACATTAAATTTTACATCGCCGCCTAATCAAAAAATGGAGAGGACCAATGAGGGCCTACCCGATAATTTTTGCATTAATAATTAACTTATTTTCTTCAAGTAATACATTCGCCAATAAAAGCATGGATAACGTATTAGAGGATTCGAATTATAATTCGCTAAAATCCGTATCCGAACGTTCAATAGCCAATGAAGATATTTCTCGCTCAGACTTAGTTCAACTCACAAATAGAGCGCAGTTTCAAGTAGAAGAATCTAACGCATCCATACAGGCAGATTTATCTGTTGATGGTCAATCAGTAAGATTTATTACGGAAAAATCTCAGAGTAACCCAGACTTTCTTAACATAACCATCAGGGTTGCTAGCGCGAACTACAACATAGAGTTAGATCTCGAAAACTCCGAGTATGTAGTGTCTGGTTATGGCTCAAAACTTGGTATTGAAGGAAAACTACTTATTGCCGCTATAGCTTGGAAAATGGAAGAGAATAACTGGCATATATCCGAAAACTTATACAAATCCAAATCATATAGGATCGCCAACTGGATCTCTGAAATGCCAGCAGGAATGATAATGCATACTATTGATTCAAGAACCAAGCCAGAGAAGGGCGAACCAGACTCTAATAACAGACAATCCATTGTACCCCAAATATAAGTTTTAGCCCTTTGACCTTACCTCCCAACTTCAGGGAAAGCAGCTGAATCCCCACAACTGCCACCTTTAAGTCCGACAATACCTCTATACGAACTTGGTGATTCCCCGGCTATTCTTTAATCGCCAGGGTGATAACAAAAAACTGCTGCTTCTGGATTATCACTTCAGTGCGGGTGTAGAGTTTGAACGCTATATCAGTTGCATATCACAGGCCTTCCAGCGTGGAAGTATTCAGGATGGGCACCGACTTCTTGCTCCTGGCCTGCCGCTAAGAAAACTCGCTTAAGCTCTTAGGCGGACTGTATAAGCGGGACCTTCTTTTATTTGTGGATCTCTACCAAATAAACCCTTTCAGCCTCTATATGAATGTTCAGTGCTATCTTCCGGCGTAACTCGTAGAGCGGTTTCTATTGCTTTTCCATGTGCTCTACCTTTATTGCTTGACAACCTACATTGCCTAGCATGTCAGCGATTGGTATGCCACGAGAACAACAATTACCCAAATACTTGGCGCTGTCGCTTGCAGCCCCAATGCGCAATATACAGAGGGAATTACATTTATTTATGGCATGAGCAATAAAAATTACTATGGTGAGGGATATGTAATGGCATCAACCTTAATATCTAGAAAATCTCGCAGCATACCTCGCAGACATAAAGTCGAAGGACCTACAGGTTATAAGCGCAACAGCATTTACCGAATGATTAAAGAGGGCAGCTATCCTCATCAGCGACAAATAGACCCAGAAGCCGTGGGCTGCAAAAGCCAGGAAATCAAGATTTAATAGCAGAACATAATGCTAGGTCGAAGCCGAGCTGCTCTCTATCTACGGCCATCATTGAATAATTGCCTGTTAAAGAGCAAAGCGGAGGCCTGACAGGGGACTGAAGGTTCTTGAAACGAAAAAGCCCGGCATCAGCCGGGCTTTAAAATATGGCGGTGAGGGAGGGATTCGAACCCTCGATGCCTTTCGACATACACACTTTCCAGGCGTGCTCCTTCGGCCACTCGGACACCTCACCAAATTGTCACCCTCCGCGAGGGTAATCCTCTTTTCAGAGGAGCTCTCTCTTTAGCAAAATCTTCAAGGAAATCAGGAAGATAGCTGCTGTCTCATCGAGAGAGCGCGCACTTTACCCAAATGTTTCCGGTTGTGCAAGTACTAATTTGCTTTCCACTGTGAAAAAAAATCATCCACTTGTAAATCCGGTGCCTGGCGTGCCGCTTTATCGGGGGTTCCACAGTAGATAAACCCATCAATACGTTCATTTTCAGCCAAACCCAAACCTTGGGCAACCTGGGGATTATTGGCTAATGGTCCGGTGCGCCAGTAAACACCCACCCCCTCGGCATAAGCGGCTGTGAGCATTGCCTGCACCGCCCCTGCTGTAGACATATGTTGCTCCAGATGGGGAACCTTGGGGTGTTCCTGTAACCGTGTAATTGCCACAATAATCAAGGGGGCGCGCAGGGGCATCGCCAAGGTGCGTTGACGCTGAGCTTCAGTTAGGGGAACACCTTCAGACTGCTCAGCCGCTTTTAGAAATATTTCCCCAAGGCGCTCGCGCTCTTGGCCCTCTACCATTAGAAACCGCCAGGGGCGTAGGCAGGCGTGATCCGCTGCACGCAGTGCTGCGCGAAAGATATTTTGCCGCTGCTGCTCATTGGGTGCAGGCTCGACCAGCTTGCCCGTTGAAACTCTATTATGCAGGGCGGTCAGGGCATCCATCGTTCTCTCCATTTACTGACTGAGCGCTGAGTGTACCCTAACCCATCTGCGCAGCGCATACGTACGCCCCACATAAAAACCCTGTACAGGCATCGGTTTTTTAGCAATCTGGCTTTTGTAGGAGTACACTTCGCCCAGTAAATCACTGCGCAACCACTTGCTCCCAGAACTTTCCGGGACCAATCTGTGGCCTGCCTGCGGTTTGTTTATTACTGCTTAACGGACAAAAAGATAACCACAAATGCAGGACCAGCTTGAGGGGAACAAAGGGCGAAATATCAGCCCGCATTACTCGACTTATTTTCGCTGCCTAATTCTTTTTGCGGCTGCGGGAACCCTGGTAACTGCAATCGAGTGGTCATCTTCTTGGCAACCGGACAAACTGCTCAATGTTGGTGCAGCGGCTTTTATGCTGGTTTATTGCACTTTTGCTCAATTCATACTCTACAGATCCCGCGATAAGAAGGCTTATAAAACCCGTCGCATCCTGAGATTTTCCGATACCGTATTGGTAGGCATTACCGTTGCCCTGGCTAATTTCAGCATGCTGCCATCTCTGTTATTCATTACGATGGTTCAACTCAATGCGCTTTCCCTGGGAGGGGGGCGCCAGTGGTTTGAGCACAACACCGGCCTTTTAGTCGGCGTGGTACTGGGTTATCTGATGCACAGGCCGGCATTATTGATTAACGCCGACCTCACCATAAGCACCATGAGCCTGATTGGTATCCTGGTCTACCTCTGTGCCTATGCCTTTTTTACTCACCGCCAGATTGGCAAGCTCAAGGAAGCCAACCACACCCTGGCAACAGAGCAGCGCGTAAGCAAGGTGCGCTCTTACAAACTCTCCAAGTATTTGCCACAACGCCTGTGGCGCTCCGTAACCACCGGCGATGAAGAAGCACTGACTACCCAGCGCAAGCTGCTTACGGTGTTCTTTTCCGATATCAAAGATTTCAGCCAGTTGACCGAAGAGCTCGAAGCGGAAACCTTTACCCTCCTACTCAACAACTACCTCTCAGAGATGGCCCGAATCGCTGGCCAGTATGGGGGCACCATCGACAAATTTATTGGCGATGCGGTGATGGTGGTCTTTGGGGATGATGAAAGTAAGGGCCCCAAATCCGACGCCCTGCGCTGTGTGGCTATGGCTTTGGCGATGCGCAAGCGGGTACGGGAAATGAAGCAGGAGTGGTACAACAAAGGGATTTCCCGCCCTTTGCAGGTGCGCATGGGCATTAACACTGGCTATTGCACCGTGGGTATCTTCGGCACAGCCAACTACCAGTCTTACACCGTAATGGGCACCCACGTGAACCTGGCTTCCCGCCTTGAAGGCGCAGCACAGCCGGGGGAAATCCTGATTAGCCATGAGACCTGGGCAATGATCAAGCACACTGTTATGTGCCGAGACAAAGGGCATATTACGGTGAAGGGCATCAGCACCCCGGTTAAAGTCTACCAAGTCACCGACTTGCGTAAGAATCTCGGCGGACAGCAGAGTTACCTGGAGGAGCACGCCCCAGGCTTTTCTATGCACCTAGACTTGGATAAGATTCGCAACTACGACAAGGTCAAGGTACTGCAATCCTTGGAAAAAGCCACAACCAGCCTTAAAAGCAAAGTGATTATCTGAGCTTAGCGACCCGTCACATTGTGGTATGCATTCTCATTGCCAGGTTCCCCATGATCCAGGCAGTCCCCAAGACAATAATCAGTAAAATCAGCGTTGAAAAAAGGATCAGAGCCAGGTTATCCCGCCCTTCCTTTTGCGTTGTCACATTCAAGAAGCATTTGAGCTGTACCGCCAATTGGGCCACCCCAAGTAAACCTACTAGTATAAGTACACTCTTGTATTCCTTACCCAGAGCCAGTACCGCCCAGAATGCAGCCAACGTAAACACAACCGACAGCACATACCCGGTAAGATAGGTGCGCAAATGTGCGGAAAAACCGGATTTTTCAGCCATAGACCCAGCCACCAAAATAAACTACTGAGAAAATCCCAATCCAAATCAAATCCAGGAAATGCCAGAACAGCGCCAACCGTAAAAAGCGCAACTTCACCAAATCAGTCATGCCCACTGTAAGTACCTGTGCGATCATGACCAGCATCCACAGGCAGCCAAAGCTGACATGTAAACCATGTAGGGGCACCAAACCAAAGAAGGCTGATAGATAGCCGCTGCGCTGGGGCGTCCCTCCCTTGGCTGCCATTTCAGAGAAATCGAGCAACTCAAGAGTTAAGAAGCCCAGCCCCAATAGTAAAGTCACCACCACCCAAAACAGGAAACTACCCTGGCTGCGCTGGTGCTTCATGGTGATAGTGGCTATCCCCACAGTGAGACTGCTGGTGAGTAGCAACATGGTCTGCGCAAAAAGGCTGCCGAAATCAAATAGCTCCCTAGGACCAGGGCCGCCTGCGGTCGCACCAATCATGGTGATATAGATAGCGAAAACGACCCCGAAAAAAATCAGGTCGCTCATCATAAAAACCCAGAATCCAAAGATCACCATATCCGGGTCTTTATGAATGGCTCCAGGGCTCTCTCTCATCCCCTTATTTAGCGCTGATGAATTCCCGTTCATCGGTAACTAATGCTCCAACTTAGCGTAGCCATGGTTTTGCGGAGTATTTTCCAGATCCCTGCCCACCGGTTCGGTATTTTTCACTAGCGTCAGCCACTTCTCCGTATCCTGCTGTACCTGACTCGCCGGAATAATTTGCTCACTGTCCCAGCGGAAGGTAGAGGCGATTACCACAATGATAATGGCCAGAACGGAAATCAGGGCCAACCACCACATGTACCAGACCAATGCAAACATCAGGATGCCGCTCAGAGCACAGAGAATAAATCCCAAAGGGTTATTCTTGGGCATCTCTATATCCCGATAGACTTTTGGCGGTAAATAAGCACGCCCCTGCTCCTTAGCCTCGTTAAATTCATCCCGGTCCGTTACCCTCGGCAGTTCCGCAAAATTGTAGGAAGGCGCAGGGGCTGGGATCGACCATTCCAGAGAGCGCCCATCCCAAGGGTCCCCCACAGGAACACGATTTTTCTTGCGATCCCGTAAACTGACCAGCAACTGCAATACCAGGCTGATCAATGCGCATAACACCACCATGGCCCCGATAAAAGCCACCACCATGTAGGGTTTGAAAGTCAGATCCATATAGCTGAATGAGCGCCTTGGCATCCCCAGTAATCCTGCACCATAAAGGGGAAAGAAAGTGAGCATAAACCCGGCTACCCAAAGATATGCCGACCACTTACCCAAGCGCTCATCCAGGCGAAAACCAAACGCCTTGGGGAACCAGTAGTTATATCCGGCCAACAAACCAAATAGCACTCCTGGAATTAGCACATTATGGAAGTGCGCCACCAAAAACAGGGTATTGTGTACTTGGAAATCTACCGTGGGGTTCGCCAGAATCACTCCAGACAATCCACCGATCACGAATAAAATCAAAAATCCGATGGCGTAAATCATTGGAGTGGTAAAACGAATTCGCCCGCGATACATCGTCGCCATCCAATCGTAAACTTTGACCCCGGTTGGCACCGCGATCAGCATGGTGGCGATACCAAATACAATATTGATGGTGGGACTCTGCCCCATGGTAAAGAAGTGATGAAGCCACACGGTAAAGCTCAATACGGCAATAGACATGGTGGCAATTACCAATGACTTGTAGCCATATAGGCGCTTGGCGGAGTAAGTGGAGAACACCTCAGAAAAAATACCGTAGGCCGGCAGCACCAACAAATAGACCTCCGGGTGTCCGAACAGCCAAAATAAATTGGCATAGTTCATCATATTGCCACCGAGATCATTGGTGAAAAAGTGAAAATCCAAATAGCGGTCGAAACCGAGCATTAACGCCGCAACACTGAGTGGCGGCATAGCAAAAATCATCAGGATGGAGGAACACAATACCGTCCAGCAAAACATGGGCATGCGGAAAAATTTCATGCCCGCAGCACGGCATTTTAAAATGGTGACGGTAAAGTTAATCCCCGTAAGGGTGGTGCCGGCCCCGGAAAATACAATCGCCCACACCCAGTAGTCTGGTCCCACGCCGGGATTAAAGTCCGCCCCCGTATAAGGCGGGTAAGCAGACCAGCCCCCAGTAGAGAATTCCCCCACCACCAGCGAGACCATCAACAGAATCCCAGAAGACACGGTGACCGCCAGGCTAATCTGGTTAAGTACTGGGAAAGCAACATCGCGGGCACCAATCTGTAATGGCATTACAAAGTTGACCAGACCCACAACAAAAGGCACGGCAACAAAGAAAATCATAATAGTGCCGTGGGTGCTAAATAGCTGCGCAAAGTGATCTGCGTAGAGAAAACCATCTGGGGCTGCAGCCTGCTGTGCCCGCATCACCATGCCTTCCAGCAGTCCTCTGGTCATCATCACCAGCGCAAAGACTATGTACATGATGCCAATTCTTTTATGGTCTGTGCTGGTCAGCCATTCAGACCATAAAGTGCCCCATACGCGAAACCAGGTCAGTAGAGCGAGGATGGCGATGGTGGCAAAAACAACAATGGCACCAGCAGTACTGGCCACCACTTCACTTACCGAAAAATCGGTAAACAGCTTGCTAAAAACGATAGAATCCCAGCCCAGCTTTCCCAGCCAGCCATAGTCGGTAATATTCATGGCTGCGCACCCTCTGTTTTATCCTCACCCTGACCAAACTTCACCGTGCCGGGTTGCTCTTCCATACTAAGGGGCTTGCCCGAGTGATATCGCATAACAATGCTTTGAAACAGCTCGGGATCGGCAATGGTAAAATAGAGGGCATTGCTGGGCATTTGAGGCGTGGCCAACTGCTTTTGCATCTCTTTGCGGGTACTTCTTTCAGCCAGGCGATTATAGGTCTGAGCATCCAGCTCAATCCCCCTAGCCCGGACCTGTGCCACCCAGGCCTGAAAATCCTCTTCACTCTTAATCAATACATCAAATTTCTGCTCAGTAAATCCCTTGCCGGTATATTGGGTGTTTTCACCCTGGGTTTTACCATTCTTAGTCGCAATAAAATTGAGTCGTGTGGTCATGCCCGGCATCACATAGATCTGCCCCGCTAACGCCGCAATCCAAAAAGACTGCATCACGGTATCGCTGGTTAAAATCATGGAGACCGGGGTGTGTACAGGAACAACCAGTTCACCCACTGTGGCAATTTTTAAGTCTGGGTAGATAAACAACCACTTCCAGTCCAGTCCCACCACTTGCACTTGGACAGGAGGAAATACGCCTTCTATTTCCTCATAGGGATCCAGAGCAATGGTTGCGCGCCAAAGCATAAACGAGAGAACAAAAATCACCATAAAGGGAACACCCCACATGACGACTTCCAAAGGGCCGTAAGACTCCCACTTGGGCGCATAAATACCTTTTCCCTTCTTACGGCGATACTTAAATAGAATGACTGGCACCAGAATAAACACGGGCAACACCGCTACCATGGTAAGTGCTGTCGCCCAGAAAAAATGGGTTTTCTGTTCATGGGCAACGGGCCCCAAAGGCATCAGAAAACTTTCAGTGGCAGAGCTTGAAGAGGGAATCAAAAAAAGAAAAAGAAATGCGAAAAGAAGGCATACTAACCAGAAGGATCGGTGCTCAATACATCCCCAGTAGCGAACCCAGTAATGCACAAACCTGACAGGGGCCACGGTATTCCAATCCATTGCAATGCCTACCGACCTTAGGATTCAGCAGGCATTCCTATCAGATTACCCGCCACAAAAAATTCACCGTACACATAAACCACATTAGGTGCTCAGCACACTCTTCCGCACGGCTCTTCTCACCAGAATAGCTGAACAAATTATGTTTTAACTTCACCTACCCCGCAGGAGGAAATGGTTTGTGGTGACCAACTCCATGAAACGATGGCATCAGCGCCTAGAAAACACCATCCTTCATCATTTGTTGAATCACTGTTTCCACATATTCCAGGGCATCTCCCTCCCTGGGACGGCGAATCTCCCCCATCATATAGTTCGCCAGGAAACTTTCAGATTCCAGGGACCAATACACCTCTTCCGATGGCGCAAAATATAAACGGGTTTCGACAATGGCCACTTGAGAGTTGGAAACATTCCTATTCAGTTGTTTAAAGCTGATCAACTGTGTCACCAATAGCGTATCAAATTGATATTCAGCCAGGACATCAGCCAGCTCCCCCATCGTGGGAACCTTGCCATCGGTCGCAAAATCACTCCATGAGAGGGCATTCACGCCATAGCGGCCCAACTGCTCCACCCAAATACTCTCCACATAGATGCCAACTATTGGGCGAGGAACCAAGGTAAAGGCCAGGACCAAAGTTTTTCCCAGTGAGCGCTCCGCAATCAGTGGCGAATGCCAAGTGTCAGTTACCACTGTTCTCGGTGAATTACAGGAGGTTAAAAAACCGCATAGCAAAATAAAGCGCAACATTATTGATATCGCACATTTGAAACCACTAGAACGAGATGCGGCTGGTGAACTGGGTCCGCCAGACTGAACCATAAGCACCATCTTTGTCCTCCCTGGTTCCATAAAGGGCCTCAACGCCAAACAGCCAATGCGGCGTCGGGGTCCAGGTCAGATTAATACTGCTGTACTGGGTTTGATAAAATGAGGAGCCCGGTTGGAAATCCAGGTTGTCCTGATGCACCAGTCCATAGGTTGCCACGGTATAGAGGCACGGGCTCCACCAGTGTTGATAAGCCAGATACCAACCCAGAGTCGGAATCGCCTCCAGCCGATTATTGACGAAGTCATAGCTTGCGTCGGGGGGCTCATCATCCAGAAGGCTTCCATAGCCATAGCCATAGCTAACGGAGTAGGAGGCAAAATCCGGCGCAAGCCTACCGGGCATATCAATCACACCACTTAAATTGATGCCCCATCCGGTATCCGAAACAGCAGACTGTGGTTCTCCACTGCCACGAAGGTCCCGCAGGATAAAACTGCCCTGAAAGTTAATGCGGTCTGTTTGGGAAATAACCGCTACCACAAAGTCTGGCCAGCGAGACACTTCCAGTGCATTCTGAAAAACCCGATCAGTTGGCGCATCCAGGGAGACTTGCAGGGTGAGAGTTGGATCATATTTACGGCTCCAACGTGCAACCGGACGCATGAGCGCTAACAGTGAGTTGGGGCCTTCGTAATCCAGGGTGTTTGGTGAGGCGGTTAAATTACTGAACGTGGACCAATCAAGGCCCAGCCGTAAATCTCCGCCCAGCAAAATATCACTGACCTGGCCGTAAGCTTTGCGCAGACGCAGCAAAGGCTCACTGACTGTCGGATCCCGAAGGAAATCCATAGAAAATTCATTTTCGATTAAACGACCGCCCCAGGGCGTTCTTGACTTGAGCACCAATCTCGATACCTGAACGGAAACATTGGTCTGACCATCCTCACCCTCCGCTGCGGTTCTATTGCTGGTGACAATAGCACTGGTCGTGAACTCAGCCGGGCTGACAATGGCGCCGGTGTCATAGTTAGCATCCAGCTCGGCGAAGCCATTAATTTTTATTCGAGTGCGACTGCCGAGCACAGGGATAGACCCCGGCCAGTCGGTCGGTACACTGGAAATGATTTCTTCGATATCCGTCTGTTCCGGATGCTTTGGGTCTCCCCTGGCCCGAGGGGGCGGTAGGGAGCCAGGCGGGATATCTTTGCGTATGAGCTCTAATTGATCGCGCAAATCATCGAGCGCAACGCTATCCACAGGCTCACTGTATTCTCTCGATGGAGGAACTGACGGCATTGGTACTGCCGGAACTGGCGCAGCCGGGGAATTTTCTGGGGGCCTCGCCCTGCGCAGCTCCTCCACCTGTTGCCGCAAAGCCTCTAGATCAGCCTTTTGCTGTCGGATTTGCGCTTCCTGTGCCTCGAGTTGGCGCTGCTGCGCTTCGATCACCTTCATCAATTGATCGGCTTCAACATAAACCTGGGCATTGGCGGGAGTGGAGGAAATAATTTGGATGAAAACCACAAGCACAGCGGGTAGCGCTGGAGACTGTGTTTGGATTTCCATATCTAGGGGGCCTATGGATCTGTGTAAATCATTGGCGATACACCAATTGCAGCTTATTTACTTTTTATCGAACCAAGAAAAGTGAATAGCCACTAATGTAACTGTACAGGCCCATTGATAGGCTACATCCAATACACCTGCACCCAAAAAGCTATCCAGGAAAGCTTAGCCCAAGAGGGAACAGCGCCACGTGTGACACAAGATTTAAGGCCGGAGTGTTTTAATGCTGTGGGATTTGACGATATTGGCCACAGAAATACCTGAGACCAATATCACCTGTATTAGCAATAATTTACTGACGGGCGAAGCGCGGCGGTAGAGGCTTCTCAATACGGGTGGAGCGCAGCGGGTTGATATCCAGCCCTCCCCTGCGGGTATAGCGGGCACAAACTGTTAACTCGGAAAAGTCCGCAAGGTTTTGAAGATCGCAAAAAATCCGCTCCACACAGTGTTCGTGAAAATCCTGATGCTCACGGAAGGAAATAATGTAAGCCAATAGCGCTTCGCGCTGCAGCATCGGCCCCTTGTATTCCACCATTACCGTCGCCCAATCCGGCTGGCCGGTAACCGGGCAATTACTGCGCAGCAAGTGGCTGTAGAGAGTTTCAGTAACCTCCACACCACTCTCTTCCAGCGCCAGCAGTGTCGAGTCCGGCTGGTATTGCTCTACGGCAATATCCAGCTGGTCGAGACAAAACCCTTGCGGCCTCTGCACATCCAGGGAGATATCTTCCACCTCCAGCAGGGTCACTTCCACAGCCATACCCACCGCAGTGCTTAGGTCCCGCACCAGGGTATCCTGAACCAGCTGCCAGGAATCGAATCGGCTTTGGTTAAAGGAATTTAAGTACAATTTGAAGGACTTGGACTCCACCATACAGGGGCTTTCCGCGGGAAAGCTGAAGCGCGCCACCGCCACTTGGGGTTTGCCCCTGGTATTGAGCCAGGAGAGCTCAAATCCCCACCACTCATCTTCCCCAAAAAATGGCAGGGCGCCAACGGACAGCTCCAGTTGGGCTCGGGAAATGGATCGCTGAATCGGGTGCAGTAGCTCTGGGTTATAGCTGGATTCGTAAACGGTTTCCCGACCCAGCGGGAGGTTCTGCCAATCTTCTCTGCTCATACTCAACCTCAGTGCCTCAATCGCTTGCCGTGACTCATCAGGTAAAGTCCCCAGCTGGCGAGAAGCGCAATAAAAACCAAGACCCCAACAAATGCCCAGGCCACATTAATGTCGGAAACACCCAGGATTCCATAGCGAAAGGAGTTCACCATATAGAGAATCGGGTTCAATTTCGACAATCCTTGCCAAAAGGGCGACAACAGATCGATGGAGTAGAAAACACCACCCAGATAGGTAAGCGGGGTCAAAACAAAAGTGGGAATAATCGATATGGCGTCAAAGCTGTTGGCATAAATCGCATTGATAAAACCCGCCAGAGAGAATAGCGCCGATGTGAGAAACACAATAGCGATGGTGACTCCCAGGTGTTCGACTCTGAGAGAAGTAAAAAACATCGCTACCAGAGTGACAATCAGGCCTACAACCAAGCCACGCGCCACACCGCCCAATACATAGCCAGCCATCACCGCCCAATTTGGCGTGGGCGATACCAGCAGCTCCTCAACACTGCGCTGAAACTTAGCACTGTAAAAAGAGGACACGACATTGCCATAGGAGTTGGTGATCACTGACATCATAATCAGCCCAGGCACCACAAACTCCATATAAGGGTATCCGCCCATTTCCCCGATACGGCTGCCAATAAGAGAGCCGAAAATCACAAAGTACAACGTCATGGTGATCACCGGCGGCACCAGGGTCTGTGGCCAGATACGCATAAAGCGGCGTACCTCCCGGCGGAAAATGGTGCTGAAGGATATCCAGGTCAACTTACCGCTCACGAATCCAACCCCTCTTCTTTTTCCTCGGACAACATGGAAATAAACAATTCTTCCAGGCGGTTGGCACGGTTGCGCATACTGGTCACGGTAACGCCCTGGGCCTTGAGCTCGACAAAGACCTCTGTCAGTGACTGCCCTTTCTCTACCGTGATTTCCAGGGAGTGATTATCCAACAGGTAGCATTTAAACCCCGTAAGCTCCGGAGCCTTACTTAGGTATTCGCTGCAATCGAGAATAAATGTCTCGCGGTTGAGAGTCTTCAGCAGGGACTTGATAGAGGTATTCTCAACGATAACACCCTTATCGATAATGGCGATATTGCGGCACAGGCTCTCCGCCTCCTCCAGGTAATGGGTAGTGAGAATAATGGTGGTACCCCGAGCGTTAATTTCCTCCAGGAAGCTCCACATGGAGCGACGCAGCTCGATATCCACCCCAGCAGTAGGCTCATCCAGAATCAGTAGTTTTGGCTCGTGAATCAGCGCCCGTGCAATCATCAGGCGGCGCTTCATCCCCCCAGACAGCATACGCGCCTGGGTGTGTCGCTTGTCCCAAAGTCCCAACTGCTTCAGATATTGCTCTGTGCGCTCCTCTGCCAACTTGCGCGGCATTCCATAGAATCCCCCCTGAGTAGCCACAATATCGAAGACTTTTTCAAACTGACTGAAATTGAACTCCTGCGGCACCACGCCTAAAAGACGCTTGGCAGCGGCAAAATCACTGTCGATATCGACACCAAAAATCGACACGCTACCGGCAGTCTTGCGCACCAATGAGCAGATAATGCCAATAGTAGTGGACTTACCTGCACCATTGGGGCCCAGCAGAGCAAAGAAGTCCCCCGACTGCACTTCGAAGCTGATCCCTTTCAGGGCCTGGAAGCCGCCTTCGTAGGTTTTTTGCAGGTTATGGATAGATAGCGCGGCGGTCATTGTGAATTCCTATGCTGAAGGCGCCATTCAACGTGCTTGCCCGAATAATTTCAACCGGCGGAAACACAGGGAAGCCCAAAGCCGCGGAGGCGGAATTCCAGGCGCACAGTCGCACTCCGGCAATACCAGTGCAAGTAATAAACTTAGAAGCAATATATCGGAAAATAAAAAAGCCGCTCAATTGAGCGGCTTTTTTATTTTGGAGCGGGAAACCGGGTTCGAACCGGCGACCTCAACCTTGGCAAGGTTGCGCTCTACCAACTGAGCTATTCCCGCATTTTGTGTTGGCCCGGCAGCATTGCTGCCGGGCCGTATTGGCATCCCCAAGGGGAGTCGAACCCCTGTTACCGCCGTGAAAGGGCGGTGTCCTAGGCCTCTAGACGATGGGGACAGAAACTTTGCACTACAACCTCTTCGGTCCCGTGCTGCCACGCTGTCCATGGCTTTGCCACCTCGCGGTGACTTTACTTTTGAATGGGGCCAAAGATCCATCCAAAAATAAAATTGGAGCGGGAAACCGGGTTCGAACCGGCGACCTCAACCTTGGCAAGGTTGCGCTCTACCAACTGAGCTATTCCCGCAATTTGACCCGGTAGCATTGCTACCGGGTCGTATTGGCATCCCCAAGGGGAGTCGAACCCCTGTTACCGCCGTGAAAGGGCGGTGTCCTAGGCCTCTAGACGATGGGGACAGAAACTTGCACTTCGACCTTATGGTCCGGTGCTGCCATGCTGTCCATGGCAATGCCACTAATTTCTCGGTGGCGTGCTTTGTGAGCTGACTAGAGATCATCTCGCAAAGCGGAAACTTGGAGCGGGAAACCGGGTTCGAACCGGCGACCTCAACCTTGGCAAGGTTGCGCTCTACCAACTGAGCTATTCCCGCGTGGCATCCCCAAGGGGAGTCGAACCCCTGTTACCGCCGTGAAAGGGCGGTGTCCTAGGCCTCTAGACGATGGGGACCCAGAAACCTTCTGTCGTTTCGCTGCGTTTTAAAGTGTAGCTCTGCGTCAGAAGTGGGGCGCATTCTATGTACCGTTCGGGATACTGTCAACACCCGAATTGAATTTTTTTTCTTTTATTGTCAGATACTTACCTAACACTGCCGGTTGCGGAAAGATAATTTAGGCGTCAGAGGGCTCTCCGTACTGCTCGCTGAGTACACGCAGGTGCAGCTCCTCAATAAACTCACGGATACGCTTTGCGTTGGCCCCTAGGTCACTGACTCCCACACGGGAACTGGAACGCACGTCCACCCGCGAGCCACCATCATCTTCCGGCCGTACTCGCACCACTATGTCGTCAGTAAAGCCTAACAACAGGGTTCGGTCGGTTGCCTCGATATGCCCCTTCTCTGGTTCGTAAGACACAATCTTCCAGCCCAGTTTCTTGGCAACCTCCGCCGCCAGCTCAGTGGTGCGGGCTACAGACATATGGACATGCAGTGGATAGATGTCGGAATAGATATCGGTTTCACGCTGCTGGCTCGCCACAGGCTCGCCGCCGTATGCGGCACTATTGTCCCAAGGATTACGCAAGTCGAGGACTGCTTGGTATGCCGGGGGGTTGCGGGTATCGGTAGTGATATCGTGGATTTTTGGCGCATTGAAATTATCTTTGCCCACAGTAATGAGGGGCACAGCTACTGGCAGCAGTCCCAGCAACGCAGCCCAGAGGGCATTGCTGCGTGCCTGAGGCCTGTGATTGCGCGACCCCCAGACAAACACCAGTAAACTCACCAGTGCGACAATCAGTGCCGCCCCACCCGCGTAAGTAAATATCATGAAGACCAATTCGAAGCGCAGCAATCCAAACCGCAGTGCCATACCTGCGAGCACAATAATCCCGAGTAGCCCCCACTGCACCCTGAGTAGCCAGCGGCTCCAGTGTACTCTCCTCACTTGCCCTCCTCTTCGCCGTCTTCGTTGAACTCCTGGTCCAGCCTCACCGACAAGGAATTGACACAGTAGCGAAGGCCGGTTTCAGTAGGCCCATCATCGAACACATGCCCTAGATGACTGTCGCATTGACTGCAGCGAATCTCGATACGCTCCATACCAAAACTATTATCGGCTAGCTCTCGAATAATCCCCACGCTAAATTCCTCATCGAAGCTGGGCCAGCCACAGTAGCTCTGGAATTTTGCTCCCGCATCAAACAAAACCTCGCCACAACAGCGGCAGCGGTAGAGACCTTTGTCAAAAACATCCCAATATTCCCCGCTAAATGGCGCTTCTGTCCCCCCTTTGCGACAGACCTCAAACTCCTCATCTGTCAGCTGATCTCGCCAGTAGTTATCGTCTTTTGCTTTTGCCATACTGTCTCGTTCCGTTTTAATCGTTCTCGCAGGAGCGGTAACCGCCGCCAGTGGACATCCCGCCTATCGCGCAGCTCGCTCGCGGCTGAGGCTGCTCCTGCCAAGCTACAGGGCTGCCGCACCAACATGAAGGACATCCATAAATCTGAAAAACTGCACGGCGTCTGCTATGAGATTCGCGGCCCGGTGATGGAGCAAGCCCATCGCATGGAGGAGGAAGGCCACCGTATCCTCAAGCTGAATATCGGCAACCCCGCCCCCTTCGGCTTTAACGCCCCCGATGAAATCATCCAGGACGTCATCCACAATCTCTCCCAAGCCCAGGGCTATGTGGAGTCCAAGGGACTATTCGCCGCGCGCAAAGCTATTATGCAGGAGTGCCAGACCCTGGGTATCCAGGGAGTTGAAATTGATGACATCTATCTGGGCAACGGTGTCTCCGAGTTAATCTCCATGGCCACCCAGGCACTGCTCAACAATGGCGATGAGCTGCTGCTGCCCATGCCCAACTACCCCCTGTGGATGGCCGCTACCAATCTCGCTGGTGCCAACCCGGTACTCTACCGCTGTGACGAGGAATCCGGCTGGCTGCCCGATATTGAGGACATAAAAGCAAAAATCACGCCTCGCACCCGCGGCATTGTCGTGATCAACCCCAACAACCCCACGGGGGCGATTTATCCCAAGGCTTTGCTGGAAGAGATTGTAGAGGTGGCGCGCAGCCACAATCTGGTGATTTTTGCCGATGAAATCTATAGCAAGATCCTCTACGACGACGCCGAGTTCACCCCCATGGCCAAACTGGCCCCGGATGTGCTCTGCCTGAGCTTCAATGGCTTGTCCAAATCGTACCGCTTGGCCGGCTTCCGCTCCGGGTGGATGATCATCAGTGGAATCAAGCATCGCGCCAAAGGCTTTATTGAAGGGATGGAAATACTCGCCTCTATGCGCCTGTGCGGCAATGTACCGGCCATGTATGCCGTGCAAACCGCACTGGGGGGTTATCAGAGTATTAATGACTTGATACTGCCCGGCGGCCGCTTGCGCCAGCAACGCGATCTGGCCTACCGCATGCTCAACGACATTCCCGGTGTCAGCTGTGTCAAACCTAGTGGTGCCATCTACCTGTTCCCCAGGCTGCACCTGGACCACCACAAAATCGATAGTGATGAACAGCTGGTATTGGAATTCCTGCGCCAGGAAAAAATCCTGTTGGTACAGGGCAGCGCTTTCCATTGGGACGCGCCCGATCACCTGCGTATTGTCTTTCTGCCCCGCGCCGACGACCTCTCCCACGCAATTGAGCGGTTGGGTTACTTTTTGGAGCGATATACCCGCTGATGTTGGACGATTTACATATCCACGACTTTTATCGCGATGCCGGCAGAATTCTGCTGGCACTGTTTGGCCAGTTCCCCCTGCCCTCCACCATTTACGTAGAGGACATTGCCGGGCCAGACACCCCCGACGAATTCGGCCTGCACTCGCCACGGCACCTGGCGTGCCTGGGTGCCCTCAGCTGGTTAAAACAGAGCGGTTACATTCACTTCTCCCAGCTGGTGCGCCAGGAAGCTGCGGAGGAAGTGGTACTGAGCCACCGGGGATTTCTGCTGTTGATCAACAAGGAGGAAAATTCTGGCCAGAGTAACGCACAGCTGCTCAACAGCGCCGTGCGCGATGGTTCCTCTGCAAAGTTACAGGCGCTGGTGGAGCGCCTGATGCGGGAGTTTGCCGCACTGTAAATAGAGTGGTTTGGGTATCACCGCTATTTAGTATCGCTAATTCTGACGACGATATTTAACGTGCAGCATTTTTAGGGCGGCATCCGGGTCCCGATCGGGGAAATCCGGGTTTTGCGCCAGCCGCTCTACCACTTCATAGCCGCTATCGGCACCGAGTATCAACTCGCGAAAGTGCGCTTCGCTGTGGCGCGGGGAGTTGATCACCATCAGCAGGTCTGCCTCATCCGCGAGGCAGGCAGGCAGTTGTTGCAGCAGTTTTTCGTAGTTGTGACTCACATCGAAGCGGCCTTTCTGGCGTGTGGGTGGGTCTACGATAGCAAGATCAAAGGGCCCCCGGCGATCGAAGCGCTTGAACTGGCGCAGCGCATCGAATTGTAAAAATTGAATGCCCCGCAGGGACAGGCCATTCACCTCGTGGTTTTCTCGGCCGCGATTCAAAACGCCCCGATTCACATCCACATTGACGATCTCAATATCCCCAGCGGCTCGAGCCACAGCAGAAAAAGCACAGGTAAACGCGAACAAATTCAGCATCTTCACCGATTTGCGCTCCGAGCGCTCCCGCACCTGCGCTTCAAGCCAGGCGCGGCCGGGTTCGATATCCAGAAAGAAGCCAACATTCTGACGATCAAAGGTCAGCGGAAACTGCAGACCGTTGCGCTGTGCCACTGGTGCGGCAACCGATTCGCCACACAACCACTCCAATGGTGCACCGGGGAGATAGCGACGCTGCGCGGCCACCCCCTGATAACCGTATGATTCGGCCATCTGCCAGAGCTTCTCGCACAACTCCCCTTCCCCCTCGTACTCCTCAAAAAAAGTAACCAGTAATGCAGGGGAAAAACTATCGACACAAACCTGCTCCAGGCCTGTAAAACAGCGACCACGCCCGTGAAACAAACGCCGGCTGTCACCGCCGCCCTGAACTAACTTGGGCTCTACTTGCTGCAGCAACACTTGCCAATCGGTAGACACTCAGACTTCTCCATTGCTTAGGGGGTAGAGGATCGCATCGCGGTAGCCGGTTACCACACGGATAAAGCCGCTCCACTGCCGATCCAGTTCGGGGTCACCACTATCCACTAACAGGGGGCGCCCGCCGAGTTCGGTTATTTTGGTTTTGGTGGCGACAACCACCAGGTTTTCACGACCCACTTGGCTTAGGACTCTGGGGGAGAATTGCTGGTTACCGCGGCCGATCAGATGGCCCTGGCCTCCGATGGCAGTGAGAATAATTTTTACCTGACCATTTTTTTTCACACTCTTGTGTGCGGCAATCGCTGCCTCAATCTGCGGCGCGCTCACATCTTTTTGCAAGAGGGCGCCATCACAGAGCAGGTCCACCCCCAGCAGGGTGCCGTCACACCCCAATTCACTCAAGACAGCTAAGGTAGTTGAACCGGGACCGACGATATACAAGGTATCCGGCTCCAGTTCCTCGACAATCTCTGCGGCGATATCCGCCACAGCCAGCTCTTCCACCTCGCGCCCGGCGTTCTTTACTGTCTGCAGGAAGTGGCCCTCCTGGGGCACCAGCAGCTCGCCGTAGTGGCGAGTGCTCACCCGCCCCTGGCGGAAGCTATTTTCATCGATATCACGCACCTCGCGCTCACACAAATCCACCAGCTCACCGGCCAGTAATTTACGCAAAACTTCTCCACCGGCCTTGGGGGAAATCGCGAAACAAGCGGAGTGCATTTTGACACCGGCGGGAATACCCAGTACTGGAAAGTGATCACCCAGGGCGTTGGTCATATTGCGCGCAGTGCCGTCACCGCCAATAAAGACGATCAGGTCGGCACCGGCGTCGCGGATCGCCATTGCCGCTCTCTCGGTGTCCTCGGGGGTTGACGGGGTGGACTCGGCTGCACCCACCTCACGCACGGCAAAGCCCAGTGCACTAGCCGTATCCGCCCCCATATCACCGGCAAAACACAAAAACTCCAGCTGCTGCCGAAACGGTAGCAAGGCCTCCAGGGCAATCGCGGCACGCTTGTGGGATTGCGGCTCAATACCAGCCGTCAGGGCCTGCGCCACTGTCTCAGCTCCATCGCTGCCCTTAAGCCCCGCTGGGCCGCCAACACCGGCCCAAGGATTGATAATCAAACCCAGTTTCTTAACTTGTTTTTCTAATCGCACATGAGCCCCAGTACTGCCAACTCTTCTCTCTCTTTTTTACCCAGGGCCTGCGCTGCGGCGCGGTAATGGGAAAACTCCAAACGCTCGGGATATTCACGGCGCAGGCGGTCGAAAGCCTTGGCCATAGGTTCTATCCCTCGAGCAGCTTCGCGCAGGCGCGCATCATCTTCGCGTGGGTCATACATTTGCAATAACAAATTCGCTATTGGCGCCGCCCCACTAATCACCGGCTCAAGTTGCCTTCTAGAGACTTCAGCTTGCGTATCGCAGGTGACGCCAGTGTTTTCTGGCTGGGCCAGATCCAGCGCATTGGAGAGCGCCTCACGAATTATGCGGGTGCCTGTGAGCTTGCCATCCAGGCTATAGCCGGCAATATGCGGGCTACCCAGGTCCACCAACTCCAACAGCTCAGTGTTGATTCCCGGCTCCCCCTCCCAGACATCCAGTACCGTCTTAAAACGCTTTGCCCGCTGTAACACCTGTAATAACGCGCGATTGTCCACCACCGCACCGCGACCGGCACTAATCAAAACAGCGCCGTCGCGAATCTGTGCCAAATGCTCAGCACCGATCATATGCAAACTGGGGAAGGGCCCATCTTTAACCAGGGGGGCGTGCAGGCACACAATGTCCTGACTCAGTACTTGCTCAAGGGGGGCAAAGTCGGGGTTATCTGGCAGCCAGGGGTCGTAGACAGCACAGCTCGCACCCAGGGCATGCAAGCGCTTCTGCAGCAGCCCTCCCACATTGCCACAACCGACAATGCCAAAGCTGCGCCCGCGCCAGTCCACGTCTAGGGCGGCCAAAGTACAAAATACATATTCAACCACGGAGTTGGCATTGCAGCCCGGCGCGGCGCTCCAGTAAATACCATTGCGCTCCATCCAATCGGTATCCAGATGATCGGTGCCGATGGTACAGCTACCCACGAAACGTACCGGCGTGCCTTCCAGCAGGCTCTGATTCACTCGTGTGACGGAGCGCACCAGTAGGATATCGGCATCAATCAATTGCTCGCGCGTCAGTGTGCGGCCCGGATAGCGTACCAGCTTACCCAGATCGCCAAAATATTGCTCCAGTGCCGGTATATTCTCATCGGCAACAATCTTGAGGCCAACGCCCTGTGCGTGGCTTTCACTCATGTAGGTTCTCCTTCAGCGCTCACCAGTGTGCGCTCTATTTTTCCTGCCAGCCCGCCGATCCCGAACTCCTTGGCCAGAGCCGTGGCCAATTCAACATCCACAGGTTGCGGACGCAAATCACTCACCTTAATGCCAAGGGGGATATCCTCCACCAGGCTTGCCAGGCGTTTTGCCAAGCGCAGCTGGTCGGAGTATTCCTCCAGCCGCTGGGCGAGCCCTTTCGCACCCCGAATGGGCAGTGTTGTCACTCTCTCTTGCTGTGCCAACAGCGCTTCGACATCATCAAACTCGCCCAGTAATCGCGCCGCAGTCTTGGCACCAATGCCGGGTACTCCGGGAATATCGTCACTGCTATCCCCCACCAGCGCCAGGTAGTCGGCAATCTGCGCGGGTTTTACCCCAAACTTCTGCTCAATGGCCACGCTGTCCATATGCTGGTTTGCGGCAAAATCCCAAAGACTGGAGGCTCCACGAGCCAGTAACTGCCCCAAATCTTTATCCCGACTCACAATGATTGGGGCATGATTGCGCAGTTTTCGCGTCAAGCTGGCGAGAATATCGTCCGCCTCATAACGCTCACTGGAGAAACTGGCGATACCCAGGGCTTCCGCCATCTCCCGGCAGGCCGCCAACTGAAAGGCCAGGGCTTCATCTGGCAATGCGCGACTGCATTTATAGTCCGGGTAAAGCGTGTTGCGGAAGCAACTGCCGAGAGATTCATCGAAAGCGCAGGCGATATGACGTGGATTTCTCGCCAAAAGATCCAGCAGGAAGTTGGTGAAGCCGTAGACCGCTTCTGTGTCGTAACCACTGCGACTCTGCCAGTTGGGTGGCAAAGCGAAGTAATAGCGAAAGATATAGACAGAAGAGTCGACCAGAAAACTGCTCACGACAGCTCCCGCAGCTGATAGTCATCGCCGCTCAATGGATCTGGCTGAGTAAACGCCCCTGCGAGCGCAAGAGCGAAAGTGCGCGCCCGCTCATTGGGCCCCTCCGCACAATAGCGCTGAACCTGGCGCCAAATAGCCTCTTTGAAACTGGTGCTGGGACCAAGGCCACTCTCCAAGTTGTCCGCACTGACACGGAAACGGAGGCCACAGGCACGGGCGAAAATCCATTCCAGCGCCTGGGGTTTGACCTCCACCAACTCGAATTCTGCTTGTTGCTCGGCACTGCGCCCATCTGGAGCATACCAATAGCCATAGTCGGGCAACTGCCGGCGGGCCTCACCGGCCACACACCAATGGGCCACCTCGTGCAGTGCGCTGGCCGCATAGTCGAGAGTGAACTCGACCTGATGATGGCCCTGCTGGCCCCCGGCGGGCCGATAGTAAGGTTCGGAAAAACCGCCGCAAAGTCGGGTATTTAGCCCTTTTGGACTGGAAAAACAGCGATTGAAGACCGCCACAATACGCTCGGCAGTGGATCTGGCTGCAAGGGGAGTATTAGAAACTGGAGCCATTTCTAAGTGAGTGACGGGCAAGATATTCTCCGGGATACCGCAAAGGCGGGGACTATATCAACGGGAGCGCCTCGATCAAAGCCGCGCCGTTTCTGCAGGCGTTAGCGGGCCGGTTGTATTTCCGGAAATCAACATATACCTTTACTCACAGGGAGGCCGCTGAACACCTGCCTTTTCAGCGTATTCCCCGAGGAGGGGTCTAATGCAGTCAAATACCCTCCTGCCCCGGTCTTCTTTCAGAGATAGGGCCTTGGCAGTCGCACCTTGATCTGATCGGAGACGGTATATAACCGGCCCTGCCAGGAGGTGTTCCATGACAGACCACAGCATCAACAATGTGGTTGACCTCTTCACCGGCGAGCCGATCGAAACTTCTGCGGACAGGCGCTTTATTCGCCTTTCGCCGGAGCTAGACGGCTTGGAAATGCTCTACTCCAACAACTCCAGCGGTACAGACCTATACAGCTTAAAAATACTCTGCTGGGGGCTTAAAGCGAATGGCGAGGTCGTTGGCCTCGTTCCCTGGTTAAACACCATAGTGGCCTGTCCAGATATCAAGGACCCTTTGGACGGACGCTTCGAAGGCTACTACGATCCCGGTATTGAAGACATCTTCCACCATCCCCCAATCCACAAAGTCGTCGAGTTGGAGACTGCGGCGGAATACTTTGAGTTTGAGAGCAGCAAACCCGAGGAAGTTCTGCAGGAGATTCCCGATACCATCGGCACCCATGCGGTGTTTATGGATAAGGACAGGGAGAACCTGACACTGATCGAGGTCATCAGCTGGAGGCTGCACGCCGACGGCGTTATTCACGGTATGCTGATCGATCACGATGTCGTTGAGACCACTCCGGTACTACCGGGAGATCACTGTCTATACCCAGCACAGGAGAGTGAAGGCTTTCGCTACTTCTTCCAACATCATATCGCCAACAAGATCAAATCTGAGGACCCTGAGGCACTAGCCGCGATCGCCGCTCTAGTAACGGCGCCATAAGAGTTAACAGGCCATAGAGTCAGTACAAAACTTATTCGGGAGTGTGCCCCCGGTGCCGTCGAAGCGGGACCGGGGCGCTATCTGACCAACTATTCCGCTTTCTTGATCCAATACACGAACTCGTCGTTCTCCTCTGCGTGCTGCACCAGCTCATAGCCGAGAAACTGGCAGAACTTGGGCACATCCCGCTGCGTCGAGGGATCGGTGGCCATCATTTTCAATACTTCCCCATCGGCAACATTTCTCACCGCTGAGTGCAGCATCATTACGGGTTCCGGGCACAACAGGCCGCGGGCATCGAGGGTGTGATCAAACTTCATAGTATTTATTGTGCGCAATTTAGCGCACTTCGTCATCTAGAAACTGGCTGCCGACTCTTCCGCTGACAGCCGCGCTAAAATCCATTTAGGCCCTATCGCATTGTGGGGAGATGATGATCTATGTATTGATTGAGCGGGAAATTGCCGCCGAGATGCAGAGCAGCTACGAGGAGGCCGCACGAAGAGTCCTTACCTGTGCCTACCGCACCGTCGGTTTTATCGAGGGACAAACCTATATCGAAAAGGGCAATCCATTGCGCCGCTTTACCCTGTCTAAATGGCAGTCAGAACTGCATTGGCAACACTGGTACACCAGCGAGGAGCGACGCGCCCAAATGGCCCAGCTGGCCCCACTGCTAGTGGGGGAAGAACGCGTCACGATCCTGGAAACCGCTGCATAAACCCCGCCACTTTATCCACCGCAATCTGCCAGTGTTGGGCTTGGGTAAATCCACTCGCGCGACGGGGCTTAAAATCGTGGTCACCATCGGCCAGCCACTCAATCTCAATAGCCTCTGCCAATCCATAAGTATTCACCTCTGCAAGGCTGCCAAGTGGATCGCGATCTCCCTGCACAATCAAAGTGGGGCAGGCAAAATCTAGCAGGTGCTCAGTGCGGAGCTTCTCCGGCTTGCCCTGGGGGTGAAATGGATACCCCAGGCAGATAAGTCCGGCAACCACCCCCTGCGCATAGCTGTCATTGGCCAGGAGGCTCGCTACCCGCCCTCCCATCGACTTGCCCCCAATAAACAGGGGTAAATCACCGGCAAACTGCTCAATCTGGGCGTTAAAGTTCTCCTGTAACTGCGACATAGTGTTAGGCGGCCGCTTGCCACCTCCGCTGCGGCGCTGGGCCATATAGGGAAACTCGAAACGCACCACTTCGATACCCTGCTCACACAACCCAGTGGCCAACGTCTGCATAAATTCACTGTCCATGGGCGCACCGGCACCATGGGCAAACAGAAAGCGCGCTTGAGGTGCTTGGGGCACATCAATAAGGTATTCAGACATCGGTAGGCAGATCCTCGGCCAGCACCAGATTGACTGTCTCCTCGCCGGGATCGAACCAAATTACCACGTCACCGGACTGCAACTGACGGCGCAAGCTAGCCACCTTCTCCGGTAGCTCCACCTCGCGCTCACCATACTCGGTGCCCTCACGGGTAGCATACTCTTCCAATAGGTTCTGCAAAGTGTTGGGATCCAACTGCGCAAAGGGAATGATCATACAACTTTCATATCTAGGTGAGATGGGAGCGACGAACGCCGCTCCCGGTGTTTACCTGTATTGGTAAGTGGTTATTTAAACTTAGGATTTTGGCTTGCGGAAACGTAGAGTCATGCGGTCACTCTCGCCGATGGCCAGGTACTTGTCTTTGTCCTCATCACCCAAGCGGAGAGAGGGTGGCAAAGTCCAGACACCTTTCGGGTGCTTGGCGCTATCTTTCGGGTTGGCGTTGACCTCACTGCTCTCTTCCAACTCAAAACCAGCCTTCTTGGCTGCTTCGATAACATACTCCTGAGTCACATAACCGCTCTTGACCATATCCTCTTTACTGGTACCAGGCTTGGCGCGATGCTCAACCACACCGAGTACACCGCCGGGTTTCAAAGCGCTGTAAAAGCTGGCAAAAGCCTTATCTTCATAACCGCGGTACATCCAGTTGTGTACGTTGCGGAAAGTCACCACCGCATCGGCACTGCCTGCTGGGGCTATCTCACGGCCGGTTTGCGGTGAAAACTCGGTCACTACGACATTCTTATAGGCCTTCTTGTCGGCAGCTAGCTTGTCTTTAAAGCTTTTCAAAGAACGTTGATAGTAAGAAGACTCGCTATCCTCGGGGAAGTGCGCTGCATAGAGCTTGCCCTTCTTGCCCAGGTAGGGCCCTAGGATTTCTGTATACCAGCCACCGCCAGGAGTAACCTCCACTACCGTCATATCTGGCTTAATGCCCAAAAATTCCAGGGTTTCTGCCGGGTTACGGTACTGGTCTCGCGCAACGTACTCTTTGCTGCGGTGATCCCCCTGAATGACAGAATTCAAGTCGGCAGCCTGGGCGCCACCAGCCAGGGCCAGAGCGCCGGCCATAGCGAGCAGAGATTTCTTGATATTGATCGTCATAATCGTTCCTGTGTTGTTATCGTTAATCCAGCTTCGATCGCACACTGTCGATCTTATCCTGTAATGACTGGTCCCGGTCTATACGGGTTCCCAATTTCAGACTGGTAGTGATGCGATCGGCGCCCATCGCGTGTACTCGCTCATGGCAGGTTTTTACCGCAGCCATCACCGTATCCCAGTCCCCTTCTATGTTGGTGCCATAGGCATGTAGATGGTGTGTCAGTCCGGCTTCCGCCAGTACTTTTTCACACTCCGCAACATACCTACTGACAGACACCCCCACACCCATGGGTATCACGCACAAATCGGCAATGACCTTCATTGACAGTCCCTCGCTAAGTTACCTGTTGCCGGGAAAAGAAAAATGGCTTTGAGATTGGACGATAGAGTTATCCGACGAGATCCTATTACAATGCATATGATACGTCTCCACTGAAGCAAAGGAACACTATATGCAACAGCATCTCGTTATCTCCATGATCTGCAACGATAAGCCCGGTGTTGTGGAAAAGCTTTCTGCAGTCATCGCGGATAACGGTGGCAACTGGGAAGACAGCCATATGGCCCATTTTGCCGGAAAATTTGCCGGTATATTGCGCGTTGCTGTTCCCGGTGACAAAACCCAAGGCTTAAAGGTCGCTCTCACTAGCCTCGCCCAGGATGGCTATAACCTGATCGTTGAAGACGCGATCGCCGTTTCCACTAAGCCTCAACAGACACTGACATTGAAGCTGGTAGGCAACGACCGCCCCGGTATTGTGCGGGAAATATCCCGCGCACTCAGCGCTCACCATATCAATATGGATCAGTTGGAAACTACTTACAGTAGTACTCCGTGGAGTGGCGAGCCTCTGTTTACTGCCGAGTGCAAGATCAATGTGGATGAAGATATGGATCTCGATGGCCTGCGCGACGAACTCGACCAGATCGCCAATGAGCTGGGGGTGGAGATCGACTGCGAGGAGATCGCCACTCCCCTCTAATTGTGGAATAATCCGCTGCCATGCGGAGCCGGGCCCACCGCCCGGCTCAAATCATTCAAGCTAGATAGTACCGCTCCAGGGCATCCGCCAAGTAATGTTCAAAATTGTTCTATTCCAACCGGAAATTGCCCCGAACACAGGCAATATTATTCGACTTTGCGCCAATACTGGCGCCGAGCTACACCTAATCGAACCCCTTGGCTTCGATATGGACGACAAACGCCTGCGCCGCGCCGGGCTTGATTACAGTGAATACAGCCGCGTGGTTCGACACCCAGACTGGCAGGCTTTTGTCGATAGTGAGAAACCTTTGCGGGTGTTGGCCCTTTCCACTAAAGGCAGCCACAGCCATACCTCAGTGGAATACCAAGACGGCGATGCGATTGTATTTGGCCCCGAAACTCGCGGCCTGCCGGTGGAGTTTCTACAAATGGTGGGCCCAGAAAACACCCTGCGCATTCCTATGCGCGCTGAGAGCCGCAGTATCAACCTGTCCAACGCCGCCGCCATTGTGATCTATGAAGCCTGGCGACAGCTCGACTTCAACGGCGCCATAGACCAGCAGTAAGAATTTTTTGTTATGCCAAGCTCCCAAGCTCCAATAGGCCTGTTTTACGGTTCCAGCACCTGCTACACCGAAATGGCTGCAGAAAAAATCCGCCAATACATTGGCCCCCAGTGGATCGACCTACACAACGTAGCCGAAGCGGATATTGCCCAGGCCGAAAGCTACGGTTTCCTACTATTTGGCATTCCCACCTGGGATTACGGTGAGCTGCAGGAAGATTGGGAGAATATCTGGGACGACCTGGCCGAGCTCGATCTGAGCGGTAAGACTTTTGCCCTGTTTGGGCTCGGGGACCAAGAAGGCTATCCACAGTGGTTCCAGGATGCCCTGGGCTATTTGCATGCCCAACTGCTCGCCTGCGGCGCCCGCGCCGTAGGTTACTGGCCTGCCGAGGGCTATGAATTTGAGGAATCCAAAGGACTGACCGAGGATGGCAGCCAATTTGTCGGCCTCGCCCTCGATGAAGAGAATGAATTTGACCTCAGTGAAGAGCGTATTGGCCGCTGGTGTGACCAGGTAATGCATGAATTCGGCCTTAAGGACGGAGCCTGAGGATAGTAGTGAAGTGAGCAAATCCGGCAAACACGCGGACATCCAATGGCGCGAAGACGGTCAACCCCTGTCCCTCGCCTATGACGATATCTATTTCTCCACAGCTTCCGGTCTGGAGGAAACTCGCTACGTATTCCTGCAACAAAATGCCCTGGCGGAGCGCTGGGCGACCCTGCCCGAGAATGCCACTTTTACTATCGGCGAAACCGGCTTTGGCACCGGCTTAAACTTTCTCGCCGCCTGGGAGCTATGGCAGAAAACCGCTCCAAAAAGTGCACAGCTGCACTTTGTTAGTGTGGAGAAATTCCCCCTGCACCCCCAGGATTTGCAGCGTGCCCTGGCACTGTGGCCACAACTGCAGGCCTACTCCCAGCCACTGATTGAAGCCTACCCACCATTATTGGCCGAAGGTATTCACCGCCTACAGTTCGGCCCAGTAAAACTAACTCTGATTATTGGGGAGGCCAGCCGGGCTTTGGATAGCCTGCGCTTACAACAAGAGAATCGCGATCGCTACATCGACGCCTGGTTTCTGGATGGTTTTGCGCCGGCCAAGAACCCGGACATGTGGACAGAAGAGCTGTTCACCAATATGTCCCACCTGAGCCGCCCCGGTGCTACCTTCGCCACCTTTACCTGCGCAGGGCTGGTTAAGCGTGGACTGCGAGAGGCGGGCTTCGCCCTGCGCAAAGTACCGGGATTTGGCAGCAAGCGGGAAATGCTGTGCGGCACCCTGGAGCTGTTACACGGCTGCCAGCAGCACAGCACCCCCTGGCACCTACCCAGCACCGAAGCACAGCATCCGCAATCTGCCACAGTGATCGGCGGCGGTATTTCCGGCGCCACCATTGCCAGGGCACTGGCAGAGCGCGGCGTGCAGGTACAAATTATTGAACGCGGGCCGGCCCCCGGCAGCGGCGGCTCCGGCAACGACCAGGGCATACTCTACGGCAAGCTATCCCCCAAACCGGGCCCAAATGGAGACTTCAACCTGCATGCCCTGATGTTCGCCCAGCGATATTACAAGCAACAATGCCCGCAGCTCGCACATTTTAACGGCCTCTTGCAACTGGCTCAGGGTGACAAGGAAAAGCTGCTACAGAAACAGATCGCGGCTAGCCTGGCAGAACACCAAGGGCAAAACCTGGCCAGAATAGTTACTCGTGAGGAGGCCTGTCAGCTCGCCGGCGTAGATCTTCCTTTTGACGGGCTCTACTTCCCCAATGCAGGCTGGCTGGAACCCCAAAAGGTATGTGCTGCGCTACTGGAACACCGAAACATCACTCGATATCAGGGCAGTGCAGTAGAAACACTGACGCGCCAATATGGCAAGTGGTTCCTGCGTATCGAAGACAAAGAAATAGAAACTGAAGCGGTCATTCTCTGTGGGGCCAATGATATCCGCAGCTTTGCACCGGCTGCAGCCCTGCCCCTGCGGCCAATACGCGGCCAGGTCTCCCGAGTGCGCGCCACAGAGACCTCCGCAAAATTAAAAATTGCCCTCTGTGGTGAAGGCTATATCACTCCGGCCCACGAGGGGCGCCAAAGCTTCGGCGCCACCTTCAAGCTCAAGGAAACCGCCACAGAGTTACGTGAAAGTGAACACAAGGAGAACCTGCAGACACTGGCAGAACTGCTGCCACACTTTGCCGAGGAATTCTCCAGCCAGGATTTCAATGGCCGCGCCGCACTGCGCGCCGCTACACCGGATTACTTGCCAGTTGCCGGACCAATTCCCGACTGGGCATCCATGGACAAAACTTACGCAAGTTTGCGTAAAAACCGCAAATTATTCATCCCCGAGCACTCAGATTATCAGGCGGGACTCTATGTAATGGGCGGCCTGGGCTCCCGCGGTTTTACCTACGCACCGCTAACCGCCGAAGTACTCGCCAGCTGGATTATGGGCGGGCCTCTACCTGTTAGCGCAGATCTGGCGAAAGCCCTGCATCCAGCGCGCTTTGCCATCCGCAACCTGGGTAAAAATCGCTAGTCGAGTGGGGCTTAGGCTCCTCTTATCGCAAAGCTTTTAAACGCCCCCTCCCTAAGCTTTCTCTGCCTGAGGCCTCCCCGGTGGGGCCAACAGACTAGCACTACCGGCGCCACAGGCCACGATGGTTTTCATGGCAGCCTCAACGCTAACACCGGGCAGTATTTCCACGCACTCCGCCGGCACATGGAAAACAAAACCCGAAGTGGGTACTGGAGCCGTTGGCACGTAAACCGTCATCTCACCATTGGCATGCTGAGAGGTCACTATCGCCGTTACCGCAAGCGGATTATCTGCACCGTGGATACGCACCCGAGCCACAGGCCCGGAAAGTACCCCCTCACCACCACCGCCAATAAATTGCACAACCAAATCTTTAATAGTGCTATACCCAGGTGCCAGGCGACCAAGCCAGTGGTCAACATGGCGGTGTAGCCAGTTACCAATGCTGGTCTTTACCAATAGACCAATCAAGAAACAGCCCCCAAGAATCAGTGCTATCACCACAAGTCTGGCGAGGGTATCCTTAAACTCCGTATGGGCTTCCAGCCAGGTAACGGCGGGGGCGACAATTTCACTGACCTGGCCAAACAGCCACTGGAATAAAAGTACTAAGATTGCGATGGGCAGCACTACCGCCAAACCACCCAAAAGGGTCAAGGTGACAAAGGTTTTTACTCTGGTCATAAATAATTGATGTACCGACTTACTATCCGCAGCTACATACTGCTGCTCTTATCCTGCCTGCTGCCAATAGCAGCACAATCACAATTGAAGGCAACCCCCTTCTCCATTCTGGAGGAGCGTCAACGTGGTGGGAATCATTTCACCCAGGGGCTTTATTTCGATGGCCAGCGCTGGTGGGAAAGCAGTGGCCTTTACCGTCGCTCCTGGCTTGCCGAGTATACCGACCCCAGTGAAAAACCTGTAAGGCGAAAGTGGTTGCCGGGCAGACTATTTGCCGAAGGTCTTACTGTTCTGGGCGATAAGCTCTACCTACTGACTTATAAAGCCGGTGAGCTGCATATTTACAATGCCAGCAACCTACAACATTTGGAGGTTAAGCAATACAACGGCGAGGGTTGGGGCCTTACCAGTGACGGCGAGTCCCTGATTATGAGTAATGGCAGTAATAAACTGACCTACCGCGATCCAGATACTTTTGAAGTCAAGCGCCAGCTCAAGGTACATGGCGCCGGGGAGGTCTGGTCGAATCTGAATGAGCTGGAATTCGCCGAGGGCCTGATCTGGGCCAATATCTGGCAAGACAGCCGCATCATCGCCATAGACCCCATAAGCGGAGAAGTGCGCGGTGCTGTTGACCTGAATCGGTTAAATCCCGATGTCCGTAAACACCCTGACACGGTTGCCAATGGGATCGCCTGGGATAAGAAGCGAAATGGTCTCTGGGTAACAGGAAAATTTTGGAAACAACTGTACCTGATCCGGCCTGAAGGGCTGGGGTTTAGAAAAAGCGCAGTCCAATAAAGTTAGCGCCTGCGGTCTATCACCGTCAGCACACCACCATTGCGCAAGTAGTCCATAGAGGAGAGCTGCAACTGCAGCCGAAAGCCATGATCACGACTCTGCAAGCTGACGCCATCAAGCCCGGCTTGCCCATCGTAAAGCATGGTGGATTCCCCCTCTTCACCCTGCCATTGAATCCCTTCCACATTGCGCATCCCGGGGAGTTCCAAAGTTACCAGAGTAAATTGCTCCGGTAACGGCTGTAGCTCAACCTGCGCAACACCGGAAACTGTCGCCAGGGAGAAAACTAACTGATTCTCCGGTGCTGGCCGCCAGCCCAGATGAGTATCCGCTACAACAGATTGCGCAAAACTACGCGGAGCACTAGAGGAACAGCCAGAAAGCCCGGCCAGAACTGTCAACCACAACACAAAAAGCACGATCAATGTGCGCATAGACCTATCCTTAGGCGATCGCTGTGATGAGATGCGGGGTGAGATGTGATTATAACCCGTGAATTCAGTCACAACTCCTAAGCTGCCATTGCACGGTATTTCAAGGCAACCCCATCCTAAAACCCACCGCACAAAGTCGCTACGCGGGGTATACTCCGCCGCCATGAATTCCCCACAACATATTCTCGAACACGTCTTCGGCTATACCCACTTCCGCGATCCTCAGGAAGCGGTAATCAATACACTAATGGCCGGCGATGACGCCCTGGTACTTATGCCCACCGGAGGCGGAAAATCTCTGTGCTACCAGATTCCTGCTTTGGCCAGGCCCGGCTGCGGCGTGGTGATCTCTCCATTAATTGCCCTGATGCAGGATCAGGTGGAAGCCCTACAGGAAGCCGGTATTCGAGCCGCCTACCTCAATTCTTCCATCTCTTATGAAGAGGCTCAAGCCATTGAGAGCCAGTTACTGTACGGCGAACTCGACTTGCTCTATTTAGCCCCGGAACGCCTGCTACAACCCAGAACCTTGGCTCTTCTCCAGAGAGTAGAACTCTCATTGTTTGCCATCGATGAGGCTCACTGTGTCTCCCAATGGGGCCATGACTTCCGCGCTGATTACCTGCAACTCAGCTGTTTGCACGAGCAGTTTCCCAGAGTACCGCGCATAGCGCTGACTGCTACGGCGGACAAACGCACCCGCGCGGAGATTGCCTTGCGCCTCGATTTGGAAAGCGCTCGGCACTTTGTGAGCAGTTTCGACCGGCCGAATATCCAATACCGGATCGAGCCCAAGGACAACCAGCGACGACAGCTCCTGCAATTTCTAAAAAATGGACAAGAAGGCCAAGCAGGCGTCGTGTACTGCTTGTCCCGCGCCAAAGTGGAAAATACCGCCGAATGGCTCAGCCAGCAGGGCTATACCGCCCTGCCTTATCATGCGGGCCTGCCGGCGGAAACCCGCGCAGAACATCAGCGTCGCTTTTTACGCGAGGAAGGAGTAATCGTAGTCGCAACCATTGCTTTCGGTATGGGTATCGACAAGCCGGATGTGCGCTTCGTTGTGCATCTAGACCTGCCCAAAAGCGTCGAGGCCTACTATCAGGAAACCGGGCGAGCGGGGCGCGATGGAGAGGCCTCTATAGCATTACTGCTCTATGGCCTGGAAGATGTAGTCAAACTCGGACAGATGGTGGAATCTTCCGAGGGTAGTGAAGAGCACAAACGCCATGAACGCACACGCCTCAATGCCATGCTGGGGCTATGCGAAATGACCAGCTGCAGACGTCAGGCACTATTGCATTATTTTGCTGAAACTCTCGAGCAACCCTGTGGCAACTGTGATATCTGCCTGGAGCCACCCGCTACCTGGGATGGCAGCGAAGCCGCTATCAAGTTGATTTCCTGCGTTTACCGCACAGGACAACGCTTTGGTGCCAGTCATGTCATTGACGTACTGCGGGGCTCGGATAATGAAAAGGTTCGCAAGTTCAACCACGACCAGCTCACTACCCACGGTATTGGCAAGGATTTCAGCGGCAGTGAGTGGAAGGCTGTGGTGCGCCAATTGATTGTAAGAGGCTATTTGGAAGTTGAAGGTGAATTCCAGGGGCTCAAACTCACAGAAAACTGCCGCCCATTACTGCGCGGAGAGGAAAAACTGCAATTGCGCAAACTCCCCAAGAAAGCCCCTCGCGCGCAAACCCGAAATACGGCAGTTCTAGAAGATCTAGAGCCAGAAGAGGAGCCCCTCTGGCTAGCACTTCGCAGCTGCCGTAAACAACTGGCCGAAGAGCGCGGGGTACCGCCTTATGTCGTCTTTCACGATGCCACCTTGCGCGGAATGGTTAAAGCACACCCGCAAACCCACAGTGAACTCCTGACCGTCTCCGGTGTTGGCGATAGCAAATTGGAACGTTTCGGCGATGCTTTTCTCGCCGTACTTAGGGGCTTCCCCAAACATGATTAAGGACCAAAAACTCATTAAATTAGTAAGAAATTAAAGCGGTACAAGAGGTCCATTCTATTTCGGGCTACAACAACTGATGAATTTTCCCACCTGGGGTTACCTGTGTTACAAAGGCACAAAGAGGTAAAAAATAACGTATAAATCCCCAACGAGAGGAAACCATGAAAGTTATTGGTCACCTGATTAATGGCAAGCCATCTGCCAGCGACGATTCGGCCCAGCACCCTCGCCTACAAGACCTAACCAATCCCTCAACTAATGAAATAATCGGCAAGGTCGCGCTGGCCAGCAAAGCTACCGTTGAAGAGGCTATCTCTGCCGCAGAAGCTGCCTACCCCGCCTGGCGCAATCTACCCACAGCAAAGCGTGTACGCATCATGTACCGCTTGCGCGACCTGCTGGAAGAAAATGCGGAGAAGATCTGCGAGCTGATCACTCTGGAGCACGGCAAAGTGCTTAATGATGCCATGGGTGAACTGCAGCGGGGCATCGAGAACATTGAATATGTCTGCTCTGCACCAGAGATGCTCAAAGGCGAGCACAGTAAGAATGTAGGCCCGGCTATTGACTCCTGGAGTGAATTCCAGCCTCTGGGCGTCTGTGCGGGAATCACCCCGTTTAACTTTCCCGCCATGGTGCCTTTATGGATGTGGCCAATGGCGATTGCCTGCGGCAATACCTTTATCTTAAAGCCTTCTGAACGCACCCCCTCCTCCGCCTTATTTATTGCCGAGCTGGGTATCGAAGCTGGCATCCCAGCTGGGGTTTTAAATGTCGTCAACGGCGACAAAGAGGCAGTAGATACACTGCTGACAGACAAGCGTATTCAAGCGGTCAGTTTTGTTGGCTCAACTCCTATTGCGGAATATGTCTACACCACGGGGACTGCCCACGGCAAAAGAGTTCAAGCCTTCGGTGGCGCAAAAAATCACGCCATCATAATGCCGGATGCTGACCTGGACAATGCGGTAGCTGCGTTAATGGGTGCTGCCTTCGGCTCCTGTGGCGAGCGCTGTATGGCAATTTCCGTAGCCGTCGCAGTAGGCGACGATACAGCCAATACTTTAGTAGCAAAGCTTAAAGAGCAAATTGCCCAACTAAAGATTGGCGATGGCATGAACAACCAAAACGATATGGGACCTTTGGTTACCCAAGCACACCTAAACAAGGTGGAAGGCTTAATCAGTGCCGGTATCGAAGAAGGCGCGGAGCTGGTAGTAGATGGCCGCAATATGAAGGTTCCAGGCTACGAAAGTGGCAATTATCTGGGAGCCTGCCTATTTGATCGTGTTACCGAGGAGATGGCGATACACCGCAGTGAAATTTTTGGTCCCGTCCTCTGCGTAATGCGTGTAGATACCATGCAGGAAGCGATGAATATCATTGATGCTCACGAGTACGGTAACGGTACTTGTTTGTTTACTCGGGATGGGGAAGCTGCCCGTTACTTTAGTGACAACATTAAAGTAGGCATGGTCGGCATCAATGTGCCTTTGCCAGTACCTATTGCACACCACAGCTTCGGCGGCTGGAAGCGCTCCTTATTTGGGGACCTGCACGCTTATGGACCTGATTCTGTAAGATTCTATACCAAGCGTAAGACCATCACCCAGCGTTGGCCTGCAAGTGGGGTGAGAGAGGGAGCACAATACAGTTTCCCTAGCAATGGCTAATTATTAAAGTTAAGGGCGGATACCCGCCCTCTAACCGTTTAAGCACTCCTTCCCCACCTAAACAATCAAGCCTCCCTTGATGTATCGGCAATAACATAAGCCCAGCAATCTTAGGAGATAGATATGTTTCAAAGAACCAATAAAAAAACAAAAATAAAAGTATTTTCAGCCTTACCTTTTTTCTTGCTTACGCTCTCTACATCTTCTATAGCTCTAGCCCAGAGTGCGACGCTGAAACAGTGCCAAAGCTGGAGCAATAAAATTGAGCACTACCAGGAAAAAAGGAAAAAGGGCGGATCAGGCAAAAAAATGGATGAATGGAAAGGAAAAATTCGAAAATACCGAGACAAATTTAGAAAAAATAAATGTAGCAGGTACGGAAGAAGGTTAGGTTAAAGTCGCTAAACACAACTCAGAATAACCTCAACCTCACCCTCCAAGTGTTTATAAACACAATAAAAAAGGGCGCAACGCGCCCCTTTTCAAAGGATAAGAGTGATTACCAGTTGAAATCAAACTTATAGCCTACACCGATTTGGAACACCCAGGGATCAAACTCGTAGTCACCACCGAATCTGTGCTCCCAGAAGCGACCGAAGTCATCATCATCATCACGGAAGTTGCGATAGAAGGTATCTACTTCAACATCGGTAGTGACATCATAGTAAATAGCCGCCAGATTGATCAGCCAGCTACTATCATGACCAAAGGTGAAATCAACACCAATTTGCCATGTATAACCCCAGCTATCGCCAAAATTCACACGGCCATCCCAGTCACGGAAAACCAGATCATCATCATCGTTACGATGCCAGAAGCCCCAGTGTCTTAGGCGCTCATCACTAAAGTCGGTATAGTTAATACCGATACCAATATAAGGCTGCACCAAACAGCTGGGATCCAGTGGATACCAATTCAAGTATGCAGCAGTCGTTTGGGGCTTCCAACGAGCAAAATCACCGCGACGACGACGATCAAATAATATGTCGTCATCCCAGTCATCATCCCAAAAACGATAAAGCCAGGGATCACGACTACCACCAGTATGGCGATCGCCTTGCTGGTAACTCAGTGAAACACTCCAGTGATCGATAGGCTTCCATTCAGCATTAATAAACCAACCCCACTCGCCATCTGGATCAAGATTGGTTCGGAAAGCACCCCAATCACGGAAACGATGATAGTCATCATCATAATCATCGTCATCGTAAAAGCGCAGCCACCGATCAGCAAAGGTTACATTGTCTGAGTTTGGTGACCAGTATGAACCGCCAATCCGTATCTTAAACTCCTGGGTAGGAGGAGGGGGTGGTGGGGCATAGCCAGCAGGTCCTGCCGAAGCGACACTAGAGATTGCTAAGGCGAGGGGCGTCATAACGGGGATCAGAATACGCGTCATCTTCATTTGTGGTAACTCCATTGATATTCAGCAGATCAAACAGCAATCAGCCCAATCAATGGTCAGTCTAGTCGCACGAAATCACAGATGTAGAAAAAACAAACAAATGTTGGCGCTCAAATATAATTCTACGTTTTTATGGCACACAAAATATCTTTTGTCGTTGAAATTCACATATTGGTATTGCTTCCAAAAGAAAACCAACGACACCCATTATTACTGCACTGCAAATTTGGACAACGTGCACTGCTTCGAATTCCACAACCCGTTTTGAACAGAAGCTGAAATATTCTCACTCAAAGAAAAAGACAAAGACGCCGAAAAGCGCCAAGTTATGATATTTCGGGAGAAGTAAAATCCAACTGGATGCACACAGAGGTTAATTAGCCGGTAAAAGGTAAATAAGAAACAACAAACAAATACATAGAGAAATTGTGACTTCATTGGTAAAAGGGATTCAGGCTATTCAATCCAGTGGAACTCCAGCCAACTTTTTGATCTCAGACGCCCCAACCCATAGTGTACTTCTGAGGAAGGGGCGCCACTAAAACCTGCGAGAAATAGCAGGTTAAATTTGCAAAAAAATTCTAGAGCTTGCTCGCTAAACTCTGCTGCTACTTACCCTTTCTTGCTGCCACCCTGGCATTCAGGACTTTTTGGAGCATCGCCATCCCACTCATCCGGCGCATAAGTATGAAGAGCAAGGGCGTGGATCGGGCCAACCATTTCATTCGCAAGCGCTGCATAGACCTTTTGATGGCGCTGGACTTTTCGAACTGAATCAAAAACCTCACTCACAAGCACCACGCGAAAGTGCATTTCAGATCCTGCCGGGACATTATGCAAATGACTTTCGCATTGAACCTCAATAAATTGGGGATGGAAATTGGCAGTTAACTTTTCTTCAATTTGCTTTGCAAGACTCATAAACTCTCTTCGCAGTGTTCCAGATGATAATACAGATTTTTAAATTCAAAAATTGCGCTTAAACAATCAACCTATGTAATATCTAGCCAGGGCAAACCGCTAAATTACCAACAGATTATCCAGCTGTTTGGCAAGCTCTAATACGCTGATACCACACCAGGATTAACTGACAACTTTTGCCTTACTCTTTCGCGCATCAACAATTGCTTCATAAGCAACGGTGATACTCTTCATTTGATCTTCAGCGTGGCGCATAAACTCCTCTGGAAGCCCCTTGGAAGCGATCTTATCAGGGTGATACTCAGCAGCCTTGCGGCGATAGGCCAGTTTTAAATCCTTATCGCTAGTTTCCTCAGTGCAACCAAGCACTGCGTAATGCTGCTGAAGATCGGAAGCACTGCCTCCCCTCCCATGCCCAAATTGATTTTGCATGGCATCAAAAAGCGATTCATGTAAACCAAGATCCGCGGTAATTTTCCTGAGAATTACCTCTTCAGAAGCATGTAATTCACCATCAGCATACGCCACTGCAAATAGAAGGCGATAAACCATTTCCCGCATCGCCTGATTCTGCACCAACATCCGATACTGTTTGGCGTAATCGTAAATGCTGTACTTATCCGTTTTCGCATTCTCAAAAATCTTGATGGCATGCTTGCGATCCTCAGCGCCCAGACGAAGATTATTCTGAATAAAATCCTCAATCAGCTGAACTTCTGCTTTGGATACTTGGCCATCCGCCTTAGCCATCTTCGCCAGCATGGAAAACAGGGTAACGATAAAAACTTTCTGGGCCCCTTCCCTATTCAGAACCGCAGCGGCATTACCCAGGCGCTTGAGGCCAGAACCAAAGGAGCTACCTATCCAGGCACCCAAGGCCGCACCAATAGGGCCCCCAAACATAAAACCAAATCCGGCACCTATACCCGCCCCTAACCAGGACATATTCTCTCCTCTGAGCGCCGAATAGCGCTCCACTGTCATCTAAATCAAACATTTACATCCGGCCTATCTTACCACGTGTAAGAGAGCGTCAACGGACAGGCGTGACCAAAAGGTCAAATGAGCCTCACATTAAGCCGTCACTTCGATCACTGCCAGGTACATTTAGTTGCCTAACAGTCCCCCGCTATCTGCCACAATGATGTACAGGGCATTCTCATAGGAAATGAGGAACAGCTAAATGAAACTGCGGCAAGAGGTAGACTTATTGCGCCACATAACAATAAGTCTTCTTTTATTACTGGTATTTACAGGATGTGGAAACCGACAGGACACTACCGGTCAGGATAGCCAGTCACAAACTTCCCAGGTTGATAATACTGGCCATCAAGACTGGGAGACGATTGTCGAAGTTCTCCTGCACCCCCGCTGCTTAAACTGTCACCAGCTGGAATTGCCACTTATTAATCAGGGCTCCCCCCATGTACCCCGGGTTGAGCGAGGACCCGAAAATATGGGGATGGGGACAATGCGCTGCAGTAACTGTCACTCAGACCAGAACAACCCTGTGACAGGCGCACCCGGTGCACCCGGCTGGGCTATGGCTCCAATAACCCTTAATTGGTCTCGTATGTCCTCGGCCCAAATCTGTGCGCTGTTAACCACTCCCCAGGACAATGGCGGCCGCTCCCCAGAGCAGTTGATGCTGTTTATGAGTGAGAACCCCCTAGCTTTATGGGGATGGAACCCTGGGGGTAAACGAGAACCCGTCAATATCCCCCACGGCAAGCTAGTTGAGGCATTGAAAGGCTGGATAGCCGCGGGAACGCCCTGCCCACCCCAGGCACCATCTAGTTAACCCCTAAAAGTTAACCCCTGATAAAGCCAAATAAGAGGGGCGCTAATTGAGCCCCTCAATTCTTGAGAGGGCCTGAGCCAAATCCTCTAACCAGCCATCACTTCCCCCTCGCCAGGCAATAAAAATCTCTTCTCTGGGCTCAGTAAAGTTGCCAGCAACATCGATTTTTGCCCCACCGATATCCTCTGCCAGCCCCTCTGGCAATAAGGCAAGAAACTGTCCCGTTTTTACTAGGCCGCACAAGACACCGTAATCATTTACCACAACCTGGACCTTGCGGACAGGTAGGTTATCCCCCCACCCATCACTGCCAATACCCCTCTCCTCGCCACAGAAAGGAGAGATTCTAGGAGCCGCAAAGGGATAATTCTGAATAACTTCGATTGGCACTTCCGCATTTGCCCACTCCCCAGAAACCAATCGGTGGCCGGAGCCCGCGACAATACACAAGCTTTCTGTTCCCAGCTTACGCGTTGTTATCTGGGCGGGGACCTGCCCCAACAGCGCACCGGTAATCATGGCCAAATCCACCTCTCCCCTAACCAACATTCTCAGGGCCAAGGATTCATAGGCGGAAGTTAATGAAAGGCAGGCTTTTGGCTGGACCTCTGCCAACTTGCTTTGAATAAAAGCAGCCCAAGTCAATTGCAAGACTGCTGGAGCTGCTATCCGACACTCCGAAAACTTTCCTAGCTCACCCAGTTCAAAGTGCACCTGGCGTGCAATGGAAGTGATTTCAGCCGCTTTATCTTGTAGCCGGCGACCAGCATCATTTAGTCGGATTTGCTTACCTACCCGGTCGAACACACGAGTATTCAGCGCCGTCTCCAGGCGACGTAAAACCTTACTTAAGGCCCCTGGCGTTGTATCTAAACGGTCTGCCGAGCGCTGCAGGTTTTCTGTCGCGGCAATAACAAGGAATTTTTCAAGATCTTCTATTTCCATATTGGAATCAAAAGCCACCCAAAATGAATCGATTCGTAACTAATGTACGTCTAGAATCGCTTACTGCCAAGTACGCAGAGGTTTAATAGCAAACCCTGCCGCTAACCCGTAAAGATCAGGAGCTGAATAATTTATGATCACGCTTAATAGGCTCTGGAGTATTACCATCACAGCTGTCTTAGCCATGATCTCCACAATCAGTTATGCAGACGATTCCATTGGCACTCACGGAATGGCGTTATTTTCAGTTAACGGGCAACTTATTGCATCGCATATGCCTCTTCACGGTAAACGCCACGGCCATCAGCTTATTCTTGCTTTGGAATCTAAAAATAAGAAAGAAATGATGAATCTGACCCAGAACACGCCGCTTATCTCTCTCAAGCCTGAAGTTTTCTCTTTAAACCATTTGCGCAACGGTAAGTTAGGCCTCTTTAGCGGCGAAGTATTTAATGGCCACTTTGAGCGAAAAGGCAAAATTCTGCTTAGCTCGATAGAATTCACGGTAACCGACAAGCTATTAGACCTACCCCTTTCCCGTAAAAAGAATGGTCATTACCGCCTGGTGCATCTGGGCGACACGAGTCTACTTATTCATGAAATAGCCTCCCCGCCAAGTTTTGACCAAATCGTCGAAGTTACAGCAAAAGCAACTGTATCCAAATCCATAGATACCGGCAGCAAACTTCCTATATCAGAAAAAAATTGGCCTGAAGCTCTCAAAGAAGCAGGTATTGCTTTTCGTCGACAAGTTTATTTGGAAACACGGGACTTCCAATAAAATGCAAGAGCCAATTCTTATTATCCAGCATGAAGAACATGAAGGGCCTGGATATATTGCAGATTGGGCGAGTCAACGCCAAATTCCGACAATTCTTATCAACCCACAGATCTCAACATTACCCAATACGGGCTTTAGAGGAGTGATTATTTTAGGAGGTATGATGAACGTAAAAGATCACATCTCTCTACCTTGGCTTGCCGATGAAATACACTGGGTAAAAAGTATTATTAATCGGCAAGTCCCCATTGTGGGCATTTGTCTTGGCGCACAAATTCTTGCTCATGCACTGGGTGCCGATATCAAACCAATGAAGCAGGAAGAACTAGGTTGGCACCCAATCCACTGGACAACACTTGAAGCCCTAACCTTAAACAAAGTATTCCAAGCACACAGCTATTTTTTTGACATCCCTAAAAGCGCCAAGCACTTGGCCAGTTCTGCGCTCTGCCCGAATCAGGCATTTCTATATGGAGAAAACGTACTCGGTTTACAATTCCACTTGGAGTGGTCACAACAACAGGTCGCACGGCTTTTCCCAGAGCACTTCCAGAAACACGGTTCCAGCGTGAACAATCACAGCGCCAGTCGCAAGGCGCTCTTTAAGCTACTAAACCAGCACTTTATTAAAGAACTGTCAAATAAATGACTCTTAAATAGATTACAGCCTAAATTATATCTGGCGATTTCTTAGAATAAGAAATTTTTCCTATAAACTAGTTAACCCTTCCCACCTGATTGCCACCACAACCAAACCAAGACCAACGTCATTAAAATGGATAACAGCCATATTTAAAAAGTAGGAAAACACTCTCAACCACTAGTAAATACTTCCCTATTTATTTCTAAAAGTACAACGGAAATACCACCTTTTATTTTTTATGGCTATCATTTTCTAGCCAAAGCGCCCTGACTATATCTCTTTCGCAAACTGCTTTGGCACTCTGATATAAGTGTTATTGTTTTTTACAAGGAAGTTTCAAATGAAGATTTTCACCCCCAAACTATTGGCCTCTATAGCCGCCGCCGGGATAGCGCTCGGCTCCTCCTCAACGGCATTATCCCAAGCCACAGACTTCGAAATCAGCATGATCACGCTGACCTTTATGGAAACAATTGATATTGCTTTTGTTGACCCTGTTACCATTTCAGATCCAACTCCTGGGGATCCGGCTGTCGGTTTAGATTTCTTCTGTGTCGCCGGCACTGGTTTTAGCACCTTTAGTATTGAGTTTTTCAATCCAACTACTACTGGCCCAGACTTTTTACTGGAAAGTGCTAATGCTACCCCGCCAATTATGTACGACGTATTTTTTAAGAATGATCTTAGCCCTGGACCGGGCATGATGGTAACGCCAGCTGTGCCCATCCCAGGAAACATGTTACAGGCAAGTGTCTGTGCGACCCCAGGCGTAGATGATAATGCGAAATTTGACATTGTCATTCCTGCTCCAATATGGACAGGCAGAGAGGCCGACGGCCCATTTACTGGCATGCTGCAGTTAACGGTAACCGCTGAGTAACCCTCACCATTTTCCATTGGTTGCACCAGGAACCATTTCTGGTGCAACCATTAACCACAAGGAAAGATTGGATTAGACCCACATGAAAAACATTAATAACACCACCTACATTTATCAAAAAAACTCAAAAGCACCATTTAAAAACACCCCACTCAAAACCCTCCAAAAGTAACCACCAAAAGCTTTAGATACACATTATTGGCCGAATCCTGTGCTTATTTATCATTAACCGTCAATATAACAAAGACGCCACTGCTCTTACTAAAGGGAATTTCCAATGAGTTTCCACACCCTAAAAAGTGTCATACTAGCGATTTTATTTATTCTCACAGCTACTACAGCTTCATATTCTCTTTCACAGGCTCAAGGTAGCGGACAAAGCTTGATTTCATTTGCAATCAATGAGTTCATTACAATAGAAGATGTAGACGATATAAATCTCAACCCAACTCCTGGAGCCCCCGCCCAGGGCACAGATTTATTCTGTGTTGCCGGCGATGGATTCCCAGCCTTCAGTATTATATTTACAGGTTTAGGCACAGGCACTGGAACACCATTTATTCTGCGCGGCAGGCAAGGAGCAGAACTAAACTATCAAGTCTCTTTTCTAAATGCTACCTCGGGGGGCGCTCCAATTACAGCTTTACCTGGCGTACCTATCACCAACAATACGCTTCAAGCAAACAACTGCATAAATAACAATGCGCTTTTCAACGTCTTAGTCCCCGCTTCAGAGTGGGAACCTGTGGCAGGCATGGCGCCATTTAGGGGCAGGTTATTGATCACTGTGGAATCGGAATAAATCCGATAGTTATTTGGCACAACGAAGCAGGATATAAACCTAAACATACGTTTTTAAGCAGAAAGAAACCAACCTCAAACTCAACCTATAAAATATTCTAAACATGAATACAAAATAATACTGCACCACCCCTGGTGCAGTATCACCTTAAAAAATCACCCGAAAAAATAAAACAACGACCACTAACGACTAACAATCATCATTCCCACCTTTTGAAATCACCCCTTTCAATTCACACCCCAGGATTAGCAGCTATTATTTTTAGACCAAGGCCTCCTCATCAAGCTTCTAGGCTTGTCATGTGTTTTGGTTTTTCTCAACAGAAGCGTTGCTGTTTTTTACGCAAGGAAGTATCTGATGAACCTCTTCACCTCCAAGACATTTCTATCGACCGCTTTATTTAGCCTGACACTCTGCTCAGCGACATCTGCACTATCTCAAGCGACCGACAGTGCACAAAGTATGATCACCCTGACTTATATGGACGCCATTCAAATAGCAAACGTAGATAATGTACCCATCCAAGCCCCCCCAGCTGGATCTGGAGATTTTGCAGCGGGATCGGATGTTTTCTGTGTTGCAGGAACTGGCAGCTTCACCAGCTTTGGTATCACATTTGCTAATGCAGGCACAGATCCAAGCTTTTTTCTTCAACCCAGCGTTGCCGGTGCAAGCCCAATGACCTATGAAGTTTTCTTCTCAAACAGTACTCAGGGACAAGGCACCATGGTTACGGCAGGAGTCCCCCTACAAGGCAATGCCATCCAAGCCAATAATTGTGCAGATGATAATGCAAGATTTGACGTTAGAATTCCCCCAGCAGAATGGGAAGGCAGAGCCGGTGATGCTCCATTTATGGGCATGCTGGTAATTACAGTAGAAGCAGAATAAACGCATATTAAATAAATTCGGATTGAGCGGCCCTCTATCATTGGCTAGGATTTAGTGCCCATTAAATCTTAGGCAATCAGCAAGGGCCGCATCATTTTCAGATGGCTAAAAAGAAATTTTTATTACATAGATTACATCTCAAAATCAGGCACTAAAACCCTTCAAATAGCCTACTGACAGCTTTCCTTAGAGGGTGAGACGCAATCACCCCCTGTGGTAAAAATCGGAGAAACACAAAAATCCACTTAATATGGCAAATGAAAATATATCAAAAGACATAGGTAGTCACTCTCAACCAATAGTAAAACCTTCCTAAATCACTCACAAAAACACAACTTCAATAAACCTTTAACCTCTTTACAGCTATCATTTTTAGGCAGAATCACTCCGACTATACATGTCTCGAATCCAGCTTTAGCGCTTCGAGCCCTATATTATTTTTTATAAGGAAGTTTAAAATGAAGATTTTCACTGCAAAATTAATGGCATCAATAGTTACTGCGGGTATAGCCCTTGGCTCCTCCACTTCGGCGTTATCTCAAGCCACAGACTCCGAAACCAGCATGATCACGCTAACCTTTACGGAAAATATTGATATTGCTTTTGTTGACCCCGTCACCATTGCAGATCCCACGCCTGGGGACCCGGCTGTAGGTGTAGACTTCTTCTGTGTTGCCGGTACTGGATTTAGCACTTTTAGTATTAATTTTGTAAATCCGGCTGCTACAGGCCCTGATTTTATTCTGATGCCTTCGGTAACTGGGACCCTACCTATCTCGTATAACGTATTCTTTAAAAATGACACTGCTCCAGGACCAGGGGTACCTGTTACGCCTAATGTACCAATCCCGGGCAACCTTATTCAGACAAGCGCATGCCCCGACCCCACATTTGATAACGCAAGATTTGACATTGAAATCCCCTTTGCTGAATGGGGTGGCAGAGAAGGAGATGGACCTTTTACAGGAATGCTAGAGCTAACAGTGACCGCCGAATAAAGTTACTCCACTCTCAAATTTTACTGGCATTGTTAAATGAAATTGTCACTTTTTTAAAGGAAGCTTCATTTGAAAACCAAATACCCTAAACTGTTCCTCTCCATTGCTACAACCTGCTTAGCTATGGGAGCCACCAACACCGCGCTATCTCAAGCCACAGATAGCGAAACAAGCATGATCACTTTGACATTTTCTGATTTCATAATCATAGAGAATGTAGATCCAGTCACTATTGCAGATCCAATGCCCGGAACCGATGCAATGGGATCAGATACCTTCTGTGTTGCAGCAAGTGGCTTTGGTAGTTTTAGCATCACATTTGCCAATGTGGGCTCAGACCCAACCTTTCTCTTACAGAGTAGTAATGGCACAGGACCAATTTCGTACAATGTAGGCTACGCCAATAGTACTGGAGGACCAGCACAGCCTGTAATGGCTGGTATTCCTCTGGGCGGACAGGGAATACAGGCAAGTAATTGCTTTAATGACAATGCACGATTTGATATTGATATCCCAGCCACAGTATGGAATGGTAGAGAACCTGACGGACCTTTTACGGGTATGTTATTGATTACAGTTGAGGGTCAATAAGACATTTGAAAGTTAACGTTTTAGATACACCAGACCTGGAATCTGGTGTATCTAAAAATCACATATCAAACTTACTTGGCTCAAAAAAATATAATTTTAAGCCAAAAAAAACCAAAAATTCAATAAAATCAAAGCTCACGCTCCTGATTTAACCAAGCACTACAGCCTTGCTTTAAAAGTTAACGTAAACATTATTACCCGTCGAAAAAGCCTTTAACCCTAAAACAGAGAAATATATAGCCACCACCCTACACTGAAATTCGGCCTTAAAACAACGTATACTTCATTGGCCAGCAAAGCTTCCTTAGAAATGGCCCAGATCTCCCCCCGAGCTTCTTAAGTTCTAGTGAACCTAATGTTACTCAGCTGAACAGGTAATTCTATTTTCAAAACAAACACCGCCCCGAGTAGAACAGGTTTCCAGTAGTTTGCCTTTGGCCTCTACCTCAGAAAAGCCTTTGGAATGCATACCGCCAGCCCGCATATCTTTCATATAGCAGGCCCATCTGGGGCGTTCCTTTACTGGATGGAGAACGACTTCTGGTTGGGCATTGTTAGATTGACCTTCTACCAGGGCCTGTAGGTCCACAATCAGATCCTGCATGGAGCGAATATCTTTGCGCAACCTGACAACCTCTTTCTTGAGTTTGCGCATTTCAACCGCCTCTTGATTTTCATCCTTCAGGGCATGTACTTCTTTGCGAAGTTTTACCATCTCTCTTTTAATCTCGTGCAGATCTTCAGCGGTGCGATGATTGTCGTGGGCCAGTAGAGGAGAGGAGAACAGAGCAAGGGAAATCAAAAGCGGTAAACTACGCATGGTCTTACTTCCAGTAAAATTTCTTATTACAAGCCAAAATTCGGGAAGGAATATAGCGCAAAAAACCTTAACTCAAAATGAATCGTATTGAGCACCCATTAATACTACCTACGCAGCTCTTGAGAGAATATGTAGTAAGAAGCCATTTAAAAGTATTCAGGGATCTAGGGAGCCGTATTTTGTTTGCCTGTCCACCGAAAATTAAACAGGTAAATAGATATTCCTGACAAATACCTTGCAAATACAGCCATATTCCACTTTAAATTTTATCAAAGAAAAAGGCGAACCGAAGTTCGCCTTGTCAGGAATGGCTTTGTGGACCAAGTCAGCTGCCGGTTAAACTGCGTACCATGCTGATCATGACTCCCGCAGCAACCGCAGAGCCAATAACCCCAGCCACATTCGGGCCCATAGCGTGCATCAGCAGGAAGTTGTGCGGATTGGATTCGAGCCCCACTTTATTGGATACCCGTGCAGCCATGGGCACGGCAGATACACCAGCAGAACCGATCAGTGGGTTTACCTTGTGCTTACTGAATACATTGAGCAGCTTTGCCATCAGTACCCCTGCGGCAGTACCGATGGCAAAGGCCACGATACCCAGGGCGAGGATTCCCAGAGTTTTTGGGTCGAGGAATTTATCTGCGGCCAGTTTGGAGCCGACCGAGAGACCTAGGAAAATCGTGGTGATATTGATCAACGCATTCTGAGCAGTATCCGAAAGGCGAGACACCACACCACACTCACGCATCAGATTACCGAAACAGAACATTCCCAACAGCGGAGCTGCAGCGGGAAGGAACAGGGCAACCAGAATCAGCAGCAACAGCGGGAAGGTAATTTTCTCGCGCTTGCTTACATGGCGCAGCTGCACCATCTCGATTTTGCGCTCCTGCTCTGTAGTGAGTGCGCGCATAATCGGTGGCTGAATCATGGGCACCAATGCCATATAGGAATAGGCTGCTACCGCAATCGCACCCAGCAAATCAGGGGCCAAAATGCTGGAAACGTAGATTGCTGTGGGGCCATCTGCCCCGCCGATAATACCAATGGCCGCGGCATCGGCGATGGAAAAGTCCATAATCCCCGCAACTGAGAGTCCGACAGCACCCAGTACAGTGGCAAAGATACCGAACTGTGCCGCCGCCCCCAGAAACAGGGTACGCGGATTAGCGAGCAGCGGGCCAAAATCGGTCATGGCCCCCACCCCCATAAAAATCACCAACGGCGCGACACCCGAAGCAATAGCCACAGAATAAAAGTTATACAGCATGCCGTTGCTGAAACCGGCATCGCTGGCAAACTCTGCGGCCTGTAGCTGCACCGCAGCCGGGGCAGCACCCAGGGCAGCTTTTAAATCCTCGAGACTGGCAACAGTATCCAACCCCAAGATCTGGGCCATTTGGGCAAGAACTGCTGCATTTCCCTGGGCCAATGCGGTCTCTGCTGCAGAGAGTGCCAGATCTGCTCCGGGAATATTGGCCAGGATACCGCCGAAGCCAATTGGCACCAGCAACAGTGGCTCAAAGTTTTTGCGAATAGCCAGAAACAGCAGCCCCAATCCAACAAAGATCATGACCAGCTGCCCCGGCATCATTTGTGCGATGCCGGAGGACTGCCAAAGCGTGAGTAAATTATCCACTTGCGACTCCTACCCCAATCTATGCGATAGACAGCAGGGCATCACCCACCGCCACGGAATCGCCCTCTTTTACCGCTACACTGGCAACACTGCCACTGCGCGGCGCACTCACTACGGTTTCCATCTTCATGGCTTCGAGCACAATAATGGCCTGGCCCTCGCTGACCTTGTCACCGGGCATCACCATCACCTTAAAGATATTGCCCGCTAGGGGCGCATTGACCGGCTCACCACCAGTGGCTGGAACCGAACTGGCTAGACTGGCTGCAGGGGCGGCCGCACCTACCGGGGCAATATTGGTCAGATCGCCACCATCGGCCACTGTCACGGTGTAGCTCTGGCCTTCCACAGTGACCGTATACACCTCTTCCCCGTTGTCATTTTTCACTGCGGCGTTTTCATTGCCAGTAGGCACTGGCTCAAAGGCATCGGCGTTGCCGCGATTTTTCAGGAACTTGAGGCCGATTTGTGGGAAGAGTGAATAAGTGAGCACATCGTCAATTTCACCTTCGCCATTGGTCAGGGCAATGTCCTCTGCCCCAGCTTTTTCCTGTAACTCCAAGGTGAGCCTGTCCAACTCTGGAGCGATCAAATCCGCAGGGCGACAGGTCACTGGCGCTGCGCCTTCCAATACCTTCACCTGCAACTCCTGATTCACTTCGGCAGGGGTCGCGCCATACTCCCCTTTCAAAACGGCTGCCGTTTCTTTAGAGACAGATTTATAGCGCTCACCGGTCAGCACATTTAATACTGCCTGGGTGCCTACAATTTGTGAGGTGGGCGTTACCAGGGGGATATAACCAAGATCCTGGCGTACGCGGGGAATCTCTTCGAGTACCTCATCCAGGCGCTCACCGGCGCCCTGCTCGCGCAGTTGGTTTTCCATATTGGTCAACATGCCACCGGGCACTTGGGCCACCAAAATACGCGAGTCCACGCCTTTAAGGGAACCTTCAAATTTCGCGTACTTTTTACGCACCTCGCGGAAATATGCGGCAATTTCTTCGAGCAGATGGATATCCAGGCCAGTATCCCGCTCAGTGCCTTCAAGCATGGCAACCAGTGTTTCTGTGGGGCTGTGGCCATAGGTCATGGACATGGAGCTGATGGCTGCGTCCACATTGTCGACGCCCGCCTCGATACATTTGAGTGCGGTGGCAATAGAAAGGCCCGTGGTAGCATGGCAATGCAGATGGATGGGAATATCCACCGCCGTTTTAAGTCGCTTCACCAGCTCGTAGCCTTCGTAGGGGCGCAATAGGCCGGCCATATCCTTAATGGCAATAGAATCCGCCCCCATATCCTCAATCTGGCGCCCCAGCTCTACCCACAAGTCCATGGTATGTACCGGGCTCACGGTATAGGAGATAGTGCCCTGAGCGTGCTTATCTTGTTTTTTTACCGCGGCCAGGGCCGTCTTCAGGTTGCGCATATCGTTCATGGCATCGAATACACGGAAGACATCCACCCCGTTGACCGCGGCGCGCTCAACAAATTTTTCTACGACATCATCGGCGTAGTGGCGATATCCCAGAATATTTTGCCCACGGAACAACATTTGCTGCGGGGTGTTGGGCATGGCTTTTTTTAATTCGCGAATCCGCTCCCAGGGATCTTCGCCGAGATAGCGAATACAGGCATCGAAGGTGGCGCCCCCCCAAGATTCCAGCGACCAAAAGCCGACTTGATCGAGCTTTTCTGCAATCGGCAGCATATCGTCCAGTCGCAGGCGGGTGGCGAATAGTGACTGGTGGGCGTCACGCAGGACTACATCGGTAATCCCCAATGGCTTTTTAACCTCAGTCATGGGTTATCTCTCTCGGCAGAAATTATTGGATGTTGTAATGAAGCGAAATTTGGCGATTAACGTTTTTTTCGATGTTGTTCGATGGCCGCCTTGATAATGGCGTGCAAGCGGGCATTGTCATCGTTACCGCTAGCGGGCGGAGTGGCAACTGGTTCCGCTTCGGGAAAGTGGCGAGTAATAATTCGGGACATGATACCGGTGCCTATCACCAGTAAAAGCAGGAAGGTAAAAACAATTCCCATACCGAACAGGGTAATGTCCAACCCCTGTTGAAGTAGCGTATCTTGCACTCTGTATCCCCCTAAGCCTTCGGATAATAAAAGGTTAATATCCGGGCGATTATTCTTCGGCCTGTGGCCGTTTAATGTTAAGCAGCCACTTTGCTTGGGCGCCTATAAAAACTGCCAAACAACACCGCTAAACTTCCGCACAATTCCCAGCTTGACCAACACCAAGCCACCCCAACTGCAATCCCCAAAATTCTGCGACTGAACGCAGTGATCTAATTGGTAACCTGCCTGGCTGGCAACCCATTTATGCCCGGCAATCTAGTCTTCAAGCAGGGCAAATACAACCTCGTTGGCGGTTCCACCCCGACAAGTAACCATACTATCTACTGCCAGAGGGTTTTTCTGCAGCATGGAAGTGCAGTCAATTTTCTATTATCAATACAAGTTGCTTTTAAAATCAAACACTTAATGGTTTCAGTGGCAACGGTGGCGCATGGTTCATTGCGCCCTTTATTGGTGCAAACACACTCGAATTTGAGTTCAAATCTCCTATTAAAACTACCAGCCGAATGATCATTGTTACGGAATAGCGATCACTTGCTGATAGAATATGCGCCAACCATCACACCAATTTTTCCTATTTCCAACTTTATGACCGATAAGACAATTTCCCTGCAGCCGAAGATTTACCAGGCCCCCATGGAAGGTGTTATCGACCACCATGTGCGCAGACTGCTTTCAACGATTGGCGGAGTCGATATCTGTGTAACCGAATTTGTGCGTGTTACAGATACCCGCCTACCCCGCAGGGTTTTTACTCGTCTGTGTCCGGAGCTCTTGGAAGGCGCCAAAACGGCCAATGATATCCCGGTACGCTTGCAACTTCTGGGCGGCAATCCCGAGGCCATGGGCATCAATGCCGCCAAAGCGGTTGCCGTGGGGGCAAAGGCGATCGATCTGAATTTTGGTTGCCCAGCCAAGTCGGTCAATAACAGCGATGGGGGCGCCTGCCTATTGCAAAGCCCGCATCGGGTAGAGGCGATTGTCGGCGCTGTGCGCCGAGCCGTACCGGATCACATCCCTGTCACCGCGAAAATCCGCCTGGGGTTCAACGACCGCTCCACCTATATGGAAAATGCCCTGGCCGCAGCCGCCGGTGGAGCCAATGAGTTGGCGGTTCACGCTCGCTCTAAAGTCGATGGCTACAAGCCTCCGGCCTACTGGGAATATATCGGTGAGATTCGGGAAAAACTACAGATTCCAGTAGTCGCCAATGGCGATATCTGGACACTGGCGGAATTTCAGCGCTGCCACGAGCAAACCGGTTGCCAAGCCTTTATGTTTGGCCGCAGCCTGTTGGCAAGGCCTGATTTGGGGCTGCAGATCAAGGCCTTCTGCGCCGGAGTAGAATATCAGCCGATGGCATGGCCGCAGATTGTCGAGTTACTCTGGGGTTACTATCAAATTACCCGGGAAGTCTACCCGGCCAAGTATCTGGGTAACCGGATCAAGCAGTGGCTCGCCTATCTCAAGCTCGCGTTTCCAGAGGCCCAGGTATTTTTTGAGAAACTTAAACGCCTGCGCGAGGCTGAGGCTATTGAGGCCATTTTTTCCCAGGAATTGGAGTCACCCCAGGAAATCATTAACCAGAAAGCTATTGCAGCCGCTTAATAGCGGCTGCAAAGTTCGTTAAAGCTCGGCGGTTGACTGGCGACTTAGGTAAGCCGGGTTGTAATACTTTTCCGGCAAATCATGGGCCTGGACACTCTCATAAATAACCCGCGTCTCGGTGCCAGTATTGATCGTATCCTGCAGCCGCATTTCCGCCACTACCTGCCGCCCCTCTCTTTGCCCAGAGATAAAGTGCGCAACCTTAGCCAACTTGCCGGATTTCAGGTAAAGCTCGGCTTTTACCGGAAAATTACTTTTGCTATCCACCCACAAGTTAATACGCTGATAACTGGCCCCTTTGGTTTTAGCGGTAAGGCTCAAACGGTTTACCAGCTGATCCTGTAATGTCTCCTGCCCGGCATAAACGCCCTGATAATCCTCACTCCAGGTAAGTGTGGCCACATCCCCCACCGATGCCCCCCCCAACAATTTTTGCATGGGTGTAATCCGTATAGGGCGGCGGCTACGCGGCATTAGCATCCAATAGTTATCCTGCAGCATTAACATTTTGGTGCCCTCCTCTCCCTTGCCTTTGAATACCACTAGAGATTTGCGCTGTGGGCGGGTGTACACATGGTAATTATCCATACTGTCCAGCTCGCCATTTTTGTAGACCTGCACCTCAGTGACTACTCGCGCGGAATTTTCTTGCAGACGGTAAAAATCGGCTTTGGCAAGCATGCCCTCCACTTGCTGCGTGGTGTAGATAATCTCGTTGCTGGCCCCGCTATTGGTATTGAGTGAATTGGCCAATGCCATTGGAGCCATTGCTATTACCAGAGCGCTGCCCAAAACTTTCCAAGCAGTTTTTAGTTTCGCTAACTTATACATGTACCAATGCCTCTGTTATCGGTTTGTTTACACCTTTGCGCGCTGCCATAAAGGAAGACAGAACACAGATTGCCGCTACTGCTAACGAGATCATCCAAGCAAGATTCATTGAGAAATACACCACCAGGGGATAGCTCTCGGTTTTACCGGGAGGGGGCGGCATGGTGACTTCAAACACCATCAAACCCATACTCACCGCAGCTGCCAGCAAGATGCCCACGATCGCTCCTACCAGGGACAACACCAATGCCTCCAACACAAAGCCCAGCAGTAATTCGGCGCGGGACGTACCCAATGCGGAAAGAGTGCCGATCTCACGGGTTCTTTCTGTAACCGACATCGCCAAGGTGTTGAAGAGAGAAACAAAAATCACCATCGCCATGATCACGCCCATCAGACCAAAAATTCGGTCGTAAAGACTTTTCACCCCTTGGTAAAAGAAGGCGCGATCCTCCCAGGTGGTAATTTCCAACTCGGGAGCCTGCTCAGCCAGACGCGCCTTTAATACTTCGGTGTCTTCCAGCTCATAGCCGTACAGGTGCATGGTGCTGACCTTTCCACTATCGAGAATAAACTGAGCAGAATTTATCGAGAGATACACCTGACGCTTATCCATGTCAGGAACACCAGTTCCAAAAACACCCTGTACTTTAAAATCCAGTGCGTTAAGCGCCCCATCTACAGTCGTAGACATCAGGGTGATATAGTCCCCGGTTTTTACATTCAGATTTCTGGCCAGATCCTTGGCCAGCATAATCTGCGGATCGGTAGGATCTTCATTCTTACTCAGAATGCCACCTTCGGTCATATTTAAGAAAGGCCCTTTTACCCGAAACTCGCTCGGCAAAATCCCCTGCCCCAAAAATATGGTCGACTTATCGCCATTGGAGATCAAGCCATTCAAATAGATACGTGGTTGTACCGCCTTAACCTGGCTATCGGTCAATAAGCGCTTTCTCAATTCGTCGGCATTTTCCAAGCCATTTTGTAATGGATACTCTTCATCGCTATTGAAATATCCCGGCTGGGTAAACACCAGATGCCCCTGACTGCGCGCCGCGCCTTCTTTCAGGGATTTATAAGTGTATAGACCAAAGCCCCCTGAAGTCATCAGAGCCATCACTACAATAGCGACAATTGCGACGGTCAAAAGACTGCGGCGGCGGTTGCGTAATAAATTCAAAACTGCCAGTTTTAAGCGACGCATGGGGCTTCCTCCTGCAAAATCACACCGTCTTGTAAATTGATCACTCTGTCACAGTGCTGAGTCATACGATCATCGTGGCTGGCCACAATAAAGGCCGTTTTCTGTTCCCTGCCAAGGTATTTCATTAATTCAATAATCTGCTGAGCCGTTACACTATCCAAGCTAGCGGTGGGCTCATCAGCTATCACCAATTTGGGCTTGTGCACCAGTGCTCGAGCTATCGCCACCCGTTGTTGTTGGCCGCCGGAGAGGCGGTCGGGGCGATATCGGGCAAACTCGGCCAAACCCACATAATCCAACATCTGCATTACCCGCTGTTTAACCTCTGCAGAATCCACACCATTGAGCTGTAATGGGTAGGCGACATTTTCAAAGGCACTCATCACCGGAACCAAATTAAATTTCTGAAAAATAAACCCCATCTGAGTGCGACGTATCTTCATTGCCTGCTGGTAGTCCCTGGTCATTAATTCACCGGCAAAATGCACCACACCGGAATAATCTTGGTCCAGTAAGCCACAGATATTTAGCATGGTACTTTTACCGGAGCCTGAGGGCCCACAGAGGGCCACCATAGTACCGGGGCGGATGGCCAAGTTGACATCTCGCAAAGCCTGGTGCTTTATTTCACCTGTTGTATAGGTCTTTTCTATATGTGTCAGCTGCAACATCGGTCTTTCTCCAATCCCAATTACTACTCAGTATCCAGCTTACAAAGTGCCTGAGCCCCTCTTATATTGACCTTTGCCTGCCACTCACTTTTCTGATCTGACTTTTCACCCAAATCCGCAGCCTCCAGGGCACCACAGTAGATCCAACTCACTGCCTGTACCGGCATGTGCGACAGACGCGGATCATTCATCAGCTCCCCATAGAGCTCAAATCCTCGATCAAAAGCATTGAAAAAAGCAGGTACCTTGGTAAAAGTGGTGGCCGCAATCCCTTTAAAAAGCAAATCCCGGGGCACCCCCCTAGCCGAGCGGCCAGGATTTTCAAGCTCCTCCAACATCAATAGGGCTTTGTCCATACGGGCGATCCCATTTTCTGCATAGCTCACCTTCTTCCAAGGCAACCAACTCTCCTTGGCCATCAGAGTCTCACTGGCACCCAGGTAGAATAGGGCTGCAGGGTCTGTGGGATCTTGCTGCTGGGCAACTTTGAAAGCCTCGTAAGAAACTTCAATGGCATCCCCACCCTGCTGCGCCGCCTTGTTATATAGCCCTTCTAACTGCGCATCCACTGCGGCAAAAGCGGAAGTAGACATACCCAGTTGAATCAGTGCCGCTGCAATAATCTTCTTCATGATTTCTCTCCTTGCGTTTAGGTTGGGAGCAGATTAGCGCTGGTTATGGAGGGGGTCTTGATCGTGCGACAAAAGGGGAAGGAGAGGGATAAACGGGGAATCTTTGGGCTGAATGGAGTTAGAAGCCACAGATAAGTGGTAAATGGCGAGGCGTAAACTATTTTGGCAAGTTACTTCCTAGTAGGTGGTACAGCAGAACCAGTTAATTGATATTGTCCCTAAGCGACCTCTCAAATCAGCTCGAACACATATATAAAAATTAGGTCCAACATATTGAGAGGGTAAGCCCAAACTCACCCATCTGTAAGAAAACCTTAGTATTGAAAAATTGATTATTAGGTACTGTCAGCTACCAACTTGCTAATAAATTTTAAAGCAGAGAAGCCAGGGGTGTTTAATTTTTCTAAATTTTTAACCATTGCTGACGGTAGATAAGGCTTGGCTGCAAACAGAAATTGAGCCGCCCCGGCCGGTGATTCAGTTGAAATCTTAGAAGAATAGAGATTCCATAATTCATAAATGGAAATAGAGCCCTGCTCTTTCAGGTATGTATCTATCGCATTTATAATCAGAAGACCGCAATTATAGTGAATGCGTGGATTCTTACGTGACGCATCCAGATAAACCGGATTTTCCCCCAGGCTGGCAAGGCATTTCTGCTCTGCTTGCTTTATCTTCTGTGACAGATAACCCTTAGAAAGGATACTCTCGAACGCCAAACCGGCAAAATAATCAGCCGCTCCCTCATGAAGCCAGGAGTCAGCTGTATCTATAACATCTGCGCCCTCTCTCTGATATAAATGGGCAACTTCATGGGAAAAAAGCCAAAACAATTCATCGACATCAATTGCCTCAACAACAGACTTCTTACCATACCAATGCATAAATATCTGGCCTGGCAGAGTTCCACCTTGATGACCATGTCGACCATCGTCTGTAGAACTAAAAGAAGCAAACAACGCGGGCCTATAGCCAAGTGTGCCCATTTTATCAGCAAAGAAATCCATCAACTCAGGCAACTGAGTGCTCATCTGATGTTGCAGCTTCTCTGGTAGAAGTTCATCGATCACACTTACAAAGTGATCACTCTGTATCGGTTCTCCATGACCAATATAGACCTTGCTGCCTTCATCAAAAGCCGCCCACTCAATACTTCCCTGATAGATCCTGCCATGCAGGATAATATTGTCAGACTCGGGAGCAACAATCGTCAAATACCACTTCTTTAGGCTAGGTTCGCAAGAATCTGCGCAGGCAAAAAATCTCCCCGTATGCAATAAATAACTTCCATCCGAAAACGGGGAGAAAGGGGCATATTCCTTGGGGAGGGCCGTATAAGTTGGGGTAAGATGAAAAGTAGCTTCTGTAAAGGCACTGCCGTCCTCACGCACTAAACTCTCTACCTCATCAACAAACTCAAACTGATACCCGTTAGAAGTAGGAACCCAACGCTTGCTTCTTGAGTTATCCGGAGAGCTTTTAAAGGCGAGCTTCTTTATTGGCTTTTCTGACACAAAGGTAACAAACCAGTTACCATTTCCCTTCTTTTCCAGCTTGGTGCTAATAGTATTTGCAACTGCTATAGAGCTGAATCCTAAACAGCTACATACCACAGCCATAGTAATTGCAAGGGCTATTGTACGAAACGATTTTTTTATTATCATTCTCAACCTTAATCACAAAAAGCTTGTGCTCTGAGCTTTTGAATAAGCACTTAATATTTTTTTAGCATTATATCCATGAATTACCTCTCCATTAATAAGCAAGACAGGAACACCTTTGCCACCTAGGCGATTATACTGAGACCTGCCCTGCTGGGACTTCTCAATATCATACTCATAAAATGGTATATTGTGCTCTCTCATCAATTCACGTGATTTCTGGCAATAGCCACACCATTCGGTAGCGTAGAGAATAACCTCACCCGGCCGCAGAGAGGCGTAATCCGGAAGCGGATTAAAATACAGCGCTATCTTATCCCACTTTTGAAAAATCAACAGAGCTACAGCCAAAATCAACACATTCCTCATGCAAAGACCCTATAAATCAAAGAATCAGGCAAACAACCTCTTAGCAGCTCAACAACAATTTTAGAAAGTAGAAGATAAGCCCGCAATATGTACCAACTTAGGTGGTTCAGCATTTTATGTATAAGACCCACTAGGGTGATTATGCAAGATGTTCACCATCAACTTTCCATGCTCACTCATAACATCCTTACAAATATCAGCCCTTGAGCCACTCTTTTTTATTACATCCTCTTAACGTCCCCACCGACACACTATCAGGCGCACCAAGGGGTTCGCCTTTAATGTAGTGTTGAGCTGATGCTTTTGCTGTAACTAAAGTGATCACTCTAAGAGAATGAATTTGTCTGTAAAAATTAGCTCTTAGTTAATACAGAGGGAAGGGGGACTTGTAATTTTTCAGCCCAGGGCTGAAGATCCTTGATAATAGAGGGATATAACTCTACCCCATCACGCAATTGCCGTGTTCGATTCGCCCAAGCACGCTGGCCGGGCACTCTTACTGGCTCATCACTATCACTACGGTTTTGCTCCCAGAGGTTACTTAAAGCAATGGTTTGACGAAGAAAGTCTGCTTTTGCCCCAAAAGCCTGGGGATCAATTATCTGTAAGAAAACCGAGTTGGCCTCTTTATCGTGTTTGGCTGAATCATCGTCACGGCCATAGCCTCCAAGTGCCATCGACAACACCTCCAACATCGCACTTAGTGCCGCCCCCTTGTAACCGTGATCAGCACCACCAATCGGTAAAATACTGCCACCATTTTTGAACGCCGAGGGATCATCGGAAATCTTGCCATTATGATCTTTAAGGCAAGCTGAAGGCATTTTCCTACCCTCTCGCTTTGCGCGTGACACATGGGCACCAGCTGTGATAGACATACTCACATCAAACAACAGAGGGTAATCTCCGGCCGGAGCCGCAAATGCCAGGGGATTCGCAGAGAACAATGGATCAATTCCCCCTTGAGGCGATACAGTATTTTCTCCCGGAGTTGAACAGGTTAGAATCGCCACATAACCCGCTTCGATTACCTGAGGTAAATAGGCAGCTAGGCAGGCAATATGCTGGCTGCGGCGAATAATAGCGGTAACGACACCCTGTTCAGATACTCGTGATAACGCCTGTTCAATGGCTTTGCTAAGCACCCAGGGACCAGGTAAAAATTGTGCATCCCAGTTAAAACAGTTACCCCTATCGGACAACACTTTGGGTTCACCACTAAGCTTGGACTCACCACTTTGTAACCACTCTAAATTGCTCACAACCCGGTGCAAGCCATGGGTGGTAAAACCGAGCAAGTCTGCCTGCAAGAATACATTAGCGATTATGTCGGCCCTGTCCTTAGCGAGCCCCATACGCTGGAATAAAGCACTGGCAAAATCTCTTAATTCTGTGGAAGAGTAATAATCTTGCATCGTGACTCCATGTCATTCTTAGTTAGGACAATTAAGAACCGGCGCTTACTGTAAACCGGTTATAATTAATCCGCCTTACCACCTTAAATTTATTCTCTCTATGTAACAAACAAAAAAAACATTCACATAGATTTAAACATTGCTGCGGCCCTACGGCTCACAGAAAACTTTTGCCCATCATCCATAATTACCGTAGCTGAGCCCGTCAGCCCTCGGTTAATCTTATCGATTCGCTTAATACAGACAATCGTTGATCGGTGTATCTGCCAAAAAAGATCAGGCTCCAACTGCGTCATCAATTCCTTAAGCGGTGTGCGTATAATATGCTGGCCCTGGTCTGAGTAAACAGTGGTGTACTTGTCCTCAGCGACAAAAGCCGAAATTTCATCACAGGAGATTAGGTGTACATCCTCTCCCTTACTAGCCCTGATCCAGCGTAGATATTCCGGCTTACCGACATTGAGTTGCTGCAATAAAGCCGCAATATTCGGACTCACTTGCGCCTGCTCTTCCGCTCTACTTTCCAGACGCTTCTTGATACGTTCACAAGCTAGCTGAAGTCGCTCATCATCAATGGGCTTCAACAAATAATCTACGGCTTCCTGCTCAAAAGCATTTACTGCATATTCATCATAGGCAGTAATAAAGACCACTACGGGTTTGATTTCCAGCTTGTTAAGCGCGGCAGCAACCGCAATACCGTCCAAACCCGGCATTCGGATATCGAGAAAAATGACATCAGGCTGTTCTTGCTGGCAAAGGGTTAATGCCTCCTGACCATCAGCTGCTTTACCAACTACCACCAGTTCCGGAAAAACATCAGCCAACATTTTATCCAGATGATGACGCAACAAGGGTTCATCATCGGCAATTATTGCGCGCATGGAAACTCCAATCTAGCGGTAACCCCGCCCAGTTGATTACCACTTATCTGCAGCTTGCCTTTTTCCTGGTATAGAGTGGCAAGACGCTCCTTGATATTATTTAAAGCCAAACCATTGTGCTTGTTTGACTTTGACTTATTGGTTGCAGCCTGCAACCCAATTCCACTGTCCTCCACTTCTATGATCCACTGACTAGCTTTCGTAGCCACCCTGAGACAGACCAGCCCTCCTTTCTGTGAAGGTTCAATACCATGGAAAATGGCATTTTCCACCAATGGCTGTATTAATAGGGGCGGAACTTCCGTTGAAGGGTTAACGGTTTCTGCCAGTTCGACCCTATACTGCAAGCGCTCACCCAGTCGGATTTGCTGAATAGCCAAATAGCTTTCAAGACTGCGAAGTTCATCTTTCAGGGACACATAGTCAGAACGCGATTTATTCAAACTAAAGCGCAAGAGATCGCTAAAATTGTCCAGTAGTAGCTCTGCCTTCTGTGGATCGTGCCTAATCAGCATCTTAAGATTGGCCAGTGTATTAAACAGAAAGTGAGGTTCTATTTGACTTTGTAATACTTTCAGCTGGCTTTGCACCAGAGTTTTTTGTTGCTGGGCCTGTAGTAACTCTGCTTCCTTGCGCTCAGTCTCCAGCTTGTGGGACTGTTCACGATTAAGATAAAACTGGTAGAGTAAAGTCGTCAAAAAGATTGCCAGAATTAGTGAGTAAATCAGGGCATTAACCGCAGGAAAAACTCCAAAGCCAGAGACCCACCACCAAACATTAATAGAACCCAGCACCGTCGTTGCCGAAATGGTTACTGCATACTTGAGTACATGTGGCCAGTTCGGTTTTAGGTGGAGCATAAGCTTGCGCGTAGAAAAAGCAACAAAGCCATAGGTTAGGGATATACCAAAGTTGAGAGAGTAACTCCCTCCCCACACTTGTTTAGTGATTAGGGCCACAACAATACAAAGAATCAATATACGTAAATATTCACTGAGCAACTTCACCATGATTCCTTTTATATCTTCATGTTCGCAGTCAAAGTAACAAGGGTTTCATTAGGCAATTGTGTAAAATACGATTTTTTAGCGCCGCCAAAATACCTTACTGATGCACCCAGAGTCCAATCGCCCTTCATTTCATGGTTAATACCAGCAGTCAAAACCATGCCTCTATCGACAGGGGAATATAAAATATCCAATTTGGGATTGTAATTGTGATTAGATAAGCTCCAGTGCATCATCAGGTTATGGCGATTGCGTGCTTCGCTTAAAAAAGCTGCAGCAGAAGCATATCTGGTAGCATCCCATCCTTCCCCCTGTTCACTGTACCAGCTGGCATTGTCTGCAAGCCTTTGCCAATCGCGAGTATGCCACGCCCTGCTATCAAACCAGTATTCAGCGATGATCGTATGCCCTGCGGTATGGGTCCAGGTCATGCCCAACAGAGCCTGCCAGCCATCGCTCTGTTCTCCCTCTCGGGGTAAAGTGCCAGCTCCTGGAGAAGCGGGCTTTAGCCATTGACGATAACGCTGTTGGTAATGGCCTTCGCTATGTAATTCCCATGACTCCCCATAGGTCGTAACCCAGCTGGCGCCGATATTTAAGCCTCGCTGATCATCCAGATAACCGAGTAGTTGCCATTCACTCACACCTTTCAGCTGGTACCAACGTGCAGCCAAACCTCTCGGAAGCTCTTCATTAATCAGTTGACTAGCATTAGCATCTACCAACATCAGGCTCAGCTCTCCACTTTCTGTGAAGCGGCTGGCTGATACGACGGCAACGCCCTCATCAGCCCGCAGAGATACCGGGTTGCGCTCCATAGGCAGGAATAGATCCAAAGGTCTGTGAGCGTAGCTAACACCAAAATCCAGGCGACGCTTACCTGCAAGCAGGTCCCACCCGAAGCTATCCCCCTGCCAAAATAACTCTTCCACAACAAGTTCTGATTCCTCACCAGCGCCACTACCTGCCTCATGCAGCATGGAAACCTGTCCTTCCCAGTCCGATACCTGCAGCGCACCTTGTAATTTAACTTGGCGCTCATAACCTGACCCAGAATCGAAGATGGCACTTTTCGATTGATTCTTAGCGCTAACAGCCATTGCCAACTCCCACTGCTGAGTAAGTGACTGAGCATTGAGTTCACCCACCAAAGACATCATCAACAGCAGCCAAAAAGTATTCCTTTTCATCATCACCTCCAACTTGATAGAAGCAATTTAGCAACACGAGTTGTTGTCTCCAGCCCAAGTGATGAGTGGTCTCCATGATGGACAAGCCGTAGATGGTTGGGATAAATGGTGGATAGCGGCTAGTGCAGGCCAGCGAGTGACGAATAAAGCTGGCCAATTCACAGATCAGTAATGAGGCCACCATCATCAATTCTGAACAGCAACCAAAGTGATCGGTGGGCCATAACGCTCTATATCTAAACGCTCTGTCACCCAGTGCAAAAAGTCTCTCACTTCAGGCCATCAGAAGTGTTCCTCTAGGAACCCTCCTGTGCTCACCAAACCACAAAACAGGCACATAAGAAGTGAAAATTTTTAGCTTCCCGCGACGAAATCAATAAAAAATACTCTTTAAATCACAATTGGTGGAACCGTACCAGTTGATAGGAGTCCATCTTTTAACTCATTAAACACCGGCTATGACCTTATAGAGATAAATTGGGGGAACAATGCCTGGTCCACTTAAAACGTTTAGCGCTCTCACATTAACCGTAATTCTGGCCGCTTGTAGTGGAGGCTCTGGAGGCAGTAATAATTCTGATAATAATCAGCCTAATAATGAAACAAATGGCGGATCTAACACCGGCACAGATGCCGATAACAACAATGATAATGATGGGGGCAACACCGATACTGGCGACTACAGATTCAATCCTAGCACTCCGCTAAGTACATTGGTGGTAGGAACTAGTGAATATGCCCAGGGTACACTGCAATTAGAGGATACCGATAGTACCAGCCCCACCTTTCAGTCTGGGACTTATGCCGGAAAGTATGGTGACTTCAAACTATATGACAGCGGCAATTGGGAATACCAACTGAACAACAATGCCAACGATTTAAACAGCGGCGCCTCGGTAGAAGATACTATCGTTTTTTCTCTCAGTAACGGAGATCAGCTAAACATAACTTTTGCGATCCAAACGATTGAAGCCACCCAAAATAGTATCGTTTTTATATTGGTTAATTTTTCCGATGCCGCCGTAACGGATGATGTCAGCATCTCCCAGCTTGCGGATATGACATTCAACGCTACCGACTCCCTCGATAACACTTACAAAGAAAACTCACTGGGCCAGCTAAAGTTCCAGCGCCATCTCAGCAGCAATAATTCTCTAGCACAATATTGCTATGGTGAGGACAATAAAGAAGAAAGCTCTATTGACTGCTTTATATACAGCATCCCCGACAATCAAAACGGAGGGATTTTAAGTGTTCAAAATGCTCAGAACCGTGCCACAAGCTCTCAGGATGTGCAATATTCCGATGGAGGTTATACTTGGAGAGATAACGCAAGCCGCTGGGTAGAAAGCAATTTTGTCGATGCCAATAATCGCCCAGTAGACCTCAACGCATGGCGCCATCGAGTATTTATATTCCCAACCGCCGCTTACAATGCCGGGTTAGTTGGTACAGGGGTCGCGGCGGTCAATGGCCGCTGGAGTATCGTTACTGCAGATAGCGATCAACTAATTATGGGGCATGAACTGGGTCATAACATTGGTTTAGGCCATGCAGGCAATGATAACAACAACGATGGGGATACCAGCGACCGAGGGGAAAGTGAATATGGCGCTGCCGCAGCCTTCATGGGCAATAGCTGGCAGTCACGCTTATTTGGCAGCGCTCATAGGGACTTTATGGGTTGGTACAATAGCTTCCCTGGCTATTCCAAATCTGTTTCTAAGAGTATGGGGAATGCTTCAGAGGTTCAAATTCAGGCTATCGAACTTACCGCTGGCGAATTAAATGAAACAATGCCACAGATTATAAAGGTGGAGAGTAACGGTAGCAGCAATCGAGAAAATCACTATTTCGTGGAATATCATATTTCCCACCCCATTCTAAACCCTCGTTCACAGCAAGATAAGGCCGTTACTGTGCATTATCTGAAAGATGACACCGCCAACCAAGTGGCCACTCTTGAAGAGCCTGGCAGCAGCTTCACAGATTCGGCTGCTGGAGTCACCATAGAGTTTAAATCCAGAAGTGATGAAATGAATACCGCCACCATTTCAGTAAGCTATACAAATTAAAGAGAGAAATAGCAATGAGATACTTACTCACAATAATTTCTGCCTTGCTGTTAATTCCCACCGCCTCTGGCCAGGAAACTATAACGGGAGTACTGGAAGAAGAGGTATCAGAAAACTTTAAGACAGGAAAAATTGATCATCGCTTTTCCATCAAAGATGAAAACACAGGGCAGTATTATTTTATAGACGCCAAGGAAATCAAAAAAAATGGCATGAGATCTGGTGAACGAGTCAGAATACGAGGAGAAAAACAAGAGCGCCGGCGAATTAAAATCAAGGAAACCGAAAGAATTCTTCGAGGGGATAAATCCGAACAAATACCCACTTCTGCACCACAATAAAAAGCGCCCGCTACTTAGCGGGCACTTTAAAAACTAGGATACTAATCAAGGATGGGATCATCAATTACCATAGCGTTATCCAAGCCATAGTAATCAATTATCCACTCATAACTTTCATACACTTCATAGCGGTCTGGGAAAGCTTTGCCCACCACATCCCAGCGTTTACGAGATTTAGAATAACTTGATCCTTTGATCACACCATTGAAATTGAACTCGTCACCGTTATGGGGATTAGTCACAGTAGTGGTATAAGGGATTTCAACCTCGCTATTTTCTACCATCATATGTGCCACCAGTAGGCTATAAGCGGGTACACTCGCGGGCATCGCTTCCTTAACGGTTCTCTGATTACTAACCGTCGAAGTTTCTCCAACCGTAGTTGAGGCTGAAAAAGTTTCAGAAAAGTTGAACGTGATCGAGCCACTGTTTTCAACGGTACCCGGCACTCCAACCTTGTAACCCTCAGTCAAGCTCACGCCCGCAGTCACCGAGATACCGAGTGTATTGGTCCAGGTATCAGTTTCGCTCTTGCCATCCGTATACCAAACTTCGGTACTATCACTCTGAGTTACGCTAGAAAAATTCTCTAACAATCTTTCACCAAAGAAGGTTTTTGTATTCTCAGGGGTTTCCACAATTTGATCCCAGTGTATTTCAACCCCACTCTCAACCAGATCAAAACGGTCAGCCACACAAGGGTAAATACTCCAAATCTTGCTATCTCCTGCGGTACCAGCAAAACCCACAACTGAACGGGTACCAATACTTAGCTGATACTCTTGCCACTTATGCCAACCATTATTACTGCCAAAAGTTATCTCTCTAGTAGAGTTATTTGACATATCTTTTAAGTAAACACGGATACGAGAAATATTGCCATCGCGTTTCTTATAAAAACGCCAACCCTGGATATATTCCATATCTCCGAGGAGTTTGCGGAATCCTGAACCAGTCGTTTTACCCACCTCGTCATCATCAGCGTATAGATATTCAAGCTTTAAGCCTTTGATGCGCTCATCCCCGCTATAACTGGTAATAGCAGCTATTTTATCTCCCGGCACACGCTTGGTGGAATAGCTATCACACATGTCAAAGTCACTGCCATTACCACTCTTACCATAGGAGAATATTTCATCATATCGTAAGGTTCCGCCTTTATCTGCGGTATTAAAATAGAGATCCAATATATTGGTAGCTGCTAAAACTGGGGCAGAAAGAAAAAACCCGATCACCACTGTAAAGATATACCTCATGGCATTACCCTTTTATTAATTGTGCTATCAGTCTATCATTGTTAGTTACCTCATTACCTCTACCACCTGAGTACTTTCTCTTTTCGCACCTTCTTTAATTGCTTATTAAGGGGTTCCATCCTGTGTGAGATTCTTTTAAATCAGTGAATAGCTTTTATCGGTTATATTTATTGGAACACAAACTCAACAATCACCAGAAACTGCCCACCACCAGGGCAGTAGTAATCAGCAGTAATACTGAAAGTACACGATAATTGCGCCATAGGGGCTCACTGCGCAGCGCCTCGGTTTCCGCATCAAAGTCTTTGCGAGACCAAACAAACTGCCTAGCTTCCTCACTAATCTTTGCCGGGCTTATCAAGCTGGAAGCCACCAACACCATGGAGCAGAAAACAAAGAGGATTGGCGCTATATAAAGGAAATGTAAATTAGTCCAACCCAGCACCTCATTAGCGAGGAATAGAGTTACTCCTCCGGCAGTGCCCAAAACCAAAGTGGTCATTGCGCCCTTGGAGGTCGCTCCCCGCCAAAAAAAGCCAATTAGGAATAGAGCCAAAACAGGGGGTACGGCATAGGAAAGTACTTTTTGCAGATATTGGAACAGAGAACCAAAATTCTCTATCTGCGGCGCCCACAGCACAGCCAGAACCATAAAAATGAAGGTAACCAGTTGCCCCACGCGCATCAGCTGATGCTGGTTCAAAGATGGAAAACGCTGTCGCACGAAATCCATCGTCACCAATGTAGATGCAGAGTTCAGCGTGGAGTCAATCTGAGACATAAGGGCTGCAACAAAACCAGCCAAGACCAATCCCAAAATGCCCACAGGTAACAATTCAAATAGTAAGGTTGGATAAACCATGTCTGCCCGTTCTAGCTCGGGGAATAGGACAATCGCCATAGTGCCGGGCAGGACCATAATAAACAGCACCGGCAATTTCAGAAGACCGGCAAACAACGCTCCCCAGCGTCCGTGGTTAATATCTTTGGCGCTCAGCACCCGCTGTACCATGAATTGGTTGGTACACCAGAAATAGAACCCCAGTAAGGCCACTCCTGTAACCAACCCCAGCCAAGGCACACTGGGATCTCCGATTGGACGAATCAAACTCAATTGATGGGCGGATACCTGGGAAACCACATTCTCCCAGCCACCAGCGCGATCCAGAGCGAAGATACTGATCAGAATTGAGCCAAAAATCAGTAATAGAGCCTGGATAGTATCGGTGTAAATTACCGCAGCCAAACCGCCGGCAATCGTGTAAATACCTGCGATCACCGCCAAAATCGAAATGGTCACTGACATCGGCATTTCAGGAAAAATCAGCTTCATCACTAAGCCTCCGGCATAGAGGCTGCCGGCGGTATCCACCACGATATTCAGGAAAATTGTCAGACCGGAAAAGTAAGTCCTGGCGGTGCGATTAAAGCGCCGCTCCAGCATCTCGGGCATGGTGTAGATGCGGGAGCGAAGTATTGTCGGCAGATAAAAAATCGCGAAAAACACCAGGATGACAGCAGCCATCCACTCATAGTTGAAGACTGCTATGCCAGTGCTATAGGCATCGCCGGCCAAACCAATCAGAGTGGTGCTGGAGATATTGGAAGCGAACAGGGAAAGCCCTATCAGCGGCCAAACCATCTTTCGCCCAGCAAGGAAGTAGTCTTCAGCGGTGTCGTGGCGACGACTGAGATAGAGCCCCAGGCCAATTGTGAAAACGAAATAGACGACCAAAATGATCGCATCGATGGGGTGGAGACCAAAATCGACCGACATAACTTCCTCGTTCACCGCTAGCTGCGTATTTTTTATGGTTTGCGGAGCTTGCAAAAAATTAAATCACAGTGGTTTAATTAAGTAAAGTAAACCATCAAAATATCAATAAATCCTTTAAAATCAATCAGTTATGGAAAAAACCGTTCATCTCACTTTCATTGCTTACGCTAGGTAAACGCAATAAAATCCTATATGGACCTATTTGTCACAAATAGTCTCAGATCAAACTCTCGGATACGCGTTTTCTACAAAAGGGGCACAGAGATGGGTAAGGGAAGTAATTCCAGCGGCCTGCGTCGCTATAACGAACGGGTTTTGCTAACCGCGCTAAGGAAAACAGGTACCGCGTCCAAGTCCGACCTGGCGCGCCTCACCAACCTCACACCCCAGGCCGTTACACGCATCGTGGATGAATTGGAGAGTACTGGCATGGTTATGCGTGAGGGGCGCAGGCTTGGCGGCAAAGGCCAGCCTTCCATCATGTACACCATCAACCCCACCGGTGCTTACTCCATAGGCATTAAAGTTGGGCGGCGTAATGTTGAATTATTGTTAATGGATTTTGGCGGCAATATTTTGAAGAAAATATGCCAGGAATTTGAATGCCCTGAGCCCGACTTTCTTCTCAGAAATATAGACTCGGGTATCGATAATTTAAGTGCAGAATTAGTCAAAAAAGACCAATCCAAGCTCGTCGGCGTTGGTATCGCCATGCCCTGGTTTATCGGTGCCTGGACAAAAGAATTGGAAATGAGCGATACCCTGGCGAACGAATGGCGAGAAATTAACTTCGCAGAAGAGGTTTCCAAAGGCACCCACCTACCCGTCTTCTTTGAAAATGACTGCTCTGCTGCAGCAGTTGCCGAACTGCAATTCGGCAAAGGCACTGAAGTTTCCGATTTTCTTTATATCTTCGTTGGCACTTTTATCGGCGGCGGCCTGGTGCTTAATAGCAGCCTGGAGACTGGTGTACATGGCAACTCAGGCAACCTGGCCACCATGCCAGTCCCTGCCTCCAAGCTCAGTAGCACCCCAGAACCCGAAGGGGCCTTCGAGACCTTACTTAATCGAGCCTCACTATTTGGCTTGCGCCGACACCTGCGCGCCAACCAAATTAATATCAATGACTCTGCTGATTTATTGTCGGTGATGGATCAGGCCCGCCCACTCATACAGGAATGGCTGGACGACTGCGCTGATGCCCTGGTTTACGCCATTCTCTCCGCAGTCAGCGTACTGGACCTTGAGGCCGTTATTATCGATGCGCACCTCCCGCGATTCCTGCTGGAGGAGCTGGTGGAAATCATCTCCAGGCGAATGCAGCAAGCCGCCCCGTCCGGAGTTTTCAAGCCCCAGATAATGAGCGGTAAGATCGGTATTGATGCCATCGCGATTGGCGGTGCCATCCTGCCCTTTTACTCCAATTTTGCACCAGATAAGACCGTGCTGTTGAAGGGTGGAGTTCCTGAGCGGGTTCCGGTTTAACCTGAAATATAGCGGAAAAACAAGGCTCAACTAATTAGGCATTAAAACCGTATTGGTTCGTTTTACATAATCATAACAGTGAGGTGACCAGCGAGATGGCATTTAACCTAAAAGACAAATGGGTTTGGGATTTTTGGTTCGCCGTTGATGGCGATCAATACCATATGTTTTATCTACAAGCGGATAAATCCCTCGGCGATCCAGAGCTACGCCATTGGCATGTCTCGATCGGTCACGCCATTTCCACCGACCTGATTCATTGGGCCCCAACGCAAGACGCGATAAAACCCTCCCAATATCAAGAGGGTGACATCGATGAGGCTGCAGACTCCTACACAACCTGGACCGGCTGCGTACATAAAGAGGGCGACACCTGGTACATGTTTTACACTGGTACCAAACACACAGAAAAAGGGCTTATTCAGCGGGTCTGCCTGGCTACCTCCAAAGATCTTTTAAACTGGCAAAAATGTCCGGAAAATCCTCTGGTGGAGTTAGACCCCAAGTTTTATGACGGTCTAAACCTGGAATACTGGCATGATGCCTCCTGGCGTGACCCCTGGATTGTCAAAGATCCCGATCAAGCCCTTTATCATATGTATGTCACTGCCCGTTGTAATCAAGGCAGTCCCGACGGGCGTGGCGCAGTGGGTTATGCCAGCTCCACCGACCTCCTGCACTGGAAAGTTGGAGAACCCATACTGGCACCGGGCTGGTATGGAGAAATGGAAGTCCCGCAGATTGAAAAAATCCAGGGCCGCTACTATCTCTTCTGCTCTGTCTCCACTCAGTTTCACAGCCAAGCCCACCGCCATTCTATGAGCGGAAAACCACTTACCGGCACCAAGTATTTTGTCTCCGATGCCCTAAATGGGCCATACACCGTTATTGGTGATGGATTCCTCGGTGCTGACGAGCAGGGCAGCCTATATTCCGGTCGGGTGATACAGGGGCCAGACCAACACTGGTATCTGCTCGCCTTTAACCGCGACGATGCACAAGGCAATTTTATCGGCGGGATTTGTGATCCCAAGAAGATCGAATTTCTTGCGAATGGACAACTAAAATTGGCAGAGTAGCGATAGATGGCCAACGGCATCTTGCGAAAGTACCGGTGCCGTGCCGCCTGCCAAATATCCACCAGGGCCGAAGACTTCACCTAACCTGTAAGCAATCAATAGCTGAAAACTTCCCACTGATTGCAGTTTCTTTAGATATTTATCCCCTAGATCTCAGTAAAAACCCTTCCCTTTGCCCCACTCCCCACAAACCAAGCAAATTTTCTTCAGCACCCAAGCAGTACCCGGGCTCCTTCCATTGAAGAGTAACTCTCACTGATTGATTTAGTTACACTCTTAAAATCAATAGGCAAATTTCCCGAAAAATTCTATTGCCCACATTAAATCACAGTGGTTTAATAAATAAAAAATGGCCATCCCGCCATGCGAATCAAGAAAAAAGAAGAGCCCAACCTAAATGGGCCGCCAGCAAAAACTAATAACCATAAGTGATGATTGAGGAGAGCGTCGTGAAGGCAGAAGACTTTCAAGCCGATTGCAAATGGGTCAGAGGTTTTAAACCAAGTTCAATCGCCCTGGCGATAGCGGTGGCATCCAGTGTTAGCGCTGCGGTAACCGCCCAAGAGCAGTTGGAGATTGAGGAAGTCATCATTACCGCTACGGCCCGCCCCGTAACGAAAATGGAATCCAGCATCTCTGTTAGCGCCCTAGATACCGAAGAATTGTCTCACTACGCTCCCCGCTCAACCGCAGAAGTTTTCCGTAGCCTGCCAGGTATACGCGCTGAATCTTCTGGTGGTGGTGGCAATGCCAATATCACGGTAAGGGGAATTCCGCTTGCCACTGGTGGCTCCAAGTACATGCAGATCCACGAGGATGGGCTGCCAGTACTCGAATACGGCGATGTCAATTTCGGCAATACCGACAACTTTATTCGAGCCGATTCCTCCCTATCCCGCATTGAAAGTGTACGCGGTGGCTCCGCCTCCACCTTTGCCAGCAACTCCCCCGGCGGTGTGATCAACATGATCAGCAAGACCGGAGAAGAGGAAGGCGGGAATATAGGCCTCTCCTTTGGTGCAGATTACGATGAAACCCGCCTGAACTTCGGCTACGGGCACCACCTCAGCGATACCCTGCGGTTTTATGTAGGCGGCTTCCTGCGCGAGGGGGAAGGTGTTCGTGAAACCGGCTTTGATGGCGATTCCGGTGGCCAATTAAAGGCCAATCTCACCAAAGATTTTGACAACGGCTATGTGCGCCTTTACTACAAACACCTTGACGATCGGGTAACCACTTACCTACCCGGCCCGGTAACTTATAAAGGCAATGGAGAGTTCGGTACTGTAGCCAACTTCGATGCCAGCAGCCAGACCCTGCACTCAGACAATTACCGCGATATTTCTACTTTCGATGCCTATGGCAACCCGGCAAATCGGGATCTCAGCGACGGTATTGAATCCCTGGTAGAAGCCTATGGATTTGAGAGTCAATTTGAATTTGAGAATGGCTGGACCATTACTGACAAGTTCAGAATTTCTGATATAAGCGGTAGCTTTATCTCTCCATTTACTGACACCTTTGGCAATTACGGCCCACAATCCGCACAAGGTATGGCAGACCTGATCTGTGCCAATGCCGTTAGCGGAGAGGGTTCTGCAGTGGACTGTAGTGCAGGAACCACTGTGACCTACGCCAATGGCGAAGAAGTCGATGAATTAGCCTATCTGAACTTATTGTTCGATACAGAAATCCATGATCTGGGCTTGATCGTCAACGATTTCAAAGTCGACAAGCTCATTAATGACAATATTGTTGTTTCCGCAGGCTTTTACTATTCCAAGCAAAATATCAAGACCAGCTGGAATAGTTGGAATGCCCTAATCCAAAGCGTGGATGGCAGTGACTCCCAGAATCTAACTATCACAGCGAATGCCAACGGAGACCTACTAGTCGATGATGGCCTCTGGTCGGCAAGCTTCCTGTCCTATGCCTGGGATCTGGAATACGAGACCTACGCTCCTTATATGAACGTGTCTTTCGATGTTGGGGACTTCACCTTCGACGTCAGTGCACGCCACGATATGGTCAATGCAAAGGGCTCTCTGGTTTCCAGTTGCTGTGGTGGCGATACCGATTACGATATCAACGGAGATGGCATTATCAGCGATGTGGAAGATGCGAGCGCATCAGATGCCTTTGGTTTTACCGGTGGCATTATCACTCTGGCTAACGGTAATACTCAGCTAGTCGACTATGATGCAGATAACACCTCCTTCTCCCTTGGCGGCAACTATGCAATCAATGACAACATGGCGGTTTTTGCTCGTTACAGTGAAGGTGGCCGCGCAATTGCCGATCGCCTGCTGCAAATTAGCGGCGCTTTAAATAGTGATGGCAGCCTCAGCAACACCACCGATGGCTTTGATTCTGTTGACCAGCTAGAGATCGGTTACAAGTTTACCGCTGGTGATTTTGATATTTTTGCCACCTATTTCAATACCGTCACCGAAGAAACCAATGCGGAAATCACCAGCGGCCTAACTTTCGTACGCGAGTATGAAGCACAAGGTATAGAGCTGGAAGGCTCCTATATTTATGGCGATTTCTCGGTTAACGGCAACCTGACCTGGACGGATGCAGAAATCAGCAAAGATGCGAATAACCCATCGGTAGTCGGCAATACTCCCCGTCGTCAGGCAGATATCATTTACACCATTACCCCGCAGTATAATTTTGGTGACAGCCTAACCTTCGGCGCCAGCCTGCAGGGCTCTACTGAGTACTACGTTTCCGATTCCAACCAGCTGAAACAAGATGGTTATGTGTTGGTAAATCTGTTCGGCTCTTATTATGTTACTGAGGATCTCACCGTTTCCTTTAACGTAAACAACCTTACTGATGAATTTGTTGTAACTGAGGTTGAAGAGTCTTACGCAGAGGCGGGAGATATTGTTCGCGGCAGAGCCATCAGCGGCCGCTCCACCAGTGTCAGCTTCAATTACGCTTTTTGATCGTTGTCCTCCCTACTCCAGTAAGTCGTTTGCAGCCCGTTTAGGGCCGCTTGCAAACACCGGGTGTCCAGCCTCCCCGTTGGCACCCGGTCTTTTTCTTCAACGAGAAACTTACTGCAGTCACTCCTCCAGTGGAGTAGCCTGTTAAAATTAACCGACCAAATATTTCTTTAAATAGAATACCCAGCCAGTGGAGCGAATTAGGATGGAAGTGCAAGGCAACGCAGTAAATACCTTGCTTGGAGGCATAGAAGCCGGCGGCACAAAATTTAATTGTGCAATTGCCACAAATCCCGATGATGTCTGGGAGAGGGCTAGCTTCCCAACCACCACACCGGAAGAAACCCTCGGTCAGGTCATTGAATTTTTCCAGGCCGGTGTCCAACGCCATGGCCCTATTTCCACACTGGGTGTCGCAAGTTTCGGTCCGGTAGATTTGAACCCGCAATCGAGCCAGTACGGGTTTATCACTAACACCCCTAAAAATGGATGGTCCAATACCAACCTGGCCGGTCAGTTACAGGGGGCACTCTCTATTCCTGTAGCTTTCGACACTGATGTGAATGGCGCGGCGCTGGGAGAGCACCTGTGCGGCGCCGCTGTGGGTGTAAAGAATTTTGTCTACGTCACCATCGGCACCGGTATCGGCGCCGGGGTAATGGTAGATAGCAAACTAGTCAACGGCGCCATGCACCCGGAAATCGGCCATATGTTAATGCCACAGGATCGACGAAGAGACCCCTACCCAGGCCACTGCCCATTCCATGGCAATTGTCTGGAAGGCCTTGCCTGCGGCCCCGCTATTGAAGACCGCTGGGGCCTGCGCGGCCAGAGTATGGACAGTGACCATCCAGCCTGGGATCTACAGGCGGAATACCTAGCTACCATGTGTATAAACCTGACTAGCTGCTACTCACCGGAACGAATTATTCTCGGTGGCGGCGTTATGGAACAAACACACCTGTTCCCACGCATTCGCCATAAGTTTCTCGACCTGGCAGGTGGTTATTTCCCCCAGGTATCCCAGGGCAATATCCGCTCTTTTATAGTCCCACCAAAACTCGCCGGCCGCTCTGGCGAGGTCGGCTCTCTGCGTATGGCCCAGGCACTTTGCTCCAACTGTTAGATAACCAAATCCTCCCTCACAGGATGTGGAAGCGCCAGGGGAGTATTCCTGGCGCCACTCCACCCGCCAAACTGCGTCCCACAACTCCCTTTCCAACTTATATACTCATCTTTGCGACTGTTGGCACAGCGCAAGGTAGCTAGTTTCGTATCCGATCTGATAGGCTTGTCAGTCTTGACCGCCTTAGGACGCGGCTGAGCACACTTAAGCGTGGCTCATTAAGGGATAAAGATGAAAATAATTAAAATATTGTTTATAGGCTTAATGGTTTTGGCCACTCAGTTTGTGCAAGCCGGCACCGCTGAACCCACAACATTTACCCGCCAGGGCATTCTCTCTTACAACTTTCATTCCGACTTACTGGGGCGTGGATTTGTAATTGATGTGCTACTGCCCCTCTCCTTTAACCCGGAAGACAATACCCGGTATCCGGTCATATATATGACCGACGGGTATATGAATTTCCCTATGGTGGCACCGAACCTGATCCACGAACAGGTACCCGATGAGCAAGGCAATACCAAGCTACCACCAGTGATTTTGGTGGGTATCTCACACCCTCTAGACAGTTCTAACTTCACCTTACGTTTAACGGATTTTACTCCAGTACCTGGAGAGATTAGGGGGAATACTCTGGGTGGTGGCGCCAACCAATTTCTGGCGTTTTTGGAGAACGAACTCAAGCCTTTTATCAATAATTCTTTCAAGGGAGATGAAAGCGACGAAACACTGGCTGGCCACTCCCTCGGCGGGCTCCTAGCCCTCCACGCCCTCTTCAATCACACCGATAGCTTCGACCGCTATGTGATCGGTAGCCCCAGCATCTGGTGGGCCGATAAGCAAATTCTAGAAAGTGAACTCGCCTACGCTGAACGCCAAACCGATTTACCCAAGAGCGTATATATGTTTATCGGTGGGGAAGAAATCTGCTTAGAAGAAGGGGAAGTTTGCGGCGTTCAAGATTTTAGGGACCTAGCCCAGCGACTCAAGTCCCGAGATTATGAAAATTTGACTCTACGCAAGCGAGTCATCAAGGGTGAAAACCACGATACCGTAGTTAATCCAGGTTACGATAAAGGGATAGAACAGGTTTTTAAAAGCAAAGTGCTACCACGAAAGTATTCGTTTTAATCGAACTTTCCGGCCCTAGAGCAGAGAAACGCTACAGGGCCCTGACTACTACTCGCCTGGCTTGCTATCCATTACTCATACGCGCCACTAATACACTCCTCGTCCTCTAAAAAGACCAACATAGTCTTCCCCAGACTTTCTGCTGCGTCCATAAAAGGCAAGTGATGGCTATCTTTTAGTACCGAGAAACATTTACTCCCTTTATACCTTTTATAATCTGCCTTTACCTGTAAAGGCGTGGTAATGGAATCATTCTCACCGACAACGAATAGAGCTGGTATCTGTAAATGATCGATAGCTCCATTAACGCTCATCGCCTGAAGCTCATCGTTCATCTTCTCGGCTAAGCTTCCACGCCGCTCCTGCCATCCAGGGAACTCTTCATCAATTTTTTCAGCGGCTAAAAAACCTCGAATATCAACTCCGTTCGCGATACCACCATTCGCTCGACTCGCCCACTTGGATAGCAGCAAATAATGCTCAGAGGGAGAGTCTTGATATTTCTTCAACTCCTGTATGGCTAACTGATTGCCTTCCCTTTCCGCCCATTTCAGAGTTGCTTCAAAGCTGGTTGTTGCCTGCTTCTGCGCATTCTGGAAGGAAGAGATAAACACCAACCTCTCCAATGTCTCAGGATGCTCACTCGCATAGAGAGCTGCAAGCCCCCCGCCCCAAGAGTGACCAACTAAGGTAACCTTATCTTTCTTATAATGCGTTTTTAAAAAAGAAATCACATTGTGCACATCTTGAATATTGTTCTTTATCGTTAATGTGTCTTCGCTCACCTCTAGAGACTTGCCGGCCCCTCTTTGATGAAGATAAGCCACTAAATACCTTTCTTCGAGTGCCCGCCCAACAATTACTTGAAATGGAACCAACCCCAACTCCACATCTCCCGGGCCGCCATGTAGAAATAGGATTAATGGTTTAGAAGGGTCACTACCAGACACCTCTAGGTGCAGCTTTGCACTACCACTTAGCACCTCCCCTTTATAATTGACTTGATTAGCAAATACCCCACCAGACAAAAAAACAAAAATAAAACTGACAGGGAGAAATCTTAACCATAATGGATTTAACATATGTTCACCGATTTAAGATTTAAAACATTAATAAGATTCCTCACTATCAAACACAAAAGTCCGATAATATTAATAGAAAGTTATCAGGATTCAAACTTAAAGGAACTTATATTACAAACACACTAAGAAATACAAACCTTGAGACGAGATGGGGGTAAGACAGGGCAAAGTAACATTCAATAGGAATTCTTCGCTTCATATATAAGAAGAGCGCCATTTCTCTTTACCAATCTTAACCTTCTCACTGTATCGCGACACCTCATGAGAAATGCTCATGAAGTCAGGATATTACGACCCAACTGAAGGCAGAGGAAGAATTTACACAAGAGGGCATCAGCAAAAGGAGTATTTGTGGAGTAGGGATAATCCAATATAAGGGGGGATAAGAGAACTGAAAAAGTGTTTTGAGCCAAGCAACTAGAGGGTACTCTACCTATCACACGATCATTTTAAAAGGCCGCATAATAAATACGACCACCTAATACAAGCTACTTACATCGCAAAGCGGGCAAACGCGCCCCTAAGAGCAGCTACTTACCAATGTTGTACCAAGCAAAAGCGGGGCTGCTCTAGCTAGAGGACATCACCAGTTTTCAAACTACAAAAACCTTTACAGAACACGCAATGAAATAATCTCACAGGTCTTAAAGGCGCTGCTTCCACTCCAAAGGCTGTCAGTATCACCAACAATACGCACTGTAGATTTGGCATGGAGTGACGCCAAGATAGAAGCCACCGAGTTTTTCTGGCCTACGCTCTCTTCCGACTTTATCCAATACTGATTACAACTCTCAGTTTCAGCGTCCAATTTCACGACCACTTCGCCATCTCTTGAGGAAGCACTCGAAAACACCTCGATATAGCGCACTGTGGATTCGTTAGCATCCCCTACAGCCAGCACATCACCCGATAAGAGTATCAGAGCCAAGCCTTGAGCTTTTAAAGATTTCATCTATACCTCGAAAAAATAGCAATTCACAACAACTGGTCAGCAGCTTGCTATTATAATATTCCTGTCAAATACCGTATAGGTTAGCTATCAACCTTGTTGTTCTTGAATTTCAAGATCAATTATCAACCAACCCACTCCAAGTACGGTTAGTTAGCTGCAAAGCTTGCAGCAATATGGCGCTCCCAAACTGCTCCTTTAGAGCAGCTCTTAACTTAACCTTATCTTTTAGCTTAAAAAAATATCGAAAGGGCAGGATAAGAGATTGAGGATATCCAGCCCCAGAAGATATGCTTATCAAAAACTACATATTTTACTGAGGTAAGTAATTTAGTATAATTCCAAAATTATATTGCAATGAAAACCACTCACATCCAAGATGAAAAAACTATTCGCCTTACTGTTTATTGTTTTACCCACCTCATGCCTGGCCGAATTTGTCTTTACAGGAAAGTTAAGTCAGATTCATACAGGCCCACAGTATCAAGGTAGAATTTTTGTTGAAGTTCAGGGAACCCCTTCTGGAGAGGTATCTTGCTCAGAGAATACGAACTTTAGCTTTTCATTTGATGGCACAGACGAAGAAGGCAAAGTATACCTAAGCTTACTGTTAAGTGCTCTCACCGCCCAGCAGACTGTCACTTTGAAAAGTACTGAAACCTGCACTTATAGCAAGGTTGCAGACCTGAGAAACCTCTCTGTTATGCCATAGAGAATATATAGCCATCGATTTTCCGTTTAACTTTTTAAAGTAGGTCGAGCTTAAAGCAATACAATCTACCCACTAAACAAACTGGCATTCAACTCGATCTCTCATATTTTGAATGCCGGTTTATATGCGCAAGGGAATGAAATCAAATAAAAAATAGATCGTCCCATTCTACTAACTCAAAGCCTCGACCGTTAACAAACTCAGAATCATTCAGATCGATTATGTTCTGGGCAAGACAAATGTACCGGAAAACACGGTAGCATCATTAATTTTTTACTCAGGAAACATAACTGAAGACAACAGTATTTTGGAGCCTGTGCTATTGCATTCATAATAGCTAAAGCTAACCGCTTCCTTTGCCATATACGCAGACAGTAAGAATGAGAGCTTTGTATCAAATAGTTTTGTATCCTCAACAGTAAGATGGAAATCCACATTACTTTTACAGTTTATTTCTGAGCTGGTATTGGTGAAATTTTGCAATCTAATTTCAACTCCAGCATCGTGGACTTTCATATAGGAAATTTTGGAATAGGGAGTCCATTCGGCCCTACTCAGAGGAGACGCCAACAAAAGAAATACAGCCAATAATCTCAAAAAACCATTCATTAATAATTCCCCATATACAAATCATAAACCAAGGAGTTCCACCAAAAATATCGTGACTTTTTAGAACTTGAATTAATCAAAAAGAAAATGTCATCACTCTATATTTAAAAGAAGGCCTGAAATCAGAATTTTTCAGGCCTTACTATTCTTTCATTTAAGCCGAAAGCAAAACTGTTAGGCTCTGCTCTATAACAATCCTCAAAAACCCATTACGGTCCAAGAATCCACCACCGGCCAAAAATCCAACCCTAACTTAGGGGCTCCACTACTAGACCACAACAAACAATTTTGCGATCCATTTTTAAACTCAATACAAAGATAGTCACCCATACCATTCTCATAAAGAGCTAATGTTTTACTCAAATCTACAGGGCTTTTGCCAATGGTGTCTAAAATACCCCACTCCTCACTTTCTAAGAGGAAAAAGTCTTCAACAGGTGATAACCCCATAGATCCAGAGGGTAAGTATCTCCAACCATTATGCAACTCATAAAAGCTCTTTAGACTACTTGGCAAATCATTCCAAAACACCAAAACCTCTGGATTTATTTTTTTAAATTTGGGGTTACGTCCCTCGTAGTAAAGTATTCTTTCTGAGTCGTTAGCTTTCACGCCATACAAGAGAGAATAGCCAGCAAAACTTCCAAATTCAGAATGCAGTAGATCAATGCTCACCAGGTTATCACGCAAATATTCTAAAACTTGCTCAAACTCTGCCTTAAATTCATTCCAATAAGAAAGTGTAACAGCAACTCTATCACTAGACTTTCTAGACAATATATCAAGCCAGCTATCAGGCAACTTCTCCTTCTCAAGACTATCCAGCTGTCCCAACTCTACAATCTTAGGATTTCTCACGTATCCACTTAAAAAACTAACTAAATCAGTATTACTCATCGAATAAACTCCAGGTTTTAAGAGTCAGATCCATTTTTAAAATCATCAATTTTCTTTTGAATAACACGCTCTAAATTTGTCTCAATTGGTATCATTTTAGCCTTAAAAGCTGGATTCACAGGTGTATTTGAGTCTTTATGGCCCCACCATTCAGAATACGTTTTATCGCCTCTCGAGGCATTTGCAGACCTACTGGAGCCGATAAAATTATCAGGGAAGTTTAATATTGATAACTGCTGCTCTTTAGAAAGCTTATCAAAACCTTCCATCTTCGCAATTCGTGCCATAGGCACAATATGATCAGCTTCAAGCTTCTTCAGAACTGTAAACCCAGGAAGAGCCTCATCCGGGTACGGTGGTATTTTCCCAACATTAACTTGATCCTTTAGTTCTTGAGTAGGCGTTTTCTTCCTTAGCTCTTCATATAGCTCGTTAGAAATTCTTCGATCCCCTAATCGTGGCTTAGGAAGATCATCACAATTATGTACAAGTAATTTTAGCTTAGTAACATAATAAGTATGAAAATCCGCCACTTCTAAATTATAAGTAGTATCATTTCTATTCGAAGCCCGAACAGTTTTTACTACAGCGACGGATGTCTCATCGGTTTCTATCTTATCACCGGGCTTCAAGTCAATAGTTGCTACCCATCCCTTGCCCTGGACATAAAAGGGGTGGTCATCAGTAGTTTCTATTAGCTTTTGTTTCGAGGCCTCACTGGCATCACTTTCAACAACAACATCAAAAATTTGGCGATATTTAGTAAACAACTGCGTTACCGGCTTCCAGCCTTGTTGTCCACTATCAACATCTTTAGATAGTACTAAATCCCCTATTTCAATGGTTTCTATTGCCTTAAAACCATCCTTGGTGACAACTTGAGTACCAGCAACAAAACAACAATGACCTTCACATCGTGTACATATGCTTCCATCTCCATTATCAGGTTTTGGATTAGTCTCTTCGACTTTTTTAAGTACACTTTGGGGGATAACCCCCATATCAGCTAACTTTTTCGCAAATTCTGAGAATGTTTTTGCACCAGGGACGGCTAGACCGATCAACTTCTCGACAGCCGCTTCACCACCCCACTCTAATAAAGCTTCCCTAAAAGCACCTTCCTCGCCACTAGCCCAAGCTACATACAAGGTGTGAAGTTCTTTAAGGGTGAATGCCAGATCAGCAGCTTTAAGCAAGGCAATCGCAATTGGTATTAGAAAAAGAGCATTATTTTCGGCTGCATTCTCTGCTGCATCCGAAGCAATATATACCTGAGATGCGTCTGCTCCGCTTACGAAAGCTGACAGGGCCCCACCTAACTTAGCTAGGTCAATTCCCTGTTTTTGCAACTCTAGCATCTCATTGACTGCTAAAGAGGGATCATCAACCAAGCTCAGCAATTCAACTCTTTGCTCGAGAGTAAGTTGGGCAGGGTGTACTAAACCTCTCTCTGCCAAATATTGCTCCAAAACAACAACATCATCCGATACTTGAGAAAGACTTTTATTAACGTCAGCGATAATTTCACCAACAACTCCACCAAGCGCACCAGCTTGGCATCCCTTCTCACCACTATTGTTTTCTAGATCTGATTTAGCAGCACCTATAATGCAGCCTGCGCCAGCATGAGCAATATATTTAATTGCTGTATCAATATTAGTAGCTTGAGGCCCGTCCCAAGCACCTTTAATTTCATTCGCCATTACCTCACCAATAGACGAGGCCGCGTATTGACCAAGAGTAAGTGTAAAACCTTCTTCGAAGCTATGGCCTGTAACTAAAGTCTTAACTCCAGCCCCGACAGTAGCATGCGAAACGGCCTGGAGCGCTTGCGCTTTTAAAGATAGCTTACTTGCCTTATTGATAGCATCCGCTACCGCTTGCTGAATCTGAGCAGCTGTACTATTTCCAGCTTCTGCTAGCTTTCTCGCATTATCAGCGGCTTCCTGAACTTTAGCGGAATCAATTTTGAAAAATGTAGCATCAATTTTTGCTAAAGCACCAGCAGTAACCATTGATACCGCTATGCTCTTAAGAGTATCTGAAGATGCCATATCCTCCATTGATCCGGCAACATCACCGTTCACTAGGCCATTTGCTAAGGCAATAACAAATTGGGTCTCCAGTGCTGCCATACCTGCAGCGATAGCTGCATCTACCCAAGTAAGGGCCGCAGCACCCGCACCACCCGTAACAACGGCCATAGCTATCGATATAACGGCAGCAAATGCTGGGGTAATACTAGTATTGGATTCGTTCCATTTCTCGTATTGCAGCTCAATAGCTGTCCAGTCTGCATCAGGGAAGTCAGCACGGACTTGCGCCATCCACTCCATGCCTTCGAATTGGCTAAGCACTTGGACCTGTTCATCCAGTGACAGGTTTGGATCACCTTCGTACTCAACAGAAACTCCACGTAAAGCCTTGACTGTAAAACCACCCACAATAGTGTTAGGTACAGCATTTTCTATAACATGTCCTTTATTCTTGGTCGTTATAGTAAATAAGCCTTTTTTAACCGAGCTGTAACTATAGTGATCTGTTTCCGTTGTTAGCAATAAATTAACTTTCCCTCCAGATGCATTAACTTCTGTCCCTAAACCACTCTTGATATCAGCAGCTTTAAGGGTAATATCACCAAAATCACTATGTAGGCGAATATTTTTTCCAGCATCCAGCAACGATCTAATTGCGACTGTCTGGTAGACCGACTCTTCAATTTTCTTCTTACCAAACTTACCTTTTCTATAGGACTCGGTTGTTTCCAGCTCATCCTCAATAGTTATACCCAAACCAGCAAGTAGTTCGATATGACCCTGATCACTACTTATTTCTGCTGCATTCAGAGCAATTTGACCGCCGGCAATCAACTGAATAGTTTCTTCCGCAGTAAGTTTTGACTGCAGATAGCTAACACCCGATTTTCTTATATACCACCGCCCTTGCTTCCCATCGAAACTCGAGGTTAGTGGTACACCTCCAATTTCGATATTTCCATTTGCAGCAAATGTCAAATGGTCACCGGCATTGATAGTAACGCCATTCAGAACAATATCAGAGTGGCTTCTGACTGAAAGGTTTCCTTTAGCAGATATAGAGGTAACTTCACCAAAGAATCCACCAGTTTCATCACCTAAGTCATATTGATGGACGAGTGTCTTGGCCTCTATACTACTTGCAACAATTGTTAAATCGCCACAAGTGGCGTCAACTTGACTGGACAGCAAACGTAAAGAGCCACCTACCACGATACTCAGGTTACAAGCACTAATACTGCTATTTTCAGATGTGAAATGACCTGCTACCTCAAGGAATGTTTTACGACCTGTTTTGATATCTACATCGTGAAGCGTTATACCCCCGAAACTAGCATTACCATTTAGCTGTACTCGATGGTTGGTAACTTTATACTTACTAATCGTATCTGCACTGAGATAAACAACCGGAACAACAACTGTTTCACCCCGAATAACCCTACGCTCTGGCCAGATCATATCGTAGGGGCTGCTTTCCCGGTCAAACTTACTAGCAGGAATAGGATCGCCGTAAATTTCAGAAGTATTAGCAGCACTCGCATAAAGATAAGCATTATCGTAAAGTGTCTTTAGCTGGGTAGCTTCATCTTTATACAATCCTTGCGCATGATCAGAATCAATAAGGTGGCGCCCCAATAGCTCATGAATTTGATCACGTACATATCGCGACTGAACAAAAGAATCCCCTACCAGCTTAGGGTTTTCATAAACTGGTATAAAGGTAGTGATATCACTCACCCCAATTGGAACGTAAGTAACTTCACCAAGAGACTCTATATGCTCATCTTTTAAGCGATTATAAAAGCCCTCAATATCGTCGAAGCCTCTCTGGGATGTAGTATCAATATAAGGTGCTACAGTATATTGATAACTTCCATTTCCCGAGGAAAATTCTATTTCGGCAATTGAATCCAAAACTTGCTGAATTTGCCCTGATGATAGCGCCACAGCATATGCAGGTAACATCACCTGAAACAAGAAGCAGAAAACAATCAAATGGGTGAAGAAACGCATTCCCATACCTTTCTTTTGACTGGTATTTATTTCTTTATTCATTTTTAAAACCTAATCCTTAACTCCACCAGTCGAATTCTGCAAAGAAATTCGCAATAGTACTTTTTAGTGAATCGTACATATCCTTCATGGTATCGAAAAAAGAAAAATCTTTGCTTTCAGTCTTATTTCTTTCGCCACTAGTAATATTAATGGGGATACAGCTAGAAGTAGAACAACCTGCGCTCTCATTTGCTTCAAAATACCAATCATGACTCCAGAAAACCGTAAGAGTGTCATGAACAACCTGTGAGCTTTCCGTAAAAGTCTGGTCTTTCATGACCCCCCAAAGAACAGGTACGCCATCACAACTTAAACAGGGTACCGGTAACGCATAATAAGTTTCGTCTTCCCACCAATCAGGGGCATAAGCAGCAACTAATTTCCCGACAGCTACATCTTGAAAACCATCAAAGGTATTTAAAGTCCTAGTTTCAAAGTCCGCGTTACTAGATACATCGCCATGAATAAAAAACAAAGAGTCTGCATACCGCGCATCACTAATTACGATTTGTGTATCTGGGCCCGTTTGGTCGGTGCAGACAATATCGAAACCTCTTGGAAGATGAGATGACCCTAAACATATATCAAACTTATCAATACTGGTTTTACTTATTCCTTTATGTTCTATTCCATAATCATTTAAGCGGCCTATAACAACCGTATCGCCTTTACTATTAAGCACTCCACTTATAAAAGTGGCATCGCCAAATATCTCCAAGTAGCTGGCATTATTTACTAAGCCTTTAGAAGTATAAGTCTCCAAATCACCAAGTGATACGATAATGCCAGGAGGCGAATATGTGTACGATCGGCTATCAATGGTTTCTTGGGTCTCGATATCCAAGCTTAAGGAGTCAGTGCTTGAGTAAAAATTCCTATCTAGTAGCGTAAGGTTTCTATACCGCTCATTAGTAATATATGGGGCTTCTAGCTTCATCCCCCCATCTTTATTATTTGTACGCAGAATAGCAGATGAATTTAATATATAATTTGCAGCCTCAACTTCCAGGCTATCCTCTCCAGCAACAACGGTTTGATTTACCCTACTACGCATCAGAAGCGTATATTGTGTATCAGGTACCTGCTCCCAGTAAGGGTTTATATTCTCAAAACCCTTCGTTTTAATTCTTACTCGTTGGCCATGAATTTGCGCGGAAGTATCTGTAGGCTGGCTATAATTTTGTTTAGTACTAACATTCACACCATTTCTGTAGTAGGTACCAAGCTCCGATGTTTCAGCTGCAGTAAGAATCAAATCATCTGAAACAAATTCTAATAAATCATCTACACTCGATTCCGGCGCCAGATAAGGTGTACGCGATCCATTCCTAACAAATCCTTTCTCCGACTGTACGTCTACGGTTCCTCCAGCGAGGCGACCACCAAATTGGTTATAGACATTTTCCTCTGCCCATACAGCCAGTATATTTCCACTTTCCAGTTGGCCAAAATTTACAAATTCATTCGCAGCTAACTCAAGATTGTGTGCAAATAATTCTGCTTTATTCTCAATACGCCCTTTCGCAATCGCTTTAAGGCTAAGCGCTTCAATACTACTGTTAGCGTCGGGGAATAACAGGTCACTGTTTGATTTAAAAGCAATATCACCATCACTTTTGATATCCCCTTCAATTTTAGTGGTACAGTCTCCAAAAGACTGAATGGTTACTGATTCCCCAGATAGTAGTATTTTATCTCCATAGCGTACAGAGGATAAGAAATCATTAGTAGTATCTATATCTGCATCAAGCAGGAAACAGTCACCTGTCGTTAGCTTTACAGCAGCACTGCGTATTTCACCCTCCAACAACGTAGAATGATCAGTAGGCCTCCAGCCATGATATACTTCAGTTATACTCTGAGACGTATAGTCCCATTTGTTTACCGTAACCATGGCATTAACCATACCGGTACCGAGTATATATTTACCACTATCCGATGGAATAAAACCGCCACTAACCTTATCCACAGGCTGCTGCAAATTAATGGTGCCATTTATACTTAATTGTGCTGACAATACCTCTAAGATAAGGGCACCCGGTGCATCCAATCCATTTATCGAAATGGACCCATCCGTTGTGAGTAGTTCCCCGATACTATTCGTGCTGTCGCCAATACTACCCCGCGCTGTTGCCATAGTAATTCGGGGAATATTCTCAAAACTACAATTAGCACACTTTATACTACCACTCTCAATATCTTTCGATATAAAAAGTACATCAGCGGGCGTACCTAAAACCTCAACAGCACCATTTAGGGTGATATCATTAGCCACTATTACGATTAGCGTTGCCGGCTCCACCAATGCCGGTTCCTCCGCTGTAGAATCTTCAAGCTCACCTGGAATATTTAGAAGCTGAAGAGGTTGGCCAGACACCGAAAAGGTATTAAAGCGATTATAAGAGATTCCGCTTGCATTCGCGGGCCTAATTCGTAACGTGTCGACACTTTCATTATCAATAAGGGTAATTTCATCTGCGTGACTAGACCAAGGGCTAATCACAGATGCATGGACATCACTCTGCATCCCAAATAGCGCCACCCCTAAAACTATTGCACTTACAATTCCTAGCGACTTAATTCCCATTTGCCCCCCACAAGCCAAAATCAAATTCTTTAATGATCTCATTTTTATGTTTTTACTCAGTTGATATAATGTGAAAACATAAACTTATACTAGACACAGTACGGTGCCTTAATTCTGTCACTCACCCGGCTTTTACCAATCAGAAAAATCTAGCTTTTTTATCAAGGTAAATTTGGGCGCGGATAGTACCAGGGGGGGAGCTGAAGGGTCAATGAATGCAAACAGGTAAAAATTGGCTTTGAGACCCAACTCTCACCAAAGTAGTAAGTTTGAAACAACTTAACCAGCAAGAAATATTATAGCGGAAACGGTACATTGACATGAGAAGAAGACATCCCCAGCAAAAGCATCTGAACGTAAGGAGCTTGGCACTCCCAAAATGACCTAGGAAAGAGGCTAGACGTTCTTGCAAGCTCATAACAGGAAGCAAATAAAAAATGTAAGCCTCTCATTCCCGCACACTATGACTTATAATTAGATAGAATAGTTTCATGTACCCTCTCAGGATTACTTAGTGAAGTAGGCAAAGTTAAATAATTACCCAGATCAGCTTAGAGAGCTCATGTACAAACTCTGCAGGCCATATTAATGGGGTTGTTGAAAATACTGCTATCTCAGACACCTTTGACTTACAGTAATCTGCATTACTTTCAGCATCTGAGAAATGTAAAGCTGTGAATAGCAAAAAATCTATTAGCAATTATAAGATTGCTTTAAAGATCATGAAATCACCTATAAATTTTTTACCACCAAGAAATATTAGAGCTCTCCCCAGCAGAAGGTAACCGTTACAACTTATCGTATCGGCCATTCTACATTGCAACACTAACCAATTCACCTTAAAGCGTGATATCATCTACATCTGAACTGAGCTCAGCAACTATAAGATAGTTCATCAGAAGATTCCTTCTAGTACCACTCTGAAGACAAAGAAATTGGTTTTAGATATGCCAAAATTTTTATTTTTTTTCTCACTCCTCCTGCCTAGCCTTGCCTTTTCCACTGGTGGTTCTACTGACACTGGTGTAATTGAGGTTATGTATGTCCATGGAGGCTGGACGATGGTTCGGCTACCCGCTCTAGATGGCGCACAACCTGGAAGTAAAAACAACCCCGATAGCTGCCCCAATAGTAGTTACTATGCACTTCAACCGGATACTGCTAACTATGAAGCTTTGCATTCAACTCTTTTAGCCGCTCAGTTAGCCAACAAAAAGGTAAATTTCTGGGTAAGTGGATGCGGCGGGCAGTCTAATCAATATCCAAAGATAAGTTCTGTCTATTTGTATTCAAATTAAAGTAACTCTAAAAGCAGTCATCTATTAGCAGGTTACAGTCATTACAGTAACAAATGACTGCTTTTTATTTCCAGTCTAACCATATCTTACAACTAACATATATTTATCACATCTATATCTATTTACACATAAAGGTTAAAATCAGTAATGAAGACAACAGCTTTAGTATTCCTCCTATTACTTTCTAGCTTTGCTCAAGCTGGCGCTAAGTCAGACCAGGAAAATAAACTTTATATTAGATGGATTGAAACCGGGTGGAGTAAAGACGGAATTGTAATCAACTTCGATAGAGTTATCACCTATAGCGACACGGCACCAAATTGCAACTGGGGAAGTAGTGTATATGTCAGTAAGAACAATAACGCAATGATGGATCAAATATTATCCATTGCCTTGGCCGCGCAAATGGCAAACAAACCTGTAGCAATCTATGTATCTGATGTCTGCGCAGGAAATCGTGCTGAATTAATCTCCATTCAAATATGGAGAGAGTGAAGTCTTTGCACCCCATTTAAATAAAGATACCCACCAGCTGCGAATGCTCGCTACATTTAATTCTGATAATTTAAAACTAAAAAGAGGTGATGTTATACTTACACCACCTCTTTTGTAGGGATCACATACCGTCATTTAAATGCAGATGATCACTTAGGCTGACTACTACTATTCACGCAGAAATTTTATTCGATAAGCAACAGGAAAAATATTCGCCCACTCCAAGCCTTACAGTGGTCTCTGTCATCATAAGCTCCAAAGCCACTTATTACTACTTAAGACCGACTCTACTTCTCGAACATTCCAATAACCCTACAGGTGGTTTCATCAACATTCACTGACACACTTACCCCCCGAGCTTTAGCTGACAATAAGAAAGCATATTCTTGATCAAAGCTATCACGACTTCTATCAAGACAATTCCTTGTTGGCCACGCAGGGTAACAGGTGCAATTATTTCTCGAAACTCCAACCTGAGAAAAAGTTATTGTCTCCCCGTCATAACCCACCCCAACATATTCTAACTTCCCCTGATACCAATCAGCTGCACTTACCGAGGAAATCAAAGATAAAGCCAAAACCAATACATATTTCATTTCACCCACACATTAACGCTTATATAAACTTACAATTTAAAGAATTGATTGTTACTACATAGAATATTTACAGTCTCAAAATGGAACGATTCTATGTTGGAACCGCCTCTTCTGAAGGACTAACACACGCTATCTAAAAAGATATGATCACTCTACAAAATTATTACTATTTACGTAGAATATCTATTCGATAAGCAACAGGAATAGTATTTGTTCCATTCCAAACCTTACAGCGATCTTTACCGTCATAAGCGCCAAAGGCCACCTTGTTTCCGCTTAAGTAGGCAGCCAGTAAGGCGCTGTACATCTCTTGACCTTCTTCTGTGTCAAACTCAATAGCTATATACCTTCCAGCCCCCCAATTCTTCCAAGTCGCAGTACAACCGTTAGGGTTCGGCCCCTCATCGGTAAGAGTGGCAACAGCATATCCCTTATAGGTACGAAGATACTCAACAGGACTACTCCCCACATCATAAGAAAGAGCCTGCCCACTCAGTAAAACTAAACCACTGAATAACCACTTGGCAGAATGTAAAATTTTACCCATCTATTAACTCTCTTTAAATTTTTTAAATCATAGCCTTAGAGGCGGAAATATATCAAAGACCCCACCTGTTAATCTATAGCGTCATAATTTTTATGATCTCCCCGCAATCTGCGCAATTAGAACTCACCGGATTTAAGTATATTGATAACCAGGCTTGAGCCGAGACGGTCGTGCTTTAGGTTTCCACCTAAGAAACAGTCAATCAACCAGTAGATTTTGCCCAGCGACAAGAAGATGCTCAATAGCTGCCAGAAACCGTGGTCATAGTCTATTCACTTAAATTTGTTGTTGATAATCGTCAAGCATTTACCGGGGGGCGCCTGAAAACGGGAGCTCTCTGCGATCCAGGCCATCAATAGATAAGCCAGGTAACGGATTTCCAGTCCCATAAGTAGCTACGCGCACCATCTTACTATCACAATAGAAGCGACAAGGCCACCCATCTCTACATCATTTTACTTGCAAATATTTACTGCCAATATATCGCCCACCAATAATACAGGGAATATATATTGCTAATGCATAAATAATGGCCCACCCAGAAGAATTCATAAAAGCAATAAAGGTAACCAGCAAATAGGGGACTGCTGCAACAGCCAATACAATTTTGGCATTCATTGAGGCAGTATCCTCACTTGTGCGCGCCGCCATAGCACCACCCAATAACAATATCAGGGGTAATGAGATAATACTCAACAGCAAGTACAGGGAATAGAAAGGAATAGCAGATAATAGATACAACCAAGAGGCCAAACCCGCAGTAACGATAAAGAATGCTATACCACATGCCGCCGGGCTTTGCGGTATATTCTTACTGGTTGCTGCACGGTAAAGTGCAACCAATATAGCAACAGCCCCAACTATTAACAAAACATTCATATTAAACCTCAATTCCGTTATCTACAGTCGCACAACAAAAACTTGAATAGAAAACTCACCAGAAATTACATATCAAGTAATTAACAACCCACCACAAAAAGATAACTCACCCAACCTTACAGCTATTTTTTAGGAAAAATAATCGAATATCTTACCTATAAGCTCTAGATCCTGATAGCCCTTAGGATCAATTTCTTTGCGAAGTACTCGTTTTATATAATCCGTATCTCCAAGCAATCCACGCACAATGCAGTAGTATGAAGCCCAGATACCACGTGTTTTTTCAGGGACACTTAGGTAAAATGACTCTTGGCTATTTAGACAATATTGCTTTCTTAAGTACGCCTCCCCAAACCCGATTATATTAGCCAGATCACGCATAACATGTGCCACAGCTTTTTCTTGGCTATCAAAATCTTTAGCGTAAGTTGTTTGGCTATAAGGGGTTTCCAAATCAATATCTCTAACACTTACTGAAAAAGTAGGAACCCGACTCAAAGAGAGACCGGATAAATGAGATAAAATATCTTCCACCTCTTTGATGTATACACCTGCAGCCGGCTGCATTGTTACCGACGCAGGAGAGCCACAAAAAGTCCAGAAAGGATCTATTAATAGATCGCAAAATTTCGTTGGGCGATATCGATACCGTTTAGATACAAACTTCCAATCTTCAAGCTCTTCCGCCTTCAGTTTGGCTGCCGCAAGAACATCTGCTTTAAATGTCATATCACCTCTAGAAAAGCAAAACTGCTTACAAAGGAGCAAGCAGCTAATCAAGTCTTTATTGCACTAATAAATTTGCTCTACAACTCCACCCGATCCCCATGGCTAGGCGGCGTTGAAGTAACGATAAAAACCAAATCTATAGAAGCCATATTGAACAGCTGATGAGGAATCCCAGCGGCTATATGCAAACCCTGGCCGGGAGAGAGTAAATACTCTTCGCCATCACATTCAATAGTGGCCGTGCCCTGTAGTACAAAGAAAAACTGTTCAGATTGCCGGTGCAGGTGTCGAACTTCTGAGCAACCAGGAGGCACTCTCTCCTGAATCACACTGAGAGAATTGGTTCGTACCAAGTGCCAGCCATCGCAGCCCTCCCCCCAGGAGTAGTGCGCAGCATTCTCTTTTGAGACGACAGCCATCAATCCTCCCCCCGCAATCTCCGCAAATACTCCTCGCGGGATTTACGCATGTTGATGACATGGCTTGAGCTGAGGCGGTCGTGCATCAGGTTTCCACCTAAGAAGCAGTTAATCAACCAACCGATCTTTCCCAGCGGTAGGGTGAGAGTGAAGCTCAGTAGGCGCCAAAGGCCGTGGCCATAGCCTATTCGCTCAAATTTTTTGTTGGTGACCTTATAACCCATCAAATATTTACCCGGCGTCGCCTGAAAGCGGGAGCTCTCTGCAATCCAGGCCATCAGCAGATAGGCCAGGCAACAGATTCCCAACGCCATGGTTGTGGCGGCGCCTTCTGGCATATCGTAAACCTTCATCATCACAATGGAGGCGATAAAGCCAACCGCGACGTACAACAACAATACATCCAGTAAGACCGCTACGCCTCGGGCCAGCAAGTGGCCAAAGTAGTATTGATCATAGGTTTCCTCCGGCTGGGTGATTTTCTGCCGGATCAGCTTGCGCCCGCCTCTAAGCCCTTGGGCGGGGTCTACAGTAACTTCTTCGCTTTGCAGCGAATTAAATATGCAATCACAAAGGGACTCATCCAAGGCGCCGTATAAATAGGAGGCATTACCATTCCAGTCGAACAAGCTATTGCAGTACTGAAGAATATTGTTAGAAACCTGAGCTTGTTTTTTACCTTTAGAGGTAGCTTCACTGGCCTGCAAATTTATTCTGGCAAAACGTTCGAAGATTGAGAGGCCCAGATTCCAATTATATTCCTCATCGAGCATATAGGGTGTATCGGTGAGAAAACGCCAATGCTCTTTTACATTGAAATTACTGGGTTCTTGCAGCAGCCTATCCACTTGCTCCAACACCTGATGGTACTCGGCAATTCGCAGTGCTCGCTGTGGGTCTTGTTCAGTGTCATCCTCTTCAATAGGATTTTCTTGCACATTATCTTCTTGTGCATTCTTACCTTCAGAATGCTGCTCATCAGCATGTTTCTCTGTCGAGGCCCCCTGCTGTCTCTCACCCCCAGCTTCCTGATCCTGGGCTTGGTTCAGGTCAAGAGAGACTTTTGATGGAGCTTGCTCAATAGCTTCTGAAGAGATTGGGGAGTGGTCTTGATGATTTGGCTCACTATTTTGTTGCACCTGGGGCTCTGCCTGCACGGCCTCAGGGGAGAGTGCAGCCCGCTCAACACTGGCAACTTCCGCAAGCACCTCGGTACTTTGCGGTTCCTCACTTTCCTTTTTCTCTTCTTTAAGCTCCTCAGCGGCTTTCAGGGCCCATTTATAGGCGCTATGTAACTGCTGAAACTCTTCAGGCTTTTCATCCGGGCGGGTTTGCTTCAGTTTTTTTGCGTAGGCGCGCTTGATTGCCCGCGCATCATCGCAGGGCGCTAGCTCGAGTATCTCCCAGGGGCTCATTAAATCCAATCCTCACCGTCGAGCTTATCGAAAATTTCAGTGAGTTCAGCACGCGCCTTACCAATCTCCACCAGGTTTTGTTTATCCAAAACCCGATCGAAGCTGGCGAGTAATTGAGCAATATAATCGCGCTGCTCGCCGAGGCTCGCTTCATACAAGCGCTCACCACGGGCGAGCAGCGCCCGGTTTTCCTCATCTTCACGGGGATGAAACTTGAGCTTGGCCAGTTTTTCCAGGGCTTGGGCTTTATCCTGTTCATTCAGGGCGCCCGGCGTAAATTCCACTAGCTTATTAAATGTTTTGCCAGTGGAAACGACGGTGACATCCACTTCCAGCAAACCGTTCATATCGTAGCTGTAGCGCACTTCCACCACTTCCTCGCCCCGGGGTTTCTTGGGTACCGGCACCGTGAGTTCGCCCAGGTAGACATTTTTCTTTACCAGGCGATTTTCCCCCTGGTAAATATCGATACAGACTTCACTCTGATCATCGCGGGCAGTGCAGACACTGCGCACAATACTGACAGGTACCACGGTGTTGCGCTCAATAATCGGCAGGAAGTAATTGCCCAACTGCGGGCTGTCTTCGTTCACTATGCCGGTACCCAGGGTGTAGGGGCATACATCGGTGAGGACGATATCATCCAACGCGGAGTTTTTTTCCTTGAGCCCGGCTTGAATAGCCGCTCCCATGGCGACAACGGTATCTGGGTCCAGGTGGCAGGAGGGTAAGCGGCCAAACATACGCCCCACCATAGAGCGGAACAGGGCCAGGCGGGTGGAGCCACCCACCAATACCACTTCGTCAATTTTAGCGGGTGGCAAATCGGCATCGCGCATGGTGCGCTCAATCGGGCGCTTGGCTCGCAGCAGCAACGGAGTGCTGAGTTTCTCAAACCATTCGGGAGTCGCTTTCCATTCGAGTTCACGTCCACCGAGGTTTAATTTAAGTAACTGCTCTGCCTGCTGGCTGATACGGCGCTTGGCCGTTTCCATCTGCATATATAGATTCTGCAGTTCGCGCGGTTTCAGGGAAGATTTTTTCAGCTGCAATTCTTCCAGAACGCTGTCGATCATTGCCTCAACAAAATCCTCACCGCCCAGGTAGTTATCCCCAGCACTGGCATGTACTTCCATAATGCCATCGAAGAATTCCAGGATGGAGACATCGAAGGTACCACCGCCCAGGTCTAGCACCAGGAAATTCCCCTCCCGCTTATCGTGTAGACCGTAGGCAATTGCCGCAGCGGTAGGCTCGTTGATCAGGCGCTCTACCTTGAGGCCTGCCAGCTCTCCAGCCAATTTTGTCGCCTGGCGCTGGTTATCGTTAAAGTAGGCGGGCACACTGATCACCGCTTCGCTGACCTCTTCCCCCAGGAAAGCCTCGGCATCCTCTTTGAGAGAGCGCAGTACCAAGGCGGAAAGTTCGGTTGCGGTAAATTGCTGGCGACCCAGTTTGACTTGATGATCGGTGCCCATCAGACGCTTAAAGGCGGCAACGGTGGTATCACTGTGATTGATCAGGCGCTCTTTTGCGGTTTTCCCCACCACTAGCTTGCCAGTGTCATCCAAACCAACCACCGATGGGGTCAAGGCCTCTCCCAGGCGATTGGGAATCAGCTTCACGCCATCTTCCGTTAAAACCCCACAGGCGCTATTGGTGGTACCCAGGTCAATACCAATAATGGCCATAAATCCCCCTACCTATTTTTCTTAAAACTTGATCAAGCACAGTCGTACCAACGGGTTTTTATACGGTATTTCCCGCAATCTGGTTGGCGCGATATTCTAAGCGTCCCTGCACAAAAATAGCCAGAGAGTGCAAGCACACGAAAGGCAAGTGCTGAAAACCACACAAATAGACTGGCCGTAGAACAACCCTCCTTCTGGCAGTTCCACATAACTGCCATATCCTTAGAGTCATTCGAAACTCACGAAGAGGCGCGGCCTTGTTGACGGGTAGATTTGAAGGAGTGAACCTCAAAGGGGATCTCTTTGGTGGAGTTACCACAGCCGTGGTTTCGCTACCCATGGCACTGGCGTTTGGGGTTGCTTCCGGGGCAGGAGCCAGTGCAGGGCTGTGGGGGGCCATTCTGATCGGGCTATTTGCCTCCTTGTTTGGGGGTACCCGAACCTTAATCTCTGAGCCTACCGGTGCCATGACAGTAGTAATGGCTGCGGTGATCACCACCATGATGGCAGAGCACCCAGACCAGGGACTGGCAATGGCCTTTACCGTGGTCATCATGGCGGGCATTTTTCAAATTGCTTTGGGGGCGTTAAAGCTTGGCAAATATATTGTCTTGATGCCCTACAGCGTGGTCTCAGGATTTATGTCCGGGGTGGGTATTATTCTGGTAATTTTGCAGATTGGTCCGTTACTCGGCCAGCCCACGCCCCCTGGCGGGCCGATGGAAACCGTACAGGAATTGCCGGAGCTAGTCAGAAATACCCACTATGGGGAACTCTTCCTCGGTTTGCTCACCCTCGGAATGCTGTTTTTTTTACCAAAGAAACTCAAACAGCTGGTTCCCCCCCAACTGGTGGCACTAGTCACCATTACCTTGCTTTCCATGGTGTTGTTCGACAACGAAGAGATCCGGCGCATCGGCGAAATTCCCAGTGGCTTGCCCTCCCTGGTTTTACCCGACATCACTTTTGATATGTTGTCCACCATGCTGATTGAAGCGTTGGTGCTCGGCACTCTGGGCTGTCTCGATACCCTGTTAACTGCGGTGATAGCGGACAGCCTGACGCGCAGGGAGCACAACCCCAGCCGGGAATTGATCGGCCAGGGCATCGCTAACACCGTATCCGGTTTGTTTGGCGGGCTGCCCGGCGCGGGTTCCACTATGGGGACCGTGGTGAATATTCAGGTAGGGGCGCGCTCTCCTCTGGCCGGTATAGTGCGTGCGCTGATCCTACTGCTGGTAGTGCTCTGGTTTGCCCCCCTGACGCAACCAATTCCTATGGCGGTATTAGCCGGTATCGCGGTGTTCGTCGGCATTAATATTCTCGACTGGAGTTATATCCGACGCGTTCACCATCACCAGGTGGCAATATTCCCAACCTTTATTATGTACAGCGTTCTGTTGATGACCGTGTTTGTGGGCTTGATTTACGCTGTGGCCATCGGTGTTTTCCTTGTCAATATCATCACCATTGAGCGGCTCAGCCGTATTCAGGAAAAAAGTGTTAAAGCGATTTCCGGTGTCGAGGAAGGCGATCCTCTCAACCGGCGGGAACGGGAGATGCTGCGGCAGTCAAAAGGACAGATCCTGTTTTTCTTTTTATCGGGCCCAATGTTGTTTGGGGTATCCAAGGCCATTACTCGCCAGCAAGCCGCAGTGGGTAAATTTAAAGTCATCATTATGGATTTGAGCACAGTGCCCATGATTGATACCACCGCGGCATTGGCACTGGAAAACACCATGCGTGATGCCATTAGTTTGGGCTGCAAAGTCTATCTGTACTGCCCCAATGAGCCAACACTGGACAGGTTGGAGAAATTACATATCCGGGATTGGATGGACGAGGATTGTTTTGTAGAAAGCCGGGTTGAGGCTCTCATCAAAGGCTTGGACTTTCTCAATCGCGAAGGCGAAAAAAAGGCCTGATCCGCCCTACTAATAAATGCAGGGTTTCTAGAATAAAACATCTATTTAATCTGTAGCCGTAAAATGACATTTTCACGGGTAAGCTTTTTTAATTTGGCAAACATTCATTACCCTTTTCTATTTTGCCAGAAAGTAAAATGATAAAAATCAAAGCAAAAAGCGGAGTCATAACCCCGCTCAAATTTTTCACGCCACACTTTAGCTAAAGTTCTGCGGCCATTAGGGAGACAAGCGATCCAGCGTCCACAAACCGCTATCATCGGCGCGATAAATAAAGCGGTCGTGCAGGCGATTGGCACCACCCTGCCAAAACTCCACCGCATGTGGCACTACCCGATAACCGCCCCAAAAATCTGGCAGCGGCACTTGTCCATCTGCAAAGCGCGCCTTTTCTTGGTCAAACTGTTTTTGCAGCTCCTCACGGGATGACAGTGGCTGGCTCTGGCGCGAGGCCCAGGAGGCCAGCTGGCTTTCCAGTGGCCGGGACTGGAAATACTGCTCGGCATCCTCACGCGTCACAGACTCCACATTGCCGCTAACAATGACCTGGCGCTCCAGGCTGTGCCAGGGGAACAGCAGGGATACCTGCGGGTTCTTCTCCATATCATGCGCTTTTTTGCTCTGCAGGTTTGTGTAAAAAACAAAGCCGCGCTCGTCAAAACCTTTTAGCAATACAATGCGCTGGGAGGGCTGGCCGCTGCTATCGGCCGTGGCCAGACACATGGCACTAGGGTCAGAAAGTTTGGCCGCCAGTGCCTCCTCAAGCCATTCGCGAAACTGCTCCACCGGGGTGGCTTTTAACTCCGAACGGCGCAAACCGCCAAGCAGATATTCACGACGCCATTGATCGATTTCCATGGTGCTACTTCCTAAGTTATTCAAGCTCAAAATATATCCAGCCAGCTGAAGCAAAGCGATTTTTATTCCAGCTACGCGACAAATCTTCTTGTATCGCAACTCCCTTTACACAAGGAATCTTGCGGCTCGGGCGCCAAGTTTCCTGTCGCGATACGGGACGAATCTCAATTTTCCTGCGTATTTCCCCTCGCAGGTGCAGACTCTGCGGGCGCTTGCGTGCTTTTTAGTGGGCCGCTAGGCTCACGGCATTTTTACACAAATAAGGAAAATGGTGGCTATGTCCTCTGCGCCCACATGCGCCCAGGTGCTCATGCGCCTGCTGCGCGACTACCAGGTGGAAAAAGTCTTCGGCATCCCCGGTGTCCACACCATCGAACTGTACCGAGGTCTGCCCGGCAGTGACCTGATACATATCACTCCGCGCCACGAACAGGGTGCCGCCTTTATGGCGGATGGCTATGCCCGTGCCAGTGGCAAGATTGGTGTCTGCTTCCTGATCACCGGCCCCGGTCTCACCAACGCCGCCACCGCCATGGCGCAAGCCTATTCCGATTCGATTCCCATGCTGGTGATCTCCGCAATCAATCGCCGCGAAGACCTGGGCATGGGCCGCGGCCGCCTGCACGAACTGCCACAACAGAGCGATGCCAGCCGCGGCTTCTGTATCTGGCAACACACGCTCACCCAGGCAGAGCAATTACCTGAGGTGATGGCACGGGCATTCCAGCTATTGCAATCCAGTCGCCCGGGCCCAGTGCATATCGAAATCCCCATCGACCTGTTCCCGGCTCCCATGCCCGGCCAGCTGGAAGATTACAAAGCCGCACCAGCCGCTATGGCCCCAGCAGCAAATACTGCCGCTATCGCCACTGCCGCCGACTGGCTGCAATCCGCCCAGCGCCCGGTCATCCTCCTCGGTGGCGGCGCCCAGAGCGCCGGAGAGGCGGCCACCCAAATCGCCGAGAAAATCGCTGCACCGGTGTTTCTGTCACTCGCCGCCAAGGGCGTTGTAGATGAACGCCATCCACTGTGTGGCGGTGCCAACCTGAGTTTCGATTGTGTGCGCAACCGCGTGGAGAGTGCGGATGTAGTGCTGGCCGTAGGCACCGAGTTATCCGAAACCGATCGCAACCTGGTGCGGGATAATTACGCCTTCTCCGGCAAACTGATTCGTATCGATATAGATGCTGCACAGCTGGTATGCAACGCCCAACCAGACTTGGCCATCTGTGCAGACGCCAAAGAGAGCCTGCAGCAATTGGAGGCCGCGCTGGCCCAACGCGATACAACAGCAGGCGAACAGTCTGTGAAAGAGGTTGCCCAGTTACTGAAGGACTGCCGCAAAGAGTGGTGGGATGGCTCCGAACAACGCTTCCCTTGGGTTGTGGCCCTGCGCGAAGCCCTGCCGGAAAACGGTATCCTGGTGACAGACTCCACCCAGCTGGCCTATAACACTAACCACGCCCTGCCCCTGTATCATCCGCGCAGCCATGTGACCTGCACTACCGGTTATGGCACCCTGGGATTCGCCCTGCCTGCGGCAGTTGGCGCCAAGCTCTCTAGCGAGCGAGATGTGATCGCCCTGATTGGCGATGGGGGCCTGATGTTTACCCTGGGTGAATTGGCTGTGGCCGTTGAGCAATGCTTACCTCTGCCCATCCTGGTATGGAACAACGCCGGCTACGGCGAAATCCGCGACTTTATGGATGCGGCGGAAGTACCGCAGGAAGGTGTAAACCTGAGCACCCCGGATTTTGTCGCCCTGGCCAAGGCCTTTGGTGCCGAGGGCTGTCGTATCGACCAGCCCGACCAATTGGCACACGCAGTAGCCGATGCCCTGGGCCGCCAGACCCCAACCCTGATCGAAATCAGCGCGCCTTCAGGCGCAGAATAAATGGAAGCGTGACATGACAGATCTCAGCAAACTGCCCACAGGCAAGTTGTTTATTAACGGCGAATGGCGCGAGCCCCTGGGTACCGGGACTCACCCGGTGATCAACCCGGCCACCGAAGAATTAATCTGCCAAGTGGCCGAAGGCTCGGCCGAAGATGTGGATCTCGCCGTGGAAGCCGCGCGCCAAGCCTTCCACAGCTGGCGCAACAGCACCGCACAGATGCGCCGCGAACTGCTTAACGCCATCGCCGACGGTATGGAAAAGCGCAAGGAAGATCTGGTACAAGCCGTATCCCAGGCACTCGGCTGTCCCGAACACATCACCCGCTGGTTGCACGTGGATGGCCCTATCTATGCCATGCGCTACTACGCCGAGCGCACCGCGGAAATGGAAAAAACAGAGAAGGCCGGCCATTCCGTTCTGTTCCGCGAGCCCGTGGGCGTGTGTGGTTTTATCACTCCCTGGAACTACCCACTGCACCAGTTTGTGGGCAAAGTGGCCCCGGCCCTGGCCGCCGGCTGCACCATGATCACCAAGCCCGCCGAGATCACACCGCTGCAGGATTTTGTGATGGCGGAAATTATTGAAGAGGCCGGGGTCCCCGCCGGCGTATTCAACTTGGTACCCGGTGCTGGCTCCGAAGTGGGTGCGGCGCTCTCTGCCCATCCCGGTATCGATATGGTCTCCTTCACCGGTTCCACTCGCGCCGGTGTGGAAGTGGCCAAGGCCGCTGCGCCTACGGTGAAGCGCGTAACCCAGGAATTAGGTGGTAAGTCCCCTCTGATTATCACCCCCGATGCAGATCTGGAAGCCGCCGTACGCTGGGGCTGCGAAGATGTGTTTATCAACAGTGGCCAAACCTGTACCGCTCTCACCCGTATGCTGGTACCTGCCGAACGCTATGACGAAGCGGTAGAAATCGCCCGCCAGGTGGCCGAAGACATCGCCATGGGCACCAATGAAAATGCCTTTATGGGCCCACTCTCTTCCGCGCGCCAGCGCGAGATAGTGCGCGGCTATATCCAGAAGGGTATCGACGAGGGTGCACGCCTGGTCACTGGCGGCGCCGAGGTGCCCTCTGGGCTGGAGAAGGGCTTTTATGTGAAGCCCACGGTATTTGCCGATGTACACAACGATATGAGCATCGCCCGCGAAGAGATCTTTGGCCCTGTGACCTGCCTGATCCCTTACAAGGATATGGATGAAGCAATTACCATCGCCAATGACACCGAATACGGCCTATCCAGCGGTGTTTGGGCAAAAGATGCAGAGAGCGCCATGCCTCTGGTGCGCCGCATCGAGGCAGGCCTATGTTTCGTCAATGGCGGCGAGTTTAATTACGACGCACCCTTTGGCGGCTACAAGCGCTCTGGCAATGGGCGCGAATTTGGCGAGGCCGGCCTCGGCGAGTTTATCGAACTGAAATCCGTGCAACTGCCGGCATAAACTTCTGCACCGCCTGCAATCGTGGGCGGTGCAGTTGACTGCCAATCCCCTCCCCGCTATCTTTGCTCGCACATCACGAGAGTGGCTGACGCCAACGCCAACCTGCCGACCGGGGCAAGGTGGTTCTCTCTCTGCTGGCACACCAAAGCCTGCGGGGAGGATGGGGCTCTACAAGAGCAATCCAACCGGATTAGCGAATACCCTTTCGCCGCTTCCACGTCAGCCCTCCAAAGTTTTACCCTTGGAGGGACCATGTCCGAATCACCGTTATCCAGTAAAGACATTATAGAAATTCAAATTGCCAACCAACGCAGCCGCACCGCGGTGAGAGCCGTGAGACGGGCCGATCGGCAATTGTTGTGGCAACTACTGTTCGACACCGCGGAAGAAGCTTTAAAATTCGCCACCAGCTGCCGTGCCAGTGAGCAGCCAATCACTGCCCACAAGGCCTGCGAGCTGGCGGGATAAACGAGAATCCAGTGGCGCCATTTTGATTCGCGCCAGATACCTAGTGCCACGAGCACCCGACAGGAGCTAAAAACAATATCATGTCCAAGCCAGAACAATTCTTTGAGCACCTGCGCAACGAGCTAAAACAAATCGAAGCCGACGGCCTCTATAAGCGGGAGCGGATCATTACCTCCCAGCAGGCCGCCGAGATACAGGTGAACAACGACACCCAGGTACTGAACTTCTGTGCCAATAACTACCTGGGCCTGGCCGATCACCCGGACCTGATCAAAGCCGCCAAAGAAGGCCTGGACCAGTACGGTTTCGGTATGGCCTCAGTGCGCTTTATCTGTGGTACCCAGGACATCCACAAGGCACTGGAATCGCGCCTGTCGGAATTCCTACACACCGAAGACACCATCCTCTACACCTCCTGTTTTGATGCCAATGGTGGCCTTTTCGAAACCCTGCTGGGTCCAGAGGATGCAATAATCTCCGATGCCCTGAACCACGCTTCAATTATTGATGGCGTTCGTCTGTGTAAGGCCAAGCGCTACCGCTACGCCAACAACAATATGGCGGAGTTGGAGAAACAACTACAGGCAGCTGACGCCGAAGGCGCCAAAACCAAGCTGATCGCCACCGATGGTGTCTTCTCCATGGATGGTGTGATCGCCGACCTAAAAGCGATTTGCGATCTGGCTGACCGCTACAATGCCCTGGTGATGGTCGACGACTCCCACGCGGTAGGCTTCCTCGGTGAACACGGCCGCGGCACCCACGAATACTGTGATGTCATCAATCGTATCGATATTATTACTGGCACTCTGGGCAAGGCCCTGGGCGGTGCTTCCGGCGGTTTCACCTCTGGCCGCAAGGAAATTATCGATCTGCTGCGCCAGCGCTCTCGCCCCTACCTGTTCTCCAACTCAGTAGCCCCAGCTATTGTCACTGCCTCCCTGAAAGTGCTCGATATGCTAATGGAAGGTGGCGAACTGCGGGAGCAGTTACGCGAAAACTCTGCGTATTTCCGCAAGCGTATGTCCGAAGCTGGCTTCACCCTGGCTGGTGCCGACCATCCAATTATTCCGGTCATGATCGGCGATGCCGCTCTGGCTCAGAAAATGGCAGACAAGATGCTGGAGCGCGGCATTTATGTAGTGGGCTTCTTCTACCCTGTAGTACCTAAAGGCCAAGCCCGTATTCGCACCCAGATGTCTGCGGCACACACTCAAGAGCAACTCGATCAGTGCATTGATGCCTTCATTGAAGTGGGCCGCGAGCTGAAAATTATTTAATTCCCAAATAATCGCGGCGCTGTCTAACAACGGATCAATCCTATTGCCAGATGGTGCTGCGCCTTTCTTTTTGTAGTTTTAATGACAATGAAAGCACTTTCTAAATTGAAGTCTGAAGTGGGTATTTGGCTTACCGATGTGGAAATCCCCGAGCCGGGCCATAACGACCTGCTGATCAAAATTCACAAAACCGCCATCTGCGGCACCGACATGCATATTTATAACTGGGATGAGTGGTCGCAAAAGACCATCCCAGTGCCCATGGTAGTGGGGCACGAATATGTGGGTGAAGTGGTTGGTATGGGCCAGGAAGTTGCCGGTTTTGAAGTTGGCGACCGCGTTTCCGGCGAAGGCCATATCACCTGTGGCCACTGCCGCAACTGCCGCGCCGGCCGCCGCCACCTCTGCCGCAACACTTACGGTGTTGGTGTGGACCGCCAGGGCGCTTTTGCCGAATACCTGGTTATTCCGGCACTAAACGCTTTTAAAATTCCAGACAACATCTCCGATGAGCTGGCCTCCATTTTTGACCCCCTCGGTAACGCCGTACACACCGCCCTCTCTTTCGATCTGGTGGGCGAAGATGTATTGATCACCGGCGCCGGTCCTATCGGCATTATGGCCGCAGCAGTCGCCAAACATGTTGGCGCACGCCATGTGGTCATCACTGATATCAACGAATATCGCCTGGATCTGGCCCGCAAGATGGGGGCCACCCGTGCCGTGAATGTCTCCAAGGAAAACCTTAAAGATGTGATGACAGAATTGGGCATGAGCGAAGGCTTCGATGTGGGCTTGGAGATGTCCGGGGTTCCCGTTGCCTTCCGCGATATGCTCGAGGCAATGAACCACGGTGGCAAGATCGCCATGCTCGGTATTCCCGCCGGCGAAATGGCTATTGACTGGAGCCAGGTCATCTTCAAAGGTTTGATCATAAAAGGGATCTACGGCCGCGAAATGTTCGAAACCTGGTACAAGATGGCCAGCCTGATTCAATCCGGTCTGGACCTGACCCCGATTATTACCCACCAGTTCCCAATCGACGATTTCCAGAAAGGCTTCGACACCATGGGCTCTGGTGAGTCCGGCAAAGTGATCCTCAACTGGCAATAACTATTGCTCTTGGCCGTGGATAACTCCACGGCCTTACCTCCCGCTTTCCCCTCTACTAATAGATTTTTTGCCCAGCTCTTCCTCTTTTTGTATCTTGTAATGCTCGCAGCTGAAACAGCTGTATTGATAAATAAGATCTGATGAATTAGACCTATAGATGCAAAAGGAATTTTCGGCGATTTGGCGTAGCCCAAAACACAGTGGCATAGAACTATTTCATGCACACTTTCGCAGTTTTGCCTTTAATAAACATTGGCACGATGAATTAGCCATTGGCATTATCCAGGCAGGCGCGGAGAAATTAGATTATCGCGGGCAAAGTAATATCATCCCCCAGGGGAACATTGTCGCCATTAACCCCGGTGAAATACATACAGGTTACAGCGGTAGCGAGCAAGGCTGGCATTACCGGATGTTTTATTTTGATACAAAGCTGGTTACACAAATATTGCGGCAACATAGTAGCCCTGGTAAAACCCCGATGCCTTTCCTTAAGGGCCCTATTATTCATGATCCTGAGCTTTTCAAGCTACTCGTTCAACTTCACTGCAGCCTGAATGGTACTCACTTACCGCTTGCCGTAGATAGCCTTTTAACGTTGGCGCTTACCAAGCTATTCGCCAATCATGGCGACCAGAACATCAGCCCTCGAAATACAAAAGATATCTCAGCTGCAATAAAAATCCGCAACTATTTGTGTGATCACTGGCAATACAACGTAACCCTTGAGCAACTATGTCAGCTCACGGAAATGAGCCAATACCAATTAATCCGCTGCTTTAGCAAGCACTATGGTATAGCTCCCCATCAATTTTTGGTTCTTTACAAAATTCATCAGGCCCGCCTTTTGCTACAGCAAGGGCTAAATGCTGCCACAGCAGCAACCGAGTGTGGTTTCTTTGATCAAAGCCATATGAGTAGAAACTTCAAGAAGACTTTTGGTATTACGCCTGGGCGTTATCTAAAATCGATATAGCGCAATTTTATACAAGATAGTAATAGCTCCTCTCTATAGACTCATCCCTCACCGCCAGTAAAGCTGTTTCCACAACCCTCAACTGGTAACTTCTGAATGTTTGGCATAGGTACGTCTTATGAGTATGAAATTTGTTCTCGCGTGGATGGCTGTTATGTTTCCACTTATCTTTAGCCCTGGTCCTGCCAATATCACCTTCGCTGCAGCCGGCGCAAGCTTGGGTATCCGCAGGTCACTGCCACTAATGGCCGGAATAGATTTTATTTTTATTGTGAAAGGGTTCTTAGTTGGCTTTGGCTTAATGACTTGGTTAACCAGCGACCCTTTTGCCTTAAGAGCACTTCAAGTTGGCGGTGTAATCTATCTAATCTATCTCACTTATCATTTCGCCAAACCTAAGTCGCCAATGAGCCAGGGAGAAGCGCCGAAGATTTCAATATGGAATAGAATGTTGATTCAAATTCTAAACGTTAAAGGCTGGATTATAACATTTACCATGTTTTCTATCTTTGCGCCTAACCTTCAGTACGAACCCACCACAACCATCCTATTACTAATCGCACTAATGACTATCCTTAATCTATCAACACACCTCTGCTGGATTGTATTCGGAAGTGCACTCGCAAAATTCGCTACTAATGATAGAAGCCAAAGAGTACAGGGAATGCTATTTTCTTTGAGCTTGCTCTCAGTGGCATTATGGATAGCATTAGACAATCCAATTATGTTGATCTAAAAAAGAGTGATTGGCAATTAAATGCTTTAGACACGAAAAACAACACTGGCTGGCAATGGCAACCTAGCAATATGCTCATAGCATATCTATTAAACCCGGCATCCTTTCTCTGCAAGTTAGCAGAAATCCAACATCTTCTCTTGAGGAAATATTATGTGCCAAAATAGGTCCATATCATACATTCCAATTTGATAGCCTTTACAGCCCTGTTAGTATTGAAGGATTATACAAACTTCAAACAACTAAATCGTTGACTCAAAATTTCTAACCAATGTGGATATCAATCAAATGGGCTGATCAATGAATGATCAATGTCCTATTGAGCAACATCGATTTTTCAGTTAAGTAATTATAACCACTACAACCAATACAATGAATTTAACTTCCATTACCCATACACTTTTCACGCTTGGAACTTTTGCTGAAAGAAAAATATCGGGCCTAAAGCTCAAAAAAATTGAAATTGAAGAGGGGGAAATTAGTTACTTGCAGGGTGGGTCAGGTACACCGCTCGTTCTCTTACATGGTTTCGGGGCTGACAAAGATAACTGGGTTCGCTTAGCTAGATATTTAACCCCACACTTTCAGATCATTGCACCGGATTTACCTGGATTTGGAGAGAGCTTTAAAGATCCAGACTTAAACTATGATGTCCTACCCCAAACTCAACGCCTGAACAGCTTTGTGAATGCAATGGGTTTAGAGCACTTTCACCTTGCAGGCAATTCAATGGGTGGATACATAGCTGGAAACTATGCTGTAGAGTTTCCAGAAAAGATAAATAGCTTATGGCTTTTAAACCCTCTTGGAGTGGAAAGTTCACCCAGCAGTCCAATGTTTGAGAAAATTTTACGCGATGAATTACCTGTTATTCTGTCCAAGAACAGAGAGGAGTATGAATCGCTATTAGATAATGTTTTCCACAAAAGACCTTTTATACCAGGCTTTGCAATATTAGAGCTATCAAAAATAGCTGAAAATAACTTCTCACTGTACCAAAAGATATTTAAAGACATTCATCAGATTAAAGATGGAAGTATCAAATTTTCATCTCCACTAGAGGGAAGATTAAAGGGGTTTTCCAAGCCTACTTTAATTACCTGGGGCGATAAGGATAGGATACTTCATCCTAGCGCAGGCACAATCCTATCAAGAGAAATTATTAACTCCCAACTACAGCTGATCAAAGACATTGGGCATTTACCAATGCTTGAATCTCCGAAAACTACAGCCAACCAGTTTATCTCATTCAAATCATCCCTGCCTGAAGCAGGCTCTTACTAAAAGCCGCCATAACATAAATAGAAAAGCACAACAGCAAATGATAAACCTCAAATCACGACACAATTAAGCAGAAATATAAAAAATATCTCTCAAACTTTTTCCCAGATTACTCCTGCCTGAAAATCGGACAGAAAACATCCAGTAGTTAAGCTTTAGATATCCAGCTTTCTGATTAAACGCCCGCTGGTAGTTCCTTGCACTAGCAAGGAAAAAAGTACTACACCAAAAACCATAGATTGGATAGTCCACCAGTAGGGCAATTCAACGGGAAGAGAAAGTACCAGGGCTACAGCAATCACTCCACGCAACCCTCCCCAACTCATCAGCAGTCGCCAAGACTTTGGAATTGGCGGACCTACGAAGCGCGTTAATGGTGCTACCAGCACCACCGACAGGGCCCGAGCGCCCAGTGCTGCGGCCGTGGCAATTAACATCGCCAACCATTGATGGGTAAACATTTCGAAAGTAATGACCAACCCCATGATCACAAAGATAATTGAAGTAAAGAGAAGCCCCAACCACTCCCAAGTGGTTTCTGCATCTACCAGATAGGTTTTCCTTTGTTTTCGCAAGCAGGCTCTAGCCACTATGGCACAGGTCATAACAGAAATAATACCAGATACATGCAAAATGCTTTCCGCAAGGTAAAAGCTACCAAAAGCCACAATCACTAGAGTCATTAATGCTGCACTTGGTGTTCGTAGGAACAAAATAACCAGTGTTGTCAGCAACCCCAAGATCAAGCCTACAGCAACGCCACCAAAGAATATCATGCAGAAATACAGCGTTACTGAACTAACACTCAGCGATGGAGCCTCAGCGCTTACACCTGTCCCCTGTACAATTGAGTAAGTGGCCAGCCCTAGGACCAGAGAATAAAGGACTACTGCTGCGGCATCATTAAATAAGCTTTCCCCTTCAATAAGAGAAAGTAAATCTTCCCCAGTTTTTTCTTGTCGCAACTTATTCACTACCGCTACAGGATCGGTAGCCGCCAGAATAGCACCAGTCAACAATGCCGCTATCCAGGGAAATCCCGCCGGATGGCCAATTCCATAATAGGTAATTGCTGCGATCAGGAAGGCACAAATGACTAGCCCTAGAGTCGAAAATAATAGAATCGGACCAATCCAGCGCTTTAAAATCCTTGGCTCAAGCTGCCAAGCAGACTCAAAAATTAGAACGGGCAAAATCACAAAAAAAACCAATTCCCTTAAGCTGGTTGCCCTCAACCCTGTATCATAATCGATTACCGGTAACAGAAAAGCAGCCAATACACCAGCCAATAAGCATCCTAGTGTATTATCAATTCTTAATATCCGGGAAATACCCAAACCAATGATTGCTGCCACAGCCAAATAGAGCCCTTGCCCTACAATGACAATCACATCATTCACAAGTTTACTCTCCAGTGGAATGTACTATCACCCATCTCTTCAGAAGGATACAACCTTGTGCCATCATCTGTATAAAGCACTATGAAATTAACTCTTTCCCGCCAGCTAATTAATAAACTCCTAAATAACCACAAGGCCTTAGCTACATATGATTTGATGACTTTGATCAATTTGTAAAAATTCCTAGCAATCACAATTTATTAGGGTCGATAACTCATCAAAAATGCCGATAAAGTTCATGACTAATATTCATCCAACCGAACTACATCACAAGGATCTCTCACCCTGTCGGACAATATTACTCAATAGAAAGTCAGCACTAGTACTGCTCAGAGGTTTGATGCTCCCCCGCTTAGAAAGTGAAATTTGGCCCCCAAAATCCGACCCGACAGTCACCCTCTTAGAGTTAGTATCTTGGGAATGCCGCTCGAGAAAAAATGGCTCTAAGTGCATGTTTGAGCCCTACATTGGTGGAAGTTGTCGTATAGAAAGGCTACACAATCAGTATTCAGTATAGGAGAAAGGGGGGAAATGAACGGCAATATATCAATTTAAAAATTGAACAAACAAGGGTTCATCAGTTCAGACCTCATGAGGAACAAACAAGCTCTTGCAATAACTCCATATACTGATCAGCCATAGCTTTCGCACTATTTTTACTAATAAGTGGCTCACAATACCCAAAAACAAATACCCCATTTTGATTGGTAGTATAGGCAATCACCATCATAGGGTAGTGACCATGATTTTGAACAAGCATACCAGCAGCTATATCAAAATATTTCAATTCACCACACAATCCTCTCATACTGCCTAAATTGGAAACACAAATGCCCGCTGGAAATGACTCTCTTTTATGGGAGTATTCATTTGCAGCTTGCATGATATCTTTTAGCCTGCAACTAGACTCAAAAATCAAGCCTTTCAACTCGCTGGGATTAAATCTTTCATTCAAATTATTTTGTATTTCTATGGCCAAGTCCAAAACTCCCACACCAGAATTGTGCGGTGAAACTTCCACTGTTGTTATCGCTGTAAAGGCCCCAATAACATTTAAACCTATCTTTGGTTTACACAGACTACGTACATCCATTGGCAATACGATCTCTGTCCAGGATCGATGATTGGCCAACTGCTGAGATGAAATAACTGCCAAAGCACTGAACAGCGCAGTAAAGCCTATTTTTTTCTCTTTGATTATTAAGGCTAATTTTTCTACATCATCGAAACATAGAGTACGCAGGATTGCTCTACTTTGACGCCTGGCCAAGTCTGCGGTTTGCTCGACCGGCCATGCAAGATAGTCCTTACCTGGTAGAAGCAGATGATCACCACCACTGTACCCCGCTTCCTTGAGATATTCCTCTATAGGCTTATATAATGGCAGCGGCTCTAGCTCTAGGTTTCCACCTTTATTCAAATATAAATCTAGATAAAAGAACAAGACCATTATTGATCTACCGTCAATAGCCGCATGATTTGCAACTAAGGAAATCCATTCCACACACTGGTTATTACCAATGTAAAGTGTTATCATATAAATATACTTTTCTATATCTATAATTTTTTTAGACTGCCTCACATACTCCAACTCAAAATTGAAACCATGATCAAGCACATAAACTTCTAAAGGGATTGAGCTAAAGTCCACATTACAATGCCATTCGAAATTCGCCCCCAATTTAACCCTTGCTCTCAACATAGGATGCAAATGGTGCACCCAGGCCAGCCCGTCTTGCAAAGTCTTCACATTTAATGGTTGAAGTACCTTAATAAAGGAGACAATTTGAGTCCCCCCATGACACTCCCTGGCAAACTCGACCATCAAGGCCTCGACCGCACCTAACTCTCGTGAATATGGCTCTGATTGCATAGCTTCAATCCTGCACAGATGTAAATCACAAGTTAAGATGACTATTCAATTAGTATAGAAAAAGTAAATAGATTACTTAATATCGACACACCGAAACGTATTTTCATTTAAAATTCTTTAAACAAAAAGAGACCGATATCCAAGGTGCAGTCAATATACCTGTAAACCCTTAAATCTATTCATCTGCAATCAATAGCCTATCTAACCTCTACTGTCGGCAATCACCGCAAACTTGAGAAACCTTATACTCTGGAAACAACTCAAATGAGAGTGAAAAACTGGGGGATTCAGGAATGCATCTATTAACTATAAACTTAGGAAGAACTGCTATACTTTTAAAGCAGCTTTATTCAACAGCATAACCATTGGAAATATCGGCAATTAATTCCATGTAAGTTTTCACATATTTAAGCGCACTCTCCTTACTGATAAGTGGCTCACAATAACCAAAAACAAAAACACCTTCCCCACCTAGAGCGTAAGTCACCAGCATGATGGGGTGCGCCCCATGAGTTTGAACAGTCATAACCAAACCAAAATCAAAGAATTCCAATAAACCCGTATACCCAAACACATCCCCCACATTAGAAACACAAAGACCTGACGGGAAATAATTTTTTTCAGAAGCATAATACTCAGCCAGATCTTCTATCTCCACGAGCCTATAATCGAGCTTCAAAGGAGGCTCAAAAAAACTTTTACGCCTTAAACATAAACGAACTTTTTTTTGTATTAGCCGTGCAAGACTCAACAAATCGAGGCTGGTATCTTTTGCGGATAAGGATAAAGTTATTGTAGTCGTACACTCTCCTACAACATCTTGATCTATTTGAGATTTACACAAGTATTGGGCATTAATAGGTAACATTAATTCTGTCATGGGATGGAAGCTTGGTAACGATCTTGCAGCGAGGACAGCAATAGCACTATAGATTGAAGTGGTTTGAACATTCTCCTGTTTTGCAAGTAAACAAAAATGATCGTGCAGCTTTTTAGGGAGAAGCCGATAAATAGAGCACCCACTCCGAGAGGAAGCATGTTCAGCCTTTTCAACCGGCCATTTTACGGTTTTACAATTATTGTTATAAACGGATAATTGTGGATTTTTAAGCCTCTGCCTTGAGCTAATATATTCCACCATAGATTTATCCATTATGGAGGCGGAAAACTGGTTTTTTTGCTGCCCCCTCAAGAACCTATCCAAGTCACGGATCAAAATTAATGCTGAACGTCCATCAATGGCAGCATGACTTACAACAAGAGCAACCCACATTACACATCCATGCTTATCGGTGTAAATCGTCAAGCGATAACTATATTTATCTAACTCAAGAATTTCATTTCCCAAGCGGTTAAACTCTGCTTGATAATCAAAAGAAGATGTATCGCTCTTAATCTCAGTAGGAATATCTCGGAATCCTACATCACAGAACCATTGAGCATAAGATTTTTTTTCCACACGAGAACGGAGCATAAGATGACGATTATGTAGGTATTCCATCCCCTCCATTAACTCTTCAACACCTATAGACTTGCATGCTCTGAAGAAGACAACCAGTTGTACTGCACCCTTAGACCTCTCGGTCAACTCTACAAAGAGAGCCTCCTGAGCCCCAAGCTTACGAAAAGGTTTTGTTTTTTTCATAGCAGGCTCACCCCTAAAGGGAGGTTACTGCCAATTAGTATAGAAAAGAAATAATATAAGGCTTAATCATAAATCAATATCCCCTCCCGGCTTCCCTATGTCATTGCGAGCATCAATCTCACAGGGTTAGAAACCACAATCAATGAATATATGTAACGATATGGTCGCAAGAGATCCTGCTCACCAGTCAAGCCAAGCACCTTAGCTGTAAGGCGCTATTTTTCAAGAAGTTGACTGTATAGCAGATAGATTGCGGAAGTTGCTAACAATGCCCCCATCACTCTATTAAATATTTTAATTCTCACTTCAGTCCCTAACACCAGCCTGATTCTATCCCCCATAAGAGCCCAGGCGGTTAATGACAAATAACAGACAAAAAAATAAATCCCCACAAAATAAAATAAACTGTTACTCTGAGGGCTTGAAAACAAGGCAACACCAGTTACACAGGCAATCCATGCCTTTGGATTTAACCATTGCAGAAGAAACCCCTCATGGAAGCGCGGCAGGGTACGTTCAGCAACAGCTATCTCTTCCGTGGGCCCGCTGGCAACCTTGTACCCCAGATAGATGACATAGAGTGATCCAGCGATAGCAAGATACTGCAACACCTGTGGATAACGCTCCAATACCTGGTAAAGTCCAAAGCCGATCATGGCAAGCAGTAAGGTAAATCCTATTGTCGCCCCAGATACAAATGGAATGGTACGAGCAAAACCATACTGCACTCCAGATGAGACGATTACCATGTTTACAGGCCCTGGCGTGATCGACATAGTGAGCGAAAACCCAAACATCGCTAAGAACAAGGACATATTTACACTCGAATATTATTTAATTTATCATCTTAAAAGAATGATTGTTATTGGGATGCAATCACGATAAATAAGCGCTACTGAGAATGGCGAACCCTAAGAGAGTTACCCCAATTTAACTAAAGGAAATCAAGTTGAAAAGAATTATTTTCCTAGCAACCTTGCTCATGTGTACCAGCTTTCAATCACTCGCAGAGCCCACAGTCGAAGAACATATCACAGACTTCATTAATAAATTTTCTTCGAACAACATAAAAGGCTCCGCATCTCACTTCTTCACAGAATCACCTCACTTTATCTTTGGCCCACACATTTTAACCCCACAAGATTCAGCACAAGTAGAAGAAGTACTATCTAAAATACGTGATGGTCTAGCCAAGCGAGGCTATAAAAATTCCGAGATCCTTGAATTCAAGACATTCTTTCAGGGTGAGAATATGTCCGTTACAACAATACTGCTTAAACGCTACAGCTCAGAAAGACAGGTTCTGGATCATCAATGCAGCACTTATACATTGGCCAAGACTGAAGAAGGGTGGAAAATCTTATCCTGGCTCCCTTCCGAGCCAGAAAGTAATACAAAATGTTTTACAGGTAAAAGTTAAACAATAAAACAGTAGTAGCCCCTAAAAAACCTAGAGGGATTTAGAAATGAGATCTCATAGTGAAATCAGAGTGCTTCTTACAGAATTGTATCAAGTGATTTCTGGCCCAGAAGGATTCAAGCGCGACTGGAAAAAACAATTATCGCTATTCACACCTTACGCTAAAGTCATTCGAACCTCTTTAGATGGTGAAGGTAATCCCCAGGCGCTGGTCATGAATATCCAGGATTACCCTGAAAATTTTCAGAGGGTGGTTGGAGATGCCGCTTTTTATGAGGTTGAAATTCACAATATTATTGAGTCTTTCGGCAATATCGCTCACGCATTCAGTAGTTACGAAGCCTGGAGAGATAGTGATAAAACCCAGTTTATCAAGCGGGGGATAAACAGCATTCAGCTTTATCACGATGGGCATTCATGGAAAATAGTCAATATGATTTGGGATGATGAGCGACCCGGACTAACCATGCCACCTAAATATAACCCCGAGACCGAAAGTGTCTCGTAATCCCAAATTGGCCCCAGAATAATTGATAACTCGGCAATTAGATTCATTAAGCTCAATAAAACCCTTTCGTATTGGAAACTGAGGAAATAATCTGTAGCCAGTTAGTAGAGAAACTCTACCAATTTTTGATATGACCAAGTGATGCCAGTTTCTGTCTGCGTAACACTGAGGCTCTTATCAATGGATGAGAACTTTATAGGGGGCCGGCTCTCGCCTTGAAGGGTGAGGGCTATCTTAATTGGGAGAAGTTACCAGCTTCTACTGCAAGCTTCTCTTCCAGGCCCTTATTTCCTCGACATATAATTCGGGCTGTTCAAAAGCCGAAAAGTGCCCTCCCCGTTTCAAATGATTCCAATAACAAATGTTCTTATAACGCCCCTCAGCCCAAGAGCGGGGTATTCTTACCATCTCCCCAGGATAAATACTGACTCCAGTAGGCAATTGCACTACCTTTTCCTGATCGGGGCCATAGGGGGCATCGAAGCTTTCCCAAAATAGTCGCGCAGAAGAGGCCGCTGTATTTGTCAGCCAATAAAGCATGATATTGTCTAGTAATTCATTCCTGGTAAAAATACTCTCCAAAGTTCCCTGGCAATTGCTCCATAAATGAAACTTCTCTAATATCCAGGCAGCCTGTCCTATGGGAGAATCCGCAAGACTATACCCCAGTGTTTGAGGGCGGGTGCTCTGTTCCTTGGCAAAACCGGAATCCCAACAATTGAAGAATCGTATTCCGGCCAGAGCCTCTTTCTCTTCCTCGCTGGGCCAATGCAAGGCTTCAGCGGTTGGCTCTTCCTTGGGATTATTGATATGAATAGCCCTGCACGCGCCCAGATTCTGTATGCCAATTTCAGTGGTCACCGACCGGCCCCAATCTCCCCCTTGAGCCAAGTACGATTGATACCCCAGGCGATGCATTAGGGTATCCCAGGCAGCGGCAATTCTTGGGATACCCCACCCCGTCGTTACAGGCTTACCCGAAAAAGCGAAACCAGGGAGCGATGGGCATACCACATGGAAAGCCTCCTCAGCACTCCCCCCATATTGAGTCGGCTCAGTCAGGGGCCCTATCACTTTGAGAAATTCCACAAAAGAACTGGGCCAACCATGGGTTATTACGATTGGCGTGGCGCTTCTATGACTGCTTTTGACATGAATTAGATGAATTTCCAGGTCGTGAATGGTTGTTATGAACTGGTCATATTGATTCAGCCTCTGCTGAGTGGCATACCAGTCATAGTCATTTAGCCAATAATCACAGAAATCCTTAAGATAATTCAAAGGGATTCCCTGCGCCCATCCATCTACGGTTTCTGCCTCAGGCCAACGTGCCTCCCGTATCCTTCGGTGCATATCAGCCAGCTGAGATTCTTGTATATCAATCCTGAAAGGTTGGACCTGAGCCATTCGTAGATTCCATCTCCTGAGTGAGCTGACTAAGTAGCCGCGGATAGACAATTACAAAGATTGATTGGCCATTGCTTTGTACTGAACCAAAACCGTAAACTGTACAAACATACAGCACCCTAGTTCCGATGAAAAAAATAGAATCAAACAATCCTCAGCCCTTACATAAAGGGCGCGGAGCCGCCAGTAATATCACTGGTCGTTTTGCCGAGCACATCAGTACACGGGAAAGCGATGGTTGGCAAACCGAGGCTGAGCCTCTGGAGCGACTACTGACTACCGCCATTGAAGAGAAGGCCAAGTCGATTATCGCTACCAATCAATCGCCCGACATCCCCTTTACTCAGTCTATCAATCCTTACCGTGGCTGTGAGCATGGTTGTGTCTATTGCTACGCGAGACCAGCTCATGCCTATATGGATCTTTCCCCAGGGCTCGACTTCGAAAGCAAGATCTTTTTTAAGGCTAACGCGCCCGTATTGTTGGAGCAGACGCTGCGCAAACCAAGCTACACCTGTAGTCCCATAGCACTAGGCGCGAATACAGACCCATATCAGCCTCTGGAGAAAGAGAAAGGCATAACCCAGGCATTGCTAACAGTAATGCAGCAGTTTCGACAACCGGTCACCATTGTCACCAAGAGCCAGCTGATTTTACGGGATCTTCCCATCTTGGCTGAGATGGCACAGGACAACCTTGCTCAGGTGGCAATTAGCGTGACTACTCTGGAGAGGGATTTAAAAAGGAAATTGGAACCCCGCACAGCGGGGCCTTCTGCCCGCCTGCGTACTATCGAACAATTGAGCAAGGCTGGGATACCCACGGCCGTACTTGCAGCTCCAATGATCCCGGCACTTAATGACTGTGAGCTGGAAGCTATTTTGAAGGCCGGGCGGGATTCAGGTGCCGAGAGGGCGGCCTATATCCTCCTGCGGCTACCCCATGAGGTGGCGCCACTTTTCCGTGAGTGGCTATCACTACATTACCCACAAAGGGCCGACCATGTAATGAGTCTGATACAACAGAGCCGCGGTGGGCGGGACTATCAAAGTGACTTTTCCCAACGCAGAACCGGTACAGGGGTTTTTGCTCAGTTACTGCGGCAGCGTTTTATTGTCGCCATTAGGAAATTGGGGTTAAATCACCGGCGCCTATCCCTGGATAGCAGCCAATTTAAAACACCACCCCTAGCCGGCGAGCAGCAGTCTCTTTTTTAACTGAGCTATGCGTTTTAACCTACAAGAAACTGAGAAAAACCCCTTGCGGACAAGATTTTAATGGATGCCTGGTTTTTGTATTTAATCCGCACTTCCAGCGGTACCCTCTATACGGGGATAACTAAAGATATTCAACGACGCTTTGCCGAGCACTGTGGTGGCGGGGCCAAAGCGGCCAAGGCCCTTCGCGGTAAAGGGCCTCTCACACTTGAATATCAGGTAAAAACTCAGGATAAATCTTCTGCACTGAAATTGGAAATCGCCATCAAGAGGTGGCCCAAGCATAAAAAAGAAGCGCTTATTGTCGGCACAATGGCATTGCCTGATTTACCCAGCTAACCATCATTTTGCCCTCGTGAGCCCTAAGCGACTAGCGCCTGGTAAGCAGCCAAGCCACTTCCATCGCTGGTACCAGCCCTTTTAAGCCACCTGGCACATCCCTGGAGGCCAGCATCTTCAGGTGATAATCCGCATTGTAACGCTCAAAAATCTCCTGAGAGCTGATGGAGAAGGGGGGACCCGCTAACTCAGACTGCTCATACTCAAAAGATATCAGTAATTGAGGGGCCACTTTTGTCATCGCCATCAAGTGCTGGGCATACACTGGGCGAATGTCTTGTGGCAACGCCACCAAGGCGGCACGATCATAGATACCATCAACTTCCTGTAGTAGTTCCTTATCCAGGTCGAAAATATCCCCTACATAAATATCAATATTGCTGGCCTTATAGCGCTTAAGGTTGGCAATTTGCTCGACTTCTGGGGTTATATCCATCTCTTGAAATAGTTGCTCTACCGCCATTTCACTCAGCTCGGCACCAACGACTCGATAACCTCCAGAAAGCAACCAGGCGATATCACGGGTTTTGCCACATAGTGGAACAAATACTCTATCGCCTTTGGAGAGAGAAAGCTGTGAAAAGAACTCCGACAGTAAGGAATTACCACAGGCTTCGTGGAAAGCTATATTATTTTTCTTCCACTTCTCATGCCAATATGTCGCTTCCATGTTGCACCCCCGTGTGCATTCTAACGGTTATTTCTGATAACTCTGACGGATAATTCAGAGATCCTTCACACTCACTAAACCTAATATAAAAGGTATTCCAGTTCAGACTCTGCTTCAGGACCGGAAGCCTCGGGCTCAGTGAAAGCCAGTGCAGTTAAAAAAACAAAGGCTCCTGTAAATACGATGCTCTTCAACATTAACGATACCTCAGAACAATTCTTTCACAGATGTAATGGGAGTCCGGAGTACTCTCTCTTTCTTCAACAGCCACAAGTTATTTGCTTTTCGTCGATCCAGAGATAAAGAGTTTTCCCGGCCAGATAAAATCAACCAACCCCGCGACTATCGCGCCAACTACAGCAGCAGTAATAAGCAGGAAATAACCATCTAAAGAGATCGGTTGCTGAGCTGTGAAAGCGATCAAGATACCAATCCCATAACTAATAATATTGCCAACCCCAGTAACCAAACCCATTGCCCAGGCCCCAATGGCCGATAATAATAAGGCCATAGGTAAAGCTAACCATGGTTGTTCCAGTTGCCACCCTGCAGTTCCCACAATTGCGACCAATCCTAGCCCAAGTCCTGTAACTGCACAGGCCAGGTTATAGCCACCGGAACGCAAACTGCCGCCTCTGGCAAAATAGGTAACAGCACCCAGGGCCGCCACCCAGCTGGGCACACCAACAAGCTGGGCTGCCACAATCGCCAAAGAGGCACTCAGAAAAATCCGCAACCCAGTAAAAAGACGTTCCTGAGATTGCCCGTTACTATGTTCGAGACTTTCAGTTACGCTATTCATTACTTTCTCTCAATCTCCGCTGCACGCATTAATGACTGGCAATTCCTTGCCTAAATGCTTTCTACGCCACGCTGACTACTGATAACAATAAGTGGAGGAGCTATAGTCATCCCTCCATTAAGTGTATTTTCTCGCGTCTTTTGAATTTGCGGGTAGCAGACTTCTTCCGCATCCTTGCCCAATCTTGCAATCGGTACAAACATGCGGCAAATTCAGGGAGTGGTTCTACCTACCCAAAGGGCGTTTTCTTAGTAGGTGATCAACAGAGGTCAATTGGGGGGATATGGGGATTACCAGGGGATTTCACTGCCATCGTAATTATAAAATCGCCCACTCTTACCCTGACCCGCTTGCGTAAGCAGTTTCTTCAGTGCAGCCACACTTTGTGCCGTTGAAATCAGGGCACCGGGACCTCCCATCGCAGTTTTCACCCAGCCCGGGTGCAGGGCCATAACTGTGATTCCGCGATCATGGAGATCAATCGACAAGCTTTTAACGATCTGGTTGAGTGCTGTTTTGGAGCTTCGATAAATATAACCACCCCCAGAGCAGTTATCGGCGATACTGCCCACCTTGCTACTCATCATGGCTATCAGCTTGTAGTCGCTGGCCGCTACGTTATCGCAAAAAGTTTCCGCCATCATGTATGGCGCAATGGTGTTGGACTCCAATACGCGGCGCCACTCTTCCCGGTCCACTTTGCCAAAACCAATGCCTTTCGGGCCGTAATATCCCGCATTATTGAGCAAGATATCGATAGGCTCCCCTTTCAAGGCCTTACCGAGAGCAATCATTTGCTCATAGTCGGTTACATCCAACTGGATGGGCTCTATCAATGGGTATTTAGCCTGTAAGGCGTTGAGTTCATCGGCCTTTTTCAGATCTCTACAACAGGCAAATACACGCCACCCATCCTTGGCAAACTGGGCAGTCAACTCCAGGCCTATGCCTCTATTACAGCCGGTGATCATTATGGTGCCAGACATCGCCTCTCCTTCAGTGTTATTCTTGCGGATCGCGATCATAGCAACTGTAGAACAATGTACTACTCACCCGACAATCTACTTTGGTTATTACTATTAGCTACCGTGGCTTGGTATATCTGGTCCAATATGGCAGCAAAAGAACATGTCAGGCGCGCTGCGGCCAATCACTGCAAACAACTGGGAGTGCAACTTCTCGACGATACGGTTGTGCTGGTACGCACCCGCTTAAGGCGTGACCGTCGAGGCCAGATCAGCCTGCAACGCAGTTATGAGTTTGAATTTACTTCCACTGGAGAACATCGCTATTCCGGTGTAGCAATTCTCCACGGCCGCCGTATTGAGCAGCTACAGCTGTCTCCACACCATTTGAGTTAACTTGGTATTTGTTGATGAAACCCGGCCTTTATCGCCACTACAAAGGAAATCTTTACGAAGTCCTGCACACGGCCATCCATAGCGAAACAGAAGAGCTCCTGGTGATCTATCGCGCGCTCTACGGAAACTATATTGTTTCGGCTAGGCCCTACGCTATGTTTAGCGACACAGTCTCAGAGGATGGAAAAACATTCCCCCGCTTTAAACTCGAAAAAGCCTTCGAAATGATGGATAACACCCACGTAAAAAAAGCGCCAGAATAAATAAATCCAATCAGTCTCCAATCCCTGTCTTGCGCCATTTAATGCCAGAGGGATAACCTCTCGTGTCAGACAGAAGCCGATATTAATCGATAAAATTTGGCGCCTGACAAACAAGCTTGATCCTCTCGGACAACCCGCTCTCGAACCCACAAGGAAAACCGGTGAACAACAAGAATATTATGATCTATGGCGCCTATGGTTACACTGGTGAGCTGATTGCCCGCCAAGCTGTAGCGCTGGGTTATCGCCCCATTCTAGCTGGTCGCAATGCTCAAAAATTACAGCCTCTGGCAGAAGCCCTTAATCTCCCGGCCATGGCCATCGACTTGGCTAATACGGAAGTCTTGGAACGCAGCTTGCGGGACGTTTATCTGGTTATCCACTGCGCCGGTCCATTTTCTGCTACCGCTGAATCCATGATGAGGGCCTGCCTCAACACCCGTACCCACTACCAGGACATCACTGGTGAAATTTCCGTTTATGAGACCGCACATCGTCTTGATGATGAAGCCAAAGCCAAGGGCGTCGTACTTTGCCCTGGTGCGGGATTCGATGTCATTCCTACTGATTGCCTCGCTGCCGCATTACACAAGGCTCTGCCGTCAGCCACGCACCTGGCGCTTGGCTTCGACTCGGAGTCGAGTTTAAGCCCCGGTACAGCCAAGACCTCTATCGAAAGCCTCGGTATGGGAGGCGCCATTCGGCGCAATGGCAAAATCGAAACCATTGGCCATGGGCAGCTTACTCGCACCATCGATTTTGGCCGAGGTGAAAAGTTTGCTGTCGCAATTCCCTGGGGCGATATCTCTACTGCCTTCCACTCAACCGGTATCCAAAATATTGAGGCCTACATCCCCATGAGCCCGGCAAGGGCAAAGAAGCTAAAGCGCCTGAATGGATTTCGTTGGCTGCTTCGTACCCAGTGGCTACAAAACTGGCTGAAAGCAAAAGTGAGCAAGTCTGTTCGAGGCCCCAGTGAAGAGCGTCGTGCCGGCCAGAAAACCTGGGTTTGGGGAGAAGTGCGCAATGACCGTCGCGGTGAGCGTAAAGTTGGCCGACTCACCACCGCCAACGGCTACGATGTCACCGTCTCTGGTTCCCTGGCAATCATGCAATATCTCCTCGACTATCAGGGCGAGGGGGGCTATTTCACGCCATCAAAACTCTGCGGCCATAAGCTGGTGGAGGATCTACACGGCTCTGGAACGATCGAAATCAAGCCGGCCTAGCCACTATTCTCAAAACCTTTCTGCTTTTTTCTAACGGGCAAATCATGGAGCCGCGGACAGCTGCTCCGACTCTCTTTCCAGCCATTCCTTTCTTAGCGCCTTATTCACCTATCCTGGATCAATTTTCTGCCAAGCTTTTAAAAGCGGCATATAGGCGTAAATAACATCTATTTTGAGATTTCACTATTACGACATCATTTGGTCAACTCCGTGCAATAATCAATTTTTAAGTTTGCGGCATGCGAGACTTATCCATGAATTTGAAGAGTATTGATGTGTCCCTGGTTCTGTATCTCACGGAACGGGCGTCACGTCCCACTTCACGCAGACGGTACCTTTGGCTATCCAAATCTGGAGATGGCTGGCTCACCGTCGCCGTACTCCTCAGTTATATTATTTCCAACGCCGCCACTCAGCTTTTTATTGCCGCATTCTCTGGCTTGGCGGTAGAGCGTTCTCTCTATTGGACAATCAAAAACACGACCCGCCGCAGGCGTCCACCTCAGGCTATCCCCGGTATGCGCCCGATTATTATCGCCCATGACCGTTTCAGCCTGCCCTCGGGACATACCTCTGCAGCCTTTCTTTTTATTACATTTATGACTCAACAAGTCAGCCCAATGTGGGGATTAGGCTATATCTGGGCGACCGGGGTGGGCGCCGCCCGTGTAGGCCTGGGAGTACATTTCCCTTCTGATATTTTCGCCGGTGCCCTTCTCGGTTCATGTGTCGCAATAGCCACTGGCGCCGTCCTTTTATGAAAATACTCTATGGCGTTCAGGCCACCGGCAATGGACATATTGCCCGTTCGCGCACATTGGCAAAGGCATTGCAACAATACCCAGAACTTGAAATCCAATGGCTGTTTTCAGGTCGACCAAAGGAAAACCTGTTTGGCATGGAATTGTTTGGCGATTATTGGTGGCGGGAGGGAATGACCATTGTCCACAGTGAGGGGCGCCTCAGAAGCTTGGCCACGGTTGCCCAGGCTAAATTGCGCCAATTAATCCAGGATGTCCGCAAACTGCCAGTTAGCGAATACGACCTAATCATCAGTGACTATGAACCTGTCACCGCCTGGGCGGCGAAAATGCGCAAAAAGCCCAGTGTGGGTATCGGTCACCAATACGCTTTTTTACACTCGATTCCCATGCCCAGGTATAACTGGCCTTTTCATACCGTTTTACGTATCTTTGCTCCCACAAAAAAAAGCCTGGGTTTGCACTGGCATCACTTTGGCAACCCCATATTACCGCCCATAGTCCCCCCTCAACCCAAACCCGTGAGTGACACAGAAGATTACATTCTGGTCTACCTGCCCTTTGAACACCCAATACCCATGCTGGAGGAACTGGCCAAAGTAGAACGGCAATTTATTGTTTACGGTGTGCCAGAAAATCTGCCCACGGCAAACAATATCCAGATAAAGTCGCCTTCCACACTAGGATTCCAACAGGACTTGGTCAATGCCCGTGCAGTAATCTGTAACAGTGGTTTTGAATTACTGGCAGAGACCCTGGCTCAAGGCAAACCCATCCTAAGCCGACCACTGGCCTATCAATTTGAACAGGAAGCCAATGCCCAAGCACTGGAACAACTAAAGCTGGCGAAAATCGTACGCTCCATAGATGCCAATAGTATTCACACCTGGTTGCAGGAGGGGCCAAAATCTGTACGTATCCAATGGCCAGATGTCGCACAAGCTATTGCTGCCTGGATAGCACAGGGCTGCAAGCGAGACCCCGCAGATCTAGCCAGCAGTTTATGGCGACAAGTGACCCCCCGCCCCACCGAAGGGTCTGCACCCACCTACCAGAACGCTACCGACTAACCCTTCTTTTTTTTGCGCTATCCACAGTTGTAATGACCATTGCCAGTCTATGGCCCACGGCCTTCTACCACCATATCGCCAAGCGCATTCACACAAAAAGTCATTGCCCAATTTTGAGCCTCAGCGTTTACTTATCTGCCATTCAATCACCAACTAGACATTTAGTTATCCAGCTCTCAAAAAAATATTTGATCAGCACGGCACGAGAGTCTATCTCAAGCAATAGTGCAGTGGATTTGAAATTTTTGTAGTCGGACTAATATGTACATTTGCTCCATAAAAAAAATAATGAGGTAAGCATGACTAATTCATTGCTCAACGACCGTGATACCGAATTTCTCCTCTATGAATTTCTCGATACCGAAGCGCTGCTACAGCGACCACGTTACAAGGAGCATTCCAGGGAAGTTTTCGATGCAACACTGAAAACCGCACGCACTATTGCCGAAAAATTTTTCGCCAATCACAATGCCAAGGGCGATGCCAATGAGCCCAACTTTGACGGCGAAAAAATACAGATGATCGCAGAGACCAAGCAATCTTGGGATGCCTTCTCGGAGGCCGGTTTTCTCGCGGGGCACTGTAATTTTGATGAAGGCGGTATGCAGCTGCCCAAAGCGATAATCAGCACGGCCCTTGGCTATGTTAGTGCCGCAAATATTGCCAGCGCTTGCTACCCCTTCCTGACTATTGCCGCCGCCAACCTACTGCGCTCTTTTGCCAGTGACAGCCTAAAGGCACAGTTTTTGCCGCAGATGCTCGATGGCCGCTTCGCCGGCACTATGGCCCTCACAGAGCCCGATCAGGGCTCAGCTCTGGCCGATATCCGCACCAGTGCCGAACAGGCTGAAGATGGCAGCTACCGTATTCGCGGACAAAAGATGTATATCTCCGGCGGCGACCAGTCTCTGACAGAAAATATCGTTCATCTGGTATTGGCAAAAATCAAGGGTGCTCCCGCCGGCGTTAAGGGAATATCCCTATTTTTAGTACCTAAAATGCTCCTTGATGAAAACGGCCAGGTAGCCCAGCCCAACGATGTAAAACTGGCGGGATTACTGCATAAAATGGGCTTTCGCAACACGACCTCTACAGTATTGAGTTTTGGTGAGGATCAGGGCGCAGTGGGCTACCTGATCGGTGAGCCTCATCAGGGGCTCAAATATATGTTCCAGATGATGAATGAGGCTCGTATCAGTGTCGGCGCAGGGGCCTCTATTCTAGGTTATCAGGGCTATGCCTACTCCTTGCAGTATGCCAAGGACCGCCCCCAGGGACGCCTGCCTTCCAACCAGGACCCCAGCGCCAAGCAAGTTCCCATTATTCAACATGCAGACATTCGCCGTATGCTGCTGATGCAAAAGGCCTATGCCGAGGGTGGCCTGGGCTTAAGTATGTACGCCACTTCTCTTTATGAAGACCAGCACAGCGCACCCACGGAAGAAGAGAGCCAGCTGGCAGCCACTCTGTTAGACCTAATTACTCCGGTAGTGAAATCCTGGCCCTCCAAATACTGCCTGAAAGCCAATGAACTGGCCATCCAGGTACTCGGCGGCGCCGGTTATATTCGGGAATTCCCCCTGGAACAGCTTTATCGGGACAATCGCCTGAACGCCATTCACGAGGGCACTGAAGGTATCCACGCCCTCGATCTACTCGCGCGCAAAGTGCCCAGCAAAAATTTCCAGGCCTACCAGCTGTTACAAACAGAAATCCGTAAAACGGTATTGGAAGCACGGCAGAAAGAGAGCTTGATTAGCATGGCCGATACCCTGGAGGAATCCCTGCAAAAGCTCGACGAAACGGGCATGGCCCTGTTTACGCAATTACAGGAGGATGTGGATCGCGGGCTCAGTAATGCCACTCTCTATCTGGATGTTTTCGGCTGCATTATGGTGGCCTGGATCTGGCTGCGACAGGCGGTTATCGCCGCGAATGCCCTGGAAGGAACTACCAGCGAGGAAGATGGCAATTTTTACCGTGGCAAGTTGCACACCGCCCTCTTTTATTTTGAATGGGAACTACCCAATATCCAGCCGCAAATAAGCCTGCTGCAAAGTGGCAATAACCTGCCGTTCGATATGCGAGTCGATTGGTTTTAGCGAGTGACGATCAGGAGGGGCCACGTAGCAACTACAGCAGTACAGTAATTTCCGTGCCCCCCTCGGGAAGAGATTCAGCGCTGATTTGCCCCTGGTAACTCTCAACAATGTCCACCACAACAGCCAGGCCAATACCCTGGCCAGGCTGCTGCTGGTCGGCACGTACTCCGCGCTGGGTTACTTCGCGCCATTTATCGCTATCTAGGCCGGGCCCATTATCAGCGACCTGGATAGAGAGCTTACGCCCCTCCTCGGGGTTCTCAATAACAACTCGAACCTGGCCGGCACCGTACTTGTAAGCATTATCGAGCAGGTTGCCAAGCAGCTCCATCAAATCGCCCTCATCCCCATAGAACAGAGCGTTCTCAGTACACTCCCTTCGCACTTCACAGGGCCTGCTGCGATAGACTTTTTCCAGGGCATCCAGGATCTTTTCCAGAAGTGGCGCCACGGCAATACCGCGCAGGATAGATTTGGGAGAGCTGGCTACCGCACGCTGAAGTTGGTAGCTAATAATGCTGTCCATACGCTGTACTTGATCCGCAAGGGTTTTTCCGGCGGCATCGGGGTCCTTTTCCAGGCTCAACCCTTTGAGTACCGCCAGTGGCGTTTTCAGACTGTGGGCCAGGTCCGCCAGGGTATGGCGGGTCTTTTCACGCTGACGCCGCTCATTTTCAATCAACAGGTTCAGGTTGTCGGTAAGCGGGCGCAACTCCAACGGGAAGTTTCCCTCTAGGCGATCGCTGCCACCCTGCTGCATATCGCGCAGGGCCTGCGCCAGTGCGCTTAACGGCGCAAATCCCCAGCGCAATACCAGCCATTGAGCCAAGACCAGCAACAGCGCCGCCACCCCCAGCCACTGCCAGATGGTCGAACGGAACTGCCCGACCTGTGCCTGTAGCGGCGCCGCATCCTCCAGCACCACAAAGGTAAAAGGGTGCTCATTTTCCAGACCCCAAGCCACTCCCTGGCGGAAGCTGCTGTAATTGGCATCGCCACCTGGCAGGGAAATACGCATAAAAGACTGCTGCCCTTGCGGCAGCGGGGAAAATTCCACCTCTGGCATTGCCAGGGCCGATTCAGAACGCCAAATTACCCGCCCTTGCCCATCCAAAACTGCGCCAATCAGGCCAGAATCTGGCTGGTTGAAGCGCTGTTCGGGCAGCTCAGGCGGCAGCACCAGACTCTCGCCCTCGGGTTCTGCCAGTGCCAACAGGGTGTAGATATAAAGCTGCAGCTCGCGCTGTTTGGCCTCATTCAAAGAGGTGCGATAAGCGTGCTCCAGCACCCCGGAAATCAACAGCACAAATGCCACCAGCACCAGGCTGGTAACCAGTGCCAGGCGGCCTTTTAGGGAATTCAGCCAAAAGGAAAACAGTCGCATTACAAATTAGGGTCAACTGGGAGCCATAAAGCGGTATCCGCGGCCACGCAAAGTTTCGATGGGCTTAAGCTGTGCGGCCGCATCAAATTTCTTGCGCAGACGCCCGATAAACACTTCGATCACATTGCTATCCCGGTCGCAGTCCTGTTCATAGATATGTTCGGTGAGGGTGGTCTTGGAGACTACTTCATCCGGGTGCAGCATCAGGTATTCGAGCACCTTGTATTCAAAAGAGGTCAACTCCAGTTCGGTGTCGTTGACTGTGACCCGCTGAGAGCTGGTATCCAGCAGTATCGGGCCCGCTTTGATCGTGGGTGAAGAAAACCCGGCGGAGCGCCGCACCAGCGCATTCAATCTCGCCAGTAACTCCTCGGTGTGGAAGGGCTTTACCAGATAGTCGTCACCACCAGCTTCCAAGCCGGCCACACGCTCCTGCCAGTGGCCGCGAGCGGTGAGAATCAGGATAGGGAAATGCTTGTCTTCGCCACGCAGTGTCTGAATCACCTGAATGCCATCCATTTTTGGCAGCCCCAGATCCATAACCGCAACATCGTAAGGATATTCACGCCCCAGGTAGAGCGCTTCTTCTCCATCCGGCGCCTCATCTACGGTATAGCCAGCGCCGCGTAGTGATTCTGCCAGCTGCTGGCGCAGTAAAACTTCATCTTCGACTAATAGTGCGCGCATATTCTTTCCCTTGTACTGCGAGTCTGTGGTAGCGGGTGATTAACGGGAGATCCTACCGCTCTTCTTGTCCACAAAAACTACATAGACCTGACTCTTATCGGACAGCCCCTTTACCCGGTAGACCACCTGGCCTTGTTTGCGGGTTTCAGAGACCGATAATATTTTGCCGCCAAAACGCCGTTTCACAATCGAAGCGGCCTTCTCCCGGGAAACGCCCCCGTCCTGTACCCAGCGGAACTCATGCCGGAAGTTTTCCCTCTGCGGAGCCGGCCCACCCTGCCAGGAGGCAGCACATAGACCGGGAAACAAAACGATAAGGAAAAGAAAATGCCGTATAAAAGTGCGGCTCGATTTCACTGTGCGGCTCCTGTGGATGTCCTGGTTTTCCACCTTTTACTATTTCGACCGCCTTCCGCCGGCTCAAGGCGCCGGCGAGACTGCGACACGAACCCGGATTCTCTCGCCCGGGTGGTAATCTGTACGAGTCAGATAAACCTGACCATTATACCGATAGCGCACATCGTATCCGACTAATTCCCGCTGTGTACTGAACTCGTCGACAACCTGGCAACGAGATTCCGTGGCGTAATAAGTCGGGGCGTTGGCCCGACTGATCTGGTTACCCACCAGCGCTCCCACTAGTGCGCCCGCAACAGTGGCTCCAGCCCGTTGGCCGTGATGGTGGTGATAGCGACCGTGATGACCGCCACGTCCCAAGCTGTTGCCAACAGCGGCACCGATCAGCCCGCCAACCACAGTACCCGCAGGAGAAGCGGGCTCCCGGTAGGCCACCTGCTCATCCCGGCAGTAAGTGCGCGGGTTACGGACCTGAATATCGGTGTAAACGGGAGTAACCTCGGTGACGCGGGCAAAGTCGTAGCTATCCGCACCGTAGGGGTCTGTGTAGCCATTGGGGCCCGCTTTGGCGGTAGCACTCAAGGCCACCAGCGCGGCGACTGCCGCGCCAGCGATAAACTGCTTGAAGAGTTGCACAATCGATCTCCCGTTATTCATCAACGGGAGCCAGAGTAGTCAAATTCATCTGAATAGACGCTGAATTACACCTGAGGTGGTAAGAAACATCAGGTTCTCTCCGTTTCCTCTCGCCTCTGCTGCCGCCGCTCCTGTCTCTCCCTGCGGCGCCGTTCCCGCTGGTTCCGCCTTTCCCGATTCTCCGCACGGCCGCGTTTATCCTTCTCCCATTGTTCCCGCAACTGTTTACGCTGCTGGGGAGGCATCTGACGGAAGCGCTTGCGCGCCTCGCGAATACGCTGGCGCTCCTCCTCGGGTAGGTCCATAAAGCGGCGATAAGAGTCCCGCAACTGGGCGCGCCGCTCTCTGGGTATATCCTGCCAGCGCTTATACTGTTGACGCGCTTCTTGGCGCTGCTCGGGGTTCATTTCACTCCAACGCCTGGCCCCGCGTAACAATTGTTCCTGTCGATCTTGACTCAGTTGTGACCAGCGCGTCTCAAAATTCTGTAAAAGTCGGCGCTCACTGTCACTGAGACTCTGCCAATCCTGTGCCTGAGAAACATTCACAAAGAGCGATAAATACACGGCGGCCAGCCAACCAATCAATATGGTTCTTCGCTCACTCATCGCTCAGCTCCTCGTGGGTCTCCCCTCCCCCGGTATTTGGTCTGCCTGTTATGGCTGGTTTTTCCGGCTTGGGTAACAACATCTCCAGCGCTTCCGGCGCTTGTATATCTCCCTGCTCATCGGCCCACTCCCCGACAAACATCAGGAAGTCCTCATCCAGTGGCTGCAGATCCTGCGCCAGTAGCGGGGCTGCAAAAAAGAGCACCGTATAGAAAAGGCCTTTAGCGATACTTTTCTTAGGAAAAAGGACTTTTTCATGACTAGGAGGATTGCCCATTCAACTCTTCCGCCAACCACTGGTAGAACTCCATATCCTCAACCATTTCGACATCCATTTCCTCATATAAATACCAGTCAGTGGCACTCAGCAATTCGGTAGCGGCCTGCTCGCTGGATACAGGCCAAAACAGCAATAACAACAATGATGCACAAGCGCCAGTGAAAACTAGCCAGCCGGGAGAGTCGCGATAATACGATTTCTTTGCCGCCACTGCGCGTTGTCTGGCTGCAGCAAGCCGCGATAGAGTCTCTGTATCAATATCACGCTCCCGCCGGACAACTGCATGCTGCGCAGCTTTCTTTAATGAATCACTCTGCACGACTGGATTTTCTTGCCGACTATTCATTGCGTTGCCTCTAGTTGGAATGCCTCTAGATGGTTGCGCAAACTGCGCATAGCTCTTGATAAATGGGTCTTAACACTCCCCTGACTGCAGGACATTGCCCGCGCAGTTTCGGCAACATCGAATTCTTCGACACAGCGCAGCAGGAAGGCCTGCTGTTGGCGCAGGGGCAACTTGGCCACAGCACTATCGATGGCTTCCAATAGGCGTTCGCCAGCAAGGACCTTATCCGGGGCGGGATTATGGCTATCGACCCATTCCAGCGGCGCTGGATCTAGCTCATCGCTGTTTGCCGGTAGCTTTTCCCGAAATAGTTGCCAGCGGGATAGCTTATTGTTACGCCGGTGCCAATCGGTAATCCGGTTGTTGAGAATAGTGAAAAACAGCGGCCGCCACTCGGCCCGATCGCGGCCACTATATTTCCTCACCAACGCCAACATGGAATCCTGCACGATATCCAATGCATCATCCCGATTGCCAACAGCGTAATTCGCCATGGTGAATGCCCGTTTCTCCACCTGGGCGAGGAACTGATTCATAGAAACCGGCTGAAGTCCTTGCGCACAGAATACTCTTTCAGATTCTTTTTATTGATTTTGAAGTCGTCATACAAAGACTTCGCCCGCACTTTTTTATTTATGCCACCCCAGTTCTCGGGATCATCCCTCTTCACGCTTGCGAGCCTTGGCACGTCGATCCATACGGCGATCTGTGCGCTCTCCTTTTTTGTCTAGCCGGTTATTAATTTTTGCACCCTTGTTATCCAAGCGTTCGTTAATTCGCTCGCCCTTCTGGTCAAGCCGGTTGTCGATACGGTCCCCTTTGCGGTCCAGTCGCTCAGCCAATTTATCATTGCCATTAGCAGCAGCCTGCTCAGCTCTTTGATCCAAGCGTTCATTGATGCGATCACCCTTGTTATCGAGGCGCTCTTCAATATGATCTCCCTTTTGATCCAATCTCGCCTCTATGCGATCGCCTTTTTGATCGAGACGATCTTCAACATGGTCACCGTGGTCATGCGGTTCGCTCTCATCACTCTGTGCATAAAGGGAGCAAGGAAAAGCCAGGCCAATAGTCAACAGCGAGAGTCCAATCAGTTTTTTCATAAATCACTCCATTTCCATTTGAGGAAAACCAATAAGGTTTAAACTGCACTGATTAGAACGCTCTACTGGATCAGAGGTTGACAAGAAATTTTATTTTTTCAGGTGCTTATTCCATAGGCCTGCAACTCTTACTTATCCTTCTACGACCTCTGGACCGGGCACCTCATCCCCAAGCCAGCGCTGGGTCAAGGTACCCGCCGTCATAGCGCCATTCACATTGAGAGCAGTTCGCGCCATATCAATCAGCGGCTCCACAGAAATCAATAGCGCCGCGATGGTAACTGGCAAACCCATTGCCGGCAGCACCACCAGTGCGGCAAAAGTTGCCCCACCACCCACTCCGGCAATACCGAAGGAGCTGATGACCACCACTGCCAACAGGGTGCCCAACCACATTGGGTCCCACACGTTAATACCCATCGGCACCGCCACCATGGTGGCAAGCATCGCAGGATAAATTCCCGCGCAACCATTTTGACCAATAGTGGCACCGAAGGATGCAGAGAAATTGGCAATAGCCGGTGAATTGCGCAGCTCATCTACCTGGGTTTCCACATTCAGAGGAATGGTGGCGGCACTGGAACGGGAGCTAAAGGCAAACACCAGCACCGGCCAGACCTTGGTGAAGTAGTGCAGTGGATTCACTCCATTTACCAACAGCAATAGACCATGCACCAAAAACATTAGGCCTATCGCACAGAAAGAAGCCACGACAAAACCAAACAGATTGGCAATATCCGCCCAGCTGGATTTGGCAATCAGTCCAGCGACCAGCGCCATAACTCCGTAGGGCGTGAATGCCATAACCAAACGCACCAACTTCATAATCCAGACTTGTGCGACATGCACAAATCGCTCGATAGCGGCACCTTCCTGCGGAAACTCACGGCGTACAGCCAGGGCCGCAAGCCCCAATAGCACAGCAAAAATAACCACTGAAATTACAGAGGTGGAGCGGGCCCCGGTCAAATCCAGGAAAATATTGCGCGGAATAAAAGAGGTGATAATTTCGGGAATCGAGAGATCGCTGACTCGCCCAATTCGCTCATTGAGCACTTCAACCCTTGCCGCCTCACGGGTTCCTTCGACAAGACCCGCAGCAGAGAGCCCAAACAAATCGGCCATGGCCACACCTATCAGGGCGGCAATTGCAGTAGTGCCGAGTAAAACCCCCAGCACCGACACACTAATTTTACCCAGCGCCTGAGTGTGACTCACTTTTACCACTGCCACCAGAATAGAAGTGAGTACGAGTGGCATAACCAACATGTACAATAGGTTTACATAGCTATCGCCCAACATCTCAATCCAGGGCAGAACCTCACCCGGAGCAACACCCCAGTTACGCGATAGCTGTAGAAGCGCCCCAAAAGCCACACCCAGCAACAGCCCAGCAAACACACCAGGGGCCAGGGTGTCCCTGCCACGCTGCCAGCGGTACAAGCCAAACATTAAAACCACAAAACCGAGAAGCAGAACAAAAGCGCCGATGTGCATGGTATGAGAATCCCACCCTGGGCAAACTAAAAAAGTGGCGGCATGCTATCAGCGATATGCCAATGCCCTATAGTTACCTTGGTTATAGATACTTTGGTTATAGTTATATTGATTAATTTTTTTTAATTATCTTAGAGAGACAACCTTACTGGAGAGCCACCTTTAAGTCCTCAGCAGTCTGAGGGCCAACCAGTGTTTTTATCCAGCGACCATCTTCACCAATCACTAAAGTTGTAGGCAGTACTTCAGGCCAGGGTTGCCCCCAGCGGCCATCTGGCTCTTGGGCCAACAGCGGAAATTCTATGCCCAGTTTCTGCGCCTGCTCCATTGCTGCAGGTGTGGGCAAACCATCAAAATTAACCCCCACCACTACCACATCACTATTGGTTTGCGCCAACTCATTAAGTACCGGCACTTCTTCCCGACAGGGTTTGCACCACTCCGCCCAATAGTTGACCAGGACTATTTTCCCCTCGGTAACAACCGGCGCACCACTCACGGAGTGCAAACGCCTGTCACTCTCACAAGCGCCGATTACGCTTACCAAGAATAGAGAGGTTACTACCAGAGTTTTCTTCATTTTTTTTATTATCAGCAACATCATCCTGACCCTCCGCTTCCATAATTTCATTTTCTAAGTGTTTTGGTATTTCCGTTTCACTGGCTTCGGCCTGCTCCTTTTCCAAGGCTGCGGTAAAAAGAGATCCAATTGTGATTCCCAGCTGTTCCCCGGCAGTCCCGCGCGCCTTGGCAAAACGACTCTCCACTTCGCTGTACCACTCGAACCCTTGTAAATCGCTTGGATTACCACTGGGAATCCACTGAGGATTCAACCAACTGGAAAGCTCCATAAGCGATACCGCATTAAGATCGCGCAGTAGGACATAATCACTTCCGTCGGTCTGGGCAATCACCCGGTGTGCTTGTAAGACGTCCCGCAAGCGACGCCACTGGCCAAATTTAATTCCCAGCAAAGAAATATCACGCTCGCGCAACGGTTTGCCATGCCACCCACCTTTAAACATTTGCCAGAGGACAATCAAAGTAGCGACCAGGTCTGAATGCTGACGGCCTTGGGTTGCAGCGCGATACACAGAAAGGGTTCGCACCAGTACGCAGCCTGCCAGCACCAACATCCACATCATATAAATCCACAACAGGAACAAAGGCACAAAGGCAAAGGCCCCATAAATAGCCTGTACAGAACTGCGCGCAACGATGGCACCAAACAGGTATTTCATGATTTCAAAGGCAATTGAAGTGACCACCCCTCCCTCAATACCATGGCGCAGGGACACATAGCAGTTAGGCACAGCGACAAAAAGCAGGGTGAAAACAATCGTGGTGAAAATAAAAGGCAGCACCCTCAGCACCACAGCCATCATGCCGATACCCTCTTCCCCACCTAAAAACAGCTTCTGTGAGAGCAAGAAAGTACTGGCAGCAAGCCCTGCCCCTAATAAGATGGGCCCAAGACTGAGAATGGCCCAGTACAATAGAAAGCTCGAAACCCCACTGCGCCCACGGGATACATCCCAGATAGAATTAAAGGTGCCCTCAATGCTGCGCAGTGTAAGCCCCGAAGTTACCACCAGCATGGCAATACCCAACCCGGTAAGCCGCTGCGCCTGGGCGGAAAAACTGCTGATATACTCCTGAACCTCACGCCCACTTTGCGGTACAAAGTGGGAAAAAAGCTGTTCCTGCAAGCGAGTCTGCAGCCCGGCAAAGTCCGGGAACAGCGACAACATCGCAAAACTCACTGTCACCAGCGGCACTATGGCAAACAGAGTCATATAAGTGAGAGCCGCCGCACTTTTTTGGCAGTTTTTCTCCACAAATAAAGACCATAAAGAGGTCGCAAAGCGCCGCCATTGAACGAGCCAGTCTTTCACGCTTGATTTCAATTTCATTCCCTGTGTGCGACCTCCGCCAAATGCAGCGAGTACTCGACCTGCGCCTTAGAATTCCGCTACGGTATTCGGTTAGAATACGCCAAACAGTAACAGGATACCGACATAATGTGGACGATCTACCACAACCCGCGCTGCTCAAAATCCCGTCAAACCCTGCAATTGCTGCAGGACAACGGTGTGGAACCGGAAGTGATTCTCTACCTGCAAAACCCTCCTTCTGCTGAAGAGCTAAACCAGGTACTGCAAAAACTCGGCATCCCTGCACGCGACCTGTTGCGCACCGGAGAGGAGCCGTATAAGCAACTCAACCTGAAAGACGGGGACCTTGACGAAGCTCAGCTAATCAAGGCCATGGTAGAAAATCCCATCCTGATCCAGCGCCCGATCGTAGTAAGAGACGACAAAGCCACGATCGGCCGCCCACCAGAAAATGCGCTGGAGCTACTCTAAATGTCGCCCGAAAGCGAAGCCTATGTGCTGATTCTCTATTACAGCCGCAGCGGCGCCACTGCGCGCATGGCTGCTGAGCTAGCGCGGGGGGTGGAAGCCAGCGGTATCGCCGCGCGACTGCGCACCGTACCCGCAGTGTCTCCCGACTCCGAGGCCAGCCTGGCCCCTGTGCCAAGTGAGGGCGCGCCCTACTGCACCCTCGACGACCTGCGTCAGTGTGCGGGCCTGTTGATGGGCAGCCCCACCCGCTTTGGCAATATGGCATCACCGCTGCGCTATTTTCTCGACCAGACCAGCGACATTTGGCTGGATGGCAGCCTCACTGGCAAACCGGCTGCGGTATTTACCGCCACCGGCAGCCTACACGGTGGGCAAGAGACCACACTTACCTCAATGATGCTGCCACTCCTGCATCACGGCATGTTGATTGCTGGCATCCCCTACTCTGAAGCGGCCCTCATGCGGACCAGTACTGGTGGTACGCCCTACGGCGCTTCTCACTGGAATAAAGGGCATACCAGCGACCTGAGCGAAGATGAAATCACCCTGTGCAGGGCGCTCGGTACACGTGTCGGCCAACTGGCCCAGACCCTAGCGGTTCCAGCTGCCAAATAAAGGATTCAACGTGAACGACACTATTCAGCGCAAACTACACATTGCGCTCCGTATCAATTGGTTTTGCTATATCGGCCTGTTGGTGCTGTTTGTGGTGCGTAACCTGTTTGTCGAGGGGGGCTCTCTCTCCCTTTGGCTGATTCAGACGGTACCGTTACTGCTGGTGCTGCCGGGCCTGATCAAGCAACGTTATCGCAGTTATCTCTGGCTCTGTTTTATTCTGCTTTTGTACATTACCACTAGCATTGTCGGCGTAATGATGCCTACACGAGGCTGGGAGGATGGCGTAATGATGGTTTTGAGCCTTATCCTATTCTTTTCTGCAATGATGAGCAGTCGCTGGCATCGCATGCAGTAACCCCATGACGGAATTTCCGCCAATGGTTCCAGACACAAAGGCGTGGAAACATGCGCTTTCCACGCACTGAGGAGTTTTGAGGTTTGACTGATTCACCCCAGAAAAAAGGGTTTGCCCGAGGCTTTTTAGCTGCGATTGGCGGCTCCATCACTTGGTTACGACGAGTATTCACGAATATCGTCTTCCTGCTGATTTTGCTGTTTCTAGGTATCGTCATTTTCAGCAAGGACGAGCGTTTAGTGGTTCCACAGGGCGCGGCCCTGCGCGTAGCACCCCATGGTTTTCTTGTGGATGAACTGGCCCAGCCAGCCACCTTACCGATTTTCCTGGGCGGCAACCGCGGCCCCGCAGAGGTGCGCGTCAAAGATCTGGTAGACGCTATCGACAATGCCGCCACGGATAAGCGTATCTCCTCACTGGTGCTAGAGCTGGACCACATGGTGGGTGGCAGTCTCAGCAAGCTCGATGAAATAGGCGCTGCTCTACAACGCTTTAAAGCTGCGGACAAACCTATTTACGCTGTGGGTGACAACTTCACCCAACCCCAGTACTTCCTCGCCAGCCACGCAGATAAGGTCTACCTCAATCCTATGGGCTCAGTGATGCTCACCGGCTTCGGTGTTTATCGCAACTATTACAAGAGCGCCCTGGAGAAACTCAAAGTCAACTTCCATGTGTTCCGCGTGGGCGATTACAAAGACTTTATCGAGCCCTACACCCGTGACGATATGTCCCCCGCCTCGCGTGAAAACAACCAGCGCTGGCTGAATGAACTCTGGGGAGAATACAGCGAGCAGGTAACCGGTCTGCGCAACCTGCCCGCCGAGAGCATCGACCTGTTTATCAACGAGTTACCACAAAAACTGCAGCAGCATCAGGGCAGTTGGGCCGAAGCCGCACTGGCCAATAAACTGGTGGACCAGCTCGCCAGCCGCATTGAGGCAATGGAGGAGCTGAAAAAGACCATCGGCGAAGATGATAGTAAAAAGCGCGAGTACAAGTTTATTGACGCCCTCGCCTACTTGCGCAGCCATAAACTTGCCGAGGCAGCCAAGCCTATCCGGGAATCCAAGAAAATTGGTCTGATTACCGCCAGTGGTTCTATTGTCGACGGCCAGGCACCTGCCGGTCGCATCGGCAGTGAAAGTCTCGGCAAATTAATCCAACGCGCCCGAGAAAAAGAAGTGGATGCCCTGGTACTGCGTATCGACAGCGGCGGCGGCTCCGCCTTTGCTTCCGAGGCCATTCGCCAGGAGTTGCTGGCTACCCGTGCAGCAAAAATTCCAGTGGTGATTTCCATGGGCAGTCTCGCCGCTTCCGGTGGCTACTGGATCGCTACTGGCGGCGATCGCATCTGGGCCTCCCCGGCCACGCTCACCGGCTCTATCGGTGTATTTGGCGCCTTCCCGACGTTTGAGAACTCCCTCGAGCATATCGGTGTTTACACCGATGGCGTAGGTACCTCGGACCTGGCCGGCAGTATGCGCCTGGATCGCGCCCTGTCGCCAGCAGCAGCCAGCATTCTGCAGCAAGGGGTGGATAACACCTATGCACGCTTCCTGCGCATTGTCGCCGAAGCCCGCGGCAGCACTCCCAAAGAGGTGCACAAAATTGCCCAGGGGCAGGTATGGACCGGTCGCGCCGCCAAGAAATTAGGATTGGTAGACGATCTCGGCAATCTCAGCGACGCCATCGCCGACGCCGCGCAGCTTGCTGAAATCGAAGAATACGACGTAGTAGAGATCCAGCGTGAACTGAGCCCCGGCGAAAAATTCCTGCGCGCTTTGAGCGACAATGTAGACGCGAAAATTGCCGCGAGCCTTGAAGCCAATCTGCCACTCGGCGCCTGGCTAAACAGCGTGCAGCCGGTATTGGCGCCAATCGCCGAGCTGCAGAGTTATCGCGACCCGCGCGCCCTCTATGTGCGCTGCCTGCCCTGCCAAGCGCCCTAAAGTTTTTCATCTCAACACCACATTCCGCCGCCGGCTCAATGCCGGCGCGGACGCCCGTAAAGCCCGCGCAATTCTTCCTTGGCCTGTTCCAGTAGTCGCCGCCTTTTCGCCGGCAGCCTCTGTCCCGCCCGGTTGATATAGAACGTCAGCATAGACATAGCGGAGCGATAGGGGTCAGACTTGCGCCGCTGGCTGGATTCCGCAGCCGCTTTCAATCCCTGTGCGATCGCTTTCGGGTCCTCCAGGCTAAAGAGGCCCCCACTCAAATCCAGGGCATGGCTGTGGCGCGTGACCTCTTCCGACCAATTGGCCTTTTTGGCGGGACTCACCAACACCTCCACTCTTGGCTGACCCACCTAACTATATGGTGGCGGCGTCTATGTTGGTCGCACGAAGCAACTCAGACCTCGCTGTCAGTGATTTTGACCCGGCGCAGGGCACCACTTAAAGCCACCAGGGCAAAGGCGAGCAGACTTAAAATCCCCGCCCACAGCAAGGTCGTCAGGGGGGCAGCGTATTCACTCAAGACTCCAGCGGCCAGTGCCCCAAGAGCGGCGGAGCCAAACAGCGCAAACTGATAAATGGAGATGATGCGGCTGCGGTATTCCGCTGGGGCGAGCAACTGTACTATGCCGCGACCGAGGCCAGCGGAAGCCGCCGCCACCGCTCCCCAACACAGACACAGCAGGATTAGGCCAAACTTCGTAGGACCGAGGCTGATGGCAATCAACAGCGCTGCACTATAGAGCAGGCACATAAGAATACCGCGCCCAGGTTCAGCCCCCTGGCCACGGCGCAACATAGTCACCGTAGCAATTACGGTACCAGCTACGAAGGCCAGTTGCAGCGTGGCGTAATAACCGGCGCCGCGACCGTAATCCTCCGCCAGCAGCGGCAGTACCACCAGAAAAACACCGATATGCACAAACCCATTAAAGGCCATCAACGCGGTCAACTCACGCAGTACTGGATGCCGCCAGGCCTGGGATAAGCCATCGAGAATCAGGCTGTGGGTGATTTTTTCCTTAGTCATGCGGCTGGCCCCATTCGCGCGCAGACTAATCAAGGCTGTGGCCGCCAACAGCAATACTCCTATCTGTACTAACAGCAGGGCTTGCAGCCCCCAGTGTTCGAAGCGGCTCGCCAGCAACATCCCCACAGCCTGACCACCGTATTGGGCCAACATCATCCAGGTCACAGTTTTCTGCACCCGTCGCTCGGAGGTTTGCCCACCGCCTTGGCGTGCACTGCGCTGTACCAGATTGTCCCGCGCCGGTTGCAGGAAAGCGCTACAAATCCCAAGGCAAATACCGTAGAGCATCAATATCGGCAGGGAGATCATGGACAGGAGGTAAACCAGCAGCAGAGTTGTGTGGCAGAGGACCAGACCAATGCAAGCCAGTGCGGAGACAGTGGCCGGATCACGGCGGTCGGCCAGGGCACCGCCGAACAGCAGGAACACCAGATTGGGCAAAAGCACCGAAGCCTGCACCCAGCCCAGTTGCAGAGCCGGCAAATCCACCACGGTGAGCGCAATCCAGGGCAGGAGAATCACCTGCAGCCCGGTAGCCAGGGAAGTGCCGCTGTAGCCCAGCAGAAATTTTTGCAGCCTATGAGGCATCTTACGCGATAGACTTTCCAAGAGTTAATGACCCATCAGCCGGTTTTTACGTGCCGACACCCTAAAAGAGAGCCCCAAGCGCCAGCGCAGTAGTCGGCGCAGCTCATTCAATGCTTCTTTATCCCCGCCATAAGCGGCGCGCTCAAAGGCGTCTGTCGCACGCCCGGAAAACTCTGCCAATGGGGGGCTCTCCAGTGCGATACGTTCGGCGAAGTCCCGCGGCGCCTCACCGGGTCGCCGTGTGATACCTGCCCGAGCCATGCGCTTACAGAAAACCGCATAGAGGCGCTCTACCACAGGCTGTTTTCGTCCACGCCCAGTAAAACGGGTCCACAGAAGAATGCCAAATAGTACAACCGCCACCGGTGTGGCAAAAAAAAGGGCCATCCGCAGGGGGGAGAGCTCTCCCACCAGGCGCTGCAAGGTGTCCCGCTGCTTCTCACTATCAAAACTAATCACGGTCTGATACCAGCGGTAATTGATCATGTCCCACTGCAGGCGCAGCTTCACCAGAATATCGAAGCGGTGCACCGGCAGTAGCGAATCCCGCATAAACTCCTCCCCGGCAGCGCTCTCCAGACCATCCCGGACCCGCTCCGGGGCAACCGCAGCAGTGGGGTCCACCCTCTGCCAGCCGCGTCCATCGAGCCAGATCTCGGCCCACGCATGGGCGTCGTACTCGCGCACCAGCAGGTACTCCTCACCACTCACCCACTCGCCACCCTGGTAACCCGCCACCACCCGTGCCGGCACTCCGGCGGCGCGCATGGCAAAAACATAGCTGCCGGCAAAGTGCTCACAGAATCCCTTTTGGCTGTCAAACAGGAATTCATCCACACTGTCTCTGCCGAGTGCCGGTGGGCTCAGGGTATAAGTGAATTCGCGATTGTAGAGGGCCAGTAACTGTGACGAGATCTCCTCACCGCTCAACCCCCGGCGGCGCAGGCGCTCCACCCAGTCTCGGATGCGCAAGTTTCCATCTGCCGGTAGCTGCAGATTGCGACGGCGCTCGGCACCGCTGAGTGTGGACTGAATAACCTGGGAATCCCGGGGCCAGGAACGTACCTCATAGGCAAAGCGACTATATACCGGGGAACGTTTTACCAACCGGTCATCCGCAGTTTCTCCTACTCCCGCGCTGTCCGAGGCGGGTCTTGCCAGGGCGAACAACCAAGGGCTGCGGCTCGCCTCCTGGATCACCTGGTAGCGGTAGCGCGGGCCGACTTGTGGCAGTGGACGCTCGCCACTATTCCAGTACACCCGGCCACCATTGCGCGGGTCCACACCAAAACCCTGCCGCCAGGTACGCCCATCGAATTCGGAGTACACCAGCCCTCGCCAATAACGTTGCTCCGGCGGCGGTATGGGTCCATCGAAAGAGATACGCAGTGCCGGCTTGGCGGATTTGGATAAGCGAGTGAAATCACCCGGTGCCATAGAGTCACTCACACCAGTGCGGCCGGCAGAAGTATCCTGGGGCACATTCCACAGAGGGCCCAGGCGCGGCATAACCACAAACAGCAGCAGCATCAAGGGTGTAGCCTGCGCCAACAATCTCAAGGAGAGCCCCAAGGCCCGACGCGGCCGCGCACTGAAGCTTCCCAGCTGTGCTGCCAGTGCAGCGGTAATCACCAGGGTCGCGATCAATCCGTAGAGGGCATAGGGAATCGATTGCTCACGCACAAACAGGGTCGCGGCAACAAAATAGGCCAGCAACAAACTGACAAAGGCATCGCGGCGGCTGACTAATTCCAGGTTTTTCAGGGTAAAGGACAGAGCCAGCAGCGCCACCATCGGCTCCAGTGCAAACCAACGCTGGTAGGATTGCGCCAAACCCGCCACTGTAAGCGCAATCACCAATAGTTTGAGGGCGCGCCCTGGCAGATCACGGCGCCCGCGAAAGACCTCCAAGCGCCAATAGACCGCAAAAGCCCAGGCAATACCAATCCACAGTGGCAACTGGCTCAGCTGTGGCAGCAGGGCGACAAACTGCGCAGCGAAAATCCACAGTAGGCTTTCGCGCGGCAATAGATCCCGGTTGCTCGCCATCAGCCACCCCACTTGGGAAACAGGGCCAGCGCTGACAACACTCGCTGCTGGTGCTCGGTGCCGAGAGAGGGCGGCAAAGTAGTGCCGGGGATGCGCAGGCCATAGGCAATTCCCTGCTTCTCCGCCTGCAAGACCCAATCACACAGGTTGCTCAGGCGGGTCTCTACATCGCGCCCATCCAACAACTCCCAGTCGAGCCAGAGACGGGTATCGGTGCGGCTCTCATACTCCTTGCTATAGAGATCGCGACCGGCGGCATATTGCTTCCAAGCCAAATGGCGCAAGGAATCACCGGGCTGGTAGGGTTTGAGAGAGGCATAATCATCCCCGCCGCGACGTACCTGGCCGGATGTACCCTCTGCCTGGGCCTCTCCCAACGGCAGGGGGCCAGCGGCGAGTGGTCGCGGATACACCAGGAATTCAACATCCAGGTCGATGCGGCTCCAGCAGCGAAATAGCCCCAGTGGAAAGCGGCTCTCAACTTTTAAGCGCGGCGCCTGAATTCGCCCCCGCTGCAGGGCTGGCAGCGCAATACGGAAGTCCGCCGAGGGCTCCTCACAGAGATCCACATATGCGCCCTCTTCCGGTGGCCAACAAATTTGTATCCACTCCCGTTGGCGTTTGTCCGCTCGGCTCAGATTAATTTGTGCCTCGGCGAAATCGCCGGCAAAGGCCGCTTCAGTGCCCAGCAATTGCAGGCGCAGTCCACTCAAATTGGCGAAGGTATGCACAGGCAAGATAACGAAGACACTGATCAGCAAAAAGGTCAGGGCAAAAACCAGATTGTTCTCGTAATTGGTGGCCAGCAGCCAAAGCAAAGCGGTTATCAATAAATAACCAAGCCCCGCGCGGGTGGGCAGGATAAATAGGCGGCTGTGATTTAGGGTGATGTCCCGTGAGCGAGGCGCTCGTCGGCTGAGCCAGCGCTCACCCAGCCTGCGAAAAAAATTGCGCGAGCTTGTACTGGAAGCCTGTCGGGGAAGGTCGCGGATCACACTCATCTGTTTAGGCCGCGATAATATCCACCTGGCGCATAAGGCGCTCTACCAGCTGATCGCCATTGCCGCCATCACTCTGCAAACGGTGCCCAGCCACCGAGGGCAGCACCGCCTGGATATCTTCCGGCAGGACATGGCCGCGATTATGAATCAGCGCCCAGGCCTTGGCAGCACGCAGCAGCGCCAGTGCCCCTCGGGGCGATAAACCCACCGCACAATCTGGGCTCTGGCGGGTATGCAGCACCAAACGCTCTAAATAATCGAGCAGACTGTCAGAGGCCTTCACCTGCACCACCAGACTTTGCATTTTTTTCAGAGTAGCGAGGTCGATACGCGGCTTTAGCTTGGCCAGCTGTTGGCGGGGATCAGCGCCTAAATACAGGGCCCGCTCAGCTTCGCGATTGGGGTAACCGAGGCTGATGCGCATCAGGAATCGGTCCAGTTGTGACTCCGGCAGGGCAAAAGTACCGGACTGCTGCAGAGGGTTCTGGGTGGCAATCACAAAGAAAGGCTGTGGCAACGCGCGGGTTTCGCCGTCGACACTGACCTGGCGCTCCTCCATTGCCTCAAGCAAAGCACTCTGAGTTTTGGGAGAGGAACGATTGATCTCATCGGCCAGCAGTAGCTGGCTGAAAACCGGCCCCTCATGAAAATGAAACTGCCCGGATTCCCGCTCAAAAATTGATACACCGAGAATATCCGCCGGCAGCATATCGCTGGTAAATTGCACACGTTTATAGGAGAGACCGAACACCTGCGCCAGAGCATGGGCCAGGGTGGTCTTGCCCATACCTGGCAGGTCTTCAATCAACAGGTGACCTTTTGACAAAAGGCAGGCCAAGGCCAACTTCACCTGACGCTCTTTTCCCAGTAAAACACTGCCAATATCGGAAACGATGGCGGAAACTATTTTTTGCACGGCAAATCCATTACTGCTCATTTTTTTCTCAGGCCAAGGAGCGGCCCGGTGTAAGCACCCGCCAACGCTGAAGGGCGAGTACTATGGTGCCAAACTCGCAAAAAAGCGAATTTGGCACCCGCTATTAATCATAGGAAGACAGGGAGTGCCCTGGTTTAAGCAAAGGCCCTGCAAAGCGCCTACAACAAAGACAGCCCCCGCATCAGATCGCGCTTCAGGTCTTCTGCATTCTCCAATCCGACGGAAATACGAATCAGGTTTTCGGTGATGCCCGCGCGAGCCTTGTCATCATCACTGAGACGCCCGTGGGTGGTAGTGGCCGGGTGTACGATAGTGCTCTTGGCATCGCCGAGGTTAGCGGTGCAAGACAGGATTTTACAGTTGTCGATCACCTTCCAGGCTTCCTCGCGACCACCGCGCACGGAAAAGCTCAACACCGCACCAAAGGCATCCTGTTGTTCGCGGGCCAAGCGGTGCTGGGGGTGTTTGGGCAGGCCGGTGTAGTTGACCTTTTCCACCATCTCCTGTTCATCAAGCCACCAGGCCAGATCCAGGGCGTTGGTGCAGTGGGCCTGCATACGCAGCTTGAGCGTTTCCAAGCCCTTGAGGAAAACCCAGGCATTAAACGGGCTCATACTGGGGCCGGCAGTGCGCAGGAATACCACCAGCTCATCCATAACCTCTTTGCGCCCCACGGCGACACCGCCCAGGGTGCGCCCCTGGCCATCGAGGAATTTGGTTGCGGAGTGCACCACGATATCGGCGCCAAGCGCCAGCGGGCGCTGTAGGGCCGGAGTACAGAAACAGTTATCCACCACCAATAGAGCGCCGGCGCTGTGAGCCACCTCCGCCAGCGCGCGGATATCCGCCACTTCACACAGGGGGTTGGACGGGGTTTCCATAAACAGCAGCTTGGTGGAGCCATCCACCGCCTGCTTCCAGGCATCCATATCGGTGAGATCCACATAGCTCACACGCACGCCGAATTTTTCCATATAGCGGCCAAACAGCGCGGTGGTGGTACCAAACACACTGCGGGAGCAAATCACCCGGTCGCCACTTTTCAGCAGTGCCATACAAATACTGAGGATCGCGGCCATACCACTGGCCGTGGCTACCGCAGCCTCGCCACCTTCAAGCGCGGCGATGCGCTGCTCGAACATACGAACAGTGGGGTTGGTGTAGCGAGAGTAAACGTTGCCGACACTCTCGCCGGTAAAGCGCGCAGCGGCTTCTGCAGCAGAGGGGAATACGTAACTGGAGGTGAGATAGAGGGCTTCGGAGTGCTCGCCCTCTTCCGAGCGGACCTGCCCGGCGCGAACGGCCAGAGTTTCCAGAGCGTAACCGTCGTCTTCAAACATATACCGCTTCCTAGTCAGTATTTTTTGGAAGCGGTCATATTAACCGAAACAGTCGTGCATGGCGCCCTCTTCTGCCGTGAACAGAGCGCCGCCGGAGATAACTTACAGAGTGCTGGTGTCGGCCTTCTTGTGCTTGGCCTCGTCGTTGCGCGCCGCGTGAAGGCTATCGAGGTAATCTTCGTCCACATCGCCGGTAATATAGTTACCGTCGAAAACGGAGCAGTCGAACTGATCGATTTTCTGCTTACCTCCGCTGGAACTTACGACCAAGTCTTCCAAGTCTTGGTAAATCAACCAGTCTGCACCGATTTCTTCACAGATCTCTTCAGTCGTGCGGTCGTGCGCCACCAGCTCACTGGCAGACGGCATATCAATACCGTACACGTTGGGGTACTTCACCGCTGGTGCCGCGCTGGCGAAATAGACTTTCGCAGCACCCGCATCGCGAGCCATCTGAATGATCTGCTTACAAGTGGTACCGCGCACAATGGAGTCATCCACTAACAGCACATTCTTACCGCGGAATTCCAACTCAATGGCATTCAGCTTTTGGCGCACTGATTTCTTACGCTGTTTCTGCCCAGGCATGATAAAGGTACGACCGATATAGCGGTTCTTCACCATCCCCTCACGGAATTTCACCCCCAGCCGGTGTGCCACAGTCTGGCCGGCGGTGCGGGCGGAATCGGGAATGGGGATCACTACGTCGATATCGTGGTCGGGGCGCAGGCGCAGAATCTTATCTGCCAGGTGCTCACCCTGACGCAAACGCGCCTTGTGTACGGAAACGCCATCCATAATGGAATCCGGGCGGGCGAAGTACACATGTTCAAAAATGCAGGGGGTCAGGGTCGGGTTTTCCGCGCACTGCTCAGAGTGCACAGTACCGTCCAGCTCGATATACAGCGCTTCACCAGGGGCCACATCACGCACCAGGGTGTAACCCAGTACATCCAGGGCAACAGACTCAGAGGCCACCATATACTCGGTGCCTTTCTCGGTCTCACGCTTGCCGTAAACCAGTGGGCGAATACCGTTGGGATCGCGGAAGGCGACGATACCGTAACCCACAATCAGGGCCACACAGGCATAGGCGCCGCGCACACGCTTGTGCACACCACGCATGGCGGTAAAGATATCTTCAGCCTTAGGCTGCAGCTTATGTAACTTATGCAGCTCATGGGCGAATACATTGAGCAGTACTTCGGAGTCGGAATCCGTATTAATGTGGCGCAGATCCTGCTGGAAGATCTCTTCAACCACATCCCGCACATTGGTGAGATTGCCATTGTGTGCCATGGCAATGCCATAGGGAGAGTTCACATAGAAAGGCTGCGCCAGGGCGGGACCGGAACTGCCCGCAGTTGGGTAGCGCACATGGCCGATACCAAAGTTACCTTTCAGGCGCTCCATATGCCGCGCGCGGAACACATCGCGCACCAGACCGTTGGCTTTTTGCTGGTTCAGGCGATCATCGTCACAGGTCACGATGCCCGCAGCATCCTGCCCCCTGTGCTGCAACAGAGTGAGCCCATCATAGAGCTGCAGATTGACATCACTCTTACCGACGATACCGACGATACCACACATATATTTGACCCTATTGATCGAAAAAGCGGCGCTAGCGCCCGATTAAAATAACTCTACGAAATAGTCCTTCACAGACTTGGCCAGCTCCCGCGCACTGCCCTCAAATTCGAGGAAATGGGGGATTAACACCGACTCACTCCACCAACTATCCTGCTCCACCGGCACCAGTGCCGGGGCCAGAATCAGCAGTGCCATCACCACAATGGCCCCACGCGCCAGACCAAACACCATGCCCAGTACCCTGTCGGTACCCGATAAGCCAGTGGCCTCAACAAAAGCGGAGAGCATCATATTCAAAAGCGCCCCAGCCAGGAGCGTTCCGAAGAACAGAATGGCGAAGGCGGCAATCGCCTGGAGGGATGGGGTGTCGACAAGGTTTGAAAGCAGTGGCGCCAGCTGTTCGCGAAACATCATCGCGACCACAAAAGCGGCGATCCAGGTGAGCAGTGACAGGGTTTCGCGCACGAAACCTCGACTAAGGCCGATAAGTGTGGAGATACCCACAATAGCCAGAATGGTCCAGTCAGCCCAATTCATTCAACCCTACCTGCGTGGCGGCTGCTGCCGCGAAGAGCGCGCATTCTAACTTAAGGGGCTAAGCGCGTGAAGCCGTAGACGAATCGATTGGAATTTCCTTTCCAAACTGCAAAACTCCGTAGATTAATCACCTTACGGCAGTGGATTTATGCCAAAAAAAGCGCAGATGAATTGCCCTTTAGACGTGCCTCTGCGTGAGGACAGCCACGGGGCAAACAACCAGAGCAAGAAGTGAAAGAAGCCCGGCCAATATCCCAGCCATCCGCGAAATACTGGCACAAGCTGGATCGGTTGCCGCTACTTTGGTGACCAGACCGGCACACCCTCTTTACCGAAGTGCCAGCCCGCCGCAAGCCACAGAAACCTCAAGCTTTGAAGCGAAGCACCAGGGTTTGCGCCTGCAGTAGTGCGTCCAGCTCCCGCTTAATAGTCTGTGCGTCGGTTTTATTCACTTTCGGCCCTACAAAGACCCGCACAAAGCGCCCCTTATCGGTTTCCACAGCGCGGGTGTACGCGCGATACCCCTCATCCATCAAGCGCATGCGCAGCTGCTGTGCACGGGAATCATCTTTGTAGGAGGCCACCTGAACCACCCAGGCCATCGGCTGCCCCTGATCATCAACCAATGGCGATGCCGCCTGCTTGGCAGTATCAACTTCCACTGATGAAGTGGAATCATTTGTATCTTTTCCCTTCTCCGGCTGTGTATCGGAGACAGCAAATTTTGCCGCACCCTCTGCGGGGTTAGAGAACTTCTCGGGTACTTCCGGCTGAAAAATTTCCCCAGCCTTCGGTGCTGGCGCCACACCGGCAACAGGCTCCGGCTGAGCAATCTCAATAGGGCTGATATCCGGCTCAGCCGGGATCTGGCTTACCTCGCTGATATGCCCCTTTGACTCCCGGTCCAGCAGACTTGGCAGGAAAATCACGGCGAGCGCAATCAGCACCAGCGCACCGACGATACGCTGTTTAAAGCCGTCGTTCAGCCGCCCTCTGCGGGAGGCCTTATCCTCGCAATTCTCCATTACCCTCGTCTCGCATCTGCTGCAGAACTTCCGCCACAGTAAAGAAGGATCCATATACAAGCAACCTATCCTGTGGATTGAGGGTTGGCAGCAGTTGCCTCAACCCTTCAGCCACTGTTGGACAGCGCCGATCCACATTCGTCTCATCTACCCCAGCTTCCAGGAGGCCAGTGCAGAGTGCCTCACCCTCTGCGGCACGACCATTTTCCGGCAGCAAGGCCGGGTGCCAACGATCTACCAACTTACGCAGAGGAGCAAATAGACCGACGAGATCTTTATCTTCCATCGCCGCAACCAAGGCGTGGGTCTTCCCCTCCACCGGATTGGCCTTCAACCAAGCAGCCAAGTGTTCAGCCGCCGCCGGATTATGCCCCACATCCAACAGCAGATTTCGCTCACGCCAGTAGACTTGCTGGCAGCGCCCAGGCAGGGCTATTTGAGCCAAGGCAGCCTCTACTCCCTCCTGGGGTAAAGCATCCAGAAGTGTCAGCGCGGTAAGCCCAGCAGCAATACTGGGTCGCGGCAGAGTGATATCCGGTATTGACAGAACCAAATCGCCAAAGTGATAAATCTCACTCTCACCACTTGAAGAGATATTAAAATCCTGCCCGATAAAATAACTGGAACTGGCCTGCTTTTCTGACGCAGACAGCACAGATTGGGGTGGTGAGCTATCTGCACAGACAAAAGGAGCCCCGGGACGCAGAATGCCCGCTTTCTCGCGGCCGATGACTTCCCGATCGCTACCAAGCCAATCCTCGTGATCTACTGCCACGCTGGTAATAATCGCCAAGTCGGCATCCACCAAGTTGACCGCATCCAACCGACCACCGAGACCGACTTCCAGCAAAGCATATTGCACCTTCATGCGCTGGTATAACCACAGGGCAGCCAGGGTCGTGAACTCAAAATAGGTAAGACTGGTTTCCCCGCGAGCAGCCTCCACTGCGACAAAGGACTCCACCAACTGCTGATCCGATACCTCCTCGCCATTGATGCGTATTCGCTCATTGAAACGCAATAAGTGTGGAGAACTGTAAGCGCCGACGGAGTAGCCGGCACGGCACAAGAGTGCCTCCATTGTCGCTACGCAGGAGCCCTTGCCATTGGTTCCAGCCACGGTAATCACCGTAGGGGCGGGTTTTTGCACCCCCAGTGCAGCTGCAACCGAAGAGACACGCTCAAGACCGAGTTCGATTTCAGAGGGGTGCAGCCGCTCCAGGCGGGTGAGCCAATCTTGTAGTGAGGACATAATTGGATAGATCGCTGGTGGGAGGCAGCAGCCAGACGTTCTTACCGACTGCTCTTAAGGACCTCCGGGGAATTGGGAAATAATTAATTACCGCTCAGTTTACCCAATAAGCGCGAGACGGTGGTACGCATATCCTTGCGTGGAATAATCATATCGATGGCGCCATGCTCCAGTAGGAATTCACTACGCTGGAAGCCCTTGGGCAACTTCTGGCGGATGGTCTGCTCGATAATATTGGGGCCGGCAAATCCGGCACGCGCACCTGGCTCGGCCGCATTGATATCGCCCAGCAGGGCCAAAGAGGCTGAAACGCCGCCGTACACAGGGTCGGTCATAATGGAGATATAGGGTACTCCCGCCATCTTCATTTTTTCCAACACCGCCGAGGTCTTGGCCATCTGCATCAAAGAGATCAGGGCCTCCTGCATACGCGCCCCACCGGTGGCAGAAAAGCACACCAGCGGAATACGCTGTTCCAAAGCGCGCTGGGCCGCGCGGGTAAAGCGTTCACCCACCACATAGCCCATGGAGCCGCCGTGGAAGGCAAATTCGAAGGCCACCGCTACCAAGGGCTCTCCATTCAGGGTGCCTTGCATGGCGATCAGTGCATCTTTTTCGCCAGTGGATTTTTGTGCTTGCAAAAGACGGTCTTTGTACTTTTTGACGTCTTTAAACTTCAGGCGGTCCACTGGCAACACATCGGTAGCCAGCTCTTCGCGTCCATCTTCATCGAGGAATATATCCAGGCGACGGCGGGCGCCGATGCGCAAATGGTGGTCGCACTTGGGGCACACATCCAGGTTGCGCTCCAGCTCCGGGCGGTAAAGCATGGCGTCACACTTGACGCACTTCTTCCATACCCCCTCTGGGACCTTGCTGCTGCCGGCACGTCGCTCGGTGCGAATTACCGCGGGAACAATTTTTTCTAACCAGCTCATCTCGTTTCCAAATCCGGATGCTTTCTGTAGGCCGGTGCATTTTACCGACCGGTGAGTTTCAGGCTACGAATTAAAACACTAAGCTGAACATCAAACTGAGCCAGATCAGCCGCTATTTTTGGTGATCTGGCCAGTTTTTCGCTTAAACTTGGGTGAAAGCCTAGCGGTCCAGTGCCTGGCGCATCTCGCTGACGATTTCCCCCAGCCTCGCCTTGGCTGCGACTAGGTCCGCAGCTTCATCCACCGCGGACACCAGTACACTGCCCACTACCGCCCCGTCGCCATGGGCACTGACTGAGCGCGCCGAGTTGCCATCTTTGATACCGAAACCCACACACAAGGGCAGATCGGTGAAACGGCGAATATGTTCGAGGTTATCGCGCACAGAATCCAGGTCCAAATGGCCAGCACCGGTGACCCCTTTCAGGGAGACGTAATACACAAAACCGCTGGCCAGGCCGGTAATCTCGCGAATACGCTCTTCGGTGGTGGTGGGCGTCAGCAGGAAGATATTGCGCAGGTTGCGCTCCGCCAAGAGCTTGTTGAGCGGCCCCGCCTCCTCCGCCGGCAGGTCCACCGTAAGGGCGCCATCAACTCCGGCCTCTAGCGCCGCATCGGCGAACTCCCGCTCACCCATTCGCAAGATCGGATTGGCATACCCCATCAGGATAACCGGGGTCTCCGCATCCACCTGGCGAAACTCTTTCACCAGCGCCAGGCACTTACGCAAAGAGGCGCCGTTGGCCAGGGCGCGCTCATGCCCTTTCTGGATTACCGGCCCTTCGGCCATGGGATCGGAGAAAGGCACCCCCAGTTCAATAATATCCGCCCCATTGGCCACCAACTGATGCATCAAGGGTACGGTATTTTCCAAGCCGCCATCGCCGGCGACGATATAAGTTACCAGGGCCTTGCGGCCTTCACCTCGCAGTCTCGCAAAGCGGCGATCAATTCTATTTTGTTCTGTCACTGTGTATTCCCTGAGCTACTTCTGGCCTAGTGCCAGCTCACTTGGTCACGATTATTTCGATATGCCCACCCGGGCAGGTGGGCAGAACGCCGCTAAACCTCAATGCCATCAATAGCGGCAACGGTGAAAATATCTTTGTCCCCCCGGCCGGAGAGGTTCACCACGATATTTTGCTCAGGCGCCATTTCAGCTGCGAGCTTCATCGCATAAGCAACCGCGTGGCTAGACTCCAACGCCGGCAGAATACCCTCGGTGCGGGTTAGGCGACGGAAGGCATCGAGCGCTTCTTTATCATCGGCGGTAACATACTCCACACGGCCGATATCTTTGAGCCAGGCGTGCTCGGGGCCAACACCGGGGTAATCGAGGCCCGCTGAAACGGAGTGGGTTTCGATAATCTGGCCGTCCTCATCTTCCATCAGGTAGGTACGGTTGCCGTGCAGAACACCGGGAATACCATCGTTGAGTGGCGCCGCGTGCCTACCAGAGGCCAGGCCTTCACCACCAGCTTCAACGCCAAACATCTTCACCTCTGAATCATTGAGGAAGGGGTGGAACAGACCAATAGCATTGGAACCACCACCTACACACGCCACCAGGGCGTCGGGCAACTGACCAAAGCGCTCCAGACTCTGACGGCGCGCTTCGCGACCGATAATAGAATTGAAATCCCGCACCAATTGCGGATAGGGGTGAGGGCCAGCCACTGTACCAATAATGTAAAAAGTATTATCGACATTCGTTACCCAGTCACGCATGGCCTCATTCATGGCGTCTTTGAGGGTCTTGGAACCGGACTCCACCGGTACGACTTCGGCACCCAACAACTTCATGCGGTAGACATTGGGGGACTGGCGTTTGACGTCTTCAGCGCCCATATAAACGGTGCACTGCAACCCCAAACGCGCGGCTACGGTAGCGGTGGCCACACCGTGCTGGCCTGCGCCGGTTTCGGCAATAACACGACTCTTACCACTGTGCTTTGCCAACAACGCCTGGCCCACGGTGTTATTTACTTTGTGTGCACCGGTGTGATTGAGATCTTCGCGCTTAAGCCAGATTCGCGCACCGCCCGCCTGCTCAGTCAGTCGCTCAGCAAGATACAGCGGCGATGGCCTGCCTACGTAGTGCGCCAGATCGTGATCAAAGGCAGCGACGAAATCCGGATCATCTTTCAGGCGACTATACATTGCCTGAAGCTCATCCAGTGCGCTGATCAGCGTCTCCGATACAAAGCGACCGCCGTAGGGACCAAAATGTCCGCTCGCATCCGGGAAGGTGGAAAAATCGATAGCACCTGGCTTACTCACACTCATACTCCGTGGGTCACGTGGTTTTTAAACTATTTGCCTATTTATTAATGCTTGAATAGTTCCTCCTGAACTATTCAAGCATCGCCAGAAAATACTGGCGCAGATACGTGGATCTGCTGGTATTTACTGGCTCGCGCCGGCACTGCCGGCGGCGGCACTTCCCTGTGCCGCTTTCATCCTATGTAGCGATAGTTCCTCCTGAACTATTCAAGCATCGCCAGAAAATACTGGCGCAGATGCGTGGATCTGCTGGTATTTACTGGCTCGCGCCGGCACTGCCGGCGGCGGCACTTCCCTGTGCCGCTTTCATCCTATGTAGCGATAGCTCCTCCTGAACTATTCAAACACCGCCAGAAATACTGGCGCAGATGCGTGGATCTACTGGTATTTACTGGCTCGCGCCGGCATTGCCGGCGGCGGCACTTCCCTATGCCGCTTTTATCTTATGTAGAGATAGCCCTTCCAGAGCTATTCAAGCATCGTCAGAAAATACTGGCGCAGATGCGTGGATCTGCTGGTATTTACTGGCTCGCGCCGGCACTGCCGGCAGCGACACATTCTTGTGGCGCTAAAATATTCTGTCTAGCCAGCTAGTTGTTCTTAGCTGCACGAATAAAAGCACTCACTTTTTGCCGATCCTTGATACCCGGCGCCTGCTCTACGCCGCCGCTGACATCCACTCCCAGAGGCCGCGCTGCCGATATTGCAGCAACAACATTATCCGCTGTCAGTCCACCGGCAAGCACTATGGACCGGCCGCTTTCCTGAGGAACCCTATCCCAGTCAAAAGTCTCACCGGTACCACCGGGAACACCAGGGCGATAGGCATCCAGTAAAAACCCGCGCGCTTTGGGGTGCTCCTGCATTGCTGCGACAACATCCAAGCCCTCCTTCATACGCAGGGCCTTGATATAGGGCCGGCGAAACTGTTCGCAGTAACGGGCAGCTTCCTCACCGTGAAATTGTAATAAATTAAGAGGAACCAACCCCAAAGTCTGGTCCACTTCACTCTGGGCAGCATCCACAAACAGGCCGGTCAGGGTAACAAAGGGAGGAACCGCCTCGGCAATCACTGCCGCAACCTGCGGATCGATATAGCGGGGACTCGCCTTGTAGAAAACCAATCCCAGTGCATCCGCACCGGCATCAATCGCCATCAGGGCATCTTCTACACGGGTGATGCCGCAAATTTTCACTTGCATCGCTTAACCTGGAGCCAGCCGAGCGGCCAACAAAAATGAGGGAACGCTGGATACTAGCAGATTGACACCGGGGGCGAAACGCGTGCTATTCAAGTGGCGTAGCAGCCTCACGGCTGCATCGGAAGCAAAAGCTAGCTGTTAAGGCTGTGCCAGTGAGCCGAGCGGCAGAGGCACCAGCAGAGGACCCGGATCACAGCTAGGCAACTGAAACTCCTTCGGGTATTGCACATCCACCAGATACAAACCAAATGGCGGCGCGGTAACTCCACCCGCGGAGCGGTCGCGCCTCTCCAGCACTTCTCCCACCCAACTCGAGCTGCGCTCACCCCGGCCCACCGCCATCAGCACACCGGTAATATTGCGCACCATATGATGCAAGAACGCATTGGCGCTCACTTCCAGCACGATCAGCTGGCCAACACGGGCAATATCCAAGCGGGTAATTTCCCGCACAGGGCTTTTGGCCTGACACTGGGAAGCGCGGAAACTGGTGAAATCCTGGCGGCCAATCAAGTGCTTCGCCCCCTCGCGCATGGCATCCAGATCCAGTGGATGCTGGGTCCAGGTCACCTCTGACGAGCTGTGCGCCGAGCGGGTCGGGGCACTGTGAATCAAATAGCGATAAGTCCGCGCATGGGCGGAAAAACGCGCATGAAATTGCGCCGGCATCTCACGAACCCAGCGCACACGCACAGAATCCGGTAACTTGGTATTCACCCCTTGAACCCAGGCGCGCTCCGGGCGCTGGGCACGGGTATCGAAATGAATCACCTGATTGGTGGCATGCACACCGGCATCAGTGCGCCCAGCACAGACCAGGGTGACCGGCTCTGCCGCAATATTTGACAGGGCACGCTCCAGGTGGGCCTGCACAGTTTCCGCCGCTGACTTCTGCTTTTGAAAACCGTGTAACCGCGCACCGCAGTACTCAACTCCCAGCGCAATACGACGCAACCCCTCGGGCAGTTGCTCGCCAGGGGGAACTTCGCCATTGGCCTTGTAAATATATTCGCGTTCAATTGCCTGCGTCATAACGGCAAAATTACTCTATTGATGCCACCTCAAAGTCGAGGAGAGCGTAAAAAAGCAAAATCCAACAATCTGGATATAAACTGGGGGAAACCGGGAATTCTCCGACAACATAAAAAAACCTCGCAACCAGTGCGAGGTTTTTTCAGGCGGAGTTGAGAAGCGCTTAAACCATGCGCTCCAACAACTCCTCTGCGCGACTCTTATGCTCGCCGCCGCCATCTTGGGCCACTTCTTTGAGAATATCCTTGGCGCCCTCTTTGTCACCCATATCCATATAGGCCTGGGCCAGCTCCAGCTTGGTACCCATCTCATCGCCGCCTTCGAGTAGGCTCAGTTCGGAGTTGAGATCATTTTCCAAGTTGAAATCCAAGCCGGCAAATTCAGACTCGGTCTCCTGCTGCTGAGTGGCAACAGCCTCACCCGCTTGCTGCTGGGACTCTTGCTCAGAGAGTCCCTGCGCTTGGTCTGCCGTAGCCTCCAACCCCAAATCACTTTCGAGGTCCAGACCGGTAGACAGATCCCCATCGGTGGACTCATCAATCAGGGCCAGCTCCTCCTCGAGAGAAAACTCTTCTTCTACTGAAGCCCCATCGAGGGACAGCTCCTCTCCAGTCGCTTCCAGAGAGGCCATATCAAAATCGAGATCCTCTTCCTGGGGCAGGCTATTGGGCACAGTAGTATCCGCTACAGCGGCGCCATCTTCACTCTGCAGAGATTCAGTAGAGGCAAGGTCCCCGGCAATATCATCGAGATTAATACTATCGAGGTCCAGTTCCCCATCGAGCTCTGAACCAATCATATCCAGGTCACTCTCGGAGAAAGTCTCCAGTGAGAGCTCATCTTCGCTACCCGCGCTGGACGTAATATCGAGATCAGCCTCCAGAGAGTCCAGCTCCTGGGTCTCAAGGCTCTCCTCAATTGCCAGGGCCTCATCGGCTTGCGGCTCTTGCGCGGCCTCTTCCATCATGGAGAGATCCAACTCGAAGTCCAGACCACCAATGGAACCACCGGACTTCGCCTTGTCAGCCGCCACTGCAGCCTCTTCAGGCTCCGCTACCAGCTCGTCGGCACCCACCTCATGGCTCTCAGCGCTATCCAGCGCCAGGGAATCAAGATCCAATTCTGAGGTATCGAAATCAATTGGCGCCAAGTCTGACGCATTCTCGGCGGCAACTTCCTCTACTGGCGAGTCTTGCAATGCCAATTCCGAAGTTTCACCTGTATTCAGATCGCCGAGATCCAACTCACCAAGATCGAGGTCGTCGAGGTTTAGTTCTTCATTATTGTTGGACGCCAGCTGGGAACCATCCTGCTCGCTGTCAAAAGCACCATCGAGATCCAGGTCATCAAGGTTGAACTCATTGTCCAGATCGAGGGATTCACCCGCCTCCAGCGCAGGTTCTGTAAAACTATCCTCCAAATCGAGAGACAGTTCTTCAGAGGCTAATTCGCCATCTGCTTTCTCACCATCCTGGGAGAGATCCATGGTGAGGTCGTCAAGCAGTGAATTGTCGCCATTAAAATCGTCTATAGAGGACTGAGCCGGTTCTGCTGCGGAGAAATCCTGATCCAGTGCAGCACCGATATCATCCAGTTGCGCCGCTTCCAGAGACTCGCTGGAAAAATCCATCGCCGGGGCTTCAAAGTCTGGAGCATCTGCAATAGTTTCACGCAGGCGCGCGGCGCGGTCGGCCGCAGGGCCATCGCTGATAGCTAGCAATTGGATGTAGTGATCGTCGAACTTCTCAACGTCCTGATTGTGGGCGTAAACTTCCATCAGCATCAGGCGTGCATCTACCACCTGGGGATCTTTTTCCAGGCCCAGCAGCAATTTACTTTCTGCCTCTTCGTACTGCCCAAGGGACAGGTGAATCTCGGCCTCGGAGATGGGGTCATCGGTGCCCACATCACCCAGATCACCGAGGTCAAAAGCGTTATCGGCTTCCATGCTCTCTACGGCAGCCAATGTCTCATCAGCTTCAGCGGTCTCTTCCGGCATCACCTGCAGAGATTCCTCTGCGGCCAACTGTTGCTCCAGTTGCTGCTCTGCTTCCTGCTCAGCCTGGCGACGACGCCAAGTAAAGAAGCCAAACAGGCCCACTAGCAAACCCGCGGCACCGATGCCGACCAGTTGCATATTGTCGCCAAGCTTCTCCATCAGGCTGGGCTCGGGCTGGGTCTGAACAGACACTACGCGATTGCGCGACTGCGGTTCAGTTTCAGCGACCTGCGTATCATTCTGTTCTGTTGCGTCATCCAGAGCCTCAGCGGCGAGGGACTCGTCCAGCTGCGTCTCATCACTCCCCAGCGTATTATCTGCCAGCTCAGCGCTGTCAATATCACTGGTATCAAGGAGCGGATCAGACAATTCGGCTGCGGCTTGCACCGCAAGCATCTCCTCATTGGAAACCTCTACCAAGGCCTCCATGGTATCGATCTGCTCATCGAGTTCGGCGATACGCTCCCGCAGCTCGGTATTTTCCAGCTGCGATTTATCCAGCTCTTCCTCGGCCACCGTCAGGTCGCCTTCCAGCGCCTCGCTGTCTTCTGCACCGCTTCCGGAACCCGAAATTACAGACTCATTGTCGCCGGGCGCAGTCAGGCTGACACGCCCCTCAACCTCATTGCTGACAATACGTTCTTCCTCCACCGGGCGCGCATCCAGCGGCGCACCCGTGGCGACTTCCTCAACACTGCTGCGTTGGCGCCAGGAATCATTCTGTTGGGCGACCTCTGAGATTGCCTCGGTGAGGCTCAGGCTGCGCAAATCATCACTGTTTGGCAGACGCAGCACAGCACCTTTTTTCAACAGGTTAATATTGCCGTTGATAAAAGCTTCCGGGTTCAGGCGCTGAATCGCCAACATAGTTTGCTGAACGGAAAAATCACGACTCACACGATTTTCCAGGGCGATCTCCCACAGGGTATCGGCAGAGGAAACCGGACCGTAAACTTGGCTGCTGTCGCTGCTATCTGTGGCAGCGCGCTGCGGCTGACGGCGCACAGGCTCGGGCTGTTGCGCCGCTGGTGTTTCTGCGGGCTGCTCCACTTCAGGCTGGGCAACCGGTTGCTGGGCAGGCTGTACCGGGCGCGGCGCGGGCCTCTGCACCTGGGTGTCGCGGCGTACCTGCTGGCGCTCGCGCTCAGCGGCGCGCACCGGCTGTTGGGCGCTGTTTGGTGAAAACGCCGGCAGGTCCATTAAAAGGGTGTATTCACGCAATAAGCGGCCACTGGGCCAGCGGGTTTCCACCAGGAAATTCAGGAAAGGCTCGCGGATTGGCTCGCGGCTGGTAATACGGACCACCGGCTTGCCACCAGAGTAATCCACATCAAAACGCAGTGAAGTGAGTAGGTAAGAGCGTTCCACACCTGCGCGGTCAAATTCATCCGGCCCCGCGAGGCGCACTTTGATCTCAGCATCGTCTAGACCGCGGATTTGCAACAGGCCAATTTCCGCATCGAGTGGCTGATTAAGGGTGGAGTTGAGTTTGATCTCCCCCAGTCCGAGCGCCAGAGCCGCATTGCTTCCCAGTGCACCGACTAGACCAACTGCAAGTGCCAACTTACGCACACGCATATCCGATTCCCTTTATTGTTAGAATCTTCCCAGGGCATCTGAAAAGCGCGCCTTCAGAAAATCCCCATTACTGAACAGTAATCGTTCGACTATTTGACCGCCGTACAGGCGGCCACCAACCTTGGCGATTATTTCGCCATTTGCAGCCGGACCAAAGTTAAGATAACACCTTCACTATGGCGGCTAAGTATTAAGTATCAGTAGTTTTTTAGCAACAAGTGAGCAATTTGTGCACAGTTCATTGCAACGTCTTTGCGCAGATTATCCGACACCGCACAAAGATTTATCTGACGCTTGCCCAAAAGGCTTTGGCGCAGGCGACCGATGATTGTCACATCACTGCCCACAGCGTTTTCCGCCGAGGGTTGCTCTGCCAACTGAAGGCGCACACCATTGGCTAACAATGCGCGTATTTTTTCCAGGTCCACGTCTTCGCGTAAAACGATACCCAAATTGGCCAGCTGCCCGTGAAACACAGAAACGGTGTTAATGCTGGCATCCACCGCAACGTTATCGCCGAGCAAACGGCGCAAATCGTGTATCAACGTCAGTTCGCCGAGCGTGTGGCCACTGGCGAGCAGGGCTTCACTGGCACTGAGCTGATTAAACGCGAGGCGGTGCCCAATGGCGGGGTCGACTTCCGCTTCCTGACCGCTGAACATACGCGCTGTCTGCGCCGCTGTAGCATCGATAGCGGCTTTACTCAGTGCGGATACAGGCTGATTGAGTTGCACCTGTACACCCTGCAGTTGTTCTGCCAGTGGAAATAGCGCTTCGGCTACCATGGCCGCACCGGCGCTGGGCAATGCCACCAGACGGCGCTCTGCGTTAGCCAGTTCCGCCGCATTAAATGCCGGATGGATCAGGGCAACGCTCTCATCGCCGCGGGTATTGTTGGCCGCATCCACCACCCAGGCACCACTGTTTTCAGCGCTGGTCATCGCCGCGTTAATGGCATCGCTGGAGTCCAGCAAAATCACCACCTGCCCCTCAGCAAAAGCGAATTTTTCCAGGGCTTGTACAGAGATACTGCGATTGGCGAACACCTGGGGGTCCACTTCGCGCTCCTCGCTCTCCAGCAAACACAGCTGCTCGGCGGTAATAATTTCCCGCTCCTCCAGGATTTCAAGCAGAGGGGCAAAGGCGGCGTTATCAACACCGACGATGACCAATTCGCGGGCGGCTTCGGACATGGCTATTCACTTCGTTGAGTTGGAAAGGAAAAATGAGGGGGCGATTATACCCGTGGGGAAAAATCGAAAAAGCCGCTATGACAACCAGTAGCGGCTTTTTACTTGATGGGGTTCACAGCTTGGCAAAATGTCCTCTATTAACAAGTGCTGCAATAAGCGCCTCCAGATAACTTATACCAAACTGTACCAGTTACAGCTTACCCAGCAAAATCAGCAATATACGGCGCAGCGGTTCTGCCGCCCCCCAGAGTAATTGATCGCCCACAGTAAAGGCATTCAGGTACTCTGGACCCATGCTTAACTTGCGCAGGCGCCCCACCGGAATATCCAGCTTGCCGGTAACCGCCGTAGGCGTCAGTTGTTGCAAAGTGGCTTCACGCTCATTGGGTACTACATTGACCCAATCGTTAGCACTGTTCAGCAACTGCTCGATTTCTACCAGCGGCAAATCCTTTTTCAGCTTCACGGTAAAGGCCTGGCTATGGCAGCGCATCGCGCCGATACGCACACAGGTGCCATCTACTGGAATTGGGCTCTGGGTTTGCAGAATCTTGTTGGCTTCCACCTGGGCCTTCCACTCCTCACGGCTCTGGCCATTCTCCAACTGAGTATCAATCCAGGGCAACAGGCTGCCGGCCAGAGGCGCGCCAAATTGCGCAGTGGGGAAATCTGCCGAACGCATGTCCGCAACCACCTTGCGATCGATATCCAAAATGGCGCTGGCAGGGTTTTCCAGCTCTGCTGCCACGCCGTCGCGGATCGCCCCCATCTGTGTAATCAGCTCACGCATATTCTTGGCGCCGGCACCGCTGGCGGCCTGGTAGGTCATGGCACTCACCCACTCCACCAGACCGGCCTTGAACAGTCCGCCCAGAGCCATCAGCATCAGACTGACAGTGCAGTTGCCGCCGATAAAATTCTTCTGCCCGACAGCAATTGCGCGGTCGATCACATCGCGGTTGACCGGGTCCAGTACGATTACCGCGTCTTCCTGCATACGCAAGCTGGATGCCGCATCGATCCAATAGCCCTGCCAGCCGGCCTCGCGCAGGCGAGGGAAAACCTCTTTGGTGTAATCACCGCCCTGGCAACTGACAATGGCATCCAGCCCTGCCAGCGCATCAATATCGTAGGCATCTCCAAGTGGCGGCAGATCGCGGCCAATATCCGGCGCCTTGCCGCCAGCATTAGAGGTGGAGAAGAAAATCGGTTCAGCGATATGCGCAAAGTCGTCCTCGGCGCTCATGCGTTCCAGTAATACCGAGCCGACCATTCCACGCCAGCCGATAAAACCTATTTTCTGCATTGCTTTGTCCTGTTAGTGATGTGATCAGCGTGCGCCACCGAGAAAGCGGCGCGATAGTAAAAAAGGTAAATGTGTGACGCCACGCGCTTACAGCGCGGCGACAACAGCGGCACCCATCTCCGCCGTGGAAACATTACGGCAACCTTCTGTGTAAATATCAGCAGTGCGCAGCCCCTGTTCCAGTACTTCACTTACCGCAGCCTCAATGGCATCCGCCGCCTCCCCCATATTCAGGGAATAACGCAACATCATCGCCGCAGACAGGATAGTGGCAAGGGGGTTGGCAATGCCCTGCCCGGCAATATCCGGGGCGGAGCCATGACAGGGCTCATACAGACCAAAACCATTTTCGTTCAGAGAGGCAGACGGCAGCATCCCGATAGAACCGGTGAGCATGGCAGCGGCATCGGAGAGGATATCGCCGAACATATTGCCGGTTACCATCACATCGAACTGCTTGGGAGCACGCACCAACTGCATCGCGGCGTTGTCAACGTACATATGCGACAGCTCCACATCCGGATACTCCGGCGCCAGGCGGTCCAGCACTTCGCGCCAGAGCACGGTGACTTCCAATACATTCGCTTTATCGACGGAGCAGAGCTTGCCATTGCGCTTTTGCGCCGCTTCAAATGCGGAGCGCGCGATACGCTCGATTTCCGATTCGCTGTACACGTAGGTGTTGTAACCCTGGCGCTCACCATTTTCCAGGGTGCGAATTCCGCGGGGTTCACCAAAATAAATTCCACCGGTGAGTTCGCGCACAATCAGAATATCCAGCCCAGCCACCACTTCGGGCTTGAGCGAAGAGGCGTCGGCCAGTTGCGGATAGAGAATGGCCGGGCGCAGATTGGCATAGAGGCCAAGCCCGCTGCGAATTTTCAGCAACCCCTTTTCCGGACGAATTTCACGCGCCAGGGTATCCCACTGGGGCCCACCGACAGCGCCGAGCAATACCGCATCACATTCGCTTGCGGCCTTGAGCGTTTCGTCGGTGAGGGGCTCGCCTTGCGCATCGATGGAGGCACCACCAATCAGACCCTGCTCAAAGCTAAGGCCCAAATGGTATTTGCCGGATACGACCTCCAGCACTGCCATGGCCTGTTCAACAATTTCCGGGCCAATGCCGTCACCCGGCAAGATCATCACTTTCTTTGTCACAGGAATTTCCTTTAATTATTGAACCGCATCGAAAAGCCACGGGGCTTTTTCTCGTCGAGCCGCCTCATAGGAGCGGATATCATCAGCGTGCTCCAGGGTCAGGCCGATATGATCGAGGCCATTGATCAGGCAGTGCTTGTGGAAGGCATCCACCTCAAAGGCAATCGCCTCACCACAGGGCTTATGTATATGCTGCTGCTCAAGATCGACCGTAAGCGTGTAACCTTCCTGTGCGTGAGTTTCCTCGAACAGGCGGTGCACGATTTCTTCTGGCAAAACGATTGGCAGCAACCCATTTTTAAAGCAGTTGTTAAAGAAAATATCGGCAAAGCTGGGTGCAATGATTGCGCGAAAACCATGGTCTTCCAGCGCCCAGGGGGCGTGCTCACGGCTGGAACCACAGCCAAAATTTTCCCGCGCCAGCAGCACCGAGCCACCCACATAACGGGGGAAGTTCAGGGGGAAATCCGGGTTGATCGGGCGGTTCGAGCAGTCCTGGCCGGGAAAACCTTCATCCAGATAGCGCAATTCATCAAACAGATTGGGGCCGAAGCCAGTGCGCTTGATGGACTTCAGAAACTGCTTGGGAATAATCAGATCTGTATCGACATTGGCGCGATCCATAGGCACCACGATGCCCTGGTGCTGGGTAAATGCTCTCATCAGGCCATCTCCTCTTGCGCTTGCACTGGTGCCATCTCACGCACATCAACAAAGTGTCCGGCAATCGCCGCCGCAGCTGCCATCGCTGGGCTAACCAGATGCGTGCGACCGCCGTAACCCTGGCGCCCTTCAAAGTTGCGGTTGGAAGTGGAGGCGCAGTGCTCTCCAGCTCCTAATTTGTCCGCATTCATTGCCAGACACATAGAACAGGAGGGCTCGCGCCACTCGAAACCGGCTTCGACAAAAATTTCGTGCAGCCCCTCGCGCTCCGCCTGGGCCTTGACCGCCTGGGAGCCCGGTACAATCAATACCTGCTTAACACTGTCGGCCTTGCTGCGGCCCTTGGCTACAGCGGCTGCTGCGCGCAGGTCTTCAATACGGGAATTGGTACAGGATCCGATAAAGACGCGGTCGAGGCGAATATCACTGATCTTCTGCCCGGCACTCAGCCCCATATACTCTAAAGCTCTCAGCATGCCGGTACTCTTGGTGGCATCGGTTTCGGCGGCGGGGTCCGGCACACTGGCGCTGATGGGCACAACCATTTCCGGCGAAGTCCCCCAGCTCACCTGGGGCTCAATTTCCTCACCTTGTAGTACTACAACCTGATCAAAATCCGCATCGTCATCGGAATGCAGATGGCTCCAGGCCTCAACTGCTCGATTCCACTGTTCGCCTTTTGGCGCGTAGGGCTTGCCTTTCACGTAATCGAGGGTGATCTGGTCTACCGCCACCATGCCCGCGCGGGCACCGGCTTCGATAGCCATATTGCACACGGTCATGCGACCTTCCATGGACATCTTGCGGATGACTTCACCACCGAACTCAATGGCATAGCCGGTACCACCGGCAGTACCGATCTTGCCGATAATCGCCAGTACCACATCTTTGGCAGTAACACCGGGAAGCAGAGTCCCATCCACACGCACCAGCATATTCTTCATCTTGCGCTGGATCAGGCACTGGGTGGCCATTACATGCTCCACCTCTGAGGTGCCAATACCGTGGGCCAAAGCCCCCAGAGCACCATGGGTGGAGGTGTGGGAATCACCGCATACGACCGTCATTCCCGGTAGAGTGGCGCCGGTTTCCGGGCCAATCACATGCACAATACCCTGCCCCGGCTCGTTAATACCGAACTGCACCACGTCGAAATCCCGGCAGTTCTCATCCAGGGTCTGCACCTGAATACGGGAGATATCATCGCGGATACCACTGACACCGGCGGCGCGTTCAGCGCTTTCGGATGGCACATTGTGATCAGGAGTAGCGACCAGGGAGTCCCTGCGCCAGGGTTTGCGGCCAGCCAGGCGCAGCCCTTCAAAGGCCTGGGGGGAAGTCACCTCATGAATCAGATGACGGTCGATATATATCAGTGCGGAGCCATCGTCACGGGTCTTGATCAGGTGGTCCTGCCAGAGTTTGTCGTAGAGTGTTTGCCCTGCCACAGCCGTTCCTCTCAATAATTGTGACCCCGAGTCTAACTAGGCCTGGAAAATAACACCAATTTATATTTATTATTCAATCTATTCCTTTATGGAATTTGAACTTTACTCTGAGGCGCTACCGTGGCCAGAGTTCCCTTATTAGGAGGTATACCGATTGGAAATTCAGTGGTTGAGGGCATTTCTGGCAATTGCCGAGCAGGGCTCGGTATCCGGGGCTGCAGAACAGCTGCACCTGACCCAGCCCGCGGCTAGTAAGCGCCTCGCAGCCCTGGAGCAGCAGTTGCAAGCCCCGCTATTTGACCGCATCGGCCGGCGCCTGCAACTAACCGATGCCGGGCGCGCCTTACTGCCTCGCGCCCGCCATATCCTCAACGAAATCAGCGATACCGAGCAAGAGTTGCGCGCCCTGGGCAATAATGTCAGCGGCAGCCTGCGTATCGCCACCAGCCACCATGTGGGCCTGCACCATCTGCCGCCAGTGCTGAAGGAATTCAGCAATCGCTACCCACAGGTTGCCCTGGATATCGACTTTGTAGATTCTGAGCAGGCCTACGAAGCCCTAATGGCCGCCAAGTACGAACTGGCCGTAGTTACCCTGGCCCTCAAGGATTACCCCCACCTAAACGCACAAGTTATCTGGCCAGACCCTTGTGTGGTAGTGGCTGCACCCGGCCACCCACTCACCAGAATCCCTGAGCTGGAACTGGCTGACCTAGCCAACTACCCCGCGATCTTGCCGGATCTCAACACCTATACCGGGCGGCTGATCAAGCGGGAGTTCGACGCCTTGGGCTTAAAGCTCACCGCCAAGCTCGCCACCAATTTTTTGGAGACGATCAAAATGATGGCCTGTGTCGGACTGGGCTGGAGCGTTTTACCCCAAACCTTGGTGGATGAGAGTTTGGCGGTATTACCGGTAAAAAAATTGCAGGTCCTGCGTAACCTCGGCGTAATCAGCCATCGTGGCCGCACGCTCAGCAATGCTGCCAGCGCACTGCAGCAGATGCTTTTTGAAGCAAACCCGTGAATTTCTATTTGGCAATTGGTTGATCGAGATTCCTTCTAAATTCATGCCACTTTTCTGACATGACTTCACACTTTTTCAAGGAAACAGAAACATCTTATAAACGTCAGTTCGCTCTATTGGCCGACAAATTTGTAAAAATGTGCAACTTACAGCAACAGAAAAATAATAACCCTGTACACTCCGCGACAAATTTATCACGGAGAGAAGCTCATGAAGAAATCTGCTATTGCACTGTGCGCCCTTCTCGGCAGCGCTACCGCCAACGCGGATACAGTTCTCGGTTTTGATGCCAGCATCGGTGCCTGGCTGCCAAATTACAACGGGGATATTGGTAAAGATGATTTCAATGTAGATGAGCTTTCCCTCAGCGAGGACCACATCACCTTTATCCAGGCCGCACTGGAGCACCCGATCCCCTTAGTACCCAATATCATGCTTGCACACAGCAATATTGATACCGATGGCAGCGCTGAACTGCAAAGCACTGTGACTTTCGACGATGAAACCTTCCAGATCGGCGCAACCATCAACACCGATCTCGACCTCACCCATACCGACGCCACCTTCTACTACGAAATTCTGGATAACTGGGTAAATCTGGACTTGGGAATTACCGCGCGTAAGTATGAAGGTGAGTTTACCGCCATTAGTGAAGACCGCGCCGAAAATATCCAGCTAACTGGCTACCTGCCAATGGCTTACGGAATGGCCCGGTTTGACTTGCCATTTAGCGGCTGGTCCATTATTGCTCAGGGCAATGGCACAGCTTATCGCGGCGATACTCTCACAGATTTTACTGCAAAAGTTCGCTGGGATTTCGTACCTGCTGTGGACCTGGCGATTGAAGCCGGCTACCGCGTAATGACCTTAAATCTGGATGAGCTGGATGATCTGCAAAGCGATATTGAAATCAAAGGGGCCTATATTGGTCTCAACCTTCACCTCTAAGCCCAAGCCTTGAATCATTCACATCGATTCGCAAATTACTTCCGGCACGCTATAGCTAGCGCGCCGGAATTCCCCTAAGGTAGGTTCATAATTTCGCCCCTTGAGATACCGCAATGCGAAGCACGAACCTCTCTCAACATCACCGCTTAATATCCCGCTAGGTATTCCTGAGGGCCGCAGAAACACAGTAAACTCTCCAGAGTTTCCTTTGAGCATGAACAGCGAGGCGAGCGGGCAGTGCAACCTTTTCTGCAAACACTAGGAATTTCCCACCCCATTCTTCAAGCACCAATGGCCGGTGTATCTACCCCTGAATTGGCTGCGGCCGTCTCCAATGCGGGCGGACTCGGCGCCATCGGGCTCGGCCCCTACTCCCCGCAAAAAGCCGCCGAAAAAATCCAACAAACCCGTGCACTTACTCAGCACCCTTTCAACGTCAATGTCTTTTGTCATCAACCTGCAGTTGCAGATGCCCAACGTGAGGACACCTGGCTCAATTTCCTGGCTCCATATTTCTCAGAATTAGGGGCAACACCTCCACAAACATTACACGAACCCTACCCAAGCTTTCTTGGTAACCGCGAGATGCTTGAGATGCTCCTGCAGGAAAAGCCCGCAGTGGTAAGCTTTCATTTCGGATTGCCCGATCAAGCCACAATCAATGCTTTAAAAAATGCTGGTATCACCCTGATTGCCACCGCTACAACCCCAGAGGAAGCAAAATCCGCAGAAGAAGCGGGAATGGATGCCTTAATTGCTCAAGGTATAGAAGCCGGTGGCCATAGAGGGGTGTTTGTACCTGAGGAAGACCGGGAAATAGGTACACTCGCTTTGGTTCGCCTGCTTTGCTGCCAAAGCAACCTGCCTATTATTGCTGCAGGAGGCATTATGGATGGAGCCGGAATACATGCGGCTCTTTCCCTGGGCGCCAGTGCTGTGCAAATGGGAACCGCATTTATACTTTGCCCAGAGTCCGCCGCTGACGAAAACTACCGAAAAGCACTTAAAAGTGAGCACGCCCATAACACTGCTGTTACTGCGAATATCTCTGGGCGCCCTGCTCGCGGTATCTCCAACCGCTTTTACACTGATCTAAACCACAACGCCCCGACAAGACCTGACTACCCAATCTGCTACAGTGCTGGCAAAGCGCTCGCCAACGCTTCAAGTACAGCAGACAGTGATAGCTTTGCCGTGCAATGGGCCGGCCAGGGAGCCCCTCTATGCCGGGCACTACCCGCAGCAGAGCTGATTACTACCCTGGTGGCCGAACTGGAAGCCACAAAATAAGCTGAAGGGCATCAGCGGGAAAAGATCGCTATCTTATTTCCATCCAGATTGTGGAAATAAGCCCCTCAGAAGGCTCCAGGGTCTCTATGGCCAAGTTCACCTTCGCTCACAGCACCCAAGCTAAGAGCCATAAAATACGATCAACCTCCTTTTTATTTTCGGCTTTAAGAGCAACCATAGTGCCATCACCAAAGTTGGCAGACTCATTATTGAACGGCACAGTGAGCGCGAGTTTCGTAGAGGCGTTGAGAAATTCCCAAAAGACCACTCTACCAGACGCATAAAATTCCTTACCCCCAAGTAAGCTAATTAACCGACCATAAAAACTGCGAGCCTGCTCCAGGTTATTGGCACCAAGTGAAATATGTGAAATCACTACAATCACTCCTGTTTAGGGTAATTGACGTAAGATATTGTTTTTAGGAGCAGCGAATCAAAATATAGCCGGGCTATTACCCGGCAACATTTGGTTTATTGTTGATCATCTGAGGCTATCGCCCGAAAGTTACATAACAATCGAGGTCAGCGGGAGAGAATTGCCCCAACCGCAGTTTGAACCTCATTATCACCAGCATTGATACCGAGGCAGAAAGACCGATATTCATCACCGCTCCCGCCAAATCTACGGTCAATCTCGGCCAGGCAATGCACCATTTCACCATCCAAAATAAATGAAAGCTCTATTTCCTTCGCCCCGAAGAAGCCACCACCCTTAAATTCAATTTCTTGGTAGCACCCAGATTTAGAAGAGAAAGCGCCCCCATTCAAATAGCCCTTTTCAACATCTGTCTTCACCAAATCAAAGCCTTCGCTCTCAATCATTGCAATAATAGACTGCACCACCGGCAAGGGCTTTATTTCCAGGTAATCTCGATCCTTAGGATCAATGGCAAAATCAATATCCAGTGCCGTTTCCAACCAAACCCGACACTGATTCTTTCGAACCACCAATGCAGTGATGGGTGTCTCATCGTTTAGTTTGAATTCAAAGGGAATCTCTCTACCCTCACCGGCACCAATGGTAAATGGCTCCATAATTCTTACAGCGCTCAAAATCATGTTGATATAGCTAGTACCATTGTCATTTTCAACTTTCACTTCGGTACAAAGCTTTAAGTTAATAGCTTCAATCGCCTGTTCAATATCACCCCCCTGAACATGGACATTCCCCGTGATTAGTCCTCCCTGAAATACACTCGCGCTTTCCAGTACCGTATCAACCTTAGCCGCACCAATTCCCAGAGAGGCCTTTAACTTCTGCAACATAATTTCTACCAACAATTAAAACTCATCGACCAATACTAAACACAGCACCTACGATAAAACAAGCAGGATCACACAAGTGGAGCGCAGCGGCAGAAAAAGTCTTCCTTAGTCTAATAATGATTACACTGCATAATCACTTAAATAAATAACCCTTCAAATAAGAATAGAAACCAATGAAAAACCATCATCTACGAATAAAACCGATTATCAGATAAAACAAACTATCAACAATTATCACAACCAAGAAAACGAAAAAGCTATATAAAAATGACCGCCCCCAAGATAAATCAAACTGCAGACGCAACATAAACAAGGGTACGATAAAATACAAAAGCGCTAACGGAACCAAAAAACGCTTATCAATTCCAATTATTCCAGCTCCAATATTGGCCAATAAGATCAGTAGTGCTGGCACAAGAACAAAAGCTATAGATACAAACCCATCCAACCCTCGATTTTTACCCCGCTCAAGGAACTTTAACAAGATAAAAACCACACCTGCCGATATCAATACTTGAAGCATAAATTTCTCCACCTGTGTATTTAAAAGCAGCACATTGACTGGCTCTTAGCACACCACAATAAACCCCAATATACATTAGAAAAAATCACTACGGACAATAAAAACGCAGGTAAACCTTTCACATATATGGACAGTGTATTGAATTCATATTAACCCCACAAACATAGCATTTAGTCCGCAGAAGATACACGGATAACATGACCATCAGGATCCTTAACCAAGAAGGTCTCACCAAAGACATCTGTATATAAGTCTTTATATATATTTATCCCAGCATCCGCCTTCCACTCTTTATAAAGCTCTTTCACTTCGTTATCAGTCTCAAGATTAATACCAATCTCTGCAAATCTTGGTGACTCATGCTCTGGAGACTCGCCACCTGACCAAATAGCAAAATCCGCAACCCCATCAACCTTAAAAACTACATATCTAGGGCTTACAAAGTAGGGTTCAAAATTAAATAAATTCTGATAGTATTCAGTAGAGTGCTGTATATCCGAAACATAAATTAACTGTAAATTGGGCTTCCTGATCTTTATCATGAATACATACCTTTAGTTGTGATCCCAAAACATCCGAAATAAACATGCAACAGACAATTCTGCATTAAGCGTACTATAAATACAATGTATACTCTATCTGGAATTATATAGAAATCACATAAAAAAAGGGCTAGTTAAATCAACATTTATAAAACATAAGTTAAGACTCAGAAAATCCAAACAATCGTTTTCATTGATTTTATGAGTTTCATCACTTTAAAATTCGAAAACTGATAAATGAATATTTCTACTGATCACCTCAGACTTACCCACAGATGTCGATTCAAGCTCAACCAGAAGCTTACTGAAGGAAAAAAATTCGACACTTTCAGAAAATCCGGATATAGAAATTTTTGTACCACATTACTAAATGTGATTTATTACACATTCTTCTCAACGAAGCTATTTAACTCAGAAATCGATCGAATAACAAACAACTTTTTATTTGCCGATAGCTTTTTCAACCTTTGTAAAAATCTATCATTCCAAAATTTTGGGCAGAACTTTAATATTTTGTAGCTCTCAAGCGTTCCCTTTAAAATGGAACTCCCATTAGGCCAGCCTTCTGGTTTCTTAAACAATCCTGTAAAGAGCCGCTTCGTCACTAACCAATAGGTAACAAAGTAAGGTAAATCTATATAAATAAGCGTATCGGCTTCGTCTAAACGCCTATTAAAAGAATCCAATGAGCTTATTGGCCCAAAGCCTTCAATAATCCACTCTTCGGAAGCGAGAATGTTCCCGTAAGTCTCTTCATAGCTATGAAGATCTACCTCTTGACCACTCTGCTGATATAAAATGGAATCCAAAGCATACAATTTTATACCGGTTACTGACGCTAGCTTTTTACCTAAAGTAGATTTCCCATTAGCTGGCTTGCCAAAGATTGCTATTTTTTTCATTCCAGTTCCTTCATCTAGTGCAACCCCCAAAGGCAGAAACAAAAAACCCGCCTCTTTGGCGGGTTTGATAAATTAGCAACACATCAACAATCCCACCATTCTTATGGAATGATAAGAATAATTCGAGCAGTTGGTTGCGTTGAAATTGTATTCATTTAATCATCTTGATTTAAGCATCACTCAATGTCAACCGCTTGCCTGATAAAAATACCTCACCGGACTGCTCTTTGGTCACCTTCCCTCTAGGCATTGGAGATACCAGCCTAAAAACTAAGAAATAAACAACCACTAAAAACGGTGTCAGTAATTTCTTAGCTTATAGCGTCAATATAGTTTGTGGCATAATTTTGGCGACTTTATTGTACCCTTTACAATAAAGTCGCCGAGCTTGGAATCACGATTGATGCTGTTAAGAATTTTCTTATTCCGAGAAAGCTACTGTTTTGTCAACCAAGCAGCCATTAACAGATTTGGGCTCATTAAGTTTGTCAATAAGCCAACACTCTTCATAGATTGAACAATAACAGAGCTCTATACCTATAAATTTATCGGTTTCGCCAAGTTTATCTGATTCTTTGCCTGTATATGATAATGGCTTAACCGTATTTTGTGGCGACAGTATTCTATTGCTAATGTGGGATTGAGTAATACTAGGTAAATTTGGAATGTCATTCCAAAGTTTGATAGGCTCAGATTTGTATTGAACTATCCCATACTTAATTACAGCAGGACCATTCCCACTATTCGTTACACTATACTCAAAACGTGTGGTGTTAAAATTACGATGTATTTCCAATCTTGGCCAAACAGAAGCTCGAGCATAAGCACGATCTACATAAGCAGAATACATGCTAACTATAGCCGTAACGAAACTAATTAATAGAGCTGAGAAAGCAACAACCATCTCAGGTTTTTTGTACCACTTCACATTATCCATGCATTCATATTCCTAAACTTTGGCTCTATCAGCCACATAGCCAATTAACATTGCCAACAGGAGCAGCCAGACCATTTACGGTCAAAGCGGGCTGATCAACCAACTGGCTCCCTGCCAACCATTTTTGACTGGCTACAGCCTGGTAAATTTGCAGGGTAAAATAGCATATTTTCCTTACCAGTTAACTATCTGATTAGCACTCCACAATGGAGCATCAGGCTTGTAGGACTTATTGATTTAAAAGAAAGGCACTTGAATGAAACTGCACTAGCAGTTTGAAGGAAAACTCTCTGGGGAAATGTACTCAGGTAGAGATTGAAGCTTGCAGCAACTACAATCCTTCCAAAAATTGACCGTCACTATAACCGGCATTCTAAATACGCGCTATAGCGCAGCGGAAGCATACTTCAAAATATCTGATTCATTGCCTTGTTATACGGTGAGCTCTCTCTCCATTACAAGGACTTCTAAGCCGCAATAAGTAACTTTTTCTATTGGATTCCAACCCAAACAACTATAAAGACCGCCGTCTAGATGCTCCGTTTGGAGATAGAGCTTCGACACACCAAGCTGTTCTGCTAGTGAGATGATTCTGTCAATGATTGCTTCTGCGATTTTCTTTCCGCGATGGGACTTGGAAACATACACACCACCGAGCCAATGTTCCTTTTCTGGGTAAATAGTCATTTCACAATATTTCAACTGTGCCGCACCCAAGATTGCTCCTGAATCAACTGCTATAACGAGAAGTGGTATTTTATCGGTGTTTAGGTAGTCAGAAAGCGATTCTCGAGTTTTAGCCAGGCTATTGCTTTCCCTTAGGTAACCCCATTCCGTAAAATACCACTCCGCAACAATTGGTAGCGCTTGTTTATTCTCGGCTAGCAGTTGTAATTCCATCTCTCAACCTTTCGTTTGCAGCTTGCCACATAACATTCACATGCGGTGGGTGAAGCGAAGCATAAGCCGTTCGCCTGCGATAGCGGCGAACAACATGCCCTCGTTAACTGATTTAACACCCACCATCACCACCCCCTCCATCTCCAAAACCTCCAGAATCACCTCCGCTAAAGTGACCGTCCGAGCTAGAGCCCTGAGTTACTCCAAACTTCACTATAAACCACAGTACACTAGAAATTAGGAAGCCCGTAAATACTAACGGAGCGAAGACTGAATTAAGCAAAGTTTCGGAAGTTAGATCTATCATGTACCAAGCTCCAACTAGACCAAAAAAATTTATTGTGAATGATTTCATTTACTCTCCTTGTATCACTTAACACCCCGCAAAGGGACGAACAAATAAACGCAGTGTTTTGGCTGTCCCAGCGAGCAAAGGGAGCGATTGCTGCGGATTGCTATGTGTTATATTTTACCCACGGAAGATACCTTCTGAGAATTTCCATTTGCCGAGCCATAAACCTTGAAAAATTAACTGCACTCCACAATATGAATGCGAGAAGCACAAGTAGTTAATAAATATGGAAGACTTAGGCAATAACACTCCCCACAATATATTCCAAAATTACAGTCGCAAACACAACCCATGACGAATGGCCTCTTCGACAAAAGCTAAAGAACTGGCTTTCCTTATTTGCCATTAATAGTGAGCCTTAATCCTTGAGCCGAATTAAAAGATCTCATATAAATCTCATAATAAAGCCAATGAGGTACCTCTAAGAACGAATCCACACCCGAATATTCAGCTTTAATCCAATGCAACACTCTTAATTTCCCTTAATTTTAATGTGACACTAAACGACGGCAAAAACCAGCACCACGATTTATGGCTAGTTTAGAGTGGAACGGAAAACCAGTCCGACAACATGCATTGTTAAGTGGTTCACTCAAGTGCAAGGTCATTTGATTTACCGTAAGCACCACACAGGCAACACATTTCTGGATACCAAAACACTCGTAAGAATGGAATATGCCCTTCAATCTTTTTTTAGCTCGAAAGTAGAAACATACTCAGTGCCTCTTTCTTTTAAATGAACTCTTTTTGAATATTCACCGAAGCTATGCTCAGAATTTTCCGGATAGTATTCTATAGTTGCTTCAGCTCCGTAATTTAAGCCCTCAGCATTCATAGAAATAGTCGCCTGGAATGTATTCGATGCAATCTTTTCTACTTTAATGAGCTTATCAAACTCAGACCCCATTTTAGGAGCGGTACAAGCAAACGCCAAACTAGAAGCAACCAGACATACAAGAGTGATTAGAAATCGATTCATAGCTATTCACTTAACGTAAAGCCAACTTGCGCGGGTGTTCTGGTACGAAGCCGGTTAGCACAATAAAGTTATTACTTTAGCACTTAAATCAAAAAACCCCTCAAACCCCTTACGCCTGGTTCAACGCCTCGTTATGCGCCTTTCCACTACCGCACACAATACCATTGCCACTAGCGATCAGGGATATCGCCAAAAAAACCTATTACACAAGATACTTTCCCATGCTCATCTATTTCTGTTACGTCAAACCCAGCCATAAGTAACTTGCCTTCCTGATGTATAGCCCAATGGTAGCGATGAAACCCATGCTGAGAATCTACTCCGCTAGTTCGAGAGTAAACCGCACCTGGAAGCTTTGATTTCACTTCATGGACATTTTTTTCAAATCCATCAATACCAGAGACATCAATGGACGGATCAACAAACCGGACATTGTTACTTAGGGCATTTTCAAGGTGATCGCGCACTTTGGTAGAGTCAGGCTCGTTCCATGCCGCCAGCATATAGTCGAGCGCTTCTGGGTAGTCTGCCATATTTTCTTCCTCAAATATCTAGAAAAATTCAGGGTTCAAAAAACGTGATCGCATAACGTTTTGCTCAGCAGGCACCGGAAAGTGCTACCGTAGCGTACAGCAAAAACGCGCGCGGTGTAGGTGATCGGATTCGGTAACTTGTTATGTACTGTGGATAGCCAATAATAAATCAAAAGCATTGCTTTCTTAGCTCCTTAAATAGTTCTTTGCCTTTTTCATTTAGTTTACCTTCATCCCGGCCACAAACTTCGATATAAGGTGAATTTATGTGTATTGCTTTAATAGCTCGCTGCCGAATTACTTCTAATTTTGGGTTAGCAATCTCACAGGCCTCAAAGTAATCCCAGCGTTTGTAGTCAACATCATCCTTGATCCATGACTCAAGGAGATTTGCAACCTCCTCAGGCTTCCACTCAACCAAACGCACCTTCCACTTCTTAAATAAGTAGAAGGCAATAACGGCCAAGCCACCTAAACCCAGCCAATATAAAATGCTCATATTGATTTACGCATAACGCCTTGCTAAGGGGCAGCCGAAACGCAGTGTAGGCTGTCCCACGGAGCCCGTGTCTTTTGCGACCAGAGTGTACTTGAGCAACTTGTTATATGGCTCAATGCTCTGCAACCCCAAATTGAGACAAAATATTGGAAGGCAACGAAAACTTAACCTGGTCATTGTGTGTGGTTAGCTGCGTTTCACCCTCGAAAAGAGTTAGCGAAACTGAATATGTTTGGTTATTTTTAACGCCAGGTATTACTGGTGACTGCAACTGAAGCTCTAATGTGCCAGGCTCAATGGCTCCCTCAGCATAAACCGGTCTGCCATTTGGGATAGTGCTTTCGAAAACCGCTTTATAGGAAGTGGCAGATTCACTGGGCTTGAGCAAGGTATATATCATTGCGTACTTGACGCCTGCATTGCGCTCCATAAGAAAGCCACCGCCTTCTGTTTTGACATATTCTGATACAGATGGTGCTGGCATATTGGAACCGCACGCCGACAAAACCAATACAAATAGTGAAGTTAGAAATATTCTCATTCGTTCTCCAATGGTGGTTTGGCCATATAACGCCTGCATCAGCGGCCGGAGCAAGCCACGCTTGCGGAGGTCCAGCCCAGCGCAGCTGGGCTATGCTGCATGTATTTGTTATGTATTTTCTCCGATTAACCTTCTGAAATAGCCTGCGACATATTCTTTGTAAATTTCGGGCGACTTTTCTTCTGCTTCGACACCAGACTTTAGGGCTAACTCGATGAACTCTCTCAGCTGCGGCAAATGATCAAGCCTTCCCTGCCTCAAACATTCCTGAATATTGAGAATCATATCCGTTTTTACTTCTGGATAGCCACCTTGGTCCCAAGCTTGCAGAATATAGCAAGCCATTTTTATCGCAGCCCCCTCATGAAGTAAATTTATGTCCAACCCTTCGCCACCAATAGATTCTGCTGTGCAATCTACATACGCAAACGGATCGAATTTCCCATCCTCTGTACCGAAATCGCTAAACAGGCAGCGATAATCGGCGCACACATAATACATGTACAAGATATCTTTGATTGCCTCTTCAGCAAGGCAATACTTTTCAAATTCCTGCTCTTCCAATTCTTGATTCATTTCTCAAGTGCGACCACATAACGCCTCAAACACCGGATTGGTGAGGATGGCGGCTTTTTTGCGCAAGCGAAAAAGGTGACAGCATTGCCAAGTCCGCGTGCTTTGACTTGTTATGTGCTCACCAATTTCTTCTGGATAAAGCGAAGGGCGCGGCTGGTTTATCTTTTCTGAATTCAGCCTCACTATAACTAAACCTGACGCTCCATAATAGATAGTCAGATTCAGCAGTGAAGAAGATCTCAAACTCTGAGTGCTCACCCCACTCATTAAGACCTATATCTATAAACTGAACGTCTAGCTTGCATTTAATCGGGTTTGCGACGATTTCATTAATATAGCTAACACAATCATCAAGTAGTTTATGATAATTAGCTTCCACATAATTGAGCATTGAGACACTTTTAGCATCTACAGAGTCTTTTGTTCCAGATAGGTTTACTTCTTCAACTTCTGAAGTAGAAGTAAGCCACTTATTCTCTTTCTCGTTAAATATCATCACTCAAATCTCTGCACTGCACATAACGCCCAGCGCACAGGCGAACGGAGCGCAGCGTAGTGAGTCCAGCCCGCATATTTTGCGGGCGATTGTGCCGCTGCTTGTTATGTGTTTGTTTCATGCTACCTCCTTAGTCGCTTAAAAGTGTATAAGGCATAGATAGCCGGCGGCCCAATAGAGATAACTACAAAGAGATAGTTTTCCCACCAGGGCGGTGGCGGGCCACATTCATCTGTAACACACTGCCCAATGCCTACGTACAAAGTGGACAAAATTAAAACCACGAGAAACCATGCCAAGCAAAAAGCGATTACTTTCAGTAGCCTGACAAGCACAGCTTTCATAATCTCTCCGATTACTTTTACTCATAACGCTAAGCTAACCGGCAGCCAGTGCGAAGTACGCTTTTGGCTGTCCGACGGAGGCCGCTTGCGGCCGGAGTGTAGTTGAGCGCCTTGTTATGTGATTTTGCTCGCATGCTACTCATTGGGCAAAGTATAAGAGTAGAAAGGAGAGCCATCTCGGTTAAATATATCCTCTTGAACTTGGACGCTGACTGGATTTTTGCAGCGCACTCTAGCTGTGCCCTGAGAGCCTGGCTCGCCAAAATTAACTGTGCCAGGAACAATAGAGCAGCTACTTGTGTTCTTGTCACCTCTTAAAATGAGGTTAAGTTGATTCTCATAGTTTGCTGCTCGCGCTTCAGGGCTCATTGATTTAGCCTTATCGTAGTCAAGAATCATCTTGCCAAAAATAAACCTATACTCATTTTCTTCTGGGTTATCCGTTTGCAGCATAGCAATCCGACTGGTACAGCCAGCTACCAACACTAAAAAAACAACTATCAGAATACTCTTCATGTCCCTGGAGTCTCGATCACATAACGTTGCCAGCAAGGGCAGCCGAAGCAAAGCGTAGGCTGTCCAGCCCAGCCACCGGCTGGGCGATCTTGCCTGGCCTGGTTATACGATTACTCATACTTGTTTTTGAACCCTGAAACTTCTGGCGACATTAGTAGCCGAGCTTCAGGCAATGTTGTTTCATATTCTTTAAGGTATTGCTCTGTTTCATAGGCCGTGCCTGTGACACGAATTTCTCCATCTATACGATCGAAAATTATGGGCGCGTTGCCGCCTAGATAAGTTGAAATATCATTCGGATTGTAATTCTTAGCTTGATAATAAAACACCCAGCCATAAGGTTTATCTTCAACGGCACTAACTTCGGCTACACCCTCAGTAATTACTTCAACCCATTTAGATACTATTTCAAGTGCTTGGCTAAATCTCATGATCTCTTTTTCGTATAACGCCTCAATAACCCGCAGCTGAAACGCAGCGAAGCGGAGTGTAAGCTGTCGGGCGCCGAAGGCGCGTAGTTAATTGATTTGTTAAATGTAAGACCACACTGCGCCTATGATAAGTAGAACTATTATTGCCACTTGGATTTTATTGGCTTTACTTTGTTCAGCTTTGGCTTCAGGTGTATCAGTCACTCCTACTTGATGATCGAACCCTCCTTCATCAAGATCTTCGTTGAAGATGATGAGGCCATTAATCAAAACAGCGATCATTACCAGTAACATTGCTGTTAGCCAGTAGAATCCAGTGAAGTACTGGATGCCCAATCCAAATAGAAGACAAAAAGTAATCATTATTGCTGCGGGCTTTAGGTCAATGCCATTCATCTTCGAGTACATTTAACGTCGCCATAAACGGATGCCGAAGCAACGCGTAGGCAGTCCGGTGGAGGGCGCGTCTTTTGCGACCGAAACGAATTTAATGGCCTTGTTAAACGATTTCTTCATGCTCAATCACCGGTCCCTTTCCTTTGTAGCTCTTGGTGTGATAGGCGAATACAACTACGAATATTAGAGCGATAAACACGTAAATAGACTCTTTGGAAAGCTGCCAATAAGAACTCGCAACGCCAAAGCATGCGCCTAAAAGAATGAAGAACGAAAGCCTAATAATAAAAGGCAGGCCTTTCCTCGATGATTCGGCCTTGGGAAAAACTAGCTTTTGCCTCTTATACTCCTTGCCGTTTTTACTTAGTGTGCATACAAACGGACCTTTCAATAAGCTCACTACGTTGAGATTTGTCGAATATTCATTTTCTCCAATAGAAAAGTTATTGGTTGAATCAGTTGATAAGTTTCTTTGAGAAGATACTAACTCGTCATTTACAAATACTTTCTCAAGTCCAGAGAGAGCACTGAACCAAGCCTCAACTACGGCTCCGTCTTCTTCGAATATAAACGTATAACCCTTCGTGAAGCTAAATGCCTTTCTCTTACTCATATCTACGATTACCGTTTAACGCCTTTAGCATGTGCGGCTGCGCAGCAGACGTCGCATGCCTAAATTTGTTATGTGCATTTGCCAACTGCCTTAATTGAATAGTGTACTGTACCTGCATGGCTTGTCTTTTTATATAGGCAAAGTTCTGAGCCTATTTTTACTTGACCAGGAGAGCTTACCGCCACATGAACTAAGCTGCCGTTAGCTAATTTGACCGAGAGCTTAGGCTCATTTCCAGTTTGGCTGCCATCATAGACCTGAGCTTGCGCGACACCCGAAACAAGCTCAGTGCTTTTAGGCAGGCCGACATATAGGAAGAGTACTCCAATGCCTAGCGTAACCAAGATTGCGAAAAAAATGCCTTTGCGCTCGGAACACCAGAGTTCAACTGTCGCAAATATGGCTCGTTTATCTCTCATATTCTGGGTACATAACGCCGCGCTCAGGAGCGGCTTACTTTGTGTACTTTATGTGCAAATATGGAGCGAAGCGAACTGCACATAAAGTGCACAAAGTAAGCCGTCCCATTGCAGCGCATTGTTATGCGATGGCTACCTGATATGTGCTTTCTTGACAATGTAGCCTTCAACGTTATTAAAACCGAAATGCACGCAGTAATTCATACAACCTCTGACGCTTTCCCTACTCCCGAAAGTTTCGAGAAGAGAAATCGTGACATCACAGAATCGCTCTGTACACTCCACTTCCGCGTATAATTTTTCGAGATTTTTGCCACTCTTTTTCAGATCTGCAACTACAGCTCTCATTGCAGCTTGGCTATATTCTGGATATCTCGACTCGTCCAATATCTGGAAATATCCTTCTGCATGAGCAGAAACACTGAATATCAGAATTAAAGCAATAGCTAGAATCTTCATGCCATTCACTCGCATAACGCCGCAATCAGGCGCGGCCAAGTTTGTGCGCCTTTTTGCGAGAAAATGGGAGCATAGCGACCGCGCAAAAAGCGCACAAACTTGGACGTCGGCTGCATTGCATTGTTAGCTGATTTTTCGAAGTGCATAAAGCCAACTGCTCTCCTTGTACTCTGAAGATTCATCAGGATCAATACTAAACGTATCTTCATAAATTGAGTTTAAGTCAATTATTAACTCACCTAATCCGGTTAACTCTATTTGTGCCTGACCACTCTTTCCTTCTGGAGGTAAATCACCGCCCATTTCTCCTAGCTCTGGCTTAGCATGAACAAGTGTATTCCGTAGCTTAAATATTTTTCTAATATTGGCTATGGTCTGCTCTTTGACGGATTTTTTAACCTTCCAGTTTGTATAAATATTCCATTTCTGAGAAGTGGATAAACGATCTGTGTCTTTATGAAATGGAATCTCATAGCGCACAGCGTAGTAGTTTATATATGCCTCCAGAGAAAGAGCAGCAAAAATGGCAACGCTATTCATTGCTTGCCGCCTCTCGTAAAGAGAAGTCTCATCCGGCTGAGAACTGGAATCAATTGATTTGAGGTGATTCGAAATAGCTTGATATCGAGAGAATGACCTGACGGCGAACTCGTAATATAGGCGATGGGGCATCTCTAAATAGTGCGTTTTTCCATCTCTCTCAACAACCACCCAATGGAGCATAAAGTTCCCTCTTAGTCGATTCAGCTAACGCCCGCAACAGGGGCGACCAATGTTGTGCGCCTTTTGCGCAATAATGGGAGCGAAGCGACCGCGCAAAAGATGCACAGATTTGGGCGTCCCGCGGAGGCCCGAAGGGCCGGAGTATCCTGCTTGCGTTTGTTAAGCATTTGCTAGGACACCGGACATCCAAGTAATACTCATAAACACAGCAAACGCAAATGATAAGATGAATATGACTTGCACTCGAGAAAGCTTCGTCTCCATTCCAAAGTTGAGAAACGCCTGTATTCTAGGATGGAAATAGGATTTCACCCCAAGGATGGCAGAGACAAAGGCTATGGCCGTATACATTAGTACTACACTCCAGAATTTTTCCGGATTATCTGAAGCATTAATAGTCTCGGATAGTCCAGCTCTCTGATATGCAATCACTTCACCCAAGACAGCAGATGTCGCTGCATAGCCGCCGCTGACAATGGCCAAAACGATAAAAAAGGGCTGAATTCTTTTAGGCATATGTGTCTTGATGCTTAACGCCTTGCTCAGCCGCTGCCGAAATGAAGCCGCTTTGTGCTAGCGTAGCGTATAGCATAAAGCGCGCGGAGTGTAGGCTGTCGGATGCAGCAACTTGTTATAAATTTCTATGATGCTAACTAAAAATTGAACCAATAGCCTCAAGCACACCTGTAACTGCACCAACCAAACCTTCTACGAAGGCTTCCAAAACACCGGTTAAAATCTCAACGATACCCATGGTAGACTCGGAAATAACAGTCGGTAATACAAGGCCAGCTATTGCGGATACAGCAATAGCTGAATAAACCAATTCAACTCCATAGATTATGCTGTAGCAAATAACGGCAACTATAGATAGTGAGCAAATAGATTGAATAACCCTCAGCAATTTTGATTTTTCTTTTGGTTCACTACTCATTACTTAGTCCTATTTATAACAGTTAATTCAAAAGCAGCGTCTACATATCACCCTTCTATATAATTCTGCTGTCCTCAATCAAAGCCAACTTAAAAACCTAGTAAAGTCAAAGAACTACATTGAGTGTCACAAAATAAAACAGGTAGATATATAGCAGCGTCTTTATAATTCCACGCTATCCCTGCTTTATATCACTTTTCACATCCGTTAAAAATCAACAAGTTATAGAATTTTCCCTAGAAATAGGAGCAGCGTCTTTTGAATTCTGGTATACGAAGCAGGGCTTAGCTATCAGTACTGTATTTCACCAACCTACTATGCACACATGTCCTAACTGGAAGGATCCACTACCAAGTAGAAAATTGGCTTTCTTAGTACACGGTCTTGAAGAGTCGGATACCCCCCTTGAAAAAATCAACAACAGTCTTTTTGGAGTAAAGAAAAGTGAAAGCCCTTACCTCAAAAGCAAAACATCCCGCTTCTCTATTAAAGTTCTCATAAAATCACAGGGTCGCTAATAGCCATCTCTCCAGCGCTTGATAAGCCATCCATAGTGGTTTGTCCTCCACTCTGCTATTCTGCGCCCCCTATAAAGAAGCTCTTCGAACTTTGGCCTGGACCTTTCTGTTCAGATCTACCCCGATTGCATGCTTCAAGAACATCAGGTTTGGGCTTGCCGTTCATTATTTGATCGAACGCTTCTGCTCATTAAGCCCCCAGGAAACCTGCCCCCTACCCCAATCTGAGCCGACCGCCACTCCTGCGGAGCTCTTGGGGTTTGCGAACACTTTTGTAACTTACTGATTTTCTTAGAGAAAAATGCCAAAAACCGCAAACAAGACTAAGGCCGCGAAACCCGAACACACCCCCATGATGCAGCAATACATGCGCATCAAGGCCCAGCATCCCCAAGAGCTGGTGTTCTATCGTATGGGGGACTTTTACGAGCTGTTCTTTGATGATGCCAAGAAGGCGGCTGAGCTGTTGGATGTCACTCTTACTGCGCGTGGCAAGTCCGGGGGTGAGCCTATACCCATGGCCGGTATTCCCTACCATGCAGCTGAGGGCTACTTGGCGCGGCTGATTAAAGCTGGTGTTTCCGTTGCCATCTGTGAACAAATCGGTGATCCCGCCACCAGCAAAGGGCCGGTTGAGCGCCAGGTAGTACGTATTGTTACTCCGGGCACGGTCACGGACGAGGCACTTCTCAACGATCGCCGCGATAACCTCCTGGCTGCTATTTCGCACTTGGGCGATGTATTTGGCCTGGCACTGCTGGACCTGGCAACTGGCCGTTTTGTGGTTCAGGAAACAGATTCTCTGGAAGCCCTGGCCGAGCAGGTTCAGCGCCATAACCCGGCTGAGCTACTCGCGCCAGAAGATCTCTCTTTGCCAGTGGAAATTGAACGCCGTGCCGGTGTACGCCGCCGTGCGCCTTGGGAGTTCGAGCTGGAAACCGCCCTTCGCCTGCTCAATCAACAATTTGGCACCATGAACCTGGAAGCCTTTGGTTGCAGTCATATGCACGGCGCCATAGTGGCCGCTGGCTGCCTGCTGCAATATGCACGGGATACCCAGCGCACCGAGCTGCCACACATTCGCGGCCTGCACACCGAAAGCGGCAATGAAACCGTGGCCCTGGATGGCGCCAGCCGTCGCAATCTGGAAATCGATCTGAACCTGAATGGCGGCGATGATAATACCCTGCTGTCGGTTCTCGACAGCTGCAAAACCGCCATGGGTAGTCGCCTGCTGCGCCGCTGGCTGAACAACCCGCTGCGCCAGCTCACTACCCTGCGCAACCGCCAGGATGCCATTGCTGCATTGATTGAAGAGTATGGTTTCGAGCCCCTGCGCGATGCCCTCAAACCCGTGGGTGATATGGAGCGCATTCTAGGCCGCCTGGCACTGCGTTCCGCACGCCCCCGCGACCTGGCAAGGCTGGGTCAGTCTCTGGCACAGTTCCCCGAAATCCAACAGCAGCTAAATGAATCAAATGCCACTCTAATAAAAGAGTTATGCGGTCAGATCGGTGAATGGCCTGAAACTGTTGAGTTGCTGCAAAAAGCGATTATTGAAAATCCGCCTGTCGTTATACGTGATGGCGGCGTAATCGCCACCGGCTACGATGAAGAGCTGGATGAGCTGCGCGCTATCAGTGAGAACGCAGGGGATTACCTGGTACAGCTGGAACTGCGCGAAAAAGAGCGCACCGGTATCCCCACATTGAAGGTGGGTTACAACCGGGTGCACGGCTACTTTATTGAAATCAGCCGTGGACAGAGTGACAAGGCACCGGCGGAATATATCCGCCGCCAAACCCTGAAGAATGCCGAACGCTTTATTACTCCCGAATTAAAAGAGTTCGAAGACAAGGCGCTCTCAGCCAAGAGCCGCGCCCTGGCGCGGGAAAAGGCCCTCTATGAGGCGCTGATTAATCAACTGAATGAATCTCTGGCTGAGCTTCAAGCCGCTGCGGCCGGTATTTCTGAATTGGATGTTCTGGCCTGCTTGGCTGAACGTGCCGACAACCTGCGCCTGTGCCGCCCTGAGCTGGGCACCGATCCTGGCCTGCATATCACCGGTGGACGTCACCCGGTGGTGGAACAGGTATTGGACGAACCCTTTGTCGCCAACGATATCGAGCTGCGCGACGATCGCCGTATGCTGGTCATTACCGGCCCGAATATGGGTGGTAAATCTACCTATATGCGCCAGACTGCGCTGATTGCCCTGCTGGCGCACTGCGGCAGCTATGTCCCAGCAGACAGCGCCCAGATCGGTCTGCTGGATCGCATCTTTACCCGTATCGGCAGTGCCGATGACCTGGCCGGTGGCCGCTCCACCTTTATGGTGGAAATGACCGAGACCGCTAATATCCTGCGCAATGCCAGTGAACACAGCCTGGTGCTGATGGATGAAATCGGCCGCGGCACCAGTACCTATGATGGTCTTTCCCTGGCCTGGGCCTGCGCTCATTACCTGGCCGGAAAAGTGCGCGCCTTCACCTTGTTCGCCACCCATTACTTCGAGCTGACCGATCTACCCAATCAATGTGCCGAAGCAGCCAACATCCACTTGGACGCCACAGAGCACGGTGAGGGCATCGTCTTCCTGCATCGCATTCAGGAGGGACCCGCCTCCAAAAGTTACGGTTTACAAGTGGCCAAGTTGGCGGGGATTCCCGCCGATGTACTCACAGAGGCCCGTACTCGCTTGGCGGCCTTGGAGGCCGGCGCCCAGTCAGTAGATGTACCCGTAGTGACTCCCGAGTCCACTCAAGCACCTGAGCAGGCAACGGAAACGACTATAGCGCCAGTGCTCTCAGCACCAACTCAAGCTGATTCTCCCCAACAGGTCGATCTGTTCGGCAGTCCCAGCCACCCTGCAGTGGATGCGCTGGAGGAGCTCGACCCAGACGATCTGACCCCGCGCCAGGCCCTGGAAGCGCTCTATGCTTTACGCAAGTTATTGAAGTAAAAGGCCGGGCGGCAATTGTCGCCCAGTGCAACTTGTTATAAACAGTGAACTAAATCGACTGAAAAGCCACTACAATTCGCGCCAGTAATTGATAGAATCCGTGCTCGAAAGAATCAGTGCACTATTGAGGGACAATCATGACATTCGTAATTGGGGAAAACTGCATTAAGTGCAAATACACCGACTGTGTAGAGGTTTGCCCGGTAGACTGTTTTTACGAAGGCCCTAACTTTCTAGTGATCCATCCCGACGAGTGTATCGACTGCGCCCTGTGCGAGCCTGAGTGCCCCGCCAATGCGATTTTCTCTGAGGACGAAGTGCCCGATGATCAACAGGAATACATCGAGTTGAATGCCGAACTCGCCGAGGTTTGGCCAAATATCACCGAGAAAAAAGACCCGCTACCCGATGCCGAAGAGTGGGATGGCAAGAAAGGCAAGCTCGACCTTCTCGAGCGATAGCAAAGCACAAAAAGCCGTCTCTGACGGCTTTTTTCTTTTCTGGTCCAGATAAAATTGCCGCATTAAATGAGAATAATAATATTTACGGTATCGAGCATTTTCCTATGCCTGTCTCTGGCAGTACTGGCAGAACCCAAAGAGAAAAAACGCATTGCCCTGGCTTTTAGTGGCGGGCCTGTGCCGGGCATAACCGAATCCCTGTTACACCAGCTTGAAGCCCTGCAAATACCCGCAACTTTCTTTCTGGTTGGCAAGGATATGGAGCGTTATCCCAATCAAACACACGCCATAGTGAGTGCCGGCCACCAGGTGGGAAGTCACGGTTACTCCTATGTCGACTTGGCAAATCTACCTTTGAGTAGTGCCAAAGCAGAGATCAAAAAGACTTGTCTGCTTTTACAGCATCATGGCTATCGAGAAAAACCAGCGATCCTGCCCCCTTTTGGCCGTATCTCTGAAGAACTTGGCAGCCTTTTGGCTGCACAAAACTTCGAGTTGGCTCAATGGGACCTGGAGCCTCACCTGCATGTGGATATGAGCAGGCCCGAGCGCATCGCCGACTACATAGTTCAGAATGCCAAAGACCGCAGCGTGGTGATGCTGCACCCAATGTATGCGCATGGTGAGGAGGTGACAGCAGCACTGCCTCTCATCCATGCACAGACCACGAAACAGGGGTTTTACTTTGTTAGCCTGGATAAGGTCACAGATACTGGCGGTGATAGAAATTTGTAATTAGCGACTCCATTCACTACCAATTAAGAGGTTGGGAGTCTGCCCCCCAAAGTTTTGCAACCGGTTCCCTCTATCTTAACTGGAGACCACCATGCTACGTTGGGCCATCATTTTCCTGGTTATTGCACTGATAGCCGCATTTTTCGGTTTCAGTGGTATCGCCACCACAGCGACAGAAATCGCTAAAATCCTCTTCTTCATCTTTATTGTGCTTTTTGTCCTGACATTGATTTTTGGCAGGGGCCGGCCACCCAAGTAGTACCCTTGCGCTATACAAAATTTAACCCCGGTAATTCACCGGGGTTATTTTTGGTGGGGCGTTCTGGTTGGTACCAGGTCCAACACTTCTGCCAGGTGGTTGAAGCCCAGCACCAGCTCCATAACCCCCAGGGCTTCCAATAACTCATCATCCCCCGCTCCCAGCTTGCGTGCCTCAGCGATCAGGTGCTGCCGGTGATCGTCTGGGGATGTATTGGCGTTGCGAGCTAGGTCAAACAGTGCATGCTCCTTCTCGGAAAAGTGCACATTCTTTGGGTCTGTGCGAATACGCATGACTTCATCGGGGGTTACCCCGAGCATTTGCAGGGAGGTACTGTGGTGGTAAATGCCATAGTCGCAGTGATTATCCGCAGAGACCGCCAAGCCAATAGCCTCCTTCAGCTGGGCGGAAAGACAGCCGTGTAACATCACTGCCTTGAACTTCTGCCAATTAGCTAGCAGCAGTCCTTGGTGGTGGGCATAAATCCTAAACAGGCTGGGAATCCCACCCAGCTCATCCTGAATTTCTGCAAATACCCTGATGGCTTCATCTGAATCAGGGGTCTCCACTAAAGGAATGCTACTCATCGTTCACCTATCCGTTGTCAAACCGACTCTGTCTAATGGCAGAAATAACTTCCTGGCGCCATAAAACACTGTATATAATCACAGCATGAGAAAGATTATCCACTGCGACTGTGATTGTTTTTACGCTTCGGTCGAAATGCGAGACGATCCCAATCTTCGCGGGCGCCCACTAGCCGTAGGTGGTAGCAGTGACCGCCGCGGGGTAATCTCTACATGCAATTATGAAGCTCGCAGTTACGGCGTGCGCTCCGCCATGCCAACCGCCCAGGCCAAAAAACTCTGCCCTGACTTGATTGTAGTACCCGGCAACATGGCCAAATACCGTGAAGTCAGTCAGCAGATCCGCGAAATTTTCCTCGATTACTGTGACGATATTGAGCCCCTTTCGCTGGATGAGGCTTTTCTAGATGTCAGTAATAGTGGGCGCTGCCAGGGTAGCGCTACATTAATGGCGGAGGAGATCCGCCAAAGAGTGAGAGAGACCCTTGGCATTACGATCTCAGCCGGCGTTGCCCCAAACAAGTTCCTGGCCAAGATCGCCAGTGACTGGCGTAAACCCGATGGACTCACGGTAATCACGCCAGAGGAAGTAGATCAATTCGTATTGCGTTTACCGGTGAACAAAATCCATGGTGTGGGCCGAGTAACAGCAGAGAAAATGCACCGCCAAGGAATTCACACCTGTGCCGACCTCAGGCGCTATTCCCAGGTGGAGTTGAGTAAAACCTTTGGGAAGTTTGGGCGCCGTCTCTATGAACTGAGCCGCGGCATCGACGATCGCCCAGTGAGTGGAGATGGCTCTCGCAAGAGTGTCAGTGTGGAGCGCACCTTTAACAAGGATCTCTGTGAGTTTAACGAATGGTTGGAGGAAATGACTCACCTGTATACGCGACTGCTGGAACGCCTGGAAAAACTCGGCGATCGTTATGAGGTAAATGGTGCCACCGTAAAGGTAAAATATGCTGACTTTTCCCAGAGTACTCATGAACGCAATAGTCGCGCAGGTCGAATTTCTGAATTTCGCCAGTTACTGCAGGAATGCTGGGATAAACGATCGACTCCCATTCGCCTGCTTGGCGTAGGTCTGAGGCTAACAGATCTGCGCGCCGAACACGGTCCCTTACAACTGCCTCTACCACTGCCGGATTTGCCGACACATCACTAACCGGGAGACTTCTCAAGCAAATTATTTTTTATAAATAGTTTGCCCTGCCCCCGCAGAACCGGTCGCATTTTTTCTGTCATATTTTCAAACAAAGCGAACATCGACAATTTTAAAGAAAACACTCTTTATTAAGAGAATTTTTGAGTCAAAAAAATTCATTGCGCGCCAATTACCCCTCAGAAAAAGGTTTAAAGCGCCAAACGACCGTTCATCAAGTTATGGCGTTACCCGTTACCCTCTGTAAGCCCTGGCTAAGCAGGGGCATCTATACTTCGCAGGCCAAGAGAACTTGGGCGGATCTAAAAGCAATAGGCACCCAAAGTTGTTCACTTGGATAAAAAATTTAATGTCTAAACCGACTACAATTTTTATGATCAACGACGCATAAATCCAGACCTAAGCCACCTCTGGCTTTCGGGTTCACTGCGTACGGAGGCACAACACTTTGTCTCGCAAAGCGTTCCAACAATTTTCTGATGAAAAACTGCTCGAGCATTACCGGGAGAAACGCAGTCTTGCTGTATTTGAGCCACTGTATAACCGCCACAAAGACGCTCTCTATCGCTACTGCGTACAAATGGCACCCTCTTCAACCACACAGTTGCTACAGGCCCTGTGGGAAAATATCTTACAGAACCCTCCGCAACTTAATGGCCGGCTATTTAGAAACTGGCTGTTTATTCAAGTCAACAAAGCTCTGCGGGAACACGTAGACAGCACTACACAATCTGAGGCATTAACCAGTGAGAGTAAGGTTGTCGCAGCTATTCAAAAACTCCCCAAGCTTCAGCGCAACGTATTGCTACTGCATATGGAGTGCAAACTCTCCCTGGCCTCAGTAGCGGATATAGAGCGTATTTCACTGAAAAAATGTCGAGAGTATTACCAGTTGGCTCGACAACAAATTGAAACCCTGATCTACGGATCTCAAGCAAAACCCTGGCAAGTGGAGGCCATAAAAGAGTGATTGAGGTAGAAGCATGAGTAACTGGGAGCACCAATACCGCGAAGAGGCGTCAGCTTTTACCTCACCGCAACAGTTAGACAGTGGAATCTTATTACAGGCAAAAGGCTATCAACCGAAAAAGGATATAGGCCGAATCTTATCCGGAGCCTCCCTGAGTTGCGCTTTGGTGACCGCTTTTTTAATGTTGGTACATCCGGCACAGCACCTTGGTGCCCGAACCCCCGCTATGACTCAGAATCATGAGATTCAACTAACCACTCAGGAAATTGCCCAGTGGCAACCTCCTCGGCCAGAACCTGAAGTAAAGGAAGACCCATGGCGAACATTACGCAGCCAGGTTAGTGCCGAAAACTATGTTGCTCTTTGCCAAGAATGGCGCCAACAACAAAATAATATTGCGGAACCGGTCTTACCCCGAGAACTGCGTAAGGCAGCGCAGAAACGCTGTCGGATTCTGCCATAGAAACAGTAGCTCTCTTACCAGTGTGCTACGTCTATTTCTACACTTAAGCATCAGTGTCGTTGCAGTGCAAAATGACACTTATAAACAATAAAGTTACAAAGGGTGAGCTGGCCGTGGTGGGCATCTATGGCGCGGGTGGCTCCAATGCCGGTGATAACCAAGCTTTGAGAGCTTGGGTTACCGAAATGGGTGGGGCCATGTTCGGTCCAACTGAAAAAAGTAAAGCCCGGGATTTTCTAGTGGGGGCATCTCTACAGCAGAAGCACTTATTACTGCTTGGCTACAGCCGTGGGGGAACCACGGCCATCAACCTGGCCAATTTACTCGGTCGCAAAGGCATATCCCTAAACCACCTGATAATCTTCGATGCACATAGTGTCTTCGATAATAGAATTTTTTATCTCAGATATGACAATGTTCAGCAAGCGATCAATTTTCTGCAGAGAAACCCCAGAAGCGCTGGTCGATATGGCTGGTGGGGAACAAATCCTTACTGGGGAAGCCAACTAGTCTCTAACTTTATAAAAGTTCAAGAAATTGACTTTACCGGTGCATTCTTTAGAAGAGGGATGCCGGTTTCCCATTTAAACATCGTCCGTCAATCTCTTGCTTCGCTCTGACTTCTTAAACTCAAAGACAGCGATAAAAAGTAGCAACAAAAATTCTTTACCCTTAAAACTCTAGAGAGAGAGCAAAAAGATAACCTACTCATAAACCCCAGCAGTTTTCCTCAGCATAAGTGATCACTTAATTTCAACCATCTACTCCCAAACTGGTTTCTTGGCTGCTTCTGGGTTCGTATCAATAGATGGTTTACCCATGATTCACTTCGGGAAACAGTTAATTCATCGCTGAGTAATCTCTAATCTTCTTATAGAGTCTCTTCCAGCGCCTTTAAGACTTCCCATATTCTCTTTAGAAATCAATTTTTACTTTGAATATTCCCTTTAGAACACTATCTTCATTAATAACTTATTACATCGAAGACTCATATTCCTTTGCCCCCTTTGAAAAAAAGACAAAAACTCCATATCAAAAAAAATATTGTCTTTAGCCTAATATATCTACATTACCCTATTAACCTCAGATATCCGCTAAGCAAGTGAAATCAATATGCCAGCAAAAATATTATCGCATCTTAGCCTACTCCTGATCTGCTTCGCCTTCTCAAGCCACGCCAAAGAATTGAAAATTGCCATATCTCAGGATGCCCCCCCCTATGTCATCAATCAGGCGAAGAGTGGGTTAGAAGTTGATGTCATCACCCAGTCTCTTCCAGATTACACCATCTCTTTTATCCAAATGGGCTGGGGGGAGATTCTTGGAGCAATAGAGCGAGGTATGGCAGAGGCCGAAGCGAACGTACACGGAAATAATGGAGACCTCTATTATTCAAATGACTATATAGCTTTTATCAACTACGCAATTAGCCGTAAAAAAGATCAAATTAAAATCAATCAACTAAAGGATCTAGTAGGACACCACGTAATAACCTGGACAGGAGCACACAAGGATCTTGGGCCAGAATTTAGCCAGCTCTTCTTTCCCGGAAAGATAGGTGCAAAGAATTATGTAGAATTAGAAAGCTCTCAAGATCAGGTAAGGGAATTCTGGAGGGAAGACAACTCAATTATAATCATTGATAAAAGTATTTTTTCTTATTTCTCCTCTAAAGATGGCCACTCTATGAATGAGGTCGATATCCATACAATCGTTGTACCTGTTCTGACATTTAAAATGGCATTTAAAAACAAAGCAGACAGAGATGCCTTCAATCACGGTCTCAGACAGCTATGCAATAAAGGAATATACGAAGCTCTCCTAAAGCGATATAGCGTTGCACCAGAAGCCAACATCTGCAAAAACCTTTCGCAATAAGCTTGCTTTTAGGATTCTCCATCGCGGACTGATTTTCATCAACCAAAAAAATATCAGGTTGTGGGCTGTTAACACCTATCTGCCTTCTCCCTTGCTCGGCAATAAATCTTCAGGGGTGGCAGTGCAGGTATTAACAGCACCTATTTTGATTCACCTCAGCTATCAATAAGCCGATAAACCGCCATCCACAGCCAGTGCCTGGCCGGTAACATAAGTCATCTTCGGAGAGAGTAGCATTAACATAGCCGCTACTACTTCTTCCGACTCACCAAGACGCTTCATCGGACAACCTTCGGCGAGAAAAGCCTGAACCTCTTCCGGGCTGGCCCCTGGGGCCTCCACAGAAGTCACCATTGGCGTCAGGCAATAGAATGGGCAAATGGCATTCACTCGAATACCATACTTGGCATTTTCCATTGCTGCAGTTTTGGTCAGTCCAATAACCCCATGCTTGGCGGCCGCATAGGAGGCAATTTTGGGTGCACCCCCCAGCCCTGCCATAGAGGAAACATTGAGAACCACACCGCCACGATCTTTCATTAATGGCAGCTGGTGTTTGAGACCGAAAAATACGCCCTTCAGGTTTACATTGTATTGATGGTCCATCATTGCTTCGTCAGTCTGCTTCAGGGACATCATCGGCGGAGCGATACCGGCATTATTAACCGCCATATTCAGGCCACCGAACTCAGACTCGGCCAGTCGCACCAGAGCAACGCAATCCGCTTCAGAGGAAACATCGCAACGTTGAGCGCGCACCTGGATACCATCACTACCCAGGTCATCAGCGAGTTGCATCAGACCCTCTTCATTAATATCTCCAAGTACCAAGCGCGCTCCGCGAGATCCCAACTCTTTAGCCAGCAGTTTGCCAAAACCACTGGCGGCGCCGGTAATTAGAGCAACCTGGTTGTCGAAATCCAATATTGGATCTTGCATATTAAATTCCCCCACAGGAAGTCATTCCGCCATCCACCACTACGCATTCGCCCGTGGTGTAACTGGAGGCGTTGGAAACTAAGTAGAGTACTGTACCCGCCATCTCCTCAGGCTCGGCGTGACGGTGCATAGGGATATGGCCGATTGCGGTTTTATAAATATCCTCGTGGGTGAAGAGTGCCCCGGCAAACTTGGTTTTGGTCAGCCCAGGCAATAGGGCATTAACACGGATATTGAACTGGGCACACTCCTTGGCAAAGGCTTTGGTCATATTGACTACTGCCGCCTTGGTGATGGAATAGATTCCCTGCCCCACACCAGGCTGCAGGGCATTGACCGAGGCAGTATTCACAATCACACCACCACCCTGCTCACGCATCAACTTGCCCGCTTCCACAGACATAAAGAAATAGCCACGAATATTCACTTCAACCGTTTTTTCAAAAGCCGCGAGGTCGGTATCAAGAATATGACCAAAATAGGGGTTGGTAGCCGCATTGTTAATTAGGATATCCAGCCGCCCAAAGCGTTCGCGGACATCGGAAAACATTTTCTGGATATCTTCCATATTGCCGATATGGCAAGGCACCGCTTCCGCTTTACCGCCGGCATCGACAATCGCATCGGCAACAGCCTGACAGCCTTCAATTTTTCGGCTGGATACCAGCACATGGGCGCCCTGCTCTGCCAAAAGCTTTGCAATTGCCTCACCAATACCTCGGCTCGCACCGGTTACCAGAGCAATTTTTCCGGTGAGATCAAAAAGATTCTTTGCCATTTTTTTATCCTTATCATTTTTCCAAAGCACAATAAAAAGCGAAATAAATTGTATCGAGATGACCTTCTAACTAACTCGCCTCACTGGCAATGCTCATTGCCGTTTGTGCCAGTGGCGCTACCAGGGCGCCGAGGCTGGCCGCATTGCGATTAGAGGCGTTGCCATCCTGTGCGCGTTTGGCCACGCCCTGGACTATCGCCGCTAAACGGAAAAAACTAAACGCTAAATAAAAAGGCCAGTGATCAATGCCCTCAATCCCCATACGCTCACAATACTTGGCCACATAGGCCTGTTCAGAGGGGATACCCAGCGAGGCAATATCCAGCCCCAACAGGCCGGACATCTTGTCACCCCCAGCAGGCATACGCATTTGCATGCACTGATAGGCAAGATCGGCAAATGGGTGGCCCAACGTAGAAAGTTCCCAATCCAGCAGGGCGATCACTTTTGCTTCTTTAGGGTGGAAAATCATATTGTCGAGGCGGTAATCACCGTGTACCAGAGCTATCCGACCATCGTCTTCTGGGAGCGCACTGCCAAGCCATTCAATCAACTCTTCCATCGCCGCAATAGGCTGTGTCTCGGAAGCCCGGTATTGCCCCGTCCAGCGTTCCAGCTGCCGCTGAAAATAGTTTCCCGGGCGGCCGTAATCGGATAACCCCATGGCGTCGATGTTGAGACTATGTAATGCGGCGAGCACCCGATTCATTTCATCGTACATAGCACTGCGCGAAGGAGCATCCGCCTCGGGAATTTCCGCATTCCAGAAAATCCGCCCCTCACAGTATTCCATCAGGTAAAACATGGAGCCGATCAGTTCCCGGTCTTCACATAAATGAAAAACTTTGGGCACCGGTACATCGGTATCTGCCAGTGCAGACATAACACGGAACTCACGATCCACTGCGTGAGCAGATTTCAATAGTTTTCCCGGGGGTTGCCGACGCAATACATAGGTATTTGAAGGCGTTTCCAGCTTAAAGGTGGGATTGGATTGACCGCCGGAAAATTTACTGACTTTCAGTGGCCCGGAAAAACCTTCAACATTTGCGCTGAGGTATTCCTGCAACTTTTCCAGCGGCAAAGCTTCCACTGAGTTACGTGACTCCTTTACGGTTTCAGACATGCTCCTCTCCCTGTGCAGTCTCTGTGGCATAACGGGCAGCCAGGTTGCGCCCCAGCTGCATCATATGTACTTGGTCTGGTCCATCGGCTAAACGGATAGTCCGCGCGTAAGCATAGTGGTGGGCCAAGCTATAGTCCTGGCTCAACCCTGCCGCACCGTGAATCTGGATAGCGCGGTCAATCACCTTGCAGGCCATTTGCGGTGCAACAATTTTAATCATGGCAATCAGGTCTTTGGCCGCTTTATTGCCAAGCCGATCCATTTGCGCCGCAGCTTTTAAAGTTAGCAAACGTGCCTGCTCAATTTCACAGGCAGACCTGGCAATATCCTCCCGCACTGAGCCCTGCTTGCTCATCGGGCGTCCAAATACAATACGATTTTCCGCTCGGCCTGCCATCATTTCCAGGGCGCGCTGGGCCTGGCCAATTAAACGCATGCAGTGGTGAATTCTACCCGGCCCCAAACGCCCCTGGGCAATTTCAAAACCACGCCCTTCTCCGAAAATCAGATTAGACGCAGGCACCCGAACATTCTCAAAAATCACTTCCGCATGACCTTCCGGAGCATCGTCGTAGCCAAATACCTGCATGGGCCGAATTATTTTTACCCCAGGGGTATCTGTGGGAACCAGGATTTGCGATTGCTGGCGATGCCGATCCGGATTAGTGGGATCGGTCTTGCCCATCACAATCATGACCTTACAGCGCTTATTCATCAGGCCGCTAATATAAAATTTATGACCATTAATCACATATTCATCGCCATCGCGCACGATAGAAGTTTCAATATTCGTAGCATCGGAGGAGGCCACCTTGGGTTCGGTCATGGCGAATGCCGAGCGAATATTGCCCTCCAGCAATGGCCTCAGCCAGGTTTCCCGCTGCGCTTCCGATCCGTACTGGGTCAGCACTTCCATATTGCCGGTATCCGGGGCGCTGCAATTAAAAATTTCTGAGGCAAATAAGACCTTGCCCATCTCCTCCGCCAAAGGCGCATATTCCAAGTTTGTAAGGCCGGCACCATAGCGGGAATCGGGTAAGAATAAATTCCACAGCTCAGCCTCACGGGCTTTTTCTTTTAAAGCCTCCATAATAGGGGGCTCGCCCCAGGGGTCATCCTGCAACTGCTGTATATAGGTACTCTCAGCGGGATACACATATTCCTGCATAAAGTTTTTGAGCCGCTCCAACAGGCCCTGCACCTTTTCTGAATATTCAAACTCCATGTCTTTTCACCTTTAATTGTGTTGTAGGTTTTAATTCAGCTGTAAGTCACGGAAGTGTGGCGCTCATCTCTCTCCAAATGAGGCACGTGATTAAAACTGTTCAAGCTGAGCCCCTGCCCTGCGCTAGAGAAAAAACGGGTAGTGCCGGTATTCTGTATCTGCATATTGAGTTTGATCACCGACTCGGGGGGACCGCCCAATACCTGCCGCACCATCATGGCAATAGCCCCACCGGAACTGACCACCAGAGTTTTACTGCCTTTGGGGCTATCGCTGATTAAATCCAAAACTTCACGAATGCGATTTTCGAATGCCTGCCAACTCTCTGCCGGTGCAATTTCCCCTGCAGACCAGGCGAGCATGCCCTGCATTAGAAAGCGGTAAAAGTCGGCACGGGGTGCATTGGGGCCGGGGGTAGCTGCGGGTTTTTTCTCACTGTAGAGGCGAGCTACTTCAAGGAAGTCGAACTCATTCAATTGGGGAACCACCGTCAAGTGGCCCTCTAAGCCGATGCCAAGGCCTGCACAGATACCCTCGGTAGTTTGCCGATGACGGCGCAGGCTGCCGCAGAAAATCCGGTCAAACTTCTGGCCAGTGCCCCGCCAGTATTCCCCCAGCCAGCGGGATTGCTGCCAGCCGATATCGGAGAGATTGTCGTAATCATCGGCGCCGAAGGACGCCTGTCCATGGCGCACCACGATTGATTCGGCCACAGCGAGTTCCTCTTTTTATGGAACTCCAACCCTAGTCCTCTCGTTTGAATCATCAAAGTTTATTATGCGAATATATGATCATTCACACTGGTTATGATTGAGGCACAGATGCAGTTGCAAAAAATGGATATGAACCTGTTCTTGGTTCTGGAGGCCATTTATAACTCGGGCAACCTCACCCGAGCCGCTGAGCAGTTGCATATCACCCAGCCGGCAGTGAGTAATGCCCTGGCACGTCTGCGCCGTACCCTGGACGACCCATTATTTATTCGCAGCCCCTCCGGCATGACTCCCAGCCCTCTTACGGAGTCCATCATGCCTAGGGTGCAGCAGGCCCTTTCCCTACTGGGCACCAGCCTGAATGAACACCGCCAATTCAACCCCGCCCTGGCACGCAAAACATTGCGACTATCTATGAACGACATGGCAGAAACCCTACTGCTGCCGCCTCTCTTAGAGCGCCTGGAAAAAGAAGCGCCGGGTGTAACAGTAGAGTCATTTCACGTTCCCAGGGATCAGCTTGCCAAGGAACTGGCCGCCAATACGTTGGATTTCGCCCTGGATGTCCCTCTGGCGACAGCGCCCCAACTGCAACAACAGCGCCTGCACCAGGACCGTTATCTCTGTATGTTGCGCAATGAGCATCCCTTGGCTGGGGAGTCGAGCCTGACACTGGAACAGTATTTACAACTGGAACATATCCATGTTTCCAGTAGGCGCACGGGTCCTGGCCTGGCGGATATAGCACTGAACAAACTGGGGCGGCGACGCACCATCAAACTGCGTGTACAACACTACCGAGTAGCGCCTTTAATCGTATTACGCACAGATTTAGCTCTGACCGTGCCAGCAAGTCTGGCCAGTCAGTATTCGGCACGCCTATTTGAACTGCCGTTCCAAATACCCCTAATGGACTGGCATCTGTTGTGGCACAAAAATCTACAAGAAGATCCCGCCAATCGCTGGCTGCGAGAGCAACTTCTGGCGGTTTTGGCTGTATAAGTGAACAGAGGAAAATCCCTTTAAAAACAAGCATTTCAGCCAAATGAGAATGGGACGCAAATAGCTTAATAAAACGTCAGGAATTGATCACTGAATTCGACCGGAAAGGTCACTGTTTCGCGTCAAAGGCTCTTGTTATCCTGCTGGGCAACGATATGCACTTTTTTGCATATATAAATGAACCCCAAAGGTTACAAGAAGAGAATTTTGCCATGTCCCAAGCCTACCCTAATATGCTTGCCCCCCTGGACCTGGGCTTCACCACCCTGAAAAACCGGGTGCTGATGGGCTCCATGCACACCAACCTGGAAGAACACCCCGGTGGCTTTACCCGTTTGGCGGCATTCTACGCTGAGCGCGCCCGCGGTGGCGTTGGCCTGATTGTAACGGGGGGTATCGCGCCCAACGAAGAGAGTGGCGTATTTAAGGGTGCCTCTAAAATGAACACCCCAGAAGAGGCGCAACAGCATCGGGAAGTGACCGAGGCCGTTCATGCCGAAGGCGGCAAAATCTGTATGCAGATCCTGCACACCGGCCGCTACGCTTACAACGAAAACCTGATTGCTCCCTCCCCCATCCAGGCTCCGATCAACCCTTTCACTCCGCGCGAGCTAACCAGTGAGGAAATCGAAGGCCAGATCGATGATTACGTACGCTGCGCTACCCTGGCCCGCGAAGCCGGCTACGACGGCGTAGAGATCATGGGCTCCGAGGGTTACTTTATTAACCAGTTCATCGTAAAGCGCACCAACAAACGTACCGATGAGTGGGGCGGCAGCTTCGAGAATCGTATCCGCCTGCCGATCGAAGTCGTTCGCCGTGTGCGCGAGGCTGTTGGCGAAGACTTTATTATTATCTACCGCCTGTCCATGCTGGACCTGGTGGAAGACGGCAGTGACTTCGACGAAGTGGTTGCCCTGGGCCAGGCTATCGAAAAAGCCGGCGCCACGATTATCAATACCGGTATCGGCTGGCACGAAGCGCGCGTTCCCACTATCGCCACCAATGTACCCCGCGCCGCATTTACCGATATTACCGCCAAGGTGAAACAGCACCTGTCTATCCCGGTAGTTGCCAGTAACCGCATCAATGTGCCGGAAGTGGCCGAAGAAGTGCTGGCCTCCGGGCAGGCCGATATGATCTCCATGGCGCGTCCATTCCTGGCAGATTCCGATTTCGTCAACAAGGCCGCAGAGGGCCGCGCCGATGAAATCAATACCTGTATTGGCTGTAACCAGGCATGCCTGGATCACACCTTCCAGCTGAAGCTCACCTCCTGCCTGGTCAACCCACGCGCTTGTCATGAGACTGAGTTGAACTACCTGCCTACCGAAAACGTGAAAAAAGTTGCTGTTATCGGTGCCGGCCCCGCTGGTTTGGCTGCCTCCACCGTTGCCGCCGAGCGCGGACACCAGGTAACCCTGTTTGAAGGCAGCGACAAAGTCGGTGGCCAGTTTAATATCGCCAAGCAGATTCCCGGCAAGGCAGAATTCCAGGAAACCCTGCGCTACTTCAAACGCCGCCTGGAAGTGACTGGCGTTGAGGTCAAACTCAACACTATCGCTACCGCAGAAGACCTGCAGTCTTTTGACGAAGTGATAATCGCCACCGGTATCGAGCCGCGCACTCCACCGATCCCCGGTATTGAGAGCGACAAGGTGTTGGGTTATCTGGACGTACTGAAGCACAAGAAACCAGTCGGTGAAAAAGTGGCCATTATCGGCGCGGGCGGTATCGGTTTCGACGTAGCGGAATACCTGACTCACGACGGCCCCCACTCCACCGAAGAGGAAGTAGTTGCCAGCGATAAAGAAGAGTTCTTTAGTGAATGGGGTGTGGATATTGAGCTGGAACAGCGCTCTGGCCTGAAACCCCGCGAAGCGGTAAGCACCCCTCGCCAGGTTTATCTGCTACAACGTAAAACCACCAAAGTGGGTGCGGGCCTGGGTAAAACCACTGGCTGGATTCACCGTGGCAGCCTGCAACACCGCAAGGTTGAGATGATTGCCGGTGCTCTTTACGACAAAATTGACGAGCAGGGATTGCATGTTCGCGTAGGCGATGAAGAGCGACTGCTAGAGGTGGATAACATTATTGTCTGCGCTGGCCAGGAACCTGCTCGCAAACTCTATGAAGCATTGCAGGAACGCGGAGTGAAGACCCACCTGATCGGTGGTGCCGACGAGGCCGCGGAGCTCGACGCCAAGCGCGCCATTGATCAAGGCTCACGCCTCGCCGCAGAGATCTAAAAAAATTCCCCGGCAATATTCTTGTCGGGGATTTTCTCAGGCAAATCAGAACGGGAAATTCCATGCTTACTACTGGATTTCCCGTTTTTTATGCCTCACAGACTCCATCTATTTCTATATCTGAAAAACCTCTTTTTAACTATCCAGTGATTTTGGCATTTTCACCTGAAGAGATTGTCTGCTCTTTCTGCTCCGGCCACTGTGGGCGGGAGAGGTAAGCTGTTGTGCGATAAAGCGCGAATACGACACCGCAAAGCGCCAGCAACATCCAATAAAGCATCGGTCCACCCCACCACTCTAAAACCACCCCTCCAGCCAAAGGAGCCAGGGCCCAACCAAGAGCGTAAAAGGAAGAGGCCCCAAAATAGGTACCGCGTAAATGCTCAGGCGCCAACCGATCTATCTGTACACTCATGGTTGGAAAGAGAATCGCTTCAGCCAAACTGAGGACAAAGGTCGCCCCCATCCAGCCCCAAAACCAGTGCACCGGATTGAGGGCAAACCACATTTGTGCCGCGGCCAATATCACCAGCCCGATCATAATTCGCCCATTAATATCCAGCTTGCGCATCAATTGCATAAGTGGAAACTGCAATAACACGATGGTCATTGCGTTCACAAAGATCATACTGGATATCAGCTCAACCAATCGCGGGGCCTCCGCCCGTGTCAGATATTGCACCAGACTGGAATCCATATGGGCATAGATAAACATCGTGAGAATATTGGCAACAATCACCACCATAAACACATGGTCCCTGCGCAATATCGCCAGGGTACTGCCTAAATCGACAGAACCATCACCATTGCTCTTTGAGAGCTGTCCCTTCTCTGTTTTTGCAAATCCCCAAATAAACGCCAGCGCCAAAAGCAGATAACTGAGAGAAGTTAAGCCAAAGGTGGACTGCTGCGCACTAAGCCCCGCCCAGACACCAACAATGGGCCCTAATGCCGCTCCCGCATTAATAAGGAAGTAACGCAGCTGCAGAGCTAACTCACGACTCGCCTGGTTATCCATTAAGTCGCCAATCAATGCGCTGGCTGGCGGTTCCCAAACAGCGCGACCAATTGAGCAAAGAGTCATCGCCAGAATAAATCCCGCTAATGTCTGGGTCACTGCCAACAGCGCAAAAGAACATAAGTTTATTAGCGAACCTAATAGCAGGATATTCCGACGCCCATAGCGATCAGACAAGGCCCCCACAAAAAAGCCCAATAGCGCCGCACCAATTGCTGAGGCACTGAGAATCAAACCAATTTCCGCTGCACCCAACTCAAATTTATTGAAAAGAAGAATGGCCAGAAAAGGCCAAACCATAAAATAAGTGCCACGACTAAAAAAACTGCCTACTAATATTATCCAGACCAGAGGAGGAAATCCCCTGAGGTTCTGCCACCAATTCCAACGCATTGCCTAATACTCCACTTCTATTTCTTCCTTGTTCTCTAAAGGCCCTCTAAGACTCTTTGAGCTCCGCACCTGGTAGTAAGATTCAAACAAAACCAGGGAGGACAACCCTTCACACAGACTTAACGCCCATGTGCCGCCTTAAAAGTCGACAGGGTAATCAACCGCGAGAACCAATTTTTAATTGGTCGGTTAATAGTTTTCTGACAAAAAACCCGAAAGGGTCGCCTTTCGGGTTTTAGGGATTGGCAAGCGTATAACCTGCAAACTCATTCAACCTGGAGTTAACCCTTTTAAGTTGCTTAAGGGTTAATTGTGAGAACCTTCGGCACTTTGCGTGCCTTCCATTCTTAAGCGCGGTATCCCTAATACTATCCAAGTGGATTAGTTTTGAAAACCTAATTTTCTATATTCATAAAAAATTTATCTGATCAGATTTTTCCTGCAAGATTTCTCTCATTACCAGCAGAATCTGTTCGCATGTCTATACTCCAGCAGGAAAGTCCTCTTTTAGTTACCCCGCAAAGCTATACGAATAATGTAGCCGTCACCCCGATCCACAGAGAATAATAGCGACATGTCCCTATCCAGCATGCTTAGACGAGCACGCCCCATGGTAGAACGGGCACTGCGTGATCTCAGCCCACCCTATACGCTTTTTTTTTCTATCAGTGACGCCAAGCAACGAGCTCAAGTACGGCACACCCATGCTAAGGACTTCCCAAGCGCTTGGCAGACTCTCACTGAAATTACCCATAAGGCAGCTAAAAGCTCCAAAATAGAACCCTGCTGGCTACGGGTAGATTGGGTTACCCGCAGGAGCACAATGACTCTTGCCGGTTTACATGAACTTCTCCAGGACACCAAGCGCTCCTACTTCCGCTACGGCCTTGCATTGGATGTCGATTGCAAATTTGCTTTTCTCGAACAAGAGCTTAACGGGAATGCCATGCTACATGGCGGCGATAAAATCGAGCATGGATTCCTCAATGAAAAGAATTTTACTTCATACTTCAAGAAACGTTTTAACCAGCAAGAAGATCTGGATTTCTCCGATGAACGAAGCATTGTACTTCTGACCACTGCAGGGCTTTTTTGTGAAAAAGAACTGGAGCCTTTGTGCCTATATGAATCGGGATTGAATACTGGACGCCGGGTTATTGAAGAGCTGGATAGCCAGAATGTTACAAAGATTATTGAAAGTAGCAGCCATTATCTAGCTAGTCAGGTAAAGCCCAGTGGGCATTTTCACTATGGATGGTATGCCTGTTTCGATCAAGAGATCATCAATAACAAAAACTTATGCAACGCAAGTAGCATCTGCGCGATGGTTGAGGCCTGGGAAGTCACCAAAGAGTATTCTCTATTGGAAGCCATAGAGGAGGCATTGAAATATCTTACCTCTAAATTAATCCAAATAACTTTCCCAAACACAAGTGAAGCCGCTGCCTTTTGGGTAGAACAGCATAGTGAAATCAACCTAGCTAGTAACGCGGCAAGCCTATTAGCTCTGGTTAAATATTCTGAGGCTTTGCAGTGCAGGACTTATGCAGACCTGATGGAGCAATTAGCCAGGGGCATAGAATTTATACAAAACCTGGACACTGGGCAGCTTCCCCTTGCTCTGGAGTTTTCTTCTCTCACCATTAAACAACAGCCGGCCTCGAATAACCCTCTGGGTAAAGCAGCTTTCGCATTAATATGTCTTTATGGCTGGGATAAGAATCCGCGCTGGTTAACGCTGGTAGAGAAAAGCTTGGATCATTTTATAGCGACTGAGCACTGGCGCACTCACGATCACTGGGTGAGCCACTGTGTAAACCTGCTCACGATTTATAGGCCGAAGGAGAAATACTATCAGTTCGGTATCCGTAACTTTGCCAGTATTCTGGACTTTGTCGAGAAGCATATAACTGCATCCCCAAGGTTACTCGAGTTAATGATAGCTGCGGCAAAGATGATCTCGGATCTAAACACCCAAGAGGCATATCAATATCTACTGGACCAAATTGATCTTGAACACTTTTATCGTGCATTACATGGTAGGGCCAATCACCTATTAAACGGCTATTTTTGGCCTGAGATTGCCATGTTCTTTAAGAATCCGACGAGAGTCACTGGCAGTTTTTTTACTCGCCATGAAAACTTCAGGGTCAGATTAGACGAAGTGAGTCATTGTCTTTCTAGCTTGATCGCCTATAGGAAATATCTTTTATCCCAAGCACCTAAAAAAACAGGGGCAACCGCCAATCTATACCATTCCAAAATCATTACTGATGGGCAAGCCACCGCGCCCCCTATCGTTCAAGATCAGCCAGTGATTGCCTGGGGCGGTGATGTAAATCTGGGGCGCAGACAACACTACCGTACAGCCCAGCTGGGCATTGAACAGGTTCTGGGGCATGTCCCAGCAATGAATAATGCCGATCTCAGCGTTATCAATCTGGAGTGCGTGATCGCCACTAGCGGTGAGCAGGGTATTCCAAAGGGAGAGGCCTCCCCATGTTATTACCGCGCTAGACCAGAGATGCTGTCCATACTCATTCATGCAGGAATAGACATAGCCGGTACAGCTAACAATCACAGTGGCGATTATGGGCCTGCCGCATTAATGGAACAGGGGCAGTGGCTTGATTGCACAGGGATTGGACATTCAGGTTCCGGCAGGAATCTAGAGGAGGCACTCAGCCCTGTAATCAGACCTGCTGGAAATATCAATGTAGCGATATTCTCTCTTGATGCCAGTCAGCCTCGTTATGCTGCCGGCCCCACGCATCCTGGTTGTGCTCACCTCCCCCTATCAGTACCAGAGCTATGGTACGACACTCTGCGGCCCCTTATTACTGCAGCTCGCAAGAAAGCCCAGGTGGTTCTGGTAGCCGTGCACTGGGAAGCAAACCCTAAGGCTCACCCCTGTCCGCAGCAAGTCATCGCAGCCCACAAAATTATAGAGGCTGGCGCAGATGGTATTCTGGGCTCTGGCAGTCACAATCTACAAGGTATAGAACTCTATCAACAGCGCCCTATTATCCACGGTGCCGGGGACTTACTCTTTGATTGTATCCGTGAAAGCGTGTCCGATAGTGGCGTTTTTCGCCTGCACCTAAGTACCAGTGGCATTGAGCAAATCACATTTGCTCCTGTTGAAGCTGGTTTTGGCTACTCAAAGCAATTATATGGTGAAGCTGCTAAAGCACACTGTAAAAGGTTTTCCCAAATTTGTTTGTCACTGGGAACCCAACTCAATTTATGTGAAGACGGCACAGCCAATCTAAAGCTTACTCCGCCCTCACGCCTGGCAAGAAAACTCTCTATTAGTAGGAAAACCACTTATCGGCAAGAAAAGATATTAGCAAAACGCCCAATAAACCCCCAATGGCAGGTTCCTTCGGTACCTGTTGATGCCCAAATCCCCCCCCAAAAAATTGGCCCTCTAGTGCTACTGGGGGTTAAATTAACTCCTAGAGAGCTAATATCCCGGCAGATGCTATGGGTGGAGTCCTTTTGGAAAATCGAAAGTAAACTCTCTGAGGACTTCAGACTGGACTTCCGCGCTATACCAACTTTGCAGAGTTCCATGCCCTGCTGGGGAACCTCTATGGATCACGACCCCTGTGACTGGCAGCTCCCCACTAGCCACTGGGAGCCCAACACGATTTACCGTGATTTTTTTGGGCTTAGAGCCCCTGCAAGCAGAGATCTTAGTGATGCGAAGCTACATCTATATGTCGGTTTGATTTCCAATAAAACTAAAATCAAGCCAATACCTATTCCAGGAGTAATGAGCAAACTAAGCCTCACTCCGCAACGTGAATACCAAAAGAGCAAAATTCCAGTTTATAGAACCAAGTTTCCAGACATTATTTATAATCATCTACCTGGGCAAACTTGGAATGCAGAACAGCTGGCCACTATCTCTGGAGGCACCTGGCTGGAACCTCCCCCTAAAGATAAAGAGTGGTTCGTAAGCAGTGTAGTTTCAGATAGTGGATTTATTGAAGCATCATCAGAGCCAGTTCTCTTCGTTGCACATACAAACTTGGATCGCTCCTACCATGCGCCGATTCCGAAGGTCTCAGCAAAATTCTGGGATTCTCACAAAAAACTACCATCGTTTGCTGACCGAATTGCCGGAGCTATAGTCTCACGCCCTATCCCCGGACTGCCTAAAGGACTGCCAGTGTTAAAGGTGGATGACCCTCTTAAGACGATCATAGAGCTAGGTTTTGCAGCCCGCGAGCGTTTCGATGGTGAAGTCATTGCTATTACTGGCACATCAGAGGGGCTTCCTATACGAAACATGATCACACATACACTTGGTCCAAAGGATAAAGTTCTAACCAATTCTGATGCAGACAACTCATGCATAGCAGCCCCATGTGTGTTGGCCAGTCTAAATAAGGATCATGAAGCTGCGATTATTGAAGTTACGCAAAGTGCCCTCAGTATGAAGCCTGGGCCAATTACACATCGTATTAAACCGACAATATCTTTAATTACTGAAATTGATTTACCGTCCACTAACCAAACGGCAACTTCAGTAGCCGACATGGCCAAATTGTGTTCCCGAATCTTTGAAGGTTTAACCGGTCCTGCTATTGCAATAGTTGGAGAACACCTTCAATGCTTTGACTATATATTCAAAAAGGCTAAGAAACACGCTCGAAGAGTTATTCTATTTGGGGAAAGCACTAATGCCGAAGTCCGTATCAATAAAACATGCGCAAACGACAATGATGACTCGGTTTCCCTACAGTTACCAAACCGAGAATTAGAGATAAGTTTACCAAACTCAAGTAACGAAGTTTTATATCGCATAGCAGCAGTAATTAGTATCATCTATGCAATGAATGGCAATATTGAAGAGGCAGTTTCTAAACTTCAAAAAATCAATTTGAATGCGAAGCCCAAGCAACAAGCAACCATCTCTCCACCACAATATATCAACTGGATATGATCACTAAACACACAAACTAAGTTACAGTGGTCATCATTAAGGGAACGCATGAAGATCTTCAATCTCATAAGAATAACAAGCGACTAAAAAGTGGGACAAATTATCTCAAACGAGGTATGTTTCTCATAAACGTTATAAATAGTGAAGTCAGCGTTTTCAAAGACAAGAAATTTGAAAATATGAATTTTTTATGAATGTAACATGACCAATCAGCTTGCAACATAAAATTCATGAAATCTCCAACCACTTCTTAAGGCCATCGCTTAATACCCGACCAGCAGTGTACTCCCCCATGACTAATCATCCTTCAAAACCCTAATCTAAACAAACCTCAGACTAATAGACAGCTAATACCCCACCGCCAGCAATCCGCTGACTAAATTATAATTCACCTCATTAAAATTACACTCAGGGTAGAAGTATGCACTCCCCAACAGCGCCTTTTTGTAAATATGATTTCAGTTGAGCCTGTAACAGTCATGCAACCATTCACACTGAAAAAACAAATCTGAGATTTCGCTTTAGAGATAGGGGCGCCAGAAATGACTAAGGATCCAGATATTGGCAAACACTTAAATAAAAATCTGACGCCAATAATTGAAACTAGCTCTGGCCCCATCATCGGTAAAAGTGATTTGAAATTGGGGATCCATAAGTTTCTTGGGATACCTTATGCCCGCCCCCCCGTAGGAGAACTACGCTGGAGTCCTCCTGAAGAGCTACCCCCCTGGACAACTCCATATCATGCAGAAGAATTCGGCATGCCGGCTGCGCAAAACCCATCCACATTAATGGAAGTCCGAGGACGAGATGGCGAAATTCCTGAGCGGGAGGAATGTTTACATCTCAACATTTTTTCTCCCCCAGTCAACCCCTCACAGAAGCTTCCAGTTATGTTCTGGATTCATGGGGGATCTTTCTATATGGGCTCTGGCTGTCAACCTATTTACAATGGTAGTTACTTAGCTGCCAGTGGCAGGGCCATCATCATTACATTCAACTATCGACTAGGCTCTTTTGGGTTTTTACGCCTCAAGGACATCAGCGAGATTCCCTCTACCGGTAATGAGGGCATTCTGGATCAAATTGCCGCACTTAAGTGGGTAAAGAATAACATCTCCGTATTTGGTGGAGACCCAGACAATATAACACTTTTTGGCGAGTCTGCAGGCGCTATGAGTATCGCCTCTATTTTGAATATTTCTGAATGCCAAGGATTATATGCCCGTGCCATTGTGCAAAGCGGCCACCCCAGAGCCCTTCACTCTATCGAGCAGGCAAACCAGATGGCAGAAGCCTTTACTTTTCATCTCAGGAAAATAAGTAAAGGAAAATCACTTTATCACTATACAGCAAAAGAACTTTTACAAGCACAGAAAAAAATTCTAGAAGCTACACAGCTACATCAAAAATGGGGAAAACTTCCGTTTAAACCCGTTATTGACAATAAACTTATAGAAGATACAAAACTTAGTAGAAAACCAACAGAAAAAGGCCTCCCACTCCTTTTAGGAAGCAATCTAGAAGAATGGAATTTGTTTAGTGCATCCAATCCGGAAATATATACACTTACTTATCAAAAGATTTGTAAACACCTAGAGTGGTTAATTCCTGAAGATAAGCTAAAACCCATTATCAATTATTATTATCAACAAGCCTCTATAACTAAAGATAATCATTGGCCAATATGGAGTAAAACCTGGAATCTAATGCTTACAGATATGGTATTTACCCTCCCAGGCCTCAGGCATCTCAATGGATATCCCGGTAATTGTTTTCACTACCATTTCACACAACCCCTTGCCTCTCAACCTCTGTTAGGGGCTTGTCATGCAGTAGAGCTCGGCTATGTATTTGGAACCCATGGCGAAGATTCTCTTAAGATGCTGTACGGTGGAGAAACCGAGGCCCATCTGCTCAGCGCCTCTATTCAGGGAGCCTGGCTTAGCTTTGCTGAAATAGGTACTCCTGGAGGGGATTGGGCTGTCTATTCAGGCACCAACAGTAAGCGATTAGGCCAAAATTCAACCTCTAGAGAATTTAATGCCACGGATTTACTCAACTTATGGCAAGATATTCCCAATGAAGCCTTAAATAAATACCTATAAAATCAAAAGCATGATAAAAATTCTACTTGCCCGTCATGGTGAGGCCGAAAAAGGTCCTCTAATACCTGACCCAACTCTCACCACCTTGGGACATAAACAAGCCTCAACTTTAGCTCAAAGTTTCACTGAAAATACGGATCTCAATATAGTTAGCAGTCCCAAAATTCGCGCACAGCAAACTGCACAACCTTTAGCAGAGAAGTGGAGGAAAATCGTTACTTTAGAAAACAGAGTCAGCGAAATCCCTACACCCAAAGGGGTCACACTACAGCAACGCTTACCTTGGCTACGTTCTTTATTAGATCAGAATTGGGACCCCAACAATACACAACAAAAGAAGTGGCGTGACGGAATCATTCACTATCTTTTAAGTGTTCAAGAAGACACTATAGTATTTTGCCACTTTATGGTAATCAATTCTGTAGTAGCACATGTTCTGGATAACTCTAAAATTCAGCAGTTCCGTCCTGACTACACATCCATTACCGAACTAAAACTACTCAACGAAAAACTTAACTTAGTTAGACTTGGCAGCGAGCGGATAAGACCAATATTATAAAGAAATTTAGAGTACTTCACGCTCAAGTCACAAATGGGGCAATTTATCGCCCCATTTAACAAACTTGACAACTGAGCTTTAGTTTATACTTTTACTCACCACCTCAAAAACATCCTTAGATAACCCACCAGAATCAAGAATACCCTGAAGAGCCTCTCTCATTTTACCCGAAAGATCATCACTGTATTTTTGCCAGCGTGTAATCGGCACAACAAGCCGTGCTGCTATCTGTGGATTAATTTTATCTAGCATAACGACCTGCTCAGCAATAAAGAAGAAGCCGCTACCATCTTCCTTATGAAATTGCTTAAAGTTTCGATTAGCAAAGCCACCGAGTACAGCTCGAACTTTATTTGGATTTTTAATCTCAAAGGAGGGATGCTTTATTAAATTTTTGATATTGGCAAGAATTCCATTTCGGGCACTGCTACTTTGCAGCCCTAACCAAAGCTCCACAACTTGAGTATCATCTTTCCAGCGCTGATAGAATTCTTGTATTGCCGAATCAACCTTCGGAGCACTTCCGTAGTTAATCAATGCACTAAGTGCTGCGGCGCTATCAGTCATATTCCCAGCTGTCTCAAACTGCTTTTGTACAATATTTAACGCATCATCTTTTTCTGTAGCTGCAAGATAAGATAAGCAAGTATTTTTCAAGCTTCGCTCAGCAATATCTTTTGCATTGGGACTATAGGGTTTCTGGTGATCCAACGCTGTATATCTTTGTAACAGCTCAGGAGCCAATGCCGTTGCCAAAGTTTTTAAGGCGAAATCTCGCGCTACAACTATCGCTTCAGCATCAATAAGATCATTCATCTCTGCAACGGATTGCTCACTTGGCAATCGTAGTATTTCTGCCACTAAGGCGGGATCTAGTGTGCTATCTATTAGCACATCCCGGTATGCCTCTATCAGTTCAGGCTGTAACTGAAGTGCCTCTCCACTACGATAGTCTTGCTGTAGTTGTGTAAGGGCCATAAATGCAAGACGCTGCGATGCATCCCAACGGTTAAACGTATCTGAATCATTTCGCATCAGGAAAATCAACTGTTTCCCGGTATAGGGGTAACGAACCTTGACAGGCGCAGAAAAATCACGCAGAAGTGATGGCAGGGGTTTTTTCCGAAATCCACTAAACTCAAAGAGTTGCTCAGGCTGAGTAACCTCCAGAACTTCCTCAATGTCCCCTCCATTGTTGAGGATAGAGTCATTTCCATCCACATCCAGCAAACCAATTTTAATCGGGATATGAAGTGGTAGACTTTGATCCTGGTTCGCCCTAGTTGGGCAAGACTGAGAAACTTTGAGGCTATATCTGCCCGTTGCTTGATCAAAGCTGTCTGTAACCTCTAAGATTGGAGTTCCAGCTTGACTATACCAATGTCGAAACTGGGTGAGGTTTACCTGATTAGCATCTTCCATCGACAGGATGAAATCTTCACAGGTTGCTGCACTTCCATCATGTCGTTCAAAATAGAGATCGCTACCTTTGCGAAACTTCTCCTTCCCCAATAGGGTGTGCAACATCCGGACTACTTCCGCACCTTTTTCATATACTGTTAATGTATAGAAATTGGAAATCTCTATGTATGAATCTGGCCTTATTGGGTGAGACATGGGGCCCGCGTCTTCAGCAAACTGGTTGGTTCGTAATAGTGAAACATCTTCGATACGCTTAACAGCCCGAGAATTCATATCAGCAGAAAATTCGGCATCACGAAACACCGTAAAACCTTCTTTTAAACTGAGCTGAAACCAATCCCGGCATGTAACTCTATTTCCCGACCAGTTATGAAAGTACTCATGCCCAACGATAGATTCTATTCTCTGGAAGGCAGAATCGGTTGCTGTCTCAGGACTCGCCAGCACACAAGCTGAATTGAAGATATTTAGCCCTTTATTTTCCATGGCCCCCATATTGAAATGATCTACCGCCACGATCATAAAAATATCTAGATCATATTCTCTGCCATATACTTCCTCATCCCAACTCATAGCCTTTTTCAGGGAGCGCATGGCATGCTCGCATTTACCGATGTTTTTTGCTTCAGTAAAAATTTGCAGTTTTACTTCACGCCCGCTACTAGTAGCAAAAGTATCCTCTACATTTTCCAAATTCCCTGCCACCAAAGCAAATAGATAAGATGGTTTCGCAAAAGGATCCTCCCAGGTCGCAAAATGACGACCATCCTCACAATCGCCAAAATCAATCTGATTACCATTGGATAGCAATACAGGATGATCTTTTGGCGCAACGATAGTAGTGGTGAATTTCGACATCACATCCGGACGATCGGGGTAAAAAGTTATCTTTCTAAACCCTTCTGCCTCACATTGTGTGCAATACATACCATTTGAAAGATACAAACCTTCTAAAGAAGTATTATCTTCAGGATTAATTCTATTATGGATTTCCAATATGAATTCAGGCTTATCCACCAATATAGACAATCCCTGGAGGGTTTCTTGATATGAGACCTCGGGAAGAATTGAACCATCAATTGCAATAGATAACAGCTCTAAATCGACGCCATCCAGAAGTAAAGGCGGCAAACCTTGACCCGCCTTGGGGTTCCTACGGATTTTTAGCTGTGACTTTACCAGAGTCGCCTTGGGCTCCAATTCAAAATGAAGATCTGTGCTATCTACCAGATAATCTGGTACTTGATAATCTTTGAGGTAAATAGTCTTCGGCTGAGCGTCTTGCATTTTTTAGATATCCTCATTCAATTCGCCCCCATGGAAGATTAATTCCGTGTAAATTGGGCTCGCATATGCCAACACAGGCTAAAGAAAACATAAATAGATAATACCTCTTCTAATCTTGAATATCTTTAAGATCCATCCCCCGTTTACCAATCACAAATTAGGCTCATTTTGCACAGCTCAAGCAACGCTTCCTAAACAGATTCAATACCCACCCAGAATCATCGCCGTGTTTATCCCTCTAGCGGATGGTCAATTTTTTAGCTATGTAAGCCTCTCTCCACCAATCACCGACTAAAAATCTTATATTTTTAGTTTGATAAGAATGGGGTTCTTGGACTGTTTGTTGGTCCATTGACAGAGGCAGTGGTTTAGTAGGGGTAAACTGATCATCTTCTAATCAATGAAAACTTCTAGTTACCCGCCCGCCACTCCTGTGGCAGATTTCAGCCTGGACAGCAACCTTAACCACGTGCGGACTGCCCCCTATCGTACGTGAGAGCCCTCACAACAAAAACAATTATAAGGCTCCTACTGATAGCTTAAAACTATTTAATATGCACCTTAATCACTGAGTGAGCCTACAAAAGATTCCAGGTGTTGCAGGTCAAGATACCCCTCTCTCATGATGTATCTGCATTGCTATCAAAGCCCAATACAGCCTTAATACTTCATTCGAATGGGACTGCATGGCTAAGCCTGTTGCTTTCTGGCTTTTACCCCCAAAGCCGGAGAATAATAACAGATGCAATGACACCTAAAACTGCTGCAGGACAGAGTGGCTTACACCTTATGACCCAATATTCATTTCTCATTTTGGTGGGCAAGTGAACCATCTTTGTAGTCAATAATCTAATTCTCACAAAGTATTATCCTGACAGTCTGATAAGATATCTTGTTACAGATCTGCAAAAGACGCTATTAACCCGTTACATGACTGCTACAGTTTTTAGCGATTATACGAAATCACCTCCACTCTATAAGTTAAGAGTTTTAAAGTGCGAAAACCCCGTATTCTTATCATTGTGACTACAGTACTCTTAGCTACCTTTCTAGTTGGTAGTTGGTGGAAAAAAGATATTGTTGTCTCTCAGATGATCAACCTATTTGCAGGCGAAGTTGTTATTCAGCAATTATCCGGATTGAAATTAGGCATCAAGGAAGCTTCTATCGAACAAGTCCGCCTTCAGTCCAACCGAAAAAATAGCCTTATCCTGAACAAGGTTAAAATACTCTATCCTTTTCATATTATTTTTGATCGGGATAATACCCAAAAGATTGAGCTATCAATTGGCAAACTCACATACTCTGAAATAAAAAACTCTACATCAAGCAAACCTAACAAAACTGAAAAGATACCCTCTAAAGAAAACACTCTCACCTTAAGTAATTTAACTCAGAATATAATAAACTTTATACCCGGATCAGTATTCGTAAGAGAAATTGAATTTGGTGGTGATTTGAAGGCTGGCCCGCTGAAAATTAACCGGCATAATACAGAGATCCATATACAAACACCTTTCAGCTCAGTCAAAACCGGAAATCACGAACTTTCACTAAAAGCCAATTTGACTTCAAGCGACATTACTACAGTTACAGAAATAAGCTCTGACTTAATTAAAGAACCTTCTCGACTGGAAATAGATATATCCAAAACCCATAAAAATCAATGGAAACTAGATGCGAGTGCATCATCAAACCTAAATTCCATTGAGTCGATTCTAAACATCTCTGAAGTATTGGCCGAAACCCCTGTAGATGGAATGAGAGCCAGTGGGAGTATACTGATTAATGCTCGCGCCTTCATTCCAGACGAAATCTTATCCAAGGCAAACTATCAGGATATTCTATTTAAAGTTGAGAGTGATAACCTGGGATTGATCTTACCCATTGAATCTTCCAATAAAAAGATACAAGCTCACTTGTCAACTAAGTCCCCCATAGAACTCAAACTAAAGACTCTAAATCCTATTCAGTTAGAGTCCGTCACTGGTTCTGGCTCAATTGAGGTTTCAACACTAAAAGATTCAGGCAGCAAAAATCTTTTGGCAAATCTTAGGTTCGAATATAGCGATCTAACACCCAACCCTAAGTTCCAATTGAAGGGCTCTGTCGATCTGGCTGGCGCAGAACCACTAATCAAGCCCCTTTTGACTAAGAATTACTTTCCTTCACTCGAAATTACCAATCCCAAAGGATATCTCAGTTTTCAAAGTGAGGCTCACTTAAATTTTACCGAAACATCGTCTATAAATAAAAACTGGCTTGAGCAAATTCGTCTAGCTATCTTACCAAAAAGCAATTTACTGTTTGATGCAGAAATAACCGGTCTGAAAGAAGAGTCTCCCTTACTCACCAGCGGGTTAAATCATAATCATATTCAAGCCGAAGTTAAGAAGAACATTCATATTACCGGGAGCCCCTCGGAATCCAACTCCTTCAACTTACAAATTCACGATGGATTAATTGTCACTCAGCTAAAAGCCAAAAACACCCCTAATTCAGCCTCTTCAAAAATTGAACACATTCAGTGCAACATCAAAAATTTTACCGAGTGCAGGTTTAAGTTCGAGGCCAAATCTCCTGTAATAATTGATATGCCCGCGGGTGTTGTTCTCAGAAAAGTGGATATTTCATCTACCATTCACTTCCAGGAAGATGGCAACATTCAGAATTTAAAATTGGAACAAGTTAAAGCCTCACTTGGAGAGCTGAAAGCTAAAGAATTCAAGATTAGGGAAGCGGAACTTATAGCACCTAAAGTCAACTGTGAAATTTTATCAGGTATCAAAAGTTGCATTATTGAAAAATCAAGCAACCATTTTAGCAATCTCTCCAGTGAGCATGCGACTTTATCTGGAACACTAGATCTGAATAATATAAAAGTAATATCTTCAAGAGATAGCACACAGTTCAGCAGTGACTTTAGTAGTAACAGACTTAAGGTCGTTACCCCTGAAAATTATACCCTTGAGACTTCTCTTACTGGCTCTCTCTCCCTGGACGGGAGTAAGCTTGAGGGACAAAGCCAAGTTAAGGCCGGTAATTTACAACTCACATCAAGTTTGCATCATGATATCGAGTTAGCAGTTGGCGCTTTTCAATTTTCACTGCCATATGTTGAGTTCAATTCCGCAGCACCCCTCAGTAAGGTTTTCCAAGGCTTACCTTTAGATATCGTTTCTGGGGGTCTTTCTGCCAGTGGCGCTATATCATGGCCTCGCCAATCAACTGATACTATCGACATAAGTTTAACTAATATCGCTGCGATCTACGATAGTAGCTTCGCTGCAGGAGTTAATGGGAATGTTCTGGTGGAAACTCATAGAGGAAAATGGTTTACATCTAAACCACAGCCTCTGACTATAGAATCCATCAACGCAGGATTACCTCTAAATAATTTGTCCTTTTCTCTGTCTGTAAATAAAACACAAGATCTTATCCTAAACGATTTTTCTGCAGAGTTTCTTGATGGAAAACTGTCTTCCGAAGCTTTGTATTGGAATCTGGATAATATAGAGCGCAACAGTACCTTGTACGCAGAGCATGTATCTCTTGAAAAGCTAGCTCAAGAAACCGAATCGGAAAGTTTCAAGGCCAAAGGACGTCTAAACTTAACCATACCTATTAGCACAGGCCCCCAAGGGATTACCGTTAAAAATGGTCATTTGGAAGCAGTCGAGCCTGGCGGAGAGCTAAGATATTATGGTGCATTTTCTCAGCAGATGCTCAAGGGCAATCCCCAACTGAAACTGATCTCAAATGCCCTTGAAGACTATGACTTCCGCACCCTGGAAGGCAATTTGCAATATCCTCCCAGTGGAGACCTATTACTCAACTTAAAACTTGTCGGGCGTAGTGAATCGATGGATTCAGAAAGAGACCTGATTATTAACCTCAACCTTGAGAATAATATTCCTGCAATGTTGCGCTCGTTACAGGCCAGCCGTGACCTGACAACTGCGTTAGAAAAGCAACTGGACCAATAGGTTGCTAGTACAGTAGGCTCTCCCCACTAGTGCATAAGGTCGACTAATTCAGAGCGGGTTAAGGTAGAGCCATTACAATTGCCAAATGTGGTCACTCCCGACGCAGTTGGCGAACCTGGCCTGATTTTTGACGTAACTGCTGAAGATGCAACAAATAAAAGGCGCCTAAGTGGCACCATAAGGAGTATCAGATGAGGGCCAGCCGGCTGATTCTTTTAGGAGTACTGTACACTTTGATTGCTATAGGTTGCACACCTACTGTAGCAGTGAAGGCCCCCAGCGAGCCAATTACTGTAAACCTGAATGTTAAGATTGAACATGAAATCCGGGTCAAAGTGGACAAGGATCTTGAAAACCTGTTTGACGACAAGGAAGGCATTTTCTGAGGAGATAGAATATGAGTATGGTAAAGAAAGCTCTATTAGTTCTGGGCTTGATAATGGCGTTACCCGCAATGGCGATTTCCTTAGAAGAGGCCAAAAAGCAAGGGTTAGTGGGAGAAGCAAACAGTGGCTATATCGCTATTGTGGACGCCAGTTCGCCTGAACTGGAGAAGCTGGTAAAAAAAATAAATGCGGAACGTAAGCAGGCCTATACCGAGATAGCCAAAAGCCACAATGTCGATATTGCCCAAGTTGCGGCACGTGCTGCCGAGAAACTAGAGGCCCGCCTATCCCGTGGGGAGTACTACCAGGACAACCTTGGTCGCTGGGTGAGAAAATAAGCGCTCTTGGATTAGAAAAACGGAAACTGTGACGTATTACATCGCTATCACAGTTAGTTTGAGGAAGCCCCACGAAACACACCTTTCATGGGGCCTCCCTATTTAGGGGCCAAAATTAGAGATTTCCAAACAGGGATTGCCCGTCAAGTCCCTGCTTTTCCATCACTTCCCTTAAACGTTTCAGTGCATCAACTTGGATTTGGCGAACCCGTTCACGAGTGAGACCAATCTCACGCCCAACTTCTTCTAGGGTGCTCGCCTCAAATCCACGTAATCCGAAGCGCCTGGAAACAACTTCACACTGCTTGTCGGGAAGCTCACCAAGCCAGCGATTAATGCTATCGAAAAGGTCGCTATCCTGAAGGAGTTCTGCCGGATCAGACTCCTGCTGGTCGGGTATAGTATCAACCAACGTCTTCTCGGAAGAAGGGCCTATAGGGGTATCTACGGAGGTGACTCTCTCATTGAGCCCCAGCATCCGTTCGACGTCCTCTACAGGCTTCTCTAACAAGTTAGCAATCTCTTCTGCAGATGGCTCGTGATCCAGCTTCTGTGCAAGCTCACGAGATGCTCGAAGATACACATTTAACTCTTTTACTACATGGATTGGCAGGCGAATAGTGCGAGTCTGATTCATAATGGCTCGTTCTATTGTCTGACGTATCCACCAAGTAGCATAAGTAGAAAAGCGGAAACCTCGCTCCGGATCAAACTTCTCAACAGCACGAATTAACCCCAAGTTGCCCTCTTCGATTAGGTCTAACAATGCGAGGCCACGACTAACGTAGCGACGGGCGATTTTTACAACAAGGCGTAGGTTACTCTCGATCATACGCTTTCTTGATGCAGCATCACCACGCAAGGCCTTGCGTGCGTAATAAACCTCTTCTTCAGCGGTCAGTAGGGGGGAAAAGCCTATTTCATTGAGATAGAGCTGGGTGGCATCCAGGTTCTTCTGTAAATGGCCATCGCCATCCAACCTGCTAACCCGACTCTTCTCTGTGGGGGAGGAAACGGAGTTATTTTTTGCCGCATTTCTCCGCGTACGGCCACTACTTTTACCTTTTTCGGAATTTAGTTTCTGCTCATCATTCTCTACCGCCAACTCAGGAGGAAAGTCTTCTGCCTGGCCAGTCATGGACTGGTCTTGCCGTTGTGCTTCCATTTCCCCTGCTCCTTGTACTTTGCCAATATCAACCGCATAGCATGAGACCAGAATCGGTCTAAAAAACGACCAATCAAGTACACATGTGCGACAGCCACAGAATCGGCTTGACCATTTGGTCGCCACGATTGCTGTGACCACCCCAAGTGGTATTAGTTAAAAGTCCATTTTTATTTGCAGAGCTTTAGAGCACTCTCCCGACTTAAGGCAGATACGCGAGAGGGTCCACTGGCTGACCGTTTTTTCGTATTTCAAAGTGGAGCTTGTCGCGGTTGGTACCACTCGAACCCAGTTCCGCTATCCGTTGTCCAGCTTTGACCTTACTACCCTCTTTCACCAGCAGTCGGTGATTGTGGGCATAAGCACTCAAGTAAACATCGCTGTGCTTAACGATCAGCAGTTTTCCATACCCTCTCAGTGCACTGCCAGCGTAGATAACAGTGCCATCAGCTGCTGCCGATACAGATTCTCCCTTTTCACCGGCGATATCAACACCCTTCCGCAAGGGGTCTCCAGAGCGGAACTTACTGATGACTTGTCCACGGACAGGCCAACGCCAGTGAATCGCCCCTGTTCGCTTACTTTGAGGCTTCTGGCGCGTAGAGCTTCTCGTTAAAGATTTTGTATTCTTGGCGGGAATAGCTTTTTTTGTGGGCACAGGCTTAGCCACAGTTTTTTTTCTGGCTACAGGGGAGCTTGAGGCGACTTGACGCGGCACTTTACCATTCAACTGTAAGCGTTGGCCGGGATAAATATTATAGGGAGGCTTAATGCCATTGATAGCCGCCAGCTTGCGGAAATCCTGACCGTAACGCCAGGCAATAGAATACAGGGTATCCCCGCGGCTCACAGTATGATGATTGAGACGGATACTTGGAGGCTGATTTAGGGAACTACTCGGTGCTCTGTGGCCAGCACAGGAAACCAGGGCCATAGCCACGACACAGACGCCTAATATTTTTAACATCAAAGTCAAAAAATGACCAATATTAGGCTTATTGTTCCGCCAAAAATGGGCCTCAACTTGTCGTAAAAGATGACATTCCATTATTCTCTTTTTACATCAGACCACGGCATTTATGGAAAAAGTGTCTAAAGAAAAGCTCTAAAAATCATTGGAAAAGCTTCATAAAAAGCTGCCATACCGAGATATTCCAGATCTTATTGCGGTGTGGCGTAGGATTTACCTCGATGCCCCCCTCCGAAATAGTCCACCGCGAGAACCAGTACCGCAGCAACCAAAGCGGCAATAATCGCAGGCCCCAGATTCGCATTCTCACCTGTCTGGGCCATAAAGTTCGACGGGGATGTATTGGCGAGTAATGGCGCAAGCTTACTGGAAACAGTTTCGGCACCATTGATTGGTAGCTTCCAGGGCCAAATTATTTTCAGGCTACCTAATAAGATCCCTGCAAGAAAAGCCAATGTGCGAGCGACATATTTGTGCATCAACCAGGAAAGCAATCGGCTAAAAAGCATTAACCCCAGAGCGGCCCCAACCGCAAAGTACAATAAATTCGACAATTGCAGCTCATGTACTGCAGTGAGCACCTTGGGATAAATCCCAATCATAAGCAGGATAAAGGCACCTGAAATTCCGGGCAAAGCCATGGCACAAATTGCCAATGCTCCAGATAAAAATAAAGTAAGTGGCGTAGCTGGGATGTCCCCAGGGCGAAGCTCACTGACAACAACTGCCAGCGCGATGCCTAGAAAGAGAAAGACCGCTGTCGAAAGAGACCACCTGGGGATATTGCGAAGAATAGGGAAGGTAGAAGCCAGCACTAGGCCAAAAAAGAAAGACCAGACGAGAATAGGATATTGCTCCAAAAGGCCGCTAATAATCCTCGCCAGGCTGAAGATACTGATCAACACCCCTAAAAACAGGGATAACAGGAAGCTGCCATTGATGTGCTTCCAAGTCGCTGATAGCCCTTCCTCCCGCATTATCGTAATACAGTGAGGTCCTATCCGGCTCAAAGAGTCGAGTAACTCCTGGTAGATCCCTGTAATAAAAGCAATGGTCCCCCCGGAAACCCCCGGAACAACATCTGCAGCACCCATTCCCATACCACGCAGCACTACACCCGGGTACCGGCTCTTAAAGAGCTCTCTAAATTTCATCGAACCACACCACTAAGCAGCGGCACAAACCGCACTGCTTCTAGCTTTTCCACATCGAACTGATCGGTATCCTGGCGACGAGAGATCATCATCAGGTGCTGTTGCTCCGAACCCACAGGAATAACCAGCACGCCATTTGGTCCCAACTGTTGCTTGAGTTCATCGGGAACCGTTGAGGGAGCCGCTGCTGCCAGGATTGCATCATAAGGCCCTTTTTCCGGCCAACCAAAACCACCACTACTGAGATTGTATTCAATATTCTGATATCCCAACTCGTTAAGACGCTGGCGGGCCTTATCGAGCAAGGGTTCGACACGCTCAACAGAAAAAAGTTGTTCAACCAGCCTAGAAAGAATTGCGGTTTGGTAGCCGGAACCCGTACCAACTTCTAAAACCCTATGCAGGGATTTGGCCCTGCTCAGCAGCAACTCTGTCATGCGGGCAACAATGTAAGGTTGGGATATTGTCTGGCCATAGCCAATTGGCAGAGCTGTATCCTCATAGGCGCGGATCGCCAGGGCTTCATCCAGAAAAAGGTGCCTGGGGGTCGAAGCCATCACATCGAGGACTTCTTCATTGCTAATGCCCTCATCCCTCAAGCGTTGGATCAGGCGATTGCGAGTTCGCTGGGAGGTCATTCCCAAGCCTTCGTGTCTCAAGCGGTCCATAAGCTTTTATTCCATCCCCTGTATAACTCTCGCTTTCAGCCACAAATTTTATGTGTCCGAGTTCACATTGACCAGCTGTGCCACCTCCCTTAGCAAGGCTGTTGCGAATGCCCCAGGCGGCAACGCAAATTCCAAGAGGAGGTCATCAGACTGCCACTCAAAACGAAAAGCCTCTGGACGTAGGGCCAGTGGTCTTCGCTCTTGCTTGAGCCCGCAATGTTCCAGCCAGTTACACCAGCTCAGCCACTTCTCTAGTACTTGCTGCTCCAATTCGCCTAGAGGACCTGTGGCGAGGTTTCTACCGCGACCCCACAAAGGACCACTGGGCTCACTTTGTGGCTCACCCTCAATACTTTGCTGCCAGCAGTCTTGAGTGATTCTTTCTGCCAATACCTGATTAAACAGCCAACTGCGCGCAGCCGACATGGCAAAGGCCTTTTCATTCTTACGACAGCGTCCCTCTTCTTCCGCCAGGTGACGCGCCAGGTCCAGGTTGCCGCCATCGATACCAAAGCGCTGCTCACCGAAGTAATTTGGCACTCCGCCACCTACCTGTTTAAGCACCTCTTCCGCAGCCGCCCGATCACCGCTTACATTACGCAGGCGAATTTTAAATCGATTGCCTACATGCTCCCCGCGACGTAGTTTACGGCCGCCCCGAAAAAACCTCAGAAGTGAAACTTCTTCACTATTGATCTGCGACCAATCTGCCTCTGGCTTCTGTCCGAGCCAAACACTAAACCACTGCGTGGTTACGGCATGTCGATCCTTCAACCCAAAGTAGCTGACATCCAGAGGGCGCACTCCGGCGAGTTTGGCTAGCTGTTTTGCCACCCAGACAGTATTGGCCCCCCGCTTCTTAATATGCAGGTACACATGCTCCCCGTCCTCTGTAGGTTCGGGAAAAGCCATCTCATCGACAACAAAATCTTCCGCAACAGTACGAAAATCAGCAGAGATTGCCGCCCCACCCAAAGCGCGGGGCCAATTTAGATTCCAGACTTCAGACATCATATCGCTCAAGTAAAACAGTGGCCTGGGCCGCAATTCCTTCACTCCGCCCGGTAAAGCCAAGCTTCTCGGTAGTCGTTGCTTTCACACTAATATCGGCGATATCCACACCGCAATCCGCAGCAATATAGCCGCGCATGGTTTCTATATGAGGAGCCATCTTGGGAGCCTGCGCAATGAGAGTGGTATCAGCATTCACCAGGCGATATCCCCTTTCCTTAATTAGGGTCATAACATGTTGTAAAAGGGCGCGACTATCCGCGCCACTAAAACGCTCATCCGTATCGGGGAAATGATGACCGATATCACCGAGAGCCAAAGCACCAAGAAGCGCATCGCAAAGTGCATGCAATAACACGTCCCCATCGGAATGGGCTTTTAAACCAAAGCTATGGGGAATTTTTGCTCCACCAAGCACAACATGATCGCCAGGGCCAAACGCATGCACGTCAAAGCCCTGGCCAATTCTAAAACTCACTATCGATAATCCTCGGTGGGAGCGTAGCGCAGACGTAAAATGGTCTCTGCCATTACGATATCGGTGGGGTGGGTCACTTTGATATTGTCACTCCGACCTTCAACAAGTTGCGGAGAGTGACCAAAAATTTCCAACGCACTTGCCTCATCTGTAACAGCTTCACCTTGCTGTAATGCTTGACTGAGGCAGGAGCGAAGTAGCGCAAGAGGCGCTCGCTGAGGGGTCTGCGCAAGCCATATCTGTTTGCGATCCAGGGTTTGTTCAACACATTGAACACCGCTTATCTCAGACCCTCTCTTTACAGTATCGCTGGCCTGACGCGCCAGCAGCGCGGTCTGTGCAACCTGGCTGTGCAACAATGCACTAATGTCTTCCATTGCAACACATGGCCGAGCGGCATCATGTACAAGCACTGGGGTGTCGCCATGTTCCCGTTGAGCAAGAAATTCCAGGGCTGAGAGGACAGAATCCGCTCGCTCAGCGCCACCAATTACAGTGTGCATTAATGGGTGAGAGGCTTCTTTCAAGTGCGGGAAAAATTCATCATCCTTTGATAGGGCCACAACAACGCCAGCAAGTCCCGGCCAACTTAAAATATTCCGCAGAGTTAGGGACAATAAAGGGCGCCCCAGTAATGGTAAATACTGCTTGGGGCGATCGGCTCCCATGCGTTTACCAACACCCGCAGCGGGCACAACCACCCAATAATCTGTAATCACTTTTTAGCCTCTTCCGAGTCCAGGAAGATAAACAGGGTTTCCCCTTCCTTAATCAATCCCAAATCATAGCGTGCCTTGGCTTCGACACCATCAGTGCCCACTTTCAGGCTTCGTACTTCTCTCAACAACTGGCGATTTTCCCGCGCTAAAGCTGCATTTTTTTCCTGTTGCTGAGCAAGCTGTCGTTTGAGACGGGTAACTTCGGCAAGACTGCCATCACCAACCCAGAGACGATACTGAGTGGCAAGCAGAATAAAGGTAAGAATTCCCAGCAGCCATTTCATACGAGATTACGATATTTCGCTTGTTCGTATTATAGGTATTGCAGAGGAATCCCTCTGCAATACCAATGTGCGATTCAAATATTGATTATTTGAATTCAGCACGGCCACGGTAAGGAGCGGAACCATTCAGTTCAGCTTCAATACGCAGCAGACGATTGTACTTAGCTACGCGGTCGGAGCGACACAGGGAGCCGGTTTTGATTTGGCCAGCAGCGGTAGCTACAGCCAGGTCAGCAATGGTGGTGTCTTCAGTTTCACCAGAGCGGTGAGAGATTACAGCGGTGTAGCCTGCATCTTTTGCCATCTTAATCGCGTCCAGAGTTTCGGACAGGGAGCCGATCTGGTTGAACTTGATCAGGATAGAGTTACCCACGCCTTTCTCGATACCTTCTTTTAGTATCTTGGTGTTGGTTACGAACAAGTCATCGCCTACCAGCTGTACTTTTTCACCTATCTTGTCGGTGAGAATTTTCCAGCCGTCCCAATCGCTCTCGTCCATACCGTCTTCGATAGACAGGATCGGATAGTTGGCGGACAACTCAGCCAAATAGCTGGCGAAACCTTCGCTGTCGAACTGCTTGCCTTCGCCAGCCAAGTCGTACTTGCCATCTTTGTAGAACTCGGAAGAAGCACAATCCAGAGCCAGGGTAATGTCATCACCCAAGGTGTAACCGGCCTTTTCTACCGCTTCAGCAATCACTTTCAGAGCGGCTTCGTTGGATGGCAAGTTCGGAGCAAAGCCGCCTTCATCGCCAACCGCAGTGTTCAGGCTGTTGCTGGACAGTACTTTTTTCAGGGAGTGGAAGATCTCAGCACCCTGGCGCAGGGCTTCGGCAAAAGATTCAGCTTTAACGGGCTGAACCATAAATTCCTGGATATCCACGTTGTTATCCGCGTGCTCACCACCGTTGAGGATATTCATCATCGGAACCGGCATGGAGTATTCACCCGGAGTGCCGTTTACCTCAGCAATGTGCTGATACAGGGGGATTTTTTTGGAAGCTGCAGCGGCTTTAGCGGCCGCCAGTGAAACTGCCAAAATAGCATTAGCGCCCAGATTAGCTTTGTTTTCAGTACCGTCGGCATCGATCATTGCCTTATCCAGGGTGCGCTGATCGGTAGCATCCATACCTTTCAACAGATCGGCGATAGTCATGTTGATATTCTCAACAGCCTTTAATACACCTTTGCCCAGGTAACGACTCTTATCGCCATCGCGCAATTCCAGAGCTTCACGAGAACCAGTGGAGGCACCAGAAGGAGCGCAAGCGGAACCAATGGAACCGTCTTCCAGGATTACATCGGCTTCGACGGTAGGGTTACCGCGGGAATCCAGCACTTCGTAGGCTTTAACAGCGACAATCTTGCTCATTAACAATGGGCTCCGTATTAGTACTAACTAAACTTGTTACTTATTAAAAAGGTAATTACTGAAAGAAATTTTCCAATAGCTGCACGCAACAATTAAGGGTTCTTACTCTTGTGAAACTTTTCCTCACAGTTTTTGTGAGAATCTCTAATCGTAGCTTCCATAAATAATAGCTACAGAATAAGTACCAAGCGCCCAAAAAGGGCGCGCGCTATGTATTTCTTACTTTTATTCGGTATCCAGAGGCGTAAAGCCTTTGATTAAATCATCCACAGCTTTCATCTGTGCGAGGAATGGTTCCAGCTTCTCCAGTGGCAATGCACTGGGGCCATCACACAATGCCTTATCTGGATTCGGGTGTGCTTCCAGGAACAGGCCGGCAATACCGATAGCCAAACCTGCTCGGCCCAGCTCAGTGACCTGTGCACGGCGACCACCAGAGGCTGCACCAGAAGGATCGCGCATTTGCAGTGAGTGGGTGACATCAAAAATCAGCGGCGCACCGCCGGAGGCATTGATCATGGTGCTGAAGCCCAGCATATCGACAACCAGGTTGTCGTAGCCAAAGCAGGCACCGCGCTCGCACAAAAGAATATTTTCGTTGCCGCACTCAGCAAATTTCTCCACCACATTTTTAACTTGCGGCGGGCTCATAAACTGGGGCTTTTTGACGTTGATCACTGCACCAGTCGCTGCCATAGCGGCGACCAGATCAGTCTGGCGGGCCAGGAAGGCCGGCAGCTGGATAATATCCACGACTTCGGCAACCGGAACAGCCTGGTGTACTTCGTGGACATCGGTAATCAAGGGGACCTTAAAAGTGTCTTTGATTTCCTGAAAAATCTTCAGGCCTTCTTCCATTCCCGGTCCGCGATAGGAGTTGATGGAAGAGCGATTGGCCTTGTCAAAAGACGCTTTAAAAACATAGGGAATACCCAGTTTTTCAGTGACTTTTACATAGTGCTCAGCCACCTGCATCGCCAGGTCGCGGGATTCCAGTACATTCATACCGCCAAAAAGCACAAAGGGCTTATCGTTGGCGACCTGAATATTTCCGACTTCAATTGTTTTCACTGTCAGCTCCCTGTCATCTCACCCCCAATCACAGAGACCGGGGGCGGATTACTGATTAACCCTGGTTTTCACGCTGCTTCATTGCGGCGGCAACAAAGCTTTCGAACAGCGGGTGGCCGTCGCGCGGAGTTGAAGTAAATTCCGGGTGGAACTGGCAAGCAACGAACCAGGGATGGTTCGGCAATTCAACCATTTCTACCAGGGTATCGTCTGCAGACCAGCCGCCAATTTTCAAACCGGCTTGCTGCAGGCGATCAACGTAGTTGTTGTTCACTTCGTAGCGGTGGCGGTGACGCTCTACAATGACGTCTGCGCCGTAGATATCGCGAGCCTTGGTATCTTTAGCCAAGCGACACTCCTGGCCACCCAAGCGCATGGTGCCCCCCAGGTCAGACTGCTCGTCGCGCTTCTCGATATTGCCTTCACTATCGATCCACTCTGTAATCAGGCCGATAACCGGGTGCGGGGTTTTAGTATTGAATTCAGTACTGTTGGCACCTTCGAGGCCGAGCACATTGCGCGCGAACTCGATAACCACAGACTGTAAACCGAGGCAGATGCCCAGGTAAGGGATATTGTTTTCACGAGCGTAGCGAACAGATTCAAGCTTGCCCTCTAAACCGCGCTCACCAAATCCACCGGGAACCAGGATTGCATCGGCATCCTTGATCAGGTCAATGCCGTTCTCACCCTCAACGTCTTCAGCGTTGATAAAGTCGATATCCACTTTGCAACGATGCTTGATACCCGCGTGGGTCAGGGACTCGATCAGGGACTTATAGGCATCCAGCAACTCCATGTATTTGCCAACCATGGCAATTTTCACTTCGTGCTGGGGGTTCAGCTTGCCATCGACCACTTCATCCCACTCGGAAAGGTCTGGTGCCTGGCATTCCAGCTGCAGTTTTTCCACAACGATATCGTCGAGGCCGTAACTGTGCAGAAGACGCGGTACGCCGTAGATGGTCTTGGCATCGGGCAGCGGTACAACAGCGCGCTCTTCAACATTGGTGAACAGTGCAATCTTGCGGCGGGAGTCCTCATCGATCTCACGCTCGGAACGGCACAGCAGAATATCCGGCTGCAAGCCGATAGAACGCAACTCTTTAACAGAGTGCTGGGTCGGCTTGGTCTTGGTTTCACCAGCAGTGGCAAGAAAGGGCACATAGCTCAGGTGGATCAACAGGGCGCGGTTGGTGCCCATTTCCACACGCAGCTGACGCACAGATTCCAGGAACGGTTGGGATTCGATATCACCTACGGTGCCACCGATTTCAACAATAGCGACGTCGACATCGCGGCCACCTTCTACAACGCGGCGTTTGATCTCATCGGTAATATGGGGGATCACCTGTACGGTGCCACCCAGGTAGTCACCACGGCGCTCTTTGCGCAGTACGGTCTCGTACACACGGCCGGTGGTGAAGTTGTTACGCTTGGACATCCGGGTACGGATAAAGCGTTCGTAGTGACCCAGGTCCAGGTCAGTCTCGGCACCATCCTCGGTGACATACACCTCACCGTGCTGGAAGGGGCTCATGGTACCCGGGTCTACGTTGATGTAGGGGTCCAGTTTGAGGATGGTAACCTTGAGGCCGCGGGCCTCGAGAATGGCGGCCAAAGAGGCGGAGGCGATACCTTTCCCCAACGAGGAAACCACGCCACCAGTTACAAAAATATAGCGCGTCATGCAAAACCTTGGTCAGTTGAGCGCTCGATGAATGTCGAGCTTACAGGGCTGGCCCGGGCGGATAATCCAGCTTCTCCCGGTGCCTTTGAGACGGGGCGCCAGGGTAGCAGAAAACCCCTCTCCGCTCAATCGAAAAACCGCCAGCTGGGCGGTTTCACCGAAGGTGCTACTGGCAAAGTGGAGCAGCCCGCCTTACAGCAGAATAAATCGGCAACTGCCACCAGCTCTCCATCCAGATACACGAGCGGTATCCGGTCTCGCAGCCAGGGTTCCAACGCCCTCTCCTGCAACACCTTCTTGAGAGTCTGGGAGCGAAGTCGGTCGAGAGGCTGGACGCGCTCACCGCCCCGGCGGTATTTCACTTGATATACCCCCTGAGGCCAACCCTGCACCGATTCCAGTACACCACCTCTGGGCAACAGTAGTGCTGACACGCCATCCCATTGAAGGCTTTCTTCGGTGGTAGAAAAGGGCTCCATGACAGGGGTCAGATAGAGGCGCCGCTGAAAGCGTCGCACTACACACCCACCCAGTCGTACTTCCACCTGGGCATCCGCACCCGCTTTCTCAATTTGCGCCAAAGCTTCTTGCAGAACCACGGATTCCGGCGCCATACCACCCTGCAGCAACACCCAACCGCGCAGTAGATTTTTGCGCCGCGCAATACTTAAATTCATGAACGTCGCTAAAAAGAGGCTCTCTCCTAACCTCTCTCGCCTGATATCACAGATCTGCAAGTCAGCAAGCGCCAACTCCTCTAGCAGTAATGCAGATTCCCTAAGATTATCTGCAGCCCGCTGAATACTCTGCCGTGCCGACCAACGGGTGGATAAAACAGGCATGACCTGTTGGCGTAAATAGTTGCGCTCAAAAGCCTCATCAGCATTACTCTCATCCTCAATCCAGCTGAGCCCGTGTTCAAGGGCCCAGGCTTCCAGCTCACGGCGCCCCGCTGACAACAAAGGACGAAGTAAGGATTTACCCTCACCCAACGGCCGACTCTCCGCCATACCCGAAAGCCCAAGGACGCCCGCTCCCCGCATTAGTCTATATAGAAAGGTTTCTGCCTGATCATCCCCATGGTGACCGAGCAAAATTTGATCACCGGAGGACATCACCGAATCAAAAGCCTTGTAGCGGACCTTACGCGCCCCCTGCTCTATCCCACCACCGCTTCTATCGACTTGCACACGCACCGCAACAAAAGGCACTTGCAGCTCACGGGCAACAGCTTCGCAGTGGCCAAGCCAGCACTCTGCATTACTACTTAAGCCGTGGTGCACATGCACTGCCTTAACGGGGATACCATTCTGGTTGAGTAGATGCAGCAAGACAGTGGAATCCAAGCCACCAGAAAATCCAACCCATAGCTGTCCCAGAGCCGGGTGGCGCTGCATCGAAGACTTTATAAGTTGCGGTAAAGAGTTTGCTGCGGATTTGGAGGTCACTGCCTATACCCTGAAACTGAGATCGACACAGTATACCGGTGCTGGCAACTTGAGTTGATGGACTTCTGAGCGGGAAGCGGGATATTGCAGAGCTACAGCTCTTCAGCAACTCAACCACTTAAAAGAGAGGTGTAGCCCAGACCTCAATTTTTACAGACCCGGGCATTTAATTACCAAAAACAGCTAGAGATGAAAATCACTAACCCGCACAGCGAATATCAGCAGAAGCTGCCGCATAGGGTACCAATCGAACATTGGCTACGGCTATCGCTGCGGCCCCCTCACTCTCCAAGCGGAAGGCACTGAAAACCTTGCTAAAGTCAGCGCCAGCTTTGGCGAAGCATTGCAGGTCCACCGAGAGAGGGGTCCAGTCATTCAGCGGCATGGTTTTCAGAGTGACTTGCAGCGGCACTCTGGCAATACAGTCCTCTCCACAGGTCACCGCCGCTTGTAACGGTTCACGCAGTTTCTGATCAACGCGAATATTCAGACTCAAGGCTGAGCCCTCCTCCAAATAAATGTCCAAGTTCTGCATATACTCCGCAGACAACTGCACAGCACCGGGGCGCAGGCCCTTCCACTCGATCAAACGCGCATCTTCTTGAGAGGACATATCAATCGAGGTCACAACGATATTGTTATCCTCACCACTGGCCGCTCGGTTGCCATTCACTGGTACTTCCTTGGCTCCGTCCTCGGCAATATTCAATACCCAGGGAGCGCGCGGACGGGAAACCAATAACCAGGCATCCTCCAGTCCAGCCGCAGCCATATTTTCGCTGGTCTCAGGCAAGTCGTTGCTGACCAGGGATTCCTCATTCACACTCAAGCCGTAACCCAAAGCAAACAGGGGATCGTAGTGCTCGTGGTATGGATTCAAAACCGTTTGATTGGTGTACCTCGGCCAGCTAAAGGGCAACTTACCAGTGAAATCGTATCGAATCTCACCTTTGGCACCTCGGAATAATACATCGGCCACACCGGCACCCTCAGACCCCGGCAGCCAAGCGGCCACAAAAGCATCCGATGCATTTAATTCACTGTTCACCCAAAGCGGGCGACCGGACAGGAAAACACTGACAACTGGAATTTCCTGTTCACGCAATTTCTTCAACAGTGCCAGATCTTTCTTGTTACCGCGCTGGTATTCCAGATTTGTGATATCACCATGCCATTCCGCGTAGGGTTCTTCACCATAAATGGCAATAGCCACCTGGGGTGCCTTGCCATTGGCAAAGCTGGCATCGGTAAAGCTTCCATCCTCACTCAGTATGGCTTCACCACCCACGCTCTTTACGGCTGCGGCGATGCCCTCAAAGATGGAAGTAGCACCGGGAAAATCTTCACGGGTATTACCAGTGCCCTGCCAGGATATTGTCCAACCACCACTTTGTTTGGAGAGGTTGTCGGCCCCATCGCCGACGACTAGAACATTCTGCTTCGCGGCTAGCGGCAACAATTGATCATTGTTTTTCATTAACACCAAAGACTTCCGCACTGCCTCTCTGGCGATAGCGCGGTGCTCGGCATTACCGAGAATACCAGCCTTGCCCGCTAGGGGCATATTACGCTCGAACAAGCCGGCGCGAAGTTTCACTCGCAGTATGCGGCGCACCGCATCATTCAAACGCTCAGTGGGGATTTCACCGCTTTTCGCCTGAGCCAAGGTATTGTTGTAGAGGGCCTTCCAATCCGCAGGCACCATAAACATGTCCAGACCAGCATTAATTGCCGCGGCACAACTTTCCAGAGTGCAACCCGGTACGAAACTGTGGCCATTCCAGTCCCCGACTACAAATCCATCGAAACCCAAACGCTCCTTCAAGACATCTGTCAGCAAGTATTGATGGCCATGCAGCTTCTCATCATTCCAACTATTAAAAGAAGCCATTACCGTTTGCACACCAGCAGGCAAAGCGGTCAGGTAACCTGCCGCATGTACTTCTGCCAGTTCCTTTTCAGGCACAGCGTTATCCCCGCGGTCGATTCCACGTGTAGTTCCACCGTCACCGACAAAATGCTTAGCCGTAGCCACTAGGTTTTCCCCGCGAAGAAAATCGACTTCGTTCTTGCCCCCCTGCAACCCTTTCACCATGGCTTCCGCATAGTCAGCCACTACAGCCGGATCTTCAGAATAGCTTTCATAAGTGCGTCCCCAGCGGTCATCCCGCACTACCGCCACAGTGGGGGCAAAGGTCCAGTCGATACCGGTAACAGCGACCTCGCGGGCGGTCGCGCGACCAATACGCTCGATCAGCTCAGTATCCTTCGCCGCCCCGAGGCCAATATTGTGGGGAAAAAGAGTTGCCCCAATAACATTATTGTGACCGTGCACCGCATCGGAGCCCCAAATCAGGGGAATAGCAACACCGCCATCGGAAGTGTCCATGGAAGCCTTGAAAAAAGCATCGGAAAGCGCGAGCCAATCTTTAGGCGTGGCAAACTTATCGTTGTTTGGAAAGGCACCACCACCGTTTAGCACAGAGCCCAGATGGTATTTCTTAACATCTTCAGGGGTGACGTGGCGGATCTCCGCCTGAATCATTTGCCCCACCTTCTCTTCCAAAGACATGCGCGACATAATTTCGGAAATACGCGCTTCCAGCTTTTCGCTGCGTGGAAACGCGGGCTCGAGTAGCGGCCAGTTTTCCAGGCTACCGCCACTGCTTATCTGGGAGTTATCCTCTTTTGACGGAACTTCTTCCCCCTGCGGCTGACAGCCAACAAGTGCCGAAACACAGAGCATTAAGCTCAGTGAAAATCGTTTTTTAAATTTCACGGATAACTCCCAAAGTTTTCCCACGCGAGCCCTTCTGTCCTACCAATTCCATCGCTATCAGAATGAGTAACACAGATATTATTATTTCAGTGTAAATCCCATACTCCAGCCACAGCCAATAAGGCCCCGATTGGATTTCAGGTATTCCACGCAACGGTATCAACGGAGCAAAGTGCAATACTTGCCGAGGAGCGCCAATAGAAATCCGATAGATTGGGCTAAATCACAGATAAAGCGGAAAACAATTTCTAGCTGGACTACTTAAAAAATAGCCTGGAGAAAAGTTTCAGTTGCCTTTGCCCACTACTCTATCGCAGCGCCACGCAGAGCCGGAGAAAAAGCACCGTAATAAGCGATATAGCAGTAGCACAGCAGCGGTACTAAAAAAGAAATCTGGATACCCGCTTCATCGGCGAGTACTCCCTGTAGCAGAGGAATAACCGCACCGCCAACAATGGCCATGCACAGTACACCGCTACCCTGACTGGTGTACTGACCCAAACCTCGCAACGCCAGGCTGAATATGGTTGGAAACATAATGGAGTTGCAAACCCCCACAGCGACAATCGACCATACAGCTAGATAACCAGAGGAGAGCATCGCAACCACGATAAGCACTACGGAACCCAGCGAACACACCGCCAGTGTTTTTCCCGCAGAGACATAGCGCAGCAGCAGAGCCCCGGCAAAGCGGCCTACCATAGCGCCACCCCAGTAGTAGGAAACATACTTTGCCGCTTCAAATAACTGCATTTCAGCAACAGAGGATTCACTAAAAAAGCTAACCAGGAAACTTCCTATAGCTACCTCGGCGCCTACATAGGCAAAAATACCAATTGCCCCCAGTGTCAATCTGGGAAAGCGCCAAATGGAAAAAGTCTCACTGCGGGGCGGGCTTGTACTGTGAGAAAGGCGGTGTTCGGGGATTGTCGGCAAGCGAATCCAGGAGAAAAAAGCCACCATCATCAACAGCACTACTGCCAACCAGAAATAGGGTTTTTCCACCAGGGCCGCCTCCCTGGCGCGAAATTCATCGACACTAGTTGCCGTATCGGGATCGGCGCCCATTGAAATCGCGGCAAAAAAAACGGCACCACCGGCAACCGGCGCCAAGGTAGTTCCCAGAGAGTTAAATGCTTGGGTTAGGTTTAAACGGCTTGGAGCCGTTTTGGCACTACCCAAAGCAATAACATAGGGATTTGCTGATACCTGCAATACTGTAATACCAGAAGCCAGTACAAAAAGCCCCAATAAAAACACTTCATAGATTTGCAGGCGCGCAGCAGGAATAAAAACCAGGCAACCAGCACAAGCCACTAATAAACCAAAGACCAACCCCAACTGGTAGCCAACTCTACGCAACAGCAACCCAGCAGGAACGGAAACCAGAAAATAGGCTGCAAAAAAGTAAAACTGTACCAGGACAGCGCGGGTATAACTCAGCTCAAAAACATTTTTAAGATGTGGCACCAGAACATCATTCAGCCCGGTGATAAAACCCCACAGAAGGAAAAGCGAAGTCAACGCTGCAAGATTTAAATACCCTGGAGAGCGCCCCTCTTGAGCCTGGGCATCTGAATCACAAACAGCCATTTCGTTCGAGTGAAGACTCGAATCGGGCAACATCTGGCGCATTGGAAACCGATCCCCAAATTTCAAACTCGTTTCTCGGCGATTATACTGTTCTTCCTAAACGCTTTTGAGTCGCCAGCGGAAAATTAAGGACAAAATGTGCAATTTTTTATAACCCTTAATAAAAAACACTTTCACTCAATGAAAGTTGTCTTATGGGTCCAGATTGCCGAAAGTAACTTGACTAATCACCCCGAAAAGCGACAAAAAGGACCAAATAAGGGCTAAGCTGGAATCCCAGCGTGCAGGCCCACTGGCGGGCACCGGTAAGCCAAGGTAATATCTTCCGGATAATAATGAACGCGATGATGAGCGTCTCTCCCGTCATTTTCACAAAATTAAATATACGGGACATCATGCAGTACTCTACCCGTCAATACTGGAATGCAACTGCGGAAATTCCTTCGACCGGCTGGTTTTGGAAATTACAGCTGGTCAGCTGGATTGGCATTTTGTTGGTGACATTCCTCTCCCTGACTCTCTGGCATTCACCCACTGAGTGGCCAAGCTTCGAGCCGGCAAATACTATTTTCCAGTGTGCTGTGGCTTTTGTTCTCTCGGTATTCCTGAGACCCATTTTTGATATCGCTTGGGACTCTGAACTGGCCGTTCGCACAGTTATCTATCTACTCGCCGTTGCGGTGATTTCCGGCATCTGGACCCTGGTGCGCATGGAGGCCTATATCCGCTTGAGCGGGGAGCACTCCATCTGGTCTGAATTCGGCGGCTGGTATTATGCCTCCCTCTTTGTCTTTCTCTTCTGGAGTGCACTTTACTGCGGGGTTAAATACCACATACTGCTTCAGAGTGAGCACAAGAAAATGCTTGAGGTAGCTGCGGTCAACGAGCGCGAGCAGCTGCGCAGGCTCCAGGCAGAGGCCATCGCCAATGAGGCCCAGCTTAAAATGCTGCGTTATCAGCTCAACCCACATTTTCTGTTTAATACACTGAATTCCATCAACGCCCTGATTCGCTTTCAACAGGCCGATGAAGCACGCGAAATGGTGGTACGTCTCAGCGATTTTTTACGCCTCTCCCTTAAGGAGAGCCCTATGCAAAAAGTAGAACTTGAACAGGAAGTCAAAGCAGCACTCCTCTATCTGGAGATTGAAAAAACCCGTTTTGCTGACCGTTTGGCTGTAGATCTCAATGTCGATGAAACAGCCCGGCAAGCATTGGTGCCCAGCATGTTGCTACAACCACTGGTAGAAAATTCAGTAAAATATGCCATCGCCCCCAATGAACTGGGCGGCACCATCGGAATTCATGCGAAAAGTACCGGTGAGCGCCTACTGCTGGAGGTACAGGATTCCGGCTGTTCGGAAGACTGCGCCGGCGAGAGAAATTTCCAAGCAAGTTCCACCGGTGTTGGACTGAAGAATGTACGGGAGCGACTTTCCAACCTCTATCCACAAAATTACCGTATGGAGCAACAGGAAAAACCTGATTGCGGCATGTCGATACGAATCAATATTCCACTAGAAATAGCCACTTATCCCACCAATAAAACACAGGGAGAAGTCCAATGAACAAACTCACTGTCGTGCTGGTGGACGACGAACCCCTAGCCCTGCGCCTGCTGCAAAGCATGTTTGAGGAATTCCCTGATATAGAAATTGCCGCCTGCTGCCGCAATGGGCGCGAGGCGTTGCAAGCCGTATCTGAATACAGTCCAGACCTATTGGTTCTGGATGTGCAAATGCCCGGGATGAATGGCTTTGATGTGGTCAGTCGTCTACAAGCCGACACCATGCCACTGGTAATATTCGCCACCGCTTTCGACGAATATGCCCTTAAAGCCTTTGAGGTTCACGCTGTCGATTATGTTTTAAAGCCCCTGGATAACGCTCGCCTAGAAACCGCCCTTGATCGCGCGCGCCAGCGCTTGCAATTGGCACATGCCGGCAAAAAAGACATCCACCAGGAAGAAAAAAACCGGCTGCTGCGCTCTATTGAGGAAATGAGTTCAACCAAGGGACAAGCCTCTGAGACTCGCACCCCAGTGATCAACAATCGCCTGGCGATTAAGGATCGCGGCAGTATTACTATGGTCAATCAGCAGGATATCGAGTGGATAGATGCCGCCGGTGACTACATGTGTGTGCATGTAAAAGGGGAAACCCATGTTATGCGCAGCACCATCAAAGACCTGCAAAAACAGCTGTGCCCGGATAATTTTAAGCGTATTCACCGCTCCACCCTGGTGAATCTCAACTATATCGTACACATCAAAGTACTAACTAAAGGAGAGTACTTTCTCACCTTAACGAGCGGCGCTAAAGTCAAAGTCAGCCGTAACTATCGCCTACCGATCAAGGAATTTCTCGAAGCCAACCGACGCATAGCTTCAGAAGCCTCCTAAACAGCTTGCCCTTCAACGCCACTCAATACCGGCAGGGACTCGCCGGTATACCAGCAAAATAACCAACCTAAGCAATATCTGATCCACGCCATCCAGTTAATACAGAGAGCCCCTATCTTTACAAAAAAAAAGCCGGCAAAAAAATACCGGCTAAACGAGCTCAGAAGAGAAGAAAAAAATTAAGAGCGTTTGTCTGGGCGGTGACCAATGGCACCGTAGTAAAGAATATAGAGGTAGCAGAAAATAGGCAGCACAAATGCCAACTGAATACCCACTTGGTCCGCCAATAATCCCTGTAATAACGGCACTATAGCGCCGCCGACTATAGCTAGGCACAAGATACCAGAACCCTGACTAGCCGCCTTGCCAAGTCTCGCAAGAGCCAAACTGAAAATTGTTGGGAACATAATGGAGTTACACAAGCCCACCGCCAAAACAGCATACATTGCCAGGTAGCCGCTACCGGCTACAGTGATAAGCAGAAGTAGGCAGGAACCCAGGGAACAAATTGCCAGCACTTTTCCCGCGGAAATAAAGCGCATAATCAAGGCACCGGCAAAACGCCCAACCATGGCCCCCCCCCAATAGAGAGATATATAAAAGGCCGCCTCGGATTCCTCGAGACCTGCTATGGAGTCTTCGGCAATAAAGTTCACCAGGAAACTGCCGATAGAAACTTCCGCGCCGACATAAACGAAAATCGCTACCGCCCCTAATACGAGATGGCGATAATTCCAGGCCGAAGCTTCACCTATCTCCGATGGGATCTGTGAAGTATTGCTGACAATAGACGGCAGATTCAAAAACGCAAAAACCAGAGCCAACACGGCTAGGGTAGCCGCCAGAATCAGGTAGGGCACTTCGATCACCGAGGCACTGACTGCACCGACGGCAACTCCCGCGGCTGGGAGAATTAATAATGCACCGAATTGTGGGGCTACGGTGGTACCTAGTGCATTAAAGCCCTGGGTCAAGGTTAGTCGGCTTGGTGCCGTGCGCTCATTTCCCAAGGCGGCAACATAGGGGTTTGCCGATACCTGTAAGATAGTGATACCAGAAGCGAGAATAAACAAAGCCCCCAAGAATAACCCATAGACCTCCATACGCTCCGCGGGAATAAATAGTAGGCAACCCAACACCGCAATAGTAAGGCCTGTCACGATACCTTTTTGGTAACCGATTTTACTCACCAGGCTACCCGCCGGCAGGGAAACTAAAAAATAGGCTCCAAAAAAGCAGAACTGCACCAGCATTGCCTGGGCATAGTTCAGCTCAAAAATACCCTTGAGATAGGGAATCAGGATATCGTTTAAACAGGTAATAAAACCCCACATAAAAAACAGTGAGGTCAAAGCTACTAGCGCAAATTTTTGCCCCGCTTGATCGCCAGCTTGCAACTGTCCAGCAGCCGTTGCCGTATTACTTTGCGAAATTGCCATATTTATGTCCCAGAAACTTCTGCCGTAACTAAACCTTAAATGGCAAGCCAGCACTTAAACACTTGTTATTCTTCTTGCTTTCTACCATGGAGGCACAGATGCGACGCAGCGGTTTTCGATAAGGGGGGCTAAAAATGGGGGCAATAGGGACAGCGTAAAGTGCCTTGGGCGCTTTCAAACACCGGGTAAGCAAACAACAGAAGATGAACAACCAGCCCGATAAAAAGGGGAATCGCCAGATATAGAGCAGACCTCGAAAAAAGAAGCTGGACTCTAAAGAAAGAAAGGGGCAGCCTCATCATCGGGACTGCCCATTTTAAGGATATTAAGAAACAATATTGCCGTAGCTCATCAGACGCTGGTAGCGCTTTTCCAGCAACTCATCGATAGGAATAGCACTCAATTGCTCCAACTGCTCACCAAGGCGCTCCTTCAAGCTCACCGCCATGGCATCCGGGTCGCGGTGGGCACCGCCGAGGGGTTCGGGGATGGTTTCATCCACAATACCCAGCTCTTCCAATACACTGGAAGTCACCCCCATAGCCTCGGCCGCCAGCGGAGCCTTTTCTACGGTTTTCCAAATAATATTGGCGCAGCCCTCAGGAGAGATCACAAAGTAGGTGGAGTACTGCAGCATATTAAGTTGATCGCCGACACCAATCGCCAGGGCACCACCGGAAGAACCCTCACCAATCACGGTGCAAATAATCGGTGTGCGCAAGCGGGACATCACTGCCAGGTTCTGGGCGATGGCTTCACTGATGCCGCGCTCTTCACTGTCGATACCCGGATAGGCTCCCGGAGTATCGATCAAAGTCAGCACCGGCATTTTAAAGCGCTCGGCCATTTCCATAATACGCAGAGCCTTGCGGTAGCCCTCAGGCTTAGGCATACCGAAGTTACGAGCTACTTTTTCGTTAACGGTTCGGCCCTTCTCTTCACCGATAACGGCTACCGGCTTACCATTTAAGCGTGCGATACCGGCAATAATTGCCTTGTCATCACCAAAATGGCGATCACCGTGCAGCTCATCCCAATCGGTGAACAGCCGCTCGATATAGTCCTTGGAGTAAGGGCGCTGCGGATGCCTGGCCACCTGGACTACTTGCCAGGGGCTCAGATCTGCGTAGATGGACTCGGTCAGAGTTCTGCTCTTATCCCGCAGCCGGGTCACTTCATCGGCGATATTCAGCTCATTGTCGTCCCCGACCAGCTGCAACTCTTTAATTTTGCTTTCCAGCTCTGCAATCGGCTGCTCAAACTCGAGAAAGTTGAAATTCATGAAATCTGCGCCTTAACTCTTTTCCATGCCTCTGGGCAATCACAGCGACATAGCTTAACTGTACAGAACCGACCAGTCGAGCCCAGTGGACTTTAACGCCGCTCAGCGTATTGAAGTGCCACCCGCTCACGCCCCAGCAACTCCCGCAGGGACTGAACCATCTGATCATTCGGCTCCACATTCCATTGTGGAGGCAGGCGGTAGAGACCTCGCGCATCGTGGCGCAACACTTCCAGACTGACCCCGCACTGGCCACCGGTATAGGGCTGCAAACACGAGGCCAGACGCTTGGCTAACCCAGGGGCCACAACACCGGTATCGACTTGCAGACGCACACCGGTCACCCGGCTCTGACGCAGCTCATCCAGGGTGGAAACCCCATTCACGGTCATTTTCAGACCGCCGCTGTAATCGTCATTGGCCACGGGGCCTTCGAGTACCAGCAGCGCATCCTTAGCCAGCTTGTCGCGGTGTTCGCCAAATGCCTCGCTGAACATGGCCGCCTCAATACGGCCGCTGCGATCATCCAGGGTAACAATAGCCATGGAATCGCCACGCTTGGTCTTCATCACCCGCATGGCAACCACCAGGCCCGCCACTTTTTGCGCTTCGCGGCCAGGTTTTAAGTCGGCGATTCGCGCCTTCACCAGGTGTTGTAACTCACCGGCATATTCGTCAATGGGGTGGCCGGTGAGATACAGACCCAGGGTGTTTTTCTCACCCTCCAAGCGCTCGCGAATACTCCAGCAGCGAGTGCGACGGAAGTCCTCGTACACATCACCATCGGAAGATTGCGGCACCACCTCACCGAACAAATCCATCATGCCTGCATTGGCATTAGCCTTTTGCTGTTCCGCCGCCTTCACCGCTTCATCCAGCGCGTTAAACAGCACCGCGCGGGAATAATCCAAGCCATCACTGCCGCCAGTATCCGGCCCAATGCTGTCGAAGGCACCAGAGCGCACTAGCGCCTCTAGTGCGCGCTTATTCACCTTGCGCGGATCGACACGCGAGCAGAAATCGAACAGATCGGTAAAGGGACCGCCCTCTTCCCGCGCCGCAATAATATTTTCAATCGGCCCCTCACCCAGGCCCTTGATGGCACCGAGACCGTAAATAATGCGGTTATCGATATCCACCGAGAACTGGAAGCTACCCAGATTCACATCCGGCGGCACCAGCACCAGCTCCATGGCGCGACACTCTTCGATAAAGGTCACCACCTTATCGGTCTTATCCATATCCGAAGACATGGTCGCCGCCATAAACTGGGCGGGATAGTGCGCTTTCAGCCAAGCGGTCTGGTATGACACCAGTGCGTAAGCCGCAGAGTGCGACTTGTTAAAACCATAGCCTGCGAACTTCTCTACCAGGTCGAAGATCTTAATCGCAAGTTCGGGGTCAATTCCTTGCTCTTTTGCCCCATTTTCAAAAGTGGCCCTCTGTTTGGCCATTTCCTCCGGTTTCTTTTTACCCATCGCCCGGCGCAACAGGTCAGCGCCACCGAGGGTATAGCCCGCCAACTCCTGGGCGATCTGCATCACCTGTTCCTGGTAGACGATCACGCCGTATGTGGGCTCCAGGATCGGTTGCAGTTTCTCGTGCTGGTATTTGGCATCCGGGTAGGCCACCTGAGCGCGACCGTGCTTACGGTTAATAAAGTCATCCACCATGCCCGATTGCAGCGGACCCGGACGGAACAGAGCCACCAGGGCGATCATATCTTCCAGGTTGTCCGGCTGTAGGCGCTTGATCAGGTCCTTCATCCCCCGGGATTCCAGCTGGAATACCGCAGTGGTCTCTGCCCGCTTGAGCATCTTGAAGGTTTCATCATCGTCCAGTGGCAGCGCGGCGATATCCAGAGGTTCCAGCCCCTCGCGCGCACGGGTCTCATCCACCATGCGCTTGGCCCAGTCGATGATGGTCAGCGTCCGCAGGCCGAGGAAGTCGAACTTCACCAGGCCCGCATCTTCCACATCGTTTTTGTCGAACTGAGTTACCAGACCCGCGCCGGTCTCGTCACAGTAGAGCGGCGCAAAGTCGGTGAGCTTGGTGGGGGCGATAACCACACCACCCGCGTGCTTGCCCACGTTACGAGACACCCCTTCGAGCTGCAGGGCCATCTCCCAGATTTCCTGGCCCTCGTCATCGCTTTCGAGGAACTCGCGCAATATCTCTTCCTGATCGAAGGCCTTCTGCAGGGTCATACCTACATCAGGGGGAATCATCTTCGACAGCTTGTCTGCGAGGCCGTAGGACTTGCCCTGCACCCGCGCCACATCTCGCACCACCGCCTTCGCGGCCATGGTTCCGAAAGTAATGATCTGGCTCACCGCCTGGCGGCCATAGTTATCCGCAACGTAGCCAATTACCCGATCGCGCTTCTCCATACAGAAGTCGATATCGAAGTCGGGCATCGACACCCGCTCCGGGTTCAGGAATCGTTCGAACAGCAGATCGTATTGCAGCGGGTCCAGATCGGTAATGTCCAGCGAGTAAGCCACCAGGGAGCCGGCACCGGAACCCCGCCCCGGGCCCACCGGTATATCGTGGTCTTTGGCCCACTGGATAAAGTCCATTACGATCAGGAAGTAACCGGGGAATCCCATCTGGATAATGATATCCAGCTCAAAGCGCAGGCGGTCTTCATAGACCTGGCGGCGCTCGGCATAGTCAGCGGCGGACTTGTCCAGGATAGTTTCCAGGCGCCGCTCCATACCCTCGTAAGAGACCTTTTCGAAGAACTGGTCTTCGGTCATACCCTCGGGAATCGGGTATTCCGGCAGGAAGTATTTACCCAGCTGGATTGGCGCCGAACAGCGCTTGGCAATCTCCACGGTGTTTTGCAGGGCTTCGGGGATATCGCCAAACAGTTCCCACATCTCTTCCGGCGTGCGGAAATACTGTTCGGCGGAATAACGGCGCTCGCGGCGAGGGTCATCGAGGGCGCGACCTTCGTGAATACACACGCGCACCTCGTGGGCCTCAAACTCGCTCTCCTCCATAAAGCGCACATCGTTGGTGGCCACCACTGGCAAATTTAATGCCTGCGCCAAATCCACTGCCGAGTGCAGATAGTCTTCATCGCCGGCGCGACCGGTGCGCTGTAACTCCAGGTAGTAGCGGCCGGGAAATAACTCCGCCCACTCCCGTGCCAGCTCCTCTGCCTGGGCACGGCGCCCCGCTACCAGTGCACGGCCCACATCGCCGTATTTGGCACCGGACAGCATCAGCACCCCTTCGCTGTACTCCTTAACCCATTCGCGTTTGATATAGGCGTTACCGTGGTACTGGCCTTCCATCCAGGCGCGGGAAATCAGCTCGGTAATATTGCGGTAGCCATCAGTGTTCATCGCATAGAGCGTGATCAGCGTCGGCTTACCCTCACCGCCTTCGCTGAGCCAAAAATCCGCTGCAGTAATCGGCTTGATGCCGGAGCCCAAACAGGCCCGGTAGAATTTAATCTGCCCGTAGAGGTTGCACTGGTCGGTAATCGCCAGGGCCGGCATTTCCAGCTCCTGGGCGCGGGCGATGGCCGGCTTGATTCTTACAAGGCCATCGATCAGGGAAAATTCTGAGTGAATTCTTAGGTGGACAAAGGGTTGGGTCATAGTCGCATTTAGTTCCGGGCCCTGCGAGGCCCGGCCCCGACAAAGCGCTATCGATTGTTTACCAGATTCGGCCCATTTGCCGCGCGCGCTCGGTGCAGAGTTTTAACACTGCACGGCGCTCATCATTGTTCATGGAGCCCCAGCGGCTGATTTCGTTACCACTGCGAAAACAGCCCTCGCACAGGTCCTGCTCATTCAGGGCACATACGGAGATACAGGGGGATTTCACCGGGCGCTCTTTCGGCTCCACGGTTTTTACCGGTTGTTCAGACATCTTTAGCCTCAAGCGGGACCAGTTCACTGGCGAAATGTTTGCCGTTGGCCGCATAGTGATCACTGCTGGCTTTGAGCAGCTCGTAGGTGGCGGGATCGAGAGATTTTACTACCTTGCCGGGAGAGCCCAGCACCATAGAGTAATCGGGGATTTCTGTGCCCTCGGTCACCAGCGCATTGGCGCCAATGATACAGCACTTGCCGATTTTGGCCCGGTTTAAGATCACGGCATTGATACCAATCAGGCTGTAATCTCCAATGTCACAGCCGTGCAGCATCACTTTATGGCCTACGGTGACACCGGTACCGATTGTTAATGGCACACCGACATCGGCATGCAGAACCGAGCCATCCTGTACGTTGCTGTATTCACCGATAGTGATCGGCGCACAGTCGCCGCGCACCACCGCGTTAAACCATACGGAGCTGTGCGCAAGCATACGCACATCTCCAATCACATGGGCACCGGGCGCAATATAGTGGCCCTCACCTTCCAGTTGTGGCTGTTTATCCCCCAATCTGTACAGCATTTGGCCTCCGGCTCGATATGATTATGAACCGCTTATTATCTCGCGCCAAAGAGGCCGTGGCTAGGGAGAGATGATTGCGCTTTTCCCAATATTACCCGCTAGAGCAGCTCGCCCTGCTGGACAAAGTTGGCACCCTCAAGGGTGAGCAAGCGCGCTTTCAAAGACAGGCCGCCGGCGTAGCCGGTAAGGCTACCATTGGCTCCGATTACACGATGGCAGGGAATAACGATGGCAATCGGATTCGCACCATTGGCCCGCGCCACCGCGCGAATAGCCCGAGGCTGGCCCAGCCACTGGGCTTGCTGGCTGTAACTGCGGGTTTCGCCAAAGGGAATTTGCAACAGCGCATCCCAAACCCGGCGCTGGAATTCAGTACCCTTTGGCGCCAGAGGCAGATCGAAGCTTTTGCGCTGGCCGGCGATATATTCCCGCAACTGCTGGACGGCCAAATCCGTCAGCTCCGAGGCGCCCTGCTGCCAACCGGCCCCCAAACGCAATGGTCGTTCATCGTCATAAAACTGGAGTGCAACTATACCTCTGGCGCCTCGGGAGAGCCCCTCTTGCTCGCAGGCTGCGATGGCAACATCCCCCAATTCCGTGGTGTAACTCTCATAGACAATCATTTTTTCTCTCCAGATTTCAGGGACTGCCACAACAAAATGGCTCCATATGCCCGCCAGGGCCGCCACTGCTCTGCCCGCTCCAGGGCCTGCTTGGGTTTTGCCTTTTCACCATCACTGCCCAGGGCTTGCAGAATACCCAAATCCGACGCGGGGAAAGCATCCGGCATCGACAGGCCGCGCATAGCAATATAATGCGCTGTCCAATCGCCAATACCCGGCAGTGCTGTGGCCTGGCTGCACCAATCCTCCAGGGACTGATCGGCAAAACTCACACGGCCATCCAAAGTTGCGGCGACAAACTCCTGTAGGGTTTTCACCCGAGCCCGGGTCAAGCCCAGATCGGCAAAATCCGCCTCGGCGAGACGCTCCGCCGTTGGGAATAAAAACCGCTCTCTGCCAGCATCGTCCACAAACGACTCCCCGTAGCGGGCCACTATACGTCCGGCAATAGTGGTCGCCGCCGCGACACTGATCTGCTGACCGAGAATCGCCCGCAGTGCATATTCGAATGGGTCCCAGGCACCGGGCAAGCGCAGGCCCGGATTCTTCGCCAACTGATCTGCCAGCAATGGATCTTCGTTTAATACTGTCTGGATCTCCTCAATATCCGCATCCAGATCAAACAGCCGGCGCAGGCGCTGGTTCAGCAGATATAACCCTGCCCCACCTTCCTGACCAAAAACCTCTACTACCAGGCGATTGCGTTCCGGGTCGTGGGAGACCTCCATCACGCCGCGACAAGCATCCAGTTCGAAACTGCGTGAATAGACCTCCCCCTCCACCTGCTCTACCCCCGCCAAAGCGCGAGTTCCCAAAAAAGCCAGGAGTTGCTGCCAATCTAACGGCGGGCGGTAATCCAGGTACAACCGCACCCGTGTGGCACTCGCCGTCTCGGCGCGCACTGCGTGTCCCTCCCTGCGCACCTCGGATGGAGTGCATTGATAGATCTGTTTGAATACGCCGTTAAAGCGTCTCAAACTGTTAAAACCAGCCTCGTAGGCTATTTCAGCAATAGGCAAGTCCGTATCTCGCAGTAAACGAAAAGCAAACAGTGCCCGCTCGGTTTGCCAAACCGCCAAGGGGCTTACCCCCAAGTGCTCAGAGAACAGACGGCGCAAATAGCGGCTGCTGACCCCGAGACGCTCTGCCAATCGCTCCACAGATTGAGGCTCGCGCTCACTGCGCATCAGTTTTAAAGCGCGCTGCACGGTGGTCGAAACCAATCCCCAAGCTGGACTGCCCGGCGCAGAATCGGGGCGACAGCGCAGGCAGGGCCTAAAGCCCGCATTGGCCGCCTCCGCCGCAGTTTCAAAATAAGTGACATTGCGCTCCAACGGTGGCCGAGCGGGGCAGATGGGTCGACAGAAGATACCTGTCGTCTTCACCGCCGTAAAAAAACGCCCATCAAAACGCCGATCACGGGCAAGCCGCGCACTGGAACAAATTGCCGCATCAATTTTCATTTACCCTCCCGAATCTGACCTACAGTGTATTTCCACGCTGCCTTGGAAACTAGTCAAAAACGGAACTGACCCAAAAACCATTAGACCCGATAGTCATAACAAGACTCAAGCCTTCGTTATCATGAGAAATAAATTCACATAACCAACGTTTGTCGCGGCAATGACTATATCCGGTTGCCAGATTAATTTACGCACCTGATTACTCTTTACAGCTCACAAGAAATTTTCAAAACCATCAACGTCTTTCCGCTTATTCCCCATCAAAAATACACACCGGCAACAAGCTGAAAATTTCTCAGCACAAATGTGCGGGCATTTTCACTCCCCTCACTGCCAACAAGAAAAACTAAAAAAATAAACTGCCATTATTTTTTTAATCATTACCTTTATTCATAGAAATCACACATATTTACCAACATCGAAATTCGGTGGCTCATCTATTCTGATAAGAAATAAAAATCAGGTATTTACTCCACCAATTACATCTATAGGGAAGCAACCTTCAAGAAGTGGGCACTTATTTTCACTTCTATTTTTTCGTAGCAAATGACAGTTCTTCCCCAGCAGATAACAAAAAAATATTTGTTTCCAGAGATTTCAAAGCATGCCAAAAATTTCGTTAATTGTATTTTTTCTTTCGCTACTGCTATTGAGTGCCTGCGGATCGGACAAAGGAAAAGCCCGAGCCGCCGATAACTTTCCCCCGGGCTCCAATGTGACAGACAGTGATGGAGATGGCGTTCGCAATTCCGACGATAACTGCCCCAGCATCAGCAATCCCTCCCAAGATGACCTCGACAGCGACGGTAGCGGTGATGCCTGTGACAACGATGATGACAATGATAATCACCTGGACTTAGAAGATAACTGCCCACAAATCGCCAACATCGATCAGGCAGATAGTGACGGCGATAAAGTTGGCAATGCCTGCGATGAAGATCTTGATGGTGATGAAGTAGTCAACGATGCGGATAACTGTCCTGCAAACGCCAACCATGAACAGAGTGACATGGATGGCGATGGTGTCGGTGACAGCTGCGATAACGACCTCGATGGCGATGACTTCACCAATAGCCTCGATAACTGCCCCACCGTCTCCAACCCAGACCAAACCGATCAAGACAATGACGGCATTGGCGATCTATGTGATAGCGACAGTGATACCGACAATGATGGCCTGGATGATGGTGTAGACAACTGCCCGCAAGTGTCCAACGAAGATCAAGTGGATACCGACAACGACGGCACGGGCAACGCCTGCGATAACGACGATGACGGTGATAGCATCGAAGATATCAGTGACAACTGCCCTGGCAAACCAAACCCAGCACAAGAGGATCAGGACAACGATGGATTAGGCAATGTCTGCGATCCGGACCTCGATAACGACGGCATTGATAATGAAGCTGATAATTGTCCTGCTATCGCCAATACCGACCAAAGTGATATCGACTCCGATGGAAAGGGCGATCTATGTGATAGCGATGATGATGCGGATGGCATTGAAGACCATGCCGATAATTGTCCCGTCGATGCCAATGCAGATCAAACCGACACCGATAGAGATGGCAGAGGCGACCTTTGTGACTCCGACCGGGATGGCGATGGGGTAGACAACGATGCAGACAATTGCCCCCTCGTGGCCAATGAGGACCAGGTAGATACCGACGGTGACAGCTTCGGCGATGCCTGTGATAACAACTCTGATATCGACGGGGATTTAATTACTGACTATGTCGACAACTGTGTAAACATTGCCAATACCAGCCAATTCGACCGAGACGGAGACGGTATTGGTGACGCCTGTGACAACGATAAGGATGGTGACGGCAGTGCCAACACAGAAGATAACTGCCCTGCCATTCCCAATCGAGACCAAGCCAATAACGATAGTGACCAGTTCGGTGATATCTGTGACAGCGACGATGATAACGACGGTATCATCGACCTGATCGATAACTGTCGCTTCAACCCCAATGCCCACCAAAAGGATAGCGATGCCGACTACCTCGGTGACGCCTGCGACCCCGATCTGGATAACGATGGCATCGTAAATAGCAATGACAATTGTCCCCATAACCCCAACACACTTCAGGAGGATCATGATGGGGACGGCGTCGGGGATGCATGCGATACCAATACCGATGTAGATAACGATAGCTTCGACGATGGTGTGGACAATTGCCCCGCAGTAGCTAACCCGAATCAGTCAGATCAGGACAACGATGGCCTGGGAGACATTTGTGACAATGACCGGGATGGCGATGGTACGACAAATGAACAAGATAACTGTCCCTTCGTTCCCAATGATCAAAGCGATAGTGACGGCGACGGAAGCGGTGATCATTGTGACAATGATGTCGATGGAGATAGCATCGAGGACACCCTAGACAACTGCCCACATGTACCAAACCCGGAGCAGGAAGATGGGGATGAAGATGGCAACGGCGACGCCTGTGATAGTGATATCGATAATGACACCCTGGATGACAGCGCAGATAACTGCCCAGCTATTTCCAATCCAACGCAAACGGATAGTGATGGAGACGGACAGGGCGACGCCTGCGACCCCGACGTAGATAACGATGGCGTGGAAAACACCTCAGATAACTGCCCTCAAACCTGGAATCCGAATGGAGAAGACTCGGATCAGGACGGCATTGGTGACGCCTGTGACTACGATACTGCCCTTTCCTGCACTTCCTTCGAGGGGCTTGAAATAATGGATGGCGCTAGCACAGAGCTGGAACATGGTATCAATGCTCCCTGCGATGGCTGCTCAGTAGTTTCATTGGCCAAAGTAGGCAATGGAATGCTCTCCGATGCCGCCAGAATGGAAGTTGCGAGTGGCGCTGGAGGCAGCACTTATATCCAGGTCAACCACAGTAACGTGAAAAGTGGTCGCTACCTACTTAGCTTCCTGGTGGAAAATACGAGCTCAGTACTGGATCTTATCTACCTCAACAGTATTACCATCAGTACCTATCTGGACGGAACTGCTACAGGTGAAAGCATCAGCGGTTATAGGTTGGCTCCATTTAAGGTCAATGGTGCCCAGAATCACCGCCTGTTACTGGCAAATACTCAGGCAGACTTTAACCAGGTACGCCTGACTCTTGGCGGATTGGAGCTCACCAATAACAAGCTGGATATCTATCTCGCCTGTGCGGTTCCTATAAGCCTGCCATAGTAAAGCCCTTATAAAAGCAATAAAGCCCCGAGTTCCGGGGCTTTATGTTTACAAAGGTTTATTGAAGCGATATTTGACCGCGCATATAGTCAACGGCTTGGCCGATAAGAATAACCTCATCACCTACAACCTCACAGGTGAGCACTCCGCGCCTCTTTGATAGCTGCATTGCATTGAGATGTGACTTACCCAAAACCTGACTCCAATAGAATGCCAACTCGCAATGTGCAGATCCTGTTACTGGGTCTTCATTGACTCGCAGCTTGGGAAAAAAACAGCGACTGACAAAATCACAGTGATCCCCCGGTGCGGTAATCACCACACCCCTTAAATCGAGCTCAGCCATCAACATGAAATTAGGCTTAACACTCTTTAGTTGAGTCTCGCTATCCAGTACAACGATATAGTCAAAGGCAGCCAAAGTTTTCACAGGAACCACACTTAAAGCCTCAGCCAAACCTGAGGGACATTCCGTTGGGACAGGGATACTGATAGGAAATCGCATTTTATAGCCGCCTTCGCAGAGCCCCACTTTTAACAAGCCACTGTGAGTTTCGAAGTTAATAACAGGCTTTGCGTACGATAAATGTTTAAACAAAACATGGGCTGCCGCCAGGGTGGCATGGCCACAGAGATCCACTTCAGCTTCAGGTGTAAACCATCGCAGTCTATAGCCCTCTCCCTCGGGAACAAAAAAAGCCGTTTCAGATAAGTTATTTTCTTCAGCAATATTCTGCATCTGTATATCTGTGAGCCACTCTTCAAGTGGACAAACCGCGGCCGGATTACCAGAAAAAATTCTGGATGCAAAGGCATCTACCTGATAAATATTAATTTCCATATTCTTCTAAACTTCCCAACTATAAAATAACAACTAGATTACTACTAGTAGCGTCTCTATTACAGGCAACATATACAATGCAGCACAAATTTAACAAATATAAAAAAGGGACAACTTAGTGCCCCTTTAAGTATAAACCCGGCTTTAAATGTTAAGTTAAATTTTCACCTTATCCATACCGCATACTCCAGAACTCTATCAATCCAAAGGGCAAACACTTGCCAGGGAGGTAGTGAAAGCCCGCTTCATAAACTCAAACTGCTCATTGGTTTCCATGTGTGCACTCAAGGAATTCCTGGCCGAGAGAAAGCGTTTTTTCTCAAGCTCCGTCATGCCGTCATGATAGAGGTATAATTTTTCAATCGGCTTCATGGCCGACTTTTCACTTCTATAAAATTTATCCTTGGACATAGCAAGGTCAACCTTATCCCGTATTGACCCATCCGGCATTATCTGAACAGACACACTGGGCACATAGTTTGCAATTGGCCCCTTTAGATTTAACACCTCGGGATTCAACTCACTAAGTTTCTTGGCGATATAGACTTTCAGCTTGTTATTTCTAACTTCCAACTTCACAAACGGCTTTATTATTTTGAATTTATCTTTATCTTCTTCAAACAACTGTACGGACGCCTCCAACATCACCAAACTCTGGGTGTTTAGAAAACGTTCATATTCCTCTAATTGACAAGACGCCTGTACATACTGACTAAAGAAGAAGGCAAGAACCAGGGCTGGTATTTTCATAGTTCTAATAATTATCCTTAATTTTTAGATATGGACCGCCCAATTCCACTGGGCAAATCTGACGTATATCAAACCCTATTCTAGTCGTCTTTTTTTCTTGGATAATCTATAGGTTCACATTTGCGGATCTTCCCACAGAAAATACGCAGCTTCCTTCATTTTTCAGGTTATATACGCCATTTGAGGACGACACAAAGAGGCACAAGAACTAGTTCCTAAAGTACCCATTGAGTGAGGAAACCAATACGGAAAGCCTCTCTCCTCTTTACCTTCGGTAGTCATCCAGAATTACCGGCGGCAAGCTTTTGGCTTCCGACATCCACTCTTCCACACTCTCTCTTGCCAGAAGCCTCATTACCCATTGATGAGCCCGGGGCCAATCGCACATTTCCGGGCTATGGGCATACAACCTGATAACCGTGGGCACCAGTACCAGATCTGCGAGGGAGAGATCACCACAAAGGTAAGGGCCACCACTATGGGCTAATTCTTGCTCCCAGCAGTGAAACAGTCGCTCCGCATCTGCCTGCTCAGACTGGGTCATCTGACGCTTATCCTGATAAAAAGCGCTTTCAAAAGAAAGTCGTGGACACAGCCCTGAGAGACCCGAATGTTGCCAACTTAAGAAAGAACGTGCTCTAGCCTTGGCCAAAGGATCTGAGGGAAGTAAACTTCCGCCGCCAATATCGTTGGCATATTCCATAATGGCTAGGGAATCAAAAATAACACTCTGGTTTTCAACCAATACGGGTACTGAAACAGCGGGAGATATCTCACCAATCCGGCGAAGATTTTCAAAGCGCTGCGGCTTGCGAATATCAACAACCTGCTCTTCAAATTCAATACCCAGCTCCCTAAAAGGTAGCCATGCCCGAAAAGCCCAGCTGGAGGCATTTTTAGTACCAGTGTATAAAATACGTTCCATGTTTTTCCCTTAAAATTTTTAGATACGGTCTTTAAAACAGATAACAGGGTAATTAAATAGACTCAACTATAAATCCAAAATGATGATCAACCTACTGTAGTGTTTCTTCAATGTAAACCTCCTCATTTTTTGTGATTAATCACTTAGCTTTTTCTATCAAACGATAAAAGAGTCTCCGTAAAAGCAACATCTGATACTCAATATAAGTTGCATCTAAACTTTCCCCTACTTTTTCCCTAAGAGTTTATTCCAGGTAAAAATAAAAAACCCGGCAAATGCCGGGTTTTTAAGGTGAAAATTTGCTTAGTTTTACTTCAAGCCAAGAACTTCTTTACCCTGGATGAAAGTAACATCCACGGGTATATCCGCCTCTGCCAATCGATCCAGATCAGCCTGCAACTCAGGACCGATAACCCCTTTTTCAGCGAGCAGAGTTTTGGCCTGCTCGTAGTTACCATCACCCTGAATAGTCAGGATCAGGCGCGACAGGTTGGTCATGGCCTGCTGCATTTTTTCGAAATCCACACTGTATTGACCGGTTTTCGGATCGCGGGTAAAGGCGCCCTGCTCTTTGAAGAAGTTAAAGCGCATCATATTGGCCTTACCGTGGGCACTGGCTGCACCGAAGCGCACGCTGCGAAAAATACCAGCGAGGAAGGTAACGTAGTTATCCATCAGCTCGCCCTCTTGGATCTCGCCTTTCTCATGCAAGCGGGTCACCATATAAAGGCCGAGAATATCGGCTTTGCCTTCTTCCAGAGAGGAAGAAGTCTCCTTCAACACCTGGCGTACATTTGCTCCGCCGGTCACAGTCTTCTTAATACCCAGGCCGTGCGCCACCTCGTGGAACATGGTATTGGCAAAGAAAGCGGGGAATGTGATGTGCTTGCGCTGATCTGGAGCAATCAATACATCGCTGATGGGCACCAGGATCTTGTCAAACTTGGCACGCATAGCGTTTTTCAGCTGCAGGCGACGAGTGCCTTTCGCCAGCTGAACTTCTTCATCGTTAGGCAGGTTAATGGCAATCGTCTTGGAACCCGCATTGCTGTGACCTGCGTAGAAAAGTACATCGTACGCATTCAGATCAGAATCGGTACCCGGCTCTTCGGCCTTGTACTTTTCTTCTACCGGCAAGCCTTCCTGTAATTCAGGCAACAGCGCAGCAAACTTGGCCAGCTTCTTACTCCACTCTTTATCTTTGAGGAGTACGTAAGACTCGTAAGCCGTGCGATAGGCAAACATTTGATCTTCGTAGTTTTCAATGGGGCCGATCACTACGTCGATATCATTTTCCTTCATGTCCATCCATGCCATATCGCTGGGACGGAAATTATCATTGAGCAGCGCGTCGGCACGCATGTCCAGATAGTTGGCGAATTCTTTACTTTCCGCCAGCGCGGCTGCCTGGCGCAGGATATCCGCTGCCTTCTTCAGGTCAGCATTGTAGGCTTTGCTGTAGGGGATTAATTCCAGCTTACCGGCATCGTTGCGGCGCACCAGAGAGTAGAGGCCATCTTTTCCAGGTTGGTCCCAGTTCTCAAACTCTTCGCGAGTCATATCTGCCGGATAGAAGTTGGCACCCAGGGGTTTGAGACCGTAGCCAGTGATAAACGGCTTATTGTCATTGAGGCGATCCCAAGGACCGTAATTAATCTCGGCAAACTTGCGCGCGCGGTTGTCTTCGATATCGGGCAGCAGCACTTCTGCTGGGCCGTAGGACTGCAACCAGAACAGTCGATCCATGATCCGGCTGGCATCAATCAACAGGCCGATCATCTTACGCTGATTCTCGCTAAGATTACTCATATCAGCGGTAAGTTCTACCGGTACATAAATATTAAAACGCTTATCAGCGTTTTCTATGGCTTGGCCTGCGGGCGGTGTGACCGTCTCAGATTCTACAATCTGTGCCTCCGCTTCATCTTTACGGATTTCCTCGGCCTGTTTGTCTTTGCTACAGCCGCCCACCAGCGCCATGGCCAGCAGTGCGGCAGCGATCTTGGTAGTGTTAAAGGGAATGGTCATATCGCTCTGCCTATCATTTTTTTGTTTCGGCGCCACATTAGTCTGGCTACACACAATTATCAAGACAGGCTTTTATGGCTCCGCCACCTGAGAAGCCACAGGAGTTTCCTCTCCTATTCCAGCCGTACGCTCCTGCTGCTGCATACGCCACAGGGTCGCATAGTGCCCGCCTTCCTCCAGAAGCTGGCTGTGGGAACCCTGCTCAACGATCTGGCCTTGATCCATGACCAAAATCTTATCGGCATCCACAATTGTCGAAAGACGGTGGGCGATCACCAGTGTGGTCTGTTCGCGGGCAATTTCTTTCAGAGAGGCGACAATACTGCGTTCCGAACGGCTGTCCAGAGAGGAGGTGGCTTCATCAAAAATCATAATCGGTGGTTTTTTGAGCAGCGCCCGCGCTATGGCAACCCGCTGTTTTTCACCACCGGATAGCTTAAGGCCGCGCTCACCAACCAGAGTATCCACTCCCTGGGGCAGCTGGCGGACAAAATCCGACAGGTGAGCATGATGAATTGCAGCCATCACTTCCTCATCAGTGGCATCCACCCGCCCATAACGCACATTTTCTTTGATTGATTGATTGAATAACACCGCATCCTGGGGCACCACACCAATAGCGCGACGCAAGGATTCCTGACTGACCGTACGAATATCCTGGCCATCAATGCGAATCGACCCATCACTTACATCATAAAAGCGGAACAACAACTTAAACAGGGTCGACTTACCGGCCCCGCTGGCTCCCACAATCGCCACTTTCTGGCGTGGCAGCACGGAAAAACTAACCTGGCGCAAAATTTCACGATTGTCTTTGTAGCCAAAGCGCACGGCATCAAATTCAATTCGCCCTTCCTGCACTTGCAAATCTGAGGCCTCGGATTGATCGGCCACCGCTGGCTTAACCCTGAGCAAAGAGAACATCTTTTCAATATTGGCCAGGGCACCTTTCATTTCCCGATAGACAAAACCGAGAAAATTCAACGGGATAAAAATTTGCATCATAAAGGCGTTAACCAGGACAAAATCTCCGATGGTCATCTGCCCCTTGGCCACACCTACTGCCGCCAAAATCATCGCTGCGCACATGGCAGAGGCAATAATCAGTGCCTGACCAGTGCTTAGGCTAAACAGCGATAGGCGGTTTTTACGCCGGGCCCGCTCCCACACCGCCAGCTCACGATCGTAATGATTCGATTCGTGCCGCTCATTGGCAAAATATTTCACCGTCTCATAGTTGAGCAAGCTATCTACCGCACGACTGCTGGCCTGGGATTCGGCTTCATTCAGGGCGCGTACAAAACGGGTGCGCCACTCGGTGGCCACGACAGAGAAACCGATATAAACAATAACGGCAACCAGCACTACCAGAGCAAACACGCCGCTGTAATTCCACCAGAGCAAACCTGCCACCATGGCAATCTCAAGCAGAGTGGGTACGATATTGAACACCATAAAGCGCATCAAAAAGCCGATGCCACTATTACCCCTTTCAATATCCCGAGAGAGCCCCCCGGTACGCCGATCCAAGTGAAAGTCCATATCCAACTTGTGTAGGTGCCGAAATACCTCCAGGCCAACTCGACGCTGAGCCCGTTCCGTCACCCGACCAAAGATGGTATCCCGCAACTCACCAAACAGAGTACTGGAGAATCGCACCGCACCATAAGCCAATAACAGCCCCAGTGGCAGAGCTATGGCTTGGGCAACACCACCGGTTTTATCCAGATTGTCGACGATATGCTTGAGGATAAAGGGTAAAGTGACCCCCGCAATTTTTGCCCCAATCAGGCACAAAATTGCCAGGGCGACAGCCCGGCGAAACTCCAATAAGTAGGGGAACAGGGTTTTCAGCGCACCCCAGTGCACCTCGTCCAGAGAAACAGTGGACTTGGGTCTCGGCATAATCAGTTCCGGAAGGAAAAATAGCCGCCTATTATAAATAGACTTAAAGGGTTATATAGACGCTCAATCGCAGAAACCGATTGGATGCAGCACCCCTAAACCAAAAGTTGAGCAGCAAATCTCAAACCTTGGCTACCAAGCCTCCATCCACATTAATCGTTTCTGCCGTGATAAAGCGAGAGTCATCTGACGCCAAAAACACAGCAGCATTAGCAACATCGAGCGGGTATCCTGGCCCCTTCAGCATCTGCGCGGGCTCTAAGAAGTTAGTAAAGACATGCTTGCCCTCTGGAGAGGTAACCGCCTCGGTCAGTATCTGACCAGGCCGCAAGCAATTGGCTCTGATATTGTGACGTGCCCCAATTCCGGCAATATAACGAGTAAAGGCTTCCACCCCTGCTTTCGAGGCATAGTAAGAAGCTGATGGCAGGAAACTAACCTGCTCCAATTGCGTATCGGTTGGCGCACTCTGCGCAGCAAGCGAAGACACATTAATAATGGCACCACCCCCTGCGCCAATCAGGTAGGGCCAAACCGCTTTACACATCAGAAAACAGCCAGTCAGGTTGACTTTAAAAACCTCCTCCCACTCCTGTAAGCCCTCGTAGGGGAACATATTCGGCGCACCCGTCCCTGCACCGTAAAACAGGATATTGATTGCCCCATAGCAACTGATTGTCTCCATCACTGCTTGACTGACTAACTTGTTATCGGTGACATCGCAGGGGATATAAGTAGCTTCTCCGCCGGAAGAACGAATGGACTGCTCCACCTTTCGCCCCTCCAAAGCGCGGCGCGCCAAAATAGCCACCTTGGCGCCCTCCTCCGCAAAGCGATGAGTAGTCCCATCACCGATACCTTCATTACCGCCAACAACAATGGCGACTTTGTTGCTTAGTTTTCCCATAGTCGGCACTGCCAAAGTCGATAATTACTGTATTGATGAAGAGAGTACTTATAGTTAAGGAGTCCCTGAAAAATTCCGTAATACATTTGTGGACCCCTAAGGCTGTAGAGGTTAGACAAAACTCCTGGCCAATGGCCTTTGCAAGAGCTGAAACCCAGCAGTTGCAACCTTCAACATCAGCCTTCTAGCTTTCAAAGCAGCCTAAAGAATTATGAAGGAATTCCTTAATTTTAGGTTAGCTATATAAAAGCCTAGTATCACCGTGCGATATGCCAACCAACAAATCGGCCAAAGAATATTTTCATGCCTCCATAAAGAACATATGAAAGACATGTAAATATACGACCGCAAGAAAACTAAGCCTCGTTAAAAGTGTGATTTCAGTAAAATAGATTAGATGCCATGGACAGAAATCAAAAGAGAAAGCTCAATGCAAAAATTAATGGAAAAGCCTTATCGCAACCCCGCCGATTTACAACTAGCGCTGATACGTATTTATATTGGGCTTAACTTTACTCACCATTTTGCTGAAAAATTCGGACTTCTAGGCGCCAAGACTTACGAAGAAGTCGTTCAATATTTCACAGCTATAGGTTTCTCCAGCATCATGGTAGTTATATCTGGGCTTTGCGCATTTGCCGCATTTATTGGTTTCACTTTTGGCCTATTCACTCGTTTCGCAGCAATAGGAACGTCACTTTATTTGCTCATCGCCTTGTTTTCAGGGCGTCACTATCTCGCCGGCTTCTCCTGGGCTGACCATACTAGCGGCATTGTTATTAATGGTGTAGAGCAAACCGTTTATGGTGGATGGGAATACCCCTTATTTTGGTCATTTATCTGCCTATCGTTCGTGTTAACGGGTGGTAGAAAGTGGTCCTTAGATGCACATTTAAGAAAATCCAGCTCTGCTATTATTAGATTTTTAAGCCAGTGAGTTACTGCGAAGAAAAAATTATCGGTTTTAAAAATCACAAGCGTCTAGGCGATAAGTATCTTTAGCACTGAACAACAAAATCAAAGGGTAAATCTATGCAATATAGCCTTCACCCACTAGTTGAAACCGATGCACATGAAGGCCTCGTATGGGTCGATTGGCAAAAGAGATTATATTTCACCTCCAAACCTTCAAGTGATTATCGAACTCCATCGGCCATTCGTTATTTTGATTTTAAAGACAGGTCTATACATACGGTAATTGAGCGAAGCAATATGGCTAATGGTATGTGCCTGACAGCTGATAAAAATCACCTGCTAGTGGCTGAACAGGGATTCCATGATAGTCCTGGATGTATTAGCCGCATAAATTTAAATAGCTTTTGCCGAGAGATTATTGTTGACAACTTCAAAGGACTACCCTTTAACTCACCTAACAAGATAGTTCAAGCAGACTCCCACTTTTTCTTTACCGACCCCGATTATGGTTACTACCAGGGGTTTAAACCACAAAGCGAATTGCCCACCGGCCTATACTCCTATGATGCACAAGCATCGCAATTATTTTGCCTGGGCGACGAATTTATTGTTCCTCACGGGCTTGCACTCTCCCGCAATCAAGAAACTTTGTTTCTAGTTGATAACTGCAGTATCACAAAAGAAAAGCCTTTTTACGACCCCAACCATGAACAAATTATATTCACCCTCCAGCTCAGCTGTGGGTCAAGCAATGCTCAAACAGAAACAATCATCAAAATACCCCCACAGGGTTTTATCGATGGAATAATTATTGGAGAGAACAAACAGCTAGTATTTACCTGCTTAAATAAGTTGATGACCTGTTCAGCACAAGGAGAAAACTTGCAGTGCCTCTACGAAAGTTCTGAGGATATTAACTTTGTAAACATAGCAATGGCAGAAGGAGGGCTATACGCCACTTCAGATAATGCCATTTACTATCTTGAAACTTAATGAAAAACATGAAAACAAACCATGAAACCCAGCAAAAGTACTACCACCTTTGGACTGACAAAAGTCATATTTCCAGGACAACAGAGCACTATTTAACTGGCTTTAGATTAATCCAATATTCCAACCCCAATCCAGAATATCACTACAAAGATTTGCCAGAGGTAATAAACAGTGAGTTTGCCATCTTACCTCCCAGCTGGGAAAGTGATTTTCACCCAACACCCAGTCCACAATGGGTCATTACCTTATCCGGCCGATGGAGAACAACAACAAAAGATGGGGTTTGTGTAACCTACCAACCAGGTGATGTGCACTTTGGTGGAGATTTACCACTGGAGGGGGTGCCGTTAAATCAACAGGGTCACAAAGCGCTTAATCCATCCTCCAAAGAATCGACAAAGGTACTGATACTTTCTGTCAACACCCCTCTTTCAATTCCTGAAAGCCAGTTCTGCCCCTAAATACCATAGCTATAGTGAAAGAACATATAAATTATTATGGAGGATGAGAATATTATTTTTGAACAGCTGGCAATTTTCGATTTGCTGTCAAAGTTTATTCTCACTATAGATAATCAAGACGCCAAGGTCTGTGCCTCGCTATTTACGGAAATGGTCGCTTTGAAAACGTTAGTTTGATGATTAAAGGGCGGCAAAAACTTTATGAATAGCTGCTTGTCCACAGCCGTTTGGGTACCCGACATATCACGTCTTCATATCTTTATGTTGTTTCTCTCGATAGGGCGACCGATAAGAGAAAATCAACCATAGTAGTTTTTTGCAGCAACTCGCGCGGGTTATTGCGTGGTAATGGCGGGCCAGTATGACGATGAACTTGTGAAGGTTAATGGTGATCGGCTATTCCTGCGCCGAAGTGCCATCGCTTCTGGTTTACCTGAAGATCCAGAATTTTCATTACTCAATGCAGATCAGCAAACTGCACATGTAATAAAACCCTTATTAGATGCATGGCAGCAACTGGGCGAACCCATCAGGCATTGATGACACCAATTGTCGAAGCCCCTATGACAGCTACACGAGCACTAGCCATACTGCAAGAATATGGAAAATCAAAAAGAAAACAATGATTCAGCACCTGACCAAAACAGAAATAAGATTTGCTGTATTCTATGTTTGCCTTGTGGAGAGATAATCACTTCAATCAGTATCTATCCAGGCTTAACGCAATTGGCTCTGATATTGCAATCTGCCTAAATTCAGGGAATGTAATAAAAAAGCCTCCCACTCCAGCCTCAGAGGGCTAATCATTGACTAGAAATAGGGCTTCAATTGCGCATCCGTCAGTACACTTAGTGCAGCGAGTAGAAACACATTGATGATCGGCCCCCACTCACTATGCTAAGCCGCAATGTCTCGATAATAAAATAAAAGAATTAATATGCTTTAGCCCCAGCTCTGGCTATCCATGCCTTACATGCACCACAAGGAGGCCTTCTATCCGATTTCCCTTTGTGCTTATTGGGCTGACGAGCCGCAAAAATACTATTTTTGATAGATTGACTGTTTTCTCCTGATTTACGCCGCTGACTGAATGCCCTTCTCAGGCAGTCTACCTCAGCACAGGTTCGACCAAAGATATATCGGTCTACATCCAGTTCTGCCGGAATAGTGTTCCAAATCGTATTCGGGATATATCCTCGACTGGTTCCATTCCCTGTTGATCCTTCAAACCACTGTTCTAATACACTGTCGTACATAACTGCTACCATACTCGGTGTGTTCGAACCATTTCCGCCACGGTCCCTGGCTAGTGTTCTAACTTTATTGACGGCCTGATTCCCTAAATTTTGGGCAGAGCCAGCCTTCGGTACTGTCTGAATATATTTGACATATTTTTGGCAATGCAACATTGGCCGGCGCTTAGGGGCTATTCCCTTGTAGATAGGACCAAACTGACTGATAACATTATGGGCATGGTAATAGGCATGTTCCATCACCGGAGGAGGTAACGGAGAACCATTTTCAACCACAAAAATACCACACTTATTACACTGAAACTTATGATGATATTCTGGCATCCTGTATATCCTTTACGTTAACCCAATTTAATTAAAAAATTAAAAACTGCTTTTTAATTCTCAAAGAAAACTACACACCCTTTAATTGAAAAAGCACCTCTTAGTCGAGGGTGGATCTGTTTTTGTTACACTTAACACCTATAAAATATCTATTCATTAAAACTGACCAAAAATTCTTGGCCAGCGAGCATTGGCGATACTGCTAGTTAGCAGCGAAAATCAGAAGTATTTATACTGTTACCTTCAGCTTGGTTCTATAGCCTCAAAGTCATCCTCGCGCAGGCGCATGGTTCCATCCTCTTGCAGGACCCATAGTTCCCGAGTGATAACTCCTTGCGCATTGTTCATCTTCCACTTACTGGTAAGAACTGTTGAGGAACCATCAACTACCTCAATCTCGGTATCTTGATAAGCCACATCAGAGAATCCCTGAGCCACTAGGTTTTGCCAGAAAGCTTTTATCTGCTCCCGACCTAGAAATACACCAAACGGCCTGGCATTCATTTGAGCATTCTGTTCATACATTGAAGCGCAGCCCTCAGCATTCCCTTGATTAAAAAACGACTTCCACTGTTCGCTGGCCACAATAGTTTTCTCAATAAGTATCTTGTTCATATCCAACTCCTCTTGATAAAGGCTTGATCTTTAACTTCCACAAGCATATTGCCCTAACGCACCGCCTGTGATAAACACACATTCAATCAAATTAGTGTTTAGTGAAATTAAACTATGAAACCCAGTCTAGAGGACATGCAAATATTTTTAGCCGTAGTTGAGGCCCGCAGCTTTACTGCCGCAGCAGACAAGCTGGTACGTACCAAGTCGGCAATTAGCCAGGCAGTGACTAGATTGGAAGAAGATCTCGGTACAAGGTTGCTTTACCGGAGCACCCGCTCGCTTTCACTGACGGAGACAGGAACCCAATTCTACGCTCACTGTCGCGAGATCCGGGATATCTACAACAACGCCCTGGCCGATTTAAAAAGTAATAACAAAGAACTCTCGGGCACACTGACAATAACAGCTCCCCACGCGCTCTGCGAGCCGGTTATAGTCCCTGCAATTAGACAGCTTAACGAGCAGCATCCACAGCTGGGGGTTCGTTTACTGGCGGATGATGCCCCAATGAATTTGATTGATTCCCAAGTAGACTTGGCAATTCGTGTAGGCAACCTGGATATGCAATCCGCCAAAGTGTCAAAGCTGGGAATACTCCGGGAAAGCCTCTATGCGAGTAGAGGATATATAGAGCAACAGGGAGGAATACCTGACGATCTTACCGAATTACGCAACTGGCAACATATCATCAATGATTGGCAAGGCACCCCGGTGAAATATCAGCTGGGTAGTAAAAAAGAGATTCGAGTTATTCCCAAGATACGCTGCAACTCACTACATAACATTTTACAAATGACAACAATGAGTTTAGGGGTTGCAAGACTACCAGACATTGTTGCAGAAAAATTGGTTAGAGAAGACTCCTTAAGGCATCTAGTCACAATAGCTTCAACTCCCGTTCACTATATGCACCTTTTTTCTAAAAGGCCTCCGCCAAAGGTTCAACACTTCATCAAGATTCTGAGAAGATTAATGTCATCTTATCACTAGCCTCCGAGTTATCTTCGACTGAGGGGCTATTGAGCACAGGTAGGACCTTAGCCTTAGTATCCGATAAAATTCATTATAAATGAAAAGAAAAATCCCTAAAGATAGGGTCAATTTTCAAGTGCCAGAGTTCTTTCCCGCTTCACAAAAGAGCGCTTTACAAACTCAGAAGCGCTAAGACCCAGCTCCTCTTTGAATGCCCGGGAAAACTGGCTGGTGCCGTTAAATCCACAATTGAACGCCACCTGTAAAATACTTGCATTTTTCCCGGCTGCCAATAACTGTGCGGATGCGGCCTCCACCCTGGCACGTCTCACCAAGTTAATATAAGAGGTATTATGAAAACGCAGCGCTCTATGTAAATAGGAGGTTGAGATATCCAATGACGCTGCCAGCTGTGGCGCGGACAAATCCGAGTCACAACAGTGTTTTTGAATCAGCCTGCAAGCCTGTTGAAAAATAGACTTTAAGCGACTCGGAGTTTCCGACTCCGCCTGCAAATTGCCACGACTCTCCTGGATACAGGCAATAATTAATTCGGCTATCGGATTAAAGAGAAAGCTGGAAGAAGCAAAAGTGCACCTTTGTTTGGCCTGGGGAAACAGCAAAAGATAATTACGTAATAAGAGGCCGGGACCACTGCTACCATCTATGGTCAGAGGACAGTTATCCTTGGGACCTGAACGAAACCCCTCGAGCTTCTCACGGGGAATGCGACACAATAGCGAGCGACTTTCATGAACCAAATCATGAGTAATTGTCTGCGCCAGATCAACCAAGTAGAGTCCACCGGGATTCATCGGGGTAAAATAACTCCCACGCTGTATAGCACCACGGCCAGATAAAAGATATATCAATGTATAATTGGCATAGCCATCACTCAAGTGATTGCTTGCTCGATGAAAAGAATTCCCAGAGAAGCAGGCTCGAGCAAATGAATCTCCCGTTTCAGGATTGGAAGATACTGCAAATTCCCCATAATACGCGCTGTTATGATGAGACTTGAGCAACAATTCACAGCGGTAAGGTAGACCAGCCTCCATCAGCTCCTTCCAGCGGCGCCAGCGTTCATTAACTACAAAATCATCTGTCCTGGCCACCCAGTCAAAAAACGGAGTCTTATCGCGATCCATCGAAACATCAGTCTGCATGACATGCTTATCCTTAAGCTGCCCATTTATGGTATTAAGCAAGAATAATAGATTTTTGAAAGCCTCTTTGTACCCAAAAGTTATTTCGGCGGCATCCTAATTTTTTCTACACCAGGGTACAGGCTGGAGAAGCTGCACCTGTAAGTGATCTCCAGAAACACGGCTTAGGAGCTATTTTCATAAATAGTGAAACGAAATAATCAGTGGATAAAATGATGAGTGAACTTCAGCTATTCAGAGACCGATTCGCAATTAGCGACCTACTTGCTCGCTACACTTTAACTATCGATAACTGTGATGCCCGAGGTTGGGCGTCACTTTTTACACTTGACGGTCGCTTCGAGCATGGCAATCGAGTAATCCGAGGAAGGGAAAAACTAGAGCGCTATGCAGTCATCCACAACAAACTGGGTAGCCGGCATATTACCTGTTCGCCATTACATCATATTTCAGAAGATGGGCAATCTGCCTCAGGCAAAGCAACTACAGTATTTATTTTAGTGACTCGCTCTGGTTATCGCGTTGCCGTAGCCGCAGAATACCATGATGAATTAGTCAAGGTAGACGGCAGCTGGCTATTTCAATGCCGCCGTGGCGTTATTGCTAAGCTACCGAATGATCCTGATTTTCCCATACTTACTGCTGATCCCAATACTCGTGACCAGTTAAGTCTTTTAGAGGATGCCTGGAAAGACTTGGGTGAACTGATATTAGATTAAAGCTACCAATATAACGAGTATCAAAAAATCCGAATCCGTGAAATATTCTTCTAGAGCAGGGCTAATTCAATGTACGTAATGGCACATCATCCCTGCGCCCAATAGAAGCGCCCAGTATTCTTACCAGGAACTCGGTTAATACTCCGGCAGTAAAGCCCCAGATTTCATAGTCGCCAAACTGGTAGGCGGGTAGATAAATAGCTTGATTATCGATAGTGATTCGGTCAGTGCGGATACGGGGATCGTCAAGAAAAAACGACAAAGGCACACGAAAAATTGCATCCAGCTCACCAGGGTTGGGCCTGAGATGGGTATCCGGTGAGATCACCCCCACCCAGGGAGTGACATGTACCTGCCAGCGAGTAGTGCGCGGCCACAGAGGGCCGAGCATCCGCACCTGATTCATAGGCAGGTCCACTTCCTCTTGAGCTTCGCGCAGGGCGGTATATTGCAGGGAGGGGTCAGTGGCATCCCAACGCCCGCCCGGTAGGGAAACTTCTCCGGAATGGGTAGATAGTGTATCGGCGCGCTTAGTCAGCACTACATGAGGGTCTGGCTCTTCGGTAAGAGCAATCAACACTGCGGCATGGCCATACAATTCTGGCCCTGTTGGTACGCCAGCCTCCAGCTCTTCTATTTGCTGGGAAATTTTCTTTTCGATAATCGATAACATATCCACTTATCCCGCCTCATACAACAAAGGCTCCCTAAAGTTCATCATACCGATTCCCGGTGATAACACCGAGCTGTATACCGCAATCTCCATTTGCGGCTCCCAGCCAGTTACTGCCGCTCAGCCGAAGCTGCATCCAGCTGGGACTGGGGCGTATAGCCCCCTTTGAGCTTCTCACGAAGCGCCTGCACCAACGCGTAGTACACAGGCACCAGTAAAGTGGCGAACAGGCTGGCTGCGAGCATACCGCCAAACACGACCAACCCCAGGGAAATACGGCTTACGGCACCCGCGCCTGTGGCTACCAGCAACGGTATCACTCCGAGAATAAACGACATAGCCGTCATCAATACTGCCCGGAAACGCAGGCGGGTGGCTGAAATCGCAGACTCGGCAATAGACTTGCCTTTATCCCGTTCCACACAGGCGAATTCAACAATCAAAATTGCGCTCTTCGCCGCCATACCAATTAACAATACCAAACCGATCTGGGTATAGAGATTATTGATAGATCCGGCCATCCACACCACCAACATGGCACCGCAAATCGCAATAGGCACGCACAAGAGCACCGCAATAGGAATACTCCAGCTCTCATACTGGGCCACCAAAAACAGGTACACAAATATTATGGCCAAACTGAACAGGATGGGAGCCAGATTGCCCGAGGTAACCTCCTGTAAACTGATCCCGGTCCATTCATAGCCGTAGCCTTCCGGCAGCCTGGAGGCCAGCTCCTCCATGGCATCCATGGCCTGACCACTGGAGTAACCCGGCGCTGGAGCGCCATTAATCGTCACGCTGTTATAGAGGTTGTAGCGGGTGATAGTTTGTGGTGCCACAACCGGCTCAATAGTGGAGACCGAGGTAATCGGCACCAGACCACCACTGTTGGCGCGCACATAGAAGCCCGCCAGATTTTGTTCGTCATCGCGAAACTGCGCATCTGCCTGGGCGATCACTCGGAATACTTTGCCATATAAATTAAAGTCGTTTATGTAATATCCGCCCAGAAAAGTCTGCAGTGTCGAATAAACCTCTGGCAACGGCACACCGAGTACGTGCGCTTTTTCTTTATCGATCTTTAATTCCAACTGGGGGGTAGCCGCCTGGAAACTGGTGAAGGCCTGGGAAATTTCCGATCGCTGATTGGCCGCACCCAGCAGATCAATCATTACTTGTGATAATTCTGTAATACTGCGCCCCTGCAAATCCTCCAGCACAAATTCAAACCCTCCCACGGTACCGATACCCGGCAGGGGTGGTATGACAAAAGGCATAATCTGTGCGTTGGGTATCTGCGCAAGTTTTTTCTGTGCCCGCTGCATAATGGCGAACTGGTGATCCTCTTCACTGGTGCGGTCATCCCAGGGTTTTAACACCGCAAACATCATTGCGGTATTAGATGAGACACTGTTGGTAAGCAGGTTATAGCCGGGCACACCCACCACATGGGCCATACCGGGTTCTTCCAATAATATGTCTGTAACCTGATTCACCACCGGGCCAGTGCGCTCCAGGGAGGAACCATCCGGCAATTGCACATGTAGCATAAACGTGCCCTGGTCCTCATCAGGGATAAAGCCAGTGGGGATACTACTAAACAACCAAAAGGCCAACAGGAAAATACCGATAACGGAGATAATTCCGATTAGCGGAATCTTTACGCAGGCTTTTACCATGCCCACATAAAAATTGGTGGAGCGATGCAGCCCTCGGTTGAAAAAACCAAATACCCCGGTCTCTTTCACTCCGGCAACTTCGCCTTCCTTACCCACTTTTAAAATACTGGCGCAAAGTGCCGGGCTCAGGGTAAGCGCATTAATGGAGGAAATCGCGACCGACATAGAAATAGTAACCGCAAATTGCTGATACATTTTTCCGGTGATACCCGGCATCAACATGACCGGTACAAACACCGCAAACAACACCAGCGTAGTGGCAATGACCGGCCCAGTAACCTCACGCATAGACTGCAACGCAGCCTCCTTTGGCGTTAGGCCGTCACTCATCAGTCGCTGGGTGTTTTCCACCACAATAATCGCATCATCAACCACTATGCCAATCGCTAGAATCAGCGCAAACAAGGTGATGGTATTAATAGTCATACCAAACGCCAGCATCAATGCAAAAGTGCCCACCAGTGAAACAGGGATGGCAATAGCGGGGATCAGGGTGGAGCGCCAATCCTGTAAAAACAGGAAGACCACCGCGATCACCAAAATCAGGGCAATAAATAGTGTCTGCACCACCTCTTTGATAGAGGCCTGCACAAACAGAGTGGTGTCGTAGAGGATCTCTGCCTTTAGGCCATCTGGAAAACGCTGGGAAAGCTCTTTGACCTTGGCCTTGATGCCGTCAGCCACTTCAATGGCATTGGCTTCCGGCAACTGATAAACACCGATCACTGCCGAAGCCTGGTTATCCAATTGCCCATAGGAGGAATAGGACTCACTGCCCAATTCCACCCGCGCCACATCTTTCACTTTTACCATGGCGCCATCGGGTTTGGCGCGAATAGTAATTTCCTCAAATTCCTTGGGATTCACCAGGCGCCCCTGCACCAGGATGTTGTATTGAAATTGCTGGTCCTTGCGAATGGGCGGCGAGCCAATCTGCCCAGCCGCTACCTGCACATTTTGTGCCCGTACCGCGCTGATAACATCCTCGGTGGTAACGTCCAGGGACGCCATCCTATTCGGGTCCAGCCACAGGCGCATGGCGTAATTGCGCGAGCCAAAAATAACTACGCTGCTCACACCCAATACGCGCGCCAGCTCATCCTTCAAATAAATTTCTGCGTAATTGGCTAGGAAAAGTTCATCGAATTTCTGCTCAGGAGAAAATAAGTTCACGACCAATAGCAAAGTGGTGCTTTGCTTGGAAACCACCACACCATCGCGCTTTACATCCTCTGGCAATTGCGGCGTGGCCTGCTCCACACGGTTCTGTACATTGACCTGAGCGATATCATCGTCATAACCAGATTTAAACGTTACCGTGAGACTATAAGAGCCATCGTTGCCACTGGTGGAGGACATATAATCCATGCCTTCCACGCCATTCACTTGGGATTCGATGGGCACGGCAACACTATCGCGCACAACTTCAGCACTGGCCCCGGCGTAATTGGCTGCGACGTTTATTGTGGCTGGAGTAATTTCTGGAAATTGCGCCACCGGCAATAATGGCAACGAGAGAATACCCGCAAGAGAGATCAGTATGGAGATGACAAAAGCGAAACGGGGCCGCCGTATGCAAAAGGCACTGATCATAAATTCGCTAAGCCCCCCCCCATTTCAGGCGGGCTATTTATAATCATGCTCTTGTCCCTCGTATCGGTGGCGTTCGCCCTCCTCCACACCTTCAGGAAGTTCCATGTCATCGGGGAGCAGTGTCCCCTGCCCGAAGCCTATAGGCTGTTTGGTACTTTGCTTACCTACGGGAGAAGCGCCACCGCTTGCGGGCTCCGCCGGCTTTTCTGATGCGTCGTAGGGGTTCCGCGGCGTGTTTTGAGGGGTCACTGGCTTGCCCGAAACAACCCGCTGCAAACCGTTAACGATGACCGACTCCCCAGCAACTAAACCATGATTAACCGCCCAGAGCTCCCCCTCCCGCTGCCCCAAAGTGACATAGCGTTTTTCAGCAATATTTTTCTTACCCAGCACAAAGAGGTAACGCCCCTGCATGTCCTCCAGCACTGCAGATTGCGGCACCAGCGGTTTAAGTGCCTCACTGCCGGTATACAAACGGATTGAGACCCGAGCAAATTGTCCTTGCACCAGTAGGCTGCCCGGATTGGGAAAGAGTGCGCGTACCGCTACGGACCCGGTGTTGGGGTCTATCTGGTTATCGATAAATACAATCCTGCCCTGATAGGGGTAAAAATTGCCATCCGGTAGCTCTATACGCACATCCAGCCTCGTTGGCGGCAACCCCTCCCGGCGGCGGCGCTCGGCATCCACCTGTACGGCATAGAGTTGGTTTTCAGGAACCTCAAACAACACATAGATTGGGTCCATCTTGACGATGGTAGTGAGCGGGTCCGAATCAGGTCCCACCAGGGAACCCTCAGTGAACTGGGTACGACCAATGCGGCCGGTAAGTGGCGCGTAAATCTTTGTGTAGGAGAGGTCTAGGCGAGCACTTTCCACTTTGGCCCGATCTGCATCGACCTGTGACTTGGCCTCTTCAAAAGTGCCCAGTAATTCATCCATCTGCACCTGGCTGATAGCACCTGTAGCGACCAACTTTCGACCACGTCGATAATTGCGCTCAGCGATCCGCAGAGTTGCCTCGGCGCGCTCCAAATTGGCGCTTTGGTTATCCAATTCAGCGATAAATGGGCGCGGATCTATTTCAAATAGCAGGCGCCCTTTCTTAACCGTTTCCCCCTCTCTAAAATCACGACTCTGGATATAACCTTGCACGCGGGGGCGCACCTTATACTCATCGGTGGCCTCCACCCGGCCGACAAATTCAAAGCGCGGAATCACTGGCTGTTCTCGCACCACCAGCACCTCTACAGGAGGCGGTGGCGGTGCCTTTTGCTTATCGTCTTTGCCGCCACAGGCCGCCAAGGCGATCAGCACAAGCCAAAAAAATAAAATACGCGCCATAGTAAAGCTGGCACCGCCCTATGAACTTCAACACCTTTAACAACTATAGGCGTCAAAAAGCTGGAAGCTGGCGCTGGAATCTTGCATGGGTATACTGACGCCATGAAATTTTGTAGCCAATGCGGCAGTAATGCCGTCACATTTTCCATCCCAAAAGGCGATGACCGCCCTCGCCACCTCTGTGGCAATTGCGGCACCATCCACTACATCAACCCGCGTGTGATTGTCGGTGTTTTACCCTACCTGGAAGACCGGGTCTTACTGTGTAAACGCGCCATTGAGCCGCGCCTGGGACTCTGGACCCTGCCCGCCGGCTTTATGGAAAACGGTGAAACCAGTGAAGAAGGTGCTTTGCGCGAGTCCTGGGAAGAAGCACGTGCCAGCATTCGTGTGGACGAGCTTTATTCAATTTATGACATTCCGCATATCAATCAGGTTTACCTGATGTATCGCGGAGAGCTCACCGATACGAATTTTGGCCCCGGGCCGGAGTCACTAGAAGTGTCACTATTTCGCCAGGAAGAAATCCCCTGGGCTGAAATTGCCTTCCCGATCATGCATAAAACTCTCAAGCACTATTTCAACGACACAGAACAGGGGCAATACCAGCTGCACCGGGGTGTTATTTCGCGGAAGCTATAGTGGTAGCTACAGCGCGAGCCAAGCTGAAGATAGTGCACTGGAAGAGGACTCTGGGTGGGAGAAGCACTCACCCACCTGGGTACATTTAAAAAGGATGTTCCAATGAAATACGCCTATATGCTTGCGGTACTGTTATTAGTAGGCGTGGGCTTACCCATGTTGATTCCCGGCCCCGATGGCAAACCGATTATGTCTCCCCAAGACTGGCTTCCCGATCAGAAGACTCTGGACACAGTTCGCCAGCAAGGCCAACGCGCCATTCAAGCGGTAAGCGACAGTACTCAGAAATCTGCCGAGCAACTGGAAACCCTGGTGGAATCCAGTGGCCTTTTGCCAGAAGAGCAACATAAACAGACCAGGGAGGTATTTAGCTGGCGGGACAGTGAGGGCAATTGGCACTTCTCTGATTCGATACCCGAGGGCCTGGATACTCATGTACGTATACATCGGATAAAACCCATCAATACCCTGCCCGCCACACCCAGCAACGATGCTCAGCCACAAGGCCCCCAGGCACAGCTATTGCAGGAGAACCGTGAGGGCGATAGCCGGATTTCACAGATTTTGAAAGAGGTTCAAGCGCTAAAAGAAAACAGTCAGCAGCGCCAGCAGGCACTGGATAACCTTTAAAGCCCTCTCTCGCGAATGGCAGGATACTGTTTATATCCTGTCACTAGCGAATTTTGCCGCCACAACGCTCATCCAGGCGCCAAAGGTCAAAGGCCGGCTCCTCGTAAGGATGTGCCTGGTAGAGGGCTTCAAGTGCTGCATCCACAGACTCATCGGCACACGCCATCTCAACCCGATATTCCTCTACCTGCTCTATCTGCCCGGACTCACCAATAAACGGCTGACTGCCCGCTAGTGGCCGGAACTGACCGACACCCAATACCTGCCAGCAACAACTGTCGTAGTCGCCGATTCTGCCAGCTCCGGCGTTAAACAGAGCTTTTTTGACAACTTCCAGATGACTTGAGGGTATATAGATACAGAGCTTATGCATTCTGCTGATTCACTATTCAACGGTGTATAAAGTAAAGGGGCCTTCAAGGCCCCTTTACAGTGCAATACGATTGAAACGTCTAGAACATCAACGTCATCAGCTTGCGCTGATATTGGGTGGCGATGGGGTCGCCGGCACCCAAGCTTTTCACCATATCGAGAAATGCCTGCTTGGCCGCGCCATCGGCAAAATTCATATCCTTGCGCAGGATATCCAACAACAGCTCCAGGGCTTCCTCGTGACGATTGGCCTGACTGTACTGTACCGCCAGCTTATAGGCGGAATCATAATCCTGCGGGTTCTGCTCCAGGGCCTTCTGCAGCGCCTGAATCTCGGGGGTATCCGCCGCCTGTTGTTTTAGCTCCAACTGGGCCATCAGGCGCTGGTATTCCGCATCCTGATCCGCCAGCAGAATTTTGCTGAGCACGGTTTCTGCTTCCGCAGCGCGGTTTTGATCGAGCAGCAACGCCGCCAGGTGTTTGGCAATATCCACCCGCTCGGAGGATTCAGCGTAAGCCTGGCGCAGCAACGGCAGAGCTTCATCCACCTTGCCCTCACCAATCAGCGCCTGGGCCTGCTGCAATTTGATGTCCCAGGGTTTGGGCAGATATTTATCGAGCATTTCACGAATCTGGCTTTCCGGCTGCACCCCGGCAAAGCCATCTACCGGCTGCCCCTCTTTGAGCAGCATAACTGTAGGTAAGCTGCGTACCCCCAGCTGGCCGGCGATCATCTGCTCGGTGTCGGCATTCACTTTTGCCAGGAGGAACTGGCCCGCATATTCATTCGCGAGCTTTTCCAAAACCGGCATCAGCTGTTTGCACGGCTCGCACCAATCGGCCCAGAAATCCACCAGAACCGGGCGATTCATGGATTCTTCAATGAGTACCTGCTGGGCGTTTTCTGCCGTTACATCGACAATAAAATCGTTCACAAACTCTCCTGAGTAATGTCTTGCTAATCTGCTGAGGTTCTAGCGGTAGAGGGTATCCGTGCCATAAGCCAGCTCAAGGGATTGCCGCTCAATTTTACGCAGCCCCTTAACCACCAGGCCATAGGAGCGATCCGCCATCCGCTCAATTTCATAATCCGGCACTGTGCCATCGAGCAATACAGTATTCCAGTGCTTCTTGTTCATATGGTAACCCGGCAACACGCCAGGGAAGATATCCCGCAGGGCCTGAGCCTCATCGGGATCACACTTTAAATTGGTCGCATCTACCTCGCGGTAGCGGCTGAGAGTCGCGAACATACGCCCCTTTATCTTGTACACAGCAACATCGGGACCAAAGGGGAAGTCCTCAATCGCCTCTGGTCGCGCAAGTAAATAACTTCGCAGTTCCGCCTTGTGCATTGTTAGCGCCTACCAGTCTAGCGAAGAGGGTAAGCGTGGCGACGACAACAGCTTGGCGAAACGCTGCCAGCGCTCTTGTGCACTGTTTGTATCTCGCTCCACATAATCAGCTACCAGTTTTTTGCCCCAGTTGTAATTAATGACATAGGCACCGTAGGCATCGACAAAATCCTTGCGCTGCTTTGCCTTGGCCGGGCTCATCAGAGTGTATTTCTCATACAGTACCGCAACTTGCTCTGGGGCAATTTCACCATCGATATACTGCCGAGCAATTTCATTGCCGGCAAAACTGAGCTTATCCACCAGTCCCATCACCCGCTCATACTTTTGTGCACTTTGTGGATCCAACCCGGCGAGGGGATAAAGTACCTCCATCTCGAAGCGGTTTTTTTCCTCCCCAGGAAAGGCCAGGTCGATACCGTAATTGGCACTGCCCTCGGCAATCAGAGATTGGGGACTGAACAGCGGATACACGCTGTATTCCACCCAGCCACGGTCTTCCACCAACGTCTGTTCCAACAGCGCGTTATAGGTATGATGGCCCGGGTAGCCTTCATGGCAGCCAAGGTCGATCGCGCGATCAATGGTAATCGGCAAGCCACTGTTCACCTGTATCAGGCTATGCGCCCCTCCCTGATACCAGTTGTAACCGCTCCAGGGTTTGTCACTGACATATTCAAGGGCAAAATTTTCATCCTGTGGCAGCGGAATATACTGCTTGGTGCGCTTGCGACACTCCGCAATGGCTGCATCAAAAACCTCTTGGAGCTTGTCCACTGGGATTTCATACTGCTGCCGAAACGCCTGCACTCGCGCACTTAGGGGCTCATTGCCGGGCAACAGCTCATCCAACTCCTGCAAGAGTGGATCGAAACTAGTGAAATTTTGCCTGGGGGGCTCGGTGTCATAAAGCTCGCGCGCTTCTTTGGCAAAGTTGCGCTCGCTTTCGCCAGCAAGGCTGCGGGCGTGAGCCACCAGCGCAGCCAGTTGAGTTCGCAGGTAGTGTAGACGCAGGCCGTCAAGGGAACCATCCACCACGCCGTCCCCGGGTAGCTGAGCGATGAGGGCGTTACCGCGTTTGGCAATATCCGCCGGGCTGGCCTGGCTCTGCTCCGCCTGCTCTCGCCACTGCGCCGGGCCATAATAGGCATCGACATAACTCTTGTCGTGATTACCCAATTCCAACACCAGGGCAACATAGTCCCTGGCCACTGTATCCATGGACATATCCCCTTTCCCTTCTATTGCAGTTTTTTGCCCTTTAACCTCTACTGCTTCTCGTAACTTATCCTCTGATCGCGCTTTACCCTCGCAGGCGGCAAGAAATAGAGGTGCAGCCAGAATTGGCAACAGACACACCGCCTTTACTACTTGTTTCATTATTATTTCTCTTGAAATTTATTTCACATCTGGAAGTTTACTCAGCCGGGAAAACCCCAAAACGGCCTGCTATGGCAGGACCAGGCCGGGAAGCCCCTCAACGTTGACGACCGGGATTTTCCTGAGCGGAACTATCTTGCTTCTCTAAGCCTTCTTGCTGAGCTTCACTGCCCCCCGCAGGCTCAGGTTCCCGGCCATCGGTCTGTACATCAAACTCTTCAGTAACCGGCGCAGTGCGCAGTACCAGGAAACCGGCGATACCGGCAATTACAGAAGCCAGTAAGATACCTGCCTTGGCCTGATTCAACAGGTTATTCTGGTAACTGAACGCCAGTTCGGCAATAAAGATCGACATAGTAAAGCCGATACCGCCGAGTAATGCCACGCCAATGATATGCTGAAAATTAGCCAACTTAGGTAAGCTGCCCAAGCCTAATTTCCAACCGATCCAAGTAGCCCCCACAATCCCAATCAGCTTTCCGAATACCAGCCCAGCGATTACCCCCAGGGTTACCGGGTTGAAAACTGCACTTGAGCTAGTAAAGCTATCGAAGGGAATGCCTGCATTAGCGAGCGCAAAGATGGGAATCACCAGAAAGCCAACCGGAGTGTGCAGGCGGGTTTCCATACGCTGCAGAGGAGACTGCGCCAGGTTAACGCCACTGCCTAGGGCCATAACCCGTGCGCGTAAGGCATCATTGGCAATGATTTTATCACCGGGACGGAAACAGCGATCGAAGCTGCGGATAATATCTTTAACAAAGGAACTAAACGCCACTGGATCGTACTTGGGCTTCGCCGGCAGCGCCATTGCAGTTATGACCCCCGCAATGGTGGCGTGAACTCCGGCCAGATAAAATTCATACCACAGCAGAATGCCCACAAATACATAGGGGGGGGAGTTACGCACGCCAGCCGCCTTCAGCAACCACATGATCACAACCAGGCAACCCGCAGCGATCAGCGCGGTCATATTTACCTGCTCTGTATACCAGATAGCGATCACCAGAATGGCGCCCAAGTCATCAACAATAGCCAGAGCCACTAAGAAAGTCACAACCGCGCGAGGCACACGATTACCCAATAAGGCAATACAGCCCACGGCAAAAGCAATGTCCGTGGCCATGGGGATGCCCCAACCGCGCTCCGCCTCACCGCCAGCATTGAATGCTGCATAAATCAATGCCGGCACCACCATGCCACCGATTGCCGCCATCACAGGTAGTACCGCATGGCGTAAATCGGACAGCTCCCCTACCATAAATTCCCGCTTGAGCTCCAAGCCCACTAAAAAAAAGAAGATCGTCATTAGACCTTCATTAATCCAGTGGTGTAGCGATAAAGAAAACTCCCAATTTCCCACAGTGAAACTGATGGGCATATGCAAAAGGGTTATGTAGACATCTTCCAGGGGGGAGTTTGCGATAATGAGCGCCGCCAGCGCAGAAAGCATCAGTAAAATACCACTGCTGCTCTGCCGGTGGATAAACTCTTCAAAAGGTGTCACCAGGCGCCCAAAAGCCTGTTCTAAAGGCGCCTCAAAAACCTTTCCTTTGCGGATCTTGAACTTATTCAGAACGCTTTTTGCCATCGACAACCCCCTCTTTAGTAAAGAGTAGCCCGACTAGAAACGGAGCCGCACTTCTACCTATGGGAGCCAGAGGTTAGCATGGCCACACTATTCTTAACCATTTGACAGGACCCAGTAGCAAAACATGACCCGCTTGGACCAACTGCTAGTACAGAGAAAACTCGCCAATTCCCGCACCCATGCCAAAAAACTGGTTGAAGCCGGCAGGGTCACGCTATCCGAGGGCGGCCCCATGGAGCTGGCGCGCAAAGCTGGGCAATCCGTCAGTGAGAACTGCGCCTTAGAAGTCACTGCACTACCCGAAGATCAATATGTTTCCCGCGCCGGCCTAAAACTTGCCGCGATACTCGATCACACAGGATTAAACCCTATGGGCTGGCACGCCCTGGATGTAGGCTGCTCTACTGGAGGCTTTAGTGACTGCCTGTTACAGAGAGGCGCCACTTCCGTAGTAGGGGTAGATGTAGGACGAGATCAGCTAGCACAAAAATTAATAGATGATCCACGTATGCACCTCTTCGAAGGAATTAATGCCCGTTATTTAGAGGCATCACAACTTTCTCCTTACGCAGATACTGGCTTTGATGCCATCGTGATGGATGTATCCTTTATTTCCCAAACGTTGATACTGCCGCAGCTGCCTTCTTTACTAAAACCCGAAGGCCAGCTGTTGACCCTGGTAAAGCCACAATTCGAGGTGGGACCTGAGGGCATTGGTAAAGGGGGGGTGGTGCGTGATGCAAACCTCTACCCACAAGTACGCCAGAAAATTGCATATTTATGTGATGAACTAGGACTTGAGATTAAAGAATATATTGACAGCCCAATTAAAGGTGGCGATGGCAACCGGGAATTCTTACTCTGGGCTGCATATAGAGAAGCATGAGCTAAGAGAACAAAAAAAATTAATATTACACTGCTGAATCCACTTGAACGCTCTATCCTGACATAATTTTAATTTACGCTAGGGTCATCATATTTCGAGGGCCCTATCGATTACGTTTCAAAATAAAAATTTCCAGACAGATCTTAGATACCTACCGCTTAGAATTAAGAAACATCCTCATGCTCACCTCTCAAAACACTCTCACCCTTTAACAAAAACTATTTATTACTATCACAATCTATAAATAAACACGTAATAAATACTCCCTATCCTGCGCACATAAAACAACGACGCAGATAACCCCAATGAAAAGATTAGTTTTGCTGTGTACACTCTCCACTTCATTACAAGCGGCTCCACTGACTAACTACAGGATAATAGACGGTGACACAGTTCACGGATACGTCTCTGGTGAATATGTTGAGATACGCCTTCAGTGCATTGATGCACCAGAAACCTATCCCAGCACGCAAATATATGGCCCAGAAGCTACTCAAATCCTGAATCATTTATTGTCAGTTGGCACTGTGGATTTCCAATCGACAGGAAGAGATCAATACGGCAGAGAAACTGGCTATCTGTTTGCAAATGGGTACAACATCAATCAAGAAATGGTTGCAAGAGGAGCCGCTTGGAATTACGCCTACTATTGCGGAGATAAATTCAAGATTGAGCAAGACTTTGCATACTACTCCAACCTAGGGTTATGGGACGAAATGGAAGCAAAAGACCCCTACTGCTTTCGCAAGAACCTAGATCACGACTTTTGCTATTACAATCCGGAAAACAAATTCTTTTTAGATGATTAAAAACTAAATTTTCTGAACATGAATTTTACCTACTAGAAGCTGTTTCATAACTTGAAATCAGTTATTCTTGCGACCTCATGGAATGATAAGACCAGTAAGTGTGAGTAGATTTAAGTCAGAATTAACCGACGCTCAGTGGAAATTGATTGAGCCTTGCCTTCCCCAGCTAAAACGTGGAAAAGGAGGTCCCAAACCCATTGATAACCGTGCATGTTTTGAAGGTATCTTGTGGATTTTGCGATCAGGAGCACGATGGAAGGATCTCCCCCCATCTTACCCTTCGCCGAGTACTTGCTGGAGAAGGCTCCAGTTTTGGGAAGAGCAAGGCGCTTGGTTGGAGGCTTGGAGAAAATTTCTCGGACAGCTCGATCAAAGATCCCTGCTCAATTGGGAAGAAGTCTTTTCGGATAGTAGCTTTGCTTCAGCAAAAAAAGGGGAGCAGAAGTCGGAAAAACTAAGCGAGGCAAGGGTACAAAGTGGATGGTGGTGGTCGATGGCGAAGGTATTCCATTGGGAGGCACCGTTACTTCGGCCTCACCAGCAGAAGTAAATTTATTACATCCACTACTCGATGTTACCTATGAAAATACAAAAATTCGACGACTGGTGTACGACAAGGCTGCAGATTCTGATCCACTACGCCATAGTTTGGCCCGCCGTGAAATTGACCTAATTTGCCCTCACCGCAGGAATAGAAGAAAACCTTCGAAACAAGATGGCAGAAAGCTTAGGAGATATGTGCGACGCTGGAAAGTTGAGCGAACTTTTGCATGGCTAGGGAACTACCGCCGTTTAGTCGTCAGGTGGGATCGCTACTTATCTTCATACAGAGCTTTTTTCTATATTGCCTGCATGTTAATTACGCTAAAGAAGTTATGAAACAGTTTCTAAGCAAACAGTTCCCATAAAGCTCAAAATAAAAAATCATTAGAGCTACCAAACTGGCCTATAACTTACACTATACGGGAGTATATGGGACTGTTTGCTGATATTTTAAGAGGAGATTCCTTCGGTTTTACCTTTGGGAGGTTGGGTAAGATTCTATTGCCTGTCCACCCTTTTTATAGAGGACTCCTCCTTTCATAACCAATGAGACATTGGATAGAAGGTTAATATGCCTCAACACATCCCCTCTTACTGCGATGATATCGGCAAATTTTCCTTTAGATACAGTCCCTGATTGGTCCGAAACCCCCATCATTACTGCGGGCCAGTAGGTAGCTGCTCGAATTGCATCCATAGCGGAAAAATTCATCTCTTCAACCAAAACGGCCAATTCGTTCCAAGTGCTTTGGCAATGAAATTTAGTTGGGATACCACTATCTGTCCCCACAAGAAACACCACACCAGCATCTTTAAGCTGGGAGATTTTCTTTTTCAAAGTTGGTTTACGTAAGGGAGTTAACTGCATGTACTGCAATTGCCCAGGGTTTCTCAATGACTGTTTAATATCGTCAATAGTGTCTGGTTTTAGTCCTTTGTGCCAGCATGTATCATCCAGCCTTTCCGGGTTATCCACAGTGTTACTATAGTTCCAGAGACCTTCTACGGTTGGAGTCCAGAAAAGCGGGCCTCCAGCAACGCGACCCTTAGCAGTGCGCTCTTTTAATAACTGGATGATATCTTCAGGGTACTCAGGTGCTGTTGTCAGCCCTGTATGTTCAAAGTTATCGACACCTATGGCCAGCCCTCTGCGGATCTCATCTGGGCGGTGCGAATGAGCTACAACTTTTAAACCATGCTTATGGGCCTCATCCACGACCGTTTGAGCAACTTCTATAGTCATCTTGTCATGGTCAATCAGCTTAATTATATCGACACCAGCTGTTGCCAGTAAGTTTACTTTCTTTTTTGCTTCAGGGGCACTAGAGACTGACCAACGAAAAGCTTCAGTACCAGGATAAACTTCATGTTGGATAAATGGACCGGAAACAAATAGTCTTGGCCCAGCAATTTCACCAGAAATGATTTTGCGCTTTATCTCTATAGATGCTTCTAGCGGAGCACCCAAATCACGAACACTAGTAACCCCGGCTAGCAGCAATTGTATTGCACTAGCAGGCATTATTTCATTGGTCAGGCGATGTAGGTAGTGTTTATCCCAATGCACATAGTCCGCGTGTCCACTGAGCATTAGGTGAGCATGATTTTCCCAAAGTCCAGGTAAGACATCCATCCCCTCAGTAGAAATAATTTGATACCCGTCGGGGACGGGAAGCGTTTCAACCGTTCCAACTTCCTCAATTTTGTCGCCCCGAATTAAAATAACACTGTTTGCGATTGGCCGATTACCAAAACCATCGATCAGCCGCCCCCCCACAAGCGCACTTCTCGTCTCCGCCTGAATTGACAAGCTGAACAGCAACATAATACCAAGAGATGATGCCTTAATTATTTTTTTTATCATTAAAATTTCCTTCTATTAGCTGGTGATAAATTCAAATCAACAAAACAGGATAAAAAGCCCCCCACTCAACTAAAAGCGCTTAACATGCATTATCTTAATAGACATACCCAATAGCGCTTCATAGCTTTTCAACCAACATCGAATCGCATAGCTAGTTTTGACCTATATACACCCTACTAACTTAACGAGTAACACTGCAAAGACCATAAATCAGACAATACATTCATCTCTCTCATAGTCTAAACAGTTATCTTATCTCTGAGTGTAAACATATTGCAGCATCGCTCACCATCAAGCCCATATTTCATAACGCATAATCAAATCCCGACATAATAGAGACAACATTAATTTTTCACGACAAACTATCATTATATATCGTACTGAACAACAAAACATACAGGCCAAAATACAATCAAGAATACATAAAGAGAAAATAAAGGATAAAAATATTCCGGTCAAAGAACTGGGGCTGTAACATTAATTTTTTATGGATTTATAACTCAGTGGCCATCCTACCCACACGCAGTCTTTCATCTCCATTAATAAACTATTAGAAAGAATAAAAATTAGACAGATTAAAAAATAAGCATCTAGAGAACTTACCGCAACATCTATTGAAATTCTTGCAACCTACTTAATACAATTAACAAATAAGCAACTTAGAATAAAACTCCTAATAAGGAAATGATGACTACACCTAAAGACGACGTAATATCAACCTACCAACCCTACAACAAATTGCTCAAAACCATAAGGTCTCACGTATCTATATATATTCCTAGCACATTGCTCAGAAACTTTTATCTTTCGGCAGAGATAGATAAGACCGACCTCACGAACCCCAAAAGAACCCATTAAAAAATTTGGAATCTACAAGCTTATCATGTGTTAAATATTGGCTCTTTTGAAGCCAAGATAGACAGATATTCTTAGAAAAGACAACTAAACTGCATACTTTTAACCACCCTAAATATACGAGTTATGAAGTGATCAAAACAGCTACAAATAAAGTGTCGTTGATTATAACGTTGCTCCTATTTTCCTGGCCATCGATACTCTATGCATGCTCCCGGGTTACCTGGAATACTGAGCAAGGTGTTTTTGCCGCCAGATCAATGGATTGGGGACATTCTTTTGAGGATATTCTTTATATAAATCCTCGAGGTATGAAGATGGTTGGTGAGGACGGCCATAACCCCGCCAAATGGACTTCAAAATATGGAAGTGTTGTACAAAGTATTATTCCTTATGCCCGCCAATATGGCTTCTCAAATAATGACGGTGCTACCGACGGAATTAACGAGAAAGGTCTAACGGCACATATTCTATATCTTGGAGCAACCCGCTACGCCAAACCAAGTAATACGCCAGGAGTATCCTATATGCGCTGGCTGCGTTTTATTCTCGATAACTATGCTACAGTCGCAGATGCTGTCATTGGGATGAAAAATATACGCATATCGCCAGTGAAAGTTGGTGGCGAAGTTCTTGGTGCACATATGGCAATAGAGGACCCAAGTGGTGATTCAGCTATCTTCGAAATAATCGATGGTAAATTAGTTGTACATCACGGTAAGAAATTTTCGGTCATGACAAATGACCCACCATATGGATGGCAGCTTCAAAACCTGCCTTTTTACCAAGGCTTTGGTGGGCTTAAATCTGTACCTGGAGGGATTGATGGCGCTGACCGTTTTGTTAGATTATCTTACTATCAACACAATCTACCAAAACCTGCCAATGCTATTCAGGCAGTCTCTTACCTCCTAAGTGCTATCCGTACTGTGGCCGTTCCTTTTGGCGCACCTTATAGCCGCCCCAATCAGGAAGAAGGAGCTGAAGAACCAGCTACTTATCCCACTTGGTGGCTTTCGGTGATTGATTTAAAACGCCGAATTTACTATTTCAACTGGATCAAAAATCCAAATATTGTTTGGGTAGATTTACATGGAATCGATTTTTCAAAGGGCACAGGAAAGCGGGTTGCCGACCCAAAGAACCCCAAATTGGTTGGAGATATCACTGATGTATTTAAGCCACTAAAAAAATGAACAGAAAGAAACACAAAGTGTACAAGTTACTCTAAAAACATCGCTGAATATAAAACACTCTGCCCGATACCCAATATGGCCTTAATTACAGCCAAGAATTTACATACTTTGAAATAAATCTACTTCAACATGTACATCCCTTCACTTTCAGGGCTGCTTAACTTAAAGCCAAACTTCTCGTACAGCTCCGGTACATCCGCCATAAGGGTAATATAAGCAGAAGGAAGCGCCTCACGATCCAAATAAGACATAATGTGTTCCATCACAACCCTTCCCAACCCTTGACCTTGAAAAGTAGGGGCGACAGCAACATCCACAATCTCAAAATTTAAGGCTCCATCACCAACCACCCGCCCCATGGCAATGGTGGTTGAACGAATTTGAATGTGAATGCCATAGAGACTATTTGGCAACCCCTTCTCTGCGGCCTCCCGACTTCTTGGGGATAGCCCACTAATCTGCCTGAGGCGAAGAAAATCCTCAACTGAAGCCACAGTTTCAATAACTTTAAACATACTGCCGTCTACATGAGTATTTATGAAACCTACTCACTTCAATGAGTAGTTATACCTCCCGAATCTCAGTAACCACTTCTGTTTTTACGGAGTTAGCAATAAAGCACTGCTTGTGGGAAAGATGGTGGATTTTTTCCAATTGCTCGCGACTAGGTTTCTTTTCGCCAGAAAAGCGGATCAAAGGTCTCAGGGTGACCTTAGTCATGGCCAACTTACCCCCCTCTATTGTATCCATCACGCCTATCGCTTCATCGCGATACTCATCAATGACGAAACCCCTTTTTGCGGCAATTGCAAGGAAAAACAACATATGACAACTGGATAGCGACGCCACGAAAGCTTCTTCTGGGTCGACATTTTCCGGGTGTGAGTAGGGGATTGGGACAATATGGGGAGATGAAGAGGCTGGAACTGACAAACCGCCATCAAACTGCCAAGTATGAGCGCGGCTGTATTGATTGTCGGTAAAAATCTGGTCGTCACGTTGCCAGACCACTGTAGAAGTATACTCAGACAAAATCTCTCTCCTTCTATCCAGGGCACACACTTTCAACTATTGATATACAGGGCTACCGAACGACTCCACGACTCCGGAACCAGGAGGTGTTTAGGGGAGTGAATAGAACCGAAGGGTTCCTTCTAGGGCAACCTCAGTTTAGAAATGACGCGGGATGGCAGAAAATTGGGCGCTAGATGCGCCCTTGGGAGATGCTTAGTCTGCATCTACTTGCTGGTCGGTGCGCGCAGCCATAATAAAATCATTCTTATGCAACCCCTTGGCCTCATGGCTCCACCAGGTCACGGTTACCTTACCCCACTCGGTAAGCAGTGCCGGGTGGTGGCCCACTTCTTCTGCGATGGCACCTACACGGTTAGTAAACGCCAAGGCCTGCTTGAAATTCCGGAACTTGAACACGCGCTCCAGCTGCATAATGCCGTCGCGGGTCATTGGCGTCCAATCGGGAATTTGGCGCAGCAATCCTGGCAGCTCGTCATCGCTGACGAGAGGGGCATCGGCGCGGCAGGCTTCACACTGTTGTTGGGCTAGCTCAGTCATGAATAAATCCTCAAAACCTTGTTTATTATCGGTTATTTCACGTGGGGCTCACTCTAACCGGGGCTCTTCCACGACACAAGCGCAGACGTTAAAAACGCATTATCTACGGTTTTCACTCGCCAATATGGGACAGTGTGCTAAATGCTTGGATATCAATTCACGATGTAAACAACCATTCTCAGTCTGATCAAGGGTCTCCGGCCGATATGATAATTTTTAAGCAGATACACAAGCGTTTATAAACCCCTTTTGGCAAGGATCGCCATGAAAGCCCCTCTTAAACTGTTGATTTTGACGTCGCTCACTCTTGTTTGTGCCTGTGGCCCCCAAGGTACCGATAGGAAGCGCATAGTGCCCCCTCAAGTTGAAACGATGATTGAAATGCGTGCCGAGATGGAACTGGCCTTTCAGCAGCTGAGCCAACAGTTCGTTAACGGTCTGTGGAAACTGTTTCCTTCCTGGGCAGTCCGCGAAGGCTATTATGAGGCTGCCATACATTTACAAGTGCCTGACAAGGCCTTCCGCGCCTATCTACTGGACTTCGCTCAAACTTATGAACGCAAGTTCGCCGCTCTGGATAGTGAATTACTCAGTATTTCTTCCCTCACCGATATGGCGCTTATTATGAATTTCCTACAGCGCCTGCAGTGGGAATATACCACCTTCAAATCCTACCAGTGGGACCCCTCCATATATAACGTATCCCATCCTTTTGCCCTGATTTTAAATACCGAGTACGCCCCCCTCAAAAACCGACTGCGCACCTTCAATACGCGTATGCGCTTGGTTCCCGATTACTACCAAGCCGCAAAGCAGGCTATCCGTAGGCCCGCCGCGCCACAATTAATGTTGGCTATTCAGCAGAACGAAGGTGCCCTGGAAGTTTTTGGGACTAGGGTAGAAAACCTGGTAGAAAGTAGCCAGATGTTTGATGATGAAAAAGAAGTATTCAGGCAACGTCTGCACGCCTCCCGTGAAGCGATAAAAGACTATGTAAACTTTTTAAAAAATTTACAAACCAGCCTGGAAAAATCTGCAAGGTTTCGTGATTTCCGTATTGGAGAAAAGCTATATGAAGAAAAATTCCGCTTTGATATTCAGATTGATACCAGTGCCAGCGCCCTCTACCTGCGTGCTTTGGAAGAAAAAAAACAGGTCCACAGTAAAATGGCGGCGCTCACCGAGCAACTTTGGCCCAAACATTTTCCCGATACCCAGGCACCATCAAATCAAATGGAAAAGGTCCGGCGCCTACTCGAAAAACTATCCCTTAATCATGCCACTAAAGATACATTCAAAGAGGTGATAGAAAAGCAAATACCACAGCTGGCAAACTTTGTCATACAGCACAATCTACTCGACCTGGACAAAGAAAAGCCACTAATAGTACGCACTACCCCCCCCTATCTACGCGGCTTTGCTGTTGCCTCTATCAATGCGCCTGGTCCCTACGATAAGGATGCCAATACCTATTACAATGTGTTGCCCATAGAGAATTACAGTGATGAGCAAGCGAATAGCCTGCTGCGGGAATATAACCATTACACTTTGCAAATACTGAACATTCACGAAGCCATCCCCGGTCACTATACCCAGTTAGTTTATGCCAACCAGTCTCCGAGTATTATTAAAACCATCTTCGGTAACAGCGCCATGATTGAAGGCTGGGCGGTCTATGCCGAACGTATGATGCTGGAGGCTGGATACGGTGATTTTTCGCCGGAACTCTGGCTGATGTACTACAAGTGGAATTTACGCGTGATTACCAACACCATTTTGGATTACGGTGTACAAGTCAAGGGAATGACAGAAGCCGAAGCAATGAATTTAATGGTTGATGGGGCTTTTCAACAACGGGCTGAGGCGGAGGGGAAGTGGCGTAGAGCAACTCTCAGCCAGGTTCAACTCACCAGCTATTTTGCCGGATTTACTGATATCCTTGCCTTGCGCGAAGAAGTAAAGAAAAAGCTCGGAGATAAATTCGACTTAAAGGAATTCCATGAAAGCTTTCTAAGCTTTGGCAGTGCGCCAGTGCCGATTATTCGAGAACTAATGTTGACCCAACTGGAGAAGACGGGTTCTATTTGAACCAAGCACTCTGTAGAGCTCTAACTCTCATTCTTCTGACAAGATCCAATAGATTTCCAGTGAAAAGTGCCCAGCAAAAGATCAAACAGAGGGATAGTCAAATTAAAATTACATTTATTCATCCACTTACGTTGATGATGTATGCGATGCAATTGAGCCAACTCACGCAAAACGGGAACTCGATGGAACCAATGATTTAGAGGCTGGTGGTATCCCAAGTGCAACAATTCATAACCCAAATGATTTCCCACCATAGTCACAATCAAGAGGTAACCAGCATTCATCGAAAAAAGTATGGAGAAAAAGTACCCTAAAATTGGTGCAATCACTAAAGCAAGAGTCGCAGTTAAATAAGTGGGGAAAAGTACTATTCTCCAGTCTCTGGTAGAGTCAATAGAAAACAGGGGTGGAGAGAAAAAACTGTGATGATCCCCAGTATGTCTGCGATAAAACAGCCCTGCAATCCGAATCTTTTTATGACCAGCCCAACGGTGACTAGCGTATTCCGAAAAATTATATATAACAGTCCCTGCGGGGATCACTAACAGCTCCCAAGTTTTTAACAAATCCAATTGAAACATGCAGAAGATACAAACTCCGGCACCAATAGCTAGAATACCCATCAGATGAAGCCATCCATGGTAACGGCCTTTCACTCGCGCCCTGTATCCAGCCCTGAAAGGGGCCGCATCGTGATTGATCGACATATTTGCTCCTTTTTATTAGCGTTGGAATTCCGTAAAACTATATAAACAATCAAAACCCGGCAGTTTGATTACATCCATCTAATAGCGATGTAAAGAGTGCCCCTCATCATTTGCACTAGAAAATTTAAGAATTTGATTGACCAGAAATATAATCAGGCGGATGATTGAATTCTAATAAATAATAATTAACAGCATTATTTGTGAGATTGATAATGTCGAATCATCTCAGATCAATGGACTTGAATTTACTGCCTGTATTTGATGCCCTGATGGTCGAACGCAACCTGACTAGGGCTGCAGTAAAGCTACACATGAGCCAACCTGCTGTAAGTGCTGCCTTAAAGCGTTTGAGATCCACCTATAACGATGCACTTTTTATCCGCACCGCAAAAGGCCTACGCCCTACCGAGCGTGCGCTGGCACTACACCCTTCCATTCACACGGCTCTTGGGGCAGTGAGATCAAGCTTCCGGCAGCTCGACTTTGAACATCGCGAGGCAGAACGGGATTTTTCGATTGTTCTACCAGATGTGGTGGAAACCCTTATGATTCCAGGGCTCAGTGCCTGGCTACGAGAGTATGCACCAGGGATAAAGCTTACAATATTACCTGACGAATCAGAGATGACTTCCAGAATGGTAAGCAATGGTGAAGTCGACTTAATTATCGATTATTTACCATTAGAATCTCCCAATTACAGCAGTCTGATTATTGCCGAAGAAGAATTGGTGGTGATCGCAGGGGAGCATAATGAGAAGGTAGGAAAATCCATCTCTGAGGCGGATTTTCAATCAATACCACAAATATCATTGCTGAGAGGAAACCCCGTAGGCTCACCGATGGAGAGGCTGGCCAGACCGAATAAATTGCAGCGCAATATTTGCCTGCGCGTCCCTCACCTATCCTCCTTTCCTCATATAGTCGCCACCACCGATTTAATTGCCGTTGTACCCGCAAGGATGATGAAGTCCTCTCATTACCGAGCACTACCTGTTCGTACAATTGAGCTGCCTATGGATTTCCCCAAGGTCAGCCTGCAGCTGATTTGGCATAAGTCACAAACCAACAACCCCGCCCATCGCTGGTTAAGAGAAACCATTTTGCAGCTTTACCCAGAGCTGGGGATGTAGAGGCTTTTGGAGTGGGCTGTACCAGGATGAATCTAATTGAGGCATCAGGTTAGGCTTTTACTATGCCTGTTTTACCGTGACTAGCTGAGAAGACAACCTAGTCCCGCCAAACTTAATCCCTAAAAGCTTGAAGACAAAAAAGCCGGGAACCTCGCGGACCCGGCTTGTTTAAATTGGGGCAGCCCTTAGGCGATACCCTCCTCAATTTTTGCCTTCCAGATTAATGGTCCCGTGGTATGCACAGACTCACCTTGGCTATCGACTGCTACGGTTACTGGCATGTCCTCCACCTCAAACTCGTAGATGGCTTCCATACCCAGCTCCGGAAAGGCAATTACCTTGGAGGCTTTAATCGCCTGAGCCACCAAGTACGCAGCGCCACCCACAGCCATTAGGTACACCGCTTTATTGTCACGAATCGCTTCAATTGCCATTGGGCCACGCTCTGCCTTACCGATCATCCCTTGCAGGCCGGTCTCTTCGAGCATGGTGCGCGTAAATTTATCCATACGGGTGGCGGTAGTTGGGCCTGCGGGGCCAACTACTTCATCGCGCACAGGATCTACCGGCCCTACGTAATAGATAAAGCGGCCAGTCAGGTCCACTGGCAGCTTCTCCCCTTTCGCTAGGATATCCACCATTTTCTTGTGAGCGGCGTCGCGACCAGTAAGCATCTTGCCATTCAGCAGCAAGGTTTCACCGGGCTGCCAGCTCTGCACATCCTCTGCAGTAACGGTATCCAGGTTGACACGGCGAGTATTGCTGCCAGCTTCTCGAGTAATTTCCGGCCAGTCTTCCAGCTTCGGCGGAGTCTGGCGCGCGGGGCCAGAGCCATCAAGAGTGAAGTGGGTATGACGAGTGGCGGCGCAGTTGGGAATAATTGCTACGGCCTTATTTGCTGCGTGAGTGGGATAATCCTTCACTTTCACGTCCAAGACAGTGGTCAAGCCACCCAGGCCCTGGGCACCAATACCCAGCTTGTTGACGGAATCGTATAGTTCCAGGCGCAACTCTTCGGCACGGTTGGAGGCACCGCGCTCCTGCAACTCCTGGATATCGATAGGATCGAGCAGGGATTCTTTGGCCAGCAACATAGCTTTCTCAGCAGTACCGCCAATGCCAATACCCAGCATGCCCGGCGGACACCAGCCCGCCCCCATCTGAGGCACCATCTTCAGAACCCAATCCACTACAGAATCAGAGGGGTTGAGCATGGCAAATTTGGTTTTGGCTTCACTGCCACCACCTTTGGCTGCCACATACACTTCCACAGTTTCACCAGGAACGATTTCAAAGTGAATCACTGCCGGAGTGTTATCGCCGGTATTCTTACGGGCACCATCTGGGTCGGCAAGAATAGAGGCGCGCAAAACGTTGCTGGCATTTTGATAAGCGCGGCGCACACCTTCGTTGACCATGTCGGTAACGCTCATGTCCGCTTCCCAACGCACATTCATACCCACTTTCAACTTCACGGTGACAATGCCGGTATCCTGGCAGATAGGGCGGTGGCCTTCGGCACACATCCGTGAATTGATCAGGATCTGGGCCATGGCGTCTTTGGCCGCCGGGTTGACCTCTTTCTCATAAGCCTTGTTCAGGGCCTGAATGAAGTCCTGTGGGTGGTAGTAAGAGATAAATTGCAGCGCATCAGCAACGCTGTCGATCAGATCATCCTGGCGGATAGTGGTCATGCCCAACTCCGATTAACGTCTCAAGGCCGGCGATTCTACACGAAATGTAGGGTTATTGGCCTGTTATTAAAATGGCGATAAATTTTCCACAGGCAATAAAAAAGGCGAACCCAAGGTTCGCCTTTTCTAGCCCCTGAAAAACTACATTGAGGAGGCTGTAGGCTCACTGGACTGCAGAGAGCGAATCGCATCGCGCAGTTGTACCAGATCTTTGTTCACCGAGCGACGGTAGGCATCAATAGACTCCACTGCCTCTTCATTGGCTCCGACACGCATAGTCAGATCACTGCGCACAGAGGCCAACTGACGCTCCAGGCGTGAAATTTTGTCGGTCATCTCACGCTTGCTCTCGATACTGCCTTTACGCAATTCCGCCAGGGCAGATTCAACCGCAGCAATCTTTTTCACACTGGCATCGAGGCTACCGAGCTTGCTGTTGAGTGAAGCAACCTGTTTCTTGTTGGCTTCGTTTGCGGCCTTATTGGCTGCAATACTCTTGCGGTTGGTATCGTAAGCCACCCCCCAAAGCTTACGGATCTCGGAGGAGTTCTCCTTGGCCTTGGCGCTCAGCACCTCAACGGAAGCTGTAGACTCCTCATCAGAGAGACTAAAGCGCTTCTCCAGCTCAGCAATCCGGTTCTCGGCATCGGCTATGCGATTCTCCGCGTTGACCAGCTGGGTACGGCTTTCCTGCCACTGCTGGTAGAGGAAACCAGAAGCAGCAAGTCCCCCCATGGCTAAGACCAAGGCACAGAGGCCTAGGAAGGAGAAGCCACCGCGGCGCTCCTCAACGATCACTTGTGGTTCCTGGGCCTGCTCGCTGCGCTCAGGAGAGCTGGGCTCCAGTGCGGGTTCGATGGCGGCGCTGCCGTCCAGTGTGGGCTCTCTACGTTGCATGTATCAATACACCCGGTAACTAATCTGGTGGGTTCGGTACTGGTCAGTTCGGGATTGTCCCGCCCGGCACCGCTAAATTCATTACTTAGAGACAATCAAGCCGGGACAGATTCGTCGAATTATGCGGCAGTTATACCAAAAATTGACGAAAAAGTAATCGGCCATAAGTAAGAATAGACGACAGCAAAACATTGGTGTCATCAAACACCACCCCTTGAGTTCGAGGAAAACGTCCCAAAATCCCCTATTCTACTGCGCCGGCTTAATTCTGGCATACGGCGCGTGTAGAATGCTCTCACCAATAACCCTAAACAAAGGAAGGAAGACACCATGGCTTTCGAATTGCCCGAACTCCCCTACGCGATGAATGCCCTGGCCCCCCATATCTCTGAAGAGACTCTGGAGTACCACTACGGTAAACACCACAAGACTTACGTTGACAAGCTGAATGGTCTGCTGGAAGGCACTGCTGACGCCGATAAATCCCTGGAAGAAGTGATCAAATCCTCTTCCGGTGGTGTATTTAACAATGCCGCACAAGTATGGAACCACACTTTCTACTGGAACTGCCTGAGCCCCAACGGCGGCGGCGAAGCCACTGGCGCTGTTGCAGAAGCTATCACCGCAGCATTCGGCAGCTTTGACAAGTTCAAGGAAGAGTTCACCACCAGCGCGGTAAACAACTTTGGCTCTGGCTGGACCTGGCTGGTGAAAAAAGCCGATGGTTCAGTAGCTATCGTCAACACTTCCAACGCAGCCACTCCGCTGACTGATGAAGGCGTTACCCCACTGCTGACCTGCGACGTATGGGAACACGCTTACTACATCGATTACCGCAACCTGCGTCCTAAGTACATGGAAGCTTTCTGGGCGCTGGTGAACTGGGAATTTGTAAACCAGAATTTCGCCTAATCACGGAATTACCTAAAAAGCGGGCAGTGCCCGCTTTTTTTATGGGAGGAAATCACTCCCAACATGGCTTCAGAATACTGCCCCTAGTCAAAGACCCATCTAGTGCGCACAATACCCTCTGGAGTGCGCTGTTCTCGCCACGTTAAGCGCGGCCAGAATTGGCTCAAAAACCTAAAGAATGCCACCCAAGTGGCACAATATAGCAATGATTATCCGAACACTGGGAATATGCTTATGAAGTTGAAACCAACCCTGATCGCAGCTGCCATTAGCGCGCTGGTTATCAGTGGCTGTGACCGCGGCGCCCCCGAAGCTGCACAGCAGAATGCTGCCTCCGTCACCGCGGAAAGCAAGTCCATTCAAGACAGCACTGCCAAGGTGAGCCAAGAGGCCATCAAGCAGGTAAACCAGATGTTCGAGGACTTCTTCCAGGAGCATCTGTCTCGCAGTCCAGAGTTCAAAACCTTCCTGGGCAAAAAAGAAGATTACGATAAGTGGGATAATCTCTCCCCAGAATTCGCCAAAGAAACACTGGAAATCAACAAGCGCCAGCTCGCCGAGCTGAATAAGGTTGACCCCAATACTTTGGATGAAGCCACTCGCCTGAGCCTGCGTCTTGCCAAGCGCAATCTTGAGCAAGACATTGAAGGCTACAAGTGGCGTAACCACTACTACCCGGTCAACCAGATGTATGCCACCCATACCAGTGCGGCATCCCTGCTGATCAGCCAGCATCGTATCGATGCAGTGAGTGATGCCGAGGCTTACATCGCCCGACTGAACGGCATGCCCCAATACTTTGCCCAACTGGAAGAGAACCTGAAAGCCAACGCCAAGGCCGGTACTATTGTGCCGAAGTTTGTCTTCCCCTATGTGATCAGCGACTCACAAAACCTGATCAGCGGCGCACCTTTTGAAGGTGAGAAAGACAGTCCGCTTTTTGCTGACTTCAAAGGTAAAGTCGAAAAGCTGGAAATCAGCGCCGAACAGAAAAAAGCACTGATCGATAAAGCCAGCACCGCCCTGCAAGAGAGCGCTGGCCCGGCGTACAAAAAACTGATCAGCTACTTACAGGAACTGGAAAAGAAAGCCACTACCGATGACGGCGCCTGGAAACTGGCCAACGGTGATGACTTCTACAAGTTCCGCTTGGGTGTATACACCACCACCGATATGACAGCCGATGAGATCCACCAGACTGGCCTCAAGGAAGTTGCGCGGATTCACGATGAAATGCGCGAGATTATGCGCAAAGTGAAGTTTGAGGGTAACCTGCAAGAATTCTTCGAGTTCATGCGTACCGACAAGCAGTTCTACTACCCCACTTCTGAGGAAGGTAAAGCGGAATACCTGGAGAAGGCTACCGCCATTATCGACACTATGAAGGGCCGCCTGGACGAGCTGTTTATCACTAAGCCCAAAGCCGACCTGGATGTACGAGCTGTGGAACCTTTCCGCGAAAAATCCGCAGGTAAAGCTTTCTATCAGCGCCCGGCGCCCGATGGCTCGCGCCCAGGTATTTACTACGCCAACCTGTATAACATGGAAGATATGCCCACTTACCAAATGGAAGCACTGGCTTACCACGAGGGCATCCCCGGTCACCATATGCAGCTCTCTATCGCACAAGAGCTTCAGGATATCCCCAAATTCCGTAAGTACGGCGGTTACACCGCCTACACCGAAGGCTGGGGCCTCTATTCAGAGTTAGTACCGAAAGAGCTGGGCTTCTATGAAGACCCCTACTCAGACTTTGGCCGCCTGGCAATGGAGCTGTGGCGTGCAGGTCGCCTGGTAGTAGACACCGGACTTCATGCCAAAAAGTGGACTCGCGAACAGGCTATCGATTATCTGGTTGAAAATACACCAAACCCGAAAGGCGATGTGGTTAAAGCCATCGAGCGTTACATTGTGTTGCCTGGTCAGGCAACGGCTTACAAAATCGGTATGCTGAAAATTATTGAGCTGCGAGAGAAAGCCAAAGCCGAGCTGGGTGATCAATTTGATGTGCGCGGCTTCCACGACACCATTTTGGCTAACGGTGCGGTACCACTAAATGTTCTCGAAGAACTGGTAGACGGTTGGGTTGCAAGCATTAAATCTAAGAGCTAACTTCACCGGGTAAATAGCACACAATAAAAAAGGCCACTCTCAGAGTGGCCTTTTTTGCAACTATCTAAAGGAATTAAAAAATACTTTATCCTTTTTTAATTGTAATCCAGTCATCCACTTGGCGCTCCAAGATTGCCAATGGCAAAGCGCCGTTGGTCAGCACCACATTGTGAAACTGGCGAATATCAAACGTCTCGCCCAGCTCCGCCTGAGCCCGATCACGCAACTGCAGAATTTTTAACATTCCAGCCTTGTAAGCCAGTGCCTGCCCAGGCATTACCAGGTAACGCTCGATTTCTGTGGTCACTTCGGTTTCGGTCATGCCAGTTTTTTCCACCATATATTCGATGGCTTCTTCACGACTCCAGCGCTTGTAGTGCATACCGGTATCCACCACCAAACGCACTGCACGGAACATCTCGGCCTGCAAACGGCCAAGATCATCGTAGGGGTTTTCCTGAAAGCCCGCTTCCTTGGCAACCTGCTCAGAATAAAGTGCCCACCCCTCGGCGTAAGCCGTAAACAAGCCCAATTTGCGGAAAGTGGGCACACCTTTTAGCTCCTGAGCAATCGCCAACTGGAAGTGGTGGCCGGGAACCGCTTCGTGATAGGCCAGCGTGCGCATACCAAATTTCTTGGTTTCATGAACATCACGCAGGTTTGCATAGAAAACCCCCGGACGGGAGCCATCCATAGCCGGAGGGTTGTAGTAAGCCCCCGGTGCGCCCTGCTCTTTAAATTCCGGTACCCGTCGTACTTCAACCCCCATCGCCGGCTTCACATCGAAATAATCTCCTAGCCCAGCATTAATCTCATCGATCATCGCTTGGTAGTCGGCAACTATGCGCTCGCGCCCTGCATCCGAATCTTCGTATAAAAACTGGGGATCATTGTTAATCACAGAAAAGCGGGCGCTGATACTGCCGCTATCCTGCCCAATTGAAGAGAAAATACGATTCATCTCCCCCTCTATTCTTGCCACCTCTTCAATACCAACTCGGTGCAACTCCTCGGGGGACAAATTTGTTGTGGTGTGGCTACGAACCTGGTACGCGTAAAACGCCTCCCCATCAGGAAGCGCCCAAACACCATTATTTTCGAAAACCTTGGGCTGTAACTCACGATAGTAAGCAATCAGATTCTTATATGCAGGATATACTTCTGCATCAATCAAGGCCTCTCCCTGAGCAAGGATACGCACCCGCTCCCCATCGGCCAGACCTTCAACTTTATTTAGGCGTTCTTCAAGGGAGGTATAAAGAATATTCTCATGGGCCGGTACCGCTATAAAATCTTGCATCTCTTCCAGCACGCTGTCGATAACAAAGCGGGGAGGCAGGATGTTTTTTTGCTCACGGATTTTTAGACCATCAAGCACCTGTGAAAATTTGCGGTCAACCTCACTCAGGCGGGAAAGGTAATAATCCGCTTCTTTGACATTATGAATCTGGTGCACTTCCGCAAGAAACTCCGGCAGGCTGTTTTGCACTCCAAACATTTGGTTAAGCGGATAATTGTGGTGTTTCCAGCGCTCCCCCTCCACCATATTGCCAAGAAAGTAGGCAAATACATCGTAAGAGATCGCTTGCTGGCCATCCATACCTGCACGATCGTACTCCTTCAGAACGGCAAGCTCATCCTTAATCATCTGCATCTGACGCTGCTGTTCAGCCTCAGAAGCGTCATCAAGATGGGCATTGTGCCCATCGATTCCAAACTGCTCGAGCAATCGCAACTGGGAGAGAATTTCTGGACTGGTACTGCCGAGCTTGAAAAAGGCCCGCTCAAAGTACACATCTATTGACCAGGGTTTAAAATAGATCGCGTTGACCGCAACAACAGAAACCGCCGCAACCCCCAATAACAAAATACCGCCAAGCCATTTGGCCAACGTTTTAATCATTTTTTATTCTCCTAATATAGATATTGCGGTTCTAACTCCTCTCCGCCCCATGACGGCCCTACCCTGAGTGAGTCATGGCCAGCTAGGTCATAGAAAAAATTATACTGCCGACACACCGCACACCCATATTAAGCGCTATATCTTGATGGGAGAAACAAAATCACTGGGCTTTAACGCAAGCAGAGAGCAACTCACCTTTTGCAAAATATTCTCGGCAGTGTTTCCCATAATAAAACCGGGTATACCCGCACGGCCCACAGTACCCATGATGAGGAGATCCAGCTCCTCCTCATCGATCAGCAGTGGAATATAGCTATCTGGGTGAGCAATGACATGGTGAACTTGAATATCCCCGCCGATACCCGCAGCCCGAATAAGTACATCCAATTTTGAGCGGTGTTGAGATCGAGCCGCTTCTGTAGCCTGATCCAGCTCCTCTTCAGAGGCGCTGATAGGGAAGTGACGACGCAAGAACTCATCAACGTCATAGTCCCAGCAGGAAACAACGTGCAAAATACCGTTACAACTATCCGCCAATACCCGCGCCCAACGTAGTAAGCGGATAGCCAGATCGTAAGTACTCCCCTCATCACACTCGGGGTCAATCGCCACGGCCACCCTTATCTCAGTGTGCGCACGCTCTATGGGACGACACAGCCACACTGGGCAGGGGCACTTGCGTAATAACTCCATATCAATGGCTTTGAAGCCCTTGAGCTGGCTCAGCCCCTCCACATTTTTAATTACCAGATCGTAACCTTCGCTAAGTACGCGGCGAATAACTCTCTCTGCAGGGCGTGGACCACAGTCAGATTCGATCTCTATATTCACCTGCTCTTTCGACAGCTTCATACGCTCTCGAGCTGCGGCAATTCCTTCATTTACACGTTCCAGCATTGCCTTAACACAGAAGCTACTAAAGTCCTCAAACCCCGCCGGTACCGCTGGGCAAACCAGCAGCACCTTAATCTCCGCATGATTATTGCGGGCTATGGCAAAAGCCTGTAACAACCCACTGGACTCATCTTCAGCAGCATGGCTCACATAGAGGACTTTATGAATATTCGGCATAACAATTTCCTCAAACTGAGGGCATTGGAGGTAAAAGCAGACGGAGACCACCATGCAGCCCCTGCGGCCACCACCATTTAATATGGTCGATGAAAGCCAATTCACAGAAGAAGAATAGAAGTGCAGCTCTAGTCACCACCAGATTGAATACAAACCTGGGAACAAAAGAGGAAGCAAAGGGGGGGTTATAGAAGGGGCGGCGGCAGATGACCCAGAACTCTTTGACAGTCTCCTAGGTCAACTACTGAGTTAGGCTTAGGGGCAAATTGGATACCCTAGATATCCAGCACCTGCTTTACAAAGGGGATGGTAATTTTACGCTGTGCCATCAGGGAGGCCCTATCTAACTGCTCTAACAGCAGGAACAGTGCGCGAGTATCCCTTGGCGCTCGGTGCAAAATGTACTGTGCCACGTCTTCGGGCAGATCGAAGCCGCGCAGGCGGCTACGCCTGCGCAAGGCCGCCACTTTGTCGCGATCATTCATTGGCTGTAACTGGAATACCAGCGACCACTGCAGGCGCGACAACAAATCAGCCAAGGAGATATCCATCCCCCGCGGAGATTTTCGCGCCCCTAATAATAACTGCCTACCGCTGTCTCTGACCCGGTTGTATAAATGGAACATCGCCGTCTGCCACTCGGGCTGCCCCTCTAACAAGTGCAGATCATCAATACACACCAGATCCAACTGCTCGAGGCCGTCGAGCAGTACAACCGGGTCCATGGCCATCAATTCAGCCATAGGAATATATTGGAAACTGCGACCATTGGCCTCGGCACTCTGACAAGCAGATTGCAGCAAGTGGCTAACACCACTTCCTGCATCCCCCCAGATGTAAATCACCGCTTCGGGATTTTGCCCACTGGCAAATGACTGCAGCAGAGCTACAACTTGGCGGTTGGGGTCCGACTCCGACAGATAAAAGTTATCGAAGGTAGCATCGTCTCGCAGGGATACTCCCAGCGGCAACTGTTGCGGAATACTCATCTCAATCCCAACGATAGCGCAACGGATTATCAGCGCTGCCCAAAGGTGCACGGTGCCCATTCAACTCAATGGCATCCTCGTCCCCATGTGCTCGCAACTTATGATTTAACGCCAGGGTATCGCGCAAATTGCGTAGGCCTACGGTGGCACTCAATGCCAAGCGCATCCGATCTCCCTCCACAGAAAGGAGATTTGCACTGCTCACCTGCGCCAGTCCCTGTAAATAGGCCGAGGCCTCTGCGTAATCGGCAAAGCTATCCACGCCAGATAACTCCACAAAAATTGAGCCCTGTTGGGCATCCTCAATACCGGGGCGCACGGCATAGCGTTGGGCAAGCAAGTTAGCCATCTGATTAACACCGCGCAGTGCAACCTCTTCCAAAGAGCCACCATTGCTATCAAAGGCATAACTGCGACCACCGTGCAGTAATAACCAATCAGCCTGCCAGCGGCGTCCCGACGCCTGAAGCAAGCGCCCCATCAAAGTGGCATCCGGTCTGTAGCGTAAACCAGCGCGCTCTGCGGCCTGTTCACTCTGAGCCCAAAGGTCACCAAGAGGCATATTGTGCTGGTCATTGAGGTCCATCACCGGGAAATCCAATGGCACACCGCGCTCCACAGCCATAGCATCCAATACCGAAAAGAGCTCCGGGGCATCTTCTTCCCTGAGGATACTGCGCCCTTCCTTTAGGGTATCCACAGCCAGCCACACCAGAGTGCCGGGGCGATTATTGGGCCACATCGGCAAACCCAACTGATGGATTTGCCTGGAAATAGCTTGGGGATCGAAAGAGAGATGAAGGTAGAGCTGATTATCTTCGCTGGTGTAGCGGTAACCTTCTAGGAAATGCTGAGCTTTCTTCAGGATAGGCTGCAAATTTGGATTACTGCCAATTGCGGCGTCTCCGGTGACACGCACAAATATCCGCTCCAGCCCCCGGCTGCCAGCACTCGCGCGGTCAGTAGCCCCACGGCTCGGTACAGCCTCGACCACTTCATACAGGTCCGAGATAACTCGAGCCTGGACTGGCAGAATTAGGGCACCGAACAACAGGACCAAAAACTGCAACACCAATCCCTGCCGGAGCAGCTTGTGCATAGGATTCTTCTCCAAACCTCATTCCAACCCGTGAGCTTGCACGAAATCGTTGTTATTGCGCAAGACGCCAAAATCCACGGCTGGGATAAAAATTGGGGCTATTGTATCAGCGTCGGCGACTTCTCTCAGCCCCGAGTTCTCACTATTAGAGGGTTTCTAGCCGTTTAACTGAAGATAAATACCAGATTCCTTCATTGAGATGCCCACTGGGCGTGGCTACCGGACCAAGACCCGGCTAGAATACGCGCCCTTCGAAGACCCACTGCAGGAAGAATCATGAGCGATTCCAAGCCGCAATCCGCTGAAACATCCCTCTCTTATAAAGACGCCGGTGTCGATATCGACGCGGGTAACGCCCTGGTAGAGCGTATCAAGCATGTCGCCAAGCGCACTTCCCGCCCGGAAGTCATGGGAGGCCTGGGCGGTTTTGGCGCTCTCTGCCAACTCCCCAGCGGCTATAAAGAGCCAGTCTTGGTTTCCGGCACCGATGGCGTGGGTACCAAATTGCGCCTGGCGATGGACCTGGGCATCCACGACACCATTGGTATCGACCTGGTTGCTATGTGTGTCAATGACTTGGTGGTAGCAGGTGCCGAACCACTTTTCTTCCTCGACTACTATGCCACTGGCAAGCTGAATGTGGATATCGCCGCTGAGGTTGTCTCCGGTATTGGTATAGGCTGTGAGTTGGCAGGCTGTGCCCTGGTCGGTGGCGAAACCGCCGAAATGCCCGGCATGTATGAAGGCGACGACTACGATCTGGCCGGTTTCTGCACCGGGGTCGTGGAGAAATCCGAGATTATTGATGGCAAAAAAGTAAAGAGTGGTGATGTGCTCATTGGACTCGCTTCCAGCGGCCCCCACTCCAATGGCTACTCTTTAATCCGAAAGGTACTCGAAGTCAGTGGCGCCGATTTACAACAGGAATGCGGTAGCGAAACGCTGGCCAAGGCATTGATGGCCCCCACCCGCATCTATGTTAAGAATCTGCTGCAACTGATGAAGAGCGTCCAGGTAAATGCCCTCAGCCACATCACCGGCGGCGGCCTGCTGGAAAACCTGCCCCGCGTACTCCCAGAAGGCTGTCTTGCTCGTGTAGACGTCACTAGCTGGGAGATGCCCGAAGTGTTCCGCTGGCTCCAACAGGCAGGCAACATCGACGCCCGCGAAATGTACCGCACCTTCAACTGTGGTGTCGGTATGGTAATTTGCGTACCTGCGGAACAAGCCGACCAAGCACTGCAAACCCTGAAGCAAGCAGGTGAAGACGCCTTCGTCGTGGGCAAAATCGAAGATGCTGTGGCAGGCGCAGATGCCGTAGAGCTGGCGGGCCTGTAATGTCACAGGGAGTATGCAAAGTTGCCGTGCTGATTTCCGGTAGCGGCAGCAACTTGCAGGCGCTCCTGGATGCCTCGGCAAATGCCGGGGCAGACTTTTCCGTCTGCACAGTAATCAGCAATAAGCCCGAGGCCTTCGGCCTCAAGCGCGCCACCGAGGCCGGAGTCCCCACATCAGTGGTCGACCATCGCAACTTCTCCGGCAGAGAAAGCTTCGACCAGGCGCTAATCGCAGAAATCGACAGCCATCAGCCGGATTTGGTTGTCCTGGCCGGGTTTATGCGTATCCTCACTCCCGAGTTTGTTCGCCACTACAGCGGTCGCCTGCTCAATATTCACCCCTCTTTACTGCCAAAATATCAAGGGCTCCATACCCATCAGCGTGCTCTGGAAGCCGGTGATAGTGAGCACGGTGTTACCGTTCATTTTGTCACCGAAGAGCTCGATGGCGGACCACCCATCGTTCAAGCCGCCGTACCTATAAAGGAAGGGGACACTCCCGAATCTTTGGCAAAGCGGGTTCAGGTACAGGAACACGTCATTTACCCCATGGCTGTTACCTGGTTTGCCCAGGGGCGCCTAAAAATGCTGGCAGACCGCTCGCAACTGGACGGCGAGCTTCTACCTCTTAGTGGCGCCAGAATCGATAGTTAAGCAAAGCCAAGCTGGCGGGATCAGCATTGCAATGTACTTTGCGGGTCGCGCCAGCTAGTATTCAAAGAGGTTCAGATTTTGCGAGGCTCTGTCGTGCGCATTTTTATCTCCTCTCTGTTTTTTCTCCTTCTCTCCACTCAATCACTCGCCAGCCAATTGGAGCCCTTTAAGGCGACTTATACCGCAAGGTACAACGGCATTAGTGTTACAGCCACTCGTGAGCTTACTGGGCAAGAAGGGAGTTGGCGGCTGGACTTTAATACCTTTGCGCTTTTTGCCAGTATTAAAGAATATTCCCGCTTTATCAGCCAGGACGGCAATATTACCCCCTACCACTATGAGTATCGCCGCAAAGGACTCGGCCGCGATCGCGGTACAGTTCTCAGCTTCGAACCCGACAAAGGCATGGTGTTCAACGTCTCCAACCCAGAACGGGATATGGAAAACGTATCGCCAAACATCCTGGATAAATTGAGCTACCAAATGCAGCTAACACTGGATGTCGCCGCAGGCAAAGAAAATCTCCAATATGAGGTCGCCGATGGTAAGAAGATTCGCAAGTACACTTTCGCCAAAGAGGGCACCGAAGTAGTAAAAACACCAATGGGAAAAGTAGAAGCAATAAAGGTACGCCGGGTTAGAGATGCGGACTCAGAAAGAGAGACGACCGTCTGGATTGCGCCTCAATGGAACTACGCCCTAGTGAAGCTGGTACAACGTGAGGAGAATGGCAAAAAGTACCAAATTACTTTGAAAAAGCTATCTATCAATGGCAAAAGTGTCGGTGCTGGCCAATAAATTACCATTTTTTTACAGAGGCAAAAAAAATGTTCACATTTGATGGATTTTTGCCTCCTTTCTCTTTATAAAGTGACTCCTTTCCCTTGCTCAGGCAATTCCTTGTTGCCTAACCTGTTTAAAAGCGAGGGATTTGCTACGAAAACGGAAGGCATCTATATAAATCTAATGGCCTTCCCTCCATATCCCAGCATTTCCAATGCTACTTATGGTTTTCAGTAATCAGCAGACTTAGAGATGGGCTCTCATGAATAAGAAATACCTGCGACATGCAGTTTTAGCCGCAGCAATCGGCTCCGTTTCCCAAGGCGCTATGGCCGCGGGCTTCTACCTACAGGAAACCAGCGCATCCGGCCTTGGCCGTGCCTTCGCTGCCGAAAACACTATCGGTGATAATGCCTCCATCCTAGCCCGTAACCCGGCTGGTTCTGCACTATTTGATACTTATACTTTGACTGGCGGCCTCACCTACGTCGACCCCGAAATCGACGTGGCCGGAACAGTTACTAACTACGCTTTTGTCCCTGAACTTGGCAGATATGTTGCCGTTAGCTCTTCTGTGGCTGACGCTAGTGACTATGCCACCAGCGCCTTTATCCCCAATGGGTATCTGGCAGCACCAATCAATGACGATTGGTCCTGGGGCTTAGCTATGTACACAGATTTCGGTCTTGAGACTGATTTCCCCGACAGCTTCCCCGGCACCATCATCGCCAACAAAACCAACTTGTTGACCCTTAATATCCAGCCCTCTGTTGCTTACGATATTAATGACACCTTTAGTATCGGCGCATCTATTAACTTCCTCTACGCCGAAGCAGAATTATTAACCACCTTCCCCACAGATTACGATGTTGTTCCTGCTCTGGCCGATGCAACTATCTTGGATGTTAAAGGGGATGGCTGGGATGTAAGCTGGACAGTCGGCGCCCTGTGGCGCATTAGTGACAACACCCGCGCAGGTATTTCTTACCACGCAAAGTACGACCCCAAGCTAAAGGGTGATGTTAATTCGGATGTTACCCCCGCAGAAGATCCCTTTGATGATGCCAGCGGCAGCCTGACCCTGAACCTACCCGACACCCTGGAGCTGGGTCTATACCATCGTTACGATAACAACTGGGCTATCGCTGTTGGCTATATGTACACTAACTGGGATCGCTTCGAGCGCCTAGCCGCATTTGTTCCAGCGGGCGGCGCCGAGTGGGACCCCAAAGTACTTAAAGAGGAAAACTTTAAGAGCGGCTCCCGCTTCAGCCTTGCGGCCGAATACTTCTTTAATGACAATGTAACCGTACGCTTTGGTTACGCCCATGACGAAGGTGCAGCTCGTGACGGCTTCAATCGCCACGAAGAGGAAGTTATTAGAGAAGAGACAGGCTTCGATTTACCAATTACTTGGCGCACACTGTCTATCCCCGATACCGACCGTCAATGGCTGACCCTGGGCGGCACCTACACTCACAATGATCGCCTGAGTGTTGATGCTGGCTTCGCTTTCATCTGGGGTGATGATGAGCGAATCCAGGAAGTTTCAGAGCCTGGAGCTGTTTTCGCATACTACGATGGCGGCACCACCAAGACTGAGGCCTGGCTATTCAGTGCAGGTATAAACTACAGCTTCTAAGTAATTTCGCCCTCTCGGCAAATAAAAGGCTCTACCCCGGTAGGGCCTTTTTTAATTCTCCTATCGACCTCTCACCCCACCACCTCTAGACCCACCAACACCTCACCCCATCAGCACCAATACCACTTAATAGCAATATTAAGAATTAGTGGTTAGATATCTATCGAAAGTAATTTGTTATATAGCCACCTCAACAATTTAGAAAAACAACACAACATCGAAAATCGATTCATTATTGAAAACATACAAACTAATAACGCTCACTTAAAAAAACAAAATGACTTTATCGCGAACACCAGCCTTCTAGATAATTTTTGTAACATGCCACAGTAAGCGACAACAGTGACTCCAAAAAAGAAAGGTAACCCTCTCACTAATAAGTCTGAAAAGGGGTAGCAAAAAAACTAGCAGACAAGCCCAAAACCTCAAACTTAAAAAGTCAAACCAAAAGAGCAAAACATGAAGTTAACCGCAGTATTTTTCCTACTTATAGTAAGCCTTGATGTTGCAGCATTAACCATAGGAGAGGCGATAAATATAGCAGGGCGTCAACGAATGCTATCTCAAAGAATTACGCAAGCATTTATCCTAAACGGTATACAACCCGAAGCACAACGCCACCAGAAAGTATTGAAACGATCAGTGCAGGAATTCGAGCGTAACAATCAGAAACTCAATACGTTCCCAGCTGCAGAAAAAATCAAAGATCAGCTAAAAAAAGTACAGAGCGAATGGCAACCCTTTAAGCAACTCAGTCTGCAACCGGTAACCAGGGAAGGAGCAACCGAGTTATTCCTGCGCAGTAATAAGCTATTAACAGAAACGCACAGCTACGTGGTTAAATTACAGCAACTCGCCAATCACAACTCTGCCGAACTAATCAATATTGCCGGTCGGCAGCGAATGCTTTCTCAAAGAATTTGCAAGAATTATGCTGCTAAACTTTGGGACATCTTACCAGCTGAAGCGGAGCAAGGGCTACAACAAGATCTTACAGAGTACTCCAGTCGCCTAACCCGCCTTTTGGAGAGCACACTCAACACCCCTGAAATCAGCAGCAACCTTCTCAAAGCCAAGGATCATCTCAGTTATGCCAGCCGAGGCTTTGAAGGGGAAATGAAACTATCTGAACAGCGTCAGATTCAAGTAATTACTGGCACTACAGACTTGATGCTGCGCGATATGGATGTCGTTACCAAGCAATATGCCAACTTGCTGGACTCAAGAGAATAGCCATGAAAACAGATGTTGAATTTAGGCCCAGTATGGAGGAGCTTCTGGAAAAGCTGGCAACGCCAAAATTCCGAGGCCTAAATCAACAAGCTAATGACGAAACCATAAAACGTATGAAGCAGTCCGTGCCGATATTAATAGGGATTGGCAAAGCTGGGGATCACATACCCGGCATGCGCAAGAATCTGATTTTACACGCCGGCCCACCAATCACATGGAACCAGGCCTCTGGCCCTTTAAAGGGGGCAATTATTGCCGGCCTCCTATTTGAAGGGCTCGCAAAAAACAAAGAAGCCGCCATAGAGATGATGAAAAAAGGGGAGGTGGATTTAGAGCCTTGCCATGATCACAATGCCGTTGGACCAATGGCCGGCATTATTACCTCTTCGATGTCAGTGTATATTGTTGAGGACCAACTCTCTGGCTATAGAACTTACTCCAACCTCAGTGATGATAGAGGTGATTTTCGTGGAAGCTCCATTCGCTTTGGCGTTTACGAAAAAAGCGCTATCGATTACCTCCACTGGGTTGAGAACAATGTGGCCCCAGTTCTCAATCAAGCCATTGCCGATGTCGATGTCGATGGGATTGACTTCCTGCCAATCATCGGCAGAAGCCTACTTATGGGCGATGACTGCCATGTAATGACCAATGCTGCCACTTTAATATTTTCCAGAATTCTCCTCCCTGGTGTTATCAAGGCCAGCCCTAAAAAAGAGTGGATAGAGAAAATTGCCTCACAGATTTACCAAGATGAATCATTTTCCCTGAATGCCATTATGGCCACCTGTAAAGCAATTGCAGATGCGGGTAATGGCATACCACATAGCAGTATTATCACAACCATGGCGCGTAATGGTACCGAGTTCGGCATCAAGATATCAGGACTCGGTGAAAAATGGTTTACCGGCTTGGCCGGTGTTGGACGCGGTTTTTTGATGCCCGGAATTACACCTGCGGATGTCAACCGCGATATGGGTGACAGCGCAATAACCGAAACCGTAGGGCTTGGTGGTACTGTGAAATCACTATCCGGTTCAAACCTGGACACGATCGACAACACTCTCAAGATGTATAGCATTGCACACTCAGAGAGTGATTCATTCTTAACTCCAGGTATTGATGATCGGGGGCCACCGCTTGGATTCGACCTATTAAAGATCGTCAAGACCAATACAACCCCAACAATCAACTCCGGCCTGGCACACAAAAATATGAATCGCTATATGGCCGGCACTGGATCACTTCACCCTCCAATGGAGGCTTTTATTAAAGCCGCTGTAGACTTTTCTGAAGTTGAAGTCCCCTTAACTCAAATGCAGCCCTGACATTTTTTAAGCACAAAAAAAGGGGAGTAACACTCCCCTTTTTTGGCCACTTCTCGCAAAGTTAGCAAATTACCAGCCGCACTGACGACCCTTGTTCTGCTCTTCCAAGTATGCCATCAAAGGCTGGAAGTAATCGATAATTGCAGAAGCATCCAGATCGCGCTGGCCAGTCAAAGCTTCCATCGCATCCGGCCAAGGCTTACTGGCACCCATAGCCAACATGGTACGCAATTTCTTGCCCGCTTCATCATTTTGATAAATAGAGCAGCGATGCAGTGGCCCGGTCTCGCCAGCAGCTTCACACAATGCACGGTGGAACTGGAACTGCTGAATGCGAGCAAGGAAATAGCGGGCATAAGGAGTGTTGCCGGGAATATGGTACTTGGCACCCGGATCGAAGTCCGCTTCTGTGCGCTCTACCGGGGCCTGGATACCCTGATATTCCTCACGCAGCTTCCACCAAGCCTTATTGTAATCAGCCGGCTGAACCTCACCATTGAAAACCTGCCAGCGCCACTTATCTACCAGCAAACCAAAAGGCAGGAAAGCAATTTTATCCAGCGCCTGCTGCATCAGATAACCGATATCTTTACTCTCATCCGGCACCTCATCCATCAGGCCAATTTCCTTCAGGTACTTAGGTGTGATAGACAGGGCAATGGTATCGCCGACAGCTTCGTGGAAACCATCGTTGGCCCCCTCTTTATAGAGGAAGGGCTGCTCCTTATAAATGCGCTGATAGAAGTTGTGCCCCAGTTCATGATGGATAGTAACCAGATCTTCTCCGGTCTTGTTAATACACATCTTGATGCGGATATCATCCTGGCCGTCCATATTCCAGGCGCTGGCGTGACAGACAACATCGCGATCACGGGGCTGCGTGAACTGAGAACGCTCCCAGAAAGTTTTGGGCAATGGTTTGAAGCCGAGAGAAGTAAAGAACTTCTCACCCGCCTTGACCATATCCTGCTCACTCATCCCCGAGTCAACAACGAGCTGAGTCAGGTCATAGGGTGCCTGCATGTCATCGTCTTTGACCAGGTCATAGACATTGCCCCACTCCTGAGCCCACATATTACCAAGCAGATGTGCGGGGATTTTACCCTGAGCAGGTACTACCTCATCACCGTAGTGATCATTTAGCTTGGCGCGTACATGGCAATGCAATGCCTCATACAAAGGCTTCACTTTGCCCCACTGAGCATCCATATCGGCAGCGAAGGCATCTGGCTCCATATCGTACTTGGAGCGCCAGAAAACACTCAGGTTATCGTAACCCAGCTCCTCAGTGCCGGCATTGCCGATCTCCACTTGACGCTCATACAGAGGCTTCATTGGAGGGGAAACTTTACGCCAGCCCACCCACAAATCCTTAAGCAGCTCTGGGTCGCGGTTGCTAGCCATAACCTGACCCATCTCGGTCAGGGTGTAACACTTTTCAGCCCCTTCCTCTTCCCGACAGTACTTACCGGCACCATACATACCCTGCATTTTCGAGCCGATCTGGGCCAGCTCAGCGGTCAAAGCGGGATCTTTCGGCGCCGGGAACACCAAACCCTGCTTCAGCATGGTCAATTGGCGACGGGTATCTGGATCGAGCTCCAAGTCATTAAACTTTGCCGCTTCCGAAGCGAGCTCCACAGCCATCGTTGTATAGCGCTCGGAAGCGAGGGCTTCTACATACTGCGAATCAAGATTGATATAAGTGGATGCCAACCAAGCGGCGTGGCTCATTTCCTGAGCCATTTTCTCCAGGCGGGCCTGGGCATCATTGAGGAATGCCTTGGCATCCTCAGCAGTCAGCGGGCCATTTTTGGCCGCTGGGCTTTCTGCGGTAGCCTGAGCCACCCCCATGGATTTTGGTGACTGCTGATTGCTGTCACAGGCAGACAGCGCTACTGCAGCGGCAATGGCAAGAGCAACTTTCTTCATCTTCCCCTCAAATAATCGTTATTGGGTCTAGCTATAACTGTCGCCGTTTATAGCATAAGCAAGCTGCTAGCAGCGACGGTAAGCTTATGAGTTAGCTACAGATCGACACAAAATCTCACGTATTCGAAGGTTTCTGGGGAAAAATACGGCGTGATCGGGTACAGCTGCCAACAGACAGCGGGACGATTAGCCTCAGAGGCCATCTGGCGAAGAATCAGGGAAAGCTTTGAAAAGGAAGGCGTTTAAGGAGGCAGCCCAACCAGCAACACCCTCGGCACATGATACCACTGCTACCGTTGCTCCCTTCCGGGCCTGGCGGGGTTCGCAGCTGCTCATTGCGAGGGGACCGGAAGGGCCACCACAACGATCTTCGGTGCATCCGAAGAGGGCGCGATTATAGAGGGTTAAAGGCGCAAGTTCCAGCCCTATTAACAGGTTATAATAGGCGACTACTACTTTATCCCCTTCTGAAGAGTTAACCATGCATCTGTTTGTCGATAATTTGACCAATGTTGATTTCAGCTACCTGGACCACCAGCGTGGTTTAGTGGGCGAAACCTGGCTAGCGAATGCCGCCCTGGATGGGGCTCTCGATCACCAGGGCATGGTTTGCGATTTTGGTATCGTTAAAAAGACATTGCGCCACTGGCTAGATGATCAGCTGGATCACCGCCTCCTGGTTCCGATCCTCGCCCCTGGCCTGGCGCTAGCCCATCAAGACGGCAATATCTCTCTCAAGTGGCAACTCGCAAGCGGCGAGCAGATTTCAGTATCTGGACCAGAACAGGCATTCGCCCTGGTAGAGAGTGATAGCATCAATGCTGAAAGTGTTGCCCGCTGGAGTGTTCAGCAACTGGCTAACTCCTTCCCTGCCAGTGTTGAGCAGCTCAAGCTATCTTTTGAAGACGAGCAAATTCAGGATGCCTTTTACCACTACAGCCACGGACTGAAAAAACATCAGGGCAATTGCCAACGTATTGCCCACGGCCACCGCTCTCGCATCCAAATTTTTGTTAATGGAAAGAGAGACAAATCGCTAGAAGAAAAGTGGTCTCAACGTTGGAAAGATATTTACCTGGGTACCCGTGAAGACCTGCGTGAAGAAAATAAAGAGAATGGACATAGCCTGGTCTTCGCCTATAGAGCCCAACAGGGAGATTTCACTTTGCAGTTGCCCGCAAACGCCTGTGAAATTTTGGATTGCGATACCACTGTTGAGCAGCTGGCTCAATATATCGCCACGACTCTTGCCGAACAGTACCCCGGCAGTGAAGTCAAAGTGCGCGCCTATGAGGGGCTCGGCAAAGGAGCCATTGCCAGTGCTAAACTCTAGCCCCTGTAAAAGCCACTAAAACCAACAATTCTCCATAGTCTCAAGAGACTTGATTTTGAATTTGATTCTTTTGCAAGAAACGGACTTTATCAGCCCTGATGTCGTCCGCCTCTCTGGCCGTAGGCTAGAGCATATTGTCAGTGTCCACCGGGCCGAGCCCGGTCAGCAACTGCGCGTAGGTCTGCTGGACGGAAATATCGGCTATGGGCAAATCACTACTCTCGCCGATCAGCAAGTAGAGCTCCGGGTGGAGCTAAGTAAAAACGCTCCAACACCTCCTCCCATCACCCTGATCCTGGCGCTGCCACGCCCCAAAATGCTGAAGCGCATTATCCAGCATGTCACCGCACTGGGAGTTAAAAAGCTGGTCTTGATCAATAGCTACCGGGTGGAAAAGTCTTATTGGCAAACCCCATGGCTAGAAGAGGAAAAGCTTTTTGAACAATGCCTGCTTGGGCTCGAGCAAGCCGTCGACACACAAATGCCAGAAATTCTATTGCGCAAACGCTTTAAACCTTTTGTGGAAGATGAGCTACCTGAGCTGTGTCAGGGCTCTCAAAAACTGGTTGCTCACCCGGTCGGTGGCACTGCTTGCCCAGTAGACATCGGAGAGGCCTGCACCCTGGCAATTGGTCCTGAAGGGGGGTTTATTGCCTACGAAGTTGAGAAGTTAAAAGAAGCGGGGTTTCACTCTGTACACCTGGGCCCACGAATTCTCCGAGTGGAAACAGCCCTACCAGTTCTGGTTAGCCGACTTTTCCCCTCCTGTTAAGTGTAAGTCTCGAGTCGTGATCACATGCCAATTTCACAGCGCATGTGATCCATACTTCTCATATTTATTTCACAAGCCATTAATATCGCTCTCCCCAAGCTTTCAAAAAGCTACGGCAATATGGTCTTGTTTACCGCAAATTGTCCTGGACTCAAATTTGTGACTTTTGCACGCTTCCTTCATGAATATTTCATCATTTTGTCACAATTAAGACATATTTTGCGGCCTCGTTTTACTTCCCTAGGCTCTGAGATCACATGTACCTTTTTCTTCAACGACTGTGCCGCTCATTAATACTATTAATACTGCTTGCTACTAACCTTCTAAGCCCTTTCGCCACCGCTGAACTTCCTCCTTTTCCTTCAGACAGCAATGGAAAGTTATTTAGCCTACACGGCTCCAATACTATTGGCGCACAATTGGCACCCAACTTGGTTCAAGACTATTTCACTGCGAAAGGGGCGAGTGACATTAGTGTCCAGCCACTAGACGCCCCCAACGAAGTCCGTATTCAGGCAAAAGTTGGCAGCAATTCTGTATTTGTCGATATTGCTGCACATGGCTCCAGTACGGGTTTTACTGGGTTAAAACTGGCAAAGGCCGATATCGCCATGGCTTCGCGCCCGATCAAAGACGGTGAATTCACAGAGCTGAGCATGCTGGGCGATATGCGCAGCCGCAATGCGGAGCATGTCATTGCCATAGATGGACTGGCCATAATAGTGCATCCACGCAACCCACTTCACCAACTGACCCTACAGCAAATAAGTGCTATTTTTTCTGGTCAAATTAAAGACTGGTCGGAACTCGGTAAAGGCAAAGGGCGAATTAACGTTTATGCCCGAGACGACCAATCAGGCACCTGGGATACCTTTAAAAGCTTGGTGCTTGGCAAGCGTTACGCTCTCACCAGCAGGGCCAAGCGCTTCGAGTCCAATGATCAACTTTCCGACCGTGTTACCTCTGACCCGCGCGGAATCGGTTTTGTTGGGCTAGCATCCATCCGTCAAGCAAAGGCTGTTGCCGTTTCTGACCAAAATACACTGCCGCAGGCTCCAGAGTACCTAACCATTGCTACGGAAGACTACCCTCTGTCACGCCGCCTTTTCCTATACACTCCGATTTATTCCTCCAACTCTACAGCGAAAGAATTTCTGCGTTTTGTACAGAGTGAGCTGGGACAGGAACAGGTGAAATCCTCTGGATTCGTCGCGCAAACTCCCATCGGCTTTAAACCAGAGGATTCTCGGGAAGGACCAAATGAATATTTGAAGCTTACCCGAAATGCTGAGCGACTCAGTATCAATTTCCGTTTCTCCGAGGGCAGTGCCTCCCTGGATAACAAGGCTCAGCAGGATATTGAAAGACTGGCAAAGTACATGGAAAAGCCACAGAACCAAGGACGAAAACTATTACTTGTCGGGTTTGGCGATGAGAAGGTCAGCCCTGAACGTTCGGTTATCCTATCCAAACTTCGCGCAGTTACCGTACGTTCAGCTCTGCGCGATTATAAAATTAGTACTGCGCCAGTGCAGGGTTTTGGTGCTTACCTCCCAATCGCCTCGAATAACTCCAGCGCAAAAATTAAAAATCGTCGAGTTGAAGTTTGGCTACTCTAGCCATTAAAGTCCGGCCAGAATCAGGGAAGAAGAAACGAATAAGGCTGGATAAATAGATATCTAAAGGGAGGCCACCGCGGCCTCCTTTTTTACGACACAATTCACTGTATTTGTTGAGAAATGAAAAATAGTTAAGGAGTAAAATTATTTTTTTAGGGGGAGCGGAGCTATCGTTCAAGGGTAACGATAAATTAGCAATAAAAAAGCCGCGTTTAAACGCGGCTACAATGGTGGCACAAGCCACCAGGTCTCACAGAGAGGAACGCCAAAGAGCGCTCCGGGGAAAATTTCCCTTCAAAACAAGCGCGTTACCGCTTTCTTGTTCAAGGTGCGGCTGACGCAGCCGCACCACATTAAGCTACGGCGCCTTCCGCCTCAGCTACTTTTTGCAAAGCCAGCTTCGGATCTACAAACTCATATCCCAGTACATCGGCAACTGCCTTGTAAGTCACCATACCGGCGTGAACATTCAGACCTTCCAGCAGGTTGGCATCATCCAGCAACGCCTGCTTAGCGCCTTTGTTTGCCAAGGCTACAGCGTAAGGCAGGGTAGCGTTGTTCAGAGCCATGGTGGAGGTACGCGCTACACCACCGGGCATGTTGGCCACACAGTAGTGCACTACACCATCGACAACGTAAGTGGGCTCCTGGTGAGTGGTCGCTTTGGAGGTTTCGAAACAGCCACCTTGGTCGATAGCTACATCCACCACCACTGCACCCTTCTTCATACGGCTGATGATATCGCGGGTCAGCAGCTTGGGAGCTGCGGCGCCAGGAATCAGCACTGCACCTACGACCAGGTCTGCTTCCAGGGCGTGCTTTTCAATCGCATCATTCGTGGAGTACTCGGTGCGTACAGCACCACCAAAAATGTCATCCAGCTGACGCAGACGTGGCAATGAACGATCCAAGATGGTGACGTCGGCACCCATACCCAGCGCCATCTTGGCGGCATTGGTACCAACAACACCACCACCGATAATGAGCACTTTGGCAGGTGCAACACCGGGAACACCACCCAGCAGTACACCGAGGCCGCCCTGGGCTTTTTCCAGATGATGCGCACCACACTGTACAGACATACGGCCGGCAACTTCGGACATGGGGGCCAGCAAAGGCAGGCCGCCAAAGCGGTCAGTCACAGTTTCATAGGCGATGCAGGTTGCACCAGATTTCACCAACAGCTCGGTTTGCTTGGGGTCTGGAGCAAGATGGAGATAAGTGTAGAGAACCTGCCCTGGGCGTAGCATTTCGCACTCATTGGGCTGCGGCTCTTTCACCTTGACGATCATATCGGCAGTAGCAAAGATCTCTTCCGGAGTCTCGATGATTTTGGCTCCGGCCTGCTCGTACATTTCATCAGTAAAACCGATAGCAGCACCGCCATCTTTCTGTACGATTACTTGGTGACCATGGCCGATCAGTTCGCGAACACTAGACGGCGTCAGGCCAATACGGTACTCGTGGTTTTTGATCTCTTTCGGGACGCCAATCAACATTTTCTGCTCCTTAATCTCTGCGTTTGGCGTAGTCTCCGCAAAAAGCTTGGAGCTACACCTACTTTCTGTGTTTTACCCAGTATAGGGCCACTCTAAAAGTGGATTTCTACAAGAATTTTTAACAAACTAGTGGAATCAACTGCTTACAATAGTAACAAGACTGTTTTTTGATCTGATCGCCCACAAAGGAAACAAGATATGCGCAAGCGCGCGGGAGAGCTGAATACCGTAGACCGCAATATCTTGCGGGTTCTGCAAAAAAATGGCCGTACCAGCTATGCAGAGCTAGCTCGTCAAGTGGGATTGACTGCTACGCCATGTGTCGAGCGGGTGAAACGGCTGGAAAACGATGGGGTTATTCAGGGCTATACCGCGCTGATCAATCCAGAGTTTCTCGACGCAGCCCTGGTGGTTTTTGTGCAGATTCGCCTAAACCGTTCCGCCCAGGACGCCTTCGAGGAGTTCCGCAATGCTGTAGCAGCCCTGCCGGAAGTACAGGAGTGTTACCTGGTATCAGGCAACTTCGATTACCTGATCAAGGCACGAGTTGCCGATATGAGCGCCTACCGTAAGTTTTATGGTGAGACCCTTTTGACCCTACCGGAGGTACAGGAGTGCACCAGCTATGTGGTAATGGAGGAAGTGAAAGAGACTTTAGAGGTGCCGGTCCATTACAACCGTTAGCCCCAATTTGCGGAGTTAGATCACAAGAGAGACGACTGATCCATCGCCTCTCTTGCTTGCTAACAGCACATGAAATCAGTACTGAATTCCGAGCTTTCGATAGATGAAGCCTATCACCCAGGCGGGGCCGATAAGCAGGAATTGAATATCCTTGAAGAAGGAAGGTTTTTTTCCTTCGATATGGTGACCGATAAACTGAAAAATCCACATCAGCACAAACAGTCCCAGCGCGGTTTGCCAGACGGGTATTCCCAGCCGCTCTACCACAGACCAGGCCCACAGGCACACCAGCGTTAGTGCAGTCATCCCCAGGCCAATGGAGAATGACAGGGCGAAATAGAACAACATCACCGGCACTGTGATCACTACGGCCCAATTTAACCAGGGTATTGATGCCATAAATTGCGGCTGGGGTATGGCCCATAAGAGGCCAGCGACGGTGGCGTAAATCACTGGTACCGCAATCCAGTGAATCGATTTATTGACGGGGTTCTGATGGCTTTCACCATATTCGGCAAACCACTGTTGGGCACTGCGCATGACAATCTCCTTTTCTTATTTTTTATTGTCAGACGCTCATCTTGCTAAACAGCTGCAACGCAATCAATGGCCGAATGTATCAGGCAAAAGCGCAAAGTAATCAGCTAACGCCGCACATAGGCATCCAGTTGGGTGTGATAGAGCTCTGCCATTTCCTCGTCGAAACAACAAAAAACAATACTCACTGGCGCCCCTTCCCTCTCCTGGTGTTGCTGTACCTGCTCTACAGCAATTTCCACAGCCTGCCTGGGAGGGTAATCGTAAACACCGCAGCTAATCGCGGGGAAGGCTATAGAGTACATGCTCTCTCGCCGCGCTAAGGCCAGACACTGGCGATAGCAGCTCGATAGCAGCTCTGGCTCACCCAGGCGGCCCCCGCGCCAAACGGGTCCGACCGTGTGATAAATACGTTTAACGGGGATTGAGAAAGCGCTGGTAGCACGGACCTCGCCAACTGGACAGCCGCCGATACTTCGACAAGCTTCCAGTAGCTTAGGACCTGCGGCACGGTGAATGGCCCCGTCCACACCACCACCGCCGAGCAGGCGTGTATTGGCGGCGTTGACGATGACATCGACGTTCAATCGTGTGATATCACCGAGATGAACTTTGATCACTCAGTATCTCCAACCGCTATTTGAATAATCGCTGCGGATGGAAATCCTTTTCGCTTCACAACAGTCGCGCCCATGAGTAGGACGCGTCCTCTGCACTGCAGACAAGTGGCCGGGCCAATGCAACAGGGCCCCGCAGCCCCCGGGCTTATCCCAGCAGTTTCTTGTGTTGGGAGGCCACAGTTTCCGGGCATTTCGTCAGCGCGCTAACTATGACGATAGCAGCTGCTGAGAAAATGAAACCTGGCAGCAACTCATAGATATCGAAGATTCCCCCAGACAGCTGCTCCCAAATCACTACAGTAAGCCCACCGACAACAACCCCGGCAATGGCTCCACTGCCCGTCATACGGGACCAGTAAAGGCTGATCAACAGTGCCGGGCCGAACGCGGCACCGAGTCCTGCCCAGGCATAGCTCACCACATCCAAAACCTTGGAATCCGGGTCCATCGCGATCCACACCGCGATCAGGGAGAGCCCAACAACAGCCCAGCGCCCCACTTTAACCATGGCCTCCGGACTGGTCTTGCGACCAAACCAAACATGATAGATATCTTCCGCCAGTGCCGCAGATGACACTAACAGCTGGGAATCTGCCGTACTCATGATGGCTGAGAGGATCGCTGCCAACAGCACACCGGCAACAATCGGGTGGAACAACACCTGAACCAGCTCCATAAAGACAGTCTCACCATCGGGCAGCCCTTGTTCCATTTGCAGATGGGCAAAGAGACCCACCGCCATGGCGCCGAGAAAACCGATCAGGGACCACACCGCGGCAATGGTTGCCGCTGCCGGCACATCATCAGGGCTGCGCACTGCCATAAAGCGCGCCAGGATATGGGGCTGACCAAAGTAACCCAGCCCCCAGGCCAAAGAGCTGAGAATCGCCACTAAGCCCAATGCCTGGCCGCTGCCATCTGTGAGCCAATGCGTTAATTGCGGTTGCTGCGCTTGCAACTGGGCCCAGCTGGCGGAGAAACCGCCCTGGTCAGAAATCACAACCAATGGTACGGCAATCAGAGCAGCGCTCATTAATAAGCCCTGAAACACATCAGTCCAGGATACCGCCAGGAACCCACCAAACAGCGTGTAGGAAATGACAGCTATAGCACCAACAATTACCGCCCAGTGGTAATCCCAACCGAATACCGTTTCAAATAGCTTACCGCCGGCAATCAGACCAGAAGCCACATAGAAGAGGAAAAACAGCAGGATAAAGACCGCGCATACCGTGCGCAGGTAGGGGTGCCCCATTTTGAAGCGACGATCCAGGTAAGCGGGAACTGTGAGGGAGTCATCCAACTCATAGGTATAAATACGCAGGCGACGCCCCATGCTAACCCAACTCAACACAATTCCCGAGAACAGGCCTATAGCGATCCAGCCTGCAGAGAGGCCTGCAGCATAGGCAGCTCCGGGCAAACCCAGCAGTAACCATCCGCTCATATCCGAAGCGCCAGCCGACAAGGCTGCTACAGCTGGGGGCAGCGAACGGCCACCAAGGAAATAGTCACTGGCATTTTTGGTGCGTAAATAGGCGTAAATACCGATCACCAGAATCAGAGCCAGGTAGGCGATAAAAGTTAGGGCGACGAGCCACTGTGCGGACATGGGAATTCCTTCTGCTCAAAAACGGAATGGCACCGAAAGAAGGCAATGACTGCGACACTTGCTCGCTTTTTGAGCAAAATGCACTACAGAACCGGAGCCACTTCAAAAATAATTATGTTTATTGCGCGTAAATCTACTTAACGGCTGGCGCCAACTCAATCCACAAACTAAATATTCAGAACAACCACAGAAAAAAGACAATACTATGGGCATCTGTCTGGACGAACTGCGCCTCCAGGTTATCCGTCCAACCCTCAAGCACTTGAGAGCCTGGAGCCAGGGCATGGAAAACCTTTTGCTGGGCACCGCTGCACAGGAGTCACAGCTGGGCTTTCATCTCAAGCAGGGACGGCGCCACGGGTTGGGGATCTATCAAATCCAGCCACATACACACCGGGAAATCTGGGATAACTACCTGATTGATCACCCCGCACTGGCCTCAAAAATTCGAGGGCTCGCCAGCCAACGGGATTTTCTCGACCACCCCCACAGCGAACTGACCACCAACCTGCGCTATGCCACCGCTATCGCCTGGCTGGTTTACCGCTCGGCAGAAGTGCACAAAATACCCGAATCAGACACCCACGATGTGGCCAAAATGGCGCGATTGTGGCACCAGCACTTCCATCACGGACCCAGTGCCACTACGCGGGATTTTGAATGCAGCTATGCCCAGCTGGTAAGCGGTGCAGATCCTACAAATTCAGCGCCGAGATATACTGGGGCTCAACCTCCTGGGCATCGTCCGGCTCCCACGAATTCACCTGGCGCTGAATTAAATGGTCAGGGCGCTCGGCAGCCGACGGCTTAGAGCGGTCCAATTCCAGACTTTCAAAATCGTAGAGATCCCTGTCCGCCAATTGCGACGGGGATATACGTGTTAATGCGGCAAAGATATTTTCACTACGCCCTGGGAATTTATTGTCCCACTCCCGCAACATCTGCTTGATCGCCTGGCGCTGCAAGTTTTCCTGACTACCACACAAATTACAGGGAATAATGGGGAATTCCTTGAACTCCGCGTAACGGGCAATATCCTCTTCTCGGCAATAAGCCAGCGGGCGAATCACAATATTGCGCCCATCATCGGCACGCAGCTTGGGCGGCATCGCCTTCAGGCGACCACCGTAAAACATATTCAGGAACAAGGTCTCGACAATGTCGTCTTTATGGTGACCAAGGGCCACTTTGGTAGCACCGATTTCCTCGGCAAAGCCGTAAAGGGTACCCCGACGCAGTCGTGAACAAAGGCTACAGGTGGTCTTGCCCTCTGGCACCACTTCCTGCACCACCGAATAGGTATCTTTCTCTACGATATGGTGTGGCACGCCGAGGGAGCGAAGATACTCCGGCAGTATATGTTCAGGGAAACCAGGCTGCTTCTGGTCCATATTCACCGCCACCAACTCAAAGTTCACCGGGGCGGTTTTTTGCAGGTTCAGCAGAATATCCAGCATGGCGTAAGAATCCTTACCGCCAGATAAGCAAACCATGATTTTGTCGCCCTCTTCAATCATGTTGAAGTCGGCAATAGCGCGACCCACATGGCGGCGTAGGCGTTTCTGCAGTTTGTTGAATTCGAGTCGCTCGCGGCGATTTTCCACTTCGGACATGGTGTCTCTCTAACTATTTCGGTACCGGTGACCGGGGCTGGGGGTCACAGCCATCGCCTATCTGTGTGGAGCGAGGCTTTCATATTGCTAGGGGGCGCGATTGTACGCATTTCGATCACGGAGTACACGACTCCCCATCCGACTTATCCGCTAACAAGAACTCAACACAGGGCCAAACATGCTCCAGCAAGGCAGGCTGTGCTTTGGCAGTTGGGTGGATACCATCGGATTGCATGGCGCCGTCTTCAAGAGCGACAGTTTCCAGGAAGAAGGGCACCAACCCGACCTGCTCGGATTTGGCCACCTTGGGGTAAACAGCGGCAAAGGCATTGGTATAGGCGCGGCCGTAGTTGGGCGGGATACGCATGCCGAGCAGCAATACCTCTACACCAGAATTCTTCGCCAGTTTCACCATCTCCATCAGGTTGCGCTGTAAAGACTGGGGAGGGTATCCCCGCAGACCATCATTGCCGCCCAGCTCTACAATCAGCCAACGCGGATTGTGCTCCTGCATCAGGCGCGGCAGACGCGTCAATCCACCAGAAGTCGTCTCTCCGCTGATACTGGCATTGATCACCCGAACTTTTTTGCCCTTTTCCTGCAAACGCTCCTGCAGTAATTGCACCCACCCCTGCTCTTCATTGATACCGTAGGCCGCGCTGATACTGTCACCCAAGACCAACAAGGTATCTGCCTTACTTGCCTGGGCAGCTCCAATGGGGATAAACAGCAACAGTACCAAGCTGAATTGAGCCGCCATCTGCCGAAAAATGGCTGTCGTCATGTCATACTCTCCAAAAATTCGCGCATCCGTATAGGGAACACAGTATGTCCGCCATTCTTACGGCAGAAAACCTGTATCACAGAGTCTCCACCAGCGAAGGGCCATTGACCCTATTAAACAATATCTCCCTGCAGCTGGCGCGTGGAGAGAGTCTGGCTGTGACCGGTGCCTCAGGTTCCGGCAAGTCCACCTTGCTCGGTCTATTAGCTGGATTGGACAAGCCCAGTGAGGGAAAAATCTGGCTGGCCGGGGAAGAAATTACCGCCATGGATGAAGAGCAACGTGCGGCGGTGCGCGCCCGCTGTGTGGGGTTTGTCTTCCAAACCTTCCAGCTACTACCCGGTCTCACCGCTCGCGAGAATGTCATGCTGCCCAGTGAGCTGCGCGGTGAACGCGGCGCCGCCAAACGCGCGGAGGAGTTCCTGGCCAAGGTCGGACTCGAGCATCGCCTGGGCCATTACCCGCGCCAACTCTCCGGAGGGGAGCAGCAAAGGGTCGCCATTGCCAGGGCATTCGCCAGCTTCAGCGGCGAGGACGCTATCCTTTTTGCCGACGAACCCACCGGCAGCCTGGATGCCGGCAACGGCGCCAAGATCATCGATTTACTCTTTAAGCTCAATGCCGAATCCAGCACCACTCTGGTGTTGGTGACCCACGAGCAGCGCCTGGCTGAACGTTGCGCCACTCACTTGCGTATGTCTGCAGGTGCCGTGGAGTCTTACGAGCCCCTCGCCGGTGACGACAACTTCTCGGAGGTATCCGCCTGATGCTGCCACTTAGATTGCTGTTCAGGGACTGGCGCGGTGGCGAGTTGGCGCTAATTGCCTCAGCCCTGATTTTGGCTGTTACCTGTGTCACTGCGATCGCCCATTTCACCGACCGCCTTACCCGCGCCATGGAGCAGCAATCCCTCACCTTCCTGGCCGCAGAGCGGGTGCTGCGCAGCAGTAAGCCTGTGGATAGCGCATGGCTGGAGGAAGCCGACAAAAAGGGATTGGAACAGGCCCAGATAGTCCAGTTTTCATCCATGATCTCTGCCAACGACCAGTTCCAGTTTGTCTCGGTCAAAGCCGTCGACAAAGGCTATCCATTGGTGGGGCAACTGGAAATCAGCAAGTCCCCGGACGGCCCAGGGGAAGTGGCACCGCAAGGACCTCCCCCGGGAGAAGCCTGGGTGGAGTCCCGCCTTCTACCCTTGATGGGAATCCAGCTCAGCGATCCTATCGCCCTCGGCGACACCCAACTGAAAGTGACAGCCATACTGGAGCGGGAACCCGACCGGGGCACCAGTCTGTTTGATATGGGCGCGCGAGTATTAGCCAATACCGCCGACCTGCCCGCCGCAGGTGTAATCCAGCCCGGCAGCCGTGTGCGCTACCGCTATCTGTTTGCTGGCGATGACCAAGTCCTGAAGGATTACTTTGACTGGCTCAAACCTCAACTGACTGAACACCAGCGGATCTTGGACCTGCGCGAAGGCCAGCCCCGGGTTGCCTCTGCCCTGGATAGAGCCGAGTCCTTCCTGTTTCTCGCCGCCAGCCTGGCCGTACTGCTCGCCAGCGTCGCCGTTGGCCTGGCAGCCAGACGCTACGGACTGCGCCACGGCGCCTACGTAGCCGTAATGAAAAGCCTCGGTGCCGGGCGCAATAAAATTCTCGGTATCTACCTGGGGCAGCTGGCCGCCCTCACCCTGATTGCCACCGCTATCGGGCTGGCACTGGGCACCTTTATCCAGAGCCAGGCAGTCAACCTGATGGAAGGGTTCTTCCCGGTTCAACCGCCGGCCACCAGCTGGAGCCCACTGCTGATTGGACTCGCCACCGGCCTCGCCTGCGCCCTGGGCTTCGCCCTGCCGCCACTTTTCCGTTTGGCGCGTACAGACCCAATGCAAACCCTGAGGCACGACTGGAGTAACCCGGACAGACGCGAATGGCTCGGGCTGATTCTCGGCCCCAGCGCCATGTTGCTTCTGATCTGGTGGCTGTCCGGCAGCCTGCTTATGACGCTCGCCTTGTTTGTCGGCATGCTCCTGTTGGTAGCGGGCAGCGCCCTGGTTAACCGCCTCCTGGTGCGCGGCAAATTGGCCTCCCTTGGGGGCGCTTGGCGTATTGCCCTGGGTAGCCTGCAACGCCGAGCCGCGTTTAACACCCTATTGATTGCCGCTTTTGGCACCGGATTATTGGCCATGCTGGCCATGGTCTTTGCCCGCACCGCCCTGGTGGACGAATGGCGGATGCAATTACCGGAAAAAGCCCCCAATCACTTCCTCCTGAATATCGCCCCCCACGATGTTCCAACCATGGAAAATATGCTGGCAGAGGGCGAGGTAAGCAGCACCGAGTTTTACCCCATGGTGCGCGGCCGTTTGGTGGCAATTAACGGCGTCTCAATTAAGGAGAAAAAAGATCGTCCCGGCGGCGTTCGCCGGGAATTAAACCTGAGCTACACCGATACCCTGGCGCCGGATAACCGCATCTTGGAAGGCGAGTGGTGGGACAAAGCCAGCGAAGGTGTTTCCGTAGAAGTGGAGCTGGCAGCCCAGCTGGAGCTATCACTGGGAGATCAGTTGCGCTTTTCAATCGGCGGACTCGAAGTAGAAGCCCCCGTAGCCAGCTTCCGCTCGCTGGACTGGAACAGCATGCGCCCCAACTTCTATATGATATTTGCACCGGGCACTATCGATGATTTCCCGGCTACTTATATCACCAGTTTTTACCTCCCACCGGAGGACAAGCTGCTGGTCAACGATCTGGTTCGCGCCTTCCCCAGCGTCAGTGTGATAGAGCTGGATAAGATCATCCAGCGTATCCGCGACACCATTAACCAGGTGTCCTTCGCTATCGAATCGGTTATGACCCTGATGTTGGTTGCCGGGGTCCTGGTATTAATCGCCGGGGTCCGCGCCAGTATCGCCGAGCGATTGCAGGAAGCGGCAATTATCCGCACACTGGGGGGCCGCAGGCGCTTGTTACTGAGAAGCCTGATACTGGAATTTGGCCTACTGGGTTTTGCCGCCGGTTTGCTCGCGGCTATCGGTGCTGAAGCCACCTTGGCTGTGCTGTCTTATTGGGTCTTTGAACTGCCGGTGATATTGCACCCAGTCCTTTGGCTAACCGGACCACTCACCGGTGCAGTACTGGTTGGCACCGCCGGTACCCTGGCCTGTTACAGCTCGATCAGCCAGCCCCCGCTCAGAGTATTGCGCGAACTGGCCTAACTGATGAATGTCGGCTCTTGAGAATAAAGATGTAGTTTTTATGGACCTGGATTTCGATCGCAAACATATTTGGCATCCCTATTCCTCCCTGATCGACCCGCCCCCGGTATATCCGGTAGCGCGGGCCGAAGGGGTAAGACTTTACCTGGAAGACGAGCGCGGCCTGATCGACGGCATGTCCTCCTGGTGGAGTGCCCTGCACGGCTACAATGTGCCCGAGCTAAACCAGGCCATGCGCGATCAGATGGACAAAATGTCCCATGTGATGTTCGGGGGTTTAACTCACGAGCCGGCAATCGAGCTGTGCAAGAAATTAGTGGAAATCACTCCACCCGGCCTCAACCGGGTATTTCTGGCTGACTCCGGTTCAGTGTCTGTGGAAGTGGCCATTAAAATGGCCATTCAATACTGGCACTCCCAGGGAAAACCCCAGAAGAGCAAACTGCTCGCCCTGCGCAATGGTTACCACGGTGATACATTCGGAGCTATGGCCACCTGTGACCCGGTCACCGGAATGCATCACCTGTTTGCCGGGCAGCTGAGCCAGCACCTGTTCGCCCCCGCACCACAGGTTCCCTTTGGCAACACCTGTAGTGACAGTGATATCGCCGAACTGCGCCAGCAAGTGGAAGCAAACCGCGATCAACTGGCCGCGATTATTTTAGAGCCGATCGTCCAGGGCGCTGGCGGCATGCGTTTTTATTCTGCCGATTATTTGCGCCGTGTACGCGAGCTCTGTGACGAGCACGATCTGCTATTAATCGCCGATGAAATCGCTACCGGCTTTGGCCGCAGCGGCAAGTTATTTGCCTGTGAACACGCCGATATCACCCCGGATATCCTCACACTGGGCAAAGCCCTCACCGGCGGCACCATGACCCTCGCCGCCACTCTCTGTACCGATAAAGTAGCTGAAGGTATTTGCCGAGGGGAAGCCGGTGTATTTATGCACGGCCCCACTTTTATGGGTAACCCCCTGGCTTGTGCCGTCGCCGATGCCAGTATTCAACTGCTACTCAGCGGACCCTGGCAGGAGCGAGTAACCGCAATCGAGCAACAGCTGACCGAACAGCTAGCCCCATTAAAATCCGCACCGGGTGTCGCCGATGTTCGAGCCCTTGGAGCAATTGGCGTGGTGGAAATGCGAGAGCCGGTAAATACGGCCAAAGTACAGGAAGCTCTAATCGAACGCGGAGTTTGGTTGCGCCCCTTCGGCAAGCTGGTCTACGCCATGCCGCCCTATGTGATTTCGAAAGAAGACCTCAGCCAATTAACTTCGGCGATGGTTAATGTTCTGGGAGAGATTTCCTAGCCTTCGTACCAATTAATTTGTGAAACCGGTCTCAATAATACAGAGTTAACCGGCTCTTTCTGTAAATAACCTTCTCTTTATTACACGAAGAGAGGGTTAACAGATCAAATTCCATAATACGGGAGTCGCCTCTTCCTGGCTAAAAACCTCCGTTGCCCCCTCCCCTGCGCATCCTTTCCAGATTCAATTTTCTTATTCCTTACAAATTTCGATCAGCTTGATCGCAATTTTTACGACAAATGTTTTGAGCACCTAAAAATTCCTGTATCATAAATCTTAATGATAGTTATCCTCATTTACGATAGCGATCAAAGTGAGCAAAATGATCACTGTTAAGCGTTTGGCATTCACCTCGCCCGATCAATGCCTTACCAACCCTTAAAGTTTGGGCGTCAGAGAGGAAAGATGAGAATTTTAATTGCACTACTTTTTGCGGTTACTTTTGCTACCACAGCGCAAGCTAGCGATGCTTCTGGAGAAAAGCCCATTCAGCACCTTAAAGTCGCGGATGTTACTTCGATGAAGGATGCCAAGAAGATTTTCGTTGAGAAAACCGCAGAAATTAAGAGCAAGCAAAAGCTTGATGCTGCTGAGCTTCACCAGATACATGTCATCACCTACACGCTTGAGAAAAGTGTTGAGTTTTTCGCTGAGAACCTAAAGGGTGACAAGCAAGAGCTGGCAAAAGAAATTGCCGTTGTTGTGGAGAATATCCATCTTAACTCCGAGAACAACCGCACAGAAAAGACCCGTAAGGACCTAAAGGAATACTTTAAATTAGCAGACAAATTTGCCGCTGGGTTTAAGCATCACTAATAAAGCTTATTCCTGAGCTTAAACATTGGCTCTAGTCGCAGCGAGAGGCTCGTCTGGTTCGATTGAAAATTGAAGGGCTAACTATCATTAGTTAGCCCTTCAATGGCAACACAACCCATTCATGGCTAAGCGCCACCATCTCGATCAAATTCTCAGCGATTCCCATTGTCCATATTTCCTTCCCTTTTGATCCGCCTATAAATCTCCTCACGGTGTACGGGCAGGGATTTTGGAGCAAGTATTCCCACCTTTACCTGATTACCCTTAACGCCTAATACTGTGATTGAGACATTCGCTCCAATCCGTAAGTTTTCGCCTGTACGGCGCTTTAAGATCAACATATTTGTTTCCTACTGATACTCAAACCAAAGATAGACCTTCCATAATGGGAAAGCTTGAATAGAAATGTTTTGAGTAACTACGAGGAGGTGCGCGAGAACGGTAGGCATAGAATAAAAAAAGGCAGACGCAACGCCCCCAGGACTTGGGGAAACTCTCCAAGCCGCTGATTGTGCTCCACTTTATTGAAGACGAGCGGGTTTGTAGCGTACTATGCATATAGCCACTTTGATACTGTGATTATCAACTTGGTTAGCTGGCCCCAGGTGTTCCAGCACCTTGGGTCAGCGCCTTTTACTTATTCTTACTTCACGCTACCGTTCTCCTTTGAGGGGTGATTTTTAGAGGATTCTTGGGTTCTTGATTCTCTCGATACTCTTGAACCGAGCTGCTTTGATTGTTGCCTTTAGATGGCTTATTAATCGCGGCCAAACTACCAATAAATATCTATCGATTTTACGTGGCTTTGACACTAAAACAATCCTAATAAAATCTAATAAGATTATTTTTGTGCCTATATTTTTTGTTACTCACTCATTAAAAATTTCGGTTGCATATAAAAATGGCCGTTTAGATTAATATACCCACCGCTCCCACGCTGGAGTTCAGACAACATTAGATCATCAATGCTTCGACTTAATACGTACTCCACATATCTACAGAAAAAATCTCTCCATAGACCAAAGTAACTTGCAGACTTTTAGAATATTACTGCGAGACTTAAGAGCCTCTGAATAACCCAGTGATGCCTCTACTTACAGAGTGGTTTCAATAAAAGCGCAGTTCCACAGGAATGACTAGACCTTAGAAGAAGTCTCAACATGGTGCATAAATCGCTATGAAAGCCCCTCAGGCCGACCCTTGAAGACCACATCTGCTGCTTTGCAACGCTTGCAAAGGGCTACGTCCATTCGCGGCGAACTGCACCTAACATCTTTAGCCTTCAAGATCCGCAGAGATATTACAGAGTGATTCAGAGGAACCCTGGATACCTTAACCACTCCCCAACTAATACCAGCCTGTAAAAGTTGGCGAGTGCTAGCTTAGGGATTTGCGATCATATTGACCGTGATATTGGAGAACAAGAAGATAAACCCAAAAAAAAATCATGAAATCAATGGGTTACGGGCTAACGTTAAAATTAGGATAGTAGTCAAAGTGATCGTTTTTCCAGTTTGTACGGATGTATCAGGATACTTTAAGTCTATGGTCTTAAATAAAAATTTAGGCCTTAGCGTAGAAATTGATTCTGAGATAACAATCAGGATAATAGTGGTCAGAATGATTACTATATAGCTGTTAACTGAATACTATGACTCAAACATCGTTCATCAACGTAGATCTTGAACTCTTCTCTGTAGAAGATTTGTCTTCAATCGGAAGAGAACTCAAGGAAAAGATATATCCGCTGACGGATCAATTTGTTGATGGCGAATATAATCTGGCCTTTGAATGTTCAATGAATAGTGATAATCCAGCGGATGTTTTGGAAGTGTTTATTCAATTACTAGATTCGTTATCGTCAGAATCAAAAGCATTAGTTTCAAGGTGTAGCAGGCGCATATTCGATATAGGCTATGATAGCGGTGACGAAGGGCACGTAACCAACTTGTTATCTCAGGACTTACTTCGCAACGTAGTCGAACTAGGTTTTGATATAAAATTTACACTTTATGCACTAGATGCCAACGACAGTTAAAGCAGTTAACAAGCCAAGGCTGTCGGACGCTTCGCGCCGCAGCTTGGGGCGTTAAGGTTTCAAGTATGAAATACATTGTGGTTCTACTTCTTGGTCTTATCTGCCAAGTGACAAATGCTTGTGAAATACCGCAGGAAACCACTGCCCACTTGATAAAAAATTCGAAAGGTATTTATGTAGGGTATGTCACTAGTCTCAGAGTAAAAAGCATCGAAAATGTTACTGAAGACCAATTCCCTCCCATGGAAATATCGGGCCTATATGATCGCACCATTAAAGTATCGCTCGTGGAAACATTATTAGGCGCCGCCTTAGAAGAGAAATTAGTCGAAATTGAGCTTGGCTCGTGCGGTTCTCCTAATGTCCAGGTCGGAGAAAAAATAGTAGCTTTTCATATGAGTTCTGGTTTGTGGCAAGTAAAGAGCGTAGGGGTAAATCCTAGTGACATCCGCCCCCGCAAACCTTAACAAAGCCGGGCAGTTTGCTCCGGGCCGACGGCCCTCCGCGGGACAGCTTACCTTGTGCACGTTTTGCGCAGGTCGCTGCGCTCCCATTTTCGCGCAAAATGCGCACAAGGTAAGCTGCCCCTGCCGGCGGCGTTAAATGCTTATGCAATACGAATCTGGAGAAGAAGTAAAATTGGGTGATATCGTTGAATACGATGTGGGCCCAAACGAATTCGTATCTGCAAATGTTGTAATGCTCGGAGAAGACTATTCTCACAGCGAACTAGAAGAAGGATTTTTGCAATGGGTTACAACAGACAACGTTTTAGAAAAAGATAATGTCGTTGTAGAAGTAGAGCATGAAAAAGGCAGCTACATGTTTACAACGTTGTGCTGCGTCAAGCTGAAAAGACGAGCAGATGCCTAATCATGCATTTAACCAGGCTAGGCACCGGACTACGCACTGCGTGCTTCGCTCGGTGCTAGCGGCGTTACGTTTCAAGGAGACATGAGTGCCAGAAGAGTTAGAAACAAGATATGTGTTTGTTGATACCTCAATGTATGAGAGTAAAAACTATCAGTTTCATCAGCACGCACTCGGTAGATTCAAAGGTTTATGCAGTGAGCAAAATCTCTATTTACTAATGAGCCCTGTAATTGATGGAGAAATAACCTCCCACCTTGCAGAGAAAGCTCATGAAGCTGCGAAGCATGTAAAAGAATTTAAAAAAACAATTAAGGTTCTTAGAAATCTTCCTGATCTGAAGCATCATGGGATTTTCGAAGAGTTAACTAAAAGTGATACTGAAAAGTTGCTTTTAGAAAAATATGCAGAATTTAAAGATGAAGCAGTCCATGAGTGGGTGGATATTGATTTAGCTAAACCATCCGTTGTTACTGAGCATTATTTCAAGAAAACGCCTCCATTCAGTGGTAAGAAAAAAGATGAATTCCCAGATGCTTTAATGCTTATTTCACTATTGGAATGGGCAAAGCAAAAGAATGCGCGTGTTTATATTTTGAGTAAAGACGGAGATATGGATAGCTTTTGTAATACCTCTGATGGTTGGCTTGAAGCTGTTTCAGATCTCGATGGGTTTATCAATTTAGTCATTAACAACGATGAAGAACTCAAAGATCTCGCGAAATTCGCTAATGACAGGTTTGGTGAGTGTTTGGATGAGATCACAAGAAGCCTTGAAGAAAGCATTAATGATCTTGAATATTCAACTTCAGGCTACGATATTGATGATGAAGTTACTGATGTCAACGCATACGATCTAGAGATTGTTGATACCAACATTATTAAAGCTGATCGAGAGTATGCAGAGTTTTCATTAACTGTTAAGTTTGCTGTCGAAGCTTGGCATAGCTTGACAGATTATGACCGTTCGATCTGGGATTCCGAAGATAAGAAATACCTATTTACGGCTCAAACGAGTAGAAAAGTCAGAGATATAGTAACTTGCAAAGCTTATGCATGGATAGACTTCGAGGATGGCTTAGCTGTAAATACAGCACTAAATGAAGTTTATATCGAAGACTCTTACATAGAACTCGACCCTGATAATGGGGAACTTATTGAAATTGAAGAGCATGAGCTCTTTGATGAATAAACGTAACAAGCGCATGTTGTCGGACTGGTTTTCCGCTGCGCTCCAAACCAGCCGCAAATGCGGGCGTTCTATTTCGGGATAGCTCGGAGTTAATATGGATATCGACATTAAGCCACCGAAAGGTATGAAAACAGTGATGTGTGACAACAAGCCTGTAGGCTATGTCAAAGATGTCGAAGATCAAGAAGAGGCCGCTAAGCTAGCTCAGGAGCTACTCAAGTCTAAAGGGCTTTGGCGCGACATACCAAAGGCAGAGATGATCTATAACCAGGCTCAGTCATTTGCTAACGCATCCGCACATATATATGAGAAGGATTTAAAGTCGTTACCCAGAAACCCGCAAGGGATCACTCCTTTTGTTGTTAATGCGGCTTTCAGCGCCGAGATGTACCTTAAGTGCCTTCAAGAAATTCATGGTGAGGTTACAGAATCTCATGTTTTAACTGCCTTGTTTAAGTCGTTGCCTAACAAAGTAAAAGACAGAATAAACAAAACCTGTAAAAACTTTGAATTCCAGTATGAGGTGGAGCAAGGGGTTTTATTCAAAGACCACCTGAAAAGTATAAATCATGCTTTCGTTAACTGGCGGTACATTTATGAAAAGAGTACTGAATACGTCAATATTCCACAAACCATCTTTGTTCTACAAGTGCTCCATGAAACTGCAGCCATAGAACTGGGCATAAAAACATAATAAAACTGTTATGTGTAATTAAGGAAGTATATGAAGGATATTGATATTCTAGTTTGCGATATGGCTGAATTGATTTTTGAAAGTTCAGAGGACGGGATTACGTTCAAAATTGATGCAGTTGAAAGGGAATGGCGTGAGAAAAATAATGGTATGGAATTCAAGGCAGTTTTTAACAAGCTTATTTCCCGCAATCAGGTAGGTGTAGTTGCTAAGAATATTGGCGAAATCAGAGACGCTGAAAGAACTGATTGACGCTCTATATGCTTAGACACTCCATACATAACAATACACGGCACGAGGAAAATTTTGTGTTTCGACCTATAAAGCAGGCCAAAACACAAAATCGCCCATGTGCTTTGCGTTACATTTCGCAACAAGAAAGTGCACCACAAGGAAAATGAATGAATATAGAAACAGCAATAGATTTGGCAATTCAAAATATTGCTCGCCATGGTGATACTGATGTATTCCCATTTCCTTTTGAGACTCATGTATTTTTTGACCATCCAGAAGAATGCAAAAAGATCTTGTTAGACATGCATGCTAACTTTGAAAATTACATGGCGCAGTCGCCACCATCAACCTTAGAAACTCTTACTCAAGTCGGATATACAGGATTCAGATGGGCTACCCAAATAGAACCATTTTGGAATGTTTATTATCTAGCATTAGTTATTTCAATTACAGAGAAAATTGAAGCTACTAGAGAACCTATAGAAAAAGGCTCAGTTTATTCTTATAGATACTCATGGGATCAGGATGCAGCTAAACTATTCCTACCTAGCACATGGCATGACTATAAGCAAAAGGGATTAGAGCTGAGCAATGATTATCAGTATGTTGTGGTTACGGACATAGCTGATTTTTATCCAAGAATCTATCATCATAGAATTGAGAATGCGCTTCGGCGGCTGCCAGATGTTGGCGATACGCCCAAGCGAATAATGGACTTATTATTTTCATTCTCCAAGAATGTCTCATATGGCCTACCTGTAGGAGGCCCTGCGTCGAGAATTCTAGCCGAACTTGCTTTAGTCACAACTGATCTCCAACTTTCTAGAAGAAATATAAAGTTCTGTCGATATGCAGATGACTATTGTATTTTTTGTGAAAGTAAGTCTGATGCATATAAAGTTTTAGTGCTTTTATCGGAGAAGTTACATAATGAGGGATTATCGCTGCAGAAGAAAAAAACAAAGATAATCACAACTGAAGAGTTCAGGGAAACTGCAAGAATGTTAGACCCTGCCAGTCAACAAGACCCTTTAGCAGAAGAAGAACAAAAACTACTAAATATATCGTTGCGTTATGATCCTTATTCAGATACAGCCGACGAGGACTATGAAGCGCTCAAGTCAGCAGTCAAAGACGTAGATATTATTGGCATTCTAGGCAGAGAAGTTTCTAAAACAACAATAGACGCGACAGTAACAAAGCAAGCAATCAATGCTATTGATGCTTTGGAGCCACATGAAAAGTATGGGGCGATATCTACTCTTCTTGAGGGAGATAACATCACAGTGCTTTCACCAGTTTTCGTTCTGGTAATGAGAGCTATCAAAGGTGTTTATGACGATATACCAGACTATGGCCAAGAGTTCATAGATAAACAATTGGTTGCCCTCTACGAGAAAGGGTCGCAGCTGTTAAGTGTCGACCTGAACATAAGTTATTATGTATTAGCCTTATCAAAACGAAGATCGCTTACGAAGGAAGAAATACTTATAAGTATTTTTGACAGAACGACAAAGCCGTTAATTAAGAGGCAAGTGATTATGGTGATGGCAAGTTGGGAGTGCCACTATTGGTTAACTGATATTAAGGGTCAGTATAGTGGATTTACTGAATGGGAAAAGAGAGCTCTAATAATTGCATCTTACTCATTAGGTGATGAGGGGAAGCATTGGCGAATCCACACAAAAGATACATGGGGTGAGCCTGAAAAAATCATTAGAGACTGGTACTCAAACAGATTCCAAAAAAAAATGAAGTTTCCATTATGATTTCTGAAAAAAGTATTGCTTCAGAATTTAAGGGGTTTTGGAACGAATCACTGCCATTGCTAACCTCTTCTTTTGTTAGAGTTTTTAATGAGGCAAACCTTAATGACTTAACTGAATATCCCCTGACAGAAATAAAACGAGTGCCAATAGGCAGCCAAGTACAAAAGCATGACTTGGTAGCAGAATTTGCCTTTCAGCTAGCTAAGTTGGCACAAGAAAAATCGTTGTGGATTGACGAGTTAAAGCTTGATAAAAACAACATTGATTCAGCTTATTTGAGCGCAGTATCTTTTCTTAAAAAATACTCTACAGAAGATGAAAGCATTGTTCTAAATGAAAAAGAGGTTGAAGAATCTCTTATACTTGCAGAGCAATACGATTACTTTATTGATAAACAAGGCGCAACCAACGTCGAATTTAGCCCGCAGGTGGCAGGAGCAGGGTTTCTGGGTTTATGCAAAGCTGATCTATCGATCGATGACACTCTTTATGAAGTAAAAACGGTTTCTAGAAACATAGCAGGAAAAGATATTAAGCAACTATTGATTTATTTGGCGTTGCAACATTCTACAGGCAATAGACGCTGGAAATATGCAGGTTTCTACAATCCGAGAAAAGCTCAGTGCTATAAGTTTTCAATTGACCATCTGATATATAGGACATCTGGAGGTCAATCTACATCAGAGCTCTTTTCAGACATTATTGATTTTTTATGTAGCCGAGGGATTGAGCTTGATACAGCGTTCTAAAAAATGTAAAGCAATACTAGGACACCCACAGATTGAAATATGACACCGGAAGCGGTACGGGCCTTCCACTTTAACGGCCATTTCTCCTGCTCTGGTATCGAGCAAGGTGAAATACTGAAAATTTATGATTTAGGTTTGAAAGTTGCGTGATTTTAGCCAACCGGAAGGAATAGTTTCGAAAGGCTGGGTGGGAATTAGGAAGGGCTTGCCGAAAGGAAACGTTGGCAGTCCCCTAAGCCATGTACCCAACGTTTATTGAGCTGAATACAGGCTTACCGTACAACCTCTGCTGATCCCACCAGCCCTTTGAAGCGACTTTCAAAATTCCGATTAAGATAGAGCCAGTGTTTTGCTGAGATGCCCAGCCACTCAAGGATAGGCTGCGTCTTTTGAGAAATGGCACCGATCGGCTTGAGATCTACATAGGCTATAAAGTGGGCTTACTGAATCGAGACTGGCGGATTAGGTCTTATTGTGACTGCTGGGCCACGCAGACAGTAGCAAGCTAAACAGACCCCTCCAGATAAGAACGTGAACTTTCAATACACGACTACATCATTAGCTCGGCCCATTAGCCACATGGCTTCGATGTCCTTTTCCACCTCGCATCCAGGCTAAGCCTTATAGGATGTTTCTATTCGTCAGCTCGTAGTTTTGCTAGCGGCTTCCTCCCCAAAAGACCTCACAGTGTTGCAGTTGCCATTCGCTAGTAGTTAGCATTTAATGGAATCCATTAAATGGTGATCCTCCTACAGGGGACTTTCACCCCATTAGTTCACGCTCATGCTGGGCGTACCAAGTCAATTAACTACGCGCCTTTGGTGCCCGACAGCTTACACGCCGCTTCGTTATGTTTCTGAGGATGACTAGTGCATAAAAATCAAGTTCGAAGATTTTATGAGGTTCTTTGGGATGCCCACGATAAGAAAGCAATGCCATCGATCCTGCATAAGAGCTTCTCCTTTAGAGGATCATTGGGGCAGGAAAAGCGAGGTCACAAAGGTTTCGCTGAATATGTCGATATGGTTCACAAAGCGCTGGGTGATTACAGATGCATTATTGAAGATCTCGTAGAAGAGGGAGACAAGGTTTTTGCAAAGATGTCCTTTACCGGATTTCATAGAGATGAGTTTATGGGCTTTTTACCATCACATAAACGCGTAACTTGGAATGGGTGTGCCTTGTTTACCTTTGAAGGTGATCGAATCTCTGATGTATGGGTACTGGGTGATTTAAAGAGCCTTGAAAACCAGCTCAAGAAAAACGAAATATAACAGTCGCAGTCAGCAGGACCGTCGCTACGTGCCGACCTCTGCTGCAAGGCGTTAGTTTTCATCGGGCTTCGATCAATGAACGTTATATATCTAACCTTATTAATCATCCTTTATTCTCAGCGAGCCATTTCGTTTGAATATGATCATAAGAATTTAAGCGTTGATTTAAATAATGCCACTGACATTGTTATTGCTAAGAAAATCTCAGGCCGCATCGCGTACGCAGATATGACACATGAAATTAGCTCATATAACGCAAAGCCTATTGAGTGGCGTGACTCTCCAGCGTGGGAGAGATTGCAAGATCTGAATCGAGGTATCGACTCAACTTTCTTGGTATTGAATTCAATCAAGAGTACTTTTGAAATAGGGGATCGATTTACATTTAATGACTCATGGATACCTGTTGAATTGGGTTCAGTTCAACTGTATTTTCTATATCGGAAAAATGATCAAATCCAGTCTAATCCGTGTCATCGAATACCAATCGGCGATAACAAACAATCAATCGTCGAGCTTTCTTCAGATCCTAATGGGATTATTGGTTTGGTTTTACGCAATAAGCTATCATTTTGCGATTCAAAAAACTGACAAAGCAATGCACTTGACCTCCACTGCGCCGCTTTATTTTGTGCTTTAATAGCACAAAATCAACCAACTACGTTCCGGCCAGTGCTTTGGGCGTTATATTTTCCACTGTTAAGGAGGTAATACAATGTCAAAGGAAAGAACTAAGAGCTTAGTCGATTTATTTTCGTCTAGACTAACGACTCTTGGTCATATTTTTGAAATTTCTGAACAGCACTTCCATGAGGAGTCAGAATCCATATTGGATTTTCGACTAATTGAAGACATGCTTCCTTTTGGCACACAGATCGCCTACGCATGTAATCAGCCTTACAATTTCTCGCTTTGGTGCAAAAATCAGGAATCCGATAATCTATCTCCTAAAATTGAGTCCTTAACCGTAGCTAAGAACCTAATTGAGCGAACTAAATCTCAACTTCAAGATTCGGAGCTAAGAGATTCAAAATTGTCAGAACTAAAGCGAATAAACCTTGGTGGAAATCAATATCTTGAGTTAGAGGGGAAGGATTACATTCAAGAATTTCTAATCCCCAACTTTTATTTTCATATGGTTTCTGCTTACAACATCATGCGAATGAAAGGGGTTCCTTTGGGAAAGGTAAACTATATGGCACATGTAGCTCCCTTGGTTAAGGTGGCATAACAAGTGACTATGGTCCTTAGTCAATTATTTAAGCCATCTTTTTTGGTTTACCAGCAGCGACTAGGCGCTCATACATTGGTTTTCATTTAGGGTGCATTGTATTGCCGACATCATAGAAAAAATAAGACTGTACGCACACGATGTCGTCCGCCTCGAATATAGGGCTAACCCTGGAAGCTGCCACTATTACGGTTCATCGGGGTGATACCGCCAAGTGCAGCGTTTTTTTTACGGTTCAATTTTCCTACCTCGGGAAGCTCACTCATCAACGTATAAGCCAATACATTTCCGCCCCCTTTAGCACTCAACAGTAGGTCGCGCCTTTGCCGCCACTCAGGCACACTGTTAACCAGTTTATCCAGTTGCTTGTCGATACCTTGTAGCTCTTTCTTTATGGTGTTTAGAATGGTCTGTATAGGTTTGAGTACTGACCTAGGCATCCTCTGAAGTCGATTCTTTTGCATTGTGCTCATCTCTAAGCACTGGCTTATTAAAGTCAGTAAGTCACTGATCTCCCTGAGTTTTTCTGGCTTTAGCGCCGATAGTCTTGGCTTCATGGCCTCACCAGAATGTGCAATATCAATTGCATTTAGCCCGTCGGTTTGGCGAGGCGTCCTTCGGATTTAGCGAAGCTTCTTATCTGAGACGGATTGCAAGCGACAATAGGTAATCCTGCTTTATCTGCGGCGCAAACAAACTCTAATTCGCGTCTTTCAATAGACTCTATTAATACGCTCTGAGGTTTAAGAGGTTGTAGTTGTTTAATGGCATCTTTAATGCCATTTTTGGCATTGTTAACACTAAAGAATTGGCCAGTAGATCTCACATAAATATCGAGTTGTTTACTACTGGAATAAATACCGACATTGATCTCTTGAGGTTCCATAAGATAAGCCATCTCCATCTTGCTATTCGGGCTCAAGGCCCACATGGCTATTCGAGTTATGCCTAGTGAGTGCTTTTCACGTTCATACTTGTTATCGGTCTTTTACGGACCTGCCAGGCAGCGAACTGTGATAAACAAGGCCTTCGGTGGCCGCTGAAGGTGGGTCTCAATTGACTCGTTAGCGAAAAGGATTTTCAACATCAGAATCGGGCAAGAACAACCATACAAGTCAATTAACTTCGCGCCTGCGGCGCCGGACAGCTTATATTGCGCTTCGCTCCGAGCCTGCTGCCGGTTATTGAGGCGTTTAGGTGACATAAGTGCTCCCCCGCTTCGACCATCAGCTGGAGGCGTCCGATGGATAACGAGCACGCTGTAGTAGTGATTGGAGCCGGATTCGCCGGACTTTCCTGTGCCGCCCGACTGAAGAGCGCAGGTCTCACCAACTTGGCCATCTTAGAGAAGGGGGAAGGATGCGGAGGATTCTGGCGTGGGAACTATGACCGGATCCGCCTTCACACGCCGTTTCACGAATTGCCCGATGACGGTGGAATTCGCCGCGACTACCCTGAGTTCCTTCCGAGAGACGACCTCATCGAATATTTCGAACGATACGCAGCACGCCACAACTTGCTCGGCAATATCGTGGCAGACACGGAGGTTTCGTCAATTGCTCTGGACGCCGGGCGCTGGTCGATAAGGAGCTCTAAGTCGGAATTCCGATCACGGTTTTTGGTAGTTGCCACGGCGTCCAATCGGAAACCAATTTGGCCGAAGCTTAATGGCTTAAGCGAATACGGGGGAACGGCGATACATAGTCGACAGTATCACAATGCGACCCCGTTCAAAGGCAAGCGAACCCTTGTAATCGGAAGTGGAAACTCTGCCGCAGAAATCGCCTTGGATCTCGCTGAGGGTGGCGCCCGCGAAGTCAAGATGCTCATCCGAGGCCCGCGCCATGTGTTGTCATTGAGAGGCCTGGGAATCGCTGCCCGTGTTGCGCGGTTCCTCAAGACCGGGTTCACTTCAAAGCACATTGAAGAGTCGCACGCCTATACGCGCTCTCACCCAGCGTTTCGGGAGAAACTCGCAAAGAAGGACAGGTTCCTCTCTACCTTCTCAATCGATATGAGCGAGTATGGAATCCATCCGCCGGATTCGGGCCCGGCGACCCAAATCTCATTGCACGGCCGAGTAGCGTGGATGGATCAAGGCACCGTAAAAGCGATAAACCAGGGACGGATCAAAGTAATTGATGCGAAAGAGAACCCCCTGCAACGATTGAGCAAGAGGGGCGCCGTCTTCCAAAATGGCCACGAAGATTTTGATTTGGTCGTATTTGCTACTGGAATGGAGCCGGGGTTAGATGACTTGTTCGAGGAGCCAGCAAGATTCCTAGAATGGAATGACGAGATGTCCCGCCTAATGCCTCGGACCGATGGCCGTAGCCTTAGCATCGTTGAGTCCACCCTATTCTTCCCTGGATTCGACCTTTCGGTAAACGGGGGGCTGAGCCTTGGCCTATGGGGATTCGAGTGTGCTGATGCTATCCTGCGCCAAATGGGTTCTGGAACTACTGCGACCTAACGGCGGACGAGTCACCGGGCGCTTTTCTTCCGCCGCGCAGCATGGTCGCTACCGAGAAGTGCCCTATTAACACGCCGATCAACTCGGCGCTGACTGTTGTACACACTATGAGACTATTTACTGATTTTTATACAAAGGTTGCACTTAAGCTTTATCCATATAGGTGGTTATTAGTTGTGTCCTTTTTTCTTCCTTTTATAGGTTTGTCTCCTGCCTCCACGGCACTGCTGGTAATGCTATGGGTGTGGACCAATTTAGGACTATTTATTGTTTTAACTTATGGACCTATCAACCATTTAGAGGGCTCTATTATATGGAGTGACTGGTGGCGGCCTATAGCTTGGGTTTTCCTGATTCCAATCTTACTGGGAGCCTTGGCTGCAACAGTCCTAATTCCTTATGCTCTTATACAAAGTAATTAACAAACCGCAGCAGACGTTCCCTTTGATCGCCGGACTCGCACAAGCGCGAGCCGTTTAACTGGGCGTTAACCAAAAACTAATGTCAAAGAAGCGTAAAATGAGATACAGAGAGTACGTAGATCATCCACGATATGGTTCCAAACCAATATACTCCGGAAGCAAGATGACGGCTGAAATGGCTGCGTCTGCTCATTGGAGCCTTGATAAAGATAGTGTTTTCCCCAAAACGGCTATCCCGGCAAATATTGATAGGCAGAACTATTCAATATTTCCGCGTAAGTTTTACGTAGATATAGAACGCTGTTGTATTCAATGCAGGCGATGGTTTATTTTTTTTGCTAACGAGCAGAAGCACTGGTTTGAAGGGCTGGGGTTTTATGTTGATGCCGATTGTACCAAATGCGTCGACTGCAGAAAAAATGATCAGAACATTAAGCTGATGCAAAAGAGATATCAGATCCTTAGTGTGAAAAAAGGTCGTAATGCAAAAGAGACATCTGAGATTAAAAGAATTGCCTTAGAGCTATTTCAATTGGGATATATCAAAGATCAAACTATAGTGGATAGAATTGGCTAACAAACGCAAACAAACCGGCCTATCGGCCTCGACTCACAACGCTCACGTTTCTTGCAGACGTTAGATTGCCATGGTCAAGTCATTATCAACCGTTGTTTTAGTAATCTTGATATTATTTGCTATGAAGCAGTGGATGCTTTCTAAAGATAAGCAAGAAGAACTTGCCAGACTCAATGCAATTGAAACAGCAGAACAGTGCCTCGCGGTTGGTGGGGAGCTTCGTCCTGTATGTATGTCCGGTACTAGAATGTGCATCGTTAACTATTCAGATGCCGGAAAATCCTGTCTAAGTAGCTCACAATGCCAGGGTGAATGTAGGGTTTCGGAGAGTAAGGCTGGCAACGTTTTTGCCATGGGTCAGTGCTCTACCTCCAATAATCCTTGTGGTCGCTGGGCAAATGTCGAGCTAGGTATGGTAAACCATGCTATTTGCTTCGACTAAATCTAACAAACGCAAGCAGGATGCTAAGGCCCAGCGGGCCTCCGCGGACGTTAAAGCACTATGAAACTACTACCAATATTTTTGTTTCTTTGTTCCAGCACCTGCTACAGCTGGGAATGTGCCGAGCGTGATCCGCCAATTTGCATAGAGGAATTCTAGAATCAGCGCCCCAGAGTTATTGTTGCCCAAGTGGTTTCAGGAAAGTACGATCTGAACGCAAAAGATGAGTATGAATACCAACTTTCGGTCAAGCATTGGCTTAAAGGAAATTTGGGAAGAAAATTAAATATACAGAGCCGTGATTCTTTACAACTTTCAATTAGCGAGAAATACATTTTTTTAATTAAAAATAGTACGGTTGATTTTTGTGAATTGATTTTGCCGTTTTCGTATAGCTGGCTAGAGCGTTTTGATGTTCCAGTGGAGCAGGCTCGTGTAGAAAAAATTGTGGAGCTTTCAGGTTACAAACCTTAACGATACACAATGCAGTCAATGTTAGAGAAACTATGAATAACGAATACAGAGCAAGGGATTGGATTAACTTCATTTTAGAGAGATGTCAGTTCCCTGATACACAAGCGCTAAAGAATCATCTCGACAAAGCCGTGTTTTCTGAGTTCTGTCAGTGCGGATGTAATAGCTTCAAAGTTCTGGTCCCGGATTTCACCAAGGCCATTGCAGTTCCAGGTAAATATGGTGTAATTTTTGAAGCAAACTTTAATCTTGCAGAAGCAGGTAAAACGTTAGAGATCCTAATATTCTCTGGAAAATCAGGAATGGTTGAATACATAGAAATAGACTGTAGTGGTAACAACTTTCCTATCCCAGAAATAGTTGAGGTTGTTGGAGAACCGTTTCATATCAGTGCCGGTAGTGCGCTACTTCTCTAACGAAAGCCGGCATATGCACGCACTTCTTGCGCTGGACTCACAACAAATTGCTCGCCTTTGCGACGGGCATTAAATTCACGGAGATATCGTGCTAAAGATTCTGAAACTTATAACATTTACACTATTGAGTATGTCGGTACTGGCAGAGTCTATTGAGTCCATTAACAAAGGTAAGCACATTGAAATCTCGGGTTTTGACTGTGCAGATAAAAGCACTCATATGATTGAGTGGCTAGGACTGGGAACGGATTATCGTAGCTTTGTAGTAAAGGATGTAGAAACAGAGCTTTATAATCAGCAACCAGGTTCTCAACTTTTAAAGCTTGAATGCACTGGTGAACCAGAACTGCTGACTGGTGCGTTACCACAAGATGGAGTTGAAGCTAAAGCAATCTTAACGAGGTTCTCGGTGACATTTCCTCTTAAAGCTACCATTAATCTTTCTGGTACCATCTGGGTGTTATCTATTGATCAAAATTACTACGCTGAAAACCTAAATTTACTCACCGATCGTAAGCTAACAAAAAAATTCACGGTCAAAGGCAGTTCCAAGCAATAAATTTAACAAGCAGATGCACTACGTTCCGATCAGCAGCCTCTATTGGACTCGTTACCCTCACTGATAAGCTAGGCGTTATCAAACAACATAAAGTCTCACTACTTGTACTCTGACAACTTAGCAACTTGTTTCTACTGATTTCACCTTCATTTCACCTCTGCTTCTTTAAAGTGATGCTCAACCAGTTCTTTAAAGGAGCTAGCCATGTCTAGCAGTATTCACTTAAAGCAAATTGACCATCGCTTTGCCTTGGCCAAACAACAGGTCAGCCTGTTTGAGGATTTAAATATTGAACTGCACAGTGGTCAGTCTTATGCCATTGTGGGGCCCTCTGGAGTAGGTAAATCAAGCTTATTACTGTTAATGGCGGGTCTTGAACCTCCCGTTTCTGGCAAAGTGCAATTCCAGAAAAACGGTAAGCCGCAGCTATTAAAGAGCCTGCGTCAAAGCTCAGGTTTTATTTTTCAGCAGTTTCATTTGTTACCCGAACTCAATGCCTTAAACAACATCGCGCTGCCTTTAAAACTAAAAGGCGATAAACGTGCATTAACCACAGCCAAATTATGGCTCGACAAAGTGGGGCTAGCTGAGCGAATGTGTCATAAACCACAACAGCTCAGCGGTGGTGAGCAACAACGGGTGGCCATTGCCCGTGCTTTTGTCATGCAGCCGCAATTTATTTTTGCCGATGAACCCACGGGTAACCTAGATGAAAAAACCGCGCAACATATCGCGCAATTGATGTTTGATTGCTGTCAGCAAAGCGGCACGGGGCTGGTACTCGTCACTCACTCGATGGAATTAGCGCAGCAGGCCGATACTTTACTGCAATTGGGTCAAGGCAAATTAACGGTCAAGGCGCGCTACCAAGCTACGTCTATGGTAGGCGCATTATGCTGATTTTATTAGTGTGGCAATTATTCCGCCAGCGATACCATCAAGGGGATGCGCGCTTAATTCGCTGGACCCAAGCAAGTTTGATGTTCTTCATTTTAACGCTCAGTTTAACCAGCAGTTCCATTCAGGCTTATTTGGCCAATAATTTGCAGCAAATGCTCGGCAGCGATTTGGTAATTTCTCAGCATCAAGCCCTAACCGATGCGCAACTAAACAAGTTGCACCAGCATGCGCAGCAGTTGAGCGTGAGCCAGCTGGTGAACGTAACCTTGACCCATGATCACCATTGGCAAGCGGTGCAGTTAAAAGCAGTGGATGATCATTATCCAGTGCAAGGCACCGTGCAAGTGGCGTTTGAGACGGATGGACAAGGACAATCCCTGAGCCATGGGCCTAAATCCGGTGAAATCTGGGTAGATAACCGATTGTTTGCTTCGCTGCAGCTTACCCTTGGCCAACCCTTAGATATGGGACATGGACAATTAAAGCTCACAGGTTTGGTACAACATGAACCCGACCGTCTGCTCGAAGGCCATTCGGTGGCGATGCGGGCATTGGTGCATCTAGATGACCTTTCACTGATACAAGCCAACAATGCCCACTTTCGCTATTTACTTACGGGGGATAAAAGCGAACTGAACACCCTAAAACAATGGGCCACCACTGAGCTAGTAACTGCACAGCTTTATGACAAAAACAGTGGCCATCCGCTGGCAATGTTTTGGCAACGGGTTGAGAATTTTGTGGGCTTAGCATCGGTACTGTTGTTTTTGATGGCGGCCATTGCCATCGACCAAGCCGGTCGACGTCAGTTGTTATCCCAGCAGCGTTTTGTGGCGGTGTGTCTGGCCATGGGCAGCGATAAACCCCGAGTGTTTGCTTTATCATTTGGTCAATGGCTATTAACCGTCATTGCAGGGCTAATTCCGGCAACCGCCTTGGCATGGGGGGCCGAATACCTAATTTTGCAGCAGATGCAGACACAGTTTGCTGACCTAACCACCACCTGGGTATGGACAGATTTCCTCAGCAGTTACGCGCTATTGTTGGCTCTATTGGCAATTTTCCAAATTCCCAATTGGTTAGTGATGGCCAAAGTAACCCCGGCACAGTTGATTCGCCAAATGTCGAGTCCGAATCACTTATTGCCTCGCTATGGATTTGCGTTAATCAGTGTGGCTGCGGTGGCTTTTGTTTACTCCGACAACGGTCTGCTCACGGCCATGACGCTATCCGCTATGGCAGCGACCTTGATACTGATGATGGTATTGACTTGGTTGGTACTGAGTTTGGGCCATACGGTGTCGAGCCATGCAATGGGTATGATAGCTTTTGGTTTTTATATGATGAAACAGCGATTACTTAGCAAATCCATTCAAATTTTGGGCATTGGAATGTGTGCCACCTTGTTGCTGTTCACCTTGAGTTTGATGAAAGACATTGGCCAAACCATGGAAGGCTATACCCGCGAGCACGATGGTAATCTGATCATCACCCAGGCCAATGAACAACAGGTGCAAGACATTCGCCAGTGGAGTGCACAAACTGGCAGTGGCATTCGCCAATTAAAGCCGTTTTGGTACGGGCAGTTAAGCCATATCAATGGCCAGACGTTGGCGGAATTTGCCACCAGCCCCAGCGAAAGTTTGGCTAGTTTACAAAAGCCTGTCCGCTTGCATTTCAGTATTCAGCAAGCAACCAACAACCAAACGGTGACAGGCCAACGCTGGCAAGATCGAGATGCCGACTGGCAACAAGTATCGGTAGAGCAAGAAGTCATGACTGATATGGGGTTGAAACTCGGCGACCAATTACAGTTTGAAGTTGCGGGGCAATCTTTGAACTTTGAAATCAAAGCCAGTCACAAATACGTGCCTGGCAAAGGTTCCATCACCTTTTGGTTTAATGTGCCACAAAGCACCAAGAACCAGCTTCAAACACCGCCACTTTATATGGGTAGCCTTGAGCTTGCGGACACTGCTTGGGGTCAGCTGGCAGAGCTTTGGCAGCGTCACCCATCATTGCGGTTAATCTCGGTGCGCGAATTGACGCAACGCTTTGACGATACTTTGTCGATGGTGATTAAGCTGGTATCTGGATTTAGTTTGATGATTATTTTACTGGCACTGCTGGTGATCAGTGCGTCGGTCAAAGGCTATGAAGCTGATGAGCGTAAAAAGAACGCTTTACTGATCAGCTTTGGCCAATCACGTCTTGCGTGCTGTAAACTAAGCCTGTTCGAGTGGTTGCTGACTTCTTTAATTGCTAGCGTGGGGGCTATTTTAGGTACCAACCTTACAGCTCAATTGATCTATCAGTCTCAATTTGGCATTAATTACAAGCCAGATTGGTTATGGATCATGGCTACTTTACTTGTCAGTGCATTGGTGGTGTGCAGCGCTGGCATGATAACCAATCGCAGCAGTTTAAAGTTTTCCGTTGGGGCCCTGTTAAGGAACGGAGGCTGAATACAAGTTCAATTTTGTTGGTGGAAGATCTGCAGGATTTGGCCAATAACGTCACCGAATATTTTGAGCCCAAAGGGCTGTCGGTGGATTAAACAAACTGTCGAAGAGAGATATGTCCCTCAATCATCCGGGTGGGCGGCATTGTCTTCTATACAGTAGTGGCAGAGATATAGAGTCGCTTATTATCCAGGACAGCAACAAGTAGCTATTCATAAAAAGGCCGGGAAATTCACTTTGGGCCTCCATGGGACAGCGTTATTGCGGAGATCATTTTTTAGATGGTTTGCAGTTGTTGTAAGTACCAATCTCTACCTGAACACTTTCCTCCAAAGAACTTTGCTACAAGCGAGCACCGCAGTTTCATGCTAGTGCCTTCGTTTTAAGTTAATAAGTTCTGTAAGCTAGCTGCCCCATTGTAAAGTGTCAATCAGATAGTTAATTAGTGGGGAAAGTATGGTATTTTCCCTAAAATTTTATCGGACAGTGTCTGACAGGAAGAATGTAAGCGATTCAGTGCGTACCAGCTATAACCAAGCTAGGCAAGATTGCTGAGACTGAGCTGCCCTTGCTGTCAACGTTATGCTCAAATAAAAAGTATGATACCAACAATAGAAACTGAAAGGCTTAAATTGGTTCCGCCAAGCCTAGAGTGCTTTGATGCATATGAGAAATTTTATACAGACGAAGAAGCATCGAAAATGTATGGCGGACCTATTAATAAAGAACAAGTTTTGACTAGATTGAAAGCCGACCTGGGATCATGGCATTTGCTGGGTTTTGGTGTTTGGGTAATCCAGTTAAAATCAGACAATAACTATATTGGAACGTGTGGTTTTTGGCAGGGTAAAGACTGGCCAAGAGAACTTACTTGGTGGGTCATACCTGAAGGGCGCGGGAGAGGTATAGCTACAGAAGCATCTAATGCAGCTTTATTGTACGCTTATAACGAGTTTAAATGGGATGTAGTTGAAACCTATATGAATGATGAGAATATTGCTGCGCGAGCCTTAGTAGAAAGGCTAGGTGGCAAAAAAACAAGGCGGGAAAAGTTTAATGATGGCTTGAGTAGAGATATCTATGCATTGCATAAATCAGTCTAGCAAGCCAATTAATCCGACTTCAATACGCTACACTTCTTTCTTCGGCTTATTGGGGCGTTAGCGATAAGGATTGTCTTATGAGCAAAAATCTTCTTATTGTAGGAGCAAGTCGTGGGATTGGATTGGCGGTTGCCGAATTCTACGACGCAAAAGGAGACAATGTTATTTCTGTCTCAAGAACACCACCAACAGTGGGTAAATGGATAGAGGCTGACATCTCAATACCAAATGGCATCGAAAAGGTACTGGACACAGTATCTGAGCTAGCTATAGATGGTCTCTTATTTATGGGAGGTGTTTGGGAACATAACGCATTCACTGAAGAATATGACTTTGAAAGAACCTCTTATTTCGAAACTCAAACCGTAATTAATGTAAACCAAATAGCTCCTATTGAGATTGTAAAAGGCCTGCTAGATAATCTCCGTAAAGCTGAAAATCCACGGGCGGTATTTATAGGTGCTACTTCAGGGCTTGATTCATCCACCACATCCGAAGTTGCGTATAGCGCCTCTAAGTTCGGACTCCGTGGAGCAGTCCACTCCCTTCGAATTAGCTATAAAAATGAAGGCATCGGATTTACTACGATAAACCCAGGTCTTGTTGGAACGGATGAAGTTCTGGCTGATATCGAGTCCGGTGAATTAGCTGGCATTATTCCAATACCAGTAGAAGATATAGTCAGAGCAGTCGACTTTGTAATGCAATCTAACAAAGACACGGATTTGGGAGATATAACGCTCACACAAAAACACGAGAGCTAGCAAGGGCGTGCACCGGCCATTTTATAGCGTGTGCTATTTTCGAGTGAGCAAGCCACTTTATCGAAAAAATCATCCACCATAAAAGTCGCAGTGATGCAGGCGTTAAATTTCATAAACATGTATAGCGCATTTAAAAGATACCTTAAAGATCTAGAAACAGAAGTTGAGATTGTTTCTGCCGCTTAAATTAATGAAGAGGCAACCTCAAACATATTTTCTTTTGACTTTAACCAGGGCTTACTCTGTGAGTGGGAGTATGATTCTGTTCAATATTTTTTGGGCAAATGTGCTGATATTTACAAGCGGAAACGTAGTGGTTCAGCCATAGTTTTTTATTCTTGGCTAGATAAGCAAGCTGGCCAAATACGTACTTCAGTAGTTAGTGAACATCATTGTAAGCTGCCTTTTGGCTACAAGCACAATATGACAAATATGGAGCAAGTCGTAGGTAATACCTATTCTGATGATTCCAGCTTGTACACCAAGGGGACGCTACATGTTTGACATAAGTACATTTAACAAGTCAATTAACTACGTACATTTGGCGCCCGAAAGCTTACACTCCGCTTCACTACGATTCAGTTTCGGGTTATTAAGCCGCAATATGTTGAAATTGTAATGACTATCAAAGAAATTATTGAAGAAATCTCGAGATAAAGGCTAATAATTTTTCGCCTTCAGCTCTCACTATAATATTTTGCCTACCTACTTAGCGTGAAGCAGATAATGATGATGACATTATTGAGACACAAAAAAAGGCTCAAAGGTAATTCACTGGAGCGATGTGAAATTGCACCATCTATGGATCGGGGATTTCCATTTAACACACTCGAAGAGATGAAAAACGTATTTGATGCAATAGTCACCAAGTGGCCTCAACTGTAAAATCAATGCAAGTCGATTACGAAACAAAAAAGAGCAAAATGCTTAACGTCAGCTTTGAAGCGTACCGCTATGTCTCAAGGAACATTTATGAAAAAAATAATATGTATTTTTAGCCTCATTTTACTTCAGGCGTGCACATCTGGAAATTTAAAAGTAAATGTACCAAAAGAGTATTACTTGTCGGCGGAGAGCGGCAAAGGTGTGGTGATCACATCTTTATCCTACACAGGCTCGTTTGCAGAATATTAAATATTTTTAAGAAAAAAGGGCTCTAATAAACCAATTACTTTTGTTCTAGGTTCAAACGCAGCATTAATCCCGCCAGGAATGATGGAGTGGGATATTGAAAAGCCGGGATTGAGAGGAAATGTCTATGTTTCAGAGTTAGAGGCTGGAGAGTATGAAATATACTCTTGGCAATCGAACAGTGGTATGGCTAGCTTTTGGTCTTCTAATAATTTTTCAACAAAATTTACTGTTGAGCCGGGAAAGCCCATTTATTTGGGCGCCTTCCATTTTCAAAGAAGATCTGGATTCGGCGCTACTATTTTAAACATGGACGTTCTATATAGGAATATGGCCGAAAGGGACCTAGAAATAGCCAAAAGTAAATTTCATTACATTAACGTTGATGAGATCGATTACGTATCCGAAATCTCCCAATCAGAGGAAGGCGAAACTCTAACGGTTTGGGTGCAAAAGGATTAACTGGACAAACATTTCAAGACGTTGCAGCTCGACATCCAAAGCTGCGACTGAACGCAGCGTTGTGTTTTTGAGGGAACTATGTCATTAACTTCACTTCTTATCTTTTCTGGAGCGATGCTGCTCCTTGCTATTACTCCTGGCCCGGGGGTTTTCGCAACGATCGCAAGAGCACTAACATCTGGAATGAAGGAATCTTCCATTGTTGTTTTAGGTATCGTTGTCGGAGATATTATCTTCCTGCTATTTGCAATTTATGGCTTAAGTGCAGTAGCTAAAAAAATACATTGGTTATTCATACTGATTAAATACTTTGGCGCTGCATACCTTATATATTTAGGATGGAAACTCTGGTCATCCGAGCCAGATATAGCAGAGATTGAGTCAGCAAAAGTAACTTCTCAACGAGAAAGTTTCTTCGCTGGCCTCTTCATAACCTTAGGAAACCCCAAAGTAATCTTTTTCTACCTTGTATTCTTACCAACATTTATGAACTTAGAAACACTTTTAGCCATAGATGTTTTGGCGATAAGTTCAATGGCAGCAATAGTGTTGGGTTCAACTTTACTATTCTACGGATATACAGCAATACGAGCAAAGAAAGCATTAAATAACAGACACTCGCAAAAGACACTTAACCGTATTGCCGGTGCAACTATGATTGGAACTGGTACCGTCCTTGCAACCAAAGCATAACAAGAGCATAGTGTTCCTCGCTTCGCTCGTGGGACGCCTAAGGAACCCCATAGGCAAGTGTTCTGCGCAGTCAATAAACTAACTAAGGAGAAAGAAAATGGGTGCTTGGGGAGTAGGAAATTTCGATAACGATTCTGCTGGTGATTGGACTTATGCACTTGTAGAAAGTTCTGATCTTTCAGTGATAGAGAGTGCTATCAATGCTGTATTCGAAGACGATTACATCGATTCTGATATAGGAAGCGAAGCATTGGCCGCTATTGATACACTAGCCCGTGTGAAAGGCCATTTCGGCAAGAAAGATAGCTATACCGAAAGTGTTGATAAATGGGTGTCCAAAAACAGCATTGAACCATCAAAAGAACTAATAGAGAAAGCTGTCAAAGCAGCAAATGCTATCTTGGGTGAAGAATCCGAGCTCAACGAGCTTTGGGGAGAGACTGAAGATCTCGACGCTTGGAAAAGTGAAGTAGAAGCAGTCATTGAAAGAATCAGCGCATAACAAAAAGTAGCACACAGATTCCGAAAAATCTGTCACCTTTATACTTGTACACAAAAGTCACCAGTTTTACTACACCGGTGTGCCGAGCGTTATGTTTTCAAGGGAAATTCATGAGAATTATAGTATTGCTTTTAATATTTTCTTCTTGTGCTTTCGCGGATAGTTTCACATTCAGGAAGAATGAGAAGCCAATTGAGAAGCATGAAAAATTATGCCTTAAGCAACACCCACCTACTCACAAGGCAATGTTCTATAAATCCGAACTGTGCGAATTCGGAAAGGAAGGTTGCAATGGAGTAAGCTCAAACGAACCTTTTGAAGTTCTATGTGACCTTGAACGTGTTTCTAAGTGTTACCCCATGAGTGCTTGGCAAAGCAGAAATCAATACTTCAATTTAAGTCCATCGGTAGAGGTAGCAAATATCAGTCATAGAGTAACTTTCTCAAAAGGAGTTAAAGTGAATACTATATGTGCACACTACAAGTAAAAATAACAAGTCAAGGCTGCCGGACGCAACGCAACGCAACGCAACGCAACGCAACGCAACGCAACGCAACGCAACGCAACGCAGCATGAGGCCTTAAGGTATCCAGAATAAGTCGACTCTCCAAAACCATCGATAATTTTGGAGCGCCGACACAATCATGCACTACGTCGCTGGGCTCGTAACGAGCTGCTCGCCTGTACGGCGGACGTTGTACGAATATGGAAAAAAGAAGAGCTCACCCCATAAATTTCTGTATCGTGGAAACCAGAAGTGTGCTGCCTATGCACTGCAATTGGGAATTCAGATGATCTGTAGTAAAACTAATGACAATACGATGAATTTCGTTCCAGTCACTACGTGGCTTCCACCAGACGGCCCATGCTTTGTGCGATCTGCGGCATACCCAGGGTGTTAGTGCAATGAAATCAAAAATAGTGATTTTCTTATCGGGTATCGCAATAGGAAGTGCTGCATCATACTTCATTATGGCTAATCAGTGGCGGATTCATCATGATGCGAGTGCATTAACAATCCGAGGTAGAGCAATGGTCGCAATCACTGATTTACTCTCCGAGTCCCAGAAAAATCAAAATTTAACTATTTCAGAAACTCTGGAGAAATATGTCTGCGATGAATATCGAAGACAACAATCTATCTCTGAAGACACTATAAACTGGAAATCTTATGGGCTAAGCGAGCGTGCAAGAGAGGAAGCGATGGAAAGCTCCATGAGGTATGTTATGCAGGCAAAAGCATATAATCCTCCATTGGTGAAACGCTGTGGTATCTCGCCCTAACACTCGCAGGTAGCTTGTTCCGGCCCTTTAGGCCTCTGTTGACGATAAGACAGCAATGTATCGAACGATATTGGTAGTAATTGTCTTATTGCTTTCAGCCTGTACAAGTACCAAAGAGCAGAGAAAGCCGGAGCCAAAGTTTCAGGTTCAAATTGAATCTTCGGGAGTGGAGTATTCAGTTGTAAGAACTATTGCATTGCAATATCTCTCCTATGTGTCACGGTATAACTATGATGGTGAAAGTATTGAAGTTAGCAAATGTGACGGTACAGTGACCAATTAGTGCCATTATTATGTGAGCCATATAGGAAATGGTTGTGGCTGGGGCTCATATGTCATTGCGCAATGCATATCAGATAAATGTACTTTCAGTTTTACTCCATACAATGCCGGTACCGTAATTTGTGAATAACCTTAACAATGGGGTCCATTCAACGCCCAAAGCTATACACCTTCTTGTGCAAGGACCTGTATCCCTATTATGCTACAAACAACGTCCCACTTCGGCTTCCTGCTGGCAACGTTAGGTCTGAATAAATTATCTGAGATCTTCAAGAAGATGAAAGTTGATAAAAGCGACGCTCGAAAAAGAGCCAATCAAATTAAGCCTTATCGCTGTAAAAATCTAATATGTGTTCTTGAATACCCGATGGATATGAAGAACATAGGGACAGTCATTCGAAACGTCAATGCTTTAGGCGTCGAAAAAACCTATATTATTGATCCACGCAACTCATTGCCTGATGAATGGCAGGAAATGCGAGAAAGGAAATCACTCTCAAAACCGTCTGTCTCAGCAATCAAATGGAGCTTTGTAAAGCGATTTGATAGTACCGAAGAATGCCTGGATCATTTGGCGAACAACAGATTTACCTCGATTGTTACCTCTCCGCATGTAAAAGGAAAAGACAACTTTATATTGCATGAGGCCGATTACACTCAGCCAAGATTAGCAGTATGGTTTGGTAACGAATCTAGAGGTATCAGTGATCTTGCAGTCAAAAATAGCGATTTCTGCGTATCTATTCCAATGTTTGGAATGATAGAAAGCTTAAACCTTGGAACAACTTCTGGGATTGTATTGTATGAAGTTACCAAGCAGCGCCGCGAGTACCAGGAAAAGTATAAGCGAGCCAATCGTCGCACCTAACAAAGTAAGCTATGGTTGACTATAGCTTTATAACCTCATGAGAGACTTATGGTAACTCCTACAATTATTCTTTTACTGTTAGTCAGCCCCTTGGGCATCGCCTTTTTTTATTCAAAGTTTAATGACAGACCTCTGAACGTTACCAAGTATTCCTGTTGGGGACTGGGAATATCCTTTATCTTCTTTTTCATTGGACACCTATTTAAAACGGTAGAAATGGTAGAAATGGTAGAAATGGTAGAAATGGTAGAAATGGTAGAAATGTTACCGCCTTGGATTCCTTTCCGCTTAGCATTAGTCTATCTCACTGGATTGATTGAGCTATTGATAGGTATAGCTCTTTTTACCCCAAGATATCAGCCACTTGCTGCAAGACTTGCAATTGTAGTTTTCGTTATTTTCTTCCCGGCAAATATTTATGCGGCATTTAACGATACTGGTCTTGGAGGACATCAATGGGGACCTGTTTATTTATTAATACGTGAACCACTACAAATTATATTAATTGCATGGGCGTATTTCCTATGTGTAAAAAGTCAGAACAAATCAATGCGGCTGACCGCTGAAGCAGCGCCCAATTGAGGCGTAAGGCACCACTAACTTAACAATTTAAAGTATAATGTATACAAGACTTTCAAAAGTTGCTCTCGTCTGGGCAGTTGCATTTTTCTCTTCAATAGTGGTCTTCAATAACCTTACTGATTATGATACCAACTATCAGTTCGTTTACCATGTCCTTAAGATGGATACTATATCCTCTAATAACAAGGGTATGTGGCGGTCTACAAACTCCACCTTGCTTTATCACTTGGTATACAGATTCATAATTTTTATAGAGGCTTTAATTGCAATTTTCTGTTGGCTAGGAGGTTTCCGTCTATTAAAGCTGGCAAAAAAACCAAATCTATTTAATAAAGCCAAAGGCTTCGCAATACTCGGATTAACCCTGGGTATTGTTTTGTGGTTTTCAGGATTCATAACCATTGGCGGAGAGTGGTTCCTGATGTGGCAATCCAATATGTGGAATGGACAACAAGCTGCTTTTCGCTTAGTTGTCATAATTGGCATCGTGCTCTTATACCTCACTACAACTGATAAGGAAACAGATGCCTAAAAAACTCCTGCCGATTAACAACGGACACACCACTAAGCAACTAGTTGCCCTCATCCGATATAGAATTTATCTGCATAAGTATTGATCCCCATAGACAAATTCGACGCATCTTTGATGGTTTTTTCAATCTCACCCACCGGGTGAAATGACGGCGTTGAGATTGGCTCAGCCCTTCCAGATTAATTAAAAATCTTAGTACAAAACAGAGAATTTCAACCTATTTTTTAGGTTAAGGCTATTGTTATATAGTTCATTAAGCTTTAGGACTCTGGCTTAAATGACAATATTTCACATACAGAGAAAACCATTATGTGTTTTTCAGCCACAGCATCATTCGGATCAGCAGCTGTTCTTCTTGTTGGTGGTGCTTTGTGTACAAGACACGCTATAAAAAATGATAAAACCTATTTGTTGCTTGCGATTACCCCTATCTTTTTCGCGTTACAACAAGCGAGTGAAGGTGTGGTATGGATTGGATACAACGGAAATTTAACATCACTGACAACCGCAGCCTCCATTTTCTATTTGTTTTTTGCTCTGCTTTTTTGGCTTGCCTGGATACCAACCGTAGCCTTTAGCCTTGAAACAAAAAAGTGGAAAAGGATTTTTTTTATCACATTAATCATCATAGGCTTTGTTTTTGGCTTATATCTTTGGACACCCGTCCTATTGGAAACAGGACCAAGACATTTAGTAAAAACCAGCGTATGTGGGCATAGCTTATGTTACATACTGTCCGATGGCAGCTTGTTTTCCATTACAGCAGGACACATTATTTATTCTTCACTAGGTTTTTTATTTTTATTATCAAGCAACCAAGTTTTTAGGAAATTTTGGGCACTTGTCATGCTGTTCGGCGTTATCATCTACTTTACACAGCGTGAAACGTGGGTATCAACCTGGTGTTTCTTTGCTGCATTATCTACCTTATGGATTTATTTTCTATTAATGAATGATTATAAAGCAAAGATTAAAAAACAGGCATGATAATTGTAGAGGCAAAGCTAATTTGGCCACGGCGTAAAGGGAAAGACCTGCAAGGAGTTTTTTAAGGATCTAAGGATGCTATGCTTTTGACCTGATGCCTGCTTTCAACATCACATAACGCGTTACTGCATCAGACTATGGTATAGTGCAAACAACACTATACCAGCCAACACCGGCCATAAAAATATTATGAATCTCAAATTTGTTTCGCCGAGTATGAGAAGATTGTTTTTCACTCTGTCAGTTATATTTATTTCCGGGTGTGTTTCTACCGCTAACATATATGAGAGAAATGCCAAAGCTAATGAACTAGAAGCACAGGCTGAAGACGCCAGAGTAAACAATAATTATTCCATGGCCAAACAGCTGGACAGAAAGGCAGAGAAGCTACGAGAAAAAGACTCTATCAACAAAGAGGATATCGTTGCAGGTATTTTTTCCGAGCTTTTTAAGCGATTGTTCGGAGGAAGCTCTAAAAATGATCAACATGGTTGGCAGTAAAGCAAAGCACTAAAGTAAACCTTTACCAACAAGCATTAGGCGGTTCAAGATATCTATACCGAGGCTGATGGTACAATCTGATTTGGGTCGGCTTATTTTACAGTTAGATATTGATTCTATTCAGCTGACCACTGTGATTCTGGGATAGGCAAGAACTTATTCTCTATGAGAAAGGGTACATTGGCATATGAGGTTTAGGGTAGGTGTTATAATAACCCACCTGCTTAAAAAACACTCAACTCTTTTCCAATCAGAAGAAGCCTCCGCTGGGCTGCTAATAGTATGCTTCACACGGGACTGGTTGCCGGCTAGCTTAGTGATAACTATGATCAGCAACTACACCCGAACGCTGCCCGATGTGTTTAAAATCCAAACTACCGGAAAACCCGTGCACCCCATACTCTCCATAGAAAACCTGCAGTGCCGCTACGGCGAGCAGGTGGTTATCGAATCAGTTTCCTTTGCTTTACAGGCCGGGGAGATTGCCTGCTTATTGGGCCCCAGCGGCTGCGGCAAAACAACCCTACTGCACGCCATCGCTGGATTTCAGCCAGTCGTTGCAGGGAATATTCAACTGTCTGGAGAAGTAATCTCTTCTCCCAAAGTAAAGGTTCCAGCGGAGCAGCGGAAAATTGGGGTGGTATTTCAGGACTATGCCCTCTTCCCACACCTCACCGTTGAGCAAAATATTGCCTTCGGTATCCAGTCAATGCCGAAAGGCCAACGGCAATCTCGTACCCAGTCGTTGCTACAGCTAGTACGCCTGAAAGGTTTTGGGCAACAGTATCCGCACCAACTATCCGGCGGTCAGCAGCAGCGTGTCGCTCTGGCTCGGGCACTGGCACCGCGCCCCAAGTTGTTGCTGCTGGATGAACCCTTCTCTAACCTGGATACCGAGCTGCGCCGCAGTCTCGCCGCCGAAGTCCGCCATATACTGCGCGAAGAGAAGATCCCTGCGATTATTGTTACCCACGACCGCCACGAGGCCTTTATTGCTGGAGACAAGCTGGGAGTACTCAGCCAAGGTCAATTACAGCAGTGGGACAGCCCACAGGATACTTATCAGAAGCCAAAGAATTTGGCGGTTGCGAGAATCGTTAGTGAAGGGAATATTATCTCCGGCACTGTCCTGGGCAATGACCTAATCAGCACCCCATTAGGGGAAGTAAATATGCCAACAGCTGCATACGAAAGTGGAGATAGGCTCGAACTGTTTGTGCGCAGTGAGGATATTGCCGCAGGCGAACATCCCAGTGCGGTTATGGCCCAGGTTGTGGAAAAGAATTTTCTCGGCAATCAAGTGAGCTATCGCTTCCAGTTAGCCGAAGGGGAAACTGTCGAGGCCGCTTTGAATGCAAATGTTCAAGCCGCTCCCGGTGATAAAATTCCCCTACGCCTCTCCTCTGCACTGGTGTTTGACCAGGCCCGATAGCAGCTATCAAGACAGGGCGGGCGCTTCAGAGCTCGCCAGGGCTGTGCGCTCCTCACCTCTACGCCACCCAATGGAACGGCTCAGCAAAATTACCGGTATCAATCCCACCAGGACAATCAATAAAGCCCCCAGGGCCGAGCGCTCCAGCATCTCATCGGAAGCAAACTGGTAAACATAGGTCGCCAGGGTGTCAAAGCCAAAGGGGCGCAGTAGCAAAGTTGCCGGCAGTTCTTTCATACAATCCACAAAGACCACCAAGCCACCCGTTAGCAGCCCTGTACGCACCAAGGGGAGGTGCACGGCCCACAGGGTTTGCCAGCTATTGCGCCCCAGGGAGCGGGCAGCCCTGTCCATTGATGGGGTTACCTTCTCCAGACTGGATTCTATGGCCCCCGTGGATACCGCCAGGAAGCGCACCGTATAGGCAAAAATAATGGCAAAAATACTGCCGCTTAACAGTAGCCCTATGGAAATATCGAAGTGCTCACGTAAAAAAGCGTCGACGGCATTATCAAATGCGGCCAGTGGAATCAGGACACCAATCGCCAGTACCGCCCCGGGCATTGCATAACCCAGCTTGGAAAAGCCGACCAAAAGCTTCACAGACCTCTTGGGTTGCAGCCGCTTACCGTAAGCTAACAGCAAGCCCAGCAATACAGAAACCAGTGCCGCTGCAATAGACAGCAACAAGCTATTGCTGGCGATCTGTATAAAATCTTCGCTCCAATAGCTGGAAAAGTTACTGAGTGCGTATCCTCCCAGAACCAGCAGGGGAATAATAAAACCGGCCACCAACAGTAACCCGCAGAACAACAGAGCTACGCCAGCCCGCCAACCGCACAATACATAACGTTCACGCTGAGAATTTGGCGACTGTACAAAGTGCTTCTGTCTCGCCCGCCCCATTCGCTCCAGCGTAATTAACAGAACAACAAAAATCAGGGTGCTACAGGCAATTTGTGCCGCGCCTCCTAAATTACCGCGGCTCAGCCAGGTATCGTAAATTCCGACACTCAAGGTACGCACGGCAAAGAAATCGACAGTGCCGAAGTCATTCAGGGTTTCCATCAGCACCAGTGACAAGCCCACCGCAATTGCCGGGCGTGCCATTGGCAGGGATACGCGCAAAAAGCTCTGCCAGGGCGTGCAGCCCAATGACCGGCTCGCGGCCCGTATACTGCCGCACTGTTCGATAAAGGCCGCGCGCGAGAGCATATACACATAGGGGAAGAGCACCAGTGACAGCATGGCAATCGCCCCACCCATACTGCGGATCTCAGGGAACCAGTAATCCCTGGCCGTCTGCCAACCAAACCAAGCCCGCAAGGACTTTTGCACTGGACCCGCATACTCCAGTAAATCTGTATAGACGTAGGCAATCACATAGGCGGGAACTGCAAACGGCAGTAGCAACGCCCACTCGAACAACCGGCGTCCGGGGAACTGGCACATACTCACCAGCCAAGCGCTGCCCACGCCTGCTATCAACGTTACTAAACCGACACCACCAGCCAGAATCAATGTGGAGGACACATAGTGAAACAGCACCGTGTCTAACAGGTGCGGCCAGATATTTTCTTCAGGGAAAAATGCCAACCAAAAGATAGATAGCACTGGCAGGGCTACCAGTAGGGAAATAGTAGCTACCAGTAGCAGCCAGCGCGACGCTGATAAATTCGCTCGGTTTAGCATGAATTAAGAAATCAAAAGCTCATTATAAAAGAACGGCCCTGGTCTCTCGACAGGGCCGTTCGAATAAGGCTGAGATAGTGCTGCCAATAGGCTGGGCAACAACTCCCATTCAGTTAATCATTCTAAAAGTCAAAGCGTACTTCATCAACCATACGGGAAGCCGCCGGAACGTAGGAGCCGATTTCCGTGAGGCTCAGATCGTCTTCTTTAAACTCACCCATATATTCCTTGATCAACTCAGAGCGAGCAGTACCGGGGCGTACAGGGAACTCAAAATTTTTCTCAGCGTAAGCGTATTGAGCATCGGCACCACTGAGGAATTCCAGCAGCTTAACGGCGTTTTCACGGTTGGGGGCATGCTTGGTCAGCGCCGCGCCGGAAATAAACATATGGGTACCGCGATCCTTCTGGTTAGGGAAGATCAGGTTTACAGACTTGGCCCAATCCACCTGCTCCGGCTGCTCCTTATTGGTAATCATTTTACCGAAGTAGTAGCTGTTACCCAGGGAGAGGTCGCAGACACCTTCGCTAATGGCTTTCACCTGTGCACGGTCATTGCCCTGCGGCTTACGCGCCAGATTCGCTTTCACGCCTTGCAACCACTCTTTAGTTTCTGCTTCACCGTGATGGGCGATCATGGAGGCGATCAAGGACAGGGTGTAGGGGTGCTTGCCGCTGCGGGTACAGATTCGGCCCTTCCACTTAGGCTCTACCAGCTCTTCGTAGCGAGTGATCTCACCGGGTTTAACGCGGTCTTTGGAGGCGTAAATTAAACGCGCCCGGGTTGTCAGGCCGAACCAGTTACCGGCCTTATCACGGAATTGCGCCGGGATATTGTCTTCCAGGATTTCACTGCTTACCGGTTGGGTCAGCTGCTTATTAAGCAGGTCCATCAGACTACTGGTATTGGAAGTCAGAACCAGATCGGCAGGGCTGTTGCGCCCTTCCCTTTGCAACCGCTCGTTCAAGCCTTTGCTGGCGTAGACCACTTTGGTCTCAATACCGGTTTTCTCGGTGAACTCCTGCAAGATCGGCTCAATCAGGAAAGGTTGTCGGTAGGAGTAAATATTTACTTGCTCAGCGGCATTGGCCCCAATGGCACCAATCAAACCAACAGTTGCAATCGCTTTTTGAAATAGAGATCTGGTAAACATGGGAGTCCTATCACCCTGGGGTTAATTTGAGAAGCATTCTCATTTGGAAAGGTATTAATGTCAACCTGGAACTTCTATACCCAGCAAAGTCGCAAAATCCCTCCTATGCTTATGCTTAGATTCAAGCCAGTCACCTGCAGAGGCTCTATGCATTACCTTATTCTGCCATTCGCTCTGGTTTTTGCCTTATCCGGCTGCGACCGCAAGGGTGAGCCACATAAGGCCCAATCATCGGGTAGTGAAGTAACCGCCGGTCAAACAGCCAGCGAGGCAATGAAACAGCCGATTAAGCAAAACGCGAGCAGCACGGCGGAAGACCCCACCAATCAGCTACAGGCTACCGCTTCGGGTAGTGAAACCATTTGTACACCGGGCTGGTTTACCTGGGTACAGCGGCAAGTGATGGCCCAACAAGATGGCGACCTGAAAAAAATGTACCCATCAGGTCTCCCCCCCATTGGCAGTGCAGAGTGGTTTGACGCAATCACCAAGCTGACGGGCGGCAACCTGGCCGATGTAAAGCCCGGCAGCCCGGAGTGGTGTCTAGCAGTTCAGAAACGTCTCAGTCACCCCGGTGACCAGGGCCTGTAAGGCAATCAAAAGGCCAAGTATCTTGCTGAGTAAAAGCGAGATGTAAACCTTCTATTACCCGGTCAATTTTTCAACCGGGTCCGCAAGCGAGGTAGTGAAAAATGAAGTTCTTCAGCAGAATGTTGCTGGCACTAATCGCCGCAACCACGCTACAAGTCGCCATCGCCGACGAGAAACCCCCTCCCGGGGCTATGGCACTCTCTATGGTGCTCACAAAGTTAGAGCAACAGGGTTACACCCCTATTGTGGAGGTAGACCTGGAAAGAGGACGCTGGAAAGTGGAGGCCTACAAGGGCGATCAGAAATACGACCTGATTGTGGATCCTAATTCAGCAGAGGTCCAATCCGAAAAACCCGATAACAGCTGACTCGCATAGTCTGCGATCATTCCTACCAGCCCTCCCCGGATTAGGGATACTCTAGGGAGGGCCTGAATTCATCACAGTTTTTACCAATGTGGTGGCAACTCACGTAACCACAGTGATTATGTCTATTCACTGACGTAATTGGTCAAGCACCGCGAGGATGAATGCGTTAGTCTGGTCTAAGACAAACGCCAAAGGATAATAAAATGACCATCCAGACGCTTACTCGGCAGGATGCAGACAAGGCGCTACTCCAGAACCAGCTAGACAACCAGCGCCGAGCCCATCACGCCAACCCTGTTCCCAGCTATCAGCAGCGTGTTCAAGATCTAAAAACCCTGGCACGAATGCTGCGTGAACAGCAGGAAGCCATCATTGAAGCCATATGCTGTGACTACGGCAATCGCTCGCGGGAAGAAACCCTGCTATTGGAGATATATCCTGCGCTTTCCGGCATCAAGGATGCCATAAAGAATATCAAGAAATGGATGAAGCCCAGGCGGCGCCATATCGACTTCAAAGCCTACCCCCTGTCAAAAAATACTGTAGTACCTCAACCCCTGGGAGTAGTTGGGGTAATCGTGCCGTGGAACTTCCCCATTAACCTTAGCTTTTCACCTCTAACCAATATCTTTGCCGCAGGCAATCACGCAATGGTAAAGATGTCTACCAACTCCTGTCGGCTTGCTGAGTTGTTAAAAGAGGTTAGCCCCAAGTATTTTCCAGAGGAGAAACTCTCTTTTATTGCTGACTATGGTGAAATAGGTCCACTATTTTCCAGCCTAAAATTTGACCACCTAATTTTCACCGGCTCCAGCACTACTGGGCGGGCCGTGATGCGCTCCGCTGCAGAAAACCTGACTCCAGTCACACTAGAGCTTGGAGGGAAGTCCCCCGCTATCATCGCCCCCGATTTTCCCATCGAAAAAGCTGCGGAGCGTCTGATCCACTGGAAAATGGTCAATGCCGGGCAAATATGTGTCAATGTAGATTATCTCTTCATCCCTGAGAACCAACTGGATACCTTTATTGAGCATGCCAAGCGGGTAATAAAAAAGCACTTCCCCGACTGGCAGAGCCCTGACTATACCTCCATTATTGACAACGCAGCCTACCAGCGCCTGTGGAAAACACTGGATGATGCCGTCGATAAGGGGGCTAAGGTTTACGACCTGAGTGCCGGAGAACTCAAACGAAATGACAGCCTGCGAAAGTTCCCTCCCCATCTATTAATCAACGTAAATCGGGACATGCTGGCAATGCAGCGGGAAATTTTTGGCCCGCTTCTGCCAATTATGACCTATTCAAGGCCTGAAGAAGTCATTGACTATATCAATGCTCAGCCACGACCACTGGCAATTTATCCCTACACGAACGATAAGAACCTGCAAAATCGCTATATTGAGCAAATTATGTCTGGCGGTGTGTCGATAAATAACTGTGTATTACATGTTGGACAGCACGATATTCCATTTGGCGGGGTTGGGGAAAGTGGCATGGGTCATTACCACGGTTACGAAGGCTTCCTTACCTTCTCCAAATTGCGCCCCATCTACCAACAGGGACCAATCGACCTATTGAAATTAATGCGCCCCCCCTATGGAAAACTTTCCAATAAACTATTGAACCTTATGCTCAAGATGACCCGATAAAATTAGGTACTGGAAAGCATAATCGTATTTAAAAATAATAACCCGGCGAACCCATACGCCGGGTTATTATTTTCGATTCATTCAAACATTTAATTAAAATCACTGGCGTAATGATCATCCACCGTCCACACTAAAAACATGGCTTAGTTGTAGTGTGGAGCCTCGCGTGAGTTTTATTGTAACGGTCATGCTCGTTAGTAATTTGACAAACCCCATTCCCCCAGGGCTAGACCCGAACAAACCCGCCCCAATCTATGATAGCCCCGATCTTTACGGAGCAACGCCTTCGGTTATTGCTCTAGATCCATCGACTATTAGGGCAAAACTCTACAATCTGGGGTTTAAGCCTATAACCAGTATGCGCTTCGTGGGGGGGCGCTGGAAGATTCAAGCAGTTTACCAGGGCGAGCTCCGAGCCTTGGAAGTAAACCCAGATAATGGAATTATTTTTGCAGATCGACCAGCCAATAGGTAACAAGAAAATCCTGAACCAACCTTATGAAAAAAGGAAAAATATTAATACTCGGAGCAGGTTCCATTGGGTCATACCTAGCGGCAAAATTTTTCCGGGCAAACTATCATGTAGATGTCATAGGTAGAAAAGCGGATAGAATTGGAGAACACCTCCTCATCAACTCTAAGAGATATAACTTCCCGCCCACCTCAAAAGAGATCAGTACTCAATCAACCTATGACTTTGTTTTTTTAACATGCAAAATCTATGACCTAAAGAAAAATCTCATCAATTTAAGCAAGACAAGCCCAAAATCAAAAATTATTATTCTATTACAAAACTGCCTTTTTGATATCTCAGAGTTTGAACACACTTATCAGAAAGACTTCACGAGCGTCTTGGTATATGACGGCTTCAATCTGAATAACAATAAACTGAAGCATACAAAAGGTTCTGGGTTTCTCGTTGGAAATGACAAATATTCAGAAAGCTTACTACAGCTATTCAAAAACTCACTTATCGAGACAAGAACAACCAGCAACATAGTACAGCATCGTGTTGAAAAGACTATCTTCAATTGCACAACAAATATCTTTTCTGCCACCTATTCAAGAACCCTCAGGGAGCTTTTTGCAGACGACAAAATAACCAAGCACATGAAAAATGTACTTTATGAATCCTACGAAGTTCTCTCAAAAGAAATTGAGATCAATCAAGACAAACAAGAGATGTGGAAAAAACTCACCCAACAAGCCAAAAATTTGGATCATTACACTTCAACCTACCAGGATGCTAGAGAAAATAAAGTTACTGAGCTTTCCTATTTGAATGGTTTTATTATTAAATTAGGCCGCAAAGTAGAAGTTGCCACTCCTTACACCATTGAAGCCGTGTATAATTTTAAGAGAAAGTATCCTAACTTATATTGAGATTACCTAGCTGTCCGCCCCAAACTCCCAACTGGCCTTAAAGTAGAGCATTTAAATAGACTTACGACTTTATACTGACTATGAAGAAGCATAATTAACTACACCGCTAGGGCCCAGTATGATTTACCTTCAATCTAGTAGCAGCACTAAAACCAAAGATAAATATGATCAATAAATCGAATTCCGATATTGAAGAGGTGTCACCCCTTTCCATCCTCGGTAAGCGCGTATAAATGAATTAGGCTCCTTAAATCCTAGCATAAAGGAAATTTCTCCCAAATGGAGATTAGACTTAGAGAGATAGTGATCAGCCAAACTTACCCTAATCTCCTGTAAGACAGACTGGAAAGTGTGATTTTCCTCCCCAAGTTTTCTCTGTAAAGTTCTTTTGCTGATCATTAAACGTTCAGATACAGCCTCGATAGAACTCTCACCAGCTGGCAATAACTCCATTAACACGGACCCGACCCGCTCTCCCATTGTGGCTTCGCTGCCCAGGTCCTTTAGCTGTTGACTCAATTTACCTTCAAAGAAATCCCACATACGGGCATTGGCAGTCAGAAACGGTTTTTGTGCATCTTGTGCTGAGAAGCAAATTCTCACCCGGTCTGATTTCTTAATTGAGCAACCAAAGAACTTCTGATAAGGCGTTTGCTCTTCCGGTAACTGCGGTAGAGCCAATTCCAAAGGTTGAATTTTATCCCGGGTTCCCAATCGAGCCAGGCGGATATAGAAAATTAATTCACTCAATCCCAAAGCTGTGGGGATAATTTCATCACTGCCATAGCACTCTAAATTAAGCCTTGTGTACTTATCAGTAATATCCAAGTGCAATTCCATTGGACCAATCAATGGTTTGTACTGCTGTATCCGCAATAAAGCTTGCTTCAGGTTTTCGCTGCAAAGGCTCGCAAACACAGGGGGATCAAATGTTTCAGCCGTAAGATGCTCTGCCAATAAGAGCGGCAGTGGCTTATCCTTCGAAGCCTGGTCAATACCACACCAGAAGCGGAAATATTCCACCGGAGTCAGTGTCACAGACTCCCGCTGTAATAAATCCGCAGGTAACCCGGCATAGGCCAGAGCCAGCGCTGTATCGATATTCATATCGTGTAATATCAACTTCCAGCTGGGAGGTACCAAAAATTTAGCTGCACGCCTGATCATTACCGGGCCTTCCTACAATTAAGACTTTTCCATCGTCTGACGGGAAAACTTCAGTAGCATTTTACGAGGCAATAAAGGCATTATCCAATTCAGAAACAACTTTAGCCGCGTCTCATTGAAAGCAAGCAGATCTCCACGCTCCATAGCCTGATAACCACATCTGGCAACAGACTCAGCTGAGCGGGCATTCTTCCAAATATCGACACCCTGAAGATCACCTGCCGCGACGAATCCTGTTGCAACAGCGCCGGGGCACAAAGCGGTTACTGTCACACCTGTGCCGTTCAGCTCCTCAGCCAGTGCCTGGCTGAATGAAGTTACATAGGCTTTAGTTGCGTAGTAAACCGCCTGTAAAGGGCCGGGAATAAAAGAGGCTGTAGATGAGACATTAAGGATATGCCCACTATTTCGGGCAACCATACCCTTTAAATACAGATGGGTGAGATTGGTAAGGGAAATCATATTTACCTGCATCATACTCTGCTCAGCTTCCAAGTCCCGCTGATGAAAAAGGCCATGACCACCAAAACCCGCATTGTTGATCAGGGTACCAACCTCCACATTCTCACCTTGGGTTCGCTCAAAAATTCTCTGTGCGGACAACGGGTCAGATAGATCTTCAGCAATTACCATTGCTTGGACACCAAACTCTTTCTCCAGCTGCTGCTTGAGTGATAAAAGCTTCCCCTCAGACCGAGCAACCAGAACCAGGTTGCCACCTTTAGCCGCATGTATCTTGGCCAACTCCAGACCAATACCACCAGAGGCTCCTGTGATAAGTGCCGCTTCCATCAAATTGTCTCCCAAGTGTTAATCTTAGAATCAGTATATATACTAAAGACGCCAGCCAAGAATCCGATTGTGCCGGTTGGCTATCCAAACATGCCATCGCTCAAAGGGATAGTTTCAACTTATCTAAGATTTTTTCAGAAACGATGAAATAAGCTCGAGATCTCGTTTCTCGTATTAAGGGTATTGAAATCGCAACCCCAGAACTTGAGAGACGCTACTTTTGGGTAAAGACGGAATAATTTCCTAGAGTAGCTTTCACTAGCGGTGACCATTGCCCTCGTATATACCATACCTATTAAAATTCAGTGTATTCAGGCTACCGTTACTTATTATTTTTGATGCTGTGACTTTATGGTCGCGTCACTGTCCACTCTGGAGAGTAAGAACCTCTACCTCAATTGAGTCATATACTGTGACTCCGTAAACCCAGCGTTCTAACATTCATACACTGATTACACCAGCCTGGGCTTAAACAACAGGGTATTCTCTTGGTACTTGATTTATATAGCATTGATATTACAAGGGGCATGAAGCACACTTAACACACAATTTAAGACGCAGTTTTAGCCTAACAACTGTTTTTTGCTAGTGTTCTCCACATGCAAGAATCTAGAAAGGCTTCACTACTCCCAACCCTTCAGTATGGTGTAAAAATAGCATTTATCACTTTTAAATTAATTATGTTCATGTCTAAAAGGCTGAAAGTTCCTGGCAACATTTAGTTACCCTTTAATATTCACCATGCACACATGACTTAGCCTGAGATAAATCAAAAACTTAAAAAATCAATTTAAAGAACTCGATCAACAAGTAACTGGCAACCAAAACTATTTACCAGCTAAAGATATATGCGAATCTTTATAATAGAAGACGACATCAAATTAAGCCATTACCTTCACAAGGGCTTCAACCAGGAAGGGCATAGTGTAGAGCTATGCCATGATGGAAAAACAGGATTAATTCAAGCTAGCACCGAAAATTTTGATGTAATCATCCTTGACCGAATGCTTCCTGGTATGGATGGGCTAAAGCTATTAAGGTCCCTGAGGGGAATGGAAATCAGTACACCAGTTTTAATGCTAAGTAACCTTGGAGACGTTGACCATCGCGTTGAAGGTTTACGTAGTGGATGTGATGACTACCTTTCCAAACCTTTTTCTTTTACGGAGCTTTTAGCCAGAGTCGAAGTCATTAGTAGGCGCCAACCTCAGTCCAATACCTATGAAACCCTTATTGTTTCAGACCTTGAGCTCAATCTCTTAACAAGAAAGGCACAACGCAGAGGCCGTAGTATTGAGCTATTAACCCAAGAATTCAAACTCCTAGAATATCTTATGAGACATGAAGGTCAAATTATTACAAAAACAATGCTTTTGGAGCAAGTCTGGGACCTTCATTTTGACCCCAAGACCAATGTAGTAGAAGTACACGTAAGCAGACTGAGAAAAAAAGTTGACCAATCTCAGGATAGCCCTCTTATTCACACAGTAAGGGGGGCCGGTTATGTCCTTCACGAAAAAAATTAAGCTACATAAAAGCTCTAGTTTCAGACTGGCAATTATTACATTCAGCTGCGTCTGCCTTAGCTCCAGCATTTCACTGGCAAGCATCTATTTACTCACAAAGAAATCCTTGACACATCCAACATTTCATAAAGTTGAAAATATAACAAAAGAATCTATTGCGGCAATCAATGACCTAGAGTTTTTTCACCCCGACCTTTTTCCAAACTTCCAAAATGTAAAACCTAATAATTTTATTAACAACCACGTTTCACCAGAAAAATTCACTAGCGATTACATACACCACTTCAAAAACCTTTTAAGTAAAAGCAGCTTAAGTCAGCAAGAGAAACTTGCTATTCAAGGGCGATTATTCGCATTGGGAGAGGACATAAATCCCCCTCTAGAAAAGATTCCCGCCAACTTAATCTGGCATCTACTTAACAGCGAATTTCCCGAAGATTTTCACGATTATGTAGACCAGATTACTGATGAACGATTTAGCCACTGGCCCCAACAACATAAAAAACGTCACATAGATACAACACTACTTACAAAATATTATATTGAGACAGAGTATTTTTTAGATACAGAGGACCTCTGTGTACAGCTTCAGGATAGAAGGGGAAATATTATACTCAGCAATATCGAAGGAACTTCCCCACAAAGCACGAATTATAAGTCTACATACACAGCAACCTACAATCCAGACTCTTCATTTTCTCAAGAACATGAACAACACATATGCCTAGCAAAATCTTCTCAACTTAGTGATGGAGGAGAACTCATACTGGGAAAGGATTTCACCCAAGAATTTCACTTATTGAAAAACCTTAACTCAGCTATTTTTTATGGGCTTTTGATCACTACAATTATTAGTCTAATTTGTGGATATCTTGTATCTAGGCAATCAGTCAGAAGAATAAGCGAGATCAACAAAGTATGCCGCCAAATTATGTCTGGCGATCTGAACAGACGGATCCCATATAATAGTAATGGCGGAGACTATGATCAATTATCTATACATATCAATACAATGCTGGACAAAATTCAACAGTTGATGATGGGGATAAAGCAGGTTTCCGACAACATTGCCCATGACCTAAAGTCCCCACTTTCTCGGCTACGAGGCCAGCTAGAACTATTATTGCATATAGAAAAACCAGATAAAGATACCATAGAAGCCATTATTAATGAAAATGACAAGATCATAGAGTGCTTTAATGCATTACTCAGGATCTCACAAATTGAGCAAGGAACGAAAAGGTCAGAATTTCGACACTTTTCACTACACAAACTCCTTAAAACCCTAATAGAAGTCTATGAACCGACTTTTCATGATCAGGGAATACTTCCAACCATCACTTTAGATGATGAGCAGCATATGATTTTTGGGGATAAAAACCAATGGTCTCAGTCTATTGCAAATCTATTTGATAATATAATTAAGTACGCGGCAGGAAGTGGCAATCTGGATATTAGGCTTTCAGCCCAATCTCAGAAGGGTAGAGATTATCTTCGTCTGCAGCTACACGATAACGGTCCAGGAATTCCAGAAGATGATCAAAAAAAGGTCTTTGAACGATTCTACCGGTTGGAATCGCATAGGCATACAAAAGGCAACGGGCTTGGATTAAGTCTTGTTTTAGCTGTTTGCAATTTACACAAAGCCAAGATTCATTTAGCTAACTGCAATGGATTAAAGATACAGATAGATATCCCATCAATCACAGAACCACATTCCGCCCATCCTTTAAATTCTCAAGAAAGCAAGCCCACTAAATTATATTGAGTGTTTATCTGTAAGAGGAAAATAAAAAATTATTTATAGTTAATTTCCACTTACAAAGCAGAATTGCCATACTATGGTATGGCAATTCTGCTTATTCTTAAAATATAACAACCAACAAGAAGGTCATCTCTCACCAACAGAATCACGAATAATTTCAATGGATGAATCCATGGTCGCCGTTACAGGCAACCATACAATCAAAGTCTGAGATCCATCAGTATCTCTGATAATACCCAATTTTACATCGGATAGTGCTTTACCATTGAATTTTACTTTCGGAGTTTTACTTGTTCCCCATTGGCGAATAATTAGTGATGGGTTTACCAAAGGACTTCTATCATTAGCTTTCACCAGCAAAGAAATATCTCCTGATATCCCATCTGATGTCAGGCTATAGGCTCTTTCATCTGTGATAAAAGTAATTGCATTGTCCTTAACACCTTGAACCGCATCTATGACAGGTGGAGAAATCCATGAACTTGCCAAGTCTTGTAAATCAACCGGTGTTCCCTGAGTAAATCCATACATCATAGATCCAGAACCATATTCAAAGGCCTCTAGATTACCAACCGCGAAGTGAGAAACTCTATCATTGGCAACGGAGAATCGACCATCGGAAGGAATTTGAGCTATTGGCCAATGATTCCAAGGGCCTGCAAACGGAAAAATACCTCCCAGGAAATCTATATGCTCTGAACTCTCCTCATTAGCAGAGGGAAAAAAACCACCTGCCTGACTTACTCCAAAGACCTTCCAGTTTGTTTGGCTATTGAGCACCGCAATATTACCGGGCAAAGGGCTGGGGTCCACTCCATCATTAGGTCTATCTAAGGATATAGGATAAATTATATCAGAGGAGTCCCCCTTAAGCCCTGCAATCGAAACTGCATTATAATTCAGGAAGTCCTCAGCCTTTTGACCAGGTCCTAGTAACCATTGGAAGTCCTGGTAAAATTCTACTCCACCTTCATCAGCTGCAGGATGGTAAAAAACATCCCGGATTGCCACCCCATCGGGATAAATTGTATGCACCTCATCAATATAAGCAGTATCCATAACGAGTAAATCAAATACATCTGCAGCAGCATAACGCCAGTGAACCTTAACCCGTGCAGGAGTATTTTCAATCATGCGAACATGGGTTCGTAGAGCCGCCTTATCAGACATGTGTTCAGCCAAAGAAACAATTGGATTGACTGAAGCTGGAGTTTCAGGATCATCTGGATCTGGAATTACTAACTCCACACTTTGATCAGACATCCACCGATTATCCGTCACCAAGTTCATGCCGTGTGATGTTCCTCGCCAATATACATAGCTAATCGGCTTATTATCGAACCGGACTACAATATCTTCGTTATCCGTAACCCTCCATAGGTTATCCCAAGCATCATGAAAGTCTAACTTTGTATAAATTCCACCAAACTTCTGAGGGTATTTTTCCAAATCTGGCAATTGCCGCTTTGTAAAACTAGGATCTGGAGCTTTCTTTTGTGCTAATAAAAAATCATTGTAACTATCATAAAAATCCTTAGATGTCAGAGAGCGCTTATAAATGGCAACTTCGTCTATTGCCCCCTCAATACCGAATATACTGGAGAAGTGATTGAATTCATTTAATTCACTCTCCCGAACCCCATCGGTTGCCGGTAAAGGTGAATTATTCATCCCCACAATCATTGGCATATCTGGAGTTGAAAGATTGACATCATAAGGTTGACTCTTATCTAAAACACCATTGATATAGAGTGATAAATTCTTTTCTGCAGAAACACCAACATGAACCCACTGATTAACTGGGATTACGCTATCAGAGATTAAAGTTTTTCCATTTACCGTAAAAAGGAGTTTACCGTCAGAACTTACTCCAAAATAATACCCCTCATTTCCCATATTATCTGACTGGTGAATGATAGGGGCGTTATTCCATGGATAAGCGGCTAGATTAATCCAGGCTTCAATGGAAAGAGCCTCCTTAAATATGGGTGCCTCATCCTGCGCGACCACCACTGCTGATCTATAACCGTCAAAAAAAAGGGCCGAACCAGACACACCAGCGACCCAATCTCCTCCGTGGCTATCAATATATCCAGTCGCTGATTTCAAGCTCTCAACAGTACTCGTGCCCTTACCCTCATCAAACTTCCAATGAGCCACTGGCAAGCCAGGGGGAGTATAATTGACTATCGCATTTCCATTACCCTGAGACACATCTGCCTGTAGCTCTCCAGACTTATTTTGTATATCAGCTATGCCATTTTCCGTGAGACGCATAGTCTGAATAATGGCCCCTCTACGCATATCCCAGTCTGTGATGGTATCAGTGCCTGGCCGGTATAACCTGGTTACATTGCCATCTCGAGTAATCGTATAAATCTCATGGACTACCCCTTCGGGATCTCGCCCCATTTTCGCATTAGCTTTCGGAAAGTAACGCCAATGAATAACAACCTTTTCATCTGACTGTTCTAAGATACGAACATAAGAAAAGTCATTTGATTTATCAAAGCGAGTATTGGCATCACTCGAAATATCAGCCAAATGCGCTACAGGATTAGAATTGTTTCCAAAATGCCAGACAGGCCGGTAACTATGATCACGAGCAAAAACAAGCTTACCTTTCCCTTCAAGGTTCACAATGATGTCAGCATAAAGCCCTGTGATCTTTTCCGGAATATCTACTGAGTTGACACGGGTATAGTGCGCGAAAAAACCAGCCGACGCTTGGCTTAAGTCTACTTGCGAACTTCTGGATTCTAACGCCTGCCCCTCTCCGGAGCCCCCCGAATCCTTGCAGCCTAGTACTGCAAGACAGGCAGCTAGTACAAGATTACCTTTTGATAACAACATATCTGCTCTTTCCTCCCATTTACTGAAAGGGGAGTCTAAAAGGACATGCTAACCCTTTGCTGGACTGAACATTAAATATATGTAATGTTTCTTCTCAAAATTAGTATTAAATAAAAATATATCGAGTCTTTGCCGACCTATATTCATCATCCTTGTTACAATTCAGAAGGTAATAAACAAAAACAATCGAAGGATTATTTTCAAAAGAAAGAGTTATCTACTCAATTACCTGTTTCACCAAATAAGGATATAGATCTTAAACGCTCTGCACAGAAATAAGCCGAGAGTTAACTTAATCTAAGCAGAAATTGACCCATTTGAAAGCCTGAAACAATGAAAAAACCCGAAATTTATTTAAAACTTAAAATATTTTTTCTTATCTCTCTATTAGCAGTAGGAACTTTTTTATTAGTAGCGCAAAAGACGCAAACTGATCAAGAACACCAGAAAATTCTCTCCGTGCTTTTTATTGGTAATAGCTACACTCGCCCGCTTCCTACAATGATCCAGTCAATCGCTGAAATTAATGGGACACAAATCACCTATAGATCCTTAACCCCAGGTGGATGGACCTTGCGAAAACATTCTGAGTCTGAAGAGACATTAGAAGCTATTCATGAGAGAAAATGGGACTATGTAGTGCTTCAGGAACAGAGCCAACTTCCATCTTTTCCTGAAGAACAGAGACGAAAAGAGATTTACCCTTACGCGAAAAAACTGACGGATGAGGTTCGAAAAGCCGGAGCCACCCCTCTGCTCTTTCTAACCTGGGGACGCAAACATGGAGATATTCAAAATATTCCTGACGATACTCGCAGCAAAATGCAAACTCGTCTGCTAGAAGGCTACCAAAATATGGCTAAAACAACATTCTCAGAAATCGTTCCAGTCGGCCTTGCGTGGGAGGCAATTCACTCTTTAGATAAAAACATCGACCTTTACACTCATGATGGAAGCCATCCCAACCGTAAGGGTGTCTATCTATCTTCTCTAGTCTTTGCTTTCCATCTAGTAGGCTTATCGCAGTTAAATACTCCTCCCATCACGGGTATTCCCGAAGAAACAGCAAAGTTACTTGCACAACAAGCAAAGGCACTCACATTGAGTCCATAAACTTTTCCCAAGTCTAACCATCATTGGGAATATCCAGGCATGCTTCGACTCGTCACAGCAGCTATCTAGTATTTTGTTCTGGACAAAAAAAAGCCCCGCAATTGCGGGGCTTTTTAGATAGGCTGTTAGGCCGGCTTACATCATGCCGCCCATACCGCCCATGCCACCCATACCGCTCATGTCAGGAGCAGCCGGCTTGTCTTCCGGGATCTCAGCAACCATAGCTTCGGTGGTGATCATCAGACCAGCAATAGAAGCTGCCGCTTGCAGTGCAGAGCGGGTTACTTTAGCAGGGTCCAGGATGCCCATTTCCAGCATGTCACCGTACTCGCCGGTAGCAGCGTTGTAACCGAAGTTGCCTTCGCCTTGCTTGATCTTATCAACAACTACAGAAGCTTCATCACCAGCGTTGGCAACGATTTGACGCAGGGGCATTTCCATAGCGCGCAGGGCTGCAGCGATACCGTGGTTCTGGTCTTCGTTGTCGCCAGTTACAGAGATAGCCTGAGTAGCGCGAACCAAAGCGGTACCACCGCCAGGTACTACACCTTCCTCTACTGCAGCGCGGGTAGCGTGCAGAGCGTCTTCTACGCGAGCTTTCTTCTCTTTCATTTCCACTTCAGTAGCGGCGCCTACTTTGATTACTGCAACACCGCCAGCCAGTTTGGCTACGCGCTCTTGCAGCTTCTCTTTGTCGTAGTCGGAAGAGGACTCTTCGATCTGTGCACGGATCTGGCCAACGCGAGCTTCGATGTCTTTAACATCACCAGCGCCATCAACGATTACAGTGTTTTCTTTGGACAGGGTTACACGCTTAGCAGTACCCAGGTGCTCCAGAGTAGTACCTTCCAGCTCCAGACCAACTTCTTCAGAAATTACGGTGCCGCCAGTCAGGATAGCGATGTCCTGCAGCATGGCTTTACGACGGTCGCCGAAGCCAGGAGCTTTAACAGCAGCAACTTTAACGATGCCGCGCATGCTGTTTACAACCAGAGTTGCCAGCGCTTCGCCTTCTACGTCTTCAGCGATGATCAGCAGCGGCTTGGAAGCCTTAGCTACTTGCTCCAGCAGGGGCAGCAGGTCGCGGATGTTGGAGATTTTCTTGTCTACCAGCAGGATGAAAGGGCTATCCAGCTCAGCAGTCATGTTTTCTTGGTTGGTGATGAAGTAAGGAGACAGGTAGCCGCGGTCGAACTGCATACCTTCTACTACGTCCAGCTCGTTTTCCAGGCCAGAACCTTCTTCAACAGTGATAACGCCTTCTTTGCCCACTTTTTCCATGGCTTCGGCGATGATGGTACCAACGCTCTCGTCGCTGTTAGCGGAGATAGTACCTACCTGAGCGATAGACTTGGTGTCTGCACAAGGAGTGGACAGACCAGCGATGTGGTTGACCGCTGCGGTTACCGCTTTGTCGATACCGCGCTTCAGATCCATCGGGTTAAAGCCAGCGGCTACGGATTTCAGGCCTTCGGTTACAATAGCCTGGGCCAGAACGGTAGCGGTGGTGGTGCCGTCACCGGCCGTGTCAGAAGCTTTGGAAGCAACTTCCTTCACCATCTGCGCGCCCATGTTTTCGAACTTGTCTTTCAGTTCGATTTCTTTTGCTACGGAAACACCGTCTTTGGTTACGGTAGGTGCGCCGAAGGACTTGTCCAGAACTACGTTGCGGCCTTTAGGACCCAGGGTAGTTTTAACGGCGTCTGCCAGGATGTTTACGCCTTTCAGCATTTTCTGACGAGCGTCGTCACCAAAAATTACGTCTTTAGCTGCCATGATTCTTATTCCTCAAATTCTTTTTGCGAGTAAAGTTAAAGGCTTTTCTTAGCCTTCCAACACGCCGTAGATGTCACCTTCGCTCATGATGATCAGCTCTTCGCCGTCCACCTTGAGGGTATTGCTGTCGGCATAGCGACCGAAAACAACAGTGTCACCCACCTTCACAGACAGTGCGCGAACATCGCCATTGTCCAGCTGCTTGCCCTCACCCACGGCTACCACTTCACCTTGGTTCGGCTTTTCTTTGGCAGCACCTGGCAGCACGATACCGCCAGCTGACATCGCTTCTTCTTCCTTACGGCGTACTACGACGCGGTCGTGTAAAGGACGAATTTTCATGGATAAGTTCTCCATTGAGTCGTTTTTTTAAGGTTTTCAACATCGGCGGCACTGGCTTTATGGGCCGGTAACCTCACCCCTCTCTGATTCCCAGAGGCGGGGCTTAATTCTCAGTTGAACCCTATCTATGGGCGCGAGAATGGATTTCAACAGTCTTCAATAAAAAAACTACAAAAGTGCCGGGTGAAGCACAAAATAGTGCACTATTTAACCAGCTCAATCTTTATGATGCTTGTGATCTACCTGATCCATAGGTTTTCGCTCATCCCTAGAAAATTCCCCCTCGATAATATCTGGACCGCGTTGGTTGGGGTCCGAGCTGCGGGGGTCACCAGGCCGCACAATGGTGATATGACGCACCAGTCTCCCCAGTAGCAGTTGGCGTAAACCCGGTATCAGGCAGGCAAATCCGAGGGCATCGGTGATAAATCCAGGAGTGAGCAACAATGCCCCGCCCACGGCAAGAAAGATTCCTTCAACCATCTCCTGGGCAGGTATATCGCCTGTTCGCATCTTCTCCTGAGCCCGCATTAGGGTCGATATGCCCTGCCGCCGCAACAGGGTTACGCCAACAATAGCGGTTAAAAATACCAATCCAATCGTGGGCAAGGCGCCGATTTCTCTCCCTACGGTGATTAAAACCCACATTTCAAGTACAGGTAGGACTATAAATAGAAGCAGTAATGGGCGCATTGAGGGAATTCCTAATAAACCAGCTCTACGAAGCTGGGACGATCAAGGTTTTTCAATATGCTGAAGTAAATGGAGTGGGGAGGCAAATTATTCAAGGGCGCCTCAATCAACCCACAGCAACTAGGAGAGAGGGAGGCTTTGATGGCAAGCGAGCAGCAGGACACCATAGAAGTGCCGGCCATTGGCCGCAGTCGCCACTTGGTAGACGAAATATTAGCCGAGGCCGACATCCAGGTGAATGGTGATAGGCCCTGGGATATACAAGTCCACCGCGAGGAGGCCCTAGACGAGATTGTCGCTCGTCACAGTATGGGACTCGGTGAGACTTATATGCGCGGAGATTGGGATGTCCAAGCGCTGGACCAATTTGTGTACAAAATTCTGGAAGCCGACCTTGGCCGCCATGCCAAGACCTGGCGCTATGCTTGGCGCTACCTGCGCAGTTTCTTAATCAACCTGCAAAGCCGTCGTCGCGCCTTCGAGGTTGGTGAGCACCATTACGATCTCGGAAACGAGTTTTATACAGGTATGCTCGATAACCGCCTTACCTATAGTTGCGGTTATTGGAAGGATGCTCAAACCCTGGACGAAGCTCAAGAAGCCAAGCTCGACCTTATCTGCCGTAAGCTGCAACTAGAACCTGGGATGCGTCTATTGGATATCGGTTGTGGCTGGGGGAGCCTGATCGGCTATGCCGCCCAGAAATACCAGGTAGAGTGTGTCGGAGTAACGATCTCCCGCGAACAAAGAGCCTATGTTTCCGAACGCTATGCCAACCTACCGATTACCGTCTCCCTACAGGATTACCGAATGCTTGATGAGCCTTTCGACCGTATTGCCAGTGTCGGAATGTTTGAACATGTTGGGCGTAAAAATCATCGAGCTTTTATGGAAGTGGCTAAACGCTGCCTAAAGAAAGATGGAACTTTACTGCTCCATACTATCGGTAAAGCAAGACCAGCCAATACCGATCCATGGATTGAAAAATACATTTTCCCCAATGGGGAAATACCGGCTGCAACGCAGATAACCAAGGCAGCCCAAGACCTTCTCACACTTGAAGATCTGCATAACTTTGGGCCTGACTACGATAAAACCCTGATGGCATGGCATAAAAATTTCGAGGAAAATTGGCCGCGCTTTGCCGATCGTTACGGCAGACGCTTTTATCGTATGTGGCGCTATTACCTTTTGTTCTGCGCCGCTACATTTAGAGTTCGCAGAGTACAGCTCTGGCAATGGATGCTCTCAAAAAATAGGGTTGGCGGTGTGGAGAGAATTTGCTAGTTCAAGAAATTTTTGATTAAAGACTTCAAATTCTTCCAACATTGAGAGTTCCAAAAGTCTGGGGGAGCAATTGGTAGCAGCGATTAAGCTCTACTTCTATCAAAGCTTCCCCAGACCTTTCTCCTGATAATCAAATCCATTAACTATCGCCATTTGCCTGTAAGCCTTATTAATACTTGCTGCCGCCAGGTCTTTACTAAATGCATTATCTATTCACAACCCCTGAAGGACTAAATCTATTTATCGAGGTTCATACGGTTGCAGCCATCATCTTAACGTTCATTACTATCCCATTAACTCTTCTGATGAAGAAGGGTAGCCGTTACCATCGGATCGGTGGCCTCAGCTCATTGTTGATTGCCATTATCTTTTCCATCAGTGCCCTGCTGATGCTATTCAACCCTTACATCATCCCGCATCTCAAGGCAGATATTCCCAAATACCAGATCGATATTGCCTATGTCTACAATACCCACCCAGACCTTTTATTACTGGGATTGATCAGTATATTCAGCTACTCCATATTTTCTGCTTACCGAATATGGCCGAGAATCAAGCACTCTAATGATGGCAGAATCACTTCCAATATTATCGATTGGGTATTGGCTGCTATAGCTGCCTGGGTCGCGGTCTTCTATTTCCAGGTTTTTCTTTACGATATTGGTAAACACCCCAATTATGCCAACATTTACTTGGCTCCATCCGCGTTAATGCTGTTTTTTGTTGGACTCGATGTCTATACGTTTTTTTTCCGACCACAAATAATAGGCCGACCATGGTGGGCCCTGCATATGTGCAAGATGTTGTATGCCTGGTCGGCACTAATCAAAGGCTTTGTGATGCGGGATTTTCACTTATCTTTAGAGCAAACCGTATTTCACGAAGTGGCATCCATCCTGGCTTGGCTCATTATTTCCTTATTTGTTTACCTGTTTTATCGAAAGACTCTCAACACGCGATATGCAAGGAAGGGATAGATAAACCTTAGAGTCATTACTGAAAGGGAAATAAAAAAGGGCGAACAAAGTTCACCCTCTTCTGATCGCGCACTGCTTAATTATTAAATACGTGCACCACCATCGATATCCAAAACTCGACCAGTTAGATAATCATTCTCCAGAATAAACGCCACGGTTGAGGCAATTTCCTCTTGCTCACCCAGGCGTCTCAATGGCACTTGCTTAACCAGACTTTCCAGGATTTCCGGGCGCATCTGCGCAACCATATCAGTGCCAATAAAACCTGGAGCAATTGCAGCTACCCGCACACCGTAGCGAGCCAGTTCACGGGCCCAGGTTACGGTCATAGCGGCAACACCCGCCTTGCTGGCAGAGTAGTTGGTCTGCCCCATATTACCTGCTCGGGAAAGGCTGGAGATATTAACCATCACCCCGCCCTTGCCACTCTCCGCCATAATGCCCGCTGCCGCTCGGCCACAAAGAAAGACACCTGTCAGATTAACATCAATAACAGACTGCCACTGGGCCAGAGACATACGATCGGTCACTTTGCCCTCTTTGCATTTCAACAACATGCCATCGCGCATAATTCCGGCATTATTGATCAGCACCTGCAGGCCACCAAAATCTTCGGCAATTTGCAGGAAGCCCTTATCTACCTCTTCTTCACTGGCAACATTGATAATATAGCTACGAACCTCGGCGCCATGCTTTTCACAAGCGGCAACGCTCTGCTTGAGGCCTTCCTCATTTACATCAATCAATGCAAGCCGGGCTCCGCGTGCAGCCAGGTATTCCCCCATTGCTCGCCCCAAACCCTGGCCTGCGCCAGTAATCGCCACTATGCTGCCGGCAATCTGCATGATGAACTCCTTATTTTTAAATTTTATTACTGCTGTGCCTTGGCAACCTTCTTAAAAGCAGGTTGCCAGCAAGATACTACCATTCATAACCGACACCCACGGTTACCTTGGTATCCTCTTTTTCACTCTCCAGTGATGGTGTGTTGTCGTACTGCCACTGATAGCCGATTTCCATCAATACGCCTTCAACCAATGGCGTGCGTACACCCAATTCGGCATTTGCTTGGTAATCATCGCTATGATCAAAAGACTGTAGGGTTTCCTGGTTAAAGTAAATTTCCGGACCCAGGGAAAATTTATAGCGATAATCTAGCTTAATTCGACCCGCCACATATTGGTCGTCCTGGTCTTCACTCAACTCGGTATCGATAAAATCTTCCTGCAGGCTACTGACACCACCTGCCAGTGAAAATGCAGTCTTGTCTGTATCGTAGAATAGGTAACCAAGACCGAGACCCATAGTGGTCCCCAAATCCAAGTTGCGCGCCTCTTCATGCTCCCACTCAGTGTTTGCCTCGGCAAACCACTTTTCTGCGAAGATCCAGCGCAAGTCATAGGCCAGCTGGTATTTTTCCAGGGCACCATCATCTTCACTATCTTGGTTCTGGTAGAGAGCTCCTATCAGATGATGAAAATCCCCATGACGTACATCCAAGTTGAGTTTGGTATCCAGGTCTTTTCGCTCACGGTTACCAGATTCAAAGACACCCCCAGCACTCACGTTGCCTTTGAAAGTCAGTGGGTTACTGACAAAGTGCGGATACGGCTCCGCCCGCTCGACTCCAGGGAAATCAATTAACCAACCATCTCCCTCTGCGCAGTAGACTTCCCACTGCTCCTGCCGGTGCCCCGCCAGGGTACAGGGCTCATCGCGCCCGGCAATCTTCAAGTCGGTATCAACGTCCATAGAGACGACTTTGGACTTATCGACTTTGACCTGGCCAAAAGTTTCTGAATTCCAAATTACCTGTTCGCTATCAACCAGCACCAACTCTCCCTGAATACGGTCACCATTCTCAAGGGTGAGCACACCAGCATGGAGTGGCAAAGACGCCAGACAGAGAAGAGTTTGCGTGAAAAACCTAGACAAACGTGTCGATAGAACCACAGGAGGACCTTAAAGTTTCTGGGTGAACCAACAGTGAAAACCGTTCTAAAAAAACAAAACAAGCTGCAATAATGCCATAACTGTCATTAATCTGGCACGCCGTTACTACCCAACTACCCACGGCAATACATGGGCAAGACTTCTTTAGATGCTCATTTATAGCCTATTCGGCATCAATTGCGGCAAACTGAAGCTAACTTCCGGTAAATGGTTTAGCAGAGAAATTTTGTGAGCAAAGAACAAGCCAGCGATACACTTGCCAGAATATGCCGCGTTCTGGCCTCAATCCCATGTGGCCATGTAGTCACCTATGGGGATCTGGCGGAAATGGCCGGCTTCCCCAGAGCTGCACGACTTGCGGGCCAACAACTGAGGAAGTTACCCAAAGACACAACCCTCCCCTGGCACAGGGTGATTAATGCCCAGGGCCGTATCTCCCTGCCAGAGCCAGGAGCCTCTCGCCAGCGGGAGCGGCTGGAGAGTGAAGGGGTTAGTTTTCTTCAGGGACGGGTAGATATGGCGAAATATCGCTGGAAACCCTAGATCAAGCATCCTCTGCACAGTCATGGAGTGATCTTGCCTATTAGGCCTCCTCGCCCTCGCCTCTCCAGGGGGCTACGACAAAGAGTAACAGCATCCCCGGCACCGCAAGCGCTGCGCACAACAGGAAAAAGTTGGTCCATCCCATAGACTCTACCAAGTACCCCGTGGAGGCATTGGCAAAAGTTCTGGGCAGGGAGGTCAATGCTGTAAAAAGTGCCAGTTGTGTCGCAGTGTGTAATTTACTGGTTGTTCGAGCAATAAAGGCAATAAACACCGCTGTCCCGAGCCCCACCCCTAAGTATTCAAAAGCAATCACCACTGCCAGTAACCAGAGGCTGGGCTTAAAGCCCGGGGTGGCAACCAAGCCCTCATTGGCTTGGGCCAGAATCATAAAGCCGAAGATCGAAACAAGCTGAATAACCCCAAAAATCCACAGGCACTTATTAATACCGATACGAACGATTAACAGGCCGCCTAGAAAGCCGCCAATTACCGCCGGCCAAAGTCCAGCATTTTTAGCAACAATACCAATATCCGTATTGGAGTAGCCCATATCCAGGTAGTAAGGTGTCGCCAGGGCTGTTGCCATACTGTCGCCCAGCTTGTAAAGAAACATAAATGCCAATACTAAAATGGCATGCTTAACACCGTTACGACCGAAGAATTCCACAAAAGGCAGGACAATTGCTTCGCGCAAGGACCTAGGCCGCTCCGCCGGGTGTTGCGGCTCAGCTACCATCAAGGTCATAAAAACTGCGATCAGCATAAAAGCTGCCGTCACCCAGAAAACCTGTCCCCAGGCCAGATGATCAGAGAGAATCAAGCTGAGAGAGCCCGGTACCAAGCCGGAAATCCGGTATGCGTTAGCATGAAAAGAGTTACCAAGCCCCAACTCCCAGTCCGGTAGAATTTCCCGGCGAAAAGCATCCAGGACAATATCCTGGCTTGCACTAAAGAAGGCTACGCCAAAACACAGGGCCGCGATCGTCCAAATATTAAACTGGGGATTGAACATGCCCAATGCGCCAATAAAAAGGATCAGCAGCAGCTGCATCACCAACATCCACCCCCGGCGGCGCCCCAGTATTGGAAATGCGTAGCGCTCCATAAGCGGCGCCCAGATAAACTTCCAGGTATAGGGCAATCCCAAGAGGGAGAAGATGCCTATCGTCGCCAGGTCCACCCCTTCAGTTCTCAGCCAGGCAGGTACCAGCTGAATCAGCACAAACAGCGGCATCCCCGAGGAAAAGCCGGTGCCGATACAGATCAGCATTCTCCGGTTAAATACCGCTTCCCTGACTGTTTCGTGGGACATAGTTTGTCGCGTTTATTTGTTAACTCTGCAATTGAAAATGTGCGCTCTCCAATTAACACAGCGATAAACCCAAATGCGGGGGGAGTATTAGCGGCGCACAGGAGAGGTAGTGGTTTCCCCTCCACCAACATAGACACAAGCTGACAAAAATGCTCGGTGACTACCGTCACCCAATGCACAAATAGCTGGTAACCAAAAACGCTAAAGGCCACGTTCAGTGGCCAAAAAGAAAATCGATAAGCCTTCGATAGGAAAAACGAAAAGAGAGGGGGCACACTATGGCTGCGATAAGCCCTTAACCCGGCTGGGGCTGTTCTTCACTCCAGCCACGTCTCTCCCGCCGCCAAAAATAGATAGAAAGGAATATGGCCGGCAGCCCCATTAGTGCCGCATAAATAAAGAACTGGGCGTAGCCCTGAGCATCCACCACGATACCGGAGAAGCCACTGATAAATTTACCCGGCAGTGTCATGAGTGAACTGAACAGTGCATATTGGGTGGCTGTATAGGCCTTATTGGCCAGGCTGGAAAGATAAGCAACGAGCACAGCATTAGCCATACCACCACTGATATTGTCGGCACTAATCACCAGCGCGAGCCACGCCTTGTCCGGCCCTATCAGTGCAAGCTGAGCAAACAAGAGATTGGTACATGCCACCATCACTGCACCGAGTATTAATGGGCGCAGCACACCATAGCGAACAACTAAAACCCCGCCGAGAAAGGAACCGATAATGGTACAGAAAAACCCAAATAGTTTACTGATTTCCGCGATTTCAGTCTTGGTGAACCCCAAATCCAGATAAAACGGATTCGCCATTATCCCCATCGCAATATCGCTGAGACGGAAAATACCGATAAAAACCAATAAAACGAGGGCAAAGCGACCATTGCGCTGAAAGAATTCAACAAAAGGGCACACTACAGCTCGAATAAACCACTGTTTCAGGCGGCTGTGCTCCCCCTTCCCCAACAGGCGTTCTTCCCACTCACTTTGCAGCTTATCTGCCTCTTTGTTCACCTTGCTGTGATCAGGCTCGGAGACTACCAAGCATGTAATCACCCCCACCCCCATGAGGGCTGCCATCACAAGATAAGCACCTGACCAGCTGAAAGCATCCGCAATAAATAACGCCCCGGCTCCGGCAATCAGCATTGCGACTCGGTAACCGAATACGTAGTTAGCCGCCATAGCACCCTGGTAATCTTCATCCATGGCCTCTATTCGGTATGCGTCAATTGCCACATCCTGCGAAGCCGAACAGAAGGCAACCCATAAAGCGAGCAGGGCTACTTCCATCAGTGATTGCTGCGGGTTAACGCTGGCCATACCCACTAGCCCGATAGCAATCCCCACTTGAGATACCAACATCCAACCGCGGCGTTTACCCAACTTATCAGTGAAAAAAGGCAATCGTAGTTGGTCAATAATTGGGGCCCAAAGCACTTTTATCGAAAAGGTAATTCCCACCCAAGCGAAGAAACCAATAGCTGTGCGGCTTACACCAAAATCTCTCAGCCAGGCGGTCAGGGTAGAGAAGACCAATAAGAGCGGAAGGCCGGCAGAAAAGCCAAGAAAAAACATGGTGAGTACACGAGGCTTAAGGTAAGCACCGAGGGCTTGCCCCCATGTCAGTTGCTGCTGCGACATATTCAACCTTTCCCCTTAAACCCCATAATTGGCCTTGGTAAAATAATGCGGGCAACTAGCCCGCACTTGGCCATCAATTTAGAACTGATGCGCTCAGTGGCCCCACAGAACCTCGAGCTCAGCCTCCGCCAATTTATTGGCATTTACATTGAAACCCACTTTAGCGGGGGAGGAGTTCTCATCCAATGGCAGTGAGTCTACTTTCAGGGCATAGACTCGAAAACGGTAGCGATGATCGCCGTGCCCCTTTGGTGGACAGGCGCCACCATAACCGGGGTTGCCGTAATCATTGCGCCCCTGAACGGCCTCTGGTACCAAACCATTTTTCAGGTCGCCCGCGCCCTCTGGCAAACTGGTTACCTCAGCGGGAATATTGAACATCACCCAGTGCCACCAGCCACTGCCAGTTGGCGCATCGGGGTCGTAAACCATTACCGCATAGCTTTTAGTACCTTCAGGGGCGCCGCTCCAGCTCAATTCGGGGGAGAGGTTTTCTCCACCACATCCACTGTACACATGGGCCAGCGGCATTTTGCCACCGGGTTTTAATGAGCTGGAAGTGAGCGTCAGCTGCCCAGCTTGTGCAGCCATTGCCGCCAGGAAAAGGGCCGATGCCACCAGGCCCGCTCTGAGTTTGCAGTAAATAAAGCGGCCAAATCCTAAATTCATATTCAATCGTCCTGTAGTTATTTTTCGGCTTCGGCCAACAAGCTTGAAGCCCGGTCCAAATCCATATTGCCGCCGGTAAGGACAATCGCAACATTCTTATTGCGAAAGCGCGCGCTGTGCTCTAGCACAGCTGCCAGGCCAACTGCCGCAGAGGGCTCAACCAATTGCTTGGTACGTGTCCACAACAGCTCCATTGCCCGCACGATACCATTTTCTGAAACTGTCACAATATCTCGCACCGTGCGCCGAATTACAGAGTAATTTCTGCGCCCCAGTGTGGTGCGCAGACCATCTGCGATAGTTTGCGGCTGCTGGGTGGTGACATGCACACCACCACGTAGTGATCTCTGAGCGTCATCAGCGCCAGCGGGTTCCGCACCAATTACCAAGACATCTGGTGCCAGGGCTGCCATGGCCAAACCAATTCCGGCGAGTAGCCCCCCACCCCCCACGGGTGCCAGGAGTACATCCGGAGTAAAACCCTGATCGCGGCATTGCTGCACCACTTCCAGGGCAACGGTACCCTGCCCGGCGATAATACGACTATCGTCAAAAGGCGGAACCACATGGGCCCCCGTTTCCTCTACTACGGTTTGCAGTGCGGCCTCGCGCTCCGATTGGGTAGGACCACAAATAATTATTTGTGCGCCATAACTCTGTACAGCCTCACGCTTAGCCCTGGGCGCCGTCTCGGGCATCACCACAATACAGGGTAGGCCCAACTCAGCAGCAGCCCAGGCCAAAGCAGCACCATGATTTCCCGAGGAGTGAGTCGCTACCACTTCAGCTCCAGCGGGCAGGTTGGCAAGGGCATTGGTGGCACCGCGGGCTTTGAAGGCACCTACTTTCTGTAGGTGTTCACACTTGAACCAGAGGTTAGCGCCCCCCACTTGGTCGAGTAATTGGGAGCGAATTAGCGGTGTTCGGTGGACAGAGTCAGCAATGGTTTGCGCGGCACAAAAAACATCCGCACTGGTGGGTAGGTCATTACGATCCGAGGGCATAGCATTTTTATCTAAATAATTTTTGCTGAATGTACCAATTCAGCCCCCCAAAAAACCAGTAAAATCCCCGCTGCTGGTCACACTTCTCAGTATTTCTACTTCTGCAGCATTCTCAACAAACTGAATTTGCGTTTGCTGTAAGGGGCGTAACGTAAATTAACATCCAAAATATTTTTGCGCTTCATTACCGCTTTATAGTGGCTAAAAGTTTTAAAGCCATGTTCACCGTGATAACAACCCATACCGCTGGCTCCCACCCCACCAAATGGCAGATCTTGGGCCAGCATAAACATCATGCAGTCATTCACACAGGCGTTACCGGAGCTGCAGCTGGAAAGAATCCGCTCGGCCAAGCTATCGCTTTTAGTAAAAATATACAGGGCCAGCGGTTTTTCCCGCTGATTGACAAATCCCTCCACTTTTCCGAAGTCATCCAGTTCGACCACCGGCAGGATTGGCCCGAAGATCTCATCCTGCATCACTGAAGCTTCGAGATCGACGCAGCGCATCAGTGTCGGCGCTATATAGCGGTTGTCGGCATCTACCTCACCGCCATAAATAACATCTCCACCACTGAGAAGATCCGCCAGGCGCAGAGTATGCCGGCTATTGACGATACGTCCGTAGTCCGAGCTCTTTTGCGGGTCCTCTCCGAACATTTTTGTCACCGCCTGCTGAATAGCAGGCACCAGGAGATCGGCGGTGTGGCGGGTGCACAGCACATAATCCGGTGCGATACAGGTCTGCCCTGCATTGGTAAACTTTCCCCAAGCAATGCGGCGGGCGGCGAGTTCAATATCGGCATCGTCAGCCACAATACAGGGGCTCTTGCCCCCCAGCTCCAATGTAACCGGCGTCAGGTGCTCAACTGCAGCCGCCATAACAATCCTGCCGACTCTAGCACCACCGGTGTACATAATATGATCCCAGCGCTGCTCCAGTAACTTAGAGGTCTCGGCCGCAGCGCCTTCAACACAGGCAAAAGCGTCGTGGTCGAGGTAACGTGGCAGCAGTTCAGCAATCAATTGGGAGGTACTGGGAGCCAGCTCCGAGGGTTTCACTACTGCGCAGTTACCCGCAGCAATCGCGGGAACCAATGGCGATAACAACAACTGCAAAGGGTAATTCCAGGCACCAATAATCAGAACCACCCCAAGCGGTTCCGGCTGGATGTAACTGTTTGCGGGCTGGGTCAAAAGTGGTGAGGATACTTTGCGAGGGCGAACCCAGCGCTTCAAGTGTTTCAGAGTATGTTCGATATCAGCGTAGAGGAAAGCAATCTCGGTCAGATAAGCTTCTTGTGGCGCCTTATGTAAATCTTCACCCAGGGCCTGAATAAAGCGGGTTTCATTTTCACTGAGCATCTTGCGCAGTTGATTCAACTGCCGGCGTCTCCAGCTCAGTTCCACAGTGGCACCACTACGGAAATAAGCCCTGAGGCCAGCAACCAAAGCTGCGGTATTGCCACCACTTGCCACACTGAGATCTGACAGCATTTGTGCTTCCAGTAATGAAACCTTCAACCCCTGCATCCTCCACTAAGTATATGTCGCCCGCAGCCAGGCAAAGAACCTGGATTTTGTAGCGGGCGCAATCTTCTTGGATACTGGTGTTAAGTCAAGTAACTGTTAGCAAATTAATCCCACTTTATAATTTTTTGTGGAACTTTGATCCCAATGGGTGCGAGTGTTCACACTTAGAAAAACAAGACAGTAAGTGCCAGTGCGGTAATCCACAGCAGTAGGGACCTGGATAGTAACGCCTGCAAACCTTCGATCTCCGCACCACTCTGGCGCTGGATATGGGAGAGATCTGCAGAGGCACTGCACTCACTGGCATCAATCCCCCCCAGGGCCCCCTCCAAATAGGATTCGAGAACCTGATCAGTATCCCGTTCCCGGCACATCAGGCACTGCCTCCAGGCCCTGTAACAGCCGGCAAAGTTACCGACAATGGCGAAACTTAGCCCCATCAACCTTACTGGCACCCACTCCAGCAACCACAGCCAGCGCGCGGCCAGAGCCTCTCGTTCGGTTCCCCGAGCACGCTCCGCGTAAAGAGCGCTCAGGCGAAACAGCAGCGCCCCCGGAATACCCAGCAGGATAAACCAAAACAAAACGGCAAAAAGTCGCTCGAAGGCGGAATAGGCCGCTCCGCGAAATACCTGCTCATGCAAACGTCCGCCCTCGGCGGCACTCTCGTGAATTTCCCGCAACAGGGGGCGTGCCGCTTCGGCGGCCCCGTTAAAATCACCCCGATACCAGTTGCGCAGATAAGCACTCAAAGTCTCATTAAAATTTCCACGTCCCAGGCAATAGAGCAGTAGAGGGACCCCTAGCAAAAGCCCCCCCAAAGCCCCAGCGGAAGATTGGGCAAAAGCCATTGCCAGCGCCGCCACCAGAACCGGCGGCAGGACGCTAAATCCGATTAGCAAGCCTTCTTTTCCCTGTAGCGGGGAAAGCCCCTCGATGTGGGTACTCCAGCGATCGAACCAGTGATCGCGATGTAAAGGCGCGCCCGATCCCCAAATTTGTACCAAACCCAAGGTCAATAAAATAATCAGCAAGGTCATAACGTTGCCGTGATAGTGCGTAAAGAAATTCAGTTACCGGCACAAAAGTGCCGAGATTCGATTGTAAGACTCTTTAATTAATAAATATGTGCCAATAATACCGCTCACAATTACTCGGCGCCTTTTTTTACGTCCCCCAGATAGCGCTGCCAGTCAAAGCCTGGGCCCGGATCTAATTTGCGCCCAGGAGCTATATCAGAATGCCCGGTAATTTTATCGACCCCTATCCCCGGATAAGCCTGCATTATCGCTCGGGTAACTTCTGCCAGCGCCAGATACTGAGCATCGGTATAAATATCCGTATCCAGGCCCTCCAGCTCAATACCAATGGAAAAATCATTGCAGTTGCTGCGCCCCCTAAACTCCGACTTGCCCGCGTGCCAGGCTCGCCGGTCCAAAGGCACATATTGAGTGACGATGCCGTCGCGATTGATAAGCAAGTGGGCAGAAACTTGTAAAGCGGCAATTTCCGTGAAGTAAGGGTGGGCATCAATGTCCAACTGCCCAAGGAAAAACGTATCAATATAAGGGCCACCGTACTGACCTGGGGGCAGGCTTATGCTGTGAATCACCAGTAGGTCTACAGGGCAGTTATCCGGCCGGCTGTTGCAGTGTGGGCTGGGAACACGACGCGCCCCTGATAACCAGCCGGAATCCACTTGATATTTCAATCTGCGATCTCCGCTCCAAAAAACTACCAACCCGAGTAGCCCGGGATTTCAGCAGTAACCATTTTATGGAAGCGTTGATCGATATGCCAATCCGTTTGGAACTGTCTGACGACAGAAGTGGAAACCCGGTCTAGACTGCCGGGCATATGAAATTGCCTTTTTATTCCCTAACGCTGTTCACTGCGCTTTTTACGTACATTACCGATTACTGACTGCAGGGCGCGCTCGAACAGCATGCCGTCATCTAGGGGTAACAACTGTGCTGAGCGTAGGGCATGGGCCAGTTCCAGGCGGGCAAATTCCGCTACTTTGGCACCATTGCGATTTACAAAAATAAACTGGTCGATATCCCGGATCACCGCCGCCAAACGACAGCGGAACTGTTCCTCTTCGGATCGCTTCAGCTCGAACCAGCTACCCTGAGCCAGGCGAAAGGTCATCTGCCAGTGGGGATCGTCTTCATCGAGTTGTGCCAGTCCCTGCTGCTCTTCGGTAATCGGGGCGACTTCAGCTTGGGCCACCGCCTGCTCAATCTCCTCCATAGGCGGCAGAGCAACTTCCTCCTTGGCTTCGGCACTATCAACCGCTACCCGATCCTCAGCCAAGGCCACTTCGGCTTCTGGCGATTCTGCAACTGCTTCAATCTTGGCTGTTTCAGCCGGTGTTTCCGCCACCACTTCTACGGCAGTAGCCGCTTGGACTTCCCTGGCTACCTGCTCTTTGACTAAGCGCTCGCGCTCCTCTGTTAAGCGTTGTGCCAAGGCGAAGCGCTCGCGATAAATTTCCTTAAGGCCAGCAAACAGACTACGGGCCTCAAAGGCATTGTAGGAAAGCGCCTCGATACCTTCCCTCAGGCGCTCCTGCAAAGTTGGCAGAAGGCTCAAAAGCTGCTTACGTGCTTCCGGCATCGGCGCCTGCACACTCCAGACCAGGTCCCGAGCGGTGCGTACATCGCGACTCCAGGCCTCACTGTCAGTGCCCTCTTTAACGCAGGTGAGGAATAAAACGTTATTCCAAACCTTATTGAGCCAATCCTGCACAACCGGCGGCAGATCGCGCTCCGCCACCAACGCATCCATAACAGCGGCAACGCGCGCTCGCGCGGCCTGGGTTTTTGCACGGCCATCGGCCTCATCCACCACCCGGCGTTCTAGCATCTCGGCGCGTTTGCGCTCGCGGGCTATAAATTCACGCAGGGACTCCAACAAGGCTGAAAAGATATGAATATCCTGATCAAACTCATTCAGGGCGCGCTCAACAATCTGGGAGATTTCCCGGTAAAGAGGATCGGACTCATAGTTTTCCGGAGCCTGCCAACCCGTGGCTGCATCGGCGAGCTCGTTGAGCAGCTTACGTGCGGGGTGCCCCCCTTTACTAAAGAATGACTTATCGGCGATAGCCACCTTTAGCAAAGGCAGCTGTAAACGACCCAACAAGGATTTAATGGGCGTTGCCAGACTGCGATCTTCCAGGATAAAGGAGAACAGCATCTCCACCAGCTTGATAACATCACTGTCCACTTTCGCCAGCGATGCCGCTTGGTTTGCCTCTACCAAACGCTGCTGTAATAGCTCACCCACATTGAGCAATTGGGCCGTACCACCGCCCTGGTAATGAGCTCCGCTCTGTAAGGCGCCCAGGTGGCTGAGCAGATCTCCCGCCGGCATGGGGGTCATACCAGCTGTAGCAGGTACTAGGCCCGGAGCAACGTGGCCGCTAACTGGAACGCCTGAAGCAACCGGCCCCTGTCCCTCAGCCGCAGCATGGCCGGTACCCACTGTAGTCTGGGCACCACCTGACACCGGCGTAGAATGTGCAGGCCGTTGGCGCGCCGCACGCTGTTGCTCCCTCAGAGAGGGCAATACTCCCTGCTCCACCAACAACTGGTTACAAAAATCATAAAACCCCCGCAGCTGTTGCATAACAAGCTGCTCAAACTTTTTCAGCAGGGTGAGGCGGGCGCGAATATGTAGATCGAGGGGCTGGATTGCCTCCACAAAGGCGTCGCAAATAACATCGGGCCCCAAGGGGTTGTTCTTGTCGTAAATCTTAACCGAATAAAGGGTATCCAGGCGCAGACACAATTCCGTTAAAGGTTCTGCAAAATCGCGTTTTGCAGAAGCCACCATGGTATCTGCAGCCACCAACTGCTCTAGATCATCGTTGTGGACCAGTGACAGGTTATCTGGAGCAAAGCTGGGTGTGTCCTGAGCCTCCTGGCGAATCTGAAAAGCCTGTTGGACATTGCCGATGAAGTTTTCTGCAATATTGCGGCGCTCAACCCGCAACAGGCGCAAGGCTTGGAACAATCCATCTTGCTCTTCCTGACCATGGGCACGCTCGGCCATGGCAAAAAGTGAGTCATCCACTTTGCCAAACAGTGACTTGACCCGCTCGAATAACTCGGCGCAAGCCTTCTCCTTCAACATTGCAACGGCCGATGGAAGCACCATGGCTTTACCTGCAAGCGCCGTAGATCGCTCTGCGCTTTTCTCTGAAAGGGAAACTACCTTGCTGGATTCACTCATTTCCAAGAGGTCCTTCAAATACCATCCGGCTATTACGTATTTGCTGGCTTAAATCTTGTTGGCCGCACAAGTCGCGGTAAATAACCAAGCCTTACTTTTTACCTACACCACTTCTATCAATCCGTGGAAACAGGTTGGGATGCACACCGCCACCACTAATTGAAATTAATCGACATTTTGCTTGAAAAAAACCAATAACCTCTTGATTTTGCTCAGATTTCAAGCTTTTTAATGCAGATAAATTGAATAGTGAAGACAGGGATAACGTGCGCCTACGCCGATACCCATCCGCCTTGGATTTTACCCATGATAACTGCCCTATTGACACAGTTTCGCGACACATTTGAGACACTTGTCACAGCGAAATGTTGGGGCAGCTGCTATCGGGAAAAATACATGCAAAGGAGTGGCATGGCCCCCCAGGCAATCCAAATCCCATGGGTTTTGGTAAACTGCCCGCGCGTTTATTTCGAGGTTTGCCAATGCACCCTAAAGACTCCACCATCCCAAACATCATGACCGACCTGCAAAGGGCTGTGCGAACGGCACTGGAGGAGGATATTGGCGATGGCGATATCACCGCCCAACTGATCCCCGCTGATCGCAGTGCCCGCGCCCGCGTGATCACCCGCGAGGACTGCACCCTGAGCGGGCGCGCCTGGGTTGAGGAGATCTTTCGACAACTAGATCCCGACCTGCAATTAATTTGGCATTTTACCGATGGCGATAGAGTTTCCGCCAATAGCGTGATTTTTGAACTCGAGGGCAATGCCCGCACAATCCTCACCGGCGAGCGCACCGCGCTTAACTTTCTGCAGACCCTGTCCGGCACAGCAACCACTGCCGCAGAGTTCGCCGCACGCGCCACCGGTACCGAGGTAAAAATCCTCGATACCCGCAAAACCATCCCCGGCCTGCGCAGCGCGCAAAAATATGCCGTACTGTGCGGAGGCTGCCACAATCACCGCATCGGCCTCTACGACGCTTTTCTTATCAAGGAAAATCATATCGCCGCTGCCGGTGGTATCGACAAGGCCGTAGCCCAGGCGAGAACGATCAAACCGGAGGCACTGGTAGAGGTTGAGGTGGAAACTCTCGAAGAACTCCAGCAAGCGCTAGATAGCGGTGCAGATGTAATAATGCTCGATGAATTCAACGATGCGGACACCCGCAGTGCTTTGGATATGGCCAAGGGGCGCGCGAGAATTGAAATTTCTGGCAGTGTAGATCGGGAGCGAATCGCACAGCTGGCGGAACTGGAGGTCGACTACATATCCTCTGGCAGTTTGACCAAGCACCTGCGTGCGGTCGACCTATCGCTGCGTATCGAATTTTAGATTTGAAGGGGCACAGTGCTGCTACTGCCGTGCCCCACAAGCCCGCCAACAACAATCAGTGATGATGGTGGTGGCTTTCTTCCTGTGGCTTCTCCTCAACAGATTCCACAGCATTCATAGCACCGTGATTGCTGTGATCTCCGTGCCCCCCATGGCCGAGAGCGCCCCACAATGTCCAAAAGCCAAACAGCATAATCGCAGCGGCAAACCCCAGACGCACCCCTGGCTTCTGCACGAAATTACGCACCTGTACGGCGGCGGCGCCAGTGGCCAACATGGCTGGCAAGGTGCCCAGGCCGAAAGCAAGCATCGCCAACGCCGAGCGTTCCGCACTGCCCTGGGCCAAAGCAAAAGTCAGGGCGCTGTAGACTAAACCGCAGGGCAACCAACCCCACAGAGAACCCAGTGCAATAGCCTGTCCCGCGGAACGCACCGGCAACAACTTAGCGGAAAGCGGCTGAACATAGCGCCAGAGATAGCTACCGCCCTTCTCAAGCCACACCAGGCCGCGCCAGATGCCCGCTACATAGAGCGCCATCACAATCAACATTATTCCTGCAGCAAACCGCAAGGGTGTCAGTGCCGGAATGACGGCAGCCCCCAGGGCACCGGCCAGGCCACCCATCAATGTGTAACTGGCAACGCGCCCCAACTGGTAGGAACCCAGTTGCACCCAGGCAGTCTGCCTACCTGGCACCGCCATGCCCAGCGCGCCAGAAATCCCTCCACACATACCAATACAGTGACTACTGCCGAGAAAACCAATGGCGAGCGCAGCCGCCAAAAAACCCCAATCCCCCACGAACTACTACTCCTTTTCCTCAGTCTTTGTGGATGATGCCTGCAGATCATCTTCAAACAAGATTCGTCGTCCCTCCGTCTCCAGATCGTCATATTGGCCATTATTTACGGCCCAGAAGAAGACCTTTATGGCGAGAGCAACAAATACCACCGCAATAGGAATCAGGAAATAGAGACTGTCCACGCTTCACTCCTCTGTATTAATCCGCCAATCTGGGGCGAATATTGGGCTCTACACGGCTGGTGTCCTCTGTAGAAGGTGCGGCTCGAGACAAGCGCAGTGCATTGATAACCACAACCAGAGAGCTCAGAGACATACCAATAGCGGCAGCCCATGGAGGCACCAGGCCGCACACCGCCAGGGGCAGTGCTATGACGTTATACCCCAGGGCCCAGGCCAGATTTTGACGTACCACCCGGCGACACTTACGCGCCAGAGCGATAGACTGCGCCAACACTCGCAGATCACCGTTGAGCAGAATCGCATCTGCGCGGGATTGGGCCAGGTCAGCGGCAGACATCATCGCCACCGACGCGTCAGCACCTGACAATACCGGCACATCATTGAGGCCATCACCCACCATCAGGACTTTCTCCCCCGCATCCTGCCGCTGCTTCATATGGGAGAGCTTGTCTTCGGGCGATGCGCCAGCGCGGAAACCTTCAATGCCCGCCTGGGCAGCCAACCGTTTTACTTCAGCGGATTGGTCGCCGCTCAACAATTCAACTGACAGGCCCATTTGGCCCAGCTGCTCAACCGCCTGTGCGGCGGAGTCCCGCAATTTATCGCCAAGCGCGATCCAGGCGATAGCGCCAATATCATCGGCCAGCAACAGCCACTGCCCCTCTCCCTGTGGAGCCGCAATAGATTGCGTGATGGCAAAATCGGCACGGCCCAGGCGGTAGCGGTTGCCCTCTATCTGCCCCTCCAGGCCGCAGCCTGTATGTACCTTGAGCTGGCTTGCAGTAAGGTTGCCACGCCAGGCACGAAATGCCCGCGCCAGTGGATGGTGAGTTTGGGACTCGAGTGCTGCAGCCACATCTTTGACTTTCTGTTCGGTCCAGCCATCACGCAGTAAATCAATACGCAGGATGCGGGGTTCGCCACGGGTCAAGGTACCGGTTTTATCGAACACCACGCGGCTGATACGGGGCAAGGTTTCTAAAAGACTGCCGCCAGCAACCAACAAGCCCAGCTCTTGCAGGCGCAGAGTTGCTGAGGCCAATGCTGCAGGTGTCGCCAAAGACAAAGCACAGGGACAGGTCACCACCAACACGGACAAGGCCACCCAAAATGCCCTACTCGGGTCCAGTTGCCACCAGACCGCGAAAGCACTCAGGGCTGCAACCAGTACGACTCCGACAAAAATGCCGGCAACCCGATCCGCCAGGGCTACCTGAGCTGGTTTCTCCAGCTGGGCGCGCTCCACAAGACGCTCAATCGCCGACAAGCGCGTGGATTTTCCGGCGGCGGTGACACGCACGGTAAGACTGGAATCGCCGTTGACGCTGCCTGCATACACAGGACTGCCCACGGTCTTTTGCTGTAGCGCAGATTCACCACTGAGTAGCGATTCATCTACGCCACTTTCACCTTCGAGTACCTCACCATCAGCGGGAATCGTATCGCCGGGGCGCAGTAAAATCCGGTCGCCAGCCGCCAGGGCTGCTACGGGGACGTGGGTAATCTCAGTGCCGTCATACCTTGCCGCGGTCATGGGCAACAGCTGCGCGAGCCCACCGCTGGCTAGTCCCGCTCGGTGGCGCGCGCGCATCTCAACAGTGCGCCCCAACAGCAAAAAGAAGGTAAACATGGAGATGGATTCAAAATATACCTCGCCGGTACCGAATACGGTGGCATAGAAACTGGCCCCATAGGCCAGGCCAATAGCGAGGGAAACCGGCACATCCATACTCAAGTGGCGCGTGCGCAGACTGCGCAGGGCCGCGCTAAAGAAAGGCCGCGCGGCATAGAACACTACAGGAGTGGCTACCAGCAGAGAGACCCAGCGGAAGTAACGTTCGAACTCACCCACATCACCGCTGCCGGCACCAAAATAGAGGGCGATGGCGAACATCATCACCTGCATGGTACCGAGACCAGCGACCCCAAGGCGGCGCAGGGCAGCGCGATGCTCACTCTGAATTACACTTTCGCGGTTGGCGGCAGTCGCCGGCGCAGGGCGATAGCCGATCTGCTCCAGGGCCTCAAACAGGGCGCTGGGTTGAATCTGCTCAGGATCGAAAACAATTTGCGCGCGCTGGGTACTGGCGTTGACCGAGACTTTCTCGATACCGGCCAATTGCCCCAGATGTTTTTCTATCAACCAGACACAGGCGGCACAAGTAATACCACCGATCAGCAGCGCCGCCATTTGGCGCCCGCCGTCCCAGTCGTGCACAAACTGCTGCTGCACTTCGGGAAGATCATAAGCACTCCAGCGATCCTGTGGCTGGTTCTGCTCCGGGCGATCACTTTGTTTTTCCCGATAACGGTAAAAGCCGTCCAATCCCCCGGAGACAATTGCACTCGCCACGGCCTCACACCCCGGACAGCACATGCTGCGCGGGACACCTTCGATCACAACAGAGTGATTACTGCCAGCGGGAACCGGTAGCCCACAGTGATAACAGGGTGACTTCATTGACTGCCGGGATTCATGGGCGCCGCGTTGCCCAGGTCGAAGTTAATCTCGCCTTTCAAACGCCACTCGGCTTGCTGATGTGCACTTGGGTCAAGTTCAGGCATCAGGCGCAGGTACCAGCGGCTTTTTAAGGCGCCCGGTACTTCACCGGAATAGCGCCCCACAGAGAGCTGTGACAACTCGATATGCTGGTCCAGATCCTCTTCCATCGGGTGGCTCAAAGTCAGCAGAAGTTTTTCCGGGTAGTCGGTATTGCCATTCAATTCGACAGTAACGCCACCTTCAGTGCGCTGGAACTGCACCAAGGCCGCCAGCCCCAGAGCTTTGGCACGCTGGTCTTGCTCCGCGGAAAAATGGTACATGCGGCTGTCTTTGTAGTAGGTATCGCTGACCTGATCATCAGCAAAGCGCACGGCAATGGAGACCGTAATAGAGGAGACTACAACCACCGTAATCAACGGTGCCAAGACCATCCAGGCCCAGAATTCCCGATACCAGGGTTTCGACGTTGGTTCATTCATCGCGTTACCAAAATTACCGTTTTATGCAGAAAAGCAGAGCCCGCCTGAGCGGGCCCGTACTTTGCAACGGGAACGGCTTCCCGTCTACTGCTTGGGACCAATAAATACCGCTCGATGCTTATTGACCAGCTCCGGGTCATCGACAGCCTGCACCACGATATCAATATCGTGCTTGGTGTCCTTCAGCTGGGTCTCGGGCACACTCACCCGAATCGGTACCGGGTAGATCTCCCCGGCCTTCAGGTAAATATTGCGCGGTTTGCGCACCGAATAGTCATAATTCGGATTGCCCTCAACACGGATCGTGAACTCATGAGCTGCCTGATCCATATTGTTGATCTTCACGGTATACACATTCTGCACCAACCCTTGTGAAACCCGATACATACGGGCACCGCGGTCACGGGTGACTTCTGCCTCGATAGGACTGCGAGTTGCCACCTGATGCGAAAACAATCCTATCATGGCCAGCAAAACGACTGCGTAGCCAAACAGTCGCGGACGTAAAAAGTTCGTCTTGCCAGTCTGTAGCTCGTCTTCAGAGGTGAAGCGAATTAAGCCCTGTTCATAGCCCATCTTATCCATGACGCTGTTACAAGCATCGACACAGAGACCGCAGTTGATACACTCAAACTGCAAGCCATCGCGAATGTCGATATCCACCGGGCAAACCTGCACACACCAATAGCAATCGATACAGTCACCCATACCTTCGGCTTTGTAGTCCACGTTCTTTTTGCGCGGCCCGCGAGTCTCACCACGCTTGGCATCGTAGTAAACCGCAAGGGTATCCTCGTCGTACATCACCGACTGGAAGCGCGCATAAGGGCACATGTATTTACATACCTGTTCCCGCAAGAAGCCCGCGTTCATGTAAGTGGCAAAGGTAAAGAAGGCTACCCAGAAGACACCTTGCGGATGAGCTTGGAAGGTGGCGAGGTCTACAACCAGCTCACGAATGCCATAGAAGTAGCCAACGAAAGCCAAGGCTGTAGCCAGAGAAATCAACAGCCATAAAGCGTGCGTGCCGCCCTTGCGCAGAACCTTTTCCGCGTTCCATGGCGCCTTATCCAACTTCATGCGCTTGTTGCGATCACCCTCGCAGATACGCTCTGCCCACATAAACATCATGGTCCATACGGTCTGAGGGCAAGTGAAGCCACACCAGACCCGCCCCATCCAGGTGGTAATAGCAAACAGGGCGAAGGCGGCAATAATCAGCAGCCAAGCTAGTAGGAAGCCGTCCTGGGGGCCAAAGGTTGTCCAGAAAATATGAAATTGTCGGGTGGGAAGATCAAAAAAGACTGACTGGCGCCCGTCGATATTGATCCAGGGAAGAAAGAAGAAAGCCAGCAACAACGGCAGGCCAGTATATTTGCGGATACGGGTGAAAACACCCTTGATATGTCGGATATAAATTTTATCGTCCGACTCATACAGCATGCGATAGCGAACCTCGCCATCACCTTCCTGTTCCTCACGGGTTGGAATTAAATCACTCACACAAACCTCACTCTCGCACGGACACATCTTGTACGCGGGCCAGGTAGCCACTTATTTTGAGGCTTTTTTCTCCGTCCCTGCAGCGCCCGGAGTCCCTTGAAAAAACAAGGCCCAGCAAATGCCGGGCCTCAATAGTAAATTACTGCTGTTCTTCGTCCTGCTGGGACAGGCTGTAGACATAAGCCGCTACCAGGCGGATTTTGTCTTCACGCAGTTTATCTCTCTGCGCGGGCATCATATTGGAGCGCCCACTGCGAATGGTGTGCTGGATCTGCTCCCGGCTGCTGCCGTAGAGCCACAGATCGTCGGTCAGGTTGGGAGCGCCCAGGGCTTGATTACCCTTGGCGTCCATTCCGTGACAGGCCATACATACAGTGTTAAACACCTTCTGGCCTTCAGCAGCCATCGCCTTGTCGTGGTTTAGGCCATTGAGGGAGAGCACATACTCGGTGGCATTGCGCACACCCTCTTCACCAATAATCGGACCCTGTGGAGGCATCATCCCCTGACGCCCATTGTATAGGGTCTCAAGGATTTTCTCCGGGGTACCACCGTACAACCAGGCGTTATCAGTCAGGTTGGGGAAGCCAAAGTTACCGCCGGCATCGGCACCGTGACACACCGCACAGTTGTTAGCGAAGATTCGAGAACCCATTTTTAGGGCTTCCGGGCTCTGCGCAATCTGCTCAATAGGCATATCAAGGTATTTGCCAAACTGCTCGTCGAACTTTTCCTGGGCCTTAGCCTGAGAAGCTTCCAACGCGCCGACAGATGACCAACCACCAAGGCCTTTGAAGTTACCCAGGCCTGGGTAGATCACCAGGTAAACTGCTGAGAACACCAGTGTGGCGATAAACAGCAAGAACCACCACTTGGGAAGAGGATTGTCGTACTCCTCAATACCGTCGTAGACGTGGCCGGTTGTTTTGTTTTCCGGTTCAGCCTGGTCGTCAACCGCTACTTTTCGGTTGGCGAACAACACCCAGGTAATCAACGCCAGATTGGCGAGGGTGAGTACAATTACCCACACACTCCAGAATGTACTCATTACTTATCCTGCCCCTGTTTTCGTTCAGTCCCGGGCTTTTGCCCGGATTTGGATTCGTCCTTCTGAGCAGCCGACGAATCATCCTTATCGGCTTGCTGCTCATCATCGGCAAATGGCAAATTGGCATCTTCTTCGAAGCGCTTCTTGCGCTTCGGAGAGAAAGCCCACCAGCAAATAGCCAGAAAGGCCAGTGATCCCAGAACCAGTCCGATTTCCCGCAAAGTTTCGATAGTCACGAGTTTCCTTCCTCGCTATTAGCGTTTTTGGGTAACCAGGGTACCCAGCTGTTGCAAGTAAGCGACCAGCGCATCAATTTCTTTCACCTTGCCACCTTTGAAAGGCTCAGCGGCATTGGCGATATCCTCATCGGTGTAGGGCACACCGACCAGGCGCAGCGCTTCCATCTTACGCGCGGTGTAATTACCAGTAACCACATTGTCGAACAACCAGGGGTAGGCCGGCATGATGGATTCAGGCACTACACTGCGCGGGTTGTACAGGTGAGCACGCTGCCATTCATCGGAATAGCGGCCGCCCACACGGGCCAGGTCAGGACCAGTACGCTTGGAGCCCCACAGGAAGGGATGCTCGTACACGGATTCCTGTGCCATGGAATAGTGGCCGTAACGCTCCACCTCGGCGCGCAGTGGGCGCACCATCTGGGTGTGGCATACGTGACAGCCTTCGCGAATATAGATATCGCGGCCTTCCAGCTCTATTGCGGTCAGCGGCTTCTGACCCGGCAGCGGAGTGTAGTTCGCCTTGGTAAAGAACTGCGGGACAATCTCTACCAGAGCACCAAAGCTGATGGCGATAATGGTGAAAAAGATCATCCAGCCGATATTTTTTTCTACGATGTCATGATTCTTCACGATCTAAACTCCTATGCCGCAGGCACTGCACGAACGGTGTTATCGGCTTCGGCATCGTTTACTTTCTCAGTAATCGTGCGGTAGACGTTGTAAGCCATCAGCAGCATACCGACCAGGAACATGGCACCGCCCAACCAGCGCACCACATAGCCCGGGTGGCTCGCAACAACACTTTCCACGAAGCTGTAAGTCAGGGTGCCGTCGGCGTTAAATGCACGCCACATCAAGCCCTGGGTAATACCGTTTACCCACATCGCAGCGATGTACAGAACCGTACCTACAGTGGCCAGCCAGAAGTGCGCGTTGATCAGCTTGGTGCTGTACATTTCACGACGCTTCCACAGAACCGGAACCAGGTGGTACAGAGCACCGATAGAGATCATCGCAACCCAGCCCAATGCGCCGGAATGTACGTGACCGATAGTCCAGTCGGTGTTGTGAGACAGAGCGTTCACAGTCTTGATGGACATCATCGGGCCTTCGAAGGTGGACATACCGTAGAAGGACAGGGATACCACCAGGAAGCGCAAGGTAGGATCGGTGCGCAGCTTATGCCAAGCGCCAGACAGGGTCATGATGCCGTTGATCATACCGCCCCAGGAAGGCGCCAACAGGATCAGGGACATTACCATCGCCAGGCTCTGCGCCCAGTCGGGCAGCGCTGAGTAGTGCAGATGGTGACCACCGGCCCAAACGTACAGGGAAATCAGTGCCCAGAAGTGAACGATAGACAGCTGGTAGGAGTAAACCGGACGACCAGCTTGCTTAGGTACGAAGTAGTACATGATGCCGAGGAAGGCTGCAGTCAGGAAGAAGCCTACCGCGTTGTGGCCGTACCACCACTGGATCATCGCATCCTTGGTACCGGAGTAGATGGAGTAAGACTTGAACGGAGCAACCGGAATTTCCAAATTATTAATAATATGGAGTACGGCAATGGTGATGATATAAGCACCGAAGAACCAGTTGGCAACGTAGATGTGGGAAGTCTTGCGCTTCATGATGGTGCCGAAGAACACCAGTGCATAGGCAACCCAAACTACGGCGATCAGGATATCGATCGGCCATTCCAGCTCAGCGTATTCCTTGGTGGAGGTAAAGCCCATCGGCAGGGTAATAGCCGCTGCCACGATAACGACCTGCCATCCCCAGAAGGTGAAGGGAATCAGCCAGCCGCCCCAAAGGCGAACCTGACAGGTGCGCTGCACCACATAGTAGGAGGTGGCAAACAGAACACTACCACCGAATGCGAAGATAACCGCATTAGTGTGCAGTGGCCTCAATCGCCCAAAGTGCGAGAAGGGCTGCCAGAAATCGTTCAGCTCGGGCCAGGCCAGCTGAGCCGCGATCAATACGCCCATGCCCATACCAAAGATGCCCCAGACCACGGACATGATGGTGAACTGGCGCACGATATTGTAGTCATAGTCCGGCACAGGGCCGGTCTTTGCCACCGTTGTCGTCATGTTTTTACTTCCGTTGCTTTTAAAATTCGGTTCCACTGAGCGGGCCTGGCCCACCACTGGGTCTGCAGCAGTCATGTATGAACCCGCTCATAACGTCGAAGGCATACACATAACTGTCACTGTTGGCCAGAAAAGGATTTAAGCGCATCCATTTCCAGCCTTGACTGATCTAAATCAACTAAGCCGACTAAATCAATTTTCTTCCTTTACCGGCGGCGATGCGCAGGCGCAGAGCATTGAGCTTGATAAAGCCCTCTGCATCTTTTTGGTTGTAGGCTCCAGCATCATCCTCGAAGGTTGCGATACGCTCATCGAAGAGGCTATCTACAGAGCGGCGGCCTACTGCACTGACACTACCCTTGTAGAGTTTCAGGCGTACTTCACCATTCACCACTTCCTGGGATTCATCGATAGCGGCCTGCAACATGCGGCGTTCAGGCGACCACCAGTAACCGTTGTACACAAGATCCGCGTAGCGCGGCATCAAGGAATCTTTCATATGCGCCACTTCGCGATCCAGCGTAATGGACTCGATAGCGCGGTGCGCCTTCATCAAAATTGTTCCACCGGGAGTTTCGTAACAACCGCGGGATTTCATACCCACATAGCGGTTTTCCACAATATCCAGGCGGCCAATGCCGTTAGCTCCACCCAACTTGTTCAGTTTTTCCAGCAGGGTGGCCGGGCTCAAACGCTCACCATCGATTGAGACTGGATCACCTTTCTCAAAGCCGATGGTGATGTAAGTCGGCTCTTCTGGTGCGGCCTCCGGGCTCACACTCCAGCGCCACATGTCTTCCTCGGCTTCCGCCCAGGGGTCTTCGAGGATGCCGCCCTCGTAGGAAATATGCAGCAGGTTGGCATCCATCGAGTAAGGGGATTTTTTCTTCGTAGAAGAGAAATCCACTGGAATCTTGTGCTGTTCGCAGTATTGCATCAGCTTTTCGCGGGAATTTAAGTCCCATTCGCGCCAGGGCGCGATTACCTGAATACCCGGCTTCAGTGCGTAGGCACCCAGCTCAAAGCGCACCTGGTCGTTGCCTTTACCGGTGGCACCATGGGAAATAGCATCGGCACCAGTTTCGTTGGCAATTTCAATCAAGCGCTTGGCGATCAGCGGACGCGCGATAGAGGTGCCCAGCAGGTACTCGCCCTCGTAAATCGCATTGGCACGGAACATCGGGAAAACGAAGTCCCGCACATATTCCTCGCGCAGATCGTCGATATAAATCTCTTTCACACCGAGCGCCTCGGCCTTGGCCCGCGCCGGTTCAACTTCCTCACCCTGGCCAATATCCGCAGTGAAGGTCACTACTTCACAGCCGTAAGTATCCTGCAGCCATCGCACAATCACTGAAGTATCCAGTCCGCCGGAATATGCCAGTACTACCTTCTCGATTTTGCTCATTGCTGTCCTCTGCTGCTGGATTTTTGCCGCCACGATCAAAGTGCGGCGATTGGAATCACCTATCTGTGAAGTTTGTTTCGTTCTGGGGGAGGTTATTCTTGGAGGTATGCCCAGGCTCGGTATTTATGGGCACAATTAATACCCACACACTTTATCGGGGCGCGATTGTAGCGCCTCTGCTCGCAATCGACTAGCGCCAAGGTGAGAGTCTATACAATTGATTAACTTTTAACCGGACCGCGCATCGCATTTTGACCCTGCATCGGGTAGCATGCGCGCCGCACAGAGACACTTCTACAGCAATTGATATCCTGGAGTACCATGACGGAGCAAATCACTCTTCGCGCCCCCGACGACTGGCATATTCACCTGCGTGATGGCACCGCCCTGGAACGCACCGTTGGCGATGCCGCCCGACAATTCCACCGCGCAATTGTGATGCCAAACCTGGTACCGCCCGTCACCACCGGTGAAGGCGCAGCCGCATATCGCGAGCGCATTCTCGCGCATATCCCAGCCGGCCGCACCTTTGAACCGCTGATGGTGATTTACCTCACCGACAAAACCGATGCCGAAGTGATTCGCCAGGCCCACGCCAGCGGCGTAATCGCAGCAAAACTCTACCCGGCTGGTGCCACCACCAACTCCGATTCCGGCGTAACTGACATCGCCAATATTTACCCGGCTTTGGAAGAAATGCAGTCCTGCGGCATGAAGCTGTTGGTACACGGTGAGGTCACCACCAGCGATATCGATATTTTCGACCGCGAGCAGGTATTTATCGAGAAGACCCTAGCGCGCCTGGTAGAAGATTTCCCCACTCTAAAAGTGGTTTTTGAGCACATCACAACCGCCAATGCCGCTGAGTTTGTGCAAAATGCCCGCGAAGGCGTTGCTGCGACGATTACCGCGCACCATCTGCTGTACAACCGCAACCATATGCTGGTTGGCGGTATTCGCCCGCATTTCTACTGCCTGCCAATTCTCAAGCGCGGCGATCATCAGTCCGCACTGATTGAAGCCGCCACCAGTGGCAGCCCGAAATTTTTCCTCGGCACTGACTCGGCCCCCCACGCGCACCACAAGAAAGAGCACGAGTGCGGCTGTGCCGGTTGCTACACCGCTTACTCCGCTATCGAGCTGTACGCCGAAGCCTTTGAGCGCGCCGGTAAGCTGGATAAGCTCGAAGGCTTCGCCAGCAATTTCGGCCCGGATTTCTACGGTCTGCCGCGCAATCAGGACACCATCACTCTGGTGAAGCAGGCCTGGGCACTTCCCGAAGCGCTGGATATGGGCGGCGAAAAGCTGATCCCCCTGGCCGCCGGTGAAACCCTGAACTGGAAGCTCGTATAATTCCAGTTCAAACCCTCGCGGGCCCAAGCCCGCGAATCCCCTACCCCGCCGGATTTACCCCGGCACAACTGAGATTTACAAGGACCCAAAGTGACCCCGGCCGAAGAACCCACAGGACCAAAGAGCTCCCTTGCCCAGCGATTTCGCGGCTTCCTGCCGGTTGTGATCGATCTGGAAACCGGCGGCTTTAATGCGCGCACCGATGCCCTGCTGGAAATTTCGGCGGTAATCCTGGATATGGATGAAGAGGGGAAACTTTTCCCGCTGGAAACCCACAGCTTTCACCTGGAACCATTCGATGGCGCCAATGTGGAGCAATCGGCGCTCGACTTTATCGGCATCGATCTGGAATCCCCCGAGCGCGAGGCCTGGCCCGAGGAAATCGCCCTACCGGAAATGTTCCGCAAGATCCGCAGTGCCGTGAAGAAACACAGCTGCACCCGCGCCATTATGGTTGCCCACAACGCCCACTTCGACCTGGGCTTTGTGAATGCCGCGGTTGAACGGACCGGGATCAAGCGCAATCCCTTCCACCCCTTCTCCTGCTTTGACACCGCTACCCTCGCCGGGCTCGCCTACGGCCAAACCGTGCTGGCGAAAGCCTGCCAGGTAGCCGGCATTGAGTTCGACAATAGCTGCGCCCACTCCGCCGAATACGACGCGGAAAAAACCGCAACCCTGTTCTGCGGTATCGTCAACAAATGGCGGGAGCTGGGTGGCTGGCCAGTGGCCAATACCGAACTCCTGGAGCAGGAGACCGAATAATTCTCTGCGAGCCTCTTACTTAGGTGAGCTCCAGGTGGAGCTGGAGAGGCGATCATCGCTCTCGCGATTCTTAATCACTTATTGTGTGAGGTAATGGTGGAGTACAAACCGAGTAAGCCGGAGGTTGTTGCGAAAGCAGTAATATATTGTGTACTCGCCACAGGCTTCGTCTTTGGTTTAATGATTCCTTTTGTATTTTTGGGGGGCGCTGGAGGCTCTAGCTCTGCTCACATACGTGGGGATTGGATGTTTTCACTGCTGGATTCTCCATATTTCTACGTAGCTTTATCCATCTGCTGGCTTATAGGAATCTACTCCGCCATTAAAGGTGTACCTAAGTGGGTGGCATTTTCAATGAAGATGCTGGTAGCGATTGCAATTCTCCCAATCACATTACGCATCCTAATCCAGGATGGAACTTGGCTTTTCTCAAAGTCTGGTGATAATGATCACACATAACAGCGCCAAGCAGTTTATTCCCCCCTTCTGGGGTTCCGCGGGACGCCTTATTTTGCGCGACTGCTAAGTTCCCATTATCACGTACAAAGTAAGTCGCCACTGCTGGCGGCGGCAATATCCTTGCTGCTTTAATGGCGGCAAACTGTGCACTATGAGTGCCACTTAGGCAGTTGGATGCTTTTTTATCCAATTTGCTGTATGATGACTGGCCAACCCAAAACACCGGACAGTCACCGTGGCCAAAAAAGCATCCTCCTCTTCCAGTCGTAAGCAGACCGCCCCCTTAGAGACCAGCGAGAGTATTGAGGCGCAAGTGCAAGCCTTTTTGGAGAAGGGTGGCGAGATCGAGCAGGTCCCCAAGGGTGTCAGCGGCCAGACCAACACTTCCGGCCCCAAACATATCACTCTGGGCAAAAAACCTCGCAGCTAACTGTTTGCCACTAGCTACGCAAATCACCCCACAGTGAAAACCCCGGGATCAGTATTTGCTTGTCAGGACTGAACAATCGGGGCAAAAAAAAGGCCGCTAAACAGCGGCCTTTTTTTATTTGGAAGCTCTTCCTGATTAGGGCATTTCTTCCAGCTCTGCGCCTTCCTTCACCGGCGGCATCAGATCCTCTTTACTGATCTTCAATGCCATCAGCACGTTCGCTGCGACGTAAACAGACGAGTAAGTACCCACAACCACACCGACGATCAACGCCAGGGAGAAGTTGTGGATCAGCTCACCACCAAAGAACTGCAGTGCCCAAAGCACTAACAAGGTGGTGAAAGAGGTCATAAAGGTACGGCCCAGGGTCTGACTAATAGAGATGTTAATAATCTCCTCCGACTCTGCTTTGCGCACTTTACGGAAATTCTCTCGGATACGGTCGGATACCACGATAGTATCGTTCAACGAGTAACCGATCACCGCCAGCACCGCCGCCAACACGGTCAGATCGAAGTCCAGCCCCATCAGAGCAAAGAAGCCCAGCACAATAATGACGTCGTGGCCCAATGCCGCTACCGCGCCAACCGAGAACTTGTACTGGAAGCGCAAAGCCACATACATCATCACCAGTGCCAGCGCTACCAACATACCCAGGCCGCCGTCGTCGCGCAGCTCAGCACCCACTTGCGGGCCGACCAGTTCGACCCGGCGCAGGGTAACGGTGCCCTCACTGCCGGCACGTAGAACTTCAACCACCTTGTCACCAATAGGCGTAGTGGTCTCTTGATCGGTGGCGCTAATACGAGTCTCTTCTTCGGCTACCTCTGGGGGCAACTTGATCATCAGCTCGTTATCGGAGCCGTAGTTAACAACCGTGGCACCTTCGAAGCCGGCATCTTCCAACTGAGTGCGCACGTCGTTAATAAACGGAGTAACCTCGTAACCCACTTCTACCTGGGTACCGCCGGTAAAGTCCAGACCGAACTTCAGGCCCTTGGCCGCCAGTATCCCGATCGAAGCCAGCACCAGTACAACGGATAGTACGGTGGCAAACTTGCGCCAGCGCATAAAGTCGTACACGCGCTTGCCCATGTACTCGGTAATCTTTCCGCTTTCCACTTTGGTCTCACTCATGGCCAGCCTCCTTAAATCCAGAGTTTCTGTACACGGCGACCGCCGTAGAACAAGTTGATGATTGCGCGTGTGCCCATGATGGCACTAAACATAGAGGTGAGAATACCGATAGACAGGGTCACCGCGAAGCCCTGTACAGGGCCGGAGCCGATAGCATAGAGGATCACCGCCACAATCAGGGTAGTGATATTCGCATCCACAATGGTGCTGTAGGCGTTATCGAAACCGGCACTAATCGCCGTTTGGGGAGGCATCCCATTCCTGAGCTCCTCCCGTATTCGCGAGAAGATCAGCACGTTGGCATCCACCGCCATACCCACGGTCAATACGATACCGGCGATACCCGGTAGCGTCAGGGTGGCGCCGAGAATCGACATCACCGCCACCAGCAGAATCATATTGACCGCCAGGGCGATATTGGCGGCGAGACCAAATACCCGGTAAGAGATCAGCATACAAATAATGACTGCGAGCAGACCGATCTGTACCGATTGCACACCCACCTTGATGTTATCCGCACCCAAGGACGGGCCGATCACACGCTCTTCCACAAAGTACATGGGAGCGGCCAGCGCACCAGCGCGCAGCAGCAGGGCCAGTTCCTGGGCTTCTGCCGGGCTGTCCAGTCCGGTTACACGGAACTGTTTACCCAGGGCGCTCTGCACGGTGGCCAGGCTGATAATCTTTTTATCTTCGGTTCTAACCTGCTCGACAATCTCATTGCCCTCGGCATCCGTTTTGGTCTGCGGGGTAAAACGGGTCTCGATAAACAGGGTGCCCATTCGGCGGCCGACATTCTTCCAGGTGGCACGGTGCATCAGCTCACCACCACGGGAATCCAGGGTGATATTCACCTGGGGAAGACCGCTCTCATCGTAGCCGACACGCGCATTGGTTACGCTGTCACCCTTGATGATGATCTTGCGCTCCAGCCAGGCGCCGCCGTACATCTGCTGTTGGCGCTCGCTGCGGTACTCGAAGTACTCTTTGTTGGTGACCAGCTCATCGGGGCGGGCCTCCATACGGTATTCCAGGTTCGCGGTCTTACCGATAATCCGCTTGGCTTCGGCAGTGTCTTGAACACCGGGCAGCTCCACCACAATACGGTTGCGCCCCTGGCGCTGTACGATCGGCTCGGCCACACCCAGCTCATTCACCCGGTTGCGCAGGGTGGTGAGGTTCTGGGAAACCGCGTAATCCTCAAGTTGCTTGATCTCTTGCTCAGACAAGGTGGCCCGGATTTCCAGGTTCTCGCCACTGCCGGTCTCGCGCAGTTGCAACTGCGGGAATTCCTTGCGCATGGTGGAAAGGGCCAGGCTGCGCAGCTCCTCGTTGCGGAAACGCGCCACAATCTCGCGATCGTCGATCAGGTTAACGCTACGGTAACGGGCCTTGGCCGCGCGCAGTTTGGTTTTCACATCCTGCACATAGCCTTCCATATTGGTTTTTACGATGGTGTTGGTATCCACCTCCATCAGGAAGTGCACACCACCGGCCAGATCGAGACCCAGCTTCATCGGGCTGGCGCCGATATCACTGAGCCACTGGGGGGTAGTCGATGCCAGGTTTAGAGCAACCACATAGTCGCTGTGCCCCAGAGCCTCCTGAATCGCGCGCTTGGCAGGTAGCTGCTGGTCGATGGACTCGAGGCGAATCAAAATCGCCTTGTCACCAACCTCACCACCGAAGTGGGGGATACCCGCCTCATCCAGGGCTTTGCGCGCCTTGGTGAGGACGTTCTCGTCCATCTCCATGGCACTGGACTGCCCGGAAATCTGCACCGCAGGGTCCGGCTTGTAGAGGTTGGGCGCGGCGTAGATCAGGCCGAAGGCCACAACCGCGAGAATCAGAAAGTACTTCCAGATCGGGTAGCGATTCATGCTGTTCTCATTGTTCTAGTGTGACCCCGAGGGCCGGTAAATCTTGGCAATCTGCCTGGATATGTGGGCGCAGTACACAAATTGCAAGGTGCACAGCCGCCGACAAAAGTGGGAGCGATTATACGGGGATCGAATGAACGGACAAATGACAGGGGCACAATCGTGCGATCGACTGCGCCCCAGATAGGATAAAAGTGCGACAGGGTTAGGCCTGCAGCGGCGGCACCTCACGGCCCAGGCCGCGGTAGAACTCCGCGACATACGCCTCCAACTCGTTGGCGGCAATGGCATCGCGCAGCTTTTGCATCAGGCGCTGGTAGTGGCGCAGATTGTGAATGGTATTCAGCTGCGCACCGAGAATTTCACCGCAGCGATCCAGGTGATGCAGGTAAGCTCGGGAGAAGTTCTCACAGGTGTAGCAATCGCACTCTTCCTCCAAGGGGCCCGTATCGTGGCGGTGCTTGGCGTTGCGGATTTTCACCACACCCTCGAAGGTAAACAGGTGGCCGTTGCGCGCATTGCGCGTGGGCATGACGCAGTCAAACATATCCACCCCACGGCGAACCGCCTCGACAATATCCTCCGGCTTGCCCACGCCCATCAGGTAGCGCGGTTTATCTTCCGGCATCTTGTGCGCTAGGTGATCCAATACCTTGATCATCTCCTCTTTCGGCTCACCCACAGACAGGCCGCCAATGGCATAGCCATCGAAACCAATCTCGGTGAGGCCGCGCAGGGACACATCGCGCAACTCCGGGTACATACCACCCTGCACAATACCGAACAGCGCCGATGGGCTATCGCCGTGGGCCTTCTTGGAGCGCTCCGCCCAACGCAGGGACAACTCCATAGATTTACGCGCTTCATCGGTAGTGGCCGGATAAGGGGTGCACTCATCGAAGATCATGACGATATCGGAACCCAGGTCCCGCTGAACCCGCATGGATTCTTCCGGGTCCAGGAATACCGGGCTGCCATCGATCGGCGAGCGGAAGGAAACCCCCTCCTCCGTAATCTTGCGCAGCTCACCCAGGCTAAACACCTGGAAACCGCCGGAGTCGGTGAGGATCGGTCCGGACCATTGAGTGAAATCGTGCAGATCGCCGTGGGCTTTAACCACTTCGGTACCCGGGCGCAGCATCAGGTGGAAAGTATTGCCCAGAATAATTTGTGCACCGATCCCTTCGATATCCCTCGGCAACATGCCTTTCACGGTGCCGTAAGTACCCACCGGCATAAACGCCGGGGTTTCCACCACACCGCGAGGGAAGCGCAAGCGGCCGCGACGGGCCTTGCCATCAGTGGTATCCACTTCAAACTGCATAAAACATTCGCGGCTCACTGGGTATCTCCTTTCGCTGGTGCGACTTCTTCTTTTTTGGCATTGGGATCGCGGGTAATAAACATGGCATCGCCGTAACTAAAGAAGCGGTAACGCTCCTCAACTGCGGCCTTATAGGCGGCCATCGTATGCTGGTACCCGGCAAAGGCGCTCACCAGCATCAATAAGGTGGATTCTGGTAGATGGAAGTTGGTGACCAACTTATCCACAACCTGGAATTCATAACCGGGATAAATAAAGATATCTGTCTCTCCCACGATGGCCTGTAACTGGCCACTGCGCGCCGCACTTTCCAGCGCGCGCACGCTGGTGGTACCCACCGCAATCACGCTGCCATTGCGAGCGCGGCAAGCGGTTACCGCATCCACCACTTCTTGGGAGACATCCAGCACTTCGCTGTGCATCTGGTGCTCGTAAATATTGTCCACGCGCACCGGCTGGAAAGTACCGGCACCCACATGCAGGGTAACGAAGACAACCTCGACACCTTTATCCCGCAGCGCACCGATCATTTCATCATCAAAGTGCAGCCCCGCCGTCGGCGCCGCTACAGCACCGGCGTTGCGGCCGTATACGGTTTGGTAGCGCTCGCGATCACTGGCGTCGTCTTCACGATCAATATAAGGAGGCAGCGGCATATGGCCGAGGCGATCCAGAATCGCCAGCACACCCTCTTCTTTTGGGAAGGACAATTCAAACAGTGCATCCTTGCGGCCGGTCACCTCTATACGGGTACCGTCTTCAAGAACAATGGTAGAACCGGGTTTGGGCGACTTGCTGGAGCGCACATGGGCCCAGATATCCGTCTCGTTGAGCACCCGCTCCACCAGGATTTCCAACTTACCGCCGGTCTCCTTCTGCGCGAACAAACGCGCCGGGATCACCCGGGTATCGTTAAAGACTATCAGGTCACCAGCTTGGACCTGGTCGAGAATATCTGGGAACTGCCGATGTGCAATGGCCCCACTGGGCCCATCCAGACACAAAAGACGGCTGCCACGGCGCTCTTCAGTAGGCGCGCGGGCGATCAGCTCATCGGGCAGATGAAAGTCAAAGTCCTGACGCTGCATGGAATCCTGGAAATCTAGAAACTATGGAGAGGCCGCGAAGGTTATAGGAAATTTTAGGAGCTGTTAACTGGGACGACAGAAAATGCGCTAAGTTATTGAAATCACTGGTTGACCCAGACCAAAGCATTGCTATAATCACGCCCTCTTCGCACCGACCCCAAGGTCGAACAGCGAAAGTGCCAGAGTGGTGAAATTGGTAGACACAGGGGATTCAAAATCCCCCGCCCTTAAAAGCGTGCCGGTTCGAGTCCGGCCTCTGGTACCATCTTTCTTTTAAAATCAATGAGTTAGGGATGTCTCGGTGCTTTACCCAACATAAAGCCCAACTTGTATCACCTGCATAACTCTCTTACCGCTAACCCCAAAACTAGCTATCCCTGCGTGAACCTTTGCTTTGATCCTAAGGCAAGTTTTCACTCCTAGAGCACCACCCTCACCAGTTTGCCCAAACTTAAAAAGTCGCTTCGATCCACTCTCGAATAGCGCTAACGCTAAGAACACCTACGTATACATACGTAATGAATTTACCCTCTTTCACTTATGTCGAGTGACAGGGACTAATCACTTAGATAAGTTCATCAACATCACTGATAAATTCAGAATTTGGGTACAAAAGATGCCCTCCAAGCACTGAAGGAAGTTCAGATGTCAGAAGAAAAGTATCAAATTGAATTGAAGTCTAATTACCTTAGGCTTACTTTACTTGAGGATGAAATATCCCACTATAAGTCCACCCTCCTCTACCCTCCGATAGATATACATAAAAAGTTGATTCTCTTAGAGCAGTCCGCGGGCTTTCCATCTCCCTCTCCAATGTAGACGACGCAATACAAGCCCTTAAAATCAAAGAACCCAAAAATCTTACCGATAAAAGCAAAGGACTAAAAAAACATCTGAATTTATTCAGTCATTTTAGAAACAAGGGCAGCGGCCACCTAGATTCCAAGCTCCTTAAGCGGGCTGTACAAAACAACCCGCTTATGTTTTTTGATACAGGCAAAGAGAGAGAAATTGACAGGATTTTTGATGCGCACAAAACTGTAGTAGAGTCTGGAATTAACTCAGCAATTAGTGCATGCGGCGGCAAAAAAACACTTGATAGAGAAATTGACCTTTCAAGAAAGGAAGATCTTTATCGATTCTTCAGCTATTTACACAATGTAATAAATGATGTCATCGAATGGGTCCAAGCAGTTAAAAACCATCTAAACAAAGAGCTAAGATATCACAAAGAAAGTGATATTTATGAGATGGCTTTGATAGCTTCCAATACAAATTTCGACCTAAAGGAAGAGACTAACCTTGATTATTCCCACGAAAAAGGGAAGGCAACAGTAGAAGACCTTCTTAAATCTAAAGTTAGCGAAAACATACCACAAGCTACAATTGATGCACTTTGTGAAAAATACGGAATCCAAGACCCTCCTAAAGATTAAAAATCCGAACTTATTGTATTACTTTAAAATTAATCTGAGCGATACGTTCATGTTTATTCTGCTCATTAAGGCAGGGAGCGCCATAACCTTAATGAGTTGATTTTAAGCCCCTAATAGTAAACCGATATTTGCGCACAGCACCCAATAAGTATGCTCCTAACAGCACTTAAGCAAGCCTCACTAGATGAACCTTATAAAACTGGAGCCTCCTTTCTTATTCGCCCCTCCAGCTCCTCCATATCCTCCCGCTGGCAATCCATCGAGTTATGATAATCGTGCACTATGGAATCGCCAATTCTAGCCAGCCCTTTTATCACGCTAGGAACATCAGGGGCTTGGGCAATAGCGTGGTATAGGTTTCGCAGCATCTCGAAGCCTTCCATACTTTCGGAGGCTATGTCTCGGGCTTCACCAACAATGAACAGCGTGTTGGGAAGTGGCCTTTGAGCATTGCTGATAGTCATGATGGATTCCTTTATTGTTGGTCTGTAACAATCACCTCTAACTAATGTGACCCAATGTCCCCTATTCTGCAAACCCATAAAAGGGGTAGCATTAAGTGCCACCCATATTGACACCACATAAAATACCGGGCCAAATACTGTATAAATAGCCAGACAAATAGGGGGTAATTATTATCTCTTCTGCCCAGTGCTCAAATCTTCATAGAGACCACGCCCTATTATCACAGCGCTTCCCCCTGCGTACGAAGAACATTGCTGCGTAGCAAAAAATATAATCATGGACATCCATAGAAATAGCGCCATTTGATGACAACATTATGCATAGTACATATATCAAACAATAAAAATAAAGCCCCCCTCAATAAAACCTATCCCAAAGGAATCAATTATGCCCAGAAAAATAAATTCACTCCGACTCCCTGGCAAAGGAAGCAAATATTATTTGGAATTTTTGAGAAATTTAGCACCCAAAATATTACTTTTTGCGTTTGTGCTAATCATCGGTGGCAAACTTGATTTTACCAAAATTGATTTAAGCAACTGGGAGATGACGCTTATATTTTATGTGTTGCTTATTGCATTTCTTCTAGCATTCATTGGAAACTTCAGACAACTATACACAGGTTGCTACTCTGACATAGACCGCTGGAGCAAGAAAATATTTTTCAAGGCAAATATTTCTGAACGGACGGGACTCTCAAAACTATGGTTTTTCGCTTTGGCCATACTAAAAACGCGGCTCATAGTGTTTTTAGAATTACTATTTGTGTCAATACTTTTACCAATCGTTCTAGCATTGATAGTTAGAACCTCATTTTCTTCCGCAAACAATCTATTGCTGTGATTCTGGACACCCACAAAAGTTATATTTCAAGCTGCCCCATATTGACACCGCATAAAACACCGGATGAGTTCAAAAAAACACTAAGGATAAGAAATGAGAGCCACGATAAAAGCTATAAACCCAAACAGAGGAATGTATGCCGCTAAAATACACAATGATGGATCATATGTTATATTTGAACTACTCGACACGGACGAGCCTGATTTGGGTGATGAGATAATTCATGCAAACTTCTATTCTATGGGGGGTAAAACATTTCAAAATATCACCAAGCAAAGCAAAATAGAGGTTTTCATCCAAAATGTGTGCGGAGCCAACCTTGTTCGCCAACAACTCTTACTTTAAATATATAACCAAACTGTAGATACTAGCCAGGATCTAATTATGAGGTTAGAGCAAGATTCTGATCTCATGACTCTAGAAAGATAAGGTTCAGAGATTCTGGACACCCACAAAATTAGTAGCTTCAAGCGCCATCCATATTGACACCACATAAAATACCGGATCAAATGCTGTATAAATAGCCATACATATTGGGATAACCAATGCCCCTTCCATCTAGTCTCAAATCTCACTTGAGGGCACCCCTTATTACCACCGCACCTCCCGCTGTGCATGGATAATATTTTTATGTGCCAGAGATATAGAATCTGGTAAAAACTATGAGCATCACCTCAGATAAATTAAATCTAGAACACACAATCTTACTTTAAATTTAACTATTGACTTCATAACATATACAATTAGGAACCGCTATCATCTTGTAATTCAGGATAAAACAAATAAATAGCTATCTAGGCCATCAATTTTTATATCGTAAAATTAGAATGGCATTTTCCATTTAAAAGAATCATTATTACTGAAAATAAAAAGGCATACTTAATTTAAGCTCTAAATTCAAGTAAATTTTTGCATCTACAGGCTCATTATATGAACAGTAATAATTCAATTACTTCCGGTGGTTGCTTATGTGGAGCTGTGCGGTATGAGGTTAAAGGGCCACTACGCAACGTAGTTAACTGTCATTGTAGTATGTGTCAAAAGCTACATGGAAGTTTCGGCCCTCACACAAAGGCTCGCAAGGTCAATATTAAGAGAACAAAAGATGACGGGCTGGCGTGGTATAAAACATCAGAAGTAGCCCGCAGAGGTTTCTGCCAGCAATGTGGATCAAGCCTATTCTGGGAACCATTTAATCTCGATGCTACTGGAATTATTGCAGGATCACTAGATGGCCCAACTGGGTTGAAAACAATGGGGCATATTTTCACCGGCGAAAAATCTGATTTTTACGAAATTGATGACGAACATCCTCAATTCAAGGGATCATCAAATGGGCAGCTTGTCAATGACTACAAATAAATTATTATTTTTTTGACTGAGAGAAAACCACAGGTCTAAACGAAGAAAAGAAACATAAAATTAATCTTTCGGTCATAGGCTCAACCCCTATCTGACCGAAAGTAATCAATTTAAATAGCAAGTGAGCTGTCACCTAAGTGAAAATATCGACTTTAGTGACAGCTAAAATTAAAATTGGAACAGTGCAAAACAACATAGCTAATAGCCTTTTGGCAGTAAAACAACCTTTCAGGAAAGGGGGTTTCCTGGCCACTCTCGCAACGGTTTAGGCTCCCTTCTATGATACCTTCTTCTATGATGCCCTCTTCACTTTTATCGAACTTGACTGAAACCAGAGGGTGTCATTAATTAGCTATTCAGTTTTTACTATCCGGACACTCTCTTTCCTCCAACACCCCACCGGTCTTGATTGAATACTCGGTATAGTTACCAGTCATAATATCGAGAATTTGCAGCCAAGAATAAAACACCGCTTTTTCAGACTTAGCAATTTCTTCTGCCAGATCCATGGCGGCTTCTTCTGTGGGTGCAGAATCCCTAAAACTTTTTGCACCGCCATTCATCAAATGAATTCGTTCGGCAAAAATTGCGAATCGATTGATCTTTCTTCCCATGATCTATCTCCTTTTCGATAAAACTGCTTAAGCCCTTACATCCTTATGCAGGGGCTGCCAGCCAATCCATACTGCGCTCGACCTCCCGTATCTGCGTCAATGTCAGATCCAACTCCTTGCGCAGATTTACACCTACAGAAACTGAAAAGCTGCGCACGTACTTCGTATAATTCAGCATACAGATAGCATACATTGCTCGGTGTCATAATCCGAACGATACCGGCAAATCCGGACAGGCTCTCCGTCGAAAATGATGCTTCTGGTTCCCATGACTACCCTTATCAAACCACTGTACATGCATACAGTATAAGATATGGTGATCCTGCTTTGTCAACCCACAATGAACTCAACACCCTTAATGAGCCCTGAATAGGCTGAAAATCAATCTGTTATTACAAAGTGGGGGCTTGAAGATTTTTGAGGTCTAAATGAGTTACGGAATATACTGGGATCTGTCAAAACGACGAAAAACCGCTAAATAACATTACTAAAAATTGGTCGTTCAGAAAGGTAGCCCTGTACCAATTGCAAGTAGTCAAGGGAGACTGAACTCCATTCAACGCTACTCTACTTATTAAGAGAAACAGATTTTCTGAAATACGACCTGAATAACCGATTTAAGCGCTCACTAGCTTATCTTGGTTTATATCGTTGAGTAGATAGCGCCAAATTGATCAATCAGCAAAATTATTCACTAATGGTAGAAGGCATTCCAATCGTTCAGTTTGCACAGCATTGAATTTATATACCATCACTTTGCCAATACATGCTGTCATTTTTAATATCCTGTTTTTATAATCCAGAGCATTCAAAATTTAGTATTGACTAACAATTCTCACTTGAAATTGAAAGGCGAGCAACATAAAGTACCCGCTTAAGTAATAACACTTAATATCGCTATTTTTAGTATCAGGTTTTTAACATCATTGGATTATCAAATGGAAAAGGTTGCCATTCTTGTTGACGTGCAGAATGTTTATTACACATGCAGGCAAATCCATAAACGAAACTTTGATTATAATAAGTTTTGGTCTGAAGCAACTAATGGAAGAAAAGTCGTAAAAGCCGTGGCCTATGCTATCGACCGCGGCGATAGAAAACAGTATCAATTTCAAAATATCTTAAGATCTATCGGTTTTGAGGTGAAACTAAAACCCTTCACTCAACGGTCCGATGGTTCCGCCAAAGGTGATTGGGATGTGGGGATAACGATAGATGCGATGGAATATTCAAGCTTAGTAGACACTATAGTTTTAGTTTCAGGTGATGGTGACTTTGATATTCTTGTGCATAAGCTCAGATTAGATAGAGACAAAAAGGTTGAAGTATATGGCGTACCAGAGTTGACCGCTGCCACATTATTCAACGCGGCAAGTAAATTTATTCCAATTGATAACAAGCTTTTACTTTAACAACAATCTATCTAAGTATACGGCTCTTTTATAGGCTAATATGCATCTATAGGAACCCAGCATAAACTCCAAAGCCAAACATCAAAAAAGGAGCCTGGTGCTAACTTGAAAGTTTTATACAGGAAGTTTGATTCTCGATACACTTGACTCTCTGTGACTACAATTCAATTAAACAAATAAAAACTTCGAAAATTATACGGCTAGCTAATGCGAAGAATCAAACTTTTGAAGTTTTATTATGATGAATGGAAAGGATTTGCTTTAATAACTCTCTTTTTTTTATTAGTTCTGCTACACGTAATCAACCTGGCGAGTAATACTGAAAAGATAATAGAACAGAACGGCAGAATTACATCAAAATATCACCATGGTTTTTCTAGTGCAGGTAGAAAGGGGACGCTAGAGTATTCATATAATGTAGAGCTGAATAATAGGAGTGTAATTCAGGTAGTTAGTGATTTGAACCTAAGCATAGGTGATACTGTTTGTGTCGCAAGTATAACCTATAAAAACAGCTTGAGAGTTGCCCAGTATGTAATAGAGACTAAAGGAGTGTGCCGTCAATAACGAGTTACAGAAATAGAACAGGAATATATCTCCGTACTGACATAATCATATCTATACGATTACTTGAACGATCAATAGAAGTATGATGTCACAAACCTTGTAAAGATTATTCAGACTATATCAATGGGAAAGATATAAGCTTAAGTGAAAACAGTCAGAAACTTTTAAAGGCTTAGTATGGATTGTTGACTTATTTCGTAATGACGCACTCATAACTCTTATTAAAAAGCCTGAATAAATACAGTATTTTACTCTAAAAACGAAAAAAACCGAAATATTAGCCTTTGTAAGCTCGTAAAGATTAACGAGATAAATCCTGAATTGGAGAAACACTATCTTCGAATAAAATATGTCGCCGTCGAAATGTTTTGCCCTTAAGGTATTCCGGGTTACTAATTCTGTCCATTCGAAAATGACGAAAGTCTTTGCGTGCGGGATCCCAAGCTACCAAATACCATAGAGGTGGTAAAATCAGCATCGCCTGAGGTTCAACAACCCTACTGGTTACAGACCCCTTTGCATCACGGTATTGGAAGCTTAGTTGTAACCGTTGGAGAAAAGCTGTCTCGAAAGTGGGGAGCAACGCGGGCTCCATTTCCTGAATATTTGATACGTCTACGTGTGGTGAAAGCTTACCTATATATAAGCAGTCTAAAAACCGGCGTAAATCACGTACTTTGTCCGGTGGCAAAGCCTTCTCTATTTTGGCAAGCCCAGTATCTGCAAGCCCCGAAAAAGGTAAATTCCCGGCTGCACGCATTGATGCAACGCTGATAAGGAGTGCAAAGACCTCGGCAACCGAGAGGCGCGCTGTGGTTTGGACCGATTGCGGGTCTAATTGCAGACCGCCCCCAGGACCAGGGTCAGAATGGATAACAAAGCCCTCATCGCGCAGTGCGCTAATATCACGCAACACTGTACGCCTGGATACACTGACCTCTTTTGCTAAGTCAGCAATCGTAGAAGTACCATTTCGGCGAAGGCTGCGCACGATGGCGTCTTGTCGAAGGCGAACACTCATTTTGTAAGGATATTATTAAATGGTGACATTATTTGGCACTATTTGATTTTAGCCTATGTCTGTTCTTTTCAGCAAAGGAGTTCTGAAATTGCAACGCACATCCGTAGCCCCAAGTCGAAGAAAAGGGGCTGTCCGGCAAATAAGGCATTGTTGAGCCTCAAAAAAGGAGAAATACATTGTTTAATCTAACCGAATTCCCCAAGCCCACTCTTATTCCAGTCAACGGTGTTGAGTTAGAAGTCTTTGAAGCAGGTCAACAGAATACGGGAAAACCTATTGTGCTTTGTCACGGCTGGCCAGAGCATGCCTATTCTTGGCGCCACCAGCTGCCTGTACTTGCCGCAGCCGGCTACCATGTTATCGTTCCAAACCAGCGTGGTTATGGCAATTCATCCCGTCCTGCCGATATAACTGACTATGGCATTGAAAACTTGTCGGGTGACCTCGTCGCACTTCTTGATCACTACGGATACAAAGATGCCACCTTTGTCGGCCATGATTGGGGCGCAATGGTAGTTTGGGGGCTTGCGCTATTACATCCAAACCGGGTCAACAAAGTTATAAATATGGCCCTACCCTACCAGGCTCGCACAGAAAAGCCTTGGGTCGAGTTTATGGAGGAATTCCTAGGAAGCGACTACTACATTGTTCACTTTAACCGACAGCCAGGCATCGCGGACACTGTGTTAGATGCAAATACTTCACAATTCCTTCGCAATATATTCCGCAAGAACGTACCTCCAGCACCACCAGAGCCTGGAATGATGATGATCGATCTCGCCAAAGCAGAGGCGCCACTTGGCGAGCCCTTAATGAGTGATAGCGAACTGGCAGTTTTTGTTTCCGCATTTGAGAAAACAGGGTTCATGAGCAGTATTAATTGGTATAGAAACCTTGACCGAAATTGGCAGATCTTTGCAGATGTAGAGCCAACCATCCAAAAGCCAGCACTTATGATTTACGGCGATCGAGACTTGATCCCTAAGGCTCCAAACTTAAAAGAGTTCGTTCCCAATGTTGATATAGTCAGTCTCAACTGCGGCCATTGGATTCAACAGGAAAAACCGGAAGAGACAAATCAGATCATTCTAAAGTGGTTAGAAAAACAGGATGCCACTTAGCGTAAAAGGCTATTCGATATAAAAAGTATTTAATTAAAGCATTTGAGTAATTTACGGGTACACTAAAACCCACTATTTCTCGTTACTCAGATACTTTTCTCGTACTTGATTAATCATGCCACCAGCCTCTAGCACTTCGATTTCATCTGCTGACAAGTCACTGCGCAGATTAATACTCTCGCCGGATGACTTAATCAAAAGCTTTACAGAATTGTTTGATTTCAGTTGTGCTATTGGCTTGTCAATCTCAAGGATTGAATCCTGCTCCAGTCGGTCGTAATCATCGAAGCTCTCAAAAAGTAGTGGCAGAACACCAAAGTTAATGAGATTGCGGCGATGGATACGAGCCATGCTTTTTGCAATTATGCACCTTACCCCAAGAAATCGTGATGATACCGCTGCATGTTCACGGCTGGAGCCTTGCCCATAATTTTCACCACCAACAACAAAACAGTCACCATTCAATTTTATCGCCCGCTGGTAAAAGTTTTCATCAATACGGGAAAATGTATAGCGACTAATGGCGGGGATATTTGAGCGTAAAGGTAAAATCTCCGCTCCAGCAGGCAGTATTTCATCTGTCGAAACGTTGTCACCCGCTTTCAGTAATAGCGGACCCGTTAAGGTGTTTGGAAGCTTTTCAAAGTTTGGCAACGGTTTGATATTCGGACCTTTAATCAGCTCAACGGCTACAGGGATTTCTTGGGGTGGCTGAAGTAAAGGTCTTATATCTGGCAGATATTCCGGCTCACTAAAGCTGGGATAGTCCATGTCCAGATCACGAGGATCGGTGATCACGCCCTTCAGTGCACTGGCAGTGGCGGTTTCAGGGCTGCATAAATAGACTTGGTCATCTGCTGTGCCGGATCGACCGGGGAAATTACGTGGCACAGTACGTAGGCTGATACGGCCAGTGGCCGGAGCCTGCCCCATACCAATACAACCGCCACAACCTGTTTGGTGCAAGCGCGCACCCACTTCAAGTAGTTTTGTGAGATCGCCACTCCGGCTAAGCTCCTCTAGCAATTGGCGCGAGGTTGGGTTGATATCAAAAGAGACATCGTCGGCTAATCGACGACCTGCGACAATACGCGCTGGTATGGCGAAATCCCTCAGCCCAGGGTTAGCAGAAGAGCCAATATAGCTCTGGTAAATAGGGCGACCAGCCACTTCACGTACGGTTACCACTTTGTCTGGACTGGATGGGCAGGCGATCAGCGGCTCAAGATCAGATAAATTAATGGTGTCCTCTTCGTCATAGCTTGCACCCTCATCGGCTTTCATTTCTACATAATCGCTTTCCCGATGCTGTTGCTTGAGGAAGGCCTTCACAGCGTGATCGGCAGGAAAGACACTGGCCGTGGTACCCATCTCCTGCCCCATATTGGCGATTACATGGCGGTCCATAGCAGTAAGATTGGTGAGGCCTGGGCCGTGGTACTCGACAATTTTATTCACACACCCTTTGACCGTTTGCCGACGCAACATTTCCAGGATGATGTCTTTGGCACTGACCCATGGCGGCAATTCACCCTCAAGCTTTACGCCGAGCACTTTCGGCATTTTCAGCGCGAAGGGAACGCCAGCTATAGCCATGGCCACCTGTAGACCACCAGCACCAATGGCCAGCATACCCATAGAGCCGGCTGCACAGGTATGGCTATCGGCGCCAAGTAACGTCTTTCCGGGAACATCAAAGCAAGCCATATGTACCGGGTGGCTTACACCGTTTCCAGGACGTGAAAACCAAAGTCCAAACTTGCGACAGGCGCTTTGCAGGAACAAGTGATCATCCGCATTTTTGAAGTCCGTCTGTAGAAGGTTGTGGTCTACATACTGGGCGGAAAGCTCAGTTTTGATTTGTGATAAACCAAGCGCCTCTAGCTCTAACATCACCAGAGTGCCGGTACCATCCTGAGCCAGTGTCTGGTCAATCTTTATCTCTATTGGGCTACCGGGTTCCAATGAACCGCTCACGAGATGACTCTTAATCAGTTTCTGTGCGAGGTTCATAGCCATAATGGGTACTCTTGAGCAAATTTCCTTAATCTGAGAAGCTCCACTTTCGGCGCCTCTTGAACCTGATTCATTGTAGTCCGGGTCAAGATAGTTACTATGTGTGTCTAAGTGCCCTTCTGTATTGGCATGATTAATTAAGCGCCGGGCCGACAACCTAAGATCCTAGACAATTCGAAAACACGCTAGCCTCAATATGCCATTAAAAATGGCCTTCTCTTTTTCCTTTTGACAAACCAGTGATCAAACCCAACAAAACTCACGCCCAGTGCTTATGTGAATTTTCTTTAAAATTAACTTATTCATTTTATGAATACGGCCGTACTGCTCAACATGTATTTTTTAATACCAGAAACTTATTTTTACATGCATTAATCACCGCTCACATTGAAGGCATTAACCATTGAGCCTAGTGCTATCTTTCTACAATTGCACTCAATGAATGAATCCAGGGAGAGTTAACAGTGGCGATCCGAATCCTATCTATTGATGGAGGGGGAATAAGAGGTATACTGTCCGGTGAAATATTGGTCTCTCTTGAACATAAGCTAAAAGTGCAATCAGGCAACCCCGACGCCAGAATAGGAGATTTTTTTGACCTCATTGCAGGAACAAGCACTGGCGCCGTATTAGGCGCGGCCTATATTTTCCCTAATGAAGAGGGAAGGCCAAAATTTTCAGCCCAGGAAGCCGTTAATATTTATTTTAAAGAAGGAGACAAGGTATTTAATGGTGGAATCTGGCCTTACCTGGACAAGCTGAGACTACTCAAGGAAGAAAAATACTCTACACATGAACTAGAAAAGATATTGAAGAAATATTTTGGGAAAACAAAGCTTAGTGAACTATTAAAACCCACCTGTTTTATTTCCTATGACATTAAAAAGCGCGAGCAAGTTATCTTTAGGCAACACTGCGCATTAGTGAGAAATGAAGACTTTCTAGTTAGAGATTTACTACGAGGCAGCACCGCCGCACCAACCTACTTTGAACCCGCACGTATTTACTCACTATCGCCAATTAACAAAAAATATATCCTGGTAGACGGTGGTATGGTTGCCAGTGACCCCGCTTTATGTGCTTACTCAGAAGCCATTAAGTTTAGCGGTGTGAGTGGGATCAAGGATATGATTATTGTGTCTCTTGGTACTGGTAAGCAGCTAACAAGTTACAAATACAAAGAAACGAAAAATTGGGGTATTTTCAACTGGGCAAGGCCAGCTATAGATATTGCATTAAGTGGCGGAGCTCAAATGACCCATTATTACCTGAAACAAATTTCATCAACCGTAGAAAACACAAAGTACTACCGAATTCAGCCAGATCTCTATGATGCGAATTCTGCATTAGATGATGCATCTCCCAAAAATTTGAAAAAACTGAAGAAGTCTGGTGAAAGAAATGCAAAGTACTATGATAAGTTATTAGATGACATTGCTCGGACACTGACAAATACACAAGATAACCATCAATATGTGCAAAGATACTGATACCTATCAATACCAAATTAGCTATATTAACAATTAATCATTCAAGCATCTCGCCAAACAGAGACCACACATTAAAAACTTTCTATAGAGTTTACCAATACTCAAACCATATCTGTTCTTGAGCTTTCATACGGTATTTTTAATTGAAATAATACCAGAAACAATCGGTAGCAACACTAAGCTTGTTAAGCTCATATGATCCTTTGTTCAGGCCTCACATAAAACAATGTTTATTAACTTTTCTACTCGATCTCCGGTATTACTCTCTCCATATTCAATATGCCTTTCACAGCATAGAACCCTAAAGCCAGTTTCAATTAATTGAGTTCGAATATCGCTTTCATCAAAAAGCTGAAACCCAAACGATGTAAATGATAAATTCTGCATAAAGGACTTATCACCAAAAGCTAAGCAAAACTTTCCTTCAGGCACCAATACTCTGCGTATTTCAGACAAATGCGTTTTGATAGATTCCCAAAAGTAGATAGTGTGGACAGTAATCGCCTTCTCGAATTGACTGTCAGCAAACGGTAATCTCTCCGATGTTCCAACTTTAAAGTCCATCTGTCCCGATTCAATGTGTTTAGAGTTGAGAGTTTTCGCGCTCGAAACCATTTCACTAGACCAATCAATTCCGGTATAGCGAATGCTGGAACCCTTTCGAAGTACATCGACTGCAAATTTACCATTGCCAGGCCCAATCTCAAGAATATGGTCATGATCCACCACACGAAGTAATTCTAGTGCGGCCAGGTTCGTTGCTTTATTAGCCTTATTCATCTGCAGTGCAGTATCTGAAGCTAAGGCGCCAGATGGCTTCCTTAGTTGTTCGGCAACTAGTTGAGGATTTTTAGACATTGTATCTCCATTTAGTATTCATCATAAAATGTATATTAATATCCAAAATATATTATTTATGATACTTACAAATTGACATTCATTCAGAGATTAAAAATAGTCCTCTCGAGGTGGTTTTGCCTTAGTGTTTAGCCGCCACAAATAAATTACTATCTTTTACTACTTAGCTTATAAAGCTCATCATTAAATTTAGCAAAATACACCCAAAACAACCAAATACTTTTATAGAAAACCCTAGAGTGCAAGATAGATTACCCTAAGCAATTTCAATATATAACGTTAAGCGGGATCATCAGGAAATTTTAAATGTCGATTAAAATAAAGACTAAAGGTATTACTCCTGCATACGCCATAGCTCAGCAAAAGTACGTACATATACAACTATGTAGCGGTGGGTAGATAGCAGCTAATGCTCATTCGGATTCTCAAAAACCAGCCCCTATCAATTAAACTACTAGATACCGGCATAATCCTTAAAGAGAATCTAGCATGCTAAATGGCGCTATGCTTGTCTGGTTTATTTTCGCGGCTATAAGTGTGGTCTTTGTCGTTTGGGATTCTATCACCAACGCACCGACCAGCTGGGTACAGCGCATGGCGTGGATACTGGTTGTTGTATATACAGGTGTTGTTGGGTTGATTCTGTATTTACTGACTTGCCGGCGCCCCTTTCCCGGTGGCCACGATGCATTTACGCGCGCCACTTGGAAACAGAGTGTCAATAGTGAGATGCACTGCCTGGCCGGTGATGCCACCGGTATTGTTATTGCCGCATCCATTGTACCCTTCTTTGGACTCACCAATGGCTGGGATGCCACCATTGAGTATATTGCTGGCTTCATTTGCGGGCTGTTCATTTTTCAGGCGTTGATGATGCTGGGTATGTACCAGGGCAACTATTTGAAAGCGGTGCGCAAGACATTTTTTGCTGAAACGGTTTCTATGAATATGGTAATGGGGGGAATGATTCCTACCATGGTGATACTGGCTTCACTATGGCCAGAATCGGAAGATCCCACCAATGCCACATTTTGGTTTCGAATGAGCCTTGCAAGCATTGTCGGTGGCTTTATCGCTTATCCCATCAACTACTGGCTGGTAAAAAACCACCTAAAACACGGATGCATGACCCTACCAGGACTGGATGGCCCTGCGCCCTGTCTAGGGTTCTGTTCACCGGAAACTGATCCTGATATCAAGAATAGCCAGCCAATCCCTTCATCCACCCATGATTCACAATCCGAACATGAGGGGCATACCATGACAATGCAAACATTGCCTTTTATTGCATCCAGTTTTTGGGTAGTGGGAACTTTTCTGTTTCTCTTATTTGCGATACTAGTGACTAATCAGTTTGTGCCGTTGAAGTTTTGACTGTTTATTTAATAATCAGTCTCGAAAAGATCAGCAAGTAAGATTGAATTATCCTCTGATTCGAGGATTAATGGTAGGATTCTGCTCATTCATCAGTGTCCTCTGGAAGCTAAGAACCGTTCGCTTTAAGCAATAAGGCTCATTTCCTTGACCTGATTTTAAGTATAAATTGCCTTGTAAAGGCTTATCATTGTACTTAATTACGGCTCGCCTTAAATGCTATTTATAGCATTTCAAACTTGCCCGTAGCAGCGAAATAAATTCTAAAACCTATGGGTTTTCCTCTGCTGATTAAAGGAATACAGCAAATCTATGAATAGCCGTTTACTTAATCTTGATGCACTGCGGGGGCTTGCAGCAATTCTTGTTGTTTGGCAACACAGTAGTGAAGTTTTTATTCGTAATTCCAGTATCGCCCAACATGGCACCGAGCTGGCTGAGTTTGTGAACCAACTAGATTTTGGCCGAATAGGAGTAATCTGTTTCTTTTTAATTTCGGGCTTTGTTATTCCTTTTAGCCTCTCTAGTGCTCAAAGCTCTTTAAAGAACTTTGCCATTCGTCGTTTCTTCCGCCTGTATCCAGCCTACTGGACATCGCTATTTATGGCACTTGGCCTAACTTGGCTTATCAGCGACTGGATGTATCCTGCAGCCACTATTGCCGCAAACACAACTATGCTACAGGGGTTAATGGGGTTTGATAATGTGCAAGGGCTTTACTGGACCTTGACAGTTGAATTAATTTTTTACTGCTTATGTGCATTGATTTTTGCCAAACGGCAACTTGCTAACCCTCGGGTCCTACTACTCTTCTGTTGGGGAGGGTTGTCCCTATTTATAGGTTGGCAATTATTAGAACAATTACCCATTAAGCTGCCAGAGATGGCTCCCACCATTACTTATATTCCTTTCTGTATCGCCATTATGTTCTGCGGAACCTTGATCCGACATAGTTATGTGCGTAAGAAAAACTACTGGTATGCCATTCTCGCAGTAGCAGGCACCTTCTCTATTCCGCTGATGGTTTTGTTTCTTTATTTCCTCGGTAAACCGGTCACCGAAGATCCTTTGCGCTTTGCCCTACCGCATCTCATTGCTTTGGCTATTTTCTTTGTAGTTCTGCTAGTACCCTTTAGGCCATGGCGCAGTCTGGTAGCATTGGGAACCATCAGTTATTCCGTTTATCTATTCCACCCCATTGTGATGCGTGGGCTGAATTGGACCATACAGCAGTCGTGGGCACAGTCATTTTCTGCTTATTCTGTAGAGGTCTATATGTTGGCCACGACTCTTGTAAGTATTGCCCTGGGAACTTTGGTGTACAAGCTGATTGAGAAGCCGGCTATCAATATGGGTCGCCACTTAAGCAGAAACACAGAAAATAAAGAGATGGCCATTGCCTAAGAGGAAGCTGCCACCAGTTAGTGTTTTTTAACTTGAGGGTATTGAGAAATGCCTGGATAAACGTGTTTTACCCAGGCATGTATGCATCAGAGCAGTGAGCCAATAAAATTTACCTGCCACCACTCCTTATTAAGTGAACTTACTACTGTGCCCAGAGAAGGCTGGCAGCAATCGACCACATCATAATACCCACCAATACATCCAGTACTCGCCAGGTTTTTGGGTTCTTAAACAGCGGCTGCATCATACTGCCACCAACCGATAGCAGCGCGAACCAAAGTACCGAAGCACTGCAGGCACCAATCACAAAGAATAAAGTACCTTCCCCTGCGTACTGGGCACCGACCGAGCCAATCAGGACAACCGTATCCACATAGGCATGGGGGTTTAACAGGGTAAGCGCCACAGCGGTAATCAGGGCAGAGCGCCTGGATTTAACCCACTCTTTCTTATCCTCTAGCCCCTTATTGGTAAAAGCTGAACGAAACGCCATAGCACCATAGCCAATCAGGAAGGCCACGCCCAACCAGGTCAACCAGACCATCCAGTTTCCTTCTGCTTGGGCCAAGTGTGATACCAGGTAGACACCACTGGTGATCAGGACAATATCCATCAGAACACACAACGCAGCGATACTGTAGTGATACTGACGGCGAATACTCTGCGTCAATAGATAAGCATTCTGCGCGCCAATTGCCATGATCAAGCTGATAGTAGTGATAAAGCCCTTAGTCAGAGGGGCTAGCAGCAAACCCGAAATCACGTTGCCTCCTATGGTCATTGGGGTCTGCCCGCGGTGTGCGGGTCGGAAAGTGGCGGGAGATTAAGAGGCGAGCTAGAATAAGTAAATTTAATTATATTGATACCTCATAAGAATATCTTATGTTAGATCTCAAACAGCTTCAGGCCTTTGCTTTCGTGGTAGAGGAGCAGAGTTTTGACAAGGCCGCCGCTTTGCTTCACGTCAGTCAATCTGCAGTATCTCAGCGAATCAAAGCGCTTGAGGGACAAGTCGGGCAGGCCCTACTCATCCGATCAACACCACTGCGCCCTACTGAGGCCGGTCTTAAAGTGCTGGGTTATTTCCAACAGATGCACCTTTTGCAACACGAGCTGCTAGCAGACATAGACCCGGAGGGCAGCAAAACCCGTTATAGCAACCAAAATAAGGTGCGTATCGCTCTTAACTCGGACAGCCTGGATACTTGGTTCCTTAAAGCCGTTACCCCCATCATTCGTTCCCATCACCTACTTGTTGACTTGAAGGTCGATGACCAGGAAGCCACCTTAGAGTTGCTCAAGAACGGAGAAGTCATTGGCTGTATTAGTTCGGTAACCAGTAACCTACAGGGCTGCCAGTCCATTCTATTGGGACACATGGCTTACTACCCGGTATGCACTCCGGCTTTTAAGGCACACTACTTCTCGGACCCAGTCGATGTGGATGAATTTCGCTATGCCCCTGCAGTTGAATTCAACTATAAGGACCAGCTGCAAAGCCGATACTTAAAGCAGTTTTGGGGAATAGAGGCCGGCCAATACCCGTCTCACGAAATCCCCTCCTCTAAGGGATTCCTCAATTTTCTAACATTGGGCTTGGGCTGGGGAATGGCACCAGATATACAAGTGGAGGATTTGTTAAGACAAGAGAAACTGATCAAGCTGACTCCAGATCAGCATCTGAAAATCCCCTTGTACTGGCATGTTTGGAATTTGAAATCCAAGTTAATTAAAGAAATCACGCATACTTTGGCTGAGTATGCCCATAAAGCATTGCACCAGTAAGCAGCACTGGTGCAAATAAATACTTGACCTCAGCTACGCCTCATCTCACTACCTGTTTCAAAACACCGAAGTAGTTACTAGCCAGCTCAACATCATCGTAATAACCACGATCCTTTAGCAACTTATGCAACGCCCTGAGGTTATATGTGGGCACCGCCATGAAGGCATGGTGTTCACAGTGGTAACTCAAACCTTCTGTGGGACTGACAAACAGAAGCCCTAAAATACCCCTAGGCACCGAACGCGTATTGTATTTTGGTTCCAAGTGGTAAAGATCTTTGACCCCAGCGTGTTCGGCGATCTGACGCATCCGAATAATAGCCATATACACAGTAAGATAAGCCACAATCCACAATAGATATAACTGCGGGACACCAAAAGCCCACAGTATGGCAAACATTACACTATTAACGAATAAACCTCGGGTTAACTGAAAATTCACTCGCTTTTTACGGCTTAGTAAGTCTCGCCCACTCAAAAATAAATATAAATTCGCTTTTAAACCAGTTAACCCCAAAAAATCTCTGGAAAACTTCCTAACCAAACTCTTTTTACTGACAGGATAATCCTTATAGTTTTGTAGGTCTGGATCTTGATCTGTACCGGCTTTGCGGTGATGCATCATATGACTTTTTATATAGGTTTCTCCATCCATTAACAAAAACGGTGAAGACAACCACTTACAAACAAAATTGTTATAGGCTCGAGTTGCGAAAAGTGTTTTATGACCAGTTTCGTGCATAATGGCTGCCAGGGCCTGCTGCCGTCCAGCAAGTAAAAATACTGCAACAATATAAATTGCCCAGTGTGGCAATAACGCTGCTATGGTAAAAATTCCCATAATACCGAGCCAAGTACTGACCACTATCCACCAGGCCTTGGCATCACTGCGCTGTAGGAACGGCTTAACCTCTTCTTTACTAAGGGGGATATTCATTGCAAGTCACCATTTTGTGATTATGTGTCAACGCCTAACTGCTGCAATTGTTCCAACCAAATATTGCGACCTGTACGGTCATACTTACGTACAATACTTTTAAGTTCCTGGTATTTATTTTGTGGCCTGATTACTTTTGGTAGTAAAGGGTCAGTCGCTAAACGATGGATAGCCTCGCCACCCAAGCGGCATGTTTCAGATAACGAAGCTTTGGCAGGCTTTGATGCCAGGTTTGTAAGACTGCTCTCAAGAGCATCTATCAAGGCATCATACTCTCGATCTAAACGTTCAATATCCCACAAATCGTCTCCCCATTGATTAACCAGTGTGTCCGATACATCCTGCAAGACAAAGCAGTGCGCATTGGTTTCGAGACCTAGTGTAATCAGCATGTCGGTTATTTTTGCATGACTCAGTGTGAGATTATTGGGTCGCACCAGCAGGTGATCCAGACCTTCGGCAAATCCATACCACTCAAGTACCATTAATGATTTCTTACGAACTGCACGTGCTGCTCTTTTAGGTAAGTGGCAGGCTATCCACCTAAAATCCCAGTTATCGTATAGAAAGGTTTTGTTTTTCCAACGGTTTATAAAAGCGCGTTTGGACAGTGCTTTTTCTGTCAAACTGTAGATACCACGCCGATTTTGAGTGATCAGGCCGGTGCCCACCAATCTATTAAGTGTCACCCGTAAATTATTTGTGGAAACATCAAATGCATCAGATATAAAACCCAGCTGATTGGTTGCCAGTTCATGTCGCTTATTAACACCCATCAAATCCAATAGAATATTTTTGGGGGTAGGCTCATAGGTAAACTGATACATAGTGAATATTACGTCATTAGTCTTGAGATACCTTTTGTGTAATATTACAGAACCAGACCCAACACACAACACTTTGTAATTTTGATTTTAGAAAAAGTCATTTAAATCAACATAAACATTACCTGGAGATTACTACAGGTATTCAGATCGCACTCTCACTTATTGCCACCTAATAGCATTGCGATTAATAAAACACCCTAAACATACCCATAGGATGACACATTTCCCCACACCCTACTTAGACAAGCACTATACAAATCGCTTACCACTACTAAACTCCTTTAATTGTTGATCTAATGTACACAAAAAGAGGCCACCCATATAAACGACCAACCAAATAAAATATATTGACCAATAAATTAGCACCTCCAAAAATGGCAAGGTTAAAATTAACCTACAGAAGATCTGGAGCAACTTTCATTGAAAACCGACTGAAACTTTTACTGAGTGATCGCTATTAGTCCATATTTGTTTTAATCGCAGCTACAACTCACCTTGAGATTCCGGCCCAACAGCCTCAAGAGAAATCCGGGCTACTTAAAGTAAGTTTACTCTAGAGCACCATTCAATAAATATCATGCTGCTTCACTTTCCACTATTACAAAAAATCAAGCATCAAGATTAAAAAACGAAAAATAAATAAATTTTTCACTAATTAATTTACCTTCTCAACAGTCCATAAACCATCAATCATATTGCAATAAAATACATGTCACGCTTCACAGAATAACGGAAATGCCTCTCTATAATTCGCTCGATTTTATAAAAGTACAACGTGTAAAGTGGGTCTGATATGAATGATTCCTTCAAACTAATAACAGCTATCTGTTTATCCGCCCTCCTGGCTGCCTGTTCAGGTGGCGGGGGTGGTTCCGACAATGACAATAAAGGCACTCCTGAGGTTAGTGATGATGGAGGGATGAACCAAAATCCCAGTCCTGATCCCGACCCTGATCCCGACCCTGATCCCGATCCCGACCCTGATCCCGATCCCGACCCTGATCCCGATCCCGATCCCGGTCCCGGTCCCGGTGAAGATGGTTCCTTTGAACTCTCTTTGGAACAAAAACGTATCATGTTAGACACTCATAATGAGTACCGGGAGAGATGCGCGAAGGGTGAATCTGGAGAAGGTAACGGCCCAGAATCTGCCGGTAATATGCAGACCCTTTTTTGGGATGATGCTTTGGCAAAAATGGCCAAAGAAAGAGCATCAGCCTGCTATTTTGGTCACTTAAATGAGGCAACCGGTATTAGAGAGGCATTTGAAAAAGTTAAAGGTGAAGTATCTTTTGTATTGCCCGCTGGTAGTATTGAAATCGGAGAAAATGTTTCAATTAATATTTTTAATCCACCGGCATCGCAGTATGCTGCCGAGACCTGGGCCGGCTCAGTTAAATCTTGGTATGATGAAAGCTATGGGTATGACTGGGATAATGAATTCTGTCATGCGGAAACATGTGGCCATTGGGCCCAGGTATGCCATGGAGAAACCCGTTATGTTGGCTGTGCTGTAGCGGAATGCGATAGCATTATTGGCTCTAGTAACCCTGCCTATAACGATGGCGCACATGTGGTGGTATGTAATTACTTCCCCTCATTAGATAAGAGCCGACGTATTCCTTTCACCAACGGCTGGGGATATGAAACCTGTAGAACGTGCCAAAACTACGACCTTCCCTACTGTGTTGATAACATGTGTACAGGAGGGATAGCCAAAGATTGGAATGCCTCAGAAAAAAGAAACAAGAATGTAGATCAGTGTACCGATGGCTTGGGCAGAGATATAGTACCTTGTAGCTTTTACGATAATGAGGGTGTTCCCCCCCCAGGTAACAGGGTTCAAATATAAATACTCTGAAGGAAAAGTAATATTAACATGGAATGAAGCCATTAAAAATGGTGGCACACATCACTATAAGATTTTCCGCGATGAGGAGTTTGTAGGTAAAACTCGCCACTTGACCTACAGTGACTCTGATTTAGGTCAGGAAAAAAATTATAGATATAAAATAATTGCTGTGGATCATGCTGATCAAAGAAGTCAGCCAGCATTTCTGGATATAATTATTGATTAAGTTTACAAGGTCCTAATATAGCACTTGATGAATCAAGGGACCAAGAAGGTTATTAGGGTCTACCTACTTCAATTATCGTAGATAGAATAATGAGTGTAGGCAGGCCCTAGTAAGAGTCTCAAGAGTTGTTCTTCGTAATAAAAATTGCAGCCAATATAAATTGGCTCAATGCGTACCTTGATGATATGACTTATTAACTCACCGATCTCTAACTACTAATAACTATTTTATCTGTCATAGAGGACCATAGTTTTAGCTTTTCCATAGTCAGAACTCTTTATGGCGGCTCTAAAGGGGCTCTGAAAAGTACGGTAGTATTCCTTACCCGATGGGTAAGGGGGAGCTATATGGGCTTCCAGCCTGTGCCAAGGGAGCAGGTCATCCATTTGAGAAAGGAATTTTCCAGGCGGGTTTTAGGGTGCTTCAAACGGTATCCTGCTTCGGCAAAGGTGACTTGATGCATGATCTATCATAGCCTTGACTGACAACCGAATACTATTGGATTTGATTCAAATTATTGAGGTCCCTTAGATAAGAAGGTAGCCTCCATGATAACTACCTCAATGTAGTTATCATGGCAGGGGTTTAGCGCCTACTAACACTTTAAGATAAGAGGATAAAATAAACTAAAGCACGTCATCTAAGTGCTGTAAGAAAGGTACTATTGTTTGATTCCTCACATCCTGACTCATATCTCGACCGATACTCGTATGATCCAAATTTACCCATCTCTGTGAATACCACCCTAGGTCAGTATCTTGAGCTGTATAAGCAAAAGAGTGAACCCCAGATAATTCAATGACCTCAGCCCCACCAGTCAACTGCCTAAGATATAAATTATCTTTGTAAGGAAATTGTGTATTGAGATCAGTGTAATAGCTTAAGTAACTAGAATTCATGGGGTTACGATGGAATGAAGAAGTTACTCCCAACTCATTTTGGGTCCATTTACAAACACCATCAAAACTGTGTACAACAGTTCGTATATTGCGAAAATCGGGATCAGCTCGCATAGCTTTCGCCAATCTCATAACGAGACAACCACCACGAGAAGAACCCGCCAAGTAAATAGTCTCTAGGTTGGAGGCATAAGCCTTTGACTTTAGCCAACTGAGGTATGCCTTTTCTATACGAGACTTCTCATTACCACTAATCATCTGGTTAAATTGTGTATCAAAAGCAATCGCCAAGAAGGTCTCATCTGTTGGAAAATGCTCTGAATCTAGCAACTGTCGAGCAAGTGAACGTCCATCTATACTGCGAGAGCAAGATATCTTTAGTACTCCACAGTCTTTTTTATAGCCAGACATCTGGCCTGTCACAGAACTTTCTGCACCATTTCCTGGTGGCTGTTGTCCTGCAGCAATAAATACTAAGTTTTTTACATCATCGCGTGCTGGGTTTTGCACTCTAGCAATCTGAGTATGAAGCTGACGGCTATTACTAACGCCCTCTATCTCCCAGGCTCGATACTCAGATAGGGTGTCTTGTTTGAGGCACCAAAATTCCTGGCAATACCGAACCCGCTCCAAATTCACCGAAAAATCCGACTTTGGCTCGAAAGCTTGAACCTGGGCAGAATTAAAAGCAATCGACAGCCAAAATAATTTTTTTATTATTTGAAATTTCATTATTCACCAATAGTGTACTTTAACAATCTAATGATCCATGGGGAGCCAAACCTCATATAGCCCTAATTACTGCCTTTAGCAATGAAGTAGACCGCAATTGAAAACTATTCTACTCCAAGCGAAAGAGCCATCCATGGCTCTCACTGAGGCAGTTACTACTCAACGGTTTCTGGATTATTTATATTCTCGGCATCAGATTTAGAAACATCAATATGCCGGAAAACTATTCTATCTACCTTAAATTTCTGTGAACGGCCTGACATCACCAGCTTATACGATTCGCCTGCTTTTAGCTTATAAACGGCGACACGTTTATTATCATGACCACCAGGATCAAATTTATTGCCAGATTCCCAGATGAATTTATTATGTTCTCCACCAAAGAACTTTGTATCTTTTTTTAATAGTTCCAGAGGAGCATCTTTACCATGACTATTCCCAGCATTAGGTCCCGCCTCATAATTTCCTTCAAGTCGAAAGTAAGCGTCATTTGCTAGGTCTGTACGAAACTCACCCTCATACACCAAGTTTTCTTTCGCAGCGTGCAGATGCAAATAGTACAAACCACTTCTTGTTATATTGAAAGTGTACTCCAAGGGAGATTTAGGTGGGCCGTTTAGTGGCGTATTACCATTAAACTCAAGATAACTGCTCCCTGTATGGCCGCCAATATCATTTTTCTTGATCCACTCACCTAGATTTGAGTAGGTATTTTCAGCCTCCATAATTACCAGGCCGTTTTGTTCCGTGTAGTCACCTTCAGGTTGATCTGGATTTAACTTATCAAAATTCCAAATCGGACCGATATGACCACATCCTTCTTTACCTATATCCACACGGCCGGGACAGTAGTTTTCATCACCGGCATCATTTGCCGGGCCGTTACCACACTGAATATCATTGTATTTGGGACGGCCAGCCGATCCTGGGCCCGGGCCAATTAGGTCACAAGCTTCTTTAACCGTTATTGTTCCATGGTCGGTCGAAACCATAATATCGGCAATATTGTGGTCAAAAGTTGACTCACAAAAACATTGATCCCCAATAGAATAACTATCCATCCAATTAGTTTGAGGTTCGAGTAAAACATCATTAGGGTTAATTGGTAGAACTTTTACAATATCTGGGTGAACATTGCTATTTATACCTTCCGCTTTGATGACTACTGCCCAGTCCTGATTAGCTTCTGTTGGGGCAGTGCCAATACTATGAGTACCTATTCCGTCAAGTTGATTACCCGTTGTCAACTGGCCGCTTCTTGGATTGAACCAGTAAACCTTATAGGTATCCTCATTTGGAATCTCTATATTCGTTGTGCCACCTTCACGCAAGTAAACTAGATAAACATTACCGCTATCTGAAAGCACCCAATCGTTATTGGTTGAAGTTACTTCATTATCCACATTCAAACTGTGTAGATTAACTTCAAGTTGATTTTGCAAAATATCGTTAAAGAATTTAACAAAGTGACCAGTTTGCTCCCAATGGTTGTCAAACTCCCTTAAGTTCTCTACCGCTAAGTCATACGCGTGGCCGGAATTAGGATTTTTTAAATACCACTCAAATCCTGCACCACCTCCCATAACACTGCCCCACATCCAGTTGACCCTCTGAACTTGGGTAACCTCAGAATGGGGCACAGGCGCTTGCCCGCCGGAAGCTTCAGTGAAAGTAACATACCAAAGATGGTTATTATTCTGGGATTCAGTCAGCCACTTTCTACTCATCTGATAAGGGGCATTGCGATGGTTCGCATCGCTAGGAATATTATCAATTTGAATACTCGGTCCATTAAAATGACTATTTCCCAACAATGGCCGATAGTGCTGATCCCATTGGCCACCATACGTATGGAGCAGGGTGGGATGATCGTAGGGGTCTACATCCTTTAAATATTTAGCGATTGCCTTGTGTTGCTCTTGGCTAAGAGTGCTCTCCTCACCCATATTCCATTGTAGCGCCGGGTGATGTCCAAAGCGGGAAATCATCTCCCGGTAATATAGTTTACGTTCAAGCCCTAAATTACCGTTATTGAGAACTTTATTATTCTCTGTTTCCTGGGTCATAAAGTGAATCAGCATGCCTTTACTGGTCATGTGATCCATTGCGACTTCCCACTGGTCTAATTTGCTGACATCAAAAGCCCGATGGTTACCATCATATACCGTCCAAGGATGGGCATCGCAACCATCACCACTCTCGGTGTTTGCCATGATATAAATTGCGTTGACATTTTTTTCAGCTATATAGTTCACTAAACCAATAAGGCTTTTTCCTTTACCATCTTTCCAGGTAGGGTCTCCATTATTCCAATCACCAAGGTGGGGCTCAAAACTGTGTAATATGCCTTTGCAGGAATTTACGTTATAGTGTTTTTCTGTATTATCAAAGCCTGAATAACCAAAAATATTTTCAGGGCTATCCATTCCACCTTCTATATATACCGACTTATCCCCCAGATGCTGCAAGTAGCGGGTTCCTTTTTTATGTACCAGTAATCCCTTACTCCTCATATCAAGCTCAGGTGCTGTGGATTGTAATACTGGGAAATAACCACTTTCACCATCAAATGAAATAGCATTACCTGCATTTGTATCTAGATCAACCGCAACCTGGCTTCCTTGTCTCATAGATATATCGAAGAACCATTTACCTGAAGTTGGCGGTGAAAAGTAGGCACGCCACTTAGTTCCTTCAGTTGCACCTGTATTTGCTGAATTGCCATCAGCGGCGAAATGTCCAGGCACTGTGTAAGACAAGTCACCTTGTGTAAATATCACGTTATATCGATAATCGGTAAACGTAGCATCATCATTTTCTGATGCATACAAATCATCACAAGTGATCGTTATACGGTGCCACTTTTCCAGCGTACCGGAAACAGTACAATGTTCACTATGGCCGATATCATCCGGGTCAACTGGACCCGGAGGATCTGTTGGATCTGGGTCTGGATCTGTAGGATCGGTTCCATCATTCTGCTTTACAGTAAATGTAATTGAGGCACTGGTTCCGGCAGTGCCTGCCCCATCATCCAGAGAATAAGGTGTTGCGGTAAGGGTGTAAGTTCCAACTGCGGGGGTCCAATGATTAAAATCACCCTGATCATCACCAAATAGAGCATAGGGCGAGACATTTTCAGTCATATTGTGCGTCTGAGCCCCTGCCAACTCAAATATTACACTCTCTGCCTGATCACTATTTGCCCTAATATTTAACTGGCTTCCAACCTGGCTTAGATATATCTCTGCACCATCGGTAAGTGAAAAAATATCCGAGTTGCCCTGTGAATTGACCAGAGTGAAAGACGATATTGCTAATCCATTCCCAGGGTCCGTTATATCAGAACCTGTCGAAGGAGGCGGGCTCTCATTATCAGATTCCCCAGATGACGAGTCGCCACCACAACCAGCCAATGTGGCGGTAATCAGAAGTGCCAAAGGCAAGCTACTGTTATTCATTTCCAGTTTTCTCTACTTTAGAAGTAAACAATTATTTACTAATTACAGGATTTAATGGGCATATAGAAATTGGCTACAGCATGCAGCACTGGCCAGATACTAAATCGCTCAGATACATACCTACCGTGAATTCAGTCACATGCAATCAGGACTAGTTCCACAGCTTATAGATTGGCGAAAAAAACTATTTTTTTTCATTTTTCTCAAACAAGAAGGTTTTGATCTACCTTCACTTTAATAGCATTAGAATTACCCTTATCAAATCCTTAAGCTAACCAACAAACCGACAAAAAGATTCCGAATAGAACCAAAAGAACCATTGGCTCCAACAAAATAAAATAGTGAGAAAAAGATGAACAGTGCTAAGAAATTATTCGACGGAGCGGGAAACCTGGACGATGCTATACCTCACTCAAAATATACACCTGCGAGAAAGCTATCTATTACGATAGAAGAGATTACTTAACCCGATATTTTATAGCTTCAGATCATATTAAAAGCTTTCGTGCGATATTACGATAGCGCTTTTATTTTCAATCCTGATATATATTAAACCATTTTTAATTTATATCTCCGCGGACTAGACAAATTGGAACACCAACTGCTCCGCAAGGATTAGCTAAAACTGGAAGCGTTACCGCCAGCGTAGTAAAAATTATACCTTGTAAGTACTGGAGGTATTTAATCTCACCAAATCCAAATCGCCAGTCAAAAAAACTGGTTCAAAATCACACTTTAAGTGTTAAACTCATACTATAATGGCGTTGCTTTATACATTAACTTAAGAAATTCACTAAAATAATTTATTTGTCATTTGGCGACCAATTTCATAGATTATTAGCAGTACAAAAAAAATCAGTATGACTACCAATAACCAGGAACTTTATGCTTCTGAGCCAACAGGCTTGGCAACTTCCACTTATCGTCACGTACTATACTGGCAACACCTGGGGTTTCCAAAAGATAAGTTAAAGAATATATATGGTGATCATTACTCTCAGTTTCAAAACCTACAACATCGTGTACCAGTAAGGCTGACTGGACAAGCACTTCAAGAGGTATCCGACTACTTCAGTGATAACACCATAGCGTTTCGTACTGGTCTAGATGTGTCAATTTCCAGCATTCAAGCATTTGCTCATGTCCTAATGGCTTGCCCTACTGTCAGACATCTTGTTAGCCTCGGTACGCAATTCCAACAACTGGGCACGCAAGGCTATCAAGGGTTATTCAGTGAGGGGAATGAACGCTCCAGCTTTGATATTTTAATTCCTAGCTTTTCGCCTCTCACTACACAACAAGTTGAATTGAATATTGGAGTCATCTTTAAGCTAATTTCAGATATTGTTGTCGATTATGAAAGCTGCCATCCGGTTATTCACTTTGCTCATCATAATTCCGAATTAATGAATAATGCCTCCTCCTTAATTAATATTCCCATTGAGTTTGGACATCAAAAAAATTGCATTAGCTTTGATAACTCCATTCTTGATAAACAACTATGTAGCCCAGGAAAATCCTCCCTTGACTTTAATAAGCTAACCGCAAAGAAGCAGCTCCAGAAGATGAAGTCAGATGAATCATTACCCAATCGATGTAAAGATATTATCAAAGATTATTTATCAGAGGGTGCAGCCAACCTGGATTTCTTGGCAGACATACTGCAAATTAATAAGCGTTCCTTACAGATTCGCCTAAATGCACAAAATACATCTTTTAGACGTTTATTGGATTTAGCCCGGAGAGAAAAACTGAATTCACTGGACATCCAGTCCATGGACAAGTTACAAGTCGCAAAAGAATTAGGGTTCTCCACAATTATAGCGTACGAAGAATCCTACAAACGCTGGAAAAACATTTGAGCAAGCCTGTCAAATAAAAAAAAATCAACACACTACCAACCAAGATAATCTTATTTAAACTCTAACTGTTAGTTCTACAGCCCAAGAAAATACTGCCAGCGAGCATATAGATGTCATTCGATCTATATTGCTCGCCCCCAGAAATTCAACCATCTATTCTCCGACAACTCCTATGGAACTTTTCAGATCATGCTTTCACAACTGAAATTTTAAGAGTGGGCCTGGGACTAATCTTCTATTTTTGAAACTCTGGAGAACGTCAGTATCTTCATAAGTCGAATCAAACAAAAATAAGCCACCTAGAAGCAATAAAAATCAGGAATTTTTAAACCACTAATGATTGCCATCAATAAAGCAAATCAATCACCCCAAAATATAAAGGCTCACATTTAACAAAATTAGTGGCGATGTATCTCCCCCACTAAACACCGACCTATATCTCCTGGAGCACTTTCTAATTGCTTCAATTGCTTTTGGCTCTCCAGCAGAAGATTATTGTTAGCCTGATATTTAGGCTTAAAACCCATAAGCCGCTGGTAAGCAGCACGATAAATATTCTTCGCTTCAGCACTCATCAGAAAATCTGTAATCGTGCTACTAAACAACAAGCGATGATTGTAAAACGCCCCTTCAAGCTGAGCCCTCTGAAGTAAACTAGATGGCTCTGAAGAAATATTTCTAGCTCGATAATTTGCAGGAATATCTATTTTACAAACATTTTCCACATGCGGTTTCGACTCAAATTTATATCTACAATCAGACTTAAAACTCTGCTTCAGCCTTTCTATATTCTTCCCAAAATCCGGATCTGATTGGCCATATATAACTCTAGAGACCTCAAGAAAAATCATCATACCTCCACACATCATACAGGGCTCCAGAGTGCTGTAGATCGAAGTATCATTCAGGTAATTAGTCTCTTTCCCCCTACATTTACTGCCGATACATTGCTGCATTAATCGCACTTCAGCATGCTGGGTTTTATCTCGACACAAACCAACTGCATTACGCTGCACACCTATAATTTTTTCCTGCGCATTGTCATACAGGACTGCTGCAATATTGTAGCCGCGCTTCTGTTTTTCTTTTGGCCCAACCCAATCAAGGTAAGCTACCGAGTAAGCAAGTAGCATGAGTATCTCGTCTTTCTCCTGCTGAACAGCTGAGCTGGGCGGCAATTCAGCCTGAGCACCCATGGCAATAATCCCAAGATATAACCAGCAAATAAAACGCAACATAAAATGTCCGAAGTATTCTAACGGTTTAAAGCCACTCCCTAGCTAGAGCAACCACAGTATTTACCCGCGCCGGTAACGCCTTGTGGCGACGTGTAATTAGAAATAAAGTCTCAGTGATAGAGTTCGCCAAGCGATGAGGCTTAATTTGCGTAAAATTCTGAAAAGCGTTGACTGCATGAGCGGGTAATACCGTAAAACCCAAGCCCATACTGACCGGTTCCAAGATCAGGCCAATTTGATTACAAAATCCCTCGAGTTTAAACATATCTACATGCTGGAATTCTGGGAAATTTGCCCCCAGTAACAAGCCCGCTTGATGAGCACCATCTGGATGACCGATATAACCCAACTCTAGCAACACCCTCCAGCTCAACTTCTTGACTGACGCAGGGGTCACAAGCAGTAATTCTTCACTGCCTACTGGCTGACTCGCTATCTCCGCTATTGTTGACGGATTAGTTACAAACCCAATGTCTGCCTTATATCCAAGTATGGATTCTTCCACAGCCTGATTTGGGGCAAAACGATAGTCTATGGTCAGTTTCGGGTATTCTCTTTGCAGGTCCAGTAATTTTGGATAGAGCTTTAGACCCACACTACCTGGGGATTGAATACTCACTTGTCCCTCATAAGCTGGATCTTCGCCAAGTCGTTGACCCAGTGTAGAGAGGGATTCGACGATATCTTGAGCCTCTAGGTATAGCTTTTCGCCTGCCTCGGTCAGGGTGAATTGTTTCCCCTGTCGATGGATCAGCGCCAACCCAAGGAAGTCTTCCAGGCGGCGTAAGTGTTGACTAACGCCAGATTGGGTCATATGCAGGTGCTGCGCCGTTTTGGTAAAGCCACCCTGCTCCACCAAAGTACAGAAACTACGCAGCCACACAGGATTAATCATTACAAAAGTTACTCAAAAAAATCACAAATCATAATTATACGTAATGATCTGGGCACAGTAACTTATGCGAAAGTAATTGTTGGAGAGTGACTAATGAAGAGTGTTTATCCAAGAAACTTTTCTCATATCGGTATTTCAGTGCCAGACTTGGAAGCTGCCGTTAAGTTCTACACAGAGGTCATGGGCTGGTACCTGATTATGCCACCAACGGAAATCAGTGAAGATCACAGCGCCATTGGTGAGATGTGTACCGATGTCTTTGGAGCCAAGTGGGGTAGTTTCCGCATCGCTCACCTTTCCACCGGCGATCGTATCGGTGTGGAGCTATTCCAGTTTCCCAACCAGGAAAACCCCAAGGATAATTTCGAATACTGGAAAACCGGCGTATTCCACTTCTGTGTTCAGGACCCGAACCTGGAAGAACTGGCAGAGAAAATTGTCGCAGCTGGTGGTAAAAAGCGTATGCCAAAACCCAGATATTACTATCCAGGAGAAAAGCCATATCGCATGATTTATATGGAAGATCCGTTTGGCAATATTCTGGAAATATACAGCCACAGTTACGAACTGATTTATAGTAGCGGTGCCTACAACTGATTCTACAGTGAACCGGCACCGGTACTTCCGGTGCCATAGTCAACAATTGGTTGATCGCTAGCAGTTTGTATTGCTAGTGCAAGACTTTATTGTCTGAGAGGAAATCGGCAATCACCTTGCCTAGAACCGAGTGTTGATCCTCGTCTAAATGAATACCATCCCGTTCACTGACTTTGACCCACCTATTTGCATCCAGAAATAAGGTACCCAGATCGTTAGAGACTTTTTCCAGCTCCTGCGGGAAACCTTCGCAGCGTTTTTTCGCACCAGCAAATTTATAGCCAATAATACCGCAAGGATTGTTGATCGTTAAGGGAGCAACAATTAGAACCTTAGGTACTGGCATACCCGGCTCGATAGGTGCACTGCGAATTACGGAGACTAGCTTAGCCACCCCCTGGGCAGACATACTGGCTTTATTATCGTGAGTATCCTGGAAATCATTGGTGCCCAACATTAAGATTACACAATGCAATGGGGAGTGCATTTCAATCACCTGTGCCAATCCTTCAACACCCCGCCGGCCCTCACGAAATGGATCGTCCCAAACGGTCTTGCGACCATTCAGGCAATTTTCAATCACTCGTACATTATGCTTATTTTCGTTTAAGTGAAACTCCATAACTCCAGGCCAACGCTGGGCAAATGTCATGCGCTGTCGGGTATCCGGAATGATGCCCCAGGAAACACTATCGGAATAAACCAGAATATTATCCATCTTGCCGACCTCCTTCCTTATACTTGGGGAACTCACTTACAAAGAGATTCCCGAACTTTATGGACAAAGGGGCCAACTCCTAAGGAAATGTAAGCCCAAGCTAAATTTAAACTCTAGTATGGCACCGCCAAATGCGCTATTCCCCGCAAAGTTAGTCGTGAAATAATCAACGAACTGACACCACAAACAGCAATAGCTGCCGTTAACGGCAAAGGCGTGCCATCAAAAACCAGACTGGTTAAAACAATAGCCAATGCTCCGAGCAACATTTGTAAAGCGCCACCCAAGGCTGCGGCAGTACCAGCAATGGGGCCATGTTCTTCAAGAGATAACACCATGGAAGTGGGAATAACCAGACCAAGGAATATATTACAGGTCAACAACATTGCCACCAGTAATAAAAATTGATCATTCCCCCAATACACAACCATACACATCACCAGAGAGCTGATGGCAAAACCAGCAGTAGCCCACTTCACCACCGCCACTGAACCAAAACGGGCCCCCAGGTTTGCAGCAAACTGACTAGAGATAAAGAAACCCAGTGCATTTAAGGCAAAAGCAAGGCTGAACTCCGTTGGTGTCAGTCCATAAAAATCGGTGTACAGGAAAGAGGCCGTGGCAAGGAAAGAAAAAAAGCTGGCGATACCCAGACCACCGATGCTAGTCAGACCCACATACACAGGGTCGCGCAGCAATGTCGAGAAAGCGCCAAGCATGGCATTTAAACGAAATGGTACACGGTGATGATGATGTAAGGTCTCCGGCAAGCTGGTTACTGCCAGTAATAAGCTGGCCAGGGTCAGCAAAGCAATCAGTAAAAATACACTGCGCCACCCAAAAGGGACTATCAAGGTACTGCCTATCAGCGGGGCGAGCATCGGCGATATAGAAATCACCAACATCACCGTAGTCATTAAGCGAGTGGCCTGGGTACCAGTGTAATAATCTCGAATCACTGCCCTGGGGATCGACATCACCGAAGCGGCACCAACGCCCTGTAAAAACCTTAGAGCGATCAGCGCCTCTATAGAGGGCGCCAGAGCACAACCGATAGAAGCCAGGGTAAAAAGAGCCAATCCAAAATACAGCGGTGGCTTTCTACCAAACATGTCCGAAGCGGGGCCATAAAATAGTTGGCATACCCCAAAAGCAACAAAGTAAGATATTAGGGTGTATTGAGCAGCCTCGATAGGCGCTCCCAAATCCTGGGCGATATCCGGTAGGGCCGGCAGATACATATCGATAGCAACAGGCCCAACACAGCTCAATAAGCCCAGAATGAGTGCCATCTTAATAAAATTCAACTTCATAGAATGTCCAATAAATCAGGCTCGGAAATACAAAAAAATCGAAATGTCGCTATCAAGAAATAACTTGATGCTTACAGAGTAAATTCTCTTATTTCATTCAAGCTAGCGCTCTTGCAGTACAGAATACCTGCCTAGGTATAAGAAATGCGAACACAAACGTATACAGCCTAAAAGTCGGCTCATTGCTCACACAGCAAAAGCCAGCTCAACCTCGCAATCTTTTTACTCCCCAATTCCCACAGTTATTCAGTGGCAACTAAAAGCTCTATCGCCCAGAAGTACTGACCATTTCCTAAAAGCCTATACCGACTGGATAGTCGGACCTTAAGATTAGCCAAGGCAAAATTTTGGATGGCGATGATCTAGGAGGATAGCGTTCAAGACGCTGGGGGTTAGGTAAAAATAGATGAAATTATGCATTCACTCCCCTACTGACCCTGTTGAATTGCCTTTTTAGCCCTCCTGCTGATGGAATAGAAATATGTGCGAATCCTATATCTCACTAGCCAGACTGCAGTTTCCTATCGGTGGTTTTATCCATTTACAGAGAAATCAGAAATTGTGGCACTAGAAAAACGCCGCAGGAATCACTCTGTACCCAGTTGGTCATTAGCGGCTGCAAAAGCCGAACGTTTGCCCCTGCGCTCTCGCCACCGCTTTGCCCCACAAATTCCTCTACGCACTCGGCCTGCACTCAACCGGCGGCAGCAAAAAACCCCTTTGTTTATTGCCCACACGCCCTGTTGGGTAATCACAATGTATCCAGAGGGCGAAACTGTAAATCGGTTACTGGGAACCCTGAAATCTCAGCGCCTTCGTGCCAGCCAAGTCGCTGGCGTTGAAGGGCGCAATGGTATACCCAAGCTTGAGGAAGATGAGGTTCTCTGTAACGCTATCACGCGTTGGCGTCACTTATGTGAGCTGAAAAGTTCTGAGATTGGTTGTTATCTGGCTCACCTTCGCGCTATTCGTCAGGCTTATCAGGCTGGTCTACAAAGGGTATGTATCCTTGAGGATGACGTTCAAGTGGAAGGTGACTTTGCCAGAGTATTGGCGGAGCTGGAGCGATTGCCCCCAGAAGTGGAAATGATCCGTTTGATGGGCCTGAAAGTACGCAAGCGCAAGATCATCAGATCCCTCAATGATGGTGTGCACAAGCTAGTTCGCCCAGAGCGGGGTTGGTGCGGGGCCCAGGGTTATTTGATCAATCGCAGTGGAATGGAAAAGGTTCTGAGGTATGCCAGGCGGATTTTCGAGCCTATCGATAAGGTCTTTGATCACTTTTGGCAGTTTGATCTGAAGCTTTATGGTATCGAGCCCCATCTACTATGGGAAACCGAACACATTTCCAGTATCGAAAAATCTAACGTCCACAAGGCCAAGGTGGCCCGTTGGCTTTATTGGCTACACCCTTTTGGCAAGTTGTGGCGCAGTATTGAAAGACATAGCTACCTATATCGTTTTAAAGGCGATTTTTACCCAGCAGAGAAACCAAAGAAACGCCCAGGGCGCACTGCCCGAATGAAACTCTAATTCAAGAGATAACCAGGGCGCCTCTGAATAATTCCGTGATGCCTCTGGGTTTCAGAGCCGTTCTCTATCAAAAAGTGGCTTTGCACAAATATCTAAGACCTTTCAAGAGAGCACAACGCATAGTGTGAACACTCCACAAGGCCCGCATAGATCTTATGGAATTATTCAGTGGCTCCCTAGATATCCCAATAGCGCTGCATTTTTAAAAACATGAAAGAGGCCGTCCAGGTAATCATGACCAACCCCGTTAAAGCCTCTAAGCCAGCAGTGAAGCGTAGATGCCCCAAAGGCTCAATATCGCCAAAGCCAAGGGAGGTATAAGTGGTAAATGAGAAATACGCACAATCAAGCAGGCTGCCGTTGAAATTACCTTCTAGTGTGCCGAAGTAAGGCGAATTCACCATAAAGTAATAGCCATAGGCGAAGAGCCAGATTTCCGCTACATGAGCCAAAAGGGCACCAAACACCCCCAGCACTATGGCAAAGTTGTGCCGCACCGGTAGCCAGCGCCCCAGGTGTACCAAAGCATTGAGGACTTCATGATGAATCAGCACCACAATAGCAACAATGATGCTGTTCACCGCAAAGGCAAAAGCCAATTCAGCGTCGATCATGGAAAAACTCGCGCACCAGCCTCCCGGCCTCTTCAGCCATCACACCAGACTCCACAGAAATTTTGTGATTGAAGAAACCAGCTTCACCAAGCTTCAGCTGGCTTTCCACCACGCCGGCACGTGGCTCTTTGGCACCAAAAACCAAACGACCAACACGCGCATGCATCAAGGTTCCAAAACACATTGTGCAGGGCTCGATGGTGACGTAAAGCGTGGTATTTGGCAGGCGGTAGTTTTGCTCTGCCTCCGCCGCGTGACGTAATGCGACAATTTCCGCATGAGCACTGGGGTCACAGTTGCCAATAGGGCGATTACTGCCCTCGCCAATGATTTTACCTTCCCGCACCAATACGGCCCCAACCGGTACTTCTCCCCGCTCTGCGGCAAGCTCGGCTAATTCCAGGGCTCTGCGCATAAACGCATAGTCTTTAGGTGTCGCCATAACTCTTTCTTAGACCTCTACTACAGGGAGTACCAACGCATACACAAAGTATTTCGCTGTCATTTCTACTAGATTATTTTCTCTTGATGAAACGACGAACAATAAAATCCGCCTCGAGAACCAGGCTTTCCTGTCCTTCAAGCTTCGCGCGAGCCTCTCGATTGCCCTTCCAGGCAAAAGGCGTCATCGCGAGAAAATCCGCAATCGCTTCGTGCCCGCGCAATTCAAAAGGAAAACAGCAGCGTAAATCGACCTCGGGATACAGCCCCTCAATCAATTTTGGGGCTGGGTGTTTACGAGGCTCCCGGTAGAGGTGTCCCTTCAAACTCCACAAGTGATCTGGACCGGGAGAAACATCCAGCAAATGCCCCCCCTCCTTTATTACCCTAAGCATCTCAGTATCCGGTGCAGGCGCAAAAATACGTAAGAGGTGATCCACGCTATTTGAAGCCACTGGCAGGTTGGTATTACTGGATACAACAAACTGAGCACCACTGTCGGCTTTAGCCGCCATACGGACGCCTGACTTGGAAATATCTACCCCGGCCAAGGCATGGCCGTGCCATCCGGCAGACTCCAACTGGCGTAAATAGTAACCTTCGCCACAACCGATATCCAAAAGCCGGCGCCCAGACTGGTAGGGCAGCAGCGCGGTAATCGTGTCCACTAGTGGGCGATAATAGCCCGCCTTGAGAAAGCGGCGACGGGCATGCAGCATTTCTGTGGAATCTCCCGGATCCTTGCGCCGCTTGCGATAGACGGGTAACAAATTAACGTAACCCTCCCGCGCGCGATCAAAACTGTGCCGGTTACTGCAGTGCCAGGTATCTTTACCCAGCGTCAATGGCGTTGCGCAGAGGGGACATTGCCAAATCATTCAACTTCCTGAACTTGTGTATTCTTCATCATTGAGGGAGGGGTGCGCTGTAAAATAAGATCCGCTGCCTTCTCCGCAATTGCGATCACCGGTGCATTGGTATTACCGCTGATCAGGGCCGGCATTATGGAGGCGTCCACAACCCTCAGTCCATCTACTCCATGTACTTTTAACTCCGCGTCGACTACTGCGAGATCATCATTGCCCATCTTACAAGTGCCCACCGGGTGATAAATTGTCTCGGCATGCTGACGAATATAGTGTTTGATGGAAGCCTTGCTGCTGAGCTTATGCTCCGGCAGCCAGAGGCGCTTCTGGTAGCGTTGTAAATCTTCCTGGTGGATGATGTCCCGAGCCATTTCGAATGACTCCAGCATCACCTGCATATCTTCAGGCTCGCTAAGATAATTGGGTTGGATACTCGGCAGGGCCTTGGGATCCTCTGTATTGAGAGTTATTTCACCACGGCTTTTGGGACGCAATGCACATGCATGCAAGGTGTAACCATACCCCGACTGTTTATTGAAACCGTGTTCAAAGGATGGCACTGCCGTGAAGTGGAATTGTATGTCCGGGCGGCCGTTGGCCAAGGTTGAACTCGCGAATCCCCCCGCTTCGGCAACATTACTGGTCAATGGGCCCCGATTCAGGAAGAACCATTCAGGCGCACGCATGGCGTGCTTCACTCTCGCCCACAAGTCATTCGAAAAAGTGATTGGGTCTGAGGTCTCCACCACCTGAGAGATATCGAGGTGGTCCTGAAGGTTTTTACCCACCCCTGGCAGGTGGTTCTGCGGCAGAATATCAAACTTACGCAGCTCCTCTTGTGGGCCAATGCCTGAGAGTAATAGTAAGTGCGGGGTCTGTATTGCGCCTGCGCAGAGCAATACCTCCTTATTGGCCAATATTTTTTTACCATTGAGTAATTCCACCCCCACAGCCCTGTCACCTCTCAATATCAGCCGAGCGACTGGACTACGCGTGAGTACTCGTAAATTGGGACGCTTTTTTATCGGATGTAAATAGGCTGCAGCAGCAGAGCACCGCCGACCTCTGCGCTGTGTTACCTGGTAAAAGCCCACTCCATTCTGCTGGCTGCCATTAAAATCACTGTTTGCCCGGTGTCCAGCAGACTGAGCTGCGCGCAGGAAAGCCTGCCCAGACTCAGTTTTCCATTTCAGATCACTTACCGTGAGCGGTCCATAGCCACTATGGTGCGCATCACTGCCACGCTCATTGCCCTCCGAGAGAAGAAAGTAAGGCAATAAACTACGCCATCCCCAGCCTGCATTACCTGCGGTTTCCCAGGCATCATAGTCCTCACTTTGACCACGGATATAAACCATCGCGTTAATCGCGCTACTGCCCCCGAGGGTACGGCCTCTCGGCCAGAACAATCGACGCTTGTTCAGGCTTTGCTGTGGTTCCGTGTAATGGTGGAGGTTATAGTCTGTGCCTGACATCAACATCCCGATACCCAGGGGCATGGATATCAACGGACTGCGATCCGGGGGCCCTGCCTCGAGCAGGCAAACACGATGCTGCTCATCAGCACTCAGCCGGTTGGCCAATACACAGCCGGCAGAGCCGGCACCTACGATCACATAATCAAACACCATTTGAGTGGACATGGGACCTCAGCACCTTTGCAGCTGGATTTTCCTCGACGGTACACTCAACCTCGTCAAAATTACAGGGATGAAGGAACGCAAAGATGAGGGATTGCGAATTTAGTGACAATAAAGTCCTACGCAGCTGGCACAATAATGCCGGCGAGTGGGTGAAGGTGGTAGATCGGGGGGCAATACCCAGCCGCAGGCTGATCACCGACCAGGCAATTTTTGAGGCTGTCCTTGTGCATAATCCCTCCAGCGTGCTGGATATTGGCTGTGGTGAAGGATGGCTATCCCGCCGCCTGGCAGCAGAGGGCATGGATGTCTGGGGGATTGATGGCGTGGACGAGTTAATTAATGAAGCCAAGCGCCGAGGGCAAGAACGGCAACAATTCCGTACCGTTTGTTATGAAGAGCTAGATCCGCAGGCATTTGAGCGTAAATTTGATTTGATTGTATGCAACTTCTCTCTGATTGGGGAGGAAGCCACCAATGCCATTTTTCACAGGGCTTGCTCCCTGCTCAACCCACAAGGGTATCTACTCCTCCAAACTTTACATCCCCTACTCTCCTGTGGCGATGAAAAGTACCTGGATGGATGGCGACCGGGTTCCTGGCAAGGTGTAGAGGGTGATTTTCAGGAGGCAGCGCCCTGGTATTTCCGTACGCTATCAAGCTGGACCCAATTATTCATCGAACATGGATTGATGCTCACCACCCTGCAAGAACCCCTCAACCCAACGACCGGAAAACCTGCCTCATTAATCCTGGCAGGACAAGTTTGCCCTTAACCCCTAAAGCAGTTACTGGCGCCAGTTTTTGAATGCCCGGTTATCAGCGTAGTCGCTTTCAGCGACACTTTCGCGCTCAAGTCTACTGAAAACCCACAAGCTCCCCTCAAATACAGCGCTCAAAGCAAGACCGTTTTTTCATCAATCATGGCGCACCAATATCAAAAAAATAATAAAAAAACATTGGCGCTCTCCTGATCACAGCTAGGACTGCTTGGACAAAAATGGAAAAGGGTCCAATCCATGCGGCTTTCAGGGATGTTTCCGACAATTTGCGACTGTCCAGTAAGTGAAGTAGCAGAAGCCGCCTATTTTCTATGGGAAAACGCTTCGAGGTGGGTATCCCATAATAAATTCAACGACCGCTTGCGGCCTTCCGAAATGAGATGCAACACCTGGGGTAGATAGAATGGCACTCTGCAGTTTCAGAATCAGACCGGGCAAATCCTTACCCAAAACAGTTGGATTACTGCTATTTCCCACCTGTTGTATCTGCTCAGCGGACGAACTTTTTATCCCCGATTCTCAACAAGCCCTAAATATACAATCCGTGAACCTGTTTTTCTCCGACAGTGCCTTCGCCATGGACAATGCTGCACTATTCCAAGCCGCAGATTATCTTCGCAGTAATTCCATGAATAGTACGCAACGACGCCTCAACTACCAGTGGCTACAAATGCATACCTACCCCAGTGAGTTTCGACCAACCACTGGCGGTAAGGCACTATTCAAAATTGTTAAGATTGGTTTAGATACCTACAAGCAGCGCAACAAGAGCACGGTGCAAAAAAGTCTTCTGCGTTACACCACCAACCGGGGCAAGATAGGCAACTCGGTAGATTATGGCATCAACCTTTCTGACGACAAATTCAAGATTTCTTTCGAGTACGAATTTTAGACCTGGCAGACGACTTGCCCTTGCCCTCCCCTAGTTTTGTTAGAATCTCCGCCAATCGATTTTGGCGGAGATAGCCGTGAGCAGCTCAAGTACCCCTTCTTCATTTCCCGAACTTCCAATCGCCAGCGTCGGCCGGCGCTTGGCGGCCCTGATGTACGACCTGCTAATCCTGATGGGACTGATGATGGTGTACGGCTTTATCGCCCTGCCAGTGGCCTCGGTATTTGGTGGGTTAAGCTGCCAACCAGAAGCTATGGATTACAGCCCATGTGTCGGCGGACCAATTTATCAACTGGGCGCTCTAGCGGTAATCGCCGGCTACTTCTTTTGGTCTTGGCGGGTAGCCGGACAAACTGTGGGAATGCGCGCGTGGCGCTTGATCGTGGCGAATCCAGATGGCGTACAGCTTACTTGGCGCCAATGTATCCTGCGAGCCATTGTCGCCCCTCTCTCTATCGCCTGCCTGGGCCTCGGCTACTTTTCCGCCTGGGCCCGCTCCGACAAGGCTACTTGGCACGACTTGATTTCAGAGTCTCAAGTGCGCCTTTTACCCAAAAAGAAGAAAAAAGGGTAACTGCCAATAAATTAAGCTCAAGGGGCCCTATCGGGCCCGCTTGAGTAATAGCCAGCCCGCACCAAAACAAAGAAGAACCGGTAGCAGTACAGCCAGCAGTGGTGGAAAACCAAAAACCAGTGAAGAGGGGCCGAGTATCCCCTGCACAGTTTGGAAGATGATCCCCACCATAATCCCGGTAAACACTCTCAACCCGGTGGTTACTTCACGCAGTGGGCCAAAGATGAAAGAAATTGCCACCATAACCAAACTGGCAATGGTCAGTGGTTGCAGTATTTTCTTCCAAAACTCCAGCCAGTAGCGCCCGGAATCTTCACCCTTACGATCCAGGTAAGTACCGTAATCCCAGAGGTTGCGCGGGGAAAGGTCTGAGGGCAGCGGCACAATCAGGGCAAACAACTCCGGCGAGACCTCCGCTTTCCATACACTGGTTGGCAGGTCTTTACTCTGCGTATCTTCCCCCAGGAACTGGGTGCTGCGACTGTTCTTAAGCAGCCACTGCTCATTCTGAAACTGCCCCCGTTCAGAGAACTCCACCCATTGCAGCTCCCGGTTATCCGCAAAGTGATAACGGGTTACGCCATAGAGTTCACCATCTGGCAGGGCAGCATTAAAGTGCACAAATTCGCCACTGTCTTTTAACCACAAACCGCTTTCAAGACCGCTCGCTTCGAGTTCACCCAGGGCGCGCGCTTTGTTGTTCTCGGCGATTACATTGGTCTTGGGAATCACAAACTCCGCCAGGGCCAAACCGATAAAAATCAACAGAATGATTGGTTTCATTACCGCCCAGGCAATACGACCAATAGAGACACCAGCCGCGCGCATAACGGTCAGTTCACTGGTGCCGGCCAGTGTTCCCAGCCCCACCATACATCCCACGAGGGCGGAGAAACCCAACTGCTCGTAGATACGCCCTGGCAATCTCCACAGGACATATTGTATTGCCTGGCTAAAGCCGTAATCGCGCTTGAGGTCTCCCAATTGGTCGATAATGGCGGAAATAATATCCAGGCCGAGAATAATCAGTAGCACCACGAAAACTGCTAGGGCAATGGTGCGGCCAATATACATATCCAACTTATACATCGGCCGACTCCTTAACACCTTCCGGCAATGGTTTGGGTTTAGGGCGCCAATTCCTCGCCGCCAGAAGCAATAACCCAATTAGTAGGAAGGGCGGGTGTACCAACCAGATCACCGCGGGGTTGGCGAACTTGCCATCCTCTACAGCCCCGCGAACCCCCTGCAGAACCACCAGGTAAATGAGGTATAGGAGTATCGCGGGGAACATCTTGATAAAGCGTCCCTGGCGGGGATTAGTACGCGATAGCGGTACTGCCAGCACCGCAACCACCAACACCAATACCGGCAAACTCAAGCGCCAGTAGAGGTAGGCCGTCTCCCTGGGGTTGTCACTGCCAATCAGCTGCGTAGTGGGGGCCGACTCAATTTGGTCGCGCCAACGACTGCGCAACCGTGGCGCCTCCATCAACACTTCATAGCTGGAGAACTCCATCTGCCGGTATTCCCGCTCACCCGGCACGCCCTCATAACGGTAGCCATCGCGCAGTACCAGGTAGCGCAGCCCTGTCTCGGGGTCGATTTGTTGGACCCCTTCCTTGGCGCGAGTAACCACCTGGCGATTCGCCTCAGTCTCAGCTTCCGTGGCCCTCAACTCGGCGAGGAACACTCCCAGCATGGTGGACTTATCCTCACTCAGGGCCTCTGCGTAATACACTGCCTGGCCGCCACTGGTGGATATAAATTTCTTCGGTATCAGGTGATCAAACTCATTGCGGGATTTTTCCGCGTTGAGCATCAGGTTGGAACGCTCGGCACCAGCGGGGGTGAGGTACAAACTCATTGATGCCACAAACAAAGCCACTGCCAGAGCCGGTGCCAGGGTGTAAAACAGCAAACGCCATTCGCTGAAACCACAGGCGTGCAGCACTGTCATTTCGCTCTCTATATAGAGGCGCCCATAGGCCAAAAGAATCCCGACGAATAATCCCAGTGGCAATATCAATTCCAGGAATCCCGGTAAGCGGTAGGCCATTAAGGAGAAAAGGATATTAGCCGAAAGGTCCCCTGCGGCGGCTTCCGCAAGGTATTTCACAAATCGGCCACTCATCACCATTAATAGCAAAACTGCGCTGACCGCCAGCGTGGCAAACAGCAGCTCGCGGCAGAGATAGCGGAAAATAATCACAGGGCGAACGAATTCCTTGGTGACAGCGGTGTGATGAATTGGACTTCAGTCGAACAAGTTGCCCACTAGGTACAGCAATCCATAGACGAGCAGGTTAAACTTGTGCGACGCATTATCACTAAAAATTCTTGCTATGTCTCGGTTCAGAGCTATGCAATCTATTGTCAGATTTTAAGGAAAGCGAAAAATGCAGTTCTCCGCAAAGGTCTCGGATATCTCCAAACAGCGCGCAGCCTGTTCCGTTATTTCAGCTGATGCTAAAAATGGCTTAAGCCCCAGCGGTAAAAACCTCGATCAACTCGCAAAAGGAACTATTGGCAAAATTCTCAAGCGTGGTGACCTGGGCGTAAAACCCGGCAGCACCCAGTTAATCGACCTGCTGGACGGACCCAGTGAGCGAGTGCTGGTCGTTCGCACCGGCAAGGGAGACATCAGCCAGGCAGAGTTCCGCAAGCTGGCCAGCGCCAGTGCCGCAGTGGTGAAAAAGTTCAAAGACGCTACCAGCTACCTGTGCGAGCTCGAAGTAAAAGGGGCTGATAAAACCTGGCAGGCCCAGCAGATTGCGCTGGCCACAGGTCTGGCCACCTACCGCTTCACCCAGTGCCTCACTGATGCTAAACCCTACCCTCTCACCAAATTCACCCTGCATGCCATTGATCGCAAGCAGCTAAAAACCATCCAAAAAGGGATGGAGATTGGTGCCGGCCAAGCACTGGGAAGCAATGTAGCACGGGAACTGGGTGATCTGCCTGGCAATATCTGTACACCCAACTATCTGGCAGCTCAGGCCCGCACACTGGCCAAAAAACACACAAAGCTCTCCACAACTGTGCTCGACGAGAAAAAAATGAAAGCGCTTGGAATGGGCGCACTTCTCAGCGTAGCAAAAGGCAGTGACCAGCCCCCCGCCCTGATCGCCATGAACTACAAGGGTGGCAAAACCAGCGAAAAACCCATTGTGCTGGTGGGCAAAGGCATTACCTTCGATAGCGGTGGTATCAGCATCAAGCCCGGCCAAGCTATGGATGAAATGAAATACGATATGGGCGGTGCGGCCAGTGTTTTCGGTGTAATGAACGCCCTGGTGGAGCTGCAACCATCTATCAATGTGGTGGGCCTGGTCGCCGCCGCAGAAAATATGCCCAGCGGCCGCGCCAGCAAGCCTGGTGATATCGTCACCTCCATGTCCGGAAAGACTATCGAGATTCTGAACACCGATGCCGAAGGCCGCCTGGTACTTTGCGACGCACTCACCTATGCCAGCAAGTACAAGCCGCGCGCGGTCATCGATATCGCCACTCTCACCGGTGCCTGTGTAATCGCTCTCGGCCACCACGCCACTGGCCTCTATGCCAATAACGAAGAACTCGCCCAAGACCTGCTCAAGGCCGGCGAAACCAGTGGCGACCGCGCCTGGCAAATGCCGCTTTGGGATGAGTACCAGCCCGCCCTGGACTCCAACTTTGCCGATATGCAAAACATCGGCGGCCGCGATGCCGGCTCTGTAACCGCCGCCTGTTTCTTGTCCCGCTTTGCCGAAGAGTACACTTGGGCACATATGGACATCGCCGGTAGCGCGTGGAAATCCGGTGCCGCCAAAGGGGCCACCGGACGTCCGGTACCGCTTCTGGTGGAATACCTGCTGGGAAAATAACTGGCAAAAGCGCACAATAGCCGCCCCCGAGCGGCAGCCGTAACGGCCCCTCGCGGGCCGTTGTCGTCTCTGTACAAATAAAAGCCAGCATGACCCGTATCGACTTTTACATCCTCTCCTCCGATCAGCCCCAGCAAGCGGATATCTTCGCCTGCCGCCTGGCGGAAAAGGCCTATCGCAACGGTCTTCGGGTTCTGCTTGCCGTGGATAATCAGGAACGGGCCGAGCAACTCAACCAGCTGTTGTGGACCTTCCGTGAAGACAGTTTCCTGCCTCATGCCAACCAAGAGAATGGCGAGCAGGCAGCTATCGAAATCAACTGCGGTGAAGATCCGCAGGCACACCACGGCCTACTGATCAACCTGTGCAGCAAAGTCCCCAACTGGTTCAGCCGCTTCGAACGTCTCGCCGAGATCGTCGTTCAAGAAGCCAATGCCCTGCAACGCTCACGATCGCGATTTGGTCACTTCCGCGATCGCGGATATCCGTTACAATCCCATAAGATCAACCAGAGCATGTAATCACTAACTACCGCCATGTCCGGTCGAAAGAACAAGCACAAGCAGCGCGGACAACCACGCAAACCTTCCAGCGAGCTGCTCGATGAGCTGAACTCACTGCACGACCTACTCAACAGTGACGATCTCGATGAAATCCCACTGCTCAACCAGGTAGCGGGCCAAGTAACGGGGAAGGATGAGCCAAAAACCCTAACCGCTGCACCTCCTATAGAGCCTCCAATGTTGTCCCCTGAACCAGAAGCCCCGCCCCCTTCCCCAATGGATGACGCCTTAGAAGAGGACCTGCCCATATTGTTTTCCCCAATCGAGGAGACACTGGGCGGAGAACATAAGGTGCAGTTGGCCGAATCGGATCTAGCCCTATTGCGCCCCTTACAAAGCCTGCCCAGCAAAACAACGGCAGAGCCCCAAATCCAGGTTTCCCAGGAAGCGTCAGCCCATGACGATGATGACCAGCCTGGCAATAACGCTCAATCGAATAGTGAGGGGACTGACACGGATCATACAACCGCAACGGATACAGCCGCGGAGGCTCCTGTACCGGCACCCGATAATCCCTTCTTGCCAGCCCATATTCGCTCGCGGCTTACCGGGGGGCGTATTCCATCCCATGAAAGGCAGCCCCAAACCAAACCCGAGGCCATAGAAACCGCCAGCGCGGGTACCCGCACCCAGGCACTGGTAATGGCCCAGGCGATCGCTGAGCGGGAGGGCCCGACAGAAAAATTGGAGCCCTCGGAAAAGGATCGCCAGCGCAGCGACCTCATTGAAGAACTGGTAGCCCAACAGCTTCCTCAACTGGAAAAACAGCTGCGTGCCCAGATAGAAAAAGTGGTCGACGAACTAGAGATCTGGGACTGAGTGCGATTTAGCCCCAAAGCTGCCTTTTGCCCACCCTACCCCCGGCGGTATAATTGCCGCCTTTTCCGCGCAGCCCGAGCAAGCACCAGACTATCCTGAGCCAAAACGCTGTGCACGCAGTCAGTTAAACACAAGGTTTCCCGCCCGCATGGACAAAACATACCAGCCCAACGCCATCGAACAGCAGTGGTACAAAACCTGGGAGGAGAACGGCTACTTCAAGCCTTCCGGGGATACTGAGGCCAAGCCCTACAGCATTATGATTCCGCCGCCGAACGTCACCGGCAGCCTGCATATGGGCCACGGTTTCCAGGAGTCCATCATGGACGCCCTGATTCGCTACCACCGCATGCAGGGAGACAACACCCTGTGGCAAGTGGGCACCGACCATGCCGGTATCGCCACCCAGATGGTGGTAGAGCGCCTGCTGGGCGCCGAAGGCGTATCCCGCCACGACCTGGGCCGCGACAAGTTTATTGAGAAAGTCTGGGAGTGGAAGGAAGAGTCCGGCGGCACCATTACCCGCCAGCTGCGCCGCCTGGGCGCCAGCCCCGACTGGTCCCGCGAACGCTTCACCATGGACGACGGCTTCTACAAAGCGGTGCAGGAAGTCTTTATCAAACTCTATGAAGACGGCCTGATTTATCGCGGCAAGCGCCTGGTGAACTGGGACCCGAAATTCCACACTGCAATCTCCGACCTGGAAGTATTAAACGAAGAGAAGCAGGGCCACCTGTGGCACTTCCGCTACCCACTCTCCGATGGCTCCGGCCACTTGGTCGTTGCCACTACCCGCCCGGAAACCATGCTCGGCGATACCGCCGTAGCCGTACACCCGGAAGACGAGCGCTACCAGCAGCTGATTGGCAAAACCATCAAGCTGCCACTGACCGACCGCGAAATCCCGATTATTGCCGACGAATACGTCGATCGTGAATTCGGCACCGGCTGTGTAAAAATCACCCCAGCCCACGACTTCAACGACTACGAAATGGGCCAGCGCCACAACCTCGAGATGATCAACATCCTCGATGCCGACGCCCACCTGAACGACGCAGTGCCGGAAAAATACCGGGGCATGGAGCGCTTTGCCGCGCGCACCCAGATTGTCGATGACCTGGACGCCCTCGGCCTGCTGGAAAAAGTAGAGCCCCACACCCTCAAGGTACCTCACGGAGACCGCTCCGGCGCCGTCATCGAGCCCTGGCTCACCGATCAATGGTACGTAAAAACCCAGCCCCTGGCCGATGAAGCCATCGCCGCTGTTGAAGATGGCCGCGTTGAGTTCGTACCGAAAAACTACGAAAACATGTACTTCTCCTGGATGCGCGATATCCAGGACTGGTGTATCTCCCGCCAGCTGTGGTGGGGTCACCGCATCCCCGCCTGGTACGACAACGACGGCAAAGTCTACGTTGGCCGCAGCGAAGAGGAAGTCCGCGAGAAGCACAACCTGGGCGCCGATATCAGCCTGCGCCAGGACGACGACGTACTCGACACCTGGTTCTCCTCCGGCCTGTGGACCTTCGGCACCCTGGGCTGGCCAGAAGATACCGAAGAACTGAAAGCCTTCCACCCCAGCTCCGTACTGGTTACCGGCTTCGATATTATTTTCTTCTGGGTTGCACGCATGATGATGCTGACCCTCTACTTCAAAAAAGAAGTACCGTTTAACACCGTGTACGTGCACGGCCTGGTGCGCGACAACCACGGCCAGAAGATGTCCAAATCCAAGGGCAACGTAATCGATCCCATCGATTTGATCGACGGTATCGACCTGGAGACCCTGGTAGAGAAGCGTACCTCTGGTCTGATGCAACCGCACCTGCGCGAAAAGATCGAGAAGCAAACCCGCAAGGACTTCCCCGAAGGTTTCTCTGCTTTTGGTACCGATGCCCTGCGCTACACCTACTACTCACTGGCATCCACCGGCCGCGACATCAAGTTTGATGTGGGCCGTATCGAAGGCTTCCGCAATTTCTGTAACAAGATCTGGAATGCCTCCCGCTACGTGCTGCAAAACTGCGAAGGGCAGGACTGTGGCCAGGACAACAGTAGCGACTATGAACTGACCATCGCTGACCGCTGGATTATTTCCCAGTTACAGCGCACCGAAATTACCGTACGCGAAGCCATGGACACCTACCGCTTCGACCTCGCCTCCCAGGCCCTGTACGACTTTATCTGGAGCGAGTACTGCAGTTGGTACCTGGAACTGTCCAAACCGGTACTGTGGGACGACAACGCCTCCAACGCAGTGAAGAAAGGCACCCGCCGCACCCTGATCCGCGTACTGGAAACCATTTTGCGTCTGGCCCACCCGCTGATGCCGTTTATCACCGAAGAAATCTGGCAGCGTGTAAAAACCCTCGCCGGTGCCAACGGTGACACCATTATGCTGCAGCAGTACCCAGAGGCCGATAAAAGCAAGATCGACGAGGAAGCGGAAGCGGCTGTTGCCTGGTTGAAGCAGGTTATTGAAGGGGTGCGCAATATTCGCGGTGAAATGAACATTTCCCCAGCCAAGAAAATCCCACTGCTCCTGCGCGGCGGTTCCAACCGTGACAAAGAACTGCTGGAGCAAGCCCGCAGCCTGCTGATCAAACTGGCGAGCCTCGAAGAAATCACCTGGCTGGAAAGTGGAGAAGCTGCACCAGCCTCCGCCACCGCCCTGGTAGGCGATATGGAATTGCTGGTACCCATGGCCGGCCTGATCGACGTTAAAGCCGAAAGCGCTCGTCTACAAAAAGAGATTGATAAACTTTCCAAAGAACTCGCACGAGTTGAAGGCAAACTCAACAATCCCAAGTTTGTAGACAAAGCCCCCGAAGCCGTTGTTGCCAAGGAGAAGGATAAGCTTGCAGAAATGAAAGGTGCTCACGAGCGTCTGCAACAGCAGCTTGAAGAAATCAGCAACCTTTAATGGTTCTGGTAATCCGCTCCATTAAAAAGCGGATCTGATTTAAAAAAGGGGGGCTCTGCCCCCTTTTCTTTTTTTGATATAAATCAGGCAACCCCTTCTTGAACTAGTGCCTTTCGATTTTCTATCAACTTCAGAATCCGAGTATGTGCTCAAGGTACCTGCATCGTCCATGGGTTTGTCAGCTCCAAAATCAGCTTTACGAATAAGTATACACTTTAAAGGGCGCTAAAACGCTTCGAGCACCTCTCAATTTTTCAACCCTCCTAAGTACCTGATAAGAAATCAATATGATTTTCAATCGGTTCGACTGCTATTTTTTATAAAGATCCTGATAGATTGAAAGGTCTAGGGAGTTAGAGAAAGTCTATTCAGTGGGGATAGTGGGCAAAGTGATCATTTTTGTATTTGGGACAAGAGTTCAAGCTTGTGTGTGATTTATTAATTCCTCAAGGTTTTACGCATTTCTTCGCTAGATTGATTCCAGGATGATAATCATGATAATAGTGGTCAAATTGATTACCATATAAATATTATGTGAAGGAAAAAGTATGAGCTTCCTTGAAGACTCCTGGAAAGAACGAGAAGAAACAATATACAGGGGAATATTTGGTGATCTAGGGCCCGGAATTTATACTTTATCAAACGAAACCTTTGATCGCATGAATGCTAAGGCTGTTGATCCTCGCTGGTTAACGCATGGAGTTTTCAAGAGTCAGCCATCCGAAACAAGGAATACCTGGGCTTATGTTACATCTGGTATGTCCAACCCTTGGGAGACTGAGGAACCGGAAAAGTTTTCTGGATTGGGCGTAGAGTTTGTCATGGAAACAGACGAAGAGGCGGATTGGGCAATTGGAGTTTTACAAACCTTAATGGCTTATAATTTACTTCTCATTTCCGGTCAGATGGGCAATTTTCCGCCCCTTTATTATGGGCACCGTGTTCCCCTTGCACTTTCTACTTCCATAAAAACGATGATGTTTACTCACCCTGTGAATTTCCCAGAAAACTTTGCCATTAAATCTGGAGCAGTTAATCTTATTCAGGTTGTAGGTATCACACCATCAGAATTAGAGGCTGCAAAAGAAACATCATCTGATGAGATAAGACAAAAAATAATTAGTAACGCAGGTGGTTTGGTCACAAATAAGGAACGAGAAAGTGTGGCATAAATCATATAACGAGCTCAGTCATAAACGCCCATCCAGCTAGACTCGTCGCCGCGCTCCTCGCTTATACTGAGGGCATTAACTACACAAGGAGAGGTAATGAGCATTCGAGGAGTATTAACCCGGTTCACTTTAACTTATATAACACTGATTTTCATCATAGGGTTTACACTTAACTACTTTGGCATTGACAGTAATAGCGGTGTAAATATCGGAATATTATTAGGCACGATATTTTGGGTATGTTCTTCTTTTGCTAATAAGAATCGTCGCTATTTCAATAAAAGTGAAAAAACCAGGGTAGTGATTGGCCTCATCACAATTAACATGCTTATTCAAGCTATTTTCGGAGCTATCGCACTTTCCGAATCTGGCCATGAAGTAAGCGGCTCAGTTCTTTTGTTCTCAGTTGCGATTATCGGCGCTATTCATGCAGTCGCTATCTATTTCTTCGTAGGGTTTGCGAAAAAAACACTAATTAAGCAAGGCATCATAGAGAGTTAAGAAGACCAGCCAGAGGGACGCCAAAACCGCCGCTTCGCTTTGGTTTTGCCTTCCCTACTGGACACACCAACGCGCGCCGCTGCTTCGTGCGCTCCGTAATCTCAACCAACTCCATCCCCCAACACCCTCTCCTTTTGTAAACGTCTATAGATTTCCTCACGGTGAACGGGCAGAGATTTGGGAGCACGTATACCTATCTTTACCTGATTACCCTTAACTTCCAAAACCGTAATTGAGACGTTCGCTCCAATCCGTAAGTTTTCACCCGTCCGGCGCTTTAAGATCAACATATTTGCTTCCTATGAGTACTCAAACCATGCGTAGACCTCCCTTAATGGAAGGATTTGAAAGTAACTGTTAAGGAAGTGTTAGGTGGGGCGCGAGAACGATAGGCATAGAGGTAGAAAAGGCAGACGCAACGCTTCCAGAGCCAAGGGACATGCCCCAAACTGCTGAATGGACTCCACTTTATTGAAGACGAGCGGGTTTCTAGCGTATGATCCATATAGCCATTTTGATAGTGATGATATCAATTTGGTTAGCTGGCCCCAGGTGTTAGCGCACCTTGGGTCAGCGCCTTTTACTTACTCTTACGTCACGCTACCGTTCTCCTTTGAGGGAATGGTTCTTTTAGAAAATTCTTGGGTTTCTTGAAGCTCTTTGGTCATCGGCCTTTAGAAGGCTGCTTAATGACGACCCAAATACCGATAAATATCCACCGATTTTACGCAGCTTTGACACTAAAACAAACTGAATAAAATTCAATAAGATTATTTTTGTGCCTATATTTTTGATTACTCAGGCTTTGAAAATTTCGGTTGCGTATAAAAATGGCAGTTAAGACTGATACTCTTCACTGCCTTTCAACTAGGAACCCTGAAGCAATAGATCATCCATAACTGCCTCACACTGCTGCTTTTATATACATCCTGTTGCTTTTCCAATCTCTCCATTTCGAGGATCAAGAGCAGCTGCACATATCCACAGTAAAAAGAACGTTAACTTATTGATTTGAATGGTTTAAGCCTATGATCAAAAGCCGCAATATATCTACCAGAGCAATTTTCCACCAATGTTGGCTAGCATACTGATTCATTTGTTTTTCCTGGCTAGAGGGTTTTTCTACTCTTGGGATATATTAACTGATGATATAATGAGGCTGCTTTTGAGTTAACTGATAGGCAAGAAAGGGACAATGATGATCGAAGAGAAATTTGATGGTGACCATTGGGCGTGGAAGGCACTAGAAGATTTTGTTGCGTTTAAAGATATGTACGGATATGTAACCAATCAGTCTGCGATGGATTCGCACAAGGACTCAATGACCTATTTTACGATTGATCCTAACCTTCATCATCCTGATTCTGCTTCAGACTTAAGGAATCATGCTGAAAAAAGCTTAAAAAGCTCTCTTAATCACTTTGCGGCCCAAACACTTGTCAGCTTGTGCACTACTTACGAAGTAGCCTTGAAGCAGTTTTTCAAGTGTCTTTTTATAAAGCACCCAAATTATATGCACGACTACGTTGGTAGTAAGGATGGAAGGGGAACAGTACAGCTTAAGGAATTGGTGGATTCTGGTGATTATATGGGTTTTATATCAAGCCTTGCCGAGAAAGCTTCTTCAGTAGCATCAAAAGGAAAATACAAAGAATCATTAAAAAGAGCTGTAAGCATTTGCAAGTATAATCAGGCTGAAACTATTTTCGATGGCATTAAGGAAATGCAGGAGATCAGAAATAGGATAGTCCATGAAAAATATCTGCCCTCACTGGATATTGATGACCTTCAAAGATTCCACTCTGTATTGAGCTCCGTTATTGAAAGTTTATGTCACATGGGGATTAAAAAAGGACTTCCAGGAAGGTATACATACGTCAAGCCTGGAACTACCTTTGAACTAAAGAGTTTCGCAACTGTAACTGTGGACAATGCTTAACAACACGTATGTTGTCAGACTGGTTTTCACCTGCGCTTCAATCTAGCCGCAAATGCGGGAGTTATGTTTTCAATACTTATATCATAGGAAGTCAAGTGACTATTACAAGCAAATCAATTAAGTTGCTATGGTCAAATTCAGCTGGAATTTGCTCTTTTAGGAGGTGTTCAGAGAAATTGTCAGTTGAAGATGCGGGGGGAGCAGCACCTTATACACTAGGTGAAATGGCACATATAAAGGGAAATAAAGCGGGTTCAAGCCGTTACGATCCATCGCAGCCAGATATTGAGCGTGATAGTTATGAGAATCTAATTTTATTGTGCCCAAATCATCATACATTAATAGACAAAGCAGAAAACGAGTTTGAATTTACAGTAGATCTTCTTCACGAAATGAAGGCTGAGCACGAAAGATATATTTCAAACAGGCTTTCACAGGAAAAGTTTGAAAATGTCGAGCAATTAAAAAACAGGTTATCAATCTATCTATCTGAAAATCGACAAGCATGGGAACAATATGGGCCCTTATCAGATAATGCTCAGAGGAACCCAAACAACGATCAGGTTTATGCTCTATGGATATCAGCTCGCCTTTCAACGATTATTCCTAACAATCGTGAAATTGCAAAAGTTCTTCAGGAAAATCGAACTCTTTTCTCAAAGTTAGAGCAAAGGGTTGTTAGTAAATTTATAACTCACGTAGAAAGTTATGAAAAATGGGTTAATGATGAGATCCCATATCAGGCAGTTCTGCGCTTTCCTTCGGATTTTGATGAATTGATTTTTGGAAATTGAGATGACAGCACACAACGAAGAATTCCCTTGGATGAGTTATTACCGGAATTACAAGTTCTTTGAGCAGCGAATGCATGAGCACAGTAAAGTAGATTCTTTAGAAAATATCGAGCCTGGCTTGTATAGTATTAGCTTGCACAGTGGAAGTGTGTTAAGAGTATTTATTTGCGAATGTTATTCATTTGATGTGGCTGAATATATTGAGGCTTGTGAAAATTATGGTTCGCTGGATGCTGTCGTAATAAGCTCAAACTGGTGTGACTACTCCTTAGATGTTAAACGATACTGTATGTCTGAAAATGTGGGTATTTTCGATATTTCAGGGTTTATGGCTGCAATAAATAGAAAAAAGTATTGGACATATATGACGCAGCATGAAAGAGATCACTTTCAAGAGAATGGATGGCTCTAAATTTGAGAACTACTTTATATGGCTTTGGCTCCTATTTCAACGACTCACAAAGCTACAATGACATAGACCTGCTAATCGTACATGATTCAATTGATCGCAAATCTTGCCTTAATGCTATTTCATTAAAAAAGCACATAGCACAAGAGATTAGATTTGCAGATATATCGATTTTATCGAAATCAGCAGAGCTAGAGTTTGATTTTATTATGAAGTCAAAAGCAACATTTATATTTGAGTTTGAAGGTGAGTATAGGAAGTCAATGTTTAGTGAAATATCAAAGGCTGTCCTTTTTTTCAAAAACATAAATCGGGTATCCGGTACTTTCTAACTGCGCCCCCCCATAGCACCTATTATTTGGATCCGCAATGGGCGGTTACCTATCGGTAATAAACTTCTATCCACCGATAGTGCCGAGAAGCTCTTTATTTGAGCTGAGTGTCATGGCAGTGTGCCACCTCAACTTTATCCAACTGGAAACATATCGGTAGGCTAGCTCTGCCCCTTAACTCGTGGATTTAGGTTCAGGCCTTCACCATGCCCAAGGTATTCATCTTGGCATTTGGCTACTATATCGTCGGCTGACTTCTATTTAATCACCTTGATCATTGCTGACCGAAGCGCTGCTGTGTTTCACCGCTGTTTCTCACCCCCGTAATGGTGGCTAGCGGATTGAGCCTACTAATGAGCCAGCGGTCACGCTGACAGCTTCACAGCAGCAAGCTAAACAAATCTCCCCAAATAAGAACGTGGACTTTCACTACACAACTGCATCATTTACTCTACCCGTTAGATCACCCGGCTTCGGTGCCCTTGGCCACCTCCCCTCCTGGCTAAGCCTTATAGAATATTCCTGTTCGTCAGCTCGTAGTTTTGCCAGCGGCTTCCTCCCCACAAGACCTCACGGTCTTGCAGTTGCCATTCGCTAGTAGTTAGCATTTAATGGAATCCATTAAATGGTGATCCTTCCTGGGACTTTTAGCCCACGCCCGTACTGGGGGTACCAAGGGCCTGCAATTTGACCTCCGGCCACTGTCACCTTTTTTGCAAAAAAAACTGCACAATAGGTGCCAATAGCCTCCGACAGTTGAAGGGCCGCTAGCGAATATCACAAGGAAGAAACATGTTAGCAACACATCAGGATGCCGAAAGGCGATATGAATCATTTAGAGAAATGGCTAGAGACGCCATATTGAAAGAGCTTCACTATACCGATAGAAACAACATTCGTCTCAGTAACATTTGTCAAAAGGCCCTAATGCAGGCAAAGCTATGGGATGAAGACCCTAATAGGCGAGTTGATTGGCCTTGGGATAGCGGCTATCAGGATTATTCATATAGAAATCCCAAGCGATTTGAACTGGCCACCTGGTATGGAAATACCCTTGCAGGCCTAAGCTTAGGTAGACCTAGCTACGCAGGCACACGACTTCGCCTAGAATTTATCGAATCTAGGCCGTCTTCATGTCCTCTTAGAGGGCGGATTGTTCCTATAACCATCTCAGTTGCCGAGCTGTATGCAAATGTTATTGGAGCTGATGAATTACGCATAATTGACCCAATTGATGAAAAATTGATCGAATACTATTCGTCATTCGGATATACATACAGCAAAGCTGCTAGTGAAAAGAATCACAAGCACTATCTTGTGAAGGCCATCTCATGAGCAAGAACGAAAGAAAAAAACCATTAACTCCTGAAGAGCTTAGAAAGAGAGCTAAGAAGATTCTTCAAGATAACCCAACATACATAAATGATGAACCATCGGTTGTCGGATCACCAGAGACACTAACTGAAGAGATTGAGGATGATGATGAACCAACAAACGACAAAAAGTGATAAAGAGGCTAAATCGGAAGAAGAAGCAAAAAGAAAGATCGCCCAAAAACTGCATTCTTTACCGATTAAATCAAAACCGCAGGGCCCACCCCAGCGCTAAATCGGATAGCCGGTAGTTTCTAGCTACCGGCCCCCACACCACCCATCGTACGGGTCCGCAATGGGCGGTTCCCTATCCGTAATGAATCCCTACCCAACGAAAGTCTCGAGCAAGTCTTCATTTGAGTTGAGTATCATGGCAGTGAGCTACTTCTGAGTCAGCAGCAACGCCGACAACTTCACAGCAGAAAGCTAAACAGATCTCCCCAGATAAGAACGTCAACTTTCACTACACAGCTCCATCATTGACTCTACCCGTTAGAGCACCCGGTTTGACCTTATAGGATGTTTCGGTCCGTCAGTTCATAGCTTTACTAGCCGCTTCCTCCCCACAAGACCTCGTGGTATTGCAGTTGCCATTCGCCAGTAGTTAGCATTTAATGGAATCCATTAAATGGTGATCCTCCTACAGGGGACTTTCACCCCATTAGTTCACGCCCATGTTGGGCTCATCAAGTAAAGGCACCCGATGTCAAAACCGCTGCTTCGCTCTGGTTTTGCCACAGGTGCTTTAGGCGTTAGAGGTAAGGAGTTTCAAATGAGGGCCATTTTATTAATAACCGTTCTTTTTCTTGGTGCTTGCGAAGTATCCACTTCAAAGAATTATACTATTCAAGTTGAGGGAGGCCAGAATCATGAGGAGAACCTCAAGGCCGCCCCTGTCATAGCAAACCTTGTCTGGAATGGCAATTTACATCATCAAATTCAAAAAGAAGTTGTAGAGCTCCAAGATCAAGATTTAAGTAATCTTTTAGGTCTTCGCTACAAAAATGTGTCTTTTAGTTCTGGTGAAAAAGGCGTTTTTATTCAATGCATATTTAAATCTTCATTAAATGACGAGGTGGGCGATAAAGTAATTGAGATTTGTAGAAAAGAAGTGGAAGCTCAAATTGCTGACCACTTCACTTCCAATAAGTCAAATCATTCGGACGCCACTGTCGCGACGCCCGGTGTTTGAGACGTTATGACTTGACCAATGATACAATTTATTAAAACCAAAGACTTAGATAAATCTGCAAAACTTACTCTTGCCAACATGCAGGAGTACTATGACATGTATGGCGTTGACTGGACTTTATCAGATGTACGCAGTGCAATTGAAAATCTTGAGAATTATGATGTAGTGAATGATGATGGAGTTTTTGGGATTGTTAGACTCTCATTTGAAAACAATCGCTGTCAACTACGAGATATTCAAGTTGTATCTAATCAACAAAACAAAGGGTTAGGCACTTTAGTTATCTCTAAGGTAACCGAGCTTGCGAGGCAAAAACAACTAGGGTTCATTGATCTACGAGTATTTAAACGTAGTCCAGCATATAGACTTTATGGTCGCCTAGGGTTTGTCATAGAAAACGAAGATGATAAATTTTACCAAATGACGCTTACAGTCATATAAATCGGGTAGCCGGTGGTTTCTAGCCACCGGCCCCCACACCCACCATCGTGCGGGTCTGCAATGGGCAGTTCCTATCCGTAATCTCTGCCCAACGATAGTGTCGAGCAGCGCTTCACTTGAGTTGAGTGTCATGGCAGTGCGCTACTTCTGAGTCACCGATCACTCTGACAGCTCCACAGCAGCAGGCTAAACAGATTTCCCCTGATAAGAACGTGAACAGTCACTACACAATTGCATCATTGACTCTCCCCGTTAGATCACCCAGCTTCGGTGTCCTTGGCCACCTTGCCTCCAGGCCATATAAGATGCTTCTGTTCGCCAGCTCGTAGTTTTGCTAACGAATTCCTCCCCACAAGACCCAACGGTATTGCAGTTGCCATTCGCTGGTAGTTAGCATTTAATGGCGCCCATTAAACGGTGATCTTCCTACAGGGGACTTTCACCCCATTAGTTCACGTCCATGCTGGGTGTGCCAAATTTAGGCAAGTGGACAAATTACTACGCCTTAGATTTCGTAATTTGCCGTTGCTAAAGGCGTTATGTGGGGCTAAGTCGGGGCTTATTGAGAGATGTGGCGTAATTGACATTAGCTTAAAGAATCATCCTGACACTCATTGTAGTGCTACGACAAATTTACCAGACACAATAAGTTGTTTTTATGCAGCCTTTTAATACTCAATTTACCTTATCTAGAGAATACCTTGCCGAATGCTATGATCAGTCTCTACCCCATGGGAGAAATGTCAAGCCCAATTATCTTCTTCCTACATTATTATTATCTTCTGGGGCGGGATTACTGTTATTTACTGAGCAACCTAAGATCGCAAGTTGCACGTTAATTGCATTAGGCGTGCTGGAACTGATTCACATTCGATATCGAAGAGCTTGGTGGTTAGCACGGCAGATGCTTGGGAAAAGTGCCGGTAGTGAAGTGAAATTAACCATAGATAAGGATGGAATCCAGACACAGAATCCTTATACGATAACAGCTCTGTTGTGGACAGATATCGAGCGTATTATTGAAACCGATTTAGGGCTTATTTTGGTGGCTAAATCCGGGGGGCAGCAGTACTTGTCTAAATCGTTATTACCTGCTGAATTAATTAATGAGATAGTTGCCAAGATTAAGGGTAAACATTGATTTCAATAAAAATTAAAATTGTGCCTACAATGCAGCTTATACAATACATAAATCGGGTAACCGGTAGTTTCTAGCTACCGGCCCCCACACCACCCATCGTACGGGTCCGCAATGGGCGGTTCCCTATCCGTATTGAATCTCTACCCAACGATAGTGTCGAGCAGCTCTTCATTTGAGTAGAGTATCATGGCAGTACGCTACTTCTGAGTCAGCGGCCAGACTGGCAGCTGCACCATTGACTCTACCCTTAGACCACCCCCCCCTGGCTAAGCCTTACAGGATGTTTCTATTCGTCAGCTCGTAGTTTTGCCAGTAGCTCCCTCCCCCACAAGACTTCCTGGTGTTGCAGTTGCCATTCGCCAGTAGTTAACATTTAATGGCGACCATTAAATGGTGATTTCCCTATAGGGGACTTTCACCCCATTAGTTCACGCCCATGCTCGCGGCATTATGCGTCATTAAACATAGGGTATTGATTGAAGAATGAATAAAGAACAACCAAATAATCCGCTACATGGTATTACTCTTGAGAAAGTTGTTACACGATTGCAGGAGCATTATGGCTGGGATGGTTTGGCAGATAGGATTAATATCAATTGCTTTAAGAGCGACCCATCAATTAAGTCTTCGCTCAAGTTTTTACGCAAAACCCAGTGGGCGCGAGATAAAGTCGAGAATCTGTATATCTCAACTTTTGAAAATAAATCTCCGTGGGGTAATCGTAAATAAGCACTATTGGGTAACCACATAGATGTCGCTGTGATTAGGCCGGGACAGGCGCATAAATCGGATAGCCGGTAGTTTCTAGCTACCGGCCCCCACACCACCCGTCGTGCCAGTCCGCAATGGCCGGTTTCCTATCCGTTGAATCCCTACCCAACGATAGTATCGAGCAGCTCTTCATTTGAGTAGAGTATCATGGCAGTGCGCTACTTCTGAGTCAGCGGCCACGCAGACAACTTTACTGCAGCAAGCTAAACCTATCTCCCCAGATAAGAACGTTAACTTTCACTATCCAACTACACCATTTACTCTACCCGGTAGACCACATGGCTTCGGTGTCCCTGGGCACCGCGCCTCCAGGCTTATAGGATTTTTCTTTTCATCAATTCGTATTTTACTAGCGGCTTCCTCCCCACAAAACCTCGCGGTGCTGCAGTTGCCATCCGCTAGTAGTTAGCATTTAATGGACCTATTAAACGGTGATCTTCCTACAGGGGACTTTCACTCCATTAGGCTACGCCCATGCTGGGCATACCAAGTAAAGACAGCATCGCCCCTTCGGGGCTGGACCTCGCTACGCTCGGCTACTGTTCGCGGCGTTAGATTTTCTACTCATCGGAGATAGGGAATGTCAACGAAAGAAATCTCAAACTATTATGACTCAACAGAACATAGTGATACTCGTGAAGATTTAATTTTTGCTCTTAGCAAAGTAAAAGGAAAAGGGGTTGCTGTTGATTGTGGCTGTGGAGCAGGATCAGATATAGCTTATTTGCGCAGTAATAATTTCACGGTTCATGCCTTTGATATCGAGAATGAATCTATATCTAGATGTCGTAAACGATTCAAAGATGATGAGCAGGTTATTCTATCAAGGGATAGCTTTAATACTTTCCATTATCCTGAGTCCTCGCTGGTAGTTGCTGATGCCAGTCTTTTCTTTTGCCCTGAAAAAGATTTTGAGTCAGTTTGGTTGAAAATAACTAACTCTTTGACAGAGGGTGGAATATTTTGCGGTTCATTCCTGGGGCCGAAAGACACAATGGCTGGGCCTGAGTATGATAAGGAAGCATTTTGGAGTGATACTCTAATTATGAATGAATCGAAGATTAAAAAACACCTTAGTAACTTTGAGCTATTAAAGTGGAATGAACATGACTTTTTAGGAGAAACTGCAGATGGTACACCGCACCATTGGCATATATTCTCCATCGTAGCGAGAAAAAAATCTAAACTGGGTAACCGGTAGTTTCTAGCTACTGGCCCCCACACCACCCATCATGCATGTCCGCAATGGGCGGTTCCCTATCCGTAGTAAATCTCTACCCAACGATACTGTCGAGCAGCTCTTCAATCGAGTTGAATGTCATGGCAGTGCGCTACCTCAACCATATCTAACTGGAAACATATCGGTGGTCTAGCCCTGCCTTGTAGCTTATGGATTTTAGGTTCAGTGTAGTGATCTAATCCATCCAGACACTTCGAGAAGATGGTAAAACTACCGAGCAAGGTGAAGTATGAAAACAAAAGGTACACGTCGGCATTTCAATCCGGCATTTAAGAAAGACGTAAAAACTCTTATCTCTGAACAAGGAGATTCGATTTCTAAGGTATCAGAGGCTGCAGGAACAACTGCCAATAACCTGCGACGCTGGATAAAGGGCCTGAAGCGAGAGTGGTTAATGGGAAATCTCTATCCGACAAGGGAGGAGGCGATAGCAGATGTAAGAGCCTATATTACTTTTTTACAACTCACGCAGAATACATACATTACTGGTGGACCTAGCCTCTATCGAATTTGAGAAATGTGCTTAGAGAAGCGTTCGGTTGGAATTGAGCACAACAGACTGGGGTGGAAGGACTGAAATAGGCGTTTAAATTTACTAACGGTGGTTAGAGTCTGGCAATCTGGCTTATGTGCGCCACGCCCCTGAGCTATTTTTTTAAAGAGGCTAGGCTACCGTAGATTATTGAATTGCAAATAAATATATCTGATTGCCAGTTTATAGGAAATCTATAATCTAAGGTAGCTAATAGATTCGCTTTGGGGCTTAAAGAGTTTTTAATAGAAAGATAGATAGTGAACCACTGGTCCCCTGGTCAACTATTACATGAAATCAGGTCTCTTAACTCATGAGTAAAGATACAAGATTTTTTTATAGTGTTTTTTCAAAATACGCTGATCTTTCCAAGGAGCAGTGGAAGCTGGCGCTATGTAATGTAACGACAATGTATACAGCGGATAAGATTAAAATGTTCCCTGTCTCTGAAAGAAAGGGAAGAAGCGAAATTGTAGCTTCAGCGAAAGAATTTGCTGTAAAGCAGTATGCAAAGTACGAGGATTACAGCAAGATAATTAAAGCTAATAGGCGCGGAGGCTGGGTATGTTGATCGTGGCCAGCACCATGATTGCCTTCTCGGTCTTCGTCCTCCCTTTGACGGGGGAAACGGCCACCACATCAGACACGACACCCGCGGCGCTTCCGCCGCTGCAGAACACCCCACTCCCCGATCGGGTTAAGCTGGGATTCCTTCTTTACAACGACCTGAACATCTCGGCCAGGCGTAACACCGGCTGCGTCACCTGTCACGCGCACTCGGCCGGTTTCGCCGATCCACGCAGCGCCGCCGATCCCGTAAACATGCCGGTCTCCCCCGGGTCCGAGCCCGGGAAATTTGGCACGCGCAACGCCCAGACCGCCGCTTACGCGACGTTTAGCCCCCCATTCCACTGGGATGAGCAGAACCAGACCTATGTCGGCGGGCAGTTCTGGGATGGCCGGGCCAACTCGCTGAAAGACCAAGCAATCGGACCGCCACTCAACCCACTGGAGATGGCCATGCCGAACAAAGAGGCGGTCCTCGCGCGCCTCGCGGAGAATCCGGTCTATCTCGAGGCCTTCCGGCGGCTCTACGGCGTAGACCTCAAGTGGCCACAGGTCGAGATGGTCTACCCCAAGTTCGGCGCCGCAATCGGGTCCTTCGAGCCCACTGACGAGTTCGCCGAGTTCAACTCCAAGTACGACTACTACGTTGCAGGCAAGATCGACCTGACCCCGCAGGAACAGTTGGGACTCCAACTGTTCAACGGCAAAGCAAAATGCAGCAACTGCCATAGTAGCAAGCCGCCGGCGAACTACCCGCACGCCCTGTTCACCGACTTCACCTACGATAACCTGGGACTCCCTGTGAACCCGCGAATCGCCGGCCTGCACGGCGTCGACAGCCTGCCACTCGACTTGGGCCTGGGCGGTCGGCCAGAGATCGCCGCCAAGCACCCCGACGGATCGCAGAATGGTAAATTCAAGGTCCCCACTCTCCGCAACATTGAGATCACCCCACCCTACGGGCACAACGGCGTGTTCGCCACGCTCGAGCAAATCGTCCATTTCTACAACACCCGTGATACGCTCGGTGAAGTGCCCGACGCAACCGACCCGAACTTCGGAATCACCGGCTGGCCTAAACCCGAAGTCCCTAAGAACGTCAACCGGGCCGAGCTGGGCAACCTCGGGCTGACAGACGAAGAGGAAGCCGCGGTCGTGGCGTTCCTGAAGACGTTGACCGACGACGCGTTCGACGAAAAGGACCTCGAACACCCCGAAGGCGAGGCGCCGCTGCGCCGCTGACGATAATCAAATTGTCGAGCATGTTTGGATGTCTGGAGTCCATTCAATATCACTGAATCCTATTCAGGTAGTAGACTTTCGGACATCTCGCTCAGCTGGATGGTAGCCCGTGTCACTAAACATCCCGACCTCATTCTCGATGAAAAATGCCTCCCATACCCAGATAGCTTTGAATCCAACATCAGGGACTGGTTACGAGAGTCAATCAACCTTGAATCTGACTTCTAGACTTTATCCCTATCAACGCCTGATGAATTAGAAACTACCGGATAGTAGGGATATCGGGGAGAGGTTTCGACGCAAGTTCGAGAGCACTGATCGACGCAACTTGCTGCCTGCGGGTTTCAAAACAATCGGGGATTACTTGGCTTTTAGTATCGTTCACCTTGAGCTTAAGCTTGCGCTCAACAAAGCGTTTAATACTCGCCATAACCCGTCCACCCGCGCGTTTAGAGGAAACTACAATCACAAAATCGTCCACATAGCGGATAAAATTATATCAACGTTTTTCCAGTTCTTTGTCTAGTAGGTCGAGTACAATATTGGAGAGCAGCGGCGATAAAGGGCCACCTTGTGGCGCCCCCTCATGACAGGCTTTCCAATATCCATCTTCTACACATCCTGCGCGCAAGTAGCTTGCGATCAAGGAAATCATGATTTACTCGATCAAAAAATTTAGATAAATCGACATCCTCCGCTATTCGTTTCCCTTCCTCGATATATTTTCTAAGCTTGCTCACTGCATGATACTGTGATCGCTTTGGACGGAAGCCATAGCTAAACTCCGAAAAAGTTTTATCGAAGATTGGGTGGATAACTTGGGCAACAGCTTGCTGAATAACACGATCAAAGATTGTAGGTATCCCAAGACCTCGCTGACCACCATCTGGCTAGCGAATGTAGACTCGCCTAACGGGAAGCGGTTGATAATGGCCTTGCCGAATAATTTCAACAATGCATCGCCAATTACCTTGAAGTGCTGAACAAACTCATCGATGGTAATCCCATCAATGCCTGCGGCACCTTTATTGCCGGATGGCAACATATCGGTAGGCTGCCCTGTCTTTTAACCCTGGAGTTTGGTTGAGGCCTTCACCGTGTCCAAGGTATTAATCTTGGCATTTGGCTACTAGGCCGTCGGCTGAGTTCCGTTAAATCACCCTGGTCATTTCTGACCGAGGCGCTGGCTATGTTCCACCATTTTTTCTACTCCACGATAGTGGTGGACCTACTTATGAGTCAGCGCCCACGCTGACAGCTAAACAGATCTCCCTAGATAAGAACGTGAACTTTCACTGCACAGCTGCATCATTGACTTTACCTGTTAGATCACCCAGCTAAACCTTATTGAATGTTTCTGTTCGTAAGCTCGAAGTTTTGCTGACGGCTGTCTCCCCAAAAGACCTCGTGGTATTGCAGTTGCCATTCGCTAGTAGTTAGCATTTAATGGAATCCATTAGCGGTGATCTTCCTACTGGGGACTTTCGCCCTATTAGTCCAGGCCCATGCTGAGTGCACCAAGCGTCTGTAAATTGACCTCCAGCCATTGTCATCTTTTTTGCCAAAACCTTAATAAATAAGGTGACAGTAGCCTCCGGCAGTTGAGGCGGGCGTTAGGTGCGTAATATCGACGACCTCTTTGAGAGATGATAATGAAGAAACTCAAAAACGAAAAAGAGATGGTGAAAAAGGCTATAGCACTCGGTACTGCATATGGCACCAAGCGAGGCGTTGTCGAATTCGAAGCTACCGATTCAGCTCACGAGAAACTCGAATATATTTATCGTCTTTTAGTTCACGATAAATTAATTCAACCGCTTCCAGAAGACAAAATATCACAGAAAGCTATCATGCATAGGTTAGCAATATGGGCCTCAAAGCAGTGAAGAGAGGGGTTTTATCGTAAGACCAGGAAGTATTTGGTAGCCATACTAAAAGGGCTTAAAAAGTCATAGTCATGGATTAGCAGCCATTAGCGCCGATATTCCTACGTTTCACCACAAATAAAAACAAAACCATATCCGGCTTTGTTTATAGCTTAGGTAAACACCGTTAACACAAAAAAACCGATAAATCGTCAGCCTTAGAAGAGGAGTATAAAGTGGCTTAAGATAAGCCACTTCAATCACAAACAGCTAATATCCGTTAAAGGGGCAACGGCATAGGTTTTTCATTCACCTTAAACTCGCTGTCTTTCAGGCTGATATTGGAACTGTAGCCGTCATTGCTTGATACTAACAAACCTTGTTGCTCAAGAGACGCTAATATGGTTGGTACTTGTTGAGCAGCTACTTGCTCCAGCTGCTCTTCACTCATGCCTTGGGTTTGCGGGTTATTTTTCAATTGAGCTTTCATCACTTGTACGGCCATAAATTCAATCAGGGCTTTATCGCCGCTTAGCTTGCCGTCAACTAAGGCATGTGACAGCCAAAAAGCCGGATCTAGTGGTTGCTCCGGTAACACGCTAATGCCAACTAAGCTAGTATGCAGGTTACTGTTAAAGCTGCCTTGCGGGAAAGTACCACGTAAGCTGGTAACATTCACTTGAGGTTCGCCAGCCACTAAAGATAACAGATTAGCGTTCATAAACTCCATAACCTTGGCTCCTGCCTCTTCAGCAGGCAGCGTATTGAGTGAGTTCGCAAAATCCTGATAAGACTTCAAAAATTCTTGGCTGATATTGGCGACCTCAATCTCAAGAGCCAGATCTTCACCATGGAATTCAGCTATGTCGACCTTTTTAGAGCCGTAGGAAACCTGCATATTTCCCAGTTGTTTTTCTTGGTTGAATTCAGTACTGCCCTTCACATATAGGTCAGCAATGTCAATATTTTCGTTTTGTTCTCTATCATTTAAACTGATGGCACCAAGGTTAATTGTTATATCAGAATCATAAAAAGCACTTTCAAAGATTGCCTTAAAGGAGGAAGCCATGGTCATATCCATAGTCAAACTTTCAGCCTTGACGTCCCTTAACTCAGAAGTGACAGTAAGGCTATCGGCACCCCCCTGGTAAGTTAGCTGCCCATCCTGATATTGCCCTTTACCCTGGAAACCGCTGAAAGTTAACTGAGCTTTATGATCTTCAATATCAGTAGTAAATGGCGTAATGCTGTCGTTATAGTAATAACCACCTAGAACATTCATATTGCCATGAAGCTGGTAAAAAGGAGTTTGCTCAGCCCACACCAAATGTTCACGTAATTGATCACCGGCAGCTTCTAGTGTCCAGCCAAGCCATCCGAAACCGGCATGTTCACCGAAGCGAAAGGGGCCGTGGGAAGCACTGAAATCTACTTCTACAGAAAAAGATTCAAGTTCAGGGGTATCTGACACATCCGAGAAAGCATTGAAATCCATGCTTACCAAAAAGGTAGTCTGGGTTGAAAACCAGGATGAATCCATGCTTTTTATTTCAACCGTGTATGCCGAATTTTCATTTGCGGCAGTGACTATTTCATCAATGGATGACTCAAGTTGAATGCCGGCAATTTTCGGTGCAACAACACCAGTAAGCACTGCTGCTGGAAGCAATACACTCAATAATTTCTTCATTAAAACAAATCCAAACTACAAATTGGCTGAGAAGTAAGTCTATTATTATCTCATATTTACAGGCAGCTGTAAGCTAAAATATAAATACTTATTCTTTCTTGGTGTAAACTACAAACGGACGCCCCTATAACAACAATATGTAAAGTGGACTCAATAAAAATCACCACATCTAATCCTTAATATTGGAGGCGGGAAGCCTTGTTCGCCGAAAATGCGAACGCTGTAATTAGTTGTAATTGGTACAAGCTTTTATATTCTATAAGGGATCGCGTAAATGTAACCATTGGTAAGTTGAGATTCAGTTTGCTGGGCCACCGGAAAGTATAAATTCATGTATTTGTGATTGTAATTATTGCCTGCATTCATCTTTAAAGTGCATCACTTACTTTACCCGTTAGATCTCCCGGCATCTGTATCCTTGGCCAGCTCGTAGTTTTTCTATCGACCTCCTCCCCACAAGACCTTGCGGTATTACAGTTGCCATTCATTATTAGTTAGCATTTAATGGAATCCATTAAACGGTGATCTTCCTACAGGGGCTTTCACCCCATTCGTCCACGCCCATGTTGGGTGTACCAAAGCCATCAACCATTGCCAGCAAAGCTGCCTGGACCTCTGCACTATGTGCTCCAGCTGGTTATGACGGCGTTAAGGCTACAATGCATATTCGAGAATCTATCCAGTCTCAATTTTCCGGAAAAGCTTTCGAAAGACCTTTGTTCTATACCCACAAAGGAGGTCTTCGTTTTGAGCTTTCCTTAGGTGGAGATTGGCTCGATCAATTTGATTTAGCATTACGTAAATCTCACGAAATATGTGAAGAAATATTCGATAAGGAGATTGTTGCCTGTTACCGTATCTTTAGTAACGAACCCCTAGCTTCTTCTATCTCCATTTTTCGTGAGCTTAGAAACATTGGATTATTTCCCAAGAAAGTGAAAGAGAAAGAGAAAGAGCACTGGCTTGAGCGTGTAGCGGTAGATGAAGGCTGGATTGAGGGGGAAACTGAAGATTACTGGCATACAATTGCGATAAAACTACCCAAATCAAGTCTGAAGAAGCTACTTTGGTGCAGCATGGCACAAGACTTAGGCGTCAAGCCATGTCCGCTAGTAAACATCTACCTCTTTGATCTAACTAAAGGAGTTGAAGCTTGGCCTTATGATGTTCGAGGCATGGACGTTATTGGCAACAAGGCCATACTGTCTCAGCTATACAAGAAATTCGACTCATACCTTCTCGACTACGATAGAGAGATGATGGACACGAATTTTGGCTAACGCCTTAAATCGGGGGGCACAGTCCCCTGATTTATCTCCGCACCACTCCCCATACGAATCCCAATCCCAGCTCTCTCTATCTTGCATCGCCTTTTCACCTATTTTATTGCGCCATACATGTCTTAAATATCTCCATTTATTGACACAAAATTAAGTTTTCCGATCACTGACGTTAATTATCACAGAATTCCATCTAATAAAAAGCAAAGGTATAAGAATTAAACGTTCCTTAGTGATACTGGCGTAATCTTGGACTAAGCCTTATAAACAGTGAACAAGCAAACAAGGATTTTGGGAGCTAGCAGGCACCTCATTGAAGTAGAGGGCAACTCAAAAGTATTCCATTCGTTTTCTGTACCAGAAATCGTTCCTATCAAAAAAATACCAAGTATTTTCGCGGCGGTACTAAGAATCAATTCGGGCGTGACCCATAAGAAAAACGGGGAGAAAGAAGTTGAACTACCCAGAGCAGCTCAACCCGGAAGTCTGGCCTCTTGTCGTTTATTGCCTAGCTGTACTCGCACTAATTGTCCTGATGCTGAGCCTTTCCTATTTTCTCGGGCAGAAGAGAAGAGATCCCGCAACAGATGAACCTTTTGAATCCGGGATTATCTCCCAGGGCAGTGCTCGCCTGCGAATTTCAGTTGCCTACTATTTGGTTGCCATTTTATTCATTGTATTCGACCTGGAAGCGGTTTATCTGTTTAGCTGGTCAATTGCCTTCTTTGAGACCGGACTTCTCGGCTTTATCGAAGCCACAATCTTTATTGTCATCCTACTGGTAGGGCTGATCTACCTATGGCGCCTGGGTGCATTGGAGTGGGGCGGACAACAAAAAAGTTTGATTGGCCGCAAAAATAATCAATAAAGAAACCAGGAAAACACCATGCGCTGGCAGCTGAGTAAGGCAGATGATGTCATCGCCTCTGACTCCCGTAAGTCAAGTGGCGAGGAATTCGAAGAAGACCTGCAAAAAAATGTTCTACTCGCCAAGTTGGAAGAGTTAGTCGCCTGGGGACGCTCTAATTCACTTTGGCCATTTAACTTCGGGCTTTCCTGCTGCTATGTGGAAATGGCCACTGCATTTACCAGCCGCCATGATATCTCCCGTTTCGGCGCAGAAGTCATTCGTGCAACGCCACGGCAAGCTGATCTTATTGTAATTTCTGGCACCGTATTCCTAAAAATGGCGCCTGTGGTACAGCGGCTCTACGAACAAATGATCGAGCCTCGCTGGGTGATATCCATGGGCTCTTGTGCCAACTCTGGCGGCATGTACGACATTTACAGCGTGGTGCAAGGTGTCGATAAATTTTTGCCTGTTGATGTCTATGTCCCCGGGTGCCCCCCACGCCCAGAAGCATTACTGCAGGGTCTCACTCTGCTACAAAAATCCGTTGCTGCCGAGCGCAGAAATTTCAGTTGGGTAGTGGACGAACAGGGAACCAGAAAAGTAGCCAAACCAAGCCAGCGGGATTTGCATCGAGAAGAACGGATGCGTACGGAAATATTGCGCTCTCCAGATACGGTTTAAAGCTTAAAGCGCTCTAATAAAACAATAACAATGGGACCCTCATGACAGGCGTTATAGCAAAAAGTATTCACAGTGAGACTGCCTATAGCAAGGAGGCTGAGCTATTCCTGCGTGATCTCGACCAGGAATATCATTTGCACAATTACTGGTTACAACCAAATTGTGGAGATATGCCCACTCTATGGGTAGATGCCCAGTCCCTGATTCCCATATTGCAATTTCTAAAGGTAGATATTTCTCGTCCATTCGCCATGCTTTACGACCTCAGCGCAATAGATGAGCGCTTGCGAGTAAACCGCGGAGAAGGACCAGAAAAGCAGCCAGCTAGTGATTTTACGCTGGTCTACCAACTCCTATCTTTCACTCGCAATTTATTTATCCGCATTAAGGTCGCTCTGGCCGAATCCAAGCTTTCAGTGCCATCAATTGATGACATTTGGCAAAACGCCAACTGGTATGAGCGGGAGGTTTGGGACCTCTTTGGGATTAATTTCGAAGGGCATCCACATTTGCGTCGGATTATGATGCCCACTACCTGGAAAGGACATCCCCTGCGTAAGGATCATCATGCACGCGCCACAGAAGTAGACCCTTTCAGTCTTTCTGAAGAAAAAGAGCGTAAGGAGCAAGAGGCACTATTATTTCGTCCTGAAGATTGGGGCATGGCTCGTGCCAATGAAGACTCAGAATTTATGTTTCTAAATTTGGGGCCAAACCACCCCAGTGTGCATGGCGTTTTTCGCATCGCCCTGCAACTCGATGGTGAACAAATAGTGGATGCGGTACCGGATATCGGTTATCACCATCGCGGCGCAGAAAAAATGGCAGAACGCCAAGCCTGGCACACCTATGTGCCCTATACAGATCGTATTGATTACCTGGGTGGCGTTATGAATAACCTGCCCTACGTATTGGCTCTGGAGCAACTCGCCGGAATTCAGGTGCCCGAACGTGCCCAAGTTATTCGTGTAATGATGTGCGAGTTTTTCCGCATTTCCAGCCATCTCGTCTTTTTCGGCACCTTTGCTCAGGACGTCGGACAGATGTCCCCTGTCTTTTACATGTTTATCGACCGAGAGAAACTTTTTGGCATAGTCGAGGCCATCACTGGTGGGCGTATGCATCCGGCCTGGTTTCGGATCGGCGGTGTAGCCCAGGATCTGCCAGAGGGTTGGGAAAAGATGGTCCGGGAATTTCTCGACTATATGCCACAACGCTTGCGCGATTACGACGGGATGGTAATCAAAAATAAACTGCTACAAAAACGTACACGGGGCATCGGCGTCTACAATACCGCTGAAGCACTGGAGTGGGGAGTGACGGGTCCCGGTCTGCGCGCAACCGGGCTTGAATGGGATTTACGTAAAAAACGCCCTTACAGTGGCTATGACCAATTTGAATTCGATATTCCCAGCTATGATGGTGGTGATTGTTTTGATCGGTGTCGTGTGCGAGTGGATGAAATGTGGCAGAGCCTGCGCATTATCCGTCAGTGCCTGGAAAATATGCCAGCTGGGCCCTATAAATCCGATCACCCATTGACGACGCCTCCACGAAAGGGGCGCACTATGCAGGATATAGAAACCCTCATCCAACACTTTGTAAATAACAGTTGGGGACCAGTAATGCCCGCCGGTGAAGTGTGTTTCCCAATCGAAGCCACTAAAGGTCTCAACAGTTATCAAATTGTCAGCGATGGAGGGACGACATCATACCGCACAAGAATACGTACCCCCTCATTCCCACATTTACAAATGATTCCACTTATGTCACGGGGGCTGTTAATTGCGGATCTTATTGCAATCATTGCCAGTATTGATTTTGTTATGGCAGATGTTGACCGATAACAACAATAAATTCAGTTTAGATTATGGGGAGATTTATGAAATACAGGATTCGATGCTCTTATGTCGCAGTAACCACCGGCGGCAGTAGCATCTTCTAGATGCCTCCGTGATTCGACTATAGGAGGCGAAAATGTCCAGCGTACTAGAACCGGAACTGATCGAAGTAATGGAGCAAAGTAACAAGAATCCAGAAGAAATCTCCGAAACCCTCACCGATGAGGAAAAGCGAGAAATTGATGAAGAGGCCTCTCACTATGAGGGAAAATCTTCTGTGGGTTTAGAAGCACTTAGAATCGTACAAAAGTATCGGGGCTGGATTTCAGACGGTAGTCTACGGGCCATTGCAAACTACTTGGAGATGCCTGTAGCCCAACTGGAGAGCGTAGCCACTTATTTTCAACTGATTTTTCGTCAGCCCGTTGGGAAAGAAGTGATCTTGCTTTGTAAAAGTGCCAGCTGCTGGGTTATGGGCTGTGATCAATTACAAAAACACATAAGCCAGAGTCTACAAATTGAACCAGGGCAGACAACAAATGATGGAATATTTACTCTATTGGAGGCTCCCTGCTTAGGCGATTGTGATAAAGCGCCTGTACTTATGCTGGGAGAGGAAATGTATAGAAACCTCGATGAATCAGCTATCGACGCACTAATCGATAAAAAGAAACAAATCCATGCTGACAAATCCTCTCACTAAAAATATCACCAAAGAAAATACCGCAGCAGATATCACCCGGTACCTGGATAATGATGGTTACCAAGGATGGCGCAAAGCGCACTCTATGGTACCGGATGACATTATCAATCTTGTTAAAGATGGCGGGTTACGTGGACGCGGTGGGGCGGGATTTAACACTGGATTGAAGTGGAGCTTTGTTCCCCGAGGCGAAGGATCCCCTGAGCAAAAGTTTGTTGTCTGCAACGCAGATGAAATGGAGCCGGGCACATTCAAAGACCGCCTCCTTATGGAGCGTGATCCACATTTATTATTAGAAGGGATGGCAATTGCTGCCTACGCCATAGGCGCATCCATTGGTTACATATTCATTCGCGGGGAATATCACCTGGCAGCAGAACGCCTGGAGCGAGCAATAGAGGAAGCAAAATCTCAAGGTCTTATCGGAAAAAATATTTTTGATAGTGATTTTTCATTGGAAATTTTTGTGCATCGCAGTGCAGGTAATTATATCTGCGGTGAAGAGACAGCGCTTCTCAATGCTCTCGAAGGGCAACGTGCAATCCCCAGAGCTAAACCACCATTCCCTCAAGTAAGTGGCTTATGGGGTAAACCTACAGTTGTAAATAATGTAGAAACCTTCTGCAATATACCCCATTTGGTAGCATATGGAGTCAACTGGTACCGTGGCTTGGGCGTCGGACAGGATGCTGGCAGTAAAATATTTGGCGTCAGCGGCAAAGTCAAAAATCCCGGCACTTGGGAATTGCCAATGGGTACCCCTATTCGCGAAATTATTGAACAGTATGCCGGTGGCATGCGAGATGGACTTCGGCTAAAAGGCTTCCTACCAGGCGGAGGATCTACTGATTTCCTGGGGCCCGATCACCTCGATCTCCCTATGGATTATGACGTGATCGGCAAGGCTGGTAGCCGTATGGGGACCGGTACAATTATTGTGTTAGATGATAAAACCTGTCCTATTGGGCTGGTACTAAATCTTACACAGTTTTTTGCGCGTGAATCCTGTGGATGGTGTACTCCTTGCCGAGATGGCTTGCCCTGGATTGTGAAAGTTCTACAAAGAATCGAGAGTGGGGAAGGTCTGCCCGAAGACCTAGAATTGCTACATGAGCAATGTAAGCGTATTGCCCCAGGTAAAACTTTCTGTGCATTGGCTCCTGGGGCAGCAGAACCCATTCAGAGTTCCCTCAAACTATTTGAACAGGACTATATAGATCATATCAAGAAAGGCTGTTGCCCCTATAAATAACTAGCGAAAGAGATTGGCCGGACTCCCAATAATATCAAATAAATAATGGATTAACGATGCCAACCATAACGATCGATGGCGAGAAGTATCAGGTTGATGGCGATCAAAATCTTCTCAGCAGCTGTCTGACTGTAGGTCTAAATGTCCCCTATTTTTGCTGGCACCCTGAAATGGGCTCGGTAGGTGCTTGCCGGCAATGTGCCATGATCGAATATAAAGACAGTGAAGACCAATCGGGTCGATTAATTATGAGCTGTATGACACCAGTTCGAGATGGTGGTATCTACAGTGTCAATGCCGAGGCAGCAAAAGAATTTCGCGGTAGTATCATTGAAGACCTGATGACCAATCATCCCCACGACTGTCCAGTTTGTGAGGAAGGTGGTGAGTGTCACTTGCAGGATATGACTGAAATGTCAGGTCACACCATGCGCCGCTATAGGGGCACCAAGCGCACACATCGCAATCAATATCTTGGTCCATTTATCAATCATGAAATGAATCGGTGTATTACTTGCTATCGCTGTGTACGGTTTTACAACGATTATGCTGGAGGGAGTGATTTACAGGCACTCGGTCGTAATCATCAGGTTTATTTTGGTCGTCAAGAAGAAGGTCGCCTACAAAATGGCTTCAGCGGAAATTTGGTTGAAGTCTGCCCTACTGGTGTTTTCACTGATAAAACATTCAGTGCACATTTTGTTAGAAAATGGGATCTACAAACAGCGCCTTCGGTTTGTGAACACTGTGCAGTAGGGTGTAACACTGCACCTGGTGCAAGAGAATCCAGCAATGGTAACGACCCTGTACTAAGGCGTATTACCAATCTCTTCCATCACGATATAAACGGTTACTTTCTCTGCGATCGAGGTCGTTTCGGGTACGAATATGTCAATGGCTCAACACGCATTGATCAGGTATTAAGTGTACATAATGAGGAGCTTATTAGCTCCACTGCAGATTCAAAAGATAAACTTCACTGTAAAGTAAACCCCCGCGATGGTGTTCTACACCTATCGGTACAAGTCACCGCAGCTCAACGCCAACTTCGCCGGATCATTGGCGTTGGCTCTCCCCGAGCATCAATAGAAAATAATTTTGCTCTACAGCAACTAGTTGGAGCCGACAATTTCTTTTCTGGGCTAAACCGTCTCGATCAGCAATTATTGCAACAGATCAACGCTATACAGACTGACGAACGAATAAAAAGTCCCACTACTCCAGAAATAGAATCCGCAGATGCGGTTCTGATAGTCGGTGAAGATATCTATAACACGGCGCCCCGTATTGCCTTGGCTGTGCGTCAAGCAGCACGTAATCGTCAAAAAAATCGGGCACAAAATTTAAAAATTCCTTTGTGGCAAGATGCCTCAGTAAGACAACTAGAGGGTGATCCCAGCCCGATTATTTTTATAGGAACAGAGCTTACCGACCTCACAGATATAGCCAAAACTACCCTGTTTGAGTCACCAGAAAAAGTTGTACAGTTTACTAATGAACTCACTGAGGAAATCAGAAATTCTAACAACCAGGGAACTGAAAATACCTCAGAACTACAGAAACAGATTAGACACGTGGCTCAAATACTGGAAAACGCGATTAATCCACTGATTATATCCGGAGTATCCAGCAGGCATCCCGACACTTTAAGCGCCGTAGCCAAGCTGGCTTGCGTAATAAGCGATCGCAAAAAGTCACCCACTAATCTGTATTTAAACTGTGGCGAAGTTAACAGCTTGGGATTAATTCAGCTTGTTAATGAAAGTGATAACAATCTGGATCAGCTCTTAGAGTCACTGACAACAACAAAGAATACTATTCCAACCAGTCTTGTTGTGCTGGAAAATGATCTATATCGGCGACTGGATACACCATCTGCAGAGAAGATTTTTTCTCTAGTGGATGAAGTTATTCTAATGGATTCTCTACTTACGCCTACCGCCAAGAGAGCCAACTGGATCTTCCCAGCATCTACAACGGCCGAATCACAAGGTACTTATATAAATAATAATGGTTTAGCCCAGCGGTTTTATGCAGTCTATGAAGGCAAAGGGTACATTCAGGAGAGCTGGCGCTGGCTTGTGGATGCTGTAGATTTTTGTACTGAGAAGTCCGCTAACCTCTCAGTGATCAACAGCTGGAAGCACAGTACAGATCTCAGTAATGCCATAGCGAAGGAGTTCACGACGCTGGGGGTTCTCGCTGATCTCGGCCCCAATGAAGACTATCGCATAGATGGTCTTAAGGTCGCTCGACAAAGTGCCCGTTATAGTGGGCGTACCGCTATCCACGCCCAACAACATGTTTCAGAAACACCTCCCATTAAAGATCCTGATGCTCCCATGAGCTTCAGTATGGAAGGCATACACAATCCCAATAAAACTCCACTCCAGGCAAATATTTGGTCACCAGGATGGAACTCCAATCAATCTATCTTTAAGTTTCAACAACAAGTTGGTGGTGAGCGTAAAGGGGGGCCGTCAGGCAAAAGAATTGAACGAGCTCCACGACCTATCTCTGAATACCTCCCCTCTAGTGGTGAATTAGAGCATCCATCAGAAACCTCCAATAAAGTACAGATGCTTCCCATTTATCGCCTCTTTGGTAGTGAGGAACTCAGTAACCAATCAATGTCTCTCTCTGAGATTATTGACGGTCCATTTATATTGATACATCCAGATACCCTAGCTCACTACACTCTGACTATGGGAGAACTGGTAGATATAGAAACTAGCAATGACACCCATAGAGCAGAAATAAGACCCTGCAACACCATACCCCATGGGTGTATTGGTGTGCCTTTTGGATTACCGGGAATGGAGACCCTGGCTCCTCAGATTCCTGGCTATGCCTCTCTACGTCCGGCAGTGGCACCTATGATTAGCGAGGATCAATAAGCCATGAGTACACCAATCTGGATTACTCTGCTCAATATTTTCGGTGTACTTATCGTTACCGTGTTACTCGCAGCTATCCTCACTTGGGGAGAGAGACGACTTCTTGGATTTTGGCAGGATCGGCCAGGTCCAAATCGGGTGGGTCCCTTCGGCACATTACAAGTTCTTGCCGATATGATTAAGCTGTTCTTTAAAGAAGACTTCATTCCTCGGTTTGCCGATATTCCTGTCTTTGTTCTAGCGCCTACAGTCGTTATGGCAACCATGCTGATTGCTTTTGCCGTAGTGCCCATGTCACCAAGTATTGGGGTTGCCGATCTTAATATTGGTCTACTGTTTGTGCTTGCAATGAGCTCCATTGCCGTTTACAGCATAATCCTTGGTGGCTATGCCTCTAATAATAAGTATGCGCTACTAGGTGGTCTCCGAGCCGCTGCACAGACAGTCTCCTATGAAGTCTTTATGGGATTGAGCCTGATGGGTGTAGTGATGATGTCCGGTAGTTTCAATTTGAGGGATATTGTCAATGCCCAGGCGGACACTTGGTTTATTGTGCCCCAGTTTCTGGGTTTTATTGTTTTCTTTATTGCCGGTATCGCCGAGAGTCGCAGGACACCCTTTGACCTCCCCGAGGCAGAACATGAATTAACAGCAGGGTTTCATACTGAGTATTCAGGTATGAAGTTTGGAATGTTTTTTGTTGGTGAATACCTTGCTGTAATTCTGATATCCGCACTAATCACCACTTTATTTCTAGGAGGGTGGCATGGCCCTCTACTCCCTCCTATTATCTGGTTCTGCCTCAAAACAGCTTTTCTGGTTGCCATTTTCATTCTATTGCGTGCAGCCCTTCCTCGTCCTCGATACGACCAGTTGATGAAATTTGGCTGGAAGGTCATGTTGCCCTTGTCTCTGTTTAATCTGCTCGCAACCGCTGGAGTACTGTTATGGATCGCCTAGGCATTCAATCACATCCCCACAGTATTGCCGGAGGACGGAAATGATCGCCAGTCAAATTCGCAGTATGTGGTTAATATTTAAACATCTATTCCGGCGTAATGTCACCGTTCAGTATCCAGAGGAGAAACCTTACCTGGCACCACGCTACCGTGGGAGAATTATTTTAAGCCGGGATCCCAATGGCGACGAGCGCTGCGTAGCCTGTAATCTCTGTGCAGTTGCCTGCCCGCCAGATTGTATTTCTTTACAGAAAACCGAAGATCCTGATGGTCGTTGGCGTCCAGAATATTTCCGTATTAATTTTTCCCGCTGCATCATGTGTGGACTCTGTGAAGATGCATGCCCAACTTATGCGATCCAATTAACACCTGATTTTGAAATGTGTGAATACGATCGTCAAAACATGGTGTATGAAAAGGAAGATCTATTGATTGATGGACCAGGAAAATATCACGACTATAGTTTTTATCAGGTCGCAGGCAAAGCCATAAAAGGAAAAGATAAGGGCCAGGCAGATAATGAAGCAGAGCCAATTAATGTTAAGGGCCTGAATCTATAGCTTTAAAAATACACATCATTATTAGCCCCAACAATCATCAACAGGCCAACAGTCGCCGGCAAAGAAAACAATAATTAAAAACAACAAAAATAATTCACTAAACAAGAAAAAGTCGCTGAGAAAAAATCACTCAACCGACTAACACAATACCAGGGAGCCGAAAGGCATGAATCTTATCTTCTATTTGACAGCTGCCATAGCCGTAGCGTCCACAACCATGGTTATTTTTCATAAAAATGCTGTACATGCCCTTCTTTATCTAGTGACATCGCTACTCGCAGTGGCTGTAATCTTTTATCAATTTGGAGCCCCTCTCGCTGCTGCTCTAGAAGTGATTATTTATGCCGGGGCAATTATGGTATTGATTATTTTTGTCATTATGATGCTCAACCAGGGAGATTCCACTGTAGCTCAGGAACAAGCGTGGCTCCAGCCCAGAACCTGGATCGGCCCGGCTTTATTGTCTGCCTTATTATTAGCTCAACTTATTATATTGGTGAGTAATGGACAAATCTCTTCAAGTCAAACCTATCACTACATAGGCCCCAAACAAGTAGGTATCGCGCTATTTAGCCACTATGTTCTCGCTGTAGAGTTGGCTTCAATGTTATTGCTGGCTGGATTAGTTGGTGCATTTCACTTAGCTCGTCGTAGAAATATTGATTCAGAGGGATCTAATAATGCCAATTGAAACCGCACCAGGTCTTGAGGCAGGTGTTTTACTTGCAGCCATCCTCTTTTGCTTGGGACTGGCAGGATTAATGATGCGAAGAAATGTCATTTTCATGCTGATGTGTGTGGAGATTTGCACAAATGCTGCAGCACTGATGTTCGTAGTCGCTGGTGCACATTGGGGAAATGCTGATGGCCAGGTAATGTTCTTATTTGTCGTCACTCTTGCGGCAGCTGAAGTAGCAATTGCGCTTGCCTTAGTTCTGCAATTTTATCATCGCAAGCATACTGTTGATATTGATCAATTAAATGAATTGAGAGGCTAACATGCAGGGCCTATTGGCTTGGGTGCCACTTTTACCACTGATTGGCTTCCTCACATTGGTAGCTATCCCACTATTTCATCGGGATGAGCCTTCGCAAAAAATGATTGCCTATATCGGCGTAGGCAGTGTTGGCTTGGCTGCTCTATTTACGATAATTGTGGCCATTGTTTTATTTTGGGGGAATCCCTCTGAATCAGTCAATATTTCTCTATGGTCGTGGATGTTGGTGGACAACCTGAAACTAGGTTTCAATTTCCACGTGGACTGGCTAACCATGGTGATGTTACTGATTATCACTGGTGTTGGATTTCTTATCCACCTCTATTCAGTGGGCTATATGCGGGAGGACCTGGATTTCCGCCGTTACTTCGCTTACCTAAACCTGTTTGTCTGTGCCATGTTGATTCTGGTTTTGGCTGATAATCTGGTCTTACTTTATCTTGGCTGGGAGGGTGTTGGACTCTGCAGCTATCTTCTGATTGGTTTTTGGTATAAGGATCCAGCCAATGGAGCAGCTGCCCAAAAAGCTTTTATCGTCACCCGTATTGGTGATACGGCAATGGCTATCGGCTTGTTTCTGCTTTTCTATGAATTCTCAACACTAAACATTCCTGAGCTTGTCTCGACCATAAACGGTCCAGATGTAAACAATGACATAGTCACTTTAGCGTGCCTTCTCTTACTGGGTGGTGCCGTGGGTAAGTCGGCACAATTACCACTGCAAACCTGGCTACCTGATGCCATGGCTGGTCCAACACCAGTGAGTGCCCTGATACATGCTGCCACTATGGTTACCGCAGGTGTATATTTAATTGCCCGTATGCATCCTCTTTATATGTTATCGGAAGTGACAATGACCGCTGTGGCAGCCGTTGGCGCTCTCACACTACTTCTGGCTGGCTTCAGTGCAATAGCTCAAAGTGACATAAAAAGAGTACTCGCCTACTCCACAATTAGTCAGATCGGTTACATGTTTCTTGCTTTAGGCGTTGGTGCTTGGTCTGGTGCTATTTTTCACTTAATGACTCATGCATTTTTTAAGGCCCTGCTATTCCTATCTGCAGGATCAGTAATTTTAAGCCTGCATCATGAACAAAATGTTTTTTCAATGGGTGGACTCTATCGAAAAATACCACTCACTTTTATTTGTTTTACCATTGGATGTGCATGCCTTGCTGCACTTCCCTTCACCTCAGGATTCTATAGTAAAGACCATATATTATTGAGCGCCTGGGAATATCACCAAGGCATTAACATCTTGTGGCTCGCCGGCATACTCGGAGCACTCGTAACTGGAATTTACAGTTTCCGTGTATTATTTCTCGTGTTTTTGGGAAGAGAGGGTCAAGCTTCCACTCATTGTAAAGATGCCAATATCCCTGTAATGAGCATACCTCTCTGTATTCTCGCAGTGTTGGCATTATTTGGTGGCTTATTGGCCCCGCCGCTGCAATCCGTATTTGGTGTTCGCCCAGACGAAGCCCACTCCCCCTGGATCGAAGGCACTGCTATTGCAATGCCATTAATAGGCCTTGCCATTGCCTGGAAGTTATTCCGTCATGAGCAAAGAACAGGAGAACAACGTTCAAGTCTATTGCAGTTCTGGTTCTCCGGCTGGGGATTCGATTGGATATACGATCATCTACTGATGCGACCTTTCAAGTTTCTTACTCAAATAAACCACAATGATATTATTGATAGTATTTACAAAGGCACCGCAACAATTAGCCGACAAATGCATGCTCTTCTAAGTACCTCGCAAAATGGACAAGTGCGTTGGTACCTAACTACCTTCGCCGTTGGTTCCATTCTATTCCTCGCACTTCTGGTGGCGTTATGACCCTTTTAACGATCATTATTATATTGTTCGCCGGCGGCGTGCTAGCCTGGCTAGCTGAGCGCTATTTTAAAACTGGTGGGCGCTGGATCAGTATGATCAGCTTATTACTTGCCGCCTTATTACTCACAAACTACTCAACATTTATTCATTCAACAGAAGTTGGCACATCGGAGCCTTGGTGGGAGAGTTTACAAATACCCTGGATTCCCAGATTTGGAATTGACTTCCATTTAGCCATTGATGGCTTAAGTTTTCTCATGCTGGTACTGACACTGGCAATGGGAATTTTTGGGATAGTAATGACCTGGAATGATATTAATTTTCGCAGAGGTTTCTTCTATTTCAATTACCTATGGACTTTAGCCGGTGTTGTTGGTGTCTTTACCGCTATTGATCTTTTCCTTTTCTTCTTTTTCTGGGAAGTCATGCTGATACCCATGCTGTTCTTAATCGCAGTATGGGGTTATGAGCAACGTATTTACGCCGCAATCAAGTTCTTTATTTTTACTCAAGCAAGCAGTCTTCTAATGCTTATTGCGATAGTTGCTCTTGTTTATATCCACTACACCAACACCGGGCAGCTCACTTTTAATTACAATGCCCTACTAGATGCCCGTCTATCACCCGGAATTGCCTACTGGATAATGTTAGGTTTTTTTGTTGCTTTCATAGTCAAATTACCAGCTTTACCTTTCCATACTTGGTTACCAGACGCACATACTCAGGCACCTACAGCAGGGAGTATCCTACTGGCCGCCATTCTCCTTAAAACGGGTGCTTATGGCTTATTGCGCTTCAACCTACCGCTATTTCCTGAAAGCTCAGTAGCATTTGCACCGGTAGCAATGACTATTGGAGCACTCAGTATTATTTACGGAGCAATGCTCGCCTTTGCTCAAAGAGACATGAAGAGGTTGGTAGCCTATTCCAGTGTTAGCCATATGGGGTTTGTGTTACTTGGCTTGTATGCCCTTGATACTATTGCTATTCAAGGAGCTGTTATGCAAATGATCGCTCACGGCTTGAGTACTGCAGCTTTATTTGCCCTGGTGGGTGCTATTCAGCACCGCTTTCACACCAGAGATATGCACCAGTTGGGCGGTCTTTGGGCCAGATTGCCAAAGTTATCCGCCGTTGCGCTTTTCTTCGCAGTAGCATCTCTGGGCCTACCTGGTTTAGGCAATTTTGTTGCTGAGTTCACCGTACTTGTAGGTAGTTTCCGAAGTAATCACTGGCTTACAGCCCTGGCTGCAATTGGGCTTATTGGTGCAGCGCTCTATGCCTTACTTATGATGCAAAAGGTATTCTTTGGAAAACTGAACAAGCGACTGGAAAAGCCGATTCAGGAACACGAGGCTACAGATCTGAGTATACGGGAATCTAGCGCCCTTCTCACTCTCGCCGTCCTATTAGTCTTTATCGGTTTACGCCCACAACCAGTTTTTGATATTGCCGATCCAACTGTTCAACGGTCCGCAACAAGAATTGATGCTGTTTTAAATGATCAAAAAATATCAAATGAACAATTATCATCTCAGACTCTCTCACCCAAGCTTAAACCGACCTCAGTTGAGGATAACACCCCATGAGTGCACAGGAACTTTTTGGAATACTGCCACTACTGATACTTAGTGCAGGCATAGTTATTCTATTGTTACAGGTATCTTTTTGGCGTGGGCACCTGGGTGCATTGGTAACCACCCTAATCACTCTACTACTTGCCATGGCTTCTTGCTTTTGGGTTGCCGATGAACTGACTGGTGCGACAAGCTCGCTTCAGGTAACTGAGCTCATCCTGATCGACTACACTGCATTATTTTTCACACTTATATTACTGGTAACCGCCTTTGCCGTCAGTATTATGGGGTTCAACTACCTACGTCTACGCTGTGACCCAAAAGGAGTAGCTGGTAGTTATCCAGAGGAATATTATATTTTATTGCTTCTGGCAATGCTTGGTGCCTGCACTCTGATTTTCTCCAGCCATTTTGCAACATTTTTCCTGGGACTTGAGTTAATTAGCCTCTCTCTTTACCCCATGCTAGGTTTTTCCTTAACTGGCGATCTATCCCCAAAAAGAGAGCAGCTTCAGTCCCTTGAATCAGCCATTAAATATTTAATTCTATCAGCACTATCCACTGCATTAGGCCTGTTCGGTATTGCGCTTATTTATAGCGCTTCTGGCGCGCTAGACTTTACCGGCATAGCTTCTCGAATTACTGAGTTATCCCAGACCTCCACGCTATTTGCGACTGGAGTTACTTTATTTCTTATCTCTGTGGCTTTTAAATTATCACTTGTGCCCTTTCATATTTGGACACCTGATGTTTACCAAGGGGCCCCCACGCCAACAACAGCCTTGATTGCAACCGTAGCCAAAGGAGCGGTTATTGGCTTCCTATTACGTTTCTTTAATACTCTGGACCTATACAGCAGCAAAACTTTAATCGATATGCTTTCTATTGCAGCCATAGCCAGTATGATTGTAGGAAATCTTCTCGCATTAATGCAGTCGAATATCAAACGCCTTTTAGCCTACTCTTCAATTGCACATATCGGTTATTTGATTGTGGCTTTTATCATAGGAAAAAGCACCTTTGGCACAGAGGCCGTTATTTATTACTTGATAGCTTACATAATTACTACCCTAGGTGCTTTTGCGATAGTGGGCTTGGTCGCCGATTCGGTTGAAGAAAAAGTGCTCAGTGGAGAGTACCCTGAAAATCCCACTTCAGATAGCCAGAATCCCTATCAGCGTGCATTTTATCAGGGGTTGCTCTGGCGCTCCCCCTGGTTGGCCAGCTGTTTCGCTGCCATGCTCCTCTCCCTTGCCGGCATACCGCTAACTATTGGCTTCATTGGCAAGTTCTACGTGTTTACAGCAGGGGTTGAGGGTGAAATGTGGGGGCTTCTAGCGGGTGTGGTTATCGGTAGTGCTCTGGGACTTTTCTATTATCTAAGACTACTTCTTACCCTAGTACAACGTGATAGCTCCCTGGATACAACCTCTAACGGCACAGTACAAATTGCTGCATCTGGCCAGTTGTTACTACTGGCACTGACGGGGGCTCTGTTAGTATTCGGTATTTTTCCTCAGATCTTGATCAACTGGATAAATGCACTATAAAGATTAATTAGGGTATGGCCGCAAGAAGATACGACCTGTTTTCCGCCCAATAACAATTTCCTGGGTATCAAAGGGCAGACCTATGAAGACTTTCAAGCAGGCATTTGAAATCATTCAGGATGCAGAAAAGTTTCACCTGGATATGGCAGACCTTTACGAGAATTTACTTGAAAAATCTGAGGATTATCGAACTCAACTGTTATTAAGGCATATGTTAGAGCATGAACAACGTATGGCGAGAAACCTCTCAAACTATGGAGAAATCGCCCAGCAAAAGGTCATGCAGACCTGGTTACAGTACACCCATGAAGAATCCGCCCATGATTTTATTCGCCAACTGCCACTTAGTGACCCGCCCACTATCAAAGAGGTCAATAATATTGGAAGGGAAGTAGACCGATATTTTTCCAGTCTTTATGAAGCGGTGTACGGCGCTATTGAGTCCATGGAAGTAAAAGAAGTCTTTGAGGACTTGAAGCAGATACAAGACAAAGAACGTATCACCTTATCTATGGCAACTAACTCTCTCTGGGACATGTAAAAAAGCCCGCATAAAGCGGGCTTTTTTACAGTAACGATAGCTTTTAAGTAAAGCTATTCACTGAGGGCTTAAAACTCATACTGTGCACGTACATAGTAGAGCGCACCATTAAAGCCCATTGGTGCTGTCTCGGGGTATTCAGCGCCTGCAACACCTGACCAGGGGTTCTTATCTGGGTAGTTATTAAACAGATTTTCAGCCCCTGCGATCAGCGACAGCGAATCGCTAAAGTCATAGGCACCCTCTATATCCACAGTCCACTCATCACCGGCATCAATGGGTAGGCTGTAATCATCCAGGTGCGCTTCCCAGTAGCTGCCATAGTAATTCAAACGAACTAGACCACGCCATCCTTCACCCGCATGAGAAATGGTTGCATTACCACGAATGTTGGGCAGACCATCTTCCAACTGCCCAAGACGCATATCACTGATGGTTTCTTCCCGATACTTGGTGACTTCTGTATCAGTCCAGTTTGCTGCGAAACTTAAGTCAGTGGCATCTCCGAGCGGATAGGTTGCCACCACATCAATTCCACGGGTCTTGGTGTCGAAGTCGTTGGTATAAAAGCGAATCGATGTTAGTGAATCAGCTCCGCTAATACCATCGGCCACCAGTTGCGCTTTTTCCGCTTCACTAAGTTCCTGATCGGCAGACTGGGTGATACGATCACTTACGGAAATTTGGAAATAATCGAGGGTAATATCCCAGTCACCGGCAGCAATAATGGCGCCAATAGTAAAGTTTTTCGACTCTTCAGGTTGTAGTTGTTTCCCACCTTTTAATACCGCAACAGGGTTTGTCGGTGGGATAGTACCTTTATTCTCTAGCTGACCATCTGCAAAAGCCGTAGTCACATTACTTATATTTGACTGAGCTGGTGTAGGTGCACGAAAGCCGGTACTGTATGTAGAGCGCAAGGCGATTACATCATTAATTGCCCAATGTCCGGAAACCTTATAGTTGAAAGTACTGCCGAAGTCTGAGAAATCTTCCCAGCGTAGGGCTGTGCCCAAGCGAAGATTATCAGTCGCTTCCAGTTCAAAGTCGGTATAGAGCGCAATATTATCGCGGTCGAAAGTACCAATAACTTCAGGTCCGAACCCAGAAAAACCATTAGAACCAATAAGGAATTCTTGTTCTGTCAATGGACCTTGAGTCCATGAGGCTTCATCCCCCATATTGACTTCGAACTCTTCCTCACGCCACTCAAAGCCCCCGGCCATATACAATGCCTTACCGGAAATTTCAGTAGCCTTGGTCAGGTCAATATTAAAGTTAGTCTCAGTTTGCGCATAACCACCAGGGCTAAAGCTGGTTGGGGTATTTGGGCCCATTGTGGCATTAATGGTATTGTAGATATGGAAATCTACTTTGTTCTGGCCCCTACTGGCACTGACATCGTAACCAATACCATTGGCCAATTCACCACGCAACCCGAAGACCATGGAGTAATCTTCTAGATCACCACCAAAGCGCGGAGTAAACCCGCCAGGGAACATCTCGGTAAAGGAGAAACATTCATCGAGATCATGGGCTTCAGAGACACTGACATTCTGACAATTATCAATACCATTGCTGGGATCTAAATCACCTATCAGAGGTAAAACAACCTCCTTGTCAGGGACCCCATCACCATTTGTGTCAATCTCATCCTTATAGGTAAAAACCCCATCTCGATTTTCTGGATTACGGAAATAGAATCCCCCATCGGTTGAACGGCTGGCGTAGTTACCAAAGGCATATAGCTCAACAGTATCGTTCAGCTCAATGGCACTGTTAATAAAGAACTTAGTGTCATCATCAACTTCGGGCTGACCCCAAATTTGCGCTGGATTAGCAACATGAGTATTGCCATCGGCGATCAGCTGCGTAGCATCGTCCCGCTGGGTACTGCGGCTTGTGGAGTCCTGCTCGCGATACTCCATACTGAAGTTTACAAAACCAGAATCGGTCAACGGCAGGCCAAAGTTGGCAGCAACCATACTCTGGTCGCCATCACCCTCGGCAGTGGTAGCATGCTTCACCTCAACGGTGCCACCCTCAGCAGCATCTTTAAGCTGGAAGTTAATCACCCCGGCAATGGCATCAGAGCCGTACTGAGCGGCCGCACCGTCACGGAGTACTTCTACTTGCTTCAGTGCAATCGCTGGAATAGCAGAGATATCAGGTCCTTGGGCACCATCCGATACGCCACTACCAAGGAAAGCAATCACAGAAGCACGGTGGCGGCGCTTACCGTTTACTAGAACCAGGGTGCTATCGGGCGGCAGTCCACGCAGGTTGGCCGGGCGTACAATTGATGCGGCATCAGAGATCGGCTTGGCATTGACATTGTAGGAAGGCACAACATTGCGCAGCAGGTTGTTGAGGTCACCATCACCTTGGTTAACAAATTCGTCACCAGTAACGATGTCGATAGGTGCGGAGGAATCCGTAGCCGAACGCCCCTCAACACGGGTACCGATAGTGATGACTTCCTCCAGAAGTGCATCCTCGGCAACTGCGGGGCTGGACACAGCGGCAACCGCCATTGCCAATAGCGATGGCGCGCCACAGGCCGCTAGCCAACGCTTCTTATTTTCTTTCATGTAATTACCCTGTCAATTATTGGTTTTATCTTCCAATGCTAATCGATCATTTTTCGGCAGTGTGGTACCGGGTACGAAGCAATCTATCCTGATTGGAACAGTACGTGCCGAATAGCGTACTGATATAGCCCGCCCCTCCAATGATGGACATCATCATTCTTCATCACTGCAAGAAGCGTGACACAGGTAAAAAATGCCAGCAAAAATGGAAAATTAAAATACCTAAATAACAGGTATTTACAATTTAAATCATGTCTATTGAGGTGATAATGACATTCATGTCACTGTGAGAATTCACAGCAAAACGAACTAAAGGAGATTAATAGGAAGTAATTTTCAGAGTACTAGGTAGGCAACTGTCATACAAACAAAGGATATGCGAAATAGTAACTGATTTTTACTCCAGAGTGAAATAGCCCATCCTAAAAAGGTAAAATAAGTAGGGACCAACATCCACATAAAGGTATTGGACCCCAATATATTCCTATAGGCCCCAAAAACTGACTAGGAAGCGTTCAAGGAAAATTCCACAGCTTTATTCGCATGAATTTGAGTAGTATCCAACAGTGGGATAGTCACATCCTCTTGTGAAACCAGCATACCAATCTCGGTACAGCCAAGAATCACACCATCCGCCCCTTGAGCCGACAACGAGTGGATAATACGCAGATATTGCTGCTTTGATGCAACTTCAACCTTGCCCTTACAAAGCTCCTCATAAATTATCCGATGAACAATTTCCCTATCTGGGGCTGCGGGAACTATCAGGTTTATTCCGTACTTTTCCTGAATGTATTTACGATAAAAATCCTGTTCCATGGTGAAAGCAGTACCCAGCAACCCTACCTTATTGACTTTATCTCTAAGCAAAACTTCAGCTACAGCATCGGCAATATGTAAGAGAGGAATACCTACGGAAGCCGTCACCTGATCCGCGACTTTATGCATGGTATTGGTACAAATTAGAATGCAATCTGCCCCAGCAGCTTCCAACGCTTTGGCGGCTTGTGCTAAAAGGCAGCCTGCCTCATCCCAGTTGCCGGATCGCTGTAGCTTCTCCACTTTATAAAAATCGACACTGTATAAAATAATCTCTGCTGAGTGTAATCCTCCAAGACATCGATTGAACCCCTGGTTAATTAACCTGTAATAAAGCTGTGTACTCTCCCAGCTCATACCGCCAATTAGGCCAACTTTTCTAACTTCACGCTTCACTACTTGCTCACCTAACTTTTATAAAATTAAGCAACAAATTTAAAGTAACCCAGCAGTAAAAACAACCAATAGAAAAACAATCAGATAAAAGAAATAAAAATATAAAATATGGCTACTCGGTGTACTTTGATGGATCCATGGACATACAAGAAGCAATCAAGTTTCTTTTACTGAAGTTATAACCTGAAAGAAGAGCCATCATATTCTCCCTCCCCAAAAGGCGACGAGTAATTTCTTTAAGTGATACTCCCTGGCGCCCCAACTCCTGAGCAGAACTCGACAGGCTAAGTAAGTAATCATACTTTTCTTGAAGCCTTTTCTTACCATTCTCTACCAAACCCCGATGGGGACATAAGATAAGATCAAATTCATATTGAAGTACTTTGCGCATGCTTTTCATCAAAACCGGAATACTTTCATCCTTACGCAACATTTTTAGATGACTGGCCACATAGAGGTCAGCAGTAAAAATCCAGCCCCGGTCTTCCATCAGGTAACAGGTCATATCCTTAGCATGGCCTGGTGCGGCGATAGGTATTGTTTTCTCGCCGGCTATACGCAGATCTTTTGGCAATTCGGCTGCTTCAGCCAGCCCGGCAGCCCCCCAAATTAACCTTTGAATTGGCGGTATACGAAAACCCCGTTTAAGAATTTCTATAGTGGCTTTGGGGGCACGAGGTTGAACTCCTGTCAACTTATAGATAGCGCCGGCATTGCCGCTATGATCCTCATGATGGTGAGTAAGTAGAAGCTGACGAAACGGCTTGTTTTTCACAAACCACTTGACATACTTCCATTGATTGCTAGGCCCTGTATCAATAATGGTATCTTTTAAGCGATAAACAATAAATGTGGTATTGATCCCAAAATCAAATCTGCCAACTCTCTGCGCATCAAGATCTTTGTAGTCAAATGAATCAATGACCGACACACAAGCCTCCCATGCCTGAGACCGAAAAATTGAGAAGACTAGAGATTTAAGATAGTTATACCTCAGTGAGAAGGTCTAGATATCTGATAAAGTAGGGATAAAATTGGTGACAGCATCGACCTATTGAGTCATTAATCTGCTAAAAAGACTATTCCGTGAGTTCCATACGCAATTTCAAGCCAAGCTTGGTGGTAGCACCACTGGTAGTCCAGGCAATCTTTCCGTCACTCCCCACAATAATCATCGTTGGCGTTACTTTGATTCCCCAACGGGAACTTATTCTGCCCACGGGGTCATTGATTGTAGGAAACTTCAGATTGTGCCGGAGCATATATTTCTCTACCTCATCCTTATCACCAGATTGCATGGCAATTCCCAAAACCTGATATTCCCGCGCCAGCTCAGATATTTTGGGAGATACTATACGGCAATAAGGGCACCAGGAGCCCCAAAAGTAAATAAGGACTGGTCCATGAGTTGTCATCTCTTTAAGGTTTAACAAGTTTCCATTTATGGTTTTACCTTCTAGTGGTGGAGCTGTGTCTTTGGGAAGGTCTCGTTGCTGGTAATAGCCAACCGCAGCCATTACCAATATAGCTAGTATAGAAAAGGCTACTATTTTTACCGCCGCCCGGTACCATTGAATTTGCACCGTAAACTTTTCCTATATTTTAAATTTTTCTAGCCAATTTTTGATATCCATCTCACTCTGTACAACTAAGAGTGGCTCAACTCTATCGCTCCTCATCCTCTTCGTTGTTATTACTATCTTCGAACAAATCGACAATCATAAATTCCTGCAATACCTGAGGTAGAAGCTTGGGTCTCTTTGCTCCAGCAGGATACCAAGCATAAACAGGGATTGAGTTGCGCCCTAATGCGGCCAGGGATTCAGTAATTTCTGGGTCTTCTCGAGTCCAATCGGCACGCAGTAACAAAACATTATTATCCTGAAAAAGTTTTAATGTTTCCTCTTTATCAAGCACTCGCTTTTTATTTACCTGACAGGTAACACACCAAGCAGCTGTGTAGTCGACAAACACTGAACGCTTTTCCTGTTGCGCCTGTTTAAGCAGTTCAGGATCATACTTTTGCCATGAAACTAAAGTTTGTATCATTTTCTGATCTGCTCGCTCCATAACCTTAAAAGCTAACGGCAAACTGATAAATAAGAGCCCCCAGGAAATTCCCCTAACTAAACCTGTGGAGTTATGTATCATCCAGAGGATAATCGTTGCTATCAGTACCATAGAGGTACCCATTAGCCAACCCATCTCTCCTTCCATTCGCCCCAGAATCCAAAGGAGCCAAATTACTGTAGCGTAGAGTGGAAAAGCCAGAAATTGGCGAAGTTTTTCCATCCATGGTCCCGGAGATGGAAGCCTTCTTAGGAGTGATGGGCTAACACAGAGAATTAAGAATGGAGCTGCTAAACCAATCCCCATAGAGATAAAGATAAGCATGGCCTCCAGTGGAGGTAATATTGTTGCAGAGCCCAACGCTACGCCCATAAATGGTCCAGTACAGGGTGCAGCAACAAACACTGCAAGGGCACCTGTACCAAAGGTTCCCCCTTTACTCAGGCCTGCAACCTTCACCAAGTGTTGACCAAATTCAAAGACTCCATGAAAAGACATGGCCATCACCCAAAATAATACAATCAGGCTCAACACCACTTCAGGGGACTGAAGTTGAAAGCCCCACCCTATAGATGCCCCTCCTGCTCGAAGTAGTAAAAGTAACAAGCCTAGGATCGTAAAGGTGCTAACCACGCCAGCAGCATAAATGAGCCCTTCCAAAGGGCGAGAACCACCGCTATAGCCCTCCCCTATTAAGCCAAGCAGCTTAATTGAAAGAACAGGGAAGACACAGGGCATCAGATTCAATATGACCCCGCCAATAAATGCCGTGAGGATGATCAGCCAAATGGGACGCCACTTCTCAGTAGGTAGAGGGCTACCGAAGGAGACATCATCAAAATTCCAGGCCTGTTTTCCATCACTGATGACAAAACTAGTTACCGCGGGAGTAGTCGCCTCAGGCTGGCGCTGGAAGAGATAGATGAGTGACCAACCATCTCGTCGGACCCTTGGCTTGGCGGGAGAGATGACTTTTCCATCCAGTGGAAAAACCTGTGGTACCTGACCTTTCTCACGTGCTTCAATCAACAAGCGTATGCGGTCTTTTCCTTGAGGAACCAGCGATTTTATCATCCAAGGGCTGCTTTCACTCGAGATAGGCACTCTCTCTGCAAAGTAATCCCTTATTATCAAGTCATCTCCTGTCCACTTGGGCTGCTTCCCAACAGGGCGGGTTAAGGTTATGGTGCCACGTCCTGGAATGCACTCGATCTTACACACAAGCCATTCAAGATCCGCTTTCAAAGCGACTTGCTCAGCTCCTGACTTGGGTTTGAGGTCAAAAAGATAGGCAACACTGCTCTCATAACCCAGGTTTGTAAGGTGTTCCACCTTCAAACGAGTTGGAAAAGGCCATTCAATATTTCCTATGCTTGCCCCCGAAGCCTGTATATTAAAACGGGGCGCGGCTCCGGAATCTCCCGGATTTCGCCAATACACGTGCCACTCAGGGTCCACCTCGAAGTAGATACCAATTTTTTCGGTGCGTACTTCTTCAAAGCTAGAAGGAGCTAACCAACGTATACGCACATGATCGCCGGAAGTCTCTTCCTCTGCATAAAGGAATGAACCATAAAAAAAAGCCAATCCACTAATGATGATTATCAAGACAAACTTGATTTTAAACACACTCTTTTCCTTGGGCCTTATGCCTGGGAAATTTAAAAATGCAATACTGGTTATCTATGAACACTATACTGAGAGATAACCACTTAAGATCAATAAATTGGACGCAGATTACCCCGTCAATATCCCCTTACTAACTTTTGTAATTAGACGCAGGTTCTCGTTTGAGATCTTCGTCAGCCCTTTAAGTTTTTCAATAATCTATAACCATCGCTCCTTAGGCTCCAGGCTGGTCAGAGACCTAAAACTTACTCACAGCTCATCTTGGCACAAAAAATAGCCGCCGATTAGCCTGGTATTTAGATACTCATCAGCACATAGTAGAAAAATAATTGATTGGAAATAGATATCGAGACTCTGGCAGACCGCTTACAGATCAACCACTTGTCAGTCGTTGAATATTATGACGGCGTTCCTTATGCCCTTTCCAGCGCTCATTGCTTTCCATATTGGTCTCTCGCTTATTCAGTATCAATCTTATGGAAAAGGGAGTGACGCCTAAGAAAAAGGCAACCATCTGAAATTTATCAGCAAAATCCGCCAGAATATGTTTTCTGATTTAATGTATCTGCGCTTTTACGGCGAATAGTGCCTCAAAGAGGTAGGTAATTTAATCTGACAGACTGTAGAGAAAAACAATCAGAAGCAATAATTCTAGTGAGCACTTATCTTTCAACGCAATGTTTAAGATTTCTTTTATTTCTGGACTCATAAAGAGTGGATAAAGTATTTATAAAATAAAAATGGCACTCTGGAATTGAGTCTTTGGGCGTGAAAACCTGTAAAATTCAACCTCAATTTTCTATGAAAGTTTTAATGATATCATTGATATATATAATACCCTTGCGCGAGTTCGCCCCCCAACACATACTTTCATCTTTAATCTGAAATGGGTCATTACATATACTTATAAAATACAAGCTGAACTTAACCCTTTTTATCCACACTATCAATATTTATATAATTTATCTTTTCAATATTCAGCCAATAAAGGATGCTCAACATTAACAGGAACCAAATTCTCCAAAAAGTCCTCAGTAGCCAAATCCCAGCAGAAAGTTCTCGCTCGTGCGATACAATCCTCTGATTTGAATGTAAGAGCTTTTTGAATAGCCACCCCAAGATCTTCATCCATAGCACCAACCGGTGCATCGCCAATGATATCTCTTGGTCCGGTGACCGGATAGGCCGCAATTGGCAGGCCACAAGCTAACGCCTCAAGATTCACCAAACCGAAAGTATCTGTCAAAGATGGAAATACAAAAACATCCGCTCCAGCATAACACTCGGTTAATGCCTCTCCCTCTTTTACCCCCAAATAAATTACCTCTGGAAACTCTTTCTTTAATGCATTTAATTGAGGACCATCTCCTACCACCACTTTGGTTCCAGGAGTATTAATAGACAAAAACCTATCTAGTGACTTCTCCACAGCAATACGACCAACATTTAACATAATTGGCCTGGGCAGCCCTGAAAAAATTTCAGTTTCAACCGGGTGAAATTTATCCAACTCCACTCCTCGACGCCAGCGAACAATCCTACTAATACCTAAATTTCTTGCTTCTGTCTCCATACTTGTAGTTGTCACCATCGTTTGAGCTGCAGACTGGTGAAAATCCACAAGTAGTCTATGCAACCAACTTACAGGTATTTTGTATCTTAGGGAAACATATTCAGACAGTCTTGAAAGCCATGAAGTTGTATATCTTAAACCTCGCTTTTTACAATATCTCCGCATGGAAATACCAATTGGCCCCTCTGTCATGATATGAATAGTATCTGGGGAAAAATCATCAACAATACGAGCAAGACGGGAACCAGGGAATACTGCAATTCTAATTTCATGATATCCAGGCCAGGGGAAATACCTAAAGTCATCAACAGATAAAAGCTTGACTTCATGCCCTCGAACAGACAATTCTTTTATGGTTTTCTCTAGAACCCGCGATACGCCATTAAGCTGCTTCGGATAGGTGTCCGTAGCAATCAATATTTTCATACCATAAAACCTTTATCTAAAGAGAAGAATCGTTTCAAAGCAGCGCCAACAAAAATACGAAACCACTAAATAAAGCTGAGACGATTCCGACACTTACCATTTTGACAAGCAGGGTATTTTGCTCTGATCACAGCGACTGGAATATTTCTTTGCCACCTGCTCCACTTCTGATAAAAGCTTATCACTCAGCGTGATCGGCTGTAGCCCCATCTCCAGCAACTGGTCATTAACAGCCAGTAAATCATTTTCTGGAGACTCTTTTCTTGGGTTATCCACATAGGCAATAGCCACGTCTGTTTTATCAGCAATCAACTTCGCCAGATCCCTGACTCGATGTATTTCAGTCATCTGGTTCAATATTTTGACCCGATCATCTTTTTCCGGAGGATTTTCTATCGCTAACTGTATACAACGGCAACTATCCTGAATATGGATAAAAGCACGTTTCTGCCCACCGGTACCATGAACTGTAAGGGGATAATTAATCGCAGCCTGCATTAAAAATCGATTCAATACAGTGCCATAATCTCCATCATAATCAAATCGATTGATAAGATACTCATCCTTACGGGTTTGATTTGTTTGTGTGCCCCAAACAATACCCTGATGTAAATCAGTAATACGCAGCCCATCATTTTTACTATAAAAAGCAAACAATAACTGATCCTGAGCCTTAGTCATATGATAGATAGAACCAGGATTCGGAGGATATAAAATTTCCGAACTGATAAATCTACCTTCCTCTTCCACTTGCACCTCCAGATATCCTTCTGGAATTCTCATGCCGGCAGTGCCGTAACCATAAACACCCATAGTTCCCAGGTGTACAAGATGAATATCCAGCTTACTCTCTACAATCGCGGCAAGAATATCGTTGGTCGCACTCAAATTATTATTAACCGTCAATCGTCTATGGCTTGATGACTTCATCGAATAAGGCGCTGATCGCTGTTCGGCAAAGTGTACAATTGTGTGCGGTTTCTCGGTAACCAATAGCTCTAGCAGCCTGTGATATTCTTTACCGATAGTGATTACAACATGCCGAATATTCTTGCCCGACACTTCTCGCCAAACCCTCAGTCTCTCTCCTAATGGCTGAATAGGCGTGAGCGACTCGACTTCCAGCTCTATATCGGTTTTTCTCCTTGAAAAATCATCGACAATTATAACTTCATAGCCTGCATCAGAAAGATGAAGGGCGGTTGGCCAGCCGCAGAATCCATCCCCACCAAGAACCAGTACTTTTCTCACCCTAACCTCATTTATTAGTGACAGAAAAATGACTTCTATTTGAATACACTGAATCAACTATTGATAACGAACTAGATTATCTTCACTAGCGGCATATCCAATCCAAGAGCAAAATCCTTTCGCTTATTGGTTATCTTTATCAGTAATTTCCACTCAAACTTAACTCACGGATAAAGCAAAGCATCTCTGCTAGAACTATCTCACTGTTTGCAGTGTGAAATATATGGCGTCAAAGACAAAATAAGCGCCAATCAAAGGGAAATAGCGCCAATCTTCACTTTCTTTGGCTTTTGTGGGAACAGAGTAGATCATTCAGGAATTCAGCGTTACCTTGAACAACCTTCAAATTACTAAGCAAGTCCCAACCAATCAGACAAGATTTACAATCATTTTTGATTATCTTCACCGGCGTAGATCACCACCATTTCATGTGCAATAGACATTTGCACATTCCTTCCACATTCCAATCATGATCAGGAAAACCTGAGCCCATCCACGCAAGGCAGAGCCAACAGAGCGACTAAACCTATTCCTCACTTTGAAGAAAACCTGCACTCATAAAAACACGGGGCTTTATTATTTGCTGTACCAAAAACTTATGACTGCCAGATTAAAGTACTGACCACCATTACCAAGCGGCCAACTGTCATCGAAAAACAACTTTTTAATTTATCTAAATTAATGGGAACTTCACACGCCGAGATGACAACTAAGACACGTAAGACAAATACAAAAGGTCTGTGCAGCAGCGCAGAGGGTTATGGGCAAAAATAAATATCTGGGGTCGTACTTAGGGCATTAGCTCTAGCAGAAAGTTAGTTCTCTAAAAAGCCAACTATCAGCAAATCTCCCTATTTTTTGAGCCTACTTCCGCAAACGGTTTTCCGTAAGCGGCTTGCAAGGATGCATTTAAGCTTTATTGAAATGCACTTTGTGGGAATAAAAATATCCTCACCAAGAATCTATTTAGCAATTTTTCCTGAGACTGACTGATCAGCCCCTGGATAAATTGCCGCACTTTCTACCCGTGCATTTTCATAAATATACTGCTCCATCCGCATTCTATTTCGTACCGGGAGATATAGCTGATGATTTCCAGAAGACACTTATTGCCTATTTCCCTGGCAATATCGGCCCTAACATTTATTGCACCTCCAGTCCTCGCGGACTTTGGTTCTAAACATGACAAGCATCGGGTACCTAAGAACGCAAGAAAAGGTCCGCGGCCACCCAAGCAACAACCCTTCGATTTCAGTTCAATCTTTAACACCGTCCAGATTCTGGAAGCTGGCGCTGTGGAAATACACCTCGGTGGCCATATTGATCAGGCCACACTGGAAGCAATGGAGCCAATTGAGGCCTATGTTCATGCTTTCGAAGAAGGTGATGAGCTATTTGAAATGAACTACAACGCGCTCGATGGGGTAGGTGTCAATGTCGGCAACGGTAAGCGCTTCACCAGTTTTCCGCGCCCTGATCTCAAAGGCCCAAGGGCCTGGGCCAATATTTTGCCCCATCGAGCTACAGGCCCCAACGGTGATTCCTGTATCAGTTGTCACAATGTTCCCGTTGCCGATGGCGGCGGTGGTGTGAACGATAACGTGATCCGTATGGACCCAGAGCGTAAACAAAAAGGCTTTATTGAGCGTAACTCGCCGCACCTGTTCGGCATGGGCGCGGTACAGTTGGTGGCCGAGGAAATGACCACCGAATTACACAACCTCAGGGATCAGGCTGTCGACGACAGTTGTGTCTCCGGTGACAGTGCCACTGTGGAAATGGTAGCCAAAGGGGTGGATTTTGGTGAAATATCCGTTTCCTGTGAAAACGTCAACTACGACAATCTCGCTGGTATTGATACCGATCTCGTTGTGCGCCCCTTTGAGTGGAAGGGACTAACCGGCTTCGTACGTGCTTTTGTGCGAGGTGCTGCGCACCAGGAACTCGGTATGCAGGCCACCGAACTGGTCGGTGATACCGATAGCGACTTCGACTCTGTCAGCAACGAACTGAGCGTGGGGGATATCACCGCACTGGCAATCTACAACGCTGCACAACCACGGCCAGTCACCAAGCTCGAATTGAACAGCGTGATTGATACCCTGAATGAAGAGGAAAGGGAAACCTACGGACTACCTCTCAGTGAGGCAGATATTGCTAGCATTCAAAATGGCGAGGAAATTTTCTCCTCTATCAGCTGCGCCTCCTGCCACTCTCCCGAGATGGAAGTCAGCTCACCAATATTTTATGAACCGTCGAAACACGCCAGCTATCGCGATGAGACCTACCCAGCGGGCAACATTGCCGGGTTACCCACTACCTCCCTGCAATTTAACCTGCTGACAGATATTCTCGACAACCCTCAGGAGCTACCTTCCGGCCAGACCCTGGGACAGTTCGAGGAGTCCGAGAATGGCGGAGCAATTGTACGCCTCTATGGCGACCTGAAACGCCACGATATGGGCCGAGCCCTGGCTGAGGAGTTCGATGAGGGCAACGTGGGTGCCTCGGTATTCCTTACCGAAAACTTGTGGGGAGTTGGCTCCACACCACCCTATCTACACGATGGCCGCGCCACCACCATGACGGAAGCTATTCTGTTTCACGGAGGGGATGCACAACCCAGTAAAGAGCAGTTTGAAGCCCTTAGCGATGGTGACAAAGCCGACCTGCTGAATTTCCTGGATAACCTGGTACTTTACCTGGCTCCAGAGTAAGCCTCTAAAAACCCACAATCCAACCGGGGCGGCCTATCGGCTCGCCCCTTTCACATCTCAGTACAAATTATGGCGTTGATGCCACTCTGCCAGTGACTCATCTGGGTACTCATCGAAATGCTTGTCCGCGGCTCGAATATCCGGCTCTACCCAGGTTTTGGCAAAGGCCAGCATCATATGGGTAAGTTCCGGTGGTACGGGAAGTTCACTATCTATCGCAGAGGCAAATGGGTGGACCAGATCGGGCCAGCGGGGGTCCCACAACCAAAGCGCACTGCCACAGCGGGAACAAAAATGGCGCTGCGCCGGGCTGGCACTATTGCTGCCAGACTTATCTCGCAATATTGCCTGATACACTGAGATAAACTCCCTCCCTTTTACCGTCAGCGACTGGTAATCCCCTCCCAGGTTAACGGCATAGCCCCCTCCCCCAGCCGTCTTGCGGCAAATCGAACAGTAACAGCGGTTAAATGGGTATGGTTGTGCACATTTAAGATTGAATCGCACCGACTGGCAGTGACAGGAACCTTTTAGTTTCAATATAAAATCTCCCCACTTGTCTTGCTTACACCTCCAATGTCTGTATCTAGGCTAGACTGGTTAGCGGTCCCACAATCAAGGGTTATGCCGCCATGGCAATCGATAAGCCCGTCAGACACGATAAGTGGCAGGCCCAGGAATATGTAAAGGCCTCCTCCATGCAGTGGCGGCACGCCATGGAAGCTATCCAGCGCTGCAACTATCAAGGCGCCAGTACTATCCTCGATGTGGGCTGTGGCGATGGCAGAATCACCCGCTATCTAGCCGAACACCTCAAGAGTGGCAAGATCGTCGGTGTGGACCTCACTGAGGATATGATTCGCCACGCCCGCAAAGCCCACTCCGGCGTACCCAATCTCTCCTTCGAGCAAATGAGCGCCGATGAAATTCAGTTTGATAAGCAGTTCGACATTATTTTTTCTTTCAGCTGCTTGCACTGGGTGGCAGACCAGAAGAAGGTCTGGAATGGCTTTTACAAACACCTACGAGAGGATGGCAAGATTGTGGCCGGCTTTCAGGTTGACCATGAGAATTTCTGGGATACGGTGTACGAATTCCAAAACAACAATCAGTGGCAGCCATATTTTGAGAACTTTCTCGATCCTTACAACCATTATTCCTTGAATGCGATGCGCAATTATATCGAGGAAGCTGGGTTTTACCTGCCCAGGATCGATGAAATCCATCATGTGGAAAATTTCGGCACCCAAGACACGCTCACAGCGTTTTTCTTATCTTGGGTGCCTCAATTTCGACATCTGCAGAACTCGCAAAGACAAGAATTTGCCCAGCAAGTGATGGACGCCTACTACAAAAAAACACATCCAGTAATGCATAAACATGCTGGAGTGCGCATCAAGCGATTTATTATTGAAGCCGTCAAATGAATCGGCATCCATGTATTAATTTTAAAACTAGTGAACTCAAATCACCCTTAGCTGCTAACTTTTTAGGGCTTAACCATTATCTGCAAACTTTTGAAAAAGTATCAACAAAATAAAATCACGAACGGGCCATTATATCTAGATCCACCTTCAAGCATGAGGCAATTAAGTTTCTCTTACAAAAGTTGTGGCCAGTTAAAATACTTACCAAGCCCTCTTTTCCCAGCAAACGCTCGCTGATTTGCTCTAATGGCAGCCCTTGCTGATCAAGCTGCTGTGCCTCTGCAGATAAATTCAACAGAAACTCATACTTCTGCTTTAACTGCTGCCAGCCATTTTCTACAACTCCTCGATGGGGACAGAGAATGACTTCGAAGGAGTGCTCCAATACACTTTTGATGCTGTTTAACAGGATCGGAATATCCTCATCGATGCGAAGAAACTTTAAGTAGTTGGCAATATATAAATCCGCACTGAACAACCAGCCACGCTCAGGCAACAGGTAACAGGTCATATCTTTGGCATGACCAGGGCTAAATAGGGGCCGAACTTCTTCAGTACCAATGCGGATATCTTCTGGCAGTGGCGCTACTTCGGCTTTTCCAGCAGTTCCCCAGAATAGTTTTTGCATGGGGGGAATACGAAAGCCCCTTTTTAATATCCCTATAGTTAAGTCCGGAGCAAAAGCCTGCACGCCGGTGAGCTTTTGGATAGCACCGGCGTTGCCGCTGTGATCCTCGTGGTGGTGAGTTAGCAATAGTTGTTTTAGCGGTGTATTTTCAATAAACGGCTTAACATATTTCCACTGGTTACTAGGGCCAGTATCTATTACTGTGCCATTAAGCCTATAAACGACAAATGTGGTGTTGACCCCCATATTCAGGCGGCCAACTCGGATTGCCTCCAGGCCCTGATATTTAAACGTTTCTCTTACCGACATGGGGAACTCTCTTACAGATTTTGGAGTATTTTCAGGCAAGTGGCACAAGCGGAGAAATTGCAATTTCCTCGAATGTAGGTGACATATCACTACTAATCTCTAGAAGGGGACAAGCAAGAAGGCCCAAGTGAGGCATAAATCCCCTAACCCAGTAGCAAACTGTTCTCACAATGCTTCCAGCGACACCACCTCAATCCCTCTTTCCGTGTAGCGCCAACACAAATTGAACCCACACAGCGCCATGCCATAAATTCGCTGTGGATCGTTTTTTTGGTAAGCCGGCCGGGGATCTTGTGCCAGAACCTGCTCAATTAACTTCGGCAGATCGGTGCCCCAGTCATCTTTATAGGCCTTGGCTTGGTGAAGAATCGCTTCCGGGATATTTACAGTGATCAATGCGGGGGCGGCATCGGCAAAAGCGCTTTCAGCATGTTGTAGGGCATCGGCATAGGGCACATAGGGTTTGATATCCAACACTGGTGTGCCGTCTACCAGGTCGGCTCCACCGACAATCAATTCCACTTTGGGGGAGGTGCGCACTTCCAGTAAACGCACCACGGAAAGACCAATATTATTGGGCCTAAAGGGGGAACGAGTGGCGAGTACACCGAGCTTTTTATTACCACCCAGACGCGGAGGACGGACCTTGGCGGACCATTGCCCGGCAGCCTGGTGAAACTGGAAAACAACCCAGATATGACTGTTTTCCTCCAGCCCCGCTACCGCATCTGCCACATTCAGTGGCGCTAGTAGTTCGATACTGGCCCGGCTGGCATCGGCGAGCAGTGGCTGACGGGGAACACCAAATTTTTCACCAAAACAGGAGTGCACACGGGCAATGGGCTCAACAACCATGGAAAATCCAGACAACCAATAATGAGCCCGATATTTTAAACCAATTGCGGGAATTATTTATCGACACCAGCAATACACAAATATTTTATTTCCATGTAGTCCTCAATACCGTATTTAGAACCTTCCCGTCCCTGACCAGATTCCTTTACACCTCCAAAGGGCGCCATTTCATTGGAGATAATCCCTTCATTCACACCCACCATGCCGTACTCCAGCGCTTCAGACACTCGGCAAACCCGTCCAATATCACGGGAATAGAAATAAGAGGCGAGGCCAAACTCGGTATCATTAGCCATGCGAATCACCTCTTCTTCCGTGGAGAATTTAAACAGTGGTGCCACTGGACCAAAGATTTCCTCTTTAAACAGATTCATTTGCTCAGTGGCATTTCCCAGTATTATGGGTGCATAGAACTGATCTCCCATAGCATCGGGTCCGCCAGCAACCAGAGTTTTCGCACCTTTTTGTAGGGCATCTTCTACCAACCCCTCCACCTTTTCGACCGCTTTGACGGTAATCATAGGGCCAATATCGGTTCCCTCTGCAAAGCCATTCCCCATTGTTAGCGCGTTAACTGCCTGGGCAAATTTCTCCGCGAAAGCCTCGTAAACCCCTTCCTGTACGAAAATACGATTGGCGCAGACACAAGTTTGCCCGGCGTTGCGGTACTTACAGACAATGGCACCTTTCACTGCCTCATCCAGATCCGCATCATCAAAAACAATAAATGGCGCGTTGCCGCCCAGCTCCATGGAGGTTTTCTTCATGGTTTCAGCACACTGCGCCTGCAGTTTCTTGCCCACAGCAGTGGAACCGGTAAAGGTAAACTTGCGCACTAGAGGATTCTTCGTCATCTCGGTGCCGATGGCCGGCGCATTTTGACCAACCACAATATTGAAGATACCCGGGGGAATACCCGCTTCCTCCGCCAGTACCGCCAGCGCCAGGGCGGATAATGGCGTCTCATGGGCCGGCTTGGCGATAAATGGACAACCGGCCGCCAGGGCCGGCGCCATCTTGCGGGCGATCATGGCATTGGGGAAATTCCATGGCGTGACTGAACAAGTGACCCCAACAGGTTGCTTGATCACCACGATGCGGCGGTCGTTGGCGGGGGGCGCTATGACATCGCCATAAATGCGCTTAGCCTCCTCAGCAAACCACTCGATATAGTTGGCACCGTAGACTATCTCTGTGCGTGACTCAGAGAGGGGCTTCCCCTGTTCGGCGGTAAGAATTCTGGCTAAGTCCTCAGTGTTATCGATCACCAAGTTGTACCAATGCCGCAGTAACTTGGCCCGCTCCTTAACCGGAGTAGCGGCCCAGTCTGGCCAGGCAACACTGGCCGCCTCAATAGCGCGACGGGTCTCATCGGCACCGAGGTCAGCTATGCTGGCCACTACCTTGCCGGTGGCCGGATCTTTAACGTCGAATGTAGCGCCAGAATCGGCATCGACCCACTGGCCGTTAATATAGGACTGGGTGCGCAATAGCGCGGGTTTTTTCAGCTCCAGCATCGCCATCTCCTTAGGTGTCGTCCCTGATCCCGGTCGGACCCGCGATCTACCGCTAAGGATATTAACCCGTAAAATGCCCCCCGCAGTGCAAGACAAGGGGGGGATTGGCGACACTCTGGCTTGTAGGCGTGTGGAACTTTATTTTTTCTTTTTCACAAACTTCATCAGGCGGCGCTTCTTGGCCTTCTGGCGATCACTCAGTTTGTTTTTCTTACCGGCGTAGGGGTTGTCACCGGTACGGAATTCGATTTTCACCGGTGTCCCGTGTAGCTCCAAGGCCTTGCGGAACGTCTTTTCCAGATAACGTACATAGTGCGCAGGCACCTGTTCGGTCTGATTGCCGTGAATAACGATCACCGGCGGGTTCTGGCCGCCCGCATGGGCGTAACGCAGTTTGATACGATGGCCGTGCACAAGCGGTGGTTGGTGCTCACTTACTGCCCATTGCAGAATACGCGTGAGGTGGTTGGTGGAGAGTTTATCTGTCGCACTCTGATAGGCGGCCTCGATAGACTCGTACAAATGGCCAACGCCAGTACCGTGCAGGGCGGAAATAAAGTGCACGTCGGCAAACTCGACAAAACGCAGGCGGCGCTCCAGCTCCGTTTTCACGTAGTCGCGGTGATCTGCCTCCAGGCCATCCCACTTGTTCAGAGCCACCACCAAGGCTCGCCCGGCCTGAATCACACTGCCCATCAGGTGCATATCCTGGTCCACCAGGCCCTCGCGAGCATCAATCACCAGCACCACCACATTGGCGTCTTCCACCGCCTGCAGGGTTTTGACGATAGAGAACTTCTCCACCGATTCCTTAATGTTCTTGCGTCGGCGAATACCGGCAGTGTCGATCAAGGTATAGGGCTTCTCATCGCGCTCGTAATTGATATAGACACTGTCGCGCGTGGTGCCAGGCTGGTCGTATACCACTACGCGGTCCTCGCCGAGCAGGCGGTTGACCAGGGTAGATTTACCCACGTTGGGGCGCCCAACAATGGCAATCTTGATTCCAGTGGCCTCTTCCGGCTCCTCTTCAGCCGCCACCTCAGGAAGATCCTCAACCACGCGCTGCATCAGGCTGCGCACACCACGACCGTGGGTGGCAGTGGTGGGAAAGAGTTCACCGATACCCAGCTCATAGAAGGGCGCCAGGGCGATATCCGGGTTGACACCATCGACCTTGTTGGCAACCAGGAAGGTCGGCTTGGAGCGAGTGCGCAGCCGGTCTGCGATCATTTCATCCGCCGGGGTCAGGCCATCGCGACTATCCACCAGGAACAGCACGATATCCGCTTCTTCGATAGCCTGCATAGACTGCTGCGCCATGGCCGCATCAATGCCCTCTTCTCCGCCGGTGATACCGCCGGTATCTACGAGAAGTACTTTGCGTCCATCGATTTCGGCCTCGCCATATTTGCGGTCGCGAGTAAGACCGGCGTAATTAGCCACCAAGGCGTCACGGCTCTTGGTTAGACGATTAAACAGTGTGGATTTGCCCACGTTGGGGCGCCCGACCAGGGCGATAACTGGCAGCATAGAATTCTGGCTTTAGCCTAATAAATAAATACAAACGCCCGCACAAGGCGGGCGATTTCAATTCACCTGCGAAGCAGGCTCCTTTTGCGGGCTGGTGCCCAAAAGCGGACTGCCTGTCCGCCACAGCAATATTGCGCGCTTAGCTCCGAGCGAGGGTCAGGGCTACCAACTTGCCGTCATCAGACAGGACAAACAACAGGTCGCCATCCACCAGCATGGGGATACGAATCGAATCGTTATCCACCTCTTCGCGGCCGATAAACTGACCGGAACTGGGGTCAAGCACATGCAGGTAACCTTCCAAGTCACCGACAATCACAACATCCTGGAAATAAGCCGGGCCACTCAGTTCGCGGCGCAGTAATTCATTGTTACTCCAGGCGATCTGGCCAGCGCCCACATTGTAAGCGTATACACTGCCCGAGGCGCCGCTCAGGTACACATGCCCTCCACCAACAGCCACTGAGTGGTTGGTAGAGGCATCACGCGCCCAAAGGCCACGACCGTTTTCCTTGGATAAAGCGACAACACGACCCTGGTAGCTGGCGGCAAACACCAGATCACCGCGCACTACCGGCGACCCGTCGATATCCACAACCCGCTCCAATTCAGCAGAACCCTGCGGAATGGCAACGCGCTGTTCCCAGCGGGTGATACCGTCGCGGGCGTCCAGGGCAACCAATTTGCCATTATCGAGACCGGCAATTACCAGACCGCCGCTAATCACGGGGGCCGCGGTGCCGCGGAGAGTCAGTACCGGCAAGGTGGTGGTTTGGCTCCACAACTCTTCACCGCTGCTGGCATCCAGGCCCACCAACTTACCGTCTACGGTTTGCAGGACCACAACACTGGATCCTATTGCCGGAGCGGAGACCACTTCACCAGAGACTTGATAGGTCCACAGTTGAGCGCCATTTCGCAAGTCCAGGGCCACCGCACGGCCGCGGTAGTCAACAACTACAGCGATACCCAATCCAACACCGACACCACCGCTCAATTCAATATCCAGATCGGTTTCCCACTGGGGCCTACCGCTGCTGCGATCAAAAGCGGTCACTTCACCGTCGCTGCTGGCGGCAATCAGTTTACCGTCAGCCAGACCCGGCTGCAGCATGGCGTAACGCTTCTCATCGATGCTGCCCACATCCGCCGACCAGACTTCGCGCAGCTGAACACTAGGCGCAAAATCGACCAGGTCTACCGGATCGACATCCTCTTTACTCTCGTTGGAGGCGCAGGCACCCAGAGCTACCGCTAGGGCAACCGCTGCGGTGCGCCCCACAGCGCGATTGAGAAATCCCATTATTCGCCTCCCTCAGGTGCTGGTTCACTTGGTTTCTGCTCTTCGCCAGAGGCCACTGCTAGGCTCTCAACTTTGAGTTGTAGCAGCTGGGTACTGCCCGCCTGCTCTGGTAACAGCTCGGTTAAAGCCTTTTCGTAGGCGCTGCGCGCGCCGGCGTCATCGCCTTTCTGTCGGAGAATATCACCGCGCGTCTCGGAATAGAGGGCGGCAAAGGCCGGGGGCACACTGCCCTCAATCAGCTTCAAAGCTTCATCTGGTTTGCCGCGCGCGGCAATCACCGTGGCCAGGCGGCGCTTGGCCAACAGCTTCATGGCATCTTCTTTGGTGTTGTCGAGCACCCACTGCAAGTGAGTCTGCGCGACTTCCAAGTCATTCTTGTCGACGGCAATTGCGGCCAGGCGCAGAGAGGCCTGACTAGCGTAGATACGGCTGCCGTACTCGTTTTTCAGCTGCTCGGCGAGTGACTTCGCAGTAGTCAGCTGTTTGTTGTCTGGCTGGTTGTCATTAGCGGATACCGCCTGGATAAAACCTTGGTAAAGGTCCGAGGCCGCCTCAGACTTGGAGCGCTGGTCACCCTGCCACCATTGATAACCAAAGTAGCCGGCCAGAGCCAGGACTATGCCGGTAAGAATGCCCCTGCCGTTTTCCGCCCACCAGCGCTTCAGCGTTTCTATTTGTTCTTGTTCGGTAAGATGCTCAGACATTGGGTAAATCGCCTTTCCTGTGGTTTCTAACTATCCTGGCGGGGGCCACCGCCACCCTGAGTATTTGAATCAGCCCTGCAGCAATGCCGCAAGTTCCGTGAGCGCGAGAGTCTGTTGCTGTTGCTGTTGCTCGGAGCGCAGATATTTCACTGTAATCTGACCATTTGCAGCCTCATCCTCGCCGATAATCAGTGCGTAATCGGCACCGCTTTTATCCGCTTTCTTCATTTGGCTCTTAAAGCTCCCACCTCCGCAGTGCGCCTGTAGACGCAACCATGGTAGCTCGTCGCGCAATTGTTCGGCGGCAGCCAAGGCGGCTGATTGTACATCACCCACCGCCACCAGGTAGGCATCTACTTGCTGCGCCAGACTCTCCGGTAGTACTTCAAGGGTTTCCAACATCAATACCAGGCGCTCGGCACCTAGACCAAAGCCAACTGCTGGAGTGGGCTTCCCACCCATCTGTTCTACCAAACCATCGTAGCGGCCGCCGGCACAGACAGTGCCCTGGGCACCGAGACTGTCGGTTACCCATTCAAAAACGGTTTTACCGTAGTAATCGAGACCGCGCACCAGTTTGGGGTTGATCTCGTATTTCACCCCTGCTGCATCCAGTAGCTCGCGCAACTGGGCAAAGTGGGCGGCAGATTCCTCATCGAGGAAATCCAATAGACAGGGCGCCTCGGCGAGCAGTTCCTGGGTTTGCGTATTTTTACTGTCGAGAATACGCAAGGGATTGCGCTCCAGGCGGCGCTGGCTGTCCTCGTCCAGCTGCTCGCGGCGCTCGCTGAGGTAGGCCACCAGGGCCTCACGATAGGCTGCGCGGCTGTCGGAGTTGCCCAGGGAGTTCAACTGCAGGGTGACGTGTTCACCGATACCCAGTTGACGCCACAGCCGCGCGGTCATAATCAGAATTTCTGCGTCGATATCCGGCCCTTCGATGCCGAACACTTCCACTCCAAACTGGTGGAACTGGCGCAGACGGCCTTTCTGTGGGCGCTCATAGCGGAACATGGGGCCGAAATACCACAGGCGCTGGGGCTGAATCAGCAGGTTGTTTTGGATCGCTGCGCGCACGGTGCCTGCGGTGCCCTCTGGGCGCAGGGTAACGCTGTCTCCACTCTTGTCCTCGAAGGTGTACATTTCCTTTTCGACAATATCGGTAGCCTCGCCCACGGCGCGGCTGAACAGCTGGGTTGCCTCCAGAGTGGGCGTACGGATTTCACTGTAGCCGTAGCGGGCAAAGAGTTCACTGAGGGTGGCTTCCACATATTGCCAAACCGGGGACTGTTCCGGCAGCAGGTCGTTCATGCCGCGAATTGCGCGAAGTTGTTTCAACGCTGTTCCTTAAATTTCTAATTACTTAAATCAACGAATAGGGCAGTGCAATAGACGTGCCCGCTACGCTTTGGCGATGATATCTGCCTCGCGCTCAGCCTTGGCAGCGGCCTTTTCGCGAATTAGGCGTTCCAAATCATCCACTAAATTCTCATTTTTGAATTTGCGGTCTGGCTGGCCGTCCACATAAATCGCGTGGCTCGGTGTACCGCCGGTGAGGCCAATATCCGCCTCCTTCGCTTCGCCCGGGCCATTGACGATACAGCCGATCACCGCCACATCCAACGGCGTGGTGACATCTTCAAGGCGCGTCTCCAGCTCGTTCATGGTTTTTACCACATCGAAGTTCTGGCGTGAGCAGCTGGGACAAGCGATAAAATTGATCCCCTTGCTGCGCAGGCGCAAGCTCTTCAGAAGATCCCAACCTACTTTCACCTCTTCCACCGGGTCTGCCGCCAGGGATACCCGCAGGGTATCGCCAATACCGTCGAGCAACAGGGCGCCGAGGCCAATTGCGGATTTCACCGTACCGGCTCGCAGGCCGCCGGCCTCTGTAATACCCAGGTGCAAGGGCTGCTCAATTTGCTGGGCCAGTTTGCGATAGGCAGCGGTAGCCATAAAGATGTCCGAGGCTTTCACGCTCACCTTGAAGTCCTGAAAATTCAGGCTATCAAGAATCTCAACATGGCGCAGTGCGGACTCCACCAGTGCATCTGGCGTGGGCTCACCGTATTTTTTTTGCAGGTCTTTTTCCAGAGAGCCCGCGTTTACACCGATACGAATCGGGATATTCAGATCGCGGGCCTTGTCCACCACCGCACGAATACGCTTCTCACGGCCGATATTACCGGGGTTGATGCGCAGGCAATCCACCCCCAGGTCGGCCACTCGCAGAGCAATGCGATAGTCGAAGTGAATATCCGCCACCAGCGGAACATTCACCTGCTTTTTAATTTCCCCGAAAGCCTCAGCGGCCTCCATGCTGGGCACTGAGACCCGCACGATATCCGCACCGGCATTTTCCAGACGCTGGATCTGGCCCACAGTGGCGGCCACATCACAGGTTTCGGTATTGGTCATGCTCTGCACCGAGATCGGCGCATCGCCACCGACTGGTACATTACCCACCATGATCTGGCGCGACTTGCGGCGGACAATGGGAGATTCAAATTGCATAGGGCTGACCTGGCAGTATTGCTGCTAAAAATTCGAGGGGGAGATTATAGAGAGATTGGGCGCAAACCTACAGAGTTCGCGCCCAAACGGCGGAGATCCTTTAATTGCCCACAATCAGGCGGCGGGTGCGGCGATTGCCAATGGGGTCGCTTTCAATCGTTTGCTCGCGATAAACCACCTTGGTTGCACGGGCATTACCGAGCATCACTTCGAAGGGCGCGCGCCCATTCAGGTTCTTGGAACTGCCGGCTTGCTGAACACCGGCGAGCAGTACAACACCCTCGGCATCCTTTACTTCAACCCAGGAATCCTCGTCGAAACTGAGACGCAGCGCTCCTTGCAACTGTTCATCCAGCTGCGCAACGGTTGCGGGTAGCTGGGCGGTAGCGTCTTCAGCTTGCACGCTGACCTGGGGTTCAGTAAGCGCATTATGTTCGGGAGTTTGAGCCTCCTCCGCGACTGCTTCCCCAGCGGGCTCTAGTTGTTGCGCCGGTGCCTCAGCAACCTGCGACTGGGTTGAACCAGGCTCCGCCAATGCTATTTCATTGATATTTACGGATGGCTCAGCAACGGATAGCTCAGCAGTTTCGGCAGGGGCTGCATTTTGCTCTACTGAGTTCTGCAGACCGGGAATATTTACCGGGCCAACATAGAGCCACCAAAATACAGCGCCCGCCACCACAAATGGTAGGAGAGCCAACAGACCATAGCCGTGTTTGCGCGCCGGGCGCAGGGCGTCGGCTTTCATCTCGATACGCCGCGATTCTTTGCGCACCTGCTGTTTTGGACGTGTGGCATCGTAGGCGGTAAGCACAGGAGCGGAGTCAATGCTCAGCTCCCGGCAAATATTGCGAATATAACCCCGCGCATAAACCGCTTCCGGCTGGCGCTCGTAAAGGTCTTCTTCTAACCACTCCACCGTATTGTCGATAATACACAAGCGCCGGGACAACTCCTCGCGAGACAGCCCGGCCGCCTCGCGCGCAGAGTGCAGTAGCGCACCGGGAGAAGCCTGTGTACTGGATTCGATTTGGCCGCTGTCGCGGTGCACGGAGTTACTATCCGTCATTACCACTCAACTCCTGATATTTCAGTGTTTCCGCAGAGTACGGGTACAGATTTTTTAGCGCAAGAGCATAACTCAGCTCCTTGTCGCGGTTGCCAAACACCTTCTCAATACGTATCCCCAACCATAGGGATTGGGGTGTCTGGCGGTTATTCTCACTGTAACGATCAAGGTACTGTTTGGCCGCAGAATAGTCGCCGGCCTCATATTTAAGCTCCGCCAACTCCAGTAGCGCTACCGGCAGATTGCTGTTGAGAGCGAGCGCACGCGTGTAGGCCCGTTCTGCCTCATCTGCTAAGCCCAGGCGATTAGCAGTACGGCCATAGTTAACCAGGGCAAAGAAACGGCGGTTATAAGTCAGGTCACTGGAGGCGTGACGAAATTGCTCTAAAGCATCCTCATAGCGCTCCTGCTGGTAAAGGAACACACCATAGTTTGTGCGCGCCATGGAGAAATTGTCGCTGTAGCGCAGGGCCTTTTTGAAATGGGACTCGGCCACCTTCAATTCGCCATCGGCCTGATACAGCAGAGCCAGGCCATGGTGGGCCATAGGATTCTTCTTGCCCAGCTCCAGCGCCTTGTTGAAGTGGCGGCGAGCCAGCTCGCGGTTCTCTCCACTCTGCAGATAGCGAATACCCAGTTGAACATGGGTTTCCAAAGCCTTCTCCAGATTGACCTCCTGGCGCTCTGGCAAACCAGTGGTTACACACCCCCCCAGTAACACAGTGAGAATCAGGCCTAAGAACCGCAGGCCAAAAGAATTTGCAGACACGACATCACCTGTACATTTATTTTTCATCTATCCATCAAGCGGGATCGCAGTGATTAATCACTATCGATCAAGCACCAGGGCGGGGGCAAAGTAAAAAAATAGTGGTGTGCCCACTGTGATGGCAGAGCAATCCCCAAGATAACCTGTCTGCAATGCCTCTTCCGATACTGGACCCGGACGCTGATCCTGCCTCCCGACTCATATAGTGCCGCAAAGCACCGTGAGTTTCAGCTGTGTACCCCTAATTAATTCCAATTGACCCGGCGATATCTCTCTCTGATAACAAAATAAAATCGGGGCAGTGCGGAACCCGAACAAAAGTCAGAAAATTTCGTTAATACCGGTAATAAAACCACCACTAGAGCTCCTTACCGGAGCTATCCCTCGCATCCAGCTGTTTGCCATCAGGACCCCCGTCGCGGGTAGGGATCAGGGCGCGAACGGAATTTGAAGAGGTGTTGGCCGCATCCGGGTCGGTCAGGGTCTCAAGAAAACGTACGACCAGGTCGATCTCGGCATCGCTGAGATTATTACCAGCATCACCACCAGTGGTCGCAAGGATTGCCTGAGAGAGCGCAAGGCCATTGGGCGCCACCTTACTGGCACAATCTGTTAACCCAGAAAATTGTGACAAGTCGCACATTTCGCTATTGGTGTAATACTGGTTAACCGATGCCGCACGGTCGCGATAGTGTTCGACATTTCTGCGTAGCGTCGCAAATTGACCACTGTGCCCCCAAGGGCCAGTGAGCGCGACATTCAGTAGTGTTGGGGGACGGAAGGCACCAGCACCGTTCGCCCCCAGATCCGCGCCACTGCCATTCTCATCGGTACCTATACCAATTTGTGGATAATTCGCAGGCCGTGGCCCTTCAGTAGTAAAAAATGCACCCGCATGGCAATTAGTACAGCCGGAATTCCCTGACATAAAAGTAATGGCACCGCGCTTCTCATCATTATCGAGCGAATTCAAGTCGCCATCTACATAGTCGAAGAAAGGGTTGTCGATAAAGAGCTGCACCGCTTCAAAAGCGGCTATAGCCTGCGCAATACGGCTGAAAGTAATCTCGTCGTCACCAAAAGCTGCGTTAAATAACCCACTCCAGGATTCCCGTCCCACATTGGCCGCCACTATATCTTCGCGGTAATCGGTGGTGCCGCTATCACTACTCGCATCGTAACCAAATTGAGTAACGTCACCCATTTCCGCAGGATTGGTTACGGGAAAATGCGCCTGCGCCATCATCAGGGCCAGGGTGCCAGTACCCACCGCCGCTTCGGTATTGAAGCTGACATCCCGTGAGTCGGTGCGGATACCGCGATCGGTAAGTGCCACCCGGTTATCCCAAAAGAGCCCACTACTCCACAATGCCACATTACATATCGGCTGGGCGTTTCTGGGTACTATGGGTACCTCATTGATACCGTCAGAGCGGCCTGGGCCAACCAATGCAGGATCTAATGGATTCACACCCACGGGCATAGAGAGATTGTCACCGCCACAGCCGATAGCAGCGTGGTGACAGGAGGCACAGGCTACATCGCCATTGGCACTGAGGGATTGACTGTAGAACAAGCGCATACCCAGCTCGACCATGGCTGGGTCTTGTTCACTTCGCACCCTGGCAGCAAAAGCGCGCATATCTTGCAGATGCCCAGCCATGTTGTTCGATTCCAGCATGGCCGCCAGGCAGGTATCCAGATCTTCATCTAATAAATTCAATGCACTGCGAACATTTTTACATTCACTAATGTTCACAAGGCGCTCGAGGACCGGTACCGCAACCGCACCATTATTAAGGCCGCTATTCGTATTATTGATTAGTGTTTTCACATTGACCCGGGCCGTTTCACTTTCGATGTTCACATCGCCACTGGTCACTGAGTAGCTGTACTCGGTATTTATCGAAAGACCCTGGTCAACATAAAAATGATTATCTGTCTCGGCAATTTTTTCTCCGCCACGATAGATAGCATAGGTTGCCCCATCGCGCCGCCAGGAAAGGCCGATACTCGTTCCTGAAAAAGCATTGGCGATCAAGGCCTTCGGCGCATTGCCTTGCCCGGTCTCTGTGCCATTGCCTGCATCATCGTCATTATCTGTAGCGCCACCAATGCCCGTATTACCACCACCGGAGTTTGTATCGGTATTTCCCCCAGCGTCGGTGTCAGCTTCCACCGTTTCCGAGCCAGAGCTGTCATCGCCACCGGATGAACCGGAGCTGCAGCCCACTGCCAACAAAACAAGCGGCAGTAGCACTAATCGCAACAGTGCTGCGCATGATATCGGCAAATTATTGCTCTGGGTTTTCATAAATACAGCTCGACTCCGCCACTGAAAAATCGTTTTGAACAGCACTGGACAGACAATGGAGCTACTAGTGCCCCGCACGGCACCAAAAGCTAATATTTTCGGAACTATCCAATGTTTTTAAAGGTAGTTTTTTGGGGAGCAGAAAGAGTTGCCTGCCCTCACAATACTTTTCATGAAACCGAACTTTTTTGCCAATTTCACGGTATACCGAGGTAGTGACCCTAAAGCTTTTACTTGGCTAATTCTGTTGAGAGAGTCGCAAAGCACTGATGCTGGTACAGTGATATTGAATACTGTGAATTGTCTCTGGGTTTAAAGAAATAGAGAAAACGGTATTGAGAAGGCTACTAGCTAAGTTTGCCCATACTGCGACCCAGCCTAAAAAATTAATTGCACAAATCGCAAAGATAGGCATAGAGGGTATAAAAACTATACCCTCTATACTTTTGACTTTTTTCTAACTATTCACTTGGCTATAAAACAAGATAAACAGGGAATTACAAACTCTCCCCATTCCGGTTTCTAGCATCCAGCTGTTTGCCATCCGGACCACCGTCTCTGGGAGGAATCAAAAATTGAATCTCATTAGAGCTACTATTGGCGGCGGCTGGGTCAGTGAGAGTGCCCAGAAAAATGACAACAAGGTCGATCTCATCATCAGTCAGGCGGTTGACACCACCACCATCATTCCCTGCAAGAATATCCTGAGACAGAACCAAACCATTAGGCGCTACTTTACTGGGACAATCCTGTAAATCTTTAAACTGTTCAAGATCACACATTTCATTATTGGCAAAGTAACTGGCAATTGAGACACCCTGATCCCTGTAATGCTCGACATTTCTACGCAAGCTGCCAAACTGCCCGCTATGTCCCCAGGGGCCGGTAATCGCCACATTTAACAGAGTTGGGGCTCGGAATGCTCCAAAACCCAAAGACCCCTCACCACCCAAATCAGCTCCACTGCCACTCTCATCAGTACCAATTCCAATCTGCGGATAGTTGGCAGCCATCAGCGCCTCGGAAGTAAAGAAGGCCCCCTTATGGCAGAAAGTACAGCCAGAATCTCTCGACATGAACGTGATAGCACCACGCTTCTCTTCAGCGCTAAGCGCTTGTAAATTGCCCTCGACATAGGCAAAAAATGAATTATCTATAAATATCTGCACCGCCTCATAAGCTGCAATAGCCTGGGCAATACGGCTAAAGTTAATCTCAGGATCACCAAAAGCGGATGCAAATAGCGGCCCCCAAGCTTCGATATCCAGATTCGCCGCCAATATATCTTCGCGGTATGCAGTAAAGTTTTCATCGACAGAATCATCGTAGCCAAAGTCGACGATATCCCCCATCTCAGGTGGTGCTGTAACAGGGAAGTGTGCCTGTGCCATCAGTAGTGCCAGGGAACCAGAACCTACCGCGGAGGAAGTATTTCGGGTAACGTCCGTTGAATCTGTGCGCAGCACACCATTAGGACTCAATGAAACCCGGTTGTCCCAAAACAGGCCACGAGACCAGAGCGAAGTGTTGCAGGTCGCTGGTGAATTCCTCGGCACTATCGGCACTTCATTAATACCGTCAGAGCGCCCCGGCCCTAGCAACGTACTATCTACCGCATTAATGCCAACCGGCATTGATAGATCATCCCCACCACAGCCAATCGCCGGGTGGTGACAAGAGGAGCAGGAAGCATCTTGATTGGCACTCAGGGATTTATTGTGGAACAGGCGCATACCCAGCTCGACCATGGCTGGTTCCTGCTCGCTGCGAACACGCGCGGCAAAAGCACGTATATCCTCAACAAGAGAGGCCATGCGATTGAGCTCAAGCATGGCTGCCAGGCAGTTATCAAGATCTTCCTCGAGTAAATCCAGGGCGCTGGAGACATTTTTACACTCGGCAAAAGTGGCTATACGCTCGTTTAAGACATCGTCTTCTGTGCCGTTATTTAGCCCAGTATTCGTGTCATTTCCCAATGTCTTAACAACAATCTGATCGGCCTCAGAGGCGCTGGCAGTATCGAGCGTATTTAGCAAGTAGCTGTACTCAGTCGCTACCGTGAGGTTTTTATCGACAAAAAAGTTATTACTGGTTTGCGCGACTCTTTCACCATTGCGATAAACAAAATAGGTCTCACCATCCCGCTCCCAAGCAAGGCCAATGCTGGTCCCGGAAAAGGCATGGCCAATCAATTTACCGGGCCCACTACCCCGCTCAGATTGCGGATCGGGGTCTGGGCCTGGGCCTGGGCCTGAGTCTGAGTCTGAGTCTGAGTCTGAGTCTGAGTCTGAGTCTGAGTCTGAGTCACCCTCTACAGTATTCGGTGTCGAAGTATCATCATCACCTCCAGATGATCCTGAACTGCAAGCTGCCAAGAATATACAGAGTATTAAAAATAAATATCGCAGTAGGACATTGGCAGACACCTTAAAATCCAATTTCTCAGTACGCATAAAATTTAACAGTCCTTTCCATCCACTTTCGTAAAGTTCTGGACTGTTAACGCAGTATCCTGGGATTTGGTTGACACCAATAAAAGGGAGATCAGAAAAAAATTGAGAGGCTTTAAAGCAGTTACGACCCTAAGGCCTACAGAAATGATAGGGCAAGCCCGGATCTCTGCTAGCAAGTGGCTATGCAAATCATCCAGGCTGGATTGGGTGATCAGCCGACTATACGGACGGGGCGTTCGGCGTTGCGGTAGCGCTCGGAGCGGCGGGTGCGGTCGTTAACACTGCCGGCCAGCTGGCCACAGGCTGCATCGATATCGTCGCCGCGGGTAGTACGCACGGTAACCGTATAACCCTTATCAAGCAATATCTGCTGGAAGCGACGCAGAGCATTGTTGCTCACACGCTGGTAGTCGGACAGCTCAAACGGGTTAAAGGGAATCAGGTTAATTTTCACCGGAATCTCTTTCAGCAGCTCCGCCAATTGCTCAGCGTGCTCCGGGCGGTCGTTAACCTCGCGCATCAGCGTGTATTCAATGGTCATTTTACGGTGCGTATCCGGCATACGCTCGATATAGCGCTTAGCGGAATCCAACAACACCGCAATGGGGTATTTCTTATTGATCGGCACCAACTCGTTACGCAATTCGTCGTTGGGAGCGTGCAGGGAAATCGCCAGGCTCACATCGGTCACATCGGCTAGGCGGTCCAGTGCGGGCACGACACCGGAAGTTGACAGGGTGACGCGACGCTTGGAAATACCGTAGGCATTGTCTTCCATCATCAGGTTCATGGAATCGACCACATTGTCGAAATTGAGCAATGGCTCACCCATGCCCATCATCACCACGTTGGTGACTTTGCGCGGTCCTTTCGGGTCCAGCTGGCCGAAAGACTTACAGGCGATCCACACCTGCCCGATAATTTCTGCCGCGGTTAAATCGCGGTTAAAGCCCTGCTTGCCAGTTGCACAGAAACTGCAATCCAGGGAACAGCCCACCTGCGAGGAGACACACAGAGTGCCGCGATCGCCATCGGGGATATAAACCGTCTCGATAGCATTGCCACCGGAGACTTTAATTAGCCACTTGCGTGTGCCGTCGGCAGAATCCCACTGATTCAATACTTCCGGGGCACGGACTTCGGCCACTTCCGCCAGCTTTTGACGCAGGGCCTTGCTGACATTGGTCATCTCAGCAAAATCATCAACCCCATTCTGGTGAATCCACTTTAAAACCTGAACTGCGCGGAAGCGCTTCTCGCCCAATGATTCAAAAAAGGCGGCCAGCTTTTCTACTGAAAGGCCGAGCAGGTTGGTTTTCTCTGTGGTCATTCATTTCACCTCGGGGGAAGAATTGCACCGGTCCGGACAGACCGGTGCGATTTGTGGCGCTAATTAAGCGCGCGCGCAGATTTCGTCGTCGGCGAAGAAGTAGCTTACTTCGCGGGCGGCGGACTCTGCGGAGTCGGAACCGTGTACAGCGTTGGCGTCGATGCTGTCAGCGAAGTCAGCGCGGATGGTGCCAGCAGCCGCTTCTTTCGGGTTGGTAGCGCCCATCAGATCGCGGTTTGCCAGGATAGCGTTCTCGCCTTCCAGAACCTGTACAACAACCGGACCGGAAGTCATGAAGTCAACCAGGTCTTTGAAGAAAGGACGCTCTTTGTGCTCAGCGTAGAAACCTTCAGCCTTTTCACGGGACAGTTGAACCATTTTCATGGCAACGATGCTCAGGCCAGCTTTCTCAAAACGGCTCTCGATTTCACCGATTACATTCTTGGCTACTGCGTCCGGCTTGATGATGGAAAGGGTACGCTCCAGGGCCATGGTTATCTCCAAATTGATTTTTTGTAACTTAACTTACATATAGAAAGAGCAACCTACACAGTTGCTCTTCCCTAGTATTCCTTTCATACCCACCGGGGGTACTCAATTTTTGATCACCGCATTTCGCGGCCGGCGGATTATACGGGGTATTGATCGACTTTTGTACTCCAATACCAATACCCCCTTAAACCCATTCTGACTACTCGCGTTCCTCAATCCAGGCGGCCTGAATAGCCTCCAGAATCTTTTCACCACAACGGCCCGGCTCGTCATCAAACTCAGGTAACGCCATCACCCAGTTGCGCAAGTCGACAAAATTGACCGTGAGCGGGTCCACATCTTCATGGGCTTCGCAGAGCTCAATAGCGATATCGTGAATATCGGTCCACTTCATTGTTTTGGCTTCCTCACTACCCGCGGTACTCAGTGCTTTTCCGATACCTGGTTGATGGTGTATTTGGGAATTTCCACCACCAGATCTTCATCTTCAACGATCGCCTGACAAGACAGGCGCGACTCGGGCTCCAGGCCCCAAGCCTTGTCCAGCAGGTCTTCTTCCAGCTCATCGGGCTCCTCCAGGGAGTAGAAGCCTTCGCGCACAATCACATGGCAGGTAGTACAGGCACAGGCCTTCTCGCAGGCGTGCTCGATCTCGATATCGTTGGCCAGTGCCGCATCGATTACACTGACACCGCTCTCCGCTTCCACCACTTTACCTTCAGGGCACATTTCCGGGTGGGGTAAAAATACTATCTTCGGCATGGGTACTGACTCTCTATGGTCTCAATCCGACGGGGGCAAGCCCCGGCCGCAAGTTGTGCGGGCTAGGCGCCCACCGCTTATTTATCAAATTCATCCAGGCTGTGGCCGCGCATGGCGCGCTTGATAGAAGCATCCATACGTTTGGCCGCAAAGGGCTCTGACAGCTGGTTAAGGGTCTCCATACGCTGACGAATCTCATCGGCATCGCCCCCGTTATGGGCCAAGCGCAGAGCTTCCATTGCATGCTCCAACTCACTCAGCTCATGCTCTTCCAGCAGCTCGGCACCGTTTTCACGCAGGGCCATCAGCAAGCTCTCTAAAGTCCGCTCCGCCTCAACCTGCGCCTCGCGCAAAGCACGCAGGGCAATATCCTCGGCGGCGTGGGTATAGGATTCCTGCAGCATGCGCGCTATGTCCTTATCCTCCAGGCCGTAGGAAGGCTTCACTACGATATCTGCACTAACACCACTGCTCTTCTCCATGGCAGTCACCGATAGCAGGCCATCCGCATCCACCTGGAAGGTCACGCGAATATGAGCGGCACCCGCCACCATTGGAGGAATTCCGCGCAATTCGAAACGTGCCAGCGAGCGGCAGTCGCTAACCAGCTCTCGCTCACCCTGCACCACATGAACCGCCATGGCGGTCTGACCATCTTTGAAAGTGGTGAATTCCTGAGCTTTAGACACCGGAATGGTGGTATTGCGCGCAATCAACTTCTCGGTGAGTCCACCCATGGTCTCAATACCCAGAGACAACGGGATTACATCCAGCAGCAGCAGGTCGTCGTCGGATTTATTGCCCACCAACACATCGGCCTGCAGGGCGGCGCCAATGGCTACCACTTGATCCGGGTCGATTTCCGCATGGGGCGCACGGCCAAAATAGTCTTCGACCCGCTCACGCACCCGCAAAGTCCGAGTGGAACCACCCACCAGGACCACTTCCTGTACTTCATCCACACCGATATCGGCATCGCGCAGGGCGCGTTTACAGGCGCGCAGGGTCTTGTCGATCATGGGGTCCAGTAACGAGGCCATGGTCGCCCGGTCGAGCACGCCACGCCAGTCCCCATGGTGTATTTCTACCTGCTCGGCACCACTCAGGGACTCCTTAGCAGCGCAGGCACTATCCAGTAACAACCGCTGAGTCGACGCATCCAGATCGGTGCCCAAACCCGCCTGCTCGGCAATCCAGGCCGCAATAATGCGATCAAAGTCATCGCCACCCAAAGCCGTATCACCACCGGTGGCCATTACCTCAAAAACACCGCGGGACAGTCGCAGGATTGAAATATCAAAGGTGCCGCCGCCCAGGTCATAGACAGCGATCACGCCCTCTTCCCCCCGATCGAGGCCATAGGCTACCGCCGCGGCAGTCGGCTCATTGAGCAGGCGCAGCACCTTCAGGCCGGCCAGCTTGGCCGCGTCCTTGGTCGCCTGGCGCTGGGCATCATCAAAATAGGCCGGCACGGTAATCACTGCGCCGTCGAGCTCGCCATCCACTTTGCCGTAGAGTGCATCGCGGCCACGCTGGGCCAGCTTCTTAAGGATTTCCGCAGACACCTGCACCGGGTTGACCGGGCCGGCGGCAGTTTCAATAGTGGGCATGCCGCCATCGGTATCGGAAAAATGATAGGGCAGCTGCTCGCCCAGGCTTTTTACATCGGCGACCCCACGACCCATCAAGCGCTTGATCGACAACATGGTGTTGTAGGGATCAGCAGCAGCACGCAGACGCGCCTCGCTACCAACGGTAATACCGTCGCGGCTGTAGTGCACCGCCGAGGGCAGGATGACACTGCCATCCTCTGCCGCAATGGCCTCTGCCGAGCCGCTGCGCACCGTGGCCACCAGTGAGTTGGTGGTGCCCAAGTCGATGCCCACCGCGTATTTGCGCTGATGGGGGTCGGGACTCTGTCCCGGCTCGGAAATCTGCAGTAATGCCATTACTTATCTCTTCTATCAGCGGGATTGATCGCGTTGGCACCGCCTGTGCCTGATCCCGGTTTATTTTCTGGTAGCGCTTGTTTAATCGCCGAACAGATCAGCTTCCAGCTCTTCCACTTGCGACTGCAGCTTGACCAGGAATTGCTGCTTGCGCAGGGCGTCTTCTGCTTCGCTAAACTTGCCCACGGCATAGGTCTCAGCAAATTGCCGCTGCGCACCGCGGTAGAGGCCATCCACCTCTTCGGCGAGTTCCTCCAGGGCAACAGTGGGATTTGCTTGCTCGCGCACTTCCTCCAGGCGCTCGCGCAGCACCATCTGCTGCATCAGGAACTCTGTATCGGCGGTAGTCTGCTCAGGTGGCACTTCCACCCCAGCCAACTTGAGCAGGTAAGCAGCGCGTTGCACCGGATCGCGAAGTACCGTGTGGGCTTCATTGATCTGCGCAGCCATTTGAATAGCGAGCAACTGTTCGCGCTCGGATTTGGAAGCGTATTTATCCGGGTGGAATTCCCGCTGCAATTCCCGATAGCGTGCGGACAGAGCACTGCGATCGAGTTCAAAGGCGGGGTCAAGCCCGAATATTTCAAAATGGGTCAGGTTGGTTGCCATCTCAGTTCACCTGCCGGCACTGGGCCTTAAAAACTGGGCGGCGGCGCCCCACCCGGCAACTGCCGGGCCAATAAAAAGGCCGGCATGCGCAGTGCATCCGGCCTCGCTGAAGCGGGCCACGCTCAGACGTGGAAACTCTCGCCGCAGCCACACTCGTTTTTGACGTTGGGATTGGTGAAGGTGAAGCCTTCGTTGAGCCCTTCCTTAACGAAGTCGAGCTGGGTACCATCCAGGTAAACCAAACTCTTGGGGTCTACGATCAGCTTTACTCCATCCTGCTCGAATACCACGTCTTCGGCCTCTGCCGAATCGACAAACTCCAGTACATAGGCAAGGCCTGAACACCCGGCGGTCTTAACACCCACACGAATGCCGATTCCCTTACCGCGCTTGGCCAGCTGACTCTTGATATGAGCCTCAGCGGCCTCGGTCATAGTAATAGCCAAAACAATACCTTCACTGCTATTGGGCCCTGGGCCCGGTGGTTAACCTGCGGCGGATTCCGGCGCGTCAGCGGCTTCGGCAGACTCACCGCGCTTTTCACGGATGTTGCGTACAGCGGCCTTGATTGCATCTTCGGCCAGCACGGAACAGTGAATTTTCACCGGTGGCAGCGCCAGTTCCTCGGCGATAGCGGTATTTTTGATCTGCTCCGCCTCATCGATCGTCTTCCCCTTCACCCACTCGGTGAGCAGGGAGCTGGAGGCGATAGCGGAACCGCAACCGTAGGTTTTGAACTTGGCGTCTTCAATCACACCCGCGTCGTTCACCTGGATCTGCAAGCGCATCACATCACCACAAGCGGGCGCACCCACCATACCGGTGCCTACATTGTCCGCCTTGTCGTCCATGCGCCCGACATTGCGGGGGTGTTCGTAGTGGTCAATTACTTTATCGCTATAGGCCATGACTTTTCTCCTAACTCTTGTGCGCGCTTAGTGAGCGGCCCATTCAATCTTGTTCAGGTCCACACCGTCTTTGTACATATCCCAAAGCGGCGACAATTCACGCAGTTTCTCCACTGCCTTGCGCACGGCGGCCGCGGCGGTGTCCACGTCCTGCTCGCTGGTGAAACGGCCGAAGCTGAAACGCAGGGAGCTGTGCGCCAGCTCATCGTTTACACCCAGGGCGCGCAGCACGTAGCTGGGCTCGAGACTGGCGGAGGTACAGGCGGAACCGGAGGAAATTGCCAGGTCGCGCAGGGACATAATCAGGCTCTCGCCCTCTACAAAGGCAAAGCTCACGTTCAAGTTGCCCGGTACACGCTGTTCGGCGGAACCATTGATATGGACTTCTTCCATATCTTTGATCTGATCCCAGAAGCGGTTGCGCAGGGAAACCAGACGCTCGCCCTCTTGCACCATTTCCTCTTTGGCGATGCGGAAGGCTTCACCCATACCGACAATCTGGTGAGTCGGCAGAGTGCCGGAACGCATACCGCGCTCGTGGCCGCCACCGTGTATCTGCGCTTCCAGACGGACGCGGGGTTTGCGGCGTACATACAGTGCGCCGATACCTTTGGGGCCGTAGATTTTGTGGGCGGAGAAGGACATCAGATCGACCTTCATCTCCTGCAGGTCGATAGGCAGTTTGCCTGCGCTTTGCGCCGCGTCCACATGGAAAATAATTTTGCGCGAGCGACACAGCTCACCGATCGCGGCGATATCGTTAATTACACCGATTTCGTTGTTCACGTGCATCAGGCTTACCAGAATGGTGTCCTCACGCAGCGCTTCCTCAACCTGTTGCGGGGTCACAATGCCGTCTTCACGGGGGTTCAGATAGGTTACTTCGAAGCCTTCACGCTCCAGCTGGCGACAGGTGTCTAGTACCGCCTTGTGCTCAATTTTGGAGGTGATGATGTGCTTGCCGCGGCCCTGATAGAAGTGCGCCGCACCTTTGATCGCCAGGTTATCGGACTCGGTGGCACCACTGGTCCAGACGATCTCGCGGGGGTCAGCATTAATCAGCTCAGCCACCTGACGACGGGCATTTTCCACCGCCTCTTCGGCTTTCCAGCCGTACAGGTGGGACCTTGAAGCCGGGTTACCGAAGTTGCCTTCCATCGTCAGCTGCTCTGCCATCTTTGCAGCGACACGCGGGTCAACCGGACAGGTAGCTGAATAATCCAGGTAGATGGGAAGCTTCATAGTCATACCGTTTCCGCTCAATAATTCTCAAATATTCCGCTTTGGCCACAGTTGTGACCGATATTTACAAGCCACCGAGTACGGCGACCCGCTCTTCCGGCGCTTCGCGCATATCCTGGCGGCGTGCCACTTCCTGTACCTCGGCGCGAGACACCAAGTTGGCCAGGCTGATTCCGCTCAGGAAACCGTGAATCTGATCACTCAGGTCTGACCAGAGGTAATGGGTCAGACACTGTTCGCCATTGGCGCAATCGGCGTTGCCGCCACAGCTGGTGGCATCCACCGATTCATTGACTGCATCAATGATCTGAGCCACAAAAATCTCTTCGCCATCGCGGGCTAGACGATAACCACCGCCGGGGCCGCGCACACTGGACACCAGTCCGGATTGCCGCAGGCGGGAAAATAACTGTTCCAGATAGGACAGGGAGATGCCCTGCCGTTTGGAAATATCTGCCAAGCTGATCGGCCCACGCTCTGCATGCAACGCCAGATCCAGCATGGCGGTTACCGCATAGCGGCCTTTGGTTGTTAAACGCATACCAGCTCCCAACTGATGAACAGCCCTTTTCCGATCGGGGCGCGAGTATGAAATAACCCAGCACCTTAGTCAAGTATATAACCAAGCAAAGTACTCGGGTACTCAACTAGTCTGGACGCCCCTTGCCACCAGAGCGGTGAATATAGTTCTGGATGGAGGTGAGCATGCCACGCAGGATACCCAGCTCCATATCATCCGGGCGCACACGGCTGTACAGCCTGCGCAGTCGGGTCATAGTCTGGCGAGGGTTATCCGGATCGATAAAACCCAGTTCACCTAAAGCTTGCTGGAGGTGCTCAAAATAGAGCTCCATATCGCTGGCTTTGGACGGCGGGCGATCCCAGTCTGCATAACTTACAGGCTCGCCTTTCTCTGCTTCCAGCGCCGCCATTCGCACCTCATAAGAAAGCACCTGTACGGCGGTCGCCAGGTTTAGAGAGCTGTACTCGGGGTTGGCCGGAATATGCACATGGTAATTGCACGCCTGAAGCTCTTCATTGGTCAGGCCGCGGTCTTCGCGACCAAACACCAGCGCCACCGGGTGGCTGGAGGCCTCGGCCACTGCGCGCTCACCGCACTGGCGTGGTGTCAGCAGAGGCCAGGGAATCCGTCGCTCGCGGGCACTGGTAGCCACCACCAGGCCGCAATCTGCCACCGCCTCTTCCAGAGTGTCCACTACTACTGCACTGTCGAGCAGCTCGGCCGCACCGGCGGCGCGCCACACGGCATTGGCCGCAGGGAATTCCCGCGGCGCAACCAGATAGAGCTGGCTCAGGCCCATATTCTTCAGGGCGCGCGCCGCACCGCCAATATTTCCTGGGTGGGCACTGTTAACCAGAACCACGCGCACATTGTCGAGCGCATTGAGCGGAGTCGTGTCTAAAGGGGACTTGGCCATACTGAAAGTAATAATTCGGTGTCATGGGGGCGCGCGAGTGTAGCAAAAAGGAGCGGGAATCCATACAATCGCGTCCGCTGCGGTTAACCCGCGGTCTGCTTTTTAACCACTTCAACCACTTAGTGCGGAATAGTTATGGAACCCATGCTAAATATTGCCCTGCGCGCGGCGCGCAAGGCCGGAGAATTGATCGAACGGGCCTGGGAGCGCGGCGACCTGATGAAATTCGAGGAAAAGGCGCGCAACGATTTCGTCACCGAAGTGGACAAGGCCAGCGAACAGGAGATTATTTATCACCTGCGCAAAGCCTATCCCAAGCACAGCATCCGCGCTGAAGAGAGCGGCCTGATCGAAGGCGCCGAGCCCGACTACGAGTGGATTATCGACCCTCTCGATGGCACCACCAACTTTATCCACGGCGTACCCCAGTTTGCGGTATCTATCGCCTGCCGCTACCGCGGCCGCATTGAGCACGCGGTGGTACTCGACCCGATTAAGCGCGAAGAATTCACCGCGAGCCGCGGTCGCGGCGCGGCCCTTAACGGCCGTCGCATCCGCGTTTCCCCCCGCCAGGGCCTGCGCGGCGCTCTAATTGGCACCGGCCTACCCTTCAATGGCCCCGCTCTGGAAAACATCGACCCCTACCTGGGCGCTTTGAAAGAGATCGCCGGGCAGACCGCCGGCATCCGCCGCCCCGGCGCCGCCGCACTGGACCTGGCCTATGTAGCGGCCGGGCGCTTCGACGGGTTCTGGGAGATGTATCTGAATACCTGGGATATCGCTGCAGGCTCGCTACTGGTCAAAGAGGCCGGCGGTTTAATCAGCGACTTCCGCGGTGGAGAGGACTACCTGGAATCCGGCAATCTGGTCTGTGCCACCCCCAAAGTCTTCAAGCCGCTGGTGCAGATCGTCGGTAAGCACCTGGGCTCCGTGCGCTAAGCTTTATTCGCTCACTGGCCCGGCGACTGCCGGGCCAGCTGTTACGGTGCCGCTAAACTGGCCGACCCGCCCGTCCAAGGGTTTCCGCCAGCACGCGCGACAACTGCATAAAGTCAAACTCTGCCGGCAGTGCCGGATAGTTCTCCCCACTGGGTTTTTCACCAACCAGTACAAAGCGCATGGCTCTGGTGGCGATATCCTCCTGCAAAATAGAGATTAGGTCCGCAGCGGACATGCCCGGCACCTCACTGTGAAACAAAAGTACATCGGGACGCTGCGTTCGCGCGATAAAAATTGCCTCCACCACATCGGTGGCAATCAGGCACTGAACCTGGGGACTCTCCTTCAGCATTTCCTTTAGCTGGTCGGCCGCAGCAGGGCGGTTATCCACAAGTAACACGCGCCCCTCCGGCAACTGCGGAGGCTCCTGTGGATGAGCGGAAAAGCTCATAAGGGCATCGGGCGCATCGATCATAGGGAATTCGATCCAGAAAACTGAGCCCTGCCCCTCCTGACTATCAAAGTCGATTCGCCCACCCATAGCCTCGGTGAGCCGCTTGGCAATTGCCAGACCCACGCCGGTCCCCTCTATATGGCCCTTTTCCTCCCCCAAACGATTAAAGGGCTCGAACACCTCGCTGCGCCGATCCGGAGAAATGCCCTTACCGGTATCGAGAATACTCAAGCGCAGCCAACCCTCTGCCTGGGGAGTAAAATTAATAATGACCCTGCCGTTATCCCGGTTGTATTTCACTGCATTGCCGGCGAGGTTTAGAACCACTTGCTTGTAACGTACCGGATCAGCGCAGATATAGGCGGATTCCCAGCCGAGAGGCTCGTAGACCAGACTGACCCGGCGGGTCTCCGCCAGAGGTTCCAGCAGGCGCTTACATTCGGCCACTAATTCCACCGGGCGCACCGATTCCATTGAAGGGCCGAGCCGCCGACTGTCGATACGGGCGAGCTCCAGTACATCTCCCACCAGGTGCAATAGGTGTTGACCCGCTCGTCGAATCTCACCCAGCCGCTGGCGTTGGTCGGAGTTCAAGCTCTGATCCAATTCCACCATTTGGCTGTATCCCAGAATGGCGTTGAGAGGGGTCCGTAGCTCGTGGCTCAGGCTGAATAAAAGATCGGCTCGATGAGCATTTTCCTCGCGCTGCTGGTGCAACTCCCGTTCCAGCCGCGCCTGGCTCTCACGTCCAGCGCTAACATCCTGCAAAACCCCGAACACCCTCACCGGTTGACCGCGGCTGTCCAGTTGGGCCTTGCCGCGACAGCGAACCCAAACCAAGCTGCCATCGGAGCGCCACAGGCGGAATTCCACATCCAGGGGCAGCCGGTCGCGCACATGGTCCAACATGGATTGTTCCACCCTGGCTATATCCTCGGTGAGAATACGCGCTTTCCATTGCTCCGCAGCAGAGCGCCCAATACTGCGAATCGGGCTCACCTCGTAGCCAAGAATCCCCCAACAGGCGTCATCGAGTACCATTTCATCGGCGCGTAAATCCCATTCCCACAAACCATCTCCCACCCCGGACAATGCCTGCAGCGGTCGCTCACTGGGTAGATTGGTCAGATAGCGCTGCGAAAGTGCCTCGCTATAATCGGCACAAGTGCCAATCGCGATCACCTCGCTGCCATCAGCACTGGTGGTAGCCCGGCCACAAAAGCGCAGCCAGCGCATTTGTCCGGAGATGTCGTAGGCACGAAAAGCGATGTCGAAGTAGCCACCCTCGCTGGCGATCCTTTTGCGTAACGCAAAAATGCGGTGACGCTCATCAGAATGCACCGGGTGCAACTCGGCGCCAGACCACAGCCCCTGAAGGGCGCGATCAGCACTATCGGCAAACAAATGCCAGATATCTCCCTGAGCGCGCTGGGCGCCACTATTTAGGTGCCACTCCCATAGGCCGCAATCCACATCCATCATCAGCCCCTGCAGGCGACCGGTTTGGTGTGTGAGCTCCAGTACATCCAGAGAGTGCAACTCCTCTGGAGTTGCCAGCAGGAAAGGGAGATGGGGCGGAACGGGGTTCTGAAATTCGGACACGCTTAACTCGATTCGTTGGCATTGCTGGCAAAAAAAAGGGGCATTTATACCTAGGCGCGAAAAGGGCGTCTATTTACCAAGCATTAGTGCCAATCAGAATTCCACACAGAGTCACAAAAATAAAATTTTTTTCGAGCGGGAGCGCTTGGAAAGAGCGATAGAAGAATAAAAAAGGCCCCGCAGAGCGGGGCCATAATCAGCGATGATGAGAGAAAACGGGAAGTTCCTCATTGGAAACGGTTTGCCATAACCCCATGCAAACTCCCCGAAGTACGGGTCATGCGTCCCGTACGTTTCTAATACTGCAATCGGTATGCCAACTTTCTCGTAGGATTTTGCGGTGACCGACCTCTTTATCTTCTGCCGACCAAGTAATATGAACCAACAAGTGCCAAAAAACCTAAATATCGCACCAAAAAGAGGCGCAATCTGCCAAAGACAGCAACCAGCAGAGGTCTGATGCAAAAAATGCCTCTGAGGAATTCTGTGCGTCACTAGATTGGATGATCCACAAATATCCCTTAGGTAGAACAATGCCAAAGGCCTTCAGTGGGACAACATTGTGATGGGGCAACACCGCCACTCTCTGCTGATCGCCGCCAGTATGAACTTTGCTTTCGGCCTAATCCTCGGTCTGATTACCGGAGATATTGTCGCCATGTTTTTGCTGGCAGGTGTTTTGCGCATGGTAATCAATCACCATGCCGCCTTCGCTCTCAATTCAATGGGGCACCACTGGGGCAAAAGAAAATTCAGGGCGATATTGCGGCCCGGGACAACTCTGTTATCCATGCTTTTGCTTTTGGCGAGGGCTATCACAACTCCCATCACGCCTTTCCCGCGAAAGGGTCTCAGCTGGCTGGGCAGCACTTGGCAGTATGGATGACGGTAAAAAGCCCACTGCGCCTCCTCACAATAATTATCTATATTCTCTGTGTAGCGTCGTATTGGTAACTGGAAATTATCCCCAGAAATACACCGCCAAATAACATCATAGAAAAACTGCGCCACTAACTATACGGGGCTTCCCGAGGCCGTTTCACAAACAGGCTCGAATTATGAATACTGCTTCACCAACATCCACAACTAAGCGCAAATGCTTTTGGGTTCCCACAATGCTGTTTGCCAGTACAGGTTTCCTGGCCCTGACCGCCGTGCCCATCTACGGGCTGATGGTTGGATATCACTGGTACCAGTGGCTCGCCTTCGCTCTATTAGCCGCCTTGTGCAGTCTCTCGGTAACAGCAGGCAATCACCGGCTCTGGTCCCACAGAAGCTATAAAGCCCACTGGTCTCTACGCCTGTTCTTTGCCTTGTTCAGCGCGGCTGCCCTACAAAACTCCACCCTGACCTGGAGCGCTGCGCACCGCTTGCACCACCGCCATATTGACGACAATGATCGCGACCCCTACTCAGCAATGCGCGGCTTCTGGTTTTCTCATATCGACTGGATGATGCACGAATATCCAAGCAGCCACTTGGATTATAAAAATGTCGGGGACCTGAAGCGGGACAAGATCGTGATGTGGCAACACAATCACTATATCCCCATCACCCTCAGTATGAACCTGGGTATTCCTCTAGTGCTTGGGCTTTTCACCGGCGATGTGATCGGTATGCTATTGCTCGCAGGAATACTCCGTATCGTAGTCAACCACCACACAACTTTTTTGGTCAACTCCCTGGCGCACATGTGGGGCAAACGCCCCTACAAAAACGATATCAGTGCGCGAGATAATATCTTCCTGAACTTGTTGGTTTTCGGTGAGGGATACCACAACTACCACCACGCCTTTCCTGCGGATTATCGCAATGGCGTTGGCTGGTTTGCGTACGACCCGACTAAATGGATGATCAAGCTGTTCAGCTGGGTCGGTATTACCAACGACCTAAAAACCCCCTCAGCGGTGCAAATACAGAAAGCCAAACTGTCGGTGCAGTTCAGCCAGGCGGAGGAGAAGCTCGGAGGCAGCGCACACCGGGAGGACTGGTTAAAACTATTGGAGAACGAGGCCATACAATTCGCCAGGGCCCTGGAAAACTGGAAAAACCTGCAGTTACAGCGCGCCCAGTGCCGCGGGGATAAAATCGCGGAGAAGTGGCGTTCGCTGGCAATTCAAAACAAGGTTAAGGAGTTAGAGTTCGGCTTGAAAATGCAGAGCCGGCGTCTGAGTAAACTGATAAAGCAGTGCCAGACGGACTCAGCCACATCCTCCTAACAGTGCTGCGAAAATACTGGAAAGTGGCAATAGGCAACTGCCTTCGAGTGGGTTAAAGGGTTTTTTCCGCAGCGAATTCACGCATGGAATACGCCACCCGCTCGTCCACCCCTTTCTCGAGCATCTCTTCATCCAGCCCCTCGATAAAACGCAGGCGCTGGCGCAGACCCACACCGTTAGCTACCTGAATTGCGAGACCGGGACGAGCATTGGCTTCGAGTAATAGCGGGCCGCGCTCGCGATCCAAAACGATATCGCAACCCAGATAGCCGAGACCGGTCATTTCATAACAGCTCGCCGCCAGACGCACCAGATCGAACCAACCCGGAACCTTCAGCTCACCGAAAGACATCTTGGTATCCGGGTGGTGCTGGATGCGTAAGCCGCGCTGTACAGCGTGGCAGCTCTTGCCGGTGGCCAGGTCGATACCCACTCCTACAGCGCCTTGGTGCAGATTGGCTTTACCATCGGAGCTATGGGTAGAACAGCGCAGCATTGCCATCACCGGAAAACCGCGAAACACAATCACGCGAATATCCGGTACTCCCTCGAAAGAGTAATCCTGAAACACCGGGTCGAAATCCACCAGAGCCTCCACCATTACCCGGTCAGGCTTGCCGCCGAGACTGTAGAGGCCACTGTGGATATTGTTAACGTGACGCAGAATATCCAGGGCTTCAACTTCAGAGCCGGAAATCTTCTTGTACTTATCCCCATCGCGCCCGGCAATGACCAGGATACCTTTGCCCCCCGAACCGCGTGCGGGCTTGATTACAAACTTCCACAGGGGATCGATCACTTCCATCACGCGCTTGCGGCTGGCCGGAGTTTCAAAGGCCGCGATCAATTCCGGCACTGGTATGCCTGCGCGCTTGGCCGCTCGCTTAGTGTTCAGCTTGTCGTCGACAATTGGGAATTTTTCCCGATCGTTGTAGCGCGCAATGTAATTGATATTACGTGCATTCATCCCGAGTATGCCCATCTCATTCAGGGCCATCGGCGAAACCATACCACCGCGAACCTTGTTGATGATGTGCTTGAATGAAAATTGAAGCATCGCAACCCCCTACTTGATCAGAGGCCGAAAACGCATCAGCTCGCTGAGGCGATAACCGGTGTAGTTACCCACAACCAGGATAAAGGCCAGCAGCACCAGCAGCAGCTCGGGGAAATTAAAGGTCCAGTGTTCCACATAGCGGTTAGTCATCACCCACCAGGCCAAAACAGCCACCAGCAGGCTGCCGCCGGCCTGTACAATTACCTCGTAGGGGCCATCTTCCTCCCAAACGATGGACATGCGCTCAATAGTCCAGGCCAAAATAATCATCGGGAAGAAGGTCACCGTCAGTGCCTGCTCAATTCCGAGCTTATAACTGACCACACTGATCACCCCCATAATGAGAACCACCGTGACTACCACGGCGGCGATCCTCGACACAAGGAGCAAATTGAGCCGACTCAAGTAGAAACGCACCCACAATCCGAGCACCAGGATCAATACAAAAATTGATAGCCCTGTGAGCAGCTGAGTTTCAATAAAGGCTATTGCCAGGAGTACCGGCATAAAGGTACCGGAAGTGCGCAAGCCGACAAAGATGCGCAGCAGCACCACCACCAGGGCACCTACCGGCACTAGTAAAATCAATTTAAAGATGCTCTGTTGCTCAATGGGCAGGCTGTAGATGGAGAAATCCACCAGCGCCTCTCTTTCGCCCTTTGTGCTGCGCATGGAGACATCCCGTGCAGGCACGTCATTGGAAATGACCGAGAAAGTCACCTGCGAATTGCGGCCACCCTCCAGGTCCAGCAGACTCTTGCCACCGCGCTGCCAGATAAAGAAGTTTTCTGGAATTCCGGGCAAGCCGCTGCTTGGCTCGAAAACAATCCAGCGCTGACCATCGTAAACTTCGAGCAGATCCTCTGGAGCAAGGCGGCGACGGTCGTCCTCAAGGTAGAGGCCGCGGATGCGATGCGCGGGAATATCGGCGGTGGCCAGCATCAGCAGAACGACATCCACCAGGGATTTATCGGTGTAGTGACGGAAGACCAGGTTGCGATCCTGGTTACCATCGTCGTTCAGCTCAAACAGCAATTGAGTGGTGAAAGATTCCACGTCGGAGGAGCGCTCGCGGGCCTGCTTAACTAACGAATCAATCGCCAGGCGCACAGCTTCTTGCTCCCGTGCACCGAGGAAAGGTTTCTGTACCTGGGTGCTGAGATTCAAAGGCTGTTCGAGCGCCGCACCGGGAGTCTGGTACACATCCAAGCGATAGAACAGGGACTGGGGTCCCTCGGCGGAGCGGCGCGTCCAAACTGCCCGATACTCATCATTTTCCCGGGCGATAAAAAAGCCAAAACCGGAGGAACTGAAAGTCTCGCCGAGGATTTCCATATTGCGTTGCTCACGGGGCAAAGTCAGCGCAGCTTTTACCGGGCCGCCCTCCGCATCAAAACCCACTTTGGCCTCAATGGTCCAGACAGTACGGTATTCACCCGGCAGCAGTGGAAAACCTAATTCGAAATGTTTGTAAGCGGTGAGACCCGCCCCGATCAATGCGAGCAATGCCGCAATAACATAAACTTGAACGCGCGGCGACATTCGCCCTTCCCCGTAACTCTAGGGTTCCAAAAGGAACCTAATCTTAATAAGCGGCCTATTTATTCCCGAACACCCGAGGCTGCCCTTGGATATTGCGCCGGCTCACATCGACAACCGCGGCATCTTTGAGGAAATTGCGTCCCAGCACCATCACAATATCGTTGCGGCCCTCATCCGTCAGACTGACCTCAACCATATGAGTAACCTCACCCACAGTGAGATTCATCTCCACTACCGGGCGACGCTGGCTAGGGAAACCAATACGGTTCGCACGGATATGGCGTTTGATGGGCAGTTCGATGGTAGAAGTTTCGGCCTTACCATCCACTTCCGGCAGTGCCAGCTGAATTCTGATCCAGTCCTCACCATCGCGCTCAAAGCGTGTCAGTGTCTGGGCGCGCAAGGTGGTTGTCGGCGCACCGGTATCCACCACAGACTCAACAACCAGACCGGAGGGCTCGATAGAGATTTTCTCCACGGCTCCTAGTACCAGTTTGTCCTTGGCGACGGGCACTTCGACTACTTTTTCAAGGGTTCGTTCGATGACTTTTTCAACGACCCTGACCTCTGGTTCTGCGCAGATCACCTCCACAGGCTCTGGGCACTGGAGTATTTCGCCCTGAGATTGGCCCGATTGTGCAGTAGCGGGTTCTGCCCCTTGCTGGCTCTGTGCGGGGTACATCAGCGACTGACAGCCCAGCAATAACTGGACCGCGACCAATAACCACAGAAGGGAAAATTTCTGCATCCTAACGATTACCTCTAGCCCCATTAGCATTCCAATCCGACCGCACTGTCTTCGCAGCGTTCACGGTAGCAAGCGCAGAAATTCCTCCCAACGCAAGCAAAAGGCCGATATTAGCCTATGAAAGAGCTTGGTGAACAGGGATGTTCCTAGAGTCGAGCGATGCAAGCGCCACAATGTGACACGCGCCAGATCTTGAGAATTTGACGGCCAACCGTGAATCGTTATAGCTAACAAAGTAGATGAAAGCGAGGTGGGGCGCCCAGTGGACGCCAGAGAGGAGGACTCAGCCGCGCTGCAGGCGCTCGTCGATGCCCTTGAGAATCTTGATCAGAGGCTCACCGCCTCCCCTTTCTTTGAAGAACTCTTCCGCGATTGGCGCTATGCCACACTGTTGCGGTAGCGGCATCTGCCCCTCAATTAGCTGGCGCATACGCGGCAAAAAGATGAATTGCAGCCACTGCGGCAGAGTCAGGGTATCTACACAGAAAGGTTCCCTGCTGGCTAAGGCTTCCGCTGTTGGGGACTCCTCCTGCCACAGGGCCATGCGGCGCAACTCGGCTTCGAGCTGTAACAATTGATCGGCGACTTCAGAGTAAATAGCTTGCATAGATCCAATCCCTAAACCGCCCTGCCGGGCAGCTTGTAATCCCAGTGCCCCTGGCAGGAATTCCAAACCTGTAGACGAAAATGGGGCACACCAAAGAGTAAGAGGTTATTCGATATGGCGGTTAAAAGGCGGCAGTGAATTGAGAATCGCCTGGCCGTAGCGACGACTCACTACACGGCGATCCAGCAGGGTGACTGTTCCACTATCCCCTTCCGCACGCAACAAACGACCGCAGGCCTGTACCAGTTTCAGGGCTGCATCCGGCACGGTGATCTGCATAAATGGATTGCCACCCTTGGCCTCAATCCATTCTGCCAAGGCCGCCTCAATTGGGTCATCGGGCACCGCGAAAGGCAACTTGGCAATCACCACATGCCTGCAGTAATCCCCAGGCAAATCCAGGCCCTCGGCAAAACTGGCAAGACCAAACAACACACTGCTGCCACCACCATCGACGATTTCACGGTGTGAGTCGAGTAAATGCTGACGGGACTGCTGCCCCTGCATCAGGATGCGGTTGCGCCAGGTACCGGGCAGTGCCTCGTAGACCGTCTCCATCTGGCGGCGAGAGGAGAAGAGTACTAGGGAGCCACCAGAGTCCTTGAGCAACTCCGGTAGAGCATCAATCACCGCATCGGTGTGCTGGTCCGCCTTACCTGCATCCACGGCACAAGCGGGAACCTGCAGGGTGGCTCGGGAAAAATCAAAGGGACTGGGGACCACTTGGTAGCTGGCATTTTCCGGGGTACCGGCACGCATGCGCAGGCGGTCAAACTTGCCCAGTGCGGTGAGGGTCGCTGAAGTAAGCACCGCACCATAGCAGCGCCGCCAAAGGCTGTAATCCAAGGTCTTTCCGGCCAGAATGGGCGAGCTGCACACTTCGAAATCGGTCGACCCCCCCCAATCCACCAGAGTAATCCAGCGCGCCTGAGGCAAGGCGCCATCGGCATCTGCGCGGGCATAGTTGGCCCAGAGCAACAAATTGGCCTCGGCACGCCCATACCAGCTGCCTAGCTGCGGGTACCAACGCTCCAGATCTACAATAGGCACCGGAGAGTGAGCGTCCTCAAGCATACGCTGGGCCGTTTGCAACATTTTGCCGAACAGCCCCTCCAGCTCGTCAAAATCCTCGCGCAGCTTTTCCGCCAGCTGCATCATGGAATCCGGCACCACTCCACCCTCGAAGCGGTGTCGGGTGGTATTACCCCGCTCATCCTCAAATTCGCACAATTCCTCAATCAGCGGCCACATCTGCTCCAAGCCCTGTTTGGCAGAGGTGAGCACCGCCGGTAGCTGCTCACCAGAGCGATCCAGTTCGGCACCATCGCCGATCTCTCCCAACATCTGGCCAAGGGCCTTGTTGGCTTGGTCGAGCCAACCGGTGGAGGCGCCGACACGGCTGTGATGGGAGAAGTGATTGAGGGCCTTGTCCGGCAGGTGATGGGCCTCGTCGAGCACGTAAATCGTCTCTTCTGGGGGAGGCAATATGGCACCGCCGCCCAGGGCCAGGTCCGCCAGTAACAAATCGTGATTGGCAACAATCACTTGGGTCTTGCCCAAGCTCTCGCGCGCGCGAAAGAAACTGCAATTGGTGACATGGGGGCAGCGACGGCCGCTGCACTGACGGTGATCTGTAGTGATCCGACTCCAGTCATCGGCCTCGATAGTTTCCGGCCAGTTGTCGCGGTCACCATCCCAACGGCCAGAGGTCAGACTGTCAGTCATCTTCTGGTAGAGGGCAACACTGTCCTCTCCCACCTGGGGCAGCTCGTCTTCATAGAGTCCCAGAGAGAGGCCGGTACCGCTGGCGGAAAAACTGGAGAGTAGTTGATCTAATTTTGACAGGCACAGGTAGCGACCGCGCCCCTTAGCCAGGGTGAACTCAAAGTTGAGGCCACTGTGACGCGCCACTTCGGGCAGGTCCTTGTGGATAATCTGTTCCTGCAAAGCAACTGTGGCGGTGGAAATCACCAGGGTTTTGTCCTGGGCCTGGGCCAGGGGAATGGCGGCAAGTAAATAGGAGACCGTTTTACCGGTACCGGTACCGGCTTCCACCACACAGATATGCTCGCCATCTGTCTTACTGTTGTCGCGCTCGCCACTGGCACTTTGCACAATCGAGCCCAGCGTACGGGCAATGGCTGCTACCATCAGTTTTTGCCCATAACGGGCCTTGAGGCCACGGCTGGACAGGAATTGGCTGTAGGCAGCCTGGATGGCAGTTTTGTGTTTATCGTTGAGCACGGGGGAGAGTCTATTCGCTAGTGGGTGGCGCAGGGGGCGTTATTATCCACTAAGCGCCCCCTCCTCACCAGCACCGCAGAGGCTGAGTGCCCCTCTTACACTGATTCCAAAAAAGTTATTCAAATGCGAGGCGTGAAACTACCGGATTGGCATAGGCCTGGATCGCCTTTTCCCGCCAACGCTCATCGACCTTGGCCATGCGCGCTTCAAACTTCTCACGGGTCTCCAAGTGTTCACTGGCATCCCAGGGCTTGTGCGGGTAACCCACCGGCAATCCGGACACCTCGCCGTAGATCATTTCGTAGGCGATCAGATTCGTGGGATGCAGGGTGTAATTGCCGACAATCTGGCGATCAATCTCTTCAGCGACGCTGTTAACGTCATTGAAATCCGCCTCGATCGGTGTACCAAATGCGGTGTGCACCCGCCCTTTGAAGCCGATCACACCCTTGCCGATGGAGGCCAGATCCTCGTTCTTGGCCTTCTTGTACTCGTCCTTGTGTTCGGTGATGTAGAGTTCCTTGGCTTTCTGGGCATCGCAGGGGTCCCACTCGTAGGAGATGGACAGCGGCACTATGTGCAACTTGCGCCAGAAATCCGCAAAGGGCATATCCCGATCTTTCGTCATGGCGAACATGGCCGCCAAGGCCGGATTAGTACGATCCATACCATCCTTCGCACGCCCGGAGCGCTGCGCGATCCACACATGCTCATTGTCATTCACGATGGAATGGTAGATGTAGTTAGACAGCATTGTCGCCGACTGCAGCTTTTCCCTGCGGGTGCCAGAACTGCGCTTAACCGTAAAGCACTTGTTGAGCTTCATAATATCGCCGGCAAACTGCTTGCCCAGCAGGTTATCGCCGATGGCGATTCGGGAGGTCTCATGCCCCTCCTTGTACATGGACACGATGGCAAAAGCCGGGTCCATGGCGATATCCCGGTGATTGCTTACAAAGAGACAGGCGCGCTCCCGCGGCAGGGTATCTAGCCCGGAAATCGTCAGCCCGGAGGTGGTGCGGCTCACCACCTTGTCGATGTATTTTTCTACAATCGCCTGTACACCACGTACATCGTTCACTTTGCGGAATTCAAAACGCAGGAACTGGCGTACCAGCCAGGCCAGGGGGCCTTCCAGGCGCGCCAGTTTGGGGATCAGGAAATGCGCTACAGCGTGGGACATTTCCGGATCGGCGATCAGCCTGTCCAATACAGCACGCACCTCATCGTCGCGATAAGGGCGCATATCCTCAAATTGAGCGGGGTCTAACTCACTTGCTCTCATGACATCACTACCTGCCGGACCGACTATCTACCCGTGGCCCGGGCTCATTTTATTGTACGGCCACAGGGTAGCCGGGATAAGAAATCGGCGCAGAACATACCGGAAGCCTCGCCGAACTGCTAGCACCTCACCCGACCAGATTGATGACCAAGGCGATGAAATAACCGTTAGACGGGTCAGTCAGCAAAAAGGTCCTCCTGTCCCAATTGCTATTCAAAGTAGACTTCGCCGTCCCAAGCCGGGAGAATAGGAAGGTCAACCGCCGCCGACGGCAAAAACAACGATAACGAATACGGCACAAGCCACGCAGTCAAGCAGGAGTCCACCTTGTCTCAAGCCACCCCCACCAATGAACCGCGCACGCCCAGCCTGCTGGATGCGTTGATCCCCTTGGGGATCCTGGTCGCTCTCTTATCGCTGTCAGTGTACTTCTATGGCGCCGACTCCTCTTACGGCCCCAACCAAATTGCACTGCTGTTGTGCGCCTGTGTAGTTGCGCTGATGGGCATGAAAAATGGCCACAGCTGGAGTGATATGGAAGGCGGCATGCTGCACGGCATCGGCCTGGTATTCGGCGCGATTCTGATACTACTGGCGGTGGGCGCTTTGATCGGCAGTTGGATATTAGCCGGTACCGTGCCGTCGATGATTTATTACGGGGTACAGATACTCTCGCCCCAATGGTTCTACGCCGCCAGTTGTATTATCTGTGCCGTAGTGGGTCTTAGCATCGGCTCCAGCTGGACCACCGCCGGCACACTGGGTGTGGCTCTGATGGGGATTGCCGGTGCTCTTGGCTTGTCCCCGGAAATCACTGCGGGTGCGGTAATTTCCGGCGCCTACTTTGGCGATAAGATGTCGCCGCTATCTGACACGACTAACGTGGCTGCGGCGGTAACATCGAATGATCTGTTCCAGCACATTCGCCATATGATGTCGACCGCGATTCCAGCCTTCGTTATCGCCTTGGTGGTGTTCGCGTATCTCGGCCTCACTTCTGAAGCCAGCACTGCCTCCGCCTCAGATATCGAGTCTTTACTTACCGCCCTGAAGAGCGAATTCAAAATCTCCCTGATCAGCCTGCTGCCTCTGATCTTGCTACTCGCTATGGCCTGGCGCAAAGTCCCCGCCTTCCCCACGTTGATCGTCGGCTCCCTGGTGGGCTGTGCCATCGCATTGATTTTCGAACCGGAGACTGCCCGCCGTCTGGGGGGAGATGAAGGTGCCCTGGCCGCGCTCAAAGGCGCCTGGTACAGCCTGTTCGATGGCTATAAATCCACCTCTACGAATGAGAATGTCGCCGCACTCCTCTCGAAAGGCGGTATGAGCAGCATGCTAAATACCGTGTGGCTGATCACCTCCGCCATGGCCTTCGGTGGCGCCATGGAGCGCGCCGGCTTCCTACAAGTGATTGTCAACTGGACTCTGTCGCGTATTAAAACCGTGGGCGGCTTGGTGACCTCCACCGTATTCACCTGTTTCGGCATGAACGCCGCCGCTGGCGACCAGTACATGGCAATTATTATTCCGGGCCGTATGTTCAGAGAAGCCTTTGAAGAGAAGGGCCTGCATGGGCTAAACCTGTCCCGTACACTGGAGGACTCCGGCACCATCACCTCCGTACTGATCCCCTGGAATACCTGTGGGGCCTATATGACGGCTACCCTTGGCATTTATACCTTCTCTTACCTACCCTATGCCCTGTTTAACATCATCTGCCCGCTGCTAGCGATCGCCTACGGCTGGTTGCACTTTAAGCAGATGCCGATCTCAGTTGCGGCCACAGCACCCTCCGATAAAAAAGAAGGAAATCTACAAAGCTGTCATGAGTGAAAGCGGTACCCTGAGCGCCCTGATAGAAGAGGCGGACTTTAAATTACGCTGGTTCGATCTGGGCCGGCGTCTTCAATCTGTACCAAAGTCTACAGCCGAGGCTTTCGAGGCGGGCCAAAAGGCCTGGCCTCACCCCTATTTGCGCCAGGCCTGGAGTGGTCTCTTGCTGCAACCCGTTGAGGGTGGTGAACCGGCGGTTTGGTTCCTGCGTTTTCCCCTCGATGAGCAGGGCAAGCTACAGCTACAGGCCCGCGATGGCTTGCTGCGCGCCCTGGCCCAAGAGCTGAAGCAGGCGCCCGCTTCCGAATCCGCAGCGCAGCTGGACCAATTACTGCAACAAAGCGGTCTACTTTATACCCCTTCCAACGAGCGCCAAGCTGCATTTCACGCGCACACCCAACGGCTTCTGAAGCGTACACCTAGCGCGCACTATGCAGCAGTACTCGACTATTTTCACAACCCCCAGAAGTCCCGCTGGGATAACCTGGCCCTACAGGGCATTGCCGATCTATCAGCCCGCTGGGACTCCCAGAAAGAGCTTCTGTTAAATCAGTTGCCCCATATTGCTGCGCCAGTTTTTGTCAATCTGTGCCACTGTCTGGAAAATGAAGCGGTCGATCACCAGTTGGTAGAAGTCATCGCCACTCGGGCACGTGACTCGTTACAAAATGACACTCCAGATTTCACCCTGATTGCCGCTGCAGTGCGTGGTATCTCTCATTCGCCGGCGCAAGGGTTGCGCAGCACTTTACTGCAAGAAGTTTTAAAGCATCTGACACAAAAATCATCGAGTAGCACTCAGAGCATCAACGCTAAGTCTATAGAGCTTTTCGCTGCCATCGGCAGCCGCTGCCCCCAAGACCTAGAAAATCCACAATTAGCCAAACTCTGGCTCAATGCACTGGCAGATAGCAATAACCAGGATACCTTTAACTTATTGCTCTCTGACTTGATGTTTCTGCCCAAGGTGCGCACTTCTCTACTGAGTACATTACGGGACCCCGAACGGAATGAAACCCTAGCTCAGGCCTTCGGTCATTTCCTTCATGGACCCAAACCCATTCACTAGGGTCTTCAATCTGGCAATGATGTAGCAAAATTTCAGCCTACCTCATTGCCATGTTTCATTGCTTATCTTTACACATTTCACCTATAAGTGAATTTCGCCATCTTCATAAGAAAAGTACTCATCCGCGCAACGAATAAAAGACTGCCATTTTTAAATTCGCCAACTTCTATTCCAGCAATAGTTCACCTAAAATCCCGCTAAAGAAAACTGCAACAAAAAACATTAAAAAATAAATTCCAACGCCTTCTGCCGTCACAAAAAACAATACACTTAGCAGCGCCTCAGAAAGAAAACGCTATTTTTACAGCCTAAAACCCCACAAATTGGCGCAAACTTCTCCCTGACTTTGCACCTGACAGCTATTTTTTTCCTGCGCCTATTACACTCAATTAGGCGGCTTCTTTGTAAAACACATTTTACAAAGCTGACCAACAGGTGACGTTTTATTGGCTATGCTAATGGCTAACATCAACGGAAAGGAGTTAGGGGATGAATTTCACTCCAGCCAAGTACTTAATCGGTATTATCAGTGCACTGGTTCTAGCAGGTTGCTGTAGCCCTCCGGCACCGCCAGCTTACTGCCCACCAGGTGCTGAACAAATTCCAGTTTCCATGGCCTGCCCTGCAGATGCTGACTGCTGGATGGCTTCTGACAGAGTACGCTGCATGAAAGTGGTGAAGTAAAATCTTTTCAAGCAGAACAGCGTGGTGATTCATACTAAATGAGGTTTTGACTAAATTTACACTGACAGACACACAAGTAACAAAGCATTATTTAGTATGGATCACCACCAAATGCCGCTTTAACGAGCGGCATTTGTTTTTTCTCTCCCCCATTCTTAGCGAAGACTCTTTTCTTGTAATAGACTGTACCGTCTCTGATACTGGTCCCACGAAAGTAATAAGTTAGGATTGCCAGCCCTTCGACACCAAGCGCCGTTCAGCTTGGGAAGACCGAAAAAAATTACTCAAAAGAGAGTTTATTAACGACCACCATGACAAGTGAAACTCTGGCCCTGAGCCGTGCCTCTGCAATCAGACAACTCCAATTTCATTTCAAACAACAAAAGTGGTCTTTACGCGAACTTTTCGCCACCGATCCCCAGCGCACAACCAGTTTTAGCTGTGAAGCCTCTGGTATCTATCTGGACTTCAGTAAAAATCACCTGCGGCAGGACACTCTGCAACTGTTACTCGACTATGCCGAAGATCAGGATTTGGGCAGCCAGATTGCCGCCCTGCTTGACGGTGCCAATGTCAATAATACCGAACATCGACCAGCCCTACACACCGCCCTTCGCTTTCAGGGAGCGGCAAAAACCGAACACGAACGCGCCGTGGCCGACTGCCGCGTTCAGATGCAGCGATTTGCCGATGGCATCCATCAACAAAAATGGCTCGGATTCAGCGGCAAAGCTATTCGCCATATCGTCAATATCGGCATCGGTGGCTCCGATCTCGGTCCGCGTATGGTGGTTGAGGCTCTCGGCTCATGGCACAAGGAAAGTACTCGAGTACATTTCGTAGCAAATATTGATGGTGCCGACCTCAGTAATACCCTCAAAGGTCTCAACCCCGAAGAGACTCTCTTTATCATTGCCTCTAAATCTTTTTCCACTCTGGAAACCCGAGAGAATGCTCTGAGTGCACGTCGATGGGTATTAGCGGCGGGTGCCACTGAAAAACAATTATCCCAACACTTTGTTGCCGTAAGCAGCAATATTGTGGCCGCACAAGACTTTGGTATTGCCCCAGAAAATATTTTCCCTATGTGGGACTGGGTAGGTGGCCGCTACTCACTGTGGTCGGCCATTGGTCTGCCGATCATCCTGGCCTGCGGCTACAACGTTTATGAGCAACTATTGGCCGGTGCCCATAGCATGGACACCCATTTTGCCAGTGCCCCTCTGAAGGAAAACCTGCCGGTATTGCTGGCTCTTATTCAGTTCTGGTATCGCCAGTGCTGGGGTGCCTGCAGCCAAGTGATTCTGCCCTATGCTCAGCGTCTATCCAAATTTCCCGCCTGGATGCAGCAATTGGATATGGAGAGCCTGGGTAAAAGCGTGGATAAAGAGGGCAAGCCTCTGGAGTATCCCAGCGGCAGTGTGATCTGGGGCAGCGAGGGGACCAATGGACAGCACTCCTTCCATCAACTATTGCACCAGGGCACCGACCTGATTCCAGCGGATTTTATCGCCATCAAGCAACCGACCTCTGAGCTAAGCGAGCAACACCGCTGGTTACTGGCTTGCTGTATCAGCCAGAGCCAGGCTCTACTACGCGGCAAATCCCTACACGAAGCCCGCCAGGAACTGGAGGATGCCGGCTATACCCACCGCGAAGCCCATGCGCTGGCACCACATAAAGCCATTCCCGGTAATCGCCCAAGTAATACTTTGATACTGGAAAAGTTAGACCCGCATCACCTGGGAGCTCTGTTAGCGCTTTACGAGCACAAGGTATTCACTAGCGGTTGCCTTATGGGAATTAACCCATTTGACCAATGGGGGGTAGAGCTAGGCAAACAGTTAAGTGCGCAGATTTATAATGCCGCAGATGGAAATGTTCCCGAGGATTGGGATAGTTCAACTCACTCTCTGATGGAAAAGCTCTTGTAAGACCATTTACAGAGAGCTCCACTAAAAAGGCCACATCAAAATGTGGCCTTTTTAGATATGTTTCACAGAGAAAGAGAATTCTTTATTTCTGCGCCTCAGCACCACGTTTCAATAGAGGCTCAATCAAATCCAGTGGAAGTGGAAACACAATGGTTGAGCTATTATTTGCTCCGGCAATATCAATCATGGTCTGCATGTAGCGCAAAGTAATGGCGTTAGCATTTTGAGATAGCTGATTGGCAGCTTCTGTTAACTTTAAGGCTGCCTGGGCTTCGCCTTCTGCATGAATTACCTTGGCTCGTCGTGCCCGCTCTGCTTCAGCCTGCTGGGCAATAGCACGCACCATGCTCTCATCCAGGTCAATATGTTTAATTTCGACATTAGTGACCTTAACACCCCAGGCATCAGTTTGCTCATCAAGAATTTTTTGAATATCCACATTGAGTTTGTCCCGCTCGGAAAGCATCTCATCTAACTCATGCTTACCCAGTACAGATCGAAGCGTCGTCTGGGCCAGTTGACTGACAGCTTCATGATAAAATTCAACATTGATAATCGCTGACTGTGAATTAACAACCCGGTAATAAACTACCGCATTCACTTTTACTGAAACATTATCGCGACTTATCACATCCTGTGTAGGGACATCCATCACTACGGTGCGCAAGTCCACACGCTCCATGGTCTGGATAATTGGGATGATGATAATCAGGCCAGGTCCTTTCACCGTCTGAAAGCGCCCCAGAAAAAAGACCACCGCACGCTCATATTCCCGCAAGATTCGGATGGCATACATCAATAGCAGTAATACCGCGAGCACCAACAGCCCAACAAAATAACTGACCATGCTTATCTCTCCCTATAACTGCTTGTAAATTTTGCTGGGGTAAATTCGCACCAGCAAAAGCCAATTTAAATGCCAACCGCAATGACTAGCCCGGCTCAACATAGAGCAGCAAACCACGCTGGGCGATAACACGCACTCGCTGCCCAGGCTCCAGTGGCGTCTCACAGTGCGCCCGCCATATTTCACCACCGAGGTGCACCAGCACCTCTTCTTCGCTCACATTGCTCACCACCGCCACACGTCCCACCAGGGCCTGATCGGAAGCAAGTCGCGGTTTGCGCAAACTCCTGCCCACCGCCATTAAAAGACCCAAAAGAAAAACACCACTCACTCCAGCAATTGCCGCGATGAGTTTTCGCGACACCTGCATGCCCGGCACATCGGTATCGATCAGCATTACTGAACCAATCACCAAGGCAATAATCCCACCAATTCCCAAGGCGCCAAAACTGGGCATAAAGACTTCCGCCACAATCAAAAGCGCCCCAACAATAATCAACGCCAATCCGGCATAATTAATCGGCAAAACCTGCAAAGCATAAAATGCCAAAAGCAGGCAGATAATCCCCACAATGCCGGGCACAAAAGCGCCGGGGCTATACCCCTCGAAAATCAGCCCATAAATACCGATCAATAAAAGAATATAAGCCACCTGGGGATTGGTAATCAGAGCCAGTAACTCATTACGCCAATCTGGCTCGTAATTTTCTATGGGGAGTTGGGCAATCTCTGCCGAAATGGTAATTTCACCGGAATCAAGAGATACTTTACGTCCGGCCACTTGCTTCAGTAAATCCTCGTCATTCTTGGCAACAATATCGACAACATTCATCTCTAGCGCTTCCGAAGCGGTCAGAGTTGCCGCTTCACGAACGGCCTTCTCCGCCCACTCGGCATTGCGTCCATTGCGTTGTGCCAAGCCTCGAATAAAAGCAACGGAGTCATTAACCATCTTGCGCTCCATGGCGGTGCCGGATAATGGCTTTTCCTTTTTGTCCTCGTCTTTACCTTCTTCGTCGTCTTTATTCGCTTTTTCTTTTTCCTCTTTTTGGTCGCTCTCTTTCGGGTTGCCACCTGGAGATGGCGTTCCCGGTGGTCCGCCTATTTGTACCGGCGTGGCGGCCCCCAGAGTTGTAGCCGGGGCCATGGCTGCTATCTGGCTGGCATAGAGGATATAGGTGCCGGCACTGGCTGCACGGGCGCCCGAGGGGTACACATACATGGCAATAGGGATAGGAGAGGAAAGGATATGCTGAATAATATCTCGGGAAGCCGCATCCAGACCGCCTGGAGTATCGATATGTACAATGATTAACTCAGCGCCGCGCTCACCAGCACTCTCAGTGGCACGCTTAAAGTAATCCGTCGTAGAGGGACCTATGGCGCCATCAATAGTCAACAGCGCCACATGGGGGGAAGTACTTTCCTGTGCGGCACTTTTTGAAATCAAAACGACGAGAAGCAGCGTCAGGATGAGCGCGCCGCGCAAGAATACCGCTGACGATATCTGATTCGACATGCATCTTTCCCTGATGCGATTGCGGAGAAACCCGGGCCAGCCATCGTATTTCTGGCCGGGGTAACTCAATCAGATTAACAGAAAAAAACGGCGTTATCCGAAAACAAGGAAAGTGACGTTAAACAGGGTTGCGACGGCTATGCCAGTTTACTTCGCGGGCGTATTTATCCACTTGACGTTCCACCCCTAACAGCAGGGCGAACAGAGCCATACGCACCAGCAGGCCGTTATCGGTCTGGCGGAAAATCGCCAGGCTAGGATGTTCGTTCAGGTCGGTATCCAGTTCATTGGCCTCTGCGCGTGAATCCCTCGGCAGGGGGTGCATAATCACCGTATTGGGCTCTGCGTAGCGAGTAAAAATCGCCCGGTTAAGGCGGAAACGCCCGCGATAGCGGTTGGCCTCATCCTGAGAGGCAAAGCGCTCTTCCTGGATACGGGTGGAATAGACGATATCCACATGGGCGATCGAGGATTCCAGCTGGTCGGTCACCGTTACCTCGTGCCCCACCTCGCGCAGCTTCTCCACAATCGCATCGGGCATTGCCAGCTCCGGTGGGGAGACCAGAGTGATATGCACACTGCCAAATAAGCACAGCAGCTTGCACAGGGAATGCACGGTGCGACCGTGTTTGAGGTCGCCAATCATGGCAATGCGGAAATCATCCAGGGTGCGGCCATGGGCGGCCAGCTCTTTGCGAATAGTGTAGAGATCCAACAGCGCCTGGGTGGGATGCTCATTAGCGCCATCACCGCCGTTGACCACCGGCACGCGGCTCGCTGCGGCAAATTCTGCCACAGAGCCCTCCTGCGGGTGGCGCATACAAATCACATCGCTGTAGCCCGACAGTACCCGTGCCGTATCGTAGAGGGATTCGCCCTTGGCCATTGCGCTGGCAGTAATCCCCACAGTTTCCCGAACCGTGCCACCCAATAAGTTAAAAGCAGCCCCAAAACTCAGGCGGGTACGGGTGCTCGGCTCCATAAACATATTGCCGAGAATCGCCCCCTCCAACACGCGCGTTACCTTTTCGCGCTTTGCATAAGGGGTCATGGCGTCAGCCACATCGAATACGCGCTCTATATCGGCACGTTCGAACTGGCTGACGGACAGAATATTGGCTCCGATAAAGTCCATGGTTACTCCAGTGATTGCGCCTTGTGGGCGCGGGTGTTCGCGAGCGGCATTCTACTCGGGCACCGCAATAGAGCCCAGTGAAAGAATGGCCGCTGGCGCGATTCAACACATTAGGCGAGTAGGCTATCGCCCCAGTTTTCCAGCTCGGTAATCAGCGATATCCGCTCTGGATGCTGTACTCGCAGTTCGGACAGCTGGCGGAAGTAATCTTCGAGGGTGATAGAGGCCCCTGCGGTGGGATCGGTTAACCGCTGGAAACACCAGATCTGCCAGCGCTGATGTTCCTCGTCGGATAGGGTCTCTGGGAAGTTGCGCGCACGCATGCGGAATAGCAGTTCAGGCAGGCGCTTATCACTGAATGGCACTTCGCCAGCCAGGGCTTCGGGCCCGCGGGCTGCCAAGCCGCGGTGCAGCTCACGGCAGATATCGCGGTCGGCATCGCTGAGGAAACCGCCGTAGAGATCCGCCTCTACATCTTTCTGGGGAAACTCCCGATCCAGATATATGTTGTGCAGTTTCTCGGTCAGATCAACGCCTTTCAACTTCTGCCAGTTGGCCTCACAAGCCGCCCGGTCGATGCCCAGCTCACTGGCACGTTTATCATCGAGCATGTTGGCTGGGGCCAATATCGGGCACTTGTTCAAGTGCACCAATTTCAGCCCAACCGGCAGTTCGCTTTCACCCAGCTGATCGCGAGCGGTATAGAGGCGCTCACGCAGCGTATCCGCATCCAGGTTGAGTAAAGGCTCCGGGTCCATCGCCAAATTGGCAACAATTACGGCATTGCGATTCACCGGATGGCTGGCCAACGGCATCACGTAGGTCAAATGCCCATGATTGGCAGAAATCTTGCCGGAGATATGCAACAGCGGGCGGCGCTCACGCATATCAATCATCTTGGCGGCTTCCTGCTTCCGGCGCAGGCGGAAAACATAATCGTAAAGCTTCGGCTGTTGCTTGCGGATCAGCCGCGCCATATCAATCGTAGCGTGGACATCAGAGAGTGCATCGTGAGCGCCCTCGTGGGAAATTCCATTGGCAGCGGTCAGTTCTTCCAGGCGGAAAGACGGCGCACCGTCTTCGCGTGTCGGCCACTGGATACCCTCGGGGCGCAGAGCGTAAGTGAGGCGCACCATGTCGATAATGTCCCAGCGGCTATTGCCGGAGCGCCACTCGCGCTCATAGGGGTCGAGCAGATTGCGGTACAGGGTGTAGCGGGTTACTTCGTCATCAAAGCGCAAACTGTTGTAGCCCACTCCGCAGGTACCAGGTGCACCCAGTTCGGTGAGGATACGCTGGATAAATTCAATTTCCGGCACGCCGTTAGCCAGGGCCTTTTGCGGGCTGATGCCGGTCACCAGACTCGCCATGGGCTGCGGCAGGCAGTCCGCCGAGGGACGGCAGTAAATCATCAATGGCTCGCCGACGATATTCAGCGCTTCGTCGGTCCTGATACCGGCAAACTGCGCCGGTTTGTCGGCACCCGGGTCTGTGCCCCAGGTTTCATAATCGTGCCAATAAAGTGTGGTAGAACTCACGGTACCTCCATAATTTGGCGGCATCATACCACTGAGCACCACACCATCTGGACACCTGACCCCAGATTTGAGTCGCTCTCCAGCCCTCGCTGGTTGCAAAGCCGCCACCGCCCATTAAAATTCGGCGTTTCCACGAATTTAAGACAGCTATAACCCTCTATGAATATTCGCCAACTCCTCTCCGACAAATTCCAGGCCGCCATGCTTGCCGCCGGTATCCCCGAAGAATGCGGCCCGATTGTGGCACCTGCGAAGAAAGCCGGATTTGGCGACTACCAGGCCAATGGCGCTATGGGCGCCGCCAAGCGACTGGGCACCAACCCGCGTGAGCTGGCCAGCAAGATCCTTGAGCAGCTGGACAAGGGCGATATGATCGAAAAGGTCGAGATCGCGGGTCCCGGCTTTCTTAATATCCACCTGAGTAAGCAATGGCTGAGCCAACAACTGTTAGCAGCCAAGGCTGATACACGTCTGAATATCTCCCCTGTTGAAGAGCCGAAGAACGTAGTCATCGACTACTCTTCCCCCAACTTGGCAAAAGAAATGCACGTGGGCCATCTGCGCACCACCATTATCGGTGATGCATTGGCGCGCTTATTGGAATTCCAGGGTCACAAGGTGGTTCGCCAAAACCATATGGGCGACTGGGGCACCCAATTCGGTATGTTACTGGCGCACCTCTCCGACAAGCTGGCAGACAATGATGCCGAAGTGGCGTTGGCCGACCTGGAAGTTTTCTATCGCGAAGCCAAGGTACGCTTCGACGAGGAAGAGGGTTTTGCCGATCGCGCCCGTGAATACGTTGTAAAACTACAGGGTGGCGATGAGCAGTGCCTGAAACTGTGGAAACAGTTTATCGATATCTCCATCAGCCACTGTGAAGAGATTTACTCCAAGCTCAATGTCACTCTTCAGCCTGGAGATATTTATGCCGAAAGCCGCTACAACAGCGATCTGCCGGTGCTGGTTAAAGAGCTGCTAGACCGCGGCATCGCCGTCGAAGATCAGGGTGCTATCGTGGTGTTCCTGGAAGAGATGGCCGATAAAGAGGGCAATCCAAGCCCGATGATTATTCAGAAAAAAGACGGCGGTTATTTGTACGCCACCACCGACCTGGCCGCTATCCGCTACCGTGCCAGCCAGCTCAAAGCTGACCGTATCCTCTACGTAGTGGACGCCCGTCAATCCCTGCACCTGCAGCAGGCCTTTGTCGCCTCACGCAAAGCCGGTTTTGTGGAGGATTCTGTGGGCCTGGAACACTGCACCTTCGGTACCATGATGGGCGACGACGGCAAACCGTTTAAAACCCGCAGCGGCGGTACGGTAAAACTGGCCGCCCTGCTGGATGAAGCGGTGGAGCGCGCAGAGAAACTGGTAGCCGAGAAAAACCCTGAGCTGGATGCACAAACCTGTGCGGAAATCGCGCGCAAGGTAGGCATCGGCGCGGTGAAATATGCGGACCTGAGCAAGACCCGCACTAACGATTACATCTTCAGCTGGGAATCCATGCTCAGCTTTGAAGGCAATACTGCGCCTTACCTACAGTATGCCTATACCCGCGTACGCAGTATTTTCCGCAAGGCCGGTATTGAGGCGAGTGAACTCAAGGGCGATATTAATCTGGAAAGCCCCCAAGAGCGCGCACTGGCAGTAAAACTGAACCAATTTGGTGAAGTACTGGATCAGGTAGCCAAAGACACCTTCCCACACGTGCTCTGTACTTATTTGTACGAGCTGGCCAGTGCCTATATGAGCTTCTACGAAGCCTGCCCGGTATTGAAAGAAGGGGTAAGTGAAGAACAGAAGCACAGCCGTCTGCAGCTGTGTAACCTGGTGGCCAGCACTATCGCGACTGGCCTCGGCTTGCTCGGTATTGAAGTTATGGAGCAGATGTAAATTGTTCTTGCCCGGCCATACCTCCAGCAAATTTGCAGGCTGGCTGGCCGGGCGGCTCTCTGGCGGGCAGGCTTCCCTAGCCTCCAGCCAAACTATCCTGCACCATTCATTGCCCCACATAGGCCACCGCTTCCCCACTGGTCTAATTAAAGGAAAGTAACCCGTGAAAATCCTGATTACCGGCGCCTCCGGCCTGCTGGGCCGTAGTGTATTTAAGCAACTTTCCAACAACCCTACTTTTTCTGTAACCGGAACCGCTTTTTCTCGCGCAGGCGAAAAGTTAATTCGCCTGGACTTATCGGATAGCAGCGCGGTAAAAGCTTCTCTGCTGGAAATTAAGCCGGATGTGGTAATCCACTGTGCCGCCGAGCGCTGGCCAGACCGCTGTGCCGATAATCCAGATACCGCTTGGCAGCTCAATGTCGGCAGTACTGAGTTATTGGCAAAGTACTGTAGCGAAATCAATGCTCAGTTGGTGTATATCAGCACCGACTATGTCTTTGATGGTACTGCCCCACCCTACACTTCCGATGACACACCCAATCCCGTGAATTTCTATGGCCGCAGCAAATTGGCAGGAGAGGAAGCGGTACTGAACAACGGTAACCATTGGGTATTAAGGTTGCCCTGGCTGTTTGGACCCGTCTCCTACCTGGAGGAATCGGGTGTTACCGCCCTATTAGAGACACTGCGAGAACAAAAACCGGTCACACTGGATCACTGGGCAATTCGCTTTCCCACCAGCGTGGAGGAAGTAGCAGAAGTATTGGAGCAATGCCTTTTGAAAACTCACGGTGGCACCCAGTTTGAAGGTATCTATCAATGGAGCGGCGACACTGCCTGCACCCGCTTTGAACTCGCGCATATTATTGCCAAAGTGTGCGAATTGAGTGCTGACCATATCAGCGCAGATAGCAAACCCGATTTTTCAGTACCGCGCCCCTACAATTGTCAGCTGGATAAATCGCGCTTAACAAACCTGGGCATCAAAGGGACCGAACCATTGCCTCAGCAACTGGCACGCAACCTGAAATCTTTTATCCAGAATTAAAAGCTAATGGAAAACGAATAAAAGAAATTAAATGGTATAGGGATATACCTGTGCCGGCCTATAAGCCGGCATTAACTTTTGTAGTTGAACACCATTGGTTGCTAACAAGTACTAATGGCTATTAATACAGAAGTGGCCATCCATCAGCTCAAGGAAGAATTGATGAAATGCCAATTTAAAACACTCGAACCTTAGGGAAATATAGATGAAATTAAAACGTTGGCTTTCTGCTGGTGCTCTGATTCTGGGTACCTTTGCAACCCTGGCCTCCTGCCATGCGGATAATGGTCGCCATGGAAAGCGCCTGCACCAGGCAACCAAAAATGAAGATGCCCAACCGATTATCTGGATCGGCGACTTCAATAACTTTGACGATGCCGTAGCATTGATGCTGATTGCCAAAGACCCGCGCTACACCCTGGAGCTGGCAGTGGTTGAAGACTCCTTCAATACTGTAGCGCACGGAGCCAATACGGTTTACAACATCCTCGAGTGGTTGGGTAACAACGAAACCAAAGTGATACGCGGTGCCTACTTTGCCACTGAGGAGGTCGCTTACGGGGCTAACGGTAAGGCTTCCAGCGCTCCGGTAAATGACGACAACGCTGTAACTGGCCGCGATGATTACCAGCTACCCAACTCCTCCGATTTCAGCACCGGCACATGGAATCTGGAGCGCCGCAATGCCATGGGCATTAATCTCTTTGGCCAGTATGTACCCGGCCCTTGGCGCGACAACGGCTCCACCCTATACGGCACCGACCATCTGATCCCCCGCGCAAAACAGGATCACTATCGCTATCAGGGCAACAATGGTGTTTCTTTCAACTTTGAGCTGGCTGAAGACATTATCCTGGAAACGCTGGATAACCTGGAGCAGTCTCCAGTCGTTTTCAATACCGGCAAACTGACCACCCTGGCCCGTGTACTCGGCAAGGCCAATGAAGAACAGCTGTCTAAAATTGACCGTGTGATAATGATGGGCGGCGGCTTTGAAAATTACGAACCCTTCACCGCAAATCACGAGGCTGCTTGCTTCGGCGATAAATCCCGTAACTTGGGCGGGAATATTTTTTCTCACCCAAGCTTCGGCTGTGAAAGCGACTTCAGCACCCACCAGGAATTCAATATTCTGCTCGACCCACTGAGTGCACAGTGGGCCTTTGACGCCCTGAGCGAAAATAATATTGAAACCTATCTGGTGCCCACCAACTCCACCGATATGGCCAAGGTGCAGGGCAACACTATCGAAGCCCTGGCCGAACGCCGCGCGACGCCGGAAGCCTGTTATACCTCCCAACTGCTCAGCTCCATCCGAGAATTTGAAGGTGGAGATTTCCAGGGTAACGGCGACTTCGCCATGGATGCCGTTATTCGCCTGTGGGATATTATCGCCGCACTGGTGCTGTTGGAGCCTGAAACTCTGGAGATGGATCTGGTACCTGGGTTTATCGAAGTCGACCAGCTAAATGCCGGCCTGGCCGACAGCATGACGCCTTATGACCCCATCACCTTCGACCCCACCGTAGGTAAAACCACTTTTGCTGAAAACGGCGAGGGCCTAGAAGTGAATGTCGTAATGGGTATCAACCACGATGCCGCCCGCACTGCAATGATTGAGCGCCTGCGCGATCGTTTTAATTCTGCTCGTAAGGGATCTAGATGTAGACTGTAATTTACTAAATTGAAATTAGCCCCCCGTACTCTATTGACAGAGCGTTATGAGGGATATTGGGGGCATTCGAAGATCCTTAATAAGGTAATTTTGAGAAATTAGTCAACCCTAAAGTACTAGTAATAATATTCTAAACCTACCTCTAAATAATCATCTTTTTGGAAACTACTCAATGGATCCTCTTTACCATAACTATTAAAAATCCATCCATTCACCCTCCACAGCCAAGAATTTGTAATCCTGCTCGATGCTTCAAGCTTTATAGCTCTGGAATTAAAATAATCAAGATCCTGGGTTATCCCCAGCAATATCTCAGTCCCTGCGATATCATTAACTGCAAGTCTAGTTCCTATAAAAATATCTTGCTGCCATGCTGTCGTAGCACTCTGTCCACGGGAATCATACAAAACTTCCGTTAGAATACCTAAATCCATATTTGTATCAGTGATCCCTACAAGGCTGTATTCAAAACCTGCGGTTATTGCAAAGTACTCTTTTTCACCAGTATCACGCCACAGAGCTTCGGAAACCCAAGAAAAATCTCCTTTTAGCCACTGGGCATCAATTCCAACCTGTCTAATCTGCCGGTAAAAAGGTAACAATTGCTGCTGGTTATAGATAAAATTAGGATCTCTACCAGTGCCCTGGAAATAGCTTACCCCCAGATCAACCGAATTCATACTAGTAGAGTATCTAACTGCAAAATCCAAATGCCTATTCCCTTTCGAGGACTTATACTGAGCAGACGAATTTTCAACGCCTAAACTAAGTCTCCCATCCTCACCTGGAAATGTACGTTCTCGAAAATAAGGGAGTAGAAAACCCTCAACACTTCCCCATTCCTTAATCCATGAAACATGAAGCATCGGCTGACCGAGTTTATCCTCATTATCTAATGATTCGATACTGTCAGTTTGATTAATTATATCCACCAGATGCTGAGACTCAGTAACACCCCAAAATACCTTACCTATTCCAAGATCAACCTCAAGATCTACCTCTTTAAAGTGATATCGCAGCATAAATTCACGGATATCCCAGTGAGACCGTTCATCATCTAAAACATCTAACCGTAAAAAAGGTACTACAGTGATGCTAGCACTGTCTTTCAAAAAAGATTGATAGAGTTCTGGTTCAACAAAAACAGAAGGCTGAAAGGTCTTCTGACCAACCTCGCCTCTAGCAAGGAATTGGCGATACTCAACTGCAGCAATCCCTCGTAATTCGACACAACTAGCACTAGAGGCGGCAGCAAGTAGAAATATAATAAACAGACAATTAAATATGTGTAGCTTCATTGTAAAAAATCAACGTATTCTTTTAAGCGTCGCTACATTAAAATCATCTTCACCCAACCCTACTTTAAATTTAAGATCATGAATGGTGAGCACAGTACTTTTGCCCGTCTGATGGTTTATCATTGTCAAAACATGTGCCCGCCAATATTGCTCCAAATATTGGCGATAGTCCTCCAATTGTAGTGTTTTTAATAACTCTCCCTTTCGATCGTAAAATTCCGTTCTAATTGGTTGATAGTGATCTTTATCAATCCAGACTACCTGCCTTGTATAGCCAGAATACTCATCAGTAGGTATTTGTTCCACAACAAGGGTTTCCCTTCCCTTTATTAGCTCCTCTCTTAGATAGCTGAACTTATATTTCTGCAATTCAAAGGAAGTCATGTCTTCATAGGCAAATTCACTACTCATAAAAGGCCCTGATTTATTTCGTGAGGCTATTCGCTTAACTCTCTTTAACCGAGGTAGATAAAGCCACTGATCATCAGGACTATTTATGTGAGAATAGGATAAAAAAGCAGTTCCTTTTACATCACGAGGCTCATCAAATACAGTTAATCCTCTATCTCCATCACCTTCAATTTCCAGAGTTCTAACCCTAAGTTCTCTTGAGCTAGTTTCACCCAATGCATTTTTCAACAACATACTGACAGTTGCAATTGAGTCTCTCCAGCCTTCATCTCTTACCTTTCTCTCTTTGGCAATTTCCAGCCCCATTTCGGTATTCGCTATCGCGAGGGAAGCCAAAAGAAGTAACAGGCAAGTTAAAATTCCATTCTTTATCATGATTTTTCCTATTGATATTTTTAATTGGCAGCAGACAAAAGCTCATTGTTGGCCTTGGCTTGCACAATATCCGTTCTTCTATCAAAAATTAAAAGCACAGCTGGCAGAAGTAAGAAATCGACAACTAGGGCAATTGTAATCACTAAAGCACTTAAAAGACCTAAATCTGAATTCAATCGAAAACTAGATAATGCAAGAACAAGAAATCCAGCAACCAGTACGAGAGAAGTAACCCAGAGAGCACGCCCCACGGTATTAAAAGAGTAGGATATTGCTTCTTCCACAGAGTTTCCCTGCCGACGAGAATATTGATATTTACTCAAAAAATGAACAGCATCATCCACCACAATACCCAATGTAAGTGACACGACAACAGACAAACCTAGATTCACCTCTCCTGAAATAAATGCCCATAAACCAAACCCCAATAAAACTGGAACCAATGTAGGTAACAAGCTGATTATTCCAATCCTCAAAGACTTTAATGCAATAACTAAGAGTGTAGAAATTAACACTAAAATAATTGGTAATGATTTAAGCATGCTATGCATGTTTGTCTCTCCAATATGTGCGAACATAAGAGAGGGACTGGATGCAACTATTTCATATTGTGGAGCATTACTACTGAACCAGTCATATATTTTGTTTTCAAAATCAACAAGCTCACCGCTACCTAAATTTTTAGTTGTCAATTGCAGTTTAACCGCTGATTTATCAATATCGACTTCATTATTAATATCTAATCCATAGGGCAAGGAAAGTTCATACAATAGAAGATATTGTGCAGCCAACTCTCTATCATTGGGTAACTTGTAGTATTCTTCCTTGTCACCATGTAGGTTTTTATTTAACCTTTTATAGGTATCCACTAGACTAGCAACATGATCTATTTGTGGCTGCATACGAAGCCAATTTGTAAAATCATCTAGCATAGAAATAAAATCAGGATCAACTACACCCTGCGATTTACCAGACTTGACAGCAATACTAATATTAGTCATGCCGCTAATATGGTTCTCCATATAATCGGCAGCAATTCTAAATTTATGACTGGAATCAAAGTACTCTATCGGATCATCATTTATTCGATTCTGCATCACCATATAGCCAGCAATCAAAACCACAATAGTGGAGACACAAAAGATACTTCGATGGTAACGAATTATCAGATTTGGTAGCAATTGAAATAATTTAGAAGAAACACCTCCTCTTTCCTTATATACTTTTACTGGCATCAATAATAACAGCACTGGCAAAAGGAAAATCGAAAAAACAAAAGCCAGCATAACTCCCAAAGCAGATAAACTACCCATATGCCGTAAGACAGGCGAATCAGAAACATTCATTATTAGGAATCCGATAGCCGTCGTCACAGAAGTAATTAAAATAGCCATAAAGTTCAGTTTAAAACTATGAACAACAGCTTCTCGATTCCCCAATCCCTGCCTTTTGCCTTCATTGACAGAGGTAATCAGGTGTACACAATCTGCCACTGCCAAAGTCATTATCATTGTGGGAACATTAACTGTGGCAATGCTCAAATACATTCCTGCCCAACCATAAATCCCCATAGTTGCCACTACACTTGTAACAACAATAACCAAGGTTAAAATTACATAGGTGATCGACCTTAGCGTCATAATTAATAATAAACTAATTACCGCAAACATTACTGGCACTAAAGTGAGAATGTCTTTTTGAGCAGCCTTGGTAAAGGAAGAGTTCATAGCAACGATGCCAGCCTGATGAAATGAAACATCAGGGTATGACTCTTGATAGGAAGCAAGCATCCTATCTGAATGGTCCGTGATTTCAGCTACTCGAGCGGTCTTATCGCCTGACGGCAATTGAAAAGTGATATTAATAACTGCGGAATCACCTGTTTTTGAAACCAAGGCCCCCTTAAGCCTTGGGGCATTCTCAGCAACAAACTTAACTTTATTAATATATTCTGTATTTAACGGATAATTCTTGAATACGAGATTTTCAACTAAAAGATCATCTTCTTGAGCCTCAGTATGCTGATAGTTGGCAATGGAATCCACTCTACTGGAATAAGGAATATTCCAAGCATCTTCTGTGAGGAGCATTATCAATTCGAGATATTTTTCAGTATAAATATCGCCAGTTTCTGGCGCTATAATTATCGCCAAACTATCAGTCTTGTTAAAGGTACCTTCAATCTCATTAAACGCCTGAAGCTCTTTATTCGAATCGTCAAAAAAAATTGCATAATCACCACGAAAAAAAAGGTTTTTAGCACCAACTGTACAGGCAACAAAAAAAAGCAAAAAAACAGACAATACCAATTTTGGACGCGATAGAATCCCTCTAAATAGTTGCTCCATTATATATGGTCTCCCAAGAGAATATTTTTCTAACAAAAATTAGTAACCATTACTAAGCAATTCCACTCACCAGCTCGATATCACCAAACGGTGTCTTCAAGACTTGAGTAAAGATATCTTTAAAGCAAGCTTCAGCAAGAGCTTTTTCTACTGAACCAGCAGATAAAGAGAGTGGACCCAACTTTAGTTCTGCGTGAATACGACCAACAATGTGAAACTCAGGAGATGTTCTTTCGCTGTTCAGCTTTTCATGAAAGCTAAGGAACATTCCACCAGGATTAAGAGATTGACGTATTTTCTCTAAGGTATGAATAAGATCATCGGCGTAATATAAGACCATCGAAGCAAAAACTAAATCATATCCGCTCCCTAGAGAAGCTGTGTTCATATCACCTTCTAAAACATTTATCTGTGCTTTTTGAAAAACTTGATTTTTAATTAGAGAGGCAATACCAGGCAAATCAAAAATTGTTACTTTAAGATCTGGCTTAACCGAAAGTAGATCTATAGCCAACTGCTCTGAACCTGCTCCGAGATCCAATATATGATTAACATCAGACCAGTTAGGCTGTGACATTAGAACATCTAAAACTATTGAATTTCTAACTGATAAATGAAATAACCTAAGGCCTTCTATCATATCGTTCCAAAATTCTGGATCTTTCATAGTAGGGCCATTTTTCTTCTGATGCTTACTGCTCAGGAGGTCAATAATCTCAGATTCACTTACATGCTTTATCTGACTGAGATGTTGCAATAACCCACACAAAGAAGAATCGGAACCAGAAGTTAATAAAGAACGATAGGAGCTACTTATTTGATACTTTCCTTTAAACTTATTAATCAACCCTATTGAAACCATTGAGTTAAGGAAAAGTTCAGCCCGGTTCTCTAGAAAATCAAAGTGAAGAGCAACGTCCTTAACTGTACGTGCATCCTGCAGATAATCAAATATTTTAAGTTTTATCCCTGCTGATAGAATCTCCCACCGTAAAGGAGCCACTAGAGTATCAAATAAAAAAAATTGAGCATCATCCCCAAAGGAGGATTTATTAAACAACATTGATAATTCCAATATTTTCTGACAATAGATATCTAATCACAAACTTTATAATCAAAGATTACCCAATAAGACAGATGACCTGAAAACCCAGCGATTAACAATTGAGATTTCTAAACAAAGTCAGATTAAATTATTTATAAAATTTAAAAGCTAATAACTAAAGCTTTAAGCCATTTATTGACAAATTGGTAACAAGGTTAAGTAGAAAACGCAATAAATAGCTATAGATACAAAACAGATCTAAATCTAATTCCAGAGTTCCTATTTGCTTCAAAGTAACCTGTAAACAAAATTAGCTTCAGGATTCACATCGCTCCTTGATACTTGCTTTATGAGAACACAATAGGCTGCTCTGCAATCGTTTCCTATCATTACAGGAGCGAAGGAATATCAATTGCTGAACGCCGTTAACCCTTTCGACTGTTCGTGATATGACAAAATCTTGAGCCTAATTTTATATCGAACCTCAATAAAAAACGGTTTGATAATCAAATTCGATAGATAAAAGATATAACAAGGACTACGTAATGACACTGCCCCCGCTTGTCAGCCCCGTTCACGAACTCAGTAAACAAGAAATGGAGAGGTATAGCCGTCACCTACTGTTGCCAGATATTGGAATCGATGGGCAGAAACGGTTAAAAAACAGTAAAGTTTTGATTATTGGTGCAGGCGGACTCGGATCACCGGCATTACTGTATCTGGCTGCAGCGGGAGTAGGAACACTCGGTATCGTAGATTTTGATACAGTAGATGCCTCTAATCTTCAGCGTCAAGTTATCCACGGCCAATCCAATATAGGTGAAAATAAACTCGATAGCGCAAAAGCAACAGTTCAAGAGGTCAACCCTTTCGTTCATGTTGAACTGCATGAAACACGTCTAGATAGGACAAATGCTCTAGAAATAATTTCAGATTATGATCTTATTTTAGATGGAACAGATAATTTTGCTACTCGTTACCTAGTCAATGATGCTTGCGTAATGGCCAAAAAACCTTACGTATGGGGTTCAATATTCAGATTTGAAGGCCAAGCCTCTGTTTTTTGGGAAAATGCTCCTGGCGATATAGGAATCAACTACCGTGATCTATATCCAGAGCCGCCCCCCCCTGAGCATGCACCTTCCTGTTCGGAGGGAGGGGTGTTAGGAGTCCTATGCGCAGCAATAGGCTCAATTATGGCGACTGAAGCCATAAAACTACTCACCGGTATTGGGAGTCCTCTTATTGGGAAATTGATGGTCTATGATGCACTGGATATGACCTTCAGTAAATTACCCATTTATCGTAATCCCGATAGACAACCAATTACAGAACTCTGTGACTATGAATTTTTTTGCGGACTAACTAAGCCTTCGCAAGCACAAGAAGAAATTCCCACTTTAACACCCACTGAATTGCATAAAATTCGGCAGATAGGAAAATCGCATCTGCTGATTGATGTAAGGGAGTCCGGAGAGCGAGACATCTGCTGTATTGAAGGTGCTATTCATATTCCTAAAGCTGACATTCTAGCCGGGCGTGGATTAGAGTCGGTAGATAAAAACACCTTCATAGTTTTACACTGCAAAATTGGTGGAAGATCCAGACAAGCTCTGGCCGCTTTAGAAAATCAGGGGTTCACTAATCTTTACAATCTCCATGGAGGCATTCTTGCCTGGATTAAAGATATTGAACCTGAACTTCCAGCTTATTAACACTAAAGCACAGACTGGAAATTTACTATGCTGAAGATTTTAGATGTACATATAGAATCTATTATGAATCAAGCACTTGCTGAGCACCCTATAGAGGCTTGCGGCATTATTCTTGGTAAAAAAGATAATCAAGTACCCCATAGAATAGTGCCGATGCAAAATGCAGCACGCTCTGAAAATTTTTTTGCTTTTGACCCTAAAGAACAGTTTAAGGTCTGGCAAGAAATGGAAGAAAAAAATGAAGTGCCAATGGTGTTCTATCACTCACATACAAACTCCCGCGCCTTTCCAAGTAAAGAAGATATTCAACATGCTTGGTATCCTGATGCCAGTTATGTTTTGGTTTCAACAACTGGGGGTAAACCTGGTGAAGTGCGTAGCTATCGCATAGTAGACAAAAAGGCCATCGAAGAAACAATTAACGTAGTATCGCAATAAAACAAATAGGCAGATAAAAGCATGTCAGTGAAAGTAAAAATTCCCACTATTTTACGAACTCTAACTAACAATCAAAAAGAAGTAACGTCTGAAGGACAAACAGTCAAAGAGTTAATAGAATCTCTAGAATCGCAATATCCAGGGATCAGAGACCGCTTATTAAAAGAAGGGGAAGTTCACAAATTTATGAACATTTATGTAAATGAAGATGATATTCGCTTCAAAAACCAATTAGCTACAGACATAAAATCAAGCGATGTCATTACTATACTTCCAGCTGTTGCAGGTGGTTAATTAAAAACAAATAAAAAACTGTAAAAAACCTTAACATCTGAAAAAGGTGGTCGGCATTATCGACTCACCTTTTTACATTATATAGTGATACCTAATCTAACCGGTAGAGAAATAACCAGAGTTACCTTGTTGCTCTTAAATAACGACCTCAATTAATTTAATTGATTGATTGATTGTGTTACTGGCAACAGATTTTGGTGGTATATAAATTATGGAAATGGATAAATTTCTTAGCGATTGTACAATTATTGGTAACTTTAAAGAAGTTCCGGTTCACCTACAGTCAACAATAAATACTTTTCAGTATCAGTGCCATGCGTTAGGAATTCAAGTAGAAAATGATTTAAGTTTAAATAGTGATGTAAATTTTTCATTCAAATTTATATCTTCAGATAGACGAACTCAGGAAAACCTTTTCTCTTTTTGGTCAGATGATCCCCTACGGCAAGGCTCAGAGTCTGTGATTCAGGCCGCAACTGGCTTGATGTCGGTTCATGGACGTTCCATTGGTGGAATAGATGCCTTGAATGCTCCCTATCTATCTAGCGCATCAGCTGTTTTAACTCTTTTAGGCTGTATAGCCACCGCTATAGGCCATAGACGCGGATTAAATTCGAGAGGATTTCAAACCTCCATGGTATCTGCAGGGTTATTGTGTGTTGGGCAATACCTTGCTGGTGCAACTGTAAATGAATATGCGGAGAATATTCCTCCCGGAGTACACGATCATTCTCAACGACCACCTTTCTGTTCAGCAGATGGTGTGCTTTTTGAATTAGAAACTCTTTCTCCAGAACCTTGGCGTCGATTCTGGAGTGCTCTTGGGATCAGCCAGGAGGATATGAGCAAAGGTTGGCAGTCATTTCTGCAGCGGTATGCGAAAGCAACATCATATCTGCCAAGAACCCTCATATCAAAAATTTCTTCTTGTAAATTTAAAGATATTGAATTGTTAGCAAGTGAATCGGGGGTCGCAGTATGTCGTCAGAGAACACTTTTAGAAAGGTCCACTGATAGAGATATATCTATTTTATTGGAACGAGGCCCATGGCAACTTAGACCTGAAGTTATTAATAATGAAATATACAAAGATTCTTCAAAAAATATTTTAAATCAAGACACTTCAAATAACTTTATTACTGACCAAAGTAAGCCTTTGAGTGGACTTACTGTTATCGAGTCCTGCCGACGGATTCAAGGGCCTATAGCTGGCCATTTACTAGCCTTATTGGGAGCTAGGGTAGTACGAATTGAGCCACCTGGTGGTGACCCATTACGAGGAATGCCTCCTCTTGCTGGAGATTGTTCAGCGCGATTTGACGCACTAAACCATCTTAAAGAGGTTCGGGAAATCGATATTAAAACACCTGCGGGTCGCGCTGAAGTTCTTTCATTAGTTTCTACTGCGGATGTCTTTATTCATAACTGGGCTCCAGGAAAAGCCAAGCAACTACAACTCGACCACGAACATTTGAAAAAGGTAAACCCTGATATTGTTTATAACTATGCCGGTGGATGGGGAATTTTAGATAACGATGTGCACTATCCTGGTACTGATTTCACCGTACAGGCTTATTCTGGACTAGCTAGTGAGCTTTCACATAATAATAAGAATAATGGAGGCACCCTATATACAGCCCTCGATGTTCTTGGAGGGATAATTTCAGCTCAAGGAACCACCTTAGGTCTATTCCGTAAATTTTTTAATAACCAGGGATGTCGTGTAGATACCTCATTACTGGGAAGCGCGACACTTTTAACCCAACCAATTATTAAATCTATTAGGGAAAAACATCAAAAGCCTGAATTTCAGAAAGGAAGGCTATTCAAGACCTTAGATGGATATATCATCCTAGAGTTCTCCTCACCTAATGAACTAATTCCTTTGCTAGATGAAATTAATTTGACGCTCAGAGATTTAGAACATTCTAACATAGATGAAAAATTAGAGAAAATTCTTGAAGACAAAAATGCTCAAGAGTGGTTATTTATTTTTGAGAAACATAACATCCCATGTAGTCAAGTAATAGAGTCACTCGAAGAGCTACCCAAGCAGCCTCGCTTTAAAGAAAACTTTCAAACCTCAAATTATTCTCGTGTAACCACGCCATGGAGATTCAAATGAACAATACAGGTGTGATTGATATAGTGCCCATTTCGGTGCGACAGGATTGGACTTCTAAAGGATATTATCCCGAGCAAACTGTTTATAAAAAATTTTGCGAAAACGCTATAAAACAACCAAATAAACCAGCAATACTTGAGAAAGATACAATAACAACTTATAGCCAATTATCTGAATCCGCAGCCCGGCTTGCTAATAGCTTTTTGAAAATGGGGATTGTCAGTGGGGACGTTGTTGTTTATCAGCTGGTCAACTCCTGGCGATCATGTGCTATTGATCTTGCATGTGCTGCAATCGGTGCTGTTGTCTGTCCGATTCCACTTGGGCGAGGCAGCCTTGATATTAAATCTGTTATCAAGCGTACTAATGCCAGAGCATTGATTACTGAAAGATCTTATGCAGATATTGATTACTGTGAAATAATTCAATCGATTCGTCCAAATGCATTATCATTGAGAACATTTATCGTCCAAGGTGATAAACCAGCATCCAGTGAAACTAACTGGAATGATCTTGATGAATTATTTAAAAATGATCCGCTTAAAACTCCGATCAAAGTATGCCCTAATAGCCCTGTAAGGTTTCTTATTTCTTCAGGTACTGAATCAGAACCCAAATTAGTTGCTTATTCACACAATGCTATATTAGGTGGAAGAGGACGATTTTTAGAAAGAATTACTAAGCCCAATAGAGACTTTCGTGCATTATACCTTATGCCTTTGGGAACTGCATTTGGCTCTAGTGCGACATTTGGTGTGCTTTCCTGGATGGGAGGTTCATTAGTACTTCTTCCAAAGTTTGATATAACTACTGCTATAGAGGCTATACAGCAACATAAACCAAGTCATATTTTTGGTGTTCCCACCATGTTTCAGCGTATGGCGGCGGCTGCAGAACTACAAAAAACTGACTTATCGTGTCTTACGGCCATTGTCAGTGGTGGCGCCATTATTGATCAAGCGACAATTTATCGCTGTGTTAGTGCTTTTGACTGTAGAATTATTAGCCTTTATGGATCAGCCGATGGTATTAATTGCCATAATACATTGGAAGATTCTTTAGATTCTATTTGTAGATCCGTTGGACGTCCAAATCCTAGTATTTGTGAAATTCGAATTGTAGATGATCAAAAGCAACCTTTGGCTCAAGGGGAGATCGGAGAAATAGCTGGGCGAGGGCCGATGACGCCGATGCAATATGTAAATGCCCCAGATCTAGACCAACGTTACAGGGATCATGAAGGCTGGGTTTATACTGGTGATCTGGGTTGTATTGATGATAATGGATATCTTATTCTTCTCGGGAGAAAAAAAGATATCATTATTCGGGGCGGAATGAATATTAGCCCTGTTCAAATTGAAAAAATTGCAACCTCTCATCCTGAGATTATAAGTGCAGCCTGTATTCCTGTACCAGACGAAGATCTTGGCCAAAGAGTTTGTATCTGTATCACTCTGCGCGAAGGTTCAGATCTTCTCTCACTTAATGAAATTAATGATTACCTTAGGGATCAAGGCCTGGAAGTAAATAAACTACCAGAGTATCTGCAATTTTACCGGCAACTACCGATGACCCCTGCCGGAAAAATTAATAAAAAAATGCTTGTGGAAAATATCTCTTCATTGGGAAAGAGCAGAGAACAATCAAGGAATAGTGAATACGATACTGTAACATAATTTTGCTACCATTTTGGATACCCCATCTCCCTAAAAAGGATTAAATCGATCATGAGTGCCCCTCCAACTCATATAGATCCGTTCGATAAAATAAAAATTGGACTGGTTCTTTTACTTGCAATGGCATTACCAATGTTCATTCTTTATGCAACTGGTGTGCTGAGCCCATATTTAATTAAAGCACTACAAGTACAAGAGAGTGACCTGAGCTATATTGTGATGGTTTCTTTTGGGTTAGCATCAATTTTATCCCTATTTGCGGGAAATGCTGTCGACTATTTTGGTCTTAGGGCATCATATGTTCTTCACTTCATAACAATTGCAATATCTTTTTTTATAATTAGTATCTCGGATAGCTTATGGACAATCATTGGCGCAATTTCTATAGTTGGTCTTTCTCAAGCCTTAGCCAATCCCTTAACTAATAAGTTAATTGCACTAAGAATCCCAGACTCTAGTAAGGCCATGATGGTCGGTATGAAGCAATCCGGAGTGCAGTTATCAGCATTACTTGCCGGTTTCACTCTGCCTTTTATAGCAAATAATTGGGGTTGGAGAGTATCCTTCTTGGCTGTAGTACCTATAGCAATAGTAATGGCAATACTAAGTTGGAAAGTATCTCCAAATAAGCCTCTAGTAAGGAAATCCTCTCAACAATACATTCCAAATAGAAAGCTTGCGCTATTAATGTTAACCCAAGGAGGAATTGGAGCAGTTCTTTCTGCATACATCACTTATATACCAAGCTTTGCAATCAGTTTATCCCTAAGCCCAGAGCAAGCAGGGCTTCTCATTACATTGTTTGGCATTACAGGAATGTCCTCTCGAATTATAATGACACCTATAGCCTCATCATTTGATAATCAAGCAATGTTTATCGTAGGGATGATTGGATTCGCTATTCTAGCCATATTTATCACAATGAAATCAAATATTGAGGCCTCTTGGCCAATTTATATTGGAGTCATTGGAATTGGATTAAGTATTGTGGCAACTAATGCAATAGCTATGGGAATGGTTGTAAAGGATTCAAGATTTGGCCCTATTGCCTATGCATCTGGAATGATATCTGCTGCTTTTTTTGCTGGTATAGCCGTCGGATCATCTATTTTTGGAATGATCATTTCATTCTTTGAATCTTTTTCAAGTGGATGGATATTTACTATTTTAATCCTGTTGATAAGTGGGAGTTCTTGCCTGATTCTTGCAAACCAACATTCTCTCACTCAACAAGAAGCTGTTTAAAATGAATAATTCTTTGTTGGTAGAGAATAAAGAGTCTTCTTTTTCAGACTCTTCTACAAGTGTAAATTACACTGCCATATATGCCATAACCAATACTTTAGAGAGAATTTCTTATTCTTGTGATGATAATTTCCCAATATTTACATCCCTCCAGGATAATCAGTGGAAATTTTCTTCAGGAGGTTCTTGGATGGGCGGATTTTGGTGTGGCAGCTGGTGGTTAAAGGCAAAAATCAGTGGAAAGGATATTGATAGAAATTACGCGTCTTCTATTTTAGAACGTCTCACACCAAAACTATATTCAGACACAATATTCCGCAGCATGATTTATTGGTATGCATTAGCGCCCGGCATTCGTTTATTTAACGATACTAAGTCTATTTCATTTGCGGAAAAAGCAGCAAAAACCATCTTTCAAAGTTTCAATTCGAAGTGGGATTGCTATCCTATGGGAACCGCTTTGGGGGCAGGGGAAAAAGGAAAAAACACACTAAATATAGATGGCCTTGCTGCTCTTATCCAACTGTTACAGTATGGTGACTCTGAAACCCGCTCTACTGCAAAATCACACACCGATTCAATTATTAAGTTTATGCTCGACCCAAGTGGTAATTTTTCTGCAAATGCTACACTTGGAAGCAATAAAATAAAAATAAGCAATTCTTCCAAGGGTTGGGCTCGAGGCCATAGTTGGGGACTTTTGGGCTTAGCTACTGCTTCCCGTCTTTGGGGCGGAGATTATCATACATTGGCTGAATCATTGTGCGTTGAATGGCTTAATGAATATTCTGATAAATTCCCTAAGAACCTTAAAAATGGAAATCGAAATCACCTGGATCCCTCTGCATCACTGATCGCGGCATTATCCATGTATAAACTTTCCGCATGTCCAAACAATATGATTGATTGGCGAGCAGAAGCCAACTCTATTATTAAAAATATAATTGAGTCTGACTACTTCAATATAAACGACCAGTCCCATGAGGCATATTTTAACGGTTGCTTTTTTCGTATTAACTCTAGCGAAGAAAGTTTAGGTGAAACAATATGGGGATATTTTTTTCTTCTGCAGGCTCTGCTTATATCAGAAAAAATTATTGATCCAAACGATATTTAACAAAACGAATTAGAGGCTCAACTTTAGAGATGAATCACAACATAGGGATATGCATTATTTCTGAGAACCCTGCTCTTATTGAAGAGCTGGATTATATTTTTTCTCTTATCCATGTCATTCAAAATCCTGAGGATGATTGCTCATTTACGATAGAGCCATTTTCTCTACCGCCGAAAAATAATAGGGACATATTGAATGCCACTATAAAACAAGCTCAACACTATCTAACGAATGCTGGCAAGCGTCATGAATTCTCATTTACTCCATATATATTTAGAGATTTAAATGAAGCAATTAAGGTGTTGCCTGGAGAAAATACTGTTTTTGACATATTTATTGTTGATACTGAATATTTACCCGAATACTCCAAAGAGGCCAACATTAGCTTACCCGAAAGCCCTTTTGATTTATTAATATCATCTTGTAAAGTACGTACACTTACTCCATTTTCTAAAGTTATGTACGTGCCAGAAGAGAGTCTAAATAGTATTTTATCATATGTTGATGGCAGTACTCAGATTCAAGTTCTACAAGACGATCCGGATTTAGTTAGGGCGAAATTGCTAAAACTATTGATTGATCACATGGAGCACGGTTATCTCAATAAGTTATTATCAAGAACTGCAGCAACCACTAAATCACCAATTGGACTCGCCCAGGCAATCTTTAGTCACATGCAAGAATTCTGGCCGAAGCAATGGGATTTCCACTATTATACGGGCTCTATGGTAGCCAACTTAATTCGCTCAATACAGGCATTATGTACGGATGCCCAGGATGATTCATCGCCCAGATGTTTAACTGGTAATAATGAGCATTGTTTAGCTGCTGGCGCATTAGCAGGATGGCAACTATTCGAGCGTTCATACGTTATTACAGTCACTTCTGGTATGATTGATGAATTTCGTGGCACTTTATCCAACCTTCAAAGAGCAAAAGCCCCAGGCTTAATTATATGTGCTGATAGTCCAGCCGATTCTTGGTTTGCTTTTCAGGGAACAATTGACGTTGATACTGATGGGCGTGAGGTCATAGCTGCCAGAAGGATACCCCACGTATACCTACATGATCGGGAAACCTTATCAGAACAGCTGAATAAGGCTTTTCAAGTCATGCATGAAAATCCTGGTCCCGTTTTCATTTTTGCCACTCCTAATATACTCGAGTCTAGGGAGAATACATTTAGCCCATCTGAATTCATATCTAAAGTATCCGAACCTGATGATATACATCAGAATGATCTCGATACTGTTATGAACTTAATTAACAATTCTGATATCAGATTACTCTGGAACTGTGGTCCGCTTTCTAAGTATGAGCTTGAGTTGGTAACCCAAATTGCGCAAGATGCAGGTATAGCTCTAACCGATTCATTAACTCATCCAGGTACGGTTCAAGCTTATAGAAATGGAAAACTTAATAAAAACTATCTTGGAACCTTCGGCGTCTATGCTTTCAGTCGACGGGTTTATCACTACCTACATGACAATGGAAAACTACGAGGACCGGATACTCTTAGTCAATTTTTTTTAAAGCATAAAATTGATCAGGCTGCGACCCCATTTTCAGAAGGTAAACTGAAGCGTAATATCCATATCGTCCAAGTTAATAAAAATAAACGTCATCTCTCTCCTTACAGCAATATTGCCCTTAATATGCCTCTTGTAAAACTCTTGGAGTATATAAAGGCGCACTTAGACGTACAGGATCACATCAAAGCAAATCGCTTAGCATACTTGACAGAGGCTACAAATCTTGACGAATGTGTACCCGGGGATTATATGGCCAGCCTTCCAATGTCAGCCAATTATTTCATGTTGAAGTTAGGGCAGCAGGTTAGGAGATTAATTGAGAACAATGCATTTGAATTCATTGGTGTTTATGATGTAGGACGCTGTGGGTTATCAGCAATACGTAATATACCAAGGACCTGTCGTAGTTTTTCTGGCTGGTACGGAAGAGCACTAATGGGAGATGCGCTTTCTGCCCTACCCTACATTGCTAGAACTTCTGATAAAAATGTATTGGCATTTATTGGCGATGGTGCACGAGCACTGGTTCCCAATATTGAGAGTCAACTTGTCCATGCTTTATCTCAAAACCCAAATGGGACAAAAATTAATATTACACTTTTGTATCTATGCAATGGTGTTTTATCAATGATTCAAACATATTTGGACAAAAGAACACCATCCGGCTGTGGTCGACAGGTAGTGGTGCCTTTACCACTTCAGGAGAACCATACCGAGTATAAGAGAGAGCCTGTTACTTCCCGCAATATCATTGTTAATCGAACAAGGGTTAGTAGCTATCAGGAGCAGCAAATAGGAGATCTTTTGAATCAAAAGGGAAGAATAAATATTGCTGAGGTGCTTCTATCCCACAATTCTGATGGAGATGGTCTAAGCCTAATCTCTGAAGCCTCCTGGAATCGAATTACAGCTTGAATTTGGACTTAAAAGAATGAAATTTGGATTTATCGCTCACCCAACATCAGTTGCCCTGAAGCGTCATGTTAAACTTATTGATTTGGTCAACCGAAATATTGATGAGCAAAGTAATGGTTATCATGAGGACTACTGGAAAAAGCAAAACCTTGTGCCATTTACTACTTTTGATTCCGTTATCAGTAAGGCAGGGTCACAATGTAGTGGAATTATTCACTATATGCCTCTAACCGCAGAGGAAATGCTTTCGGAACATCGAAATGTAACAAAACGTGTTATTGAGGGAATCAATGACTTACAAAGCCGTGGAGCAGAACTAGTTGGGTTAGGTGGATTCACTGGCATCGTTGGAAATCGGGGCCTGCAGACAGCAGAGAAATGCTCAATTCCAATCACCACAGGTAACTCTCTAACAGCTTATGCTGCTCAAAGAAACATTCTACAAGCTATGGAGCGGCTCGAACTATCACCTCAAGGTATAGAAGTTGCCATTATAGGCTATCCAGGCTCTATTTCTCTCGCTATTGCTCAACTGCTTATCGATAAAGGTTGTCACCTAACATTAGTGCATCGAGGTAAGAGCGATCCTGATAAATATCTGAACTACCTGCCTAGCCAGATGCATTCATCTGTAACGCTCACTAATAATATTGAAGATTGTTACGGTAGAATTAAATTTTATATTGCAGCAACTTCTACAGGCAGTGTAATAGATCCAGCCAGACTTCTTTCTGGCTCAATAGTGGTTGACGCAGCCTTACCTAAGGATGTAATGCCCACACTACAGCCGAGAGAAGATATTCTGATTATAGATGGTGGCCTGATATCTGCAGGTCCTGAAGTCAGCTTCGGGGAAGCCACTAAAAATTTTGCTCCAAAGAAGTTCATGAATGGTTGCTTAGCAGAAACTATCGTTTTAACTTTAGAGCAATGCAGAGAAGACTATTCATTAGGTAGAATACTGCCGCCAGAGCGTGTATTAAACATTGGCCAACTAGCAGAAAAACATGGTTTTACCACTGTACCAATGGCCACCGACGGAGAGTGGATTACCGATTCCCATTTTTATGGGCTTCTTCGCCATCATCGTGATATTCAGGTCTCTCTTGATACTTCAAAACACCTACAGCGCACTCAAACCATTAGTAGATTTCGACATCACATTAATCCTGTGATGGCAGATTTTTACCAATTTAACCATATTGAACGTGTTTTTCATCACGGAAGTGGATGTCAACTCACTGATATGGATGGAACAATTTACTTAGATTTTGTTGCCGGTTATGGGTGCCTTAATACTGGCCATAATCACCCTAAAGTAACAAAAGCTATCACAGATTATTTATCATCGGAGAATCCTACTTTTGTTCAGTATGTCTCCATGCCATATCATGCCTCTCTACTTGCAGAGAGGCTGGCTGAGCTTGCTCCTGGAGATTTATCAAGAGTCTTCCTCAGTAACTCAGGTACAGAGGCTGTGGAAGCTGCTATTAAAATGGCTCTTGCCGCAACTTCAACGGGTCGTTTGATATATTGTGATAATGGCTATCACGGAAAAACCCTTGGGGCATTATCTATCACTGGCCGCACTAAACACAGATCAGAATTCGAACCTCTATTACCTGAATGCCATGAAATACCTTTCGGTTCCTTGACCGCATTAGAGGAGGAATTACAGAAAGGTGACGTGAGGGCATTTATCCTTGAGCCTATACAGGGTGAAGGCGGTGTTCTATTACCACCTAAAGGATATTTAAAAGAAGTCAGGCGCTTATGTACTAAATATAATGTCATAATGATTCTCGATGAAGTGCAAACGGGACTAGGTCGAACCGGTAAACTCTTTTGTTGTGAGTGGGAGAATGTGGTACCTGACATTTTAATATTATCCAAGTCACTTTCCGGTGGCACTATTCCAATTGGTGCTACGATATCAAATCCTCGTTTATGGGATAGCGCTTACGGTAGTATGGATCGCTGTATTTTGCATACATCAACTTTTGGAGGCGGAAACCTGGCTGCTGCTACGGCTCTTGCGACTTTAAATGTTATTGTAGAAGAAAATTTAGCGGCTAATGCTATAGCTATGGGAGAAAAACTTAAAAGCTCATTAGAAGAAATTGCCAGTCAATACCCCTTCATTAAGTCTGTAAGGGGAATGGGACTTATGCTTGCAATTGAATTTTCTCAATCTTTCAAAGGCAGTATTAATGCTACTGCTCAGGAACTTGCTCATCGCTTACCCTGGAATTCTCGTGAAACTTACAAAATGCTGTCAGATAATGCCAAGCATCATATGCTTGCTGCCATTGATGCAATTGAGTCCAATTTGGAAGATATGTTTTCCCTAAGATTCGTTACAAAGCTTTCTCAAGAACATAATATTTTAACTTTTCTTACTGCGAACAATAGTCGCGTGATGCGCATTCAACCTCCATTGGTTTTGAATTCCCAAGAAGCATTAAGATTTATTTCTGCTTTCGATTCAGTATGCCGAGACATGTCTACTTTTATGGACTAACCATCATACATGTTAAGCAATTAATTTTTAATGGAAGCCAGCAGCTAAAAGATAAACATGTCATTATTAACAAAACAACAAGAAAAGCTTGTTCAGAGAGCACGTGATTTTGTACAAACAGAACTCCTTCCTCTTGAAAAGGAGGTTGAAAAATCTGGTGGAATAAGTTCAGAATCTTCTAATGAAATCATAAGAAAATCTCGACAAGAAGGTCTTTTTGCGGCCAATATTGATCGCCGATTTGGAGGGGGGGGACTCACCACATTAGATAACGTTCTCTTGCAAGAACAGTTCGGAGCCACCAAAGAAATTCTTGCACGTCGAGCGGCAGGAAATATCTATGAGTGTATTAAGGAAGGTACAGCTGAACAAATTGAGCGTTTCTTGATTCCTAGTATCAGAGGCGATCGGCACTCAGCATTAGCTGTCTCTGAGCCTGAGGCAGGTTCTGATGCGGCATCTATTACTACTAGGGCCGTACGCTGTGATGCCGGCTGGATACTTAATGGAAGAAAATATTTCATTAGTGATGCGGATTTCTGTGACTACTTTATAGTTGCAGCTGTAACTCAACCAGATCTTGGTCCACGTGGAATCTCTTTATTTTTGGTTGACAAGAGTCAACAGGGATTTTCCTATGGCAAAAGTTTTAATATGCTCGGATTTAAGGGTACAACGCATCGTGAGCTAATTTTCAACAATCTTATTCTGGGAAAAGATGCGCTGCTAGGAGAGGAGAATGACGGCTTTAGAATTCTGGGCGATACATTAGGAAAAGCGAGATTAAGTAAAGTCGGAGCCAGGGCAATTGGGAAGTGCCATCGTCTGTTGTATTTGATGAAGAAACACGCCCAAGATCGTCAACAATTTAGTAAAGCTCTCATTGATTTTGGCCAAATAAAACAAATGATTGTTGATAGTAATATTGAAATTGCAGCTGCAAGAGCACTTCTTCTACAAACTGCTAAGGAAATTGATACTGGCTTAGATTCTCGGGCTGCCATTTCCCAAGTAAAGATACTCGCAACCGAAACTTTGGGGCGTGTTGCAGATAGGGCTGTCCAAGTCTTTGGCGCCTCCGGCTGTCACGATGAAGAGGTGATTGAAAGTTTCTATCGCGATGCTAGACTGTATCGTATTATAGATGGAACATCAGAAATCCATATGAATATCATAGCGAAGGGTCTAAAAAGATCAGTTGGGCCTTGTTTCGTAGCCAGCTAAATTCCCTTGAAAGCCAGAACTACTATTTCAGTCAGTTTCTGGCTACACCAGAGAAATTAGATTGATTGATTTCCTTTTAGAAGGATTAACTTATGATTTTTAACTCTCCAAAAACTAACAGCGACCATTAGCCCACCTAATAATATAGTAAACATAAAAGGTGAGAGAGGGGAAAACTGGTGAAGAAATGCTCCCACCAATGGGCCCAGGGCCAATCCTAAGCCTTTACTGACGCCATTGATTCCAGCTATTTTCCCCTGTGTATTCTCATCACCACTGAGACTTAATAACGCGAGATTTCCGGGAAAAAGCAAACCCATTCCACCTCCCAGAATTGCCATACCTAAAAATAACCACAGGTAAGAATCTGCAGAAGCAGATATAACTAAGGCTACAACTTGAATGATACAACCACCTATTAGTAACTTCTCAGGGGACCATGAAAGTAATTTCATTAACACACCCTGAGTTATAACCATAACTGTCATACTGGTCATCATTACTGCACCAGTTCTTTTAAGTGCCTCTCCCGAGGAATAACCAAATTCATCTTGTAACCTCAAACCAATAACTTGCTGTAATGTTCCATAAATTAGCAGACCACAAAATGTTATGAACAACATTGGTAGCAGATTCTTATAAGATAATTTAAATTTTGTATTTAATGACGAACTTCCAATTTCCTTTGATTCTTGTAGATTATTGCAGCCTAACCACCACAATATTAATAGACTTAATCCAACGATCGAGAAGCCTATTGCAATGGAATGCTTACCAATAAGCATTGCTATGAAACCACCAACAACAGTACCAACTCCGAATGCAGCACCCATTTTACCCATTCCTCTTGCGCGGTAGTCACGAGAGGTGAGATCAGCAATAAATGCCTGAGCTGCCGGCATAATGCCTCCAACCCCGATTGCCTGGCATAACCTTAAGCAAAGTATAATTAAAAAGACAGACACCACAGCTATATCAAAAGTTAGCTTTATATATATAGTACTTGCGGTCAATATCAAAAATAAACCCGTGACCAATATACCAATAGATATAATTTTTTTTCTTCCATAAATTTCACTTTTAACCCCCCAAAATGGAGCCGAAATCATCATAGCGAGAGAGGAGACCGTTAATATAAAACCGGTTTGAATATCTGTTAGCCCCAAATTTCTACCAAGTAAAGGAAATGTTATAACAAATAGACTGTGCGCTACTCCATTGGCAACCAGGATAAGAAGTAATAAGTTAATGTTTTGTGCTTTCTTAAAAGACTTAACTGATTCCATACTCACAGTACACTTCCTGTAGTCTTTCATTATTCCTAAATTCAATAGGAGTGCAGCTATATCTCTGTTTAAAAGTCTGTGCAAAATGGCTTGCACTGCTAAATCCACATAAGAAAGCAATATCTGTAATACTTCTTTGCTTATCTTTTAACAGTGATCGTGCTCTCGCCAACCGATAATCTCTTAGCCAACCAAATACTGTCTTGCCAAAAGTCTTTTTGAAGGTTCTATTTAATCGACTATGGCTCATCCCTACTATTCTTGACATTTCCTCCAGCGAAGGGACATTAGCTAAATCAGCCGTCATCAAGTTTATTATCTTGTCCATTTCGGATGATTTTTTTGCGACGGGAGTATCATCAGGTGCAAGTTCAGCGAGAGGTCTCAGCCATCGAGCCAATACATCGAGCGTTTTTGCCTCAGCACTCAAACAATCTAAAGCCGTATTAAAAGGGTTTCCCATTAAGTCTGAAATCCAGGATTCATTTGCTTCTTGATAACCCAGCCTCATAAGCCAAGGTGTTCCATTATCGGAAAAAATTCTAGATTTATTTGGAAAGGCAAAACCGACACGTTTTGTTGCATATTTGATTACAACCATTTCATTCTTTTGCTTAGAAGGTGTATATCGAAAAAGCTTACTGCCTCCGGTATTCACCAACCAAACATCACCAGGTCTAATCAAATAATTTATATCATTTTTGGAAAACCCAATGGAACTAACTCCTTCAAATCCAAATATCAGTAGTGTTGTATTTTTTTGATAGCGAATACACGAAAGATAGTGGTCATTAAACGTACAGCTACTTCCAGTCAAAGTAATATCGTCGCATATTCTACACGTCGTGAACTCCGTATCGCCAATTTCAGGTGGCAGAGAAGTTTGGCTCCACTTGCCCTGGGCCCTACCTGTCTCTTGTAAGTAATTATCAGAGACAATAAATGGTACGCAACCATCAATTACAGACTTTTTCCCACACAACTCCATTTGATCTAATCCATCTATCCATCAAATTTTTCACATGAGAATACATTAGATTGCCTTCATTTCAAGGAAATTAAACTAACTACCTTTATTTTCTACAGGTAAGAAACTAAATAGGATGTTATTTAGCTAAAGTGTTATTTTGTGACTTATCTATCTTGATTATTTGTTGAGTAAAGTTATATAAGATCTGAAGAGAGGTTAAATAATCATCTGCTTAACTGCCTGGGGCAGAAAATATCAAAAGTTTCAAAATTTCACTCTACTTTATGCCATTGATACTTTTGAAACATTCTTCCATCCATACTAGAAACTATTCTTCTACTTGAACTTTCTCGTCAGATACTATCTAAACTGTGGCCCACCAAGCTATCTTTAGGAGATTCAAGAACTATCGATTTTCCACACAAAAAGTAAGTGTTTTGTATGCAATGTCGCATGAGGAGGAGAGGAACACTATTTCTATACTGAGGTTGCTGTTATGGTACTTGTTACTTGAATATCGTCAGCAGTCTGCATCTTTCCATTCTTATTTTCCCATATCTAGTTTACAGTTTTCCTATGCCAAACCTCTAGAAAGCCCTTTCATCTATTCAGGGTAATTGCTTGTCAGACTTCTTGAGAGGTGTTTTGTTCGTGCAATCAATCATACTACCTGCTCTTCTCAAGACTGAAGCCTACTTAAGAAAGAACTCAGTGATAAGAACCATAGAGGAAGATATTTCTATACGCTAATTGAAGAACTCACAGCTTATCCTTTATATCTGTCGGATAATCGAAATTTCTTAGACATCACTTCTACTTTCCAGCAGAATCAGTGGATATTTTATGGTTGCATAATGTTCGCCATTTAATCCCATTTGGCAACTGTAAACACCGGCAGTTCTACCTATTTTGGATGAGAAAAAATAATTTACTTTATGCTATACAAAACTTTTAACAACAGGCCAATGTAGGCTAGGTGGTTAGCTTGCCCTTTCATATAAGTCCTATTCCTGACAAGCTAAATACCACAATTCAAAACATTTTAAATCTAAGATACATTGTCAATATCTATACATCACCCCTGAAATTAAAAATTCATAGTAATCATCAACCAAAATTTATTTGTATCAGATAAATAATCTTTTGCGTTATAGGTTGCATATTTCACCATACCAGACAAATTCTTACTGAATTTGCGATTATATCTGACACTCCATTCACTACCATAAAACGCGTTTCCCTGATTGGCTTCAAAGTTATGATAACTAATACCCAAATTCCCACCGATCAGTTTTAAGTTGGCAGTAACATACAAATCTTCAACGCCTTTTGCTGGTGTTTTTCTGAATTTATCTGTAAATCCTTGAAATTTATGGGTAGTTGCAAGTGGTGTACTGAAACCAATACCGTTGTTTGCTCCCAGTATCTCGTAACCTATTTTCCCCTTCATTTTTCCTAAGGTGCCTGTAATCTCAGCTAGATAATAATTTGCTGAGTAATCATTAAGGTTTTTATTAATATTTTTCTGGTGTGCGAAACTCAAACGGGTTTCAAAGGCACCAAAATTTCCCAGATAATCCATACCGTAAGTACGACTAGAATCATTTATGGCATTATCGAAGTCTAGATTATATAAAAATACAGATAGTTGATGTTTTGTTAAAACAGGGTAGCTAGCTCGAAATAAGTGGATATCCCCTTTGAAATCTGAAAAGTTGCTATCTTCTCCATAAACACGATTGATGTTGTAGATATAGCTGTGATCTAACTGTAATTGACCCGGATTACCATATTGATAGCGTATACCATCGTATGTTCTTTCGTTCTGACGCCAGCTTGCTTTACCCTCCATGCCTCCAACAAAGCGTGGGTTATTTAAGTTAATACGCTGATTACCTACCGTAACTTTCAATTGTTCTAAATTATATCTCAAGTACACCTGATTAATCTCTGTACCTTTGGGGTCAGCCACAACCGGGTATTCAGTCTTGCCATTAACCGTAGAGTTATACTTATCTACACCAATCTCACTCACATTGTCCAACTCAAGGAAGAAGTTCGCCCCCTGAAAGCTACCACTTCTCCAGTTAATACGTGTTCTTAAAGTAGAGGCTACAGCATCTTCATACAAATTATCTTGTTCGACATACTCTGTACGGTATCGAAGGTTCACTCCAACCTCACCCGACTTTAGAACTTCTGTTATTCTGTTGGTATTACCACCGTTAGCCTCTACTCTTTGAGTATTGCAAACACTTAGGATGAGTATTGTTACCAAGTATAAATTATTATTTTTCACTCGCTAATCCTTTGCACATTTTAATAAGCTCCGCTACCGGATAGTATCAAAACTCAAACATCCTACTTATCAAACTACGGTAGCTTGCTAATAGTTAGATACCAACCTTATCGGATCCCGAATCATGAACCGATAAGATAAATAACCAGTCAAGATTAACCTTAAATTCATCTCATGTCATTTTTCCAGATTCAGCATCATAAAAATACGGCTTCATAAATTACTAGCATCGATAATTACTAACCTCCCAACCATTCTCTTGCACCATTTTCAGGTTAAAAAAACAGTCTAAATGATTATCTCCACCAACTTTATGAAGAGTTAAAGCCTGCAGTGGGGTTGTAAAAAAGTCGATCCCGTAATAAACCTGCTTCACAAAAGGAAACCCATGATATAACTAGATGTACCACCCCTTAGAATATATAGTAATTATGAAACGGCGATTGCAGTAAGGATTACTTTGAAAGAGATAGAGATTACACAAAAAGACAACCTTTATTTAACACTACATCTTTCAGGTAAAGATGAATTAAATACCTCTTCTTACCATATAAAGCCATTAAATAGTAAAGCTATGCTATCAAATGAAAACTCAAAGAATTTGGCGTTGATGAACGTCAGATATCTAACGCGTATATATTCAAAAATTTCTTTTTGTGCTTAGAAATTATTCTTGAAGTTAAAAGTTTAGCCGTCCAGTAACGTCGGTCTTGGAAAAGGATTGTTTTGATTGAAGCACAAAATTTGATTGGAACAGCTCAGAATATTTCTTCTATTTAATAATATTGCTAGATTTAAGTAACAGCTGTAATAGTACACTTTTACAGATTACTAACTTTTATATCATTCATTTAAAATTTAGCCAGGCGCCTTAGATGAAAGCTAAATGAATGAGCTTGGAGACAAAATTAGGTTATACCTATCTAAGGAGATCTCTAGTTTCCAGCCGTTACTGAATATACATATACTCGATGCCCTAGTAGAAGGCTACTCGCTACCGTAGGGTCTGGGACTATATGTTCACTCATACCCTTTGTTCGCACTTAAAACCATAACTTCTTCGGCTCACCCAGAACAAAATACCTCAATATCCCACATTACAGGATTTAACCCACTTTTTGCGCCAAAATTTAGCAGTTTCCCCGCCCAAAACCCGCAGATTGCCCCTACTCGCGCCGATTGCTAAGATGCGCGCCTGCCGCTATGGCCCGGCTTCCCCTCTGGTTCCGTATTGCAACACTGGGGCTGCCAGCAAACCGATTCTCCCAAGCGTTACCCTCGCTTATCCGCAATGCGGAGGCCCGAGGCTTTCCACAGGAAAAGCGGTACCGAGGCCAGGTGCTATTTTTAACCGCGAGCGCACCGCGACGACTCCCTGCGACTACAGGAACGAAGTTTATGACCCAACCATCGCTGCAGCAGTTGGAACAACACGACGCCTTTATCCATCGCCATATTGGCCCCGATGCCAAACAGGTAGAGGCCATGCTGGAAACCCTCGGAGTTGCCAGCCTCGAAGAGCTGATCGAGAAAACCGTGCCCGAAGCCATTCGCAAGACCGATGAGCTGGATCTGGCCGATGCGATCAATGAAGTGGAGGCCCTCGCAGAGCTAAAAGATATTGCGGCGCGCAACAAGATCTACCGTACCTTTATAGGTATGGGTTACCACGACACCATTACCCCCAATGTGATCCTGCGCAATGTGCTGGAGAACCCGGGTTGGTACACCGCCTATACCCCTTACCAGCCGGAAATTGCCCAGGGCCGCCTGGAAGGCCTGCTGAACTTCCAGCAAATGATTATGGACCTCACCGGTATGGAACTGGCAAACGCCTCCATGCTGGATGAAGGTACCGCAGCAGCTGAAGCCATGGCCATGTGTAAGCGCCAGGTCAAACGCAACAAATCCAACGTCTACTTTGTGGACCAGGACTGCCACCCGCAGACCATCGCCGTCGTTAAGACCCGCGCCGAGCACTTCGGCTTCGAGGTCGTTGTAGGCGATGTGGAGAAAGATATTCCCGCCGAGCTGTTCGGTGCCCTGCTGCAATACCCCGGCAGCACCGGTCGCGTACGCGACCTGACCGACATCATCACCAAGGTGCACGAAGCCAACGCCCTGGTAACCGTGGCCGCAGATCTGATGAGCCTGGTAGCCCTGCGAGCACCGGGTGATATGGGTGCAGACGTGGTTGTTGGCTGTAACCAACGCTTCGGCATCCCCATGGGCTACGGTGGTCCCCACGCCGGTTTCTTCGCCTTCCGCGAAGCTTACAAACGCTCCGCACCGGGTCGTATTATCGGTGTTTCCGTCGACAGCAAAGGCAAGCGTGCCCTGCGCATGGCTATGCAGACCCGCGAACAGCATATTCGCCGCGAGAAAGCCAACTCCAACATCTGTACTTCCCAGGTACTGCTAGCGGTAATGAGCGCTTTCTATGCGATTTACCACGGCCCCGAAGGCCTGAAAACCATCGCTGCCCGGATCCAGCGCTTAGCAGATATTCTCGCTTCCGCCCTGCAGCAGGAAGGCTTCAATCTGGCCCACGACAGTTGGTTCGATACCCTGAATATCACCGTTGGCGCCAAGCAGGAAGAGATTTACCAGCGCGCCCTGGCCACGGAAATCAACCTGCGTAAAATTGGTGAAGACGCCCTGGGTGTGAGCCTGAGTGAGACCGCCACCCTGCAGGATGTGTCCGACCTGATCAATGCCTTTATCGGCACCGAAAACAGCATCGATCTGCACACTCTGGACAGCGAAATTGCCAGCAAGGGCTCTCTGGGTGTACCCGCCGCCCTAGCGCGCGATACTGAATTCCTAACTCACCCGGTGTTCAACACTTACCATTCCGAGACCGAGATGCTGCGCTACCTCAAGTCTCTGGAAGCCAAGGATATCGCCCTGAATCACTCCATGATTCCCCTGGGCTCCTGCACTATGAAGCTGAACGCCACCGCCGAGATGATCCCGGTCACCTGGCCAGAGTTCGGCAAGCTGCACCCCTTCGCACCCGTAGATCAAGCGGAAGGCTACGCAGAAATGTTCCGCCAGCTACAGCAAATGCTGTCCGCCTGCACCGGTTACGATGCGGTGAGCCTGCAGCCCAACGCCGGTTCACAGGGTGAATACGCAGGCCTGGTTGCTATCAAAAAGTACTTCCAAGCGAAGGGCGAAACCCAGCGCGACATCTGCCTGATTCCCGCCTCTGCCCACGGCACCAACCCGGCTTCCGCCATGATGGTGAGCATGAAAGTGGTAATGGTTGCCTGTGATGATAAAGGCAATGTGGATATCGAAGACCTGAAAGCCAAAATCGAAGAGCACGGCGACCGCGTTGCCGCACTGATGGTTACCTACCCCTCCACCCACGGGGTGTTCGAGGAAGGTATCCGCGAAGTTTGCGACCTGGTGCACCAGGCTGGCGGCCAGGTATATATTGATGGCGCCAACATGAACGCCCTGATCGGCGTCGCCGCTCCGGGCCAGTTCGGTGGTGACGTATCCCACCTGAACCTGCACAAAACTTTCTGTATTCCTCACGGTGGCGGCGGCCCCGGTATGGGTCCGATCGCTGTTGGCGAGCATCTGAAGCCCTACCTGGCAGCCCACCCGGTGACTGAAGTACCGGAAACCAATCTGGATAACGGCACCATCTCCGCTGCTCCCTGGGGCTCCGCCAGTATCCTGCCGATCAGCTGGATGTATATCCGCATGATGGGTAAGCAGGGTATGAAGCAGGCTACCGAGATGGCGATCCTGAACGCCAACTACGTAGCCAAGAAGCTGGGTGAGCACTACTCCCTGCTCTACACCGGCACCAATGGCTTTGTTGCTCACGAGTGCTTGGTTGACCTGCGTCCCCTCAAGGAGGCCAGCGGTATCACTGAAGAGGATATCGCCAAGCGCCTGATGGACTTTGGCTTCCACTCTCCCACCATGTCCTTCCCGGTAGCCGGCACCCTGATGATCGAGCCTACCGAAAGTGAATCTAAAGGTGAGCTGGATCGCTTTATCGAAGCGATGGCAACAATTCGCCAGGAAGTGGAAGACGTCACCAGCGGTAAGTACACTCCTGAAGACAACCCGCTGCACAACGCTCCCCACACCCTTGAGGACGTGATGAGCGAAGAGTGGACCCACAGCTACTCCCGCGATATCGCTGCGCGCCCGGCGGCGTGGTTAAAAGAGCATAAGGTATGGCCAGCTGCCAACCGTATCGACAACGTATACGGTGACCGCAACCTGATCTGCTCCTGCCCTCCGATTGAGAGCTACGCTGAGTAAAATCCAACACTCTCACAGGAAGGTTTAAAAGCGGGCTTAATGCCCGCTTTTCTATATCATTAAGCACAATCAAAAATTACTAATCTATAAAGCTACACGAAAAGGAGTCGAAGTGAAGAAAACTGTGATCGGTCTATCCTTCCTGGCTATATCAAGTCCATCATTAGCAAGCGTAGCTATGCCCAGCTACCAGATTCCAGAAACTGTTGGTGTTCTACCCGATGGGAGGCTGGAAATTAATTTTCCGCAAGCTTTTAATTCCGCATGTACAGATGGAAGTGGCAAACGTATTTATATTGAAGTAGGGAACTCCCAAGGCGTAACTCACGAGTCCATTAAACAAATTCAAAGTGTAGTTCTAGCTGCTCATGCTGCTCGAAAACCAATTAAGTTTTGGTATGATCGGCCAAACAATGGGGCCATCTGTGAGGGAGGCAAGGTTGTAATGGCTTCGTAAAGTTGTTTCTAAGTACTGAGTAGGGGAAGCACTGCTGTTACCAACGTAAAAAGATATCAGGCTACCCCCGCTTGACTCAAAGAAATGAAAATTGACCCAACATAGTAATTTTAGAATAAATACCAGAGTCAATAATTGAGTACACCTTTTTCACTTCCTTGAACTACTTTTCAATCTCCATTTTTTTAAGACCTACCCCGCTTCATCGACTAATGCCAATTCCCACGGGGCTCTCAGCCTGGGTTTATATAATCACTTAAGGCAATTAGGGACCTCTGAGGTACCTGGCCATACTGTAGAAAGGTAGCTGCTAGAATCTTTAGTCACATTAAATATCATAGTGCCGCCACCAAGGTTATTATTTTCGTTACAGGAGGCCAAAGCACTTGCAGTAGATGCACCATTCATAACAGTGGAAGCACCGACACCAAGTTTTGATCTATCAACTCCTAGGTCAATGTACTCCTGAATTCGAGAACTACAATTTGCGCCCTTCCAATAGCTCATCTCCCATCCATAAGTTAGTTGATCGCCCAGTTTCTTGCCATTCCATTCAGCCTGAAAAGCATCGGTATCACTCCAGAGTGCTTTAGAAATAATTTTATTCGGCATTTTCTCTCGCAATGCACTAGTCACTTTTACCAGGGAGTCAGAATAGGTTTGGCTGCACTGTGAGTACTCATCATCAATATCAATACCATCCAGACCATATTGATCCACTGCATCTTTCAACTGCTGAGCAAAGTCATCAGCGGATTGCTCATCGGCAAAACAAGACCAACCTGCATTTTGGTGATTTCCGAGAACGCTGAGTACCACTTTCGTACCCTTGTCTTGCAAGTCTTGTACTGTACTCAAATTGTTATTGAGCAAGTCTGACACTTGGTCATTAAAATGCAGTACAGCTTTCTGACCATCGTAATTAATATTTGCCGCAAAGATCACAGCTATATCGAACAACTGACTGCCATCGCTCTCTGTAAAACAGCCCGCATTGCCCAGGTTATTACTGTTAACCTCTACGTAGGCAACTTTGGGAGCAGATCCACTTTCCTGAGGAGTATCAGATTTACACAGTGTTGAGCCCAGCTCACGGATTTCATTCTTGCGTGAACCACACCCATAGCCACTGCCGTCCATGGAGGCATTATCGGCAAGGTTTGCAATTTCCCAATCTCCCAGAACAGAGCACAGCTCATCTTTATAAATTTGTGCCTCAAGATAGGTAACCGGGTCTGCATCGGACGAACAACTGCTTCCACTAACAACATGTGGTGCTGAAGGTTCAGACTTACATAGTGTCTTGGACATTTGGCGACTTTCATTATCCGTCAATTGGCAATTGTCACCCAGGTGCTCTATTGAAGCCCCTCCTGATAGACCGACAAGATCACCACTATTGAGAAGACCACAAAATTCATCAGGATAATTAAGCGCTTCAGAATAGCTTACTTTGGTAGCATCAGAAGGACATACGCCTGAACTGACCACTTCAATATCTGCGTAGGCACCAGCCTGAAATAAAAAGGTGGCACAAGCAGCTTGCATTGCTCTAAGTGTTGGTTGTTTCATATCTATGCTCATTTTTTATTATGTAGTTATGTGAATTTTACAATCTAACATCTAAAGTCAAAAAATGGTGTAGTGCATTTGCTCTACACCCAATACTACGATCAACGAGGTGTTAGAATTTATAGTTTGCACCAATATAAAATCGGCGCCCAGAGTAGTTGTTGTATGTCATCCGATTTTCCTGTTTCCAATATCCCTCCGCCACTTCTTCAGTTAAATTGATAATAGAGGCAGAGATATTAAAGTTATCAGTGAAGGTATAGGTTGCATTCAGATCCAACTGTCCGTAGTCCTTATCGTATACCGCATACCCACGATGTAAACTTGTAACCCTGTCATCCACCCAATTATAGGAGGCACGAACACCGAAATTTTCATTCTCATAAAATGCAGATAAATTATATTGGTGTCTCGCGGTACCAGGTATTTCAGCTTCGATTGACTTATTTGCAAGAATGATGGTGGATGTGCCGGTATCGGTAAATGTATAGTTGGCCATAAGACCGAAGCCACTTTCGAAAGCATGCTGGGCAAACAACTCCACCCCTCTAGAAGTTGCGTTTCCTCCCCCTATCTGCCCCTTCATTTCCACTTCAATAGGGCCATTACAACAATCGTGCTCACGCTCAACAATTTCAGTTACTTGGATTGGCAGATTGTCAATATCTTTGTCAAATAAAGTTACACCCAATGCAGAACCATCGGCGTAATACCACTCTAGGCCCAGATCGAACTGCTTGGAGGTCATGGCCTCCAGATCCGTATTCGCAAAGAAGCCACTTCCTCGCCCCGTCCAGTCATCCGGAGAAACAATATGAACTGGTGGACCATAAGTTTCAGCCTGCCCCAAATAAGCGTAACTCACCCTTGACATAGCTTTAGAGGCTGTAAATCGTATTACCAGATCATCAGTTAGATCCCAGGCAACATTCAAACTTGGCAAAAATTCTTTTGTGGTATTACTGCGGGAGTTAGCAATAACTTCATCCGATTCCATTCCAGTAATATCATCATACGTTTCAGTAGATAATTTTGTGCTGACATAGCGAACTCCCAAGTTTCCGCGGAAGTCTCGCCATATAAAATCAGCTTGGGCATAGGTAGAGAATATTTCTTCATCAATTGTATAAGTGCCAGATAGTACTGGCATAACAGTGAGGTTGAAGTTTCCACGCACATAGTCCATCAAGGCATCGGTATCAAATGCCAGATAATCAATTGCACCTGTATTACCAGCACTATTATCAACTACCTTATCGCTAATTAAAGTTGAAGTATCTGGGTGGTAATCAGGATTGTGGAACCATTGATCGCCAGATAACCAACCTCGGTAACCGCCATTATCATCAGTCTCGTCATCCCAGCGATAGATATCTCTATAGGATCTAGCCTCATGATCCCTATACTTTGTGCCCACATAAAACTTATTAACAATTCCCCAGTTAGTATCAAATGCCAAATCTAGCTGATAGTAACTCTCTTCATCGCTATTTTCCGTAGCATCTGAGCCAAACCAGTCATAGTAGGGATAAGCTTCAGTATCTTTTGTGAGATCTGTGGAAACTTCATAGCTCGGCTTACCATCTGCAATTGACCAAAGCCAGCTATCCACGGAACCATAACGAGCATCCATATTAGCGTATGTGAGTTCAGAAGTTCCCCCCTCTGCTTCTGTATGCCCAACATTTATAGCTGCGGTATAAAAGCCCCCTTCATAGATAACTTCAAAATCATAAGTATTAGATTCCGATTCACCCTTGCGGGTATAGCCGGTCAGCTGGGGAGACATCAAACCACGGTATACGTCTACACCGCCATTTACATCTCCATCGCCCCAGTTATTTTCATTAAGGTCACCATTGTCGTTAAAACCATAGGTGACGACTGTATCTCCATCCACTTCAATGCCATAGTATGCATCGTCATGATCATTCCATTCCGCAAATGTCAGGCTTTGAGTATTAGTGTCATAGCCAAGCTTGGAACCGAAATAAGCAAAACCAAACTCCAGGCGTTCAGTGGGTCGCCACTGTGCGGCAAGCTGGTATCCATCACGGGTTCGGTCTTCCTTAGAGTTGTGAATACTGACCTGCGTGGGCACCCACACATTGTTGAAAACTTCTTCTGTGGTCTGGTCAACAAGAGCTGACAAATCTGCATTTTCATCAGTATCTGAGTGCAAACGCCAGCCACTTGCATAATTGGTAACTCCGGTTACGCCACGGTCCTGGCTGGTGTACCCCACTAAAATACCAAAAGTTTCGCTCTCATTTTTCCAGGAGTAGAAAGCATTATATTGTGGGTCCCACTCTTCGGTAGTATCTGAATAAGTCGCCTCTGTGGTGATTACACCTTGTCCAGCATCAAGATCAAGAGGTTTGTGGCTATGTAGGATAACGGTACCACCGACACCACCTTCATCAATTCTTGCCTCGGGGCTTTTATAAACCTCTGCCCTACTGATCATACTGGAGGGAAGTAATAAGTAGTTAAAATTTCTGGAGGGAGCTCCACTACCGGAAGTAGCAATGTAATTTCCATTTAACTGGGTGAGAGTCCACTCTGAGCTGGTTCCCCGAATACTAACCGTGCTACCTTCACCACCACTGCGATCGATAGTGACACCTGGTACACGCTGGAGAGAATCAGCTACATTTTTATCGGGGAACTTACCAATATCTTCTGCAGTAATAGCATCTACTACAGCAAGGGAATCACGTTTGATTTCAAGGTTTTTGGTAGCACTCTCAAGAATTCCAATGACTTGAACCTCTTCAATTCTCTCATCAGAGTCCGAAGTATCTTCCGCGATCGCCATGCTACTTACGACCAGCGAGATAGCAGTAACCATAGACTTCTGCCTGAAACCTCTGCTCCAGGTATTAACCCTTTTTCGGCTATTATTCTTCATTATTTTCATAGCATCCCAACTTTCTATTTTTTCTCTCACCGGTTCAAAAAATGCCAGCCCCTTTCAAAGGACTGGCGTAAAACTGTCAGGGGACCCTAAACCCCAAAAAGACAGTTCATTTGTTGAGCACTAAAACCCTAAAAAAAAACCTTGATGGAGAGGTAATCAATACTGGGATACTAATGAAACAAAATCGGCGTTTTAGATTTTTAAGAAAAAACAAGCAGTCACAGGAAGCCAAAAATGAATCGGCTAACTACCTGTTTTAAGGAATAAAATCCCAAGTCAAACTGGGGTCTAGAATTTCCGGAAATGAATGAAATGGGCGGCTGTCAACTCATCGGGGGAAGTTAACACACAGCTCTCTCTAAAGTAGCTGAGGACACTCAGCTTGTTCGGTGTTTATATATTGGACTGAACTTCACTACGATAATTTGCTGGAAGCTGTCCAAACATGCCTTTGAAGTGTCTACTGAAGTAACTATGAGATGTAAAGCCAACCCGATAAGCAATTTCAGATATTGGGCTTTGTGTTTCCACCAACATACGACGAGAGTTCTCTAATCTGACTTCACGAACGAATTGCATGGGTGTTTTATCCAGATATTTTTTGAATCGCCGCTCTAGTGCACTAACCGATAAACTCGCGACCTCTGCCAAATCTTCAACGGCAATTGGCTGACTATAGTTATTTTTTATGTATTCAACTGGCCTTTTAAGTTTATCCATTCTAGAGAGAGTCTTAACCGTTTCTTTAAGGTCTCGAGCTACACCATAGGTTCCTATGATTTCTCCATTGGCACTCTTTAATGGGCGCTTTGATGTCGTAAACCAAACTAACTCGCCTGTTTTACCAATATTCAATTCCAGACGATCTGTAATCGTCTCTCCTGACATCACCCTTTTGTCATCACGTATATAGTTTTTAGCGAGATAAGAAGGGGAAAAATCCATATCTGAACGGCCAACTACCTGATGTAATGACCTGCAGCCGACATGCTCAATAAATTCCCGGTTACAATGCACCACATAGCCGGATTCATCTTTTACCCAGAAAATAATATCTGATATAAGGTCAAACACTGCAATGATCTGCTGCGTAGAGACCTGTTCCAAGACTGATTTATACTTCATTATTCTTATTTACATTTTGTATAAAACTGGAATATAGCTGAGCTTACTGACTAACCTCTTAAAAATTAACAAACTCAATAAGTTATTCTAATCAAGACACTAAAAGTATCAAAATGCCCCCTCTCTACACTCACCCCGCACTTCTCCCCCATATGGGGAGATAATTCGCTCAATTTCAAAATAACCACGCTCGCAGAAACCGGTTTCTATCAACTTCTGCTCCAGAGCCCAATCAAAATAGGCTTCTACCCGACGACTTGAAGGGCCTCCGCTCTCCACTGGCCCTCTCGGCATACGGGACTGAGCACTGGAACCTGCCACAACTGGCGCAGGGATATCACGCTGCTTTCCCTTTAACGTAAAAGTAAAACGCTTGGCGCCATTGGGAGCAACTTCTGTCTCAAAGGATTCTTTCATTCCTGGTATCGGGCTGTTACTGGTACAACCTGTCAATATCAGGGCAATTGCCAAGCCCCCAAATAGTCGTATTGGGGAAAATGAGGAGTTAAATTTATTTTTATTCAGCACAGCAAGCCCTCTTGGCTCATCAATAGCTTCCATAAAAGGCTATTAGCCTCAGGAGACTTTATCAATTATTTGAATACCACGGTTTTATTGCCATGGATAAATACCCGTTCCTGCAACAGTAACTGCAGTGCGCGGGACAAAACCAACTTTTCCACATCGCGGCCCGCATCCGCCATGGACTCCGCCGAGTAGGCATGATCCACATGTATTACATCCTGTTCAATAATCGGGCCCTCATCCAGATCATCAGTCACAAAGTGGGCGGTGGCACCAATAATTTTAACTCCGCGCTCATAGGCCTGCTGATAAGGCTTGGCCCCGATAAAGGCCGGCAGGAAAGAGTGGTGAATATTAATAATTCGGCCAGCATAATGAGCGACAAACTCCGGGGTGAGTACCCGCATATACTTGGCCAGAACCAGGTAATCCGGATTGTACTCATCTACCAGGGCAGCCACTTTTTCCTCGTGCTCGCTGCGTTTCAGGTCTTGTGCCGGTACACAGTGGAAGGGAGTATCAAACTTCTCTACCAACCCACCCAGGTCTGGATGGTTGCCAATCACAGCGGCTATCTCAACATCCAGTGCGCCCGAATAGCACTTCATCAAGATGTCACCCAGGCAGTGAGGCTCGCGTGTCACCATCAGCACCAGGCGCTTGCGTTTGGTGGACACCAGGCGCCGCTCGGCCCCCTGCGGTAAGGCCATATCCAAATCTTCCAGGAAGGTAGTGTCGTTGAAGATACCTTCCAGGGCGGTGCGCATAAAAAAGCGGCCCTCCGCGCGGTCTACAAATTCATCATTCTTGATGATATTGAGCTGGTGCTTGTAGCAAATATTGGTAATCTTCGCGATCAGGCCCTTATCATCGGGGCAGTCGGTTAGCAGTATCTTCTTTTCCATGGTCGAATTTCAGGCCAAATATCCAGAGTTCAGACTATACACTATGCCGTCTAATCGATTCAGCGATCCATTCCGGGGAGAACATGGATAAAAACCTTTACGCAGATCATATGGCCACCCTGTGCCGCCGCTACGATGAAATATTGGAGTCCTGCGGCTTCGATACCCTGAATGTATTCAGCGGTGTACCCAGGATGCAGTTTCTGGATGACAATCCCTACCCTTTTAAGGTCAATCCCCAGTTCAAGGCCCTGGTACCAATCACCGACAACCCCAACAGTTGGGTGATCTACAGGCGTGGGCAGAAGCCCAAACTCTTGTTCTACCGCCCGGTGGACTTCTGGCACTATGTCCCACCCGCGCCACAGACCTTCTGGAGTGAGCTCTACGATATCGAGCTGTTGAGTAAGCCTGCAGATGCCCGGGAATTCCTAAACGCGGATAACGCCGCCTTCATTGGTGAGGCCGACAGGTTCCAGGACTGGCCACTCGGCGAGATCAACCCCGAAACCCTGATCAACCGTCTACATTGGGCGCGCGCCTACAAGACCCCCTATGAAGTCGCCTGCCTGCGTGAAGCCAATCGCATTGCTGTAGCAGGACATCGAGCCGCTGAACTGGCTTTCCGCGGTGGCGCCAGCGAGTTCGAGATCAACCAAGCCTACTTGAGTGCTACCGGCCAGGGCGAGAACACCATGCCGTACGGCAATATCGTGGCCCTCAATGAACACGCGGCGATACTGCACTACACCCACCTCTCCACCCAGCGCCTGCCCGGCACAGAATTAAAGACCTTTCTGATAGACGCAGGGGCCGATTGCAACGGCTATTGTGCGGATATCACCCGCACCTATAGCTATGCCGACAGCGAGTTTGCTCAGCTAGTGGCGGCAATGGATGAAAAGCAGCTGCAGCTGGTGGACGGCCTCAAACCCGGCCTGCCCTACCCGGATCTACACCGCCAGTGCCACTTGAAAGTTGGCGAGTTACTGGCCCAGTTCGATATCATCAAATCTTCTGCCGAGAGTGCGGTGGAGTCCGGATTAACCCGGCCATTTATGCCTCATGGTCTGGGCCACTTCCTCGGTCTGCAGGTACATGATGTGGGTGGTCACCAAAGTGGCCCCGATGGCGGTACCACACCCCCACCTGCGGAGTACCCTTTCCTGCGCACCAGCCGCACTATTGAAGAAAACCAAGTGTTTACTATTGAGCCGGGGCTCTACTTTATCGATAGTCTGCTGGCAGAATTGAAAGCCTCCTCCCTTGCCAGTGAAGTTAATTGGAATAAGGTTGAAGAGTTCCGCCCCTACGGCGGCGTGCGTATTGAAGACAATATTGTGGTGGGTGCCGAAGCGAACGAGAACCTCACCCGCGCCTGCGAGGCAAAGTATTAATGCCATAGGTAAACAGATACTCTAACTCGCTCTCGCCAAGAGTAAGGCAATCTGGCAGGTTTTGCTGTCTTCCAGGTTGCCGGACCTCCTCAAGCTCTCCCTCACCCTTAACAGGTAAAGTAAAAACCACTGAGGTTTATCCCAACGCCCTGTCGCCCTGATTCATCCTTCTGCCGAAATTACTCCTAAAGCCATCACTCTCTGTACTGCTATCTCTTGCCTGAATAGAAAAAAACAGCCAACCTCCCCTGCGCAAAAACAACAAGAAAGGTTCACCCTATGAATAAGTCCAGGCTAGCGACACTGGTCGCCGCAGCGGTATTTACCACTGCCAATTGCGCCTATGCAAAATCAATCGAATATATCTTTTACGATAAAGAGGGTATCGCCGGCAGCGAGGTGATCGAACAAAAGGGCTCGAAAATTTCCGGAGAATTAAAGCTCGGTTGGAATAACCGCCGACTCAATCTAAAGGAGAGCTTCACGATCGGCGCTGCCAAAATGCCCGAGCAGGTCCACATTGAAGGTATCAGCCCCTTTGGCGCGCCAGTTAATGAAGAATTTACACTGAAAGATGGTGTGGCCACTTGGCAAGGCACCGATGAACACGGCAGCGCAAAGACTTCCGAAGCGCAGTTTTATATTCCCAAAAACTCGACTCTGGCCGTACAAACCCAGCTGGTAAAAGCGCTACTTGCCGATAAGGATCACAGCATAGGTTTACTACCCCAAGGACAAGCTCAGCTAAACAAGCTGGATCAGCTCACTCTTGAGCAGGGCGATGAGAAGAAAACCGTGTATCTCTACGGTGTGAGTGGCCTGGGTTTTACTCCGGACCTGGCCTGGTACGATGAATCCGGTGATCTGTTTGCTGCCGATGAAGGAGGCTGGTTCGCCATACTGCGCAAAGGCTGGGATAAATCCCACCTGCAACAGCTCAAAGAACGCCAGGTTGCCGCTTCCGACCAGTATTTACTGGATATCGCCGAAAAGCACACCCATACCTCCGCCCAACCGATCCTGATTAGCAACGTCAATCTGGTCGATGTAGAAGCGGGCAAGCTTCGCAAGCGTCGCCACCTACTGGTGGAAAACGGCAAAATCACCAAGATTAGCCGCCGCCCAATCAAAGTCCAAAACGCCACCCGTATCGATGCCAAAGGCCACACCCTGATTCCCGGGCTGTGGGATATGCACGCACACCTATCACCCACTGATGGTGCCCTGAATATGGCCGCCGGTATTATTAATGTGCGCGATATCGGTAATACCCACGAAAATATTATGCGCATCTCCGGCCTGTATGAATCCGAACAGATTATCGGCGGTGACCTGTTCCGTGCGGGCTTTATGGACAGGGAAAGTGAAAATGCCATGCGCATGGGTAAAACGGCAGATAGCCTGGAAGAAGCCAAGGAAATTGTCGAGTGGTATGCGGAACATGGCTACCAGCAGATAAAAACCTACAGCTCCATGGAGCCCGAGTGGATCGCACCCTTAGCCAAACATATCCACGAAAACGGCATGCGCTTATCCGGGCATATCCCCGCCTTTATGACCGCAGAGGAAGCGGTGGATGCCGGCTTTGATGAAATCCAGCATATCAATATGCTGTTCCTCAATTTTATGGGCAAGATCGACACCCGCAAAAAACTACGTTTTACCGAAATTGGTGAACATGCCCACGAGCTGGACTTGGAAAGTGCAGAGGTTGATGAATTCCTGGATAAACTCGCTGAGAAAGGTACAGTGGTAGATGCCACGACTACCGTATTTAGCTCTATGTTGCTGCGCCAACCTGGCAAAATAGATCCGGAGTTTGAAGATATCGCCGGCCATTTACCGGTGAATATTCAGCGCGCATTTGTCGGTGCCGAGCTGGATGTAAAACCGGAACACAGGGATGACTACGACCTCTCCGCCGATGCCCTGCTGAAAATGATGCGTAAACTGCATGAGCACAAGGTGACCATGGTAGCGGGTTCCGATGGTATTCCCGGGTTTACCCTGCTGCGCGAGTTGGAGCTCTATGCCAAATCCGGTATACCCGCTATGGATGTACTACGTACTGCCACACTGGTACCTGCCCAGGTAATGGGAGCGGATCAATATACTGGCAGTATCACCGTGGGTAAAAATGCAGACTTGGTTTTACTGGAAGGTAATCCGCTGGAAGACATCAGCGCACTGCGTCGCACCGCATTGGTTATTGAAGGGCAAAATCTCTATCGCCCTGATGAACTGTATCAAGCCCTGGGCATCAAACCATTTCACCCCTCGGTACCATTTGAAATAAATGGTACGACTACCATTGCAGCCAAGTCTGAATAAAAAGACAAAGCGGCAAGCAAAAAAAGAAAAGTAAAAACCGGCAGTCAAAAAGACTGCCGGTTTTTTTTAAAGCCAAATATTAAGCCAACTCGCTGCGCACAGTGCGCGCCGCTTCCACCATGTTCAATAGGGAGGAGCCCACTTCGGCCCAGCTGCGGGTTTTTAAGCCACAATCTGGGTTCACCCAAAGCCGCTGTATCGGCACTACTTCGGCAATTTTCTTTAGACGCTCAACCAGTTCCTCCCGCTCAGGCACATTAGGGGAGTGGATATCATAAATTCCCGGCCCTATTTCATTGGGGTAACCGCCATTCCTATCGGCAAAAGCACTGAGCAGACGCAGGTCTGAGCGGGCTGATTCGATAGTAATGACATCCGCATCTAAGGAGACAATCGCCTCCATGATTGCATTGAAATTGCTATAACACATATGGGTGTGAATCTGGGTTTCCGCTTTTACCTCGCTGCAGGTAAAACGAAAACATCCCACCGCCCAGGCAAAATAATCAGCATGCTCGGATTCACGCAGGGGAACCCCTTCGCGCAAAGCCGGCTCATCAATCTGAATGATTCCTATACCCGCATTCTCAAGATCCAATACTTCCTGGCGTAATGCCTCGGCAATCTGCAAGCAACTTTCACTTCGGTGGATGTCCTCACGAGGGAAGGACCAGTTGAGAATCGTCACTGGACCTGTGAGCATGCCTTTTACCGGCCTTTGGGTCAGGCTCTGGGCATAGCGGCTCCACTCCACCGTCATAGCCTGTGGACGAGAAATGTCACCGAAAATAATGGGCGGTTTTACACAGCGGGACCCATAGCTCTGTACCCAACCATTGCCAGTATGCACAAACCCCTGCAGTTGCTCGCCAAAATACTCCACCATATCGTTGCGTTCGGCTTCACCGTGTACCAACACGTCCAAGCCAAGAATTTCCTGGCGACGGATCGCCTCGGCAATCTCCGCACGCAAATGCTGGGTGTAATCCGACTCACTGATCTCACCGCTGCGATGCTGGCGACGTACCTTGCGCAATAGGTCCGTTTGTGGAAAAGAACCGATCGTGGTGGTCGGCAACAGTGGTAACTGCCAGCGTTTTTCCTGCAGTACCGCGCGCTCCTGATAGCGCTGTGCACGCCAGCTGTCCTGTAAGCGCTCGGTGACGGAGTTGCCGGCGATAGGATTCTCTACAGGAGTGGCCGTTGATGGAACTGGCTCGGCCAATAGTTTTTGCAACTGGGCCAACTCCGCTAACTTCTGGCGACTGAAGGCAAGCTTTTGTTTTTGCTCAGCCGGCAACGATGTTTCGTTATCCAAGTCCACCGGACTGTGCAGTAGTGAACAGCTGGCCGAAACCCATAGGCGCTCGCCCAAACGATCCGCCAGAGGTTTCAGCTGTGAGTGCCACTTCTGCAAATCCGCTCGCCAAACATTGCGGCCATTCAGTACCCCCGCGGAAAGTACCTGATCTTCCCCAAGCAACTGCGCGGCTTCCGCAAGCTCCTCTGGCGCCCGTACGCAGTCAATGTGTACTCCCGCAACCGGCAGGGAAAAAGCCAACTGCAGGTTTTCCCGCAACGGGGAAAAATAGGTCGTCAGCAACAATTGCAAATTTGCCGTGTGGTTGAGTTGGGCATACACAGCGTGAAACGCTTTGCGCCACTGCTCTGGCAAATCCAAGCCGAGAATCGGCTCATCAATTTGCACCCACTCCACCCCCAGGCTTTCAAACTGAGAAAACAGCTCGGCATAGGAAGGCAATAGATTGGCGAGCAAATCCAGAACATCATCAACACCCCGCCCCAACCAGAGGTAAGTGAGCGGCCCAAGAACCACCGGCTTGGCCTTATAACCCAGGGATTGTGCTTCACGTATTTCTTCCAGCAACCAATTACTATCCAGGGTAAAAGTTTGCTTCTCGTGAAGCTCTGGCACTAAATAGTGATAATTGGTATCGAACCACTTGGTCATGGCACTCGCCGCAACCGGTTGACCGGAGGGCGCGCGGCCGCGGGCCAGACGAAAGTACTGGTCCAATTTATTGCTCGCAGCCCCTTCGGCAAAGCGCTCAGCAACCACACCAAACATCAGCGAATGATTGAGCACCTGGTCATACCAGGCAAAATCGCCAACCGTCACTAAATTGAGCCCCTCACTTGCCTGGGCCTGCCAGTTCTCCCGGCGAATACTCTCACCAACCTCCAGTAGCCGCTGCTGAGATATTTCACCGCGCCAATAGGCTTCCTGAGCTTTCTTTAGTTCGCGATCAGCGCCGATGCGCGGATAACCGAGGACATGCGTTTGCACCATTTTCTACTTTCCCAAGTCCGTTCCTGTGAGAGGGCCAAGCCCTTTTTTCCTGCCCACACATGTCGGCGCTATTTGTCTACCGATTGCGGCTTCACCACTTGTGAGGCTTAGGACTTGATTGTGTGCCTGCAGTGTTATTCAATCAATTTCATATTTTTTGCAATGAACATGAATAATTTTAATGATGATAGAAATGCGCCATCTGCGCGCCCTCTCTGTTCTGCGCGAGACTGGCAGCCTGGTGCGCGCCGCTGAGCATCTACACCTGACCCAATCGGCCCTCTCTCATCTGTTCCGGGAAATGGAGGAGCGCCACAACCTGCCACTATTTGTGCGTAAATCCCGCCCTCTGCGCTTTACCAGCGCCGGCTTGCGCCTGCTGCAGCTGGCCGATGACATATTGCCGCGCGCGGCTCTAGCCCAGCGAGACTTGGCACGGCTGGCCTCCGGCCAGTCGGGACGCTTGAATATCGCCATCGAATGCCACAGCTGTTACCAGTGGTTGATGCCGGCTTTGAATACTTATCGCGACGACTGGCCCGAGGTGGAGCTGGATCTGTGCAGTGGCTTTCACTTCGCACCGCTGCCAGCCCTTACCCGCGGTGACTTGGATCTGGTGGTCACCTCTAATCCAGACCAGGATTTGAAAGGCATCCACTATCAGCCACTATTTAGCTTTGAGATGTGCCTGGCACTCAGCCGCAAACATCCACTATTGCAAGATGATGCCAAACGCCGCTGGGTGACTCCCGGGGAGTTGGCCGGGGAGGTACAGATCACTTACCCGGTGGAGCGGGAGCGGCTGGATATTTTCCAGAATTTCCTCGAGCCCGCTGGCATCGAGCCCGCGGGTGTACGCACGGCAGAGTTGACGGTTATGATGGTGCAGCTGGTGGCCAGTGGCCGCGGTGTCTGCGCCCTGCCCAACTGGGCCTTGCACGAATATCTGCAAAAAGGATTTGTGGCGCAGCTGCGTCTGGGGGAAAAGGGTCTATGGAGTACTCTTTATGCCGCCGTACGCGAGGAAATGCTGGAGCAAGCCTATGCCGCTGACTTTCTGCGGACCGCCCGGGATACCTGTTTTAGCCATCTAAACGGGATTCGCGCGGCGAGTTAAGCGAACTAGCCACTACTATCAGCAACAGATAACTGGAGCGGGTGCACACGCCCGCCGCAACCTAACGCCCGCGCTGGGCGCTGCTTTACAGGAGACGTTCTATGTCCACAACGAATGATCGCTGGAACTCAGTGAGTAAAGGCCTGCATTGGCTGTTTGTGATTCTACTACTGGCGGTATGGGGCGCCGTAGAGCTGCACGAATTCTTTGAACGCGACGATCCAATGCGCGGCTGGTTTATGCGCCTGCACTTCTCTCTGGGTGTCGCGGTGTTAATGCTGCTGGCAGTTCGTCTCTACTGGCGTGCGCGCCACAAGCGCCCGCAGATCCAGGGCCGCTCCTGGCAGAAGGCCTTATCCAACCTGACCCATGGTGCTCTCTACTTGGTTTTACTGGCAATGCCGGTTTCGGGTATTGCGATGCGTCAGCTGTTCGGCAGGGATACAGAGTTTTTTGGCCTTTTTGCCCTACCGCGCCTACTAGCAGAGAATTCAGACCTGGGCAAGCAGCTCGGTTTCCTGCACAAGGATGTTCTGTGGCCGGCCCTGCTGATATTGGTGGGACTGCATATCGCTGCCGCGCTCTGGCACCACTTCGTCATGCGCGACAGCACTCTGACCCGTATGCTACCGCAGCGCTAAGCACAGCTACCCTAGATTTGCGGCATAAAAAACGGCGCTATAAGCGCCGTTTTTTATGCCTCGGGATTCGCTGGGAAAAGATTACTCCCCGCCATTATCCCGTTTGAACTTGGGCTTGCCCTTGGGTTTGCCCTTGGGCTTACCTTTAGGTTTGCCCTTCGCCTTAACGGCCGACTCATCGAAACGGGAAATCTTCATGGGCTTACCAGCCACCCGTACCTTCTTCAGATGCTGGAAGATTTCCTTGGGCATACCTTCCGGAAGGTCCACGGTGGTGAAGTCTCCATAGATCTCAATACGACCTATATAGGAACTATCCAGATCCACCTCGTTGGCAATGGCACCAACGATACCACCCGGACGCACACCGTGCTCGCGACCAACTTCGATACGGTAGCGCTCCAGCCCCTCATCGGGTACTGGCATCTTGCGGTCTTTTTCATAACTGTCTTTCTTACGGCGACGCCCTTCAAAATCATCGTCCCGCTCGCGGCGCTCCCTTTCCCTGCGCGGCTTGGACTCCTGCTCTTTGATCAGCAGCGGCTGGTCACCCTGGGCCATGGAGGCCAAGGCAGCAGCGACATCCAGTGGGTCCACTTCATTCTGGGCGAGGAATTCCTCCACCAGCAAGCGGTAGGGTGCCAGGTCTGTCTGGCCTTCCAGGGTTGCGGTAATACGCTCGCGGAAGCGCTGCATACGGGCACTGTTAACCATCTCGGCACTGGGTAACTCCAGCTTCTCAATGGGTTTCTTGGTGGCCTTCTCAATAACACGTAGCATACGGCGTTCACGCGGCGCCACAAACAAGATGGCATCCCCTTCACGACCGGCGCGGCCGGTACGACCGATACGATGAATATAGGCTTCGGTATCGTAAGGGATGTCGTAGTTGATCACGTGGCTGATACGTTTCACATCCAGTCCGCGCGCTGCCACATCAGTGGCCACAACAATATCGAGCTTGCCGTTCTTAAGCTTATCGATTACCTGCTCGCGCAGGTTCTGCGCCATATCGCCATTCAGGGCGGCACTGGCAAAACCGCGCGCGGCCAGCTTGTCTGCAAGCTCAACAGTGCTGTTTTTGGTGCGTACGAAAATAATCGTGGCATCTACCGGCTCGGCTTCGAGGATACGAGTCAGGGCATCCAGTTTATGCAAACCGCCCACGGGCCAGTAGCGCTGGCGGATGGTCTCCGCAGTCTCTTGCTTGACACGGATTTTGACTTCAACTGGCTCGTGTAAATGCTCGCGAGCTATCCGAGCGATCTCTTTGGGCATGGTGGCGGAGAACAGCGCGATCTGGCGCTCTTCCGGAATCTGTTCCAATACCCACTGCACATCGTCGATAAAACCCATGCGCAACATTTCATCGGCCTCATCCAGCACCAAGGTACTCAGATTGGAGAGATCCAGGGAACCGCGACGCATATGATCCATCACTCGGCCAGGGGTACCCACCACTAGCTGCACACCGCGTTTTAATTGTTGGATCTGTCCACGATAGTCGGCACCGCCATAAATTGGAGCCACATGGAAGCCTTTCAGGTTAGAAGCATAAGCCTGGCAAGCCTCAGCTACCTGGATAGCCAATTCACGAGTCGGCGCTAGTACCAAAGCTTGCGGCCGACGGTTTTTCAGGTCCAGTTTGGACAGTAAAGGCAGTGCAAAAGCAGCTGTTTTGCCGGTGCCGGTCTGGGCCTGGCCCAGCACATCGCGATTCTCCAACAGGGAGGGGATTGTCTGTGCCTGAATCGGAGAGGGGGTCTCATAGCCCAGTTTTTCGATGGCAGTTAGGATTTCAGGCGGCAGGCCCAGCTGGTCGAAGCCGGCCGGTTTTGGGGTATCGGTCATTTCGGAATTCACTTGAAGCCTAAGTCCCTGTCGTGGGACCGGAGCGGTGGGTCAAAAGGTCGCGCAGTCTAACAGGTTAGGCGTCCCAGATCAGCCTGTTTTTTAAGCAGATATCAGAAGAAAGCCACAACAGCTGCGAAATCTCGGCCCCATAGTGGGAGAATGATAGAAGAGAAAAGACCAGGAAGGGGCCGCAATCTAGTGAAAAAACCACTGAACACTCATTTTGCATCGGTCCTGATATTAGTGCCGACAGGCTTTGATAGCGGCAAAATGGAGTCTTTTCTACCAACTTCCTTCAAACGGGCACAAACCCTGTCCACTGTCGACTTAAGCCCTCGGGAAAAGCTGCCATCCACCTGTGTGCGCTCATACAGATAAGTATGAAAACGCCGGAAAAAATTGATGTCTACCGGCTCTGGCTGTTTCCAGAAACTAGAAAGGCTGCCCTGGTGCGTCAAACCCGGCAAATCATATAAGGACCGCCCCATTACCTTGGTAGGCACCTTGTGAAGCAGTGCGGAAATGCCCACAGTACTGTTGATAGTTACCACACCCCTTGTATGGTCCAACAAGGTCGGTAAATGCAGATCATGACAATAAATCACCCGCCCACTTATCCGATAACGCGCTTCCAGTACACTGATCAGCCTTTGATAGTGGCAAAAGCCGCGGTCCATCGGATGGTGCTTAAAAACAATAACCGTATCTTCAGGCGCATTTCGTGCAAAAGATTTACACACGACATCTATCGCATTCTCAATCGAGAGCAGGTCAGAATGCTTGCGCAACTGAAAATCATCGCAGGTCTGCAAAGGAAACAGGTAAAAACGGCCACTGTACTTCCCAGTCATCTGGCGGATAAGGCCGCGTTCGTTGAACTTATAGAGGCCCTTACGATAAAAGCTTCTCAGCCAACAGACGCCTTCCTGTAACCAACTGCGATTCCGGTGATGGCGATAACTGGCAAACTCTGATTGGGCAAAACGCATAGCCAAGTAATAAGCAGATGCGAAGTAGGCACGCCGCCAAAAAGTATGACCAACTGGCGCCGCCGGGGTACGGCCTCTAGGTAGATATTGATCTATTGCCTGCCTGGACCAGTCAGTTGAGGAAAAAGCATTAACCCCACCCCACTCCATAGTGACAAAATCGGGGCGCAGATAGCCTTCCTCGAAAACGATAAAAGCAACTCCCATTGATTGGCATACTTTTTTGGCGCTTTCATGCAGCCTTCTGCAGTCGCCATATGCAAAAACCGTATCAGCGCCATGCTCAGAAAGATAACGACGAAAAAAAGATGGCCAGTCAGCTTCTCTACCGGTGAAATCTACTTGGTAGTTCCCCCAGCCAAAGTAGCGATCGCCTCCATTGAAGTTGATCTTGTGGGTAACAACACCGAGTTGCGAAAACCGCTTTGCCAGCTGGGCAAAAAACGGGCCATGCGGTCCCTGTAAAAATACTGCCACAGACATGAATAGGCCTACTCCGGAGTCACCCTACTAGGGGCATTGAAACTGAATAATGAAACATCAAGGGTACGATCGATAACTCATCACATACAAACCACTGCTATAGCAGACCAATAAACATCGCAACAAGAAACACAAAGCTGGTCATACAATAGCCCAAGAATTTCTGAACAAAAAACGAACATCGATTGTACAGGCACTAATTTAGCGGCATAAACAGGCCTTCAGGATACATTACTGCAAATTTATCCATCAGGCGATAGCCTGAAAAGCCACCTTTAGAGACAAGTTTGCCCGTTAAAAAACGATGCGGGCCTGTGGATACTTCTCTGGTAAATTGATGCAGATTCAAAATTCATTTCAGTAATGGGGTTGGAAGCAGGCTCTATAGGAAACGGAATAGACACCAGTAGCCTTCACTTTATATATAGCAGAACAGATGACTCTCTGAGATTGCTCATTTGAAGAGTGTGGCGTACTTCACGGACGGCTATTCTAGAGAGTAAAGAAAATAATGCCAAGACAGCCTATTACACGAGGAATTCGCTAGCAATGTTCGTCTCTAGCAGGTTTAAAATCCTCTAATATATTTCAAATAACTTGATGCGCGCTCACTTTTTCAAGAGCTAACTTTTTCTCTGCACTACAGACCCAACTTAAAATAAAATGTATTTCAATCGATTGCACTCAGAATTATTCAGACTCAAGTATTTTGGAAGCCATCACACTTTTAGCACGATTAAAGGTACCAAAATAGTTACTCTGTTCTCCTCCCTCTGTTTTCCGGCTATCAATCTTCCTCAACGCCTTCTTCCATATCCACTCAAATAGCAACGCTGTTGATCTCGGAAAAGGGGTGAACAAGGGGTTAAATGGGTTATCACGCGCCTGCATCCAAACCGTCATTCGGTGTGACTTTTGTAGCGCCCTACCACGGCAATGGAAACCATAAACATTGCCAATGATAAGCGTATTTTTCGGCACGGATAGCTTCTCCACTTTAAAACCCATTTCAGCCAGTTCCGGAGCACTTACGCGAAATGAGCCATCCCAATAGCGCCCTGGAGCACGATCGGCTCCTTTCTTACATGCTTCCAAACTCTGCCTGTATTCCCATTTGAGCCGCTTCCATGTCAACCGGTGGGAACCGGGAACATAAACAAATGAGCCATTAGTATCTGAAGAATCATCTATGTATAACCAGGCTTTTACACATGGATGAAAGGTGTCTGCATGCAAATCCCGCTGAGGATCTGGACGTGGAGTGACGTTCGCATGGTTACATAAATTTTCAATATAAAAGAGTGGTGGTCGATTCTTTGAAGAGCAATAACGCATCAATCTATCCAAACCTTTATGGGAATAAAGCCTTTGAAAGTTTGGTGTTTTAGCTCTCTCCGTAGAGTCCATAAAGACCCGTTGAGTAATGGTAGTTCCCTCAATAACCTCTCTGACAGGGGCCTTCAGCTCAATCAACTCTTTAGTCAAGTCCTGAAACTCAGCCTGAGAAAGAAAATTTTTCTTAAGTAAAAAACCATTACGTATGAATTCACGTCGATCTTCTGAGGAGACCAAAGGAGATAGTAGTAAAAGACGAAATCGAAAAAGCAGGTGGGCCAGAATAACTCTGATCACATGTAACCCACAGCGATTTAAAAAGCTATTGCCCAGCAGGGGATTATTCTTAAAGCTTTTACCCCAGCTGAGCAACTCAAAAATCCACTTTGGTACTTTCCAGCTTAGCCCAACCATAGAACGCCACATAACACTCCCCAAATTAAAATATGTTCTAAGCAGGTTTTAACCCCCACAAAAAAGAGGGAGGCCCAACAAAATCAAACACTCAAAACCGACCTATATTTGTTGCCACATCAATAGATAAAAAGTATTGAGCTGAAATTCAATACTTTAAAAATCGACTCCGATACCAACGAAACATCTGCAAGAAAAAGCTCGCCGATTGTTCAGATTTGCGGTTTTTTTGCAAGATCTCAATGTTGGTTTTTGCATCAATAAATTCACCGCTCACCGGATCCACATATACAGGATAAAAAAGCAGACTACCAGCGATTAATTGCTCCAAACTTAACGCTCTTTGCCGCCGAAGTTTAAAAGACTGAAAATCGAAAGCGTCATATACTGGCGCACTGAGAAGTATATCTTCTGTAAGCCCCCAACCAGCATAAAAAGGAAGCCCATAAGTTACCACTTTGATTTCTCGCAACAAAGCCTCAAAACCACACAGTGAACTCATGGTATGCACTTCATCCACTTTATCCAAAAGCAGAGAAATATCACCTTTTTCAATTAAACTGTCGTAAAGGGATTTTGCACCTACAGGCATCCCCCCTTCTCTTGCACCTTCAACAACATCTGGGTGGGGCTTATAGATAATATGGGCACTAGGATTTCTCGTCCTCACCTCTTTCAACAAGGCATAGTTACTTTTTATTAGTGGCGATCCAGTGGCAATGGAAGCATCACTCTCAACTTGACCGGGAATTAGAATAATTTTTTTACCCCTCGGAATCTCCAGCTCATAAGGTGACAATTCTCGACCAATGTTATATTTAGTTACTCTTTTATTTATTAAATTATCTCGCAATATTTTTGCTTGAATTAAACTTTCCGATGGAAATCTAGCACTATTGAGATACACTTCCAGATCACTGGAATAGCGGGCATCAAAATAAATACCACACGCATCCAGCACCAATGAGCTTGGTTTTACCAGGTCAGCACCCAAACCCGCTGAGCGTAGAAAACCATCTTCAATTCTCCATAAATTTAATTGATTTTGTTGACACTGCTCAACCAAAGTATCTGTAACCTTACTGGCCCACACCAAAATATTGGTATTAGGTCTGGTTATTGCAGCCCTATCAAGAGATTTGAAGAAAGTAATCCTAGATTTATCCCCCAAAAAATTGGGAATAAAACTGCGTTTCCATGGGGAAAATCCAATTCCTAACCATGTCCCCTGAAAACGTTGCCACTGTCTTTTTTGTTCCAAAATCAATGACAGCGTATCTTCAAATTCGCATGTAACACCCGTATAAGGATTGATATAATGGCAATAGCGAAGATAGGCCGCACAGAAAATTTCAGCCAGTGTTCGTTTTACATTGCGTCTGTTAACAAGCTGGCGATCCTTTGTGAGCCCCCAGCCTGCATAGAAAGGAACACCAAAACAGTGCACTTCCTTACCTGCGATCAATGCATCAAAACCCAGCTGACTGGTAACTACATAGACTTTTTCAACGCGGTCAAATATTGACCACGGAGATAAATCCTGTCCAATAATCCTACAGCCTTCTTGCTTTGCAAGCTCTTGCAAATAACCACGTTTTCTGCCTGAAATAACGTCGGGATGCACTTTGACACAAATCTCAGCACCTGGATTTTCAGTAATCGCACTTCGCAGCATTTCCCGGAAGTGCCTCTCGGAAGCCAACCCAGCGGTAATTGATATATCACCATAAGTCTGGTCTACCACCAGGATCGCCTGACGCTCACCTTCTAAATCCAGAGGGATATCAACCGATTTGTTATATTTGCACAAACGGTGGGTACGAAGAAGATGAAGTCCATTTTCAGCCCTATTGAGTTCTTCAACGCTAAAATCACTCGCACTGATCAAGCCCTCAAGATCACTGGGGCGAGAGGCGTCGTAATAAATACCGGTATAATCTACGACCAAACTATGTGCTTGTGCTCCCTCCACTCCCAATCCCAGGGAGCGTAAAAAACCATCCTCAATACAGAAGTAAGGGAGTCCATTCCGTGAGGCTATTCGCTTTGCCTTTATCGACGTAGCCTTAAGCCCCCAGCCCACCATTTGGCTTACGTTTCTATTAGGCCTGGAAAATACATATTGACACTTAGCACCAAGAAAACGCTCTAGGGTACGCATTCTGCTAAGCCCTAAAGAGCAGTGCCCAACTACAGGCATCTTTTTGCCTCACTCAGCAGTTTTCCTCTCAAAGCATCATCAGCGGCCAATTGTAAAATGCCTTCTATCCAGAGTGATGGCTCCATAGGCAATAGAATCCCATTCTCCTGATGTCGAACCACCTTACCGTAGATATCCCCTTCCGCATAAATACCCACCGCACCTGCCTGTGTAATATCATAAAATTTGGTATGGGATCTTGCCCTATTGAAGGGGCTGTCCAAAAGAGGAGCCAAGCCTATAGAACGTCCCGGCCTCCGTAGCAAGGATAAATAAGTAGTCCATTTCATGGGGTACAGTACCCGCACTCTTGGTACACCACTAAATAAACGATTTACATGTTTATCTCCAATAATTTCAAAGCTCAGATCCGGATTTTCCGCCATTACTTCTTTGATAATTGGATAGAGCCAGTTGATGTCCTCATAGTGGGACGCTGATCCATGATAAAAAACAGAAAGTTGCTGTCCTTTATCTAGATCCAGTGGCTCTGCCGACAATAATTCAGGGGACCAATCCCGATATTTATTCTGTAGAAATGGAGTTGAGACCAGTAATTTCGCCCCTATAGACTTTAGCCAACGCTGTTTGGACCAGCTATAGCGCAGGATTTTGGCCTGATAGCGCACTGGCATCCTCGCGAAGGCCGACCAATCCAACAAATCATCATCAAGAAATACCGAAACGCCAGATAACTTGCTTAAATTCTGTTGTATCAGTGATTGCCAGGAACGAGAAATATAACGTACAAAAATGAGCTGCGCCCCTTTGAGCTCACCTTCAGAAGGAAGCTCATTGAAATTCAAGCGCTTGATATTTACCCCAAGCTTGCGTAAGTAGGGAATAACAAAGTAATCGGTCGAGGGATTAGGCCCCTCCTCTACAACGATCCAACGGCTGACTACTTCCATTCATACTCCAATAGTTCAGGTAAATATAGGGTCATCACTTAAAAGGAAATATGATTGGCAGTAGTATCAAAACTGTAATTGAATAGGCAATTGTGAGGGGTAAGCCTGCACGTAAGAAGTCACGTAAATGGTAACCACCCAAGTTTTGTACAATTAAATTAGTTTGATAGCCAAAAGGTGTCAGGAAGCTTGCACTGGCCCCATAGGCTACAGCCATCACAAACGGCATCCAACTAACGCCAAAGCTATCGGCTAAACTCCAGGCTAATGGAAATGTGAGCGCCGCTGCAGCATTATTGGTCATCAATTCGGTTAACAACAGAGTTAACAAAAAAATACCAATAACCCCAACAAATGGCCCGGCCCCCTGGAGTGAATCTCGCATTGACACAGCAAGACTATCTGCCAGTCCACTACCGGAGAAAGCTTCTGCTAAGACTAACGCACTGGCAATAATGATCCAGATCTGGAATGGAAAGCGCCGCTGTAGTTCAGTGGTAGTAACGATGTTCAATATCACCATAAAACCTAGCAATACCACCAAGCCTTTTAGTAGTGAAAAAAACCCCAGAGCTGATCCTGCCACAACACTGGCGAACCCCAGCCCCAGTAACCAGCTGTCCCTAGAAGTTAGTTGGCGCTGTACATCAGTACCACTGATTACATAGAAGTTCTTATCAATATTACGATGGTGCTTAAAATCCTGTCCTACCGCCAAAAGTAAGGCATCTCCAGGTTGAAGCTCAATCTCACCAAGCTTTCCGGACAGGCGATCACCGCCTCGGCGCATTGCCACCACGGCTGCATCGAAACGAGTTCGAAACTGACAACTTTTTAAGGTTTCACCGACGATACTGGAATTGGGAGTTAGAACGACCTCTGTCAGGTCCATATGCAGAGTATCATCATCCAATGCAAACAAATGCAGCCCCTCTATGGCCTGGAGCCTTTGTATGTCACGTACATCACCACTAAAAATCAGCTTGTCACCACTACGAATAAGTTCGGTGGGGGCCACAGGGCTAATACTCTGCCCTCCACGGACAATCTCGATTAGGTAAAGTGTTTCGAGTTGGCGCAAATTGTTTTGCTCGACACTACGACCATCCAACGGTGAAGCGGGAGTGACTTCAGCCTCCAACAAATATTGAGCCGCCTCCTCCTCTACAGCGCCTCCTTCGGGGAGCAGACGATTGCACAGAAACAATACTACCAGCCCGACCACAACCGCAGCACTACCAATAGGTAGGAAAGCAAAAAAGTCCAGTGACGCTTCCCCCCTATCCAGAACAAAGCTATTCACAATCAAATTTGTGGAGGTACCTATCAGTGTCAGCGTACCACCGAGAATAGCCGCATAAGATAACGGCAACAGCAGCTTACCTGAGGGGTGGCGCTTCTGAGCCTTAACGCTGGATGCCAACGCCGCGACAATAGCTGTATTATTTAAAAAAGCAGAACTCAAGGCTGTAGCACTAGTAAGTCTTAGTAAGCTGGATTTCAACCTCCCACCGATCAATCCATCAGAGATCGCCCTGAGCCAGCGTGCTTTCTCCAAGCCAATAGAGATTAGTAGTAACACGACCAATGTCACCAGGCCGGGATTAACTGCTTTTTGTAGAACCGACTCGACAGGAACCAAGCCGGTCAAAAAACATACAGTAGCAGCAGAGGCAAAAACCAGAGAGGGACGAACGCGACTAAAAATCAAAGTAAAGATAACTAGAACGAAAGTGCCGGCAACAAAGAATTGGGAGAAAGTCATAAAGTTGGAGTGTCGCTCTGGTAACCTAGGTAGATACTTCACCTGATAGATATCTTTGGCAAAGGCAAACTATACTAAATCTGTTGCCAACACCCAACGATTAGCTTTTCTCCCATCCTCAAGATTAACTCAGCTCTTCTATCAAAGGAGTTCATACGGTCATGTTTTTCAGAGAACTCCTTAGAGAGACTAATGAGGGAGCCGGTTCTCAATACCGCAAACATGATTCTCACCGCGAAAGTTACAATCTGGTTAAAACATAACCACATAAAGCAATATACCAACCCAGAGGGTCATCATAGGATAAATTGATTTCGCCCGTGAACACTCATTAAAGCCTCATATGAAATTTGGCAATGAGTATGAAAGCGGCTGTATGATAGGGAGTATCAGCTATAAATCTATATACTATCGTATATACGAAATCTTATTGATAGCTGGGAACTTAATCATCTCGCGATCGAGTAATTTAGAGGGGCAGCTTTATAGAGCCGGCATATTCGGGCAAACTGATATTACATCTACAAAAGACTTAGAAGCTTAAAACAAATCCTAAATTTTAGTTTAACCCTCATCGAGCTGTCTTTCAGCTTTTTTTCGTACTCCTAAACTGGAGCGCTTAGCATCCTGAATAGCTACTCAAATGCTATAGTCAGAGTTAATATTACCGTTTTGAAAGACCATCAACCGAGCAAACCATAACCCCTGACATTTGTCGACTAATTTGATTACTCAACGCCACAAAGGGGCTTTTGTTCTCTCATTAAGGCCTAGAGAAAAATCCTCTCTAGTGTGAGTCAAAAATGGACTGTAGTAAGGGTCTTTTCCCTCATCTGTAGACCACCGTGTCTTCAAACTCATTGCCTCACGATCAAATCGAGCCCGTTTCTCTGGAGTATTATCAATACCGCGACTGATGGATTCATGGTGATACATTTCTGCCCAAGGTGTCCATAGATTGCGATAACCAGCTTCCTTAACCTTCAAACAGAAATCGACATCATTAAAGGCCACCTCAAAATGTTCCTCATCTAGCCCCCCAACAGATTCATAAATACTCTTACGGACCACTAAACAAGCCGCTGTAACAGCAGAAAAATTTTGTGTGCACATCAAACGATTCATATAACCTTCTTCGTTGCGATGATAAAACTTATGGGCATGACCTGCTAATCTACCAAGACCAACAACAACACCGGCGTGTTGAATACGGCCATCGCCATAATACAGTTTGGCGCCAACACAACCTATATCTGGCCTTAAGGCGTGGGAAACCATTTCATTCAGCCAGTCAGGAGAAATCACTTCGATATCATTGTTTATCAGGCCAATAATATCACCACGAACATGTTGGACGCCAAAGTTGTTGATTGCCGAGTAATTAAAAGGCGCATCGTACTTAAGTACTCTTACATTGGGATATCTTTTCAACGCAGAAAAATATTTTAGTGTTTTCGGATCAACACTTTGGTTGTCCAGAACCAGTATTTCGTAGTTTTTATAGATGGTTCGAGAAAGAATACTTTCGATACATTGACGAAGTATCGATAACATATCTCGTGTGGGGATCAAAAGAGAAACCAGGGGTTCTTCTTTTTGAAGAGGCCAACGAACTTTAAGTACCTTATGGTTTTTAACAGGCTTTACTTCAACATTCCTACATCCTACATCATTTAAATACGCCTTTAAAATATGCTGACTCTTTGGTAGATATCTTGTATTGTCAAAGGATTTCTGCCTGTGAAAAAGGACTCTGGGAACATGGATAATTTCCCGTTGCGGTTTCTTTAGCTTTCGTAAAGCCAGGAGAAATAACGAATAATCCCATGCCTCTTCAGAAAATAATTTATAAATTTCAGAGAGTTCTAACAAGCCGGGAGCAAAGAGGACAAATTCACCAATATAATTCCTTGAAAAGAAAAGATCAGGATTCCAGGCAGGCTTGAAATCAGGCAGGCATCTTTTCCCAGCTTCATTAAGAAAATCCTCATCCGCATAGATTAGTTTTGCATGCGGCTTGCTCTGCAAGACATGCTGTAGACAAGTGAGTGCTTTGAAAGCAAGTGATGCACGCGGGGGACATAAAAGGTGATAAGTATCAAAAGAAATAAGATTTTCAAATTGATTTATAGATATAGTTTTATCAAACCATTTAATCTGATTACTTTCACTCACAATTTTATCAAGTACATTAAAAGTGTCTTTTTTAATGTCATCTGAAAGTAAAATAAAAAGTTGCCAAGTTTTATAATCTTGGTCCAGAACAGAATCGATGGTACTTCTAATAGAGCCTAGGGAGTCACTTTTATTAATGGGCATTAACAATAAAAATTTTACTTTATCCGGGGAGTCAAGCGAATCGGGCCAAAAAGTTGGTTCTATTTTATTCACCCAATCTCTATAAGATACCCGTACCCCAGCTGGTCTAAATGTGGCATCGTAACAAGCCCAGCGGTTTGTGAGCCTGAATGGCACTTGTAATTGGCGGCGCTTAAGTCGTGAACGCATTCGATCACGAGCAAAAAGTAATGACACACGAATAAGGGTTAATTGACGAATTGTAAATTTGCACTCAGTTTGAGCCGGAGAAAACTGTAATTCCTCTCCTCCCCTGGCAAACCAAAGCAAACGCTTGGATATGCGTGCATTACGAACAGGCAAACGAAGATACTGGGACCTTCGTCGGCCTTGATGTTGAAGTATAAAGCTAGAGTCTAAATAGCTATGATCCGACTCAATTAAAACTTCTACCATGTACCAACCACGAGAAAACCCATCATTAGTAATAGAAAATTTAGATTGACAAGAGGTAGATTTTCCAATAATACAACCATCAACACTTTTATTGATTTTGATGCCTTGAAGCGGCTGCAACAATGGTCGTAGGTCGTATCTAGTAAAATGAGGGACAGTAATTCTTAAATGTTTAGCCTCCATATACATCCCCACAAGCTCCCATTATATGTACGTTGCATCTCAGGCTAATACTATGAATAAACTTTTAAATATTATTAATAATTATTCACAAATAAAACCCGTAGAAATTAAATTTTTAGACGAATTAATTATTGGAAGAGTTCTATGGATTATTTTATAACTCCAATCATTTATAAATTGATACAAAAAAAGGGGGTAAAAACAGATGACAGAAATACCATCTTAAAATTTTTTCATTACACTTAGACTGACTATATAATTTTTTTGAATATAACATGGTGCCGACATAACAAATATCAGAGATAAAGCGAGTAATCGATTGAATACAAAGCACGATAAAACCAATCACCATCTATGGACTAGCAATCAAGTATAAACATAAATCACAATAAAAACTTTGTGAGGAATTTTACGTCACAATCGACTCTAAAGAGCTTTTAACTAAAAAAACGAGAGTGCTACTAGTGATGGAAGCTATTACCGCTGTCAACACACAAATCGATCAATAAATATCCCAATAATATTAGCTTATTAAAGAAGCAAAGAGGGATTAGGAGCCTGTGCAATAGTTAACTCTCATAGTTGAATTTACTTAAAGTTAAATTAGAAATTAACAAATAAGTGATAGGTTAACAGCCTGCGAAGGATGTCAAGAAATAACATTTTCAAGAAATAATTTGATCAGGGCACACGTGTCTAGTTAATGTTGACAGTTCATGAGGATTCTCTATTTATAATAAAGCATAAGATAAAAATTAGGCCCTCATATTTTTTAATGTTTAATTTAAATACAATCCATCTTGACATAATTCCTTAGATTTGAAGTGAACTATTTTTAAATTTTTTTAGTTTATACCTAACTAATAAAGAAATTTATTGCAAAGCAATATTTTCTTCAGCTTACAAAGATTCTATATTTTTAGAAGAGTATGTAAAGACTGCTTTGAAGTAAATTCAAGCCATATCATCGAACATGATACAACAGGAAGAAAGGTCAAATATTTTATTGCGGCAAAAATGTCTGATCAACAACCATCGATAGCACTGTATTTAATCGATCACGCAATACGGCTTCACTAAAGTATTTTCTCGCATGTATACGGCCTGCTTTACCAAAATTCAGACGTAGGTCTTTACTCTGAACTAATTCAATTATTCTGTCAGCTACAGAATTCAAATTTTTAAATGGAACCAGGAAGCCAGTCTTTCCATTGACTATTAGCTCTGGTAGAGCTCCCCAGTGATATGCAACAACTGGTAACCCAGCAGCCATAGCCTCCAATACAGTACGACCGAATGACTCCTGAAAGTTTGATAAATTCACCACTATATCCACATTAGTTAACGCTTGCCATGGGCAGGCTGTATAGTTATTAAATTCTAAATATTTTGATACCTCACCATTACGCTTCTTGATTTGTAAAGACTTGATATACTCAGTCTCTGGGCCAATCAATTTACAAATTACGGGTACCTCTCGTTGCTCAAGTATATCAGCTAATTCTACAAAATCTGCCAGTCCCTTCTTGGGTAAGTTACTGCTAATAAGGGCAATGGTAATAAGCTTATTTTCAGGGGCAATTGGATAATGAATAGACTCAAATTTGGAAACATCGACTATATTTGGCACCACAACAGTGTTACTTGAAGCAATTTCACGCTCAGCAGCCAGAGAATTTACCAAAACAATGTCAGCTAATTTGCGCACTCGTTCAGTGATTAATTCAGGACTTGCACCCAAAATCCGGCAGAGTGCCTCATCAGCGAATGGCAGCTCTCGCACATGTACAATATTAAGAATATTCAACAGTCGAGCAGCTATCAATGGCTCATCAAGTACTAATGTATTGGCATAGACAGCCCGAATATCAAATCTCTTGATCAGGCACTTAAACATCTCCAGAGTAAGGGAGTTAATAATTCGCCCAGCCTTCCACCAACCATAAGGAATAACTGTAAGTGCTACCACCTTAGACCTAATAGACTTAATGTATTCAGCATTGATAGCGCTTGGCAGTACAACAAATAGATTTACTCCCAATTCATTTAAAACTTTAAGCACATCTAGTAAGCTACGTTCAGCTCCATATAAGTGCTTACCAGCCTGGTGTGCACATATTAAAAGATTCAGTGCTCCAGTACGCTGTAATTGATTTCCAGGTAATACATCCAGAGGTTTTAATCCTTGTACACATCCCACAGTTAAAAAATGATGTAATACGGGCAAATTTTCCGCCCTAGCCTGAGGAAAACGATACTCATAGTAAGAGGTACTGAACAATGGACCTGGATCCTTCCCCTCCATAGAACCCACTTTCCAATAATGCTCAAATAGATCTACCGTTGCATCTTGCAAATCTGAGTACTGCTCCAGATACCATGCAGGATCAAAATAACCAGACTGTTGTACCAGATCCATAGGGTTAGATATATTTTCATTTTTTCTGGTAGTACAGATTGCGAAAGGAGCCTGGAAAGGCCTAACCTTAGGTATTTCAGGTAAATAAAGATCATTTAGGGACTTAATTTCTGAATGCCAGCGCCTAGCCGCATCCTCATAGTCTTTTCTAACACCATAATAACGTGTAATAAGGTGAGTCTCGTCATAAAGAGTTAAAGAATCCTTGTGAATACGACCAAAGCTAAGAGGTACTCCGGGTAAAATTTCGGTTAAAGCATCGCCCCCAAAATATTTGATAATTCTTAGGTAATACTCAGTATCACTATTAACAGATACCCTATCCCAATAGCCCAGTGCGTTAAAAACTGAGCGACGAAACATTAAAGAAGAAATATTGCGGTAAACCCAACTATCCTCCAACCTCCAGTGCGAAAAAAGAAAATTTTCTGTGGTCCGTACCCAATGAGAGGTACAGGCAACTTTATCAGGATTAGATAATAGGGCGTTAGCCTGATATTCGATCTTTTGAGGGTGTGACCAATCATCGCTATCATGAGTTGTAATCAGGTCACCTTCAGCAACAGAAAGTCCTGTATTTCGAGCGGCATAGGTTCCTAAATTTTTGTTATGACGTAGCAATCTAATTGCTATACCAGGCTGTAAAGAAGTATTTATTATGTAATTTTGTATTAATTGCCAAGTGTTATCTTCACTGGCATCATCAATTATCAAAATTTCTAAATTTCGCCAAGTTTGTTCACACAATGAACGAAGTGCCGTAATTAGAGTCCGTTCAGCATTATAAACAGGAACTATCACCGATACCTTTATTCCCTCACAATCTTTAGTAACTGGTAATGATTTTTTTAGATAGAGGGAATCGAGATTTAGAGTCGCATTGCTTTTTGCATCTAGAGTATACAGTCCATGCTGTAAAAAAATTCTATTCAGTATAGTTAAACGTGATTCATCTAGGTTTCTATCGCCAAAACCGTTAATGATTCTAGAAGAAAGTAAATTAATCTCTGCAAGAGATACATCAATCTGACTTCCAAAACGCCGAGAAAGTATTTCAAACGTTTTCTTAGCTGTATGGCATCTATTACATTGCAATGCAGCTTCAAATAAAAGCAGATAGGGGCCGGCATGAGAGGGATAGAAATGATGAGAAGTTAGAAGCAGTTGAAGAGAGTTCAACACCTTCAACCACTCATTATGTACTGCATACCAGCGTGCTATAGTCCAGATTGCATATTGACGCTCTTGCTCAATTGCATTGGTCTCTAATAAAAAGTGCTCTAGTCTGGGTAAAAGTATTCTATCGCCTCCCCTCCACAGATGATATTCCCATGCGATAACTCGATTTTGAAAGGGGCGTCGCCCCTCAAATCTACCATGGTTAATATAGTGAATCCAAGGGTTGACTCCTGCAGCAGCAACATCTGGGTAGGTATTGAGATACCAATCCGAGTCGAACTGTTCGGCAGTAATCAAAAGATCCTCATTCCTTGTAGAATAGGATTTTGAAAATTTGCCTTTTAGCATACGAAATAGGCGCTTGATACAAAACACAGGATAGAATAACTCAACAGGGTAGTGGCTGTCGGCCCTCATCCTTTCCCATAGAGATGTAGTGAATCAAAGGATTAAATCCGCTATCTTTAACATCAGGATTACTATCAAGGTACCACTGACTATCAAAATCAGGCCCTGGATTACGTCCCTCGAAGGCACCCAAATTTAGGTAATGTAAAGCTGGATTACTTGCTGAGCTTTTATCTTCTGCTACATCTGGATAGGAGTTTAAGTACCATTCGGCATTGAACAAGCCTGAATGAGTAATTTGATCTAAGTCTTTTTTCTGCTTGCGCATTTTCTTCGCACGTTTACTAAAAGGAATAGCAACTGGAAGACCCTTTTTATTGCCCACCTGCTCAACCTCACTTAGGCACTTCTCAAGATTTCCATCTATCTTCATACGAAGACTAGTCATTTCTTCTTCTTTTTCTTCCAATAAACGAGTCAGTAATGCAAGTTCTTTAAAACGTTCATCAACAGCCCCTTTTGCACCAGCTAAATCCGACTTTAAGGATTGAATACGGAGCTGTAACTGTTGTTTCGATTGCAAAAGTGTATCCCGTTCATTTTCGACTGACTTCAGTCCCTGGTCTAAACTCTTACATCGAGAACTAAGTTCCTCACATGATTTTTCTATCTCTTGTCTTTCATGCCTAGATTGCCTTAGATTTTCTTCAGTGGACTTAAGTGATTGTTCTAGCTGAAGTACACGGTCCTGATCTTTTTGAGAGTGCATATCTCTCGTCAATAAATCTTTCTTCAATTGTTCAAGGGCCGCCTGTTGTCGATCATGAATTTTCTTAAACTCAACGAGATCCTCATTTCGATCTATCAACTCATTCTCAAGATGTTTAATATTATTATTCAAATTAAGATTCTTTTCTTCATAATTAGACTCTAAATCGGTCTTCTGTTTTTCAGAAATAGTTAACAACTCATTAAGGTTTGATATTTCATTAGAACAATCCTTTAACAAAGACTCTTTTTCAATTAATTCCTGAGCCAGTTTTTGGCTTTTACTCTGAAATAAACTTTTACCTGACTTAACCTCATCAATCCTAGTCTTGAGTTGATCGATTTCACTCCTATGTTGTTTTTCAATGTTTTGTGCTTTCTGCCACTCATCATGGAGTACACCTACCCTAATTTCCAACTCTGATTTTTCTAAGTCTTTATTCTCACACTTTCTTTGGATCTCCACGATTTCCTGTTCTAATAGCAGGACTCTATCTTCAAGTTTAGTTTTTTCAGCATAAGTAAAACTTGATTTTTCCTTGAGCTCCTCTAGATCCAGTTCCAATTTTTTTGTGAGATCCTGTGCTGTTTTTCTTCTCTCCTCTTCCTCTTCTAGAGCTTGTATCCACTCATCAAGCTCGCCTTCTTCAATTAAGACGGCTTCTAACTTACTTTCAGCTTTCGCGAGATCACGCTCAAGTTCTTCTGCATACTCCTGAGTCTGTAGCCACTGTTGTTGAGCTTCCTCGAATACTGTGAGCTTTTGTTCAATTTTTATTTTTTCTTGATCAACAGCATTAAACTTACTTTGTAGATCAATCAAATTTGATTCAACTTTTTTAGCCTGTTCTTGTGCTTTGTGCCAGATTTCTTTTTCCTTATTGAGAGAATCCAACTGAGTGAAAAGTTGATTTTTTTCAGATGAAATTTTCTTATAGTTAGATTCCATTTCAGCAAGAGTACTTTCTAGCTTCTCAGCACGAGTTCTGGTCTCTTTCCATTTGCTTTGCTCTTGCACTAGATTCTGTGTTCGTTGCAACAACTTTGCATTCTCTGAATAAGAAACTTTAAGCTTAAGCTCAATATCTTCTATAGTTTTATGCAATTTTTCTGAATTGCTTTTTACCTCCTTCCACTGAAGCTTTTCCTCCTCTAATTTCTTAACCTTAAACTCAGAAGCAACTTTTTCCCTGGATTCATTTTCTAAATCTCTCACAAGGTCAGAAACTTTTTTCTTCAGTTGCGTCGACTGCTCTTTCGAGTCTAGAAGCAACTGGTTCTCGCGCTTTAATTTTGCCAGATGTTCTTGAAGTTTTTTATTGTCGGCAAAAATGCTTTCAGAATTTTTACCTATCTCGGTGAGACTCTTCTCAAGTTGAACCACACAATCTTGGGCCTGCTTTCTTAACTGCTTCTCTCCTTTTAGGGAATTCACCTGCTCTACTAATATTTTCTTTTCTTGAGCATGATTATCAGAAGCCTTTTTGAACTCAACAATATTTTTTTCAAGCTTGGAAACGCGATCTTGAGCTATTTGTTTAAGCTTTTGCTCTTCACTTAATTTCTTTATCTGATCCTGAAGCTTTTTGTTTTCTAAAATCGTTCTCTCTGACTCTTTAACAAGCTCAGTATGATTTTTTTCTAACTGAGCTAAACAGTCTTGTACTTGCTTTCTTAGCTTCTGCTCCCCTTCTAAACTTTGTATTTTTTCTTCAAGCTTCTTCTTCTCTAAAGCAATACTGACCGAATCTTTCTTAGCTTGAGATAGATTATTTTCTAGTTGATATACTTGATCTTGTGCCTGTTTCTTAAGTTGTTCTTCACCCTTTAACTTCAGAACTTGTTCTTCAAGTTTCTTCTTATCTAAGTCAATAATTTTAGACTTGTTGATAACCTCAGCGAGATTCTTTTCAAGCTTCAAAACACTTTCTTCAGCTTTCTCCCTGATCCGTTTTTCTTCCTGAAATTTTTGATGCTCCTCATCAAATTTTTTCTTGTCCAGGACATTAATATCGTATTTAGCCTTAATTTCAGAAAATTTAGCTTCCAATTCCGAATAGTTTTTCTGGAGCTGAACTCTAATCTGTTCTTCTGCCTGTAATTTTTTCAACTTTTGCTCAAGTTCTGTTTTAGAAGCTACGGCACTAACAGATTGGCATAAAACTTCCTCTAGCTCTTTCTCCAGTTTTTCAGCTCTGGTTTGAACCTTTTTTTGCTGCTGTTCCTGTATTGATAAATCTGTTTTTAGAACATCATTTATAGATCTTTGTGCATTTAATGTTTCATCGTTCTTAGAGATAACGTCTTGGAGTTCTATTTTTGCCTTTTCATTCTCCTCAAGCTTTAGCTTTAAAGCTGCAACCTCATTGTCTTTTTTTTTGTGGAAATCCCGTTCACTTGCTAATTCATGTTTTATAGCTTGCAACTTCTCATCCCGCTTAGTTAACTCCTCTTTTCGTGAGTTAATCTCTTCAAGATTTTTAGTACCTTCATCTTTTAATTGTTTTAATAACTCATCTTTTAAGGAAAGCCTATGCTCTAAATCCTTGATATTTGTTGATAATTTTTCAGATTCATCTTTTTGCTGCTTTAACAACTCTTTCAACCGTTGATGCTCAGACTGAACTTTATTCTTTTCTTCAGTGCTATATTCTGAGCGTACTTGATATTTTGCTAACTCTTGTCTCAGCTCAATACCTTCTGCATGAAGCTGTAAAAGTTGTTGATTACGCTCATTTACTTGTTGGTATTGTTCATCTAGCCTCTGACGTAGTTTTTCAACTTCAACTTTCAGATCATCACGAAACTCCTGTAAAACACTGACTCTCTCAGCCAATTGGCCACGCTCATGAGCGTTTTGTTCAACAATTTTCTCCATGCGCAAGCTAAAATTTTCCAACTCTCTTTTTTTAGAATCCAGTTGAATCTGAGCATCTCCATAATCTTCCCCCAACCGCTTCAATTTACTTTCTTGCTCGCCTAAATTAGTCTCCAATATTTCAGCTTTTTGTTGATATTCTTTAGCCTGTAATGCATCTTTACAAGTCCTGCCTAGACGGGCAAACACATCTCTGACTACTTGCAAGGAGGAATTTGAATCAACCCTATCAAACAAATTAGTCATTAGAGGGCCTAATTCACCACCTACAGAAACAACACCCAACCCTTCGCCATGATGAAATGTAAAAGTTGGATATTCTTTTGAAAATTCCTGAAAGACATGATTAATTTCACAGTTTGGTGCCAATTTTGAAACACCAGGTATAAGCAGTATTCCGTAGGGAGAGAGTTTTGACTTCCAACGTGTTAATAAGCCATCTAGATCCTCTTCCTCAGTGGGATTCACTAAGAGAAGATCAATAGTTCTGTCTTTAAACTGACTAGCAGCTTTTAGCAGGCTACTATCTAACCTAAGAGAGAAACTATCATAGTTCTGATCATTGAAATTTATAGCTTCAAAACTTGAAGATTCTAGATCATTCACAACCTGTGGATAAGTCACATAACAACGCGTCTCCATTCTCAATCTTTGAACTGCTTGACAAAGTGCAAGATGAGCAACACCAGTTTCCAATCCTAAGGTCATTGAAATCCTTGGCTGATGTGCCTCCATCAACCAAAAAAGAAAGGGAACATGCTCTAACCATAAGGATTTACGAAGAAAAGTTGGCGCCCAAAACATTGAACTTTGGGCCAAGTTATTTATTGCGGGTTTTAACGCCAGATCAGATTGCATTTCAATAGTTCCCTTATCGGCCTAGTGTACTTCTTAAAAGATACATTAGATTTGTAACAATAAATGCTTTATAGGTGACTAATACATACAATTGAAAAAATTATAAAAATCAGCATGTCAAGCAAAAATATTTTTGTTATTGAAGCTGTATTCTTAACAAATATTCAGATAAAAAAATTAAATATGGTGTAATTCTTGAAATTAATAAAAACACACAAAATAATTAAAACAAACGAGCGCCAACAGTCAAGTTAGTTTTAATATCCCTACATATATAAATCTAAAGATGAATTTAGATGTCATGAAGACTAAATTTTCTAGCTATTGTTCTCATTAAAATAAATGAATCTTATGAATGTAATATGCGACAACAATATATTTTTAAATTTCTCTCATCCGTAAATGCATGGCACACTCAAATTTTATATTTATATCCACTAAAAAACGGAAGTAGCAAGTATCTCACTTGGTTTTACTTATGACAAAAGGAAATTTTCCTTTGGCGGGTAATTTTATTTTGGTGAAATAAGACGGCCCAAGCCCTTTTCCATTGGATAGTATTCCAAAATTAAACCGTATTTCTTCGACCACTGTTCACAGATCTCTCGCTCTTCTTTACGGATAGTATCATCCATCCATATTTCAGCCTTAGACGATAGCTTATCTGACAAAGCTGGTAGTGCAGGATAGCGGCTATGCCGACATGTTGCACCGGGAGGCCCATCCACCAAAACTAGATCTACAAATTCAATCCCTTGTAATAGTGATAGAGGATACCAGAGTAAAGGCATGGTCATTTTATCATTTTTATGCAGATGTTCCCCATTCCAGACTTCTAAGTCTCCAATGCGAAGATCTACCCATGATTGCAGATACTCTATTTCGAGAGCAGATTGTGTCTGCTTACCATAGTGAATACTATGCTCAATAGAGATTAGCTTGCCAAGTCCATTTTGACGCAGTGCGTCTGCCATCACTAATGTAGAGGCTCCACTACCAAATTCAACAATCACTTTTGGACGGTGTGTCATAATATGAGTATGGAGCTTTAGTAAAATATCTGGAGATGTAGCCCAACCTCTCAGTGGTGGCAACTGTCCCTTAATAGATAACCGTTGCTGTAGCCAGCTAAGGGCCTCTAATTGCATATAAAGCCGATCCTGAACCCTAATAAGGTCTCGGGTGAACTTATTAGAATTTTCGTTACCAACCACACAGATCTTACTTTCTATTTTTTCCATTAACTCATTCAGGGTATCCATTTGAGTTTCAGACATAATGGTAGATAACCCCTCAGAGTTTCATGAGAATTAAGGTTAATGATATTATCCCAAATGGTGAACTGGATAATGCCATGCATTCATAAAGCTTTGGTTTTTAATTTATTGATAATAATAACATTTAAATTTTAAAAAATAATCAATCTAGCTAAATACAATTGCATTGGACAATAACACAATTAAATTCTCTATGTTTGTCTTTTTTAGACATAATTAACATCGCCCATAACTATCTTCGAAACGTACAATGTCGTCTTCTCCCAAGTATTCACCACTTTGCACTTCAATCATAATGAGTGGAATTATTCCAGGATTTTCTAATCTATGTCGATGCCCAGCTGGGATGTAGGTAGATTCATTGGTCCTCAGAAGAATATCTTTATCACCATTGATTACCTTAGCCGTGCCTTTTACAACAATCCAATGCTCACTTCGATGATGATGCATTTGTAAAGACAGAGAAGCTCCAGGCTTAACCTCAATACGCTTCATCTTAAAACCTTCGCCTTCCTCTAGTACGGTATAGGTTCCCCAGGGTCGATGAGCAGTTACATGTTGATGATGCAATTCTCCACCGCTATCCTTAAGACGCTTTACTATTTGCTTGACTTTCTGACTACTATCTTGATTAGCTACCAGTAGGGCATCAGGTGTATCGATAATCATAAGATCTTCAACACCTACCGCAGCCGTTAGTCGATATGAACTTTGAATATAGATATTAGAGCAATCCTCAAGTTCAGCAATACCGACTACTCGATTTCCATTGCTGTCAGATTCCACCAGTTTAGACATGGCTTGCCAACAGCCAATATCACTCCAACCCAGGCTACAAGGAACCACAGATATTCTTGAAGATTTCTCCATCAGTGCATAATCGATGGAATCCTCTTCTACCCTGGCAAAAATTTCTGGGTCAAACCGAGCCAACGTAGAACCTCTTCCCTCACTGCGATGACAGAATTCGAAGGCACTATCTACACTCTCAGCAAGACTTGGTGAGTGAGTAGACATCTCTTCCAATAATGTACCTACACGGAAACAAAACATCCCTGAGTTCCATAAGTAGCGCCCACTCGAAAAGTATTGCTTAGCCAAGCTATGATTTGGCTTTTCTACAAAGCGTTCTACATTGAATGCATGTCGGCCCGAAGTGTCACACCCCTCAGCTATTTCTATATACCCAAAACCTGTTTCTTCACATGTTGGTTGAATTCCAAAAGTAACAAGTCGACCCTCATTAGCTACCTCGGAAGCAATATTAACTGCTTTTATAAAGGCATCTTGATTTTTTACCAAATGATCAGCTGGAAGGACCAACATCAATGCATCACTACCATAGCGAAGCTGTAACTCCAAAGCTGCAGAATAAATCGCAGGTGCAGTATTACGGCCACAGGGTTCTAATAAATAATGAAGTGGTATGGTGGGTGATAGTTCACGATACTCGTCTTCAATACGAAAAAAAAGTTCCGTATTTGCTACTGTGATAACACTTTCCACGGAATCTATAGAAATTCCTCTAAGGAATGTTTTCTGAAGAAGTGAAAGCCCATCATTCATTTTTATAAATGGCTTAGGGTTTGCCTCTCTTGATACAGGCCATAAACGAGAACCCGAACCACCGGCTATTATCACGATATGCATAGCATCCTCCATCTTAGGGAATTCTAAGAAAATTAATACAAAAATTTGAAATAATCTTCTAGTCCATGGAACTTTGACATAATCGAACCAAGTCTCGTAGGAATGTTTTTATGAAAATTATTCATGAATAAAGATAATTCTCTATCAATATGCCTCGAGCTTGAATTGCTTCGTGATGCTATATATGATAAAGATTTATCAATTTCTTTTTTGCATAAATCTGTATAATTAAATTTTTCAGCCGATGGCCTTAACTTTCTTAACTTCCAATTATTATTTAAATTTGTCAGTAATTCTGGCGCTGGGTCAATTGGAATTAGATGTCCATCATATTTTGATTTTTTATGATATTGAGAATTTATGAGATCAAAATCATTCGGCTTGTCATACTCACAATAGGCCAGCTCCTCACAAAGCTCCTTTGTTATATCAAATAATATACGACTAGTTCTTTTCTCTTTTCTGGGCAATAATCTTGATGCAGCAAATAATGATGGAACCAATATCGGACTTATATTAACGTCCTTTGATACTGTTGAGTTGTTAGAGCCAAAATGAAATCTATTTCTAAAAACAAAATAATGACTATCCAGTTTTTCTGAAAAGCTGACCCCTGGTAGTTTTTCAAAAGTTTCAAAAAAACTTTCCCTTGAAACATCGTAACTTAAATTGCCATCTTTAATCAGAGATCTATTTAATAAAGCACTATCGAGAACATTAATATAATCATGTTCAGATAGATTATGCCCAAAGAAATTCTGGTAGTAATCTCTGTAAACCTCGCCACATCCTCCCATCATTCTTATTCTAGGAGTAGGGAAAATTGCAGAAACGGAATTCAACTGAGATGGATGTACAAAATGATAAGCACCAAAAAGCTGACTTCTTCTTGCATTAATTTTATCGCTTAACGAATAATGATAAAATGTTTCTGCTTCAATTTTACAGCCATATTCACCACCATATTTTTTTACAAGACCGGTAGCAATATTTCGATCAAGTGTTTTCTTCTTAAATTCTTCAGACTTAGATACTGTACTAATTAGTTTCGCATCAGGTAGTGAAAACTTGGTGTTAAATATAACATCTCTAACCCGTCCAGAGGCTATCAAAGCGGCAAGAACAATTCTGCTATCACGGCCACCAGTCAAGTCACAGATAACAGGTAACCCAGAGTCTAATATTGAATTTACATTGTTAACAATTTCTGTCGCCGCCTGACGAATTAAGAAATGATATTCATCTGGAGTTATTATTAAACTGCTCCCTAGATCAACATTTGAGTTGGCATAATCATCAACAAAGTCTATTTTTTCTTTTATACAAATTTGCTTCCCAGGGAGAGCGATCTTTAGTCCTTTTATGGGCATATTCAACACGTTGAACTGCTGGCAAAACATATGATTACTATGGAACACAGATGCAATAGCTTTATAATCGATTCTATTAGCAGCCAAGGCGCTTAAATATAGCCTGTTTGTTACAATATCGTCTGAATAATATAATACATGCAGTCCGCCAAAGTCCGTTTTAATATTTATTAAATCATTATCGATAGTTATAACTACGTATGCACCGGCGCCGGGAGATTTCGGTGCTTTATCTAGCGATTCTGGTCCAACTTTAAAAACGCCATCGAGAATACCATAACCAAAAAGCATTATATTTGAGAATTGTACATTCCAAATATATAAAAGGAATTTCCCGATTTCGAAACGCATACCTCCTAGCGCTTCTAAATCAAGTCGAATTCTGTTTGTTTCTTTAGATTTTGATATAATAAAGAAATCTCTGTGTACGCCCTGATGTGGATAAAAAGATGGGGGCTTTATCATATCATTTTCCAAAAAAAATTATGTATATTAAAATAATGAAGAAACAACTACCTAATGGTTCATCAATCAACATTGTTGATTTACAACTGGTTATAAAAACTGGTTAAATTTACGCAGTATTTAATATGTTTATCCTTTACATTATATAAAAATTATTTTGCTTTAAGGTCAGGAGATGATAAATCAGAAATGATATCCATAAAAAAACATTCTCTTTCAGATAAGATTAAATTATCTAATTTTTGTATTTTCAGTTTTTCAACCGGAGGCCTTGACAACTTCTGAAGTTCTGGGTACTGGTAGGATAATTCTTTGTTTGATTTCTCAAAATAATCAAAAATTTTAATAGCATTTCTATTTGTTAAGACGCCATACCTACTACCATAATCAGAATGTTTGAACCTAAATTTATGTGCCCATCTCTCTGTTTGTGCCTTGGTAAACCCTTTTTTCCAAAGTCTAGCCGTAAGACCCCTAATTATTTCTGTAAGCTCATAACTTACTCTATTATTTACATTAAGTTCTTCCTCATAAGAAGGAATTAAAGATGCACCAATTGCAGAAATAAAACAGGGGATTATGCCTTTATCTTTTACATTTTCATCGAACATATAGAATGAAGTTTTAAAGTAGTTTGACCAAGCTTGGAAAAGTTTCAAATAATTAAATCTTGGCTTGAGCATTTGCTTAATTACATAATCATCGAAAGATAGAATATTCTGTCCAGATTTTGTTTCCTGCAACCACAAAGACTCAATCAGCTCATATTGAGGTCTTAGATAACATATGACCTCAACATCAAATCTAAATTTTTGTGCAAAGCTATAGATATAGTGGGGCATAAGATCACCCCCTTGTAAAGTTGAAAATGCTTCACAACTTAATACTACATTTTCACAATTTGATTCATTAATTTCTTTCAGTAACTCAACCCACCCTCCTAACTTAGTTTTATAGCGTGGATCATTTGTTATTTGGAACTGTAAATTATGATGAGACCCATGGCTTACTCTTGCCACTTTTGGATACAGAAAACCATATTTGATTAAATTTGAGTAATTATCTGACATGAACTTCTGAATGGATGAGGTTCCTGTTTTATGTGTACCGATATGCAAATATATTTTTCTCACATTTTTTCACTTTAGATATTTTGTAGGAAATATCACTTCTAGATACTTGTTTTATCTGAGATCAAATCTTCATTGACATTATTAATCCATGATAATTTAGTTTCAACTGACTTTCTTGGTGCATTCATAAAATTACAACTCAACCGCCCAACTAAAAAATTTTGGTTTTCATTAATTAGGGCGTCTAAAGATCTACGTATTGCAACTTGATCGATAACCCAGTTGGTATGATTTTTACTTTCAACTCGATAATTAGATAGAATATATGATGCAATATAATTACTAAATTTGACACCAGGTTCTTTTGCATTGATAAAGACATAACCTGCTGGAATTGACCAAGGACGACCTTGTATTGATAAGTAGTTTTTTAAATCAACATTTTTTTTACTATGTAAGCATATATCATATTTTCTATATTTTTGATATGTTATTGCCCAGGGAGTGTTGACTCTCATATCGATATCTGTAACAAATATTGCGGATTTATATAGCTTCATCAATTTATACAGATGGATATATCTACTTGATGCATAGTAAGCTTTACTACATCTCTCATCCGGAATCCTTTCTACAGAATAAGAAAAAATAGATGGATATAAATCTTGAAATGTTTGTAACTTAGTGATTATTTGATCACTAGGATTAATAACATTAATATGAACTACAAAGCCATCAAATGCATTATCTAAGCTAGAGTTTATTAAACTTTCTCCATAGAGATTAAAGTATGATACATCTGCACTAACCATATGCACACATGAAACTTGATTTCTATTGACGGGAAATAATTGATATTCCTTATGTATTGGGGGCATCAATTCCTTGTTCCATTCATTAAGAGATATCCAATTTATAAATCCCTTGTTAAATGGTGTGATAGAATCAACATCGATTTTTGTCTTTCTCAATGCTAAACGTGCTTTTTTGTAATATAGATCACATAGTTCAAGCTCACCCAAATTGAAATAAATAGTTCCTAAATTTACAAGCAAATAATAATTGTCACCCACCAGTCTTAAAAAGTAATAAATATCCTTTAAAATGGAACTATCATATTTTTGGGCATCGCAGTACAAGTCGAATATTTTTTGGTTAAGTTTAACTTTTAAATCTTTAGCCTCTTTAATATAGGGCTGTGCAATATGGCGTGTAAAGGAAAAAAGATTTAATCTGCGAAAATTATCACATGCCAAAAGTAAAACTTTGGCATTAGAAAACTCATTCACTCCATTCGAAATTAAAATTTTTATCGCAAAAAAACATGTAAGGACGGGAACCTTTACAAGAGCTATCTTTCTCAATTCTGTAAAAGCTGCCCCTTCTAAATTTAAAGAGCTTACAGTTTCTTGAACCTTATCAGAGATCGTGTAGACATTATTAATTTTAAAGTTATTAATATTTTTAAAATCATCATTGAAATCGAAAATCTCAATTCTATTCATTATTTCATTATAAGAAACTGCCAATTCGCCACCGATATAAAGAGAATTATATTTTAACTTTAAATCATCAAAATATAGTACAGATTCATCAGGTAAAATTATAAAATCATTTAATTTAAATTTCGATTGTTCTTCTTTCCCTAAGTAGTAGAAATATAACGACCCAAGAGTTCCGAGATTAAATCTTTGGACAATCACGCACGCCTCCACAATTAATTACAGAATTTCTATCATGCAATATAATCTGGACATTGATACCCTAATAAATCAGACAAATCCTGTAGGTTACTCTTTAAGATTAAAGAATAATCATTGCACAATTTTTCTTTTTTTCTCGAGTTATAATTTATTGAGGAACTACTTCCAATATGCTCTCCAGCTTTTATTAATGCATTTCTTTCTTTCCAGGCTTCAGGGAACTTTTCTTTAGCAGCGAAAAGCAAATCATAGACGGCAGTGTAGGAATTACTTATTAGGTCTTCATATCGTACAATGTCATCAAAAATATTTTCTTCTTCAAAAGCTAATTTGAAGAAGCGTTTAACATTATTCACCTGTTTAATTAAATATTCTCTATCCGAGGCATCTGGATCTGCTTCAACTCTATAAACGTCTTTCCTAAAAGATCTTGAGTAAGCTATATCAAATGGGTTTCTCATCAAAAGAATTAAATGTTGCTCACCCATATCCTGTACTAAGGATGTTGGCGTATCATCCCTTAAGTGCATAATATTCACAGGTACGATATTATAATTTTTATCTCGCAGCCCTGAGGAAGGGAAGTAGCTTACCATATCAAAAAGCATCTTCCTTTCTTTTTTGGACAACCCTGTTCCACTTCCTGCACAAAGAGATAGTAAAGCAGGAGGGTAATAAACCTCTTTAATCAGATTAAATTTTCCGATGGATGAGAGAATCTCTCCAAGTAAGTGGCACCCGGAAGAACCACAACTTATTACATAAAGAGTTTTATTTTTGTTTTCATATCTTTTCTGCAAATCTTCAACAAGCTGATTGACCAACTCCTGCCTGCTAAACCCCATCACATTATCTATAGCTTTCGCAATTTTTTCACGATTTCTCCTATGAAACAGGGTGTCATCAGGCCAAAAAACTTCAGGGTTAAAGAGATAACCTTTTAGAATATTAATAAAATTATTCACACCCATAAGAGTACCAATAGCTTCTAACAAGAGACTTTAGAGCAGACGAAAAAAAAGTTGCTCTCATTGATAGACGAACTAACTACCAATGATGGTGCTTTAACTATTTTAGAATGGCCTACACAGCGTTCGGTTTCAATGATATTAATATCCGTATTATCTATCGTAAGTCGAATAATAATTTTATTTATACAATCTGATTTAGTTATTTCAAATACACCGTCTTGAACCTGTCTTAATTCACAACTTTCTGAAAAATTATAATACAGTGACCAATCACTATCAGATGTAATGGATTCATGAATAATTATTGTGTCACTATACGTAAAAATGGATCTAAGATGATTCGATGATTTTGATTTTGAATGCCCTACAAATCCTGTACGATTAATTAATGCTACAAGGGATATATCGACAATATCCTGATGATTATTGTTTTTTATAGCTAATGAATTGTGACCATTAGCTGCTTTAAACCAATTATATCTCAGTTTGGAACCATATTTATAAGGACCGCCAGAATCAACTATCAAACATCCGAAATCCTGAAACCAAACATCTGTATGAAGAGGTGAAAAATGCCCGTGAGCACTTTCTGCATTATGAGATAGTGTCAAAAAATGCACAGAGTCATCATTCGCCCGACCTCGAAAATATCCTATTTTATCAAGTCGCTCCCAATAAGAGACCAATTGATTTGGTTCGGGGGTGAATTTTTTTTGATGGCCGCTAAGATTTCTTCCAAGGGTAGTGTCACCGGAAGCGGGGAGTGTTCCATCAGGAAATGATAATGAAGCCATATGAGCATTCATATTTTTTTCAATTAATCCAACATCAAAATCCAATTCGGCTGACAGAAGGGACATGGTTTCAATTACGTTCTTAATAACAATTAAGTCAAAAAAACAATAAGCAATACATTGTTCGAGGGCAAAACCCGTATCACGGTCCATCAGAGAATTTATAAAATCAGCTATACAAAATCTTAACTCTTCCTTTCTATTAAGATCTCCATTAGAATCTGAATTAATAAACGCAGCTAAAAGATGAAATATTCTGTGGTTATTGTTGGCCCACTTGTCATCTTTTATGAAACTATTCAACCGATTTTGAATTTCATCAATATGGGCGTCAATTTTCTTGGAAAGATTATTGTCTAAATTCAACGCATCACAGTATTTTCTAATTTCAAGCAATACGCATGAACGCTCACATATTGCATGATCATCCCACAGCATATTCCAGGCTCCCATTCGTTCTTCTTCGGGAGTTATATCAAGTACCTTATGAATAATTTGTAAAGCAGCTATAATTTTCTCACAATCACTACTTTCTAATACTGGAATTATCCAAGCAAGAGAGTAGAAGTACAGCTGTATTGTCTTGTCTTCTTTATCCAAAGCTTGATAAACATCACTTTCTGATTCAATCGATAATGGTTTATGGCATGGATGGACAAGAATCTCTGTACAGTTACTCATTAAAGAAATGACTTTATTCTTATCATTATAATCGTCCAGGTGTTTAATCCAGGACACGTATGGAGAGGGTTTATATTCCACCAACTAGATCACCATTTTATTTATATTATCAAAAAATAATCGCGAAACATAAGAAGGGGAAATAGACCTCTTAGATTCAGTAAAAACATTTAATGAAATATTTTTTTTGTCTGTATATAACAACATTTGTTTCGCAAGTGAATCTTCAGCATGATTATCAAATGTGATGCCAAATCCCCGTTGCTCAAGATCTTGAAAGCCACCACTATTTGGTCCAAGCACAGGAACATTAAAAGTTATGGCCATCATAGCAGCACCAGAATTCATTGTCCGATAGTAGGGGCATACTGCTAAATCAGCTGAACGAAAATAAACCTGTAACTTATCATGAGGAACAGGTGTCATGTCCAAAATAACATCACTTTTCTCTGAAGCCCAATACTTAATCTCTCCAACCAAACGACCATCTGTAGGAAGTCCTGCAATAATTAACCGAGTTTTAATTTTTGCCCTTTTCCTGACAAACTCATAGGATTTCATCAATCGGTCATAACCTTTATACTCCATAACTGCCCCAAAGCAGAGAAAAACAAAATCATCACTAGTAATTCCCAATTGGTTTCTTGCTTGATCTCGTGAAATTGTATCAGGCTGGGCTCCCTCATAGCTGGGGTGTGGAACTAAAAAGGTTTTCTTCTCATTTAGTGAATAGTAATGACTCGTCTGCTTTACACTATCACTTGCCATGATGTGCACAGAATCTGCGGCATCTGCAACTAATTGATGTATTTTTTTATCTTGCTCAATCCAAACCGTTTCATGTGGCATTACATTATGTACCGTCCACACTATTTTATGACCGTTATCTTTAATTCTTCTGATGAGTTTTTCCCAATACACTACAGCCTTATTGGCATCATCTTCAGTTTTAGCGCACTTCGTGTTATCGTGAAGCCAGTGAAAATGACAAATGACTTTTCCGGGCCATGGTATTTCGCCGCATAGATCTAGTTTATGGATAGGTAGAAGGCTAACATTATATTCAGTATGCGCAGAATATAATAAAGCCTGATATTGATTCCTCTGAGCTACAGGCCCATAGGCTAAAATCCAGTGATCATTACTGGTATTAAACAGCTCCGATTCTAATACAGTACTTTTTTTTGAAAGCTCAGCACAGCTTTGCCATAGTTTTTCTGGTATATCAATAACTTTAAGCATGAAGAACTTCCTCTTCAATCATATTTACCTGTGAGATCAATCCTTTATATATTGTTTTATAACGAATAGCATTAGCACTCCAGGTACGCTCAGAAAAGACCCAGTCCTTAGCTATTTTTACTTTATTCTGCCTCAAAGCTGGATCGTTAATATAAATTAGTAGTTGATCCACTAGGCTATTCACATCTGCAGGTTTTGCAATTAATCCTCTATCTCCATTCTCTCCCACTACTTCCTTAAGAGCTGGCAGGTCTGTTACTATGATTGGTCTCTCTAGAGCCATTGCTTCGTAGGGTTTGAGTGGGGTAACCCAATCCGCAGCATAATCTGGTATACGTGGAATAACAAATAGATCGATTGCTTTATAGTAAGAATTAATCAAACTATGATCAACTTCACCTGAAAAATGAATAATTCCAGAAAGTTCCAATTGATCAGCTAAGTTCTGTAAATTTTGTCGTTCGGGACCATCACCAACTAAAAGCCCTCTAATATTCAATCCAGAGATCTCGCGTAGTCTTTTAATTGCCAAAATTAAATATTGATGTCCTTCTCGACGGGACATGTTTGAAATGTATCCAACCACGTAATCGGCGTCTTGCAACTCAGGTATTTCTACAGGCTTATATTTTTTTTCGAGATATTTACTCTCATCAATTGCATTTGGTATCACTCCAATCTTTTCTGGTGCAACACCTCTCTCAATTAGAATTTTCTTCATACTATATGAAATTGTGGTCACGAAATCTGCCTGAGCCATACAAAAGTCTTCTTTAATTATTCTCAACTTTGTTTTCTCTAGCTCCATCACGTCACCACGAACTGGAGTCCAGGTATGCTCATGAAATGAACGGACTTCGTACAGGAGAGGTAATCCTGTAGCTCTTTTTATAGCTAGTGCTTGAAGTGCCAACTCATATCCTCGAACACCCGATGCAGCATGTATTAAATGAGCACCACGTGCTTTAAGGATCATAGCAATATGAAATGCTGAGTAACTGCTTCGATCGGCAAGTGAAATGCCTCTAAGACCGTCTGTATTTGCACCAATACGAAAATGTTCTATTCCTTCTATTTTTTCATAATTCCTCACACCAGAGATACCAGCAGACCTTGGATACCCTACTGGAGAGATAATAAAAGGATCGATTCCAATTCTCTTTTGAGAAATAACCGTATTCAAGCAACGGATAGCTCCACCTGTATTCTCATATGGGTAGGCTGTTTTGTGTAGATGAGCAACTGTTAATTTATCGTTTTCTTTAATTTTTAAAATTCTGTCATTTTGAATGAGATTTGGTACCCAGGTTCGATCTAACTCAACCATTTCCTGTATAGCACTATTGAGCTGATTCAAATCATTTTGGTGACCTGAGACCTTATATTTATAGCCTAATAGGGCAAGCCTTAAACTCGTAGCGCCCTCTTTATGAATAAATGGTTCTATTGCCTTAACCCAATGCGTACCTGGAATTTTTTGACTAAGCCAACGCGCAGTATCCTCTACGCGTACTTTTCCAAGGTTTGCTTTTTGTATTTGAATTTTTCCAGTTGTAGAAAAAGCAACAATATCAGCCTCTACCTTTGAATAACTTGAGTTCTCAGGAATAGTAAATATTAGCAGCCTTAAAGCCCCTTTTTCTTTAGTTGTGTCCACGTATTGATAGTGAGGGTATGCTTTTGAAGCAGCAAATCCAGATATTTTACCTTTAAGCTGTTTACCACTTTTATCGAAGAATCTAAAACTGGCAACTATACCCTTTGAGTTTCCACCAGTTTCATCATTAACCTCTAATTCAAGATAGTAAAGACCGCTACTATCGATTGTTTGACTTATTGTAAAAATTGTTTTTGGGGAAAGAACCTTTATTGGGTCATTGTAATTTGAAGACCCTTCAATTCTGTTGATGAGTTTTAAAAATGCATCTCTATTATCTGGATCATTTGGAAATAGATAATAGCTGTAATCAGAAAACTCTTCACAAGTTCTCTCGATTCTATATTTATCAGTGAAATTAATATTCGAATAATATGAACAAGTACTTTCATCAATAAATGCATCTGCATAAAACAAATGCTCTTTAATTACCGGTAGGGAAACTTTTCTTGCTGATATTATTGCTGGTAAAGATGTTGAGAAATTTCCTGAGGCGATTAGGATAGATGGACGATGAATCTTGAACATCTCTATATAAGCGTCAACTTCTGCTTGTAGGTAAGATTTATGATTCTTTACATATCTGTTACCAACTTCATCATATAGAATATGTGGTATTCCATCTATCGTTAGTTCTCTTTTATATAACTCAGACCTTTTCCCCTTATCCAATCTATTTTCTGATCTAATAAAGCAGAAAGTTTTATAACCTCTTATTTGGAGTAGCTTTGCCATTTTTATAATTCGCTTAGCATAACCCTCTTTTACATTATCGGGGTTATAACTTCCTACAAATGCTACACATTTATTAACTGGAACAATTTTGGTATCTATAGGTTGTTCTATTAGTTCTTTTGCAGTATTAATAAGTTCAGTTACATCAATTGAGGATCTACTTTGGGAAACACTCTCTACATTGTCAGTAAATTTCTCACGTAAAGAATTTACCAGTACACTCAATTGTTCATTCATTGATGGTATCCTGTTAGAAGATACCGGCATACTTAATACTTGTTGAATCCCATTTCTTAGGCTAGTCACATTAGCTGCTTCAAATGAAACAACTCCATCATACTTAGCAGAAATTTCTAATAGTGGCTCCACATCTGATACGACTAGCCTTTTACCAAACGCTATTGACTCTAGAGCCTTCATTGGTGATACTAATTCAGATACCTGAAATTTCTTTCTAGGAATTACAATTACGTCAATTAGAGCATAATAATCTGCAACTTTCTCATGTTCTACTCTGCCTACCTGAATTATCCATGATTTGTTTGCAAGTTGACGTTGTGAATGAACTAGTTGGTTAGTTGGGTTCTCATCTCCCACAAGTAAAAGCTTATAATGAGCGCGCCGATTATTAAGTTCTTTACAAGCTTCTATAAGAGTGTCTATACCCTCATAAGAATTGAAGCTACCTATATAGCCTATCACTATATCATCTGGATCTATACCTAATCTTTTCTTTACTTCGGGGTCAGCATGCTTTTTGATAGGTAACCTATTAATTCCTAAAGGAAGAATATTAATCTTTTCAATTTCTATACCACGAACACTTAATTCTGTTCTCATCAAATGATTAAGTGTAAATACCTTTATAGCTTTCTTACAAACGAATGTATTACGTTCTGCCTCTATTTTAAATATTGAGGTTTTATCAAATCCTGGTTCTCGAGCAGCTCGGGATAATTCCCAGAATCCACGCACCTCATAATAAAAAGGTATACCAAGGCGCTTAGCAGCAACCCATGCTGGAAGTCCCACAATATAATCTGACGCAGCTAATACGAATTCGGGTCTATAAATTTTAAAAAGCTCACAAAAACGAGCAACACTTGATTCGAGATGATCTCTTTCGTCATTTGGAGCTTGATCTTTTTTCCAACGGCTGTGTATATAGCGGACTCCATCAATCACTATTTCAGGGTCAACTTTATTCTTCAGTGAACCTAATTCCCATGGTCTTCCAGGACGTACAAAACACAGAGTATCAAAACCTTGCTCATTCAAAGATTTAGCTACTTCTTGTGTACGAACCGCGTAACCATTACTGGCATAACTTTCTCCATGGCTCACTATATAGGCTACACGGCCAGGTACTGATGAATACACTCTGCTTAGTGAATGTTGTGAGAGTATTTCAGCGTGTTTTAACAGCACATCCATAAAATATTCTGTCCAGTGATTAGCAAACTGTAAAATCCGTTTATGTTTACTTAATTAATCTGTCCAACCCTTAGGCGAGAAGGCCAACCGCGTCTATCAGATTACTTTTGCTTGTTAATAGGCTTTTTTGTTCTGAAAATAGGCTATGTTTAACTAATATACATACAATATCAGCGTCATTCAGTGAGTTCTCTAAAGTAGAAAGCTCAACGTTCGAATGTTCGAGCATCTTGGGCAAGTTCTCAATATTTGGTTCAACCACCTTTAATCTACAACCCAAAGTCGCAATTGCATTCACTATATTAAGGGCCGGGCTTTCACGAAGATCATCAATATCAGGTTTAAAGGCGATCCCCAAACAGGTAACTGTAATATCACCATTGGTATAACCTGATTTTTCTGATTGAATCTTCTTTAGATGTTCCTTAACCTGATTAATAACCCACTTTGGTTTATCGTCATTAACCTCACGGGCAGTACGTATCAGTTTGGCTTCTTTAGGACATGAATCAACAATAAACCAGGGATCTACGGCTATACAATGTCCGCCGACACCGGCACCTGGCTGAAGGATATCGACACGTGGATGGCGGTTAGAAAGTAAGATTAGCTCCCAGGCATTAATACCTAGCTTATTACAAATAACAGATAGTTCATTGGCAAAAGCAATATTCACATCCCTGAAACTGTTCTCCGTAAGCTTGGTCATCTCAGCCGTTCTGGTTGTAGTTATCAGACACTCACCTTCGATAAATATCTGATAAAGATTTTTAGCCGCTTCGGAGCATTTTGGAGTCATACCCCCTATAACACGATCATTCTCAACTAATTCACGAACCACATGCCCGGGTAATACTCGCTCCGGACAGTGTGCTATTCGAATGTCGGATAGCTCACCATGAGTTTGCGGGAATGTCAGGTCTGGCCTAGCCTCCGCAAGCCATAACGACATTTTCTCTGTTGTTCCTACAGGAGAAGTTGATTCCAATACCACTAAATCTCCAACCTTTAATACGGGAGCTAATGCTTTAGAAGCCATTTCAATGTAGCTAAGATCCGCTTTATGAATATTTCCTTCAGATTCTTTGATGAATGGTGTTGGTACAGCTATCAAAAAGGCATCAGCGGCTTGAGGCCTAGTCGTTGCATTTAAAAAGCCTCCAGTTACCGCGGCATGGACGATCATATCCAATTCAGGTTCTACGATATGAATATTTCCTTTATTTATGGTATCAACCACATACTGGTCTATATCTATACCTATTACTTTCTTACGCCTGGAAGCAATTACAGCAGCTGTAGGCAATCCGATATACCCCAGCCCAATAACGGAAATGGTTTCGAATTCCATAAACATTCCTATTAATTCTCATTGGAAGTGCCATTAGAAATGGCAGTTTCATGAAGTTCCCTGTATCACTCAAAATATCACTGAAATTCAATCAGAGATTCTATTATTCTGTTACATGCTTGCCCATCTCCATAAGGATTATGAGCATAACTCATCTTTTTATATTCATCATTATCGGTGAGAAGTCTAGATAGTTCACTTGTAATATTTGAGGTATCGGTACCTACTAGCTTTACCGTACCCGCCAATAATGCTTCGGGGCGTTCGGTCGTATCACGCATTACTAGAACAGGCTTACCTAGAGATGGTGCCTCCTCTTGAATTCCCCCAGAATCGGTTAGAATAATATTTGATCTATTCATCAAATATACAAATGGCAAGTAATCTAAAGGGTCAATAAGATAGATATTATCTACATGTTTTAAAAGACGATTTACAGGCTCCCGTACATTTGGATTTAGATGTACAGGATAAACTATCTGAGTATTAGGATGAGATTTAGAAATTTCAACAAGTGCCTTACATATACGTTCAAATCCACCACCAAAACTCTCACGACGGTGCCCAGTGACTAAAATTAACTTTCTTGTATCATCTAAGAAACTGAAGTCTCTAGTTAACCCCTCATAAAGGGATTGATTGTTATCAAGTTTACGTACGACCTCAAGCAAAGAATCAATAACTGTGTTTCCAGTTACATATATCTGATCTTCACTTACTCCATCATTTAGCAAATTTATTTTTGAATTTTCCGTCGGTGTAAAATGTAGAGTAGCCAGAGACCCTGTTAGTTTTCGATTTGCTTCTTCTGGCCAGGGTGAGTATAGATTCCCTGTACGTAGGCCGGCTTCTACATGGCCAATAGGAATTTTATTGTAATAAGAAGCTAAACTTGCTATTAAAGTAGTTGTAGTATCTCCATGTACCAAAACCATATCCGGATTGGCTTTAGTAATTATTTTGCTTACACCTGTTAGAATATTTGCACTTAGGTCAGTAAGATTCTGTCCTGGTTTCATTAAGTTAAGATCGTAGTCTGGGTTCAATTCAAACAAGCTGAGCACTTGATCCAGCATTTCACGATGTTGTGCAGTCACACAAACCTTGGTCTCGAATCTAGAATCACCTTTAAGCCTTAAGGATAATGGCGCCATTTTTATCGCTTCGGGGCGAGTACCAAAAACAATAAGTACCTTCATACAAGTATTCCTTTACTAATTCACATCTTATCCCTTTTCATCAATAATCTGATACTCAAGTTCTTGACAACGTCTTACATATTTTTCCAGTAGACATTGAGTCTCTTTTAATTGTGATTCCACAATATTATCGGTATCATTTTCGAAATTTTTCGCTCTATATTTTAATATGTTTACACTTTTATCATTTTTCATATTCCAGTTACTTTGCCTTACTGGCTGAACTTCCCTACCCTCCCGTCTACCAAATCGTAGGTAGTGAATTAGAGGATTTTCATTGCTTTGGGCGACATCTGGATATTTCTTCTGATAACTTACACTGCAAAATAAAGCGGATGGACTTCTCCCCATACGCCAGCCGTAGCGTAAGTAATGTAGCTCTGGTGTTAGCTTGATACTCTCTACATCAGAATGATGAGATAGGTACCACTCAGCATCAAATAGTGGAGTATCTTTCAGTAACTGAACTTGATACTTCTCATTCATTGCTTTTTTACCATGAATAGCTGAAACCAATAATGAATCAGTTGCCAAAAATTAAGTTAAATTTAGATATATTAACAGAAAGACCGTTGACTTCTTCATTTTCGATTTCTATTAAACTTTTATTCAAAAAAATTTTTTAAGAACCTTTCTAAATTCGAAATGAGCTGTTAGATTTAACGAACATATGGAACACTCTTCACTAAAAGAGAGTTCAATCTTAAACGTACTAAATTTCCATTTTAGCCATTATTTATAGTTTTTAACTTGTAACATTTTATTGCAATGAAAAATAATAAATTTTTTTGTTTAATGTTATTGTTGGAAAAATTAACGCCCAAAATTATGATCTCGCACTGACTCACCAAGTAAGCGCATCAAATAGTCTCCATAGCCACTTTTCATAAGTAATCGAGCCTGAGTTTCAAGTTCATCGGCTGAAATAAAACCTTTACGAAAAGCCACTTCCTCTGGGCAGGCAATTTTTAGCCCCTGACGACGTTCAATGGTTTGTACAAAGTGTGCAGCGGCTAGTAAATTATCATGAGTACCAGTATCTAACCAGGCGGAACCTCGCCCCATTAATTCTAAATTTAATTCACCTCTATCCAGATACATTCGATTTAGATCTGTAATTTCCAGTTCACCACGATTACTTGGTCTAATCTCTCTCACTAAATCACAAGCTTTATGATCATATAAATACAAACCAGTGATGGCGTAATTTGATTTTGGTTCTGTTGGTTTTTCCTCAACACTAATAACTTTGCCTTCTGGATTAAATTCAGCAACACCATAGGCACCTGGATCTGCAATCCTATATCCAAATATAGTGGCACCCTGGAGCCGGGCATTAGCTCTATTCAACAGATCGCTAAATTGGTGCGCATAAAAAATATTATCTCCCAGAATTAGAGCACTGGGATTGCTACCAATATGATCACGTCCGATAATAAATGCTTCAGCCAATCCGTTTGGAGACCTCTGAATTGCATAACTTAAATTTATTCCCCACTGTGCACCATTTCCTAATAGTGCTTTGAAAAGACATTGATCCTGAGGTGTTGTGATGATTAAAATTTCTCTAATACCCGCTAACATCAATGTGGTAAGTGGATAATATATCATTGGTTTGTCATATACAGGCATCAGTTGCTTACTGATACCCTTAGTCAGCGGATAGAGCCGGGTTCCAGTACCACCGGCTAGTATGATCCCTCTACGCCCATAATGAGTCGCAGTCACAATTCCTCCAGCATATTTAGATTAGCGCCAGGGTCAAAATATTTTGTACTACATTTATATTGAAAACAGTTAATTTATTTGTTTCTTTCGCTCAAGTAATATCATATGAATTACGTATTTTTTTCAAACACTACCAACTTCAGAATGATAGAACAGCTGCAGTTCCAACGGCAATTCGGTACAAGATTTCTGTGATATCTTTTGTCACCTGCAATTCACTTGCGCTTATCTTTGGCATCACCATAATCTCATCTCCGGGACGCAACCGATTCCCAAGGCGATTATCGAAATCTCGATCTTCAATACGCGTAATTGTTCCATCCAGGTGTAATACCACTAATTCATCACGATTGGCATTATTAGCAAATCCTCCAGCTAGCTCTATATAGTCTTCCAAAGTATATTTTTTATTATAAATAAGAGATGTTGGAAATATCACTTCGCCAACTATAGACACTGTAGAAGCTTTTAAAGGAACAACTATTTCATCGCCATCCTCTAGTAACATATCAGAAGCTTTTGGATTATTTGCGATAACAACCTGCCCCCTAGGTTTTGCTTTACGAGCTTGCTTAATGAAATTCTGAATCATCAATGCATTATCTTTTTGAGAGTCCTTTTCAAGATCCGTAGTAGGCTGACGGGTCAAAACTTCCATCTGAAGTGCATCAAGGGATCTACCAAGTGCAGCTCTTTGCTTCTCCGCCACACTTTTCCGATAAAGTTGAATCGATTTTTGATCAGCATTCTCTCGATAACTTAATTGAATTAATAACTCATGAAGCGTGGCACCATAAGGCAGTATATATGTAGCAGGTCCGTCTAGTTCTCCAGAAACTAAGATTGATATTGACCGTACATCATTATCACGCACTAATTCGACCTCTGCACCAGGATACAGTCGAGTTGTCATTGCCTGAGATAAGGGTAAATAGTAAGCTTGTTGTACTCCATCTATAATTTGCGTAATGCGTGCGAAGTTGGCTTGTGGGTCTGGTTTACTGACCAACAGCATCTCACCCAATTGAGTATAAGGACCGGAAAATTCCAATTGCGCAGCCTGTTGAACGGCTCCGTCGATAGTAACAGACCCTTTTCTGGCCCCGACTACAATGACATCGCCACTACGCAGCTGTAAAGCTGGCATAACACCATCGACTAAGAAATTATACAAATTAACCTGCTGTATTAATTCCCCCTGTCTAATCACTTTTATATCGACAAAGCTGCCACTCTCGGCGTCTATTCCACCAGAACTATCTAAGTAGTATAAGATCGAGTCGGAACTGAAACCATTATATAGCCCTGGATTATTCACATATCCAGTGACGAATACTTTTACAGGTTGGCTAGCCTCAAGGTTCGCATAAGCTTGCACATTGTTTTTGAAAACCCGTTTTACATGACGTAGAACAAAATCATTGAGATTTCCGTTTTGAACACCTCCGACATGTACTGGCCCTACCTCTGGGATGAATATATTTCCTTTAGGATCAACTGCTAAAGTAGCACTAAAGCTATATGCTCCCCATAGTTGTAGATTAATCTGATCTCCAATTGTTATTCTATAGTCAGGGTTAAATCCATTGAATGGTTGATCCTTAAATCCACCTTGAAAAAGCGTTTGCCCAAAAACGGGGACCTCTAATTTGGCTTTTTCACTTATTTCTATTTTATCAATAAGCTGTGTTTCTAGGGCAAAGACCTTACCATATGATAAAACACTGATTATAATAAAAATAGATATAAAGTATTTAATTGTATCTTCACTAGTAAGTTTCATTTTTCAATTATTCATCCTAGCCTATAGATGATTTATATGTAAATCGTGCACCCTAAAGTAGCATTATATTTACGATGCCCTTTTATATGCGATTATCTCTTATACTTGCTATTAGCATAACCACAATGCCATACAATAGTAAAAGTATTAATGTGAGGCTCACTAAATTATAAATCTTATGTGGGTATTCTGCCTCTTCAGCGAGTGATGGTTGTGTTACAACCATCAGATGTTTTAATTTACCAGAAGCTTCCATTCTTGCACTTTCTAGAGCCTTAAGTGATGCTGCGTAAGCATCAGTTGCAAATTGTAGATCTAATTCTAGATTCTGAAAGTGTGCACCTAATGTATTGAGTCTCTGTTCACCTTTCTCGTCACCTATACCAACCAATCGAACTTTTTCCAGTTCTATTTGATTTTTCAAGGCGCCAATTTCTGCTTGCATTGAAATTATTTGTGATGAGTCTGCATTTAGATAAGTTTTGGCGGCTGTAAGTTTGGCACGTTCTTCGGCCAAACGAGCCTCTAAACTCTGGATAATACTGCTGATTCCCTTTGTTAACTCTTCAGGGCTTACCACATTATTACTATTTTGGAAATCCAAAATATCCTGCTTTGACATTCGGAGCTTGCTCTGGGCAAGTTCAACTTCATTCTCGACGAAGTCTACTTGCTTATCAGCAAGTTGGTTACTCAGTGCATTAACAAAGTTCTCAGATTTCAGTATTACCGTTTCAATGAGTAGCCGCGCAAAACTTGGATCGAAGGCCTGCATTTCTATAGTGATTATTCCGGTAGCTTCAGCATGATTTACCACTATGTGATTTCGGTAATACTTTAGATATTCTTCTTGAGTAGCATCGGTAGATAGGCGCGAAAATATATCATGCTTATCGCTTTTGTAGTATTCTGATAACTTCAATTCATTGTCTAAATACAAAGCCATATCTAGTGACTGAATGTAGTTCACTACCAGAAAAGAGTCCTGATTATCATTCCCTATTCCAGGAATCAAAAAACCCAAGCCGGCTGATGCCCCTTGAGAAGATGCAGTATCTTTGACAATCAACTGTGCAATGCTTATATATCGTTCAGAAACAAAAAATACATAGTAAACAGTCACCATAAATACTGGCATAAGTATGAATATCAGAAACCAGATATACCTAGAGAGAAATGATCTACTTTCCTTTTTAAGTTTTTTTATAATGCTACTGCTTAATTTGGAAAACTTATTCAGAAACCTTCCTAGATCATCTGTGATCTTCTGCAACGTACCATTCATATGATTTAATTTTAAAATTTGAACCGCTTTCATCGACTTATTCATATTGACTTATTAAATTATTACTTATTATTTTCTCTCTTCCCATCTGAGTAATCTGGTATACCTGCTCGATATAAAGCAATCGCTTTTCCTATGGATTTACAGATCTTCACACCATTATTATCAATATAAAGCCCCACATCACAATTTTTTCTTATAATTGGTATTGCATGTGTCACGATAATAAAGTTAGATTTTCTTCGTTTCTCAGAAATAACAGCTTCACATTTACTTCGAAAGTGAGCATCACCCACCGACATTACTTCATCGACTAAATAAACATCAAAATCCAACGCAATACTAAGTCCGAAAGCTAATCGAGAACGCATACCTGAGGAGTAATTTTTTATTGGAGCATCAAAATAGTTACCAATTTCTGAAAACTCTCGGACTAGGTTCATTACTTTGCGTTTCTCTTCTCTCCAAACACCATGTATTCCACAAACAAAAGCAACATTCTCTCTACCTGTCATACTCCCTTGAAATCCACCGGATAATCCCATAGGCCAGGATATTCTTTTATCTGTTACAACTTTTCCAGAGTCAGGGTAGTCAATCCCGCCCATAATTCTTAATAAAGTCGACTTACCTACTCCATTTCTTCCTAGAATTCCTATATTTTTTCCTTCTGGAAAATTAGCGTTTACATTTTGAAAAAGGATCTTTCGCCCATGAGGCGTACGATATGACTTGGTAAGGTTTTCTAACTTTATCATTGACTTCTCACCAAGTCTCTCCAATAAGCCCTGTAAGTTAACAACCCCAAAGCAAGCATACCCATTGAAGAAAAGATCAAATATTGGAAATTAGAAAATTTACCTTCGTAGGACGCAAATAAACCTTCTCTTGTTATTTCAATAACATGTAGTAAAGGGTTCCATAGTAAATACTGGTGATACTCCTCTGGAATTTGCTCCAGGGAAAAAAAAACCCCAGAAATAAAATATAGAGGTCTATTCACTAGTGGAATAACTTTTGAAATCTCAGGATGCTTTTCACCAAGCACACATAACACCAAACTAAGACCAAAGCAGAAACAAAAAAATAAAATATTTACTTCAAATAACAAAAGTATATCCCCAAAAGGAACAAAAACTCCCACCCAAGCAAGTATAATCATTAGAACCAACATACAAAGTATGTAAACTGAAAATTCTAAAAAGACTCTTGCTATTACAGTATCAAAGGGTCTCAACTGACGATAATTGAATAAACCACGATTGGATGATACAGCCGCTATTCCTTTTGATAAACAGTGACTAAAAAACAAAAAAGGCGCAATACCACCGAGCATAAATAATACAGTAGGGATACCTGGATAAAAACTTCTTCCAATTAAATTGAAGATGGTTGCCAACACCATTATATGTAAAGCAGGCTCTAGTAATGCCCAAGCATAGCCGAGCCGCCACTTACCGAAGCGGGTCTTCATCTCGCGAATAAGGAGTGAATATATCACGTCCCGTTGGATCTGCCAGTTTGAGCGTTTGGCCATAGGGTTCATAGATAATATTTCTTGAATATCGTTCTATATAAACACTCTTATTATTGTGAGTGATGCTAAGGGTACACATATATATAGCGAATATTCCTGATAATGCCACCAAAATCTCAATTTGGCGCAACGCTCTACCAGAATATACCTTATTAGCTCCTTGGGGATTTTTTATGGCGTGGTTGTGATCTTTATGGGGAGATATTTATGATGTAGAAATTTTTTATGCCTAACTGGTATTATCGTACTCTATTCTATCTATAAACCCCTTAAATGGTGTGACTCTTAAAACAACTTAGAAAGTGTGACACCTCGTTTCTAAAAGATTTATGAATCAGCAACCACCCGCATAGCGGGTGGTATGGTGAAAGCCCCCAGAGGGGGCTAGTTACAACCCCGCTAGTTGAATCTGCTCTTGCCGGCATTCTTCGACCTCTTGATTCTTGATGTACTCTCGAATCATCTGCTCATCAAGCCCCACTGTACTCACGCAGTAACCCCGAGCCCAAAGGTGTCTTCCTGTGAAATTTCTCTGTACATGCTTGTACTTTCGAAATATCTGGATCACAGATTTCCCTTTCAGAAACCCAACCGTATTGGAAACACTAAACTTCGGAGGAATCATTAACAGCATATGAATGTGATCCCTCATTGCGTACCCCTCGACTAACTCAATGCCCTTTTGACGACATAAGTCTCGGAATATTGCTCCAATCTCCCGCCTCAATGTCCCAAATAACGCTTTCTTTCGATACTTGGGCACAAATACCACGTGGTACCTGCAATAATGTTTCACGTGAGCTTGGCACTGCCAATCTCGCATATGGCCTCCTTCTAGAACTTGCCCGTTCATGGAGGCCATATTTTTACTCTGCACGCCGGAACGGCTGAGCCTTGTCAAGTCTCACCGCCAGAGGCGTTGGTTTACCTGTGTGTTAATTAATAATATTTATGATAGAAATTTAGAGCCAGGATCTTTTCATCAAAATTTTTCTTTCCACTTAGCGCTAAATTTAAAATATAGCTCTATTTAAACTTTTTAAGTACGGTAGAAGAAATCACCATAAATAAGTACCATTATTATGCACCTAGATTAAGCTTTAAGGATTTCATAATTTCCTTTAGATCATTGCTAAACATTAAATACTACATTTAATAATTAGCAAATAACAATAGACTAAAAATTTGAAATAGTTTAACTTTTTAACTAACAATAGTTTTTGTTTTTAAACCAAAAATATCGGACTAAAATAATTTAGTCCATTACCGAATTTTAACTATGCGAGTGAAAAGTCTTCATGCACAAGTGTCAAGTTTGGGTTATAAGCTGGGTCTGAATCCAATTGATTACCCCAATAACTGCGCATATATTCAGTCTCTTTTTGAGCTCGACGCCTCTTAACGAGTGTATTATCAGCTCCACGAGATACCGACTCATGATGGTAGAGTTCTGCATATGGAGTCCAAAGGTTTCTATATCCTGCTTCTCGAACCTTTAAACATAAATCTACATCGTTATAAGCCACAGGTAAACTTTTTTCATTCAATCCTCCAACTTCCTCAAAAATTGTTTTTTTCACTAATAAGCAAGCACCTGTGACAGCTGATAAATTTTGTACTAGCTGTAGTCGTGAAAAATAACCATAATCGTGCTTTTTGAAATATTTATGTGAGTGTCCAGCAACCCCTCCGATCCCAAGAATTACACCGCCATGTTGAACCGTATCATTTGGGTAATATAATTTAGCACCTACACAGCCTATATCAGGTCTACAGGCATGGCGAACCATTTCACTCAGCCAATCCTCATTGATGGGCTCTATGTCATTATTTACAAGACCTATCAAATCACCATTTGCCTGTTTCACTCCAAAATTATTAATCGCTGAATAGTTAAACTTATGATCCCAGGAGTGGACGGAAACTCTAGGATCAGAAACTATATGCTTAAAGAAGTTTAAAGTATCTTTACAGCTACTCTGATTATTTAGAATTAAAATTTCAAAATTCTTGTAACTTGTTTTACATAAAATACTCTCGATACAAGATTTAAGAAAATTAAATCCATTCCTTGTAGGAATTAATAAACTTACTTTCGGAGGTGGAGAAGGTATTTTCCATTGTATACGATAGGTATTTGGAGCTGCACCGTAATAAACTTCTGCAGATAATTTTTCTTCTTGGATATAATTCCTTATGGAACGTAAACCTGCATGTTGAGTATATTTTTTATTTTTTCCACATAGTGCAGTTGATCCTGGGGTAGCACGCCAATGATAGAGTATTTCTGGTATATGACTCACCAAGTTAGAATTTAGATAGGGCATACAGCGCAGCAGTAGGTCATGATCCTGACTTCCCTCTACACCCTCACGAAATCCATTAATTTTTTTTATTAGTTCATTTTTTATCACAACAAAATGGCAAATATAGTTATGAGAAAGTAATAGATCAGGGTTCCATTTAGGCTTGAAATGAGGTTCAAATCTTTTTCCATCTTGATCAAACTTATCTTCATCTGTATATGCAAGCAAAATATCTTTGTCCTTATTAAGAGTTTGAACAACAGATAAAAGGGCATTTGAATTAAGCCTGTCATCTTGATCTAATAAAGCAACATAATCACCCTTGGCTAAAGCAAGCGCACTATTACTAGCTGCAGAAATATGTCCATTTTTATCGCGAAATACAATCTTAATCCTTTCATCCATTTTAAGGTATTTCAGAAGAGCGGCGCGAACTTCTGGGCCATTCGAATTGTCATCTGCAATGCACAACTCCCAGTTACTATATGATTGCTCAGTAACAGAATCTATTGCCTCACTTAAAAATTTTAAAGAAGGATTATGAACCGGCATTATGATAGATATTAGTGGTTTTGCGTAATTTTTATGAGGCTGATCACCCTTACTATCACCATAAAATTTCCACTGCCGATTACTCAACCATCGGTTATAATCTTGACTAAAACAATGTCTAAGGAAAGTATCTGAATAATAATCTAATGCCGCCTGGTATGTTTTTTGTTTTCTTTTTTTCGCTTCTTTTCTAATAATGGACCATATTGTTTTTTTATTATAACCACGGAATAAAAGATGCGTATTCGATAATTTTTTTAATATTCTATCAATGGCAAACCAAGGTGCTAGTCGGACCAAATTTAATCTGTTTGGTAAAAAATCTTTTTCGATTCCATAAAACTTGATCGCATTGACTCTGACCACCTTTGGAAAGTAAACAATTCTTTTGCAAAGTTTTCCACTGAGAATAGTAAGTTTGCTTGAGCAAATAGCTTCGAAATTTTCGTTTTGGCTGAAAACAAGCTCTGCTGAGGCAAATGATGAATCATGCGTAACATTAAATTCAAGCATGTACCAGCCAGATATTTTTAATTCTCTACCAATGGGGATTATCACATCTTCAATTTCAGAAGGAGAAAATTTGTTTTTTGAATCACCATTGGCAACCAAATCTTGCTGGATTTTCACCCTTTGCAATAGGTCTATTTGGAATAAAGTCTTGATCATTTTATATGTTGATTCAATTTATATCAGATGGATTTAAAATATTAGACTGGGAATTATCTCAGCAAAAAATTTCTAGATACATTGCTTTTTTTTGAAAAAGAAATCATTTGTTATCTATCTCGGCTATAATGTTTAGCATTTAGATTTACTACTGATTAGCCAAGGCTAATTCGTATAATTTATTATCATATTTAATTAGAGGTGAGACAGACTCGATTAGTTCACCATTATTAAAATCGAATCCATAATCAAAACTGTTGACATTTTCTTTTGGTGTACTTATCCAGTCATCGATAATGCCAGCCTTATCGGCGAGTATTCGAATCGAACTTTCAAATCTTTCTGTAATACCGACGAAGTGAAATTTTTTGAAGTTTTCTAAAGCTTTATTAAAATCATTCTGACTATAACTGGATGAGCTACAGCCTGAATGGAAGTATCGTGACTGACAATTATCGAAAAGTGGTCTTTCGGAAGGTTTTAAAGTTTCCACAAATTCCGACATGTCCTCCGGACTGGTGAAATCCAAGTTTTTTAATCTTTGTGATATTTTATGAACTATTGGTGGATGGCTAGCTAGGAATTCTGCTTTTTGCGGCTCAATTAAATGCCTTACCCAATTAAGGTGTGAAACTAACTGTTTTAAGGGTGATCTTAAGATGGTTGCAAGATAAATATCTTGCCTATCACAAGCTAAGTGTGGAAAGTAATTATTAAAAAATGATTCGTAACCTATATGACCTGAAATATATCTTAACCCCCTCAGCGATTTAGGATTATTTTCACCCTCAATATGAACAGCCGAATTTTTATCACCTAAGAATTGTACAAAAAATCGGTTTGTAGAGCTTCCCGCTGTCTTTGCAATATGCATAAAAAATATTTGTTTATTCACAAATTTAGGACGACTGGGTTTTAATTCTCCAACATCTATCATCATGTTTACTTTTGCAGGATTATTTAGTCTCCGGCCTATATTTATAGAAAAACCACAATTACCTGTAGGGTGAAGTCCGCAATCAATAATATCTTTACGTAGTTCTTTGGCTACAATATAATATTCTTCTTTATCAGTAGTTACTTTAACAGTTACAGGTGAGTTATTTATTTTATTTAGTGCCCAACCATGAATAACTGGTCCCCATTGATTATCAAGAGCTCCAAGAAAGTTTCCGTTTTCTATCAAAAGCTCTTCTGATTTTTTTGGGGAGGTTGCTTTAAAAAAAGTCATATTTACCTCTTCTATACACTCTATTAGGTAGTTCTAATTATTATTAATCCTAATCGAAAAATCTTCTTTAGAGCGTGTCAAATTAATATTGTAGTAAGGATCATTTAATATATAATTTCCCCACTTCTCTAATAGCTTCTCTTTTTCGGAGTTGAACCTAGTAACCTTTTCATTGGAATCTTCAAGTCCTCTAGATTTACTTTCGTGGTGATAAAGTTCTGCAAATGGTGTAAAGATGTTTAGATAACCGGATTCGAGGACTTTTAAACAAAAATCGACGTCGTTATAGGCAACAGCAAACTCTTCATCCAAGCCGCCAACCATTTCATAAATTTCCTTACGTACAAATAAACAGGCACCCGTCACTGCGCTTAAATTTTGGCGCACTTTTAGTCGATTGAAGTACCCTTGACTGCCTCGTGGTAACCCACGATGAGAATGAGCCGCGTATCCACCAAGCCCCAAAATCACCCCCCCATGCTGTACTGTATCATCTGGATAGTAAAGTAGGGCGCCGACACAACCATATTTAGGCTGTTGGGCTAGTGAAACCAACTCCTCAATCCATTGTGGCGTGATTATCTCTATATCATTATTGATTAAACCAATAATTTCTCCACGAGCATGGGATGCTCCAAAATTATTTATTTCAGAATAATTGAAAGGCTTATCAAATTTTAATATCTTGACTCGTGTGTCATTCTTTTGTATTTCAAGGAACCAAGATAAAGTTTCGCGTTCCTTACTTTGATTGTCTAAAATTAATATTTCAATGTTTTGATAAGTGGATTTGTTCAGAATTGAACTCACGCAGGGGGCTAAAACATCAAGCATATCTCGGGTAGGAATTAGTAAACTAACCAGTGGATCCTTCTCTATTGTATAATCAATCCGATAAAGATTATCATCTTTGGTTAGTTGAGCATTTCCTGATATTGCTGAAGTATCTAAATAATTTTGTAGTGCCTTTTGTCCAGCAATAGAAGTATAAGACTTTTTCTCGGAATCCAGAGCAGTGGAGTTTTCATGTGCGCGCCAATGGTAAAGTACCTTAGGAATATGGATAATATTCTTATCAGTAGTTTCAGCTGAAGTACGAAGAAGTAGATCATAATCTTGTGAACCTTCCACTCCTGCTTTTTCACGAAACCCACCGACTCTCATCAATAGTTCACGGCGATATATAGTCAGATGTGTGACATAATTATGTGAAAGTAATAATGCTGGATTCCAGTCGGATTTGTAATGAGGAGCAAATCTGCGCCCTTTATCATCAATGAAATCTTCATCAGTGTAAAAAATGTCAGCCTCAGGATTTTCTTGTATACTACTTACAACTTCTAATAAGGCATGTGGAAACAAACAGTCATCATGATCCAAAAAAGTGACATATTTACCTTCTGCTAATGCTAAAGCTGTGTTACTCGCGACACATATATGTCCATTTTTCGCACGTTGAATCCAACGAATACGCTGATCCTTAGCTGTATAATTTTCTAGAAGCTGCGCTACTTTTGGATCACTAGATTTATCATCTGCAATACACAATTGCCAGTGTGGATATGATTGCATCACCACTGAATCCAGGCACTCTTTGAGATACTGAATCGGGGGATCAAATACCGGCATTACAATGGAAATCTTTGGCTTAGAAACCAATAATCGTAATTTTTTTTCGACATTATACGCTGTATAGTACGATTTTTCTTCCAACAATTTTACATCATAATCATTTAGCAAATCCTGTGAGAACAGAGCATTATATTCGTACCAATATTCTGGATAACTAATTGCTGTAGCCAGTTCCTCTGATTCATATTTTTTGGCTCTTACAAGTTTTCTTGCCATAATCTTTCGTGAGAAGCTTTGTGTAACTTTAGCTAGTACGAAGTGATCTATTTTTATTTCTAAAGGGAAATCAGCAGGATCAAAACGTAGAGCCCTAACACTATTCGGAAAATAGCATAGCCTCTTGGTTAATTGTCCGGTTTTAACTGACAAGAAAAAGCTCTCGGCTTCTTTAAATCCTTGCCCATAGTCAGCATAGAGTTTGGTGGGTAATACTGGAACGGATGATTTTGCCATAATTTCTAGCATATACCAACCTCGAAGAAAATCACATCGCTCAGGTCTTACTTCAAAAGCCGGATCCTTTCCAGTACATGCATAACCACTTGCAATGGTTTCACAATCACTTATGGGCTCTAATTTACATTTTTGACGGCGATTAAGCCATAATTGAAATTCAGCAATGAAAGGGTATGCGATGCCCATTGTAATTCACTATATATTTACAGAATATTATTTTAAATCATTCACAAAAGATGTATGAAGGTCTATTGCCAAAAAGCCTAAAACTTATCAAAAAATAAAGATTAAATTTTTAAAATATAGGGTCTGTAAATTGGGTTATTGATTTTTTTTTAGGCGACTTAAATAGTTCAGAAAATTCCACCTTCCTTTCATGATTAAAAAAAGATTGGAACATATCTGTCCCTAATTCCCTATGCATTAAACTTAGCATTTTGCAGCACTCAAAACTAGCGCTGACATTTTCATTATTTAATACTAAATTAGTGGCACCTATGAATGTTGAAAGTTCTTTTACCCAATCCTTACAGTCAATATCCAATAATTTTATCTTATAAGATGATTTAAACCTATTATAGAAAAAATCCAGATCACATTTGAGCATTTTTTTGTAAAACGAATCGAAGCTATCACTTAAATCATGCCTAAAAACTGCATGGCGCCAATTAGATTTAATAAATGCATCTTTGTCGCGACGGATTAGTAAAAATTCAATGTCAAAATCTGGAAAATATGATACTAGTTTAGACAATTGTATTTCATTACAATCAGCCAATCGTTCTGAGCTTAGAAAGATTGTATTTATCGAGTCTTTAAATTTTAACTCACAGATCTCATTTATGATTTTTTGGAATTCATTTTCTGCCCATTCATCATCAAACCACTGGCGTGTCCAATCATCAACTCCTTTTATTTTTAATGGTATTGCTAAATGTTCCGTATCATGAACCCCACTTTCTGGAAAATATACTTCTTTAGAATTTTTAACGGCTTGTTGGATAGATGTTGATGCACATTTAGGCATGCCGACATGAATAATTAATCTTTTCACTTCAGTTACACCACTTTTAACCAAAAAGAAATCTTGTAGAAATTTCAAGGATACAGTAATCAGTATCAATAAGATTAATATTATTTATTGCCATAGGATCCCAGTAAAAACTACAATCTTTGAATGTGTTTGCATATAAATATGTGAGATTTCTTTTTTCATAAATACTTGAGTGGGAGTCGCCGAAAATAGTGACTTTAGCCTTAATTGGGGCTTCCTTATTATGAAATGACTGAAATGTATCTCTCAAAGGATTTGCGAAATTTTTACATCCACTTGTTAAAGTTACTGAATCGCGAGCGAAGTTTGGGAGCAAAAATTTAATAGGGTTTATTACATCATGATCAAATTTAGAGGATAAATCTGCATAATAATCATAAGGAACAAGCGAAAATTCTTCAGTTCTGAAGGAACTGATAAGTCCAAATTGCTCCAGGGAGGAAAAAAAATATGTTATGTAATCACGTGCTAATAAATGTGAATCGTAATAACGATAGTTTTCAAGCCTTTTATCAACTACGTTTTTTAAGGGATCCAAGTGATAAGAAATCGCACCTCTTTCATTCCTTAATTTTTGTCGCCATAAATCTATTGCAATGGATGTATTGTCTAGTTCTTCGTCACCAAAAAAACGTAAGACACTATCTTTTTCTGGTATAAGAAATATAGACAATCGATCTGTTTCTATTTTATCTAATATCCTATTGACCTGCATACTCCAGACTTCAAGCTTTTTTGAAAGGTTCTTTATCGTTTCAAAGCGCTTCAAAGCCCAATTATTACTGCCTAAGAATATTACAGGGCACTTGCCATATAGAATCGCACTTTCATCTTCAGAGATAAAACTTTCTAAACTTTCAGCTTCTGGAAATTCATCAAGATATGCCTTCAAATAAAAGCTTAAGGATTTCCTCATACCATTAGAAAACAAAGAATTATCATCAATATATTTTAATGCTTCTTTGGGGTTGGTGGATCTCACCTGTTTTAATAGCTGTGATTGGTTTAGGTTCATTAAGTATTGTTCTATCTAATTATATGTATAATGGAAATTCGTTGTGAATTTATTTATTATAAATCTTTATTTTTTATATTGTTATTGATTGGCATAAACATCTCAAATAATATAATTCAAATATAACCATATGCCCAATATCTATTCGGTAGCCCTTCTATCTGATTTAAGCTGACTTGTCTTCCGTACCAGGACCAAAGCTCGTATACTTCCGTGTTATCTACTGCATATCTCTCCGTCATCTTTCGTCCTGTTGGTCCTAGCTTAGTAAAATGAAAGAATTTAATAGGAGATCCATTCACCCATATCTTTCCTTCCTGATCTATTGAAATTTCTCTTTGGCTGAGATTCCAACTTGCGACATTAAACCCAGGATCACGAATAATTTTCACACTATCAAAAAAAGCGGGGACTAAATCACACCATTTTTGATCTGTAAACATTCCATTAGGAATATCTTCCTTACAATACTTATAAAGCCTATCTCTCCACCATTGCGCAAAGCGTACACCCTCACTCTTTGTTCGAATCGCAACAAAGCCAAGATTGTAAACCCCATGCTTCGAAGATGACAATTCATTATCGTGAATGGCAACCCAGTCTTCCGGATCTTCTGGAGTGAGCTGATGTGGCGTTAGTAGTATTTGATTACTTTCTAACTCCTTACAAATGTCTGACAATTCCCCGAATACTACTACATCAGGATCCAGGTAAATAACTATGTCATAGTCTCGTTGTGAGAGATAATAAAGTGCAGCACCTTTTACAGCTGTGCACGCTTCTACAATATTGTGTTTTCTTATCCACTCCTCAAAGTCAGGAATACCTAAATCTTTACTCCATATAATGCTATTAAAATTCTCATTTTCTAGATCGAATTCTACATTTTCTGGGGGTAAATCCGTCATTAATGCATGAAAATCCCACTCAGGATGAAATCTCTTAAGGGAAGCCGCTAGAACTCTCGCTTTTGCAAGATAACTAAATGTAAAGCTTGAAAAACATGCAACTCTCATATTAACTCCTAACTCAAATCCATTGACATTTTGCTATATATAGGTTTTGAATATGACCTGCCCGATAACAACGACTCAGTGATGCCAGCTTCCAATAATTTGTTTACCTCGTTGAAATCATTAAAAATAGCTCCTGAATTATACTGAGCAACAAAAGCCGATACATTACCTGCGTCAGAGTAGGTTATTACTTTTGCTCCGCCAGCTACTGCTTCATAGGCCGTAAAGCCAAATGTTTCCGGAGACTTTGCTGGAATAAATACGAGATCTAAGTTACTTTTTCTAACAGCCCTAATCATTGCTTCACGATCATCAAAAGTAGCCTTTGCCTCTACAAATTCAATAGGTAATAGATTTGGATTTTCATGCGCCAAATGAACAAATTCATATCTTTCATCACAAATAAACTTTTTGACTAATTTGGCGAAATCTCCCCACCCTTTAAGATATGCAGGAAAGCCTAGGAAACCTATTCTAATCACACCGCCAACATGATCAGGCCTTATGGAATCTAACTCTAATGATAGATGTTCAATAACCCTATTTGATTTCATCTTTAGACTCGATTTGGATCTCCATAAATCTAAGGTGAATTCCGATGGTGCAACTACATTCATATCAATTGAGTTAAATAATTTCTCTACCCTTTTGTAGTGTTTCTCCCTACGAGAGCCGTGAATACAAATTGAACAAGCTTGACTCGTTTGAGAAGGCGCACCACAAAAAACTACATTATTTCTTAGTAAATTATATCCTTCGCAAATAGAGAGATAATCATGTAACCAGAATATTGTATGAGGCCTATTAACTGCTATTAATAACTTCTCAATGATTTCAGCGCTGTGGCCATGTAAAACATGTATTATTGGTCTGAATTCTGCATTGATTTTTTTCAAACATAATTCCAATAACTCCCAATTTACAACCCCTTCGTATATTCCATTAATTGAAAGATGGAACAAAAATTCATTTCTCTTTTCAGCCATAAATGGTAGCGGCTGTACAGGAGCTAAGTGTAGATAACCAAAACCTTGTTTATTAGCCTCCTGTTGCTCAATTGCCACGCATTGTTGGACGCCACCTAGATTCTTCAAATAAACATCATGGCTAAAGGAAAGATAATTAACCTCATGGAGACTTACTGAAAACAAAGTTTCTATTGCTTCTTTTGTCATTAGCTCCACAGAAGTATTCACTACCCAAGTGTTTGCTATTTCATCCGCTGTTCTTATTGTAAGGATCGTGTTGGCAACGTCTCCCCCTGGTTGATCTGAGTACCTACGCTCGTTTTTGCCCGAAACCAAATAATGATAAAAAGGGTTAACCCCAGCCTCTTTCACATCTGGATTATCTGATAGATAATATGTTGAGTTAAAATCGGGTGTCGGCCAAAATCCTTTATTCCATCCCTCAAGTACATAGTGTTCAACAGGGTCTACACCCAAAGCCTTAACCTCTGGATACATTTTCAAGTAAAAGGCACTATTAAATTGTTGTTTAATAGTTTCAATGATAAATTTTACTTCTTCATTTTTTGGGGCTTTAGCAGCTACTTCCTGAAGAGATCTCCCTTCAGCTCTCCCTGCAACTACATAATGATAAAAAGGATTTACTCCTGCTTCTAAAACATCTTTATTGGCTGACAAATAGCCTTTTGTGTTAAAGTTTTCTGCAGGATTTCTCCCCTCACTCCAGCCCTGTACGATAAAATGATAAAGCGGATCTAAATTTGCCTCAGCTACATCAGGGTTAGCATTGAGGTAGTATTCTCTGTCAAATTCTTTATCTAACACCTCATATATATGATTATATTGGTCGTCAGAATTAGAATATATTTCTTCCTGCAGATTAGGATTATAATCTATATATGATTCACTATGACTATTAACACTTGAGAGTTTAGAGTGTTTATCTTCTTTACCCAAAGAAAGCATCCGACCTTCACTCTTTCCTTGTGCAATATAATGATAAAAAGGATTTATTCCTGCTTCTTTAACATCAATATTAGCTAAAAGATATGCATTGATAATAAAAGTTGAGTTTGGATTCCTACTTTCTTTCCAGCCTTCAACAATAAAATGTTTTATTGGATCAACACCAGCTCTTCTAACATCAGGATTGTTTTCCAGGTAATAGGAAGGATCAAACTCTTTAACTATTATGTTTAGAATATGTTCAAAACTATCTGGAGTTAGATCTTTTAATGGGAACTTGATTGGACGAGGATTCAAAAGCTGTTCACGACCATAAGTAATATAATGAGCAAAAGGGTTTAACTCTCCATTGATTACTCTTGAGTCACCGCACTCTGTTATATAAAAGTTAGTTTCAAAGTAACAATTGGGATTTCGACCTTCTTTTGCCCCGAATCGGATATAGTGATCTATTGCTGATATTTCAAAATTCAATACATCTGGATTCTGTTTCAGATAGTATTTTTCATCAAATTCATTCTCTATCAGAATTTTATTTTTTCTTAGATCTCCGACAAAATTTACCTCTTTAGCTTTATTAATCAGGAGTTCTTTATTTGAAAAATACTCTTTTACCTTCCCTTTCAAATTCAACATACCCACCCTCAAACCTTTATCCTGCATTAAATCAACGATTAATTCTTAACTAATATCTATCGGGAATTTTTCCACCAATTTTCATTGGTTAAAAACCATTTGATGGTTTTATTGATACCACTTTCGAACGAAAATTTTGGCTTATAGCCTAAATTTTCTAGCGATTTTGATGGATCAATAGCGTAACGTCGATCATGCCCTGCTCGATCAGTAACAAATTTAATCAAGTCTCCACACCGGCCCTGTTGAGCCATTTTAGCTTGGGGAAAACGATCTGCCAGCTTTGTATCTTTGATAAATTCTTCATTTATTGAGTTGCAAATAAGCTTTACAATGTCAATATTTTTCCATTCATTAATACCACCAAGGTTATAGCATTCGCCTAGACATCCTTTTTTTATTACCAAATCAATCCCAATCGCATGGTCCTCTACATACAACCAGTCGCGAATTTGTTGGCCATCACCATAAACTGGCAACGGTTTATTCTGCAAAATATTTGTGATTATTAGTGGTATCAGTTTTTCCGGAAAGTGGTAAGGGCCGTAATTATTGGAGCAATTACTGGTGGTAACCTTCAGTCCATAGGTATGGTGGTATGCACGCACCAAGTGATCTGACGCAGCCTTACTAGCTGAATAGGGGCTATTGGGTGCATAGGGTGTGGTTTCGCTAAAGGCGGGATCCTCAGGGCCTAAGGTTCCATAAACTTCATCAGTGGAAACATGGTGAAAGCGGTGATTGTCTTTATTAATCCCTTCGTCCAGCCAGACTTTTTTTGCTGCCTTGAGCAGGCTATGAGTACCGATAATATTGGTTTCAATAAATGCGTCTGGGCCACTGATAGACCTATCGACATGACTTTCCGCTGCAAAGTGCACCAATGTGTCAATTCTGTTCTCTTTGAGCAGCGTTTCTACCAAGTGCGTATCGCAGATATTACCTTGGCAAAAATAAAAATTAGCATTTTCCGCTACCGACTCCAAGTTAGCCTTGTTACCAGCATAAGTTAGTGCATCTAGAACGACTACCTTATCCTGTGGGTAAGTGCTCATCCAATAGTGGATAAAGTTTGCGCCTATAAAACCAGCACCGCCGGTTACCAGTAAATTACTCATTTTTTTGACAATTCTTTTTTGGATTTTAGAAAACTAAAAGCGTATCTTTACAAGATTAAACTTTTAGTTCTTCAGTAGTTTCTAGTGTCTATTCAGTGCATGCGCCTTTCACCCGTGTGTCACTTCATGCATATGGATGTCTACTAACATAAAGGACAGCATGATCTGAATTTTTTATGACGCAGTCTTTTCCTGTAAAACTTCGCGTAAAACCCTGCGCCAATGCTGTGGTTCAAGCTTCAGATCATTCACCAATTTAGACTTATCCAGAACACTATAAGCTGGCCTAGCTGCGGGAGTAGGGTAATCTGAGGTATTGATTGGCCTAATTTCTACATTTTTCGCTTCTGCTAGTAGCCCAAGCTCCTTGGCTTCTTCATAGATTGCGACAGCAAAGTCGTACCAACTTGCAGTACCAGCATCCGTACAGTGATAGATACCCTGTAAATTTGGCTTGCCTATCAATGTAAAGATTGTCTCAGCCAATGTTTGGGTGCTCGTAGGTGTACCTATCTGATCCGCCACTACACCCAATTGATTACGTTCACGCATAAGCCGAAGCATGGTGTTGGAAAAATTAGCTCCGTGGGCACTATAAACCCAGGCAGTCCGTAAAATGATTGCTTGTGGCAATACACTTTGCACGGCATCTTCACCGGCAGCCTTACTTTCTCCATATACCCCTAATGGACGTAGGGCATCTTGCGGTTGATAAGGTGTAGAACTCTGGCCATCAAATACAAAATCTGTGGAAATATGTATTAAGCGTATAGCCATTTCGCGACAAGTTTTCGCCAAGTTTTCTGGACCTGTCGCATTAGTGGCGAAAGCTTGCTCTCTCTCTGATTCCGCCTTGTCTACCGCTGTGTAGGCAGCAGCATTGACGAGAGTATCTGGTTGGTACTTATTAACAGCTTGCATAACCTGATCACTATCTGTGATATCCAGGTCGTTGCGGCCTAGTGCTATCAGATCAATACCGGCTGGTTTGCGTTTTTGCAACTCCCTTGCCAGCTGGCCATTCTTACCGGTTACTAGGATTCTCATTCACTTATTCACATTGAATTGGGTTAGGCCAGTGGTACCCGGCCCTAATAGTGGAAACTAGCAGCGATAAAGCCTGGCATTCAGAATTATATACCGGGCCCCACTGATAGTTTATGGCTATACCTTTAGGTATAGGTCTCGTCTGCAACGAGCCGTTACTGGAAAACAATCGCATCTTTTAGATGTTTCCCCTCAGCATCTTTCGCTGAGAGCTTGGGCGCTTGGCCATTAATCAAGGGCCATTCGATCGCCAGATCAGGATCATCCCAACAAATGGAATGTTCATACTCAGGTGCGTAGTAATCGGTACATTTGTAAACGAACTCTGCCTCAGCACTAGTAACATAGAAGCCATGGGCGAAGCCTTCCGGTACCCAAAGTTGACGTTTATTTTCTGCTGAAAGCGTCACACCAACCCACTGGCCGAAAGTTGAGGAGCTTTTACGCAAATCGACCGCAACATCAAAGACCTCACCTTTTGTAACGCGCACTAACTTACCTTGTGTTTGCTTGGTTTGATAATGCAGACCACGTAGTATGCCCAAGGTAGACTTGCTATGGTTATCCTGGACAAAGACTCTATCTGCACATTCCTGACTGAATAAATCTTGCCGAAAAGATTCGAAAAAGAAACCACGCTCATCACCAAAAACCTTTGGCTCCAGGATTTTCACATCAGTTATTGCAGTTTCTATCACTTTCATACTGTGTATTTCTTGATTATTAACAAGGCAAAGGAAAAAGGATGTTGTGCTAGAGAACAGCGGTCAATCGATGCTGAGTTAGAGCAGAGGTCTCTCCAGATTCTAGCAACAAGCTCATTAAATATTCGCCATAACCGCTCTTCAAGAGTGGCTGAGCCTGCTTTTCCAATTGCTCGGCACAAATAAAACCTTTGCGATACGCCACTTCCTCAGGGCAGGCAATTTTCAGCCCCTGACGCCGCTCCATGGTTTGAACAAAATGCGCAGCCTCAAGCAGGTTGTCATGGGTTCCGGTATCCAGCCAAGCACTGCCACGGCCCAATAACTCTACATTCAGTTCATCGCGCTCAAGGTAGATATTGTTGATATCGGTAATCTCCAATTCCCCGCGCGGGCTGGGTTGCACCTCCCTGGCCAAGTCGCAAACTTGATTATCATAAAAATACAGGCCTGTTACCGCATAATTAGATTTTGGACGGGCCGGTTTCTCTTCTAAGCTAACGGCTTTGCCTTCCTGATCAAATTCTACGACGCCATAGGATCTTGCATCGGCAACACGGTAACCGAAGACCGTAGCACCCTCTTCCCGCTCATCTGCACGCTGCAAGATCTGACTAAAGTGCTGGGTATAGAAAATGTTATCCCCCAACACCAAAGCACTCTTGTTGTTACCCACATGCTCACGACCAATAATAAAAGCCTGCGCGAGACCATCTGGGCTCGGTTGTATCGCATAGCTGATATTAATTCCCCATTGAGCACCATCTTCCAGCAAGCGTTGATATAAGTACTGCTCTTCTGGAGTCGTAATGATCAGTATGTCTCGGATTCCCGCCAGCATCAGAGTTGTCAGCGGGTAATAAATCATTGGCTTATCATAGACCCCCATCAGCTGCTTACTGACTCCCCTGGTAAGAGGATATAAACGGGTACCGGAGCCTCCAGCCAGAATAACCCCTTTTCTGGTTGAACTTCCCTTTATGATCATCTTTTTCTCCTTGGAGCTATATATTGCTCACTACTTTCGTCTTCTCCTCTTCTTTTTTATCTAAAGGTTATAAAGAAGAGGAGTCCCCCATACACCTTAGAAAGACAAAACTGCAGCTGTACCCACTGCTATACGATAAAGAATTTCTGTGACATCTTTAGTCACCTGTAGCTCACTGGAGCGCACTTCTGGCATCACCATTATTTCATCGCCAGGGCGCAAGATATCTTTCAGACGGTTATCGAACTTACTTTTTTTAACCCGGCTGATAGTGCCATCCAGGTGTAGGATCACCAGTTCATCTTGATTAGCGTTATTGGAGAAACCGCCGGCCATTTCAATATAATTTTCCAGTGTGTGACGCGCATTAAATACCAATGATGTGGGGAAAATCACTTCACCTACCACTGAAACCGTCGAGTTCTTCAGCGGCACCACCAGCTTGTCACCATCTTCAAGCAACATGGTTCCAGCATTGGGATTGTTAGCCAGTACCACTTGACCACGGGGTTGTGCTTTTCGTGCCTCAGCAATAAATTTTTGAATCATTGCCGCATTTTCAGACTGAGCGCCTTTTTCTAATTCAGTGTTTGGCTGGCGGGTAAGAACTTCCATTTGAAGTGCATCAAGGGAGCGTTCTAGTGCTGCACGCTGCTTCTTAGCCACGCTCTTACGATATAGCTGCACTGCAGATTGATCGGCATTACCGCGATACTGGAGCTGCGACAAGAGATCTTCCAGGGTTGCGCCGTAGGGAAGCACATAGCTGGCAGGGCCATCCAATTCACCACTTACGCTAACGGATATCGATTTGATGTCATTATCTCTAACCAACTCAACTCTGGCCCCAGGATAAAGCGCTGTATTCAGAGCTTCCTCTAGAGGTAAATAGCTGGCTTGCTGCTGATCATCGATCACTTGGGTAATACGGGCAAAATTAGCCTGAGGATCTGGCTTGGTAACCAGTAACATCTCCCCTAACTGGGTATAAGGACCGTTAAATTCAATTTGTGCGGCCTGTTGCACCGCGCCTTCGATAGAAACGGCTCCGTTACGTGCTCCAATAACAATGGCATCACCATTACGCAGCTGCAATGCGGGCATGCTGCCCTCGGTAAGGAAGTTATACAGATTGACTCTTTGCAATAGTTGATCACCACGTACAACTTTGACATCTATAAAGCTGCCACTATCGCGATCAATACCACCGGCACTATCCAGATAGTAGAGGATGGAGTCAGAGGAGTATCCATTATATAAGCCTGGACTTTTCACATAGCCAGTTACAAATACTTTGACTGGCTGACTCGCTTCTAGATTGGCATAGGCGCGCACATTTTTCTTAAATACGCCTTTAACCTGGCGCAGAACAAAATCATTGAGTTCGCCATTTTTCACGCCGGCGACATGTACAGGCCCAACCTCAGGTACAAAAATATTACCCTGGGGGTCCACGGCCAGGGTTGCGCTAAAACTATAGGCACCCCACAGCTGTAGGTTAATCTGATCACCTACGGTAATACGATAGTCTGGGTTAAAGCCACTAAAGGGCTGATCTTTAAAAGCACCTTGGAATAGGGACTGACCAAAGACCGGCACATTGGATTTGGGAATCTCTGTAGAATCATTCTTATCCAATAGTTGGGTTTCCAGGGCCTGGGCATTTGGCAAGGCAACGCCTGTCAGTAAGCCCAGTAACACCCCAAGAATTTTTAGTTTTTTTATGATCATTTTTTCGATCTTTTAGTTTGAGTCTCTATGTATAAAGTCTAGATTTTGTTTTCAATAATCCAGCTTTTTTAGCTTATCCCCGGTACTTCACCGAGAGGCAATAACCTTTCTAGATCCTGTGGTCGCGAATACTGGATACCAGCATTTTCACAATGCCATAAATTAATAGCAGGATAATTGCCAGGCTAGCGAGGTTATAAAGTTTGCGTGGATATTCCGCTTTCTCAGCCAACGATGGCTGGCTGACAACCATTAAGTGCTTCAGCCTTCCGGAGGCCTCCATTCGCGCGGTCTCCAAAGCTTTAAGAGATGCGGCGTAAGCATCGGTGGCAAACTGAAGATTCAATTCCAAATTCTGAAAGTATGCACTCAAGCTGTTGAGGCGCTGTTCTCCTTGAGCGTCTGAGACACCTACAAGGCGTTCCTTCTCTTCAGCTATTTGCCCCTCCAGGGCATTGATTTCAGCTTGCATAGAGACAACTTGAGAGGAATCAGGATTAAGGTAGGTTTTGGCCGCAGTCAGCTTGGCACGCTGCTCAGCAAGTTTCGCCTCCAATCCTTGAATAATGCCGCTGATGCCTTTGGTCAGCTCTTCCGGGCTGACTACCTTATTGCGGTTTTGAAAATCGAGAATTTCCTGCTTGGAGGCGCGGAGTTTATTCTGCGCCAACTCCAGCTCACTTCGAACAAAAGCCACTTGCTTGTCGGCCAGCTGATTGCTAAGAGCATTCACGAAATCTTCAGATTTCTGGGTAACGGTCTCAACTAATCTGCGTGCAAATTCAGGCTCAAAAGCCTGCGCTTCGATTGTAATAATGCCCGTAGACTCATCGTAACCAACCGCAATATGTTCGCGGTAGTATTTCAAGTAATCTTCCTGGGTGGCCTCCGAGCCGAGACTTGAGAAGATGTCGTAACGATCGCTCTTGTAATAATCACTCAACTGTAATGTCTTATCCAGATATACCGCCATATCCAGAGACTGGATATAGTTGACCACTAGGAAGGCATCCTGATTGTCTGCTCCCACCCCTGGTAACAGGAAGCCAAGTGAGGATGACATACCCTGGCTGGAACCATTATCTTTTACAATAAGCTGGGTACTACTGACATAGCGATCCGATACAAAGAAAAGATAATAGGCAGATACAAGAAGTATAGGCAGGCCAACACAAAGTAGTAATCCATGCCAAGGGCTCATGCGCGAGCGACCTGCTCCAGGTTGCGGCTGCGGTTCATTCGCAGCAAAACCTGTAAACAGGTCTTTTACAACCTCGGCGGTTCTTTTTAGTGCGCCACTATCGGGCTTAGTCTTTTGCTCTGTATCGAGCTGCATATTTGTTTCCATTGTCTATGCCTTAAGTGCCTGTGCGGCCCTGTTCTGTGGTTGCACCTTGGGCTTGGGAATTCCCTGCTGATAAACTTCTATGGCTTCGTCTACGGTATCGTATATCCGCAGCCCTTCCGGCCCGAGATAGATACCAACGTCGCAATTCTTTTTCAGTTGCGGCATTGCATGGGCCACAATAATAAAATTGGCTGATTTGCGTTTCTCGGCGATCACCTGTTCGCACTTATGTTTGAAGTGCGCATCACCGACTGACATCACCTCATCTACTAAATAACAATCGAAATCCACAGAAATACTCAGGCCAAACGCCAGGCGGGAGCGCATACCGGAAGAGTAAGTCTTGACCGGCGCATTAAAGTAGTCGCCAATCTCGGCAAAGTCCTGAACCCTATCCAGTACCTTCTGCCGGCCCCCTCCCCAAATTCCATGGATTCCACAAATAAACTCGGCATTCTCTCGCCCTGTCATACTGCCCTGGAAACCACTTGCCAAGCCCATAGGCCAGGAGATGCGCTCGTTGGTTATGACCCGCCCATAATCTGGATAATCAATGCCACCCATTATCCGCAACAGGGTCGATTTGCCAGCACCATTGCGCCCAAGGATGCCGATATTCTTGCCCTCTGGGAAAACAGCATTCACATCTTTGAACAGCACCTTGCGACCATTCGGCGTGCGAAAAGACTTAGTCAAATTGCGCAACTCAATCATTTGCTGCGCACCAAGTCTTGCCACTGACTGCGGTAGACCAGCAAGCCAAAGCCGAGCATGACCAACGAACTGAAGGCCAGGTAAGACAAGTTGGCAAACATGCCGTGGTAGCTACTGAACAATCCTTCACGGGTTAGCTCGATCACATGAAGCAAGGGGTTCCAGGCGAGATAGGGGTGGTATTGCTCAGGTATCTGCTCGAGAGAGAAGAATACCCCTGACATAAAGTAGAGTGGTCGTTGGATCAATGAACCAAATTTTGACATCTCAGGATATTTTGCACCGGCTACGCAAAGCGCCAGACTCATACCGAAGCAAAAACACAGATAGAGAATGTTCACAACAACCAACAAGAGAAAATTGTTAAAGCTCGCAGATATACCAATCCAAGCCAGTACCCCTAGCAGCGCCACCAGACTTACCAAGTAGATTACAAACTCCAGCATCACCCGGCTTACAACCGCATCAAAGGGGCGCAGCTGGCGATAATTGAACAGCCCGCGGTTAGAGTCCACAGCTGCCATAGACTTACTAAAGCAGTGGGAGAAAAATAGAAACGGAGCGATGCCAGCGAGCATAAACAACATGGTGGGAATTCCGGGATAGAATTCTCGCCCAAGGAAGCTAAAGAGAGCTGCCAGGACCATGATATGCATGGCTGGCTCTAACAACACCCAGGCATAGCCCAGCTTCAACTTGCCGAAACGGGTTTTCATCTCGCGCACAAGCAGTGCGTAGATCACATCCCGCTGGATCTGCCAGACAGTGCGCGAAGTTGTTGGGCCCATAGCAGCTTTCTTGAATAACTGTGAACCAGTCCCCCTCTCACAAGCGTGGAACTGAGATAATGGTTACAAATCCGTTTGGAAGGATTTACTTCAAATAGCCGAGTGATACCTGATAGAAATTCACTCATCTTAAGTATGCGAGCGGCATAGCTTACACAATTGGATGATGACTCCTCCTGAGTGCATCACCAGCCTTATTGGTCAGCGCGGCATGTTAACGCGGCGATTGATCTACGTCACACTAAATTAATTACGCGCCATTACGTGAATCCCGCCTGATAACTTGCTTTCTTACAAACCGCAGAACTTACACAGATTAAAAACCAGTCTCAATGTGCGTCTGGTGCCTGTCATCAATGGGCAAACGAGTAGCCTTCCCTTAACTTACTTTGTGAGCACTTACCCCTCTAAAGCCACAACGAAAGCACAGTATTATTTTTATACGAATCGAACTGATTTTATACGCATCCACAAAAGTGATACGAGAAGTTCTTAAGGATTTACCCCCCCAAACTTGAAAGATAATTTTTAAAAATCGTACCCCAAAAATAGTGGAATGGCCCAGCATCCAAGACTTGTTCAGAACATCCTTAGAAAAATGGAACTTGTACTACAAGTAAATATGAAAGGAAGCAGGCTAGCGCTTAATAGGTATGTTAGCACTCACAACCCACTTAAAAGTCATGCTGACCACATATGCCCGCAAGTAATCAGTACGGAAACCCTCCTATCGATTAAGAAGCAAGATTTACAGACACAACTCATTTCCGAAATTGACTTGAAACTGTTGTACAGTTTTCATGAGGTGGGTAGGCCGAGCACCTTGAACTTGGCCATAGTTTGTAGTGAAATGCAAAACACCCGTTAGCTTGCAAAGGCATCTACGCCAGCTATCAAAATTGTGAGTATACAAACGAAGCCATCTAGCAACTTCGGAGCATGTGGGGATCAAATCTTATAGCTCTTTCATGTTCTGCTCCTAACTTAACAGCTGGCTCCACTGATACTTACCCCCAATGAAGTCAAACCCTCAAGAAAGAAGTCGTTCATGATTTCTAAAAAGTGTGTGTCGATGACATAAAAAGCACGGCTCAAATCTTTCATATATTCAATTTTCAGCAGCTGCTACCCACAAAGAATCATCACTTCTGTGTTACCACCTGAGTAGAGACATGCGGTCAACTTTGGCCAACTCAGAAGCGGACTAAGCCTGCTGGCTGAAAGCAGATAAAGCAGTAGTCGAGCAAGGAAATGGTCAGACCTAAAAAGCCCCGCCCCCGTATGGTGGGCACTACCCCACTAACGGACAACCTCTACCCGGACCCGCGCCACAGGGAAAATACTGTTGCTATCGCCGCCCGGATGGCTCCAACAAGATCTTCAAAGCATCCCCTGAAGATGCCCTGCACATGCCCGAATAGGCCAATACTCACCGTGGCGATAACGTAAAACGCAGACCCGGTAAAATACCCCATAGAGCTAGCTTTGCCCATCATGCCGTGCGCTATATGGAATGGTGGGTGGAGAATGACCCACTCTTACCCAGTAAAGCTAGCTGGCGCAATCGCTGTAACGCCCTAAAGCACTTTGGCGAGGACTTTAAGTCCATCCCAGTGCACAAAGCGAAGCTAGCGGATCTGCGCAAGTGGTGGGAATCCCTTACCTTTCATCAGCAGCATGCTCGCCGCTCGGAATTTAATAAATTTTTTAATTTCTTAATGGCTGAAGGGTTGTGCAAACTGGAAAGCAACCCGTTTACCGCAGCCGATGATCGACCGCGCCTACTGAAAACCTACCAAGAAACATCAACGCCTAACCCTAGAGGCTTACTGGACCATTTATGAAAAGGCCGGTGAGATGGGTTATGACACTCTGCAAATAGCTTTGGGTATCAGTATGCTCACAACTATGCTCCGTGCTGATATTTGTGAGCTGAACGTTGAGAAACAGCTACAAGGCGACAATCTACGCAAAACAATCAATAAATCCGAAGCGCAACGAGACAGTCTCGCCGCCAACCATCTAAGTTTTAATTTAAAAACCCACCAACAACTTGGCAAACTTATTAGCCGTGTAAGGGAACTCAGCCTAAGAAATTGCCGCTGCCCCTACATACTGAGCCACACACCTAAGCAACGGTGCACCGGAAAGACTAAAGAGCATGTTTACCAGGTAAGCCCCGGCCGACTGAGCGATATGTTTACAGAAGCTCGCAACCCTACTGGACTTTATATCGACTTACCCCAAAAACAAAACTCCACCCAGCTTCCACGAAGTGCGCAGCCTGGCCTCAGACCGGTTTAAGCTGATGTGATACGACGTGCAGTCAGTGCAGCAATTGATAGCGCATACTAATGAGCGGGTTACTCAGTCTTATCAAGCGGAACACGGTATTGATTATGAGGAGATTAGTATCTATTTGGATAGGCAAGTAATAGGAAGGGAGTTTTAATAGGGAAAATTTTTAACACTAAGATAAATACTAGCCCAGCACCTAAACTGGACTAGTTAGAATTATAATAAATTTACTTAAGCTCTATTCTGCCCAATAGCTTCAATATTATTGTTGGACTCTAAGTAGCATATATTCTTTGATCGGCTCAGCTTGTAAAAGCTAAGATTTTTCATGGCTACCCCAGAGACCTCTTAGGTAAGCAATATCCCCTTCGGCAGGGACAATTTGAATTTAATTTGCTTACTCGTTATTCAATAAGCCAATTTCGTGGGCAACCTCCACGATTGGTTGGTACATTGAGTTATCGGCTTTGATAAACCCTTTACGGGGAAATGCGGCAAGTAGTTTTGGATCTCGCATATTCAAAATCGCCTGTTGCACCTTTTCTGTGAATCCATTACCCCAGGCATCATCGACATCTCCACGAATTGTCCAGTTGTAATCTGGATATCCCGGAGTTTTCCAGATCACTTGGACTTTACTCTCATCCACTTTTCCAGCTTTCTTTTCATTCTCCCACACTTTGTAATTCAGGGCTCCAACCTGATATTTCCCAGACTGCACAAGATCCAAGGTATTAGAATGATGGCCACCAAAACCAACGTGGCTAAACACATCAGCTGGAGGTTTATCCAATGCCTTTCGGATAAAATATTCCGGCATTAGTCGTCCAGAAGTAGAGTGTTCTGAGCCAAAGGTAAACGTCATACCCTCAATACCACGGGGAAAGTCTTCTGACGGTTTGAGTCCGGTGCTTTTATTGGCAATAAAGTAGGAAGTGAAATTTTGATCTTCTTCACCTTGAGCAATGGCTTTGGCGCCAGGATCCGCAATACGAGCCTGCACCCCAGTAAAACCACCAAACCAAGCCAATTGAACTTTATTATTTCTAAAAGCTTCGACCGTATCGCTATAGGAATCTACGGGTAAGTACTTAACCTCAACCCCTAGCGTATCAGATAAATACTGTGCAACTTTGCCAAAGCGTTTTTGTAAGCGTACCGGGTCCTGGTCCGGGATGGCAGTAAAAACAAACAGCTTTATATCTTCTTGGGAAGATATGAGAGATATGCCGAATAGCATTATGAGGCTGAGAATAGACACAGTTAAACGTTTTAACATTCTGTTGGTCCTCTACAGATTCGCAATTCGAAATTTATATTCTAAAAATAAGCAAGTAAATATAAGTATTATATATAGATAAAAAAGTGTAACTAAAATGTATGGTGTTTATTTAGATAACCAAGAGCAAGATAGATTTTCACCATTATACGTATTATCTGAACTGTTAATATAAAGGTGGTGGGGAATTCTTTGACGGAAGTATACAAAGGCGAGAATCTGCACCACTTTTCGCAGCCCCCCTTTCTACCGTTGATTACCCTGCTGTATTCGAAGCTACCACAGGGGGTTAGCCGGATTATTTTAAGAACAGCTAACCGCTATGGAAGCTGTCAACGATAACGCCCCACTAAGGCACAGCTAACCCTTATGCTTTAAATATTGGCCACTGATGGGGTTTAATTCCTCCAAGACAGCACAGGCTTGAGTAGATAGCTGTACTATATGATCCGTGCCCATCTTCATACGCTCACCGGGGATTCGCCAAAGAGAGGATTCAAAGTCTCCCAACATGCACAACGTAATTCCCCAGGTCGAACGAAGGTGAGTATCAATAACTGGATAGCGAGCTTGGTTAATATCCGCTCTCGCTCCTGGTAAAGGTCTAACTCTTTCAGGAAGCAGGGTAACTCTTCTCGCGGGAGGGAATCCCGGTGGCTACTTTTTCGGCCACGCAAAATACCCGTTAACTCAATTGCGGGATTATGCGTAAGCTTGCCAACCTGAACCGCATAGCGACAAAGCGGCGAATAACTTGTAAAACCCGTTGCGCAACATCCATCGCATCCCTCTCCTCTATATCGCGGACAATGGCTATTACATCTTGGGGCTGAAGATCGGCTATGGGCCTTTGGCCAATTCGAGGGAAGGTATTATCTCGTAGCCTAGTCCATACACGGTTGGCATGGTCCTCTGTCCAGGTTCCTTTCTGGTGGTTCCACCACTCTTCTGCAACAGCAGCAAAACTCCGGTCAATACTGACTCTAGCCTGGTACTTCTCAACTCATTTCTGTGCTGAAGGGTCACGATCCTCTACTAGCAGCTGTTTTGCTTCAGCTACTTTTTGCCTCGCCCATTTGAGACTTACAGAGGGGTAAACGCCCAAGGCCAACGTCTTTTGCTTTCCTTGGAATCGATATTTAAGCCGCCAATACTTGGAGCCAGTAGATTTGATCAACAGGCGCAGCCCCTGTCCACCCGTAAGCCACTGATCCTTGTCGCTTGGTTTGACCTGCTTGATTTGAGTATCTGTCAGAGCCATGGTGGTGCTACCAGTTTCTAAATTGAACTAGGTAGTACCAAATGTAGCACCAGATAGCACCGGATGACAACGAACGAGAGCGGAGGGCTACGTACCCTCCAAATAGCAGAAAGCCCGGATTTACCGGGCTTTCTGAATGATTCCGAACTTCTTCGGATCTTGATGTGGTGCCCAGGGCGGGACTTGAACCCGCACGAGCATAGCTCACTACCCCCTCAAGATAGCGTGTCTACCAATTCCACCACCTGGGCAAAAATCTTTACTGCTGTTCCTCTGAATCAGTTTCCTGATTTACAGCTGGCTCTTGCGAATCGCTGCTTTCAGTCGGAGCCTGAGGAACATCACCGGCTTCCAGATCTGATTCAAGTTGCGGGATATCGCTTTCGATTTCTGGCAACTCGTTGGCCGGTCCAACTTGCTCAACTGCAGCGGGTATTTGCGGCAGATTTGCATCGACATCGGCATCTGCGTTTTGACGAGCCAAAAAGGCCAGCCCCAAACTGGTGACGAAGAATACAGTAGCAAGAATTGCTGTCAAGCGGGAAAAGAAATTTCCGCCACCTTGACTACCAAAAACTGTCTGAGATGCACCTGCACCAAAGGAGGCACCGGCCTCGGCACCCTTACCTTGCTGCAATAAAATCAGGCCGATAATACCCAATGCAACCAGAACGTGTATACCTAAAACAATTTCTTCCATTTTCTGGAAACTCTCTGCCGGGGTTGTGCTAACCCGTTTTTAGTATTCCCTAATCCGCTCGCTGAATATTATTCAGCAGCGCGACAAATTGCGGCGAACTCTTTCGCATCAAGCGAAGCGCCACCCACAAGGGCGCCGTCAATATCAGCCTGCGCAAACAAGGCGCTGGCATTAGCGGATTTTACACTACCGCCATATAAAATCTGTACCTGCTCACCTACATTACCGAGCTCACCCCGAATAAATTGGTGAACGTCCTGTGCTTCTTCAGGCGTTGCAGTTTTACCTGTGCCTATTGCCCAAACAGGTTCATAAGCCACAACTGAATGCTTCCAGGTATCACTTTCGATGATGTCTCTAACAGCTTTAAGCTGGTTTGCGATCACCTCGAGAGTACGCTCCTGCTCACGCTCTTGCAGGGTTTCCCCGACACAAAGGATCGGGATCAAACCAGCCTGCTGGGCAGCCACAAACTTCTTGGCTACCAGCTCGCTTGTCTCCCCATAGAGGCTGCGGCGCTCGGAGTGCCCAACAATGACATAGCGAGCATTCCAGTCGAGCAGCATTTCAGCGGATATTTCACCGGTATACGCGCCACTGGATTCCTGACTAAGGTTTTGCGCACCAACACTAAAGCGCTCCCTATCTTCTGCTACCTGGGACACCAGGGGAATATAAGGAAATGGCGGGCAAACAACCACGTGAGCGGCAATAGCCTGCAGGTCGAAGTCAGAAAAAAAACGTTCGGCAAAGGCTTTATTGCCGTTCATTTTCCAGTTAGCTGCTACCAGCGGTATTCGCATGTGTGCTCCTTTAAGGGGCGCAAATCTTAGCGACATTGCCGCCAACATACAACCAAAAATATACGAGTTTGCCTATCTCACTGATGGCGCCATATAGAACACCTCAGGAGCACCCCTAATGAAGGGCTCAGCCGCCCCCAATCCTTTGTACTACAGCGGAGATCTGCTGTGCCAGTTGCTCTACCTGAGTGCTATCACGGCCTTCCACCATTACCCGGATAAGGGGCTCAGTACCAGAGGGACGCAGTAGAACACGACCATTGTCAGCGAGTTGAAGCTCCGCATCACTGACCGCTGCCATAACTTCCGGATGGTCGAGTATACCATCGCGATGTCCAAGTCGCACATTAATCATGTGCTGGGGAAGCATCTGCATGCGCGCCTTGAGCTGGTGCAGAGGTAGGCCAAATTCAGAAAGGGCTCGAAGCACCTGAAGAGCAGCAACAATGCCGTCTCCGGTTGTTGAAGCATCGGCGCAGATGATATGGCCAGAAGATTCACCACCCAGCATCCAGCCATTGGCCTTCATTTTTTCGAGCACATAGCGGTCGCCAACTTTAGCGCGCTCAAACGGGATATTGCGCTCCCGCAGGGCCAACTCAAAGCCGTAATTACTCATCAGGGTACCGACAATGCCCTTACAGCCACCAAGATGCTCCTGCTGGTAAAGACCAATAATAAAGAGCAGCTGATCCCCATCGACAAGATCACCATTGCGATCTACAAACAAAACCCTGTCTCCATCACCATCGAAAGCGATCCCGAGATCTGCACCTTGCTCCACTACTGCGCTCTGTAACTGCTTGGGTTTGGTAGAGCCACACTCCAGATTGATATTTAGTCCATCCGGGCTAGCACTTAAGGCAGTAACTTCTGCCCCCAGCTCTCGAAAGACCTTTGGTGCTATGTGATAAGTGGCCCCGTTTGCGCAATCAAGAACGATTTTGAGACCACCCAGAGAAAAGTTCCAAGGTGTGGATGCTTTGCTGAATTCGATATAACGCGAGGCCGCATCATCTACTCGATATGCCTTGCCTAGATTTTCCGCCGCTTCCATGGGAAGCTCGAGCGCCGCTTCGATCTCGCGCTCTACTTCGTCGGGCAATTTGTAGCCTTCGGCACAGAAGAACTTGATGCCGTTATCGTGAAAAGGGTTATGCGAGGCGCTGATTACGATTCCCGCCCGAGCGTGGAAAGTGCGAGTGAGGTAGGCAATAGCAGGGGTAGGCATGGGGCCCAATAGGCCCACATCAACTCCTGAGTAGATTAAACCCGCCTCCAGGGCAGCTTCAAACATATAGCCGGACACTCGCGTATCCTTGCCAATCAAAATATAGGGGCGACTGGACCTCTTACCCGCGGACATCTTTCCCAGTACCTTACCGGTGGCGTACCCTAACCTCAGCATAAAGTCCGGGGTTATTGGCCCCTTTCCCACATGTCCACGAATTCCGTCAGTGCCAAAGTACTTTCTTTCCATTTCTGTTCTCTACTGCAGCTAACTACGCCGCATTTAATTTGTAAAAATTTTAAAAATGCCTCTACAATTTTAGGAGGCTAATGTTTGTAAGAATTAGGCTTTAAACCCCTCGACAACTTGCTGTAATCGCAGAACATCAACTGTCTCTGCAACATCGTGTACCCGTAAAATCTTTGCCCCTCGCTGGGCTGCTAGCATAGCAAGTGCAAGGCTACCTGGAAGCCGATCCTCCACCTCTCGCTGCAACAGGCGCCCGATCATCGACTTACGCGACAAGCCAGCCAGTATAGGCACATCCGCTGGGCCCAATTGCGACAAGGCACCTAATAAAGCCAGGTTATGAGCATCGTTCTTGCCAAAGCCAAAGCCTGGGTCCAGCAAGAGGCGCTCTCGGTTAATTCCCACCGCACCACAGGCCTCAATACGGCCCGCCAGGTAATGGGCGACTTCCGTTACTACATCTCTATAATTGGGGGAAGTTTGCATGGTATCCGGCTGTCCTTGCATATGCATAAGGCATACCGGTAAATCTGTTTGCGCAGCAGCCTCAAGTGCACCCTCTCGCTCAAGTGCACGAACATCATTGATAAGCCCTGCTCCCACTTTAGCGGCTTCGCGTATCACTGTTGGTGTACTGGTATCTACCGAGACGACGACATCCAGCCTCGTACAAATCGCATCTACCACGGGAAGTACTCTGTCGAGCTCCTCCTCCTCAGAAATAGGAGAAGCTCCAGGTCGAGTAGACTCCCCACCCACATCAATAATTGCGGCCCCCTCGTCTAGCATTTGCTCGGCCCGGCGCAAGACAAGAGACAGATCTAGCATGCCAGCCTGATAGTAACTGCCGCCATCGGAAAAAGAGTCTGGGGTGGTATTGAGAACCCCCATCACTACCGGTGAGGAGAGGTCTAGTGTGTGTTTTCCACAGGTGATTTTCATATACAGAGATAAAAAAACGGAATGTCGAACCGGGGTGGACTGACGCCATCCCGACCTACATTCCGTTTATGCCATTTAAATGTTTCGCTGAGAATCAGTGCTCGTTTAACGGGCCACCAACCGGGTTACTCTTGTCTGCCTCCGTAGAGGCCTCAGATGTATCCGTTTTATCCACTTCATCGGTTGAGCTGTTGCCACCGGAGCCAAAATTGTTGTCTTCCCAGTCTTTAGGTGGACGCACTTTGCGACGAGCCATCAGGTCGTCCACTTGTTCTGCGTCCAGGGTTTCATATTCCATCAAGGCATCTTTCATCGCTTCAAGGATATCCCGATTTTCCTCTAGCAGCTGGCTGGCACGTTCATAGCAGCTATCAATGATACGGCGAACTTCTTCATCAATATCATTAGAGGTCTTGCCGGAAACCGGGTTACCCTGCCCCGGCTGGCCACTTTCATCTTCTCCATAGTGCAAGGGACCAAGTTTCTCAGAGAGTCCCCATTTGGTCACCATACTACGTGCCAAGTCGGTAGCGCGTTCGATATCGTTGGACGCGCCGGTTGTCACACCATCTATACCCAGGGTCATCTCTTCGGCAATACGACCACCAAACAGTGAACACAACTGGGATTCAATTGCACGCTTGGAGAGGCTGTACTTATCCTCCTCAGGCAAGAACTGGGTAACACCCAGTGCACGGCCGCGAGGGATAATGGTGACTTTGTGAACCGGATCATGTTCTGGAACCAGGCGACCAATAATCGCATGACCCGCTTCATGATAAGCAGTATTCACTTTCTCTTTCTCATTCATCACCATGGACTTGCGCTCGGCACCCATCATGATTTTGTCACGGGCACGCTCAAACTCCTCCATGGTCACCGTTCGCTTATTAGCGCGAGCAGCAAAAAGTGCAGCTTCATTCACCAAGTTGGCTAAATCGGCACCGGAGAAACCGGGTGTACCCCGCGCAATAGTCTGAGCATTGACCTTGTCATCCAGTGGTACCTTACGCATATGCACAGTCAAAATCTGCTCGCGGCCACGGATATCCGGTAGGCCGACAAAAACCTGACGGTCGAATCGACCAGGGCGCAACAGAGCATGGTCGAGTACGTCCGGGCGGTTAGTGGCGGCGATCACGATCACCCCTTCATTGCCTTCAAAGCCATCCATCTCTACCAGTAGCTGGTTGAGTGTCTGTTCACGCTCGTCATGACCACCGCCAACACCGGCGCCACGGTGGCGGCCTACGGCGTCGATTTCATCAATAAAGATAATGCAGGGAGCTTGCTTCTTGGCCTGATCGAACATGTCACGGACGCGGGAAGCACCCACGCCGACAAACATTTCTACGAAGTCGGAACCGGAAATAGAGAAGAAGGGCACTTTTGCCTCACCGGCAATGGCCTTAGCCAGCAGGGTCTTACCGGTTCCGGGAGGACCACACATCAGTACACCACGGGGGATATTACCGCCCAGGCGCTGGAACTTGGTGGGGTCTCGTAGAAACTCTACCAGCTCCTGTACTTCTTCCTTTGCTTCATCCACACCCGCAACATCGGCGAAGGTGGTCTTGATCTGATCTTCGCCTAATAGGCGCGCTTTACTTTTACCAAAAGCCATAGGCCCGGAACGGCCACCAGCACCGCCCTGCATCTGGCGCATGAAGAACATAAAGACGGCAATAATAATGAGGATCGGGAAGCTCGCTACCAAGAGTTGCTGCCAGATACTGGGAGATTCAGGTTCACGGCCAACGAACTGGGTATTACTGCGCACCAACTCATTGGTGAGTTCATCGTCAATAATCTGTGGCTGGATAGTCTTGAAACGACTGCCGTCGGCTTTTTCGCCAGTAATCACCAGACCATCCACAACGACGCTTTTCACCTGTCCCGACTGCACATCCTGAACAAAGTCGGAATAACTGAGAGCCTCATCCCGTGTCTGCGGCTTAAAATTCTGAAATACCATCAGCAGCACCGCCGCGATGATCAACCACAGTACAAGGTTCTTTGCCATATCATTCAAAGGGATAGCCCTCTCGCTTTCGCACTCAAAATCCGTTCATTTTGCTGTGCCAATCCTATCTATACCCATCAAATCAGTATAGGTGTAGGAGACAACAGCCCTGCCGCCCAATAGGAATACTGCTTATACCATATCGAGCAGGCAGACTAGAAATACGCCTTCGCGCCTAATTGCCCTTAAAGCCCCTGGCCACCAAATAGACTTCGCGAGAGCGAGGTCTGGAGGCGCCAGGCTTACGAGTCACAACACTGTTGTAGCTCGCTCGCAAGTCGCGGATCAACTCATCAAACCCCTCACCCTGGAAGACTTTGGCAACAAAAGCACCGCCAGGCTTTAATACCTGCCGAGCCATATCTACTGCCAACTCTACCAAATACATGGAGGCGGGCTGATCAACATCGCGTATCCCACTCATATTGGGGGCCATATCGGAAATCACAAGGTCTGCCATCTCATCGCCAAGATGTTGCAGCAGCTCGTTGAGCACTGACTCCTCAGTAAAGTCACCTTGCACAAAGTCCACACCGGCCAGGGGATCCATCGGCAATATGTCAGACGCCAAAACCCGGCCTTTGTGCCCCACTAGCTCCATCGCCACCTGAGACCACCCTCCCGGTGCAGCGCCCAGGTCGACAACCGTCATGCCTGGCTTGAACAGGCGGTCCTTATCCTGTAACTCCTGCAGCTTGTAGCTGGCACGGGAGCGATAGCCCTCTTTCTGGGACTGTTTGACGTAATGGTCATTAAAATGTTCACGCAGCCAGCGGTGGCTGCTCTTAGATCGGCCCATCGGGTACAATGCCTACAATCACTACAGCTTATTAGTAAGAGCGGTCATGAGCCGCGATCGGGTCAGCCAAACAACTGCTGACGAAGATCGAGGCTTTTGGCCACTCCCATATCGATATCCACAAAGTGGTAATGGAGTATTGTATGCCTTTAACCGCCGACCGCAAAAAAGCACTGCGCTCTCTCGGTCACAATCTCAAACCTGTCGTGACTGTAGCGGGCAATGGGCTCAGCGAGGGCGTGATGGAAGAACTGGAACGTGCACTGGAAGATCACGAGCTGATCAAGGTAAAGCTGATGATCGCTGACCGTGAAGTCAGACATCAGATTGTCGGGGAGCTCTGCCAGAAATCCTCTGCTGATCTGATCCAGGAGATTGGTAAAATCGCTTTAATCTATCGAGCTGCGAAGAAGCCGGATGTACGCAAATCTAATTTGTTGCGCTAGTCCTATAAAACTGGACTAGCCATAGACAATGAGGCCTGAACAATAGTCCTACTATCAGCAGGGAACTCCGTCAGGCCTTGATTGAAGCAGTCAGGAATTTAAGTTTAAACCTAGCTGCTATTATTCAACTTGTAATGAAAAATTCCCTCTTAAAAGGGTTCAGCAATTAAAACATTGCTGGTGATTTCAGAAATCTTAGTCCCTTGTAGCCCTTCTAGCTCAACTCTAAGCTCTTTACAGGCTCCACCTGTATTTCTCTCAGCATTAACGAGTAAGCTGATCTCCCTTTTAGTTTCATAAGGGTTGCCTATAATCCATCCATAGGTACGGTCTATACTATCCTCAATAGTTTGAACCTGTGAGGGAGTTATTAAAGCATTCTTATTTCCAGTATAAGTACCAATAACCATATCATTACAGGTCACATTTAATCGCACTGAAAAATAGAATTTATTATCGACATTAACTGATGTGGAATCACAATTTGGTGGCAATCCCGATCCGATTCTAACTGACCCATTCGGCTGCCTAAAATACTTATAACACCTGAATCCGGTATCATAAAAACCATTCCCCTTTATTGTTGCATCAACATCAAAAATTAATGGTCCTGCAGGATCGCCCTCAACACGGACCAGCGCAACATACTTATCGTTTGCACCTTTTATATTTTTGTTGACATTGGTAAAGGATTCATGATTCAAAGTTACCCTTGAACCGCTAACAAAAACATGTTTATTTGCCGCCAAACCAGGCAAAGTCTCAAACTCGTCAGCAGATACAGCTACCGACCATAACAAAGCAAAAGATAACAACAACCTTATTTTCATCTTTAAAATCCATTTATGGAAAAATTTTGAGGAGGAAAGCCTGAGCAACCTCCAAAACGCTACGGACAATCGTTAATTGCCAAGCCCAAAATCGGCAATTAAAACCATATCATTAATAGAACTTCTCGGACTGCATCATCAATAGAGTCATATCGTCCCCTATGCTAACAAAGAAGCAATCTCATAATTTTGATCTTAAAAGCAGCCAAGCCCTAAAAAGATTCGGCAATCAGAATATCTGTGGCAATATCAGAAATCTTGGTTCCCTGCAATCCTTCCAGCTCCACCCTAAGTTCTTTACAAGCCCCCCCTGTATTAATCTCAGCATCCACTAATAAATTAATATTTCTTTCAGTATTATAAGGGTTTTCGATAGGCTTACCTGTAATTGGATCAACGCCCCCCTTTGCAGCCTTCAGCTCAGCCGGACTTAACAATGCATTTTTATTTCCAGTATAAGTGCCAACCACATGTTCATTGCAGGTGACATTCAAACGTACAGTAAAAAAGAATTTATTCTTAGGATAATCGCTTGCGGTACACACCCTCCTAGTTCCCATTGGTTGCCAATTACTCACAGGATCTGGATAAACCGGCTCCCCAATAGGATCAAGCCTAATACAATCCTCTTTAACATCATAAAACCCATTACCTTTAACTTTTGCATCTACATCAAACACAAGGGACTGCCCAACATCACCATCAACACGCACCAATGCAAAGTAAGATTCAATATCGTCGTACTTAGTAAATGAAGTATGGTCCAAGGTGACTCTGGTACCACTAACATAAACAGACTTATTGGTAGCAAAGTTAGAATGTGACACAAAGTCACCAGCGACCACACTTAAAGGTAGCAACATAGAGAATAGAAAAATATGTTTTATCTTCATAATCTTAAACCTTACTAAAAGCTAAAAATTGTTTTCATACAATGAATGAACTTAAAAATCTTCGGCAATTAAAATGTCCCCAACAATTTCAGAGATCTGAGTACCATTTAGCCCTTCTATTTCTATCCTAAGCTCCTTACAAGCCCCCTCGGTGTTAAGGTAATTATCTATTAACAAATTCAACTCTCTTGTGCGCTCATAAGGATTGCCTATAACTTTGCCCCATTTCCGATCAACACTTTTTGCGATAGCGCTCTTTTGTTCGCTGGTTAGCAGAGTATTTCTGTTTGCGGATTCGGTGCCTATAATGAAGTCACTACAGGTAACATCCATGCGAATGGAAAAGTAAAAATTATCACCAGGGACTGCATATCCAATTGGGCAGGGAGGATACCAAGGGAATAAAAGATCCCTTATCCCAGGTTCAAGCTCTCCAATTTGCCACCCTCTAGCGTAGCACTTAAAACCTAAATCATAATAACCATCGCCCTTTATCTTGGCATCGATATCAAATATTAAATCTCGCCCTACATCCCCTTCTACAGGTACAGTGGCAACATATTTTTGCCCACCAATATTGACAAAAGACTCGTCACTCAAAGTAATTCTTGTCCCGTTAACATAGACATAGTCTGCACCAGTCAAACTAGATGCAAAAACAGGAATATTCGCAAAAGCAAACACAAAAGATACTATAAAAATATAGAATTTATTGAAAAGCTTCATCTTTATTCAACTAAAAGCAACACACTTAAAAATATCTATGCACAACCTGATCAGAATGACTCTAAAATCAAGATATCGCCGGTAACATCATAAATCTCTGTGAGAGGCCATCCACTTAATTCTATTCTTAGTTCGCTGCACGCTTCACCAGACTCACGCTCAACATCTATAAATAAATTCACCTCCCTCTCTCTTTCATAAGGATTTCCGACAACTCCGAGTCTCGTATCAAGACTGTCCCTGATAGCATTTACTTGCTCCTGGGAAAGCAATGTATCCCTGTTAGCAGAATCAGAGCCAAGTAATTTTCGACTTGTAGAGTTACAATATACTGACATAGAAACAGAAAAATTAAACTGATTATCCGTATCAGCACCCAAATAACATGGGCTATTGGTCTTAGGATTTATATTTTCAAGCTGCGTTAAATCACCTAAATTTTCTCTTAAAAAAGGATGCATAGGATCAACAGGATACCGAGAAATCGGAGCTAGGCATCGAAACCCGGAATCATAATAGCCCAACCCTTTAGCCCGCATATTAACGGTAAAGTTTAATGATTGAGCCATATCCCCTACCACTGGAACTGTTGTTACCAGCCTGTAATATACCTTTGGATTCTCAGGGAAAGTAAAATTATATTCCTTACCAAAGGAATCATAATTTAATTCATATTTTAAGCCATTAACGAATACAAAATCTTTTGTTTGCGACTCGATATCATTACCTGAAGCTTGAGCACAACAAGAAATAAAAGACAGTAAAGCTAGGACAATTTTATTTTTAATCATAAAAAATCTCATGGAAAGTTAGGAAACCCGATATTTACTGCTCATTTATCATCAAAGACACATCACCAGTAAACCTGTCCACCCTATAAGAGTGGGTCTTCCACTCTGGAAAAACCAGCTCAATATATAAATCTATCTCCGCCTTTAAAAAGGAAATTAAAAGTGGGGAGAACTCATGAACTATTTTCTGGCTACAACCATCAAAAGATATCTCATCTCTACTATCACAAGGAATACGCACGCCTTGAGAATCCAACAACAATGATTGATGATGCAATGATTCAATACTGCTGAGATATTTGGAAAAATCTGGTGCATTATTATCTGGTGGGGGGTAACGAGATAAATCCGTAAACAGCGGCTGTTCTAGACAGTGCAAAGGTTTGTTTTCTATATACTTTGTAGCAGATGAGAATCCTGGATCAGATGAGATGCGTATTCGCACTGATTGACAGCTACCTAGCCAGCTATCTTTTACCTGCCTCGCAATAGTTTCCGGGATAATTTCTGCGGCCCGATCAGAAACATCTATTGGCTCAAGCCCCCAAATTAATGAAAACTGATCATAACTCCATTCGACACCAAAGAGTTTTGGTGTATTTTTATAATAAATCCCACCTCGTACATAATCGCCATATCCTAGCCCATCCTTCCCGTAGAGATACTTAAATATTTCTTTCGACTCAAGATCATAGTCAAACTGATTATCTGTTGCCTCCCGAGATGTCCAAAAAACCAAATTGTCATCTACACGAGCTATTAAATCATATGAATAGTAGCTAACTTCATCAGTCAGAAAGCACCTTGCTAACTCTTCCATTTTATCTATATTACGTCCAGAAAGAGAAGGGTTATTTCCCCAATCTTCAAGATCAATATCTAGATAACCAAACCTTTGTAACTTAACACTTACCGGATTAACTTCCAGCTCTTTATTATCCTTTGTATAAAAGGTCCCGCCAACTGAAAAAAGTTTGCTAGTAAATTCTCTTGCAGAGCTAGCATAGGATACTCCTGATTCATATACAGCACCCTTAAAGGATTTTATCTGTTCAGATAAATCGTGACAACTGCTTATAGATACATCATCAGGCTGAATTAATGTTTCAATTATATGTACACGTACTGTTTTAGATACCTCACAATCACTTCCTCCCTCCTTTTCACAACTATTACTATTAGCAACGCAGGGAATCAATAAACAGAAAACATAGAGAATAAATAAATGGTATTTCATTATATAACTCATCAGTCCTTTGACAATCGAGCAGCATTAGCTTGCCTACGTATTGCAGCATTCACTTCCATAGCCTCTTTGCCTAAAGCCTGGGCTGCCAGCATTAATCCATCCCTCTTAGCTTCCATCTCATAGTCAAGGTATTTAGGCACAGTCTGACCGTTACGAAGCAACTGATTCTTATATTCAGCTAACCCCTTAAATTCTTTTATGGTTTGGTTGTGACTATAAACGTTAGTTTGATATGCATCTATTTGACCGGATATCTCAGGAAATAATTCCTTAACCTGCTCCAAAGGGCCTCCATCAGAATAATCAATCTCATTATTTAGCGCTTTTTGGAGCTCATTAGAAATAAAGTCCTCTTCTAAAGGAACGCTATCTTCTTGAGACTTCACCAATACTTCTTTTGACTCATTAAGCTCTTCAGGGGTAAGACTTGGACTCGTCTCAGATAAATTTTGAGCTTTAGCCAGCAAATTATCATGAGAGATCGTTTGGTTTTTTTGGGGGGGGATGCTGTAAGAGTAAAAAAATAGAGAGCAAGAAATTATACCAGCACCCAAGACACCTAAATAAAAATATTTTTTCATAAAATTTTACAACTAAAAATTCTGTATTCCTTAAAGAGGTGAGCAAACCCACCTCTTTATCATTAATATTAGTTTAATCGCATTGATTCTTATCGACGCAAACTCTCAAATTAACAAGCGCGCTTCCACTTTTAACTGTCCATGTATCTTTATCGAAACGCTTCCATATTTTGCCATATACATTATGTTCAGCAGATGTTTTACCTTGCGCTTTTGAGCCGCCTATTTCGTCAAGTGTCTTTAACACTACACCTCCAATTTGACAATAGACATTAGCGCCACACATTTTCATTACACCATCGCCCAAGGTTTTACCTACTGTACTTTTTCCGGCATCTATAACTTCGGGATCAAGAATCTCAATATTATATTCTTTGGCGTAAACTGTGATAAACATTTGCCACAGATCGTTGTACATCTGGCGCTCGAAGTCTTCGGCAATTTGCCTGGCTTCTTCTGGATTATTAGATTCGGGCTTAAGATCAAGAGTACATTCTACGCCCATGTCATCTCTTGCTTCTGTTTTAGTTATATCCCAGGATTTGGTTTTTGATCTAAACCAGCTCCAACCTCTCCTAGAGCCACTATTTCTCCAATAATTATGCATACGATCAACATTTATAGAGCACTCACCACGCAGAGGGCCAGGATATGCGTAATAGTTATAACTTAGTCCAATCGACTCCGAGAATACGGTTCTATTTGGCTGGGGTTCAAAGAACTGCTCACTTACAGTCCAGTTTACATCGGTCCCAGAATCAGTTGAAGTATAAGTTGTTTTCACATATTGCGAATATTCACCACAACGCGCACCTTTGGTGACATAAAAATTAAAGCCACCTGAAGCAAATGAATCTGCATCCATCGTGTCAAAGTGAATAACATCTCCACGCTCTTCACGCTCAAATGGCATTTCCCACTTCTTTAGAACGGAAGTTCGCATCAAAGTATCTGCAGGAAATGACCAAGTATTTTTCTTATACAAGGCAACATCATTGGCTGTTGAAATTACAGGGTTTTCTATTGTTACCCCAGAATTTAAACTAACATTAAAAACATCAAGCTGTTTTACTTTATAGTTATTTTTTCCGTGCTGCGATAAAGTTTGAGACAGTATATTTGCCTCATTGTCAAAAAGGTTATAGCCAGCACTGGCACGACCTACAATCTTTGATCGTTCTGCTCGCTCAACTTCTTTTTCTATGCTCCAAGCGCTATCAGTTACTTGAATCTGCGCATTTATTATTAAGCTGTTAAATGCTATATCTGATTCAAATTGGGCTAATTCCGCCTGGTAAGCTTCCATTTCGCCTTTTGCAGCATAGTAGTCTTGACTTATCTCTTTCTTTCTCGCAATAGGCTCAGCGAGTTGAGAAGAAATTTTATTACTCTCAGTGGTATACCAGTTAGCATTATTTGTTAGACACTGAATAAGGCCATTTTGATTACCTACGTTTGTAGTAATACAGCTACCAATATTAATCGTATTTTTTGAATCAAGCGCTGATTGCTCAGCTTTAAGTGAAGAAATATTTGCTTCTAGGTCATACCATTCTGCTTTTAAGGTATTGTATATGGCTGCAAGTTCTTTTCTTGTACCATTCTCAATATCCCGCATCTTACTTCGCGCACCATTAATCGCCCTTAACGCTTCAGCATTAGCGTTAGGGATAACATAGGTCATTTGAAAATAATTACTTATATAGTCATGATTATCATATGCTTCTTCTTTCAAATCATCAGTGGGAGGCGCATAATATGCTTGCTTACGAATATGTGCGTAGTCAATACACATCGCGCCAGAGCTATCGAGTTCAGTATAAATACCATTTATTTGCTTTACGCCTGCCGGACCAACATATAAAGTATTAGGGTCTTCGTGATCTCGAACAACGTCTCCAATCCCATCAGGGGCTTGTATTCCTAAACTGCTTAGCGGGTTACCCTGCCTTGCGTCAGGAAGGGCCTGAGCATTCAGTGCTCCAAGTGTTAGTGCCACTGACACTAAACAACTTAAAATTTTTCTCGATCTCATTTTGCGTCCTAGCTACCAAATTTATTTTTTAAAAAATTATCATCTAGTAAGAGCCCACCACTTAACAATCAAAGGGCACTTAAATATTTAATAAAGATTACAGTTACAACTATATCTACATTTTCAACCTCCCAAAAAAACAATCAATAAAGTGGACTCTTACTTACACCACATATAATTTCACTCTAAATCAAGATTCAAAATTCTATTTAATCAAGTACAAATTCGATATTTCTAAATCTGTAATTGATCTGCCAAATCATTTAGAGTAGCTTCTAATTTTTGCCTATCATTTTCAACATCAATACTTTGATACCCTAACCAGTCAACCTGCGCTTTTATATATTTACTAAGAATAATTATATTTTTTTCATTCTTTATAGATTCTTGATAAATAGCATCTCTTGTATTTGAAATGGCAGATGTACACAGCCTAGTATTTGAATCGGCGCCACAGTCCTGAGTTAAAGTGTTTTTTGCTTCAATTAAACCAAATGTGGTTTGATCGATCATAAATCGTGTAAGCCAATCAGCCTGAGGCCTCAAAAATGAAAGCATCAATAATGAATTGTCAATTAACCCAAGAGAGGTAACGTAATCCATACTGGGATTTGTTAAAGAGAATATATTTTTTAATAGCTTATCTACATTAATAAGGGAACTAGATAGTAAGTGGTAATACTCAGGGTCTGGATATGATATAAAGTCATTTACTATCAATTCACAACCTGGTTTTATTGCTTGAAATCCAGTTGCTCCTACTAACTCTCTAGTAGAGAATTTTGCTCCATCATACTGATGGTTAAAGCTAAGAAAAAAATCTTCTTCTGATTTTTTTGCAGGCGCATCACTGATTATTAACTCTGCGTCATCATCGGTTGCAATATAGGCGATACTTAGTGGACGCAAAGTTTCACAGCTGAAACTAAATGATAGAGCAGACTTAAAGCTTCCTTCTAGTAGATTGCTATTTTCTATGGTGACTTTCTCTTGTGCCGGGAGCAAGGTTTGCGGAGTGAAATCACATGGTGGGATATACCGAACACCAGTAGTAGTATCTCTTGCCTGACAACTTTGCTCCGCATCAAACAAACTCACTGGATATGCATTAGAAAGTGATGGAATACTCAGCGCAATGAATAAAGTCAATTGAATTTTTCGCATAACAAACCCTTCTTTTTTAAGAAAAATCAAACAAATGTTATCTACTGAAAGTCTTTATTTATTTTTTAAATTTGATCAAGTATTGCCGTTAATGCATATCGCTTAGAGCTGCCTTCTTGATCAGTTAAACTTACGATTAATTTTATTTCATTATTACTCTTCGAACAGGCTGTATAAGCCGACTGCCGCAATGATAAATGAAGGGTTTTTAACCCAGCTATACTGCCATTTGCATTTGGAAGTAATGAACCCTTGATAGTAGAAAAATTAGATACGGCAGGAAGCATATCCATCAATGGTATTGAATCCATAACCGACCAATAGACACCATCAAAAGAAATATATTCAACTTGAATATCGTACAACTTTGTATCCCATTCAGATTGATCTGAATCAAAGTTCCAATAAATGTTAACGCTTCTATCGAGTGAGAATCGGTTTAAACGTGAAATCCTTTGACTTTCAATTGAAAGCTGTGAAAGCGTCAAAACCAATTGTTCCAATTTAGCCCTTAATTCTAAAGAGTGACCGCGGTTAATCATCTCCGCAATTACACCTGTGGCTTCTCTAGATACCTCATAGACTTTCTGTTGATTTTCTTTTAATTTTCGATCTATTCTTTCTAAACTTTCACATAGCAGAACTTGCTCACTTTCAAATGGCGCCAAAAAGCTATTGCCTTTTATCTGAGCAGATGACTGAGATTTTAAATAATTAAATATTTCCTGACCATCTCGACTCTGTTGTAAAAATGCAACATTAATCGCAGCTTCTAACTCTTTTAAATTTTGCTGTATCGGATTGACCTGAAAGTTATGCAATTTTGTGTTAATTAAACCCGAGAAATCAGGGTAGACATCTTCTTGAGTCGATATTGAAATTGAGTCAATATCAATAGTACGCTCAAAAGCTTCCGCTTCATCAACAAAATTATTAACCATCAACTCTAGATAGGTGTGTATTTTATCGACGGCAGGGTAATAGATAGAAAAATGAGGATCTATTTCGTTAAAACAAATACCTGCCTGACACCTTCTAAAATTCAACTTCGTTGAATTATTAATTTTATTGATTAAATAGTCAGCATATGAATCTTTAAGAGTATTTATCTTTTCAGCCAAATATTTTAAATGGTCATTAAGGTATGTTACTCGAGATTCTTGAATGACACTCTCTGGTATAAGACTCATCAAGCCCCATACTTTCAATTCACTTTCCTTAAATAAAATAAGCTCACTATTTAAATTGTTTTTTTCAAAATCGGAAAAAAATGGAAACTGATTGATACCTTTTAGAAGCTCATTAAATTCAAATTCAACGCTATCTTCTATTGCAGAACCTAATGAAAGCCTTTTAAAAACTGCAGATGATTTTAAGGGGTAAAGAATATCTATTGCATTATTTATAGATAAAAGGCGATAATTGTCTTTTCTAACTTGTTTTGTTGACTCGCTAAACCCTTCAGAGGGCGGGGGAATTACATAAGATTTATATAATTCTTGAAACAAATCTCTTCTAACGATATGTAAATCACCCATTAAAGCAGGGAAGTTAAGTAAATCTGAAATATGAACCCAGCTTACATCTTCAAAACTTTGGTAGCTTCTTGCGCTTTCAAACAGAGAGTCTCGTATCTCGCAAGGAAGATGAATATCCATAAAACAACCAGGATTACTTCCTGGCAGAGTGCTCAAACATTGGTCAACACAATCTAGACCCAAAGAATTGTAATAGCATATGTTAGGTGTGTAATGAGTAAGCTGAATTTTTGATTTACATGATGCTTCACCTGACATTCCATTGCGTACTTCTATGAACTCACTCTTAGTGTTACCATCTGTTTTTTGACTAGATATGAAATTTTCTTCTTTTTTTGATAACTGATGTTCTTGCAAAGAAATACTTGAAGGAGATAAAGTTTTTATATTGGCTAACGCATTAGAACTAAGGAAAAGAATAAAAAATATCAAATAAAGAAGAAAACCAGGCTCTCTATAGATTTTGTTTACCACTCTATTATTTACTATTATAATCCCAGACAAAATTACCTTTAACATATAATGACTCCTTGTCCTGCACTAACAGCATAAGAGCAATTTAATTTCACTCTTTATAGTTCCAAGGTGTCAGCTAAACAGTAGAGAAATTATACTGTAAAACCGCCCCCTAACACTTTAAAGGCATTAACCATAATTCCACGGCTAAAAATATAATTGAGCCACGGCTTTATAAAATATGCCCTTATTAGGTATCAATGAATTGTTTTTACTTCACCATATACAGCCAAACTTCCCAAGCAGGTATACGATCATCTAAAAATCAACTTCAAATTAACCAAACAGTGGATTTAGTAAATTACTATGTTTAACAGGTGTCTCTACAACTTATATTGCTAGACTTTCTTAAAAGAAAACTTTTGACATAGGAAAAAATTTTTGAATATTTCTTCCTAGAAGATGGATTAAAAACAATTAATAGTAGGCATTGAGTTATTCTTTGATTAGCCATCCTTAGCCATCCTTCTTATCCACGTCTCCACTATGAACAATTTCATTATTACAAATGTTCATAAGCTCTATTTTTTTATTATAAATTGATAGCTCAAGTCGCAGCAAAGATTTTTTTTATTTTCCACCAACAAAACGTACCAATTAGTAATTTGCTCGAACTTTGTTCGTTAATTGTGGAGATTTTTTTATTTACGCTAATAAAATAGTAATTGACCTCATTTCTTGTAGGGATTAAATCGATTACATTAATTGGTCACACTTGACATATACGACTAACTGTATTTTTCTCTAACTTTAATCATTCCCAATCTCTTATAAGGAATATTTTTCTTCTATTTCAATTTAAAAATGTTGTACTGCGCGAAGTTACGGATTGCCACTGGATCATGTTGAGAACGACCAACATTAGTAATGTCGTTTCAATGCTTAATTTACTAGTGATTAGTAAAAACTGATCAGGCCCTACTTTCCCAAGAGATAAAATGAAAAGATGGTGTATTTTCTATTGAAGATCGAGTAATTACCGAAGATGAAGATATTTCGAGGGCTCTGCGTTCAGGAGCGAAACATAAAGATCCTCTTTTACAGTATCTTTAATTGAATACTTGAACAAGAAAATATCAATTATCTATAAAACAAGAGTTTAGCTTTTGGAATTTTGTTAATTAGCAAGGCTGTTGAAGCAAAATACTTTGCTTGGCTGGGAGATGGTCTCTTCAGATGATGGCTTTGTGTCAGTCAAAATGAGCCCTGAAATCAGGGAACCCAAGAAGAATACAATTGCTATGCTAATCACCAAATTTAATCACTCGTGGAGGCTTACTTATCCTATTATTGCGCTCTCTTTTATATTGCATGCATGTTAACGTCATACGACGCAAAGGTATAAGGAAGTTGATTTAACTCCCTTATACTTATTTTTAGTTTGAAGCTGTATGTTTACAAGGTGTTTCTAGTAACCAACGAGGACCATCTGGCAAGCGCACTAGCCAACAACGCTCGCCTTGTAAAAAGAGTTCGAATTTGATTGGCCGGCCCATATCCCGGCCAATCAAACCCATCTGTCTGGGTGTCTTGTCAAAGACTAGCTGGCTACTCTCCAAAAACACATTGGGACTGAGAGTGATTTCCATCCCTCCCAGTGCCTTAGAAACAACGCGTTGTACTTCGCTGTGACTCTCAGGTCCTGCCTCAGCGAGTAGCGCAGGCTGCTGCAACTCTTTCGAGGACTGTTGAGCCCCACAGCCACTGCCAATAAAGGCTACGAAAAGTAAACTGGCCTGGCGGAGTATTTTCATACTATTGCCTCATGAGCCGGCTGCTGCGATAAATGGGTTTCGGTACACGCACACCTGACTCTAATTGAGGGGCACTTACACCAAAGTCGGAAAAGGCCTTAATCCCAAAACTTGCACACTCTCCCGTTTCGATATAATTGAGGGCTGCCTCAAAACGAGCCTCATCAGTTTCACCCAAGAAGTGTTCAAAGTCATCCCCTACCTCACAGCCCGGTAAATTTGCACCGCCCTGCGGCATACCACCTGGGAAGAATCCATCAGTGTATTCGCCAAAGCCTTTAGCATTTGAACCGGCAAACTGAATGGAAAAATAGGTGGTACCACAATTATCCAGAGGGTAATATCCATAGGGTTTACCACAAGTAGTGCCACCTATTTGAATCACATCGATATCAATCCCACGCAAACCGTTGATAATAGATTCACTGGCTGAGCAGGTATTCCCACCAGTTAATACAAAAAGGCGCGACAGGTTCAGTGTTGGTAAGGTCTGCCCCTTGAGAGATTTATCCGTAATACCCAATGCAGTACTATGAAAAGGCATCGGATCAAGCGGTTTTCCCTCAAATGGGTTAATTTCTGGGTGCTTATCATTGAAACGAGTATATTCAAATGGTCGCCCAATACTCGCATCACCGGCTATCATATAAGCCATCTCTGCGGCCAAATCTAAATATCCACCCCGGTTGTAACGGAGATCCAAAACAAGCTCATCAATATTTTGCGCTTCAAGCTCTTCGATCGCTGTTTTTAACTGGCCTTCCGCCCTGCCGAGATGGTCATTAAACAGGATATAGCCTACTTTATGGCCGGAGTCTGTGGTTTCAACTTTTACGTATTGTACCGGATCTGAGTTAATCAATTTAGAAACCAAAGTGACTTCCACAGTTTCTGTGGCTCCTAATGGCAGCATTTCGAAGACATGTGCCTCATCTTCCTCTGCGGGCCACATACCTCTATTTAAGGTATCGACGTCTTCGCCATAGGCGAGATCAACGCCATCCACTTTGATGATTTTTGCGCCTCGGGTAAGCCAATCTGGTAAGTTATTATTCTCACCCTCTCTCTCATAATCGAGATAGGCCACCACGGCTTTACGTGGTAATTCACCTGGCTCAGAGAGTAAGCCCCACTGAACTCCATATCCAATTTGCTTTTCTGTCTGCAATATTTCAGTAGACTCAGCAAAATGGTAACTATCTTTGGCTTTACCTGAAGACGTAATAGCCTTTGTTTTCAGCAAGTCAAAGTAAGCCAGAGAATCTGAAAAGTCAGCGGGGTTCCTATCTTCAATTTCATCATACCAAAGATAGAACTCATTACTCATGGAGCGCAGCCAATTGTTTTCGTCTTCACGCGTTCCTAACTGGTCAATATACTCATAGCCTGTATCTGGATTGATTCCAGTTCTCGGCGAGATACACCTACCTCTAAATGTGGAAGACGGCAAAAAATTACCCTTAACCCAGGTACCACTATTTTCTTCCTCTTTTTTAGAAGCACTATCACTACCACTGCCTCCGCTACCGCCACCACAGGCAACGAGGCTGAGCACTCCGAAAGCAATCAATCCCCGTAAGACAAGTGTACGAAAATGGGTCCCCATCCCCCGCTCCTTAAATATTTTTGTTTAATACTATTAAGCGGGGGAGGTTATCACTGTTTATTAAAACCGGCGATAGTCAAAGCAATTTAAAAATACTTTCACTCAGAAAGACTAATGGAGCTGAAACATCCAATACCAATCTGGTATCAGCGTCTCAGACCCATTGGGTAATGGCCACCTAATGATTAAACATCAGGCGCAATTTTATTAGTCGCAAACCCTCCCAATCACACCCTGCAGGCTGTCTTTGGCATCGCCAAACAACATACGAGTATTCTCTTTATAGAACAGGGGATTTGCCACACCCGCATAACCAGAGGCCATAGAACGTTTTAGCACTACCACTTTGCGCGCTTTCCAAACTTCCACTACAGGCATTCCAGCAATTGGAGAGCCGGGTTTTTCTACGGCATCGGGGTTAACAGTGTCGTTGGCTCCGATCACCAGTACCAAGTCGGTGCTGGGGAAGTCGGGATTAATTTCATCCATCTCTAACACTATGTCATAAGGCACATTGGCTTCGGCCAGTAAGACATTCATATGGCCCGGCAATCGCCCTGCAACAGGATGGATACCAAAACGCACTGTTTTACCCATACCGCGCAGGCGATCGGTCAAGTCGCTGACGGCTTGTTGCGCATGGGCAACAGCCATTCCGAACCCAGGCACGATAATGATGCTATCGGCGGTCTTGAGGTCATCGACTAGTTCCTGCTGGTCAATGGCAATCACCTCACCTTCGACTTCTTCATCGGAGACTTCCCCACCGTCAGAGCCAAAACCACCGAGAATCACACTGATAAAAGAGCGATTCATACCGCGGCACATAATATAGCTGAGGATCGCACCGGAAGAACCAACGAGTGCACCAACTACGATAAGCAGATCATTGCCTAGCATAAATCCAGTAGCCGCTGCGGCCCATCCTGAGTAACTGTTCAGCATGGAGATAACCACCGGCATATCAGCCCCACCGATAGCAGCCACTAAGTGGATACCTAATATTAAAGCAATAGCGGTCATCACTAGTAGATTGATAACCGTAGGCCCACTCACTTCCGCAGGCACAAAGAGCACACCTAATACGATACAGGCCAGGATAGCAATTAGGTTGAGCCAGTGCCGAGCCGGCAATGTCAAGGGCTTACCGGAAACTATGCCCTGTAGCTTACAAAAAGCAACGAGTGAGCCCGTTAAGGTGATAGCCCCAATAAACACCCCGAGATAAATTTCTGTGCTGTGCACAACATGTGCAGAACCATGGAGATTGACTCGAGGATCGAGAAAGCCCCCCCAACCAATTAAAACTGCCGCAAGGCCAACGAAGCTGTGCAGAAGGGCTACCATCTGCGGCATCTGCGTCATAGCCACGCGTTTTGCGAGTGACAGGCCTATTACAGCCCCCACCACCATGGCAATAATCACCATCCAGTAAGCGCCGGAAGCAATACCGGAAATAGTGGCTATTATGGCAACCGCCATACCAACCATTCCGTAGATATTTCCCCGGCGCGCAGTTTCATGACTGGACAAACCGCCCAGACTTAAAATAAACATTACCGCGGAAAAAAGATAAGCCATTGCAATCATACCGTTCATCACTTATCTCCCTTCTTAACGGCGAAACATCTTCAACATCCGGTAGGTAACAAAAAAACCACCGAATATATTGATACTAGCTACAAGTACACCAACAAAGGCCAGCAAGGTTACAAGCCCAGAACCAGTAGCTCCCAATTGTAACAATGCCCCCACCACAACAATCCCAGAAATCGCATTAGTAACACTCATCAATGGGGTATGCAGGGCATGGGTGACATTCCAAATTACCTGCCAACCGACAAAAATGGCCAACACAAAAACGGTAAAGTGTGAAACGAAGTCTGATGGAGCTACCCGGCCAAGCCAAAGAAGTAATATTCCAGCAATTGCCCAGAAAACAAAAATGGATAGGGGTGATTTACGTTTTTCAATTTTATCTTCTACGGAAACCTTGGCTTCCTCAGCGGCTTTTGTTGGCTTCTGGGGCTGCGCAGAGATCTTGGGAGCGGGAGGCGGCCAGGTGATCTCCCCTGACTTAACCACAGTTGCTCCACGAATAACCTCGTCCTCAAAATTAAGGTTTATTTCACCATCTTTTTCCGGAGTGAGTTCACTGAGTAAATGGGCGAGATTGGTGGAGTACAACCGGGAAGATTGTGCCGCTGCACGGCTGGGTAAATTGGTGTAGCCAATGATTGTCACATCACTATGTACAGTTTTCTGATGAGGGACAGTGTAATCACAGTTCCCCCCCATTTCTGCCGCCAGATCCACCACCACAGAGCCAGGCGCCATGCTGTCAACCATATCGGCAAGCCATAGTTTTGGTGCTGGTTTACCGGGTATCAATGCCGTCGTAATAACAATATCCACATCCTTGGCCTGTTCGCGAAACAACGCCATTTCCGCTTCAATAAATTCCTTCGACATCTCCTTGGCATATCCGCCAGAACCCGAGCCCTCCTCTTCCACCTCTACTGTGAGAAACTCGGCCCCCATGGATTCTACTTGTTCGCGCACCTCGGCTCGGGTATCAAATGCCCGAACGATGGCTCCCATACCTTTAGCGGTACCTATTGCCGAGAGTCCGGCAACACCAGCACCAATAACGAGAACTTTGGCTGGCGGGATTTTCCCCGCTGCCGTGATTTGTCCGGTAAAAAAACGACCAAAATTATGTGCGGCTTCGATGACGGCACGATAGCCGGCAATATTAGCCATGGAGCTGAGCGCATCCATTTTCTGGGCCCGGGAAATCCTGGGGATGGACTCTACGGCAAGTGCGTTAATATCATTATCGGCAAGCTTTTGTAGGAGCTCGGCATTTTGTGCTGGCTTTAAGAAGGCAATCAATGTTGCCCCCTTAGGGATTAAAGCCAACTCTTCATCCGTTGGCGGTTGCACTTTAAGAACAACTTCCGCCCCCTTTAGGCAAGCCACTATATCCCCACGGATCTCAGCACCAGCTTGTCGATATAACTCATCGGCAAAGCTAGCCTTTTCACCAGCCCCGGCTTGTACAACAACAGAAAAACCCAAGTCAATTAATCGCTTTACGCTCTCCGGAGTTGCCGCAACACGCGCCTCCCCCTCTACGGTCTCTCTAGGTATGGCTATTATCACCGCCGTGCCCCTCATATTTAATATTATGAATTTACAACTACATCCACCTCAAAAAGGACTAGTTTGCCCATTTTATAGTCAGGCCGAGTGTAAACTCAGCAAACTGGGATTGAAAGAGAAGCTATCTAATAGCCACAATTGGTGAAATTTATAAGGCTATTAATAAGTTACAGCTGCAACATTAATTCAAGCACATCATAAGGTCACAGCGACAAAAAAAGAATAAACTGTGAAAAGGAACTTTCTATCACCCGTGAGAAGCAACAAAGGAATCGGGCCAACTTAAATAATACAAATACTCTTTGTTTTCACACTGGCCAAACAATTGGGTTTGTTAATTCCCTAAAAGTTCTTTCTCATTAGGCTAATCATCACAAAAAAAAGCTGGCAATAGGATTTTTCACCCATCAGAAATTGATAATGATGTAAATTCTTTTCATATACCTACCTGGAAATGCTTTCAAAAAACTTCTTTAGCATCTTCATTTCAAAGTGACCTGGCCAGATTTCCTCTCAAAAACTCCTCTTGTACTAAAAGATCAATAGTTCCAAAATGGCGTAATAGGAAACAGCGGATATCTCAAACTGTACTTCATGGAATTAGAAGAATTTATTTTATTTGTCCCTCTCTCACGATTTTGGCACAAGTTTTGATTGTACTTTGGTAAGCCGTCTATCTAGCCACAAACGAGTACCACTTCAAGTCGTGACGAATATTAGCCCTGCCATCATGTTGGTTGATGATAATCAAGAACGCGCTCACCTTGTCTGTGAGTGTTTAAAATCTGCCGGATACACTATTGTTGCGCAAATCAGCAGTGCCGAAGGGCTTCTATTCCAAGTAGAGAAATATCGCCCCGATGTGGTGTTGATCGACATTGAATCCCCTGATAGAGACATCCTAGAGAGCCTTGCCATCGTTAATCGTGAGGCACCGACACCAGTAGCTATGTTCTCCAGCCACAACAGTGCGGACTTTATCAGTCGCGCAGTTGAGTCTGGGGTCAGCGCATATATGGCCGAGGGGATCACTACCGAAAGAGTTGCCCCGGCAATAGAAATTGCCATGGCTCAATTCAAGAGCTTTCAGCTGTTGCGACAATCACTTGAGAAAACCCAACAGCAACTCAGTGATAGAAAAACCATTGAAAGAGCCAAAGGATTACTAATGGCCAAGAAAAAACTCAACGAGGAGGATGCGCATAAGATTTTGCGTAATCTTGCCATGAGTAGTAATGCCACCATGCACGCGGTAGCCGAACAGCTTATTCAATATTTTCAGAGCGAGCACTGAATCCCTAATGTCTTCCTTACTGTACCCGGAAAAGAAATCTATCAAGCTGCTGTATCTCAGACTCACCGACAGCGCCCCCCTAATCATTGCCAAGGAGAAAGGTTACTTTAGTCAATTTGGCCTTGAGGTAGAGTTAAAGCGGGAGACTTCCTGGGCAACTCTGCGCGATAAATTGATCGGGCGTAGGGCCGATGCAGCAGCCATGCTGGCCCCTATGCCATTAACGCTCCCAGAAACTCTACCTGACTGCAAAGAGCGACTTATCAGTGGTTTGATTCTCAGTTGTAATGGCAACGCCATTACCCTATCTGAGGATCTCTATCAACGCCTGCAGCACTACACAACAGAAGAATCGAAAACTGATATTGGTGTAGCACTAAAACAGTACCTGCAGAAAAACACTGGCATCTCACCGATAAGACTGGCTACGGTTTACCCATTCTCCAGTCACACACTACAGTTGCGCCATTGGTTACAGGCCGCAGGTGTGAATCCGGATCGGGATATACAGCTTATTATATTACCCCCCGAACAAATGCTGGAAAGCCTTCTCAGCGGCATTATTGATGGTTACTGTGTTGGCGAACCATGGAATAGCCTTGCAGCCCAAAAGGGTACTGGAGTGGTTGTTACGGCCTGCAATACACTATTGCCGGCAATGCCGGAAAAAGTATTAGCTGTGACCCAAAGCTGGCATAAGGCCAACCCGGTCAGCCATCTAGCTTTGCGTGCAGCATTACTGAAAGCCTGCTCCTGGTTAATAGCAAGAGAAAATCGCTGCGAAGCAGCCGGATTATTATCACAGAAACACTATCTGAATTTACCAGAGTCACTGTTGCAGCGCTCCCTGAATGATCAGATTCTCTACCGCCGCAACACCAATATCATAGCCAACCCAGGCTGGCACCTGTTTGCCCATATCGATAATGACAACGGTCGTCCCTGTGAGACAAAAGCCCGGCAGTTAATAGAGATGTGCAGGGGGTTTAGTGAGATAGCAACGATAAACAGTCAAAACTTCAAGCCAGAGCTATACCATCAAACTGTGGATTTCCTCAATTCCAAGAAATAATGGCACATTAATTGAATGAGAATATATTGATGGTGCAATGGCTTGCCGCTAAGCGCATTCGCACAGTCAATCGCTCTTTCAACAAAAATATCGGGCAATGGAGTCCATTGACTGCGACCAAAGGGGCGCGGTGGTGGGCTTTTTTTATGCCTGTGAAGTATGCAAATAAAGGAAATGCGCATGTCTAGTGAATCCCTCAATCTTTTTTCATTTCGAGGAAGGATAAAGATTCTTCACCTAACCTGGGTGGCCTTCTTCATTACGTTTTTTGCCTGGTTTAACCATGCCCCATTATTGATGGCAATATCGAAAAGCCTGTCATTGACTCCTGATCAGGTAAAAACGCTACTGATCTTAAATGTAGCCCTAACTATTCCAGCACGAGTAGTAATCGGGATGCTCACCGATAAATACGGCCCCAGGCTTACCTACTCCCTGTTACTTGCTATCGGCAGTGTACCCTGCTTTATTTTTGCCCTAGCGGATAACTTTATGCAGGCGGCAATAGGTCGCTTTCTGCTCGGTTTTATTGGCGCTGGTTTTGTCGTTGGTATCCGCATGGTTTCCGAGTGGTTCCCCGCCCGTCAACTGGGCACTGCTGAGGGAATTTACGGCGGTTGGGGTAATTTTGGCTCTGCCGCTGCCGCTATGAGCTTACCGACCATCGCTCTATTTTTTGGTGGCGACAATGGCTGGCGCTATGCGATTGGAATCACCGGAGTTATTGCACTGGTATATAGTGTGATTTACTACTTCTCAGTTACCGATACCCCTAAGGGCTCCACTTATTTCAAACCCAAAAAAATTGGGGCTATGGAGGTCACTAGTTCAGGAGACTTTGTACTGTTACTGATTATGAAGGTACCAATGTATGCCGCACTGGCGTTGTTGACCTGGAAACTTTCAAGCGGTGTAAACTTGATTTCCAGTCTCGCTGCCACCTTGATTTATTGTGGGCTCGGCTTACTTTACCTACTGGATGCACGCAAGACATATAGCATCAACCGGGAGATTTTCACTAATCCACCGGCTCCCGTACATCGTTACAAATTTAAGCAGGTAGCGGTACTCAACCTTCTTTACTTTGCTACATTTGGTTCAGAACTCGCAGTAGTATCCATGTTGCCACTGTTTTTCTCTGAAACCTTTACCCTAGACCCTGTAAAAGCGGGATTACTTGCCTCAGCTTATGCCTTCATGAACTTGATGTCTCGCCCGGCAGGCGGCTTAATCAGTGATCGCTGGGGACGCAAACCCACCTTGCTGATACTAACTGCAGGCCTGGCACTGGGTTACTTCACCATGAGCCTGATTGATGCGGAATGGCCACTCTACCTGGCGGTAATCGCTGCCATGGCCTGCTCTTTCTTTGTGCAGGCCGGTGAAGGGGCTGTATTTGCTGTCGTCCCTCTAATCAAGCGCCGTCTTACCGGGCAGATCGCAGGTATGACTGGGGCCTACGGCAATGTCGGAGCAGTTTTTTATCTCACCGTGTTAAGCCTGGTTTCTTACCAAACATTTTTTATGGTTATCGGCATCACCGCACTTCTCGGCTTTACAGCACTGTTATTATTGGAGGAACCTGAGGGTCAAATGGCTGAGGTACACCCAGATGGCAGCGTGTCGATGATCGATGTCGCCTGATAAAGAACAGCACACAAAAACTCCGGTAGGGATACAAAACGCCCATGGAGCTTCTAAAAATTTGCAGAGTAAAGAGTTGCATGCTCTGCAAATTTTCAGTGCTACCTGTTCCGGTCATCGCCAACACAATGATGATGCTTGTGCCGTACGGCTACCCGAGAGGCTAGAGTTAAAGCGCTATGGCGCACTCGCCGCAGTAGCGGATGGCGTCGCCAGCGCCGAGGCCGGCGGCGAAGCTGCTCGTGCAGCCATCAACGGTTTTTTCTCGGACTATTACAGCACCCCGGAAACCTGGTCTACTCGCCATGCTGTTGCACGAGTACTCCACTCCCTCAACAGCTGGCTATACCGGCAAAGTGGAGGCAGTGTGGAAATCCAGCGGGGTTGGCTGACCACTTTCTCAGCCCTGATTTTTAAAGGTACCAGCGCCCACTTGGTGCATATCGGCGATACACGTATCTACCGCCTGCGCGCTGGCAAGCTTGAGTGCCTCACGCATGATCACAGCCACCAGCTGTCTCCTGGGCGCACTTTTCTCAGTAGGGCACTGGGGATGGATGTCCATATTGAAGTGGACTACCGCTGTGAAGCACTGCAAACCGGTGATATTTATTTACTGAGTAGCGATGGCATTCACGATTTTTTGCCAGAGACTTCTATCCAGAAAAGACTTTCTGAGTTTGACAAAACTACACCACAACAACTCATTGATGCGGCCCTAAAATCAGGCTCCAAAGATAACCTGAGTGCAGTCGTCGCCAGGGTTAATAATCTGGACTTTCCTCAATGCGACGAATTGGCAATGCACAGCCGAACGCTTCCCTTCGCTCCCGATCTGAGCCCGGGACAAAAGCTCGATGGCTTTCTTATTTTGCAAGAGCTATATGCCAGTAAACGTAGCCACCTATACCTGGCCCAAGATCATATGACCGGAGAGCTTCGCGCGTTGAAAACGCCATCGGTAAATTACTGTGATGATCCAAACTATATCGAGCGTTTTATCGCCGAAGAATGGACCGGCAGGCGAATAAATCATCCAGGGGTTATCAAGCTATACGCTCCAAGAGTCGAACGCGCTTGCCTGTATCATGTTCTCGAATATATTGAGGGGCAGACGTTGCGACAGTGGATGCAACTTAACCCTCAGCCAGAAGTATCCCAGGTAAGGGAATTACTTTCTCAGCTGGTAAGTGCCCTGCGCAGCCTGCAGCGATTAGAGATTGTGCACGGCGATCTGAAGCCGGAGAATATTATGATCCGCAACAATGGTCGCCTAGTGATCATTGACCTCGGAGGGGTCGATGGGCCAGGCCTTAGAGAGCAATTACATTTCACAGAAATTGATACTCCAGGCAGTAAGAATTATGCGGCTCCTGAATTCTTTTATGGCGATAGCGCCAGCCATCGTTCGGATATTTTTTCTCTCGGAGTAATTGCCTATGAATTACTCACAGGAAAATATCCCTACTCTGAGCGCCTCGGCAATCTGCACTATCACCTCAAAAGTTATCAACAGTTGCGTTATACAAATGCATATGTGCACCGCAAGAATATCCCCAACTGGATAGATAGTGCCTTGCAAAAAGCCTGTGCTCCCAATCCTAAACATAGATACGATAGCCTATCCGAATTTATCCAGGACCTGCAGCATCCCAATCCAACCTTCAAACCTGCCCAGAGCCATCCTCTACTGGAAAAAAATCCAATTTTATTCTGGCAGCTCATAGCGCTGATCCTACTACTTTCCCACCTTCTGTATGTTTTCTAAAGCCCCTCTTGGTTAATCCCTCATTTGCCTCTCAGTAACTTAAGATGACATTTCCCGCTTAATAATCCACAAAATTTAACTAAGCACCAATTCAGAGCAGAAAAAAGGTTTTCTGCACCAACATATCGCAAAAATTGTGGACAATAGGAGCGGATAGGCGCCATCCCTGGGATAAATACTGGCATGAAGATTGAATGTATTTAATGACCAACAAAATTATCCCCCAATTCGAGGCAACGGCGCCTGTACTCTTCGGCAGAAGAGGAGGCGCCCTTGTCATATCATCCGCCCCTCCTGCCAAGAGAATCGCTTCTAGATGGCAGGAATATCAATGACGGAAAAGACAAAAAAGCAAAAGCTGGTTGTGATTGGTAACGGCATGGTCGGGCACCACTTTCTTGAGCAGCTGGCAGAAAAAAATGAAAGCATCGGTTTTACCGTCACAGTCTTTTGTGCGGAAAACAGACCTGCTTATGATCGAGTACATCTATCCGAATACTTCGCTGGGTGCAGTGCGGAAGATTTGGCTATGGGTCATATTGAGCAATATCGACAATGGGGTTTTGAGCTAGAGCTCAACAATCCGATAGCTTCCATTGATCGCGAAAAGCAAACTGTTACCACCCAGACTGGAAGCTTACATAGATATGATCAATTGGTCCTCGCTACTGGCTCCTATCCTTTTGTGCCCCCCATCCCAGGGCATCAACACGAGCGCTGCTTTGTCTACCGCACCATCGAAGATTTGAATGCGATTCGCGCAGCTGCGTCTAACGCGCAAAGTGGCGTCGTTGTCGGTGGTGGCCTGCTCGGTTTGGAAGCGGCAAACGCTTTGAAAACCCTGGGGCTTGACGCCCATGTGGTGGAATTTGCTCCAGGACTGATGTCCACTCAGCTTGATGAGGGCGGCTCCAATTTACTGCGAAAAAAAATCGAGGCCCTTGGCGTTACTGTACATACCAGCCGAGCTACCGAACTTATTACAGGCGCTGACGGCCGCTTGCGTATGCAATTTAAAGGGGGGGACGAACTGATTACCGATATGATCGTCTTCTCTGCAGGAATTCGCCCTCAAGATGAGCTGGCAAAATCCTCAGGGCTGCAAGTCGGTGAGCGAGGAGGTATTGTCATCGACAACCGCTGTCGTACATCAGACCCCAACATTTTTGCCATCGGTGAGTGCGCTCTCTATGAGGGGCAAATTTTTGGCCTGGTGGCTCCAGGCTACAGTATGGCTCGCACCACCGTCGCACAGCTCACCGGTATGGAGACGTTTTTTAATGGTGCCGATATGAGTACTAAATTAAAACTTCTCGGTGTGCAGGTTGGCTCTATTGGCGATGCTCACGGCCGCAGCGAAGGCGCTGCAGCAATTACTTTTGTCGATGAGCAGAGCGGCGTGTACAAGCGTATGATAACCGATGCTACAGGCCAGAAACTGCTCGGCGCTGTACTGGTTGGTGATACTGGGGATTACGATACTCTTCTGCAATATCATCTCAATGATATCGACCTGCCAGAGCACCCGGAACAACTGATTCTTCCCTCAACTGACGGAGCGGAATCACTCCTTGGTGCTTCCGCTCTCCCCACTAATGCTACCGTGTGCTCCTGTTATAACGTGAGTAAAGGGCAAATTCTGGATGTTGTACATGGCGGCTGTCATACCTTGGCTGAAGTGAAGGATACCACTAAGGCCTCCACGGGTTGTGGTGGTTGTGCCGCATTGCTGAAGGATATCGTCGATAGTGAATTAGCCGCTCTGGGAATGGAGGTCAACAATCATCTCTGTACACACTTCCCCTATAGTCGCCAAGAGTTGTTCCACATTATTCAGGTGGAGGAAATTAAAACCTTCGATGATCTCCTTCAAAAGCATGGTAGCGGCAAGGGCTGCGAAGTGTGTAAACCCACCGCCGCCTCTATTTTCGCCTCCCTATGGAATGAACATATCCTGGAGCAAGCCCACGTTGGCCTGCAGGATACCAATGATACGTTTATGGCGAATATGCAGAAAAATGGTAGCTACTCTGTAGTACCGCGTATTCCCGGTGGAGAAATCACACCAGAGAAACTCATCGTGATTGGCGATGTTGCCAAACGCTATAACCTCTACACCAAAATTACCGGTGGCCAGCGTATCGATTTGTTTGGCGCACGCCTGGAACAACTACCGGAAATTTGGCGGGAACTCATTGATGCGGGATTTGAAACCGGCCATGCCTATGGCAAATCTCTGCGCACGGTAAAGTCCTGTGTAGGTAGTACTTGGTGCCGCTTTGGTGTGCAGGACAGTGTTTCCATGGCCCTGCGTGTAGAAAACCGCTACAAGGGACTTCGCTCCCCACACAAAATAAAGATGGCTGTATCGGGCTGTACACGCGAATGCGCCGAGGCGCAGAGTAAGGATGTGGGCGTTATCGCCACAGAAAAAGGCTGGAACTTATTTGTTGCCGGCAATGGCGGCATGCGCCCGCGCCACGCCGATCTATTCGCTACCGACCTGGATGATGAAACCCTGATTCGCTATATCGATCGTTTTCTGATGTTCTATGTGCGTACTGCCGATAAATTGCAGCGCACCTCGGTATGGCTGGAAAGCCTTGATGGCGGACTCGACTATCTACGTGAAGTCATTATCGATGACAAACTGGGAATCTGTACCGAGCTGGAAATCCAGATGGAACGCGTTGTCGATAGTTATCAGTGTGAATGGAAGTCCGCAATCAACGATCCGGAAAAACTTAAACGATTTCGTCAGTTTGTTAACAGCAATGAGAGTGATGACAATATTATTTTCGTCAAAGAACGCGGCCAGCCCCGTCCCGCAACTATTGAAGAAATAATAGAAACTGCTGAATCTGCATAGAGACAACCCTATACATTTAATTTATGAAAATTTAATTTCAATTGCTGATTTTTCTCTTAATCCCGCAAGGAAATTGTTATGCACCAAGCCAGCGCCAGACAAAGCTCACATACATCCAATGCCATAACCCACCCCCATTGGCTGCCGATCTGCCAAAGATCAGATTTAGTCAGCAACTCCGGGGTGTGTGCCCTTTGGGGCGATACCTCCTCAGAAAAAACGGACTATCTAGCAAAACCTGAGAGGAAAGGTATCGCCCTATTTTTTTTACCGGGGCAAGAGCGACAACTTTACGCCGTTGACAACTGGGACCCGATCGCACAAGCTGGCATTATTTCACGGGGAATAATCGCAGAACTGGATGGTGAATTAACTATTGCCTCACCACTTTATAAACATCACTTTCGCCTTGAAGATGGCGTTTGTATGGAGGATGGTAATATCCAGCTTGCCACTTACCCTTTAGCATTTAATGGAAATACCGTTTATATCGGTTGTGATAAATAAGCAAGAACAATAATGGCAGTAAAGGAATACCTAAGCACCCAGCGTTCCTGCACTACCTGCCCCTATTGTGGGGTGGGCTGTGGAGTAACTATTAACAAGGAAAAGCGGCAAAGTACTTCTGTAATTTCCGTCACAGGTGATAAACAGCACCCCTCTAATTTTGGCCGTTTGTGTGTTAAGGGCTCAGCCCTTGGGGAGACACTCGGTGAGCATGGGAGACTCTTACGCCCACATTTGCATGGCGAAGCCTGTGACTGGGATACCGCTATGTCTTATGTGGCCGATGAATTCGCCCGCAATATTCACGAGCACGGCCCGAATTCAGTAGCTTTTTACCTTTCCGGGCAACTCCTTACTGAAGACTATTATGTTGCTAATAAATTAATGAAGGGGTTTATTGGCAGCGCCAATATTGATACCAATTCACGCCTTTGCATGTCCTCAGCCGTAGCAGGATACAAGCGCGCCCTGGGTGCAGATGCCGTGCCCTGTTGTTATGAGGATCTGGAAGAGGCAGACCTTATTGTTTTAATAGGCTCTAACGCCGCTTGGACCCACCCGATACTGTTCCAGCGTATGCAGGCAGGCAAGGCCAAAATAGTAGTGGTTGATCCGCGGGCTAGCGCTACCAGCGAGATGGCCGATCTGCACTTGGCGATAAATCCCGGCAGCGACGCAGCACTGTTTAATGGTCTGCTTAATTTCCTCGCCCAGCACAACCGCCTCAATCACCACTATATTCAGCATCATACCCAAGGCTTTGAGCTGGCTCTGGAAGCGGCCCAGCACTGGTCCCTACAGCAAACTGCACTGAGTTGTGGTGTACCTGCAGAAAAGTTATTAGCTTTCTTCCGTTTGTTTGCCGAAACGGAAAAAACACTTAGTTTTTACTCCCAAGGGGTTAATCAATCCAGTAGCGGCACAGACAAAAACAACACAATCATTAACTGCCACCTGGCAACAGGTCGCATTGGCCAGATTGGAGCTGGCCCTTTCTCTATTACCGGCCAGCCCAACGCGATGGGGGGGCGAGAAGTAGGCGGCCTGGCCAATATGCTCGCCGCCCATATGGAGTTTAAAGAGAGTGATATTGATCGGGTGCGGCGCTTCTGGGATGCTCCCAATATGGCACTGGCCCCCGGTCTAAAGGCGGTGGATATGTTCCATGCAGTGGAGACCGGCCAGATCAAAGCAATCTGGATTATGGCCACTAATCCCGCGGTGAGTATGCCTGAAGCAGAGAGGGTGACTGAGGCACTACGTAAATGTCCGCTGGTGATTGTTTCCGATTGCATCGCCGATACCGATACCGCCCGCTGCGCCGATGTACTACTGCCGGCCACCGGCTGGGGAGAGAAAAATGGCACAGTTACCAATGCAGAGCGGCGTATTTCCCGGCAGCGCACTTTTATCGATCCCACTGGAGAGGCACGTCACGACTGGCAGGCTATCTGTGATTTGGCCAACCGCCTAGGGTTCCGCGAGCAGTTTAACTTTGCCCATCCCGCAGATATCTTTCGAGAACATGCACAATTGTCAGGTTTCGAAAATAACGGCAGTCGCGCCTTTGATATCTCACTCTTTAGTAATATCGAGCAAAATGAATACGATGCGCTTGAACCAGTACAGTGGCCGGTAAATCGGGAAAATCCCCAGGGTAGTGCACGATTATTTGGCAACGGAAAATTTTTCACTGAAACTGGTCGAGCCAATTTTATTGCTGTCAAGCCGCGTACACCCCAGCAACAAATAAGCCCTGGTTATCCCCTATGGCTAAACAGCGGCCGCATACGTGACCAATGGCACACCATGACCCGTACCGGCCGCGCACGGAAATTGCTGGATCACAGTGAGATTGCCGAAATTCAGATAAACCCCAGAGACGCGCGTAAATACGGTATAGACGAGGGCGTGTTGGTAGAGTTACACAGTGCCCAGGGTAGAATGTGCGGACGTGCGGTATTAAACAGTGGCCAAAAACCCGGTGAGCTATTCGCTCCTATTCACTGGAGTCAGACCTTGGCCCAAGAGTCTAAGGTCAGCGCCCTTGCCGGGGCAGAGGTAGACCCAATTTCCGGTCAGCCCGAATTCAAACAGGTACCGGTTCAGCTGAAAGCCCTCGCCTGTAAGAGCTTTATCACCCTTATTTGCCCGGAACCACTGGCACAAAACCTTTGGCGCTGGCTACAGACCCATATGGAAGAAAATCTACTGCACTGGTATCGAGTGCCCTGTCAAAATGGATATCGCTTTGAGTTGGCGCTCAGCGCCCCTTTGGATGGTCGCCAACTGGGTGCCCAATTACTACAAAAAAATCCAGATATACGCTGGCAGCAAATAGAGACCTTAAATAGCCAGCGTTGGCTCGCTTATAGCGAACAAATAGAGCTGCTTATTTTTTCCAGTAATGATTGGCAGACACTTCCTGATCGACGCAGCCTGGAACGCTACCTACAACTGGAATTACCTGAAAATCCTGCCCTGTTTCTCCAGGCAATTCCACCAGGTGAGCGCATAGTATGCACCTGTATGCAGGTTTCACGTCCACAGATTGAAAAAGCAATCAACCAGGGGGTCAATTCCATTGATGCGCTGGGTGACGCCTTGGGTTGCGGGACCCGCTGTGGTTCCTGCAAGCCAGAGATTTCCCAGCTGTTGCGCACGAGACTGCAGCATAATGCACAGAACCACGCAGTTGCGGCGGTGCTGGAAACAGAGATTGTCAGATCGGCAAAAAGTCTGCGTGAGAAATTTGATAAGGTTTATAGCGCTTAAGACCAATATTGTTCGATAAATTCATATCCAAATGCGCGGATTGCGTTTTTCTCAACCAGCACTCCGCGCAAAGGCACAGCACTAGTTGCAATACACGCCCCACCTGGCCCATAAAGCCTCACACCCCCTACACTTAGAGCCGTTAATACACTGGCGCAGATATTTGGATCAAAGGTTTCAACCACAGCCATTATTGGCTTTTAGCAGCGGTGGCGGTTATTTGTATTATTTTTTATTCGCCAGATTAGCGCCCGCCACAATTATAAGGAATTCCAGTGTTCAAAATTCAACATATTGACCATGTAGTGCTGAGGGTTAAATCCCTGGCTGCAATGCGCGATTTTTATGAAGGAGTCCTCGGCTGCACCATGGAGCGAGAGAATAAGGAATTGGGTCTCTATCAGTTGCGCGCAGGGCACTCATTGGTCGATCTGGTTCCAGTTGATCAAGGCATCGGTCGCGAGGGTGGTGCAGCCCCAGGCATAGAGGGGCGTAATTTACATCATTTCTGTTTGCGTATAGACCCTTTCGAAGCCGATAAAATCATTGCTTATTTGAAGGGGAAGAATATTGAACCCTCCGCGCCACAACAACGCTACGGTGCCGAAGGCATGGGCCCATCAATTTATATTTATGATCCCGAGCAAAATTTAGTGGAACTCAAAGGCCCCCCCAAATTGTTGAAATAACAGCATCCATCATTCGCCAGAGAGACATGCAACGATGAAAACCGAAGTGATCGAATATGCGGTAGATGGCAAGTCCTATAGCGGCTATCTCGCCTGGGACGACACAACTCAAAAAAAACGTCCCGGCGTTATGCTGGTTCACGAATGGTGGGGGCACAATGCCTTTGTACGCGAGCAGGCGGAAAGGCTCGCCGGACAGGGTTACTGTGCATTTGCGGTGGATATGTTTGGTAGTGGCAGGCAGACCGATGATCCCGCTGAAGCCCAGCAGTATCGCGATGAGGCACTTGAGAATCCTGTATCCCTCGAGGCATGTTTCCGCACCGCCCTCACCCTGCTTCAACAGCATAAAGTTGTCGAGGAAACTCAAGTCGCTGCTCAGGGCTATTGCTTTGGTGGTGGCGTAGCCTTGACCATGGCACGCCTCGGTGTGGAACTTCGTGGCGTGGTCAGCTACCACGGAGCCCTGGCCAGCGAGGTTCGTACCAAAAAAGGGGGAGTCCAAGCGGAATTATTGGTTTACACCGGTGGTGCCGATAGCATGATCCCACCGCAACAGGTCGGCGCTTTTGTGGCGGAGATGCAGGAGGCCGAGGCCAAATTTACCCTGGTGAGCTACCCCGGCGTATTGCACGGCTTCACCAATCCTGTTGCAACTGAGCGCGGGCAGAAATTTGGTCTGCCGCTGGCCTATAACCAGGAAGCCGCGCAGGACGCATGGCTGGGCACTCTGGATTTTTATCGGAAAATTTTCCAGTAGTTTCAATCAAATATCTCAGGGGTCGAATAGTTCACCCCGCAAAAATACCCCGTTACTTGCCAATATCCAGATAGCGCGCCCCAGCCCCCTGCTCTGCAGCTTGGTCCCCTGGATTGCGGAGCGGGCAGCTCACCATGGAAAGACAGCCGCAGCCGATACAGCCTTCCAAACGGTCGCGCAGCTGGGTAAGCTGGCGAATGCGTTGGTCCAGTTCCTCACGCCAGCCGGCGGAAAGCTTGGCCCAATCCTTCGCGGTGGGTGTACGCCCATCAGGAAGATTAGACAGGGCCTCGCGAATTTCGGCGAGGGGAATACCAGTGCTCTGTGCCACCTTGATAATGGCCACACGTCGCAATACGTCCCGCGAGTAACGCCGCTGATTGCCGCTGGTGCGCCAGCTGCTGATCAGCCCTTTACTTTCATAAAAATGCAGCGCACTCACCGCCACATCACTACGCTCTGCAACCTCACCTACGGTCATCTCACGACGGCATTTCTTGTTTCCACAAACCGACTCTTTCTTTTCACTGGTATCAGACATCAGATGTCTCCGACAACTATTGACCTCAATATTACTTAAGGTTTTACACTGCGCAGCATTCCATTGCAAGCCCAGGGAGAATCATGATGAACCGTAACAGCAAACAAACCTACCCAGTCACAGAAATACCGGCTACAACTGCCACTTCCCTTTTAGTGGCAGCACAAAGTCAAAGTATCAGCCTGGCGGTGCAAGAGGGGCTATGCCAACCAATCACCTCCATGAGCGTAGAGAATAGAGAAACCGATAGCGGAGGGCACCGGTGATACTTAACAGCGCAGCACCAACCCGCGAAGTGGCGGAATCAGCTATACCGGTACCGATGCGATTCACATTGCTGTGCCTGGCGGCGCTCACAATTATGTCTGGTGCCACCATAGCGCCATCCTTACCGGCGCTGGAGGCACATTTTGCCCAGCATGAAGATATTGCCCTGCTCAGTCGCCTGATTTTGAGCCTACCGGCATTAATGATCGCTCTATTTGCACCTATCGCCGGGTTTATATCCGACCGTTATGGTCGCAGGAAATTGCTGTTACTGGCGGTCACTGTTTACGCCCTGGCCGGCATCTCTGCACTGTTACAGGGAAGCTTGGTGGGACTTTTGGCCAGTCGCATCCTTCTGGGAATTGCAGTGGCGGGCACAATGACTTCAGTCACCGCCCTGGTAGGTGACTATTTCAGCCCCATTCAAAGGCAAACCTATATGAGTCAGCAGGGCGCCTTTATCAGCCTCGGCGGAGTTGTCTTCCTTTTGGCCGGTGGACTCTTGGCAGATATACATTGGCGCGCGCCCTTTGCCATTTACGCAGTGGCACTACTACTAATCCCTGCCGTGTTGCGTTTTCTGCCAGAACCTAAACGCAATAGTATTGAACCACTCCCCAACAATGTCACGAATGGAAATCCCGATTGGCCAGCATTCGCCTTGTTGCTGGGTGCAGCCTTACTAAACAGTCTTATCTTTTTCCTGATTCCCACACAGCTCCCATTCCTGCTAAAAGAGATTGGAGCAGACACCCCCAGCCTCGCGGGCATTGCCATTGCTGCCAGCAATTTAATGGGTGCCCTGGCTTCACTGGTTTTCTACCCTCTGGCACGTAACTACTTGGGAAAAAGTGGCGTTTTTGTGTTAGGTTTTACTGTTATGGCCTTTGGTATGGGGCTGATCGCCGAGGCAGATTCATTTAATGCAATAATAATGGCCACCGCGATTTACGGCTGCGGTATGGGGACATTGATCCCCCATATTTTCGCCACCGGGCTGGAATCTGCCACTCCCAACATTCGTGGGCGAATATCTGGAGCTCTCGCCGCCAGTGTTTTTATCGGACAATTTATCTCACCATTTATCAGCCAGCCCTGGATAGAACGTTTTGGCCTCGCCAGTGGTTTTTCCGCAGCCAGCACTACGCTGTTACTTTTAGCCTCCCTGGCACTGCTCCTGCATTGGTTAAAACCGAAGCCCTCCGCAAAAATGTTTTTGCAGTAGGATCTATACACACTAAAAATATTTTGGCCGAGCCGCCTGTAAGGCCACGCTTAGGAGAGAAAGTGAAACCGATAATTTCTGTTAGAGGTCTCGACAAGACATATAGTGGTGGGTTTAACGCCCTAAAAAGTATTGACTTGGATATTCAACGGGGTGAGATCTTCGCACTGCTCGGCCCCAATGGTGCCGGCAAAACGACTCTGATCAGTATAATCTGTGGCATCGTCAATCCTGGTCAGGGCAACGTTACAGTCAATGGCTACGATATCCAGCGTGATTACCGCCACGCACGGCGCGAAATTGGCTTGGTCCCCCAGGAAATTGCCACAGATTCCTTTGAGAGCGTGCTTGGCGCAATTCAATTTAGCCGCGGCTTGTTTGGCAAGCCGCCCAATCCCGCTTACCTGGAGAAAATCCTTCGACAGCTTTCCCTATGGGAAAAAAGAGACAACAAAATAGTCACCTTGTCCGGCGGTATGAAACGACGCCTGATGATCGCAAAGGCCTTATCTCATGAGCCCAGCGTGCTCTTCCTGGACGAACCCACCGCCGGGGTCGATGTGGAACTGCGCCAGGATATGTGGGGGATGGTGCGCGACCTGCGCGACTCAGGCGTAACCGTTATTCTCACCACGCACTATATTGAAGAGGCGGAGGAGATGGCCGACCGGGTCGGTGTTATTAATCGCGGTGAATTAGTATTGGTTGAAGATAAAAAAACTTTGATGCAAAAAATGGGGGAAAAAGAGCTCAGCCTACAATTACCCACGCCTCTGGAAACTATTCCTGACAGCCTCTCCGACCTGCCTCTGCGCCTCAACGGAGATGGTAGTGAACTCATCTATCGCTTCGATATCAAGAGTGAAAATACCGGTATTACGGAATTCCTTCGCCGCCTCACCTCTGCAAATATTGAATTTCGCGATTTATATACCAGGGAGAGTTCTCTCGAAGAAATATTTGTCAATCTGGTGCACTCTGCACAGCACCAAGGCGAGGAGCAACTCAGTGGGGAGGCACAATAATGAACTGGTATGGTATTGCGGCAATTTACAAATTTGAAATGTCACGGACTTGGCGCACATTGATACAAAGTGTCGCTTCTCCGGTACTCTCCACATCCCTGTACTTTATTGTTTTTGGTGCCGCTATCGGCTCGCGTATGGGAGACATCGAAGGTGTGAGCTACGGGGCCTTTATTATCCCAGGCTTGTTGATGTTGGCGCTTTTGGGAGAAAGTATTGCCAACGCCGCCTTCGGCATCTTTTTCCCGAAATTTTCAGGCACTATTTATGAAGTGCTATCGGCACCGGTATCCCCCTTTGAAATTGTCGCCGGCTATGTCGGCGCTGCGGCCAGCAAGTCAATTCTGCTCGGGCTACTAATCCTTCTCACCGCGCGATTTTTTGTGGACTATGAAATCCTTCATCCATTCTGGATGGTCACATTTCTGGTGCTAACCGCCGTTAGTTTTAGCTTGTTCGGCTTTATTATTGGCATCTGGGCCGATGATTTCCAAAAACTGCAAATTATTCCGCTAATGATTATTACCCCCTTAACCTTTCTCGGTGGGGCTTTTTATTCCATCAGTATGCTGCCGGAGTTCTGGCAAAAAGTGACTTTGTTTAATCCGGTGGTTTATCTGATCAGTGGTTTCCGCTGGGCATTCTACGGTGTGGCCGATGTAAACCTGGGCCTCAGCGTGGGAATGACATTACTCTTCCTTTTCCTATGCCTGGTAACAGTCTGGTGGATTTTCCGCACCGGTTACCGCATTAAAACCTGATCGGTGAGAGTTTAGGGATGGAGGAATTTCACGAAGGTGGCTGTGCCTGTAGTGTTGTACGATTTCGCGCCACTGGCCAGCCGCGCCGAGTGAGCCTCTGTTCCTGTAGCTGGTGTCGGAAACGCACCGGTAGCTTAATAGGCGTATCGGTGTATTTCGAAAAAAACAATGTAGAGTTCATTCGAGGCAAGCTGAAAAGTCACCGGTTAATGTCCGATGCAGGCCGTTGGATAGAGTGCCAATTTTGTGGGCAATGCGGCAGCGCCCTCAGCTGGACACTGGAATTTCTCCCAGAGTTTCGCGGCCTAGCTGGGGGCGCCTTCGACGACCCGGTATTTATCCGACCAGAGCGTTACGTCTACTACCAAAACAAGCCGGGCTGGCTGGAAATAAACGGCGATATCAACCGTTGCCCAGCGATGCCGGAAAACCCCAACCAGTAGCCTGTCAGCGGTAACCCCGCATAAAAAGCGCCACTGCCTTGCGCACCCGCTCGCGCCGTTCATCCTCGGCCTGTACCTCACAACAACCGATCAATACCCGCATGTGCCGGCAACCCAGCAGTATGCCCATAAAGTCCTCGGCGGCCTCGGCCGGGTCTGCCACCTGCAGCTTGCCCATCTCGGTAGCGCGGCGCAGCAACTGCTCAATATCTCGAAGGATGCGCTGGGGGCCCGCATCGAAAAACAACTGAGCAAGTTTTGATTCCTGCGCCGCCAGAGCACATAAAAGCCGTAACAGGCGGATACTATCCTCGCTATCCACCATGCTTAGAAAAGCCTGACCAATGCGCTCCAGTACCTCTGCCACCGAATCCCCCTCTTTCAGATCGAAAATGGGCAGGGGCATCATCATCTCGCAGCGGGAGGTAATCGCAGCACTGAACAGCGTCTCTTTATCCGAGAAATGGCTGTACACCGTCAGTTTCGATACGCCTGCAGCAGAGGCCACCGCATCCACACTGGTAGCGGCAAAGCCTTTGGTCAGAAACAGCTCTTTGGCTGCATCGAGAATGGCTTGGCGTTTGGCCAGATCCTTGGGACGCCCGCGCTGGGCGGCCGTCTGAGTCTGTTCAGACATAGCACTCCATATACTGGACTCGCCAGTTTAATAAATTTACTATACTCGCTAGTATAACATTACCGGCCGCCCGGCCATGACTCGTCCACTTCCGGACTTACCTTGTCGCCTCGCCGCCGAGGAAGGGAGCCCCTATGTACCGATCGCTACTCTTCGCTGCCCTGTCGTTCAGCCTGCTGTTGTCCGCCTGCGCGCCATCAGAGTCCACCGAACAATTAGAAAAACCCCGCCCAGCGGTGATGGTCCAGCCACAAGTGGCCAGTGCCCAACAGGATTTTTATCCCGGCGAGGTGCGAGCCCGCTTCGAACCCGCTTTGGCCTTTCGCATCAGTGGCAAATTACAGCGTCGCCTGGTTAATGTAGGCGACCGTGTTGAGCAGGGCCAACCGCTGGCCGAACTGGATACCGAAGACCTGCTCCTACAACTGGATTCCGCACGCGCACGCCTCACCTCCGCCGTGGCAGACCAGCGCCTGGCCAGCAGCGAGCTGGGGCGCCACCGCAAACTATTGGAGCGCCAGCTGGTCAGCCAATCACAGTTCGATGCGGTGGAGACCCGTTTCGAAGCCAGCGATGCGCGCCTGCAACAAGCCAAGGCGCAATTAGACGTAGCGCGTAATCAAGCCGCCTATGCGGAACTGAAAGCTCCAGAGAGCGGCGTTATTGCCCGCCGCATGGCCGAGGCTGGCCAGGTTGTCGCCGCTGGTCAGGGGATTTTCGAACTTGCCGCCGACGGCGAACGCGAAGTGCGCATCGATTTACCGGAGCAGGCAATTAGCCATTTCCGTGTCGGCCAACCTTTGACCGTAGAACTCTGGTCGCAGCCCGGTAAATCCTTCCCCGCCCAGGTGAGGGAACTCTCCCCCGCCGCAGATCCGGTATCCCGCACCTTTGAAGCACGCGTGGCTTTTACCAATAAGACCACCGGCATTGAAATAGGTCAGAGCGCCCGAGTATTCGTTCCCAAAGCAGTGGCCACCGATGTTTTACAAGTACCCATGTCGGCAGTGAGCGCCGATAACGGCAAAGCCTTTGTCTGGGTACTGAACCGCGAACAGCAAACCCTGCATAAAACCGAAGTCACCGTAGGTGCCTATGGCCAGGAATTTGTACCGATTTTCTCCGGCCTGCGCGCCGATGATTGGATCGTTGCCGCTGGTACGCACTTGTTATTGGAGGGACAACAGATTCGCCCCGTGGACCGTATGAATCGCCCGATCGATCCGGACCGCGCGCTTGCCCAGCAGGACTAACTAAGCACCACCCCAAAATAACAACTGGACTGAACGCTAAAACGCGCTCCAATGAAATTGCCGAAGCACTGTTAGTTCGATCAATCCGTGCTTCCATACAGAGAAATAACCATGGGCTTTAACCTTTCCGAATGGGCGCTGAAAAACCGCCCGCTGGTACTCTACGCCATGATCGTACTGGGATTGCTGGGCGCTGCCTCCTACACACAACTTGGGCAAAGCGAAGACCCCCCCTTCACTTTCAAGGTAATGGTGATCAATACCCTTTGGCCCGGCGCCAGTGCCGAGGAGGTGTCCCGTCAAATTACCGAGCGGGTGGAGAAAAAACTGCTGGAGACTGGTGACTACCAGCGCATCTCCTCTTTCTCCCGTCCCGGCCAATCCCAGGTGTTGTTTGTCGCCCGCGACGATATGCACTCGCGCTACATTCCCGATCTCTGGTATCAGGTACGCAAAAAGGTCAGGGATATCCGCCACACCCTACCACCGGATATCCAGGGCCCGTTTTTTAATGACGAATTCGGCACTACTTTCGGCAATATTTATGCGCTAACCGGCAGCGGTTTCGATTACGCCCTGATGAAAGACTATGCCGAGCGCCTGCAGTTGGCACTGCAGCGGGTCAAGAATGTGGGCAAGGTGGAATTACTGGGGCTGCAAGATGAAAAAATCTGGGTGGAAATTTCAAACACCAAGCTCGCCTCTCTGGGCATTCCCCTCAGTGCAGTGCAAAGCGCACTGCAGTCGCAAAATCAAGTCGCAGATGCGGGCTTTGTAGATACGGTGAGCGACCGCGTACGAATTCGCGTGAGCGGTCAATTTCACTCGGTCGATGAAATACGCCGCTTTCCCATCACTGCCGGCGGACGTACCCAGAGGCTGGGTGATATTGCCGAAGTACACCGCGGTTTCAGCGATCCTGCACAACCTCGCATGCGCTTTATGGGCGAGGACGCCATCGGCCTGGCCGTTTCCATGAAAGAAGGCGGTGATATCCTCAAGCTGGGCAAACAGCTGGACGCCACCTTTGCCGAGTTGCAGGAAGATCTGCCGATCGGTATGCAGTTACGCAAGGTGTCCGACCAACCCGCGGCGGTGAAACGCGGTGTGGGGGAATTCCTGCAAGTATTGGCGGAGGCGCTGGGCATTGTCCTGCTGGTGAGTTTTTTCTCTCTCGGCAGCCGCCCCGGCTTGATCGTGGCGCTATCGATACCATTGGTGCTGGCCATGACTTTCGCACTGATGAATTACTTCAATATCGGCCTGCACAAGATTTCTCTGGGCGCCCTGGTACTCGCCCTTGGCCTGATGGTGGACGATGCCATTATCGCCGTGGAAATGATGGCTATTAAAATGGAGCAGGGGCTCAGTCGCCTGAAAGCCGCCGGCTTCGCCTGGACCAGTACCGCCTTCCCCATGCTCACCGGTACCTTAATCACCGCCGCCGGTTTCCTACCCATCGCCACGGCGGAGTCCGGCACCGGGGAATACACTCGCTCTATCTTCCAGGTGGTCACACTTTCCCTGGTTGTCTCCTGGATTGCCGCAGTCATATTCGTGCCCTACCTGGGGCATTACCTTTTGCCCAATCTGGCTCGCCACAATCACAGTGGCGAGGTTCAAGACCCCTACCAGAAGCCCTTTTACCAGCGCTTCCGCCGCCTGATTACCTGGTGCCTGCGCCACCGCAAAACTGTCATAGTGGCAACCCTGGCGATCTTTATTGGTTCCCTGGCACTTTTCCGCCTGGTGCCCCAGCAGTTCTTCCCCTCTTCCGGGCGTTTGGAGCTGTTAGTCGATCTCAAGCTGGCCGAAGGCGCTTCGCTGAAGTCCACCGAGTACCAGGCCAAGCGACTGGAATCTCTGCTGGATAAAAACGACCTGGTGGAAAACTATGTGGTGTATGTGGGCACCGGCTCACCGCGTTTCTATCTGCCATTAGACCAGCAGTTACCCGCGGCCAGCTTTGCCCAGTTTGTAGTGATGACACGTAACGTAGAGGAGCGCGAGCAGGTACGCAGCTGGCTGATCGAAACCATGGAGGAAGAGTTCCCCACTCTGCGCAGCCGGGTATCCCGCCTGGAAAATGGCCCACCGGTTGGCTATCCAGTGCAGTTCCGCGTCTCTGGTGAGCATATTGGTGAAGTGCGTAGCCTGGCCCGACAGGTTGCCGAGCGCGTGCGGGAAAATGCCAAGGTCACCAACGTCCACCTGGACTGGGAGGAACCCAGTAAAACCGTCAACCTGAATATCGATCAGGACCGCGCCCGCGCTATGGGCGTGAACAGCGCCTCGCTCTCCCGCGCCCTGCAAAGCTCACTTACCGGTATTACCGTTAGCCAATACCGCGAAGACAATGAGCTGATTGACGTGCGTGTGCGCGGCGACGAGCAGGAACGCTACGCCCTCAGCCAACTGGGTAACCTGGCGGTGCAAACCGACAGCAGCCGCAGTGTCCCCCTGAACCAGATTGCCACCCTGGAGTACGGCTTCGAGGAAGGGATTATCTGGCACCGCGATCGCCTACCCACGGTCACAGTACGTGCCGATATTTATGGTGAAGAACTGCCCGCAACCGTGGTGAATGAAGTCTGGCCGCGCCTGCAGAACATTCGAGAGCAACTGCCACCGGGCTACCTCCTGGAAGTTGGTGGCAGTGTGGAGGAATCCGAGCGTGGACAAAAGTCAGTGAATGCCGGTATGCCGCTATTTGTCTTGGTGGTATTCACCCTACTGATGCTGCAGCTGCGCAGCATGTCCCTTTCCACCATGGTCTTCCTCACCGCGCCTTTGGGACTGATCGGGGTTACCTTGTTCCTACTACTGTTCGGCAAACCCTTCGGTTTTGTCGCCATGCTCGGCACCATTGCCCTCGCCGGTATGATTATGCGCAACTCCGTCATTCTGGTGGATCAAATACAGCAAGATATCAGCCAGGGCTTGAGTACCTGGGAGGCAATCATTGAGTCCACTGTGCGGCGTTTCCGCCCGATCGTTTTAACCGCTCTGACTGCGGTATTGGCGATGATTCCACTGTCACGCAGTGACTTCTTCGGCCCTATGGCTGTCGCCATTATGGGGGGACTGATCGTTGCTACTGGCTTGACCCTGATCTTCCTGCCAGCTCTCTATGCAGCTTGGTTCCGAGTGCGAGAGGAGAAAACAGAGATAGCAGTAGAAACTCCAACGGAGTTAAATGGTGCTGAACCCCAAGCATCCTGATAACTACAGATGCTTTAATAGCCTGGCTCAAGAAAGCCCCTAATTAAAAAGGCCCGGATAGAAATATCCGGGCTTTTTAATTCAGCAACTTTTAATAGTCACCATCAATATAGGATCAAGACTTCTTGGATTTTGCAGCCAGGGAGTCATACACAATACCAGTCCAAATATCTGGTGTCATAAAACCCTGTCCATACTGTTCGTCAAAATCTTTGGTCGGTTTGACAGCAATGACTTGGTCACGGCTTTGGCCATTATCGACCAGCTTCTGGATACGATCCCGCAGGGTCTGCAACATATCCCGTTGCACTTTTAACTCCGCAGGACTACTCAGAGGGCCATGTCCTGGAATGATTTTGGTGTTTTCGCCAGAAAGCGCCAATGCGGTATCCATCGCTTCAATCATGCCATCCACCGAACCACCAGATGAAAGATCGATAAATGGATAAGTGCCATTAAAATAGATGTCGCCCATATGAATCACATCGGCTTTGGCGAAATGCACAATAGAGTCACCATCGGTATGGGCTGGGCCGACATGCTGTACCTTCACCTCATCGCCATTCCAGTGAAAAGTAGTGGCATCGGTAAAGGTGATTACCGGCAGTGCTGCCGGCGGTGAGGGCTCAACTTTACGCTTAAAAGCCTCAATAAACTGTTCGGTACTCACACGTTTACGCACATTCTCATGGGCAACGATCAGGGCACCGCTTTTACCCAGATTTTCATTGCCGCCAGTATGATCGCCATGCCAATGGGTATTGATCACAAAGCGCAGCGGCTGATCTGCCAAACCCGCCACCGCTTTCTGTATTTTTGCAGTGAGTGGCGCATATTGGTCATCCACCATAAAGGTGCCGTCCTCTCCGACCAGTACTGCAATATTGCCGCCAGCCCCCTGGAGCATATAAACATTTCCTGCCACCGGCTCACTACTAATTTCTACTTTGGCAAAACGGTCTTCCGCCAATACCGGGGTGCTGATTAGAGACGCTAATAGCACCCCAATACTTGCAATCTGCTTCATAAACATTTCTCTGTTGTTATTGTCTTATTGTTTTTGCGATGTTGCTCAATTTAGGAAGCCCGTTCAAGTAGCTTTGGTTCTACCTTCGGCTCCCGACTGGGCAACATACTCATCAATATATCCGGGCGGTCGGTAACAATACCATTCACTCCCATATCGATATAGCGCTGTAGATCGGCCCGCCCATTTACAGTCCACACAGAGACGTGCAGGTTAAGCTTACGCGCCGCACGCATAGTGCCCCTGGAAACCACATTGAGCCCCCAAAATTGCATGGGCAATTGCATAGTTTGATAACGGGGGGCTAGCAGGCTTTCCGCACGCAATAACTGAGCAAAAAATAGAAGGGTCGCCTCCCAGCTTGTAGAACCGGTCGCCGTCTCCGGGCTCAATCGTCGAAATTCCAGTAGAACCTTGTGATTAAATGAGGAGACGATAACCTGACTGTTCTTGCCAGTGCGCTCGAGCAAAGCGCTCAACTGTCGTGCGGCCCGTAACTGTTTACTTTTTATATCCAATACTAGTGGCGTCTTACCCACTATCTTTAAAGTCTCTTCCAGGGTAATTATTTTCAAAGGTTTATGTCGATAGGGGTAAGATTCTTGATCACGACTCCAGTGGTGAGCTGCATTTAAGTTACGCAGTTGAGCCAGGGTAAAGTCCTCTATAAACCCACTACCATTGGTTGAATCTTCCAGATCAGGATCATGGCGTAAAACCAAATGCCCGTCAGCACTAAGCCAAACATCTATTTCAATAGCATCCACCCCCTGCATCACCATATTTTGCAGAAATTCCTGAGTATTCCCCGGGAAAAGCCCATTGCCACAATCATTGCCATGTGCGATAACCATAGGCCCTTTGCATGAAGGTAGCTTTAATGCTGATTTTGGCGCAATGCCCGAGCGGGCATATAAGAACAACACAAGCAAAAGAAAGAAAAAAATAAGTAACATTGACATCTATTTCAAAAACCTAAGATCAATAAAAAGACGCTAAATTGATTTATCTGGGCAGCAATCATTACTTAAACAGCAGTCAGACACTAGCGGCTCCTCCTGTAGACACTTCTTTCTCAATATTTATTTCTGACTTGGATTGGCTTACTGGTGATTTCGTCTTATCCGACGCAACATCTAATTCTGAAGCTTTACGAAACTGCCAATAAGTATGCTGCAACCAAAGAGGCAGAAATATTATTAGGTCATAGATACGATTAAGGAGTGTGCCACAATTTATTGCAATAACCGCCAGAAGACGTAAGCCCACTGATAACACATTCAGGAAAAATACTAAGACACTACCAAACACCGTGCGGGCAGAAGAAACAAATTGCTCCAAGGGTATTGCGATAAAGGCCAGGACCAAAGGGAGCGTAAAACCCAACATCATTTGTACGAGCCCGAGAGTCCAGTAAGCATTTACCTCAGTAACAGTAGAACCGCTCGTTTCGGATAACCCCGTAAGCAACTGATCCTGTTGCAATAGTAACTCCCTCGAAAGTGATAGCCCCGCCTCAATAGAGGCCAAACACAAGAGTAGAAGCATCCCAAACCACAGCAAACGCTTCCGTACTGAATCAGTTAATGCGGAGATCGAAGGAAATAATCGCGTAATTCGCAAACACTCCATAACCACAATACCAGTGACAATTTGTATGAAGATTAAAACCAAAGCAGCAATATCCGCTGTTCCATATCCCCCCAGAAAGCTGTTACTTCCAATGATATCTGCCACTGGCCTGGCAATTAATTGGTGATTCAACCAAACCCCTGCCATTATCAACAGCAATACCAGTGAAGAGATAAAAAAACGACTAAAAAAAGAGGTTGATAGAAGACGTAAACTACGGTCACTCTCCTGTAATATCTCCTCGTAGCGTGACATATGCTCATCCAATACTTTGCTACGGTAAATTACAGATTCCACACTCTTATTTATTCTTCCCAGAGTTTTCAATATGGAACGCCAACCAGGCATCATGCGCTTTAATAGCTGATGACGCTCTCTTATAGACTCCCGATAGGATTCCAGAGCTTTGCTTTCAGCCTTGCGCATAGAGTGATTAATAGTCTCCAGCACATCCGCTACAACAGTATCATCTGGAGTAGGAATTTCCGCCACGGAGCGGATTGCCCGGGCCCAACTTGATGGCTCTGGAGGGACCTCTGCGCTACGCACATAATCATCATCTATGGTTGTCATCTGCTCACACAAATGACGATGCAACGTAGGATATTGTGCCATATCCCGCTTTAAACTACTTTCTATTCGCTCAAACTCCCTCTCAATTTGCCACTCTGTTACCTCACGACCTCTAGCCAGCAGTACCTCTCGATTGCGTTCACGGAGGCCCTGCCCGGCAAGTTCAACAGCGTTTGCAGAAAACAATAATGAGCGATGAAATAGCCTTGCCAGGGAATAAATAGTTCTATGAATAGGCCCTCTAGCTAAGAAAAATGTAATAACCGCCAAACTCACCCATAGCCAGGATGGTAGTGTCTCAAATAAGTGACTCATGACGTTACTTTTCCCTGTAGAACCGAGCGATATCACATCCTAACAGCTGAAGCTTTGACAATCGCCTAAAATGTCACACTTTGTGTTGCTATATTGCGTCACTTGCTAGCAGGCATGATTCACTATCTATTTATTGCTTCCTAATGGTAAAAATTGGACCACAGTCATCCCAGCATTACTACTCACAATATTCACCCTGGGAATACCATAAACCAGAGCTCATACCAGCACTTTCCCGCCTTCCAAAAACCCCCAACCTCATCTAAAGACTACATCAGTGACATATTCCACAAGTCACTTAAAAAACAATCACTAAGTAACTACCCTCATACGTATATTTTAACTTCAGAGTTAAATTTTCCATATATTCAAAAGCAAGCTTTAGAAAGAAAGAATCTTAGAAATCAACGCTCGCACCCAACCGGCTATTCCTAACCAGCAACCCCCAGCCAACTTTCCCATTCAAAATAGAGACAAACTCACAAGCAAAAAGTAAAACTTAATCAATCACATAAAATTCAACCAATAAAATTTACTGACGACATCATTCATTACTCCCTTACCGTGAAATAAAAACAGGCATCATATTTTCCAGAACACCTCACACCCACGACTACACTCCAAACTAAATTCTCACGAAATGAGTTATTTTCCCTAAACAAAGAGGTGCTTAGCGTTAACAGCAATATTTTTTTGAGGTCTTCAAAGATCAACCAGGAAACTTAAACGACAGGAGTCGACAACGGATTCAGCTCTTCAAATTGAGAGGATTCCATTTGTTTCAAGGAGAGGTACGAGGTATATGCCGGTTCTTTTTTTTAGCAATTCCGGCCTTCAGGGCGATCTTTTATTTTCACTGTTTTCTCAGTCTATTCCCATGCCATGGGAGAAAGCCTGTATAGGAAAACAAAGGCACTGTCTACAACACTACGAGGCGATAATCATTGATTGCTGGCAGATTGGCATCAACAGCTACTCTAAGGATTTTCTCTCTGATTTAAAAAAAATCAGACACCCAAAAGCAATTCTCATTAACTTTCCTGCCGACCTCCCAACCCACATCTCAGAAAAGCTGCGGCAAAGTGGTTTTTATTTGTTGTGTGACAATAACATCAGCCAGGAAAAACTCATTCAAAGACTCAACACAGCTATTCACAGCTGTGAAAGCAGTCACGCTGATAGTTCGCAGTCCCCTCTTCCTCTCACACGAAGGGAGCAGGAAATCCTAGGGCAGCTAACAACGGGAGAACCCAATAGTGTCATCGCTACGAAGCTACACCTGAGCGAACACACCGTTAAAAATCACATGTATAACATTTTTCGGAAAATCGGCGTGAAGAATCGCTTACAAGCTAGCAACTGGGCAAAACTCAATCTCCAGGAAGAGAGAATATGAGATTAACCCCGCTGATTATCATTCTTCTCTCAACTGTAGTCTTTGCTCAGGATGACACCCAAGTTCCTCCTGCAGACACTGACTCAGGAAGACTTGAGGATGAAATCAGCGGGTTTAATATCGACAGAACAATTACTCGAACAGGCCACGACTTTGCCAGATACCTCAGTGAATATAGAAACCTGAATTATCCGGATGCCACTTACAATTTAACAGTTTACGAACGCCCTTCAGCTCGCTGGGGAAACTTAATATGGGTTACCTATAACGACAAAATTGTATTTCGACGCTTTATCAGCCCAAGTACCAACAATATTCATCGCCTTGCAGATGAAGCAGCCCAATATATTCACCAAGCGGTCTTAAAAGATCGTGTGAGCAGTGCCCTAATAGATAATTTTGATTTGGGAAAGGACGAATTCTAATGAACAAAAAATACCTTATTTATCCAGCTAGCCTGGTAGCTACCCTATTCTCATGTAGCTCTGTAATCGCAACCGAATTAATTTATGAGCCAGTGAACCCAAATTTTGGTGGTAACCCTCTAAATGGGACCTACCTGCTGCAAAACGCGCAATCTCAGGATAGCCATGAAGACCCCGACAAGCATAACAGTCTCTACGAACAACCAAGTGCTCTGGATCGCTTTACTGACTCACTGGAAACAAGACTTCTCAATCAACTACTAACAGATGTCGGCGACGGTAATAGTGGCGAATTGATCACCGACGATTTTATCGTACAGATCGTCGATAACGATGGAGTTCTTACCGTACTAATCACCGACAGAAGTACAGGGGATAAAAGTGAGATCGTTGTCAGTGGGCTCAACCCTACGAATTAGATAAGAATCAACACGGAAGGAAAACTGGCAATGCGCAATGCAATAAAAAAAGCTCTAGCCTTGCCCGCACTGGCGTTTACTCTCACACTAGGTGGATGCTCAGCATTTAAAAGCCTCGGTGATGCCCTATTTGGACCAGGGCGGACTGATGCCATGCTGACTCCACGAATGAACACCTATCGGGACTTGGTGAATCTTCCTGAACCTAAGGGGAAGATATTGGCTGCGGTATATAGTTTCCGCGACCAAACCGGACAATACAAACCAGCACCAAATAGCAGCTTCTCCACTGCGGTCACTCAGGGTGGAGCCGCTATGTTGACCGATGTACTCAATGAATCTGGATGGTTTATCGCATTGGAGCGGGAAGGTTTACAAAACCTCTTGACCGAGCGAAAAATCATACGCGCCGGGCTTACTAAACCCGATGCCCCGGTCAACAACAATATTCCTCTGCCAACTCTAATTGCCGCCAATGTGCTTTTAGAGGGAGGGATTGTCGCCTACGATCAAAATATTCAAACCGGTGGTGCCGGAGCAAGATACTTTGGTATCGGTGCCAATGAGCAATATCGTGTCGACCAGGTGACAGTCAATCTAAGAGCAATTGATATACGCTCAGGCAGAATATTACATTCTGTATTGACATCAAAAACTGTTTACTCCAAAGCAATCAGTGCCGATGTATTTCGTTATGTTAAATTCCGGCGCTTACTGGAAATGGAAGCCGGGGTAACATATAACGAGCCAGCACAACTTGCTATGCTTTCAGCAATGGAATCTGCAGTAATTCACTTGATCAGTGAAGGGATTGTGCACAATTCCTGGGCCTTGGCGAATCCCGATGAAATTAACAATCCCATACTGCAATACTATTTAAACGACAGCACCGTTATTATGTGACAGTGAATTGGGATCAGGCAGCACAACGAGGTAGAGTAAGTTATGCTTGGCAGTCAGAAAAATCACCTCTTATCCCTTCCAATACTCATCGGGTTGTGTACCGGGGGATATACAAAAAGTTGTACCGCTTCTGATTTGGATGCCAGCAGTGAACTCGCCTTAAGCAGCGAATTGAGCGCAGCTAATCTTCTATCAGTCTCCAATCTCACAGTAATCAACCAAGAAGGTGGCGTGAACAATGTTAACGTGCGGCAATCGGGTCGAACTAATTATACTTCTGCTCATCAAGATGGTAATAGAAACAGTCTTTCTGTAACACAGGCAGGTGAAAATAACATTGTACTTTCACGTCAAATAGGGGAACAAAACCTGAGCGGATTGATCCAGGTGGGCTATGAAAATCTGATTAATATTGAGCAATATGGTGCAGGTAACTCTGCAGGTATCTCCCAATTTGGCACACAAAACAGTGCACATGTGGAAGAGATTGGTATGCTACACAAAGTTAATATCTATCAAAGTGGTCATGGATTACACACCTCTGTAACTGTAATAGGCACTGCGACCACTACTTCTATCCGCCAATTTGACTGAAATTACGCACTTCTGCCCCCCTTAAATTTAACACTTCAAATAAATGTCAGAGTTACCAGCCTGACCGACCCTTATTAAAACATCTTAACGACAAAAATAAATCTGAAGAAAAAAGCCTATTTTTGCCATATTCTTCAACCCTGTGATCCAGAACGATCTATCTGCGTAAAAACTAAAGTAGTAACCATTTGAGCAGATCATCTCCCTATGAAATCTGATTTTTTTTGAAGGCTAAATCACACATTAAAAATCAAGCCACAACAAAAGAACTATATTCCTATCTATTAGTGACTTATGTCCTATAGCGTATCTTCGCTTTACAGACAAAACTCATTACATATCTGATCAAATGTTGTTTTACACCTCTTGGACATTTTGTCATGCAGACATTAGGTTGTTTAGAGATCAATTTCTCAAAGCCAAACTGGCCCTCTCTCAAGAGTGGTCCCCAATGTAGTATCTGGGAGACACCTTACCTCCCCATAGGCACAAGAGTAGTTAAGCCAATCAAGTAATTTAGCAATTTGAAGTATTAATCGCTGATTATTTTATTCAGCCAGAATTCAACGATGTAGCTATTCCAGGAATTAAGGAGTCCTGCATTGTGAATCCATGACATCTGGATGATGTCAGTAATTTCAGCACAGTGCGTGCTGGATCAAAACGTCAAGAGTAAAGGAGTATCGCATGAAGGCGTTAACACCAATCGCAGCTGCAATTCTTATCGCTACAAGTGGCAGTGTTTTTGCGGCAGGTAACACCACCTTACAAAACCAAGCTGGTATTGGTAACGTGGCTACATCTACCCAGGTAGGTCCAGGTAACGATAATAATCTGGTTATTCAAACTCAAGTTGGCAACTTCAATGACTCTAACGCACTGCAAACTCTCGGCAGTGACACCAATGTTATCAACCACTTTCAAACCGGCAACCTGAACAGTGCCGATTCCATACAAAGTGGTGGATCTTTGAATGCCGCTTCTATTACCCAAGTAGGTGACGGAAATGTCGGCATTACAGATCAGTCCGCACCTGCCTTTGCATCAGCGGCACTAATTAATCAAGCTGGAGATGTTAACTTTGGCTTGGTAACTCAAGCTGCATCAACCCTGGATCTTGCAGCCATTAACCAATTAGGCACTGCAAACTTTGCAACAGTAACTCAAATTCTTAGCGCTGGAAATACCGCGGTTGCCAATCAGGCTGGCACTCTTAACATTGCTAATATTGCCCAGGTTTTTGCTGCTGGAAATACCGCGGTTGCTAATCAACTTGGCACTCTTAACATTGCTACCCATGCGCAAACAGGTTTACTGAATAGTTCAAACTCTTCACAAGCCGGGATCCTGAATAATGCTCTCGTTCTTCAAGCAGGCTTAGGTAACGACTCACTGATGCTTCAGGCTGGTTTTGGTAACTTCTCTGCACATGCTCAAGTTGGTGCCTTCAACGATGCATTCTCCGCTCAAGCTGGAATTCTTAACGTATCTACCATCACCCAAACAGGTATAGGTCATGATGCTGCGACCTCGCAGCTTGGGCTCGCGAACGTTCATACTACAATCCAGTTTGGGTTAAATGAAACCGCCGTGGCAAATCAAGCTGGAGCCTTTAACGTCGGCTTCATTCTACAGTAGCTCTTACTGTAGTTCCTTAGAGAGAGAATATCCTTTGGCGGCCGCTATTTGGCCGCCTTTTTTCTATCTAATTGAAAAAACTTCCAGAACCTACAAAACAACATTTTAATTAAGTTAAATCGACGTCAGACTAAATCAATTTTAGCACCATACAAATTCCCCTCGGTCAAGTTGTCACTCAATTAGCCGCCCCCAAAAAGAACACACTTTTTTCCTAGTTTATTAAAACTAATCTCCCATGGCTGCATCATTTTTTTCCTACAACACTCTAATCAGCATCAAGTTGATATTCACGAGGGTGCCATGTCTATTAAACAATTTCATAGTGGGAAACTCCTCCCCAATTGATTACTTCGATTAAACACTCTTGGATTTTTCCTCTACCCAGGAAGAGTTAACTCAAAAATATTTTTGATGCTGTATTGATATTTTCTCTGGCAAAAAAAGCTTTTTAGCTAAACCTGATTTCTCTAAGGAGTAACTGATGAACAGGTATACCCCAATTGCCGCTGGCGTAATTATGGCTATCGCAACCAGTGGAGCCATGGCCAACACCTACATCCTTTTCCAGAACGGTGCTGGAAACATGGCCACAGGTGACCAAAGTGATCCAACTGTAACAGGCAGCCTTATTAGCCAAGTTCAAATAGGTGACAACAATTACGTAAATGCCGAACAAGAAAATAATACAAATGACAGTTCGATCGAACAAGCACAACTCGGCAACAACAATACAGCTGAATCATATCAAAATAATGCTTCTTTTACAGATGCCGTTATTACTCAGGCCGATGATAACCATCATGCCTACACACACCAACAAAATGCTGTAAGTTCATCTGCCGAAATTACCCAAAGTGGTTTTGGGGCTCAACATGCGCAGGTGTATCAACACTCTGTTTCAGGAAGTACTGTAGTTGTCACCCAGGAAGGTGGACCGAACCAAGCTACAGTCAACCAGCTGAGCAGTAACGCAAACTCTGTTACCGCCTCTCAGGAAGGAGGTGACTTTGGAAACAACGTAATATCCACGCTACAGGAAAATGGTGATTTTAACTCTATAGAAGCCGCGCAAAGGGGTGGCTTTAATGAAGCCATTGTTTCACAGGCTTCTGGATTTGGTAATATTTCGCTCTCCTACCAGGAAGGTAGAAGTAACCAAGTTTACGTCACACAGCCAGGTGACAGTAACTTAAGTGATATTACACAACTTTGGGAGGGTAACGTAGCCGTACACTACCAATCAGGTGATGGAAATGTGGCTACCACTGAACAATTAACTATTGAGAACTATGCTGAAGTGTATCAACCTGGCAATGAAAATGTATCACACATTTCACAGTCAGGCGGAAACTTCAATCAAACATATTTAAGCCAGATCGGAAACTCTAATATGTTTAATGCGACGCAGATAGGAAATTCTAATTATATATCTGTAACACAATTATCAGATGGCAACATGATTTCTCCAACACAAATTGGAGATAACAACGTATTTATGCTTGTTCAATAATACAAGCTTAGTTACCTGCAGCAAAGCTGACCCAAATAGGGTTAGCTTTGTTCACTTACAATTGACTAAACAACGCTCCAATATGTCAAGCTGGAATACCACCAAAAATAAAACCGAGAGGATATTAACTTAATGACAGCTAGATTTATTTCTCAAAGTTCTAGCCGGTATTCGATATTCACGAAGTGACATACTGACTAAAGAAATTTAGAAATTGGAGTACTTTCTCTATTGATTGCTTTCAATTAAACACCATTAATTTTCTTTTTGTAAGAAAAAGCTCGCCTGCAAGAGTATTTTATACAGTGGTGTTTTTATCTGGAAAAATATTTTTAGCTAAACCTGATTTATCTAAGGAGTAACTGATGAACAGGTATACCCCCATTGCCACTGGCGTATTTATGGCTATCGCGACCAGTGCATCCATGGCCAACACCTATTTCCTTTTCCAGAATGGCACTGGAAATATGGCTACCGGTGACCAAAGTGATCCTACTGTAACAAACAGTTTTATTAACCAAGTACAAATTGGTAATAATAACTTCGTAAATGCTGAACAAGAAAACAACGCTACCGATAGCTCAATTGATCAAACTCAACTGGGCAATAACAACTTGGCAGAATCGTTTCAAAATGATACTTTTTCTGCAACAGCAGTTATTAATCAGGTAGACGATAATCACCATGCGATTACCGACCAAGTAGGTACTGATAACTCACTAGCACTAATTACTCAAAGTGGTTTTGGGGCTCAACACGCATTGATTTATCAGAATGGTGTGACCGGAAGCTCAGCTACTGTTAATCAAAAGGGTGGGCCCAACCAAGCTACAGTCAACCAGTTGAGCAGTAACGAAAACTCTGTCACCACCACTCAGGAAGGGGGTGACTTTGGAAATAACGTAATGTCTGCGCTACAGGAAAATGGTGATTTTAATTCAATAGATGCTGCGCAAAGGGGCGGTTTTAACAAAGCTATCGTTTCACAGGCATCTGGTTTTGGCAATATTTCTCTCTCCTACCAGGAAGGTAGAAGCAACGAAGCTTATGTCACTCAACTAGGAGACAGCAACTTAAGTGATATCACACAACTCTGGGAGGGTAATTTAGCCATTCACTATCAGTCAGGCAATGGAAACGTTGCTATGACTGAACAGCTAACTATTGAGAATTTGGCTGATGTATATCAACCTGGCAACGATAACATATCATATATATCTCAATCTGGTGGAAACTTTAATCAAACATATATAAGCCAGACCGGAAACTCTAATATATTTGATGCGACACAGATAGGAAATTCTAATTACATTTCCGTAACGCAATTATCAGATGGCAATATGATTTCACCAACACAAATTGGAGATAACAACGTATTTATGCTTGTTCAATAGTACAAACTTAGTTACCTGCAGAAAAGCTGATCCAAATAGGATCAGCTTTTCTAATCACAACTGCCCGCTCCCACAAACCAAGTCATCATTACTGACATATAAATTAAAGCCAATAAAAACATCAAATATTAACAAACATAGTCCCTTATATTAATCGCACCCCAAAATAAGCGAGAAAAACTAACTTCCAATTGATACAGGCTTACATCCGAAACAGTAGAAGACTCTCTAATCTCAGAAAATTAAACATATACCCTTACCCTACAATCGATTACTTAAACCAAACCGTAAGATGAAACAGCAAAGAAAAGGTTCAATGCATAACCAGCGAACTGAAGCGACATGCTAAACAAACAACAACTCAATATAGAAAAATATATTCTCACAACTTCAATTTACTTGAGCCAGAATAATAGCACCGACAGCAACAAACATGCTTTAACATTGATTATTTAGCTGACTTTTAGTAGAAGTCGTCGGCACCCAATGAGAGAAATTTCCCATATCTAACATATAAAATTCAAAAAATAAAAGGGGGACTACACAAGTCATCTTAAGCATCAAACAACATTTAACCTACAACTCTCTCGATATTGGCACTTAAGACATCATCTCAACATAAAACACACTTTCTTCCTAAACTATCGAAACTTATCTCCTATAGCTGTTTTACTTTTTCAATACAAGACTCTACTCAGCATCAAGCTGATATACATGAGTGTGACATGAATTTTTCCAGACTCAAAAAAGGAAAGGATTACCCATCGACCAATCAGGTAAGCCCCTCAGAGGCTTTTCCTTTGCCAGGAAAAAACTTCCACACCTCTTTTTGATGCTGCTTTGATATTTTCTCCAGCATAAGTTTCAACTTAAATCTAATTTCTCTAAGGAGCATCCAATGAAAAAATATACCCCAATTGCAGCAGGCGTATTAATGGCTCTTGCCACCAGTGGCGCCATGGCCAACACTGTGATTTTAAATCAGAATGGTGTAGGCAATATTGCCATGCCAGTTCAAGAAGCGACTGTCACCAATGGCACTATTATCATTGATCAAACTGGAGATTTTAACGAATCTTATCCTGAGCAAACAAATAATACTAGTAACAGTCTTATTAGCCACACCCAAGTCGGCAATATGAATAAGGCATGGTCGCAACAGGATAACACCTCTGGTTCATTTGCACTTATTAACCAAGTGGACAACAATCACGAAGCCACCACCACCCAACTCTCCTCTAGTCTTTCTGGTGCATCAATCTTTCAAAGTGGCTTTGCACCGCAACAAGCATTTGTTAACCAGACCCTCGTGGTTGGAAACTTTGCAACGGTCAATCAGGAAAAAGGCCCTAACTTTGCATCCGTGAACCAATTTGGTGGTGTTGCTAATAGCACTACTGTCACTCAAACCGGTGGCAATGTTGGCGGTAACGGTGTAACTGCGATACAGAGTCTCGGTAGCTTCAATACCATAAATGCCACTCAATATGGCGGTTTAAATGGTGCATTAGTTTCACAGGTAGGTGGCTCCGGCAATACTTCCCTGTCAGATCAAATGGGAAGAGGAAACCAGATTAACGCTGCACAGTCAGGCAATGGCAACACGAGTGTAGTCTGGCAGGAATGGGAGTACAATATAGCTATTGTAAATCAGTCAGGAAATAATAACTTCTCTTTCACTGAACAGCTGACTATAGATAACTTTGCTGCAACCGTTCAGTCCGGTGATAATAACATATCCGCCATTTCTCAATTTGGTGGCAACATGAATACAACCTTCATTACTCAAAGCGGAAGCAATAACTTCTTTGATGCAACTCAAATCGGTAACTCAAACCTAATTTCAGTAGTACAGCTAACCGATGGCAATGTGCTTGCACCCACCCAGATTGGTGATGGCAATGTCTTTATGCTGGTCCAGTAATATCATCTTCTAATATCCAATAGAGCTGGCCTTAATGGGCCAGCTTTTTCATCACTACCCCACTCAAATGATAAAGACGCATATTAGATTATCGCTTTGCTATTCGCAGAGCAAACTCATAATTATCTTCATGTCAACCATACAAAACCTATATGTCAATGGTAGTAGGGTGTAAACTTTCTTCTTAGATTAATGAGACTAATCTCTCATTCAAAAAATGTATTTTTTCTATAGAATAGAACTAATGGAATACTGATATTCACAAGGTATATGTAATTCTCTAGGACTCAAAGAAGGGCACCACCTATTCTGAACCTATGAGGAAACCTTGAGTTATCTCTCCTCAGCTAAGGAAAGCAATTTTTACTTAAGCTTTCGATGCTGTTTAGATATCACCCTTAGAAAAATTTATTTATGGCTAAGGAGGATATCGTAAAGGAGTAACTAATGAATATTTATACCCCTGTTTTTGTAGTGATAACCATAGCCCTTGCAGCTAGTGATACCATGGCCAACACCGTCACTGTAAATCAGACCGGTGTTGGTAATATAGCCCTTCCAGTTCAAGAAGCCAACAGTGTAGATCGTAGCACTATTATTATTAATCAGAGCGGCAATTATAATGAATCATATCCTGAGCAAACCAATAACATCTCAAATGCTTTTATTAGTCATACTCAGACTGGCAATTTGAATAAGGCATGGTCACGACAGGATAATAGAGCCATTGGTTCCTCAGCCATAATTAGCCAAGATGGCCACAACCATAAAGCAACAACTATTCAAATCTCCACTATATTTTCAAGGGCTTCAATTCATCAAAGTGGCCTTGGTCCACAACTTGCAATCATTAACCAGACCAATGGTACTGCCAACAAGACCACGATAATTCAAGAAAAAGGTCCTAACGTGACTGTTGCAAATCAATCTGGTGGGAGTGTAAACACTACTAATATTTCTCAAACAGGCGGCGATATTGGTGATAATACTGTTACCACAATGCAAAAATTAGGTAGAATAAATACTATTGAAGCTACTCAATACGGAGGCATAAATAGAGCAATTATTTCTCAAGAAAATGGAGTAACTAATAGCTCTTTCTCTAATCAGATTGGTAGAGGCAACCAGATTGATATTGACCAGACAGGAATGCTCAACACTAGTCAGATTACTCAAGAATGGGAAGACAACCTAGCCATAGTTAATCAATCAGGCAACAGTAGCTTATCTGTAACTGAACAGCTGACTATAGATAACTTTGCTGCAACCGTTCAGTCCGGCGATATGAACCAATCCACCATTTCTCAATTTGGTGGGAATATGAATACAACCTTTATTACACAAAGTGGAAGCAATAACGTCTTTGATGCAACGCAGAATGGCAATTCAAATCTTATCTCTGTAGTACAGCTAACTGATGGCAATATCCTAGCACCCACCCAGATTGGCGATAACAATGTCTTTATGCTGGTCCAGTAATATCATCTTCTAACTTTCAATAGAGCTGGCCTTACTGGGCCAGCTTTTTCATCACTAGCCTATTCAAATGGCAAAGACACATATTAGATTATCGCTTTGCGATTCGCAGAGTAAACCCATAATTCTCTGCTTGTAAATTATAAAGCATTTAAATGCCAATGGTTGTTGAATATTAACTTTCTTCTTAGATGAATGAGATTAATCTCTCATTGTGAATAAGCACTACTCCTCCAAAATTAGACTAATGGAATACGGATATTCATAAGGTATATGTAACTATTAATGATTTAAAGAGGATTACCTTCTTCTTTATATCCATAGAAAACCTTGAGTAATCTCTCCTACGCTAAGGACAGCAACTTTTACGAAAGTTTTCGATGCTGTTTAGATATCATCCCTAAGGCAAATATTTTTCAAGCTAGGGACGATATCATAAAGGAGTGACTAATGAATATTTGCAACCCCATTTTTGCAGGAATAACCATAGCTCTTGCTGCGAGTAACAGCATAGCCAATACCGTCATTCTAAATCAGAATGGTGTTGGAAACCTGGCGGCACCAGTTCAAGATGCCTCTGTAATCGACGGCACTATCATTATCAATCAGGTTGGAGACTTTAATGAGTCCTATCCTGAGCAAATTAACAACACCAACTCTAGCGCGATTAGCCACACTCAATCTGGTGATATGAATAAAGCTGAATCACAACAAAAAAATACATCGAACTCATTTTCCCTTATTGATCAAGTGGGCAACAATCACGAAGCCACTTCTGTTCAAATTTCAACACTTGATTCAGGTTCCACCATCCATCAAAGCGGCCCCGTGGCACAAATTGCAGTTATCCACCAGAGTAACGTCACCTCAAGTTCTGCTACGGTAAATCAAGATAGCGGTCACAATTTTGCCTCAGTAAATCAGTTTAATGGCACTTCTAACACTGCTTTTTTCAATCAGGTAGGAGGAGATATTGGCGAGAATACTCTTACGACCTTACAAGTAAATGGTGATTTCAACACTATCGTTGCCGATCAAGATGGTGGCTTACATAGCTTATCCATCTCGCAAGTAGGCGGATCAAATAATATGTCTCTCTCACAACAGAGAGGGCGGGGAAACCAATTTAGCGTCGCACAGTCAGGTGATAACAACACTAGTGAAATTTTACAGACGTGGGAGAATAATATAGCTTTTGTCAACCAGTCGGGAAATAGCAACTTCCTGATTGTTGAACAACTATCTATCGATAACTTTTCTGTAACTGTCCAATCAGGTGATATGAATATTTCTACTATTACCCAGTCAGGCGGCAACATGAATACTTATCTTATAACCCAGAGCGGCGATTCCAACGCATTTAGAGCAACACAGACTGGAAATTTCAACTTAATATCTGTGGTACAGGCAAATAATGGCAGCGTAATGGAAGTTCACCAGATCGGCAACGGTAATATTTTTACCTTCCCGTAAACATTTTACTTAAAGAAGTTAAAGCTGGCCCCAGGCCAGTTTTATCAAAAATCAGTAAAAATTATCTATAAACCAACTCAACAAATCAAAAGTTCTTTATTTACCATCACCAATTAACTTGGTTTCGGATAAATAGTGTAATTAGTTAGAGGAGGCTCATCTGTTAGAGCTTATATCTCACCCGATCAAGCGAAGGACACTGATGAGTTAATACCAACTGAGCAAGAAGGAACAATATCAAATTTACAGCCTGAGAAAGTCAGACGCTCTCGAAAAGCATTTGCATAATTCTTGGAGAAGCACCCCTCATTGATCAGTCGAAAGATGTATGTAATATAGGCTTGTAAAGGTACGCCGAGCGATACGGGATAGAATGTTACGAATGAGCTTTTATAGGCTGCAGATGATCTTCCTACAGCATAAGAAAATTGCAGTTATTACTTGAAGTCGAGAGATGTATCTTATGCTAAAAATAATACGACTTGTTTTTCATTATAAAGATAACAATTTCGTTGTATTTCTATGACCATATTGTAAGTCACCCTTCCCACAACTTGGATTTGATGTCTCTAAGGAGTAATCCATGAAGAAATATACCTCGATTACAGCTGGAATATTAATAGCCTATTCCTCAAGTGGTGCACTGGCATCTAATAATATATTTCTTAATCAGAATGGTAACGGGAACCTAGCCTTTCCATTTCAAGACCCAACAGTAAACTTCAATACCATTATCATCGATCAGAATGGTGATTTTAATGAATCCTCTTCTCAACAAACAAATCACAGCAACAATAGCGTTATTAGCCATAGACAGACAGGCAATATGAATAAGGCAGAGTCCTCACAGGATAATGCCCTTAATTCATTTGGCGTGATCCGACAAACTGACAACAAGCACGAAGCCGTCACAAGCCAAGCATCTGTCAATAATTCAGCCGCTGAAATTTTTCAAAGTGCCTTTGCACCGCAGTTAGCAACAATAAATCAAATGAACACCAACTCAAGTTTTGCAACCATAACTCAAAGTAAAGGTTCCAATATTGCTCACATAAATCAGACTGACGGAATCACAAACTTTGCAACTATTACTCAAACAGGAGGTACTCTTGGCGGAAATACCTTAACCGCTGTACAGGTACTCAGTAATTTAAATACAATCAATGCCACCCAATACGGCGGCATGAACAGCGCATTAATCTCTCAAGTTGGAGGCTCAAATAATACTTCTCACTCCAATCAACAAGGCAGGAGTAACCAGATTCACGTTGTTCAACCTGGAAGTAACAATGTGAGCGATATTATACAGGAATGGGAAAACAATATAGCTATTGTCGACCAAACAGGAAATAACAATCACTCTGTTACCAAGCAGTTAACCATAGATAATTACGCGGCAACCGACCAATCCGGTAATATGAATATGTCAAGCATATCTCAGTCCGGTGGCAACATGAATACAACGCTTATTACTCAAAGTGGTAGCAGTAATATATTTGAGGCGACACAGATTGGCAATTCCAACCTTATTTCTGTAGTACAGCAAACTAACGGTAATAACATTGTGCCCACTCAAATTGGTGACGGCAATGTCTTTATGCTTGTTCAATAAAACAAGTGAAACAACTAAAAGCTGGCCTAGAACGGGCCAGCTTTTAAGCAGACATCAAACTCATTCCACTCTTCTTTTTTGAAGATCCTAAATCCCTCTCTCCTCTATAAAAGTAAAATTCACAAATCAAAGTACCCAACGCCAATAGCCTTTTTTCCCAACCAGCTAGGCTAAAGTTAAATCAGCAAGCTACTACCTTCAAAATGGTGAACGTATAGCTAGTCCAGAAACACACTGAACCAAAATGGGTACAGCAGTAAACAGGAGTTGAAAGTGAGGAAGTTTCCAGTTCTGTCGCTGGCATTAATGATATCTTATGGCGGACTTACACATGCAGCGGGGAATTCAACGTCATTAGAACAAAGTGGCAATAACAATCAGGTGTTGATTGATCAATCTGATAATAGTGCTATCGACAACAGCATAGAAATTGCTCAGAACGGCAACCTCAATAATGTAGAGTCTGTCCAGACCAATGTAACCGACAGCCTGATACACCAAGTTCAAGAGGGAAAACTCAATGACGTTTACAGCTTGCAAATGGGGGGCTTCGGTAATAATGCTCTGATTTACCAAGTTGGTATGGATAACCGTGCCAATACCTACCAAATTGCTACTCAAAATAGCCAAGCAACCATTCGCCAAAATGGCGCTGGGAATGAAGCAGAGATTCATCAACACTTGGGAAGTGATAACATTTCTGTTATTGAGCAAATTGGTAATGTCCATGGCGCTTTAGTTGGACAGTATGCCAGCTTCAATGCTGAAGCTTATATATTCCAAGATGGTTCTTATCACGAGGCCATAATTAGACAAGAGGGCACCGGACACTATGCCAGCATCTCTCAATCTGGTATTTCTCACACCGCAGAAATAACCCAGGCCGATATGCACAATGAGGCTGATATTGTCCAAAGGGGAGAAAGCAACTACAGCACGATTGTTCAAGTCTCCTGGTATAACAGCGCGTTTGTGACTCAAGATGGCTACATGAACCGGGCAACGATTATGCAATCAGGAGGTGGCGCCATGGGTGGGGGCCATTTGGTTGTGGTCAATCAATCTGGTGGTATGAATACGGCTACAGTTATTCAGAGCGGATTCTCTGAATCTGCAAATATTACCCAAACCGGCTACGGCAACACAGCTATAGTACATCAGTAAACATTGCTCCCCCTACAAATGCCAAAGATCAGGAACGATCTTTGGCATTTGTAATTATTTACTTACCCCCAATAAACCCCTCCCCCTGAGCACTTGTATGCATTCCCTATTAAAAGCAAATTTCATTGTTAATTTTTTTATCATTATTTCCGACTAAAACTTATCTCCCAGGTAAATGAAACTTCTATCCTATGGCTTTTCTTAATCACTGAAGCAACAATAATATAGACGGAACGAACTTATGGACTCCTAAGCAGTAACAGGGATGCCAATCAGAATGAACCAGCTATTTCCTATCTTTGATTTCCCTTCGATTCTACCTTTTTGCATAGGCACTTATAGCGAGTGTATATCTGAGTAATTTATAGTTTGCCGCTAAATACCATCTAGCGAATTACTGCAAAATACTTGGGTGAATTACGCTGTGCTTACGCTCAGCCGGTAGATACTGAACCCCAACCGCGATGCTCTTTTCTAGTAGTAATGGAGATACTCATGAAGACTTTAACCCCAATCGCTGCCGCTATTGCTTTTGTAATCAGCGGTGCAGCCATAGCCGATAACAATACCGCTTACCAGGATCAAAACGGTATGGGCCAACTCGGTTATATTGATCAGGCCGGCCCCGGTAGCCATCATAACCTGGCTGATCAGGAACAACACGGGGGATACAATACAGCGGTTAGTATCCAGATTCATGAACACCACAGCACGGTTCTTCAATATCAGGATGGCTACAGTAATTATGCCAATGCCTTTCAAAATGGGGGATCTGGCAACACCGCTGTGAGTGAACAATTGGGTATCGACAATAGCTCCTTAACTTTCCAGTTTGATGAGCACCATAGCTTCTCCTACCATGCTCAGGAAGGCCACGGAAATACCGCCTGGACTTATCAACAGTCTGGCGCTAATAACCAAGCGACCATTTTACAAAACGGCGACTACGGCTATGCCACTGTTACTCAAGTAGGCAGCTATGGCAGTGAAGCCATGCTCTCACAGGTTGGCGAAATGAATCGAGCTGATGCTCTTCAAGTTGGTGAAGGCCATAAGGCTCACTTGATTCAGGCAGGTGGTGGACACAACGATCTTGATTCCCGTCAGATCGGCCATAACCATGAAGCCTATATGTATCAAGATGGCTGGTATAACGAAGCGGATATTTCTCAGGCCGGAAGCCACCACTTCGGTAAAACCATGCAGGTTGGCTATGGCAATGATGTCTATATAGGCCAAATAGGTGAAAACCACTATGCAGAAGTCACTCAGATTGGTTCACATAACAACAGCTTAGTAGCCCAATTTGGCTACAATGAAACCGCCAAAGTTCACCAACATGGCGACAGTAACAACAGTTTCGTTCACCAGTAAAAACTGCTCCTGCCCCAAAGAAAAAAGGCGGCCTCTGGCCGCCCTTTTTCTTACTAAGAGAATCTTTTATAGATGCTCTACAGTATCAATTTCATATTCCACCGTGCCGGAAGGCGTGTGCACAACAACGACTTCCCCCACTTCCTTACCAATCAGTGCGCGGGCAATCGGCGAGTTCACTGAGATTTTTTGTTTTTTCACATCCGCTTCATCGTCACCCACGATTTTATAGGTCACTTCAGCATCGTCATCCAGGTGAATAATCGTTACCGTGGTGCCAAAAATTACCTTGTCGCTGGGCTCAATCGACTTCACATCAATCACTTGGGCGTGAGACAGCTTGGCTTCAATCTCTTGAATACGCCCCTCAATAAAGCCCTGCTTTTCCCGCGCCGCATGGTATTCGGCATTTTCCTTCAAATCACCGTGTTCACGTGCTTCGGCAATGGCCTCTACCACCGCAGGGCGCTCGACTTTTTTCAGATTATCCAGCTCTGAACGCAGCGCTTCCGCGCCTTCAACGGTCATTGGTACCCGGTTCACTGTGGGACCTCCATTATTGTTACTACGCAACCGGGCCCTGTGTTGCCACAAGGCCCGGTCGGAAATGACGGATTGTTTTTAGATGATTAAGACAGCTTTACCACACGCTGGTGAAGGTCTTGCAGGCGGCGAACCTGTAGCGGCTGCTCCTGACGCATGGCCATCGCCATGGCCTGGGCCGCTGCCAGGGTGGTGGTGTAACACACCTGGTGGTTCTCGGCACTGCGACGGATATCCGCAGAGTCGCGAATCGCCTGGCGCCCTTCGGTAGTGTTCACTACCAGTGCAATCTCGTCGTTCTTAATCATATCGACGATATGCGGGCGACCTTCACTCATCTTGTTGACGGTTGTAACGGGAATATTGTTTTCTTGCAAGACCTTGGCGGTGCCGCGGCTGGCAATTACTTCGAAGCCAAGCTCCACCAGATCGCGAGCTACGCCCACTGCGTCGGCCTTGTCGAAGTCACGCACAGAGATAAATGCGCGTCCGGACTCCGGCAGGCGGTCGCCAGCGGCAACCAGGCCCTTATCGAAGGCTTCTGCGAAGGTAGCGCCTACGCCCATCACTTCGCCGGTGGATTTCATCTCGGGGCCGAGAATCGGGTCCACTTTCGGGAACTTGTTGAACGGGAATACAGACTCTTTAACGGAGTAGTAGTCCGGTACGATCTCTTCGGTAAAGCCCTGCTCCTGCAAGCTGATACCCGCCTGACAGCGCGCAGCCACTTTCGCCAGTGAAGTGCCGATGCACTTGGAGACGAAAGGTACAGTTCGGGAAGCGCGCGGGTTCACCTCGATCACGTAGATCTCGCCGTCCTGGTAGGCCAGCTGGGTATTCATCAAGCCAACTACGCCCAGCTCGCGAGCCATGGCCTTCACTTCTTCGCGCATACGGTCCTGCACATCCGCCGGCAGGCTGTAAGGCGGCAGGGAGCAAGCGGAGTCACCGGAGTGAACACCACACTGTTCGATATGCTGCATGATGGCGCCGATCACTACGTCCTTGCCATCGGATACCGCATCGATATCCACCTCAATGGCGGCGTTGAGGAAGTGATCCAGCAGTACCGGCGCTTCGTCGGAAACCTGTACCGCTTCTTTCATGTAGGTGAGCAGCTCGTCTTCTTTGTAGACGATCTCCATGGCGCGGCCACCCAGTACGTAAGATGGGCGCACAACCAGCGGGTAGCCCACGTCTTTCGCCGCCTGGATGGCTTCGGAGACAGAGCGCACGATGGCGTTCTTTGGCTGCTTGAGGCCGAGACGCATAATCATCTGCTGGAAGCGCTCGCGGTCTTCGGCGCGGTCGATCTGCTCTGGGGTAGTACCGATAATCGGCACACCTTCGTTGGCCAGGTAGCGCGCCAGGTTCAGCGGAGTCTGGCCGCCGAACTGTACGATCACGCCTTCCGGCTTCTCTTTGGCAACAATTTCCAGCACGTCTTCCAGGGTTACCGGCTCGAAGTAGAGGCGGTCGGAAGTATCGTAATCGGTGGAAACAGTCTCCGGGTTACAGTTGACCATGATGGTCTCGTAACCGTCTTCGCGCATCGCCAAAGCGGCGTGTACGCAGCAGTAGTCGAACTCGATGCCCTGGCCGATACGGTTGGGGCCACCGCCGAGTACCATGATTTTCTTTTTGTCGGACGGCTGCGCTTCGCACTCCTCATCGTAGGTGGAGTACATGTAAGCAGTAGAGGTGCTGAACTCAGCAGCACAGGTGTCCACGCGCTTGTAAGAAGGGAATACACCCAGCTTGTGGCGGAACTCGCGCACAGTCTTCTGGCTCACCCCCAGCAGGTCTGCCAGGCGGCGATCGGAGAAGCCTTTGCGCTTGAGGAAGCGCATTTGCTCAGTGGTCAGCGCCGAGGTCGGCAGAGACTTGAGCGGCTCTTCAATTTTGATCAGCTCTTCGATCTGAACCAGGAACCAGGGGTCGATACCGGACAGGTCGTAAACTTCGCCGACGCTCATGCCCATACGGAAGGCGTCGCCCACGTACCAGATGCGCTCGGCACCCGGAACGGAGAGTTCGCTGCGCAGACGGGTCTCAGCGCCGTCTTTGCTCGGGTCAATCTTGCTTTCCAGGCCGAAGCTGCCCACTTCCAGACCGCGCAGGGCTTTCTGCATGGACTCCTGGAAGGTACGGCCGATTGCCATCACTTCACCCACAGACTTCATCTGGGTGGTCAGGCGTGCATCGGCTTCACCGAATTTCTCAAAGGTGAAGCGCGGGATCTTGGTGACAACGTAATCGATAGACGGCTCGAAGGACGCCGGGGTAGCACCGCCAGTGATATCGTTCTGCAACTCGTCCAGGGTGTAACCCACTGCCAGCTTGGCCGCGACCTTGGCGATCGGGAAGCCGGTGGCCTTGGAGGCCAGTGCGGAGGAGCGGGATACGCGGGGGTTCATCTCGATCACCACCACGCGGCCAGTTTTCGGGCAAACGCCGAACTGTACGTTGGAGCCGCCAGTCTCAACGCCGATCTCGCGCAGTACCGCGATAGAAGCGTTGCGCATCAGCTGGTATTCCTTGTCGGTCAGCGTCTGCGCCGGGGCAACGGTGATGGAATCACCGGTGTGTACGCCCATCGGGTCGAAGTTCTCGATGGAACATACGATGATGCAGTTGTCGTTCTTATCGCGAACCACTTCCATCTCGTACTCTTTCCAGCCGAGCAGGGATTCGTCGATCAACAGTTCGTTGGTGGGGGAGAGGTCGAGACCGCGCTTACAGATCTCTTCAAACTCCGGCCAGTTGTAGGCCACACCGCCACCGGAACCACCCATGGTGAAGGACGGACGGATAATCACCGGGAAGCCGAACTCTTCCGGTACTTTCTTCGCCTCTTCCATGGAGTGCACGATCCTGGCGCGCGGAGTTTCCAGGCCGATGGCCTTCATCGCCTTGTCGAACAGGTCGCGGTCTTCCGCTTTCTCGATAGCGTCTTTGTCCGCACCGATCAGCTCGACATTGAATTCCTTCAGGACACCGTGCTTGTCCAGGTCCAGAGCGCAGTTCAGTGCAGTCTGCCCGCCCATGGTGGGCAGAATAGCGTCGGGGCGCTCCTGCTCAATAATCTTGGCAACGGTGCGCCACTCCACCGGCTCGATGTAGGTGGCATCGGCCATGGCCGGGTCGGTCATGATGGTGGCCGGGTTGGAGTTAACCAGGATCACCCGGTAACCCTCTTCGCGCAGCGCCTTACAGGCCTGGGCGCCGGAGTAGTCAAATTCGCACGCCTGGCCGATCACGATGGGGCCTGCGCCGATAATCAGAATGCTTTGGATATCTGTGCGTTTTGGCATCTTTCTTCCGTTCTACTACCGGCTAAGGCCGGCTGCGCTAAATTTCATTCGTTTCTTGTTAAAACCGCCGCAAAAGCGGCGGTTAATTGCCCGACCCTGGGCGGCTACGCCCTTAGGCGCGCTCTTTCATCAAATCGATAAAGTGGTCAAACAACGGCGCCACATCGTGTGGACCCGGGCTCGCTTCCGGGTGTCCCTGGAAGCTGAAGGCCGGCTTGTCCTTCAGATGAATACCCTGCAAGGTACCGTCGAACAGGGACTTGTGGGTAACTTTCACATTGTCCGGCAGGCTGTCGGCGTCCACTTCGAAGCCGTGGTTCTGCGCGGTGATCATCACCTTGGTGCTATTCAGGTCTTGTACCGGGTGGTTACCACCGTGGTGACCGAACTTCATCTTGGCAGTTTTACCGCCCACCGCCAGGCCCAACAGCTGGTGGCCCAGGCAGATGCCGTAGGTGGGGATGCCCGCGTCCAGGATTTCGCGGATAGCGGTGATCGCGTACTCACAGGGCTCGGGGTCGCCGGGGCCATTGGACAGGAATACACCGTTGGGATTCATCGCCAGTACTTCGGAAGCCGGGGTCTCCGCCGGTACTACGGTGATGTCACAGCCGCGATCCACCAGCATACGCAGGATATTGCGCTTCACACCGAAGTCGTAAGCCACTACTTTGAAGGGCTGTTCCGGCGCGGCCTTGTGGCCTTCGCCCAGTTCCCAGGTACCTTCGCTAAAGGGGTAGGCTTCCTTGGTGCTCACTACCTTGGCCAGGTCCATCCCTTTCAGACCGGCAAATTCCTTGGCCTTGGCCAGGGCTTCTTCGCGGTCAATATTGTCACCGGCAACGATGCAACCGCTCTGCGCACCTTTGTCGCGCAGCAGACGGGTCAGGCGGCGGGTGTCGATATCGGCGATACCAACGATATTGCGCTCGCGCAAGTAGTCCTCCAGGGGCTGCTCGTTGCGGAAACTGCTGGCCAGTAGCGGCAGGTCGCGGATTACCAGGCCGGCGGCCCAGATATCAGCGCACTCTTCGTCTTCCTGGTTGGTGCCAGTGTTGCCGATGTGTGGGTAGGTCAGAGTCACAATCTGGCGGGCGTAGGAGGGATCGGTGAGGATCTCCTGGTAGCCGGTCATGGATGTGTTGAACACGACCTCGCCAACAGAACTGCCATGGGCACCGATTGCGCGTCCTTCAAAGACGCTACCATCAGCGAGCACCAGCAGCGCGGGAGTTGTACTCTGCATAAAGTTGTGGGGCATGAAGGCCTCCGACGTAGGGACAGCTTTAGTCAAATTGAACTCCAATCTTCAGAACTGCTTCCGGGCGGGGTTTGTGGGCTTCGGAGCACACGGCTCCTGACTGGCGCGCGCATAAAAAAGCGAGATGAAACATCGCAGCTTCATCTCGCTTTAAAAATCTATTCACGCGCGGCTCTCACATATTGGCCGATGCTTGCCACCGGCTTTTTTTGGTGGGCTCGCGCTGCGCGATTAAGCTTCGCGACACCGACCCAAATTCGGGCGCAGATTCTACGCGAATTCGCTTCTAGACGCTAGTGCAAAAATACGCCAAACCTGACGAAAAACTTCTCTTTACTCCAGCTTCTGCCCGAGGCGAAAGAGGCTATTGCCCATTTTTAGCTCGGCCTTTTCCAGCATGGTTTTGTTCATGCGCAGCGCCACTTCGCCGCCTTTATCGGCAAATTCAATCATGCCGCCAGTTGCGGCAAAGCGATCGGCATCGCTCACGGTTAAGACAGGGAAGAACTCCACTGTGACTAGCGTCTTGAGCAGACTGGAGCGATCCATAGAGCCAAGAATCACGATCTGGCACTTGCGCGCGCGCAGCATATCTTTGAAGCCAATTTTCTCCAGCGCCACCCGGCGCCCATCAATACGCTGATTCTTGAAGCGCAGAGCCAGCTGCTCACCGAGGGAATCCCCTCCCATCAAACACACCTTAAAGGGAGCACTGTAATTATCAAAAGCGTTGACCGGCCACTGCAGGTTGTAGGCGAAGTGCACGATGTAATCCACCATGACACGCCGCCCCAGAGGGGTATCCGAAAGGTGTACTGCGGCCTGTACCAAGGGAGCAAGCAGCAGGCCCAATATCAGGGAAATCGTCAGGAATGGGCGAGTGATAGAAAGTCTGGCAAAGAGTGTCTTCACGGTCATTGATACCCTGGAGCTCACACCTTCTGCCGGCGGAAGGCGCGGTTCCGGCAGAAAGTGTCTATCGGCGGATACCTGGGCAATCAACCACTGCCGAGGCTCGAACGGCGCGCCAGCGAAAAGCCCGGCCACCTTTGAAGGTTAGCCCACCGAGCTTTGCACCGCCGGTGCCCCGTTCTCCGTCGATTACTCGGGTACACGGCTATCCAAGTCGGCACTACCATCCTGGTTTTTTGTTACGGGGCGCCATTTGAGCGCCTTCTCGATCGACATAATCATCGCACCGGCCACATCCTTGCGCGTGGCACTCTCAATACCCTCGAGACCGGGGGAGGAGTTCACCTCAAGTAATAACGGCCCTTTACGCGAACGAATAATATCCACACCAGCCACCTTCAACCCGAGCGCTTTAGCCGCTTTAATGGCTATACGCTTTTCATCTGCTGTGACTTTAACCACCGAAGCGGTGCCGCCCTGGTGAATATTGGCGCGGAACTCTCCCGGTGCCGCCTCTCGCTGGATCGAGGCCACCACGCGGCCATCAATCACAAACAGGCGCAGGTCCTTGCCCTGGGCCTCACGGATAAACTCCTGCACCAGCAAATTGGCTTTAAGTGACTTGAACGCATTAATCACCGATTCGCCGGCTTTGCGGGTTTCCGCCAACACCACTCCGCGCCCCTGAGTTCCCTCCAGCAACTTCACAATCAAGGGTGCCCCACCCACCATGTCAATCAACTCGTTGGTATCTACCGGCGAGTTGGCAAAGCCTGAAGTGGGAATACTCAAACCACTCTGCTGTAACAACTGCAGGGAAAATAGCTTATCCCTCGACTGGCTGATCGCGGCAGAGCCATTCAGGGCAAACACATCCAGACTCTCAAAGTGGCGAGTGAGGGCGCAGCCGTAAAAAGTCTGACTGGGGCGAATACGGGGGATAATGGCATCCAGATTGTTGAGAATTCTGCCATCGCGATAATGTACTTCAGGCTCATCGGCATCGAGCTTCATATAACACTGGCGAACATCCAGGAAGGTCATCCGGTGGCCGCGCTCGGCACCCGCTTCCATAATGCGGCGGTTGCTATAAAGATCCGGATTCGAGGCCAACAGCCCGATACGCAAGCCGGTGCCGGCGATATGGTGCTCGTCCCGATAAAATTCATCCAGCTGACTTTTTGGCAGTTCACCCAGACAGAAGCTCTCCGAGGGGTCCACCATCATGCGGCCGAGCATGGCCTCGCGCCCCAACAACATGCGATAGCCCATACTGTCACGGTTGGTCAGGGTCAATTCGATATCCCAGACACTTCCGCCGATGGAAAGCGCGGTACGAATTACCGGGCGCCGCTCCGACTCACCAGAGGAGCTGCGTACAAGGCGCTTGTCGAGAATTCGAGCCTCACAGCGCACGGTCGGCCGACGCTGGTGCTGCAATGGATGCGCTTCAAAGCTTACCCAGGGCTCACCATCCCGTTTAAACGTCTGAATATTATATGCGTGCAGGCAAGAAGTCTTAGCCCCGGAGTCCACCCGGGCCTTAACTGCGGGGATACCCAGACCGGGAAACGCACACCATTCTTCACTGCCGACAATCAGCTTTTTTTCCAAACAAAAAATCCTCAAAAAAGTTTTTGATTTACCTAAAGAGTCGAAAACCCGAAGTATTGACTTTCACTATAAAAATAAGGCTCGCCTATCGATCAACCGTATAACTACTGCCTTAGAACTATTGAATAAAGGCCGCCCTTTACCGATTTTTTTGCGTGATCCTATTAATTTAACCCCAGTACATCGCGCATATCGTAGTGGCCCGGCGCGCGTGCCGATTGCTTATTTCCCATCAACCATATCGCTGCGCGTACCGCACCGCGGGCAAAAGAGAGACGGCTGCTGGCGCGGTGACTGATTTCTACGCGCTCCCCTTCAGCCAGGAACATCACAGAGTGCTCACCGACCACATCGCCGCCGCGCACAGTGGCAAAACCGATAGTGTCGCGCTCACGGGCACCTGTCTGGCCCTCGCGGCCATAAATCGCCACTTTCTCCAGATCCCGCCCCAGGGTCTCGGCGACGACTTCTCCCATGCTTAACGCAGTGCCAGAAGGCGCATCCACTTTGTGACGGTGATGCGCTTCAACAATTTCTATATCGGCATCTTCACCCATTACCCGTGCAGCTGTCTCCAATAACTTGAAGCACAAATTTACGCCGGTGGAAAAGTTACTGGCCAGGCACAACGGTACCTTGCCCGCATTAGCCAGCACCTGATTTTTCTGCTCAGAGTCAAAACCGGTAGTGCCAATAACAATGGGGCGTCCGTTGGCTGCACAATAGGCAGAGTTATCCACAGTTGCCTGTGGCGCGGTAAAGTCGATCAGTACATCGAAGTCGGCTTTATCCAGGCTATCAACAATGGCGATGCCGTTGTGCCCGAGGCCCGCAACTTCACCGGCATCGGCCCCCACCAAGCTGGAGCCCGGCCGTACAATTGCCGCGCTGAGCTCAGCCTCATCACTTAGAAGCAGTGCCTCCGCCAAGGCCCTTCCCATACGCCCGCCAAACCCGGTGATCGCTACTTTTACTGCCACAACAACACTCCTGTCTACGCCCAATATTGCTGCGAATCTTACCTCGCCCTACCAGAAAGCAGCTACAAAAACTCAGTCTTAAAAAGTGATCATATTTTGGGGACCAAACTGACCATAAAACTTCCAGCCATAGAGGAAATAACAAAACATATTTTTATTACCAACTAACTGAATTTGAGTGAAAGCAATGACAAATCACGATGCTAGGCTTAAGCCAAAGGGGTAAATGGAGCGCCAACATGCGACTAATGATTCGATCAAACCACCTGCCACATTTATTGGTGGTGGTTATTTCTTTAACCCTGGCCTTTGGCAGTGCGCCCGTATCCGCACAACAGCAAAGTACAAACCCAGACTTCTGGGAGAAATATGACGACATTACAGATTGGGTGACGCTGCGTCTGCAGCTCACCCCTGGCCAGGAAAAAGTAGTACTGCCCATCTTGCAAAAGAGCCTTGCAGAGAAAAAAGCCGTACTGGATCGCTATGGCGTGTTGGACAACCCTAAACTGACTTTGACACCTAAGCAGCGCGGGGAAATCGGTGCGCAATTGGCCGCGATTAGCGCGCAGGCAAACAAAGAGCTGGAAGGGATACTAAAAAAACAACAGATGAGGGAGTTGGGCAAGATTCAACACGAATTATTGATGGCACTGGCTGCCCGCCTGAGGGCCCGTTCTGCCCAGGGTAACTAACCCGGCAGAGATACCGGGCCAGTTTTCGCTATTCTTCCTGCTTTTAACTTTTAAAAGAGCTCATCCGTTAAGCAACTATATAAGCCCTAAATTACCGATGGTCGAATAGCGATTGGGGATGCTCGCTTAGCGTTAAAGCTTCATATCCCCAAAGAAGTTTTTCACCCCTTCAAACCAGCCGGTCTGGCGTGGTGCATTTTTCTTTTCGCTCAGGGTATTGGCAAATTCCTGCAGTAGCTCTTTCTGTTTACCAGAAAGGTTTACTGGTGTTTCCACTACAACCCGACACAGCAAATCGCCGGTAGCGCCACCGCGCACCGGAGTGACACCTTTACCACGCAGGCGGAACAGCTTGCCAGTTTGGCTCTCTGCGGGAATCTTTAGCTTCACCTTACCATCAAGAGTCGGCACTTCCAGTTCGCCCCCCAGTGCTGCAGCAGCAAAACTGATGGGCACTTCGCAATACAAGTTCTTGCCATCGCGCTGGAACAGCTCGTGCTCCTTCACCACCACCTGTACATACAAATCACCAGCGGGACCGCCATCGGGGCCAGCTTCACCCTCTCCGGACAGACGGATACGATCGCCAGTATCCACACCAGGCGGAACCTTAACGGACAGAGTCTTGGTCTCTTCAACCCGACCGCGACCGTGGCAGCTGCCACAGGGATCGGAGATAGTGGTACCGCGACCGCGACAGTTGGGGCAGGTTTGCTGAACAGAGAAGAAGCCCTGTTGCATACGCACCTGACCGGCGCCACCACAGGTACTACAGGTCTGCGGAGAGGAACCAGGCTTGGCGCCTGAACCGTGGCAGGTATCACAGGAAGCCAGCGTTGGCACACGGATCTTGACCGTGGTACCGCGCACTGCGTCTTCCAGATCCAGTTCCAAGTCGTAACGCAGGTCTGAACCGCGCGCCGGGCCACCCCGACGGCCGCCACCGCCCCCACCGAAGATATCGCCAAATACATCGCCGAAGATATCGGAGAAACCGCCGAAACCGCCGGCGCCACCGCCACCCATCTGCCCCTCTACACCGGCGTGACCAAATTGATCATAGGCCGCGCGCTTCTGCGAATCGGACAGTATTTCGTAGGCCTCGTTGGCTTCCTTGAATTTATTTTCCGCTTCCGCATCATCGGGATTGCGGTCCGGGTGAAACTTCATCGCCACCCGGCGGTAGGCTTTCTTCAGCTCTGCATCCGAAGCGCCGCGCTCGACGCCGAGGACTTCGTAATAATCGCGTTTCGACATAAAACTATGTTCTCTGGTCCGGCATCAAGAACGGCCAAACTCTTTCTACTTCTCGGTTTCTAACCAAGCCCCGCATTGCGGAGCACCACCAAACTGCGAACTCTTTACAAACTTTGATGGATACCTGAAACAACACAGGGCGCGGGGCCTAAAAAGAAGGCGCCGCGCCCCTGAAGTTCTCCGGCGGCCACTTTAAAAGCTGCCACCGGAAATGCAAGCGAACGCTTACTTACCTTCTTTCTTGTCGTCCTTTACTTCTTCGAACTCTGCATCTACCGCATCGTCGCCAGCGGAAGATTGCTGCTGCTCGCCCTGTTGAGCGCCTGCACCAGCGGCACCTTCAGCGCCTGCGGCCTGGGCCTGCTCGGCGTACATCTTCTGTGCAACCGGGCCAGAAGCTTCGGTCAGCTTGGTGGTGGCAGCTTCCATAGCAGCCTTGTCGTTGCCTTTCACCGCTTCTTCCGCTTCTTTGATAGCCGCTTCGATTGCAGACTTCTCTTCAGCGGTGGCTTTGTCGCCAGCTTCTTCCAAGGTCTTCTTGGTGGCAGAGATCAAGCCGTCGAGGGTATTACGGGTTTGCACCAGCTCCTCGAACTGCTTATCCGCTTCGGCATTCGCCTCTGCGTCTTGAACCATCTTATCGATCTCGTCCTCGGACAGACCGGAGGAAGCCTTGATCACGATGGACTGCTCTTTACCAGTCGCCTTGTCTTTCGCGTGTACATGCAGAATACCGTTGGCATCGATATCGAAAGTTACTTCGATCTGCGGTACACCGCGGGGGGACGGCGGGATATCAGCCAGGTCAAAACGACCCAGGGATTTGTTCTGGGAAGCCTGCTTGCGCTCACCCTGAACCACGTGAATGGTTACCGCAGTCTGGTTATCTTCCGCAGTGGAGAACACCTGGGACTTCTTGGTGGGGATAGTGGTGTTTTTGTCGATCAGCGGAGTCGCAACGCCACCCATGGTTTCGATACCCAGGGTCAGCGGAGTTACGTCCAGCAGCAGTACGTCTTTAACATCTCCGGACAGTACGGCGCCCTGGATAGCGGCACCCATGGCAACGGCTTCGTCTGGGTTAACGTCTTTGCGCGGCTCTTTACCGAAGAACTCGGTGACTTTCTGCTGTACCAGCGGCATGCGGGTCTGACCACCAACCAGGATCACTTCGTCGACGCCAGAAGCGGACAGGTCGGCATCTTGCAGAGCGATTTTTACCGGCTCCAGGGAACGGGTAACCAGATCTTCTACCAGGCTTTCCAGCTTGGCGCGGGTCAGTTTAACCACCAAGTGCTTGGGACCGGTGGCGTCTGCGGTGATGTACGGCAGGTTGACTTCAGTCTGCTGGCTGGAGGACAGCTCGATCTTGGCTTTTTCTGCAGCTTCTTTCAGGCGCTGCATCGCCAGGGGATCGCCTTTCAGGTCGATGCCCTGGTCTTTCTTGAACTCGTCTGCGAGGTATTCGATCAGGCGCAGGTCGAAATCTTCACCGCCGAGGAAAGTGTCACCGTTGGTGGACAGTACTTCGAACTGCTTCTCACCATCTACGTCGGCAATTTCAATAATGGAGATATCGAAGGTACCACCACCCAGGTCGTATACAGCTACAGTGCGGTCACCGCCCTGCTTGTCCAGGCCGTAGGCCAGAGCAGCAGCAGTCGGCTCGTTGATAATACGTTTAACGTCCAGGCCCGCGATACGGCCGGCGTCTTTGGTGGCCTGGCGCTGGGAGTCGTTAAAGTAAGCCGGTACAGTAATTACTGCAGCGTCAACTTTCTCGCCGAGGAAGTCTTCTGCAGTCTTTTTCATTTTCTTCAGAACTTCGGCAGAGATCTGCGGCGGAGCTTTTTTATCGCCTTTCACTTCTACCCAAGCGTCGCCGTTGTCGGCTTCAGTGATGGTGTAAGGCACCATCTTGATATCTTTCTGTACAACATCGTCTTTGAATTTACGGCCGATCAAACGCTTAACCGCAAACAGAGTATTCTGGGGATTGGTCACCGCCTGACGCTTGGCAGACTGACCTACCAGGATTTCGTTGTCGTCAGTGAAGGCAACAATAGAAGGTGTAGTACGATCGCCTTCGGCGTTCTCGATTACACGCGCTTTGTCACCATCCAGTACCGCCACACAGCTGTTGGTGGTACCCAGGTCGATGCCGATAATTTTTCCCATCTGTAAAATCCTCATTTGTTACGCGCTGCCAGCTCTGTTCTGTATGCAGCGCGCGAATAATTCTTGATGTCAGCTATATTGGTGCCGGCCAGCGAAATTCAAGGCCGTTTCACGCATTTGCCGTTACGGGGCCTTACTAACCACAACCATGGCCGGGCGAACCAGGCGACCATTGAGGCGATAGCCTTTTTGAAATACCTCTAGAACCGTGTTCGGCTCCACCTCCCCATTCGGCACCTGGGTCATGGCCTGGTGCAACTCTGGGTCGAAGGGCTCTCCCGCTGGATCGACAACTTCCACAGAATTTTTCGTCAGGGTGTCGACGAAAGATTTGTGAGTAAGCTCGATACCTTCCACCAATGCTTTATTGCTTTCATCAGCGCTATCAATGGTGGCGAGGGCCCGCTCCAGGTTGTCCACAACCGGCAACAAATCCTGCAGCAGTTTTTCCACTGCAAATTTGCGTGCGCGATCCACATCCTGCTGGGCGCGACGACGGGCATTCTGCTCCTCAGCCTGGGCGCGCAGAGCGAGGTCTTTCTGCACCACTAACTGCTCTTGCAGCTTGATAATTTCATCGTGCAGCGCATCGGCACTCTCGGCTTCTTCATGCAATGCTTGCTCAGCCTGCTCGCGCTCGGTCGCGGTGGGATCCTCAATCTCCGCGGAAGCCGCCTCGTCTGTCGCTGTCAGGTGCTCATCAGCCAGTGCTTCCGGCTGCACCCCCTCTGTAATCTGATCTTCTTCGCTGCGCTCTCTGGCCACTGCTTTCTCCGTCGCGTCGACTCTGTCAGTAATGAGTTGGGCCCGTCCTGCGGGCTCTGGGGGCTATATGGGGCCATCCCCGCACAGTTCAAGTGGTTTTTTGCGCTAGCGCGCAATAGCTGGAGAATCTGCGCTTGACGCTATAGCTAACCAGAAAGGAATACTGTATAAATAACCACTGATTAGGTATTCAGACCCGCCCATAAGAAAGGACACAGAAGCGATCTCTATATGTTGCTGCACCTGTCTATCAGCCAATTCACCCTGGTGGACCAACTGGAGTTGGAGTTCGGCCCAGGGACCAGCACCCTCACCGGCGAGACCGGCGCGGGCAAATCCATCACCCTAGATGCACTCGGACTCGCCCTGGGTGGTCGCGGCAGTGCCGAACTGGTACGCGCTGGAGCCAACCGCGCCGATATCAGTGCTACCTTCGATATCTCCGGCTACCCCAACGCCAGCGATTGGCTTAAATCCCAGGAGCTAGATAGCGGGCAGGAAGTGATACTGCGCCGCACCATCGGCGCCGATGGCCGCTCACGGGCCTATATCAACGGCCAGCCGGTGACGCTACTGCAGCAGCGCGCCCTGGGTGAGCAACTGATTGATATCCACAGCCAGCACGAGCACCAGTCCCTGCTGAAGAAGGAAACCCACCGCCGCCTGCTCGATGAGTACGCCCAAGCCCAGGAACTGGCCGCCGAAACCCGCAGTCGCTACAAGACCTGGCAGGACCAATACCGCCGCTACCGCAATCTGGCCGACAGCGTTGAGGAGGCCGAGGCGCGCCGCAACCTGCTGCAGTACCAGCTGCGTGAGCTGGAACAACTGGATTTGAGCGAAGGTGAGATAGAGGCCCTGGAGAGCGAGCAGCGTCAGCTGGCCAATGCCGGCGATATTCTTAACGGCAGCTATCAGCTGGCCGCGCTGCTGTCCGGCGGTGAGGGCGATATCGCCGAACAACTGCACCGCGCCCTGCAACTGCTTTCCGCCATGCCCGAACAGGCGCCGGCTCTGGTCGAGGTGGCGCAGATGCTCGATAGTGCGCGAATCCAGATCGACGAAGCGGCCGGTACTTTGTCGCGACATATCGATCGCTTCGAGATGGACCCTGAGCGGCTCAGTGAAGTTGAGGAGCGCCTCAGTGCTATTTACCAGGCGGCGCGCAGACACCGTGTACAACCCAGTGAGCTACCGGCCCTGCAGCGACAGCTGCAAGAGGAACTGGAAGATATCGGCACGGAAGATACCTTGGAGCGCCTCGCCGAAACCTGCAGCAAACTGGAAAAAGAGTTTCGGGCAGTCGCAGCAAAATTAAGCGAGCTACGGCGTGAAGCAGCGATCACACTGGCCGAATCGGTCAATCGGCAACTGGTGGATTTGGCCATGCCGCACGCCAAGGTCGAACTTGCCTTACAAGCTCTCGACAAGCCTTGCAGCCACGGCCTGGAGGAAGTGGAAATTTTAATTTCCACCAACCCCGGCCAGCCACCGCGCCCACTGGGCAAGATCGCCTCCGGCGGTGAGCTTTCTCGGGTAAGCCTCGCCGTCCAAGTGGTCACGGCACAAACTTCACGCACCCCCACCCTGGTCTTTGATGAAGTGGACGTCGGCATTGGTGGCACCACTGGAGACGTGGTAGGCCGCCTGCTGCGCCAGCTGGGAGAGACCCGCAATGGCTGTAGCGGCCAGGTGATCTGTGTCACCCACCTGGCTCAGGTGGCTGCACGAGCCCACCGCCAATATCTGGTGGAGAAGCACAGTGATTGTGAGCAGGCGTTTGTGGCTTTGCGTGAATTGAAAAACGGTGAGCGCCGCGAAGAGATCGCACGCATGCTCGGAGGGCAACCCAGCCCGCAGTCACTGGCCCATGCGGAAGAGATGTTGACCAGGACCCTTTGAGCTGCCCCCAGGGCAATCTCAGAACAGCCCTTCAGCCGAGTTTCAAAGCTAACCAACAGGACAGCCCATCACTTTCAATGGAGCGGTGGGCAATCATATCTCGCAGATCAATAAATAACCGCCAACAATCCGGCAAAATAGCCGGCCTGCCGGTGATATATGCCGTTTTAGGACAAATAGACCAAATATGACTGGGTCTGGCGGCAGAAGTCACCATATACTGAGCCGCTTGTTTAACTTTGTTTGAGTAGTATCGGCCGAGTTTATGCAGAGAACGATTTTTAATACCCCGATTATCACGCCGCTGCTGCGCCAAATTGCCAAGCTGCTGCTGAAGTTTCACGGCTGGAGCGTTAACGGCGATCAGCAATCATTAAAACTGAAAAAATATGTATTGATCGGGGCTCCCCACACCACTAACTGGGACGGCTACTACTTTATTCTCGCCGCGCTCAAATTGAAGATGACTCCGCAGTGGATGGGCAAAGACAAACTGTTCCAGTTCCCCCTGGGCGGCCCCATGCGCTGGTTTGGCGGTATCGCCGTAGACCGCAGCAAGGCTAACAACTTGGTAGATGCCACCGTGCGTCAGTTTAAGCTGCGCAAAGAGCTGGTTATTGCCATCCCGCCGGAGGGCACCCGTGGTTTGGGTGAGCGCTGGAAGTCCGGTTTCTACCATATTGCACGCAGTGCCAAAGTACCGCTGGTATTGGGCTTTATCAATTTCTCAAAGAAAGAAGTGGGCATTGGTCCTATCGCCCAGCTGGGGGAAAACCTGGAGGCAGAATTGAACAAATTAAGGGAGTTTTACGCGGATAAGGTCGGTAAATTCCCAGAGCTGTACACGCCGCCCTGCCAGCCACAGCAGTAAGCGGGCATAAGATGGGTGCGGCAGCTGCCGCACCCGACTGGATTACTTCTCTTTTTCCTTCACGTACAGCACTAAGCTGTGGCCTGTCAGCTCGTAGCCATGTTCATCGGCGATCTGGCGCTGCAGTTCCTCAATTTCCTCATTGTGAAACTCGATCACTTTGCCGGTATCGGTACACACCATGTGGTCGTGATGATCGCCACGATCCAGCTCGAATACGGAGTGGCCGCCATCGAAGTTGTGGCGAACAACCAGACCCGCGCTCTCAAACTGGGTCAGTACCCGGTAGACGGTAGCCAGACCGACATCTTCCCCCGCTTCCAGCAGTAGCTTATACACATCTTCAGCACTCAAGTGCTGCTCGCTGGTGCTTTCAAGCAATTGCAAAATCTTAACCCGCGGCAGGGTGACCTTCAGGCCAGCCTTGCGCAATTCCTGGTTTTCGTTCGACATGAATAAATATTTCCCGACAGGATTTTATGAATTGTCTTTACTTGCATCAGCTCACTGAAAAGGTCTATACCCGAATAAGACCACAGATTCCCGCCTGTCAGCGAGCCGGCTCTTCGGGTATTATCCCATGCCGAACGGAGTCAGCGGAACCCCAGGCACCATGAGAGAGGGAAATCGCAGAGGAAGGGAACTTTCCCTACGCATAGGGTCCTATTCCGGACAACCGTTTAAAATTTGTACGAGAGGTGCCGTGTGAAAGAACATAATGGAGCAATGAATGCCGCCTAGCCTGAAATTTATCGCCATCGCCAGCCTCTGCGCCCTTCTCGGCGCCTGTACGCTGGTTAAGTTTCCCGGTGTGCACCGCATTGAGGTACAGCAGGGCAATATCATTACCCAAGAGATGATCGACCAACTGAAGCCCGGTATGACCCGCCGCCAGGTACAGTTTGTTCTCGGCACCCCGCTGCTGGAAGACACTTACAATCCCAACCGCTGGGACTACGTCAACCGCATTCGCGACAAGAAGGGTGATATCAGCCAGGAGCGCTTTAGCGTTTATTTTGACGAAGACTCCCTGGTATCCACCAGCGGTGACTTGCAGCCGGCTGACTGGCCCTAAGCCTAAGCGTCTTCGGCACCTTTCTTTTTCTCGGCCATACGCTTGGCCTTCTCGGCGCGTTGTTTGCGCGCCTCTTTCGGGTCGGCGATCAACGGGCGGTAAACCTCCACCCGATCGCCCGGCTGCAACTCGTAGCTCTCTGCCGGCGCCAATCCTTTGCTCCCCAGAACCTGGCCAAAGATACCCATCTTGGCACTATCCGGGTCCACTTCCGGATACTCTTTTGGAATACCCGAACGAATCAGAGCCTCCCTTGCCGTAGTGCCCGGTTTTACCAGTAGCCGCATCAACCGCTGTTCATGGGGCAGTGCGTAAACCACCTCTACCGAAATCATTTTTTCTTCTGTCATTGCGGCTTCCCGTAAATGTCCTCGGCGCGCTCACACATTACCGCCACCATTTGATTGGCCAGATCACTAAAAAGCTTACCCGCGGCGGCGGCGATCAAACGGCTCTTAATGGAGAACGACAGTGAAAAAGTCACCTTACAGGCACTCTCGGCCAGGGGAGTAAACATCCAATGCCCAGTAAAATTTTCGAAGGGACCATCTACCAGGGTCAGGGTCATGCTGGTCGGGCGCACCAGTTGATTGCGTGTGGTAAAACTTTGACGAATACCCGCGCGCGATAAATCCAACCGTGCCTCCAGGGTTTCTTCGTCTCGATGCAGAATTTCAGCCCCGCGACACCCCGGTAAAAATTGTGGGTAGCTGGCCACATCATTGACCAGATCAAACATTTGTTCCGCGCTGTACATCACCAGCGCGCTGCGCTCTATTTCAGTCATTCCTGTTGTCAAATCCAGTCCGCCAGGCGAAATCGCCTGGGATTGTCGTTCGGCCGCTAATTTTGCCAGTCGGCGCTACTCAAGCAAGAGAATTCCTGCAACAATCGCATTTTTTGCCGGCGGGACATACCCGGCCCCGCTGGAATAACAAAAACGAAAGCTGTATCTGATAAAAAATAATAGCGAGAGTACTATGACCGCAGTGAGAGAGCATTTTGGGTCAAGGCTGGGCTTTATCCTGGCCGCAGCTGGTTCCGCAGTTGGTATTGGCAATCTGGTGGCATTCCCGGTAGCGGCCACCAAGAGCGGAGGCGGTGCTTTCCTACTGGTCTATGCCCTCTTTGTTTTTCTGATCTGCCTGCCCGTTATGATGGCGGAATTGGCTCTGGGGCGTCGCTCCGATAAAGACCCGGTAGGCGCCTATCGTCAACTCTCCAACGGTTCACACCTGTGGCGTATCCCCGGCTGGCTAGCCTTGATCACACCTTTTATGATCGCGGTATTTTATTTAGTGGTTACTGTGTGGGTACTCGGGTACCTGATTGAAACCGTCACCGGTAATCTCAACCTGCTCGCCACCCAGGATTTCTTTATCCACTTTATCAATACACCCAAGGTATTTATTTACCTGGTGGTACTGATGCTGATTATTAACGCCATTCTCGCTATGGGGGTTAAAGACGGTATTGAGCGTGCGGCAAAAACCCTGATGCCGATGCTGTTTGTAATGCTGCTGGGCCTGGTGATTTTTGTCCTGACCCTGGATAACGCCATCCTCGGTGTGAAGTATTACCTGGTGCCAGACTTCAGCAAAATTGATGGCAACGTGGTGAGCAAAGCCATGGCCCAGGCCTTCTTCTCGCTGTCTCTGGGTATGGGCATCATGATCACCTACGGCTCTTATATGAAGAAGCGGGACTCTATCCCCGGTTCCTCCCGCGCCGTTGCCATTACCGATACCATGGTGGCCTTTACTGCGGGCCTGCTGATTCTGCCGAGTATTTTCCACTTCAACCCGCAGATTGATCCCTCCGAATTAAGCGAGTCCTCTGCCGGAATGATCTTCCTGTTCCTGCCGAAGATCTTCCTTGCCTTGCAGGACAGCATCGGCTATGCCGGCGCAAGTGCCGTGGCTGCGATCTTCTTCTTCCTGGTTCTGGTAGCAGCGATCACTTCCCTGGTTTCCATTATTGAAGTACCTATCGCCACCCTGCGCGACGAGCGCGATATGGAGCGTAAAACAGCCATTTACTGGGTTGCCGGAGTACAGTTTGTACTGGCCATCGCTTGCGCCGTCTCCTTTGGCATGGTCAACTGGTTCACTGAATTTGTACAGTTGGCCGGCGTTAACAAGTCCTTCTTCGATTTAGTGGAGATCATTTTCTACGACACCATCCTGCCCTTAAACGGCCTGCTGGTGTGCCTGTTTGTGATCTACAAATGGAAGAAAGCCAACTTTGACAAAGAGCTGCAGGAGGGCGACTCCGCCTTTGCCGGCTCTTTCTCACAAAAATACGTAAACTTCTCCCTGGGCACCTTTATCCCTCTGATACTGCTGTTGATCTTTATCAACACCGTGGCCCTGAAGTTTTTTGGACACAGTTTTATCTAGTCACTAGAAGTTTTCATGGCCAAGAAAAAGAAAGCGCAAACATCCAATACCATCGCCCTCAACAAGAAGGCCCGTCACGACTACTTCATAGAGGAGAAGTTTGAGGCGGGCGTTGAGATGCAGGGCTGGGAAGTGAAAAGCTGTCGTGAGGGCAAGGCCCAGCTCACCGACAGCTATGTCATTTTTAAAAATGGCGAAGCCTGGCTGCTGGGTTCCAATATCCAGCCGCTTGCCAGCGCCTCCACCCATTATGTGACCGAGCCCGACCGCACCCGTCGCCTGCTGCTCACCAAGCGCGAGCTGTCCAAGCTGATCGCCGCCGTGGAGCAAAAGGGGCACACCGTGGTTGCCACCGCGCTGTATTGGAAAGGCCATTTGGTCAAATGCGAAATCTGCCTGGCCAAGGGTAAGGCTATGCACGACAAACGCGAAACCGAGAAGAAACGGGATTGGAACCGTGAAAAGCAGCGCCTGATGCGCGCCACGCACAAGTAGTGCACAGAGACAACTAGAAGAATAATTACGGGATTTACTATGAGTGCACCGCGAGGACAGTTCAGCTCGAATATTGGCTTTTTGATGGCCGCCGCCGGGTCCGCCGTTGGTCTCGGCAACATTTGGGGCTTCCCCACCAAAGCCGCCAGCAACGGCGGCGCCGCCTTTGTAGTGGCCTATCTGTTTTTGGCCTTCGCCCTCGCCTACCCGGCGCTGATGGCCGAACTTACCATTGGCCGTTACGCGCGGCGCAATATGGTGCAAGCACTGCGGGCTATTTCTATTGGCCCTGTGAGCCGCTTCTTCGGTGGTCTCACCGGCTTTGGCGGCATCCTGGTAGCCTCTTTGATTCTGAGCTTTTACGCTATTGTGGCCGGCTGGATGGTGGCCCACCTGGCCGAGCCTTTCGCCGCCCTGTTTGGCGCCCAGGAAGCCGTCCAATGGCTCACAGAAAACAGTACCCAGCGCAACCTGATCTTTACCGCAATCTTCAGTGGTCTCACTATGCTGATTATTGCCAGCGGTGTGGAGAAGGGCATTGAGCGCTGGTCCACCCTGTTGATGCCCTCGCTGATTATCCTGCTGCTGCTTTTGATCGCCTATGTACTCACCCAGCCCGGTGCCTTTACCGGCCTGGAGGTGTACCTGATGCCAGACTTCAGTCACTTCACCCCGAAGCTACTGATCTCTGCCATGGGCCAGGCCTTCTTCTCCCTGTCTCTAGGGGTGGGTACCATGCTGATCTACGGCTCTTACCTGAGCCAGCAGGAGAGCTTGCCGCGCCTCGGCGCCCTGGTCACACTGATCGACGTGGGGATCGCCTTCACCGCCGGCTTATTGATCTTGCCCGCTATGTATGTGGCCCAGGAAGCCGGCACCCAGATCTTCGCTGCCGACGGCGCCCTCATCGCCGGGCCTAACCTGATCCTGCAGGTGCTGCCAGCACTGTTCGATACCATGGGCGAAGCTGGCGTGTTCGTCGCCATTGCCTTCTTTGCCCTGATGGTGATCGCCTCCCTCACCTCTTCCATCTCTATGCTGGAAGTACCGGTGGCTTTCTCTATTGAGAACCTGGGCATCCCCCGCCGTATTGCCACTCCGGCTGTGGGCCTGGTGATCTTTGCCATCAGCAGTACCATTATTTATAACTTCGACAGCCTGTTTGGACTGGCAGTCAGCATCAGTACTGAATACGGCCAGCCCCTGCTGGGTATTGCTCTGTGTATCTTTGCCGGCTGGATCTGGCGCCGCGACCAGCTGTTGAGCGAGCTGAAGAAAGGCCACGAAGATATTGAGCACACCCTGTTCTGGAAGATCTGGCCCTGGTATGTGCGCATCGTGTGCCCACTGCTGATTCTGGTAGCCTTCGCCCAATCGATACTGTAAGCCCTTTCTAACTCCCCCGGCGGCCACCGCTGCCGGGGCACCCCGCTTTCCCCCTGCCCCTGATCAAAGTTCCCAAAAATCCCTGGCGCATAAAAATTTATTGCAATGCCCGAGTTTGAGGTATACTTAGATGACACACGAGAGTGTTTCTTATCGGGGATGACTTGGATTCGACGCCGGTGACGAAACCTTGGGTGCATGCCGTGATGGCAGCGAATCACGTAAATCCAAAGCTGTATTTTATTAGTTGCCAACGACGACAACTACGGTGCCCAACTCGCTGCGTAAGCAGCTTGTGAAGCACTAACTAAGGGTTCGTCCCTTAGCAGTCTTCAGCAAGGTTCCAGTATCGCGCTGTAGACTGTTATACAGAACTGGATCGCCGCAAGCCATACTCGTGGGCAAGCGGTTAAACACTTTACGGGATCGCCCTATACGTCCTGACCGCCGGGCTGTAATGGGTTAAATCAATAGACGGAGCTAAGCATGTAGAGCCTCTGGCAGAGTGCTGACGGACGCGGGTTCGACTCCCGCCATCTCCACCAAATCGAAAAAGGCCAACCGCAAGGTTGGCCTTTTTTATTGCTTGTTCGACTGCCTACTCAATCTTCTACCGACGAAAATTTTTGGCATAGCTTATTGATGGCGAACATTGACGGTCTCAAAAAGCTCACCACTTGCGTTTATTTAGGTTACTAACAATTCAAAAATCCCATTAAATAGAACTAAACAAACCAACTAAAAACCACTGGATTACCGACCAGATCACAATTCTAGGACGATCACTCCAATCACTTTGATGACACGAAAATTTACCGGTCTATCTTTCTACAGTCCCTAAAATCATTCCCTAAAATCCGAACATCTGTTTAAAAAGAAGTTATTTAAATCGTCTGTAAAGAGGCGTGATCATTAGCAGCAAGGAAGGCGCATGCTAGCAACTCACAGCGATGCAGAATCAAGGTATGAAACATATCGTCAATTTACTGAAGCCCCTTTCAGCCCCTCAAAATATCGCCGACATAGCTCGACCCAGCGCCTGTTTACACTGATTCTAGACAGTAAATCACTATGCAGTGATGTATTAATAATATGCTCTACATTCTTTGATTAAAATATTCTTAATACCTAAAACAGAGAGCTGTAATGAGTGAAGCTAACCATGACGCTTACATGCAAGAAGCCATTAATGAGGCACGAAAAGGTTTAGCAACGGGAGGAATTCCTGTCGGTTGTGTAATAGTGCTGAATGGTGAAATTATCGGCAGAGGTTACAATCAGCACGTTCAGCTAAACAGTGTTATCAAGCATGCTGAAATGAACGCACTGGAAAATATGGGAAAATTATGCTCTACAGATTACCAAAAGTGCACCGTTTACACGACTTTATCACCCTGCCCAATGTGCAGTGGGGCCATACGTCTATTCGGAATTAAGAATATTGTCATCGGTGAAAATAAAACATTCCTAGGTGATGAATCATTACTCAAATCTGAAGGTGTAAGCTTGGTTGTTCTTAATAATCTTGAATGTATTGGTCTTATGAATCAATTTATTCAGCAACACCCTGAAATCTGGCATGAAGATATTGGCCAGTAGGAACCATTAGCTGCAAAGTATATTTGTATTGGCCCTCCAATAAACCAAATTACTAGAATAGATTGAGATTTTATAGATACTTTTGATGTTTACACTGTGGCTTTCAAGAATTCAATTCTGCTTGAGAAGCTCCACGGCCTCTACTCAGCACCAATCTGACACACTACTGGTCAACCTGATAATTGCTAAGTAGGCCCAATCGGTGAAGGTAGCAACAGCCACCAGATATGAGCCCTAACCTGAGGTACACAACTAGCCTAAACCGAAATTTCAGCTCAATTTATAGACTAAAAAGCTAGCCCCCATAAACTCTTAATGGAATTTGTTATACACCCCATCAATAACGGATACCATCATCTTTGCAAAGACAAACCTGGAGCCGAGCTCTGCTTCTAATATTTTTAACTCTGGGTGCCCGATTGTATTACGAGGGCATTGTTACTGGCATGTCTGGAAGGAGAGCTGACAGCTGCATCTTGTACCAACGTGCATACTGGCTCTACAAATACCGGAAGGGCCGACCGTGCCCCCACCACAGACTTGGCCGGCGCACTCACCGCCACCTAGAAAAAGCATCTGACAGCAATTACAGACCCTGCTGAAGTTGGGCACCCACTAACAGCCATAGACGAATACCAGGGCTCCCCAGTAGTAAGAGCAGCCCTAAAACTATCCCCCTCTCCTATTCTGCCCCCCTGGAGAATTGCGAAAACTTGAGTAGGCGGAAATCAATTGGGATGCCAAGCACATAGAACTGCCCAGCGAAAAAATAAAAATGGACCCGCCACACATTATTCCTCTTGCTGAACAGGCTCTAGCCTTACTGCAAGAACTGGAGCCGCTAACAGGCCATGACAAATATGTTTTCCCATCAGCTCGATGCCAGAGCCGTCCACTGCCTGATAACGGTGTGAGGACTGCACTCAGGTCACTGGGCGATGACAATCAAACCATGACGGCCCACGGCTTCCGTGCAATGGCTCGTACTCTATTCGACCACGACACTCGGCAGATTTGATTTAGAATTCGCGTATTCATCAAGGAAAAAATTGAATGTGGCACATGCATCTCAAATCAGAGAGGTAGTACACATTCTTCAATGGATTTACGAGGATAAAAGGGTATGTCTATCAACAAACATGCAACCAAGATACAGGTGAGTCGACTGGTTAATACCGCTCTAGCAGCGATTAAGGATAAAGATCCGAGACTTGATCAGACTCTGGTCCACACCTTGGATCAACTCAGCTTAATCAGCCGGAACCTGAATACTGCCAAACATAACGTACAGCACTTTGGTGGAATTATGGCGAGTGGCGCTCATGGACAAAACGCCTACCGAGCCAATCAATCCATGAACTCGAAGCTTAGGACCCTCTCATCACTTGAAGCCTTCCTCGCAGAAGAATGGAACAAGCTTGGTAAAGCAGTTGACGCATATAGGAAACAGCTACCATGGGACGGCAAGACCGAATTGGAACTCCTGGATATGCTTGCGGGGGAAATCGAGTCGTTCGATAAATTACTTAAGAAAAACGTCATTCAGGTTCCAAAGCACCAGTCCAATCCACATCAAACGATAACCCTTCAAAGAGATATCACCCAATTAAAGGCAATGCCCGCTTATACTGCGCCAAGTATGCTTGTCTTAATTTCCATCGGCCTTCGGTTATTTGCGATGTACGTCGGTTCTAAAAGAGTGACTAGCAATAGATAGTCTCGATTTCCCTTTTGACAGCTCGCTAGGCGCTGAACCTTTTTCATCCGGCAGGCTCAATGCCTGTCGGAGCCTTCTAAATAAGTGGGGTCAGATCAATATTGTGTTAGGAATACCCACATTTCTATCCATTAACCTGCTTAAAACAATACCCTAAAAATCCACTTAGCCACTCACTTCAAAAAGAACAAAGCCTCAACCATCGATCATGTGATGCACTTATACACGAGAGAAAGGTTTATCCACAATCAAGGAGGTCGCTCGCCTGCTGACAATTGTTGACATCGATAAAGGTTTTTTTCACATCAGTAAGCGCTCCAGGAATGCCTGCAGAGGCATGACGCATAGAGAGAGCCTAGGGCACAGTTGATCTGGATAAATCACGCGCCAAATTGGGGATTACTTTGCTTTAGTGTTGGGGTTTTCTTTCGGCTTTTGTGATTAAACCAAACAAATACCGAGCAAATACGGTAGCTACGCCATTTCCATCAAATCGAAGAAGGTCAATTGCAAGGTTGGCCTTTTTATTACCTGTATCACACCCTAAAAATCTATAACTCATTTTGGGTGGGGCAAACCCTCAAGCAAGGCGTTTTTACTCTCTACAGCTAAACCAACTTTTTAATCACGCGAGTTTTACTTGGCCTTGCCTATGAGCTGAAAAGCTATTATTCGACTCAAGTTGATAGATCAAGCCCTTGTTGCCAGAAAGCAATTTCCATCCTGGTAGCCGTAGTGAAATGTTTCTGGAGTTGCTTGGCGCGATGTGATTCATTAGGTATTTCAGCAATCAACTCATTAAAAAAATCTGTAGTTAATTTGGCCGCCTTCTGGCACTCAGGGCCTGAGTAGAGTTCAATCCACTTCGTATAAGGATTACTTTTTGTCGTATTACTACTTCGCTGAGAAAGAAACTGGCCAATGTGCGCATAGCCCAGCGCACAGGGTACTAGCGCGCCATAAAGATCAGCCAGATCTCCCTGTAAACCCACATCAATTAGATAGCGGGTATAAGCAACCGTAGCAAACCCTTCAGGGATATCCATAACGTCAGACTCCTGTAAACCCCACTCAAGGCAATAGTCCATATGTAAGCTGAATTCATGCTCTATCAAGTTGGATAATGACGATATGGTGGCCCGCATTTGAATACTGCAAGAGCGAAGGCGCGAGCATATTGAATCAGATACAGGTAGTCCTGCTGTAAGTAATGCTGAAAGCAGGTCTTGTCTAAGCTACCATCGCCAAGTTGGTTAACGAATGGGTGATGAACAAACAGATTCCATTCCTTCTGGCAGCCGGCAATAAGGTCTTGATGCGTCATTTTGGCATCCGATTAAAGGGACCCGAAAAGTCCTAGATAACTTTATGACCACTGTAGCTCACAATGCGTAGCTGCTTTACAGGAATTCAGCACCTTTCGTGAGATCTTAAAGATGATTGTGAATAAGAGTCACCGCTAAACTTGGTACTTGGGGCACTAAATTAGTGCGCGTATCTTGTTGATTTATTGTGAGACCAACAATCCAATCAATCAGAAACACATCACTATTAGCCGGGCCTGGTACCTAAGTGCAGAACTGCTATATATACGAGACCGCCAAAAGCTATGTGGGAAACAATATCTACTCAGCAGATATAGAAACAGTATTTGAAATTTTTCTGCAGGCTTATGAAACGTAATCCCCAAAAGTCGCCTAAACCTTACTGGAAAATAACGCCCTTGAAAATTAACACAAGAAAAAAATTTTAATCGGAATCGCTCAAATTTATTGATCAGCCAGCTCATATCATTGAGTTCGCGCGGTTGTTGATCAAAAGAATCTGGCACCTTATCTTTGACTGGTGCATTGATTAATACCCTATGCCCTATGCCCTATGCCCTATGCCCTATGCCCTATGCTTCAAGTATCCTTAACCACTTAAACAAAGAATTGCCATGAATAAATCCAATCATGATGCTTTTATACAGACAGCTATTGAGGAGGCACGCAAAAGTTTAGCTACAAGAGCTGTTCCCATTATTAGCGTAATCGCACTAAATGATGAAATTATCGGCAGAGGTCACAATAAGCGTATTCAACAGGATAGTGTGATCAAGCATGGTACAATGAGCACATTGGAAAACACAGGAAGGTTGCGCGCTTCCGACTACCAAAAATGCACGCTTTATTCGACTCTATCGCCCTGATCCAGGTGTAGCTAAACCATTCGCCTGCATGGCATTAAAAATATTATCATCGGCGAAAACATAACTTTCCAAAGCAATGAATCATTACTCAGATCTGAAGGTGTAAGCCCTGATCGCCATTAATAACTCTGAGCGTATTGACCTTAAAATCAATTTATCCAGAAACTCCCTGAAGTTTGGAGTGAAGATATTGGCAAACAATAAACACCAACTGAGATGTAGACTAAAAATGAATTAACAGTGCAATGCACTACTGAGATGACCTACAGAGCTATTGATTATTTTAAGATTTACACAATGACTTTCAAGAGCGCGTGTGAATTCGAAAAATTCAACAACCTCCCATTCAGTATACCCCTTACACACTTCCATTCCAGACATACAACCAGAAGCCGACCCATAAATTTTGCACATCCGCACCAGTCACTTAAACGGCACGTTCAGAAACATATAATAATGAAAAGCTGCTTTTAAAACTTTTATGATCTCTGAAAATACTAACATCACCCTGCCTAAGCCTCCTAATATAATATCCGACAGGAATTCTTAACTTCCCATACATTTCGCAAACTCTTTAAAAAGTAGAATATACATAGAGACTTACAAATAGTGATGGAATTTAACGAATATGAATTTGCCATAAAAGATATAGCAATTCACTACTCTCACAAGCTAAAAAACCAACTGGCCGAAGACATTATACTTGGCAAGAGAGATATAACTTCAGCTGAAGAAACTAAATTATTGACTCAGTTTTTCTGGCAAATGGCAGATCAGGTAGCTAAAGATTATCAAAACGATGGACAACCAGATATTGATGTCGACCTTGAGAGTTGCATGGAAAAGCTAATGAATATTTTCATCGGCTATACCAAGAAAGCAGGCTTTAACCAGCAATGGATTGAAGAATCCAATAGGATTAACCGCGCATAAGATAATTGCGCTCATTAAAAGGCTAATAATCATTCAATTTTTAATGAGCAATTGCCATTCGGCAGAATGAACTCATAAAAAATATAGGCGCCCAAATAATCTTATTGAATTTTATTCAGTTTTCTTCAGCATCAAAGCTGCGTAGAATCGATAGATATTTATCAATATTTTGGGCAGTGATAAAACCGGCTTCTACAAGCGAACAGCCCAAGATAAAACAAGAACACCGAGAATTTCTAAAAGACCCATTCCCAAAGGAGAACGGTAGCGTGACGTAAGAGTAAGTAAAAGGCGCTGACCCAAGGTGCGGCAACACCCGGGGCCAGCTAACCAAATTGATATCACAGTTATCAAAGTGGCTACATGAATGGTACGCTAGAAACCCACTCGTCTTCAATAAAAGGTTGCAAATGCAGTGACCTGAGGCGATTCCCCAAGCACTGGGAGTCTAGCGCCCGCCTTTTCTTCTTTTACGCCTACCGTTCTCGCGCCCCTCCTCGTATTTCCAGCTGCTACTTCCCAAGCTTTCCCATTGTGGAACGGCCATCCCATGGTTTGATGATCAGAAGGAAATAAGAATGTTAATTTTAAAACGCCGGGCCGGAGAGAACCTAAGAATTGGAGCCACTGTCTCAGTGACTGTATTGGAAGTTAACGGTAATCAGGTAAAGATAGGGATACACGCTCCCAGGTCTTTACCTGTTCACCGAGAAGAAATTTACAGGCGTATCCAAAAGTACCAGAAGCCGACTGATGAAAACCTTTAAGATCTGGCTACTTCTAGTGGGGATGGCTCCTGAGCCTCCCATCCCTATAACAAAGTATCAAGTGCCCAAGAAGCTTCCTCAGCCCCTCTATTTAACATTAGGCGAGGTGACTGAGGAAGCACTGAAGTTACTACTTAAACACCCTGCCTATAAAAATATAGGCCCATAGTTTGTTTTAAATACTTTCTGTTAAGTGGATAAAGCAAAGGCAGGCAGAATACGTTTCTCTATTAAATCCAGGGTTTTATCATCATCACCACGGCCTGTGATCGCAATTACCAAATCCAAATCTTCAATAGAGATCACATACTGGCCACCACCGCCCCAGCCAAACTTCGCTAAGTATTTCTTGTTGCCAACCTTCAGAGGGGTTCGCCAGAAGAAGTAGCCGTATGAAAAATTTGTGTAGTCGAACTCATCATCTGTAGGTACAGCTACCTTTCCTGTGGCCCTGGTGATAAACGCTGCCGGAATCAGCTGGTGGCCATTCCATTTGCCTTTATTGAGTACCAATGTACCCCACTTGACCATACTGCGAGATGTCATCATGGCTCTTGACCCTGCCTGGGGCACCCCACTGACGGCTTCCTTCCAGTGATAGCTATCGATCCCCATCTTCTCTAGCAGCTCTTTTTTAATAAAGTCGCTGGCGGAACCGGGAACCACGGCATCCAGAACCAACATTGCAATCATTGGGTCTGAGCCTTGATACAAGTAGGTTTGCGATTCTGAGGTTATCGGTTTGCTATGGTTCAAATAGATTTGGGCCAGCTTTTTCCCAGTTAACTGCTCTTTGTTTTCCAGTAAGGCGCTCAGTTTTTCCTCTTTAATACGAATTCCTGACTGCATGCTCATGGCATGATTCAATGTGACAAGGTCTGCGCCTTTAACAAGTTGTTTCTTATCCAACCCCTTTAGAAAGGAAATGACAGGCTTGTCTAAGTCTGCCATGGTCAAATAGCCTAACTGTATCGCCCGCCCAATTGCCAGGGCTGTATAGGCCTTGGTGGCAGATGCTTGCGGGTGAGGCAAGTTGACACGGCCAAGGGAATAGTAGGATTCAAATACCAGTTTGTTATTTTGGGCGATAAGCAGGCTATCGTAGGGTGTGTGTTGGTTATCCGCTATTTCCTGGGCCAGCTTTTGCAAGCTTTCCTTAATTGTATCTATCTCACCAACAGGAATACCGTCTTTTCTATCCGCTGGCGCCGTATCAATAAATGCTTTTTTTAGCTTTGGAGTGGATCTTTCTAGGCTTGGGAGGTCACTACGATAGTCGGCCATATTTATTTCTGGTGCCTTTAAATCTCCCGCGCCTGCAGTAGCGCTTATGCCGTATATTAGGCCGATTGTGATTAGCTTCTTAAAAATCATCTTATATCCTCTATTTAACTTTGAAATTTTTATTAATGTGGCTCGATATACTATTGATTAATTTTTCAGCTTCTCGGCAAGCCAATAGATACTGCGCACTGAAGTCTTCGGGAACGCTGTAGTGTGATTCGCGGATTCGATAACCGCCAGCTCTAGAGTTAAATTAACTAATTTTTGGTCCTTTAACTCACTAACGAACCTCTCTACCGTAGCACCCAGCTCCTTCTCTAATTCTCCGTAAGCAATAAATACGTTTGTTCGCTTGGGTATATCCATCAAAGGTTTGTTAAGCTCTGATTCAAGACGAAAATCCATATAAGTGCCTATCAATCTTGATGGGCTACCGATAATATAGTTTTGAAAAATATCCGGCTGGCTAATTAAGGCATAAACACCAAAGAGCCCCCCGAATGAGTAACCGAAATAAGTGCGATTATCTGGATTCGCGCGGTAATTGCTTTCGATATACTTTATAACGTCATTTCTTATAAAGGCGAGATACTCATGGGCCTCTCCTTTGTGTGATTTTTTATCTTTTTTATTAGAGAGAACTGCCGGTTTAAAGTCCCGATATCGACTCGACCATTCTTTTTCAGCACCGGCCATATCCTTCTGCCAACTAATACCCACCAAAATGGCATCTTCCAGTGCGTATTCAGTAGTGGCAGATAGCATTTCAACGACCCATAAAGCGTCTGTATAGTAAATAACCGGATGCTTTTTAGTATCACTCTCCTTATATTTCTCAGGCAGCTTAATAAACAGCTCGTATTCTCTATTATTGCTGGAATCCTGAATGGGTATTACTTGGATTGTGGATAACTCCAGGGCCTTATGCTCACCTGCTTTAAGGGCAGCGATAGGTAGCAACAGGAGAAAGGCGACTAGTAAACGCTTTTTCATATCAGTATTTATACCGTTACATGTGATCGGAGAAGCGCTCAATCTAAGTAAGAAGCCTGTGAAACACCTGAAGTGCTCCTGATTATTTGATGACTTTATGCTGCCGGCATAAAATGTCTATTTATCAATAGGTTACATGATGCGCTTTAGCTGTAATCAGGGTTTATGCTAGTATCGATGGCAAAAATGTAGCTCAAATTTTGCTCAGGTAGATACATCAATGGCTTCACAATATTGGGTGGGTGACTTCTTTATTGATTTATCCAGAAACCAGATCACCCGAGGTGAGCAATCGCAAACTATCCCCCCAAAAGCCCTTGCTGTCTTAACCCACCTGGCAAAGCATCAGCGAAAAGTGGTGAGCCAGGATGAGCTACTGTCTGAAGTCTGGCCCGATACAATAGTCACACCAAATACGCTGCAAAGAAGTATTGCGCAACTTAGAAAAGCCTTCGGTGAGGATCGAAAGCAGCAATCTTATATTAGAACTCATGCAAAACAGGGTTATAGCCTGGAATGCGATATTGTTTGGCAAGATGATGATTCTATTCCACAGGTTAAGACAGCACCGAAAGAAGAAGCTCCCTCCCCCACTTCCCCTAAGCCTGAAATAGAAATAACACCGGTTAATCCAAGCCACCAAATCCAGACGATCAAACCAAAGCGATTTCCAATCTTTGCACTTGTCGGGTTGGTATTATTAGTATTTGCTATATTTAAATACTCTCCACCCGAGCAAAGCTCTCAGCTTGTATTTGATCGATTACAGGCAGTAACCGCAACTGACCGCAAAGAATTTGGCCCCTCTTATTCGCCAGATGGTGAATATATTATTTTTAATCGTTATCTAGATAAGCTCTGTGTTAATAAAATCTGGGCCAGGAATATACATACCCAGAAGGAGACGGAATTAACTCCAGAATGGGGTACTTATGGCCGCCATACACTATCACCAGATGGCAAGAAACTGGTATTTATTTCCGAAGAAGACTGCACCATACCGCTAACCCAGAATACCTGTTACAACCTGGTAAGCCTGGATTTTCAAAAGGCATTAGTCAGCCCACAACAACCAAATGTATTAATGCGCTGTAAAAACTCGGCCATTAAGAACCCCGTATGGTTAAATAACAATAATCTCGCTATTTTGCATAAAGAGACTAACCGTTGGCGGTTGATCAACTATTCAGTCAGGGATAATACCAGTCGAGTCCTTTATGATCTGGAGAATGGAAATCTGGCCTACTTTGATTACTCAATCACTGATGGGTTAATAGCTGTAACCAGCCATCACCAAGATGGCCAGCTTTATATCGATATGCTGGATTCCAAAGGGGCGCTTTTATCCAGCCACCCGGTAGACTATCCAGATGAAATCCCCCAGCGCAGGACCATATCTCCTAACTTTTCGCCGCTTAAAGATGAGTTAATCTTCAGCACAGGACGACGACTCTTCTCTCTTACTTACGATGGAAAGGTCAGTAAGCTCGATTTACCTTTGGATCAATCTGCCAGCACACCCGATTTTCACCCAAATGGGCAGAGGGCACTTCTCATTAAGGGCCGATACGATAGTGATATTGCATCAATACCACTTAACCAACCTGAGTCAATCGATACACCTTCGGAGGAAGATGTCAGCGAACTCTACCCAAGCACAACACGGTCGATTTTGGGAGAGGATGATGGCATTTTCCAACCCAATGGCAACTTGATTGCGTTTACCTCCAGGCGTTCTGGTGAAGATCAGGTGTGGATAACTGATGGCAGCGATTTACGGCAGGTATCTCAGTTTCCAATCGATACCAATATCGACGGTATCCATTGGTCTGCCGATGGAGAAAGTATTCTGGTAAATGCCAATAATGAGCTCAATAAAATTTTCTTGGATGGCCGTGTAGAGGGCTTACCCCTGAATGCGCCTGTTGATCAGCTCTTCCAGTGGGACAGTATCGATAATTCAGCGTTATTATCCTTGACGATTAAAGGGGTTACAAAATTTGCAGAAGTCGATTTAGATAGCCTTGAGCCCAGGTTTATCAATGAAAAACCAGTTAGCTGGGCCCAGAGGACTAAAGATGGCCGGCTGATCTATATGGACCATATGAACCGCTTCTGGCAGCCTGGCGCCGCGGAAGACCAGCTTATCGAGAAGCTGGTTGATCAAGGTAGCGAAAAGAGATTTGTTATCGAAGATAATGTGATTTACTCAATCAATCAAAACGATCAGCTGTGGTCATACAATCTCGACACCGATAACTTTTCCATTTTGAAGGCAGTGCACAGGGATATCGATTACTTGACCGATGTTAATCAAGGGAACCTGATGATTACTTATGTTGTTGCCGCTAAAAAGGAAGTGGCTGAGCTTATCCTAAGGAAATAAAACTTCCTCAAGGGCCTCCGCACTCGGTATAGAGGCCCTGCATTTCGGTATAGGGTACATTCTCAAAGACATCCTTAAAAATTTTTCCTTAACAATCTCCCCCACAGCATAGAACTGAACCGCTCTGCAAGCCATAGACATCACTGAGCTAATCAGAGGCTCTCTAACAATATGAACTTTATTATCAGCGCCAAATTTTCTATATTAATTAATCGAGCGATCATAGCTCTGTTGCTCTTCAGAACGAAGGTTCCCATATTCTATTACATTATTTTAAAAATCTTTATCTCTTGACAATTCATATAGAAAAAGATGAATCTTTAACTACAGCTCACTTACGAACTTAATAGACGTCCAACTTCCTGCCTAATTGATTAATAGCCCCTGAGTCATGGCAAAAAAAGATGTAATAGCAAGTATCAAAAACAGGCAAATGATCTAAAAATAGTAAAATTACCAATTAATATTTATTAATTTTACCTTCATGTGATACAACAACATGGCCAAGCAGTTTTTACTATAAAATTATCAACCAGACTTAATAGAAAAAGACCAGAGCAGCTCTAAACCCACTCCAGTCAAAATAGCCCACCAGCGATTGCTGGAAGCTATGTAAACAATCAAGGAAAAATAATAATCAACTAGTCAAAGTGAGCAACCATTACCTGGGAATTAAACCAGATATCATTACCGACCATAACCCTTAGAGCAGCCTCACCTTCAAAGCCGCTATTCTCCCATATTAATTTCGCGGTTTTCTTTTCATGATTTACCTCGCCAACTTCACAATTTCCAACTTCCGCAATACAAAGAACCTTATCTAAACCCCACTGTCCTTGAGCTGGAGTTATCCAACTTATATCGTAGGTAATGGAGCCACTGTCACCGCTGACTTGAGTAATCTTGGGGTTGTTATCTAATGTATTTTCTATAACTGTCAAACCACCCATACCGTCAGCAGAATAGATTAGTTTATCAATTATTTCTACATCATTTGAAGGGCCAGAAGTACTGAAATGCCCTACTATTTCAGGTGCTCGGGTAACTCCAACATCATAAATTGTCACACCATTTCCATTAATAAAGGCCAGTCCATCATTGAGAACAACTTTAGGCTGATATCCTCTAAAACCAACGTTGATGTCGACTGCCGATGTCGTATCTACAATAGGCAAACCATTTTCATTCAATGTAGCGGCACAAAGGGTTAATCCTGAGGAAGCTACCAGAGTTGACTCCTCAACATCTAGTGAGTAAATAGTCCCATGACAGAACCTAGTTTCACTTAGTATTACCGCTGTAGGTAAAGAGATATCTGCGATCTGAACGCCTTGACTTGAAGCCATATAGAGTGAGTCACCATGGGCTGTTATTTCATATACTAATCCTGGCGCTTCAAATTCACTCCATTGAGATCCATCAACCAAAAAACGTATCAAGGAGTAGTCTTCTTCATCATTTACAGCTGGGTACTGTTCAACTGTAAAGTGCCCTTTTTGAAGTTTTGTACTTTTATAAGCTGAGTCCAACATCCGGCTAGAAGTAGGAGTAGCATTGAATAACTGAACAGGATTATCACCATCAGAAATGTCCATATCAGCAAAGCCCCCTCTATAGGGAATGCTAACTACCCCTTCTTTATATGATTCAATATTACCTACCTGAGAGTCCAATGAAGATCGAGAAATAGAAAAATCGAATTTTGGATTTAATCTATCTGAAATATCGTAGAAATTGACACTACCTTCAGCATCCGATGCGGCGAGAAGGTTCGCACTAGGCATTGTTAGATACCGTAAAGACTTACCCTCTGAAAAAGTATTCAATTCCGCTGAACCAAGCTGCCCTACTTTGATGGTTGCCACTTCTCCACCAAAAAGCTTTGCTGCGGCGATTGTTCCATTGTCTGTGACATAATCGGCTCCAGTCTGAAGGTAACGTACTTCAGGGTGTAGAATATTCATATCCTCAGTTAACGGGAAGGTGGTAGTCAATCCCAGGGTATTGAGGTATAGATAGAATTTACCTTTGGATATGGTAAAATTCTGAGAGTTTTTAGTATCAATATTTTCAAAAATAAATGACTGACTTGCAGTCAAATTGCCATTCTCTTCAAGCTCATACTTAGCAAGATAATCATTTTTCACACAGAAAACTTGATCTTGATAAAACTCTACATCATGACAAGTGAGTGAAGATGAGGCAATTGGAGTGCTCATTCCCGGATCAGTCAATATATTAAAGACATAAAGATTACTGCCATTTGCAACAATGGCCTTACCCTCGGAAACCAAAATCTTTTTCGGGTAGTCTATATTTGCCTCACCGCTAACCAAGCTGACATTGGGCAGGTCGGAAATGTCATAAATTTTCAGTCCATTTACACTATTATCAAACGCTACTGCCAGGTAATCACCATAAACCGCACCGAAGGCTTTCGAGGCTCCGTTATCTGCGGCAGAAGTTGATACAGTGGCCGTTTGTAATACTTCCCCCTCGGTGCCGGTCTGTACAAACTCTAAATTATTAGTAGAGACAACTATTGCCCAATCTTCATATTGAACTATATTCTTTTCATGCCAGGAATAGACATTTATATCATTATATACGGCATCAGCAATAGGTTTTCCAAACTGGGGTAATGGGCGATTTATAAAAGTGCTGCCATTATCGACAAAATAAATACGCTCATCAGTTAGATAGATTTCCTGTGCTAACCAAGAGCCTTCTGTTGCATAGTTTTTAAAAGGATTGGCTGTTAAATTTGCTGTAGAAGTAACTGTAAATAGCGATGTATCTGTTGCTTCTCCATTATTAACAGTTAGTTCTAAAGTAATCGAAAGAGCCCCTCGGCGTGGGTCCGTATAATAGCTAGGATAAAAAGTGACCGTATCTGTATCAGCCCCCTCCAGAGTCGCATCCCCAGGTGTTAGGTTACGCCAATGATAAGTTAGGGAGTTATTGTTGTTGGATTTACTTCCCGCAGCACTAAGTGTTATAGGCTCACCATTAATGGCTCGCGCCGGACCTGAAATCATTGCAGAAGGTATGGTTGCCGCAACAGGAGCTGGATTTGGTGTTTCATTGTTAGACTGGGGTTGCTGTGAGACTGTTGAGTCGTCACTCCCACCACTACCTCCACCACCGCTGCAGGCGGAAATTACAATAATTGAACTGAAGCAAAGTGCTCTCTTAAAACTGCTCATTAATTAGTCCCCCAAGAATAAATTTTGAAATTTTTTATGGACTTAACGCCAGGGCGGCGACTTTAACAAACAATTTATAATTTTGAGAAATTCTTAGTGTTATTCCCTCCACAATGTGTACCATTTTGATCGATTTATGCTCAGAGTCGATAAAATAGTATTCTGCAAGGTGATTTATTTTCATCATAGAACAGTAGCTAAACTTATAAATAAGCTATCGCTCGTTAACATATCCCTTGAGATATTGCCAATCGGCATACTCTATTGCCCACTTGATTACTCCGTATACCCCTATAAAATCCCGCGGAATATTTAGCGGAGCCACGATATCCTACGTCCCCGCAACAGTTGTTATTTCAAGTAAATTCAGGTCGTTAAATGAACAAATTCCTCGCCCTTATCGCCATTGCTCTCGCCACCACTTCCTGTATGAAACTCGAAGTTAAACCTGGCCGGGTTATCGGAGATACCGTGGATGCGGGCAAAGAGGCCTACCAGAGTATTCAGCGCAACCGCCGGGGCGAGGAGGAGAGAGGTTTCTCCCACAAAACCAGTTACGATCCCGCTATCTCTAATGCGGCCAATATTGCTGGTTGTAAGCAAGAGTTGATGGAGGTGGTTAGTGTGTCCGACCTGGCTGTGTCCCAGGTGATTTCTGAGTCTTCAGAGGTTTTAGTACAGGATGGAGATAAAACCATTCACTGCTCAATGCAGGCGGTGGTGCGCCCTAAGGCTTAAGCATGGCTGTATACTGAGGAACCCCCTGTGATTTTTTGAGGGTGAGTCCAATGAGAAATGTGGTTCTCGACTGGTTCGGACCGGATTTCGGCAAGCTGAATCCACTTTTGCAAGAGCTGCATACAAAGGGTGCCAGGCTCTATGGTGAGGTGGATATCCGCTTTGGTTCTGGTGTTGCCGGCTGGATTGGTCGGCGAGTAGCTCGCAAATTGGGGGCTCCCACAAAGGCTGGCAAGGTGCCTTTCTCTGTGGAAATCCACCATTCCGCCAAAGCACTGATCTGGTCTCGCACATTTGCCAACAGCCATACCGTTGCCTCAGAATTTCACCCAGTAAAAACTTATCAACAAGGTGGTTACTGGGTTGAGTCCATTGGCCCAATCAAAATACAGCTTGGGGTTTCCACTGAGGGTGGCAACTGGCAATGGTTGCAACGCTCTGTGTCAATTTTCGACTCTCAATTCCAACAATATTCCGGCCAAAGGTTTCTGCTGGAAAAGCAATTGTGAATGGGCTCTACCAGTTTGAGGTGAAAATCTCCTTACCGGTGGTGGGTTTTCTCTTCGGTTACTCAGGCACACTAAAGGAAGATGCTGAAGATACGTTCGGGTAGACCCGTGCGGTTAACTATGAACTTGCCGTAGGAAAAGGCACAGGATAGTCTCGATCAAAACGATAAGAGCAAGTTATGGAAAGTGAACTGCTATCACTCCGAGCAGAGCTAGCCCTGCTAGAGAGGGACAATCGGCGCCGACTGGAGACCTTCGAACGGCGGCTCACTGCCCTTGAAGCACAACTCAGGCGGGGCAATACTGAAAGTAAAGAAGTCTTAGCAGAAAGCACTGCTGAGTTAGAGGATGATTTAGCCCTGCTTATGGGCACACCTACCGAGCCCCGCCGAGTCATTGAGCAAGCTCAGCCAGCAATCTTAACCCCCACTACGGCACCTGCTGAACCCAAATCACCGTCTCAAAAAGACAGAAAAGCATCAGCGACCACACCATGGTTACAGGAAGGGTTGGCCAGTCTAGTAGAGCCAGCCCTGGAACCACTCAACCGCGTGTGGGAGCCCCTTATGGGCTTTTATCACCACTACCAGCGTCAGGGTAAAGCGCCGGTATTCTTTATGACCGCAGCCGGCATACTGGCGTTGGTGTTTGGCTTTGCTTATTTGCTGCAGTTCTCTTTTAACAACTATTTGGGCCCAGTTGGTAAGGTTGCTCTGGGTTTTCTAGTCGCAGCTGCAACAACCTTTGGCGGTGTGACTTTCAGCCGGCGTATGCCCCATATGGCGGACTACGGCTCTGGGCTGGTAGCGCTTGGGGTGATTCTTCTCTACCTCTGTGGGTACTTTGCCGGGCCCTACTATCAATTAGTACCTATTGCTGTTGGGGTCGGCCTGTTGGTGGTGACAACGGGGCTCTCTTACTTACTGGCTTTATTGTTTGAGACACGCGTGGTGTCCATGGTCACACTGCTGGGCGGCGCCACCATGCCTTTGGTGGCGAACCATTTTGATCCTTCCGCACTTGTTTATCTCAGCTATTTATTGACTCTCGCCCTGGCGATGCTGCATTTGTCCAGGCAAATACGCTGGCCACAGCTTGCGATCGTAACCATGGTACTGAGCGCAGGCATGCTGGAGTTTTCCGTCTCAAATCTGGATGAGGCTACATCTACCTGGGGGCCATTACTAATACTACACGGCTTCTTTTATGGTTTTGCCCACTACGCTCTGCGAGGACTAAGCGCTGAATTGATAGAGTCCAAAGGGCTGGAGCGAAGGCGCCTGATTATTATTGCCGCAAACCTGGTGCTGTTTATCCACATCAGCTGGTCGCTGGCACCCAACAGTAACGCACTGGGCATTGTGTGGCTGCTGAACCTTCTACCCTGGATGGCTCTGGCCATTTATTCACGCTGGCTGTTTGGCTACAACGCCACCAGCATTTCCGCCCGTGTTGTACAGAGTATGGCTCTGCTACACGGTGGATTACTGGCAGGCTTGGCCATCCTTGCGTTGTGCAGTCCCGCTTTATTGGGGATTGTCTGGTGTCTAGAGGGATTGTTGCTGATTTTTCTCGGTGCCCGTTTTGGTTTTATCAGTGTAAGAAGCGAGGGTTACATCGCCCTATCTGCGGCTGGCGTTACCATGCTGTGGCAAGCTCTGACCTGGGTAGCTGGCGGAGTTGCTCCCGCACCAATGTTGCTGTCATTAAGCGCAGATTCTGGTTGGGGTAACTGGTTGGCGCTCTGTGCGGCTGCCTTTGCATTAGCCCGACTGTTGCAGCACTGCGCAGATCGGATTACTCCTAGAGAGCACCATTTAACCTCTTTCGCAGATAACGCTTTTGTGGTGTTTTTATCCGCAAGCTTTCTGCTATCTGTTGGCATCCTCTGGCCCCAGGGTATGTGGCTGCTTGCCTTGTTACCGATGGGCTTTTTAATCTGGCACGGCAAGCGCACTGGCTCAGCATTTAGTGAATGGTTTGGACTCAGCCATTACTTACTGCTGTTTATCCCACTACTAGCGAGTGCATCGATTGTGGGTAACTTGCATTTCTACGATCAAATACCCTACGGAAAGATCGCTAGTGTAGAGGCCTTCCTTAGCTTGTGGATGATTGCAGCTCTGTATAAACACCTGGATATGCAATCCACTGGCTTCTCTCTGGCACTCAATTTGCGCAAGCTATTTTACGCTCTGGTGCCAATATTTTTCCTACCAACAGTACTTTATAAGGCCAACGACTACTTCCCCATCGCCGTTTGGCTGTCTGGCGCTATCGCTCTGGCACTCTATACACACCTAAAGCTTGAGGTATTAAAACAGGAACTGCGCATCTTAATCCCAGGCGCAAGCCTTGTAGCAATAATCAGTTGTGCTCTGCAGGAGTTCGCCAACTGGCAAGGGTTTGCCTTGAGTGGGTTGCTGTTGGGGCTGGTATCAATGGCGGCACTGTTGTGGATCGGCCAGGGGTTGCGGCAGAAGCCAGTCGGCCAGGATTGGCGGTTGGCCCTGCACCGGGCACTTAAGCCACTCTTTCCATTGGCCTTTTACTATCTTGCAGCAACGCTACTTATTATTAGCTACGCGCTAAGCCGTGACTTTGCACTGGCACTTTTACTATGCCAGCTGTACTTCGCCGGTCTGTATATTTTTAAACCCCAATTAGCGCCGCTGCGCAACCATTTGACCCCGCTTTATATGCTGAGTCTGCGCCTGTTTGAGTTTATTACCTTGTTGCAAGTTGCAGCGGTCATTGCCAATTCCGCTAAGGCGCCAATGTTGGGACTGTATAACCTGGTCGCCCTGGGAATTGCTTCGCTACTGGTTTATCAGCGCTTTTTCGCCAATAGAGCCGTATGGCCCGGTCGAAGGCTGTTTAATCTGTGGGGGCTGCACCTTACAGCTATTCCAGTTTATATTGCCCTGTTGGCACAGATACTGGAAACCATGTGGCTGCCGGCAATATCATTTGCCTTAGTGGTACATGCAACACTGCTACTATTCCAAACCCTAAAACCTGATACCAAAAAGTTACTGAAGCTCTCACTCATGTTGTTCGGCATTGCCGCACTAAAAATTGTGCTGTGGGATATGCAGGACTTTTCCCTGATACAAAAGATTGTGGTTTGTATGCTGGTGGGGCTGTGCATGCTGGGGGCTGCATTCCAGTATCAGAAATTCCTAACAGCAAGAAGCTAAATAAATTCTTATTTAGCTTCCAATCTTTGTGGCGATCAAATAACCCTCTATTTGATCGCCCAATAACATGTTAAACAAGCCACCAATTTCAGGTAGGATCACGGTCGCGTACTGAAAAATTGAGCGCTAAGCCCAAAGGCAAAGAACTTTAGCCTTTCTCACCCTAGACAAACAGCTGATGTTATTATTACGACTGGTAAAATATCAACAAATCAAGCAATGGATTAAACAAAATAGAAGTTTTTAGAACTATGAGAAAAGTTTCTATCTCAAAGCCTACAAGAGAACATCTTGAAAATATTCTCTTAAATGTTAGCTATATATATTTAACTTTAGTTATCTACCAAGTGTACACCGAAGGCGACATTTTTGATCTCCTGTACCTATCCAACCTAGACATGCAAAATGCCAACACCATTTTCGCAACCAGCTTTCTTGCATTTTTATTTATTTCTTGTTCAGCTTGCATTATTTATCGCATACGGTACTTACTGGCCGGCAAACCTTTCATATCTGAACCGCAGAAAAAACACCTGTCCAAAATCAACTCAAATATTTGGTATAGCTATTTTTTCCTTTTTATTTTTCAACTATCTACTGAGGGTAATATTTTTGACTACCAGTATTTCTCCAGCTTGTTCAAACAAAGCGACGCCTTTATCCCAGCAGGTATTCTCATTGCACTCTGCATGATGATTTACTTCTTGGGGATCATTTACCATACCTGGCTTCTGCTAAAGCAATCCTTAATCCAGCACCAATAAAATTCAGTTGGTGAGCAGGGGTAAAGGTGCTTATTTTATTGGCGAATAAAATAGGCACTTGTATTTGGCTTTATAAGTCAATTGAAACATTGGTTACACTTCGGAAGCGAGCAGTCAAAAATGAAAGAACAAAAAGATAAACGGTACTCATCTACCAAATTTCACAGAAACTATTCCCCACCAACGATACTTGATCCATAACCTCCCCGCTTACTGCACGAACGTACCGCAAAAAGGAACTCCCTCACAATAAAAACGTGAAGTAGTTTGCACTTTACAATAAATAGCTAGCACTATAATACGGCGGCCAAAATCCCGTAAGCGCTAGCGTTGTGGATAGGAACCACCAAGTCTATGTTTGAACGCCTCTTTGCCTCCAGAAAAAAGCCATTTGTACCAAATCGGGACAAACGTGAAACACTGACTGCCAACCTGTCCGGCAGCCACTTTAGTATCTCACTGCCCCCCAACAGCGTGCCCGATATTAATGAGGAATATTATGGCCCCCGCATTGATATCTATAACCGGGAAGCCTATGACGATCTAAGTCGCGGCAAATGGTACCAAGAGGGAAGAATGCCAGGGCAGTCCATTTTAAAACGCAACTGGGGTTTTTATGGACCACCCTGGGTTTCCATGGAATATGGATTCCTTGAACATGTAATTAGAGTTTTCCGTGTAGATGATTTACCGGAGAGCATGAGCTGTTTTAATCCACACCATTTGGAGCAGGTCATTTTAAGAGATTTGTATTTTCGCTACGGCCCTCCCAAACTGGATATGGACCCTAGGGCTGCCCCAATAAAATGGCAGAAAAAAAATATTAACGGTACGGACTGGCTGTACTGCGAGGCTCATCCAAAATGCAGCGAACAGGAATTACGGGAAAACCCATTTAGAGAAGCCGTTTTTCACTCCCAATTATATGCCCCACTGGATGATCAATACTTTATTAATGTTTATTTTAGTGCTTTGGGCTATGCACCTGCTAAATATAGTATTGCCGCTATGGATCATTTAATAACTGAAACTTACTCGACTCTTCAATTGGAGTTGAGTCCAGCCATGCAACAGCGAAAAGCGGACGTGGCCCAACAATGTCCAAATTCACACTTTAGTGAAACCCGAAGCCCAGAGCCCTGGATTTACCATAAAGTGCGTGAGGGTGATTACAGAATTGGAGAAGACTCACTTGAAGTGGTTGAAAGGGGCTCGCCGCCACCTAGCTTTACCCCTTAATAGCTTTTTTCTACTTTCTACCTGTATTAATTATAAGGAAATAATATGCCAGCATTTAGAGCCGGTTGGACCAAAATTATTGAAATGGCCCCAATGGGCACAAAACAGGGCCGCGATGTCTATGTTAACAATGCTCACTACCCTATGTATGAAAAAGTGAAGCAAGAGGCACAAACTAATTACTACTCTGCCACCCTGCTGCGGGCACTCATAAGCCTAAATGCAGATACTGGCAGCAGCCAGAGTGCCAATGGCGCCGGAACTATTCGCTATCTAGTACGCAATGGTATGGCCATCGAGTACTATATCGATAATGGCGATGTATTGATCCATAAACTCCACTTCGATGACTCTCTGCAAGCGGATTCTGGTAATCAAGGAACAGGTGTTTACGAAGTAAAATATGATGGAAGCACCTGGAGATCAGCAGATTCTTCTTACAACAAAATGAATCTGCAACACAAGTGGAATGGTGCTCATTATGCAGCAGTAAGCGGTAAGTTTCGGTCAAGGGATTCTGCTGGAAAACTCTTAGTTAGGCATATTGAGAAATCCTATGGAGGGACTGAAATACTGCCCAGAGATATTCCTAAGATCGACAACTTCTACTCACTTTATTGGATTAACAATAAACAGCACAGTGCACTTCCATCTGTCGATGGCCTGACCTCCTTGATTCAACAGGCAGCAAGCGCCAGAGAATCCGTCAACTGGTTGGTTCATGGTGAAGGTGCCAAAACTTTCCAGCAGGCTCTGGAAATTTTGCAGAACACACCCTCTTTGAGCCGTTTTGAAGCAAAAGATGAGGAAATAGTACGCAATTTGCGCAATAAAATGTCCGGGCAAAAAGTTTTCTTCTCTAATCCTGTGGGCGCAAACCCCGACAAGCTGGAAAAGCTCTGCAAAGTCGTTGGCCTCACCTATGTAAATAGTAATACTAACCCTCGCAATCTTAAAACCGCTGCAGGAAGAGAAAACTCCTGGAATGAGATTAAAAGAATCGGCGCAGCAGCCGCTGGTACTGGCGTAACAGCAGTTTCCTTAAAAGAGACAGGTATCCTTACTATTCAAAAACAGGGGGGCATGTTATCGAACGTGTATCAAGCCGCCATTAACAACCCGACTGCAGCCGCAATCGGAGCCGCCGCAGTCTGTACTGCTGCCGCCTTTGTAGTTGCAAAAACCCAGGCAACCAAGTGGACAAGTCAGGTCCGAGCAATACATGCAACCGCAAGCAGTACCTTTGGCCGTGGTAATGAATATTGGTACGAGAGTGATGAAGATCTGCTGGAACAGCTATCTGCCTAATACTCCAGGTGTGATCCCCTTAAAATTTATTTCGTACATTTTGCATTAGAAAAGTGCCGGGATAGGCCGGCACCTATAAAATTAGGCAGTATTTAGATATTTCATTCCTATAATAATTGCTCGTTAAATCACCCCAAATCACCTTTCTCTCTCTACTCAATCTCCACTGGGCGGTAGTTAATTCATCTCCAAATTAACTATTTTTTAAGTCTACACTCATTGAAAGCCCCCTTTCTCAGATGGACTTTCAGGGAAGTGAGAGATGATACGGCTCAGACTGGCATTAACACTCTTTGCCACCTTATTAACCAATAGCCAGGCAATAGCAGATTACCAAAAAGGAGACTTTATAGTTCGTGTTGGCGCCGCTGCAGTAGCTCCCAACGACGATTCCGACAATCTGCGCCTAAATGGCACCATACTGCCTGATACACGAGTTTACGTGGATACTGGTTACTCCGTGAGCTTTACAGGCACCTGGTTATTCGCCGATCACTGGGGGCTGGAGCTTTTGGCTGCACTGCCATTCAAACACGACCTTAAGGTGAGTGGCCTGCCAGACCCGAATACCGGGGAACCTCTGGGCAGGGTTCGCCTGGGGGATATCAAACACCTGCCTCCTACCCTTACGTTGCAGTGGTACCCGGTATGTACAGAATCCTGGGTGCAGCCATATATTGGTGTTGGAGTAAATTACACCCATTTTTTTAGCGAGCATATCAACCGTGTAGCCCAGAACTACTTTGAGACAGTTCTCGGAGCCGAATCACGGGCAAGACTCAAGCTGGACAACTCCTGGGGACTTGCCGGGGAGGTTGGTATAGATGTCGCCTTTGGCAGGGAGAGCCGCTGGTTGTTTAACGCGGCTATTTGGTATCTGGATATTGATACCAAGGCAAAGATCCATTTTCGCTCTGGAGCTGATGATAGCTCTCACATTCGGGTGAATGTGGATATAGACCCATTTGTTTACTCCCTGGGTATCGGCTACCACTTCTGAGGTGCTCAGCACGCCGCCCCATTATTCTATTTATCAGAATGAATAAGCCTATTTATACCAATTTTCATTCTATTAAATATCACTAAACTGCTCCTTAAAGACATCGACTACTTAGCCAAAACCCAGTGTTATCCACTTATTCACATTTTGAGGAGCATCCCTATGACCAGTTCTACTTTATCCACAGCCCAGATCAGTACTAATCCAAACCTGTTAGCGGACATCGCCGACCTCAGTGGACGTATCGGCCTGGCAGCAATCTTTATTCTGGCGGGAGTGAATAAGCTTCAGAACTATGAGGGTAGTGCCCAGTACTTGGCTATGGGCGGCTTGCCAGAATTCCTTCTGCCATTGGTAATCTTATTTGAGATTGGCGGAGCGCTGGCATTGATCGTCGGCTTCCATGTTCGCCTGACCGCCCTGGCATTTGCGGTATTCAGCCTACTAACCGCAGCCTTATATCACCATAACTTAGCCGATCAGATGCAATTTTTGATGTTCTTTAAAAACCTGGCCATGGCTGGCGGCTTCCTGGTACTGGCCGCTCATGGCGCCGGGCACTTAAGCATCGATAAGCGTAAAAAAGCCATTTAATAATTTATCCAACATACTTTTGTCTCGCCCTAACTACCCTAGGGCCGATTAGCACGAATACTGATTCAGGAGAGAAACATGGGATTATTAGTCAACGGCCAATGGAAAGACCAGTGGTATGACACCAAAGATTCCAGTGGGTCTTTTAAGCGAGAGGCTGCTCAACTGCGCAATTGGATTACCCCTGATGGCAGCGCAGGTCCTAGCGGTATAGGTGGCTTTAAGGCGGAATCCGGGCGTTACCATTTATATGTATCGCTGGCTTGCCCCTGGGCACATCGCACCTTAATTTTCCGCAAGTTAAAAAAACTGGAGGAGCACATCAGTGTTTCTATAGTCAGCCCGGACATGCTTGAACATGGTTGGAGTTTTAATACCGATGAGGGCAGCAGCGGTGACTCGCTGTTTGGTTATCAGTTCCTACACCAGTTATATACACGTAATAAAGCTGATTACACTGGTCGCGTTACTGTGCCAGTACTTTGGGATAAGCTGCAAAATTCTATTGTCAGCAATGAATCTTCAGAAATTATCCGTATGTTTAATCAATCGTTTAATGAAATTAGCGGGGATACGCAGAACTTTTTCCCTGAGGAAAAACAAACGGAAATTGATACCATTAATGAACTAGTATATGAAAATATCAACAACGGCGTATACCGAAGCGGTTTTGCCACAACTCAGGAAGCTTATAAAGAAGCCTATACAAATTTATTTGATGCCCTGGATCGGGTAGAGAATATTTTAGGCCAACAACGCTATCTAGTAGGAGAAAAAATCACTGAGGCCGACTGGCGGTTATTTACTACCCTTATACGCTTTGATTCAGTCTATCACGGACACTTCAAGTGTAATCGTCAACGCCTTGAGGATTACCCTAACCTCAGCAATTATGTGCGCGAACTATATCAGTGGCCCGGAGTTGCAGAGACCGTGAACTTTCACCATATCAAGCGGCATTACTACTTTAGTCACACAATGATCAATCCAACTCAGATAGTTCCAGTGGGACCGGATATCGATTACACCAAGCCTCACAATCGAGGTTAAGCCTAGCCCAAAAAGCCGTTACTGCACACCTACCCACATATCCTTACAGTGGCCGCAACGCGGCCTCCTTTTTACTTTGGGGTCTAAAGGTGAGAATATGTTCACAGATAAATCGCGCCACAGTATTTTACAAATCACAGAGGTAATTACTGAGAAAACTAATTTCGAGATTTTCCATGTACGGCATACAAAGATTAATATGCCAGGGAATATATATACGTGTCTGAACAGAGAATATAAGACGTTGAAATTTAGCCAAGATCATTACGGTAAAGCAACTAACTTTTTCAATATCAATAGAAGCGTATTCATATTTTTCTCTATATCTGTTTCAAAAGTGGCACGAGCAATACCATACTCAATTCAGAGCTTATCTTGTTTCTCATCCGACTAGCTTTGATGCATTCAAAAACAAAACCGCTAATTCACTCATTATCTCCTCCCTGGGACAACAAGTGTAAAAATACAATACAAGGAGATACCGAGGTTTTTCCCCTTCCATAGCGCCTTACCAAGCTGGAGAAACAATGACTTTCAAAGCTTCACAGGAGTACCACCATAATTTTCACTATCATTCTGTGTAGTCAAGGAATAAAGTAGCCTTTCTGAAATGGCTCTCAGGAGAGGGAAAACTCATGCAAAAGACCACCCTTGAGCAATGGCGGATGTTCAAGGCCGTTGTAGATGCTGGCGGTTTTAATCAGGCAGCCTCGGTGGTTCACAAGAGCCAATCCAGTATTCACCATGCGGTAACGAACTTGGAAGCGTCACTCGGTGTTAAGCTATTTGAAGTATCGGGGCGTAAGGTAGTACTTACTGAAGCTGGTCGATTAATGCTGCGTCGTGGCAAGTTCCTATTGGAAGAGGTATCTCGTATTGAGGCTATTGCTGATAGCCTGAGTGAAGGGGTGGAATCGGAGTTACGCATTGCGGTAGATGGAGCCTTTCCACAGAAGGTAGTCTTCCAAGCTTTAGAGAAAGTGTCTGGAGTCTACCCTCAGGTCAATATTGATATTGTGGATACTGTTTTATCCGGTACCAACGAATTAATCCAGGAAGGACTCGTAGACCTGGGTCTTTCGGCCTTTACCATGGATGACAGCCTCAACGATGAAATCTGCCGTATCAAATTTGTGGCCGTGGCTCACAATGCACATCCACTACTCCAGTTTAAGCGTGAGTTGACATTTGAAGATCTAAAATCCTATCGGCAGATTATTGTGCGGGATTCGGCGATTCAAACAAACCGGGATTCAGGCTGGCTGGGAGCAGAGCAACGCTGGAAAGTGGGTAGTTTGCGTGCATCTCTAGATTTAATCACCCAGGGCATGGGGTTTGCCTGGCTGCCTATGCCACTGGTGGCTGACTCACTCAATGATGGGACTCTGAAACTGCTTCGCTTAAAAAAAGGCGGGACACGTTCCACCAGTTTTTATATAAACTTCAAAGACCAGGATAAGCTTGGACCTGTGGCTCGGGAATTTATTGGAGAACTGCGCCTACTAACTCTGGAGATGCCAATCTCTGAGTAATAGTGCTTATTTTTCATTTTTTTCCTGCTTTCTTCTCCATAAATCTATATTTCTTTACCGCTTTCTATTTTTTAGCATGGGAGGGCGGGATAGGCGAATGTTAAGTTGGAGGCCATTCATTCGATTAAGGCGAATTGCTTGTCCGTTTTTATCCAATATTTGTTTTTGTAACCATTATCTATCATAGCCCTATCATCACAACCAATCTTATTAATAGGGATCAGGCTATGTATTATTACAGACCCTCACAAGCACGTGGTAGAGCCCATTTTGGCTGGCTAGACAGTAGACATAGCTTTTCTTTTGGTCATTATTACGACCCTAATCATATGGGGTTTTCTGTACTGCGTGTTATCAATGATGACACTGTTATACCTGGTGCAGGATTTGATACTCATGGCCATCGGGATATGGAAATTATATCCTACATTTTGCAGGGTGCGATTGAACATAGAGACAGTGAGGGTAATCGTTTGGTCGTATCAGCTGGAGAGATTCAGAGGATGAGTGCGGGAACCGGCATCACTCACTCGGAATACAACCACTCACAAACGGAGCAGCTTAAATTTTTGCAAATCTGGATTGAACCGAATCGCCGAGGAATAAAACCCAGTTACGAACAGCAGTCAATCCCACAACGGGATAAGCTGACTGCGCTTATCACCCCCGATGGAAGCGGAAACACACTTTCCATACATCAGGATACCAGTCTATACCGTTTGCAATTAAATACCGGAGAAAGCATTATAATACAAGCCCATGAGCGGCCCGGCTACTTACATGTCATTGAAGGTGAGGCCATTGTAAATAATAAATCTATACTGGCCCCAGGGGACGGCCTGGGTTTATTCAAGAAACAAGTACAACTGAAAGCGATAAAGAATAGCATCACGGCCCTGTGGTTTGACCTACCAGCCAACTGAATCTAAGTAAGATTCTCTAATAAATTATTTAATCGCATGGGCAATAAACCGCTTAACGGGATCAATAGGCTGCGGTTCTTTTATCGCAGGGCTGATAAAATGTGGTGCATGCAGATAGCCTTTATCAATCAACCGAGAAACAAGAGGCAGACATTCCACCGATACCTTACCGGTCATAAGGTTATTAAAATCCTTACAGTTTTCCATGGCATTTAACATCTGATGAAAACCTTGTAGATAAAGATAATCCTTGGTGAAGCCACCACCTCGATAGACTCTGGTAGTAATCGTAAAGGCCAAATTTTCCTCCACCTGATATTTTTCTTTGAGCAGGATAAAAGTACGTTTAAAATCCCTCTCTTGTAACATGGATTGTACCGCAACCACCCGCAAGGCCAATACTTTTAGTCTTGGCAGAGTGAGGTATCCAGCCAGGTACTCACACAGAATTGCCAAGCCTTCCTGAGTAGTTGTATTGACTGGGCAACCCAACTCTAGAATTTTCAGCGTCTGGCTACGGCCGTTAAGAGTGCTAACCAGGTGAACCCCCAGCTCGTGGTGAGCCAGCGCAGAGACCTCAGTCTCCGAAATATTGGCATGGGAGTTGATTTTAATCGTACTACCAGCCACCAAAGCATTGGCAATCATATGATCGTCGATGCGAATATCGTAGCTATAACCCTGTCTATTAGCGAAGTCACTGAGATACTGCATCATCTCATTAGCATTCAGAAACCGATCATCACTAGATTCCAAATCATCAGGCAAGTGCAGAATAAAATTGGCATTATTTACATCCTTATCTGTGGGCTCTCCAAAGTAACGCAAGGAGTTATAAACAAAATCATCCGTTCCCACAGAGCGAAATTGATCCAATTTATCGATATAAGATTCGATAATATCGCTATATAGCTGAGTCAGATCCTCATCTGGCAGGGATTCTACTGGAAGGGCATAAAGCAGCCGTTTGCGCTGAAATATGTCCATTTTTTGTTCACGATATACAAACTGAGGATTGATGGAAAACTTCTTCGAGAAAAAATCTTCTTTCATCGCCCGAAAATTTCTTGGCTCAATTGCCACAAGAATTTCCACCCCACGTACCAACTTAAATAAATCTAGATCTAGGATCTTTAGCTCAGGATGTTCGTTAAGTGACCGATCCATAGTTGCATCCTTTAAGCATATTATTTATGAAATTAGTGAAATTCTTATCTTGTTCAACTACCCAGAGAGCCTATAAATAACAGGTATTCCACCATCAAATTATTACCCTACTTCTATTTATGCAATATGGCGCAAAGTCATACCCTAAGAAGAGCACCTGACTCTAAGTAAGATAAATTTTTTAGTCGAATAAACCGGCACTCACCGAGATATTCTATATGAGACCCTAAATACCTCAGATTCTGTAATTGACGGATATCCTCCCCAGGCTTTTAAACAATTCTAATAAGAATTATTTCCAACCAGCTGATTGAAAATTACTTTTTAAAAGGCTCATATGAAAAGTATATATAGAAGTAGCTAGTCGCAATTTCCATTCAACTCAAAACGTGTCAATTGCAAAGCATTCCAATCGACAGCAACATAATAATCTCGATACTAAGATTCCGCGCCAGCTCTATTGCCAATTCCCTCCTAAAATAGATCGAGGCAATCGGGGATGTATTGATGGGCGCAGTGGGCGACACGGAAGGTCGCAAAATCGATCAGGCTACGCCAGGGAGATGGATATCCCTACTCTCACCTGTGCTTCCGACTATTTTCACCATTATCTTAATGGTGCATATGCCGGATATTTCAGCCGGTAAGGAATTCTCCTTTGGCGTTACCTGGGTTGAAGCGCTGGGAATTGACCTGCGTTTTTATGTCGATGGCCTGAGTTTCCTTTTTGCCCTGTTAATTAGTGGCATTGGGATTTTTGTTACTATCTATGCTGCCGCTTATATGCGCGGCGACATTGATTTGCGCCGATTTTACTTTTACCTCTACCTTTTTATGGTGGGGATGCTGGGTTTGGTTCTGGCGGGAGACTTAATTACCCTATTTGTTTTTTGGGAAATAACAACCATTTCCAGCTATCTACTAATTAGCTATAACAACACCAGCGCCATTGCACGTCGCTCTGCTTTACAAGCCTTGCTGGTCACCACACTAGGTGGGTTGTGCCTACTCGTTGGGTTACTACTACTCGCCTCTCTGGCAGAGAGTTTCGATTTAGTCCAGGTATTGGCCACCGGTGAAACTGTACGAGCAAGCCCTCTTTATTTACCGATCTTAATACTAATATTAATAGGCGCCTTTTGTAAGTCTGCACAGCTGCCCTTTCATTTCTGGCTGCCGAATGCTATGGCCGCCCCTACCCCAGTAAGTGCCTATCTTCACTCAGCCACCATGGTAAAAGCTGGTATTTACTTGCTCGCGCGTATGCATCCAGTGTTAGCACATACCGAGTATTGGGAATGGATTTTAACTTGTACGGGTGCCGCTACCGCAGCGGTAGCGGCCTTGGCGGCGCTGCGACAAACCGATCTGAAGTTGGCCCTGGCGTATACCACCCTGATTGCGCTAGGTACCCTGACCATGTTCCTGGGCTCGGATGCCTCGGCTGCTGTGGCCGCTGCCATTACCTTTCTTATCGTGCACTCTTTTTACAAAGCGGCGCTGTTTATGGTGGTGGGCATTATCGACAAACAGGCCGGCACACGCAATCTCAACAAACTGGGCGGGCTCGGCCACTCAATGCATATTACTGTGATTGCGGCTTCAGCGGCGGCTCTCTCCATGGCCGGGTTTCCTCCTTTTTTAGGATTTATCGGCAAAGAGCTTAAATATGAAGGCGCTTTAGCAGTGGCCTCAGAACCGGCGCTGGTTGCCACAGTGGCGGTTTTTGTCAATGCTGTCACGGTAACCGTAGCGGGAATGGTGGCGATAAAACCGTTCTGGAAAAAAAAGCCGCAACATATATCCAATGTTCAAGAAGCACCACTGGGCATGTGGATTAGTCCGTTAATTTTGAGTGGCCTGGGCCTTACTTTCGGTATGGCGCCAGATCTTGTTGGTGGCGGCTTGGTAGAACCGGCACTGAGTGCAGTTCTGGGAATCCCAGAGACCATTAAACTTAAGTTATGGCACGGCATTAATATTCCCCTGCTGATGAGTATTCTCACTTTTGTTTTAGGAGTCACCATGTATCTGGGCCTACGGCGCATGCGTGCTTGGTTGGCCTGGGATTTCAAATATGCGCCCACCAATGCCGATCAGTTATGGGATAAATCTCTGGATTTACTCAAAGCCTTTGCCGCACTACAAACCCGTATACTACAAAACGGTATTATGCGGCGTTACCTAACAGTAATTTTTGTCACTGTGTCCCTGGCCCTCGCTTATGCCCTGATACGCAGTGGACAATTTCCTATGGAATACGCTTGGCCACGCCTCAACCTAAAGGAATGGGCCGCCCTGCTATTGACCGTGGGAGGGGCCTATATGGCAGGCTCGGCGCGAAAGCCACTTATTGCCATCTGTGCCCTGGGAGCCCTAGGAGTGGGAATTGCCCTGATCTACTTATTTCTTGGCGCACCGGATGTGGCGATCACCCAACTGCTAGTGGAAACCCTTTACTTGGTATTGGTTGCGGCAATCCTGCCGCGCCTACCGGTATTTAATCCCGGTCGCAAGGTATTGTTCCGCCCACGAGATGCCACCCTCGGCGCGGTTTTAGGTCTACTGGTCACCTTCAGCCTACTGGCGGTATTACAGACACCTCTGGAGAGCCCAACCACCGAGTTTTTTGAGAAGGCATCGGTGCCGGAAGCCCATGGCCGCAATATCGTCAACGTCATTTTGGTGGACTTTCGAGCGCTGGACACATTTGGAGAAATTATTGTGGTCTTTACTGCGGCTGTGGCTGCAGTCACCCTACTCGGCCATCAATTGCGGCGAGGTAAGCAATGAATTCGCTGATACTTCAAACCGCAACCCGAGTACTGGTAGCACTGATTCTATTGTTCTCTATCTATATGTTACTCCGTGGGCACAATTATCCAGGAGGAGGATTTATTGCTGGCTTGATCGCTGCCTCCGCATTTGCCCTATTTGCCATCGCTTGGGGTATGGAGTCCGCACAGAGTGCCCTGAAGATTCCCCCTAGCACTTTGGCTGTGAGCGGTGTACTCATCGCCGCAGTTTCCGGAATGCTGGGCCTTTTTTCTGGTGAAGCGCCATTCTCAGGACAGTGGCTGCAGATTACCGGTGGTAAAAATACTGGCGGAATCACTATTAGCAATGTACTGATTTTTGATATCGGAGTTTATTTCACAGTGCTCGGCGCTGTGCTGACCCTGATTTTTGCCCTGGAGGAGTCCAACTAAGATGGAAGGTCCACTCGCTCTCGTTGTTGGCATTCTGATCGCTACCGGTGTCTACCTGATGTTGGCCAGAAATTTACTACATTATCTTTTTGGGCTGATACTCATTAGTAATGCCGCCAACTTGGCAATATTTGTCGCGGGGCGCATCACTCGCGCCGCCCCTCCCTTAATTCCAAAAGGCATGGAAGTTGCTCCTGGGCCAATTTCCAACCCCTTGCCTCAGGCATTAATCCTTACCGCCATTGTGATTGGCTTTGGCCTACTGGCCTTTGCTCTGGCCCTGATTGCTCAGGCCTATAAAGTACTCGGCACCCTGGATGTGGATTCGATGCGTATTGCCGAGCCGGTTTTGCCCAAGAGGGATAAATCCCCTTGAGCTGGTTACTGGCCCTACCCTTTTTAGTACCAATCCTTACCGCACTCGCCACTTTTCCGGCGCGAGGACGAAAGCGCCTGTGTGGTGCTATTTCTGTCTTTGGCTGCACACTTCTACTCGGTGTGACCTTTATCATTCTGTACTTGGTGGAAACAGGCGGCACCCGTGCGGCACAGATGGGAGATTGGGCTGCGCCATTCGGTATCACCTTAGTCGCAGATCGGCTGAGCGCCATTATGCTACTAATTAGCGGTATCGTTGGACTCTGTGTATCGGTCTTTTCCCTTTCCGATATCAGGAAATACCGGGTTAAACTGGGCTTTCATAGTTTCTTCCAATTATTACTGGCCGGAGTTTGCGGTAGTTTTATTACTGGAGATTTATTTAATCTGTATGTCTGGTTTGAGGTAATGCTAATTGCCTCTTTCGCATTGCTGGTGCTTGGTGGAGATCGTATTCAACTGGATGGCGGAATTAAATATGTAGCACTTAACCTAGTTTCCACATTGCTAATGCTGACCTCTATCGGTATGACCTATGGGCTGACAGGCACTTTGAACATGGCCCAGCTGCATGTCTCTTTAGCCACTGTGGATAACCCCACTGCTGTTTCTGCTCTGGCGGTGTTATTTATCTGTGCCTTTGGTATTAAGGCTGCCATTTTTCCATTATTTTTTTGGCTGCCCGCCTCTTATCATGCACCACCTGTCACAGTGACCGCAGTTTTTGCCGGCCTGCTTACAAAGGTAGGGGTTTACGCTTTAATCCGTACCTTCACTCTGATTTTTCCCAGTGAGCTGGAGTTCCCCCACACTATTTTGCTGGGTACTGCATTATTGACCATGCTCACCGGCGTATTGGGCGCAGCTGCACATTATGAATTTCGTAAAATTCTCGCATTCCATATCATCAGCCAGATTGGCTTCTTGGTACTAGGCTTGGCGCTCGATACACCACTGGCATTGGCCGGAGCGATCTTTTATACCATTCATAATATCGTCGCCAAAACCAATTTATTTCTTATCAGTGGTACAGCCAAACGCCTGACAGGCAGTTACGAATTAAGCCAGATTGGAGGCCTCTATCGGGCCAGTCCACTGCTTTCTGTTTTTTTCTTTATCGCCGCCTTCAGCCTGGCCGGTTTTCCACCGTTGTCAGGTTTCTGGGCCAAACTATTGCTATTGAAGGCAAGCCTAGATCTGGACGCTTACTGGGTTGTGGCCGTAGCCTTAATTACCGGGGCCCTGACCCTGTTTTCCATGAGCAAAATTTGGGCGGAAGCTTTTTTAAAGGATCACCCGAAGGACTATTGTCAGAGTTTAAAGAATATTCCCCAGCAGGAGCGCTACCAGCGCCTGCTGCCGGTGGCATTACTGGCCCTGATCACTCTAGTGCTCGGGCTGGCACCGGGCCCTTTTATCGAGTACTCACTGGCCGCGGCAGGGGAATTGTTGAATCCAAGTGATTACATTGAGGCGGTACTGGGAATGGAAACCCAATACGCGGGGAACCACTAATTATGCGCGTATTTTTACTCAATTTAATATTGGCCATTAGCTGGTCGGCCCTTACCGGTAATGCGACACTGACAAACTTTTGTTTTGGTTATTTTGTCGGTTATCTGGCATTGCGAGTTTCGCCCAAGATCCCTGAGGGAACCAAGTATTTCCAGCGTCTACCTCGTCTAATCCGCCTAGGCAGTTTTTTCCTACAAGAACTTGTACTTTCAAGTTTACGTGCAGTCTTGGAGGTGTTCTCACCAAAATTACAAAGCCGTCCACAGGTAGTGCGGCTACCTCTAGAAATAACCGATCAAACCCAGATTTTTATACTGGCGAATTTAATATCACTCACACCGGGAACGGTAGTTCTGGAAATCACTCCGGATAACTCTGAATTTTTAGTACACACTATGTTCGTTGATGACCCAGATATTTTTCGTGAGGAAATTCATCTGGGATTTGAGAAACGCGTGCGGGAGGCGTTTTCCTGATGCACAGTACTATCGTTGATATCAACGCGCCGCTAATCGTAGCGGCCATTAATGTCTCATCACTCATTTTATTACTGGCTCTGGCCATGTGTTTTATGCGAATTTTTCTTGGTCCAACACTGGCAGACCGGGTTGTAGCCCTCGATGTGCTGAATATTCTTGCAGTGGCCTATTGCGCTCTGTTAGCGATTGCCTCGGGAGAGCCAGCCTATCTGAGTGCGGCCATTGCCCTGGCACTGGTAGCCTTCCTGGTGAGTGTCGCCTTCGCCCGCTTTATCGAGAAAAGCGGAAAAAAGACCGTATTACAAGAGGGAGGTGGCAGTGGTATTCGATGAGGTTTTTATTGCTACCCTTTTGCTAGTAGGCAGCCTATTCGGTTTTAGTGCGGCTTTGGGTTTGTTACGGATGCCGGATTTCTACACTCGCATGAGCACTTCGGGCAAAGCCGCCACCCTGTGCTGCGGATTGTTACTGGGGGGCGTTGCCGCAATGTTCCACGATACCCAGGTAACCGCACGCGCAGTGGCGGCGCTGCTATTTTTGCTCTTCACTGTGCCCATCGGGGTGCATATGATTGCGCGAGCAGCCTATCGGGTAGGCACCCCTATGTGGCGAGGCAGGACCGCCAGTCCCCGCTTCAAAAACCCGAAGAGGGACTTAAAGTAGATCCTGCCCAGGTGAGTTAGTTACTGCTGATAGAGATCGGCAATCATCGCCTCACAGCGCTGAGCCAGCTCTTCTGAACTGTCATCCACCAGGATCACATGGCCCATCTTACGCCCGGGACGGAGCGTCTTGCCATAGAGCCAAACTCCCTCATTCTTGCCTGTTGGCGCTCGATCCACACCAAGCATATTGACCATGGCAGCGGGTCGCGGGCAGTCGGTGTCACCCAGTGGCATATCCAATATCGCTCGCAAATGATTGGCAAATTGGCTGGTGCCCGCCCCCACTAAAGTCCAGTGACCGCTATTGTGGACCCGTGGCGCAATTTCATTCACCAGCAAGCCTTCACTGGTGACAAAGCACTCCACTGAGAGTACGCCCACATAGTCCCAGTCATCCATCAGCTTTTGCAAATAGGCACGGGCACTGGCCAATAATTGCTCATCCTGATAAGGCGCCTTGGAGAGTAACAGCGTACCTTGGCGATGCAAGTTCTCAGTTAGTGGGTAAGTCTTTACTTCCCCTGAAACAGAGCGGGCACCGATCAGGGAAACCTCACAGGAAAAATCTACCGAGGCTTCCACCACGCAGGGCAGATCTTTGGCCTCTTCTATGGCTTCCTGCAGCTCTGCTGCATCTTTCACCCGCCACTGGTTCTTACCGTCATAGCCATTTTCACAGCTCTTGATAAACGCTGGATAACCGAGCTTATCCAAGGCATTCAGTAATTCATCGCGCCCCTGCGCCGGCATAAAAGGCGCAACCGGAAGACCACTCTCAGTAAGTGCCCGCTTCTCTCTCAAGCGGTGTTGGGCTTTCTCAAAAACATGGGGATCTGGGTAAACGGGACAGAAGCGTTGCAACGCTCTCAACAGCGCCACATCCACCTGCTCACGCTCGGCGGTAATCACCTCAGGGCAACCAAGTGCCTGAAATAAATCCTCGCCACTGCCCGCCTCATCCAGCCTGACTATTGTGCCGAGACCTTCAACACAACCCGCGTCCTCGCCCTTCTCCGCCAGGAAACTAAATGTTATACCGAGGGGCTTACCCTCTTGTGCCATCATCTGCGCCAGCTGCCCGCAGCCGACAATAGCGATATGTCTGGTTACTTCACTCACTGACTTCACTCCACCGTTAGCGGAACCTGGTCAGTTTGACGCTCGCGCCAAGCGATCAGTCGCTCCTGTAGTTCAGCATCGCCCAGGGAGAGCATCTGTGCCGCCATCAGGCCCGCGTTATAAGCCCCAGAGGCACCTACCGCCTGGGTAGCTACGGCGATACCTTTGGGCATCTGCACGATGGAAAGAAGGCTATCCATTCCGGTCATAAAACGGCTTTCAACAGGCACGGCAATCACTGGCAGCGGGCTCATAGCGGCAATCATTCCCGGCAGGTGGGCAGAGCCACCAGCTCCGGCAATAATCACCTGGGTGCCGTTTTTGTGGGCTTCACTGGCGAATTCCACCAGACGCTGGGGGGTTCTGTGAGCGGACACAACCGCAGTGGCAAAAGGAACCTCCAGCTCGTTCAAGGGTTTGGTGGCATTGGCCATGGTGGGCCAATCCGATCGCGACCCCATAACGATGGTGACTTTTTCAAAGGGCAGTGATTTCACTTGCGGCTAACTCCAATGTTGAACAAACGCCAGGTAGACGGGAATCGCCACCAGGACATTGAAAGGGAACGTTATCGCCAGGGACAGTGTGATGGACACGCTGGCATTGGCCTGCGGCAGAGCCACAGACATAGCTGCGGGCACCGCGATATAGGAGGCGCTGCTACCGAGTACTGCCAGCAGGAAAATTCCTCCCGCCGACAACCCCAGTAATGCTCCCAGGGCACCCCCGGCTGCACCGCCTAGCAGGGGCATAAATATACCAAAACTCAGCAAGAACGCACCCTGCCCGCGCACATCTGCCAGTCGCGCCGCCGCGACTCTCCCCATTTCCAGCAGAAAAAGAGCCAGCACACCGTGAAATAACTGACCAAAAAAAGGCATGACTGCTGCTGTACGCTCACCGGCCCAGGCCCCGATGGCGATCCCGCCAAGCAGGAGAAGAACCCCCTGATTGCAGGTCAACTCATGGGCCAGGCGCCCCTTATTGCTGTTCTGCATCGACTTCCGCGCAAGGAGAATTCCCACCACAATAGCCGGAACTTCCAGTAAGGCCACAAATAAGGGGAAATAGGCTTCGTATTCGATGTCCTTCGCCTCCAACAGGGCCACCGCCACAGCATAGGTGGCGACACTGACCGACCCGTAGTGGGCTGCAGTAGCCGCTGCATCCAGACGACTCCACTTGCCTATCCAATAGAGAAGTGGGAAGGCCAACAAAGGAAGCAGTGCACCAAAGGCCAAAACTGCGAGAGATTGGGGAATCAGGGTGGAAGCGGAATAAGTACTGAGCGCCGCTCCACCCTTGAGCCCTATAGCCAGCAGCAGAAAGATCACACAGCTTTGGTAGAGACCGGTGGGCAGGCGTAAATCACTACGTACCAGCTGTGCCAGAGCCCCAAGGATGAAGAAACCAACTACAACATCCAGCTGCATGATCAGTGCTTCCCGCACTTGGAGCGATCGCGACGTTCAGATAGGGGTAGTCGAATTTTCTGGGGAACGCGCTTCATTAGCACGTAACCCACATTGGCAAGCAACACCACCAGCCCCACCACCATTAGTGCAGCGGCATCAATACCAACCAGCGCCAATACCCATCCAATGGACATAACTAACAGTCCTACCAAGGTACCAAAGTAAAGTTGTGACTTGTGCATGCAGGGGCCCCTCCCATGGATTGAAGTGGGGGCATTATCCCTAGGTAGACCAATAGATAAAAATAGATAATGATTATGCTAACTATCATCTTTTATCTATGAATAAGAAAAAACATGTTATCCAGCAGAGCTCACTCCCGCATCGGCACTGTCAGGCAGTTGGAGGTTTTACTTACAGTATATGAACACCGCAGTATCAGTGGCGCCGCAAAAGCGCTGCACCTAACTCAGCCCAGTGTATCCATGCAGTTGGCCAAGTTGTCTGGTGCCGTAGGCTTGCCCCTCTACTACGCCGTAGGCAAGCAATTGCAATTCACTGAAGCCGGACAGACTCTGGTGGACAGTGCCCGAGAGATCCTCAAGAGCTATGAATATCTGGAATTAAAGCTAGCCAGACTGCGCGGTCTAGAAACAGGGCGTTTACAACTGGCTGTCGTCACTACCGCCAAATATTTTATTCCCCACCTGATTGGCGAATTTTACGAGCAGCATCCAAAGTTGGATATTCTCTTTCGCGTGGGTAATCGTCAGCAAATCATCGACTACACCAGTGAGGATGAGGATGATTTTTATGTGTTCAGCCATCCTCCCAAAAACCCTGATCTGGAATTGGTGGAATTCCTGCCCAATCGACTGTTGGCTATAGCACCGGAGAAGCACCCGCTAGCAGGTAGAAAAAAGATTCCCCTTGAAGAGTTTGCCAGCGGTCCCTTCCTGCGGCGCGAGGAGGGCTCTGGAACCCGTCACGCCATTGAGCGTTTCCTACAGGAGAGACATATCGACCTCAATATCCGCATGACCATCGAAAGTAATGAAGCGATAAAGCACGCTGTAATGTCAGGGCTCGGGGTATCTATTCTCTCCGAACATACTCTCGCATTTGGCGGCCATTCCGGCCTGTCAATTTTAGAAGTGGAATCACTGCCAATTATTACCCATTGGTATCTGGCCAGGCGAAAGTCCCGTCCATTATCTCCTGCCGCCGCAGAATTCCTTGAGTATGCCCGCAATCTTGAGACGGTACCGGTAGAGAGCGGTATCGCTTGGCCTCTATCTCCCAATCAATAATCCATAGTGTAAAAGCACAGAAAAATTCAGTATTTGAATTGGCTAACTCCGCACACAGGTTAAACCTCTTGGCTGATAGCCAATCTTCCACCAAAAAATCCCGATTTAATACTCGTCAAATTTCCTCTGCACCTGCCGAATCCTGCTACTTTTTGGATACCTATTGGTGAGTCCAAAATCACCAGTTATCTAATGCAACGAGAAACAATAAATGGCGCCGGCCGTCATCGATTTTCACAGAAAGGTATAACGATGAAAATCCAGGGAATAATTTTCAGACTCTTTATATTCCTTTTAGCCACAAGCACAATCAGTGTTAAAGCTCAGGAAGATTGGCGCAACATTGACTGGGGTGAATTTATAGTTCGCTTCGGGCTCAGTTATGTTGCTCCCAATGATGCCGGAACTTCACTGAAATACCGGGTATTACAACAATGGGACTTATATAATTCGACCTGGGAAATAGACACAGCACAAACTTGGCAAATTTCCGGAGTATGGCGCCCCTCAGACCGCTTGGGGTTCGAGCTGATGCACATTAACAGTGCTGCCTATGATGTGACTCTCGACAATTTTACTGGCAACCCAGGCAGCAGCCAAATTCAACTGGGGGATTTTAAGGTATCGACCACTCTCGCCTTTGCTAACTGGTATTTTCTCGATCCATCCTATTTTTTTCGACCCTATCTAGGCGCCGGTATTAACTATACCGATTACCATACGGTTTCTATCAGCCGCCAATTTGATGAATATTTGATGGACTCAGGTATGTCAGTGGCGCCAGGGGCTCTTAATATGGGACATTCCTGGGATTGGGCTCTTCAAGGGGGAATCGACTTCAACCTAGATTTCCGTCAATTTCGTTATCCTCTGTTAATTAATCTGGCGGCTCTTTACTACTTATCAGATACCGACCCCACAGTTAACTTCCCCACAGAGTTAGGATCAGACCGCCTCTACGCACACTTCGATTACAACCCATGGATCATCAATGTTGGCATTGGCACCAAGTTCTGAATGGCGGAACTCTGTAAATGAAACTTAGTGCAGATACCCCAATGGAAAACTATAAATCAAACTTTTTCGTCCGCCAGTGGATTAATGCTTTACTTTTTTCTCCCGCATTGACACTAGCGATTATTGTCCCCTTGAAAGCCATTGCGCAGTGTACTCCGAGTAATACGGGTACTAGTGGCGCAGATCAAATAACCTGTGACGAAGATAATGATGCAGAAGAGGCCGATGTCGATGCACTAGGCGGCAATGATACCTTAGATTTAAATGGCGGTACTATCAATAGCGCCTTCGGTGGCGAAGGCGATGATGCCATTCATGTGAAAGGGGCAATAGTTAAAGATTCTGTCTTTGGCGGAAATGGAAACGATCTAATCGTACTGGATAATCGCAATAGCGACATTGGTAATTACCTCAATGGCGGGGGGATTTATGGCGGAGCTGGTGACGATAATATTCAAATTTTAGACGGGCTCACCTTTCATGTTTGGGGTGGCGAAGGTAACGACCAAATTACTCTGGATGGAGGTTTCATTTTTAATTACCTGGATGCCGGCGGGGGAGATGATTACATCCATTGGGATGAGGGAATTAGCAATGAGATACGCGGTGGTACTGGATCAGATACCTTAGTCATTGACTCCTATTCTTTCGACGGTGATGCAATTTTAAATGGTGGTGATGACCTCAGTGCAGAAGATGGGGATATCGACACACTGATTTTCAAGCTAGACTATCGTGTGGATGGCAACAAACTAACCAACTGGGAACGTGTTGTTGTTTGGGGTAGTTCAAAAATTATTTTAACTGGCAGTTTAAATGTTGGCGGCGGCCAAGACGCTGAAAACAATCCATTAGGGTTACACATCAAATGGGGCGGCCAAACTTTTATAGATGCCAAAGAGTATAGAATTACCGGCAACGTTGCTAACGACGGCACTATCGATCTTACGAATAAAGAATTCAACACTCTAATCATTCAAAAAGATAGTGATAATAATTATGGACACTATAGCGGCGAAAACGGACGCCTGTGGTTAGATGTAGCACTCAATGACAGTTCTGCCGGCAGTGACCAGTTAATCATCAGAGGGGATACCAGCGGATCAACTTATGTAACCGTTTATAATCGCAACGGCACTGGCGCACGTACCCAAGACGATGGAATAAAACTAATTTCTATCGAGGGTGACTCTACTGAACATGCTTTTATTTTAAACGGCGACTACATTACCAAGGATGAGCAACCAGCAACTATTGGTGGAGCATACGCCTATACCCTGCACCACAGTGACGAAAATGGAAATGAGGATGGTAATTGGTATCTACGTTCTACAGTAAGTAATTCAAGTCGCATTCCCAAAGGCGGTATGATTCGCTGGCAGCCCGCTGCGGTAATGTATGAAACCCTTCCGCAAGTGCTGCGCTCTTTAAATATCCCCTCCACATTGCGGAGTCGTGTAGGCAATCGTTATTGGGTTGGTAGCAGTTATCGGGACGTCTATAACACCGATTACACCAGTTCATTGGAAACCGCTATTGATCGCAAGGGACTATGGCTACGTAATGGCGCACGCTATATAACTACAACTCCCAAAGAGTCCACCACCTGGGCAAGTTGGGATCAAACTTATTATCAATTTCAGGTTGGTATCGACTTTCCTCTCAACCTATTAATTCTTGACACCACACCTATTGTTAGTTTGGCTTTGCACTATGGCGATTCAAGAAATACAGTAGAATCTTTTTTTGGTGATGGTAATATAGATGCCAAAACATATGGGGTCAGTAGCTATTTAACCTGGTATGGCTACCAAGGCCTGTACCTGGATACTCAGTTTAAGCTAAGTTGGTTTGACTTTGACTTTGACGCAAAAGACCTACGTACTCTTCGTAATAGCAGTGAGGGCTATGGTTATGGCTTTTCTGTAGAAGGAGGGTGGAGCTTCAAGCTCTATGATTATTATTCCATTACCCCCCATGCACAACTTATTTATACTTCTGAGGAAGCTGAGGATTTCGAAGATACCTACGAAGTAAAAGTAGGAGACATTAATAATAATGGTTTTTTACTTCGCCTAGGCACCACTTTCGAAAAGCGTAAAAGCCAGCGCAAATCAAGTAGAAATATGTACGGCTCCCTACCTCTGGAGCGCTTTGGTTATTATGTAACTCCTGGAGTCACTCTAAATCTCAACCAGGAAACTGACTTGGTCGTTTCTGGAGCCCGCCTCTACCAAAAACCAGACTTTTGGTATGCAGACTTAAGAATGGGGGCTAGCTATGAGGAATGCGGGGACCACTGTTCCATTTATACCGAATTATTTTTCAGCAGCGGCCTGGAGAGTATTGGGGACAGTTTTGTGGGAGGGCTGGAGCTTGGATTTCGTTATAAATGGTAGACTCTAGCTTCTAATCTCAACGACAATTCATTTTTTTACTATTTTAACAAATCATAGATGTCATATTCAGAGAAAACCTTCTTAATTTTGCAATCATTCCCCTGACGGTTCTTATGATTTTCCTTCATTAATGCATATTCTTGTGAGCCCTGAATCATTAAGAAGCGATGTCTCCAGCTACGGGAATCAGAAATACGCGCAGCCAAAGTCCCGCTTTTAATACTCATTGCCTTCAACCAAATATCATCTGCATTTGGGCACAAGGTCATAAATTTTTCGGGGTCAAACGCATCCTTATGTAAAGAGTTTGGAGGATACATAACCCCTCCCATGCCTGTTGGAAAGACTAAATGAGATGCCTCTGTATCCCTTATACTACTTTCCCAACTTCCATAAGGCAGTAGTGCTCCTTTTTTATCTAGACGCATTCGATGGGCCCTGTGGCAATAAATCTTGGATGGATCTTTTTCATATGCCTGATAAAGTAAATCAATCATATCCGGCGGATAAAGAACATCATCATCAACAGTAACAATCAAACTATCAGGAAATTTTTCAAAAGCATAAGCATATTTTTTATAGGGTCCCAGGTCTTCCTCAACAAAAAATATTTGCAGTCCTCTTTGCTGTTGCTTTTTAAGGGTCTCAGGCAAGGTCTTATTTGGAAAGTTCTTGGTAGACAACCACAGAACAATTGCATCAGCCTTAAGGGATTGCTGGAAAAGGCTTTCAACACACAAATATAAATCGTGGATTCGCTTATCGAAGGACGTTAGAGATATAACGATATTATCTCTCTTAGTATTTCCCACTCCAAGATCTGTATTGCTTGAAGCGTGTAGACCAAGCAACTGGCAGCGAACAAGTGCTTCCAACTTCAAATTATTGTTTAGGTCGTGCTTTTTTAAGCGCTTCTTTAAAAAATATTGGAACATTCAGGGCCATCCAGCAAACTCAACCTATTGTACCGAATAGCCGAACAGCAATCCGCTCAGCTTGGGAACACCATCAAAAGAGAAGAGGGCGGAAGTGGGTACAAACTTGGCAGATTATGCCAGATGCCACAGCCAATGGCCACTCAAACACCATATTTAGGACAAAAACCCAATTAAAGGCCGAGGGGCAGTTTCTTTCACCTAAAAAAAAGTGCTTGAGTAGCTTACCCCTATCTGGGGCAGCTCTAGTCTTTCACCCAAATCACCCCCTAGTGAGGACTTAAAACAGGCTGATTTCGCTCCTGTAAATAGTCAAGTAATTGATACTCTGAAAATACCCTTTTAATCTTGCAGTCATTACCACCTGTGCCTCTCAAGTTGATCTCCTTTAACTGTTGAATCTGTGACCCCTGAATAGTAAGAAAGCGTTCCCTCCAGTATCGATAGTCTGGAACCCTAGTAACATATTTTCCTCGCAATAAACTCATCGCCTTCAACCAAACATCATCAGCAGCAGGACATAACTCCATAAATTTTTTACTATTGAAAGCATCCTCATGTAATGAATCCGGAGGGTACAAAACCCCAGCCATTCCCGTAGCAAAAAGGAAAGGAGATGGCTCACTATTTAGCCCATAAGAGCGCCAACTTTCGTAAGGTTTCAATTCCCCTTTTCCGTTTAACAGAATCTTATGTGCCCTATGGCAATGGATATGTGAGGGAGCTCTCAAATAAGATTGATATAGTAAATCGATAGTATCTGAAGGATAAAGCACATCATCATCCACAGTGACAATGAGACTATTTGGAAACATATCAAAGGCATACATATATTTCATATAAGGCCCAAAATCATTCTCCACGAAATGAATTTGTAGGCCTCTAGCCTGCTGTTTTCGAAGTATCTCAGGTAATCTCCTATCGGGGAAATCACGTAAGGATAACCATAGAATTATTGCATCTGCTCTCAAGGATTGTTGATAAAGGCTTTCTATACATAAGTAAACATCATAAATACGCTTATTATAAGAAGTCAGCGAAACGACAATATTATGCGGCTTATCATTGCCAACGCCGGATGACTCACAATTTAGAGCCTTCAAGCCTAGAAGATGACCTAAAACCAGAGACTCCACCTTTAAATTATTATTAGAGTCATGTTTTTTTAATCTTTTTTTAAGAAAGTACTGGAGCATGTTGGAATACCGTTGATTAGCCTTCGAGGACTCATTGGTGGCGATAAGCCCACATTAATTCCATTTTGTTGAAAGTAAAGTCCATTAGCCAAGTCTAAATCAGGGTTCCTTTCATTGTGGCGCTTAATTCCCCAGTATCCAGTTTAAATCTTAAATTTTTGATCAATGCCCTGAAATATAGAATCTAAAATCACATTCAGGGCATTTGGGACAGATGCTATTCAGTATACCCAGGGTTAACTCTATCCAGCCTCCTTAAAAATCCAGGCCAAGCCAATAGCCCCCCTTGATTACTGGTAACCATATCTCCTTCACTCACTATTTTATCCACAATATTTTGAGGCACCGGAGTGAGTGGTCGGTTACCAGCAAGAGCTGTAACCTGAATTTCACAGGCACGTTGCAATATAAACATTGCTAAAAAGGTATCAGGAATAGTAGAAGCACAGGTTAACAGTCCGTGATTGCGCAAGATCATATAGTTCGCTGATCCCAGGTCAGCCACCAAACGTGACTTTTCATCCTTGCGCACAGCAATTCCCTCATAGTCGTGGTAGGCAATACTTGAAAGGGGAAATAGTGATTGCTGCGAGATTGGCAGTAACCCCTCAGCATGAGCAGATACAGCTACCCCAGCAGTAGTATGGGTATGTATAACGCAGTGGGCATCTTTCCTCGCTTCATGAATTGCGCTGTGAATAGTAAACCCTGCAGGATTCACCATTGCCGCATTTTCATCCACTTTTTCCCCCTGCAAATCGATTTTTACCAAGCTGGAAGCAGTAATTTCATCGAAAAACATTCCAAAAGGGTTAATAAGAAAGTGTGATTCCGGCCCAGGAATACGTACAGAGAGATGAGTGAAAATAGTATCGTCCCACCCAAAATAGGCGATCAATCGGTAAGCCGCCGCCAAATCTATGCGTAATTGCCACTCTTCATCGCTAACGCGTCCCTCAAGTGAAGGTATGGTTTCCAGTTTCATCGTCCTCTCCCCAGCTTTATCAGAGCTCAAATTCTGAATCATCCCTGCTGTAAACACTGTCAAATTGTTTACACTTGGCGAATGAATAAAAACATTACTTTCCTTGATAAATGCCCACTACTAGCAGGCCTACCCAGTGAGGCTCGAGAATTCTTAGCCCAACAGGCACAATGCCAGTACTTTTCTCAGGGTGATAGCATCTACCCTTCGGGCTCCCATCAGGAGCGCCTTTCAATTATCGCTGAAGGACAAGTAAGAATATGCTCCAGTAATTTTGCTGGGCGCGAAGCGACCCTTGCGATTTTAGATAGTGGAGCTTGGTTTGGTGATACCGTATTTTGCCCTGGCACTCCGCGAGTATTTGGAGCAAGCGCTCACACTGACTGTGCTGTAGTCGATATTCCGGGTGAAATCTTGAGGGCAAAAATGAAACAACACCCCGAAGCCTACCCAATAGCATTGGAACAAATTAGCCTCAGGCTTTGGACAGTAATGTCCATTATCCAGGACGATGTACTACGTGGTACCGAAGCGCGAATTGCTCGACGTCTGCTTTTTATGGCCCAAATGCACAACGGCGGCGAAAAAAGTGGCCGAACCAGTTTCCGCCTCACCAAAGAACTACTCGCCAACACCATGGGGATGACCCGGCAGGGAGTACACCGGGTATTAAAGAATATTGAATCCAAGGGACTAATAGAGTGCTCTTACGGTCGCATCAATGTGCCGGATATCTCGCACTTGGATACCTATATAAAGCTGTTGGATTGAGAGGATTTCATCCGACCCCGCCAGCTTGCGCCGCGTCTGCCTCCCCAGCTTCGCGCGCTTTCTTGCGGCCATAATAGGCAAGCAACATTCCCGATGGAAACATAAGTACTCCATATACGGCTGAAGGCACCGACATTTCACTGGAGTGCATCAGTGTGAGGGTCACCATGAGACCAATAGTCCCGTTCTTGATGCCCAGCTCGGTAGCTACTGCCAGACCATCCCGCCGGGAAAGCCCACTGAAGTGGCTGATGATTAAGCCAGTCAACACCCCCAGTAAATTCAGCAAAATTGTAGAGGGGCCGGCCAACAGCATGAGCTCTCCAATCCGGTCTCTCATACCCCACACCAATCCCACCACTAAAATGACCAGTACCAGCGCCCCAAAAATACTTACAATACCCTCAGCGCGGCTGGCTAAATGAGGGTTCCAAGCCCGTATCAACATACCAATCACCACGGGCAGCAAGACTATCACCGATAACATGGCGACAGTTTTGGCAAAAGGGAGAACGATTTCCTGCTCTGCTCCAAAGTATTGGCGCAGGGCAAAATTGGTGAAGAATGGCAGGGTCAGAATCGTAATTAGGCTTGCCGAAACCGTTAACACTATGGAGAGCGCTACATTACCGCGAGCGAGTAACGTAAAAAGGTTTGAGGTCGTTCCACCCGGGCAGGCTGCAATAATCACCAAACCCACAGCTATCGGTGCGGGTAAACTGAGCGCCCAACACAGAACAAAAGCCACAAGTGGCATAAGTACAATCTGGGCAAGTGTGCCCACCACTAACCCACCTGGTTTTACCGTCACCTGGTGGAAATCCCTGGCGGTCAGGGTCATTCCAATGCCCACCATAATGATAAACAGTGCGATGGGTAGACCGATCGAGATCATAGGCCCTGATTCCACATTCACCTCCTCTTTTTATTATTGTCTGGCTATATCTCCCCATATCCCATGTAGATTACGCTTTGGCAAAAACGTGTAATCCACACGAGGTGAGATATAGGGGGACAGCAGTTTTATTATTAAATATCTCTCTGGAAGATGAACCCTAGCACAGTCCCAAGTCAAGTGCCGACTCTGGTAGAATCAGAGCGCTTTTTTGCCACTGACAGGGTTTATATGACCAATCGACTCCCCAGCCCTATTGTAGATGACTGGTCCAACCTACTTTGGTCCCTGGGCAGTAGCGATATTGTTGATACTAGTGACAAATCAACTAGCACCATTGACCTGCCATGGCTACCTATGGCTCGCCGCAACCAATTGCACACTTATTTTTCCCGCAAAGAAGTCAAACAAGAATTAATAGATAAGCTCGAAACATACCTGATTGAAGGCGACCGGCACAAACCCACCAACCGGCTTGGCGTTTACTTTGAGCGACTCTGGTCTTTCGCTTTTCAATACCACCCCGATTACCAGTTGCTGCACCAGAACCTGCCCCTGCGTATTGAGGGTAGAACTCTCGGCGAACTGGACTTTGTCGTTCATCACCTACCCAGTAATCGCTGCGAGCACTGGGAGGTTGCGGTGAAGTTCTACCTCGCTCAGCCCGTCGACTTCTGGGTTGGCCCAGGCCTCAAAGATCGCCTGGATATCAAATTAAAGCGTATGGCGGAACATCAACTGCCTCTCATCCAGCAACAATCCGTACAACCCCTATTAGAAGCTCAGGAGCTTTATATTGATCGGCAGTGGACGCTGATGCCAGGCCGACTCTTTAACCGATTACAAGCTAATCAGACACCGGGGAGGAATCTGAAGCATCTATGCAATAGTAATTGGTGGACCGACTTGGAAACCCTCGGAAACCTTGCCACTCAAGGAAATATCTCAGCAGGCCTGCGCTGGCTCCAGCTTCCCAAAAAAGCCTGGATGGCATCAATAGAATGGGAAGAACCCCACGGCGTCTCTTTTGAGCAACTTATGGCCGGACTTCAGAGCTCAGCAATTGATAAGCCTCTATGTTTTGCTCTTATGGGCCAAGAAGGTGAAATGGGTCGCGGCTTTATTGTACCTAGCGACTGGCCGCGTAGAGCACAGGCATCACTCCCTCTGAAATACCCATAACGTCCTGAGAGAAAACACTTTCTGCCTACCACTACTTGTGGGCCCGCCCTCCCTGACAATTTACTTATCTACAGCCCAAAGCAAAAAACTTAAAACAAAATTTTTCCAATTATTTATTGACTTGGATCAATTTACATTTACAATTTTCAGAAATTTCTGAAACTTAAGAAGAAAATGAAACTATCCAGTCAAGCCCAGGCTTTTGTACTGCACTTTGGAGAAATGGGCAGCCGGTGGGGTTTTAATCGCACCGTGGGCCAGATGTTTGCCCTGCTTACCATCCACCCTTCCCCCCTAAATGCCGAGCAGCTGGCTCAGGCACTGAAGATCAGTCGTGGCAATGTGAGTATGGGCCTCAAAGAACTGCAGGCCTGGCGCCTTGTTGAGCTACAGCACCAGCCAGGTGACCGAAAAGACTATTTCACCGCTGCAGGCTCCATCTGGGAGCTTGCTCGAACTGTATTTGAAGAGCGACGTAAACGCGAACTGGACCCCACCCTGAGCCTACTGCGCCAGCTCTTGCTCAATGAGCCTCAGGATGAACAAGAAGCACAGGCTCAGGAGAAAATTCAAGAAGTCTACAGTCTGCTGGAATTACTTGAAGAGTTTGCCAACACCCTGAGCAAGCTGGAACACGACGATTTACTCAAGCTAATGAAACTGGGCTCCGGCATCGTCAAGCTACTGGAGCTGAAAAGTAAAATGACAGGAGGAAAGGCTCCAGAATAAACCTATACCTGAATTGCCCGCTGGGCAACTAAGACAAGCGGTAAAAGGATAAACCGCCGCCGACACAACGTCGGCAGCCGCTCAATAAACACCGTGGGTCCATACTCCTGCAATGGTGTTTAACGGGCACCCCCGGGCCTATCAGGAAGAGTCGCCCGGTTATCTGGTTAATAAATTAGTCCGACCAGCAGAGGCTCCCATGCTAGATACTCTGATCCTCTCCCGAATACAGTTTGCGGCCAATATCAGTTTTCATATTCTCTTTCCCACCATCACAATAGCCCTCGCCTGGATTATTGTTTTCTTCAAGCTTCGCTACGACCAAACTGATAATCCTGTTTGGATGAGAGCCTATCGTTTTTGGGTAAAGGTCTTTGCCCTAACCTTCGCACTCGGTGTCGTTAGTGGCATCACTATGTCTTTCCAATTTGGTACCAACTGGCCAGGATTTATGGCACGGGTTGGCAATATCGCCGGGCCTCTCTTGGGTTATGAAGTGCTTACCGCTTTTTTTCTGGAAGCCACTTTTCTAGGTATCATGTTGTTTGGAATAAATCGTGTCCCCAGCAAAGTTCACACCTTCTCAGCCTTTGTAGTGGCTATTGGCACCACACTTTCCGCCTTCTGGATCATTGCACTCAATTCCTGGATGCAGACCCCATCCGGCTTTGAACTACGAGATGGTGTCGCCTACCCAGAGAGCTGGCTGGCTATTATTTTTAATGCCTCTTTTCCCTATCGCCTCACTCATATGCTACTGGCCTCGGGTCTCACTGCAGCCTTCTTTGTCGCAGGTATCTCTGCTTACCGGATACTTAAAGGTGACCCAAAGCGTGCACCGAGGCTAGCACTAAAAACCGGGTTGGTATTGGCAGCTGTTTTTATTCCAATCCAGATTTTTGTCGGCGACCTACACGGTCTTAACACTTTTAAGTACCAGCCGCAGAAAGTGGCGGCAATGGAGGGAGTATGGGAGACCGAAAGGGGCGCGCCACTATTACTATTTGCAATACCCGATGATGAGAAGAAGACCAATCATTTCGAGATAGCTATCCCCAAAATGGCCAGCTTTATTCTGACCCATGATTTAAATGGAGAAATAAAAGGTATCGAAGAATTCCCCAATGATCATCCGCCGGTTGCACCCGTTTTCTTCGCCTTCAGAATTATGGTGGGTATGGGGATATTAATGCTGGCTGTCGCCTGGGGAGGTTGCTACCTCCTCTGGCGGCGCAAAGAGCTACCCAACTGGGCGCTCAAAACCCTGGTAGGAATGACGTTCGCAGGTTGGGTAGCCACCTTAGCAGGCTGGTATGTCACTGAAATTGGTCGGCAACCATGGCTTGTGACCGGGGTTCTCAAAACCGCAGATGCCGTAACCCAGATTCCACCTTCCCATGTGGGCTTCTCTCTCACCCTATATCTGCTTGTCTATGTCATCCTGCTCTATGCCTATATTCACACCCTAAAAGTAATGGCTTTGAAATCGGTTAAAGTGGAGGAGTTTGAAACCAAAGAACCTCTCGCCGGTGGCAGCCTGACCAACCTACCGAAATCCACCCAAGAGCAATCCAAGGGGGAATCCCATGAATGAGGCCGCATCATCCGCAGCCTATTGGCTACCCGTTGTCTTTATCGGCCTAATGGGTCTAGCAGTACTGGTTTACGCCATTTTGGATGGTTACGACCTTGGGGTGGGTATTCTCCTCCCCCTGGGTAAGGAAGACGAGCCCCAGCGGGACACCATGATTGCCTCGATTGGTCCTTTCTGGGATGCCAATGAAACCTGGCTGGTGCTCGCCATCGGCCTGTTGCTTATCGCCTTTCCCATCGCCCACAACCTAGTGCTGATGCATCTCTATATTCCAGCAGCGATAATGCTGGTGGGGCTGATTTTGCGCGGTGTGGCTTTTGACTTCCGCGCCAAAGCGGCCGTGGGACACAAGCTCGCCTGGGACAGGACGTTTAAAGCAGGATCCATAATCACCAGCCTGGCCCAAGGTTATATGCTGGGGCAATATGTGATGGGGTTCCAGCCTGGCTGGCAGGCACAGCTTTTCTCTGCAGTCAGTGCCCTGGGGGTAACTGCCGCCTACAGCTATATGGGCTCGGCCTGGCTGGTATTGAAAACCGAGTCACTGTTGCAGGAACGGGCAGTACGCTGGGCGCGTCGGGCTGGGCGGGCGACTCTCCTTGGCGTAGTCTCAGTCTCCACGATCAATCCACTGGTCAATCCAGCCGTTTTTGATCGTTGGTTCAGCTATCCACTGGTGATGTTCGTACTCCTGATACCCACCCTGTGTTTTCTGGCTTTTATTTTTAATGACCTCCTGCTGGCCAGGTTACCCAAAGCCAACGATAGGCACAGTGCGCTGCCCTTCACATTGGTAGTGACTATTTTTCTGATGTGCTTTATCGGCCTGGCTTTTAGCTTCTTTCCCGACATAGTGCCTGGGCAGCTGAATATCTGGCAGGCAGCCAGTGCCACCGCTTCACTGAAATTCATTTTAGTGGGCGCCCTGATTGTAGTGCCGATCATACTGATCTATACGGCATTCTCGTACTATGTGTTTCGCGGTAAAGCTTCCGAACTTCACTACCATTAGCACAACCTTTTTCGAATTGTGTGGGATAGTAACACTTGATCAAAATTAATCCGCCAGCGCGGAACTATCCCACAATTCGAACAAAATCCCCTTGCTCCCCGAAATTGGTACGATAATAATCATCAATTCCAGAAGACAATTTTTTACAAGGAAGTAAAGCGCACTTCTGGCGCTTGCCAACTGCGCTTGTCTAAGGGGAGGTGAATTTGAACCAAATCGATCGACGTGCTATTAGCCGGCGCGACACTGCTAGTCCGCGCAAACCACAACGTAAAAACGGCCGTGAGAAGTATGAAAAGCTTCTCGACGCGCTGGAAACCCTCATTGCCGAGCAGGATTCCACGGACATAAGTCTAGCCAATCTGAGCCAGGTAGCTGGGGTCCCAGCTGCATCCGTGTACCACTTTTTCCCAAGCGTAGATGCCAGCCTTACCGCTCTGGCGGAACGTCACTACAAGTCATTTGGCGATGTGGTACTGGGGCACTCTGATTTCTCACCAGCGGATAGCTGGCAAGATATGCTCTACCACCTGTGCGACTTAGTGCGTAGCTATTACGAAGATAATATCTCCGCACTCAAAGTACACTACGGGCCACAGTCCAGCTGGGCTCTACGTCAATTACAGATGGAAAACAACTGGCGCTTGGCAGATACGTTGATTAAGAATCTGTCTCGCGAATTTGAGTTGCCTCCATCACAGGACTGGCGCGACCGCTTTATGTGCGCCATCAATATCAATGATTCGTTTTGTTCCCAGGCGTACTCGCGTTTCGGAAGAATTACCGAGGAAGCCGCCGCAGAGGGCAAGCGTGCCGCTGCAGCTTACTTAAAGTTGTATCTCGGAGAGCTGTTGCAAAGACGTCAGTTGCGCTTTGCTCCATTAGAAGCCTCCGCATAAAGCCTAAATTTTATTAATTAAAATTTAGATAACATCGACACACCTAGGGCCTGGCAATAATATTTGCCAGGCTTTTTTGTGTATCCTACCAACAAAACTTCCAATTAGTTAAATTTCATTTTTTATCAATATAAAAATTACGAATGCGGCAATACCGAAAGCCATTAACATTTCACCATCGCTTTCGCCTTACAATGTCATAAACGACACACTCAGAGTAAACTTCTGATCAATCACAAGCATACTCTCTAAAAAATGGCATTCTAAAATTTTCTTTTGTTAGAATTTTTCTTCATAAAGAATACCGCCTTCAAGAAATCCTATAATTGAACAACCTTTTCACACCTAAAAATTAGCCGCCTAATACGTTATCAGCTTGAAACAACGGGGGTAAATCATCGTCCAATAATTAGCAGCCCAGTCTGCTTCTTGGTGGTGATTTTTGTGACTTTAAATTCACAAACTAATATTAACCTTGATGTTTTAACTGAATGGAGGGGAGGTTTTTTATGTCCATAGCCGCGCATGAGCTGGAGTTGGATTTTCCCGAGTACGCCGATACTATCAAGCACCTGATCAGGAATGACGTAGAATTCAAGCTAGATAACGACCAGTATCGAAAACTGGATAAACAAATTAGAGGACTACAGGATAGTGGCATCGGCACTGATGACGATCACTATTCAAGACTAAAAAAACAACGTGCCTATCTCAAACAACACCTCTATAACCGTATTACTGATGTCATTCCCCACCATTAGTAGTTATTTTGCAAAATTAGCGGCGCCTCATCACCAATGCCGGCCATATAGAGTGGCTGAGTGATTAAGCGCCGCTATGCAACTCTTTCTGACTTACTCCTCCCCCTTTGCCCGAAAAACCCGAATTGTTATAGAAGAACTCAAGTTACACTCCCGCGTTAGTGAGGTTTTTTCTCACCCTTTTCACAATACAAATGATTTAATATCCAATAATCCTTTAGGTAAAGTTCCCTGCCTGACCTTAGATAACGGCAACGTTATTATGGATAGCGAAGTGATCTGTGAGTTCCTAGATAAACAACTTGGAGATGGCCACCTCAGCTCTGCGATAGACAATGACTGGTATTTAAAAACACTCTATAGTGTGTCCTCAGGTCTAATGGAGATCTTGGTTCACAGACAGGTAGAGAAAATTCGCGGGCGTGAAGGGCTTCAATCAGAATTTTGGTGGCAGCGCTACAACAGTGCAATCAATCGTACCCTGGATTTTTTTGAAGCCAGAGTCCTTCAATTTCCCCAGACATTTTGTCTTCTACAAATTGCGCTCGGCTCAGCACTTTCATATCTAGATTTTCGGCACGAAGACTTCAACTGGCGCAAAGATAGGCCACAACTAAGCGCCCTGTCAGAAATCCTCGAAGTACGAGAAAGCTTCAAAATAACGCCATTACGCGACTAACTTAGCTCTTAAATCTGTAAGTAAAACTTAGCGTCGCCAAGACTGCCTGCAATTTCAACTTAATTAAGCATGACTTAAATATTTTCAACGTATCTCCCTACATCACTTTTCTAGCAAAGACTGCATTTTGGCGGAGTAATGAGTTTTAACCATTTCTCAGAGCCACATAAGTTTCTCTAAACTGTCATATCCCGCCGATAGCCTGTGGGCTTTTTTAGGGCCTAATTATGTCTGACAGATCAAAAAGCCCCATTTGGATACTGCTGCATGCTGCATTAGCAATAGCAGTGATCTGCAGTCTTTTCAGTGGGTTGCGTATTGCCACACTCACTAAACCCGCCATTGCCTCAATTGAAGAACTGCTGCCCCAGGGAGAGGTACACAGTGTACATTTCTTCTCTGCACTCCTGCTTTCGCTGGTTGCCCTTTCTTATTTATACTCGAATGCTATTCGACTTTATCGAATTGAACAATCATGCGCTCATAAACAATGGAATTACCACCGAGTAGTCACCTGGGGGGGCATTAGCCTCATTGGCATCTCGTTGGCCAGTGGCTGGCTGCTCTTTACTGGGATAGGCCAGTTATCACTGGTTCGAACATTACATTTTTTCGCCGCGCTTGGACTCAGCGTCTATATTTTTCTACACACAGGCGTTTATCTACTGCAGTTCGGGCAAAGTGCTCTTCTCTATATCCTCAAGCCAGCCACAAACAGAAGAGTTCAACTGGCATTGCTATGTAGTTTGCTGCCCATCTTTCTGCTCGGCGGTTGGCTGCTTCTGACCAAATTTTCTTATTATCAACTGCCGGTAACCTCAATTCCTATCCATACGATCATTGATATTGATGGCCATGCCGATGAACCCCAATGGGCAAAAGCTCAGCCACTAAAAATCAGTACCGATGGCGGCGCAAATTTTTATCAGGGTCGTACTGATGTGCATCTCAAAGCTCTGCAAAATGGTGAGGAGATTTATTTTCATATTTCCTGGCAGGATCCCACAGAAAGCCTGACTCATTTACCCCTGATAAAAACGGATCAAGGTTGGAAGATCAAGCAGCAAGGCTTTGAGAATTTTGATGAAAAGAATTTCTACGAAGACAAATTTGCCTTGTTACTTTCCAGTCACTGTGACTTCGGAGGTGCTGGCACCGCCCATCTCGGACGTTCACCACTGGCAAACAAGCCATCAAACTGGCATGGCAAGGGGTATCACTACAGCCAATCGGGGCAACTTCACGATCTTTGGCACTGGAAAGCAGTACGCACTAATAAAATGTATCTGGCGGATGACAATTTTATCGGCGCGCCAGATAAAGTGCGTGCAGGTAAACGCCGCTACACGGCAGGTTACCAACAGGATGCAAAGGAATCCGGTGCTTATTTACTGAACTGGAAATGGTATTCCCCCACTGGCATCACTCCTAAACGCTTGCCTAGTGATGCTAATGTATTGGCTCCCTTTCAAAATGTTAAAGAAGGCCAGGAGCTTGATTGGACCATCTCCTGGTTTGATTACCAACCTTACTCAGCAGAAAGCGACCTGATAGCACCAGGTACTCTAATGCCTTCGGTACTTTATACCTCCAATCGCTTCGAGGGTGATCGTGCGGATGTTAGAGCCAAAGGTATTTGGCGTGATGGATACTGGTCGCTAGAGCTTGTACGCAAATTAAATACAGCCTCTCCCCTGGACATTCCTATCGAAGATGGCACCTGCCTGTGGGTTTCCGCATTTGATCGCGCACAAGTTGCCCACACCCGTCATACCAGAGCCATCCAACTGAATCTGAGTAAAGCGCTATGATCACGCGACTCTTTTTGATTTTTATTCTCCCCGCCTGTCTGATTGGTGCTGCCGTTATCCACACACCACAGGCTCCAAAACCGCAGCAATACCACCTTCTAAAAGTGAGCGCTGAGGGAAAAGTAATGGATACCTGGGAGGGCCCCTGGTCCTGTGTCTGCGATAGCCGCAGCGGTCTGCTGTGGGAGGTCAAGACAGATAGTGAGGACATTCACGATGGACGTTGGACTTATTCGCGACTATTAAACAATCAGGGCGTTGCCAATAATGGAGATTGTTATTTCGAAGCAGAGCGCTGTGACACAGAGGATTTAATCCGGCACACTAACCGGGAACAACTCTGTGATGCAAAACATTGGCGCCTGCCCTCCGCCAGCGAACTGCGTTCACTGGTGGCTCCAGACGTACAGCCGGGAAGCCCCAGTATCGAAACTGGATACTTCCCCAAAACCCAGCGCGGTGATTACTGGACCAGTGATGGCGACCTCCCCCTCGAAGGCATCTACTCCTATCTAAAAGTCGGTGGCGCAGCGGTCAATTTTATAAATGGGCAAACCGTCACAATTCCCTATCACAATGCAGCTTTCACACGCTTGGTAACCAATCGTTCAAGCATCTGTCACATCGTTCCCCAATAATTCCTGCGCGCCACCAACCTGCCCGCTCCAGGCGGTGGCCTCTCACAAAAAGTCCCAACTTTGCAGAGGAATTTCCGCAATGAGACGATATATAGGCCCCGCTCTCACTATTTCGACATTGTTGCTGGCAGTCAACGTCAGTGCCGCCACCAAACACTACCGCCTTGCCTGGGATGGCGATGCTTCCAGCAGTGCTGTCATCGGTTTTTCTCCAGATGGCAACAGCAGTAATCCCTATGTCAGCTACGGTTACTCCACCAATGAAAGCAGCTGGAACAGCGCATTTGTCAGCAATAGCGAAACATTCGATAGCGGTATCACCAGCCATTTTGTACGCCTGCAAAATTTGAATGCGGACTCTCCTGTTTATTTTCGTGTATGTGACCAAAATGGCTGTGGTGAGCGATTTTGGTTTAGGACAGCTCCAGCAGAAAACGCGCCTTTTGTAATAATTGCCGGTGGTGATACCCGCACAGGACATACCACTCGTCGCCAGGGAAATACTCTGCTAGCTAAAATACGCCCTCTCGCAGTGATGCATGGCGGCGACTTCACCAATGCCAATAGCGCCTCAGAAATGCGTGAATTCCTCGACGACTGGGAGTTGACTTACTCCAGCGATACGATTGATGGTTATAGCTACAAGCGAATCTACCCATTGATCCCCACTCACGGCAATCACGAAGATGATAATTACTCGACCATCTGCGAAGTCTTCGGCGTGGATTATAATGGCGATGGAAACTGTTCGCCCAGCGACACTTATGGTGCCGTGCAGGTGTCACCATTACTGCGTATTTACACCTTAAATAGCCAGTTTCAGAACAGTGGATGGTCCTCTTACGCCAGCGCAATGAATAATTGGTTGTCGAGCGATTTATCCAGCTATGGCAGCACTGCCAGCTGGCGTCTCGCCCAATATCACAAACCTATGTTCCCCCATTACAGCGGCAAGTCTGACAATCCCACTTTATTTAACTGGTGGGCGCAGTCATTTTACGACTATGCGATGAATCTGGTGGTGGAATCCGATACTCATCTCACCAAAATGACTGAGGCCGTGATACCCAGTGGCAATAACTTTTCTACCACCAACAACGGCGGTACCGTTTACGTGGGGGAAGGGAGTTGGGGTGCTCCAGCCCGTTCCGCTAACAATGCCAAAACCTGGACCATCGACATGGCCAGTATCCAGCAGTTTAAGGTCATCCAGGTGAGTGAAAGTGGACTGGTAGTGCGCACCGCACAGTTCGATAACACTGCAGAAACTCTGACTCGGGAGGCACGTGCCGCCGATCCACTCATCCTGCCAGATAATGTGAATTGGTGGAGCGCCAACCGCCTGGGGGAATCCATGAATTTGATCGCTAATAACGCTGGCCGCAGCGTGATTCAAGAGAGCTCAGATAGTAACGGCAGCTTTTCCCTACCAATAAGCGATGATGTGTTTATCTCCTCCCGTTACGCATCAAGTAATTTTAACCATGACTCCGAAGGACTACTGGCCGATGGGAGTGACCACACCTATGGGACACTCTACACACTGATTAAATTTGATCTAGGCAGTCTTTCCGGCTGCTCCTCTATCAGCTCTGCCACTCTGCAGCTGAATGTCACGAATCGATCGGGTAGCACTTTCGGTATCTACCAGGCCGCCAATAACTGGAGTGAGGAAAACGCCACCTGGAACTCTGTGGGGGGCTCATCGGTACGTGGCAATCTGGCAGAGAGCTTTGTGCCTTTTTATAAGGGTTTAGAAAGTATCGATCTTCTGTCTTCCGGGCTTCTCAATAGTTGGCTTAGCGGTATAAATACCGGGCTTGTTATTGCCGCGCGCAATGGTATTAACGGTGTAGACTTCACTTCCAAGGAAAGCGGCATGTCACCGGCACTCAAAGTTGAGGCTACTTGTAACAATTTTGCTCTAAAAGCGAAGCCGGCCGCTTCCACTTATCAGGGACTCATACCGCAACGAGTAACGGGTGATATGAGGCCCGACAAACTGTTGCCCACCTTGCCCGGCATCTCCCAATTAAGGGGTCACCAGGTTGAAGTTCCTATCAAACTTATCGAAGAGTCTGCCAAACTGGATCAAAGCCAAAGGATTGCCGCGCACCTTTAAGCGCCCCTCCTTGATCATGGTGGGAGCACCGACCAAACCACTGAACATCAGTCGCAGGTCGGTGCTACTTAGTGCCAGACTCGCTGAAGGATCTTCACTGTGTCGACCTGGATAACCGTGTAAAACTCCATTTTTAACGACCACTAAGTATTTATTTTTGTTGTCCGTCATCTCAATATTTAAGCGGATATCCGCATCCGCCGCCTTCTCCCCATTGAGGCGCACCGCCATGGCATCGAATAGAAGTTGTAGAGGCACCCGCGCAACAATTTCTTCCGGCGGCTGCATCTCCTCACGGAACTCAACTCCGTGGCGTAACTCCCTGGCACCGCTTAAATAAAAATTGCGCCAAATTCCAGACTCCGCCTGATACCCCAGCTGTTCGAAAGCATCCGCCAATAAGTAACGTGCCTCCTGATTTTTTGGTTCAGCAAAAACCAAGTGCTTTAACACCATCGCCACCCAACGGTAATTTCCCTGGGAAAAATCCTGCCGTGCCTGCTTCATTATTTCTTCTCCCCCCCCCATATACTCTACATAGTGAAGCGCGGCTTCTTCCTGAGGGAGTGGGTGTAGATTGGAAGGGTTCCCATCAAAATATCCTAGATAACGGTTGTACACCGCTTTTGCGCCCACATTGACCGTACCGTAATAACCCCGGTTAGCCCAGGTGTGGGAGAGCGCCTCTGGCAATTGTATTTGTTCGGCGATTTCGATCATGTCGTGGCCATGGTTAGCCAGGCGTAGAGTCTGATCGTGAATATATTTGTAGAGATCTCGCTGCTTTGCTAGGTAATCCAGCGCCTCATTATTTCCCCAGGTGGGCCAGTGATGGCTACTGAAAACCACCTGGGTATCTCCACCAAATTTTTCCATGGCTCTCTCTATGTAACGACTCCACGCCAGCGCATCCCGAGTTTTAGCACCGCGAAGCGTATAGATATTATGTAAAGTGTGATTAGCAATCTCACTCATACATAGGGCATTAAACTGGGGAAAGAAGAAGACCATCTCAGTGGGAGCTTCGGCTCCAGGGGTGCTCATAAAGATGATATCTACACCATCTATTTTCATCTCTGCCCCTTCTTCGGGAATCAACTGTGTAGGCGTTGCAATACCATGCTCTCCATCAGACACGCGATTGCCAAGACCCGAGGACACAAATCCATCTGGGCTGGATGGTAACAGGTCCCCAAATTGGTAGAGCGCCCGCCGCTGCATCACATTGCCCGAGCGTACATTCTCGCTGATTGCCTCCTCGGAAAATCCGTCAGGCGCGATAATTTCCACACTCCCTTCGGCTAGCTGTTGCATGGTGAGAACTCCCGCCACACCGGCAAAATGATCCGCATGGCTGTGGGTAAAAATTACAGCGCTAACAGGCCTATTGCCTAACGTCCTATTAGCCAGAGCCAAGCCAGCAGCAGCTGTCTCCATAGAGGTTAGGGGATCGATAACAATCCATCCCGTTTCCCCTTTGATCAAGGTCATATTGGCTAGGTCTAGTGAGCGAACCTGGTAAATCCCTTCAACAACTTCAAACAACCCATTGTTCAAAGCATTAAGTTGAGCCTGCCGCCAAAGACTCGGATTAACTGTATCCTTTGGCGTCCCATCTAGAAATTGCATCTGAGCCAGTCCATAGACCTCCCTTCCCATAGCGTTTGTAACCTGTGCTCCCGGAATCGTGGCAATAAACCCACGTTTGGCTAGCTGGAAATCCAAGTCATTGGAGAAAGGCAGTTGCTTCTCTACAGACAAGTTATGCGCTTTGGTGACTTTGCTCGCCGGCTTAACTTTGGCATTCAGTTCCTCAGAATGTTTGTTCGCTTTTTGTGAATATTCACCACAAGCCATCAATAAAAGACAAAGCACCCCAAAAATAAAAAAAATACGCATACAGAATCTCCTTATAAATCATTGCCATAGGCTTAGCCCTAGAATAAGAAAATAGAATCATGGGCTAGCACACCTGAACGCAACAACTTATCTCTGCGTATTGAGGTGGTCTTGTTTTAACTTCCCAAAGAAGCTACCGCTCACATATCATAAAAGCCACTAATATTAAAAAATAGTGTTAGACACCCACATTTATTTCGCCATTTTCAACAATTAACTCTTTAAAGAAGCTAAACAGCCGAATAAATTACATTCAATCTTGAGAAATTATTAACCAAAGACACAGCTGATTAATACTTATAAAATCACGATAGATAAATACGAATAACGTCCAATATCGCCCCCAAAAAACCGCGCTAGCCAATATTATTTATTTTTCACTCACTGAAAATAAACATTTTCTCAGCTGCTTGATCCGACAAAGCTCGCAAAAATTACGTCGCCAATATAGGCTATATACCTCTTTAAATTCGTAAGAAAGACCAAATTAAAAAGCTGTAATCTGCATTCCTTATCCTATGGAGATGATTGCAATGCGATTCTATAGAGCTTCACTCGGTACCGCTCTTTTCATCACACTGTCATTATTGGCGTCAAATACGTATTCTGCTGAGGAGGAGGTAGTGACCGATCCCGTCACCCGCCAGGGCCCTAAGGACTTCCAACCTAAATCAAACCAATTCTGGTGGCCCAACCAGCTGGATCTGCGCCCCTTGCGGCAACACTCCCCAAAGTCTAACCCCATGGGAGGAAACTTTAATTATGCCGAGGCGTTTAAAACACTGGATCTCAAAGCAGTAAAGAGTGACATTGAAACGCTGTTAAAAACTTCCCAGGAGTGGTGGCCTGCGGATTATGGGCATTATGGCCCCTTTATGATCCGAATGGCCTGGCACAGCGCAGGTACATACCGGGTTAACGACGGACGCGGAGGCGCAGGGGGGGGGCAGCAGCGATTCGACCCTCTGAATAGTTGGCCAGATAATGCCAATCTAGATAAAGCACGGCGTCTGCTGTGGCCTATCAAGCAGAAATACGGCGCCAATCTATCATGGGCTGACCTAATGGTGCTCACTGGCAACGTTGCTCTTGAATCCATGGGATTTGAGACCTACGGCTTTGCCGGTGGCCGTATAGACGACTGGGAGCCAGATCTGGTTTATTGGGGCCCGGAAACAAAGATGCTGGCCGATGAGCGCTACACCGGTAATCGCCAGTTAGAAAGACCACTGGCGGCCGTTCAGATGGGATTGATTTATGTAAACCCAGAGGGTCCTAACGGTAATCCTGATCCCAAGGCTGCGGCTATCGACATTCGTGAAACCTTTGCCCGTATGGCCATGAACGATGAAGAAACGGTTGCTCTGATCGCTGGTGGCCATACTTTTGGCAAGGCTCATGGCGCGGTAAAAGCTGATTGCTTAGGCCCAGAACCGGCAGCAGCCCCAATTGAGCAACAGGGACTGGGCTGGAAAAACAAGTGTGGTAAGGGTAATGCCGATGACACAATGACCTCTGGGCTTGAAGGGGCTTGGTCGGCCCTTCCTATTAACTGGAGCCAACAATACCTGGATAATTTATTTAAGTTTAACTGGGTAAAAACCAAGAGCCCCGCTGGTGCAGTACAGTGGATCCCCGATGATCAAGCTGCGGCCAACTTGGTGCCAGACGCCTTTGATAAAAACAAGCGGCATGCACCAATAATGTTTACCACCGATTTATCTTTAAAGTTTGATCCCAGTTACCGGGAAATTGCCAAGCGCTTTCAGGAAAATCCTGAGGAATTTAAACACGCTTTCGCCAAGGCATGGTTCAAGCTGACTCACCGCGATATGGGCCCTCAAGCGCGTTATCTGGGTGTGGAAGTTCCCAAAGAGGATCTGATCTGGCAAGACCCAGTACCAAAAGTTGATCACCCTCTAATAGATGACAATGATGTCGGCCAACTTAAAACGAAAATCCTCTCCTCAGGCCTTACCGTGCCTGAGCTGGTAAGAACGGCCTGGGGCTCTGCTTCGACTTTTCGCGGCTCAGATATGCGTGGAGGAGCAAATGGCGCACGTATACGGCTGAATCCCCAGAAACAATGGCCAGTCAATGACCCAGAGGAACTTGCCAAGGTTCTAGCACAGCTAGAAAAAATTCAGCAAGAGTTTAACAGTGCCCAATCTGGGGGTAAGAAAGTCTCTCTCGCCGACCTTATTGTTCTCGGTGGCACTGCTGCTGTTGAGAAAGCAGCTGCGGATGGGGGGCAAAAGATCAGCGTTTCTTTCAAGCCCGGTCGTACCGATGCAAGCCAGCAACAGACTGATGTTAATTCCATCGCCATGCTTGAGCCCACAGCCGACGGCTTTCGCAATTATTTCAGCAGTAATAATAGCCGTACACCCACCGAGATGCTGGTGGACCGCGCCAGTCTGTTGACCCTCACTGTACCAGAAATGACGGTTTTGATTGGCGGTATGCGCGCGCTGAACGCCAATACTGATGGATCGAAAAACGGCGTCTTTACCGATAAACCAGGAACACTCACTAACGACTTTTTTGTCAACTTACTAGACATGTCCACAGTATGGAAAAAATCCGATAAAGCAGAGGGGGTTTATGAGGGTAGCGACCGCAAAACCGGTAAGGTAAAGTGGACGGCAACCCCTGTGGATCTAATCTTTGGCTCCAACTCTGAGCTCAGAGCAGTCGCTGAGGTCTATGCCTTCAATAACTCTCAGCAGAAATTCGTGCAGGATTTTTCTAAAGCCTGGACTAAGGTAATGAATCTGGATCGTTTTGACACTGCTAATCAGTAAATAGTTCTTACGATAATTACTTCAAGGTAAACCAGCATATCAGCCGGTTTACCTTGCCTCTTTTACCCACATCAAACTTTAATCCAAGTTTGCAAAAATTATTTCTCCTTCAATAAATTTCAACTGGTGCGATGATATAACTCTGACATCCTTATAGCCGACTGCAAATAATTTATTTGCCAATCTTTTTGCCCGTGTGCCACTTTTGCAGTAAACTAATACCATCTCGTCAAGACCTATTGTTAAATGCTCTCTCATTTCATCGAAATCACCTAGAGGGACATTAATTGCACCGTTTACATGTCCAGCCTCAAACTCCCCCACTGTTCGCGCATCAACTAGAGTCAATAGGGATTGGTCCTGCATATAAGCAGATAGTAGTTCTGCTTCAACTCCCACCATTTCGCGACTTACTTCCTGTGACGGCATCTCTTTTTCAGTTCCAACACCAGCACATCCAAAAAAACTTATCAATGCAGCTAATACAATAAATCTACCACCAATTCTATTCCACATAATTCACCCTAACCCAATATATTCCTGAACAGATCCACCAAAAATCACTTAGTAGATTATTTGCACTCCCAATTTCCTCAAACAACATAATCCATGAGAAAGAAAGTAAACAAAAAATATCAATCACCAAAAATGATTGAACACAATATGAGACAAATAGAGATGTTCTTGGGATGATTGGAGACTTGGTACAAAAAATGTAGAAGGAATAAGGATGGTATCAGTACTTCACTGATCAAACCCCAAGCTTTATTTACCTGGGGACCTGATATACAGAAAATAATATAACTAAAATTAGCTATCTTTGCGTAAATGTCGATCAAAGAAATCTCTGATCATTGTGTACTGGTGAATCCGAGTTTGTTTACCGCGCAAACTATGCTTCTTGCCAGGGTAGGTCATCAATTCAAACTGCTGGCCATTATCCTGCAGCTGTTTGATCAGTCGGGTGGTGTTAGTAAACAAGACATTATCATCCGCCATACCGTGATAAATCAACAGGGAGCCCTTAAGTCCCTCAGTGTACGGAAAAACTGATGAAGCCTGATAGGCATCCGCATCGGTATCGGGGTTCCCCATATAACGCTCAGTATAATGGGTATCATAAAGGGACCAATCGGTAACAGGAGCACCGGATACACCTGCCTTAAAATAGTCACCCGCTTTAAACATACTCATAAGAGCCATATAGCCCCCATAACTGTGCCCAAAGATACCAATATTCTCACTATCGACAAAAGGTAGTGTGCGCAAAAATTTCACCCCAGTAACCTGATCTTCAATTTCAGGGCTACCCATATTTTTAAAAATGGGGTTCTCAAAAGTCGTTCCGCGGTTAGCAGAACCTCGATTATCCAGAGAAAAAACGACATACCCTTGCTGGGCCATAAACTGGTTAAAAGCTTTATCCCAGCTATTGGTAACTACCTGAACATGGGGTCCACCATAGACATAAACCATAACCGGGTAACGCTTTGATGCATCAAAATTAGCTGGCTTATAAAGTCGATAATTAAGCTGATGCCCCAGAGGGGATTCAATGGTACCGAACTCAGGAGTAATCCAATCAGCTTTGTAAGGGTGTAAAGGGTGCCCATTAATAACCACATTTTCTTCCAGCCAGGTCGTTAGTTCGCCACTGGCATTATGCAAGCTTACTTGAGGCGGGGTATTTACACTGGAAAATTTATCGATATAACCCGAGGCATCTTGGGAAAACTCGATATCATGCATTCCCTTCTTGCTGGAGATACGTTGTATCTTTCCATCCCCATTGAATGGCGCTCGATACAAATGTCGCTCTATCACAGTATCTTTACGCCCGGTGAAATACACCAAGCCATGATTCTCATCAATCGCTTCAACTTCATCCACTACCCAGTCACCCTGAGTGATCTGGTTCAACAATTTACCACTTAGATCATAGAGATAGAGATGTTTAAAACCATCTCTCTCTGAAGACCAGATAAATTGATCTTTATTCTCCAAGAAGTGAAGATCATCATTCAAATTTATCCAGGTATCACTGGACTCAATCAACAGGGTATTACCAGTGTTCGTCTTCAGATCAAAAGCACGCAACTGCAACTTCTGTTGATTGCGGGACTGCCATTGATAAGTCAGTAGATTATCGCGCGCCCACTGCACGCGAGGAATATAAATATCCTGCTCATTACCAAGGTTTACCCAGCGGGATTTACCGGTTTCTACATTCAGAATGCCCAGCTGAATTTTTACATTCGCTCTCCCTGCGGCGGGATAGCGTTGCTGAATCAGGTCAATGCGATCAGCATAGATTTCACTGCGAGTCACCTTATCCACCGGAGACTCATCCACCTGCAGAAAGGCGATATGACGGTCATCTGGTGACCACCAGTATCCGCTCATGCGCCCCATCTCTTCCTGAGCAACAAATTCGGCCATACCATTTTTAATAGGCCCGTGGCCATCACTGGTTAATGCACGCTCTTTACCATTCTTTAGGTCAACAACCAAAATATCCTGGTCGCGAATAAAAGAAACATAACGCCCTTTAGGGGAAACCCGCACATCGGTTTCGAAAGTTTCAGTTTCAGTTAAGCGCCGCGCGGATTTACTATCCAGGCCGTAGTAATAAACATCTCCAGCTAACGGAAATAACAGGGACTTACCATCTTCCGACCAGCTGTATTCCATAATGCCACTGCCATAAATTCGCTGGCGCTCGCGTCGGGCTTTTTCTTCATCGGACAATTCCTCATGACCACTGTGCAGGCTATCGGAATTCACCAGGATACGGGACTCTTTATCGGCAATGTTATATTCCCACAAATCGTAACGGTTATAGTCTTCATCGCGCCCCTTCAGAAAAGTTACCCGACTACCATCGGGAGAGTACTCAAGGGCACGGGGCGCTGTGCCTCCAAGGGCCGGATCGGAGAATATTCGCTCAATAGTCAACGTATCCGCGGAACAGAGTCCCGCAAAGGTTGTACAGCTAAGTAGGGCAAGCAGTTTTCTTTTCATAGAAGGGCTCTTTGTTTTAGTGTTTTATGCTAGGCGCAAATCTGCGTTAAGAAAGGCGTTAAACCACTTTCTCTGCAAGCAACAAAGTCCTTGAATTCTACAATGTAATCTTCAGATAACGGAGGGTATCAAGCTCTCTTTCTGAATTTAACAGAGTGACAATCAAACCTTCTGAAATTATCTTACTTTACCGTCATTTACTCTGCATCATCGATATTCGCAGTGCCTGAAGACAATCTTGGGGCTGGCTTTTGGCGAAACAAAATCAATAAGAAGAACCAACTTACTTCTTCTATTAAAACAGTTCTCACCTCCTTCCATAACAATTTGCCGCCAAAGATATCCAGGTCGCAGCTCTTCCCAGTTTCCACCGCGAACTCAATCACAATCGATCCATTTACTTATCTAATTCTGAGGGAGACTCTATAGTCGGAGCAGGCAAGTTGATAGAGGAACCATCTCAATATGCGGCGATGAAAAGAGTAGCCTCCCTAGTAAATCAGGTAATTTAAACCAAAAAAAACCAATTAAAGAGCACAAAAAGCCTTACATTGATTCAAAATTCCTGAATAAATTTTATTTTGAAAGAGTATTTTCGATTTCAGTAAACTACTGTGTGCGGCCAATGATTAATAGGTCCTCGGGGCCAATCTCCCCATATAAGTAACCTTTTCCTGATCCCTAGCCTAGAAAATACCAAAACAAAACACTCCCTCTTGCATTCCAAGACGATCGGTCATATATTGACCACCAGTTAATAGACGACCGGTCTAATATTCATGGCTCGACCACGTAAAAGCGAAAACACCAAAGAAGCACTGCTAGAAGCAGGCACCGCGATGCTGACCAGCCAGGGATATCACGGCACTGGTATCAAGCAGGTCTTGGATGCAGTAGGTGTACCCAAAGGTTCGTTCTACAACTATTTCCCCAGTAAAGAGGCCTTCGTAGCCAGCATTATTCACCGCTACGGCCAGCAGATTGATGCGGAACTAGCGCAAACGATAATAAACCTCAATCAGGCACCCGGCTTGATCCAGCTCTGGTGCTGCTTTCATAACCGTGTTCAAAACAAAGTAAAAGTTGGTCAGTCTTGTGCCTGTCTGCTCGGAGCAATGTCGGCCGAGGTAGCCCAGGCCAGCCCTCTTTGCCGTGGAGCCATTGAATCTGTAGAGAACAGGTGGCTGGAAAATCTTCAGTCGATATTACATTTGGCCCAAGATCAAGGAGATCTACGCAGTGATGTCCCCGCCAATAACCTTGCGACACTGTGTTATAGCGTTTGGCAGGGCAGTATTCTGCAATACCAGGTATCCGGTAATCCCAATGATTTACTCAGACAACTACGGACTTTTTTTAGCACCTTGGTGACGCAACAAGGAGCACAAACACTGGCCAGCACTAAAACTTACAGGCAGGACATTCATTTTGAAAAATAGTATCAACGCCTTAAAAAACACCGATCGAGCTACACCTCTCGTTCGTCCACTGAGTATTCTGCCGGGAACCAGTGTGAAAAACCGCTTGTTTAAATCTGCTATGAGTGAGCAATTAGCGGATCCCAATCATGCCCCCACCGAGGAGCTGATTCACTTATATCGCACATGGTCAGAAGGAGGCACAGGTTTACTGGTCACCGGCAACGTCATGGTTGATCGAACAGCTCTGGGTGAGCCGCGGAATGTGGTATTAGACGAGAAGTCGGACCTTTCCCTATTCCGGAAATGGGCCCAAGCCGGGCGCCAAAACGGTACACAAATCTGGATGCAATTAAATCATCCAGGCAAGCAAACACCCAACTTTTTAAGTACCGAACCCGTCGCACCTTCTGCAATTCCATTGGCTAATGGCTTAGAGAAGACGTTCAACCGCCCGAGAGAACTCACTGAAAATGAAATAGTAATTATCATTAAAAAATTTGCCTGGGCCGCAGCACAGGCGAAGGAATTTGGATTTACTGGGATTCAGATACATGCTGCTCATGGTTATCTGATCAATCAGTTTCTATCCCCTCACCACAATCGGCGAAATGATCAGTGGGGAGGTACCTTAGAAAATCGCTTACGATTTTTACGCGAGGTGTATAGCGCTATTCGCGAAGCGGTTGGTGAAGATTTTCCGGTAGGCGTAAAACTCAATTCAGCAGATTTTCAAAAAGGTGGATTCAGTGAAGAAGAATCCATGCAGGTTCTGAAAGCCTTACAGGATGAAGGTATTAACTTAATTGAAATCTCCGGCGGCAACTATGAAAACCCAAGTATGGTTGGTGCCAATGTGAAAGAAAGCACTATCAAGCGAGAGGCCTATTTTCTCGATTATGCAGAAAAAGCCCGTGCACAGTTGCAAATTCCTGTCGTAGTCACCGGTGGCTTCCGTTCCGCAGCTGCCATGGAGGCCGCCCTTGTATCAAATGCCGTGGACATGATCGGCCTAGCCCGCCCATTAGCGGTTGACCCACGGCTATCGCACAAACTGTTATCGGATGGCAACCATAAGATAACATTGAAAAAGCTCACCACAGGTATTCCCAGACTGGATTTTATGGCTATGCTGGATGTCACTTGGTACGAACAACAGCTGGCCCTTATTGGCAAAGGAAAGCCAACGAAACCAAATATGAGTGCTTGGACCTCAGTATTAAAAACGCTGACTGCTGTCGGATTGCTTTCTTTTCAGAGGCGACGAGCCTGATAAAACTTTATTGCGCCTAGGAAACTATAGTTCCTCACCGTAAATCACAGCAGATAAGTGAGACAATACAAGGACGTACCGTCGCCGGCCAAAACCAGGGCGAGTACGTGGAAAACAAGTATTTTTAAAAGCCTGTAACAACATTTTGTTATCAGATTATGACTTTTCTACAGGTCTTTGAGACTGAGGACAACTTCCTAGCGCGTCAGAAAAATAGGTCTCTCCAGCTGCCGAGGAGACACTGTGCACCCTAAAATAAAACCCGAAAATCTGCTCTCTATTTCTCCTCTATAAATCGCCATAGAGCTATAAAATCACTTTATTTTTTAGGCCCTTATCCCATTATCAAGCCATAGATTATAGTAAAAATAATCTGGGTAGACCTCTGCGCATATATAAAAACACAGATTTCAAGAGTAACTTATTTAGGTAAGAAGAAAATATCCGGTAAAGGCCCCTAAGAAAGAAACACCTTGTTGAATTGATTGACCTTAACAATTGTTTACTCTGCTTAACCGACGTTAGTACAGGGCAAAGGTCATACTGGAAACGAATGACTCACAGGATAACAACAGTGAAGGCTAACCTCTTCTCTACTATGGGAGCTTCCCTGCTCATCTTCGGCTGTAGCTCCACGCCTAAGGTTCCCACTAACGAATCTTTTGTTGCTAACATCACTGAACTAGGACACAAACGCTTTGTATATAAGGCAAGCCTGGGGGCAGCGCCCCATGACGATGGAAGCCACAGCAGTAAACATAACGGTGGCCCCGGAATGGGCGGTAAGGGTAAACCAGCAAGGGGCAAGCCCAGCTCTGGTAAACCTGGCCACAGTCAATCAAACTCAGGCGATATTAAGAAAGTGGCAATGGCGAGGGTGGAACTCCTCATAAATGAAAATGGATTCTGTTCTAACGGCTGGTTCCTGATTGAACAGACTTTCGAGAAAGGCCGGGCAGAGATTCACGGTGAATGTCGTGCAGTTGCCACTCAATCAGATAGGTGAAAGACACCCAGGTAAGCTCGATAAAAAGCTCATGTATTACAACCGGGCAATTATAAAGTGCCCGGTTGCAGCGCAGCTCTAAACGATATGACAGCAGCTTTAGGCAGGAATTTTATCGTTACTCAAGAGGTAATCCGCATGGAAACGCAGGTGTTCCTCAATAAATGAGGCGATAAAGAAGTAGCTATGATCATATCCAGCATGGTGCTCCAGTCGCAGAGGATAGCTACAAGCTTCGGCGGCCATTTGCAGGGCCTCGGGTCGTAACTGCTGCTCAAGGAATTGATCTTCATCGCCCTGGGAGACCAGTATCGGGAGGTGCGTTGTCGCTCGCCCTACTAAAACACTAGCATCGTAACCTTCCCAGCAGGTTGTATCCGCGCCCAGATATGCACCAAACGCTTTCTCTCCCCAGGGGCAAGCGATCGGATTACAGATCGGACTAAATGCTGAAACTGAGGTATATCGCTCAGGGTTACGCAAGCCAATAACCAGGGCGCCATGACCTCCCATGGAATGACCACTGATGGCGCGCTTCTTACTTACCGGAAAATGCCCTTCAATTAGCGCCGGTAATTCAGCCGCTATGTAGTCATACATACGGTAGTGCTGCTTCCAGGGTTCTTGAGTGGCATTCACATAGAACCCTGCTCCCTGGCCAAGGTCGTAGGAGGGGTCATCGGCAACATCCTCTCCACGAGGGCTGGTATCTGGTATGACCAGCACAATACCCAGCTCTGCAGCCATACGCTGGGCGCCCGCTTTCTGGCTAAAATTAGCATCGGTGCAAGTCAGGCCCGATAACCAATAAAGCACCGGGTAGCGATGCCCTTCTTCGCTGTCTGTACCCTGAGGCAAAAAAATAGAAAACTGCATAGTGCAATTCAACACAGCGGAGCGGTGCCGGTATTCTTGTTGTAACCCATCAAACGATCTGGTGCTACTGACAAGCTCAATTGACATAGGTTATCCCACTCAAACGTTTTCGTAATGAATGACGCTGCGAATACTCTTGCCTTTGTGCATCAAATCAAAGGCCTCATTAATATTATCCAAGGGCATCGTGTGGGTAATAAAGTCATCCAACTTAAATTCCCCGGCCAGATAGCGCTCGACATAATCCGGAAGTTCAGAGCGACCTTTCACTCCTCCAAATGCAGTGCCGCGCCACACCCTACCAGTAACCAACTGGAAGGGGCGCGTGCTGATTTCCTGACCCGCACCGGCAACGCCAATAATTACAGACTCGCCCCAACCTTTGTGGCAGCACTCCAGCGCAGACCGCATAGTATTTACATTACCAATACATTCGAAGGAGTAATCCACTCCACCATCGGTAAGGTCGACAATGACCTCTTGGATGGGTTGTTCATAATTTTTGGGGTTAATACACTCTGTCGCACCAAGTTTTTTTGCCAGGGCAAATTTATCTTCATTGATATCAATGCCAATAATACGCTCAGCACCCGCCATCTTGGCCCCGATAATTGCCGATAGGCCAATTCCACCCAAGCCAAAGATTGCCACGGTTGAACCCGCTTCTACCTTAGCGGTATTCATCACCGCTCCCATCCCCGTAGTGACACCACAACCAAGAAGACAAACTTCCTCAAGCGGCGCCTCGGGATTAATCTTCGCCAGGGAGATTTCCGGTAATACCGTATACTCAGAAAAAGTGGAGGTGCCCATATAGTGATAGATGGGCTTTCCATTGATCGAAAAACGCGTAGTGCCATCCGGCATCAACCCCTTACCTTGGGTTGCTCGAATTTTTTGGCAGAGGTTCGTTTTGCCAGACAAACAAAACTTACATTCGCCACACTCGGGGGTATAGAGCGGGATAACATGATCCCCAACCGTTAAGCCGGTAACTCCTTCACCCACCGACTCCACAACACCCGCTCCCTCATGGCCAAGGATCGCAGGGAAGACACCCTCAGGATCCTCCCCCGAAAGTGTAAAAGCATCGGTATGGCAGACCCCGGTAGCCGTCACCTTGATACGTACCTCGCCTTTTTGCGGCGGCATCACCTCAACTTCCTCGATAGAAAGCGGCTCGCCCGCTTTCCAGGCCACAGCAGCTTTACAGCGAATCGTCTCTGCACCCATGGTGTTATTCCTTACTAGTCGTTGTTTCAATCAACAGGTGCCCAGCATAGCCTGCCAGTATTTATGAGGCAAAAAAGGGAAGGACAAAATAGGATACTGAAATGAGGCGGGACACTGCCGGGTAAATACCCTTTGAAAAACCTAGAAGTAAAAATCAATGTTGTAGCTTGCGCCACTGTAAGGGGGAATTCCCATGCACAATGCGAAAAGCTTTGGAGAAGGCACTGGTATCGGTATAACCAAGGCTCGCCGACAGTAGAGCAATATCAATATTTGAGGACCGTAAATGCCATCGCGCCGTTTCCATGCGCGCTTCTTGTAAAAGCTGCTTGAAAGAGGTGCCGGCAGCACGTAAATGGCGCTGCAAAGTGCGAACAGGAGTATTCACCAGCTGGGCAACCTGTGCCAGATTATGCTGTTGGGCCCCCAGTGTCTGCAAGATCAGCGTCCGCACTTGACTCGCTATATCCCCCCTTTGCCCCTGAATGAGCAACTGGGTAAATTCTTCAAAATATTGCACCAATCCCTCACTAGCCGCATTCAAAGGCCTTTCTAACACTTCAGCATCAAACACGAGACAATCATATTCCTGGGCAAAAAATATTTCAGCTTCAAAGTACTCACGGTAACGCTGGTGTGGAGAAACCGGTATATGGCAAAAATGCACTTGGCGCGGGCGAATATCCGCCCCAGCCAACTCCCTAAATAGCCTGCAGGCGGCGCCCAAGGCCAGCTCGCTGTACTGCTCAGCAACTCCAAGCCCTTCATAATGGCTAATACGATAAGCGTAGAGTCTGCTATCGCGCTCAATTATTCGCCAGTGATCAGCCTGGTTGTGTAATACCATGTAGCGGTGGCTGGCACTCAACGCGGCATCCAGGTCTTTCTCTTTGAGCACCAACTTACCCAACACTCCAAGCATACGCAGGCCCTGCTGCTCCGCCAGCCGCAAGCCAAAGTCATTGCATTGCAGCTCACGCACACACAGGTTTAACAAGTCGATCAGAGTAGAGATTGGAATCAAGATATCCGGGCGACGCATACAATCCGCGGGTAGGCCAACCTCAGCGAGCAAATCCGAAGGTATTCCGCCCAACTGGGGAACCAGAGTGTTGAAACCCGCGAGGGTGCCGCTGCGAATTTCATAGGTGGGGCTCATCAATCCATCTCCACTGCCTGTCATAGCTACAACCACAGTCATAGCCAGGCGCACCAGCTAGCATTGGGATCTACGGCCAATGCCAGGCGGTTAAAGTCCTAGGGAAGTATCCCAGGGATGATAACAGGGCAAATTTATTCCAGTAATCTTCACAAGACTGAAATGTGATAGGAAACCACCCTTCCCTTCGCAAACTAGTCCTGTATCTAAAGCTGGCAATCAATAGAGTTTCAACCAATTTTCTTGACGAACTTAGTCAGGATAACGATACGCTGCCCCTCGACACGCCCTTCAATGTGTTCTGGGTTATCCGTTAAACTGATACCACGAACTGCAGTACCGCGCTTGGCCACCAAACTGGCCCCTTTTACATCCAAGTCCTTGATAATGGTCACACTATCACCTGCCTGTAGCTGCACGCCGTTGCTGTCGCGGTGAACAAGAATGTCGCCCGCTTGAGGTAGTGCACCGGCTTGAGCCCAGTTAAGAAGATCGTCATCCAGGTAAAGCATGTCTAGTAAATCCTGCGCCCAGGTTTCCGTAGACAGGCGCTTGAGAAGCCGCCAGGCCAAAACTTGCACCGCCGGCTCTTGGCTCCACATGCTGTCAGATAAACACTGCCAATGAGCGCTGTCGAGTTCGGCTGGATTGTTCAGCTGATCGCGGCAGGTCTGGCACAGGAGTAAATGGCCCTCCGTCCCGACAGGGGACTCCGGCAGTTCATAAGCTTCCAAATTATCCTGAGCTTTGCAGAGTTCGCACTGACCACCACTGCGCTGAAGCAGCTGTTCCTGACTGACCGCCATGGATTACCTCAAAAAGTGCGGAGTATACGCCCTCACTCGCTAATTCGTGCAACCCTACCAGAACCTATGAATCAATAAGAAAGTAAAATAAGACTGGGCCCCATCGGAGAATTCTCCTCACAGGGCCCAGAAAAATAAGTTAAGCCCCATAATGGGGCTACGGAAACTAGTGGTGAGCCGAAACCGCAGAGGCGAAGTGACCACCCTGCTTACTGGCAATGGCTGAAGTGATATCGCCGAGACTGAGAATGCCGACCATGCGCTTCTCACTATTTAGAACTGGCATTCGCCGTAGCAGCTGCTGTTCCATTTTGTGTACCGCGGAGAGAAGGTCATCCTCTTCCCAGCACCATTCAATGCCCTCAGTCATTACATCACGGGCAGTTAGGGAAGAAAGATTGCCTCCCTGCACAACACCGCGACATACGATATCTCGGTCGGTTACCATACCCACTAATCGATCGTTTTCACCGATGGGAACCGCTCCGATATCCTCGTCCCGCAGGATTTTTGCCAATTCCTGTAGAGAGGTATCTGGTGTACACCAGGTCACACCCTGGTGCATTGCCTGTTTCACTTTCATTTCTTTACCTCAACTAATACTGAAAACATACTTTTAAAGCGACGGAAGCCCGTCGCATGAAAAAATCAGTGCACTTCGATACGCTTTCTCTGTGGCGGATGTCCCTCGTGTTTGGGGACAGTCAGAGTCAGAATGCCATCTTTGAAATTCGCATCAATTTCATCTTCTCGAACATCCTCCCCCAGATTAAAACTACGCAGGAATTTGCCATAACGGCGCTCTTGTCGCAGAATCCGGCCATCTTTTTCTTCCTTGATCTCGCGATGTACTTCCGCCTCTAGGGTTAAAACTCCATTCTCCAAAGTGATATTGATATCATTCTTACCAACACCTGGCAGTTCGGCACTGATTTCATATTTGTTTTTCCGTTCACTCACGTCGATACGTGGCGAGAAAAATCCCTCCCTTTCACTGCCGATAGCGCGGCCAGGTGACAACATCTGCTCAAACATATTATCCAGATCCAGCAGAGAACCTCTGGGTATCAGACTCATACTTACAACCTCCATCTACCGCTATGTCGCAAGAGGCGCAAGCTAGACCCATGGATCCGGCTTGCGCCTCTCACATCTTGGTTTCATTCTAGGTAATCTCACGCCATTCGGTAGGAATATGTGCCTGCAATAACCATCACAAAAGGCATAAAGACAACTGTGAATATTTAGATTTCATCTATTTAGAAAAACTATAAAGCGCTAAGAAATGAACCGAAAAGCATCGCAGGCAAATCCCACTCCTCTATCTACAATTAACTCTCCAATATTCTGGAAAGTGAAAAAAATCAGATAGTTACCCAATTAAATCCAGACAGATAGTGGATGGCGCTGAAATTAACTAGGATAAGAGAGAGTAAAAGAATGAGGATACGCTCATGGCTTTAGCATGGGTTCTTGTGGCCAACCAATCGCAAGCCAGAATATTTGAAGCACAAAAACGCGCCGGCAACCTCCATGAAATTCAAGCCCTACTCCATCCAGAATCCCGACTATCAGGACGCGAAATAGATAGCGATGCACCTGGACGCAGCTTCGACAGCTACGGCCAGGGCCGCCATGCGATGGGAAATTTTGCAAATCTACACCGCCGCAGTGGTGAAGATTTTGCCAGAAAAATTGCCCATACACTGGAGCGTGGGCGCCAAGAAGGCCGCTTTGAAAAGTTATATATTGTGGCTGAACCCTATATGGTGGGGAGCTTGCGCGATGCATTGAAAACGCCTACTCGTGCCACCGTTGCCGGAGAGACCGGTAAAAATCTGGTCGACAGCCAGCCAGATGAAATTCGTGCTCAGCTACCCATCTGGCTTTGATTGATTCCTCATTGAGGAAATCTGTTGGGAAGGCGGGGCTGAAAAAACAGCCCCTCAAGCCTTCTTAAGCAGCATTCGCCATAAAAATAGCCTGCGCCCGTTAAGTCCCTTTAGTATCTCTCAATAAATTTCCAATCAACTGATCCTTATCCTGCCAAAGTTTATACACCCAATGATTAAATTCAGCACGAAATACCTGGTCATTCATATAATCAGCCGTGAAAAATTTATCTGGTATACGAATCTGCTCCACCCGAACGACTACGCGCTTCACTTTTCCCCCAAGGAAATCCGCAAATGATGGGATACCATCTGGGTAGACAATGGTTACATTTAACAGGCGGTTAAGTTGCTCCCCCATACTTTGCATGGCAAAAGCAATACCACCAGACTTGGGCTTGAGCAAATAGTTAAAAGGGGAACCCTGCCTATCATGCTTTTCCTGAGTAAAACGCGTACCTTCAAGGAAATTCATAATACTGGTGGGAATTAATTTAAAGCGCTCACAAGCCTTTTTGGTTGATTCCAGATCTTTGCCGCGCATTTCCGGATGCTTCTCCAAATATGCCTTGCTATAACGCTTCATAAATGGAAAATCCAGAGCCCACCAACAGATCCCCATTACAGGAACCTTGATAAGCTCCTGCTTGATAAAAAATTTCAGGAAAGGGATTTTTCGGTTAAAAATTGACTGTAGTACAAAGATGTCCACCCAACTCTGGTGATTGGAGGTTACCAGATACCAGCCATCTTTTTTCAGCTCTCCTCCAATTTTCACATCCCACTCTGTCTTTTGCGTAAGTTTCATCCAGCCTTTATTCATGGTAATCCAGGCTTCAGCAATCGACATAAAAATGGATGTGTAGATTTTGCGCAGCGCTGAAAATGGAAAAATCAATCGCACTACTACAAAAAACAAAATGGGAATAAAGCAAAGGATTGTGCTGATGACCAGCAATACCGAAGCCAATATCAACAACACTGCCGAGGGAAGAAAATTTAACATCTTATGCTTCTAAAATAGTGGTAAAAGAGATTCCTAACGGACGCCAGAGAAAACCGTTTTTACATAGTAAACTCTGGCGCCCACATTCTTATTCTTATTCAACAACTCGCAGATTCACCAGTCTAGAGGTTAGCCACCTCAATCATCATCGCCGTATACATTTTTAGGTTCAGCCGAAACTGTTCAACGGTAATAAATTCATGTTCCGAATGCCCGGAATAAGCAACTCCAGGCATAGAGGGCCCAAAGCTCACAGCATTAGGTAATAGCTTGGCATTGGTGGAACCACCAATCGCGACCGGCTCAGCCTTTTCCATACCGGTGAAATGACGAAAAACTTCTAGCAAAGGTTTCACATGAGGAGCATCGTCGACTCGGTAGGGATTCCCCAAAATCACTTTTGTATCTGCCAATGTGATACCCGAAAGTTCCTGCCACTCGGCCAAGGTAGAGTCAATCTCCTTTTCTAGCTGCGGGGCTGTTTTACCTGTGGGGCGACGCAGGTTGAGGTGGCTGATCAGTCCAGATTCAGTCTCTTTCACCATTGTGACTGCCGCCGTCATTGGACCCATAAATGCATCGCGATAAGCGATACTGCCAAACTTCTCAGCCAGGACCCCTGTGCCCACCAAGTCATTCAGATAGCGCACCGTCGCACCAGCGTCATTGGCGGGCCAATCGTACACACTGAGCGCATCCGCAAGATAGGCGATCGCGTTTACCCCATGTTCAGGCTCTGAGCTGTGGGTAGCCACACCGCGGGCCACTACCTCTAAACTGCCATTACCGCTTTTAAACTCATATGAGACATGCTTATTCTGAACGGCGCGAGCGCGGATAGCCGAAACTAACTCAGCATTAACATTTCCCAGCAAAGCACGCGCCTCATCCGGCACCTGGCTACGAAAATAACCACCTGAGAAACTTTTTATATAAGGCTTATCGAAGTTCGCTGCCAGTACACCAGCAGTGGTGACTTGCACCTCACTCCAGCCCTTCTCGGCAGTCACTACCGGATAATTAGCGTCGATGGTGATGTTGTAGGCAGGGATTGGATAAGTTTTCAGGAATTCCTTGAGGGGCTCCCAGTCAGACTCTTCCGCCAAATAGATCAGAAGTTCAACCCTGCGCTTCATGGGCACCGCCTGATCCTTAATCGCTTTCATAGCATAAAGGGCCGTAGCGATCGGACCTTTATCATCCTCACTGCCACGGGCAATCAGCTTGCCTGGCTCACTTTCCGCATCCAACATAAACGGGCTTTTCTGCCACTTGGCCGGGTTGGCTGGCTGGACATCCCCATGGGTAACAATACCCACTTTCTCTGCCCCCTCACCCAGGGCAATTACCACAACATGGCCGAAATCCTGATACTCCAGCCCCAGCTCCCGAGCCTTATCCTGTAGAGTGTCCTTGAAGCCTTTAAACTCAGGGTTGCGCTCCAAAGGCAGGTCTTCGCGAGCTACCGTTTCAAAGCGTACCAAGCTCGCTAAGGTCTCAGTCATGGCTTCTTCATATTTTTCAACTGCATAGTCAGAAGTCTCCTGTGCCTGAGAAGACACACCAGCGACAACAGGTGCTGACAGGGTTGCAGAGAGAAACAGCGGTAAAAGAGCATTTCGTAACTTCATAAGCACCCCAGGTAAATAAAAGTGCCATTGTACATCTCCAGCCAATGGCATGACCCACCAATTCATCCCAGTCTCTGTGTTAATAATCTCCAGTCACAGTTTCCTGAGCCGAACTTATACCAGTGCTCCACTGCTAAACTAATACCCTGGCAATGTAATAGGTGTTCCAGACCTCCTCAATCGGCACTACTTTAATATTCCTACAATTGAATAAATCTGGCGATAATTCACGGCTCGATTGGATCATAGCCAGCAAATGTGACTTCACTTATCACTTGCCAAGCCTATAAGCCACTTATAGTGGTTAGTGGTTTTTCAGGGTTGCTAAAATTTTGGGGAGCTTAACGCGAGGCTGGAGCAGCGCATGACCACGTCCAATGGCAAACATTTCCATCGCAAGCAATGGCTGAGTGTCCAGCAGGCCGTCAGCCACTTGAGCGCCCTAGCGGAGGAACCCCTAACCAGCATCCATCTTGCAGATTTAGCCGAGGAAAAGCTCCTCGATCTCTACTGGTATCGTCCGGGGCAGAAACTGACCTTTCTCAATCGCGAGGGGCAGAGGGAATTGATTGAGCCACTGCGCCTGTGCTCAGAGAACCGCAGTGACTGGCGGGCCCTTGTCGGTATCTTGCGACACAGCCCCGCCCTACCCGCTTATGAGCAAGACACCCCTCTACTCGAGGACGCCGAGGGCAATCGCCTGCGAATCACGTTTGACTATCATCAACGCCCTGAGCCCTTCAGTGGCCGCTGGTACCCTAGCCTGGCAGAGCTGGTATTGAAGCGCAGCGACTTGGAGAGGCTAGAGCCACGGTTGTTCTCCAGCCAGGAAACTGAAGACAAGCTGGAGCGGCAGTTAATGCTCGACGTGATCTGGCAACTCGAACAATTAGCCCTGGACCGCGAACATCACTCCACCAGCTGGCTGGCTGAGCAGCTGGCACAGCGATCTACAGCGCTGGACAGAGGGGCCTGCGAGCGGATTCTTCTTGCCGCAGAACGTGAGGGTAACCGGAGCCGCCACCACTAACAGCACAAATTTTGCGCTTTCTGTCTCTTTTATTCGTCACCTGAGCCTAATTGATCTCTCTCGCAAAGATTCCCTTCAGCCATTGGTCATAGACAACAAAAACGATACCCTAGCGCCAAGTTATAATCCGCTAACGGGGTGAGTGCGAATGTAGCCTCTCCAGACTTTCTTCAAGCAGAAAGAAAAACCCTGGCGGGATTCGAGGCTAATCAAATCAGCATACTAAAGCCTCATCAATTTACCCGATCAATAAACACACTTGGAGAAAGAGCTTGCAAGCTCGTAACAACCAAAATAACTACGGCTGGGTCGCGATTATGCTGCATTGGCTAATGGCCCCAGCGATCATAGGCCTCTTTGTCCTCGGCTGGTGGATGCGCCAGCTGTCCTATTATGACCCCTGGTATCAGCAGGCCCCCAGCATCCATAAAGGCATAGGAATTTTGCTCTTGATTGCTCTGGTGCTTCGTTTACTGTGGCGTTCAGTGAATATCACCCCCAGGGCTGCCCCAGGAACGCCTCGATGGCAAGCACTCACTGCCAGTGGCATACACAACCTCATCTACCTGCTTCTATTGGCCATTATGCTATCGGGTTACCTGATATCGACCGCCGATGGACGCCCCATTGATGTATTCGGTTGGTTTAGCGTAGCGGCTACTATCCAGGGCATTCCCAATCAGGAAGACATTGCCGGGAGCCTTCACGAAATTCTGGCTTGGACCTTGATCATCTTGGTCAGCCTTCACGCCCTGGCGGCATTGAAGCATCATTTTTTCGACAGGGACGTAACACTTCGCAGGATGCTTGGGCTATCAGGCATACCCACCCGTTTGAATAAGCAAAACACAGTTACAACCACAAAAAAGGAAATCTCCCTATGAAGAAGCTCACGGCCCTTCTTTTCGCTGCCCTGCTCGGCACCACAGCCCAAGCGGCGGAATATAAAATCGATACCAAAGGCGCTCATGCCTTCGTCCAGTTTCGCATTAAACACCTGGGATATAGCTGGCTCTATGGACGCTTTGACGATTTCAACGGTTCATTCTTTTATGATGACAAGGCACCGGAAAAATCTACTGTAAACGTCAATATCGACGTAACCAGCCTTAACAGTAATCACGCCGAGCGCGACAAGCACCTGCGCGGTTCCGACTTCCTCCACACGGAAAAATTCCCCACAGCAACCTTCAAAAGCACCAGCTTTGAACCAACAGAAGACGGAAAGGCACTGCTGAAAGGTGAGTTAACCCTACGTGGGGTAACCAAGCCGCTAACTATCGACGTTACCAATATTGGGGGCGGTAAGGACCCCTGGGGTGGATACCGTCAGGGCTTCAGTGGCACTGCAGAGTTTGATCTGAAGGATTTCGGTATCGACTACAATCTGGGCCCAGCCTCCCAGAAGGTTGAAATGATTCTGGATATTGAAGGCATCCGTATCTAAACCTATTTAGAAACCCTTATTCCTTTGACAGCCCGATTTACAACAAATCGGGCTCCTATCCCTCAAGTACCCATTTAACACCACTTGGCAGAAACTGCCGCAAAAATGGCATTTTTAAGCGCTAGCAGATCCATTAGATTAGTGCCAAATGACCTACAGCTCGCTAAAAATAATACTTAAAGAATCTCTCAGCTCTAGCTAAATACTGGAGAAAAGACATCTGACAGCTAGCCCAGATGGCAGTAAAGAAACTGCGAGCACTTAAAATTTTAACCAGTTCACAATTAGTAAGCACAAACTATTACGCTACTTTTGACGACAGCAAAGTTTTTCAGTGAAAATAGCAACCATTAGTAGTAGCAGTGATTACAATCATTCCACAGTAGGTATAAAGAACCTCAAACTTATTTACAGCCAGACCCCTAGTGAGCGCCCACTTCTCCCTTAGAGGGGGAAATAGCCAAACTCTCTTGGCCTTGTAGAGCGAATCTCAAAGAATCTGGACAATAGCACTTGTAGGTTACTTTTTATTGCTGCCGAGTGAGCAATCCCATCTGCAGCATTGAACTGCCAACAATTCTGGCAAGCAGCTCTAGCTCAGCGCCCGACGCAACCCGGAGAAAAAGGACAAGATAATGGCTTGCTTACAACATCCAGATAGGGACCAACCCGTATACCTGATGGCACACCACACCATCGGCCGCCGTCAAGGAGCCGTGGATACCCGTATCACCAGTGCCGAAATCTCTGGTATTCACGCGGCCATTCAGTGGACCGGCACGCATTGGAATATTCGAGATCTTAGCCGCAATGGAACCTGGCTAAATGGCCAGCAATTGGTTCCGGCCAAGAGCTACCCACTGCAAACCGGCGACAAGATATATTTCGGACAAGTCAACAACCCCGCTTGGATTGTCGAGAATCTCGATGCCCCAGAAAACTTGTTGATTGACTTGAAGACTGGTGAAGCCCAGTTACTGGAGCAATACCACTTGCTACCGGACGAAAGCGAGCCCCTCGCCAGCTTGCATTTCAGCCCCGTTACCGCCCAATGGCAATACGAGTTTACCGGTAGTACCGGTGAAGGGGGCAGTAGGAGCATGGTCAATCACGGGGACCGTATTGATTGCGGCCTACAGAGCTGGCAACTGTTTCTCGCCGACAACCAAGGCGCAACCAAAGAACTCTCTTTACAGCAGTTATCCATTACAGATTTCGGCCTGCGCTTCTCTGTCAGCTCCCACGAGGAGCATGTACAGCTGCAGCTGCAGCGAGAGGGTATGAAGCAGTCCCTGCCCGCACGAATTCACAACTACCTGCTGCTGTACCTGGCTCGAGCACGCTTCCGTGATATGCAAAATGACATGGATACAGACTCCCAAGGCTGGGTTTCCATCCAGGTAGCCACTCACGAACTGGGCATAACCGTCAACCACCTGAACACCCAGATTTTCCGCGCACGCAAGCAGATCTCTGAATCCTTGCCAGATGCCGTAGACACCTCAAACTTAGTAGAGCGGCGTTCCTGGGAGATCCGCCTGGGCTGCAACCAGTTTGAAATCTATAAGGGCACTCAACTTGAAGCGAAGACTGAACTGCAGGAAGCATAATTTGGGGCTCAGCTCTTACCGCTATTTGTAGTTCAAAAGAATCGATCCGTGCCTATAACAATCACTTTATAGGTACGGAGCCTATGCCCCCCTTTGTTTGCTATTATAAACAGTAAAGCCTTTTCTGCCAGATATGACTTTCCATTAGAGCGAGCCCACCTTAGAGATTCGCGTGCTGAAACTCCCGCGCTTTTCCTCTTAAAATAAAGACTTTGTAAACCTTAGGCAGTTTCTTTTTGCAACCGATAGCAATCCAAAAGAAATGGAATAACGTGAACCATTTCCTCTGAAATGGAGACAGATAGCTTCACGAAAATGTACTATCGGGTAGAATCCCCTATCCATCCGAAAAGAACTAAATACAATGGACGTAGTTGCGCTGGAGAAAACTGAGGTATATCAAGGTCGCTATAGGGTAGAGCGCACCCTTGGCGCCGGCGGTATGGGTGTTGTCTATCTGGCTGAAGATGTAAAGCTGGGGCGCAAGGTTGCCATCAAACAACTGCGCTCTGATATGACCGGCAACTCCGCCGAGGCACGATTCCGTAGCGAAGCACAATTATTAGCCAGGCTAAACCACCCCAACATTGTACGTCTGTACGATGTTCTGGAGGAAGACCACAATATCGCTCTGGTTATGGAGCTGGTTGAAGGAGTTACTCTCAAAGAGTGGATACGCGAACGTACCGCCACGCTAGCTGAGAAACTCGATTTGCTGATGCAGATCTGCCAAGGGCTGGGTAAAGCCCACTGCCTGGGAATTATCCACCGGGATTTAAAACCCGAGAATATCCTGGTCACCAATGATGGTGTAGCCAAAATCACCGACTTTGGCATCGCCAAGGCCCTAGATTGCGACCAGCAGCTCACCAGAGAAGACCATATCGCCGGCAGTGTACAGGCCATGTCTCCCGAGCAGTTACAGGGTACAACTCTGGATGCCCGCAGTGATTTATTCAGCCTGGGCAGTATCGCCTATGAATTACTTTGCGGAAGCAAACCCTTTGAGCGCGGTGATAAGAGCGCACTTGCTTTTGCTCAGCAAATTACCAGTAAGCCCCATATTCCACCGCAACAGGCCTGGCCAGAGATACCCAAACCACTTGCTGCATTATTAGACCGACTTTTGGGCAAGCGCCCAGAACAGAGACCTGAGTCCGCGGAAAGGGTTTTTGAGGCCCTGGAGCTGGTGCGAAAGCATGGAATTGATGCAAATACTCAACAGTATTCGGAAACTGTCACCCAGCTATTAATTAAGCCACGTAGAAGGCGGGGGCGTATTACCGCCGCATTAACCGGCATAGCCCTGCTCGGGGTGAGCATATTTTGGGGTTGGCGCACTTTTATGCAGCTACCGCCACAGTATATCGCAATCCTTCCAGTAGAGTTTAATGGCGAAGTGCGTGGTGGTGAAGACCAGGAAACCCTGCTCAAGGCAATGGTTCGTCAAGCATTAATGAACACCCCCGCCCAACTTAAATCCAGCGCACTGTTCAGTTTTAACCCTTCCCAAAGCTCAAGCCTTGAACAGCAGTTACAAAAACTGAAGGACAGAGGGGTTACTGATGCTCTTCGCGCCCGCCTGGATTGTATGCAATCTCGCTGCAATATCGAGCTGCAGCGAATCAACCCCATAGACTCACAAGTCAAGCAACAAACCGGCTTTGTATTCCTCAGCTCCAAGCAGCAGGAAGCTCAATATACGATTGGCAATAGCCTGCAGGAGCTTTTCCCTAATGCTTATCATGAGGGAGCGATAACTGACAGCAAGATGGAGCCGGCAGATTACAACCTCTACCTGACTACACTTGCCATGTATGGCATTAGTGCTTCTGCTAAAGGTCTTGATTTGACGGGTGTAGAAGATTTAATTATTAAATACCCCAAAAATATAAACCTCTATTCCTTATACGCGCGAATGGCGCTTACAAACTATAACGATACTAACAATAGAGAGTTTCTTACCAGAGCCCTCAGAATTCTTGCAAATGCAGAGGTGTCAAAGCCCTATGAAGCTACCATTCTTGAGGCGAAGCTGGCCCTGATGTCTGTTACAGCAGATAAAGAGGGGTTTGAATCCATCCTGAAAAAATTGCAGAACAAAGGACACCCTTCCGCACATCTACTCGCGCAGTTTTCCCGCTTCCAGTATATGCAAGGTGATTATGTAAAAGGATTAGAGTACGCTCAACAATCCGCGGGGCTAAACCCCTCTCCACATAATCTACATTTAGTTGCTATCAACCAAATGGCGACCGGCAATTATAAGGCAGCTGAAGAGGTTCTAGCTGGATCGACCCGAGGCTCTTCAAAATCAAGATACTGGCCCGCCTACGCGCTATTAGGGGTTATCGAGCTTGAAAAAGGAAACTTCAATCTCGCCGAAAAGGCCATACTAACCATTCCCCAGGAGAAGCGAAGCTGGAGAACAAAAGGCAACTTAGGCACTATTGCTTTTTTCCAATCAAGGTATCAACGGGCATTAGAGGTTTATCTAGAGATTCTGGAAGACTCCCCCAAAAACGTACAAATGCATTTGCAAATTGCAGAAACCCACCTGATGCTCTCAAACGAAGAAAGTGCTAGAGAGCACTTCTTAAAAGTACTGGAACTCACTTCAGAGGCTACAGACCTCGGAACAAAAAAGTTCCGCTCTCTGGCACTTGGCTATTTAGGCGAAACTGCCAGCTCTATTGGGTTAATCAAAGAACTCCTCAGAGAGTCGCCTGATAGCACTTATATAAAGTACTACGCGGCCCAGGTGTATGCCCTCGCCGGAGAGTGGCAATCCGCAAATTATCATATTGAGCAACTGCTCACCCAGGGAATGGATGCGAAGTGGTTTAACCTTCCATCACTTAAGCAACTTTGCACCCAATCCAATGGACCAGAGAAAACACTAATGGCTATCTGCCTCTAGTTTTCCTCATCTCCACCAGTTCCAGGAACGGGGTCAACACCAGCTTCGGGGTCACCGGAAACAAAGTGCATCCCCGTTTCTGGATCAACACACATCCACAGGAAGTTAAAGCGATCCGGAATCTGCTCTTTATCCTTAATTCTAATAATTAATTTGGTGTAATCCCCATCCACCTGCTTGGCACGAGCGCGGAACTGATGCCGGAAATCCGGGCTCAGCGCAATAATACCATCCAGCTTTTGGTTCTGCTGGTAACGCACAAATTCTAACTCGCGCCCAGCCACCTCTGATAAATCCAGAGTAATTTTCAGGACAACCACGCCACCCTTATGAATCTTAAAGCGCATGTTGCCAAAATGCTCTTCTGGGTTATCGGCATTAAACAGAGGCCAGTACTGCGGCTCACCACCTTTTTGCTCTCTAGGCCGTAAAACTAAATCCAGCTTCAAGCCTTCTTTAGGTACCTCACACTCCAGCACGGGTAAATCGGCACAAGTGCTCATCGTTCATCCCCTTGTAAGTATTTGTTATTTGGTGTCATCCTAAGACGTTTTTATTCGTGTAAAATACGTCCGTGACTGCGTCATGATAACCAGTTCCGCTCTGAAAAAAAGCCGGCAGTATAGCCACTGCCGGCCCGGAATGATGGTCCCAACCATCGACGGTTACAACAACACTATCAAGAGCAAAATTTGGCATCCGTGCCTCGGGCAAGCTCATCCACAAGGTCCGACTAAGACTCTGCACCCGTCGGTTCCAGCTTGTCCGCTCAGCTTGCGCTGATTCTTCCCACTTCTCGCACCTCCGACAGTGCGAGAATACTAAATCCATCCGAAATGTTGTGGGGGCTGCCCATCCGTGGCAGGGAACCGCTTTCACAATCTCCCGTACCCCCTCAACTGGTAGCTACTTTACGAACTCGGGAATTACAGGTCTATCACGGCCAATTACAAGGAATTACACGCCAAGTATTTTATCCTTTCTCTTAGGCTGTTAGAGTCATCTAATAACAAAAAGCATCACCTGATGAGGATACGATGGAAGCGAATCTCGAAGATGTAAAAATTCTCTCTCCCCGACGCAACAGCACTGAGGCCACTAATATTGCGGAGCTTGCTCGGGAGCAACTCCAGCATTTTTGTATTGATCGGGAGTCGGAGCACGGGCGTTTACTGGAGCAAACTGCGGCGCTGTTATATCAGGCACAGGGCAACTTAAATCAGCTGTGGGGCCAGATAAGCGAAACCCTGAACCGATTGGATCGGTCCGACAAAATTGCCTACTTCAATGCCAAACGCTTTATGAGTTTCCAGCTGGCAAAATTATTGGACACCCTTCAAAATCCGTTGCGCGCCAGCTTCCAGAGCCTGCAGGGGGATGACTTCAATATCACCACCCGCGGCGGCTACCCACTGTTCGACAATATCCCGGCAATTTTTTCCGCTACCCCGGTGATTGCACGCACCGCCACTTATATCTATGCCTGTACCGAGTGGGTAGATGACGCCTTCCGCGGCCGTGAACCCAGCCACGATATCTATTCGCGCCTACTCAACCCCACTTCTATCTCCCTGGCCAACGCCATTGTGGATTTGGAGTGCGGACCGGCAGCCAATGAGTATATGGCCTGGAACTTCAATTCCGGTATGGCCGCCATTGACGCACTACTCTCCAATCAACTGCGTCGCGACGATATTTTGATCGTCTCGCGCAATATCTATGGCGGCGTGCACCAACTCTTACAGGATTTTTACGCTCGCCCAGACAAACTGGCGATCCAGCTGGTCTGGTTTGACGGCACTAGCGGTAAAGACTTCGAAAAACTACTGGCCGACACACAGCGCGATTACGCCGATGCCCTTCAGCAAGGCTCCAAGCTACACGTCTATATCGAATCACCCTGCAACCCCCACGGTATCATGTTGGACGTACCCGCTATCTGTAAGGCTGCGCACCGGGAAAATATTCTGATCAGCCTGGATGCCACCCTGGCCACCCCCTTCCTCTACCAACCACTGCGACGCAAAGATCGCGAGGAGCGTCCGGACTTTGTTGTACATTCCTACACCAAAGACATTGGCGGCACCGGTGCCGCAACCGCTGGCGTGGTGATTGGGGAAAACCACCGTATGTTTATCCCCAAGGGCGACAGTGCCAAGGGGCTGAACTGGGATCAGTGCATGTTCTGGGATGTGTATTACATCAAAGGCGCTTTCCTAGATGCAGATAAAGCTTGGGAGGTGCACTGTGGTATGCGCACTCTGGAAATGCGTATGTTGACCAAGTGTATCAATACCCAGTGCCTCAGCCATTTCTTCGCCAGTCACAGCAAAATTCGTGTGAACAGCCATGCGGTGGAAAGCCATCCGAACGCGAAGCTACGCAAAGCCTTGATGCGCTATAAGCTGCCAACCCCATTATTTAGTATTGATATGGAAGCGGCACAGATTCCCACTGAGGCTTTCAAGAGTTTCTTCGATGCGCTGGAGCCCGCATTTGGACAGATGGTAAGCCTGGGGCAGACCAATACCATGGTACTTTGCCCCGCGCTCACTTCTCACTCCGAACTTTCTCCTCAGGCCATGGAGGCGGCGGGTATATTCGCAACCACAATCCGAATATCGGTGGGAGATGAAAATATGGCCCAGCTAGCGGCTCATGTGATCAGCTGTGCGCGCTTACATCTTGACCCGGTCAGCCCTGGGTTTAGTGAAGGCTTTATCTCAGCGCAGGAAGCGGATGCTACCTTCACCCGCTTCTATCTGGAATCACATAAAAAAGTTGTAGAAGCACAACCGAAAATCACCGACTACCTGTAAAAACCTGAAAAGCGGGCGCGTAGCAATTATCCCCTGCCGTGGCCCGCTTGTTGCACTACCCTATATCCCGTAGTATCACCGCTTCTGTCCATAATTTAATCAAACAAAATGCCGAATTTTTCTGCCCACTTTCTGGCCTGGGTGCTCTTCTGTCTCTCAACTCTGGCGCTGGCACAGGGATATGAGCAGCTTTACAGCGACTATCGCGGTAGCCTCTATCAAATACGCTTAATTGAAAAATCTTCTAATTCGAAAGCCGGGCTCGGTTCAGGATTCCAGATTTCCGCCGATGGTCTACTCGCCACCAATTACCACGTTGTCGCGCAAGCAGTTAGCGATCCAGATAAATATATACTGGAATATCTTTCAACCGATGGCACCAAGGGCACCCTGGAGCTCTTGGATATCGATGTCGTCAACGACTTGGCGCTACTGCGCCAAGACAAGCCAGGCAAAGAATACTTGCAACTCGCCACCGAAACCCCAAAGCAAGGCGAAACCATAGTCTCCCTCGGTAATCCTCTGGATCTAGGGATGACCCTGATCCCTGGCACTTACAACGGTATCGCCGGAGGCAGTTTTTACGATCGTATTCATTTTGCCGGTTCTATTAATCCCGGCATGAGTGGTGGCCCGGCTATTAATACTCGCGGCCAAGTAGTGGGGATCAATGTGGCAACTGCCGGTAACCAGGTGAGCTTCCTGGTTCCGGTGGATAAACTGATCAACTTGTTAAAGCACTTCCATCAACGCAATGTGGCACTGGACCTACAAAAGGTCACCTACCAGCAGCTGCTCGACAATCAACAGCGTATTATCGACTCCATACTGGAGGCGGACTGGCAGCGCCGCTCCCTCGGCGAGGCCAAGGTTGTTGGGGAAATAGTGCCCGCCATCAAGTGCTGGGGCAATAGTGAGGAAGATAGCGACAATCCTATTAAACGCATCGATAAAGGTTGTACTGGGCAGGATGTGATTTTTCTCTCCGACGACTTTAACACCGGTCGAGTGGAGTACGAGTTTTTCTGGCTCGAATCTGAAGGTCTTCTACCGGCACGCTTTTATGCGGAATACGAGCATCAGATGAGCACTTTTTATCCTGGCAACAGTGCCAGTGAAGAGGATGTTACCAACTTCCGCTGCCGCCAGAACTTTACCTCCCAGCCGCGCAATGGCAATGGCCCCGTATCCAAACCAGAGCGCAGTAAAAAACCGCTAATTAGCCGCACCAGTTACTGTGTAAGACGCTATAAAAACTTCCCCGATCTGTACGATATCTTTTTCTTGAGCCTCAGCGTGGACCAAAAGAATCGCGCGCTGGTCAGCCACTTTACTCTATCCGGCTTTACCCGGGAGTCTGCCGACGCCTTTGCCGAGAAGTTCACGAGCGAAATCCAATGGCACTGATAATTGAAGAACTCAACCGCGCTCACCGGGTGCAGGTGCGTTACCGAATGGAAGGTGAAAAGTTCACCCTGGGCCGCGCCTATAGCAACGATGCAATCTTGGAAGACATCCACACAGATGGGCGCCATGCAGAAATTCGCCGGGAAGAAGATGGCAGTTATATTCTGCACGATTTGAATACGGTGAATGGTAGCCAGCTACTGGGAAATCTGAAAGACCGATCGGTTAAGCCGGGGGAGATCTCCTCCCATCAGATTACCTCTGGGGATCTAATACAATGTGGTAAGTCACGCTTACGAATATTTAATTGCGATGACGATGTTGCCGAGGCTACCCCTCTGCATTCGCTGGAAAACCTATTTGCCAGCCTATCCAACCCTCTGTACGCTACCCTCCTGGTACTCGCCGTAGCTCTGTCCACGGTACTACTTAGCTACCTAGGCTACGCGCGCACTTATCAGTGGACCATCGCCGTCAACATCTTAGTGAGTGCGGTGATCGGCTTGGTGATTTATGCGGGTGCCTGGGCTTTTGTAGGCAGGGTGGTCCGCCACGAAACACACTTTTTTGCCCACCTTTCCATCGCCGCTATGGGCGTACTCACTTACGCCGTCTGGGAGTGGTTCGGCAGTATACTGAATTACAACTTCGCCATAGGGGATACCATGGAGGTTCTGGACTTCCTGGTACTCGCTGTCATTTTGCCCACTATGCTCTGGTGCGCTTGTTATCTGGCCACCAACCTAGGGCGCGCCTGGCGCTGGGCTGTAGCACTAGTATTGCCGCTCGGCTTTTTAGGTCTCAGTCTGGTAGAAACGATCAGCTCGATCGATGACTTCCGAGAAACACCGGCGCTCTCCACTGAGCTCAAATACGATAATATGCTGTTCCGTAAACCGGTGCCCATGCAGGAATTTATCACCGGTTCGGCCGCACTATTTGATATTCCTATCAAAAAAGAAGAGCCGGAAAATGAGAGCAAGGAGAACTCTCCCGCAGAAAACGAGAACGTAGAGGTAGAGCAGTGAATACAGCGTTTTGGAGCCCCGGCCTGGAACAGTTGGAACCTTACACTCCCGGTGAGCAGCCCAGCGGTACAACTCTGATTAAACTGAACACCAACGAGAACCCCTACCCCGCTTCGCCCCGAGCACTGGCACTATTGGCACAGAAAGATTTTGCCGACGCCCTGCGTCGCTATCCCGACCCAGAGTCCTGTGAGTTGCGCGCAGCCATTGCCACGCGATATGGACTGAATGACAGGCAGGTTTTCGTCGGTAATGGTTCTGATGAGGTCCTGGCGCTGAGTTTTTATAGCTTTTTCCGCCGCAACGAACCCTTACTGTTTCCCGATATCACCTACAGCTTCTACCCGGTGTACTGCCAGCTTTTCGACATAGAGTCCCGCAGTATTCTCCTCTCAGAAGACTTTAGTCTCAATGTGGAGGATTTCTCGGGTACTGCCGCTGGAATTATTATCCCCAATCCCAACGCCCCGACAGGACGCTACTTATCACTCGATAGAATTGAAGCACTACTGCAGCTACAACCAGAGCGAGTGGTGATCATTGATGAAGCCTACATCGATTTTGGGGGGGAAAGCGCCACCCAATTGATCGAGCAATACCCCAATCTGCTGGTCATTCACACCCTCTCTAAGTCTTATGCTCTGGCAGGTCTGCGCCTCGGCTTTGCTATGGGGCAGGAACACCTGATTGAGGGGCTGCTGCGCGCCAAGAACTCTTTCAATTCTTATCCTATCGATGCCATCGCACAGGAAGTGGCTACTGCAGCCATCCGCGATAGGGCCTGGCATGAAAACAACTGCAGCAAGGTTGTCGCCACACGCTCTCGCACAGAAGAGGCACTGCTTGAACTGGGGTTTGAAGTTATACCTTCCAAAGCGAATTTCATCCTGGCGAAGCCCCCTGCCCCTGGTGCCGAGGCCCTCTACCTGGCACTGCGCGAACTGGGGATTCTGGTGAGATACTTCAATAAGCCCCGCATCAGTGAATACCTGCGTATCTCTATTGGCACAGATCAGGAAATGGACCAACTGATAGGGAACTGTAAAGAGATACTTGCGTCACAGAGCTAGTAAACTGTCAGTCTATACTCGTCGGGTCCGCGCCCAGCGCAACCCGACCACCAGACTTATCGGTAACTAGGGATTTATGTCTCTCTTATTTAATCGCCCCAAACTGTTCGCCAATACCAAGCTCTTCACCTGCTCTCTGGCTCTAGCCGCTGCCACCCTGAGCTATCATCAGGCCCAGGCCAACCCCTGGGAGGAGAGTGAGAGCCCCAGCGCACAGAACCCAGCCAGCATAGGCACCTATACCAATGGCTGTCTCGCGGGAGGAGAAACCCTGCCTCTACGTGGCGAGGGCTATCAACTGGTGCGCACCGGCCGCGATCGCCACTTCGCCCATCCGGACACCATCGCCTTCCTCAAGGACTTTTCCCGGAGTGTTGCACGGAATAATCTCGGCAGAATTCAGATCGGCGATATGTCCATGGCGCGAGGTGGTCCCTTTGGCAGTGGAGGGCACAGTAGCCATCAGACCGGCCTTGATGTCGATATTTGGTTTTCACAAGACAAGCGCGCCGTAGAGCGGGCACTGACAGAGTGGGAGCGCGATAATATCTCCGCTATCCCTCTGGCGGATACCCGCGAACATCGCTTGGTCAAAGAAAATTGGGACGAACGAGTCCCCAAGATCCTGCGTATGGCCGCAGAGGATCAGCGGGTAGAGCGGGTTTTTGTCCATCCCACCATCAAGCGTCACTTATGTGAAATTTCGGGCACCGACAATGAATGGCTGCGCAAAGTACGCCCCTGGTGGGGACACAATTACCACTTTCATGTGCGGCTTGCCTGCCCGGCCGGCAGCAGTGACTGCAAGCCTCAGGCTCCAGTGCGCACCACACCCTGCGGGAATGACCTGGACTGGTGGTTCAGCGAAGAATTCTACGCAATACTGAACGGCACTAAGGCCCAGCCGACAAAACCCAAACCCAAGACGATGCCGCAGCAGTGCCAGCAGGTTTTACTGGCACCTCCAGCTGGCACCACGATGGAATAACTTTATGATCAACACCTTGCTTATCTGCGGCGGTGGCAGCAGCGAGCACGAAGTGTCCTTGCGCACCGCAGATTTTATTGAAGGACAATTGGCCGAATCTGAAGATATCGCCCTGATGCGAGTTGAGATGGATGCTAGCGGCTGCCTGACTGATAAAGAAGGTCGCGTCTATCATATCTTTTACGATGGCAAGATTCGCGATGAAGCCGGCAATGCCTGGGATGTCGATTACGTCATCCCAGCAATTCACGGTTACCCAGGAGAAACTGGTGACCTTCAATCCCAGCTCGAGATGTTCGGCATCCCCTATTTCGGTTCAGCACCGGAGGCGAGCAAAATTTGTTTTAACAAGATTAAAACGAAAATGTGGCTGAGCGCGCTAGGGATCGATAACACCCCCTATCTGTTTCTACACAGCCTGGAGGCTGAAGAGTTGGGCAAGGCCCACGCCGCACTGGAAGAGTGGGAAGCGGTCTTTATCAAAGCTTCAAACCAGGGTTCCTCGGTGGGCTGCTTTAAAATCAGCCACAAGGAAGATTTGGAAGATGCAATCGCAGAAGCTTTTACCCTCTCATCCTATGTATTGGTAGAAAAAGCCCTCAATGCCCGCGAACTCGAGGTGGCAGTTTACACTTATGGCGAAGAGCTCATAGCCACTCATCCCGGTGAGGTCCGCGCGCCAGCGGATACTTTTTATACCTACAAGGAAAAATATGCCGCAGGCAGTCGCGCCGAGACGTTTATTAAAGCCGAAGGTCTGAGCGAAGAGCAATTGGCTTGGATTCAGGAAGTCTCGATACGTACTTTTAAGGCCCTAAAGCTCAAAGATCTCTCTCGCATCGATTTTTTCCTAACAGACGAAGGGGAGCTCTACCTAAATGAAGTCAATACTTTCCCCGGAATGACCCCCAACTCTATGTTCCCCAAAATGATGCAAAACCATGGCCATGATTTTACTGAATATCTGACGGGTCAAATTCGTTCCGCGGTAAAACAATCGGTTAAATAAATACTACCTTGAACTCCACTCAAAAAAGTGACATTAAAAAAAGGGGCTATAGCCCCTTTTTTTAATGTCAGTAAACAAAACACAACTAGTGCAACAACCAGTCCTGTTGTCGTCTACGGGAAAATTGACTGCGCAGAAATTCCATCTGATCTCCGCGGATCCGTTCACTATTAATCAAAGCCAGGTATTCTGCAGCATTGGGACAAAAGGGCAGAGCCAGTAATTCCATATCAATATCTTCAAGTAAAAAATTGCCCTTATGCTGATTACAGCGGCGACAGGCTGTGACCACATTTTCCCAAGAGTCCATCCCTCCCTTCGACACTGGGATAACATGATCTCGAGTTAGCTCAGCTGACTTAAAAATACTCCCGCAGTAGAGGCAGGTGTGCACATCACGAAAAAAAAGTGCGCGGTTTGTAAGCGGCGGACGGTTGCGTGGCCGCGCCATTCGAGCACCGCCACAGGCGATAATTGATGCCAGATCCAGGGCCGAACGCTCTCCATTTCGATTAAACCCGCCCCTTACCCTCTGTACTATGCCCCCCAAAGACCAGGTAACCAGATCCCGGACGTATAAACAGGAAGCCTCCTGCCAAGTGAGCCAGTCCAATGGCTGTCCCGCCAAATTCAGGCGCAAAATGCGTGCTTGCATGACTTCGCCTCCCCGCAGTTAGACAGAAGAACCCGGCCTACTACTACAGTTAACCAAGCGGATGCTTTTCCGGCACTCAAGTATCTGATTTGACATGCTGCCTGGAAGAAAGAGATAGACAAATAAGCCTGAACTTGAGAGTCCAGTTTGGATAAGGCGTTAAAGTGATAAGGGCGATAACCCGCTGATGATTTCAATGGCGAGAGGACAAGAGCCCGGCAGTGAGAGAATGCCAGAGCGTAAACGGGCACTGCTAATGATTGATTGCTGAATGCGCCATCCTCCACCGGCCCGAGCAATAATGGCCGACCTCTCATCATTAAAGCGGATAAATATTACAAATTCCAGATAGAAGCAGACCTGGCTTACAAAAAGTACCGACCGTGAATAATTAACGATTAGAGAGGATGAAGATTAAGTAAAGAATTACTATTAAAAGTTATTTGAACAAATATAAAGTCTTCGAGCATGTAAAACACCGCCCAGGCAATCCGGCCCGGGCGGTGCGTCTCACAGGATGGTGCCCATATCCTTAGGGCGAGCGGCGCATTCCTTTTATCCTTTGCCGCAGAGTTGCAGTCCCTTTTGCGTCCCTGCCAGTTAATTATGGACATCAGGCGAAAAAAGAGTAGGGGTAATCTGCTGAATTTTATGTAAGACATATCTCACAAGGTGAAATATTTCTTTAATAAATGAGAGGGAGACTCGATGAGTACACTGTGCTAAAACGGAGCTCAGTGCATGAGCGCGGCCACTATAAACACCTTTATTTCAAGTTCAATCGAAACAGGGAAAAAGACGTTGAAATATACGCTAATTTTTTTGCTTATCTTCAGCGCCGTTGTTTCAAGCGCCTTCACAGCAGTCTCTTCGGGTATTAGCGTTCCCTGGCGCCAAATCATTGGAGGCGCGAAAACCAGCGAGCAGGAGGTCACTCAAAATTTAACAGCCGCCACTGGCTATCAACTACAACTATTTACAGATAATGTGCCCAATGCTCGCTGGCTGGCAATAACCCGTTCGGGGGATATCCTCGTATCCCAACCCAAGAAGGGACAGGTTTCCCTGTTAACCCCCGATCGTAACGGTGATGGACGCGCCGACAGCCAGCGCATATTAATTGGAGACTTAAACCGCCCACACGGGCTTCTACTGCATGAGAACTGGCTATATATAGCGGAAAGCGATGCTGTAGGCAGAGTGCCCTTTGATCACTCCGATGCCCGCCTGGCAGGGCGTTACCAGAGAATCGTCGAAGGCTTGGCAGACAGCGGCCATTGGACCAAAACCCTTGAAAAGGGACCGGATGGCTGGCTATACCTCAGTAGTGGTTCCAGCTGTAACGTCTGTGTAGAAAAAGATCGTCGACGCGCCAGTATTATGCGCCTGCGTCCCGATGGCAGTGACCTCAAAATATTCGCCACCGGCCTGCGCAATAGTGTGGGGTTTGACTGGTCACCCAAAGATGGCGGCCTCTATGCCACAGATAATGGTCGCGACTGGCTGGGTGACAACCTGCCACCCGATGAACTCAACCTTATCCAAGCCGACAAATTCTACGGCTGGCCCTACGCCTATGGTGACCGGGTACCGGACCCGGACTTTATCGACGATGAAGACCCCACCATCAAAGAAATGATTGCCGCTTCCCTCCCCCCTGTACACGAGTTCGCCGCACATAATGCCCCTCTAGGCATCCGCTTCCTGCGAAGTCCGGAACAACCGACAGGTTATCGCGGCGCTGCCTTAGTAGCACTGCACGGTTCCTGGAACAGAAGCGTGAAAGATGGTTACAAAGTGGTATCTCTACACTGGGATGAAGGCGGGAAAATCACCCAGCGGGATTTCCTCTGGGGCTTCCTCAGCAACAACCGCAAGGAGGTTTCTGGCAGGCCAGTGGCAATTGCCGAAGATGGCAAGGGCAATATTTATATATCAGACGATTACGCGGGGGCCATCTATCGTCTCTCACCCACCGCTACCCCACAAAAAGTAAAGTTATCCGCGGAGAGAACACCTACCACACCTAGGGTGCCCAAAAAACCACCACCAACCGATGCCACCGCCGCGCGCGAGGGAAGAGCGCTATACCTGAGCCACAATTGTGCGCAGTGCCACCAGCAACAGGTACCATTAGCAGGGCTCAACAAAAAGTACACCGTGCAAAGCCTGGCGGACTATTTTGATACGCCAACCCCCCCGATGCCCAGATATGATTTCACCGAGGAGCAGAAAAAAGCATTGGCCCACTACCTGCTTTCAAGGGAGGCTTTGCAATAACTCCCTCTTACCCCTTACTCCGTGCCAATTGACCCCTGCCGCGCCAGCGGCTAAGGTTGCCCCGCAATTACGAGGCGATGCTATGGCGGCAAAGAAAAAATCGGCAAGTTTTGAACAGAGCCTGGAGGCTCTTGAAGAATTAGTAGAACGCCTGGAGGCAGGAGACCTGCCCCTGGAGGAGGCCCTGGCCGACTTTGAGCAAGGGGTCAAACTCACCCGTGAGTGCCAGAAAAAACTCGCCAGCGCCGAGCAAAAGGTCAAAATGCTGATGGAGGAGAACGGTAGTATTCGCGAGTTGCCGTTCGAAGCCAATAACTCCTCAGGCGATTCCTAAGTGAGCTCCCCTACCCTGCCCGCCGAGCTGAGTGCATTCCTCAAGGATTCCTCTCAGCGTGTCGAAAGCCGTATCCGCAACACGCTGGCAGAATCTATTCCCGGTGCCAATAAGCTCTTTGAGGCCATGCGCTATGCCGCACTGGGCCCTGGCAAACGCCTGCGCCCAGCACTCGTGTACGCCTGTGCCCAGGTCTTCCATGGGGTGGATTTTGATCCTGCCAGATGCGACGCCAGTGCCGCTGCCCTTGAGTGCGTCCACGCCTATTCACTGGTGCACGATGACCTGCCAGCGATGGATGATGACGACCTGCGCCGGGGTCGCCCCACTTGCCATATCGCCTACAACGAGGCCACCGCTATTCTCGCCGGTGATGCACTACAAACCCAGGCATTCGAACTGCTGTTGGCCGATAACACCGAACCCGCATTGAAGCTACTACTTATTGCAGAGCTCTCAAAGGCATCTGGCAGCCGGGGGATGGTTGCTGGTCAGGCCATCGACCTGGATTCTGTGGATAAAACCCTCACCCTGGCACAACTAGAAGCGATGCATCGCCTGAAAACTGGCGCCCTTATTCGCGCTAGTGCGCGCATGGGCGCGCTGCACGGTGGTGCCACCAGCGACCAACTGGAAGCGCTAACCCTCTACGCAGAAGCCATTGGCCTGGCTTTTCAGGTACAGGACGATATCCTTGATGTCACAGTAGATACTGCCATTCTGGGTAAAACTCAGGGCGCAGACGCCCTTCTCAACAAACCGACTTATGTCTCCCTATTGGGGCTCAAAGGCGCAAAAGAGAAGCTCCAGGGCTTGCGCGGGGAGGCTTTAAGTGCCCTTTCAACACTGCCCGGCGATACACTACTACTGAAGCAGCTGGCCGATTATATCGTCCAACGCGGCCACTAAGTCGGGATCTCTACCCCGTCATTGGGATGCAATATGCCCTTCACAGGCATACAATCCCCTTCACTAATACCATCTGTAGCAATTGAACCGTTTGATGCTCGAAGAAATTCCACGCACACGCCCGCATACGCCGCTGCTTGACGTCATTGACGAGCCGGCACAGCTGCGCGCACTCGATGAACGCCAACTGCCCGAACTCGCTAGCCAGCTGCGCGAGTACCTGTTGTATTGTGTCGGCCAAACCGGCGGACACTTCGGCGCCGGTCTCGGTGTGGTGGAGCTGACCATCGCCCTGCACTATATCTACAACACGCCAGAGGACCGCTTGGTCTGGGATGTGGGCCACCAAACCTACCCTCACAAGATACTCACCGGCCGCCGCGAGCAGATGCTCACCATGCGCCAGCAAGGCGGCTTGTCAGGCTTCCCCAAGCGCAGTGAGAGCCCCTACGACACCTTCGGCGTGGGGCATTCCAGTACCTCTATCGGTGCCGCCCTGGGAATGGCCCTGGGCTCCCCCGACGAGCGCAAAGTCGTGGCGGTGATTGGTGACGGCGCTATGACCGCTGGCATGGCCTTCGAAGCGCTCAATCACGCGTCTCACACAGGCCGGGATATGTTGGTTGTGCTCAATGACAACAGCATGTCGATCTCTAAAAATGTCGGAGGCCTAGCTACCTACTTCGCCAAGATTCTTGCCAGCAAGGCCTATCTCAATATGCGCGAGGGCAGCCGCAAGATTTTATCGGCTATTCCCAAGGCCTGGCAGTTGGCGCGCCGCACCGAAGAGCATGTTAAAGGCATGATCACACCCGGCACTCTGTTTGAGGAACTGGGCTTCAACTACGTGGGGCCACTGGATGGGCACAACATGCACGATCTGGTGCACACCCTGCGCAACCTGCGCAGCCAGCCCGGTCCCCAGCTACTGCATATCGCCACCACCAAAGGCAAAGGCTTTGGTCCGGCTGAAGCCGATCCGGTGGGTTACCACGCATTGAACAAGCTGGAGCCAGAGAGCAAAGTCCAGGTGGCTGTGCCGGGCAGGAAGAAGCTGCCCAAGTATCAGGATATTTTCGGCCAGTGGCTGTGTGACACTGCCGAAAAGGACGAGCGCCTAATCGGAATTACCCCCGCCATGAGTGAGGGCTCTGGCATGGTAGAGTTTTCCAAGCGTTTTCCAAAACGCTTCCAAGACGTAGCTATTGCCGAGCAGCACGCCGTTACTCTCGCTGCCGGCCTCGCCTGCGAGGGCCAAAAGCCGGTTGTGGCCATTTACTCTACTTTCCTACAGCGCGGCTATGACCAAATGGTGCATGATGTTGCTATCCAAAACCTGGATGTCACCTTCGCCATCGACCGCGCCGGCCTTGTAGGTGAAGACGGTCCAACCCATGCAGGCAGCTTCGATCTAACCTTTATGCGTTGCTTGCCCTACCTCGCCATCGCTGCACCCAGCGACGAGAACGAATGCCGCCAATTACTCTATACCGCATACAAGTACGAGGGGCCCGCCGCTGTGCGCTATCCCCGCGGTACCGGTATGGGCACCGCAATAGAAGAAGAGATGCGCGAGTTACCTATGGGTAAGGGCCGCCTACTGCGTAAAGGCAGCGGCGTCGCCATTTTGAATTTCGGCACTCTACTCGCCCCCGCTACGGCAGCGGCTGAGCGCCTGGGCGCCACTCTCGCCGATATGCGCTGGGTCAAGCCTTTAGATGAAGCGCTGATTGATGAACTGGCCGACAGCCATCAGTTGCTGGTCACCATCGAAGAAAATACCGTCGCCGGAGGTGCTGGCAGCGCCGTTATGGAGTATCTCAACAGCTCTGCGCGAACCCTGCCCGTACTGCAACTGGGCCTGCCGGACCGCATTATTGAGCACGGCAAACACAAAGACCTGCTCGCAGAGATAGGCCTCGATGCCGGCGGCATTGAGGAACAAATCCGCCAGCGCCTGCAGCTGCTTAACCGGCACAATTTTAACGACCGCGCCGCAGCCGCAAACTAACCATAAGGGCCCGATAACCATCTGGGATATCGGGCTCCTGAACCACAACTCAGCCGCTTACTATTGATTTGACGATACCGCGTGACCTAGCGCCCTTCTATCAATCAATTTCCGCACGCCTTGGGGGAAAGATGTCACTACTCAAGAAAACTCTTGTCGCATCCATCGGTCTGTTCGCCAGCCTCAGTGCAACCGCAATGGAACAGGAAAACTTTAAGAAGGCCTATCGGGCGCTACCGAAAGAGAATCCCTCTGAACGACTAGTGGCCCTACAAGATCTGCGCTATCGCTGGATTATGGAAAGCTTTCCCAGCCAAGCCACTTATGAGGGCTATCCAGGGCAAAATGATCGCTGGGTAGACAACTCAAAGAGAGGCATTGAAGCTCGACAAGAACAGACTCGTCGACTTTTAGGTGCTACCCGCAACCTCGATATCAGCGAGTTACCCGAGCAGCAACAACTGGACTACCAGCTGCTTTACCAGGATTTGCTCGGTGAGGTGAAGGGCTTTCAGTTCCCCGAACATCTACAACCCATTACCCATATGAGCGGTATTCAGCGCTATGTTCCAAGTGTACTTAACAGTATGCCGCAGAGTACGGTTGCTGATTACGAAGATATTCTGGCACGCCTATCAAAACTACCAACTTTGGTAACACAGACACAGACCCTGATGCAGCAAGGATTAAGAAAAGGGGTTACTCCGCCGCAAATCACTCTGCGTGATCTCCCCCGACAGATCCGCGCACTGATCCCCACAACTCCCGAGCAGAGCCCTCTGCTCAGTGCTTTCGCAGAAATGCCCAGCGCTATCCCCAAAGCGAAACAAAAAAATCTGCGCCAGCGCGCCCTCGCCATCTACGAAAGCCAGTTATTACCGGCATGGCGAGACATAGCGGAATTTATCGAAAGGGAATACATTCCTGGTGCACAGAAAGGCATCGCCCTCAGCAGTCGCCCAGACGGCCTGCGCTGGTATGCCTACAAAGTAGAAGAGAGCACCACCACTCACCTTAGCCCGGAAGAAATCCACCGTATAGGCTTGGCCGAAGTGAAGCGTATCCGTGCAGAGATGCAAGCTGTCATACAGAAGACTGGCTTCCAGGGAGACTTCAAGGCTTTTACCGAATTCCTGCGCACTGATCCACGCTTTTACCACACCAGCCGTGAGGCCCTGTTACGAGACTACCGGGATATTGCCAAGCGCATCGATGGCGAGCTGCCCGCCCTGTTTGGTACCTTGCCCAGGCTGCCCTATGGAGTTAAACCCATTCCCGGCTACTCGGAGCAGTCACAGACCACGGCCTATTACCAGCCTGGCTCCAACGAAGCCGGCCGCGCGGGTATCTTCTTTGCCAATACCTATAATCTGCCCAGCAGGCCGAAGTGGGAAATGGAAGCGCTGACGGTACATGAGGCAATGCCTGGCCACCACTTACAGATTGCACTGGCCCAGGAGCAAGCTGATATTCACCCATTGCGACGCATGGCTCTCTATACCGCTTTTGTGGAAGGCTGGGGCCTTTACTCCGAAAGCCTCGGTTATGACCTGGGCTTGTACAAAGATCCCTACAGCGAGTTTGGGGCGCTGACCTACGATATGTGGCGCGCCGTGCGTCTGGTTGTAGACACCGGCATGCATCAGCTGGGCTGGAGCCGTGAGCAGGCAATTGACTATTTTATGGAAAATAGTGCCAAGCCTCTGCACGATGTCACGGTGGAAATTGATCGCTACCTGGTTTGGCCTGGACAGGCACTGGCCTATAAATTAGGGCAATTAAAAATTAAGGAGCTACGTGCAAAAGCAGAAGAGGAACTCGACAATAATTTTGATATCCGCAGCTTCCACGATGCCCTCCTTGGCGCCGGTGCCCTGCCCTTAAATATTCTCGAAACACGAATGAACAGCTGGATTGAAAGCCAGGGCTCTGCATCGGCCCAGGTTACTCCCCCTGTAACATCACAAATCTCTGCGGGCTAGATAAACGAAAGGGCAGGTATTTCCTGCCCTTTTTTATGGCTGAAGTATCCGCTAAAAACCCTCTAATCAAATCACCACTCGGAAGATACAGATAAATAGATTGCGCGTGGCTCCCCAGGAAAATACCTGTCCCCAGCAAAGCTGCTATAGTCCGCTCGCTCTGCGTAAGCCCTATTGGTTAGATTTAACATCCTTGCTGAGAGAGCCCAACGATCAAATTCCCACCGGGCTCGCAGGTTCAATAAGTTATGCCCAGAATATTCATGCTGATTTTGGGGGTCGGTGTAATAGCGCCCCTGATACAACCACTCCAGTTCAGCGTTTATACCTTGCCGAGGTTGCCACTGCAGGCGATAGCTACCGAAAGCCCTGGGAGCTGAATCCACAAGATTGCCATCCAGTAGTACTCCCCTCAGCTCTCGCTCATCTCGATAACGGTGCTCCGCATAACTGGAAGAAGTCTCCAGTCGCCAGTCCTGGGCAAATTTATAGCCAAGAGCCATCTCTACACCGCGATGTGAGGTTTTCCCATTCGATTGGTTAAAGTACTCCGTATCCCGAAAAATCACATTGCGCTTGCGCATTCCATAAGCGACGAGCTCATAAGAAAGGTTTTCCTTAATAGCTCGTACCCCCAATTCAATACTGCTGATTTGCTCGGACTCCAATTCAGCAACAGTTTGTTCTCGCTGTAAACGATAAAGTTCTGTTGCCTGGGGAACCCGATATCCTTGAGCCATATTGACAAATAATTGCAGGCCTGATGTGAAATCGTAAGTAGCTCCTAGTTTGGGTGACCAGTTCTGGAAACTATCTTTGCGGTCTTCTGGCCGGCTAAACCTACAGCCACCAAAGCCACAAGGGAGACCATCCTCGGCCGTACGGCCAGAAAGCATTTTATTGTTGTAGTCATACTGTACCGACTCAAAACGTACACCGCTGTAAAGCTTTAAAGTATCGGTAACATTCCAGGTAGCCAAAGTAAAAGGAGCTACGCTGTAAGCATTTACTTGATAGTCATAGTGCTTACCTACAGGGATAGTCTCCCGCAAAAAATCTGATCCCTCAGTTGGATCTTTTTGGAGTTCTCGTAAGTAGCCTTGAGTAAATTCTGTATCTAGCCCCATTACTACTTCCAAGTTGCCTTCCCAGCTAAAAAGATAGCTACTCCGCAAGCCGATACTCTCCTGGCCACTTTCTTCCAACGCCTGCCCCGGCAAATAATGCTGCAGAAAACGCATATCTGTTTTTCTAAGATAAGGGGCCAGTGATAGCTTTTTTCCCGAGCCCAAATCAATATCGAGAATGGAGTAAAGCCGTACCGCGGAGGCATCGCGGAATGCTTCTGGATTCGGGTTTTCCCTGTCCCGCTGATCATCCCGATAGGCATTGTATCCTTCGATATAACCCGCTGTTTCCTGATTTAAATTCGTGACTGCCAGACGAGAACGGATTTGTGTCTTCCCTGTAGTGACAGAGTGCAAAAGGCTGAGCTTTTGTTGATCGTAACCAGAGTGGTCCCGATAACCACCATCAGATGCCAGGGAAAGATCTGCTCGCACTCGGCCTTTGTTAGAAAGGTTAGATTCTGCCGAAATACTGGCTCGATAGTAATCGTGAGGACCACCTTCAAAGCCTAAAATGCCAGAGAAGGCCTTGGTATTTTCTTCAATTTCCGGACTCAGAATATTCACGACACCATGCATAGCATTGGAACCATACAGGGTGCTGGCCGAGCCGCGAATAACTTCAATTCTCTGAGCCATTTCACTATGGGATTCAAACAACTCATTTATATTGCAGAATCCATGTGCCCGCAGAGGGATGCCATCCTCCATTGTCAGCACACTGCCACAGGCTCCAGCCCCAGACAGTACTGGCGAACGCAATGCGGGTAAATATTCCTGGCCGTTACCCCTTGCCACATTGGCCCCAGGAACCCTCACTAAACTTTGCTGGATATGATTGTGCTGAATCAGCTTTAACTCGAAACGATCAACCATGGAGAAACTTTCTGGATAATCCTGAAACTGCTTCTCAACACGACTGGCTGTGACAACGACCGACTCTATTTTCGCCGAATCCGACAAAGCCACCTGACTGACCGACAAAAGTATTAGCACCAGGCTCTTGGTTTTTATTAACATGCTTCCAGCTTATTTTTCCTTCGATATCAGTCAACCATACAGGACCTGGGCAGGGTTTTCCCACTCTCCCCCTACTTCTCTCAAAGTCTCCTTCCGCATTAAGCTATCAAGCTCCCTGTCAAAAGCTATACCGAAGTAAAAACACGCTATAAAAAGGCGTCATCTGCAAATTAGTCAATCTATTTCCCCTAACTTCTAGGCAAAGTGGCAGATAGCTATTCTCCGACCTAACCTCCAAGAGGAGGTCGAAATAAGATTTTTTAAAAATTACCCTTTAAAGAGGAAAAGCATGGCCTGGTTCTACCTGTTAATGGCCGGTCTTTGTGAAATAGGCTGGGTGCTGGGGCTAAAAATATCCCAAGAGACATCGACTCGCCTGCTGGGTGTTGTAATGGCGGTCGTATTTATTGGCCTCAGTGGGTTTTTATTGTGGTTGGCCCAGCGAGAGATTCCCATTGGCATCTCCTATGCTGTCTGGACCAGTATCGGTGCGGCCGGTGCCTTTCTGATGGGAGTCATTTTCTTTGGTGAGACAGCCAGTCTCGGACGATATCTCGGAGTACTGTTAATTATCGTCGGGGTAGTCACATTAAAATTGGCCCGCTAGCTTGTATAAAGGCTTTGAAGGGCAGCGAATGCTGCCCTTCAAAGCCTGGTTAAATAGCGCTTAAAAAAAATAGAGGTGTAAAAAAAGAGGCAGTCATTTTTTCAATCCTCTCCGTGATACTTACGTTTACGCGCCTGGTTTTGCACAGATCGATACATCTGGGATAGCGCTCTCTCCCCTGCCCGTTTCTGCGCGAGAGTTTGACCGTTACGGCTTAGTTCCTGTTGCAGTTTTTGCCAATTGCGCAAGCGCCGATCATCCAGCGAACCGCCCGTTATCGCCTCTTGTACCACACAGCCTGGTTCTGACTGGTGCTGGCAGTCAGAGAAGCGACACTCCCTAGCCAAGGCCTCAATATCGGAAAAAGTCTCCGCCACGCCATCTTCAACGTGCACCAACCCCAGCTCCCGCATTCCAGGGCTATCGAGTAACAGCGCTCCCCAGCTAAGGGTGTGAAGAGAGCGCTTCCGTGTAGTATGGCGCCCTTTACTATCGGCTTCGCGAATGGTCCCAGTCTCAGCCAGGGATTCGCCAGACAGCGCATTTAGCAAAGTGGATTTACCCACTCCAGAAGAACCTAACAGCGCGATAGTTTCCCCAGATAAGCACCACTGGCGCAGCTGTGCCACGCTTTCTCGATCCAGGCTATTTACCATTGCAACAGGTAATTCACCGAATGGGCGCAAAGCCTGAAGAAAAGGGGCAGTATCTTCACACAGATCGGCCTTAGTCAGTATCAGGTGTGGGCTGCAACCGGACTCCCGAGCCAGAGCCAAATAGCGCTCAATACGTGACAGGTTAAAGTCATCATTCAGGGAGGAAACAATAAAAACACTATCGACATTGGCGGCGATCATCTGCACCTGATGCCCCCCAGGTGCCATGCGCTCAAACTGGCTGCTGCGGCTCAACAAACGCACGAAATATCCACTGCTCTTCTCTAACAACAGCCAATCCCCCACCGCGGGCAAATTAGCCACAAGACTCCCGGTTAGGGGAAGGGACACAGCCCCCTGCTCGCCGGCCAATTCCAGGCGACTGCGGTGTACAGCCATAACCCGCAGCGGCAAATACTGTTCGAGTTCTTCGAGCGTCAGCTGCTGTTGGAAAAAAGACTTCCAACCAAGTTTTTGTAGCGGAGAAGCTTCCCGCTCAATTTTGATAGATGGGGATTTAGTGCCGAATCTATTAACAGACCGGCGGGTAAAGTGAGATTTACTCAAGATTGAAACCCTCTGGGCGCAACAAAGCACCAAGCGACCGCAGATACGCGGCCAACAGAGCTTTCTCAGGGAAAGCCCGACGTCTAGGAATCTATCGCCGGGCGTGGGCAGCTGGAGGCTGCTACTGGACCCGACGGAGGGTTGCAACAATCATCAATCATCCTCCGCAGTTATTGAGTTTTGGACTCCGCCATTGTACTTGGCGGGTTATGGGCAAATTAGCACTACCAGGGAACAGGAGCAAGTCGGTAATCCTGGGAAGCCTCTTAGTAATTGCCCCGCCACAAAAAGCAAAGCCGGCAAAAGCCGGCCTTCGAATCCGATTACAGCGAGTGCATCACCTTTCTCGACTCACCATAACCCGATCAGTTGAGTATAGATCCGGCTTTTTCTTTCGCCATCGCGTTTACTCGGGAAACATCTTCTCCTGCGGGTGTTTCCACCAAGTGACGAATTTATAAAGGTTTTATGACACTCCCAACCACCTCCCCCAGACCTCCACCTCCTCGGGGTGGGAGGCCGTCAATGCGTGACTGCGATTCAATACCAACTGAGAGAACCGCAACAAGTACAACAAAAAATGGGAAGCGCTATGCCAACAACAAAATTTACAGGACCCGGCACAAGGGCCGGGCTGATTCTGGGGGCAGTCTTCTGCTCCATCCAAATACCGGTTTGGGCATCTGACACACCAGATCCCACAGAGGTCAATATTCCCGGCAACCTACAAAGCCAACTGGGCTGTGATGGCGACTGGCAACCAGGTTGTGTCGCCACCCTGCTCCGCTATGACAGCGAAGACGACAAATGGCAAGGCAGCTTTTGGATACCCGCCGGCAACTGGCAGTACAAAGCCGCTCTCAACAATAGCTGGGATGAAAATTATGGCTGGGGCGGCCAGCGGGACGGCGGTAATATTTCCCTTAGCCTGGATGAGGCCCGCGAAGTTAAATTTATCTACGACCACGAGAGTCACTGGATCACCGACAACCACAATAGCGTGGTCGCCACTGTAGCCGGCAACTTCCAATCCCTACTCGGGTGCCCGGGAGACTGGCAACCCAGTTGCCTGCGCAGCTGGATGCAGGATGCCGATGGAGATGGCGCCTACACCTTTATCACCTCAGCGCTGCCTGCCGGTTCCTATGAATTCAAGGTAGCCCTGCACGAAGGCTGGGAGGAGAGCTACGGCAACAATGGAGCCAACGTCAGCTTTACCGTGGCTGCCGATTACGATGAAATCTACTTTGCTTTTGACTCGAATAGTAAAGAAGTCACCGTCAGCAGTGATGGCTTCGCCAAGGGTGACCTGAGCAGCGATAAAGCGCACTGGGTGGATAGCAGCAGCTTTGCCTGGGATATCCAGGTGCAGGAAGGCACCAAGGTTAAATTGCACTACAGCAACAGCGCCGAGCTAAAACTGGAGGACGGTGATATCCGTTCCGATGGCACCATCGATCTCATCCCTCTCGCCACCCTGCCCGACAGCGCCCAACAAAAATTCCCGCACCTGGCCAGTTTCAGTGCCTGGCAATTGCCGGGGCAGGCTTCCACTAGTGATCTGGTCACCCAGCAACTCGCACTCGCCGCTTACGATGCGGAGGGCACGTTACTGGATGCGACTGGTGTGCAGATGGCCGGTGCCCTCGATGACCACTTCTACTACGACGGTGAACTCGGTGCCCGTGTCGGCGAGGAGAGTATCCAGCTCGATCTTTGGGCGCCCACTGCACGGGCAGTAAAGCTGCACCTGTTTACAGACTCCAGCAGCGATAGCGCCGATCAGGTGGTATCCATGCTGCGCGATGAATCTACCGGGGTTTGGAGTGCCGATATCGATAAGCAGTGGGACCGCAGCTTTTACCTCTACGAGGTCGAGGTGTATTCCTACTTCAGCCGCCAGATTGAAACCAACCTGGTCACCGACCCCTACTCCCTGAGCCTCTCCATCAATAGCGGCAAAAGCCAGATCGTCAACCTGAATGACCGGGACCTGAAGCCGCGCGGTTGGGATCGCCTGCGCAAGCCCAGGTTAACCCAGCCGGAAGATATCAGTGTCTACGAGCTGCACGTACGCGATTTCAGTATTGCGGATCAAACTGTCCCCGAAGCAGAGCGCGGCACCTTCAAGGCTTTCACCCGCAAGCACAGCGACGGCATGCGCCACCTCAATAAACTGGCCCGCGCCGGCCTCACCCATATCCACCTGCTGCCGGCCTTTGACTTTGCCACAGTCAATGAGGATCGCACGCAGCAGCAGCAAACCCCGGACCTCTCAGACTACGCATCGGACAGCAGCGAGCAGCAGGCCCAGGTAGATTCTGTTCGCGATACCGATGGCTTTAACTGGGGCTACGATCCATTGCACTACACGGTCCCCGAAGGCAGCTATAGCAGCGCTCCCGATGGACCTGCGCGCATTCGCGAATTCCGTCAAATGGTGCAAGGGTTATCCCACTCCGGCCTGCGGCTGGTGATGGACGTGGTTTACAACCACACCAGCTCCTATGGCCAATACGACAACTCCGTACTCGATAAAATCGTCCCCGGCTATTATCACCGCCGCAATCTGGAGGGCGGTGTGGAAATGAGCAGCTGCTGCGCCAACACCGCCAGTGAGCACGCCATGATGGAAAAGCTGATGATCGATTCCCTGGTCACCTGGGCCCGGGCCTATAAGGTGGACAGCTTCCGTTTCGATCTGATGGGACACCACAGCCTCGACAATATCCTCAAGGCGCAAGCGGCACTGCAATCACTGACCCCGGCAGCCGATGGTGTCGATGGCAACGCTATCTATTTGTACGGCGAGGGCTGGAATTTTGGCGAGGTGGCTGACGATGCTCGCTTTGTACAGGCCCGCCAGGGCAATATGGCCGGCAGCGGTGTCGGCACCTTTAACGATCGCCTGCGCGATTCCGTTCGTGGCGGCAACCCCTTCGGAGGCTTTGAGGAGCAGGGCTTTGGTACCGGTCTGTTCACCGACAGTAACGGTAAGTTTGAGGGAGAAGATGAGCGTGCCACACTGCTAACCCTGGCAGATAAAGTCCGCGTTTCCCTCGCCGGCAACCTGGCGGATTATCCTTTTGAAGATGCCAACGGCAATATCATTACCGGCAGCGAGCTAATCTATAACGGCCAGCCCACCGGCTATACCGCCGACCCGCAGGAATCCATTAATTATATTGCCGCCCACGACAACGAGACGCTGTTTGACGGAGTACAGATCAAAGCCAGTGACAGCGCCGACTTGGCTGAACGAGTGCGCATCCAGGCATTCAGTAATTCCCTGGTTCTATTCGCCCAGGGAGTGCCGTTTATCCACGCAGGCCAGGATTTCCTGCGCTCAAAGTCGATGGATCGGGACAGTTACAACTCTGGTGACTGGTTTAATGCACTGGACTTCAGCCTCGCCACCGATAATTGGGGTGCGGGTTTACCTATCGCAGATAAAAACGAAGATAACTGGTCCCTGATGCAACCTTTACTGGCAAACCCGGAATTGGCTCCCCTGCGCCGGCACCGCTTGTGGAGCTCCGCTCTATTCCACGAGCAGCTGGCGATTCGCAACAGCTCTCCCCTGTTCCGCTTGTCTGATGCCGAGTCCGTAGAGGCACACCTCAATTTCCTCAACACCGGACCCGACCAGATTCCTGGGCTGATTGTGATGGAGTTATCAGATTCCAGTGGCAGCATCGATCGCCGCTTTGAACGTATTGTGGTGCTGTTTAATGGCGATGACGAATCATTGGAATTCACCAGCGAAAACCTTATTGGTGAGTACCTGTTCAAGCACCCACGTCAGCGCCGATCAGTAGACTCACGCCTGCACAAAGTAAAATTTGATAGGAACAGCGGCACCTTTACTCTACCCGGCCGAACTACTGCAGTATTTGTGCAACCACGCCGTAGATATTAATTCTTTATAAATTTTAAAAGGCCGGATTTTCCGGCCTTTTTTTCATTTTTTAGAAACTATTTCCCGGCTCTCACCAAGTAATCAGCTCGCAATTGTCATATTCCGCAGATTGATTTAGCGTGTGCCTAAATAATAAATAGGTGTACAAATCATGAAGCGTTTCCTTCTCAGCAGTATCGCAGCGACTCTTTTCTCTTCCTCAGTACTGGCAGAAACCATTATCCACGCAGGCACACTGCTCGCTGTTCCCGGTAAAAAACCTTTAAAAGAGCAAAGCGTAATAATCGAGGATGGCAGGATTACTTCCATCCGCCCTGGTTATGTGAACAGAGATGATGCCGAAGTCATTGATCTTAAGGACAGCTTCGTAATGCCGGGCTTAATGGATATGCACGTTCACCTGCAAACTGAGTTGGGCCCCAAAAACGATTCCGAAGCCCTAAAGATGTCCATGCCATTGACCCAAATGCGCTCGCAAATGTTTGGCATGCGTATTCTGAAATCAGGTTTTACCACTGTACGCGATGCGGGTAATAGCGGTGAAGAAATGTATGCGATGCGCGATGCTATCAATAATGGCTGGGTAGATGGCCCACGTATTATCGCAGCCGGCGGAGTGGGTATTACCGGAGGGCACGCAGATATCAGTGGAGTCAGCCCCGAGTTAATGGCACTGCATGACGATAAAACCAGAACGGTATGCGACGGCCCCTATGATTGCCGCCGCGCGACCCGTCATACGATCAAATACGGCGCTGACTTTATCAAGATCACCTCTACCGGTGGCGTACTTACCGATCGCGCTACAGGTACCGGCCAGCAGATGGAAATCGATGAGCTAAAAGAGGTGGTCCTGGCAGCCCAGCGCATGGGTCGCAAAGTAGCCAGTCATGCGCACCAGGAAGAAGGCATTATCGCCGCACTGGAGGCCGGTGTAGACAGTATTGAGCACGGCACCTACGCAGGTCCCCGCGCCCATAAGCTATTTAAAGAAACCGGCGCTTACCTGGTTCCGACACTTCTCGCCGGCGATACCGTGGTACAGCTGGCAAAAAATACCGATGTCTTATCTGAAGCTCAGAAGGAAAAAGCCATTCGTGTTGGCACAGACATGCGCGGCAATTTCCGTAAAGCGGTCGATGCCGGAGTAAAAATTGCCTTCGGTACCGACTCAGGTGTATCCAAGCACGGCATCAATGCACGCGAGGCGGTACTGATGAGTGAAGCCGGTATGGACAATATGGCCATCCTGCAGTCCGCTACCGTTAACGCCGCCGACCTGATCGATATGAGCGATTCACTGGGCACCATTGAGTCCGGTAAGTACGCCGATATTATCGCCACCAATGGCTCGCCACTGGATAATATTGAGGAACTCTTAGACGTGGACTTTGTGATGAAAGGTGGCAAGGTCTTTAAAGATTAGAAGCCCAATATTTTTGGAGCTTCTGAATTATTCAAAGCCGAACTTCAAATACTCGAGCTCGGCTTTAATTAATTTCCACAAAAAAAGGCCGGGATTATCCGGCCTTTTTTTGTGGGGGTGCCTGAAGGAGGTTAAAAGTTATTTTTCTTCTTTCCCTTCCTCATCCTCATTTTCAATCAAATGGCCAAGCTTGCCTTTCTTGGTGGACAAATACTTGGCATTGTGGGGATTGCGCCCGGACTGGTGCGGCAGGCGCTCAGTCACATTAATACCCAAGTCCTCCAACGCTTTTACTTTGCGCGGGTTATTGGTCATCAAGCGAATGGCATGAATACCCAGGTGGTCGATCATCGCTTTCAGAATTGAATAATCCCGCATATCGGCTCCAAAGCCGAGCTGCTCATTGGCCTCCACGGTATCCGCACCGCAATCCTGCAAATGGTAAGCACGGATCTTGTTTAACAGGCCTATGCCACGGCCCTCCTGGCGCAGGTAGAAAATAGCTCCACGTCCTTCCATGGCAATGCGGTGCATGGCATGTTGCAACTGGGCACCACAATCGCAACGCAGGGAAAACAGGGCATCACCGGTCAGGCATTCCGAGTGAATGCGGGCCAGTAGGGGCTCGCTGGTATCGAAGTCCCCCATGGTGAGCACCACATGCTCCTTGCCGGTCTCCACTTCCTCGAAGCCGTGCATTTCAAACATACCCCAGGAAGTGGGCAGCTTTGAGGATTCCACATAACGAATGGTCAACTTAATACCTCTTCACGTCAGTTGCGGGCGCGCAGTATCAGCACACCCCTCTGCTGTTCCATATCTAACCGGCCGAGAAAACTGTTTCCCAGAAGCACCACTTGGGGAAAGTTATCAGTGTGCACGGTAGCTTCTACATTGTGTAATTTAATGCCACCGATAGTGACACTGCTGAGATTGATCAAATAAGCACTGGTGATGCCACTGGCGGTCGACACCGGTATGCGCTTGGCACCATTAAGATTTAAGCGCAGACGCTGGGCGGTGGGGTAATTGATTGCCAGAGTAGTCGCTCCGGTATCCACCATCACCGGAACCCGCATCCCATTAATCCAGGCATCGGTATTGAAATGGCCACGACTATCTCCCATCAAGCGCACCTCGGCGCGCTCAGCCTGGGCATAGCTTGCGGCGATGGGCGCATCCAGGGTGAGCTTCTGTTCGCGTCCATTCACGCGAACACGCGCGTAACTGGTCGTCGATTCAATCAGGCCAACCCCTTCCGGTGATTGTTGGCCTGCCTTAAGAATGCGTTGGCGGCCATCGATTTCCAGCATGGCGCTATCGCCAAACAAACCCTTCAGCTGTACCTGTTGTGCCCAGGCTGTACTGGAAACCAGTAACCCCAGCAGAAGCCAAAATGCCTTGTGCATCGATAATCCCTATCCGCTAAGCCCCTACAAAAAACACGGTTATTTGCAATATTAAAGCCGCATAAACGGCGGCCAGTATATCGTCGAGCATAATTCCGACGCCACCCTGTACCCGCCGATCTGCCCAACCGATGGGCGGTGGCTTGGCGATATCGAACAGGCGAAAAAGTACGAAACCGTAAAGTGCCCAAATCCAGCCAGCCGGGGCCATAAACATAGTGAGCCAGTAGCCCACCATCTCATCCCAAACGATGCCCCCATGGTCATGCACACCGAGCTTCTTTGCCGCAGCGCCACATAAATAACACCCCACTAAACCCGTCACCACTAGGATTCCCAGGTACCAAGATGGGGGGAGATCTTTCATCAGCCACCAAAAAGGTATGGCAACCAGAGTGCCAAAAGTACCCGGTGCCTTGGGTGCCAGCCCCGAACCAAAACCAAAAGCCAGCAACAGAGTAGGATCGCGCAAAAGCTCGGAAAAACTGGGGTTATGTATTCTCATTGTCTTATTTCCAAAGCCACCACCGGCACTTCCGGGCCAATACCATTTAAAAATGCTGATAGCCAGTGACCGCTGGCGACCAAGGGTTGCCATTATGCCAGCAGCGCACCCCGGTACTGCCCTCAATGAGGGTGCCGATAGCAGTTACTTTCAGGCCCAGTTGGTCCAAATCTGCAACCCGCTGCTGGGGAACGGTAAAACAGAGTTGGTAATCATCGCCACCGCCTGTAGCCAGAGCCATTGCTTTCTCTGTGGCAAGAGTTTGCGCCAAGGGAGAAACGGCCAATCGCTCCAGATGAATATCAGCGCTGACACGGCTGGACTCACAAATATGTCCCAGGTCCGCGAGCAGACCATCGGAAATATCCAGAGCCGCACTGGCCAACTCGGCAATCGCCGCAGCCACAGGGAATTGGGGTTCGGGATAATAGAAGGCGCGTTCACACTGCAACTGCACATCGGCATTCACCCGCTGCTCTCCCAGCACCACCGGCAGAGCGGCGGCAGCAGCACCTAGAGGACCGCTGACATAAACGTGATCACCGGGACCGGCACGGTCTCGGCGCAGTGGCGATTCCGTGTGTCCAATCACCTGAATGGTGATCGACAAAGGGCCCGCAGTGGTATCGCCCCCGACCAGAGAAACACCAAACTGTGCCGCGGTCTGCAGCAGGCCATCGGCAAATTTGCGCAACCAAACTGCATCACTGTCAGGCAGGGTCAGGGCCAGGGTAAACCAGAGCGGGCGCGCATTCATTGCCGCCAGGTCACTGAGATTAACCCTGAGTGCACGCGCGGCAATAGCAGCGGGGTCCGCATCAGCCGGAAAGTGGCGGCCTGCCACCAGGGTATCCATAGAGGTGGCCAGCTGCCCCGAGGCGGGTGCCTGCAATAGAGCGCAGTCATCACCTATACCCAAAGCAACCCCTTCGCCCACAGGAGCACTGGCGAAAAAATCGCGGATAATTTCAAATTCGCCCGGCGCAGTTCCCATCAGCGTGACTTCAGGACTTCTTGTCTGCAGCCACTTCCGCAGCGCGCAGGTCTGCAGCAGTCTTATCCAGGATGCCGTTGATGAACTTGAAAGCGTCGGTGGGGCCAAATTTTTTCGCCAGTGCCACTGCTTCGTTAATCACTACTTTGTAGGGCACATCGATGCGGTTTTTCAGTTCATAAGTGGCCATGCGCAGCAGGGCGCGGGACACCGGGTCCAGATCTTCCACTTTGCGATCCAGATGGGAGGAGTAAGCGCCTTCTACTTCGTCGAGGTTTTTGGCAACCCCGTGGAAGATATCGCGGAAATATTCCACGTCGGCTTTGCTCATATCGTTGTCAGTATGGAACTCGGCTTCAATCGCATTGAGGCTGGCGCCGGCCATTTGCCATTGGTAGAGCGCCTGCATGGCGTAGTGGCGCGCCTTGCGGCGGGCAGATGCAGTTACGGTCATTGTCTTTTCCGGTAGATAATTCTCAGAATGGGCAGCGCCGGCGCAACTGGCCGGCGCTGTGGCAATTAGATTTTGCCGAGTAGGGAAACCATTTCCAGGGCGGTTTCGGCAGCTTCACAACCTTTGTTGCCAGCCTTGGTGCCGGAGCGCTCGATAGCTTGCTCAATGGAGTCCACAGTCAACACACCAAAGGTCACCGGAATACCGGTATTCAGGGATACCTGAGCCAGACCTTTGGTGCACTCACCAGCGACATATTCGAAGTGCGGAGTGCCGCCACGAATCACCGCGCCCAGTGCAATAATCGCATCAAATTTTTTGGTTTCCGCCAGCTTTTGCGCGGCCAGCGGGAATTCAAAGGCACCGGGGGCGTAGTAGATGGTGATATCCTCATCCTTGATGCCCTTGCGGCGCAGGGTATCGAGGGCGCCGTCTTTGAGGCTCTCAACCACAAAGCTGTTCCAACGGCTCACCAGCAGCGCGTACTTACCTGTACTGCCGACAAAATCCCCTTCAATCACTTGAATGTTGCTCATAATGTCCAATCCGTATTTCTTTCCATACCCGTGCCATTTCAAATGCGCCGGGAAACATTCTGTTATTACTCTTCGACGTTCAAGTACTCTTCCACTTCCAGTTCAAAACCGGAAATAGCGCTGAACTTAAACGGCGCACTCATCAGGCGCATCTTGCGCACCTTGAGATCGCGCAGTATCTGCGAACCGGTACCCACCTGCTTGTACACCAGATCCTGGCTGGGGCGCTGCTGTTTACCGCTGATCAGCCAATCGATGCTCTCCTCGATTTCCTCGGTGGTCTCGTTGTGGCAGATCAATACCACCACACCTTTGCCCTCTTTCTCGATACGCTGCATGGCGCGACGGAAAGTCCAGGGGACAAATTTTTCATCACCGCGCTGAATCGTGAGCACATCGCGCAGGGTGTTGCCCACATGTACGCGCACCAGGGTTGGCTCCTCTGGCGTAGGCTCGCCTTTGATAAAGGCGAAGTGGCGCTCGCGGCGGGCCTTGTCGAGATAGGTGCGCAGTTTAAACTCGCCAAACTCGGTACGCACTTTGCGTTCGTTGACGCACTCCACGGTTTTTTCGTTGAGCGCGCGGTAAGTTATCAAGTCGGCAATAGTGCCGATCTTCAGGTTGTGCTCTTTCGCGAACTTTTCCAGGTCCGGGCGGCGTGCCATGGTGCCATCGTCATTCATGATTTCAACGATTACCGCGGCCGCCTCGAAACCCGCCAAGCGGGAAAGATCACAGCCTGCTTCAGTGTGGCCGGCACGGCTCAGTACGCCACCGGGCTGGGCCATAATCGGGAAAATATGTCCGGGCTGAACGATATCGCTGGGTTTGGCATTTCTATTTACGGCGGCGCGCACGGTACGCGCACGGTCCGCAGCGGAAATACCGGTGGTCACCCCTTCGGCAGCTTCGATAGAGACGGTGAAGTTGGTGCTGAACTGGGCACCGTTATCCCGCGACATCAGCGGCAGGTCCAGCTGCTCACAGCGCTCCTTGGACATGGGCATACAAATCAGGCCGCGGGCATGGGTAGCCATAAAGTTAATATCTTCGGCGCGCACCTGCTCCGCTGCCATCACCAGGTCACCCTCGTTTTCGCGATCCTCATCGTCCATCAGGATCACCATTTTGCCCTGGCGGATATCGTCGATCAGTTCTTCAACCGTATTTAATTCCATTGCTAACTCTGGATAAATTAATCAATTGCAAATTGAGCGGCTTTCCCTGCAGTTACACTCACCCGCCCTCACTGGCGCGGCATGCCGGGATAAAGCCAGCTAGCGCTTGTAAAACCCGTTCTGGGCGAGAAATTCGAGTGTCATACCACCGTCGCTGGATTTGGCCGCCTCCTCGCCAAGAAGCAGGCGCTCCAGGTAGCGTGCGATCAAGTCCACCTCAAGATTGACCCGGGTGCCAGCCGCGTAGCCCTGCATAATCGTTTCCTGCAGGGTATGCGGCACAATGGTGAGTTCAAACTCAGCGCCGTCCACCGCGTTCACGGTAAGACTGGTACCGTCGACAGTAATCGAGCCCTTGTGGGCAATATAACGAGCCAGATTATCCGGTGCGCGTAGGCGAAAACGCTCGGCACGGGCCTCAGATTTACGCCACACCACCTCGCCGATACCGTCCACATGGCCGCTGACAATATGGCCGCCAAGGCGGGTTTGTGGGGTCAATGCCTTCTCCAGGTTGACCCTATCCCCGCGCTTCCAGCTGCTGACACTGGTGACATCCAGCGTCTCCGCGGAAACATCCGCCCAGTAGCCATCACCGGGCAGCTCCACTACGGTCAGACAGACGCCGTTGGTGGCGATACTATCACCAAGCTGCACATCGGCGAGATCCAGTTTGCCGCTCCTAACACGCACGCGCAGATCCCCACCACGCGGCTGCAGATCGGCAATCTCGCCGACCGCCTCAATAATTCCAGTAAACATCAGCGCTCGATATCCGTGGTTGCGGTGATACGCCAGTCGTGGCCGACCGCGCGCATATCGGTAATCGTGATCGGCAGCACCGAGCCCATACGCTCGATGGGCAATTCAAACAGCGGCCGCGCAGTGCTGCCGAGCAGCTTGGGCGCCAGATAGACAATCAATTCGTCTACGTGCCCCCGGTAGAGAAACTCACCGGAAAGGATCGCACCGCTTTCTATCAGTACTTCATTGCATTCGCGTCGGGCCAACTCTTTGAGCAGGGCAAGCAGGTCTACCCGACCGTCCTTGTCCTGAGGTAAAACGACAACTTCGGCACCGGCGTTTTCCAGTCGCTGACGACGCTCTGGATCGGCGCGCTCAGTAGTGCACACCAGTGTGGGGGCGTCCCCCTGCAAAATAAAGGCCTTTGCCGGCGTGCGCAGCTGGCTGTCGACAATAACGCGCAGGGGCTGAACTTCTGCAGCCTGTTCCGCTTCGAGCAGCTCCAGCGCCATCTCATCGGCGCGCACATTGAGATTCGGGTTGTCGAATCGCACAGTCTCTACGCCAGTTACCACTGCACAGCTGCGCGCACGCAGGCGCTGCACATCGGCGCGCGCAGCCGGGCCCGAAACCCATTTGGATTCACCGCTGGCCATGGCGGTGCGACCATCTAAACTCATCGCAGATTTGCTGCGCACCAGGGGTAACCCCAAGGTCATACGCTTGATAAAACCCGGGTTGAGCGCACGGCAGCGCTCTTCCAGCACTGGCCCCTCTACCTCAATGCCCGCATCGCGCAGTTTCTGCAAACCGCTTCCTGCAACCCTGGGATTCGGGTCTTCCATACCGTAAACCACGCGGGCGACACCGGCCTGTACCAGTGCCTCGGCACAGGGACCTGTGCGGCCACTGTGGCTACAAGGTTCAAGGGTCACATAGACGTTGGCGCCGCGGGCCCGCTCGCCCGCATCGCGCAGGGCTTCTATTTCAGCGTGGGGTTCGCCAGCACGCTTATGCCAGCCCTCGGCAATTACTTGGCCATTAGCATCGGTGATCACACAGCCGACCCGGGGATTCGGCATAGTGGTATAGAGACCGCGCTCCGCCAGCTGAATAGCGCGGCCCATCAGTGCCTGGGCACTCTCTACAGCCATTTGACTCATTGCGTTTGGTTTTCCTTACTGGTCAGGCGCTCAATTTCTTCACTGAAGTCGCTGACATCTTCAAAGCGTCGATACACCGAGGCAAAGCGTACATAAGCGACCTCATCCAGCTCGCGCAACTGCTCCATGACCAGCTCACCGATGGCCCTTGCGGGCAGCTCGCGCTCACCCGTTGCGCGCAGCGCATGCTTGATTTGGGAGACTGCGGATTCCACCCGCTCGATACTGACCGGGCGCTTCTCTACCGCACGCTGGATGCCCGCGCGCAATTTGTCTTCATTGAAGGGCTCGCGCTGGCCATTTTGTTTGATCACCCTGGGCAACAGCAGCTCTGCGCTTTCAAAGGTGGTGAAACGTTCATGGCATTCGAGGCACTCGCGCCGGCGGCGCACCTGATCGCCCTCCGCCACCAGGCGGGAATCGACTACTTTGGTTTCTTCTGCGCTGCAGAAAGGACAGTGCATGTGGGATCGTCCCCAGGGGAATGGAAAATGGGCCGCAGTTTATCACAGCCGTTGCCCCCTGTGACTGCACCACGCACCGCTGCGGTGCAGCACACTGTGATACAGCCATAAAAAAAGCGGCTCACCGAGCCGCTTTTTCCAGCAAGGCTAAATTAGGCTTTCTTGTACACTGGAAACTGTGCACAGATCTCCAGAACTTTTTGCTTCACATCGGCAATGGTGGCTTCAACATCGCCGCCTTCCAGTGCGTCCAGGATATCGCAGATCCAATGGGTCAGCTGCTGGGTTTCCTTCACGCCGAAACCGCGCGTGGTAATCGCCGGAGTACCGACACGCAGGCCACTGGTGATGAAGGGAGAACGCGGATCATTAGGCACCGCATTTTTATTCACCGTGATATTGGCATTGCCCAGGGCCTCATCGGCATCTTTACCGGTGTATTCCTTACCGATCAGATCCACCAGCATCAGGTGATCATCGGTGCCGCCAGAAACGATATTGATACCGCGGTCGAGGAAAGTCTCCGCCATAGCGCGGGCATTCTCTACCACCTTCTTCTGATAAGCCTTGTATTCTGGGCTCATGGCCTCCTTAAAGGAAACCGCCTTGGCCGCGATAACATGCATCAGCGGGCCACCCTGACCACCAGGGAATACCGCGGAGTTCAGTTTTTTCTCGATCTCTTCGTTGGCACGGGCCAGGATAATGCCACCGCGCGGTCCGCGCAGGGTCTTGTGAGTGGTGGAGGTCACCACATCGGCGTGGGGAATCGGCGATGGGTATTCACCAGCGGCAACCAGACCGGCTACGTGGGCCATATCTACAAACAGATAGGCACCCACTTTGTCGGCGATTTCGCGGAAACGCGCCCAATCCATGACGCGGCTGTAGGCGGAAAAACCGGCCACGATCATCTTGGGCTTGTGCTCCAGAGCTAGACGCTCCACTTCCTCGTAATCCACCTCACCGGTTTCCGGGTTCAAACCGTACTGCACCGCATTGTAGATTTTGCCAGAGAAGTTGACGCGGGCACCGTGGGTCAGGTGGCCGCCGTGAGCCAGGCTCATACCCAGCACGGTGTCGCCGGGGGCGCACAGGGCTTGATATACCGCTGAGTTGGCCTGGGAGCCAGAGTGCGGTTGTACATTGGCGTAATCCGCACCAAACAGCGCCTTGGCGCGCTCAATCGCCAGGGTTTCCACTTTATCCACATACTCACAGCCACCGTAGTAGCGTTTGCCCGGATAACCTTCTGCGTACTTATTCGTGAGGCTGCTGCCCTGGGCTTCCATGACTTGTGGGCTGGTGTAGTTCTCGGAGGCGATCAGCTCAATGTGGTCTTCCTGGCGAGAATCCTCTTCGCGGATAGCTTCCCAGATTTCGGGATCGTAAGAAGCGAGCGTGACAGATGAATCAAACATGGTGTTCCCTCGGTAATGCGGGCTGAGTAGAGACTGGTGTAACTCGGTACCACTGTGCTCAGGCCTTGCAACTTGGCCTCAGGCGCCAACAGGCCCCACTGACTACTCAAAGAATCCTGAGCATTTTAGAAAGGCGCGCATTGTACACCAAGGTCACAGGGATTGCGCGAAAACCAAAACCCGGCCAGTTAGCCGTGTTTTGGACTATTGATTGCCTTAGAAAAGAGCAATTCAGGGGCCGGACTCATAAGCCACCTCTTTAAAAGCTTGTTTTACTCAAATACCTTGTCACTGCTGGCCCTTACGCTAAGCCAACATCAAAACCATACTAGGATCACCAGTCACTGCCTCATTCTCACACCAGTGACTTATACCCACCGTCACCAGCTTGTGTGGACCGGTAGGACACCAATAATAATGTATGGCCTATTCTCCTATTGATTTAACCGTTGCCCCCCGTAATTAGAGTGCACCACAGCACTCAGCCTCCAAAATAAAAATGAGGAATTAATACTCAAACCCTGTGCGGCAATTAACATGGCTTGAGCCCAATTTCGTTATCTCACAGCCTTTGTATGACTCTAACTCGATAACTGGTTTTAGATAATTTTTAAAAATGGTGCCCTTTAATTTCTTTACTGCGCCAAAATCCTCAGGTTGTACCACTTTTTTTTTCGCTACTTGATCCACATCAATTCCTCTCTTGAGTCTGCTGGCAACAATACGCTTCGAAACTGATCGCGGAGGTCTGGGATGAACAACATCTACCGACAACTCTGTTTAGACCATAAAAATATGCAGCAAATGCTCAATGCCTTTGAGCGCTTGCTACAGGACCTTTTTGGAACTCATGAGCGAGACCCTAACACCCTCTCTCTGATTCTTGACGCACTGGATTATTTTTCTGTTTACCCAGATAAATATCATCATCCGGTAGAAGACTTGATTCTTGCTCGCTTGTTGACCAAACCTGTGCATGACCGAAGTGCTATTTATGAAGCGCAGATGCAGCACGAAAAAATTGCTGCAACCACCAAGCATATGTGTGCACTTTTCTATGCCGTAGCCAATGACGCCATGGTTGAGAGGAGAGTGTTACAAGGAGCTAGTAATAGCTATTTGCAGTTACAGCGGAATCATATTGAGCTGGAAAATTCTGCGATTTTTCCTCAAATAGAGCAATATTTACAGGTAGAAGACTGGAAACAAATATACAGACAGGTCAAGCAGTTAAAAGATCCTTTTTTCGATAAAAATACCAGAAATGTATATGAATCTTTACGCGAATATCTGACTCAACCAGAAACACCCTCACAAGTATTTGCTTAAGATGACCGGGTCATTCCACAAACTATAAAAAGGAGGAGACATGAAAATCAAGCGTCACGGAATCTCCATTGGCATGGAGAGAATTGATGATGATTTCTTCCTGTATATCAAAGCTGTTGGGCAGTTGACCCATGAGGACTACGAATATATAACGCCTTTGCTAGAGTATGCTCTTGAGGGCGTTAAAAAACCACAGGTACAAATGCTGATTGACTTGCGGGATTTTGAGGGCTGGGGTCTGCACGCGATTTGGGATGAATTCAAGCTAACCCTTAAACATGGCAATGAATTCTGCCGCATTGCTGTACTTGGGGATGAAGGCTGGCAACAGCTGGCCACCAAAGTTGGAGGATGGTTTGTAAGTGGCGAAGTGCGTTACTTTGAGAAGCAGCACGAGGCCATGGACTGGCTGTCACAAGCACCGGAAGAAGTAGAGAAAAAAGGTGCAGAAAAGGAATTAGCTTTCTCCACACACTCCTGATAAGTAGTGGATTCCGGGGGCGTTTTCGCCCCCTTTTTTATTTTTTAATGCTCAAACCCTTATCCTTTCCAGAAAATTTTCGGCACTTCAAAGACTTCTAAACCTCGCCCTCATAACCACAGTGGGTTCCCGCTATTTCACTAAGCCCCAGTAAATTTTGAATCTGCACTACCCTGCCATTTACTTGGATAACCCCCTGCTTTTGAAAGCGAGTAAACAGACGACTCACCGTTTCTGCAGTTAATCCTAGGTAATTGGCAATATCTGTACGCGACATTGAAAGGATAAATTCATTGGGGGAATAACCGCGACAGGCATAGCGACTGGAAATATTCATAAGCAATGCGGCAAGGCGAGTATCTGCAGAACGCTTGCCAAGCAGCATTAAAATTTCATTCTCCTTGCGCAACTCTTCGGAAAAAATGCTGTAAATCTGTTGCTGCAGGGCCGGAACCTGTTGCGCCAGTACTTCCAGTTGAGCAAAAGGCAGGAGACAGACACTGCTGTCTTCTAACGCCTCGGCATAGCTAGAGTGGACACGGGTACTATAAGCATCGAGGCCAAGTAATTCTCCCGGCAGGGCAAAATGTGTTATCTGGGTATCACCATCTGCGGCAATTACTACATTTTTAAAATTGCCAGAGCGAATCGCGTAGAGATTTTGAAATGAATCGCCAGCCCGGTAGAGAGATTCTCCGGCCTTAATGACCTTCTTTTTTCCAGTAACCTGCTCGAGGCGATCAATCTCTGCCAGAGACAGGCCCGCAGGCAAACAGAGACGCCTGACAGAGCAATTACTGCAACTTACTGGCACTGGTGAATCAGCCATACCCAAATCGCCGTTTGACAATATAGGAAAATTGTAACGGCATTATTGAAAAGCGTCGCCACCCAGAAATAAAACACTAAATATTAAAAAATTAGTATCGAGGCCAACCATCTTTCTAAAACAACGGACCAATATATGCTACGTTTACACAATTTCAGACATTACTCTTCTACATAAAAATAATGACTAGCGGGTACTTCTGGGCTTATCTAAATAAACAAAGGCCTGCGAAATCAATGAACTTTTCGGTAAATCATTGATTGGCAGATAACAGGGTATCTATCACCATTTTCTGCTGAGCTTTACCACTTGGATCTGCATCCGTTTTATAAGCACAAAATTCATTGGCCCAAGGAGAAGTACGGACCCGAACCGGTGGATCTTCACTTTCAACAACATCTAAAACTACCTGCGCCACATGCCCGGCACTCTGGTAAAGACAGGCCGTTTGTTCTGGTGTGCGCCTCTGGATACCTCTCAGATATTGTGCGAATAAGCCCTGGTAATCCCCTTCTGGCACACCACCATCCACTTGCAGTTGAGATAAAACACTGTTGGCAAATTCAGAGTAAATGCCACCAGGTTCAACCGCAGTGAACTGAATGTTAAAGCTGGGCTGGATATAGCTAGCCATAGCCTCTGTGTACCCCTCTACAGCAAACTTGGCAGCACAATAAAGTTCATTAAACGGCTGCCCCACTAACCCACCCACAGAGGAAATGTTGATAATCCGACCGCTGCGTTCCTTTCGCATATGGGGGAGTACTGCCTTGGTGCAACGCACTACCCCGTGGAAGTTCACATCCATAACCCACTGTGTCTCTGCTTCTGAGGCCATTTCGGTGGTTTTCACAAAGCCGGCACCGGCATTGTGAACCAAAATATCGATACGCCCCTGCTCCTCAATAATGGTATTCACAGCATGTTGAATACTTCCTGCATCCTGCACGTCTAGCGCTAAAACGTTGAGCTTGTGCCCAAGCCCGGCATCTTTCAGCAGTGGGCCCGCTTTGTCCAAATCCCTCATGGTGGCGTAGACAACATACCCCCGCTTCGCCATTTTGGTGGCCAAACTCTGTCCCAAACCTGTCGATGTTCCCGTAATCAGTACTACTTTGCCCATAGACCCACTCCAACACTCAGAAAAAGTACACTGCCTGGTGTATGTTACACCTTTAACCCACAAAGTAAACCGCCTAGTTTACATTATTATAGTCTTGCGGCTTCACCAGCCATGCCCGGGCTGGCAGGTTAGTGAATGGCTTTTCAGCCATAAGGAAGAAGCTGTTACCATTACCGCCAATTTTTCCGGCTGTTGAATCGATGCCTCCGGCCCGGGCAACAGCTCCCACACTTATCTCCAATACAGTTATTACTATGAGCATCGCCGATCTGGATTTTATTAAGACTCTCCCCAAGGCAGAGCTGCATTTGCACATTGAAGGCTCGCTGGAGCCAGAACTAATGTTCGAGCTTAGCCGGCGCAATAAAATTGAAATCCCCTTTTCCAGTGTTGAGGAAATTAAGGCTGCCTATAAGTTTCACAACCTGCAGTCCTTCCTGGATATTTACTACCAGGGAGCCTCGGTCCTTATCCATGAACAGGACTTTTACGATCTAACCATGGCCTACTTGCAGCGCTGTCGTGAAGATAATGTTGTGCACACTGAAATTTTCTTCGACCCCCAAACCCATACAGAAAGGGGTATTGATATCGGTGTGGTTATTCGGGGCATCCACAGCGCTCTAAAAGATGCCGAATCTGAGTGGGGAATTAGTAGCCACCTGATTCTCTGCTTCCTGCGCCACCTGAGTGAGGAAGAGGCCATCACTACTCTGGAATCCGCCAAACCTTACCTGGAATTTATTAAGGGTGTTGGCCTGGACTCCTCAGAACTGGGACACCCCCCCAGCAAATTCCAGCAAGTCTTTGCCATGGCTAAAGAATTAGGCCTGGAGAGGGTCGCTCATGCGGGGGAGGAAGGGCCAGCTGAATATATTAAAGAGGCCCTGGATTTACTCGATGTAAGCCGCATAGATCACGGCGTGCGCTGTGTGGAAGACGAGGCTCTGATTGAGCGACTTATCGATCAGGGAATTCCCCTCACTGTATGCCCTCTATCCAACACCGCACTGTGTGTTTACGACGATATGAGCCAGCATCCCATATTACAGTTATTGGAGCGCGGGCTCTGTGTCACGGTAAATGCCGATGATCCCGCCTATTTCGGCGGTTACGTAAACCGCAATTACCAAGCACTGAGTGAAAGTCTTGGCATGACCCAAAAACAGGCAAAACAGCTGGCTATCAACAGCTTTAAGGCCAGCTATATTTCGCAAGAACAACAACGAAAATGGGCCGAGGTCATCGCCGCTATTTAATTAAGGCAACTCTAACGTAAAAAATTTGAAAAATTTTATAGGGCCTGCTAATTATTTAGCCTGGGCCCTTTTAATCAACTAAGCCTATCAAACTCTGATAGAGTGCTTAATCAGTCTTCATCGTAACCGTAATGGGTTCCGGCCAGTTCACTGAGACTGATCATATCCAGTATTTCCACCGCCCGACCACTTACCTTAATCAGCTTTTCTTTTTGAAAACGTGAAAATAATCGACTTACGGTTTCTGCAGTTAATCCAAGATAGTTGGCAATATCTGTGCGCGGCATAGACAACACAAATTCACTGTGCGAATAACCGCGGCGAGCATAGCGGCTGGAAATATTAATCAGCAAAGCCGCTAAGCGGGTATCAGCCGATCGCTTGCCCAGCAGCATTAAAATATCATTTTCCTGACGCAGCTCCTCAGAAAAAATACTATAAATCTGTTGCTGCAACGCGGTGACCTGATTAGCCAGTAATTCCAGCTGGGTAAAGGGCAACAGGCAGACACTACTGTCTTCCAGCGCCTCAGCGTAACTGGGGTGTACGCGGCTACTATAGGCATCCAGCCCCAACAGCTCACCTGGCAGGGCAAAGTGAGTGACCTGCGTATCGCCATCCGCTGCGATAACCACAGTTTTAAAACTGCCTGAACGAATAGCGTAAAGGTTTGCAAAAGGATCACCGGAGCGATACAAGGTCTCACCGGCTTTTACAATTTTCTTACGGCGCGTAACCTGCTCTAGTCGATCGATATCTGCTTGAGATAACCCCGCAGGCAGGCATAAACGTCTAACCGAGCAGTTGCTGCAACTAACCGCTACTGAGGAATCCATCATACTAAACCAGTCGGTAAACTAATTTTCGGCTATTGTACCCGCTGTGAAGACAATCGTCTCCTGTAGAACATTAAAGAACACGAGAATATTGCGCATCAGTTAGCTGACTGTGTAAGTAAATATCAAAAGCCGAGGCAACATTGCGTACAAACCAGCGCCCCTGCTCCGTGACGGTGATCTTTTTTTCATCCTGATAAATAAGACCATCCTCAAACATGGGTTCCAGCCTTTTGAGTTCCTGGAAAAAGTATTGATTAAAAGGTACGCCAGTGCGACGCTCAGCCTCAGTTTTATCCAGGCTTAACCGGCACATCAGTTCAGTAATAACCCACTGACGCAACTTATCTTCATCACTCATTAACCAGCCGCGACACGAAGCATTACCCCGCTCAGCGACGGCCTGGGTATATTCTTTCAGACGGTGCAGGTTCTGCCAGAAACCATTACGGCTGTAGCTGATTGCGGAAGCCCCCAGTCCAACTAACGCATCGGCGGGCATTAATGTGTAGCCTTGGAAATTCCTCTGTAACATCCCCGCATGAGCGGCCTTGGCCAGCTCATCTCCCGGCCGGGCAAAATGGTCCATACCCAGGAATTCATAACCGGCCTGGCCCAAGTGCTCTACCGCAGCCAGCTGCATTGCTACTTTTTCTGAGGCGGAGGGAATAAGTTCCGTATCGATAAGACGCTGAGCTTTAAAACGATGGGGTAAATGCGCATAGTGATAGAGGGCAATACGATCCGGCTGTAAATCTAGCACCTTATCCAGGGTGCTGTGCAAACTGCTGAGGTTTTGTTTGGGCAAACCATAAATCAGATCATAGGAGATAGATTCGAATCCCCGCTCACGCGCCGCAACCGTTAATTCAGTCACCTGGTCGGCACTGCAAATTCGGTTGATGGATCTCTGCACCTCGATATCAAAATCCTGCACGCCCAGGCTCAAGCGATTAAATCCGAGCTCTCTTAGGGTATCCAAGGTCTCCAGCTCCAAGGTGCGTGGATCGGCTTCAATGCTGTACTCCACTCCATCGCCTGGGCGTAAATCAAAAATCTCACCCAGCCCTTCCATCAAACGGCGCATATCTCCATCGCTGAGGAATGTGGGTGTACCACCTCCCAAGTGCAACTGGGTGACCGGTACCTGGGCCACCTTGTCCCGATACCAGCGAGCTTCCTGCAAAAGATTATCCAGGTAGCTGGAGGCGAGACCGTATTGGGAAGTAATTACCTTGTTGCAAGCACAGAAATAACAGAGAGAACGGCAAAAGGGGATATGCACATACAGGGATAAGCTGCGAATATTTTTTAGCGCATCCCAAGGTTTGATGCTGCCATCCAGAGGTTTAAATCTATCGGCTGTTGGATAAGAGGTGTAGCGCGGGCAGGGGCCACTGTATCGGGATAACAGTTGTTCTGATAGGCCACCTATAGTGCTTTTAGTCTCTTGCATCATATTTCTACAACCTCAATCAATTGTTTGCGACAGCCTCCCGCACAAACTAAAAGGCAGTCGCCGAGCTCCCACGGGGAAAAGCGCAACGACTGCCACACCCCAAACTAGAGTGCTGCCACCTTAGAAGCGGTAGCCGAGACCCGCCATATAAACCAGCGGATCGATATCTACTTTAGCGGTGACATTACCCACACCTGGTACCTTTACGGTGGCGTCGGTATCAATATCCATCCAGAACACGGACATATTAAACAACCAGCGCTGATCTGCGCCGAAGGCGAAGTCGATACCCGCTTCAGCCGCCAGACCGAAGGAATTATCCAAGGAGAGTTTTGAATCTCCAGTTGCGCCAATGCCTTTAAGGGTGGCATTACCGGTGCTGCTAACTTCCTCATCAAAGAAAGCGGTGTAGTTCACCCCCAGTCCTACATAGGGCTGGATTGTGGATTGAGTATCCATTGGGTACCACTGCACTAACAAAGTGGGTGGCAGATGCTTGGTTTCACCCAGATCAAAGTTGCCAAGGCCTTCGCCAACAACTTCGATATCGTGACTAAAAGGCGTTGCTGCAACCAGCTCCACGCCCCAGTGATCGCGGAACATATACACACCGGTCAAGCCCAGGGCAGAGCCGTTGTCCACATCAACCCCAGTATTACCAATCTTGCTCCCATTCGCAGACAGTGCGCTGGAACTGGTGTCGGGCGCTACTGTGGCCATACCACCGCGCAAAATAAAGCTGCCCTCTTCGTAGGCCAGTACCGGTGCAGAAAGTACGGCGGTCAGGGCGGCTGTCGCACAAGCAGTTATACGATTCATTAACTTCTCCATATAGCGATTTAGCATTTTTCCCGACTTTGGAAGGCCCCCTCCAGGCACAATCACAAGTCGCAGGCAGGTTAACCGCTGGCCGCAATCGTGAGCTTGATCCAAATCAAGCTGTAGAATTTCGCGGAATTAAAAGCAGCGTATTGCCCATAACGCTTGTCTGGCCAATCATCAGATGGCCTTCCGAGCGGGGCAGCGAAGATAGCGATAGGGGGGTAATGAAGGAACGGCTAGGGGGCTAGTAATTGGTACCTATTGCCAATTTTGCGAACTGGTCCAAATTTTTAACGTTAGGCGACACTGAAGCAAAGCTCCCTCTCCGGTACTGGCCAGAAACAATCAACTGAGGAGGGAGCCCGCGGAAGCTAGAAATCTACCAGGTCAGACCACCTGCCGGGCGGCGGAACATATTCTGGATACTGGAGAAATCCAACTTCTGGTTTTCGTCACTGGCTCCATGTAGCTGATAAAGGTTTTTTGCCAGAGCCCCCATAGGCGTGGAAGAGGCACTGGTAGCTGCAGCATCCATGGCGAGCCCCAGGTCTTTCAGCATTAGTGCCACAGTGAAACCACCAGAGTAACCATTTGCCGCAGGTACATTCTCCATCGCACCTGGGTAGGGGTTGTAATTGGCCAGAGACCAATTGTTGCCGGAGCTCTGCATCATGATCTCGCTCAGGACCTTTGGATCCAAGCCTTTGTCGACCCCCAACTGCAGGGCTTCGGCGGTACCGGTCATATGGATCGCCAGAAGCAGGTTGTTACAAATTTTTGCCACCTGCCCTGCCCCAGCCGAGCCGGCGTGAAAAATCTTGGCGCCCATCGCTTGTAACGGCGCCCGCGCAGCATCTACTGCCCCTTCTTCACCTCCACACATAAAGCACAAGCTGCCAGCCTGAGCTGCCGCGGTACCCCCTGAAACTGGCGCGTCAATGGCGAGTAGGCCCCGCTCAGATGCGGCCTCATTCACCAGGCGGGCATCTTCCGCAGAGATGGTTGAGCAATCGATAATCAGAGTATTCTCAGCCAGGCGGTTCAGCAGCCCCTCTTCTCCCAGATAAAGCCCTTTCACCGCCGCACCACTGGGCAACATCGAGACCACAATGGAAGCACCCTCAGCCGCCTGCATTGCGGAGTCGCAGGGCCTACAGCCATCTTCTTGCGCCTGCGCCAGAGCCGTGGGATTGAGATCGAAAGCCGCCACACTAAAACCGGCTTTCACCAGATTGGCCGCCATAGGGCCGCCCATATTCCCCAGACCAAAAAAGGCTATTTTTTCCATAAAAGCCACTCCATATTTTGTTGTTGGTATCCCGTGCGTAAAGCGGCCCGGGTCGCTTTATAAATCCGCAAGCGGATGCGCCCTGCTCCAGGGAGCAGTAAAACAGCTCTCCAGCTGTTGTGGACTAATTTCCTCCAGGCTAAGGGGCCGCCACTTTGGCGTGCGATCCTTGTCAATCAATAGAGCCCGCACCCCCTCCTTGAAATGACCACTGGCACAGAGGTTTACCGCGAGAATCAGCTCCATCCTAAACACATCGGCCAGAGACAACTGGCGCGTACGTCGCAACTGCTCCCACACCACCCAGGGGGTCAATGGCGAACCACCGGCCAGAGTAGTGGCGGCGCGCTGCAGCCATTTATCCACTCCTTGATAGGCGCTGATTGCCGCGCAAACCTCAGGCAGGCTGGCAAAGTCGGTAAGCTGCTGGATCTGATCGTAGTGTTCACGCAGCTGTGATTCCGGCCGCTGCAATGGGGAGAGTTCGCAACTTTTAAGGCAATCGCTTACAAGGCGGTGGTTAAACGCACAACTGGCCGAATAATCCAGCGCCGCCAGCGCCGCCAACACGGGCTCGCGCTGATCCTGGGCAATAATACGGTCGGCCATACCGGCAAACAGGGCATCGGCCCCATTAAACTGGGCCCCTGTCAGCCCCAGGAAAAGCCCCAGGCGACCCGGCATACGGTTCAGGAACCAGCTTCCACCCACATCGGGAAATAAGCCGATAGTGATTTCCGGCATCGCCATACGTGTGGTTTCAGTCACAATACGGTGGCTGGCACCTGCCATAATGCCGATACCACCGCCCATCACAATACCGCCACCCCAGACCACAATCGGCTTCGGATAAGTGTGTATTTGATAATCGAGACGATATTCACGAGAGAAGAATTCAGTCGTGTAACTATATTCCGGCGTCTCACCGTAGGCGGCCGATTGCTCATACAGCGCCACTACATCGCCCCCAGCACAGAGGGCTTTATCTCCACTGCCTTCTATCCACACAGCGGCCACGTCATCGTCATGCGCCCATTGACCTAGTTGCGCTGAAAGCAGATCAATCATCTGCAGGTTGAGCGCATTAAGTGCCTTGGGCAGGTTGAGGGTCGCGATCGCCAATGCACCGCGCCGGGAGAACAACACCGGGGAGTCCTGATCCATTGCTATCTGTCTTATTGCTCTTGTACTAATTAGCGTCGCAGTTAAGCACAGATCAGATTCAACGTCAGCCACACGCGAGTACAACGGCGACATGCTCTGCGGCGCGGTTGCACTTTTTACGCAAACTGATAAGTTGCGCGCAAAATCTGAGCGATTGCAACACCCAGTTACGGAACCCCAAATGGCTGAATACGTATACACTATGAACCGGGTGGGCAAAGTAGTGCCCCCCAAACGCGAAATTCTGAAGGACATTTCCCTTTCCTTCTTCCCCGGCGCCAAAATCGGCGTACTCGGTCTCAACGGCGCAGGTAAATCCACCCTGCTGCGCATTATGGCTGGGGTCGATCAGGACTTTAACGGCGAAGCCCGCGCAATGCCCGGCATCAAGGTCGGCTACCTGCCCCAGGAACCGCAACTCGATGCCAGTAAGACCGTGCGCGGCAACGTAGAGGATGGTGTACGCGAAGCCATTGACGCCCTCGCCGGCCTGGAACAGGTCTACGCCGATTATGCCGAGCCCGACGCGGACTTCGATGCCTTGGCCAAGAAACAGCAACAGTTCGAAGACATTATCCAGGCCTGGGACGCCCACAACCTGGAGCACCGCCTGGAAGTCGCCGCAGACGCCCTGCGCCTGCCGCCCTGGGATGCGGACGTCAACAACCTGTCCGGCGGTGAAAAACGCCGTGTGGCCCTGTGCCGCCTGCTGCTGTCCCGCCCGGATATGCTGCTTCTCGACGAACCCACCAACCACCTGGATGCGGAATCCGTATTCTGGCTGGAGCGCTTCCTGCACGATTTCACCGGCACTGTGGTAGCCATCACCCACGATCGCTACTTCCTCGACAATGTTGCCGGCTGGATTTTGGAACTGGACCGCGGCCACGGCATCCCCTGGGAAGGCAACTACACCACTTGGCTGGAACAGAAAGAAAAGCGCCTGGAGCAAGAGCAGCGCGGCGAACAGGCCCGCGCCAAAGCCATGCAAAAGGAACTCGAGTGGGCCCGCCAAAATCCCAAGGGCCGCCAGTCCAAGAACAAAGCCCGTTTGTCCCGCCTGGAAGAAATGCAGTCCCAGGACTTCCAGGCCCGCAACGAGACCAACGAAATCTACATTCCGCCCGGCGAGCGTCTCGGCGACAATGTGATTGAGTTTAAAGGTGTGAGCAAAGGCTTCGGCGAGCGCCTGCTGATCGACAACCTGTCTTTCCGCGTGCCCAAGGGCGCAATTGTGGGTATCGTCGGCGGTAACGGTGCCGGTAAGTCCACCCTGTTCCGTATGATCAGCGGCACCGAGCAGCCGGACTCCGGCGAGATCAAGACCGGTGAAACCGTTAAGGTCGCCTACGTTGAGCAGGGCCGTGAGAATCTGGATGACAGCAAGACCGTATGGGAAGCCATCTCAGACGGCCGCGATATGCTCAAGATCAACAACTACGAAGTGGGCTCACGCAACTATGTTGGCCGCTTTAACTTCAAGGGCAGTGACCAGCAGAAGCGCGTAGGCGAACTCTCCGGCGGTGAACGCGGACGCCTGCACCTGGCCTACACCCTCAAGCAGGGCGCCAACGTGCTGCTGTTGGACGAACCCTCCAACGATCTGGATATCGAAACCCTGCGCGCCCTGGAAGAAGCCCTGCTCAACTTCCCCGGCTGCGCCCTGGTAATCTCGCACGATCGCTGGTTCCTGGACCGCGTTGCCACCCATATCCTCGCCTATGAGGGTGAGAGTGAAGCGGTCTTCTTTGAAGGTAACTACACTGAGTACCACGAGGACTTTGTGCAGCGTAAAGGCGAAGATGCTACACCGCATCGGATGCATTATAAGAAGTTGAAGACCTAAACTAATAAAGCCCGCGTAATGCGGGTTTTTTTATAATCTAAGAAAACTAAATCATAGTCGCGTTAATATTGATAAGTGTCCCCTAAAGACTGATAAAGACGCTGAACTCAAGTAATACAGGGAAGATACTAAAGCTCACAGAAAGAGCCTCTGCTAAGTGACTATGCAAATGTACTTGTAAACTATGGACTTAATAAAAGCATCGATCAAACGGATGCTAAATCCATCAAGTAATTGCGAAAGCTCAACATCAGCTACGTACTTGAAAATCACCAATCAATCGTAAGTAACCACACCGAAATAAATATTTTTCGCAGACGTTTTATTTTCTTATGGACTGACAAAAAAGATCCATGAGATGGAGATATTGAAACCTTTATTGCCCAAGAAGATAAGGCAGTCAAGCGTCATCACAATGACAGTATAGAAATCAGGCGAACCAGTAGTGAAAAATAATATTGAGATTTGCATTTCATGCAAATCTCAATCGAAAAATCACCGCTGAAAAACTACAAACTATATATTATAGCGTATAAGATAAGGCCAGAGAAAAAACTCCTCCAATTAACAAAGAAGAGAAATTATCTATCTCTGGCCACACTGCAAATTATACAGCGAAGAAAGAAATCTCTTCGGGAGGATCGATACCACCTATAGGACCTACCTGAATATCGCTTTCAGTATACATACGCCTGCTCCTTTTATCATTAATTCTAAAAAGTTATCTAGCAGATATACACATGCTAGATAGTCATAGCTTAACCCGCCTTCTTCAATCACACCACAATTAACCAAAAATTATGGGTGAGCGATCACAATTAAGCTATTCGAATAATTTTGCACACAACGAAACGATCGTCTTAAATTATCTGGATCCAAAGCTGCAAAACTCTCATCCAGTACCAACAACTCAGAATTCTGCAAAAGTGCCCGTGCAATAAACAAGCGGCTCATCTCACCATGAGATAATCTCCACCCCATTTCTCCCACCGTCTGTAACATCCCTGCAGGCATTTTTTTAATCAATGGGGTCAAACCTAATTCATCACAAATTTTATAGGCTCTACGAACACTCTCCGCCTTTGGTGGCCATTCATCACCCATTAATAAATTAAATAAGAAAGAATCGCCAAGTACATGGTTTTCATGAAATTGTGGTACTGATGCAACCAGCCTGCGCCAATACTCAGCACCAATACTGGTTCTATCGTACCCATTAATAAGTAATATACCCTCTCTTTGCTTTTGGATACCGGCAATCACATTTGCAAAAGTAGATTTACCCGAACCAGAAGCCCCCTGTAAAATTACTCGATCACCAGGATAAATACTCAGCTTACAGTTTTTTAAGACCATCTTGTCTTGATTAGGGTAATTAAAACTTAAGTCACGGATATAGCACAATGGCTGCTTGGACCCTTGTATGTCTGAATGAACTTTTTTGGCCTCTGAGATAGAAGTAGCTCCCCGCTTTAAAGCAGCCTCCAAGGAAAAGAGTTCACGTACTTTTTCCCAAGTTACCAGAGCGCTGAGTCCACTGGAAAACCCTGTCATGCCTTTTAGTACTGCGCGATATCCAAGCAGCACCCCCCCCAAAGCCGCAGCAATTTGCCCACTCTCAGTATTGCTATTGACAAAAACAGGCACCAAGCCAGTTATACCCAATAGCAACCAGATACGTGGCAAAAATGCGACGAGGCGAGTCATGTTGCCATCCATTGCCGTAGAGCTTCGCAAATACTCTTCCAGTTCCTGATCTTCTCCTCGGTGCCAATCCGAAGGTTTCTGCTGTGCCAATCGGGTCCGGTGGCCAAGCATTTTTTCAATTAGACGGTGGGTCATACTCAAACGTTGACTGGTCCAGTATTGACGAGCCAAATACTGAGCACGCCCTAGAGCGATGGCTATAAGTAAAAATATGGTCAAAATCCCCAACGATATTGGAGTTCCAAGACTTAGCTGTAGCACCATGAAAGCCAATACCAGCTCTACGCCACCGAGTAGTAGCATAAAGCTCGCCTGTAGCGCACTGGCTTCAATATTTTCTGCATCATAAACACGCCCAAGTATCTGTCCCGACCCCATATGGCGCACCTTGCCTGGATCTATTCGCAAAGCGCTGGCGAGTAAGCGCTGCTTCAACAAGGCACCTGTTTCTAGCGATATGGAGCCTTGTAACCGAGCAGTTAAGAGTGAAAGGGGGATCTGTGTTATCAGTAATAATACCCATGCAACCAACCAGCCACTATCTACATGGCCATCAAGAACAGCACGGCCTATCAACCACCAGCTGGATATAAACAAGAGTATTTGTAGCGTGTGGCAGGTGATCATACTTAGAAAGCGTAAATGCTGGCGATGCTGGCGCAGCTGCTGCCAAAAAGAGCGGTGGGAAGGCTGACGCAACAACCAGCAGTCATCGATTTCTAGCCCTACTAGATTTTCTCGCAATAATGCCTCGGTGGCTTTTTCACGTCGTCGCCCAACTATTTCAGCACTGTCCAGTAGGCGTGCAATACGTTGACGCTGAGGTATTTCTTGTGCGCTTGTTAGTGCTCTCAACACTTGACTTGGGCGCAGCTTTACGACTTGTTGTGATGGCGAAAGAAGATATAAAAAACGACGATTACCGCCACACAAAGCGATGAAATATTCCTCCTCCGCAAAGCGCAAACGCAATATGGCTGGTGCGGCCCGGACCAGCATCTGCTCCAACTCCCCATATTTGCAGTTAACTCGCTCAATATTTAAATCGAAAGCTTCTGCCTGTAACTGTAGACGAGCATCTGTATCCCCATACACTTGGGTATTGCTTTCTGGGTCAGGAACTGCAGGCTCAAGCCCGCTATGAAGAGCCAGGGCTTTCACTGCACCATCTAACTGGACTGCAGGCCAACAGTAATGGCGCAGCTTGCTTATGGAAGCTTCAGGTTTCACTATGCACCTCTTGAGACTGCACAGTATCTCTATCTTGAGCCCGTTTTTTTATTGCAGATTGAAGCTCAGTAATTCGCCCATGTTCCATACGCAGATGACGCCAGTCGGTACTTTGCCAACACTCTTGCCAGAGTCTCTTTTCCGCTGTGAGAAGTTGGGCATAACGAGATTCAGTTTGCGCTTCCAGATTTGTGGGTGCGTCATCCTCAATAATTTGCCCATCTTCTACCACCAATACGCGAGGAAAATCTTTGGTTTCTGAAATATCATGAGTGATACAAATTAAGGTGGTGTCTTTCCATACTCGCCTCACACGAGCAAGTAAGCGCTGGCGTTGCCCGCGGTCTAGCCCGCGAAACGGCTCATCTAAAATGACACAAGCTGGAGACTCTCGGCCTAGGGCACGACCTAATCGCACGCGCTGCCCCTCCCCTCCGCTGACAAGCGCACCACTTTCCCCCAAGGTGCTCTGTAAACCATCAGGCAAAGAGGCAACTAGGTTTAATAGATCAGCCTGTTGCAGTGTTGGGAACAAGGAGGAAGAGGAGTCATTACCGTAGTGTAGGTTATCCAGCAAACTGCTATTCCAAAGTTGTATTGCAGGGTCGACCCAAGCACAACTTAGACGAAAACGACACAGTAATTCACCCTGTAACTTCTCGCCATTTAGCAATAGGATTCCACTCTCAGGGTTATGCCAACCCAACAATAAACCGGCCAAGCTCGACTTGCCAGCACCAGATGAACCAACAATGGCGACATGCTCCCCGGAGGCAACATTCAGATTAATATTCTTAAGAATACTTCTACCACTGGCTTTTACACTGACATTATCAAAACAAAATGATACAGGCGCTTTTAAAAGTTGAACCGCTTTATCATTAAAAGGCTCTTCACTAGCGCCGACTGTAACCGCTTGCAGGGGCTCTAAAGCTCTCAACAAGGTATTCCTATGACGAGGGTAGCTCCGCATTAACTGTGCGATATCTTCCCCCAGTGGCGGCAGTGCCAATACCCAATAAATAAGCAGAAGTAAGTAGGGACTTGCCCCCAGGATCTGAACACAGTAAATCACCAGCACACAAGTGATAACCCCATTCACAATCAGCTGCACCGCTTGGCTATTAAGCTGGAAACGCAAAGAGGAATAGCCTGCTTTAATCCACTCGGTGAGCAAACTTTCATGTTCACGGCGAACAGACTCTCCTGCACCGTGTGTACGAATTGGTATTATTCCCAGCAAGGCATCCATATAAAATCTAGCCAGAGCGCCAGTATGGGTCTGGACACGCATATTATGATCACTAAGCACTGGCTGAAATAGCAGAGGGATAACTACCTGTAACCCCGTCATTAATAACACCAAAGGCGCGATAGTGGGCGCTATCCAAACGATACCAATAGCTGTTGCGAGCAGTGACAACCCTTTGAACAGTATCCCTCCCCCCAGTAAAGGCAACTCTCTCAGAGCTGCTATACGATGAGCTCTCTCTGCGGTATCTGAGGTTGGGCGGCTTTGAAAGAAATGGTCTGGTATTTTCGGCAAGGCGGAAAGAAAGCGCATGCGAAAACGATTTTCCACGTGCTTACCAATAATTAGCTTCAGCTTGGTCATCGGCCACTGCACAAGTATGAGTGTTAACATAAATCCCAGTAATAAAATGACAGCGCCGATTCGCTGCATCTCCGTAGCTAGTTCTGAGTGGATATCGATCAAACCTCGAAATAGCAGTGCCTCAACCATCACACCAAGCACCGCAGCAAACATCGCTAGCATCACGATACTCGGGGCAAGCAAACCATCCTCTCGCAAAAACTCCCATAACTGACGGAGTGGACTTATTGACTGTACTTGTAAAGCTTTGCTTAGAGCCTCCGATTTAGGTTTGATTTCTTTCCTCTCTCGTACTCCCTTTACGCTGACTATTACGGCGCCGCTAAACTCCAACAGCTCTGGTTCAAGCTCAACTGTGTCAACTTCTTCAGTGCAGGGAGAACTGGAAGGGCGTACACACCAATAGCTCTGTGGCACTAGTTGATAAGCGTTAATCGTGTCTTCTGAAAAGTCACTTATCAACCTTTGCAACAATGCACTTGTTTCTGCCCCTCGTCGCACCGCACCAGAGCCAACGAGCGCTGCCAACATTCTTACACTGGCATCGAGAAAAGCCAGTGAGAGCCAATCCCCTTTCTTCAAGGCTTGCTCACACATTACTTCGCTGATGGATTTAGAAATTCTCAGCTGCTCCATACGCTCTTGCAGGGGATCGATAAAATCTTTTCCTCCAGCCCAACTTCTCCACCCTTGCGGCGGAACACGCATAGTGTGGATATGCAACTCATCGAGAAAGTGTCGCGCACTGGGCCAACGTCTTCCCGAGGCTGGGTCCATAACCTGTATAATTCCCCGGTGATTACGCCAAGCCACAACAAAGTGAGTATTACCATTGGGCAAGCGCACCACCACCAGCCCCGGCAAGTAGCCAGCTGAACCTAACAGCAAGTGATCTTTGGGCACGACCATCTGTGCCGCATCCAACCCCAGCTCAACCGCAATTTTCTCTAGGGTATTAATAGAAGTGCCGTCTACATCAGTTTGACAGGCATCACGCAGGTGGCCGTAGTGTACATTTACACCAAAGCCTTCAAGCAAGCTCTTAAGGGATGCAGGGCCACAATCCATATTGGAAGTTTGCACAACTTCGGGAACCAACCAGCGAACTTGTCCCTTCACTACAGGGTCTCCAACGAATTTACGCTACTTTCTGCTTGGCCTGATAAGAAGTCGCCAGCACTTTGCAATAGCAACTGATATGGTGTCTTTACTCCAGTGGCAATCTCTACCCTTGCTGGTAGGTCATGCAATAGCGGCAACTGTGGGGGAATCTCTCCACGGAGAGATAACTCAACGAGAATCTTTCCTTTTTGCACAGCACTAGCGACCCGCTCTACACGGGCCTGTAACTGACCATAACGCGCCCAGGAAAATCCATCTAATTTTACTCGCGCACTCTGCCCTGAACGAATATGTCCCAAAGCAAGGGCAGGAGAGAAAAACGCCTGTACGGTGATATTACCCTCAGCCTGTAGTGTGGCAATCTGTTGCCCTGCGACTAATACCTCCCCTTCCTGAATATCCGCCAGTGAAGCAAGCTTACCGGAGATAGGCGCACGCAGACGCTGTTCATCTACCGCCAAGGTGCTCTGCTGAATGCGAGTATCCACCTCCGCCAGCTGTCTTTGTAGATCTGCTCGACGCTGTTCCAATTCACTCATGGATAACTGGTACTCGCTAGCCAATTGCTCCCGGCGATCATGGGTTGCTCTTATTGCCGCTTCCGATGCGATGGTGGCCATGGCCATTTGCTGATAGGTACGTTTAGCTGCAAGGTAATCAATTTCAGAGCTTTGCTGTTTCTTCAGCAAGAGTTCATAGCGCTCCGCCACATCTGCCTGAATCTGCTGGTTGTTCATCTGAAGCTTGTGTTGCTCTTGGAGCAGCTTCAGCTGATCACTTAAAGCCTTGTCGTCTTCAGTAAATTTTTTATCCCGTAAACGCTCCTCTCGCTCTATTCCCAGTAATTGATCCGAGAGGCTCTGAGATACTCGAAGATCACCATCTAGATCCAAATCAAATGCCCTGGTATCCAGCTCTATTAGCAAGTCTCCTTCTCTCAAGGTATCTCCTAGCGAGGCAGTAATAGCAACTACTCTTCCTGTACTCTGGGTGCTGACATGTACGGTATTCTGCTCTTGTTCAAGTCTCGCCTGGTCACTAACGCTATAAACCGAGATTTCTTTAAAAAAAAACCATATCCCCCAGCCCAGCAATAGAAATACCCCTAATGTGCTTATCAGCGCTAGAGAGTAGATTGAGTCGGAGTTGATCGCGCGGGAAGTTTGAATAAACGGTGCTGGCAATACGATTCACCCTGTTTGTACCAGTTAAGGCGAGTAAGATATTCATTGTATTTATGCGAAACCAGTGTGATCTGTGAGCCGCGGCGCCAAATCTAATTCTCTATTATCTGATAGTCAAATTCGAAGAAATTTTACTTACTGGAGAAGTTTCACATCCCGATCAAACCTGTGATAACAGCTCAAGCAGGCCTGGAAATATCGAAAAAGGCAAGGGCTGATAACTCACCCCTCTTTAGATATTTGAAATGTGAAATTAGGACATCAAGCAATACCTCTGGGGCCATCTGAGGACTTCTACGCTCTATACCGAGTAGATAGACGATAAAATTACAGCCAATTACAAAAAGCCTAGTACTGATACACGGTCTGTTTCATAGTGGTTGGTACTGATCTAAAGTCAATCAAAGGCTCGCGCTGGGTCTTTAGTCTAACCCAAACAGGCCTAGGTGAGTGCCAACACCTCCTTTCCACTAAGGTGGGTATCAGTACTTTCTTTGACGATATAGTCAACCTGATAGCATGAGAGGATTTACAAGAAATACCGGTAGTGGGGCACGGCCTTGGCGGGATCACAGCCTCCGCTTTAGCTGATAAATTAAGAGACCGTATTCAGCACTTGATTTACCACAATGTTGCTATCGCTCAGGTGAGCCATTGCTTGTATGAATAGCTGCCATGAAAACAGGGCCCAGAGATTCGCTAATAGCCTATTAGTTCGGGGAAGCCAATGTTTTATGCCTACCTCAGCCTCTAGTTTTGATATAACAAATCCGAATGATATAGCTTAGGTAGAGAGCCACCTTGCCCTATCCAGTTAGAACTTATCTAGACTCTGTAAATATATCGAAGCTTGTTGGATCAGGGTTAGACTGCACTTACATCGCGTACAGTAAAACTCTACACACCTCTTTTTCATTCAAGCAGACACTGGGCAAAAACCAAAATAACTAGAAAATTAAATATACAACAACAGTGCACAGCGCCCCCATTAATGACCCTGATATTGCCAGTGATACCCTAATAGATTTGTAAAATTAGCAGCTTATTTTTTAACAGCTACACTAACTGTATATTAGCTGCACGAAGAAGCGAGAGCCTCTTCAATAGAGATACTAGGAATCCCGCATATGTCCAGCTGTAAAATATTTGTAGAAGTCTCGAAGATAATTCCTGACTCTGCAGCCAATATCTTTAATGAGATAGTGACCAAGCGCCTGGAAACAGAGGGAGAAAAGATTCCAGTTGTCGTGATCGAATCCAAGCAGGTTGAGCCGGCCGGTTGTTATATCGAAATTCTCTGTAATAGAACACCTCATCGCACTCATGAGGTGATACAAAGCATGGCCATTGAGCTTGACAATACGGCTAGAAGTATATTTCAGATTGACGAACCTATCGGAGTTAGAATTCAAATGGTGGATGATGATTTTTTATCCAGCATAAACTAGGCCTTGAGAGTAAATATGAACACTCTCGATAAAGGAGGCCTTCTTTTTATAGAAGACCTCCAGCAAAAAATATCAACTTACAATAAGTTTTAGCTAGAACCTAGCACTTGCCCCAAAGCGAAAATACCGAGGGGCTTGATATTCTTGATTTACCCCCCAGCTTGGATCTAACACACCGGGACTTGACTCAGCAAACTCATAAACCTCTGTTTCAGCATCCGCATCAAGCAGGTTAAAGACCTCAGCTCTAAGCTCCACATCAGCCAAACCAATGCGAGTACTATAGACAAGGGATAAATCTATCTGATTGACCCAACTAGTTCGCCCTCTACTGCCTCGACTTGTCTTAATAAGATTTCCATTTGAGTCAGTCACATAATAAGTATCTCCATAAGCCGGGGTTCCATTGGGATGACCAGCACCAAAGGAGTTAATTGGACGTCCTGATTGCAAAAGGAAATTAGCCCCCAACAAAAGATTCTCCATCACCTGATAGTTCCCATAAATTTTTATTTTATGAGTACGATCATTTGGCAAATATCCGTTGGCTCCATCCATCAACTCGGGGAAATCAAAATCTTGGGTAATCCCAGCATCATCCTGGGCGTTGTCCGACTTAACGTACCCCTCACTATTCCCCTTACTCTGAGACCAGGTGTAACTCGCACTTAAACCCCAAATACCATCAAAGGCGCGCTTCGCGGAAAATTCTAACTCCTTATAAGTCCTTTTGGCCTCAGGATAGTTAAGCAGTTCAGCCGAAAATGTTGTCATTTCCAACTCGCCCGTTCCATAACGATCGTAAGGTATTGTGATATCACTTCCCGGGTTTGCAAGCACATAACCATGACCATCACCAGTGTGCTCATATCCCAAAGCATCTACCGCATGGTCAATACTCACATCATCAATATGTGATTTTAAATCACGATAGGTAGCTTTAATTCCCAATGTCCAGTCATCAGCAAAAAGCCTCTCATAACCAAGAATAAACTCATCCTGATACATAGGCTTGAGGTCTTTATCCGAGAGCTGAGCACTATCCGGCACATTACCATCTGAAGTTACCCTTGCAGAGCCAACTTCTTCAGATGTAGGAACACCATCGGCACCTACATTTGTAGGAGCGTATGTCTTCGGATCGTATTCGCCATCAAAAATGAAATACCTTTCAAATCCCAATTCACCGCCAGATAAGCGCACATTGGTATTGGAAGCGATAGGCATAAAGTAACGGCCCCAATTGCCATATACTCTGGACTCGCCATCACCACCGGGATCCCAAGAGAAGCTTAACCGTGGCGCCCACTGATCATCAATTTCAATAAAAGTATCGCCCTCTCCATTAAGGTTGGAGAAAGTTTCATTACGAATTCCTGCACTTAAAGTAAGTGTATCCGTAATATCCCAGGTATCTTCGATATAAAAAGCTTTTGATTCAACCTCAAAGTCCCCTTCTACATCGCCAACCCGATAAGAGACTATATGCACTGGAGTCTCAGCGCCGTTAGTAGGTGGCACTATCCCACCATTTGGAAGCTCTACATCCGGCAAGTACGTATAGTATCTATAGTAAACACCCCCACCAGCTCTTAATCCTGTACCCGAATAGGTTTCTTTGGAGGAGGATGAGTTAGTTTCCTGATCGTAGCCAAAGCGTATCGTGTGATCATCAATCACCCATTCAAAGTCAATGCGATCAGCTACTCTTTCATCACCCCCAGTTTGAACCCTAGAACTAGCTTGACACCCCGGTCTTTCATCCGTATTCCCAGGTAAGGCTCCAGCACTAAAGTCCCTTACGTAAGGGCACTCCAAATCTGTTGTACTAATTGTAGTGAGTGAGTATTCATTCTGGCCATGGAGCATAGAAACACTGAAATTATCTGTTATCTGACCATCATAACGAACCAGCCAGTTATCTCCGCCACGCTTATCCCACTTAGTGCCCGTATACTCTTTTTTATCTCTATTAAAATAGTCGTAATTGAATTGATCATTTTCCCTGGTGCGTTTGTCTGAAAACTGCATATAAGAGAGGATATGATTATCAGTTACATTCCAGGTTAAATTGACTCCCCAGAAATCATCATCAATACTTCTATCGTTGTATCTGCTTGGACTTCCTCTTGTGGTGAATTCTTCAACCGTTTCCTGCTGTTCGTAAAGTGCATAGAAAAATAATTTATCCGGAATGATAGGGCCACTAACATAATAATCTGTTGTGTACTTGGACTCCTCATTTTCCGAATTTAAGTCATAGAGAGTCCCATCTGCAGAGAGAGAGTCCGGTGCTTCTGAACGCAAGGCTGCCGGCTCATAATAGGCAACAACACCATATTCAAATTCGTTGGAGCCTTTCTTGGTAACAGCATTGAACACTCCTCCCAGAGAGCGACCAAATTCAGCGCTATATCCCCCGGTTTTTATTTGGAACTGATCATAAAATTCAAAAGGTACCGATGATCCACCCAACCCGTTACGGAAATTAGTGACATTGAGACCATCAATGTAATAAGCGTTTTCTCCTACGGATGCCCCCCCGAACGATATCAGATCCTTATCCTCACCAAACCCAGAATCACCTAAAACAGTACCAGGAGCCAATAAAGCAACCGATTCAATATTACGAGCAACTGGTAACATCTCTATATCTGACAAACCAATATTCAGTGCAGATTCTGCCGTGCCAGTGCGGATCTGGGGAACCGCCTCCCCCACTACAACCACCTCCTCCAGATCTCCCGATATCAACGGTATATCCAACTTGGTGGAGCTACCTATTGAAACGGCAACGGCTTCAACCACCGCGGGCTGGTAGCCATCTTTCTGAACAGTCACCTTATAGATGCCTGTGGGCAAATTCACCCGGAAGTCACTGTTCTCACCCGTGGACATAGTCCTTCTAAAGCCATTTTTATCATTTTCTATGATAATTGTAGCGCCACTCAGGTCGTTACCACTGCTACTAATAACTGTCCCATCAATAGACCCATTCACGTTGCCTGCTGCCAACGCTTGCCCCCCAATAACCGGCAAGCTAATAGATGCAGCCAACAGCACCCGCTTGAAGTTCTTCATAAAGCCATCCTTTTGATTATCGATAAATTTATAATTTATTATTTACAAGCTTTACTTAAACCGATGATCGTCCCCCAGCGACCTCATTATCAACTCAAATAAAGTAGTGATCCAATCACCTAAAACCGCCATATTATTCCTCTTCAAAGAATTAACACAACAGGAATAAAAACTTATTCAAAATGAAAAATATTATTAACGCCAAAAAATCGATCCTTTATCTATCCCAATAAAAAAATCAATAAAATATTTAGGAAGCATTAAAATGCGACGCAAATAAACACATAAACAAGACTTCAAAATCATTAAGAGAGAAAAATAAAAACAGAAAGGAAAGCGGCGATAGCCAGCTTCAGATCTAGATTAATAAACGAGAAGATTTTATTAAATCATCAGAAAGATGATCATCAATTCATTTTGTCAATTTAGGAATAAGAAGGAAGAAGGAAGAAGGAAGAAGGAAGAAGGAAGAAGGAAGAATATTGAAAACTAGATGACGAATTCAAGGGGCAGTATTATCTACCCCTTGGATAAAGCTACTTGCGCAAAAACTCCAGCATCCATTTTGCAACCATATTCTCGTGAATATCGTTTTGCAGGGAGGCCTGGCCCTTTTCCACCACATCAGTACCAAAAGCTTCTCGACGTAACTCCATCAAGCTATTGGAATAAGGTTTGGTAAACTCCGGGTGGGCCTGGAAGGTGAGCATGTGATCATCAACTTGGAGCATCGCCATTGGGCAGAACTCGCTGGAAGCCAGCACTCGACCGCCGGGAGGAAGGGTATCTACTTGGTCCTGGTGAGTAACCAACAGGTTGAAGCTATTCGTAGGCTCCGACATCCAGGAGGGGGTTTCCTGCATTTCATAGGAATGCACTCCCAAACCCCAACCTTTATCAGATTTGCGAGCCCTTCCACCCAGTGCCTGAGCAATCAGCTGATGACCAAAGCAGATTCCAATAGTTGGTTTTTTTTGGTCATGCAGCTTGCGCACAAAGTCCATCAGTGGAGGAATCCATTCCTTGTCATCATAGACACCGGTTTTACTGCCGGTAATCAGGTAGGCATCCACCTCATCGACCTGGGCCGGGTACTGGCCGTGCTGCACTTCATAGGTGGAGAACTCCAATGTGGGGTCCTGGCTGCGCAATAGATCTGCGAACATCTCCGGATATTCACCGTATTCGCCCACCAGCTCCTTGCGCACATCGTCGGTTTTTAAAACTCCAATCTTCATTATTTCACCGCTGGGTTGACTGCTGAGTTTTCGGATTATGGCATATTCAGGAATGCAAAGGCGGCTAGTCTGTCACTTGAACAAGTCATCTAAAACGTTAAATACCAGCTCGCAAGCTTCTATTCGCTACGCATAGGCGCTTTTCATTTCCCGCCGCCTGCCAATATAGCCCTCTTCCACGTAGGGCTTTTTACTTTCCGACTTTGCCGACCCGCTAACCAAGAACATTCCGGTGCGGGCATTCTTACCTAAAGGACTTTTGTGTATGATCGCGCACTTAGCACATTTTTCAGCCAATTATTGGGCTAACGGGTATCCCAGAGGCAATTAGGGCTACTCGCCAACTAAATTGAGGACACACAATGACCACAACGACCTCCCCCAGCGACCAGCAGGATAGCCCGCCCGGACGCAAAACGGCCTTTACCCGCTTCCTGGATGTGGTGGAATGGCTCGGCAACCTGCTCCCCCATCCCATTACGCTCTTTGCGCTCTTTGCTGTGGGTGTGGTGATTCTAAGCGGCATAGCCTCCTATTTTGGCCTTTCTGTGGCAGACCCACGCCCGGTGGGTGCTGCGGGACGCGATCCCGATGGGGTAATTGAGGTCTTCAACCTATTAAGTGGCGACGGCCTCCGGATGATCGTCACCGGTCTAGTGAATAACTTTACTGGCTTCGCGCCACTGGGTACCGTTCTCGTAGCCCTTCTTGGAGTAGGTATCGCCGAGCACTCCGGGTTGTTGAGTGCCGCCGTTCGCGGCTTGGTGCTGCAAGCCTCCAAGCGCACAGTCACCGTGATCGTGGTATTCGCCGGCATCATCTCCAACACAGCCTCTGAACTCGGCTATGTGGTACTTATTCCTCTCGCCGCCATGATCTTCCACTCTCTTGGCCGCCACCCACTCGCCGGTTTAGCGGCAGCCTTTGCCGGCGTATCTGGAGGCTACAGTGCTAACCTGCTACTGGGCACGGTGGACCCACTCCTATCGGGAATCACCGAATCTGCAGCCCATATGATTGACCCAACTTATAGCGTTGGCCCGGAAGTGAACTGGTTCTTTATGATCGTCAGTACCTTCCTGATCACCATTGTTGGCAGCTGGGTCACAATGGCCATCGTTGAACCCAAGCTGGGTAAGTACGATCCCAATGAGGCCTCCGTTGATCTCAGTCAGGACAAACTTGGTACGCTTACCGACGATGAAAAACGCGGCCTTAAGTACGCTGGCCTTGCGGTTCTGGCTGTCTCCGCGGTATTTGCCCTGACGGTTGTGCCTGAGTGGGGAGTGTTGCGTAACCCGGAAACTGGCCTGGTAGCCGGCTCGCCGTTCCTGAAAGGTATTGTGTCTCTTATCCTGGTGTTCTTCGCTATCCCCGGCTTTGTCTATGGCAAGGTGGTGGGCACCATGAAGAATGACCGTGATGTCATTGATGCCATGGCCAAAAGTATGAACAGCATGGGTATGTATATCGTGCTGGTATTTTTCGCCGCGCAGTTCGTCGCCTTCTTCAAGGTGACCAACCTGGGGACTATCTTCGCCGTACTAGGCGCCGATGCCCTGCAGAGCATCGGCCTGACAGGCCCGCTGCTATTCCTGTTCTTTATCATGATGTGCGGATTTGTGAATCTGATGCTGGGTAGTGCCTCAGCACAGTGGGCCGTTACCGCTCCAATCTTTGTGCCGATGTTGATGCTGCTGGGCTATGCGCCTGAGGTGATACAGGCTGCTTATCGAATTGGCGACTCGGTTACCAATGTCATTACCCCGATGATGAGCTACTTCGGTCTGATCATCACCTTCGCCGCCCGCTATAAAAAAGATCTGGGTATGGGAACACTGATCGCCACAATGATCCCCTACTCCATCTTCTTCTTTGTTGGCTGGACTGCATTGTTCTATATCTGGGTATTTGCCCTGGGCCTCCCTGTTGGTCCCGGTGCAGCAACTTATTATGGTGGCTAAAACCCACTTATTGAAAAGGCCCGCTTTTTAGCGGGCCTTTTCAATTGTGAAAGAAATATGCACATTTAAGCTCAATTCTGTAATTGAAAGATCTCGAGCGTCTCATCTAATCCTCCACGACCCCTGATATAATTGGTACCATTGAGCCAATATTAAATTTTTTCTCCGTCCAGACTAAAAAATTTATATTCCCAGTGACGCAGTCGTCATAAAACAAAAAATACTTAAATTAAAAATTTAGGGATAAAATACCTAAAAAACAACAATAAAAAGATTTATTTCCCATGCGGCCACTTCCGGGAAGTACCCCCAAGTTATCTTTGGCCTTTAAAACACCTAAATAAAACGAGTAACATTACGCAGTAATAACGTTTTGCGGAGATCGATACGCGGATTATCGCCAGCATAGACCTGCCCTGATCTAACTATCATTCATTTTTCCGCTCAGGACGAGCACCGTGGTTGTGCCCTACCTTGCCCTTTTGAAGGGTAAAGATTGCTATTGCCCTCCATTACCGACATTACAGGACGTCGACACAGAGCAGGCCCTGGCCAGAGAGACTGTCCTTTAAACCAGTCGTAAAGAAGCCTTCACTAGATAAACAGTTTGAGCCATATGGCTCTTTTTTATCTTTGGCGTCCGCCCAGATCCGATCTATTCCGCTGGATTAACCCTTCTCCACCTGGGAAATGTATAAAAGTAATTTTTTCCAGGGGATTCACAGGATTTATAAAAATTGACTCAACAAATAAGAACGACCCTGTTAACAGGCTTTTACGAGTTGGTGAGCCAATTAAAAGGTAGCCCTGAAGCTCTGCTGATCAGTTCCCGTATTAACCCCCACCAGGTTGAGAGCCTTGATGGGTATCTGGCACTAGATCAAGTGGCTGAGCTGCTGAACAAGACCGCTAGCCAGTTGAACTGCGCCGACTTTGGACTGCATCTTGCCTACAGTCAGGGGGCTGCCGCACTGGGTTCTCTTGGGGCTGCTGTACTACAGTCCCTTACTTTGGGTGAATTCCTTAACACAGCGATAAAACAGCTAGGCAATTCTCCCTATAATCTGCGAGTTGAACTGACAAAAAAGGGGAAACACACGCATCTAAGTTTTCTGTGTATCGATGACCTGGAAGCTCAGCTTGCCGGGGACGCTCCTCTCCCCCAGCAACAATCCCGCGAGTTTCTACTCGGTGTTTCATTGGTAGCTCTACAACACCTTTGTGGGAGTAATTTTCAGCTGGAAAGTGTTCACCTAAAAACCGAGCGCCCCGTACATGACCATTACGAAAACTTCTTTGGGGTTCCCGTACACTTCGGCAAGGAAACTGATGCACTTATCCTGAATAGCAGCTCCCTGCTGCAACCTACAGAGAAATGCAATCCCAGCCTGCGTCCACTATTGAAAACCTATATCGAAGAGCTTCTGCAAAAGGGGGAAGCCAGTTTGGTGGAACAGGTGCAGCAGCTGATTTATTGCCTGATGCCCTTAAAAAGGTGCAGCCTACAAGAAGTAGCCAATCAGCTGGGTATGCACAAGCGTACCCTACAGCGCAGGCTGAGGGACCGGGAATTGGTATTTGAGGATCTTTTGGATCGCATTCGCCGGGAGCGTGCCGAGTATTATTTAAGCGGTAAACAACCCCCCATGTCGCAGATTTCGGATATGCTGGGCTATCGCGAACAGAGCTCTTTCAACCGCGCCTGTTATCGCTGGTTTGCCACCACCCCAATGCGAGTCAGACGCCAGCTGATGGCACAGATAGTAGCCCGCGAAGCCGCACAAGAGTTGGCTGAAGTCGAATAAGCACTGCTGACAAGAGGCTTTGGCTGCGTAAACCCTGCTTCAGCTAAAGTCTCTATTTAGCTCCTCTATTCAAAGCTTCTACTCATTGCACGACTTCACAATCACCACTCTATGCCTCTGCGAGCGGCAATACCGGCATTAAATGCGTGTTTTTCCGCACACATTTCGCTCACAGTATCGGCTACATCCTTGAGGTACTGCTTGGCCCCACGCCCGGTTATGACAACCGTCTGCTCCCGCGGCCGCTGCTGTATCGCCTGTACGACTTCTTCTTTGTCCAACCAGCGGTAATTCAGTGCGTAGGTGATCTCATCCAAAACCACCAGATAAACTCGCTCATCCCGCAACGCCTCCCGCGCCTTCTCCCAAAGTGCCATTGCCGCAGCTTTATCGGCCTCAAAATCCTGGGTTTCCCAGGTGAAATCAGTGCCCATTTGATGCCACTGTAGCGGGTGGGCGGCGCCCATTAGAAGATTCTTTTCTCCACACTCCCAGGTGCCTTTAATAAATTGAGTCACCACGGTGGGGTAACCGAAGCCCAGGGCACGGGTGACTGTGCCCATCGCCGCAGTGGTTTTACCCTTGCCATCGCCGGTATAGAGAATCACTATGCCGCGTTCCTCCAGCGCTTTAGAAACCGCCTCATCCACAATTTTTTTACGGTTCTGCATACGTGACTTATGTCGACTCTTTTTATCCTGTGATTCTGAACTCATAAATACCATCAAACATTTAAAGTAAAGGGAGCGTGCAGATTGCACTCTAGTGTGCGTAGTTATTCAGAGGCTTCTCACTCTGTCATTGCTAAAAATGCAGAAATAAAATCCCAAATCAGATCATCCTGCCAGAGAACATTGTGGCCACCGGAAAAAATGCCCAAGCGCGAATTGGGAATCTGCCGAAATAAAGCCCGCTGATTTTCAAAAGGGGCGACACTATCGTAGCGCCCGGCACAGATCAGTGTTTCTACCTCTAGAGTCGGTAGGCGAGCAAAAGTATCGTGGCCTTTTCTCGCCTGAAGCTGTCGCATACGGCACTGGGCTCCGTCAGGCTTGCTTGCCGCCAGTTCGCAGACCTGGCGATAATATTTACTTAAAAAAGCACAGAGTGCTGATTCTGAATGTATACCATCGGCACTTTGCAGGCGGCTATCGCCCGCGGTCACCCATAGATTCACTTTTTCCTCGAGGCTCATGGCCTCAATATCGTACTGATGAAACGGGAATGAAGCGCCTCCGCGGCCTCCGGAGCTGGTTACCAATAAAACCAGTTTTCGCACCAACTGGGGATATTGCAATGCAAATTCCTGAGCGACCATGCCACCAAATGATTCTCCCAGTAGATACGCATCCCGCCAATCGAGATGATCCATCAGTCGTTTAAGGTCTAGGGCGTAATCGGCCATATTGGGAGAATCGATGGATGAATTAGACTGACCGATGCCACGGGGGTCAAAGGTTAAGATTTCAAACCGATTCGCCAACGGGGAGTCGAAAATAGTCGGGGCTACCCTGAGATCACTGAGGGTACCAGGGTGAAACACCAAGCGCGGGCCCCTTCCGCGAACTTCAAAATGCAATTCCACGCCATCATTACTAAATACCGCCACAAAATAGCTCCCGGAAAAAACCAGACGCTGCAATAGTAGCCGCCGGGAGGAGAAACACCGGGATTGAATCGTTAGAAGAGAATGAACAGAGAGATAGCCCAAGGGGCTATCTCTTCAAACATTTTTATAGGCTAAATTCTATACCGGCATAAACTGCTGCGCCTGCTGTGTAATAACCCGCAACTTCGCGATAGTTCCGGTCCAACACATTTTCACCGCGTAGATTGACCCGCATATTAGGCGTGAGACGATACACTGCATTCAGGTCTAATTTGGAGTAATTTTCCAACGCAATTTCCCTAATGGAGCCATTGCTCTCCTTTATGCGATTAATACGATCTTCTACCCGTTGCCAATTAGCGCTTAACGTCAGCTTATCCTCCAACCATTGCTGGCTGAGGCCAAAGTTATAAACCCGCTGGGGAACGCCCTCACGCACAGCACCAGTGCTATTCTCTGTGTCGAGCCAAGTACCGCTAGCATGCCAATCTAAACCGTTATTCAAGCTGCCATTCAGGGATAGTTCAATGCCTTCCGACTGGCTCTCGCCATCATCCTGCCTGTAGGCGCCCATAAAGCCTAGAGAGTCGTCATAAATGATCGCATCAGTGATTTCCTGATCGAAATAGGTCAGCTCCGCCTGTAATAGCTGCGCCCACTGATATTCCAATCCCAACTCATAACCACGACTGGTCTCCGGACCCACTAATGCCACACCGGTAGAATTATTTAAACTGATTTCATTGGGGCTGGGCGCGCGATAGCCAGTTCCCAAGCTTGCGCGATACTTCACTTGCTGCTCTTCGCCAATAGCAATTGGGATAGCTGCGGATGCTCGCCAGCTGTTGTGGTCCTCAGTTTCCAGACTATCACGACGGTAACCCAGGGTGTAGAAAACTGTTTCGGCAAAATCACTGTGCCACTCGGTAAAAACACCAGTGCTTTCTAATACTTCTTTGGAAGGGGTAAAACTGCCGAATCGAGTGAAGAAGTCCGTTTGTTCGTATTCCCCACCCCAGAGTAACTTGCCTGAAGCGAGTACTTTACTACCGATATAATTGGCTTCTCGAATTTCACCTTTCGTAGTGAACACCATTGCGCCGGGACTGATGCCCTCAACCCGATCAATCTCCTGCTGCGACAGACTCAGCTGGTGATTCCAAGAATCTATTTGATAATTACCACTGAGACTAAACAGCTCCTGATCATAGCGGCTCAGGCAATCGTTGGGTGCCAATGAATAGCAGCCATCAAACTCTGTTTCGGCATCGGTTTTTCGATATTGTCCCTCCAGGGAAAGGGTGTCATTCACCTCATAGCCGAGGCGCGCACTTGCTGTAAAGTTTTCATAGCCATCCTCTTCTCCCGATGTATCCATTTCTCTCGCATTAAAACCATCGCTGGAAAAATCGGAGACATTCAGATCGTAATGCCAGGAGCCAGCACTGCCACCGAGACTGGCACTTGTACGCTCGGTGCCGTAGCGGCCAGCCTCTACCCCAGCCGTTGCGCGCACCTCTCCGGTAGACTTCTTGGTGATAATATTGATCACGCCACCGGCACCTGCACCATAGAGCATACCCTGAGGGCCGCGCAGCATTTCAATACGCTCAATATCCGCAGCCTGCAGGTGTTGTAACTGGGCACCCACCTGCGGTGTGGTGGGATCGGCAATATTCACCCCATCCAGTAACACCAGGGTGCGGAAATTACTTTCCCCACGGATAAACAAGGAACTGACCTTACCCGCTCCGCCGCTATTGCTGACAGCGACACCTGGCAAAGTGCGCATCACATCCAGCAGGCTGGTATAACCCAGTCGCTCAATATCGGCAGCATTAAGAATTGAAACAGAGACACCCAGCTGGCTCTTGGGCAGATCCAGACGGCTGGCAGTCACGGTGATTTCTTCCAGGTCCGCAGCCGCAGACAATAGCGGTTGCACCGCGGCAAAGACGGCAGCGGCTATTAAAGTTTTTTTCATTGTGGTTCCCCAATCTCGAACAGAAAAACGGATTGAGGGAGGGTGAGTACAATCGGTGTGCAACCCAGGCGGGCACACTGACCAGACAAAGCCCTCCGCTTTATCCTCGAGGCCGGATATAAAAACTCCGGCTTAGTGCCGAGGGCCGGTATCGGGCTTGTCATTTTTCAAAGAAAAATGATTTACCGTTGCGGGGGCAGCGCCGGACTCTGTGTACACATCACCGGACTTCCCGTTTACCCCAACCAAGTGTAAATACACTGCTGGGCACCCAAAGCGGCGGCAAGTATAACAGCGTGGCTGGCGCTTCCCCAGCGAAAGTGAGACGTTAAATCCACGGGGTAATTTTCAATAAAAATCTGTTTTTCAAACACCACTCAGCCCTTACTCGCTTGCACACTTCTTTACCAAAAATCCACATTCCTTGCGCATTCCTGAACTATGTTGGCTATCAGCGGCTGGTTAAAAAACACCTCCCAGGAAGGGGGGATACTGGCCGCCGCTAATCGCCCGCGCCTGCTCTTCAGTGCAGGCGCTGTCCAGCTGCCTTCAATGGAGAGCACCATGTACAAGGTTTTATTATCTGTCGCCCTAATGGCCATGATTTCCTCTGCAAACGCACAGCCACGCAAACCTCCTCAGGAAGCCTTTGATGCCTGCAAGGCCATGTCGAAGGGTGATGCCTGCAAAGTGGAAACGCCGCACGGTACCCTGGAAGGCACTTGCCGCATGCCCCCTAGAGAAGAGCAACTGGTGTGTGTTCCCACAAAAATGGAAGGCCGCAGACCGGGCAAAGATCGAAAAGAAAATAACGAGTAAATCATTGGGGCCCTTGCGGGCCTCGCAGTTCGAGAATGCAGTATGAAAAAGTGGCTATTAGTGGGCCTCACCTGTGTCACCCCGGCAGCTCTGGGACACCTGCCGGAAACAACCGTGGAAGCCTGCCAAGGGTTAACCTCCGGCTCAAGTTGTAGCATCGGTCACAGTAGCGGCCAATGCTTGCGCTTATCTGAAGATCAGGCTCCGGTCTGTGTGACGGGCACATTGGCTATTGCCAGAATCCCTTCTCAAGAGCGCGCTAACGGCAGACCACCGGCGCGCAGGCATCGGGTGGTGCAGTCGGAGGGATTACAATACAGGGTTCCCGCCGACCACAGCCCAATCACCACCAGCCGCGTTAAAGTCACAATCGAGGGGTCCTGGCGGGTGATTGAAGCCAACGGTATCTCCACGCATAAAACCGGTGCCTTCCCAAACTCCGGCAATCCCCACAAAATCGAAACCCAACGCTACAAATACCGAGTACCCGCAGCCCCCAAGTTGGCAAAAAAATCCACACCAGTAAGCCTGCAAAATTTTGGTATTGGCATTAACGGCGTGCCCTTTGATCCCAGCGCCGCAGAGTGGTACCTGGGTAATCGCGGCCTCTGGCGCTATGAGGCGCTCTCCGGTGCAGTTCCCCTCGGCGTTGACGACAACTACGCCCATGTCCAGCCCAACGGGGCCTACCATTATCACGGTCTGCCCACCGGACTATTGGCAAGACTACAAGTTACCCCGCAGCAGCATTCACCACTGATTGGTTGGGCCGCAGATGGTTTTCCCATTTACGCACTATATGGTTATGGCGATGACATGAATGAGGAGACTGATGTAGTAAAAATGCACTCCAGCTATCGGGTGAAATCTGGACATCGGCCAACAAGCAACAAGCAACCTGGCGGCTATTACGACGGCACCTTTGTGGCGGACTACGAATATGTTGAAGGGGCGGGCTCCCTCGATGAGTGCAATGGCCGCTTTGTGCGCACCCCTGATTTTCCTCAGGGTATTTATGCCTATTTCCTTACTGAGGAGTGGCCAATAATTCCGCGCTGCTACAAAGGAACACCCTCCGAGGACTTCCGTCGCGGACCCGCAATGGGGCGGCCACAGCCCCCGCGCAGGCGATTTGGCTGAGACAGGAATTTCTAGCCACTGGATTTTCGCAGCAAATCCAGTGGTACAAAGTCTGCGATACCGTCGCGCCAACGGAATTCACAACTCACCCCGTAGGCTTCGCCAATCAAAGTCGGAGTCAGTACCTGTTGCGGTGTTCCCTGCGCTAACAATTCTCCATCCAGCATCAAGAGAATCCGATCGCAAAAGCGCGCCGCCAGGCTGAGGTCGTGCAGTGCCAACACCACGGTTTTGCCACTGTCGGCCAGGCTGCGGAAGTTCTGCATCAGCTGAAGTTGGTGACGGATATCCAACGCCGCAGTGGGCTCATCGGCGATCAGTAGCGGTGCCCGCCCCACTAACAGGCGGGCCAATTGCACGCGGCGCAGCTCGCCACCGGATAATTGAGTGACCGGGCGCTGGGCAAATTCCTGCGCATCGACCAATAACAACGCCTGTTGAATTCTCTGCTCGCGATCTGGCAGGCGCCCCCAGGGCAGTAAACCCAAGGCCACCATATCCGCCGCACTGAGAGACCAGGCCGGAGTTTCCGACTGCGGTAGGAAAGCCCCCAGCCTCGCGCGCTGGGATGCCGGCAATTGCCCCGCATCGAGACCATTCAGCTCAACATGACCCGCATCGGGGGACAAGACGCCCGATAAACACTGCAACAGGCTGCTTTTGCCGGCGCCGTTGGGGCCCACCACGGCGGTCAACTCGAAGGGCTTAAAAGCACAATGGATTCCCCGCAGGACACTCTTGCGCCCTCGCTGTAATTCCAGCGCAACGCAGGCGGCCTCAATAGTTTTCTCACTAGCCATATTCACAACCACTGCCCCCTGCGCGCCGTCAAAATCAGCCAGAAGAAAAAAGGTGCACCGATAAAAGCGGTGACCGCGCCAATGCGCAGCTCCTGCGCGCCGACAAAATTAATCACCAGAATGTCTGCCAGCAGCAACAGCAGCGCTCCAGCTAAAGCGCTGATCCACAGTAAACGGGCGGGGTCCTGGCGCACCAGAGGGCGCACCAGGTGCGGCACCACCAATCCGACAAAACCGATGGTGCCAGCTACTGCCACGGCACCACCCACGGCACTGGCGATGCCCAGCAAAATAAGAAAGGGATAGGCGCGGCTCTGGAAACCCAAGGAAGCCGCACTGTCTTCACCCAAGGCCAGCGCGCGCAAATAATTGCGTGTGAAAAACAGGCACAGCACCCCCACGGCCAAAAAGGGCAATGCCAAAAACAGTTGGTCCCAGCCGCGATTGGCCAGCGAGCCCATCAACCAGAACACCACCTCCTGCATAGCGAACATGCTCGGCGCATAGTTAAGCGCCAGTGCAATCAGTGCCGATAGGAAAGCGTTAATGGCCACCCCCGCCAACACCAGCCGTCCGGCACTGGCGCCGCGCCCCGCCAACAGCCACACCGCCGCCGCCGCGCTAAAGGCACCACCAATAGCTAGAGCCTGCAACAACCAACCGGATTTCCAGGCAGCGCCGTAATAGAGAAACAGTACCGCCGCCAAAGCCGCACCGCTGGAAACACCGAGCAGCGCCGGCTCCGCCAGAGGGTTACGCAACATCCCCTGCATGGCGGCGCCGCCCATCCCCAAGGCAGCGCCCACCAGTATTGCCAACAGGGCACGGGGCAGTCGCAATTGCCACAGAATCACCGCATCGCTGCTCTGGCCACTCCAGCCCTCAGCCAGCGCATTGGAAAGGTCCACCGAAACCGGGCCACTGCCCAGTGCCCCGAGCAGGGCCAGCGGCAGGGCCGCCAGTAATAACAAAACCGCGTTTTTATTGTACAAGCGCTTCCCTCTTATCCATCAGCTGTTGCAGTGTATCCACCACTGCCAGTACCGGGCACAGGCTCAGCTGCTTCGGCAGGGTATAGGTGCGGCCGCTATCGATATAGCGCTGAAGTACCGGGTGGCGCGCGGCCAGGTAAGCCAGTGCGAAATGCTGCTCGCTGCCATAGAACACCAACAAATCCGGTTGCAGGGCAATCACCTCTTCCAGGCTGATCCGTGCCAGTCCCTGAGTAGTGGCGAGATTGTCAAAACCGGCGCGCTGCAGCAACTGGTGCTCTAGCATGCCGCTGCCGTAAGTGATGTTATTGGCAGAGAGAATCACCGCACTGGCGCGCTGTTTAGAAGCGGGCTGATCGAGTAGTTGTGCCAACGCGCGTTTCTGCTCTTGCAGCGGAGGAAGCGGGCCCAGTACGGCTTGCAAAGCACCGAGTTGTTGTTGCAACTGCTCCAGACTGTAGGCATCGGGGATGGTCACCACATTCATACCCAGTGCCTGCAGCCGCTCAGCCGCACGCTGGGCACCGTACTGCCCGGCGAGCACCAGATCTGGCTTTAATGGCAGCAGCTCCTCGGCGCGGGCGCGATTGAGCTGAACGTGTTCGGGAATCGGCAGGGAGCGATACTGTTCGGCGGCGGACAGCCAGGTCAGAGAGGCAATATCCGCAGGTTGTGCCCAGTTCAGCAGTACTTGGTCCAGACACAGGTTCAACGAAGCAATGCGCTCATAGGCCTGAGCTTTGGCGGCCAGAATGAACACTGCACCGAGTAATAGTTGCCAGCAGAGAAGATGACGCCTGGACGTGCGGGTACTCATCCGACTCAGCTCATGTCGATCACGGCAAGGGCTTCCGCCAGGGTTTTTACCGAATGCATTTCCATACCCTCGATATCGTTTTTCAGGCGATTGGCGGCGGGCACTATCGCTTTGCGAAAACCGTGCTTAGCGGCTTCGCGCAGGCGCTCCTGGCCCGAGGGCACGGGGCGGATCTCACCGGAAAGTCCCACCTCACCGAAGACCACCAGATCCCGCGGCAACACACGATTGCGAAAGCTGGAAACAACTGCCAGCAAAAGAGTCAGGTCGGCACTGGTTTCCATTACCTTGACGCCGCCTACCACATTGATAAACACATCCTGATCGCCGACCAAGACGCCGCCATGGCGGTGCAGCACCGCCAGCAGCATATTCAGGCGGTTCTGGTCGAGGCCCACCGCTACCCGGCGCGGATTACCGAGGCTGCTGTCATCCACCAGTGCCTGCAGTTCCACCAGCAGCGGACGGGTGCCCTCCCACACGGAAGTCACCACCGATCCCGCGGCGATCTCCTCGGCGCGCTGCAGGAAAATAGCGGAGGGATTAGAAACTTCTTTAAGGCCCTGCTCGGTCATGGCAAACACCCCCAGCTCATTCACCGCTCCAAAGCGGTTCTTATGGGCACGCAGGGTGCGGAAGCGGGAGTCGTGAGTACCTTCGAGCAATATGGAGCAGTCAATAATATGTTCCAGCACCTTGGGGCCAGCCAAACTGCCGTCTTTGGTGACATGGCCCACTAAAATCAGCGCAGTACCAGTCTGCTTGGCGAAGCGGGTCAGGTAAGCAGCACTCTCACGCACCTGGGCCACCGAGCCCGGAGCGGACTGCACATCGCTCATATGCATCACCTGGATGGAGTCCACCACCATCACGCGTGGATTGACTTCTTTTGCCGCCAGGCAGATGCGCTCCACATCAGTTTCACTGAGGAGCTGCAGGGAATCAGTGGGCAGGCCCAGGCGTTTGGCGCGCATAGCCACCTGCTGAAGAGATTCTTCACCGGTGATATACAGCGCCGGCATTGAAGTAGCGAGGTGGCACAGAGTCTGTAGCAATACCGTGGATTTACCGGCCCCAGGATGACCGCCGATCAGCACCACCGAGCCCGGCACTAGGCCGCCCCCCAGCACCCGGTCGAGTTCCGAGGCGGAAGTGGGAATACGCGGCAGCTCACTCAGGTCGATTTCCGAGAGCTTCTGCACCTTGCCAGCACCGGCGGCTCCGGCATAGCCACTCTGGGCATCGGTGAAATTGGCCGCGCGGCTGTCTTTGTGCTCTGGCCCCAAACGCACTTCAGAAAGACTGTTCCAGGCACCGCAAGCACTGCACTGCCCCGCCCACTTTGTATAGTCAGCGCCACATTCATTGCACACATAGGCAGTTTTGCGTTTAGCAGCCAAGGTTATTCCCCCAAAGCGTCACCCAGTCAAATTGGCGCACAGTTTACCCCTTATCTCCCTTCAGAGGGCAGCGCTTAACAGACAGATATGACTCTCCTTTACCCAAGTGGTGTATTGGCACTTTTTCCCACTTTCTCTGGGATCTGCGCGATTGATCTAGATCAATTCTTCGTATTTTCACCGGGCTAATATCCGGCGCGTCTCGCCTCCTCCTATAGGCAGAGTCATTACAACATCACCGACTACTCAAAACAGGAAGTAAATATGTCGTCTATTACTCTTCGCAGTGCGCTTCTCGCACTCGTCATGGCCTCGACGTCCGCCCTGGCAGCAGATCACGAAGTTAAGATGCTGAACCAGGGCAAGGACGGCATGATGACTTTCGAACCCGCGTTCCTAAACGTTGCAGTGGGCGATACTGTCACCTTCCTGCCCACCGATATGGCACACAACAGCCGTTCCGTACTCTCCCCAGCCGATGGCGACAGTTGGAATGGCGGCATGGGCGAGAAAGTCAGTGTGACCTTGAATAAGGAAGGCGTTTACCTGTACCAGTGCGATCCGCACCTGCCCTTGGGCATGGTCGGTGTAATTCAGGTAGGCCAGGCCGGCAACCTGGAAGATGCCAAGAAACACGCTCAAGGAATGAGTGAACGTATCGCCGTCAACAAGGAGCGCCTCAGCCAGTACCTTGACCTAATTAAATAAGAGAGGCCGCGGCGTGGACATTTTATTTGAGCAAGGCCCTCACCTGGTTGCGCGTTTCTGCGATCTGGTTAAAGAACAGAATGGCAGCGATGGAGTGCAGGCCAACCAGTTTGTGATTCGCCGCGGCACCCAAGGTGCGCTGATTGATCCCGGCGGTGATCTCACCTACACACCCCTAACCATCGAACTCAGCCGCCACCTGAACCTGAGTGACCTGGAATATATCCTGGCCTCGCACCAGGATCCGGACATCATTGCCTCACTGCCACGCTGGATGTTGCACTCGCGCTGCAAGGTAGCGGTATCCAAACTGTGGTCGCGCTTCCTGCCCCACCTAGTATCCGGCTTTGTCGCCTCGCGTGCCGGTAGTGAACGTTGGCAGGACCGTATCATTCCCATCAGTGACACGGGCGAGGTGCTGCCTTTTGCCGACAGCGAAATCTGGGCCCTGCCCGCACACTTTATGCACTCCTGCGGCAACTTCAGTTTCTACGACCCGGTTAGCCGCATCCTGTTTTCCGGTGACGTGGGCGCTTCCCTCGGTGGAGAGGAGGGCGAAGTCATCGATTTTGATGCGCATACTCCATCCATGGAAGGTTTCCACCAGCGCTATATGGGAGGCAACTGGGCCTGTCGTCTGTGGGTGAAAATGGTGCGAGAACTGAACCCAGCCATGATTGTGCCTCAACACGGCGGTTATTTTGCATCTGAAGAAGTTAAGGAAGGCTTCCTGAGCTGGTTGGAGCGGTTGGAATGTGGACCCGATCTGCTGCGACATCAGGACTATCGCTTGCCTCTGAGGAAACCCTAAAGATCTGTCTAGAGGACAGTCTTTACAAGCGATAACCCTGTAGGCTCCGAATCAATACAGGCATGAAAAACCAAGGGAGAGCGAGACGCTTTCCCTTAACCTCCTCCAATCTCTCGCTGTGCTTGCGCCCCCTGCTGCCCACACATACACTGACCGGCATACTTCTCCTAGGCTGCTTTATGTATATTGCCTACCTTCGCACCTTGTTGCTGATACTGCTGTTGGCCTTCGCCGGCCTAGCATCGGCCGTGCCCTGTGCGGAACCTGCAGATATGCTGAGCATGGAAAACAGCGAACAGGGCCACTGCGAAGCGGATAAAGCCGATGATTGCCACAGTGAGCACCGCGGTGACTGTGGTATCGAATGCGGCTGCTGCCCGGGATTGAGTAATAGCCTCGCCGTAATCTCCGCCAATATCCCGAATTTTTTGCGGCCAATTTCCCTGGCAACAGCTTACACAGTATTTAAACCTTCCCCCGACCCGGAAAGCGCCCTGCGGCCTCCTATTGCCACCTGAGCCTCGGCTCCAGCAATAAACTTCGCCAATAAATCTTTTTTGCCCGCCACTAGCTGCACCTATGCTGCACTGACGATGTGGTGGGTCAGTTGATATGAATGACAGGAGTAATTCCATGTACCGATCTTTTTTAGCCGCAATTGCCGCGCTTGTTACTACATTAGCTCTCAGTGCTTGTGCCGAACCCACCGAGCCCAAAGAATCTCAAGCGCAGAACCTAACTACCTATAAATCCGCTACCTGTGGCTGCTGCAAAGTTTGGGTGGACCACGCTCGCAACAGCGGCTTCGAAGTGGTGGCAAAGGATGTCGATGACCTCAACGGCGTCAAAAACCAGCACGGAATCGAACCCCGCTACCAGTCTTGCCACACCAGTGTGTCCAAGGAAGGCTATGTTTTCGAAGGGCATGTGCCAGCCAAGCTGATTCAGCAATTTTTGCAAAGTCCGCCTAAAGGTGCGCTGGGGCTGGCTGTGCCCGGTATGCCTCTCGGAAGCCCTGGCATGGAGATGGGCGATCGCTTCACCCCCTACCAGGTAATGCAGTTAAACAAGGACGGCAGCAGCGTGGTTTATGCAGAAATCAACGCGGCCGGAGAACAGTTCTGAGGACTGTCGATGACAAAACCTCCGCGGTGCGGCTCGGTTTCGCGCCGCACCTTTGTAACCGGAATCAGCGCCGGCATGGCCCTGCTGGGCCTGCCCGGCTCCCCTACCCCCGCCAGGGCGCGAGTCCCCCCTCCCACGACTTTAACTGGCGAGAATTTCTCCCTGCAGGTAGACCAAAGGACAGTCAACCTGACCGGACAACCCCGCAACGCAATTTCAGTTAACGGTTCTATTCCCGGCCCAATCCTGCACTGGCACGAGGGGCAAACTGTCACTCTCAATGTCCTCAACCAATTAGATAAAAACACTTCGATTCACTGGTATGGCATCAGGGTGCCCAATCCTATGAATGGTGTACCAGGGCTCAATTTCTCCGGTATTAGGCCCGGGGAAAATTTTCGATACCGCTTTAAAGTCACACAAAGCGGAACTTACTGGTATCACAGTCACTCCGGCTTCCAGAGGCAGCAGGGACTCTACGGAGCTATCGTCATCGATCCAGCTGGGGGAGACCCGGTGACCTATGACCGGGATTATGTAGTGTTGCTCTCCGATTGGAGCGATGAATCTCCCCAGCGGATTTATTCAAACCTGAAGAAAGATGGCCACTATTACAACCGGCGCCGCCACCGCACCACCACAGATCTCTGGCGAGATGTACGCGCGAAAGGCATAGAGCAAACCTGGCGTGAACGACACCCATGGAACTTCGCAGGCATGTCTGATCGAGATGTGTCTGATGTCACAGGCTACACCTACAGCTACCTGATCAATGGACAAACTCCGGAAGACAATTGGACTGCCCTATTTGCCCCCGGTGAGATAGTACGGCTGCGTTTTATCAACGCCTCTGCCATGACAATCTTCGACCTACGCATTCCAGATCTGGATATGACCGTGGTGACTGCTGATGGCCAGAATATTCAGCCGGTGAGAGTGGATGAATTCCGCCTAGGTACTGGGGAAACCTACGATGTGGTAGTTAGGCCCAGTGGCGACAGAGCCTACACCCTTTTTGCCCAGGCGATCGATCGCGGCGGTTACGCTCGCGGTACCTTAACGCCCGCTCAGAGTCTTTCTGCCGAAGTTCCCCCCATGGATCCAATCCCTATTCTCGATAAGCGCGATATGGGATTCATCCGTGCCAGTGGTGCTAGAGCTGCTGATAGACAGTCCACTGCAGAAGAAGGCAATGCCAAACTGGCCCCCGCTGGCCTGGGAAGCCATAGCCCCATCATCCACCAGCCAACAGAAAAAGGCCATGGCGTAGCCCTGCGCGCGCTAGCTCCCCAAAATGGAATGGATGATCCCGGTGTTGGACTCCGTGAACACCAGCAACGCTACAACCGCCGCATCCTAACCTACGGGGATCTTCGCAGTCTCACACCTTCATTAGACCAACGCCAACCGCAGCGAGAACTACAACTACATCTCACCGGTAATCCAGCTCGTTACCTATGGTCCATTGACGGTGTTAAATATAAAAACGCCACACCAATATTATTGGCTTATCGCGAGCGTCTACGTATCACTCTGGTGAACGACACCCTACTCACCCAGCCCATGCACCTGCACGGTTTATGGAGTGAGTTGGAAACTGGTGACGGAGAGTATCTACCTCGCAAGCACACGGTGATGGTGCAGCCCGGTGCCAAGATCAGTTACCTGGTAAATGCCGATACCCGGGGGCGCTGGGCATTACACTGCCAAATGCTTTATCGCACATACGGTATTTTCCGAGAGGTGCGCGTGGTATGAGGCGCACTCTCTGTACCAAAGCGACAGTGATAATAATTGTTACCCTGTGCTTGCAACTAAGTTTTCAAGCAGCTAAAGCGCAAAATCGGGAAGACCAGCACCACAGCTTCCAAGCCCCCTCAGAAGAATCAGTCGCTGGAGAGGACAATGGTATGGCCGGGGAGGGGGACAAGCCGGTAGCCAAACTCAGCCTTGACCAATTCGAACGGCGCGGTATGAACGGCGCGGCAATCGAAGGCGATTTCAGTTATGGAGATGACGTCAATAAAGTAGTGCTGGAAGTAGACTTTGAGCGGGGAGGAGGAGAAACGGAAAAAAATGAGCGATGGCTGGTCTACAGCCGGTCCATTTCCAAAGATTGGAATTTCCTCGCCGGCTTCCGACACGACCTACAGCGGGAAACTACCAGCCGCAATTGGCTGGCGATTGGGCTGGTTGGAGAAACCCCTTACTCATTAGAAATGGATGCAGTGCTATTTCTGGGAAGGAACGGCAGTACAGCTTTTCGCCTGGAAGGGGAATATGATGCAAAGCTCGCAGAAAAAGTGAGCCTTATCCCGCGCCTGGAGCTGAATTTCTTTGGCCAAAATGATGAAATCGCTGGCAGTGGCAGTGGATTGTCTCAAATAGAAATAGGCTTGCGCCTACTCTACGAAATTCACCCTAAATTTTCCCCCTATGTCGGCGTTCACCATGAACGAGTTGTGGGCAATGCCGCAGATTTTGCCCGTGAAGAAGGGGAAAAGGTGTATAGCACCGTGTGGGTTGTTGGTTTTCGCGCCTGGTTTTAGCTCCCGGTTCTATAAAAAATTCTGTTCACAACAAACTATCCGCCAAGTAAATGCAGCAGGAAACCAGAATTTTTCTTGGCTTACAGTCGTAATTCACACTTTTTCTTAGGATTCATTAATAGAGAGATTTTATCAAATTTGAAAAATTAGAAAGGCAATATGCTTATACTGGCAAATATTCCTTACAACAAGCAAACTCAAAACTTTGCAAAACGGCAGAATACAGAAACAACTTCTATTAAATGTATGAAATTATTACATCAAGAAGAAATGGTATAGAAAGGGCAAAAAGTGTCGTACATAAACACTTCAGCTCTACACTTTATTCACTCACCATATCTGCAGCAAGATTTCTCCTCATTGAACCTCATAGGTCGCACCAAGCCTATATGGGGTAAACGGGAGTCCAGGCGATACGCAAGTGAAATTCTTCTACGTAAAGTATCAATAACTCCAGCGATTACTATTTCCTTACTAATGGGGATGCTGGCTATCGAAGGACAATCCCAAGAGGATTTACATCATGGCCTTCAGTATCACTCCGCATCTGAAAGTAACAATGATGCAACCCTAGGAGAAGACAAACCCATCGCCAAGCTCAGCCTTGATCAATTTGAATTACAAGGTAATAACGGAGCCACCATTGAGGGGGACATCAGCTATGGTACAGACCAAAGCAAGCTATCCGCAGAAGTAGACTACGAGCGCTCCAACGGGGAGACGGAGGAGAATGAGCTATGGGGCATTTACAGCCACGCAGTTTCTGCTAATTGGAATATTCTCGCAGGAATTCGTCATGATTTTTACCTGGAGAATACCAGCCGCAATTGGTTTGCAATTGGTATTATTGGCGAGACCCCCTACTCATTTGAAATGGACGCTGTATTTTTCCTTGGTAGAAGCGGCAGCACGGCCCTTCGCATAGAAGGGGTTTATACATTTAAACTCTCAGAAAAGTTCAGTTTAGCACCCCGTGCAGAATTTGATTTTTTTGGGCAAAATGACAAAAGTGCAGACGGAGGGTCTGGTCTATCTGAAATAGAAATTGGCATACGTTTACGTTATGAATTTCATCCAAAATTCTCCCCATATATTGGCATACATCAATATCGCAATATCGGAAGAACTGCAGATTTTGAACGCGAAGAGGGAGAAAAAGTATACGACACAGTGTGGGTTCTGGGATTTCGAGCTTGGTTATAAGCCAAAGCTAATTCCCCCTTAGCTAACATTGGTACTATTAATAATAGCGGCACCTCTGAAAAGCTATCCTCTTCATCCTATGAACCTTAAATCTTTAATTGCCCAACATCAAACAGGATAATAAGAACAACTCACAGAGGCGCCAAAAAAGATCAACCGTGCAACTAAAGCGTTAATCTTATTTAAATATTTCCCTAATTCCGATATTGTAACCCACCACTGGAACCGTTAGGTGATTCTCCCCCTTAAATACCTTTTTCGACAATTTAAGGCTAGGATAATTGCGCGACTCTAACCTGCGCACAAATTGCTTCATATCCTTCACCATAAATCCTTCTTCCTTACCGACAAACATGAACATATGCTTCTCCATATCTATATTATTTTCTGCATAAATTCGTTCCTCGGCAAAAATCACTTTATCATCCCACCAGATACTAGGGCTTGCTACAATATAACGGTGAAAACTATCTGGCTGAGTAAACAAAGCATGAAGAGCAAATAATCCCCCCAGAGAATGTCCCATAAAGGTCTGGTCCTGTTGATCAGCAGGGAAAGCATTGCTAATAAAGGGCTTTAACTCTTCGTTAATAAACTCAAGAAACTGATTCGCACCACCCCCCTGAATCTCCCCATCCATCTCTACAGCAGTTGGTGTCAAATCGAGACGCCGTAACTTCCCCAAACTATCATCAACATAATCAATACCTACAAAAATAAAAGCCGGAATCTTTCCTGTTACACTCTGCTTGAAGAAATTTGGAGCCATCATTGGAAAATCGAGATAACCATCCACCATATAAACAACTGGATATTTAACGGTATCGTTCTCCGGATCGTATTCTTTTGGCAATAGAACATCAATTTGATACTGACGCGCCAAGAGGTCTGACTGGTAATAAAAAGACAATATTTCGCCACGAGTAAAAGAGACTGGCTCGGCAGTTCCTGCAGACACCGCCCCCACAGAAACGACAAGTATAAAAACAACCGTTGACAATAATATTCGCATAAACTTTCCCTAGCTGAATGAAATTACTATCACCAATGCAATCAGCGACACCCCAGTTTTTAATTCAGAGCAAACCATAATGTCAACTTAGACACAAAAATTAATAGCCATGTAAATAGATAGGCATAAAACTCACATTTATTTAAAAACAAAAAATTCGCGGAGTGTAGCCTTTCATAGCTTCAAGTAAAGATAAACCAACACAACATCCTACAACTTTGTAAAATAAGACATCATTGTATCTTTTGAGACAACTTACCCAGGATCCACTCTAATCTTTACCCTACGCGTTGAATATGGCGACACACCCGATTCTCAAATAGCCTAAATCCAATACCCAAAACTACGGTTACTAGCTACAAGAAAATATTGAATCACCATTTTAACCCCGGAAATTTAGGCAACCTTTACTAACTGAAGCGTAAAAATACCACTCAGCGGCAACCCAGTATTCTGACTCTCCAGAGTCAGCAGGAATACAACCCTTCCAGATTATCAATAAGGCCCACAGCAAGGCCAAGTGGATAATCCAGCTCTAGTAAAACAGTGAAATTTTATGTCTTTTCATTACTTACAATACGCTTAAATACTTTCCCAGATAGACGCAGCAGCTGCGCTCGGCTCAATAGTCGAGAAAGTAAAACAAGTGCCCATTTTTGCTTACCTGACAGTACATAACTTTTTTTGGAGAAGAATGCTTTTAGCCCTATTTGAGCGACGTACTCAGCAGTTTCGTAAATACTCTCATCCACCTTGACTTGATTATTCGCCACCTCAGCAAAGTTTGTCTTGGTTCCACCGGGGCAAAGGCAGGTTACTGTTACACCGGTTCCTTGTAGTTCATTGTGCAGAGCTTCCGAAAAATTCAGTACGTAACTTTTGGATGCAGAGTAGACGCCAGCATAAGGTACCGGCATCAGGGCTGCTCCAGAGGCAACATTAATGATACCGCCTGTTTTTTTAAGCCTCATCTCTGGTAGATATAAGTAACAAAGCTCTGTTAGGGTGTTAATATTGAGCTGTAACATATCCCTATAGGTTTCAAGAGTGAAGCTTTCAAAGCTTCCCCACTTGCCAAAACCTGCGTTATTAATGAGAATGTCAACTTCAATACCCATCTCTTTAGTTTTATCAAAGAGCTTTTGCGCAGATCCTTCCACGCTTAAATCCATAGGAATAAAGCTTGTATCTACTGGGTATAATTCATTAATTTTTGTTGCGATATTCGATAAGGAGTCTTCAGATCGAGCAACCAAAATTAGGTTTGTACCCCTTTTAGCACATTCATACGCAAATGCTTCGCCGATTCCCGAAGAAGCTCCCGTAACTAATACAGTCTTTGATTTCATTTACTACTATCCCAATACAACTCAAATCCTATTTATTTAGGTCGCCCATTCGATCCCGACATCGGGCAGGTGTGCAGACAAAATCCTTTATAGCCAGTGCTCAGGCAGAGCCCTTGCCCATAACCCACGAAGCTCCGGTTATCAATACAAATTGTTTGTCCATCTGCACTTCCCTCTTGAAAGAAACTCAACTGAATTGGCATGACCGTATTTATGGTTGAGTAGCCAGATCGATCTGCACTTCAGCTATAAACTTCCTCCACCAGGCCTGTGTAGGGGCGGGCGTAAGCACATTCACCGGAGCACCGATAACAGGCGTAAGAACTGTTGCCCCATGAGCTTCTGCGGCCATTGACGCGCGCTCTAGGGGTTCAAACCAATCGTGCAGGGCAAGATCAAAGGTACTGTTGTGGATAGGAACCATGGCACGGCCACGCAAATCCAAATGAGCCTGCACACTCTCCTCCGGTAGCATATGGACTTCACTCCACAGATCGTTGTAAGCACCGGTTTCTATCAGGGTTAGATCAAAGGGCCCGAAGCGCTCCCCGATTTCCCGAAAGCCACCGAAATAACCACTATCACCGCTAAAGAAGATTCGTGCCTCGCGCCCTGCAATTACCCAGCTGGCCCACAAAGTTTTATCCCTATCAGTTAGGCCGCGCCCGGAAAAATGTTGCGCCGGAGTGGCCGTAAATTGCAGACTCCCTATTGAAAAGGACTGCCACCAGGCCAGTTCGATAATCTTGCCTGAAGCGACTCCCCATCCCCGTAAATAATCGCCTACCCCTGTAGGAACAATAAAGCGTTCAACTTTCTTATCCAGGGTGCGCACGCTGGTTTTATCCAGGTGATCGTAATGATCATGACTGATTATTACGGCTTTTAACGCCGGCAGATCTTGTAGAGACAAAGGTAGCGGATGGAAACGTTTCGGCCCCATCCACTGTACTGGTGAAGCCCTCTCGCTGAATACCGGGTCAGTAAGCACAAACTCCCCATCAAGATGGATCAAAACGGATGAGTGCCCCAGGCGATAGATCGTTGGCTGACCCTCATTAGTTGTGAGTACTTCCTTTGTGATCATCTGTAGGGGAAGAGGTACTCTAGGTACCGGTGCCACCCTGTCAGCACGGGCATAGGCTGCAATGATGTCCACCATCTTACCCAGCCCCGCTTTATAAACGGTCTCCGTGTTTTGAAACTTTTGCGGCTGTGTAGCACAGCTATTAAATAGACCAACGGACATACCTATCACTCCTAGTAATAACCACCAGCGCTTCTTCATAGATGCCACCAAGTAAACTATACAGTGCAGTTTATTGTCGATAGAAGAAAAAGTAAACCAGTTAGTGTAAAATTAATCACTTAGATTAATTCCCCCGCCAGGTAGCTTTCCTGACGCAAGCAGAGATACCGAGAGTCACATGAGTGAAAAGAAGCCGACCAGAAGCGAAATTAAGCGCCAGGCCATTATTGATGCCGCTAAACAGGCCTTTCAGGAACTGGGCGTTCAGGGAACCAGTATGGATGAGCTGGCAGCCCGCGCCCAGGTGTCCAAGCGCACGGTATATAACCACTTTGCCAGCAAGGAAGCGTTGGTGATGTTTTTGATTGGCGAGCTCTGGCAGCAGGCAACCCAGTCCCCAGGCTGTGACTACAATCCGGATTGCGATCTTTATACTCAACTGCACACGCTTTTGGCGCTGGAAATTAAAACTATCTGTAACCCGCAGTATATTGAACTAAACCGTATGGCCTTCGACTACTTCTTCCACCAGCCGGAAGCCCTGCGTCAGGAAATGGAAAAATACAAAGCCCATGAAACCGGCGTACAACGCTGGATTAAAGCCGCCGCAGCCGATGGCCGACTGAAGCCACTGGACCCAGAAATCGCCAGCGGGCAGATACACAACTTAATTAAGGGAAGCTGTTTTTGGCCACAGATGTTACAACTCTCCGGCCCGCCTAGCTCAACCGAACAAACCGCACTAGCGGAGCGTACTGCGGAGATGTTTTTGAGTCATTATCAGGTTTAATATCTATATGTGTTGGTAGATAGTCCTGATAACTACCAACACATTATTGTATGCAAGAAATCTACTGTTCTAAGAAGATTTCTGAGGGTTATTTATTAACTTTTAACTAAAAATAAAAACCACTAATATAATCACCTTTGAACCATACCTACGCCGTGATTAAACTTGCAACTTACCCAAATGCAAATTAGTTATTAACATTTGAGCATCTTCTCCATCATTTGACCCACTTATATATTTGAATTTTCGTTTTGCAACTGCTGTAGCTTTAGCGCCTCCATCTCTAAGGGCTTAGTGTAATTCCTTTTTAGGTATTTTGGGGTTTACATTGTTACTCATAACCCAAAAGTCTATTCCTCCACTATAGTCAAGTATTCGTGCGGCCTCACGTATTGCTTTACTCACACCTGTATACAGCTTTTTATTCTCCTGAACCAAGTCATTTGGTGACATGATTCTTTCACCCTCAGCATTCAGATTTTTAACATATATATTTCTTATAAATGCTTGAGGAGTAGTTTGATACCATTCCGCTGCAATTTTTACTGCAGCCACAATATCGCTACTCACTGTAGAATCTATACCATATACCCACACCTCATTATCGATAATGGCAGCATTTTTTGTTATAGAGTCAAACCTCCTTTCAAAAGGAGATTTATTTATAGATCCAAAATACTTTAATGACCATATATCAATCGAATCAAAGCAGGTACGTAAGATTTTCTCTCTATTTTTAGGGCTTCCAAATACCAAAGAGACATCCATTTTAAAGCTTGGACTGCCCTCAGCCATAGACATCGCAAAAGAATCTATATTCATTGCAACAACATCCTTATTAAATTTGCTACTAACTAGCTAAAGTCAGTCCCACTCCACTTCATCGTTATCGCTTTCTTCACTTTCATTAAAGCTCATAGATTCAGAAGAAATAAATAAAGAAAACTTAGGCTCACCTTTTTGTCTGGCAGCTTCAGCCGCACTCTCAATCTGGCTAAAATGCTCTGTATCTACCCACGACTCGGCATTATAAATTTCACACCTCAATACCTCACACAATTCCAACTGTTTATCTCGCAATAATTGTTCAATTGAACCATTTGCCTCTTCAAAGCTATTTGAGGGAATTAGGCACTCGACAAAATAAAAATCAGACCCATCATCATCTAACTGGCACCCATCCATTCGACGTGACTTTGTCGAAACGATCCATATATCTTTGTTATCCATATTCATCTCTCAATATTAAGCATGAAGGTTAGCTTATCAAACACAGTACGGGAACACACAGCCCTGACGAGCTCAGAATTTTAATATAAAATCAATAGCAACAACCCCAAATGTAATCAATTGTTATTGGAAAAATATCTACTTTCTCATTGTGAATTTACCCTAAGTACCAATCACAAATTTTTTCAGCCAGATATACTATTACACCAAAACTGAAAATCAGCAGGGACGGCCAAAATATACTGATAGGTCCATGACGACTGACTACCCACTTTGATATAAATCCAATAAATAAGCACATCAAAAAAATGATTAGAAGCTACAACCCAAACGACATAGAGCCCATCTTAAATATTTGGCTAAAAGCCTCCATTAGGGCACATAATTTTATCGCAGCTGACTTCTGGGAGTCTCAAATAGATAATATGCGCGATATCTATATACCAAACTCAGAAACCTATATCTATGATATACACTCAAAGATATATGGCTTTTACTCTCTAGCTGACAATACTTTAGCCGCGCTTTTTGTGGATCCAGAATTCCAAGGCCAGGGCATTGGGAAACGGCTTATAGCACATGCTAAATCACAGAGAAACCCGTTAAACCTAACGGTTTACAAAGAGAATGTTAATAGCTATCAGTTTTACCTATCTCAAGGCTTTCACTCACAAAAAGAGCAAGTAGATAATCATACGGGACATATTGAGTGCTTGATGAGCACAAAGATATAAAGTGCCTACCCCCAAAATATAAGTAAAAGACAATGCTCCCTGACAAGATATATTTAATCGACAAATCAAAAGAGCTGACTCAAGCATGGCACCAGGTTTTTAGTGATATTGAGATTTTTGAAATTATTGAGGGTGATTATTTCTCAAAACCTGCCGATGCAATCGGTAAGCCCAGCAAACAGTTTTGGAATTATGGATGGAGGCCTCGACCTGCCGATTAGAAATGAATTAGGGTTTGAGGTGGAAGATCAGTTACAAAAGCGAATTAAATCTGATTTTCATGGTGAGCTGCCCATTGGATCAGCAATAGTGATTTCAACCTCGAATGCCAATTGGCCTTACATGATTTCTGCCCCCACTATGCGTATTCCTGAGGACATATCAAATACCATGAATGCCTACTATGCTTTCAGGGCCATTTTAAACTCAGTAAAACTATTCAATAAGTCAGGCCCCATGAAGAAGATAAACTCCATAGTTTGCCCAGGCTTGGGCACTGGCATTGGGAATTTACCGGCTAGGCGTTGTGCTGGCCATATGCGAGCAGCCTACAATTACTTATCCAAACCTCCTAGAATTCCCAGCTTTAAAGAAATTCATGAAACCCATAGAAAACTGCAAATCACATACTAAATAGAGCCAATGCCCTATTGGAGTAGCTCAACGTAAGTAAAGCACATCGTAAAATACAAAAAGGCCCCTAGTGGGGCCTTGTTTGATTAGTTGGATTTATAATTTTTCCCAGGCCATCTGCCAGTAGCTACCTCTGCCAGGTTCATACTGGTTTGCACTTCTGCTCCACTGGACACAGTAGCCAGAATTAGGGAAGGGCTTACATTGATAAATATTCCCATCACTGCCCATTACTTTAGTTCCGGCCGTATAGGATTTTAGACCTTCGGGGAAAACAAAGTCGTAGTCACCTGCTGGCGGTGGAGAAGTTTCGTCTTCCATCAAGTGGAAATCTTGTGTAGTTTGATCAATCAAATTTCCATCAATATCTTTTGTCACAATAACGAGCATATGATGGCCAGGTTCAGACTTTGAAAGTGTCAAAGTCCTATCTAATCTCTGACCGTCACTCATATTGACTTCATAATTAGCCAGTGTTTCACGAGCATGGTTCAAGACTTTCAGCTCAGCCCTGATATTTCCTTTTGCGGTGAGAGCAAGCTGTAGTGAGAGTGGATCGTCAGATATTGTGTACATATCCTCAAGTCCTGACACATTTAAATCATAATCTGGTGTTGGGCTGTTGATTTCATAATTAATTTCAACACGCTCTAAACCGCTGCCATCCTGTAAATATATTGGATTTGAGCCAAAGACAGGGCTAAATTGATCTTCGCCATTAAACTGGCCTGCGCGAATACTGGTCTGTTCTTGATTGATTTTGGTTGCAAGATCATGTACCCAGTTATTAGCCATACCCTGCTCATCAGTAGCAATTTCCAGCACTGTTGCATAAGCTGGCTCTTCATTACTGCTACTATAAACACGTGTGGAAACTTTATCGCCAACTTTTAAGTTTTGTGTTGGATTAATTGTTCCACCTTGATTCCATTCTGATTCGGGCACTCCATCGCCATCAAATTCTACGTCGATAACATTGTAAAAGGCCGCGGCTGTATCAGCCACATCCCACACAGCAAGGATAACTTGGTACCCATTTCGCTCAGGAACCACGCATTCGTGATACATATCAATGGGTGGCTTTTGATTATTTCCATCAATAGTACAGAATGGATTTAAATCAAATGAAGCTCGGGATAATGGTTGATTGGGGTTCCAATCCGGTTTGGTAATATAATATTTCCAGTCACGAGCTACGTGATTCGCGGTAAAGTGCCACTTAAAAGTTTGTTTACCAGCAGTTATGGGAGTTTTCAGCCAGCGGTCAGCAGTTTGTTCATTTAATGGTGACCATACATTACTACCGGCACTAGCGATCATGCCATCAGCCGGGCCACTCTCTGGAAACCCTTCGGGCCCTTCAACACTTTGCGGCTCCCATTGAACGGCTCCACAATTTATGTTTTTTTGACCTGTAGAGGCTAGAGGGTATTTACATAAAGTACCCCGCGCAGATGCCGCACCTCCATCATATTCTTCCACGTAGCCATGGCCAATTGTATTAGAGCTGACCCCCACCAGAATCATCGCCAATAGAGTTTTGTTTAATGCAGGTTTCTTCAGTGACGAAACCGCTTTTTTCATTCGTAAAGTCATATCAACAGCCATTATTTATGCATGTGCGATTTCCTTCCTGGGTTTATTTACTTCCTTATTTTTGCCCGACCAAGTAAACATCGCTTTATTTAAAAAATACTTGTGAGGCGTTATTGTCAGGTTAATGGACTTTGACCTTTAGATACGGTTCCAAATAATTTCGCAATTATGCAAACATAGTGAAAAATTGTCACCAAAAGCCATACTGCCATTTTAAGAAAGGAATAAATTATTCATGCAAGGGAATTTCTATTTAAGCTTACTGTCTTGACAAAAGAAAAATAAAACCACGTATAAATATTTAGAAAGATCTAGACATATAGGCAACGGGAAGCAACTACCTAGACAGCAAGAAAATCTCTCTGAATATATGACTAAAAATTAGGAATTGTTCTTAAAAAAATAATCAAGACTAGAAGACCAATAAACACCTCATTTTTATTTAGTAGTCATAAAGCTACACATCCCTGTGTTACCTAGACATATTCACTCAGTAGACGAGTCTTCTAAAAACTGGCTAAAGGGCAAATAGATTAAATCATCCATATGTTATGCCGCCATAAAAGGTCTACTGAGAGGCAGGGGCAGAAGGAAATGAAACCCTCAAGGCCCAACAGCCAAAGTAGTCATTTATGCTCCAAAATAAAAAATACTATTCTTTACGCCTCAATATCTAAGATTAGACGCAACCCTGTTACTTACCGGTAACTGAGTGACTTAGATGTTTACGGATATCGATCATTATTAGCAGATTGGCGATAAACCAAAGATCTTTAATAATAAATATGCCACTAGAGGCCAAAACTCCAGGGCTTTGCCAGCTTCCGGGATAGCTGAACAGAAAAGTCTGAGTTGTCACAAACACCGCACCACAGAGCAGTATTCCCGGCCAAAACAGGGACCGGATAACTAACCCCAAAGCCAAAATGATCAGAGCGATCAAGTCATAGATGCCAATCAGATTGGAGGCCTGTTGTACATTGAAGAAACTATAGAGCCATGCCATCAAGGGTGAACTACTCACCAAGCCCTCAATACCCTGGGCTTCTATTGCAGTGAACTTCATTCCGCCAATCCACAACAGAACCAACCCCACTGGTAAATAGTTCAGCCAGATATAGCGCATTGACTGACAAGCACTGCAGCTCAAAAGTGTCAGACCAATCGCGGTGAGGGCAAGGTACTTGATCACGCCCTGCCCGGAGCCAATAGCGGGAAACCCACCGAGGCTATCGATCCAATGCACACTTCCGAAGAGACTTAACAAAGGGACCAAGGATATACATATAATCAGGAGTGCCAGGGGGCGAATATATTGTGGTTTTAACAGTGATAGCAGGGCTAAAACCGCAGCTACCGCAAAGAGTAGTGCTACGGCTATTCTTACGATGTGCAAGCCCGCCTCACTATTAACGCCATATAATCCGAAAATGGAGGCCAGGCCCCCATTCTGGCCAAGAAACAAGGCAGCAGCAATCAATGTAAATGAAAGGCCCAGCAGGGCCCTAGAAGTTTTTTGCAAAAAGGTGTTCATTATTTAGGGACCAAATCGTAAATAGCACTTCTGGAAAACCTAGTGGCCTCCCCTCTGTCACCTCCGGGCACTTCCCTATGCTTCTTTGACCCATTAAGTGTTCTAAGTCGGGTTAGCTGTTAAGGAAGTGCCTGAAGGCCTATTAATGTTGTCGGTCCTGATTGGAAAAAATTACACCTTAATTGACTTGTTCGCAGAAAATAAACTGACCTCTTCCGGTTGAGTTCACTTTATTCCAAGGTAAGCGTCCCACGATACATCTGCATCTGGCAGCTAAAGGGATATTTTCCCGGTTTGGCCGCAGGGATTTCTACCGCTGTTTCTTTATTGAGCGCTAGCTCAGCACTGATTTCGAGATCCGGGAAAATCACCCACTCGGAGCAGGGGCTGGGATCTTCCCGTAAAAAATGCAGGGTGGCGGCATGACCCGAAGGCAGGCGAATATGATCCGGCTCATATACGCCATCTTTGACCACTATTTGCAGTTGTTCACTGACCGCCACTGTCTTTGCCGCACCGCGCCTTGGGCCCAGCCAGAACCACCAGATGATGGCAATAATTAGCAGTACTCCGATGGTATTTACCAGGGTCGCAATCATTAGTGCACCTCCGAGGGCTTAAAGAAGCGTAGACGATTGGCATTGCTCACCACGGTAAGCGAGGAGAGTGCCATAGCGGCACCGGCCACGATCGGGCTCAGCAACATGCCAGTGAGCGGAAATAGCACCCCTGCGGCGATGGGTATACCTAGGGTGTTATAAATAAAGGCTCCAAAAAGGTTCTGTTTGATATTGCCGAGAGTCGCCCGCGATAATTCCACCGCATTGGCGACTCCATGTAGGGAGGAACGCATCAGGGTGACATCGGCACTTTCGATAGCGACATCGGTACCGGCGCCGATAGCAAAGCCCACATCGGCGCGAGCCAGTGCTGGGGCATCATTGATACCATCTCCCACCATGCCCACACGCGCACCGTCTTTCTGCAGTTGCGCCACTATGTGCTCTTTGTCTTCCGGCAATAACTCAGCGTGCACTTTATCGATTTTAAGATGACGGGCAACGGCCTCGGCGCTGGCTTGGTTATCACCAGTCAGCATCTCCAGGCGCAGGCCCAACTTACGCAAACGGGCTATGGCCGCTGCGGCATCATCCCGAATTGGATCAGCCACAGCGATAATTCCCTGCAGTACACCATCCACTGCCGCATACATCACCGTACGCCCTGCCTCCGCCAGATTATTGGCGCGGGCCTTCCAGTCACCCAGGGGAATATTTTCCCGCTGCATTAACTTACTGTTACCGAGCAGTATCTTTTTACCGGAAATAACCCCCATCACCCCATGTGCGGTAATGGCTTCGAAATCACTAGGCTTTTGTAGATCAAGCTTTTTCTCATGGGCCGCAGTCACAACCGCCTCAGCCAGCGGATGCTCCGAGCCCTGTTCCAGGCTCGCCAGCAAACGCAGTAACTCATCGCTATCGCCTTCGCTCTCGATATCGGTGAGGCGTGGTGAGCCCTCGGTGAGCGTGCCGGTCTTATCCACAACCAGCACATCCAGATTGCAGGACTGCTGCAACGCCTTGCCGTTGCGCACCAGCACACCGTACTCCGCACCCTTACCCACGCCCACCATCACCGACATGGGCGTAGCCAGCCCCAGGGCGCAGGGGCAGGCAATAATCAGCACCGAGGTAAGCACCACCAGCATATGGGCGGCGCGCGGATCTGGTCCCAGGTTGAACCAGACCAGTGCCGCCACCACAGCGATGATCATCACCACCGGCACAAAAACGGCCGAGATTTTGTCTGCCAGGCGCGCAATGGGCACCCGTGAGCCCTGGGCGTTTTTGACCATCTCAATAATTTGTGCCAGGCGGGTGTCCGCCCCCACTTTTTCCGCCCGGAACAGCAAGCTGCCGTTCTTGTTCAGGGTGCCGGCAGCCAGATTGTCCCCCTCACCCTTCTTCACCGGCACCGGCTCGCCGGTGAGCATGGATTCATCCACCAGGCTACCACCCTCCAGCACCACGCCATCCACCGGGATCTTTTCTCCGGGGCGCACGCGCAACTGGTCACCGGCCTGAACCTGCTCAATCGGCAGATCCACTTCTTTACCGTCGCGCAGAACCCGCGCCGAGGTGTCCTGCAGCTCCAACAGTTTCTCCACCGCCGCACTGGTGCGCCCGCGAGCGCGCACTTCCAGTGCCTGGCCCAGGCTGATCAGGCCGATAATCATAGCGCTGGCCTCAAAGTACACATGGCGCGCCGCTTCCGGCAGCAGGTGGGGCACCAGCACCACCAACATGGAAAAAAGCCAGGCCGTACCGGTACCCAGGGCCACCAGGGTATCCATAGTAGCGCTGTGGTGGCGTAGCGCTTTCCAGGCCCCACTGAAAAATTGACCACCACAGAACACCAGAATTGCCAGGGTAATAAGCCCCATGGCGCCCCAAGCCAGCTGATCTGCGAAGCTGTTAACGGACATCTTATCGGTGATCAGGCCCCAGGCCATCAACGGCAGGCCCACACCCAGGGCAATAGCGGAGCGCCACAGCAACTGGTGATAGTGGCGCTCTTCCTGGGCACGCTGCTCTTCGCGCCGCTGGCGCTCGCTACTCTTGGCCACCTCGGCGTCATAACCCGCCTGGCGCACCGCCTCGATGCAACTTTGCGGCGTCGCCGCGCCCTGCACCTTAAGGGTTTTATCGGCCAGGTTTATGCGGGCATCCTGCACCCCCGCAACACCCTGCACGGCGCTTTCAATCTTATTCACACAGCCGGCACAGCTCACGCCACTGAGGCGGAATAGTGTCTGCGCTGCTTGCTGTTCTCTCGCCATAATGCTCTCCCGCAATACCGTTTCTGGCGACAAAGTTACAACCTTACCCCAAGGGTAAGGCAACGGGTTACAGCCATAATTTTCCCTGCCCTATTTCCGGGTCGCCATTATTCAGCTTAGCGGCTGGACTGGCGCGCCTTGCTCTGGCAAAAGCAGGCCATAAAGAGCCACTGTAAAGGCCGCGCAAGCCCCACGCCGGAGTGTTATTATCGCGCCATGAAACACCCCCTGCTCCCCGAAAGACCCCTGAGTATCTCCCCGACTCTGGCCTCAACTGTTGGCCTGGAGGAAGCGGTATTGCTCACCGCCCTGGGCGACCTGATACCTTTCCTGCCCGCGGAGCCCTACGCTGGGCGGGACTGGTTTACCGCCACCGGCGAGCAACTTTATCTGCTTCTGCCGTTCTGGCAGGCAGCAGATATCCAGCGGGTAGCCACCAGCCTGCGCAATCAGGGCGCCCTGATGCTGGGCGCAGCTCCTTTCGGTAGCAGTGAAGTCCTCAAGTTCACCCTGCCCAGTGAACACCGCCGCCCTACAGCCCTGGCTCAAACCCCGGAACCGAGCCGCACCCCGGCACCAGCCAATCGCAGTGCCAACACCATTGCCCCCAGCTGGCAGCCGGATACCGAAACTATGGCGCGCATCAGCCAGCTCGGTATCCCGGAACACTTTGTGCGGGAGCAGTTACCGGAGTTTGTCACCTACTGGCGCGAACGGGCCGAGCCACGTCACTCCTTTGGCTCACTGTTCCTGCGCCAGGTAAAGAGCAAATGGGAAGCCTTTCGCGCTACTGCCCAGCGCAAGCAGGCCCTGCCGGATAACTGGCAACCGAACAACGACACCCTGCGCAAACTGGCCGACGAGGGGGTACCCAGTACATTTGTCAGCCGCGGCCTACAGCGCTTCCTCGACTACCACCGTTCCAGCGGCAAGCAATCCATTTCTTGGGATCTGGAATTCAATGACTGGATCATGGAAGACTGGGAGAAACAGGAAACTCCATTTATTGAAAAGCGCAAACCCACTGCTATGACGCGCGACTGGCAACCCAGTGAACATACCTGGGAACAGCTACAGCGCCTGGCAATCAACCCGCGCTTTGCCGCCGAACTGCTGCCGGAATTTATTTACAAGTGGACAGAGCGCGGTGGCCACAGCGCTCGCTGGGGCGAGCTGTTTATTGAGTACGCTCGCGAGGAATGGGCCTACTACTGCCAGGGTATTGAGAAAAACCCGGTAGCCAAACCCATAGCGCGCAACTGGCAGCCCGGCGGCGACTGCCTGAGCCACCTGGTGAACCAGTGCGAGATAGAGCGTGACTTCGCCCTATCACTGGTGCCGGAATTTATTATTTACTGGCGCGGCCAAAACGCCGCGCGCAAAAGCTGGGACGCCGTATTTGTGCGTCACGCTCGCCATCAATGGGCAGAGCGCAACAAGTTGGCAATAGGAAACTCTTATGGCAATCCACAAGACGCCCACAACAGCGCAAACCAGCGCACCCGCGACCGCTCAATCGGCGACATACTCACAGACACAAACTGGTAATGCGCAAGATCAGGAACTGCTGAACGAAAAAAAACGCGCGATTAACGAAGTATTCGCGTTGTTTAAACTGAATTACCATAACCAGTTCAGTGCCGCATTTCCGGATACCGAAACCCTGCATCACGCAAAACGCCTGTGGCTCGAAGCGCTGGCCGCTTTTGAAGCGCAGGATATTATGCAGGGCGCAAAGCGCGCGATACTGCAGAGCGAATACCTGCCCACAGTACACAAAATGCTGCAGCTCTGCGCCGCCGGCGAAAACGGCCTACCAGAAGCCCGCGCCGCCTACCGCGAAGCCTGCAATGCGCCCAGCCCCAAAACCAATCACAATTGGAGTCACCCAGCGGTTTACCATGCTGGGCGTGAATCCAACTGGTATTTTCTCTCCAACAACCCAGAATCTATCGCCTACCCGGTATTTGCAGAGCACTACCGCAAGCTTTGTGCGCGCGTACTGGAAGGAGAAAAACTCGGTGCCCCGGAACAGTTAAAACTGGAAGAAAACCCCGGTACTCCACTCTCCAAAGAAGAAAATGCGCAAAAGATGGCAGCCCTTCGGGCTGAATTAGGTATTTAAATTTACTTTGTCCGGCGCTTAGGAATACCCTGAGCGCCCTCCTCTAAACTCTCCCCACATACTCTCCTAAAATAGAACCGAATCTACAGGCCAGGCCGATCGTTTTTTATCGAGCCATACTCAAAAGCAGAACATCTTTAAGAACTTAAATTATCTTGAAACTATTCGCTATATGAGCTCGATTTAAATAATCACCTCTCTTGACATGCATGATCGAACCATTTAGATAAAAAATTGATTCAATGTTTTTTAGAGAAATTGACGCTAAATTAAACTCATAGTGGTGAACTGGATACTCATTATCTAGCTAATCTCCATATAAAGATTATGTGAATGAATAACTTATTATCTATCCGAATTGCAATCTTAGTGTCAACTTTGAAGTGCGACACAATAAGCAAGAATGATTCTTGGCTAGTCCATTATGTAGAGTCAACGCCAGGAAAGGAACTAAAAAGATTAGTTCACTGAAGCTTGTTAATGTTGATACAGAGCTGCTTTTCATTGAAGAGACTCAATCTATTTATTAACTCATGGCAGCGCCCACAGAGGTGTGGATGATGGATAAATATATAGTTTGGTTTGATTCAGGAGAAAATTTGTAGGGATTAGCCCCCTCAAAAGCCTTGCTAATACTGACTTCATAGCCTGCACAACCCATTGGCTACAGTTCTTTACCTCAAGCCTCAAGGCAAAATATTGTTGAGCATATTAAAGAAATTTAGAAAAAACGATAGAATGTTTTGCTTCTGGGTAGGAACTCCAACGGCAATTTACAATAATACTTTTGACATCAGCTTTAAAAAAACATTAGAAAAGAGATTAAATCTAATATTTAATGATACTCAGCAAGAACTTTTCTGCTCACATGATTGCTCATGGAATGACTTAGGAAAACTATATAATCTATTAAAACCGATATAAGGTAAAAGAAGAACTAAGAAAATTGAGCATTCAGAGGCATTTATTCCACTAGATATTAAGTATCAATAGTTGAAGTTAAATATATTTAACACAAAATTTCTGAAGGTTAGTTCACACCCACAATTAAGTTACGATATTGAGTTACTTGGTAAAAGACGTTACTGGCCAACACTTTCAAACACATATGACTCTGAATTGCGTATTTTAAGAAGCAATGAATCACTTTTTTATGATGATTGTGAACTTTATACTTATTGTGAATTATTGGTAGCCATAAAAGAGGCAAATATACATGGGTTACTGCTATGGGTTAGTTAACCTGATATCCTTTTAAACAACTTATCATCTTCAGTAGCATCATTTGTGTCAAGAAAGGAAGGTCACTTTATGACCAATCGTCGTAATTTCGTTAAGGTTCTAGGTGCTTTTACTACAGCCTCTCTACTGAGTGGCACCAAAGAGTCATTTGCAGTAATGAATAGTAAAAGTACTTGGTACATGCCAGATGAGGGTGAGCCTCACCTGCGTACTTGGATGGCCTTTGGTGCAAGCCGCAAAATTTGGGGACGGAAACTCCTTAGGGAAGTCCAGCAGAATTTGGCAACAATTGCGCTGACGATTGCGGAGTACGAGCCCGTTTCAATGCTGGTTCGACAAGCAGATCTCCCACTTGCCCGGCGACTAATGGGAGATAAGATCGAACTAGTTGTTTGCCCTCTAGATGACTTGTGGATACGTGATACAGGCCCCGTTTTTATTGTAAATGAAAACGGTGATAAAGCGGCTATTGACTTCAACTTCAATGGTTGGGGAGAAAAGCAGGATTTTGATAATGATGCAGAGGTTGCTGCATTCACTGCTCAGTCGGCCGGTGTGCCCAGTATCCAAACTAACCTGATACTCGAAGGCGGCGGGATAGAGGTTGATGGGTATGGTACCGCGATCATAACTGAGAGTTGTGTGCTCAACGATAACCGTAACCCAGGTGTTAGTAAGCAACAATGCGAACGGGAATTAAAGCAGCTTCTTGGTCTAGAGAAAATTATCTGGTTACCTGGCATTAAAGATATGGATATCACTGACGGACATACAGATTTTTATGCCCGTTTCGTACACCCAGGTGTAGTTGTTGCCGGCTATGATCCCGATCCCAACTCTTTCGATCACGCCGTAACAAAGCGGCATCTTGAGATTCTACGCTCTGTAACGGATGCCAGTGGCCGCGAACTAGAAGTTATTGTATTAGAGGCACCTTCAATAGTTCGAGAGCGGTTTGACAACAGGGATTTCGCCGCTGGATATATTAACTTCTATGTTTGCAATGGCGCGGTCATAGCACCTGAGTTCGGCGATCACTATGCAGATGCCTCAGCCAAGCGAAAATTACAAAGAGCATTTCCTAATCGCGATATTATACAAATCAATATTGATGGCATAGCAGCCGGTGGTGGAGGTATACATTGTACAACCCAACAGGAACCGGAAATTTAACCGCTCTTAACTTAAAGTGATCAACGGAGATTTAATATATAAATACTTGCTACCTTAGATATTCGCCATAAAGAAGTGTGTATTTATCTTGAGTATATTTGAGCAGCACATAATTTAACCTGTAAATACATTGACTGCATAAATACCCATGAAAAATAGTAATTACAAATAATTACATTTCTATAGTAAAACATCCTTCTTGCAAGAATCTATGGCAAGATAACCGTCTTGCTATAACGTTGATCATATTCTTTATAAAAAAGACAATTCAGCTATAAAGCTCCCCCAAGATTGGAAAACAATAAGGATATATTGTTTATGAATTATACGCCTCGATTACTAACTAGACTACGCTTAACAATTCTAGCTGTTGTTATGATATCCTTCAGCTTTCCAGCATATGCAGACTCTGTGGATAAGCTGATCAAAAGCATCATGGATAAGCGCCAAATCCCTGGTCTCCAATTGGCCATCGTTAAAAACGGTGAAATAATCAAACTGGGAAATTATGGATTATCTAATTTACAAGACAATGTGCCGGTAAGGTCCAACACCGTATTTCCAATTAACTCAATGACTAAGGCGTTTACGGGTGTTGCATTGGTACAGCTCGCAGAGCAAGGACACCTTTCCTTAGATGATGAGATTGGCAAACACCTTACTGATTTACCTGCCAACTGGAAGTCAATAAAGATAAAACATTTAATGGCACACACTTCTGGGCTGCCCAATATTTTCAGTGGTTACCTTGCTGATTTGGTTGTTCGTGGAAATCCAGATGCTGCATGGAACAAAGTAAAAGAGTTACCTTTAAAATCTGAAGTAAACACACAGTTTAGTTATAATCAGACGGGTTATGTTATTATCGGTAAAATAATCGATAAATACGTACAAGGTGGCTTCCCAAAATTCATTATCGATAATCAGCTTAAAATCGCCAATATGAAATTAACAGCTGATGCCGGCTTTGAACACATGACGCGTCCTATTAGCAATCATGCAAGGCAATATCTCTACGATTCCGATAAGGGTCAGCACAAAATAACTACGTTGAATTCCCTTACATTTTACAAAGTGCAGCTGGCATGAATTCAACAGCAACAGAAATTGCGCAATATCTTATCGCCTTGCAGTCTAAAAAGCTGATCAAAAACCTCCATTCACTTTGGACACCGATCACTTTAAAGAATGGCCAAACTGCTGGGTTTAATCGTGTAGAGAATGGTTATGCTATTGGATGGCAAGTTATCGATCGGGATCATCACCGTGCAGTTAGTGCGAGCGGTGGAAATGCGGCAACTATGATTCACTATCCGGAGGATAAACTATCCATAGTTGTTCTTACAAATTTAATTGGCGGATTGCCAATCCAGTTTGTAGATAAAATTGCAGCTGAATATATTCCTGAATTTAAGCTTTAAAGTAGCAGGGGCAGTTAGTAGCTGGGATTTTAAAGAGCTGGTTAATAAGCAAACATATCACCTATACAAAACCTGCCCCAACAATTAATCCATTAATGAGTCAAAAATCATTATCGGGGATACTGCGGAGTCTCTAAATAAATCCTTAATGCCTCTACGAGTCTTAGGGGTTGCAGAGGTTAGCCGCAGATAGTCCTAACCCTCTGTAAGAACTGGAACGTGGCAGATATGGCCTGCCCCTCAAGGGTTTCAGAGCGATTTACATTCTGTATTGCAACTTCTTGGAAATTCTAGGCATTCCTTCAAATCAACATTTTGATTGTAAACTACTCTGAGGGCCAGAGGAATCGCGGAATTATTCAGAGACCCCCTAGATTTAACTTTTCACCAAATTTTTATTTTTTTGACTCAGGTGGAAAATTTAATCAAATTCACTATAACCAACAACGCTAGATCATAGCTTGGAGCAGGAAATATCAAAAACAATTTTTATTATGTATATCAGGTTTATAACAAAGACGAATCTCGATATTTTTCATAGTAACTCTATAGAAAATTTCATCAGGTTTTTGTCATAAAAAAATAAATGGTTAATTTTTAACAAAGACCGACAAACCCAATGCCTCACTCACCGTATACCAATCAATCAATTTGAAATTCTGCTTGGCATTGGGCAGACGATTCCTGCCATCTTGGACAACAAGTAAACCCATTGGATATTCCGGTCCCAGGTTCAGGCTGGTAACATCCAGACCATCGGTTTCAGAACTTCCATCGATACCTGAGCGTATATTCATTGTTACCCTAAAATGACCAACAAAGTCATTACCATCACGTGTGAATAACGCATAACTGTCATTACCCTGGCTAGAGGCGATCAGGTAACCACTATCCTCTGTTAGGTAGAGGGCGAGCCCTTCTACATCATCCACCAGGGTCTGACCATCCACTTCAGCAACCAATTTAGCCTGGTATTCACTATTCTGTTGCTTTTTAAGGCCCAGTGACCAAATCCCCCGATCCTCCTCGGCAAAAAAGAGCCTCTGCCACTTATCATCGACGACACAGCCTTCAACCTGGCTATTTACGACTATTTCTGTATGCTTTTTTAACGAAAATTCTGTGGGGTTCTCGCCAAGATCAATTTCAAACTGGTGCAAGGCAGCATCTTTATCCGATACCCAAGCAAAAAGCTGATTATTGGTTTTCTGCAAACATAGGCCATAAGGATCTTGCAAATTTATAGCGCGTAGCCCCAGGTGCTCGACATGCCCTTCAGCCGTGATGGCAAAGAGGTTTACCCCGGGGGTCGAGCGGTTAGATGCTGCCGCTAATGCACTATAATGAGGATGTTCAATACTGCGGATATCCACATTGTTCACACGTCCCACAGCAAAATGTTCGAGCAGCTTTCCCGATAAATTGTAAATATTCAGGCCACTTTTTTTGTCCGTTGCCAAAATCAGGCTATTTTGTGGCTGGGATTTATTGGCCCAGATAGCAGGATCATCGGCAGCATCACCAAATGACTCTATCGGGTCCGTCTGATTGCGAGCAAATACACTGACGATTGAATCACCGCTCTCGGGATCAAATCCTGTAGAATCAGTTTCTAAGTAATCACTTTCCACATCATCAAAAACCAACAGCTGATCCCGACCAACATCCAGGGCCCAGAGCTGACCATTTAAGAATACTGGGGAGACTGCCGAGTGGTTCTCGTTAATATGAAGGTGCCACTCTGGCTCCTCTGAGGAAAAAGGCAGTCGGTAGCGATGTATCTGATCACCTGCACTCAGCCACAGACTTTCACTACGAGCATCAAACCATAGATTGCCGAAGTCTTCACCAAGCCATTGAGTACTGAGGAATAATTTACGCTGCTCATCCTTTTCCGCGTTTGTATTTAAGCTCAGGATTCCAATGGGTGGTTGAGATACTAGCAGGCGTTGGGAGCGTGGGCTTACTGCGCAAGCATTAACTTGCTCACCAAAATAGAGTGGACGTACTTCTTGCATCTGCCACTGTTGTTGGGCTGGGAATAATAAATATTCACGACCTATGCCATCTTCACCAATGCTAAACAAATGAGTGCGCTGTTCTTGTTGGGAAAAGCACAGGGCACTCTGTGGAGTTGGCATTTTCTGGCTACCCAGTAGCCTAAAATTTACGTTTTTTGAAGCATCACTGTGGCGTATTTCATGTAAATTTATTTCCGCCAGGCGCTCATCGTAGGAGGCAACCAGTAAATTTTCATTAGGCAGAGCTTTCACGGCTAGGCGTTCCACCCTTCCCTCTTGGGAGGCGAGTATTTCTCCGTAGGAATTTATTACAAGCAAACCGCGACGCTCGCTGGCAAGCAATAAATATTGCTCAGTCCCAACCCGTATCGGCAGAATCTGTTCTGCGTCTATCGCACCCAAGGGAATTACCCGTTGCGGCAAGGCCTTTTTAATGCGTAAAACAGAATCCACATCGTGACCACAGCTTACGAGTAGCGCAGCGGCGAGCATGATCGCAATAATAAAATGCAGTTGTTTCATGGAGAGCCATTCAATTCCAGAGAAAGAACCCCACCTGCGTGAGGCTCCTTGCAGTGAATAAACACCGTAATTTTATTAAAAATGCTTTAGATGTTGTCCCGCTAGAAAGTGCTGTAACTCAGGCCCAGGGCATAAGTCGGCCCGTACTCTTCATATTGACCGTTGAAACCAGAGTTATGCATATAATAAGGCTCATCGGTCAAATTCACTCCGGTGAATGTCAGCAGTAAACCGTTGTTCAAGTGGTAGCGCACAGAGAGATCCAATTGTAAGTGATCCTCTTCATAACGATCACGGGATGCATCCTCCATATCTACCTCCAGCAATCGCTCGCTGCGAAAAGCAGCAGACAAGCGCAGGCTAAAAACGTCTCGCTCATAACCGACAATAAAATTCCCCACCAGATCTGCTTGGGATGGCATAGATATTCCATCGCTACGTTGACGATCCGGCCCCAGTCCTAGACTGGCTTCAGAGTCTGTGAAGGTCGCGTTAGCACGCAGTAGGAAACCATTATCGAAGCCCTGTGTCCAAGCCAGTTCCGCACCGTTAATCCGTGCCCTGTCACCATTGATAGGCTGAAGTATTTCGGCCTCTTCCACTATCAGGTTACCGATATACTGAGTAAAGTCCGCGCTACTGGAAACATCGGACATCACAATAAAATTATCGATAGACTTGTGAAACAATCCCAGCGATAGCATACCCAGATGATCCGCATAATATTCTGCGGAGAAATCCAGGTTGCGAGTTTCATAAGGTTGCAGAGCTGGATTGCCGGCTTCCACTTCCAGCTCACCATCGTCGTACTCAATTTGCGCCGGCGAGGGATTCAGATGGCCAAACGAGGGGCGCGACAGGGACTCGGTGTAGGCCGCACGCAGCACAATATTATCGCTGTAATCAAGCTTGAAGTTTACACTGGGGAAGAAGTGATCGTAATCGCGCTGATAATTGACCGCACTTGCATAGACCTCATCGGCAATGAAATCGGCACCGGGTACTGGCTCTTCGGATTCAATCACACGCATTCCTTCGGCACTGAAATCGGTGCGTTCATAGCGCACTCCAAAGACCCATTGAGCGCGATCAAGTTCGATGGTATTCATTACGTAAAGCGCACTGATATCTTCCTGCATCTGGTAATCACGCGCAGAAGAGAGGGCGGTTTCAGTTTCATCCATCTCAAAACTGGCAATATTGCGATTAATAAATAGATTGAGATTGCCTGGATTAACTCCCGGTCCGAAGGTATCGAGACGGTAATCAATATCGTTACGAACAAAATCTGCCAAGGTATAGTCACCGGCAAAACCATCATAAACGCTGGCATTCAGATCACCACGTTTTTCCCTCTGGCGTTCGTGCAGGCCAAATTGCACCGTTGAGTCATAGGTGCCCCAGTTTATCTCCCTGGTAAAATCCAGACGTAAACTCAACTCTTCATCCTCGGAGAAATTATCCTCAATAACCAACTCGTCCAGTTGATAATTGGCGGGATCTAATATTTTTTCAGCGTCGCTACTGTCCACTGCCATACGCGGAGTTTTACCCGCTTCCACATAACCCAGGCGCAGTAGTTCAAGGACAAAGTCGGTATCACGGCGATGTGGCTCAGATTCCTCCGCGTAAGAATAACCCAGCACGTAGGCAAGACCCCATTGTTCGAAATTATGCTCTCCACCCAATACTGTTGAAATAATCTCCTGTTCTTCCAGGCGATCTTTCAAGGATTTTTCCAGTGCCGCCTCTTCCCAAATGGCGCTATGTCTGGAGATCGTCTCTGGCTCATCGCGCTCTGCATCCAGTTTCCAGGAATTGCGTTGACGGATCTCCTGATCTGAGAAGTCGGAATAGAGATTATGCAGATAGATTCGTGCACCACTACTCAATTTCAGGTCGAAATTCGCGGCCATACCGGTGCGCTCACGAGTAATGGTGTAATCCCGCTGTTCTATTTCAGTTGCCCCAATCCCCGCACTACCGTCCTCGGCCACAAGCGCTTCCCAGCTACCATCGGTTTCAATATTTTCAGAACCGAAATCTCGCTGCTGATGACTGACTGCCAGAGCGACACCAAAGCGCCTGTTGCCATCAAGATCGAAAACATTGGTCATGGTGGCTGCATATTTTGGACTGTGCTCCTCTTGCAGTTCGCTATAACTGTTTTCAACACTGAATTTATAGCGACTGCCATCGTAGTCCAGCGCGTTAATACTCTTGATTTCTATGGCCCCGCCGATGGAGTCTGCACTCATATCCGGTGTAAGGGTTTTGAATACTTCTAAGCTGGCAAGTAGGTCTGAGGGGATGACATCCAGAGCCACAGCGCGACTGCCAATTTCTGGTGCGGGCAGACTGACGCCATTGATGCTGGCGGCATTCAAGTTGGGATCAATACCGCGCACCCCCACAAAACGTCCCTCACCCTGGTCGCGGGCAATAAAAACTCCAGCCATCCGCTGCAGGGCCTCTGTTACATTGGCATCCGGCAACTCACCAATGGCATCAGAAGTTTGTACTGCCACCAGCTTGTTGGAGTCACGCTGGCGATCCAGGTCGCTGCGCGCATTGTTGGCCTGAGCGGTAACCGTCACCGTTTCCATGGTGCGGGTCTGGCTCTCTTGTGCATAAGCATTGGCACTCAAGCCGTTATTAGCACAAAAAACTGCTATGGAAAGCGCGGTAACGGGGGTGTTGAGCGTTCGAAAATTGATGGTTGTGCTTTTCATGACGTCCCACTCCAATTAGTGCCGGCGGCGTATTTATTGGGGCGCAGACTAGTAGGCGACTATGAACTTTACATGACGATTTTTTTAAGCTGTCATCAAGCTTTCAGAAATAGCTGGAAAAATTCCCAGATAAATTAAATATTCTTATTTATTTATCGCTTTTTATTAACCTCTTTTAATTAATCGATTGCGTAAAAGATATGTCATCGATTTAATTAGGTCAGGTTAATTTAATTTTATTAGGTTCCCCGCAACGGAGCAGCAGCAATGAAAGATTCTCCTAAAAACCCTGACCGTAGAAAGCTATTGAAGGCCATTGGTGGTGCCACGGCTGCGGGCGCCGCAACCAGCTTTATGCCTGGCTGCGGATCGGAGCATCATCGGGAGAATCTCTCATTTCAGGAAGTTCCCCACAGCTTGGACTTCAAACATCATTTACCGCAGGGTTACAGCGCCGATATCCTGCTACGGTGGGGCGACCCCATTGTCGCTAACCTCAAAGAATTTGAGCCGAAACAATTGACGGCGAAGGGGCAATCTCAACGCTTTGGCTATAACAACGACTTTATCGCCTTTATGCCATTGGCGGAGAATACCCCTGCCGGGCACGGAGATATCCACTGCCAGAGTGGTAACAGCGATCGCGGCCTACTATGTGTAAATCACGAGTACACCCAACCACACCTGATGTTCTCTGGTTACAACGATGAGTATAGTGCCACGCGGGGAGTCAGTGCCGAGCATGTAGCCATAGAACTAGCCGCCTGTGGCCACTCGGTAATAGAAATTACACGTACCGACAAAGGCTGGCAGCCGGTTTTGGAGAGCCCCTACAATCGCCGCATCACCGCGACCACGCCGATGCAAATTAGTGGCCCCGCCGCCGGAGACAAACGCTTGCAAACAACCGCAGATCCCTCTGGCACCCAGGTGCTCGGTACCATTGGCAACTGCGCCGGTGGCAAGACTCCCTGGGGCACGGTATTGGTGGCCGAGGAGGGATTTGGTGGCGCCTTCCAAGGAGATCCCAACAAAGTCGAGGATACTCGCGAGGCGCGCAATCATCGTGACTTCGGCGTAAGGCCCCACAATCGCAACTTAGGTGATTACGACCCGCGCTTCGATATACAGCAAGAGCCCAACGAACCCAATCGTTTTGGTTGGATGGTGGAATACGACCCCTACGACCCGCAATCTATACCGCGCAAGCTGACCAACCTGGGCCGCTTTGAACACGAGGGCTTTACCCTGGTCTGTAAGCCGGGCCAACCGGTGGTGGCCTATGGCGGCGATGACGACGAACATCAGTTCGTCTACCGCTATGTCTCCAAAGAGGCTTATCTGCCCAAAGATCCAACCCACAATCGCAATTTACTGACCGAAGGCACCCTCTATGCGGCACGCTTTGATGCGGATGGAAGTGGGAAATGGTTGCCACTAGTTTTTGGGCAGGGCCCTCTAAACAGCAACAACGGTTTTCACAATCAAGCAGATGTCTTGATTGACGCACGCCAGGCCGCTGCACTGCTGGGCGCCACTCCTATGGACCGCCCGGAGGATGTAGAGACCAATCCCCACAACGACTGCACCTATGTGATGTTAACCAAGAATAAAAGCCGCGCCGAAGACGGTGTGGATGCGGCTAATCCCCGTCACCAAAATACTGCCGGGCATATTTTGGAAATTGTGCCCCCGGCCATGCCTGGTAAAAAAACCGGCCGAGATCACATCAGCGACCAATTCCGCTGGCACCAGTTTTTACTTGGCGGCAACCCCAATGCGGAGAACCCTGTGGAGCGCGGCGCTTACGGGCAGCAATCCACTTACAATATTTCTAATCACGGCTGGTTTACCAACCCGGACAATGTCGCCTTCGATCCCCATGGCAACATGTGGGTGGCCACTGACGGCTGCGAGCGCTTCGGCTTTCACGACGGCCTCTGGGCCATGGCCACCGAGGGGCCAATGCGTGCCGCGCCCAAACACTTCTTTGGATGCCCGCAGGGCGCTGAAGTGTGCGGCCCTGAGTTTACTCCCGATGGCACAACTCTGTTTATCGCAGTGCAACACCCTGCCGACGCGCTCAACTCTACTTACGACCACCCCTTGCACCGCTGGCCGGATAACAATCCGGAGCTGCCACCGCGCCCCTCGGTATTGGCCATCTATAGGGACGATGGCGGTGAAGTGGGCAGCTAGTCATCCCAGAACGGCGCGCTTTCACACGAAGCCGCCGGTCCTGCTAGAATTTTTTAATCGAAGCCTATTTTTGGCGGCTCGTCGCTGGTCTCCAATAAGAGACCGGTGACCCTTTAGTTGAGGTAGCCCATGTTATCGAGGTACACCGCGGTACTACGCCGCCTTGCAGCCATACTGGCGGTGACCGCTGGCATTTCACTCTTCGGCCTACAAGTGCAAGCCCAGGTGCCGGAAAACCCCGTTAATCTGCGCGGCAGTGGCGCCAGTTTCCCCTATCCGATTTATGTGGAGTGGTTTCGCCAGTTTACCCACCGCGAAAACAATATTTTTATTTTTTACGAAATGAGCAGCAGCGGCGACGGCATCCGCGATTTTCTCGGCCATACTGTTAATTTTGCCGCCTCAGATGCGGCCATAGAAATCGATGAACTCAAGAAGCTCAAGGAGGGAGGTGTTGTATTACCCGTCACTGCTGGACAAGTAGTGTTAGTGTTTAATTTACCGGGTATCGATAAATTGAAGCTGTCGCGGGAAGCCTATGTCGGCATTTTTATGGGCAAGATCCGCCATTGGGACGACCCGATCATCGCCGCCAGTAATCCAGATATTAAATTACCACGCACAGATATTTCAGTGGTTACCCGCTCTGAGAGCTCCGGAACTTCCTATATTTTTTCCGGCCACCTCAGCGCCGTTAGTGAAGAGTTCCGTGAGAATATTGGCCTGGACCGCACACCCGACTGGCCCCGGCTGTCGACCTTTAAAATCGCACCAGGTAACCAGGGTGTAGCGGCCAAAGTACGAGAAATACCCGGCGCTATCGGTTATGTGGAGCACGGCTTTGCCAACATCGTCAATTTACCTGTAGCAATCCTGGAAAACCGTGCGGGCCAATTTATCGAAGCCAATGCCAAGAGCGGAGTAGCTGCTTTAGAAGAGGTGGAATTTCCCGATAGCAAACTGCCTGTGAGCGGCGCGCCCAACTTGATCGCCTGGGTCTGGGACCCCAAAGGGAAAGGTGCCTACCCGATTACCAGCTTTTCCTGGTTGCTGCTCTACGCCAATCAGAAAGATGATGTTGCTCAGGCTCTAAGACAGATGCTGGTCTTTATGTTGAGCCAAAATTCCCAATCGGAAGCCGGCAATATCGGTCTGGTACCTCTACCGGAAAACGTGCGTATCAGGGTGCTCAACGCAGTGACCTACGTGCAGTAGCTCAGCCCTCCGCCACCGCATACTCTAATACACGATTGCGACCGGTCCTTTTGGCCCGGTAGAGAGCACTGTCGGCATGCTGCAATAATTCCAGCACGTCTCTCTCTCCCTGCAGCTGGGCCACGCCGATGCTAGCGGTAAACTGCACCGGCCCCAGAGCGGACTTGATCATAATTTTGGCGATATCTTCATGGATACGCTCCGCGACAGCCAGCGTTCCTGGGCCATCGGCACTAACCAGCAGTGCAAATTCCTCACCGCCTATACGCCCAAACACATCCACCTCACGCACATGCTGGGCTATTACCCGGGCAGTGGCACACAAGGCCTGATCACCGATCAGATGGCCGTGGCGATCATTGATTGATTTAAAGCGGTCTATATCCAACATCAATATACCCAGGGGAATTTGCTTGCGTTGAGCCAATTTGAGCAAAAGATTGGCCTCTTCAAAAAAACTGCGGCGATTGTGAATGCCGGTAAGTGGATCGGTACGTGCCTCCAATTCCGCCCTGGCCTTGGCAGTCTCCAGCTCCCGAGTGCGTGACTGCACCAACTCCTCAAGATCAATCTTGGATACTTCCAGCTGTTGCAGGTATTTTTTTTCCGCCCGATCCTTCTGCAACCGCAGGCGCTGCACCATTAAACCGATCGCTGCCATAATCGCCAGCATCTCCACAAAAGAGGCCACCGGCGGCCAATAGTAATTGACCGGGTTGTGCACCACATAACCGAGATCACGCATTGCCTGCACCAGTAGCCCCAGCACTAGGGTGGCCCACCCCAGGGCAAACACTCCTGCAGCATTCTCTCCCTGGCGCCAGCGAATCATCGCGATGGGCACGACCAGGGGATAACAAAGCAACGCGATGATCATGGATATTTGGGAAAGGGCCTTTAGCTCTAAAAACACGCAACTAATCAGGAAAGCACCGTTGAGCAACATCAGCTGTAAGAGGAAGTCCAACTTTGGCGTGAACTGACGGGTTTTGAGAAATGTCCGTGCAAAGACAAGCCCGGCCATAATTGCCACAGCTCCACTAAGAGAGCCGTATCCCCAGTGGAAGCTGCCGGTCATCAGGTATTGGTGGGTATATCCCAGCACCGTGGCCCACACCAGGATTTTGCTGGCGCAGTAGAAAGAATAGATATAGAGAATCTTTTCTTTGATTGCGATCGCTCCCACCAGGGCAAAGACCGCCATTAAAAAGTAGCCTCCAAACAGAAAAGCGATCAGGCTCGTCTCACCCTTACTGTTTTGTTGCAATGCCTGGGGGCTCCAGATACGCAGACTGGGAAAGACCACACCCAATTCGCCAGAATCGAACCTTACCATTAGCTCCTGAGTGGTCCCCGGTGCGATGGTCACTGGAAAAACAAAACGGTTATGCGCCACCTGCCGATGGGCAAAAGGCTCATAAATAGAAAGGTTGCTCACTTCGCGGAAGAGATCACCACTGCCCGCCTTCCGACTAAAAGCTTGCAAACCGACCAGCTGGTGATCGACATACTCAATATTTAGGGTTAGCGGGTGGCTGTCGCGATTGCGCAACGTAAAGTGAGACCAGAAAACACCGGCGCTAAGACCGGTGGAACCCGCTGTTTCTAGAGTGCGAAACTCTCCCAACTCATGAGCTTGTCGTGCACTATAAATATCACTCTCTCCACCCTTGTCGTGCCATATCGCATGGAGTCCAGTGGAATTTTCCCCCTGCTCATTGGTGTTCACGTCCAGGGGAGTATGCGCCCATACCGGAACCTTGGGCAGGAAGAGGACATAGAAGGTTAAAAGTAAAAAAACATAGAAAGAGGGACGAATGTACCAACATTTAAACATAGAACGCCACAGATCCAATAACCGCAGTCTTATTATTCTGTCTTTCATAGTCTTGGCGCACGGGGATAACACTTACCCCTTATAATGCCTTCCTCCAAAGCAGTAAATGACAGCCTCTCACTTAACGCGAGACATTCTGGCTAGCTAACGCTTTCACAGTGATCAATCCGCCCCCTCAATGAAGTTTTGCGTATCTTTTGGCTCTCAATCGGAGCACCATAGGTACTAGCAACCACTAAAGTTCGAATTTACATAAAAGACACAACATTGCAGCAATTCCCCTATTCATTACTAATCCTTAATCACAGAGATTACTCCACTGTCTCAATGCTTATCGGTATAGGCTCGTTTTGCGACTAGTACCTAACTGAGTAAGGTGATATCAGAAAAAATATCTGGTCTTAACTGAACAATTTGTGTCAAAGATCGTAATGCGAGAAACACTCCACAAATGAACATTAGAGCGAGCATATAGTAATGAAAGCGCTGTGTACTCATACGCAAGATGCGATGCTTAGCAAGGTAAACTCCAATAATCCCTCCAATACCAATAGCAACGCCATAACTTGCCAAATCCATGGTGATAGCACCAAAGCTAAGATAGGTCATTATTTTGGTGGCCTGTAAGACCATGGTGTTCAACGCCTTGGTTGCAATCAAATTTTCCTTATCAACACCGTAATTGATAAAGAAGGGATTCTGCACCGGACCAATAGCACCAATAACCCCAGAAAGAAATGCGACTACTACACCAAGTAAGAAAAAGTAGGGTAAACGCATTGGAAAAGAAGATTGTTTTCTACCGAGCCGATATTGAACCAAAGTGGACATCAAGAAGATGCCCACAAAGAGCTGAAGCCATATTGGGTGCATTTGACTATAAATATAGGCACCAACCATCGCCCCCAGAATACTACCGGGTAGCATCCAGCGAATAACGCTCCAGTTAATATATGGCCAAAACAACAACACACGGGAAGGTGCGGCAATAACACTGCCAATCGTAATCGTAGGAGCCACCAAATGTGGCCCTATCAAGAGGCCGACCAGCGGTATCATCAGCATGGCCCCACCACCGGCAGCGAGAGTGCAGATATACCAGGAGAGGGCCCCAAAGATTAGTAAAGCTGGGATTAGTATCATGCTCTTATCCGCAGCTCAATAATACCTCTACTAGGCAGGCAATAAGTTTGCTGGCGATTGATAGCCCGAAGAGTCAGTCAATATAGACCATAGAAAGATCGGTAGGAATAACGAAGAAAAGTCACTTGCTCCAATAGACTTAATCTTCACCGCGAATTACCCAGGGAGAATTTACTAGCGGTTGTCCCGTCTCAGCCACCTCACACTCCAGAGTTGCGCCCATTGCAAAGCCAGAGATATCTATAGAAAAACCGACGAAACCACCACGGCCTGCACCATTTGCGCGTAGATCAGCACGATATTCATTCGCTAGAACCTCGCCCTTATAGGCCCCATCAACTTTCACACGAAGCACAACCGCCTCATTATTTTGTTCGGGAATAGCGCAACCTCTAATACGTTTATTGGATTGGCTAAAAATAGAACCAGCCACAAACCTCTCCCCCCGCCGGGAAAGTAAAACCCTCCATTCAAACTGTGACACCGCTTTTTTATACAGAGTAATTTCACCCGCATTCAGAATACGCAACTCTTCCAACTCATCTTGGGGAATATCATATTTTTCCTCAAGCTTTTCACGCCCTAGATTCTCTGCCAGATACGGGATTTCCAAACCAAATTTTTTATTGAGCAACTGTAGGGACTCATCATATCTCTCTGTCAAACCGACAAACCCAAGAGCAGGCCAAGATAAGCCCCTAAAAATTTTTAGCTGTCGATTAGTAAATGATGGCTTACTGTAAAAGGACCTGAAGGCACCTTTATATCTATTGTGACGAGAAAAGTGTTTATACTCTGATACCACTCTCTGTATTGGATCTCTCAATATCGTTACTGTATTTTCCAGGCCAAATACCGGGACATAACGTATTGCATTAAAATGACCCGAGAGCATTTTTCTATTTTCGTATTTCATCTCCTGGAAAAAGGACCATGGATCTGGGATTTCCCCCATCCATTTTTTTACAACATCGCTGGTCTCCATTGACTCCGGTCCATAATCAAGACAAATACTGCCATCACCAAAATAAGCTGATGCGCCGAATCGAAAACTTGTTCCCGCTGTTTTTGGAACATGAACAAATAAAAGAGGATTCACTACCGTAAAAGGTCCTTATAATGAAACACAACATGCCTCCAAGGCTCCTAAAACGGCAATAAAAAAGAGCAAGGAAACACATCAAGAAAATGATAAAGGATTGTCTTTTGAATATCTTATCTCTTAGCCAATTCGTTTCTCATAAAACAATTACTTATCATTATGCATCACTTAATCATAGTTAGGTTTAGCGATGTGAACAACTATCTGACTATTGCCTAACAAACAAAGGGCGTAACTGTGACTACAGTCTTCTTTTGGCCATTTGTTAATGATATTTAGAAAACAAAATAATAAGCCATAAAATATTACTCAGACGTATTTTGGCTGTACCGGCACAATAAAGTCACAGAGGAGGCATGCTTCACCTCAGTACAATACACTAATCAGTAGCATCTCATTATTGAGTAAAAAGCATCTTTCATGGGGTATTCGAATTACGGAGTAATCGAAACGAGTCGACGAAAAACTTGTACAGACACCCTAACTGACATTCGAGGTGCCTGTTCATTCTGACTGAGCAGCTTAGATCGAGAAGAACTGCTGTATACCCAGCAATACATTGGTGGTGGCTACCGAGGCGAGTATCAAACCCATCACCCGGCTGACGATACTGGCGCCAGCATCCCCTATAAACCGATAGATCCAATTTGCGGTTAGTAATAGTGCAATCACAATCCCCAATACCGCCAGCATCGCCGTGGCAGTGTTGAGTTGATGCATCATATCAAAGCGATGATTATCGGTAAGTACCACTGCTGCTAGCATGGCGCCCGGCGAGGCTATTGAAGGCACCGCCAGCGGAAATATCGCGGTCTCATGGCCCTCCCGGACAATCTCCATCTCCTGTTCTGGCTTACTATCGCCAAATATCATGGTGAGGGCAAACAGGAACAACACTACGCCACCCGCCACTTGAAAAGCTGACAGCGGTACACCGATTGCTTCCAACAGGAATTGACCGACCAATAAAAAGAACAGCAAGATGCCAGCGGCTACCAATACGGCCAGCCAGGCGATTTTGCGTTTTTGCCATTCGGCGTGACGGGAAGTGACCGCAATAAATACCGGCAGAGTGCCCACCGGATCGATCACCGCAAAGAAAAAGACAAAACTACTGATCCAATCGTTCAACTGGTACTCCGGCGTGCCGTGCTACTATCCGCTTATTCCCTGCCGCGGGGAGATCGGCAAGCGCCGGGGCGGTGGAATCTGGTAAGGCGCGGGTTAACCCCGTCAGCCACCCCAAATGCTCCCCAGGCAGATGCTTAACCTGAAACTCAAAAACCAAGTCTAGTGCATGACCAATCACTCACCGACCGCCCGCCGCATCGCGAAGACCATCCTGAATGGTTTTGATGCGTATTTCGCAGACTATCAGAACATCACTCTGGGCGCCAAGGCGCGCTTTGAGACCGCTTCCTGGCAGGCCGCACATGAGGCCAACAAGGAACGCATCGACCTGTACAAAACCAAGGTCAACCAGGTGCTCAAACTAGTGCACTCAGTTACCAGTAAAGATACCAGCCAACTGGAATTGTGGCGGGATGCCCGCGCCACCTACGCACAACTAATCGCCAATCACAGCAACTACGAGATTGCCGAAACCTTCTTCAATTCGGTCTTTTGCAGCCAATTCCGACACGCGGATATTCACGACAAAAATATTTTTGTCAAACCCTCTCGCGCACCAGATGACAAACCGCTGCGGGATTACAGCATTTATATCAGCTATAGTGGGCGAGATGGACTCGAATATATGATCGAGGACATCCTCAAAGACTTCAGCTTTTCCGCCCCCTGGGAAAATATGCAGCGGGATATCGAAAATATCTGTGCGCTTTTACGCGAGGCACCGCTGGCCAAGCTGGAGAATGAAAAACAGCTACGTGTAGATATGCTGGAGTCTGTGTTCTACCGCAACAAGGCCGCCTATTTAGTGGGTCGCATGATTTTTAATGGCGAAGTGGTACCTATTATTCTGCCCTGCTTGAATAACGGTCGTGGTGGTATTTTTGTGGATACCCTGCTGCACAGCAATGATTCCGCTAGTATTATCTTCAGCTTCACCCGCTCCTATTTTATGGTGGATGCGCCCATTCCCTCGCGGTTCGTACGCTTTCTCTCCACTATTATGCCGCTCAAGGAAAAGTCGGAGCTGTACAACTCCATCGGCTTCCACAAGCACGGCAAGACCGAGTTCTACCGCCATATCCTTGCGCATATGAAGGTGAGCAACGATCAGTTTGTGATAGCACCCGGCATCAAAGGCATGGTAATGAGCGTATTTACCCTGCCCTCCTATCCAGTGGTGTTCAAAGTCATTAAGGATCGCTTCGATCGCCCCAAAACCGTCACCGAAGAAATTGTGCGGGAGAAATATAAATTTGTATCCCGCTCAGACCGTGTTGGGCGTATGGCCGATACCCAGGAATACACCAACTTCATCTTCTATCGCAATCGCTTTAGTGAGGAACTACTGCGTGAGCTACAGGAGGTAGCGCCCTCCAAGCTAGTCATTAATGAGAAGTGGGTAATTATCCGGCACCTCTATGTAGAACGGCGCATGGAACCCCTCAACCTCTATTTACAAACCTCCAACGAAGAGGAAACTCGAGAAGCCATGGAGGAATATGGCAATGCTATCAAGCAACTGGCGGCAGCCAATATCTTCCCCGGCGATATGCTTCTTAAGAACTTTGGTGTGACCCGTCATGGCCGCGTGGTCTTCTACGATTACGACGAGCTGTGCCCGCTGACGGAGTGCAATTTCCGCAAGATTCCCGAAGCGCAAACACCCGAGCAGGAACTGGCAGATAAACCTTGGTACACCGTGGATGAAGCGGACGTCTTCCCCGAGGAGTTCCGCCTGTTCTTCTCCGGTAATCCCACCGCGCGCTCAGCTTTTGAGAGGTTGCACAGCGACCTCTACGATTATCGATACTGGAGGCGCCTGCAAGACCGTATCCGCGCCGGGCATGTGGAGAGCGCCTTCCCCTACCGGCGTAAGTGGCGCTTCCATCGCCGTGCTCCGGCCATCGCCCGCAACAAATAAGCACTCAATCTATGGCTATATTGGTAGGAGGCACCCACAATTCGAATAGGTGATCAGTGCGCATACTTGCATGGGCCGCAACTCTAGCGGCCCTGGCTCTATTAACGGCCAGTGGCTGCGGTTATCTGCCCAGTGAAATGACCATTCCCGGCAAGGAAAAGGCGCCGCCTCCTCACGCCCGTATCACTGGAAAACCCCAAGTAGTCAGCTGCGCAACTCCAGCACAGGGATTTCGCCCAATTCCATTCGACAACCTCTACACCTTCACCGGCAGTGAACCCCAGCCTTTTCAGGAAAAGGCCAGTGTGCCAATGCAATACGATGTACTGGCCTATGTTTGGGGTAGCGAACCCTGCGCACCCAGCGCCTTTTGCAAAAGAGGGGATTACTATTGGCTGATCGGGCGAGGACCTGGCAATGATTTCCAGACCTGGGTAGTTACCCCACAGTTTCCACGTATGATTATCCAGTCGACTTGCTATGAATGGCTGCAAATCGGACAACGCTATCGCTTTTCATTCAGTCGAGGAAAGTTGGTGGGGTTTAGCCGGGACTAAGTGAGCCAAATTACTGTGAGTGCTTTTAAAGCTTGCAAACCAGTTCTTGTCGAAACCAACTAAGTTCAAGCGTCAGACTGCTTCTTCAAATAGCGGTATATAGCATCCTGGGAACGACAGTTTTTTTTGCCAGAGTTGGCAATTTTAGTATTACTCTGTCTCGCATCCACAATCCGAGCTTTTTGATTATCACTCCATTGCAGCTCCAAAATTTTTCGAATCGTCTCACGGTGATCAGTATTCATAATTGGAAAAGTCACTTCCACCCGGTGATCTAAATTACGAGTCATAAGATCTGCTGAAGAGAGCCACATTATCTCCTCTCCACCGTTATAAAATATATAAACACGCGCATGCTCCAGAAACTTATCTACCAAACTGACAACTTGAATATTGTCAGAAAGACCCGCTGTCTCACACACTAAGGTGCACATACTTCGTACAATGATTCTTACTTTTACTCCTGCGGCACTTGCACTATAAAGCCGCTCCACTACCTGGCTGTCCACCAGGTTATTACACTTAAAAAACAACTCAGCTCTATCGCCCCTTTCTGCCGCCTCAATTTCTCGATCTATTGCCCCCAAAAGCGCGGCACGGTTTGTCAGAGGTGAAACTGCGATATGCTGAAATACCGGACGACGTCGAGTACGTCGAATAAATTCAAAAACATTGTAGACATCCAGGCCCAACTCCTGATTATTGGTTAACAAACTAAAATCACAGTAAATTCGCGCAGTACTCTCATTAAAATTTCCTGTTCCCAAATGACTGTAAAGCTGATCCTTACCCTCTTCTCGACGAAGAATAGAAATTAATTTACAGTGAACTTTCAATCCTGGAACACCATAAATAACCTCTACCCCCGCATCGGAAAGCTCCTTCGACCAGTGAATGTTTGCCAACTCATCGAATCGCGCGCGCAACTCAACAACAGCAATGACTTTTTTATTATTTCGCACGGCATTGATCAAAGCAGCCACCACCCGTGAATTCTTTGCAACCCGGTAGAGGTTGATCCGAATTTCTCGCACCTGTGGATCAATTGCTGCGGATGCGAGCAAATTGGTGATTACGCGAAAATCATGATAAGGGTAATAATAAAGCCGATCGGCACTGCGAATATGTGCAAAGGCGCCCCCCTTACCAGGTAACGTTGGCAGCGGTAATAGTGGCTTATAGATATAACTCCCAGAATCTGCGGGGAACTTCATCAAATCTTTGGAGTTGTGGTAGCGCCCACCGGGCGTATAAGTATCATAGCGCCCCATTTTTAATTTTTTCTTCACCATATTTAGGAGCACTTCAGGAATTTCTGCATCGTAAGCAAGGCGCACCGGATCGGCGCGCTTACGCCTCTTGAGAGATTTCTCCATACGGTCCACGAGGTTTTGAGTTATCTGTTCACCCAATTCAAGCTCAGCATCACGACTAATCTTGAACATATACGCTTTGGCTGAGCGAATCGGCAAAACCTGGCGAAACACCTCCACCAAGCAGGCCCGTATAATATTGTCGAGAACGATATATACTTTTTCACGCTTTCCCTCACGGGGTGGAATCACAACAAAACGCGATAAAGTATTAGTGGGAATTTCCATTGCCGCATAACGCTGGATACCATCTTTTAGACGCAGAAAAATGGCAAAATAGATACTCGCCTCATTAAGCAGCGGCATAGTATCAAGGTCATCAATAAAAAAAGGCTCCAGTTCTGGTAATACTTCCCGATGGAAATATTCTTCGACAAAGGTGCGTTGGTGCTCAGTTAGCGTGGTTTCCCGAACTACATGGATATTGTGTTTATCGAGATCTGCCAGTGCTTTAGCGTAAGCCCGTGCGTAACGTCGCTGCAGGCGCAGTACACGCTCATTAATTTGCCCGAGTAGTTTGGCAAAATGTCTTTTCTCCTGTTCAGCCCCTGCGAACGCGGCAAGACGGCGCACATCTGCTACACGTACGCGGAAAAATTCATCGAGATTGTTAGAGAAAATTCCCAGGAAACGCACCCGATCAATAATGGGTACAGTTTCGTCTTCAACTTCCTGTAGCACTCGCTCATTGAACGATAACCAGCTCAATTCTTTTGGGTATAAAGGGATATCATTAGGTATTGAAGGTTTGTAAAACATATTCAACCGGAGTGAATTTCCCTGCCCCAAGAATTCGATGCCAATTTAGGGGAAGTACATATCGAACAGCTTATAGGGGCACAGGCATCAACCTATAACGAGCTATTCTCGCGAAAGGAAGATTTACGCGCATTTTCGCCACAACCAGGGCAAGCCCCCGCCAGATTGAAATAATCAACATGAGCACAAGGTTATACAGTTAATAGTAGAGTAGCTTGCCGTCTTAACTAACACGGGTGTAAGGATGTCGATGCAATCACCAAGTGAGCGCTACGTTGCGCTCGACCTCGGCTCCAACAGCTTCCACCTGTTGTTAGCGGAATTTCGCGATCAACGCATGGTACGCCTGCATACCGACCGCGCCATGGTGAGACTGGCAGAGGGGCTGGACGCCCACCACCACCTAAACCCCGTGGTATCGGAGCGCGCCCTGGCCGCTCTCACTCGCTTTCAACCTGTACTACAAAAACTACCGGTGGATCATATTCGCGTCGTCGGTACCAATACCCTGCGCGCCGCCGCGGCTAATGCCGATGGTTTTCTCGAAGAGGCCGAATCCATTCTCGGCGTGCCCGTGGAAATTATTAGCGGTATTGAGGAGGCACGCCTGATTTACAGTGGCGTAATGGCCGCCGCCGACGGCCCACCACGGCTTCGCTGCATTATCGACATCGGCGGTGGCTCCACCGAACTGGTGCGCGGCAGCGAATCCCCCCAACAGTTACAAAGTCTGGAAATGGGTTGCGTTTCCTACAGTAGGCGCTTTTTTGCCGATGGCCTGATCAGTGAAAATACCGTCAACCACTTTAAGCGCGCACAGCGCGCCGCCCGCGCCGAGTTGCAAGGGTTACAACACATTGCCGCCGAAGCGGAAGTTATCGGCTGCTCTGGCAGCGTGAAGGCGGTTTCACGGGTACTGAATGGAGGAGAGGTGGCGGATATCGTGCACGAGGATATCGATCGTCTCGCCAAAGAAGTTGCCAAGGTGGAGCATATCGCCGAACTGGAGCTGCCCGATCTCGACGAGGAGCGGCACCCGGTATTCGCCGCCGGCCTGGCAATCCTGCACGCCATCTTCTGTGAATTGGATATCCAGCGCATGGAGGTTTCGCCCTATGCCATTCGCGAGGGCATAGTGCATGACCTGGCGGGGCGGCTGCACGGTGGCGATCGCCGTGCCAGTACTGTAGACGCTGTGGTACAGCACTGGCAGATTGACCAGAACCAAGTGCGCCGAGTGAACGACACCGCCCTCAAACTATTGCAGCAATTGCGCCCCGAATACCCGCTGGAGGGAAGGCAACGACTGCGCTGGGCCATCCAGCTACACGAAGTGGGGCTGGCACTCACCCACAGCAGCTTTCGCAAGCTCGGTGCCTATATGATCAAGCATGCGGATATGGCTGGATTCTCCAACGGCGAACAAGAGCACCTGGCCTACCTAGTGCGCAACCAGCGCGGTCCAATCAAAGCACCAAAAGAGCACTACGGTTTTCACCCAAGCCCAGATTTACTCCTGTGTCTGCGCCTTGCCAGTATTATTCACCGCGACCGCACAGAGCGCACTTTGCGGGGAATCAACTTGGCTGACCAGGGAGATGCCTATCGCTTGCAAATTGAGCGTGAATGGCTGGATAGCAGCCCGGCGATAGAGGAATTGCTTTACCAGGAGGAGCAGCACTGGCAATCACAGACACGCCCTCTACGCCTACTTGCGGTATAAGCGTCCCTGCGAATAGCGATTAATGCCGGTAACATGCCTGGCAACATTTATTTTTAGCCCAAACCCAAAATCTATGAAACTCAGCGAAGTTACCCTCAGCCACCGCTACGCCGATATGGGCGATGCCTTTGGCCGCCGCATCGACCCCACCCCCTTCAAGCATCCACAGCTTATCGATACCAATCCCCCTGTGCTGCAGCTGCTGGGTATCGATGCCGCTGAGGCGAACAATCCCGACTGGGCCCAACTGGGTTGTGGCGCCAAGTTGTTTCACGGCAGCCGACCCTTTGCCATGAAGTACACAGGCCATCAATTCGGCGTCTACAACCCGGATCTGGGCGACGGCCGCGCCCTGCTGCTCGGGGAAGTTGAACACCAGGGCAAAAGCTGGGAATTACACCTGAAAGGCGCCGGCCAAACCCCCTATTCCCGCTTTGGCGACGGCCGCGCAGTGTTGCGCTCCACCATTCGCGAATATCTCGCCGGCGAGGCCCTAAGTGGCCTGGGCATCCGCTCTACCCGCGCGTTGAGTATCGTCGGTAGTGACGAACCGGTAACCCGCGAGCAAATTGAAAAGGGCGCTATGTTGATCCGCGTGGCCGAAAGCCATGTACGCTTCGGTCACTTCGAATACCTGTTTTACACCAAGCAGCTGCAGGCCCAACAACAGCTTATCGGCGAGATCTGCCGGCGTTTTCTCCCCGACTCCCAAGAACTCAGTATTGGTGAACAGGCCGAGGCCATGCTGCGCTTTACCACCAGACGCAGTGCCGAACTGGTAGCGGGCTGGCAGGCAGTGGGTTTCGCCCACGGCGTATTGAATACCGACAATATGTCGATTATTGGCGACACCTTCGACTACGGCCCCTATGCCTTTCTCGATGACTACGATCCCACTTTTATCTGCAACCATTCAGACCATACCGGCCGCTACGCCTTCGAGCAGCAGCCCGGTGTAGTACTTTGGAACCTGAATGCCCTGGCTCACGCTCTCTCCGGCTTTGTCAGTGTGGAGGCACTGCGAGACTGCCTGGAGCAGTTCCAACCCCTGGTGACCGATGCCTTTGCTGCGAGGATGCGCGCCAAATTGGGGCTCACCACCGAGGAGGAGGGCGATCAGGCTCTCTGCGCAGATCTATTGCAGTTGTTACAACAGGGGGAGGCAGACTATACCCTCTTCTTCCGCGCCCTATCCCGCTACCGCGGAGAGCGTCCCGCCCAAGGACTTCAGGAATGTCTCGCCGAGGCTCAGCACAGCGCCCTTGAGCAGTGGCTGGGGCACTACGATCGACGCCTGGCGCGTGAGCACAGTGATTCCTGCGCCCGCAACCGAGCCATGCTAGCGACAAACCCCAAATACCTATTGCGCAACTACTTGGCACAGAAGGTTATTGAGACCGCCGAAACCGGTGATTACCAACCCTTGCATACCCTGCGCCAGCTACTGCAGAGCCCATTTGACGAGCACCCTCAACACGAAGTCTGGGCCAGCGCTCCCCCAGAATCCGGCAAGCGTATCCCGTTGAGCTGTAGCTCTTAATAGGGCCAAATTGGTACAACTTGCGAACAAATTGCCGGTATTTGCGGTCAAATGTCGTCTGTATGCGGTTATTTTTTTACCCGATGATGACTTATGCGGTGTCGCTGCAAGTGACTTGCTGTAAGATCTGGGTCACCCACTGAATAGAGGAAAACCTACAGATGATCAGAAACCTGCTCCTGGCCACATTCGGCCTGTTGTTCGCCCTGCAGGCCAATGCCGCAGATGTTGTAGGCAAGTGGCGCACTATTGATGACGAATCCGGCAAGCCCAGATCCATCGTGGAAATTTATGAAAAGGACGGTAAGTACTTCGGCAAGATCGTCCAGCTATTGCTGAAGCCCAATGACACCATTTGTGAAAACTGCCCAGGTGACCTAAAGGGCAAGCCTCTTGTAGGAATGGACGTGATCACCAATATGGTGCAGAAAGGCAAGAAATACGAAGGCGGGGAAATTATGGACCCGGTGAAAGGCAAGGTGTACGACTGCAAGTTCTGGTTGGAAAACGACAACACCCTAAAAGTGCGTGGGTACCTCGGTTTTCTCTACCGCACCCAGACCTGGCACAGAGTCGAAGAGTAAATTACAGGGCCCGCATTGCGGGCCTTTTTTTTTGGCCGGCTGCCACTGGTTAGTCAGATTCTGACAGCCAAATCGACCGCTCCATCGCACAGCGCAAATCCCAGCCACTGAAGTGCTTCTAGAGAACCACCCTGCCACTCTCATCGGTAGAGGCGCGTGCGGATACTACCTTGGCATCCTCACTGGTATCGATACGCACTTTAGCGCTCATACCCGCACGGAGCGGCGGCGCATCCTTGAGGGGGTAGAGGCGCAAGCGCACCGGTACCCGCTGTACCACCTTGTGCCATTCGCCGCTGGCATTCTGCGGCGGAGTAGGTGAAAACTCACTACCACTGGCCGGACTCATGCTGTCCACCTGGGCCTGCCATTCAAAGTCCGGGTAGGCATCGAGGGTCACCTCCGCCTGCTGGCCCGTGCGCACCCTCGCCAGCTCGGTTTCTTTAAGGTTGGCCTCCACCCACAGGCCGCTGGTGCCCACCATAAACAGAAGGCTCTCGCCGACGGTGGCCATCTCTCCGACTTGTGGCAGGGTATTGGCGATCACGCCATCCATAGGTGCAATAATACGGGTACGCGACAGTTGATAATTGGCCTTGTCCAACTGCGCCTGGGCCACCTTGAGGTCGGCCTGCTCTTCCAGGGCCACACTGGGGTCGCCGCCCAGCTCGGCACGCAGACTGGAGAGCTTTTCCGCATTGATGGTGATCTGCGCGCGGGCCCGCTCCAGCTGCTGGCGGGCGCTATCCAACTCCGCTTCAGAGAAGGCCACCTTGCCCAGTTTTTCATTGCGTTCCAGTTGGCGCCGGTAGAAATCTGCATCTTTGCGCGCCTGCTGCAGGGCGGCATCCGCCTCGGCATATTCGGCGCGGCGCGCCAGCAGATCATTGCGCACCTGAGCCAGGCGCGCCTCAGCTTCGGTCACCGCCAGCTCATAAGCCGTGCGGTCAATTTGAATCAACAACTGGCCCTTAAAAACCGGCTCATTGGCACTGACCAACACCTTGGTCACCACACCATGAACTTCTGGTGCCAGGGAAACTTTATCCGCCTTTACATAGGCGTTTTGCGTCTCAACGATATCGCCGCCGCCATACAGGCTCCAGCCGGCCGCCAGGGCGACAAACGCCAATCCCAGGGCGGCCCCCAGCTTGCGCATCGCACTCGGCTTTAGCTTCAGGTGCAGCTTGTCAGTCACATTCAATCTCTTCGCCTACCAGATTCTTGCGCAGCCGCCCGAGCAGCGTCTGCAGTTGTCCTATTTCCGCCGCAGTAAAGCCATCCAAGGCGTGACTGCGGGTCTCCTCCGCCAGGTCTCCCAGCAGCGCCATAGCCGGCTGTGCCCGGTCGGTCGGATAAATCCTAAAACAGCGCCTATCCTGTGGATCGGGCCGTCGCTCCACCAGCCCTTCGCCCTGCAACTTGTCGAGCAGGCGCGCCAGGCTGATCGGTGCCATCTCCAGGCGTCCCGCCAGTGCAGTTTGCTTCAGTCCCTGCTCTCGCGTGAGATGCCAGAGCACCTGCCAGCGGGCATCGCTGAGGCCGTGATCCCGTGCGCGGCGGTCAAAGTTACGCCGCAGCAGGCGTGCCGCGCTGTGCAGCGCAAAGCTCATCTCAGTTGCGCTGTCTTTTCCGGACCCGTCCATCCCTGACATAGTCTCACCCCTTTTTTTTGAGGGCGCTCATTATAAGCCTGCTTATTATTTCATCAATGCGCGGCTTATCAATACTAAAAACTGGCAATAAAAAAGCGGTCGTAATGACCGCTTTTACCGTGCCACATCAGTAAGGGCTTATTTTTCCAGCACCTCGATGCTATCGACCTTCTGAAAACCCCGTGGCAGCTTATTGCCCCGTCGGCCACGCTCACCGCGGTAGTGCTCCATTTCCGAGATCTTGATCTTGGTATGGCGCTTACCGGCATGCACGACCAGCTGGTTTTTACCCTCCAACACGGCGATTCCCACCACCACTTCCTCGCGGTTGGCAGCCCGCGCGGCAGTGATATTGATAATCTTATTGCCCTTGCCTTTCGATAATTCCGGCAGCTCTGTAACGGGGAACACCAACATGCGTCCCTCCGAGGTTACCGCCGCCAACAGTGCCTCTTCGGGACTGTCTAATAACTGCGGCGGCAAAACCTGGGCACCTTTAGGCAGGGTCAGCATGGCCTTGCCCGACTTGTTGCGCGACTGCAAGTCGGCGAGCTTGGCGATAAAACCATAGCCCGCATCGGAGGCCAACAGAACCCGCTGGTCGTCCGACCCCATGAGCAGCCCCTCAAATGTGGCACCGGAAGGCGGGTTGATACGACCACTCAATGGCTCGCCCTGGCCCCGCGCTGATGGCAAGGTATGGGAGGCGATGGAATAACTGCGCCCGGTGCTGTCGAGCAACAACGCAGGCTGGTTACTCTTGCCGCGCGCGGCAAAACCGAGATTGTCGCCGGCCTTATAACTCAGTGCCGCCGCATCGATCTCATGGCCCTTGGCGGCACGAATCCAGCCTTTCTCAGAAACCACCACGGTGATGGGGTCGGAAGACAGCAGCTCCGATTCGCTAAATGCCTTGGCTTCCTCGCGGGCTACAATGGGCGAACGGCGCTCATCACCGAACTCCTTGGCCGCAGCCAGCAATTCTTTCTTGATCAGGGTCTTGAGGCGGCGCTCGCTGTCCAGGGTCTTAGTCAGGGTATCGCGCTCTTTCTCAAGCTCTGCCTGCTCACCGCGGATTTTCATCTCTTCCAGTCGCGCCAACTGGCGCAGCTTGGTATCGAGGATGTAATCCGCCTGGATATCCGTCAGCTCGAAGCGATCCATCAGCTCCTGCTTGGGCTCGTCGCTGGTACGGATAATCTCGATCACTTCATCGATATCGAGGAAGGCTACCAACAAGCCGGCCAACAGGTGCAGGCGCTTCTCTACTTTGTCCAGGCGGAACTGCAAGCGGCGGCGCGTGGTAGTGGCGCGGAAGGTTAACCACTCGCGCAGGATCTTATCGAGGGACTTCACCTGCGGGCGGCCATCGATACCGATCATATTCATATTGACCCGGTAGTTGCGCTCCAGGTCGGTGGTAGCGAACAGGTGATTCATCACCGACTCCATCTCCACCCGGTTGGACTTGGGCACAATCACCAGGCGGGTGGGATTTTCGTGATCCGACTCATCGCGCAGGTCGCTCACCATCGGCAGCTTCTTCGCCTGCATCTGCTGAGCAATCTGCTCCAGCACCTTGGCGCCACTCACCTGGTGGGGTAGCGCGGTAATCACAATATCGCCGTCTTCCTTACTCCACAGGGCGCGCATTTTGATAGAGCCGCGACCACTGGTGTAAATCTTACGAATGTCTTCGCGCGGGGTAATAATCTCCGCCTCGGTGGGCATATCCGGACCGAGAATATGCTCACACAGCTCTTCTACTGTGGCCTTGGGATTCTCCAGCAGTGCCACCGTCGCGTTGACCACTTCGCGCAAATTGTGCGGCGGAATATCGGTGGCCATACCCACGGCAATACCGGTGGTACCGTTTAACAGGATATTCGGCACCCGCGCCGGCAACACACAGGGCTCATCCATGGTGCCATCAAAGTTTGGCTGCCAATCCACCGTGCCCTGGCCCAGTTCCGACAGCAGCACTTCCGAATATTTGCCCATGCGCGACTCGGTATAACGCATGGCTGCGAAGGACTTGGGATCATCCGGCGAGCCCCAGTTGCCCTGGCCATCAATCAACGGGTAACGGTAGCTGAACGGCTGTGCCATTAACACCATCGCTTCATACACGGCACTATCGCCATGGGGATGGTACTTACCGATCACATCGCCAACCGTGCGCGCAGACTTCTTATACTTGGCAGAATTCTTCAGGCCCAGCTCGCTCATGGCGTAGACAATACGCCGCTGCACCGGTTTCAGGCCGTCACCAATATTCGGCAGGGCGCGATCCAGAATCACATACATGGAGTAATCCAGGTACGCCTTTTCGGTGTACTCCTTTAACGGCAGGCGCTCTGTGGCCTCATAGACAGAGGTGTCGGTCATACAGCACTCGTTATTCGATTCGGAAGGAGCGGATTATGGCGGACTGGGGCGGGAGGTTCAAAGGGAAGCTGAAAAAGGAAGGGCATTTGTCTTAGGTAATTGAAGGAGTACATATGGATAGAAATTACTACCGCTTTACTTTCATCAATTTAGTGCAATAACTTCAATGTCATTAGCATCTTTCAAGCAAATGAAAGAAAGGGGAGAGGCTCATTGTAAGTTCAATACAATCTTTATAGCTTATCCATAAAGTTCGATGGGTATCGAACTAGCCTAACGCAATCTTAAGGAAATAAGACTCCCAGGCAAAATTACGAGAGGCACACCTGCTCAGTGTGCCTCTCTCAGCGCCAACTTTATTTCTGGCTGCACTCGCCAGCTTTAGCAAGCTTTAGTTTTGTAATATCAGCTTTGCCTTCTTCAGACGCAACAAGCTTCAAGTCTGCACCACCAACGAATACACCCATCTTAATGTATTGCTCGATAAAGTAATTTTCACCTGCTTTTACATCAACCAGCAGGTCATTCGGGGAGAATTCCGACTCAGTTGAGACCTTATGTTCTTTATCCCCTATAACCTCCTGGTAGAAAAAGACATTAGGTGCAGATTGACCAACACATTCATCATTAACCCAGATATCTTTCTTCAGAGCAGTACCGGGACCAGAGGCTCTATAGATGTAGAGACCAGCATTCCCCTCAGTAGGTGAATTGAACTCTTTAGCTTTATTGGATAACTCATCACTCTCCATAGGAACCGACGCACAACCCGCAAAAAGAGATGTAGCTACAGAAAGTGCCGCTAATTTTTTGTACATTCTTACCCCCAATATAATTTAATACCTGCTAACGGCTGTTTTGTGTACAGCTCCCACGTTAACAGGCGCGCATCATATCAGCTTGACTGCCAACTAGAACCTTAAGGTTAATTAAATTGATTATAAAAATTCGACTCCCCAGCCATACCCACGGAGTTTTAACACTTCAGTAATTATTAAGGTGAAGGGAATAGAAATAAGTAACCATGATTAAACCTGAACTAAAACTCGAATCACTGAGCATCGGCCCGCTAAAAAAAGTGCAATTAAAGGTATTGGCAGGAGAGATCATTTGTCTCTCAGGCCCCTCTGGCTCAGGCAAAAGCCGTCTACTTAGAGCCATTGCAGATATTGAGCCCCATGACGGTGATATATCATTTGATGACAAAAGTCAGAAAGGAATGACAGGTCACCAGTGGCGCCGCCAGATTATGTTGGTACCGGCACAAAGTGCCTGGTGGTACGAGACGGTAGGCAAGCACTTTAATCAGCCAATGGGGCAAGCGTTAAAAATATTGGGGTTTCCCGAGGAGGCAACAGAGTGGCAGGTAAGCCGGCTCTCCTCCGGGGAGAAACAGCGCCTGGCACTAATTCGCGCCCTCTCCTACGCTCCACAGGTACTTTTACTGGATGAGCCTACTGCCAACCTGGATGCCGATACTACGCGTAAAGTAGAAATATGGCTTATGGATGAAATCAGCAAGTACCAATATCCCGTCATCTGGGTGGCGCATAATAGAGAGCAAATCCAACGAGTGGCCAGCAGACATATTGAAATTAAAGGGAGCAACCTAATAGAGAGGGAGATATCACAATGAGTGTGATCGACCTTTCCTGGTGGCAGTTATCGCTGGCTGCGGCGCTAGTAGTTGCCCTGGCAATATGCACCCATATTGCACGATTACAGCTCGGTAAACCGCTGATTATTGCGGCGGTGCGCACGGCGATACAGCTGGCGCTTGTCGGAGTCATACTGGAAGCCCTGTTCGCCGTAGGCACCCTGTTATGGGTGAGCCTGTTAGGGCTGGCGATGTTACTGTTTGCCGGGCAACAAGTCATCTCGCGGCAAAAATATCGCCTGCGCGGAGGCTGGAGTTTTGTCATTGGCACTTTATCCATGCTTGTTTCCGCATTTAGCGTCACAATACTGAGTCTAGTGGTACTAATCGGTCCTCAGCCCTGGTACCAACCGCAATACTCTATTCCACTACTGGGGATGCTTCTGGGCAATACCATGACCGGCGTTGCCCTGGGCCTGGATCGACTAACAGAAAGTATGCGGCGCTCACAAGATATTATTGAAAATCGCCTAATGCTGGGCGAAACCTGGCGGCAAGCCAGTATTGAATTTCAACGGGATGCGATGCGCGCGGGGTTGATGCCAACGATCAATATGATGGCTGCAGCCGGTATTGTCTTTCTGCCAGGTATGATGACCGGGCAGATATTAGCCGGTACCGCGCCTACCGTCGCGGTTAAATATCAGATTTTGATTATGTTTACGATTGCTACGGGTACAGGATTTGGTACTTTTGTGGCGGTTGCACTGTGCACGAAGCGATTGTTTGATAAGCGCGAACGCTTATGTATCGATAGGCTACTAGCCGAGCGCAATTAAATCAGCTTTAGATAAACCGTCTACAAGATTAGAGCAAAAAATTCATTAATTTGTTAAATAGAATCATCGATATAAATAGATAATAAAAATTATAGAAAGTGGCTACGGTATTACCGCAACCACTCCCGCATTAACGTCAAACTAGCAATGACTTCAGTAACTACAAAGTACCGACACCGCGATTAAAGAGGCCCACCTTGGCTATCCTCAGTGCAATCTGAGTAATTTCTCGATCTTGCATTGTGCTCGAAGATTAACTCCACATCGTTAATCGCATTAATATCTACAACTTTCCCATAAATATCCTCTAGCAAGAAAGATAAACGCCAGCCTGTTGCAGCGACATTTTGTCCATTAAACACATTGGTTACAGTGTTGCCAGAACTTGGATCATTACCAAATAAACTTAACCCCGCCTTCATCCATATACTTTGAGCAGTACCAAATGGTGTTACGTAAGAATTTCCAGTAATATCCCAAAACGACACACTATAAGAATTAAGCTCGCCCTCAACACCAAAATCCCCAGCATCATTCACAATATCAGTACCTGGGGTATCCTCACGGTATACTCCAGCACCGCCATAGGTTAAATAGGCAGGGGTTTCCAACTCCCCACTAACATCATAAGATACAGGGATACTAAGTTCGACAGTCTTAATTTTGTCACTATAGCTTCCCCCAACTGCAATACACGCAGAGTCAGTTCCCCAGCCAGAAATAATTGGACCATTAAAAAAGTTAACTGATGCCCTCTCCTTGACTGTACTAAACTCAATAGTCACATATTTTTCATCACCAAGGGATTGAGATATAAGACGTAATTTCTCTCGAAAGGCCTCGATAGCACTCAAACGAAGACCATTTTGTTTATTGGGGTCAGGATGCAAATATGTTTGCTGAACACCATTAATGAAATCTTTATAACCAAAAACATCCTCTCTAATCGAAAAAGTGTCTTTATATGTTTCTGGAATGACAATTCTCGATTTCAATTTCAGCATTTTTTCATGGAAAGCCCACAAATCATTAATGCTACGTAAACGAAAAACCGCCTCTTTACTAATACCACTCGCTTTTTCAAACGATTTATGCTGCCACTTGTTCTCCAGTGCACTCACAGCATGGAAAAGCCACTGCTGCGCAATTTTATAGTCATTCTCATACTCCATTAAAGCAGCGATCGACCTACGACTATTAACTAGGTTTGGATAATGACGAAAAGCCAAGTCAGGCTTTTCATTTATAAACTGAGCAATAGCAACTTTAGCTTTATTCAGGATGACTGGTAAACGTTTAGACTCTTCAAGCAGAGCCATCTCAGCTTGAGCAACCTCAAAAGCAATAGAATTTATTTCTAACCACAAATTCTGTAAACGAGACAGATCGCCATCAGTTAGCATATTGCCAGTACTATCAAGCATATTCGCCCTAAGTTCAGCAGCCAAAGTGGCATTCATTATTGAGAGCTGTTCGAAATCACCAAGTAAGCCGATAGTCTTTTCAACCTCTTTAACCTGAACCAACAAACTATCCACATCAATCCAGCTGCCCTTATAGTAATCATCAATAGCACTGACCAAGGACCCAAATAATGCTATACGAGAGTTAAACCCTTCGTTTGCAACTCGAATTTCTTCTATTCGCTGCGCTAGCGAAGTTTGTTGAGGTCCGTAATCAAGACGGATTTTTGTAAGCCCATCATTCACCCCCGCATTCAGTGCTAGTAGCTTAACTTCAGATTCTATGGTGTGTAGATTTTCACCCAAGCGATCTAAATTTCGCTTTAATGAAGTCTGAACACTATTGGCATTCCTTCTCCAAGAGAAAAGATTATTATCGGCTCGTGATAAACTGTAACTTTTTCCGCAGCTAACTTCATAACATCCTACTGGAAAAGTTACCCCCAACGTCCTAGTTAATTTTTTCCTCAGCTCTTGATTACGATCTACAAGCTCCTGAGCAAGAAAGCTGGGTCTATGTTGATAGCCATCAAAACCCGCCTTAGCAGACAAATGACTTTCCTGCGCTTTAACAATTTTACCATTTTCGCCACCTACACTCTCAATTAGCGCATTAAAAGTATCAGCATCTCTACCAAATCCCTGCGGTATAGCTCCCCAAGCGACTCCTAAGAAGTTACTATCGTTTTTAAACCAAGACTTAGAAACCTCTAACTCAAAGAGTTTTGCCCGCAATACAGTAACGGCCTGAGGAAGGCCTGTATCCAGCGAAAGCTGGGTGAAATCAATTTCTGGGAATAGAGCACGTAGAGCCGACTCGCTAAATGTTAAATTACTGTGAAGAGCATTAACCTCCTCAATTAGCTCTGCAGATGAACTGGAACCCTCTACTCCGGACATAATCGCCAAGCGGACTTGTTGCACCTTGACTGAAGCCAGCTTCTCCATCAACTGATAAAGCATAGCGATATCTTTGTACTCACTAGAGAGGCTTGTTGACGGTGCCACATCCTTTAGCATACCAGTACTTGGATCATAATAGCGCGGACTTATCTCTCCACGGGATCCCGCCCACTGCTGTAGATAGACTGGAGTACTCTCAAGTAGAGCTATATATTGTTGAAAAGCAGTACTAAGTAGCTCATAGGCTTCATTCACATAACCTATTTCTACAGCTATTACTTCATCATTTAAGCGGCTGGCCAAGGCTTTATCCAGAGCAATGTTGGCCTGAACGATTTCTGCTACTGCACGATCATAGTAAAGATCCAGCAGGGTATTCTGTAGGCTTTCGTTTGCAGGATATTGTCTTAACTGCTCATATAGCTGAGCCTCTACATCCGAGACTCGATTGCGCTCTGCAGTATCAAAAAGGCTGGAAAAATCCGCTGGTGATGTACCGCTAATATATTTATTGATTACAGAGCCAGAATTATCATCAAGACTATACATTAAGTCGAGATAACGAAATGCGGCTCTATCACGTGAGTAAGTGTCTTCTGCCGGGACCTCTTCATCAGGTGTAACAGGATCGGCTTCGTTAAAATAAAGCTGCTTACGAATAGCCTCCCCCAAAATAGAAACCTCAGCTGGCAAATTCATTGACTGAGTAGTCTCTACCAAATTGAGGTCTTTTAATTTTTCAGAAGCTAAATGGATACTTTTTTCTAAATTAGTACCATTTATCAATTGAGTTGAAGCCGAGACATTAACTGACACCCCAGTAATAAATGCCAAACCTGCGACCAAAGCTGGCTTAGCTAGCTTATTAGCAAATTCCATACTTACCATTCCTTAGATTTATAATAACCATATTCCTTTCCTACCTGGCGGACTTACTCCCAAAGAAAGGCTAACCATCCTGACAGGAAAATCCACGCACGCTTTCTACCATGTATAATTAATTGCTTCAATAAATATGAAAAAACATCTCAGCATTGCATTTAAAACCATCAAGTAAAAATATAAAAAATTAATCGATGAAAATTGAGCAGATGAGGTCAACTAATTCACTTAAAAAGTAAAATTATGAAGCTTAGGAAGAGAAAATAGTTTGAGTTGGAGAGAACATATTAAAAGTGCTGAAACTATAGCCCAGCACTTTTTAAACTGGATCAGCGTCCCAAAAACAGAATAAGTGCAGAGATAATTAAGCCGATTAATAGAATCCAAACACCCCGCAACATCAAAGAGCGAGCATACTCCGCTTCTTTATAACGCAACGCATAGGGAATCCCGGTAATAGGGCCAAGAAATATAGTTACAATCCCCCAAACCCAGTGCTTATTACCCAAAGCAGTCAATGCAGCCATTAGGCCCCCAAACCAGCACAGGGTCACACCTATGACACATACTACCAAGGCGATTATGGACCACCACTGATTGGCCAGGAAAATTTCTACTATCTGTGTTTCTGTCATGGCACTCTGCCACTCCCTATTACTACTTGATCATTGCAAATTTTCAGGCCCTTTTCACAACTTGATAATGCTGCTTCCAGATAGCCCAAATTACCCACGAATTTGCTATGGGCACAGCCGCTTTCAAACCGAAAGCGCTGCTAGCGACCAATAGTAACCTTAATGGGGGACAAATGGTCCCCCCAAAAGTAATTAGGAGCGTGTGATCACTTACTCTCCGGAAAATTCAGTGACCAGCTCCAGGCCGGTTATGTTTCTGGTCTCATTGGCAAAGCTATAGTATGTGGGCTTTTCATCAATAAAAATCTGATGAGTCATTGTCACTTCTGGAGGAAGTTCGAAGATACCCGCAGGAACTGAATACTGCTGGGTTTCCTTTAATCGGTAGAAGAGATGGGAGCCACAATTGGAACAGAAACCGCGTTCAGCCCAGTCCGAAGAGTTAAATACAGATATATGCTCCTCACCAGAGATTTCCACACTGGTCTGGCAGTCCACTGCCAACAGTGGACCACCGCTCCACTTTTTACACATGCTACAGTGACAGACTCCAAGGTCAGAAGAAGGCAGCTCGGCCTTGATGGTCACAGAACCACACAGGCAGCTTCCCTGTACTGGATTAGTATCACTCATATTTTCCTCTCTCTTCTGTAAAGCTATAGAAGCGTACACTTACTAACTGTTGCCACAGGGCAATCTAAGACTCATAAAACTTACAACGGCGCTTGAACCAGTTAATTCTTTTAGTGTGATTCTCTGGGCAGTTTTCCATACACTGGCTACCAAGCGCTTTCAGGGTGATTGCCTCTGGGTAATTTGCCACTACTTCCCCCGCAACGATATGACGAAAACCTGGTTCGTCTGCCGTAATAAGAAAGTGGTTTTCTTTATTACCAATTAAGATTTTTTCTCTGGCCATAGCATAAACCTGGAATTCCCATATCCCCCAGGAGCTCCACTTATTCATAACCAGGCATGTAGACATGGTTTTTAGAGGTTGCTGCTGCTCAATAGCAAATGAAGAACTTGAGAACAGCAGTAGGAAAAATATAATTATTCTCATATTCAATCCCTGAATACTTATAGCAGTAAATAAGTTGACAGATAGTCGCAATATCAGTAGTAAATAGCACTACCCAAAGAGAGGTATACTCACCCCAACTATGTCACAAAAATGAGAGGCACTTCAAGATATGGTAATATAATTTACCTTTTGGGCGTTTAAAACCCAAACTTCACTGAAAAAACATAGAAATATCTTGCAGATTTTATTGATAAATAAAGCAAGCTAGAATACAGGAAGTATTTCATTTATTAATAACAACATATCACCACACTGATAAATATAGCCACTTACACTTCCACTTAACACTCATCCAAGAGGATGATATATATCCAGCATAGAGAATAAGGCACCCCACCAAATATCAACTTTCCTTAGAAATATGTCACTAATATTAATTAGAAAATTCAACTCTTGGATCACCAAAGTCACGTCCCATGTAATCCGGTGCGCAAGGAATAAGCTCAGCAGCTGGGATACCTGCATCAATCAAATAGCGCTCAACTTTTCGACTGCGTTCTAAGGCTAGCTTCTCAAATTCTTCACGCAAGAAAATCGGCGGCCTACGGTAGAAATTTGATAAAAATCTGCGACTACCGCGTAGACCAATTGTTGAATTTGGGTACATTGCATTCCAATCCCTGGCATTGGCAATACCACAAACACCAGGACGGGCATCCGGATGTTTATGTAACACTGCGACAATTTGCTGAAGTTGTGCCAGCGCCAAACCACTTAACTCCGCACTGCCGGGAGCAAAATCAATGGAATCAAAGGACTTCGCCATAAATCGCCCCCAGGCCAATTTAGCCAAAAGATAAATACCATAGGGGGTGAAGTAACTAAACAAAGCATCCATAATGGCTTTATGTAGTAACTCGCTGAAGACATACTCCATAGAAAATTTTGGATCGCGGATATTACCGGTTACAGGCATACCAAATTTCACATTCCCCTTACCGTCTTTTAACAGCCAAAGGGCAAGGTTCAGGGGGATAAACCTCTTCTTAACTGATAATTGATCATCTTTTCGTACACGCCGAACCTTTATTTTTTCCAAGACCACATCGGCAAAGGCATTTAATTGATTTTCATAGACATGGATATTCACCACCGCATCCATCTGCCCCTGCAGTATCTTGAAACCAAGTAGCTTGGCCATATAAGGCGTAGCCGGTATCAGATTTACATTAGCCAGATAACCGGTCAGATCCGCATTCCATTTTTTTTGCCCCAAGTAGTCTATTGTCCCGCCTAATTGAATATCGCCAAATCCACCGGGGCGGCCATTCGCGACAATCACAGCTGGAGGATGCTCCCCCACATTGCTGATATCACTGAGATTAAGATTGATATCGCGTACTGGCAGCCGTGCGCGAAACTCATGTTTTCGATCCACCCAGGTAAAAGTACCATGGCGTAGGTGGATATCACCAATATGGTATAAGAGTGGAGGCTGGTGTTTTTTCTTCCTATGCAGATATTGATTAATCGGTATCCCTCGCAGTTCGGCAATCTCCCAGGTTACCGGAAACTGACCCTGCTCATCCCTCAACAAGATAAAACGTGGGCGCAGGAAATCGATAAAATCAATCGTCAATAACTCCATACGCTTATGGAAACTCAAGCCTTTAATATGCAACAACCTAAAGTCCCCAACGGTACTGTGGCGTTCAAACTCGGGAACCCCAGGATCCCGGTTGAAGAAATGGAAATGTACGGCCTCCCCCCAGGCGAAGTACCATTCTTCTGAATTCATAGAAAAGTGGGCAATCTCAATACTTTCCCCCTCTACTAATAATTCGCCTCTTGGTGAAAAAAGATCAATATTCTCAACCTTAAACAGTGGAAGAGTTAGCCCGTGTACGCCATTGAAGTTACCATCCAACTCAACGGCTCCGAGTTTGAAGCAATGAATCCCTTGATCAAAATAACCAGCGGGAATACAGCTGGCGATACTCAGAAGCCGTAGTTGCTGTACTCCTAGAGATCGTCCCTCCAAACGCAATTGCTCCACTTGCAATCTCTGCGTCTTCAACAACGGGAAAGACAATGCTTGCGTAAAGCCCTTCTCATGCATTTGTATTTCCGCCACACTGATGTCCCTGAGCAGAAAAATCCTTCCAGTCGCCCCTTGTAGACTTTCCATACCTCCCAAGCGTAATTGGCTCAACTGATAACAAGGAGCAATATTTTTGTCTTTCAAAAGTCCGGCGGGTAAACAGCCACTGGCATCCTGCACCCGTGCCAGAGCCTCCCCCTCAAAAGAGATATTATCCAGCTGAAAGTTGGGTATTTTAATTGGCTCAGTATTTTTGCGTGGAATAGAGAGACCAGCTAAATGTAAGGAGCCCTCAAGAGTAAAAGGCCGACTTAGGGATACGCGCTGCAAACCTGGCATATACAGCTCATCGACGCCATAACAGCTCCGCGTATCTCCAGCTCTGGATCGCTCAAGCCTTTCTATCGTTACAATCTTGCCGGAGTCTGGCAGGCACACCCGGGTATTGAGAATCTTTAAGTCAGCAACAGAAAAGTCCTTCCCACCATTCCAGTTGACTCCCCGCAAACTCAACTGTTGCAGGCCTGCCTGCAGGAAATCTCTGCCTTTTTGCCAAAAAGCGATTGGACCAGTGTAAACAGCGCCAGAACTAATCCGATCAATGCTACTTTCAAAGCCGATACTAATTGGGTTACCCGTAAATTTTATCTGTGGTGTTTCAATACAGTCAGCCAGGTTTGCCCTATCGATTTCACTAGGGAACAGGCGCTGTAAACCACAAACTAAGATATTGTCGATCGTTAAATCGTAGAGATCGATGGAGCCGGGGGAAAAATAAATCCGAGGAATGCCAAGTTTTGCAAACTGCCAAATGGGCTCGGCAGAGGCAGCATGGGTAAATTCTGTCACTCCCAGTGACACCCCACTGCTATTGATAGAGTGCAAGTCCCGACTGTATATACAATGGGGGAGTTTTCCCATTATGCCCTGTCGCTGTGGGAGACAAGCCAATAGGGACTCTGCAGACAGCTTGTCAAACTTTATTTCTGAAGTGGCAGCACCATTGCGGGACCAGAGAAATTCTAATTCTGGCAGAGAAAGCTGTTGAATATCCAGTGCAGCTATTCCGTCCATCTCCAGCAGTTGAATCTGAGCAATGCTGGAGTCATTCAAATTGGCCGATGCTTGCTGTCGACCAAACTCCAAGTGGAAGGCCTCGCCTAAATGCAACTTCTGCAGGTCTATACAGCGAATGTGAATATCAGAAAGTACCGCGATATCCGGTAGGCAAATATCCAGTATTTCCAGTGCACTTTCAGGCAAGGCGATATAAGTGCTGAGCGCCGCAGACGGTAAATATCGGATTCTAACTAATGGGAAATTTAGGTCTTCAATATTTAGCAGGGAGCGATTTTGTGTCGTGTGTGCCAGAGCACGCTCGAGAGAAAATTCTGCAGTGGCAATATCAAAGCCTCCGCGCCAAGCAATGCGAAGAGGCTGTTGCTGGCGCAAGTCACGAAAGTCAAAGCAAGTGGGCATTTCCTCAAGCGGCAGGGAATCCCGGTAAATTAACCGTGCCCAAGAATCTGGTAAGCAACCATCTAAGCGCTGCAAACTGGCATTTTCCAGTTTGAAGTTTGGCGCATTCACACTGGCCATTTGGTTACTGGCTTGAGGCCCCTGCTCCTCTAGATTGCCCTTCTCCGTACCATAATCCGCCTCTATCGGGCCGATACTTGATGCCATGGCGCTGGCAGCCCAGAGATCTTCAACGGCTTCGCGGCGAAAATATCCGCTACCGCTGGCCATTTTCTGTAGTAAAAGCCCTTTATTACCGCTGGGACTATCTCCCAACATGAGTCGTTGCACCCCCAATTTGCCAAAAATGGCATACCCATCCTCACCTGGCTGCCAGGCAAAATTACCTCGTCCCTTAAGACTGCTGAGCTGGGCGCACAAGGGCCCCAAGCCCTCAGGCAGCAAGCCACGCGATAAGCAGCCAGACAAGGATTCCAGGGAAAAATCCTGAATTGAGTAAGGTGTATCCGATGCTAAAGTGTCGATACCTTCCCACTTTAATTGACGCAGTCGCAGCCTCTCTTCTGCCAATCCCTCTAGCTGCATCTGTCCCAGATACATTGGCCCACTAGCAGCTCCCCATGGAATCGACTTTGACTGCGAACCAAAACGCAGCGCCACTTTTTCCTCTCCACGTAAACCAGCTAAGCGCACGCAGTGGTCGGGTTTACCCCACAATTCACCGGGCACACAGCCGCTGGCACTATCCACCGATAAACTGCCCACTGAGAGAATTCGGCTGGCCTTATCAAACTCCAGTGGACCCAACCGAGCTTGGGATGCTGTCAGAGGCTGCCTGTGAGGCTGGGCGACATCCACATAGCGCACCTGTTGGGCGCGACTGGGACCGGTAACTATTTTGAGCGGTTGATTCCAGTCAAACTTGGTAGGACCGGGGAGATTCAGGGTGGTGGCTCGCACACAAAAGTGGTGTTTGGCATCGCGCAAGTGCTGTGGACACCAATCGAAGGCGGTAGCGCCCGCACGACGCCAGCGCAACCGTTTAATCGGGCGAACATAATCAAAATCGCGGATAGTAATGGTTTCTGCGCGCCAGTCCTGCCAACGCTGATCGCTGCGCCGCAATAAAACACCTTCGCCACTGGCACGACGCCACTGCGCCATAGCGACACGACCAAAATCAAACTTTAAATCCCCTGCGGCTTTCAAACGGCGCGCTGCGGCGCAGTGACCGATCAGGCGCTGTAATCCGTGAATCGCATCGGCCCACTGTTGTGGCGGGCAACTGGAAAAAAATTCGGCGTGGAAGGCATCCGCTTCGGTGCGCAAACTAGGCCAACGAAAATCCCCTGACTTCATCTGCAGATGCGCCAAAGTAGTGTTATATCGCGCAGACTTTCTCTCTCTGGCTAATAATTCGTGTAATTCAATCCCAGCAGCGGCAATATCAACTTTTAGGGGAACGTTTCCTTTGCGCCACAGCCCCAGGGTGAAATCCCGCGCTCTTATATCGCCAATGTAAACGCAGGAGGCTGTAGACCAGATGGGCTTGTGTAAATAGCAGAGTTCGCTATTACGAATTCGTGCTCGCTCGATTGCCAGCTTAAAATCCCTATCCTTGCGCTCAACCTGTGCCAAATCCCAGCCGCCCACCTCCCATTCTCTGCGCCATTCTCCCGGCACAGATTGCAGATCCATATAGGCGCCACTAATAGAGACTCGAGGCAGATTGGCGCGACCACGCAGCAACTGCCACCAACTGTAATCCAGCAGAATTTCCTGGGCGGAAAACCCTCTCCCCTCGCGGTTGATTGCGCGCGCATCCACAAGCAACAAGCTTAAATCCAGCAGAGACACTCGAAAGTGTTGCGCCTGAAAATCCAGTCCGCGCTCGGCCATCCATGTACTGGCCTTATCGCGTACCAAACCGGAAAGCACGAATGAAAAGCCTTCCAGCAATAATAATCCGCCAATCAACCACCACAGCAGGTGATGAAAGCGGGCATTATGACGGGCAGGCTCTGTTGGCATTGGAAAAATCGCGCCGCGAAATGAGTTGAACGCAAGCTGCAACGACAGCCAAGCCCATAAAGTAAAGACCAGCCCCACAGTTTTTTTTACCCTGGCGTCGCGATTCGCGATAATGAAGGCTGACGTCGTGTGATCAGTCTCACCTCAACTCACGCTGTCTAAAATTTATCCAGAAGTGAATTTGCGCGGCGGGAGAATTTGGCTGGCGGGCAATGACTTTACCCCAGCAACTGTTGCAGAAATCAGTAGTGAGCAAAAATGCAGGAGCATCCTAACTACCAGGATATCGTTCTGATCGGCGGTGGCCACACCCATGCCATAGTGTTGCAAATGTGGGCAATGAACCCGCTGCCGGGTGTACGCCTGACATTGGTTTCTCCACAAATCCAAACCGCCTATTCCGGTATGTTGCCGGGGATGGTAGCGGGCCACTATTCACTGGATGACACCCATATCGATCTGGCGCGCCTGTGTCGCGCTGCAGGCGCTCGTTTTATTCAGGCCTGTGCCCACCATATCGACGTAAAGGCGCACACGGTATCCCTGCTCGGGCGTCCACCACTAGAGTACGACCTCTTGTCCCTGGATGTCGGTGCCACCCCGGTGCGTGAGCTGCCCGGCTCAGAGTTGGCAATCCCCATCAAGCCTATCGGACATTTTTACAACTTCTGGCAAAAACTGCAGAGACATGTACAGAAAAATCGCACATCTCTGCGCCTGGGTATTGTCGGCGGCGGTGCCGGTGGTTGCGAACTAGCAATGGCAATGGCTTATAGCCTGGAGGAGCAGATCTATTCCGGGCGCGTACAAATACACCTGATACACGGAGCTGATGAAATCCCCCAAGGCTACCCTTTCCTCGCGCGAAAATTAGTGGCCCGTGAGCTCGATAGCCTCGGCGTAGAGATACATCACAACTGGCCGGTATCAGAAATTACTGAGCAGGGCGTACGCAACAACAATGGCGAGTTACTCAACCTGGATCAGGTGCTGCTCTCAACCAACGCCTGTGCTCCCCCCTGGCTGGCGGATTCCCAGCTAGCTCTGGACGATAAAGGCTTCGTAGTAGTAGACCGTAAACTGCGTGCCCAGGGACATCAGGAAATCTTTGCCGCCGGTGACGTAGCCAGTTTTTCCGCCGGGCCGCTGCCCAAGGCGGGGGTCTACGCAGTGCGGCAAGGGCCGGTGCTGTTTCACAATCTGCGCGCCACTCTCACCGGACAGCCATTGAAAAATTACCGACCGCAAAAGCGCTTTCTGAGCCTGTTGGCCTGTGGCGGCAAGCGCGCGGTTGCGGTGCGCAATGGACTTGCCGCAGTGGGAGCCCCCCTGTGGCGCTGGAAAGACCATATTGATCGCAACTTTATGCAGCGCTTTAGCGATCTACCCATCAGCATGGAAGAGATGCCGAGCGCCCAACCTCGCGAGATACTCAACCAGCGCCAGGGCATCTCTCTGGCGAGCATGCGCTGCAATGGCTGCGGTGCCAAGGTAGGCCCTGAAGTACTATGCGGCGCTCTGGCCAAGCTTCCCATACAGCAATCTGAGTACCTACTGCGCGGACTTGGAGATGATGCCGCCGTGATGGACCTGCCCGCCTCGCAATTATTGGTGCAGAGTTCCGACCAACTGCGCGCCCCGGTTGCAGACCCCTGGCTGTTCGGGCGACTTGCCGCTTTGCACGCACTCTCTGACCTGTTCGCTATGCATTCCCGCCCAGTGAGTGCACAGGTATTGGCCACCTTGCCCACCGCGGCAGAAGAAATCACCCAACGGGACTTACAACAGCTGCTCGCCGGTACGATTTACGAACTCAACCGCCACCATTGCGTACTCTCCGGTGGCCACACTGCCGAAGGAGCGGAGATGCAGTTGGGCCTCACTGTGAACGGCCTGGCTGAGCGCGAGCAACTGCTGGAAAAATGTGGGGCTCACACAGGAGACTGTCTGATATTGAGTAAGCCCTTGGGCATCGGCACCATTCTCGCCGCCGAAGGGATGGGGGAAGCCAAAGGCCGCTGGCTGCAAAAGGCATTGGAGACCATGCTGCACAGCAATGCCGCCGCTTCTGGGGTTTTCGCCCAACACGGCGCCCACGCTCTCACTGATGTCACGGGCTTTGGTTTACTCGGCCACTTATTGGAAATGCTGAAACCCGATGGGCTCAGTGCCACTCTAATCGCCGAGCCGCTGCCACTGATTCCCGGCGCCCGTCAGTGCATTGAGCGCGGCTGGTTATCCAGCCTACAACCGCAGAACGCCAGTGCCTATTCCTTTGTGGAAAACCCCCGGGAGTGGCAATCCCTACCACACTGGGCGCTACTCACTGATCCACAGACCTGTGGTGGCCTGCTCGCCGCTGTTCCTGCCAGTAAGGCTGAAGCCTGCGTTCGCGCCCTACTACAGAGTGGCTGCAGCCAGGCCGCCATCATCGGAGTGATCAACACTAGTGGCAACCCCCAGCCAAAGGTACATCTACGTCGGGATGGCCACTGGCGGCAGTTAATCACTCACAATAGCGAGGCGGAACACAGCCAAGTGTAATCATTCCACTTTTATTTCTATTTATCATCACTTGTTCGGGCCTGTTGATATCACTGCCGATGCGGAGGATACTGGCAGCAAAACAAGCGCCGCTAACCATGTATTGCGGCGATAGGTCTTCACAGATTGGGGAGTCGGCTTATTAGTAATCGACAGGAAGACCACCCACCATGAAAAAAATTGTGATCATCGGCGGCGGCGCTAGTGGGCTACATCTAGCCACGCGGCTCGGGCACTATTTCAGTTTTACCCCGTTCATGGGAAAAAGACGCAACTCTCCCACAGCACAAATTACTCTGGTCGATAAGAATCGTACCCATATCTGGAAGCCCCTGCTCCATCAAGTTGCCGCTGGCGCATTAGACGCCAATATGGACGCCCTTAACTATCAAGTACACGCCCGCGCTAACGGCTATGAATTCCAGCTCGGCGCGCTACAGTCTCTCGACAGAAAGCGTCGAGTTGTCACTTTGGGGGCGGTGCTGGATGACGAGGGCCATGAGTTGGTGGCTTCCCGCGAACTGGAATACGATTATTTAGTTCTCTGTATCGGCAGCAAGAGCAACGATTTCCACACTCACGGCGTACGTGATCATTGCGTCTTTCTCGACAGCAGTGAGCAGGCACAGAAATTCCACCAGCAGCTTCTCAATCATTTTTTGCGCCTGGAAACCCACACTAACAACAGCTTGCAGATTGCTATAGTTGGTGGCGGCGCTACCGGAGTGGAGTTGTCGGCAGAGCTGGTGGATGCAAGCAAGCAGATGGGCAACTATGGGCGAATCAGCTCGGACGCTATTGATATCACCGTAGTCGAAGCCGGACCGCACCTGTTGCCGGCCCTGCCGGCGCGCTTGGGCAATAACGCCGAGCGCGAACTGAGTAAAATGGGAGTGCGCGTACTCACCGGTTGCAGTATCGCGAGTGCCAATCCCACGGGTCTCACCACCGGTGACGGCATGGAAATTCCCGCAGCGATTCGCGTCTGGGCCGCTGGGGTCAAAGCTCCCGATTTTCTCAACCGTCTCGATGGGCTCGCCACTAATCGCCTCAATCAAATAGAGGTGAAAACCACACTGCAAACTCAAACTGATCCAAGTATTTTTGCCATGGGAGATTGTGCCAGTTGCGTCGATGGTGACGATCAGCGGGTACCGCCGCGCGCTCAAGCAGCACAACAGATGGCCAAACTCACCGCCTCCAATTTGATCGCTTTGATTGAGAACAAACCCCTGGAACATTTTTACTATCGGGATCGAGGCTCCCTGGTTTCACTGAGTAAATACACTGCGGTAGGAAATTTGATGGGCACCCTGGTAAAAGGCAGTCTCACCGTAGAAGGGCGTATTGCAGGTTTTGCCTACCGCTCACTCTATCGCATGCACCTGGCGGCAATCCACGGCTGGCCAAAGGCGATGTTGCTTTATCTCATTGGACAGGCCAACCGCGCGGTGAGCCCTCGTCTTAAATTACACTGAGGAAACCAAAAAAGTTACCTCAATAAATTAAGCGGTCAATCTTGGCCGCTTTAACTTGGCCATCTGATTTATGCCTATCAACCGTAATATTTTTCTTGCTCTACATAACTAAAGCTTTCAGGCTTTCGATAAAATATTGATCTCCGTAAACTGTCCAATATATTTTTATGCCCTAATCACAGCAGCTTGACGAAATTATTTCCTATGCAATATCAACGTATCGTGGTGCTGACCGGCGCCGGTGTCTCCGCAGAATCTGGTATCCGTACTTTTCGCGGGGCCGACGGCCTATGGGAAAACCAACGTATCGAAGATGTCGCTACCCCCGAAGCTTTTGAGCACAATCCTCAGCTGGTACAGCGTTTTTACAACGAACGTCGTCAACATCTAATATCTGGAGATGTAGTACCCAACGCAGCTCATCAGGCTTTGGCCGAACTGGAAAAAGAGTTCACCGGGGAATTTTTGTTGGTTACCCAAAATATCGATGACCTCCATGAGCGCGCCGGCAGCCATCATCTGATCCATATGCATGGCGAACTGCTCAAAGCCCGCTGCAGCAGCAGCGGCCAGCTGTTTTCCCTGCGGGAGGATTTGTTGGTTAGCGATCACTGCAACTGTTGTGGACTATCAGGTACCTTGCGCCCCCATGTGGTGTGGTTTGGGGAAATGCCGCTGCAGATGGAGGCGATTTACGAAGCCCTGAGCCAGTGCGACCTGTTTATCAGTATTGGCACCTCCGGCAATGTCTATCCGGCTGCCGGATTTGTAGAGTGTGCCAACCTGGCGGGAGCACACAGTGTGGAGTTAAATTTAGAACCCAGCAGTGTGGGTGATGCTTTCACCGAGCACCGCTACGGACCGGCCTCGGCGATTGTTAGAGATTTTGTGCGCGAGCTGCTCGACTAGCGTATACACAACTAATCGGCTACTGAGTTTGCGAAAGTTCAGCTACGTGATGTTGTCTGCTGTCCTTACCGTAGCGTTGTAACAGAGTGGTTACCTGGCCTCGGTCACGAATAACAATATAGAGGCGATCGTATTCATCGGATTCTCTAATTGGAGCACCTTGTTCACCTCCGAGAAGGGCCACCATTTCCGGCGTAGTATTACTATGCCCAACGACCAAGATTCGATCGCCGGCCTGGTCCAAATCCACGGCAAACTCTTTTAATTTACGGTAATCATAGCTTTGTATCGGCAAACCTCGCTGTTCAGCCAATGGGCGGGCAGTTTCCCTGGTGCGAGTAAAATCGGTGCTGTATACCGCATCAATTTCCACACCTTTGAGTATCCGCGCCAACTGCTCGGCACGGGCCTTGCCAGCTTTTGCTAGTTGTGGATCTTTGCCAGCATTAGGCCCCAGCTCTTTTTCCCCATGGCGCACCAAATAAATAACCTGGCTATTGGTATTTGATGTCGCGCTTTCCGCCCAAGTGTTGACCCAAGGCGAACTTATAAAGCCAATGATTAGCAGACTGGTAATTCGGGTAAACACAAGAAGATGCTCTCAATCCAATAATGATTGGAGGTTATGCAAAGGATATAGGGGCAGTAAACCCATATTCGATGAAATACAGGAGAATGCGTTTAAATTTTTAAGAAATGTAAAGAATACCCTGGTGGAGATTATCCAGCACCGGTATTACCGATGCTGGATAGGAAACCTGAGCAGAATTAGATCTTCCACTCTTTAACGGTTTCCAGACCGTATTCATCGATCCACTGGCTCAGCGCTTTAGGGTTGCGCTTTTTCTTCTCTACAGTGGCACCGGTATACGGATTGCGGTAGTGACCGGTTTCCAGCTTGGGCTCTGCAGACTTGCTCGCAGTAGCTGCAGCACGGCGGCCGCGACGGGGGCTATCACCCTCTTTTTTCAGGTGACGGGCAACGCGAGACTTAAGAGTCTGTACGTAGTCAGGAGCGTCTTCATCATTCAGCTGGTCTACCAGCCACTCAACGACCTGGCGGCCACGTGCAACGAAGAATTCCTCTTCTTCCATCTGATATTCGGCAGCCAGATTAACCAGTGCCTTATCAAACGCGATAACGCCATCTTTTTTGCGTTCTGCCTGAGCCATTTGCTCCTGCAGTTCTTCGATTCTTGCCTGATGCTCGGCAATTTGCTGTTCGAGTTGTTCGTATTCCTGGAACATTCAATAAACCTCAACGACGGTTATTAAAAATACAGAGAAAACACTGTGGCGGAGGCCGACACAGAGTCGAGTCCGGTTATTCGAAATATCAAAATTGTTAACAGCACCACTAGCCGATTACTGGCGGTTAAGTGATGTTATATTCGGCATATTACGAATTAGCCGAATGAAAAACGAGATACCCTTGCACCGGTCGACTCCAGCGCTAGATATATTCGGCAAATGCATTATTAAAAGCTAGCCGACTTCAGCCTTTTCCGGTATTGAACCCGAAACACTGATTATATTTCTCGGCTGAGGTCGCGAATAATAATCTTTCGCCAACAAATATCAACCGTTTACGCTCTATCATTTGAATATAATAGGAATCTTCACGGTTATTGCTAACAAAATGTAACAAAGGCGTGGATATTCGCCTGAACAAAAGGATATTCAAACATCCCTATTTTGGCTATATTGTAACCGCAGTCGCCAATTGCAAATTATTGCGCTGACTTTTGTTATAGCGCTCATTGCCAAAAACCATTGGATACCTGACGCTCGCTATGTCCAATACCCATAATATTCATCACATGCCCACTTTAGCGGCTCTGATGACGCCGTTTCCCTATCACATCGATATTGATGCCACCGTTGAGGATGCCCTTTCGCTAATGGAAGAGCACAAGGTGCGCCATCTGCCAGTAACCCGTGCCGGGGATCTGGAAACGGTCATCTCCAAGGGAGATATCGAAAGGGCCAACGCCCCTGGACACCGACTGGAAGAGCAACAACTCTATGTCCACGACCTGTGCGCACGCCGGCCCTTTATTGCCGATATCCATGATCCGTTGGATAAAATCCTAATGGCTATGGCCGATACGGGTATCGGCTCGGTGCTGGTCATGCGCGAAGGAGAACTGGTGGGTATCGTCACAGTGACCGATATACTGCGCTTTTGTAGCAACTATCTTGCGGAATTAGCGCAGCCTGTGGACGACTCCATCGCCTGAGCTTAGAGCGGCCATACCCACAGCAACATGGGGATACTCACAAGCACCACTAGTATCTCCAGGGGTAGCCCCATGCGCCAATAATCACCAAAATCGAACCCCCCCGGCCCCAGAATCAAGGTATTGTTCTGGTGGCCCACCGGGGTTAGAAAAGCGCAGGATGAGCCGATGGCCACAGCCATTAGAAAGCTGTCCGGATTCACCGCCAGTTGTTCAGCGGTACTAATGGCAATTGAACACATCACCGCCGCAGTGGCCACATTGTTCATAAAGTCCGACAGTGTCATGGTAACGATCAATATCAACACCAGAGCCAATACCGAACTACCCTGAGCCAAACTATCCAGCAACACCTGTGCCACCAAGTCCGCCGCCCCTGTACTTTCCATCACCTCGGCCACTGCGATCAATGTGCCCAACAAAACAATCACAGAGCCATCCAAGGCCTCGTAAATGTTTCGCAGCGGCACAACCTTGAGTGCCATAAAAGCCAGCACACAGGTAGCAAATGAGACCGCTGCGGGGACCAGGCCAAAGGCTGCACCCGCAACTCCCAATGCCATAGCAAGCAGGGCAATGACTGCCTTCTCTTTGTTCGGCATGCCGATATCCCGCTGAGCCAGAGGCACGCAGCCCTGTTCCCGGGCAAACCTATTGAGATGGTTATCCGGCCCCATCATCAGCAGGGCATCGCCCGCCTGTAACGGCGTAGAACGCAGGCGCTTCACCGATCGGCGCCCGCGCCGGGAGAGGGCCAGCAGATTAATCTGATAGTTGGTCGAAAGGTGTAAAAACTGAGTCGAGCGCCCCACCAAAATAGAATTGGGCATTACAACCAGTTCGCGCAACTGCATTTCCTCACCGGCGGGGACGCTCTTCTCCTTACTCTTATCCCGAGAATCCTCGTCCTGCAGCGGCTTTGCCCCTCCCAGCTGTACAACCACTTTCTTGTCTTTTTCTGTCTCAGCCCCACCAACCATGGTGAGTCCAAGCCTGGTAAGACTCGCTGCTAAGGATGCGGGCTCTGCCTCGATTACCAGAATGTCCCCGCTTTGCACCCGCTGCCAGGGCGCTACTGCCGCTACCCGAGCATCGCTTTGCACCAACCCGACTACCTGTGCATCCTCAGCCCCCAATACCTTGCCAATTTCACCCAGACTCTTACCCACTGCCGCGCTCTTTTCCCCAACCAGTGCCTCGGTGAGGTAGGTTCCGGTATCGAAACTGGACGCACCCGCTTGGCCGCGACCTGGCACCAGACGCCAGCCAAGCAGACCGATAAAGAGCAGGCCAACCAGGGTCACTGCCAAGCCCACCGGGGTGAAATCGAACATGCCGTAACTGCCGGCCCCGGCGCTGTCGCGGAAACCGGAGACCACCAAGTTTGGCGGCGTGCCAATCAAGGTAGTCATGCCACCGAGTATCGTGGCGAAAGACAAGGGCATTAGCACCTTACCCGGGGCCAGGCCCTGTTTTTCCGCCATATCCGCCGCTACCGGCATCAACAGCGCCAAAGCCCCCACATTGTTCATAAACCCTGATAAAAGAGCACCGAGCCCAGTCAGAAGTAACATTGATACTGTGATATTGCCGCTTCGAGGCACTACCCGCTGGGCCAGGGCTCCCATAGCTCCGGTATTCTGCAGGCCACGACTGAGGATCAGCACGCAGGCCACAGTGACCACTGCCGGATGACCAAATCCAGTAAATGCTTTTTCAGGGGGAATTAATCCAAAAAACACACAAGCGAGCAGGGAAGAGAGCGCCACCATATCGTGGCGCCAAGGCCCCCAGATAAACAGCGCTATCGTAATCGCGATAATGATTAGAATAAGCAACTGATCTAGGGTCATAAATACGTATTTCCTGAATGAAGCACTCGTGAAGAATTCCACGGGGCAACTCATTCAGGGTATACAAGGATAAGGTATTGACGGGAATAAAGGCGCCGGAAGACCACTCTTCACTGATCGTTTAGAGGCATAATTTGCGCCAACCAAGTTCAATGGCTCGGTTTCAATGGAAGTCGAGAGCAATCTTCCAATAGTTTTATGGACCAATAGGAAATCTATATTTCTTATTACGATTAAGGGAAATTTTAATTGGACTTATGCTAATAGGGCAAAGTGTAAAATTAGATAAAAATATTAGAATATCTGGAGATATTTTCTGCCCAGGTATTTTAGTGGCGTCAAATTTCACCCAAAATTATGATATCCAAACCATAACGGATACCAAATTATTAATAACTGCTCCCTATTGAAATTCTCACCCTATTACTAACCATATCTTTTCTTCTTATTTATTAATTGAGCATAAAGGGCCCTGTCCTAAATTAACCCAAAGCGTTACATACACCTTCAGCTAATTAGCCACAAGTATTCGCGACTAATGCTCTACTAGCTCCTCAATTATTGGTGGTGATATACCCTGGAGCCATTTTATTCGGTTAACCGCTAAAGTGGATTGGCGTACAAACAAGCAAAAGCCTTACAATCGACCAAAGTTTCTTTGATTAACTCTATAAGAGCCTCAGAGTGGTCAGCCCTCATTAATGAGTGAAGCTCTCCACAGCAATATTGGAGACCCTCCTTGCGCAAAAATACTACGAATTACCGTGATCTATTCCTACACGATATTCCGCTGATGGATGTACGAGCACCGGTGGAGTTTCAGCGCGGAGCATTTCCCCATGCAGAAAACTACCCGTTATTAGACGACCAACAACGGGAGTTAATTGGTACCGAGTACAAACAGCAGGGGCAACAGGCCGCTATTGATTTGGGATGGCAACTAGCCACGGATAAAATCGTAGAGCATAGGCTCAACGCTTGGAGTACATTTATTCATTGCCACCCTCAGGGTTACCTTTACTGTTTTCGTGGCGGCCTGCGCTCGCGCACTACACAGCAATTATTGCGAGATGTGGGAATTGATTATCCACTGATTGATGGTGGCTACAAGGCTATGCGCACCTATCTGCTCAGCCAGCTGGAAGGCCTGAGTCAAGAGCTGCCGCTGATCGTTATTGCCGGTCACACCGGCAGTGGGAAGACAGAGTTAATCCAAGGTGCAGAACGGGCACTTGATCTGGAGGGGATTGCCAAGCACCGCGGCTCCAGCTTTGGCCGTACGGGTTGTGATCAGCCTTCTCAAATCGATTTTGAAAACCAAGTGGGTATCGATTTACTCAAGCTGTCGCAAGCTACCGGACCAGTTTTTATCGAGGATGAAAGCCGGCTTATTGGCCGCTGTGCCCTGCCCCCAGCATTACAAAATGCCATGAAAAGCGCTCCCAGAGTCCTGGTGGAGGAGCCGCTGGAGCAACGAGCCCGGCGTATTGTGCAAGATTATGTGTGCGAGGCCCTGCCGCGCTTTAAAACTGCTGACAACTCCTCCGCAGCGACATTGGGAGAAGAACTGCGCAACAACCTGAGTAAAATCCGCAAGCGCCTCGGTGGATTACGCCATCAAATATTGGATGCACAACTTATGGATGCAAATCGAGAATTACAACAGAGTGGAAACAGTGAGGCCTATATTCCGCTGGTGATGTGTTTATTGCGAGAATATTACGATGGTGGTTACAACCACCTGATGGAAAAGCGTGACAGCCCTATCCTATTTCGCGGTAGTTTTTCAGAAGTGAAGGACTGGCTGAATCACAGGCGCGACTGTTAGTTAATGCGTAAAAATTTTAAGTGGATAATTTCCAGTAATGCATCGAGCAGAAAAGTAATTAATCACTCAAATGAAAAACACCGGGGAGGCAGTCCTAAGCCTCACTTATACCTTGTGCGCCAAACGGTTTAACTTGAAACGGCGCAATAAAATCCAGTCCCGCAATTTATTCGGTAACCAGCGCGCAAGCCAGGGCAACAGGCGGCTGCGATTGCCGATACGCACCAGTGTGCGCGGCCGTTTGCGTAGAAGTTCACGTACCAACTTGCGCGCCAGGGAACTAGCCAAAGTGGCGTTCTGTTGTGACTCCTGAGCGCGGGCGCGCACCACCTCCTCCTGGCGCTTATACATTGAATCCGGAGGCAAGAGACCGCGCAGTGATACTTCCGCGTGGCGACCGAACTCTGAGGCAATAGCCCCAGGTTGCACTGTCATTACGCGAATGCCAAAAGGTTTCAGTTCTAGACGCAAGACTTCCGAGAGTGTGTGCAGGGCCGCTTTGGAAGCGCAGTAGGCCCCAGAGAAAGGGGTAGCCAAAACACCGGATACGGAACCGATATTACAAATTACAGCACTCTTGCACGAGCGCATCAACGGCACACTAGCGCGCGCCAGTGCCAGCGGTGCAAATACATTGGTGCGAAATTGATTTTCCAGGGAGCGGGTATCCAGCTCCATCAGCGGGCCCATCTGCCCGTAACCGGCGTTGTTGATCAATATATCCAGGCGACCGTAGGCGGCCTTGAGAGCGTGTAGCACCCGGTTAATATCTGCCTGGCTATTAACATCCAAAGCTTCGGTAGCGATGCCCAGGTCCGCCAGTTCCTGCAGGCTTTCCGGGCGTCGCGCGGTAGCGATAACAATAGTACCGCGGCGATGCAAGGCCAGGGCCAGCTCGCGACCAATACCACTGGAACATCCCGTAATCAGAGCGACTCTGTCTGGCGCCACATAGCCCCGGCCAATTTGGGCAAGGCTCTCTGCGGCAAAGCTATCAGGAGATTTTCGAAAACTGGAAACTGGTGGTTTGTTCACGGGGACTGCTCCGTTTACTGGTTCGAATCCTCCGACACGGCCTGGGATTGCTCAATCAGGCCAATAATATTGCCGTAAGGATCGAGAAAACTCGCCATCAGTACGCCCTCGCCAACATCCACCACATCGCTGTGTTGTCGCGCACCCATGGCTCCAAGACGCTCGACCTGTGCGGCCATATCCGCAACCGCCCAGTAGGCGATCACCCCATCCGCGCGGCTGATCGCGCTGCGCGCATCCGGATTCAGGCCCAGTTCACAATGGCCGAGATGAAAACCCACATAGCAATCGCTATCGAAATAGGGCTCTTTCTGCAGCAGCTGCGCATACCAGGCACGGGCCTCTGCAATATCTGTTACACCGTAAATTACTGTACGCAGGCCGAGAAACTGCTCCATTAAGACACCCCGTTGTTTAATTTTTATCCGCTGGGTGGGGCACTATGGCGCAGCTTATTGCAGCTCCTGCTCCAATTGCTCCAGCAGGTCGATGGGTTCCAGCTCCACACCTTCCAGCTCATTGTTCCAGTTCAGCCCCACCAGCAGTACATCCTCGTGCATACCAGTGAGCCAGTCATCCATAAATTCTTCCAGGTCGATAGCTACCGCTTGGTATTCCGCCCAATCGCCCTCACAGTGTGCCTGGGCAAATTCCCGCTGGGACCAAAAGGGCATCACTTCAGTCTGTGGGCGCTTTTCGGATTCGCACAACGCAAAGCCCTCTTCCCCCTGCAGCGCCCAGACGCAGCCCTGTTCGGCTGCCTCTGGCAAAAAACGTGCGCAGTTTTCTTCAAAATCATCAGTTAAGGGTTCGCTTTGCATAACATCTTCGCTTGATAAGTTTGCCAGCAGTTTACGCCAGTTTGCCCCCCGCACCAACGCACAGGCCACTGCTCTGGCATCAGGTAAAACTGCTTTACCTCCGCTCCTCAGGACTTTTTAAATGACACACAGAGACGGAAAAAAATTGAATAAATGGCTTTAGGAATCCAGCTCAAATACCGCCATGGATTCCACATGGGCTGTTTGCGGAAACATATCCATAACACAGGCCTGCTTAAGACGGTAACCCAGCTGGGTCAATTCTCCCGCATCCCGCGCCAGAGTCGCCGGGTTACAGGACACGTAAACAATTTTCTGCGCCTTGAAACGGGCAATGCCACGCACCGCCTGCAGGGCGCCATCGCGCGGTGGGTCCAGCAAAATTTTATCGAAGCCGTCACTGGCCCAGGCCTTTTTCACCATTTCCTCATTCAGGTCGGCAGTGTGAAAGCGCACATTGTTCAGCCCATTAAGTTCGGCATTATCCTTGCCCCTTTGAGTGAGAGCACCCAGGCCTTCGATACCGATGACCTCCCCGGCGCGGCGTGCCAATGGCAGGGTGAAATTTCCCAATCCGCAAAAAAGATCCAACACCCTCTCGCCGGGTTGCGGGTCCAATAACTGCACAGCACGACTCACCATCTGTCGGTTGACCTCGAAATTCACCTGGAAGAAATCCATCGGCTGGAAGTGCAGGCTCAGGTCAAATTCTGGCAGACGATAACTGAGGTAATTCTCGCCATTCTCTGGCCACAGAGGCTGAATCGAAGCCGCATCACCAGGTTGTATATACATGTGTATACCTGATGATTTAGCGAAGTCTTGCCAGCGCTGTCGATCCCCTTCCGATAAAGGCTGCAGGTGTCGTAACACTAAGGCCGCCACATCATCACCGACCGCCACTTCCAACTGGGAAAAGTGCGCGCGCCCCTCGCTCTCCGCCACCAGTAGCTTCAACGCGGGAATATGTTGAGCGATGGAGGGGTGCAAAACATGGCACTCATTGATATCGGTCAAATCGTTGCTGCGCTTTTTGCGAAAACCAAAAACGAGTTTTTTACCTTTTGCCGATTTCACCAGGCGAATACCGATACGCGCCTTGCGCCGGTAGCCGTAAGGTTCTGCTAGTAGTGGAGGCAAAATTTCCTCAGGTTTAATACCACCAAAACGGGTCAGCTGATCCAACAAGATTTTTTGTTTTTCGACAATTTGCGCATCGGCCTGCAGGTGTTGCAGGGAGCAGCCCCCGCACAGGGACACATGGGGGCAGCGCGGTTCACAGCGCAGTGGCGAAGCCTGAATTATCTCACTGGTAACACCTTCATCGAAGCGAGCCCGATGAGTGCTATAACGAAAACGCACTTCTTCACCAGGCAGGGCATTATCGATAAATACTGTTTTTTTACCCACACGGGCAAGACCGCGCATATCGTGGCTGAATTTTTCCACGCAGGCTTCTGCCTGGGTGGGCAAAGATTTTTTTACCGTCTTACGCGGAGTGATAAAACGCGGTTTTCTGCTCATAGGAAATTACTGAATATTCAAAACATCTGAAATCAATGGGACCTGTCGGTAAAGTCTATACCGTGAGGCGGTGGCCATTATCGCGCAACCAGCGGCGCAGCTCCTTATAGCGAGGGCAAACACTCTGTACCAGCAGCCAAAAATCGCGGCCGTGATTATGGTGACGCAAATGGCTGACCTCATGGGCCACCAGATAATCCACCACCGGTTCCGGTGCCAGGCATACCAACCAGTTGTATTGCAGGTCTCCACGAATACTGCAGTGCCCCCACTTACTCTTGGTGCGCCGAATTCGCAGTGTGGAAAACTGCAAGTCCAGTTGTTCGGCCAAGCGCTGGGACTTTTCTGTTAATAGGGCCAACGCCTCGCGCTGGTAGAGGCGCTGTAGGGCCCCCTGTAATTGCTGCGTAGTGGGGGTTGGCGATAAGGTATAGAGATGAATGGACTCTTCGGTGATTGCCGCACCACCTCGATTAGACGCGCGCTCCAAGGGGCGCATTTTACCCAGCCAAGGAAAGTGCTCACCAAACTCAAACCGATATTGTGGCACCTGTGCCGCACGCTGGTTGGCAGCGAGCAATTGGGCGCGTACCCACTGGATATTTTCCTGCAAAAACTGATGGCCGTGGCGGGCAGCGCAGCGCTGAGGAATACGAACTTCCACGCCGGATTGAGCCAATACCAGACCCAGGCGCTTGCGCCTTGCCGAACGCACCAGGCGGTAGGGAATATCTTCAAAAAAACATTCCCGCACTTCACTCATAAAAACCGCCTCAATAAAACCCGGTAAAGTTTATCCAGCGGCATGAGCCACAACTGCCATGGTAATTCGGGAGATACAACTCAGTTTGCCATTGGGGGCGTAAATCAGAATTTCCCACACCTGGCTGGTGCGCCCGATATGTACCGGCTTGGCCCGGCCAGTAACTTCACCCTCCGGCACAGGACGCAGATGATTGGCATTAATCTCCTGGCCAACGCAGTAAAACTTACTGGTATCCACCAGCAGATTGGCACCGATAGATCCCAGGGTTTCCGCCAACACCACATTGGCACCGCCATGCAGAATACCGAACGGCTGGCGAGTGCGATGATCCACCGGCAGCTTGCCCTCCAGGTAATCCTCACCGATTGCGGTAATCTCCAGGCCCAGATAACCGGGCATACACTGGGCGGTGCCCCGGTTAATCTCTTCCAGGGTGGGAGTAACGTGCCAAATAGCCATGGGAATAACTCTCTTGAAAATCCAAACTGGGATCGGGGGAAATGACTGAATTGACTAGCCATATCAGCCCACTAACTTCACCAGTAAAAAAAACCGGATGAAAAAAAGCCGCGCGGATAAAAACCCGGCGTGAAATAGTCTGGGCCGAAAAGGCCATAGCGGTGCAGTTCTAAATCCAACATGCGCAACTCCCATTCGAGTCGGCTGTGCTGGAAGTAAAGCGCACGCCTCTGGTTGTCGCTATCACTGTGCCTAAGGGCGCGATGTAGGGAGTAAAGCTCACGTTCTAAATTATCCCGACGCCACAATAAATCGCGATACTCCTGCGCTACGCGATAGTCGGCCAGGCCACGCTGGTAATTCTGCAAAAAAATATCTGCGGTGGGCCCAGTGCATACGCCCTCATATTTTCGCCCCTGACGTCCCTGAGCGTAGCCATTTTCAGCGGTACAAAATTGTTCCACGCCCTCTTCGTGGCCCCGCAACCAAGCCTCACTGTCCACATAGATTTCGTAACTTTGGCATTCCTTGGCGATATCGTACATCAGCGCCTGGGAGCGCCCGCGGGCGCCGTCATGTAGGCCGCGCTCATACCAGAGCCCACTGCGGCAATCCGCCTCGGAAATAACAGCGCAACCACTAATAGCAGTGGCCAGAATCAACAGGAAAACACTTAGCTTTACAGGCATGGGAAGGGTCTCCCGATGGATTATTGTTTTGCAGATACCACCTATCAGCCGAAACGTTTATCGGCGACGAACGGATTGGTCTGACGCTCCTGACCAAAAGTGGACATAGGACCGTGACCCGGGACAAAGCGTACATCGTCACCCAGTGGCCACAGGCGTTCGGTGATCGAACGAATCAAAGTATCGTGATCCCCCTGGGGGAAATCGGTGCGGCCAATTGAACCAGCAAACAGCACATCGCCCACCAGTGCCAACTTGCTCGGACGATGGAAAAAGATCACATGTCCCGGGGTATGGCCAGGGCAGTGATGCACCTCCAACTCCTGGTCGCCGACAGTCACGGTATCGCCCTGCTGCAACCAGCGATCCGGGGTGAACACCTCCACTGAGGGAAAACCGAACATCTGCGCCTGCACCGGCAGCTGCTCGATCCAGAAACCATCGCCCTCGTGGGGTCCCTCAATCGGCAACTGCAATTGTTTAGAGAGCGCCGCAGTGCCACCCACGTGATCCAGGTGACCGTGGGTAAGTAGGATTTTCTCAAGTTTGAGCCCGCGCTCTTGCGCCGCCGCCAGAATTTTGTCCAGGTCGCCACCCGGATCCACCACTGCGGCACGCTTGCTATCTTCGCACCAGAGCAAGGTGCAATTCTGCTGAAAAGGAGTGACCGGGACCGAGTGAAATTGCAGCGACATGGTAAAACCCATCCTTATTCGGGAGTAGTAGCTAGTGCCGCGATTATACCGCGACTGCCCGCCGAGATCGCTGTGCGGATGCGTCTGCCTTCGGCTTGGTGTTTTGCAGAAGAGTGCTCAGGTCCTTGCTGAGCTGCTCCCACACCAATTCATTGCGCCAGTAATCCTCCGGTGGCAGTAGCTGTGGACCGGCCAGGGCATTATCTGGATCGGACAGTGGCCTTGTCGCGTAATCCCGAAATACCGCTTGGTTGTAACTGGGGCTGAGAGGCTTAAGAGGCCAGCCGAGCAGGTCATTCGGATGATAGAAATTTTTCCAGCGGAATTGATACCCGCGGGAGGCCGTAGCCACCGCCTGGATCTGATCGCGCTGCTTGGCCCCAAACCACAGCGGCGTGCCGGCCCCGAGGGTATACCAATGGCTGAGCGTTTTCAGGCGCAAAAAGCGCTCCCGCGCGGAGCCCTTGCGCACCTCGGCTGGCCCGCCATCGCGCCAGACACCGTGGTTAACGCTGGGCCGCTGGGCATCCCACAAATAGTTGGACAAGCTAATACAGCTGGCCGAATGACTGATAAGCAACACCGGAGCGCAATCGCCAGCGGCGGCTGCAGCCTTTTGTAGAGTTTGATAAATGGCTGTCTGGGTCCTCTCGTAGAGACCACTACGGCTATGGATATCCCCCAATTGCGCCGAGTTCTCAGCCAGGGTGTTGAGCAGGAATTTGCGCGCGCGCAGACTATCCACCTCGCACTTGCGCATATCTTCAAATACTCGCTGGGTATTACCTGGCAGTGCTTCCACAGTAGGAAAAGTATCGCAATGAAGGCGCGCCCAGTCGTCATCCAGGGTTTCCCTGAGCATGGAAAACAAGTGCTTTACACAGTTCCTGTGTGCGGCATCCACAGCCGGCGCTGCCAAAACCACAATATCGGCCATAACTCCCTCTTTTTTATTATTGCTGTCGAAGCCGCACCTACCTCCCTGACGGCATCAGTTATTCACCAAATTTTTTCGGAAATAACTCTGTTTTTTCATAATCCAGTGATCCAAGAATCCCCCACTGCGTACAAACGTTGGTGTATTACGACAATGAATGTCAGCCGGGAAAGCAGATAACGCTGTCGGGTAGCTCTACGCCGGTCTCGGTGAACACAGGGATGTGTTCCTGACACCGGACACCGCAAGCCAAAAACTGGCCGCAGGGTCTCTTTCTGATTGTTTTGTCTCTTTGGGCTGGATCGGTAAGACTGATTGGATCCGCCAATCAATATACCGCCATAAGCAAAGCCACTTCTAGTATTAGCCAAAGAGAATCCAGCAAGTCGTCCTATCCTCAGCGCAAATCTGTCACAAAAGCGCTCCGCTAGTGCATAATACCTCTGTATAAAAATCAGACATTTAAAACAATCCTGCCCGCAGCGATGCTTTTAACTTCCAAATACAGCCTGCCGGACTGCTCCGAGCATACCCTGGTGCGCCCGCGCTTACTGGCACTGCTCGACGACAGCGACAGCGACCAGCTGCTGCTTGTGACGGCACCGGCGGGCTACGGTAAAACCACGCTGGTCACTTCCTGGGCCTCGGCGCAGGAAAATCCAATGGCCTGGTATACCCTTGATGCCAGCGACAATGAACCGAGCCAGTTTTGTCGTTATCTGGTAGAAAGCGTGCATCGCGCTACCGGCAAAGGCGTACCGCAAACCTGTCGCTTATTGGCGGCGCCACAAAGTCCGGATCCAACAACTGTCATCAGTCATCTGCTGGGTGAACTGCGCAGCTTGCCCAGCGAACTGCGCATAGTGCTCGACGACTACCACCATATCGACAACCAGGCGGTGCACAGCGTCACTCGCTTCCTGTTGCGCCACGCACCACCAGGCGTCGGGGTCCTTCTCACCAGCCGCAGCCAGCCGCCCCTGGGACTGGCCACCCTGCGCGTACAAGGCCGCCTATTAGAGCTGGGCAGCGATCAACTGGCCCTGAATACCGAAGAGATCGCACGTCTGCTGAAGCAGCGCTTGCCATTTAATCTCGATGGCGACCGCGCCGCTCAACTGCACCACCTGAGCGAGGGTTGGCCACCGGCGGTACAACTGTTCGCCCTGTCGGTGCGCGATCGCCAAGAAGTAGACCGCTACCTGACGGAACTGGAGCAGGGCCACAGCCATATCCTCGACTATCTGGCCGAAGAAGTGCTGGAAAGGCTGGAGCCAGAGCTGCGCGAGTTACTCGCTCGCACTTCGATCCTCACCCGTGTCAATGCCCAGCTGGCGGAACGTCTGAGTGGCCGCAACGATGGCCAACAACTGCTGGAAGAGGCGGCGCGGCGCGGACTCTTCCTGCAGGCACAGGACTCCAGCCGCCAGTGGTTCCGCTTCCACCCAGTCTTCGCCCGCTTCCTGCAGCGCCAGCTCACTAATCGAGAGCAGCTGTTGCACCTACACGCTCTCGCTTGTGATTCCTGGCAGGAAATGGAACAGCCGGTGGAAGCCCTGCGCCATGCCCTCGCTGGCAGTGACCGCGAGCGCCTGTGTCAGTTGCTCGATAGCCAGGGAGAAATACTGCTGCGCGGCGGGCAGTCGCGCCTGTTGCGTGATTGCCTGGAGTGGCTCGGCAGTGAGGCGTTGCAGCAGAGTGCGCGCTTCACCCTGCTCTCGGCAAAAATGGCGCGGGAGAATTTTGAATACGGCCAGTGCGAGAAAATGCTCGCCGCCGCCGAGAGCTGGCTGCAGCGGCAGGACCCACAGCAATGGCGTCAGTTTGAAGGGGCCTTCGCCACCATGCGCGCCCAAGTGGCCATCGCCCGCGGCCAGACCCTGCAGGCCAAAGAGTACGCTGAAGAGGCCCTGGGACTTTTACAACCCAACCAACTAGGCGAGCGTATTTCGGCACTGCTTGTCACCGGTGAGACCAGTTTTTGCCTGGGCGCATTAGAGCCCGCCGCGACCCATATGTTGGAGGTGGAGGCCCTGGCTATTGCTGAAGGAGATATTCCCAGCGCCGCCTGGGCTATCTGCCAACAGAGTGAGATCGCGTTCGCCCAGGGGCTTCTACAAAAATCTGCCTCACTGCAGAAGAAGGTGTCCAACCTGGTGCAGAAACACCACCTCTCCACCCTGCCCATCGCCGAGTTTGTCTGCCGCCTGCTCGGACAGCTGCAGTGGGAAAAGGGGGATTTGGAGAGCGCCGAGCACTCGGCCCGGCGGGGCATGCAGATCAACCGCAAGGTAGGTGAACACTGGCTACTGCCGGAATACACGCTGCTGCTGAAGCTCGCCCAGGCGCGCGGAGAAAAAGAGGAATCGCTGGAGTGGCTGGCCCGCATCGACCGCTTACTCTCAGATGGGCGCTACCACCGCGATTGGGTTGCCAATGCCGATGCCGCGCGTATTCGCACCTGGCGCGCCCTGGACAACCAACAAGCCATTGCCAGCTGGTTGGAGCAAGCTGCGCCAGTTGCGGACAGGCCCAGTAATCACTTTGAACAGTGCCACGGCCGCAACCATGTGCGCGCACTGATTGAACTGCACCGCTGGTCCGACGCCAATCGCCTGCTCAGCCGCCTACAACAGGTCGCGGAAGAGTGTCATTTAATCACCGATTGCCTGCGCAACCGTGTGCTGGAATCCCACCTGTTGTGGCTGCGCGAACAGTACGGTGAGGCCGTGGAGGCCATTAGCGAGGCACTACTGCTGGCCGCAGGTAGAGGATTTCGCGCCAGCTTTCTACAAATTGGCAAACCCCTGATTGTGATTCTCAAGGCTGCGCTGGAACGGGGCTTGGATGAGGCATCCACCGACAAGGCCCAAGTACTGATTAAACTCGCCCAGCAACAGCCGGAGTTGGACGGTGGCATTCGTATTGAGCTGGACGACACTATTATTCGCGAGATTCTCGCCAGCGACGCGGTACCGGATTTTCTGCGTCACTCACCACTCACTCCAAGGGAGTGGCAGGTTTTAAACGCTATTCATTCAGGCCTTTCGAACGAGCGTATCGCCAGGCATTTCAAAGTGGCGCCGAGTACCATCAAAACCCACATCCGCAGCCTCTACCAAAAGCTGGATGTCAAAGACCGCCAGGAAGCGATTACCCTGGCCGAACAAATGCTGCGCTCGGTGCAGGACCGCCCATAGGAATAACTGCGAGTCGGGGCACAGGGATGTGCGCAAAGCTCCACTACAGGATTTCTCCACATCTCTATTTGAGCAGTTCCCGAAACTTGTTACTCCCGCTCTAAATCCCCCCGGTCAGCCCCTCCCCCCCTCTATGGGGAGGAGGAACGCGGCTCCGCCCTTCGCCATACTCACCCTATCCTTTCCTGAGTGGGCCCGCCCACCCTTCGAATAATGAGACAAGGCAGTAATCCATGAGCGGCAACAGCACCGAGTGGTGGCGCAACAGCGTTATTTACCAGATTTACCCCCGCAGTTTCTGCGACGCCAATGGCGATGGTATCGGCGACCTGCCAGGTATCACCCAGAAATTGGATTACGTGAAGTCCCTTGGTGTGGACGCTATTTGGATATCCCCATTCTTTAAATCCCCCATGGTGGATTTTGGGTATGACGTGGCAGACTATCGCGATGTGGACCCGATTTTCGGCAATCTGCAGGATTTCGACCGCTTAATTGAGGCCGCCCATGCCCGCGGCCTGAAAGTTATTATCGATCAGATTCTGAGTCACACCTCAGATCAGCACCCCTGGTTCGAGGAGAGCCGCTGCAGCCGCGACAATCCCAAAGCCGACTGGTATGTGTGGCAGGACCCTAAAGCCGATGGCAACCCGCCCAATAACTGGGTATCTGTTTTCGGTGGTGGCTCCTGGCGTTGGTGTACCCGCCGCCGTCAATACTACCTGGCCAACTTCCTCAAAGAGCAGCCGGATCTCAATGTGCACAACCCCGAGGTGCAGGCGCAGTTACTGGCGGATATGAAATTCTGGCTGGATCGCGGTGTGGATGGTTTCCGCCTGGATGCGGTGAATTTTATCTTCCATCAACAGGCCCTCAGCGATAATCCTCCCCGCCCGCTTAAGCTGGATCAAAAAGGACTGCCGCCGGTCAATCACTACGATTACCAATGGCACAAGAACGACAAATCCCAGCCAGAAAACCTGGTGTTTTTACAGCGTGTGCGCAAGCTGATGGATCAATACCCGGGTACCGTTACCGTGGGCGAAGTGGGTGACGATAATACCCATAAGATCATGGCGGACTACACCACGGAACAGCGCCTACATATGGCCTATTCCTTCGATTTATTAACCGAGGATTGCAGCGCGCAATTCCTGCGCGAAAGCCTGGAAAAGAACCGCGTGGTAATTGAAAAAGGATGGCCCTGCTGGTCCATTAGCAATCACGATGTTCCGCGCTCTATCACCCGTTGGAACCGCGGCCTTAGTCCGGAGCTAGCGCAAAAGCGCGCGCTGCTGTTCCTACTGATGCAACTTGTACTGCGCGGTAGTGTATGCCTGTATCAGGGGGAAGAACTGGGTCTGGCGGAAGCGGATATCGCCTTTGAGGATCTGGTGGACCCCTACGGTATTAACCTTTGGCCCGAATTCAAAGGTCGCGATGGCTGCCGCACGCCTATGCCCTGGACCGATAGCGCTGATCAAGCCGGCTTCACCAGCGGGAAACCCTGGTTACCGATTTCCCAGAGTCACCGGAACTTAGCCGTGAATCTGCAGCAAGACAGCCAGCACTCTATGCTCAACCAGTTCCGTGCATTGATTAAATGGCACCGGCAACTGCCCCAAAGTCTGGCAACCGCACAACAGGAAGTGCTCGATACCGGCAATGATTTATTGGTGTTCGTGCGCCGCGCAGATAAGGAAGTGTACCTGGTCGCCCTGAATCTAGGCACCACTGAGGAAAGCTACGCTCTGCCACAAGAGTTTTTTGGGGCCGAGGATATTACTCCAGGCCTGTTTGCAATGGAGCTGAGAGAAAACACGCTGGTTTTGCCCGCCGCTGGCGCCGGTGTATTGCGAAACAATAATTAATTTCAGGCTTTAACAGCCCGTCAAAAAATTTTACCAGCTGGTGGCAACAACCACCGGCTGCCAATTTCAGAAAAACTGCAGTATCTCTCCCAGGGCTATAAGTTGGTTTTTCTGTCTCTCTGCAACGTCATTTATCCTTTCGACGTCTGCTTCTCCGCCGGCCCAAAGCCGGCTTTTTTTTACTTTGCTCTGCGCCTCATAGATCAGATTGCTTCCAGAGCTACCTTAGCCTGAGTTAAGGCAGTCTCTTTGTGGTCATCCCCCATATTCAGCCCTTCGGCATAAATGACCGTGACATCGTCAATGCCAATAAATGAGAGAAAATGCTTGATGTAGGGCACATGAAAATCAATAACAGAATCTTTATAGAAACCCCCAGATGTCGTGACCAAGACCACTTTGGTATCTCTAATCAAACCCTCTGGTCCATTTTCTGTGTACGTAAAAGTCACTCCGGCCCGCGCTAAGTGATCAAACCAAGCTTTCAGAGTAGATGGGCTACCAAAGTTATACATGGGGGCTGCAATCAGTACCGTATCTGCATTTTTGACCTGTTCAATAAGATTGTTCGAATACTCCGTTAGCTCTTTGTGGGCTGCACTTTTCTGTTCCTCAGGGGTGAAGAAAGCACTTACCATTTCACCGCTCAAATGCGGAACCGGGTTAAGACTTAAATCCAACTCGGTGACTTCAGTGACAGCCTGTCGTGACAGCCAGTGCTTAGCCAGTGACCTGGAAGTCGAATGGTCCCCTAAGGCAGAAGCATAAACAGCAAGAATTTTGTGACTCATAGTCTCTCCAGCTAGTGAACATCAATGATGCGGAGACTATAATCTCTGCAAATTGGCAACTAAATTATCAATTTATGCAATTTACAATTGCATAAATGCAAAATGATGGACTGGAACGATCTTCGATACCTGATAGCCGTGGCAGATCACGGCTCCCTACAGAGTGCAGCCAAAGCCTTGGGGGTAAACCATTCCACCGCCTGGAGGCGTCTACAGACCTTGGAAAAAGATCTTGGCTGCCAGCTTTTCGTGGCAGACAGGCAGGGCTATTTCCTCACAGACGAAGGGAATGCGGCTTTAGAACACGCCAGAAAAGCCGCCGAGAATATCAATGCCATTGCCTTGAATACCGGCATTAAAAACCTGGAAATGGAAGGCATTATCCGTATTACCTCAATCGGCTCTTACTCTTACGAGGTGATCCCAAAACTCTGTGCCGCCTTTCGCTTACAGCACCCCAAAGTTGAATTTGAACTCATAGACTCGGCGGAACACCTATCACTGGAGAAGAGGGAGGCGGACATTGCCTTTCGTGGATCACCTAGCGCTCCGGATAACCTCATTGCCAAGAAGCTCTTTGATATCAACTGGCATATTTTTGCCCATCCAGACTTGGTTAGCGGTCCAATGACACTGGATGAGATTAAGCAGCAGAATATTATTGGTTATCGCGGTTTGAGTTTGCCGATTGGTCGCTGGAGTGAAAAAATATTTAAGAATAGCCGCAAAGTAATTTACTGTAATTCGGTAATGGCGGCGGCAGGTGCAGCCAATGCAAAACTGGGTTTTGCCATTTTGCCCGAAGGGGACCAAAAAATGGTGCAACCTTACAAACTAAAGAGAGTATTCGAGCTTAAAGAGTTCCAAAGCCATTTCTGGTTACTTTCTCATCCTCAAATGCGCAATTCAGCACGCGTTAAAGCCTTTTGGGACTTCAGCCTGGACACCTTTAAAAAAGGGTGTCTTTAAGCGGATCAAGGTGAAAATTATTAGCTACGGGTGTCCATCAGATCACAGCCTATAATGTTCAATTAATATGGATATACCGCCCAATCATTCAATAATGATTAGCCTTATTTAACCCCAACTGTCGTTAACAGGCGGACCATTCGACGGGAAATTTTTTTCAACAGGCGGAATCGATCCGTGCCAATACCCGGGCCAAAATCCGAAAGCGGAAACGCCAGTAAAGCCGACTTAAAAGGCTCCCAGGTTGACCTGCAGAAAGCCGATTTACCCTCCATTTACCAGGCACTCAACACCTCACCTCAGGGGTTAAGCCAGGCTGAGGCCGAGACACGTCTGCAACGCTATGGCCCCAATAGCATCCAGGAGAAAGAACAAAGCGCACTACTCAAGTTTCTGCGTTTTTTTTGGGGGCCCATTCCCTGGATGATCGAAGCCGCCGCCCTGCTATCGGCACTTATCGGTCACTGGCCTGACTTCGCCATTATTATGGCGCTACTACTTTACAACGCCGTAGCGGGATTTTGGCAGGAGCACAAGGCCTCCAATGCCCTGGCCGCGCTCAAGGCCAGCATGGCGCCGCAGGCAGAGGTGTTGCGCGATGGTAGTTTTCATACCATTGACGCCGCCGATGTGGTTCCCGGGGATATTGTACGAATCAAGCTCGGCCAAGTGGTGCCCGCAGATGTGCGCTTTGTCGACGGCAAATCCATCAGTATCGATCAGGCAGCTCTTACGGGTGAGTCATTACCGGTCAGTAAAAAAATAGGAGACATCGGTTATTCCAGTAGTATCGCCAAGCGCGGCGAAATGACCGCCGTTACAATTGGCACCGGGCGTAATACTTTTTTTGGCCGTACCGCAAAGCTGGTAGCCGGTGCCGGGCAGGGCGCCTCCCACTCGCAAAGAGCCGTTACTCATATTGGCGATTTCCTGATAGTGCTGTGCCTGGTGCTGGCTTTGTTACTGGTAGGTACCCAGCTCTATCGGGATATCGTAGTGGCCCCCAGCTGGCACTGGTCGGACATTATTAATATTTTACGCACAGTCCTGGTGCTATTAATTGCCTCGATTCCCGTGGCAATGCCCTCCGTAATCACTGTCACTAACGCACTCGGTGCCCTGGCGCTATCCCGAAAAAAAGCCATAGTCTCGCGACTGGAGTCTATAGAGGAGCTTGCCGGGGTCGATATTCTCTGCTCCGATAAAACCGGAACGCTCACCAAGAACCAACTAAGCCTGCACGACCCCAAATTATTTGTCGCCAAGAGCCCGGAACAGTTAATTCTCGCCTCGGCACTCGCCTCGGAAAAAGGTTCTAGTGATCCGATCGATCAGGCAATTTTTGCCGGCCTCAAAGATAAGAAAGCACTTAATAATTACCAGCTTAAAGAGTTCACTCCTTTCGACCCAGTAATCAAGCGTGCCCAGGCCCAAGTAGTCGATGACAGTGGAAATTCTTTGTTTTATTGCAAAGGTGCGCCCCAAGCGGTGATGCAATTGTGCAAGCTCAGTGGTGATAATGAAAAGAAAGCCTCAGACTGTGTGCAGGAACTCGCCGCACGGGGTTTACGCTCCCTGGGTGTGGCGAGTTCCAATGATGGGAAAAGCTGGAACTTTCTTGGCATCCTCTCTTTGGAAGATCCGCCTCGGGATGATTCCAAACAAACCATCAGCCGGGCCAGGGAGCACGGGCTGCAGGTAAAAATGATTACTGGCGACGACGTCGCTATCGGCAAAGAAATCGCTGCTCAGGTGGGGATTGGGCAGAATATTTACGCCGCCGCCGATGTTTTTACCGACTCGGAGAATATGGACCACTTAACCAAGCAGGTGGTCGATTGTGTTGAACGCGCCGATGGCTTTGGCCGTGTTTTCCCCGAGCATAAGTACGCAATCGTAAAAGCCTTACAAGAGAGAGGGCACCAGGTGGCAATGACCGGCGACGGTGTCAACGATGCGCCTGCCCTAAAACAAGCTGATTGCGGAATTGCTGTTAGTGGCGCCACCGATGCGGCCCGTGCCGCAGCGGCGATTATTCTCACTGCTCCGGGCCTCTCCACTGTAGTGGATGCTATCGACGAAGCACGCAAGATCTTTGAGCGCATTATTAATTATGTGCTCTTTAGGGTATCCATGACCCTGGATATTATGGTGGTGGTGGTGTTTGCCACTATCCTCTTCGGTTTTTCTCCCCTCACCCCAGTCATGATCGTATTAGTGGCACTGCTCGACGATATCCCCATTATGACTATTGCCTACGACAACACCCTGCTGCCTAAAGAGCCAGTGCACTGGGAAATGCGTGATTTATTACTGGGTTCGACCATTATCGGCATTTTTTCTATCGCACAAACCATGGGGCTCCTCTTGATTGGTATGGAATGGCTTCAAAATAGCCAGTGGCAATCCTGGATACCCCTGGATAAGTCTCAGATCCAAACGATTATTTTTTTACAAATTGTTGCCGGCGGTCACTTACTACTTTTTGTCGTGCGCTCCCGCTCTGCCTTCTTCGCAAAGCCACTGCCCGCAATGAAGTTATTTATCGCTATTGTCGGCACTCAGGCGCTCACGGTTTTAATGTGTGGATTTGGTTGGCTGGTACCTGCTATTCCCTGGCGTATTATCGGGCTCGTTTGGCTCTATATGATTTTGTGGATGTTTATCCTGGATCTGGTGAAGAAGCTACTCTACCAACGTCTGCAGGATATTTAATCCATTCTGTATGGATAAATCATTTAACTTATCATGAAGAAATAAAACTATGAATTGCCTCGAAGCATTCCAGGTGAAACCTGGCAGCAAGATACAGTTAGATAAGATCGATGCCAGTTTTAAAGATTGCTATAACAATCGCGAAGAGGCTCAGCCGGTCATTGATAAATTGGATGAAAGAATTCGCGCACAGCAGTATCTTATGTATGCTGAGCACAAGCGCTCTCTATTGATCTGCCTGCAGGGTCGGGATGCCTCCGGGAAAGATGGCACGATTAATCATGTGCTTGGAGCAATGAATCCCCAAGGCTGTACAGTGACCAGCTTCAAGCAGCCTTCTAAAGAAGAAGCCGCCCATGATTTCCTATGGCGATGTCACAAAGTCACCCCCGCACAGGGACATGTGGCGATTTTTAACCGATCCCACTATGAAGATGTATTAATTCAACGGGTGCATAATATGGTACCAGAGAGCATCTGGTCCAAGCGCTACGATCATATCAACCACTTCGAACAATTATTAGCCGACCACAACACCCTGGTATTAAAATTTTTCCTGCATATTGATGCAGATGAACAACTGAAACGCTTTAAACAGCGTATTGATGACCCAAGCAAACACTGGAAAATCAGCGAGAGCGATTATACGGAGGCAAGCTACTGGGATGCCTACACCCAGGCTTTTGAGGATATCCTAAAAAAATGCAGCCACTCTCATGCTCCATGGTTTGTTATTCCCGCAAACCACAAATGGTTTAGGAATCTTGCGATTGCCTCCATAGTGGCAGATGCAATGGAGTCCTTAAAAATGACTTTTCCCAAGCCCAGCGTGGATATCAATGAAATCAAGAGGAAATATCACCAGCTGGACAAAAAAGAGCTACAGGAAGGGCTAATAAATACCCTCCCTTCAAAAAACAAATGATCTTAAAATATAGAACCACTTGATCAACAAATCAGGACATAATACTACTGCCTACTTGCACACAATTAATCCTTTTTATCACCTAAATATTTAGCATTAAAAATTTTATCAAATGCATCATATACAGCAAGATGCAGCGTATCACCATGATCCAGCTGTTCAAAATAACCGAAGTGTATATTATTTTTATTACTATCTAACTTATTGAATAAAGTTCTTGCCAGCCGCTCCATGACCTCCCCTTCTTTCCCCACACCTACATAGACCGACTTATCATCACAGCAATCTTTAGGAACTTGTTTCAAAAGAGACTCTCCGCTCCACCACAAGCTTGGACTAATAATGATGTAATTATCGAAGAGATCTGCATGTTTAAATAGAATTTCTGTAGCCAAAAGCCCCCCAAGGGACTGGCCAATCAAAGTAGAATCTCCATTTACACGATAATTATTTTCAATTAGAGGCTGAACTTCTCTATCAAGAAAACCTATAAAATTATCCGAACCACCAGAGGTTGGAAACTCTTGCCTATCCAGCTTCTTAGCTGAGGGGAATGTAAAATCCCGTTTCCTGTCTACATTTACGACTCCAACAAGAATCGACTCCGGTAGCATATTAATCCAGGAAAAGGATCCAAATTGCAATAAACCAGCTATATGAACAAAATCTTCATTCATAGAACCATCTAAAAGATAGATTACCGGGTAACTTCTTTTAGTGTCGCGTTGATAACTCGCTGGTAGGTAAACATTCAACATGCGCTTTTCATCTAAGATTGCGGATGAAAAGCTTATCGAATCGCCAACTACCAATGGTGACTTGTCAACCTCTACCCCCAAAGAAAAAGAGGACATCAAAAATAAATACGCAAAAATCCAACATCTGAACATGAGCTCACCCCATATGAAACTTTATTCTTATTAAAAAAAAAGTAAGGCTTACCCAAATACACACCTATCAAACCAACAATGTTTAACTTTAAGCCAGCCTCAACCTTACTCGATATACTACATCTATACGGGGGAACACTTAACCACAAAAACAACAAACTGAAAAGATATTGATGATGCAGAAATCATCTTCTATCTATAATTTTTTTAATCTTCCCTGATTTCTGACTAATTATACCAGGCTGAAGGATATCTATATTTAGTCTTGAAGCAGACTCAAGCCCAAGGAATATCATACGAAGCGTTAGATCCAAACTAGTCAACTCTCTATAAAACTCACCCGCCAAATACTCTTTCTCCTGATCATCAACATTATCTTTAGCTTCAATTTTAAATAATAATTGATCGTGTCCATCAATCTTATCAATAATGCAATGGTAAAAGGAGCTAAGTCCAGGAATGGCTGTAACAATATTTTCCAACACAATTGGATATATATTTCCCCCATTGATTGTGAACATATTATCGCGACGCCCACTAATGGGGCCCAAATAGGCTCCAGTTTGGCCACACTCACATGGCTCCTTATACATTTCAGCCAAATCGTGTGTGTTATAACGAATCAAAGGAAGAGCTTCACGTTTCAGCGCTGTTATTACTAATTCCCCAGTGACGCCATCTTCACATAACTTACCCGTATCTGGATCAATAACCTCTACATGAAAAAAATCTTCCCAGACATGTAAGTTATGATATTGGCATTCACTCGCTATTAGTCCAAATTCCGTATTTGCATACATGTTAATTAACTTGGCGTTGAATACCCCCTCATAGTAACTCCGAAAAGTCTCTGAAAATAATTCACCCACTACGAATATTTTCCTGATACTCAAAGACGCGGGCAATACGTTTTTTTCCAGACAGTAACGCTCTAGCCTAGGTAACAATGAAGGTAAGCAAACCATATAATTCAGCTTATCTTTTTGTAGGCTCTGTAGCTGATGATCAATTCCTAGAAAAGAATCTGCAGGAATAGTGAGACCAAAAATTTCACTGGCAGCATGACAGATCATCCCACTAGGCCAAGGACCATAAGTCATTGCACATAAACATTTATCGAATGGTTCAACACCTGCAAGCAAATAGCTTCGAGCCTGAGAGATTATTGCCAGCTCAATATCTTTACGTGTATAAGGCACGCGCTTCGGTGCACCGGTACTGCCTGAAGTATGACAATAGCGAACAATATTGTCATAATTCATACTAACTTCTGACATAGAAGTTGAGAATACTTCAGAACTTATAATCGGTAGCTTATATAAATCTTCACAACTTCTTATTTCCTCTATATCAATGTTATTATTTATAATTAGCTTGCGATAATAATCAGATTTTTCAAAGGATTCTCGCAATAATTGCCTCACCTGTTCATCTTTTAAACTCTGCCTTTCAATTTCAGGCTGACTATTGACATGTAAAAATTCAGCTCGCAGCTCATAATAATTCATAAAATCCACCAATTAATCACTTATAGTACTTAATCGGTTTTTCAGCAGAAAAATGTACACGATGTAATTCTCGTCGTTGATTGTAATCATTGACGGCATAGTGTAAGACTTGGTGATTATTCCAAATAACCAAGGTCCCAGGACGCCATTGCACTCGACAATTGAACTCTGGTTTTTCTATATGATTAAATAAATAACTCAAAAGCCCCATACTCTCATCGCATGTCATTCCCTCAAATTGCGAAGTAGTAGTTCGGTTTAGGTAGAGAAAAGGCTTACCGGTTACAGAATTTTTACAGACTGCTGGATGTATAGCAGATTCTAGTGGCATCAATTTTAGTGCTCGTTCTATACTTGAATCATCTCCATCTTTACCTTCTACTGATTTCTTCAGCGGCTGTTTTTTAAGCATCAACTCTGTCGTGTGTATCACATTGAGTGAACCGACTAACTGTTGCATTACAGTTGACAGACTCTCATAAGCAAGCGTTGAACTTGTAAAGAGGGTATCACCACCCCTAGGAGGAATATCAATACCGTACAATGCGATACCTTTTACCGGGTTGGAGTAATAGCCCTGATCGTGATGCCATATTCCTCCTGTATTTTTCTTTTCACCAGGCTCTTTAATAATTTTAGCAACTTGTGGATAACCCTCTGAATGACCTTGAAAGAAGAAATAGTTCTGCTGAAGCTCCCCAAACAAGCTGCAGAACTTAACAAATGCCTGAGTATCCAGGTCCATATCTCGGATAACTAAAAGCTCATGTTCATGCCATAAATTTTTTAAAGCTTGCTCAGCGTCCAGATCTAATTCAGAAATTTCTTTAGCGGAAATCTCAATACCAAAATTTCCTGTTAAATAGTTAAAATTCATAGAATGCTCTCTAATTGAGATGTTGTATATTGCGGCCAATTCACTAATTTTAATGCTTCTGGCAAATCGCCGCTTGAACGCATTATTGCTGCCCTAGCTGAGCAAAAAGTCGCTGCTCGAATGATTTCCCTTAAACTATCAAGTTGGTCGCTGACATTATTGAGAGCTGTCATTCCGCAGGGAACCAAGTCCTGATTATTTCCTTCACACGAGAAACTCATCTGACGCACAGGTGTCGATCTGGCTTTTATTTCCTGGAACAGAGCCGACGATAACTGATGAATCCCTTTACAGTGGTTAAACGATTCAGCATTTAAATTATCCGGCAGTCCTCCATTCAAGCGATGATCCATCAAAATCAATATTTGTCGATCAAGCATTTCGGCTAAGCGATGGATAATTTCCTGCATAAATTCGGCAGAAGCTGCCAATCCAATCGCATAAAACAATCCACCATGCCATGGGCCTGATTCAAGAATTAGAGGGTTATCTGCAACAGCAGTGGCTTCGGAACGAATTTTTGCCTCTGAATAATCCAATAGATCAAGGCAGTGGCCTAATATCTGGGGAGCACAGCGAACAGAATATCGGGCTTGTAATAAGCTTTTTTCACCCTCGATAACTCTTGAGGACCGCAGGTAATCACGTCGTAAATGGGTAAGTAATTGGCCAGCACGAGCATAACTACCGTGCACCTCTCCGTAGCTCAACCCTTCGGAGAAGTGTTCATCTCCTGCCCCTATGGCCATGGAGGTTAATGCCACAGATTTGAAACAATCTCTTAATAGCTTTCTTAGCTGATAATCATGTTCAATAGCCCAGGAAGCCATCATAGCATTGGTATTTACAAGCCCAATGACATCACGGGGGCCTCTTGGCCCGTGTTCAAACAGTGGTGAAATAGCATGGGCCATGGAAATCAAATCACCACTGGCTCCAAGGCTCCCTTTTCGAGGTACTCTCGGAAGCGTTTCACTGTTGGCCAGCTTAAGAAGCGCTTGATAAGTGGAAGGATGGATACCAGATAAGCCGTGCGCTGTTTTTAGAGCCTGTAACTTTAATGCACGCCTGACTACCGATTTCGGTAATGGCGCACCAACACCAACTCTTAAGTACTCCAGAAGATTGACTTGTGTCTCTTTCCACTGACTTGGATCTAAGCGATTGCGTTCATTCTCTCCATAACTTGTGTGCAAACCGTAGATAGGGTTTCCATCATCTCCAAGCTGCTCCTGTAGTAATGCATAGGAGTGTTTAACTCTAGAAAGGTCTATGTCACTCGCAGTAATTAGATTATGTAAGTATCCCCACTCATACCAAGCATGTAGAGGAAAAGTTAAAACTGAATTGAAATTAGTTTCATAAGTTACCGCACTACCATTCGCTACCGCCGGATAGCTTAGAGATGATGTAGACACCCTGACTCCAGAAATAATTTGAATACTAGGAAGGCGAAGAAATTAGCATGGGAGTTGAAGCTTGAAAAATAGATGTCGTCGCTGGTTGCCATAGGCAATATCTATGGCAACAAAATAAATGTCGATGTAGACTCAGCTTAAACACACTGGCTTTTTAAGTGGCTAAATAAGTTATACCTATGTTTCCACACGCTGATGAACTCAATTATTTTATTGAAGTTGCTAAAACAAAAAATATCTCAAGAGCTGCAGAGAGATTAGGGATTCGGCAGCCGAGTTTAAGCGCGGCTATCAAGAGGCTGGAAAGACAGCTTGGTACAGAAGTAATCATACGAGAAAAAACTGGTGTGCAATTGTCTCGTGCAGGGTTAAGACTATTAAAAAGTGCTCAACAGTTACTTGATGACTGGGATGAGGTAAAGTACTCAGCGCTGCGCGAAAACAAAGAAGCTGTTGGTCACTTCACTATCGGGTGTCACAGCTCTATCTCACTACATATGCTACCTGAAAGGCTAGCCGGATTCATTGCTCAAAATCCAGGTATCGAATTAAGCTTCCAACACGCGCTTTCTCGGGAAATTGTCGAATCAGTGATCAGCTGGAAAATTGATATCGGCATTGTGGTAAATCCCGTATCCCATCCTGATTTGATAATAAAGCACCTCTGTCATGATATGGTGAGTTTTTGGCATAACCCTGAAAAAATACAGTCTAGGGACGTATTAATTTATGACCCAGCGCTGATGCAAACAGACTGGCTACTAAAAAACATGGAAAAAAATAACAAATATAAACAATATATTACTTCCTCTAGCCACGAACTGATCACAAATATGACACTTGAGGGAGTCGGGGTCGGTATTATTCCTGGTCGAGTTGCTCAAACAATTGGAAGAAATCAGCTTCAATGGGTTAGTAAAGACCAACCAGGCTTCAAAGATGAAATCTGCTTGGTGTATCGAAGGGAAATAACCCATAGCTTAGGTGCAGAGAAGTTAATTAAAGAATTTAAACTTACAAATTACAAAAAATTTGGTTAACAGAAGATATATTTAAACTGCAAAATTCAATTATTTTTGAACTTCATTTTAAGTTTATTCGCGATAAAATATTGCCAACCATACCGTCGCCTCATCAGAGGATGTCTCAATCACCCGGTGCTTTCTCCCAGCCTTTATCAATAAGCAATCACCAGACTTCAGCTGGCATATCTCCCCGCAGTCAAACTCCACCACACCATAACCACTCAGTAAAAGCACCCATTCGTGTTCACTCTGATCATACCAACCTTCCTCCGGTGAAGACTGGCCGTATGAAACAATTCTTTCAATTCGTATAGCATCACTTTTTACGATGTCCTGGAAGTGCTCAACCTCAGTGTTTTTCGGAAGGTTTTCTAGAATATTTATCATATTTACTCCTGCCAACTAGAAAAGTGATCCATTAGATAATCAATGGCCATTCTCGCTCGTATTGGTAAAAAGCGGCGATTCTGATACACAATCCAGCTGCTGGCTCCGCGCCCCCAAAAAGGCTCCAGTACGGGCTCTAATAGCTGTGACTCTATAGAGCGGTTAAAACTGCTTTTTGGCATATAGGCAATACCTAGGCCTTTTTCACATGCGTTAACCACTGTATGGGCATTATTACTTCTCCAGCGTCCATTAACGCGAATAGACTCCTCGGTGCCTTCTATATCAAATATCCAGTTCTCATTATTCGCAACAATACAACTGTGCGACTTTAAATCCTGTGGGTGGATTGGCCTGCCGAATTGATCAAGATATTCAGTGCTGGCAACTGCCATCATCTGGCGTCCAGCCAGCTTGCGAGCCACCAGCCCAGAGTCCTCAAGGCGGCCATAACGGATCGCAAAGTCGATACCATCCTCTACAAAATTGGCCATTCGGCTGTTGAAATCGATGTCGATCTTTAAGTCAGGGTGTTGTAAGGCGAAATTCATCAGTGCTGGAGCCACATACTGTTCAGCAAATAAACCAGCGCAGCTCACGCGCAACGTGCCACTCAGCTCATACTGCTGCAGGCTTAGCTGTTCATTGGCCTGTTGCAGACCCACAACCAGCTCTTTACAGCGCTGGTAATAAACAGCCCCAGCCTGAGTCAGGCTGACCAAGCGCGTTGTTCTAGCCAGAAGCGCACTCCCCAGACGCTCCTCCAAGCGAGCCACCTGCCGGCTCACATGGCTGGTACTGCACCCCAGCTGCTTGGCGGCCGCAGAGAAACCCTGGCACTCAGCTACAGCAACAAATTCGACTACACCGTCAAATGTATCCATACCCCACCATTATTGCTATTTAGCAAAAGTATTTCACAGAAATCTCATATTATCATCTTATCAGGGACAACCTAGAATGCTCCCCACTGAATGCTTAACACAGAGGACAGATTCATGAAGAAAGTACTTATTCCCGTAACCAACCATGCAACCCTTGGGGAAACCGACCAAGCTAATGGCACCTACTCCCCTGAGCTGACTCACGTCGTGCATGTACTTAAAGAAAATGGCATTGATTACGATATTGCCTCTATTAAAGGTGGCAAAGCACCACTCTACGGTACAGATATTGAAGGAGATGAGGTCAACAGCCAGGTATTGGCCGATGAAGACTTCCAGAACCGTGTCAACAACACTATTCCAGTAAACCAGTTGAATACTGCTAGTTACGATGCGGTGTTCTACCCAGGTGGGTTTGGTCTACTTTCCGACTTAGCAAGCAATGAGGACTTTGCCAAGTTATCTGCAGAGCATTATGAAAATGGCGGCGTACTTGCTGCCGTGTGCCACGGACCAGCTGGCCTGCTGCCTATCACTTTGAGCAATGGTGAAAGCTTACTGGCAACTAAGTCTGTGACTGCATTTACCCGAGAAGAAGAAATCGATTTTGGCACCATTGAAGATATCCCCTTTCTGCTTGAAGAAGCTATCAGCAGAAAATCTGCTCGATTTAACAAAGTGCAACCCTGGCAGGAATTTGTCATCGAGGATGGCCGTGTGATTACTGGACAAAACCCAGCCAGTGCACATGCTGTTGGTAAAGCGATCGTTAAACAGTTAATAAACTAGCCGTTAATAACGCATCAATAATGCTGGCGCAAACTGATGTCCCTGCGCCAGCTTTCCATAACCCTTCAGCTTCCATTGTGGGCCAACACAACTCATCTACATGAGCAGTTATAGCCCTAAAACCCCTTCAGTGAGGTTCCAGCAGTGCCTAGCTCAATTCTTTATCCGTCGCTAATGTTAATTGCCGGAATCGGCATCCCGGTGATGGCCACGTTAAATAGCGGTCTAGGTGTGAAGCTTGGCAGCTCGGCTCTCGCTACGACGATTTTGTTTTTTGTCGGACTGACCATCTCTATTATTTACTTATTTAAAACTGAAGGTTTCCAAGTAGCCGGTTTTCACAAAGATATCTCCTGGCACCTTTATCTCGGCGGGATATTAGTTGCTTTTTACGTACTCAGCGTCACCTGGGTTTCACCAAAATACGGTGTTGGCAATACTATATCCTTTGTGTTACTCGGCCAGCTCTTTGCTATGGCCACCATCGACCATTTTGGCCTCTTTGGCGCACAACAAACCAGCCTGGACCCCAAACGAATCATTGGATTTATTCTAATGATTACAGGCATCTTACTAGTGGTAAAACGCAATTCATAAATATATCTGGAGATCAGACAATGCCCAATCTATATGTAATGGCAAAAGTGAAGTCTAAACTTGGAGAAACACAGAAAGCTAAGAACATTCTGACAAGACTGGCAGCGAACTCTGAAAAGGAGAGCGGATGTTTGAGTTATCAGATTTTATATTCGAGTGAGGAAACAGATACCTTTATGACGTTAGAGGTATGGGATTCAAAAGAAAGTGAAAGAAAACACTGGGATGAGCCCCACTTAAAAGAATCATTAAAAGAGTTAGAACCAATTTTAGCTAAAGAACCAAGAATCGAAAAATATCAGCATACTTCCGATTAAAAGCAAACGACCTTATCCAGCAGAGCAAATGATCATAGGCCCACAACAAAATTAGTGTGGGCCAAGGAGAATATTCAGAAAGTAACAAGAGACACCTGAATTATTAAAGGGCAGTACATTTATAAGCTTCATCAGCAGTGAAAAAAATCTATTCACCCTGAATTAAAAAACTATAAGGACCACTCCCTCTAAACGCTTGTGTCATTACTCAGGAAAATTAAAAACAGAATTGGTGGTCAACATTTCCGACCAACTAACACGCTCTGCTCGGTAAATCGTGCTATCGTACACTTTTAATTCCCACGCAGTTTCCGCTGGGCTAGTCGATGTTACCTCTATCAAGTAAGCATTGCGATCACTCCCCGTACTGATATCCGATGGGCCACCGGCACATAGTAATATATTTCCACCGGCAAGCTCATCAACATCACCCAATGATTGAGTATACTTGGGCGCTATGTATTCCCAGGTTTGCTCAGCACTCATTGTCGATGTATTGAGCAGAAACTTTACTGCGCGGCTATTGTAGATATTGCCAATCAACTCAGCTTCATTTCTGTTGTCGTAAATCAGAATTTCATGATTGCTTGTCAACATTGGCGCATGCTGCGAAGCCATCCAGGAACCAGTATGTAGTGTAAAGAATTTATCCTTCAAATCGCTCTCAATATCTGAATCCCTCCCCATTATCCAATTTACCGCACCAGACTGATGATCAATACTGACCACCCAGCTCTGAGAGCGGCTAGAAAGTAAAATGGAATTATCCTGAGGAACATAATGCAGTGCATTAGAGTGGCTCCAATCAAGGGCTCCGTTATCCAAAACCCTACTGGCCAAAGCACCGGGGAAACGGCTGGTATCCAAGTGATCAAATGCTGACCATCGCCAAACTGTGTTCCCTTCAGTATCGATTTCCAAAATGGCATCTCCTTGTAAAAAATGCTCACCAAACTGGCCAGTTTCGTTGGTTAACACCAACAGATTGCCATTCTCCAGCAAATGGACATCGTGGTGATAACTCGGCAATTCGAAAGAGGACAACACCTCTCCGGAGAAGGAGATTACTCGGGCCTCCCCACTGAGTAATAAAAGTAAACGCCCATCCTGTAGGTTTCTCGCTACTGGGGCACCAGTTAATGGAACATCACCGTGCAGATACCAAACAACCTCTCCCTCTTCATCAAATCCCCAGAAAGTACTATCCCTCTCCGCTGATGGCGCGAAGATAGTGATGCCCCCCTCGGACTTAACCGTTTTATTCAAAAGCTCAACAGCGGGGACCCCCTCAGGCACCGACCCTGTTTTAAACTCTACGATTTCACTGTGAACAACCTCACCACTATCTAAAAGTGCAACCGCAGTAAATCGATAGGTAGTATCAGCGCGCAGGCCGACGACAGTTACTTCGTGGTTTGTGCCTGACTCACTATAAGCTGTACGTCGTCGGCTGGTATCTGCAGATTTAAACCTTATTGCCACTCTCGCCGCTTCCGCAGTAATCACGCTGGCATTCACCATTAGATGGTTCTCTGGGTGAGCGCTGAGTACTAATTGAACAGCATCATCTTCCTGCGCAAAAATCTTAGGGACAATACCTGTTAAAAACAGTAAGAATACTGATGGAAAAACAGCCAACCTAATATATTTACTCATTGGGGGTCTCACAGTTTGTTATGAATACAATTGTTTAACGCAACCATTGCCTCCTTGGTTTACAGAGAAATTGACTTTTCAAGAGACTGTAATCGATCGTAATGGATGATTATTGACTAGGCGCACCTAATGCTGCACTATGCGCCAAAATTGAAAACTGGTACGCATTTACCAAACTTTGAAGAATGCATTTCAGAATTTGATACTTCACCTCTCTGCCAATTCATCACCACAAAATACTCACCGCTGCCTACTTATCCAGGTAGGTGGTCTTTTATATTGATGTAAGGATATCCTTTGAAAAGATTTATTCTCAGCTCCGTTATCGCTCTTTCCGCATCCAATACTATGGCAATGGAAAACAGCTTCTACCTTAAGTCATCTTATGGAAAGGTAGATACAGATATCTCTACTCAAGAAAGTGAAGAGTATTTTGAAACAAATCTGTCCAACCCAAGAGGTTGGACAGTAACTTTAGGATACCGCCTCAATAATTTTCTTGCTATTGAGGGGGGGGTATGCCGACTTTGGTGATGCAGAGGGAAAAATTAGAGAAAGTGATTCTATCACTTACAGTGAGTACGCATCAGGCAACTATGATTACAACTACAAAATTAATATTGGCGCTAAGACAAAGATGCTTGGCATATCCCTAACATCCGATATTACAAAAAGATTCTATACAGGAGTTCGTGTAGGCTCTCATTTGTGGGAAACTGAATATGAAGAAAAGGAAAACTATATCTGGAATTATGAGCGCGTCGACTTTGAAGGAAGAGTAGTAAGCTCTTTTTCCGATAATATCAGTGATTCAGATAAAGGTGAGAATGATGGTAGTGATCTTTACTACGGAGTTTTCATTGGCTGGAACCACAACAACTGGAGCCTAAGCCTGGAACACACTATTTTCGAAATGGACGAGCAGAAACCCAGCCTCTCCTCCCTGGGACTGACTTACAATTTCTAAAGACTGCCCTTTCTTTTTTCAGCAGCCGAATCGGCTGCTGAATTTCTCTCTTAAAAATTCTAAAGCTACTTTATCCCAGAAAACAATACCTCAAACCAACGCAAGTCCTCCGGCCCCAGCTGAGCCTTTTTGGCCAGTCTCTTATCTCGATACACATCCTTATATACATGATAAACCGCTCGCTCGGTCAACTCGCGCCAGTGTTCGCTATTTAGCTCAGGGATTGAGCCATCAGCTAAATTGGGATCGGTCAATGGGTTGTGCTGGGCTTCAGTGGTTCTCAGCGCTAATTCCAATTCTTGCAGAATAGGATTGATCACCTTGAGGGTATTCGATTCGGAAAACTGCTTGGCAACATCTTCCTCTGCCTGACGAAGCATTTTTTTGCTCTGTAATTCCGATAGCTTTTCTCCGGCTGGGCGCAAGCCGAATTTATTGACCAGGCCACTCATACCGGGCAGCACCGCCTTGGCTGCCAGCCCGGCACCGATCAAGGGATTAAACACTGCGGCAACACCCCCAACTAACAGCATACCAACCGTCAATTTTCTATCGAGTTTGTCGATATCATCCGCCAGTCTTTCGAGAGAACTCTTTCCAGAATTTCCCCTTTCCAGGGATAACTCTACGGCGCTCTCCACCATAAATTTACGTAAACTCCCCTCATAATGGGAGTTGGGAAAGTGAAATATTCGGCGTTTGGGTAGATCATTTACCTCTGGGGCATCATCAGGTAAACAACGCATTGTGTGCAGAGTAAAGCCAGTTTGTGAGAGCTTATAGGGAATCACAAAGTAATGTTTTTCATCGTATCTCTGCACAAAATTTTCACTGCGCTCCGCAGAAGAAAATATTGGCAGTCCGGCGACTACTTCTTGAAAAACTTTTAAACTGCCGGTGATTTCAGCTGGCACTTTACGGGAAAGGCCAACCAGGCCCTTCTTGCCTTTATCGAAATATTGTTTCATATCTATTGATTCACAGAGAAGCAGAGAAAAATTTGGCCTAATCTGCAGTATCCGCATCCCCTCGGCCATCCCCCCTTGTGAAACACCTCCCTATGCCCTCTAATAAAAGCTTAACTACCTTAGGAAATGACGTCTTTAGTTTGCCTCAGCATAAATCCAGGCTTCTATACCAGATTTCAATTTGGCGGCAACCCGCCGATAGGCATCCACTTCATAGGCATCAGACTGAGCAAGCTCTTCGGCAGAGATTTCAAAGACCATACCCTCAACCGTATCAGAGGAATGCCCTGTGTACTTCAGTATGGGGTGAAACTCCTTGCCGCTAGTTTGCACAACCTGTGGATCTATAATTCTTATTTCAGAAAGCTGGTAACCAATTAAAGTATCCTCAGATCCTTGTAACTTACGGACAAAAGTCTCCAGTTGTACATTCTCTTGCTGAAGAGTGCCGTAGGAAAATAAACGCTCCATAAATTAACCCCTGATACCGCTAATGAAAGTTCACTAATGTCGCAAATCCGCTGATACTTTATCGGCTAAAGACCCAGCTAAAGAAATCTCTTTAAGATAATTCCTCAGATTGGAGCTCTAACGCCTATCAATCCCTTCGCAAACCATTCTTGCAAATGTCTGTGAGATTAATAACCAGCAATTCACTTATTCCTTTTTGATGTGACTGGCCCAAGGCACGGACCTTACCATCCCTTGGACCTGCATTGGTGAAAACCTGTGCTAACCCATCCCGCAGCTGAGGCCGAGTATACGGGGAGCTGCTTTGGGGAAATCTCTGACCTGCGCCGTGCTTCTGATTGGGTGCTAAGGATACCGCACCCTGGCAGGCAATGGTTAGGCTCTAAATCCATGGTTGTTTACACGGCCCACTGGCAATAGAGAGGTGTGTAATGCATAACCGACCTTCGCTGCAAAACCATCAAATTATACCTACACGACAGAAAACATCCCTACAAAAGGTACAAGGAGCTCTACGCAAAAACGCTTCGTTCGCCGCTGCGCTGATGGTTGTTGGATCGGCAATATTGGCCCCCCTGGCCTATGCTGCGGATTATTCCAATCCTTATTCCCGCCAGGGCTCAAGGTATGTCGCTCATCAGGGGCATGGAGGGCATTATGACCGGCACTCCAGATATAGCAGGGATTACAGGTACCGGAGAGAGTATAGGGGACACTCCCGATACAATAGGAATCAAAGGGGCTACTCTCGATACAGCAGGAACCAAAGGGCATATTCTCGATACGGCAGATACCAACAAACTCAACCACAAAATAGTCGGCATATGTGGTTTAAAGGCCATGTACAAGGTACACCGCGTATTGTGATCGACTTAAGTGACCAGATGGCCTACTTCTATAAGGGAGGACGTCTCGCCGGTATGTCCCCGGTCTCTACCGGTAAACCAGGCCACCGAACTCCTACTGGTAACTTTCGTATTTCACAGAAGAAATACAGCCACCGCTCCAACCTGTACGGTCACTATATAAGCTCTCGTGGCCAAGTACTGCGCAGTAATGTGGATGTACGCCGCCATCGCAAGCCTGCCGGGTCTCGCTTCCGAGGAGCCTCAATGGATTACATGATGCGGATTAATGGCCCAGTCACCATGCATGCCGGTTATGTACCCGGTTACCCGGCCTCCCATGGCTGTATCCGCATCCCCTGGCATATGGCGAAGATTTTCTACCGCCACGCCAGAGTCGGCACAAAGGTATCTGTTGTGCCTTAGGTAAAATCTAGACACTTGTGAAAAGGCACCATAAAAAAGGCGGACTATTAAGTCCGCCTTTTTCTTTGCCTGGAAAAACGTCTGCTATTGAGAGGCCTCTGCCCCCTCCCGCTTTGCGACTTCCATACGGGTGAAATACGCATGCGCTGCACGGTTTACATGCCGTGCCAGCAGTAATGTGGAAACCATAGTGGGCACAGCCATTACGGCGTACATGCCAATAATAATGCTGTTGACCGCGCTCAGAGAAGCCACCGCACCCAATACAATCAGTATCATATAGAGCCCGGTATAAAGACCCTGCCAGCGGCCACCGAAAAGAAAAACATAGCATTTCATGCCGTAATACCAGCAGGTAACGATAGTGCTGAAAGCCAGCGGAAGGACCATTAGCAGTAGCAAAATTGGGCCGAACTGCCCAAACACCTGAGAAAATGCCTGTGCAGTCAGGGTAACGCCGGCAATATCCCCTTCCTGCTGCCAAGCGCCAGTCAGTAGTATCACCAGGGCAGTGCAAGTGCAGATAACCAGTGTATCTACAATGGGGCCCAGCATGGCAACCACGCCTTCTCGAACGGGCTCACGGGTTTTCGCTGCACCATGGGCCAAAGACTCTGTGCCTATACCCGCCTCATTAGAAAATGCGCCCCGGCTTACCCCTACTGTGATTACCGAACCCAGAGTACCTCCAGCAATAGCTTGACCGCTGAAAGCATCGGAGAAAATTAACGCAAATGCTGCCGGTACCTGCTCCCAGAAGCTGGCAATTACCACAAGGGTCATGCCCAGATAAAATAGCACCATGCCCGGCACTACTCTTGCAGAGAATTTACCGATACGCTGGATACGACCGGCTATAACGTAAGCCGATGCAACAGCAATTAATAAGCCAATAACAAAATCAAAAGTGAGTGAGCCTCCGGGCGCAACCCAACCCAAGGGTTCAGCAAAAGACTCTCGCAATAGCTGCGTGGTTTGATTGGACTGAAACACTGGCAACATACCGCAGAGTCCCGCCACGGCAAACAGTACCGCGAGCGGCATCCAGCGTCGGCCCAACCCCTCGCGAATAACATACATGGGGCCACCTTGCAGTTCCCCGGAGGCATCGCGACCGCGAAACATCACCGCCAGCGTCGCTGTATAAAACTTGGTAGCCACCCCCACCAGGGCGGTTACCCACATCCAGAAAATCGCCCCAGGCCCACCAATCGTAATTGCGATGGCAACCCCAGAAATATTGCCAAGTCCCAGGGTTCCCGAAAGCGCTGTGGATAGCGCTTGACTGTGATTCACTTGGCCAGGGTCATTGGGATCATCATATCGGCCACTTAAAAGCCCAATACTGTGCCCAAGATGGCGGTAGGGACGGCCACGAGAATAGATTAATAGCGCGAGGCCGCCACCAACGAGTAGCACCAATAAGGGGGGACCCCAGACAAAACTGGCAAAAGCCTCTAATGCCTGATCAATAGCAGGGAATATCGACATAACTTAATTCATTTCCGGTGAGATCCGCCCAGTCTAGGTACGCTCACACCAGACTGTCAAAATGCCGCCATAAAACTCTGCAGCCCCATAAATGCGAAAAATTTGGGGAAACCTGGAATCCCAGCAATAAAAAAGCCCCAAACAGGGGCTTTTCTAACGATCTTTTACAACTTTTTATCAAGCTGTAGTAGTTGCCTTTAATGCGGGCTCGGGTTCTGAACTCTCCCTCACCAGCGCCACCGATATAGCGCCAAGCAACATACACACCCCCGCCAAAACAATGATGTAAATTGCCTGGTTTTCGAAAACTGTTTTCAATATCAAGCCAGCTACCAGGGCAGAAACAATTTGTGGTGCGGCGATAGTGAAATTAAAAATCCCCATATAAACACCGGTCTTATCCGCCGGCAGCGAGTCGGAGAGGATCGCATAGGGCATCGCCAGAATAGCGGCCCAGGCAATGCCCACACCCACCATCGGTAACAGTAATCCCAGGGCGCCACTGGGTACGGAAACTTCTGTAATCAGCAGATTCACCTGTGTGGGATCGCCCCCCTGGAAGAACAGGAAGCTGATGTATCCCAAACCGCCCAGTGCCAGCGATAGGGAATAAGTGAGCTTACGCCCCAGCACCTGAGACAAACGGGCCAGGACAATAGAGAAGATCGCTGCAAACAGGGAGTAAGCAGCAAAAATAATTCCTACCCAGTCACCGGCAGCACCCTTAGCGGCAGCGATATGTGCGGGAATTTCTTTGACGCTTTCCAGATAGGCGGGATCAAACCATTTGGCTTCCACTCCCCAAACATGCTGAGTGATCGCAGGCGTGGTGTAAACCCACATAATAAACAGGGCAAACCAGGAGAAGAATTGCACCAGGGCCAGCTGGCGCATGGTGCGCGGCATTTTAATTAGCAGCTGGAAAAAACCGATCAAGCGCTTTGCCAGTGGGGCTTTTTGCTGTCTCTCCCGCTCAAGTTGCGCGGAGTCGAGACCTTTATAGGCATTGTACTGCTCTGGCGGATACTCCTTGGTACGCAGCACAGTCCACAACACACTGCCCAGCAGCACTGTGGCGCCGATATAGAAAGCCCATATAACGGAGGGCGCCACCTCTCCCGCACGGGCAGTATTTTCCAGACCAATCACATTAGTCAGGATGAATGGCAACATGGAGCCGAAGATGGCGCCAATGTTAATCAGCAAAGACTGTATCGAGTAACCCAGGGTGCGCTGCTCTGATGGCACCATGTCGGATACCAGGGCGCGGAAAGGCTGCATGGTCACGTTAAAGGCCGCGTCCATCAGGGCCAACATAACGCCGCCAAAGATAATGGGGGCCACTATCGCCACCACAATCCCGGCATTGGGCATAAACGCCATCCCCAGGGCTGCGGCGATGGCACCAAAAAGGATAAAGGGGTTGCGGCGACCGAAGCGACTCCAGGTTCGATCCGAGGCCGAACCCACGATCGGCTGTACGATCAGTCCCATTAGCGGCGCCACTATCCAGAATAGAGACAGGGAGTGAAGGTCCGCCCCCAGATCAGACAAGATTCTACTGGCATTGGCATTTTGCAGAGAAAAGCCAAATTGCACCCCGAGAAAACCGAGACTGACATTCCACACCTGCCAAAAGGGCAAGCGCGGTTGCTGGGCTTGCGGCGCAACGGCGCTGCTTGCTGATTGGGTCATAGAGGTCACCGCATCACTAGTTATGCTTATTCTGCCATTCTCACACGCACTCCCGGAGCATCCATCCTCCCCCATAGGGGAGGATGCGGGCCAGATCCTTCGCTTTAGGATAAACTCAGGCCCATGCGTATACGCCGGGCCAACACGAAACTGTGAATCCTAATCAAGCAACTGAAGTCCCGCGCGATGATCCTAAAACTCCCACTCCTGCGCCTGGTGTGTCTCGCAGCTACACTCTGCCTGAGCGCTCAATCCCTGGCCGCTGAACAGCGCAACTACCGCGATCACACCATGAGCGAAGACTCACTAACTGTACAGACGAGTGAGGGCGAGGTCACCCTCACCCCGGTTGGTCCGTCAGCGCTATCGGTGCACTATCGCCGCGAAGGCCTGAAGCAGTTGCCCTCATTTGCGTTGGCCAGCGATTCTGCCGGCCGACCCGAGGCTACGCTGAAGCAAAAAGGGGACAAGCTCGTTTACCGCACTGGCTCGCTTACTGCAGTCATCCACAAGTCTCCCTTCCGAATCGAGTACTTGCGCGGTAGCGAACAAATCCTGAGTGAAGAGAGTGGTTTCTTTGCCACCGAGACGATGCGCGGATTCCGTTTCGCACTGTCGCCAGAGGAAAAACTGCTGGGTGGCGGAGAGCGGGTTATGGGGATGGACCGTCGCGGTCAACGCCTGCCTCTGTATAACCGTGCCCATTACGGATACACCACCGAATCCAACCAGATGTATTTTTCCCTGCCAGCAGTACTGTCCAGCAACAAATACATTCTGCTGTTCGACAACTCTGCCACCGGCACCCTGGATCTGGGCGCAAACGAAGAAGATATCCTGCAATTTGAAGCTGTAGCCGGGCGCACCGCTTACATCGTGGTAGCCGGTGATACTTATCCACAGTTGCTGGAAAATTATGTATCCACCACCGGCAAACAGCCCCTGCCACCCCGTTGGGCCCTGGGTAACTTCGCCTCGCGCTTTGGCTATCACAGCGAAGCTGAAGTCCGCGCAACCGTGGATAAGTTTGCCGAAGAAGATTTCCCCCTGGACGCCCTGGTGTTGGACCTCTACTGGTTTGGCCCGGATATCAAAGGCCATATGGGCAACCTGGCTTGGGACAAGGAAGCCTTTCCCGAACCAGAAAAGATGATGACCGACCTTAAAAAACGCGGCATCAATACCATCCTGGTGACCGAACCTTTTGTCCTCTCCACCTCCGAGCGCTGGCAGGAAGCCGTGGCGAATAATGCCCTGGCCAAAAACCTGGCCGGAGAGCCCAAGCGTTTTAATTTCTATTTCGGCAATACCGGCCTGATCGATATCTTCTCCGAAGATGGCCGCGACTGGTTCTGGAATATTTACGACGGGTTATTGGAACAGGGCGTAGCCGGTTGGTGGGGCGACTTGGGTGAACCGGAAGTTCACCCCTCCGATACCGTTCACGCAATCGGTATGGCCGATGAAATCCACAACGCCTTCGGCCACGCCTGGGCGCAATTACTGCACGAACGCCAAACGGCAAAGCACCCTGAGCGTCGCCCCTTTATTATGATGCGCTCCGGTTTTGCCGGCTCCCAGCGCTACGGAATGATCCCCTGGACCGGCGACGTCGCTCGGGAATGGGGTGGCTTACAGCCCCAGGTGGAATTGGCTCTGAGTATGGGCTTGCAGGGCTTTGGCTACACCCATTCAGACCTGGGCGGCTTTGCCGGCGGTGAGAAATTTGACCGCGAACTCTACATCCGCTGGTTACAGTACGGCGTATTTCAACCGGTTTACCGCCCGCACGCCCAGGAGCATATTGCTTCCGAGCCGGTTTTCCACGACCGCCGCACCCGCGATATCCTGCGCGAATATGTAAAACTGCGCTATCGCCTGCTGCCCTACAACTACACCCTCGCCTTCGAAAACAACCAGACCGGCATGCCACTGATGCGCCCGCTGTTTTTCGAAAACGAAAGTGACCTATCTCTCCTGGACTACAAGGATGCCTACCTGTGGGGGCAGGACTTCCTCGTTGCCCCGGTCGTGGAAGAAGATGTGGATGAGGTCGCGGTAAAGCTGCCCGGCGGCACCTGGTTCGATTACTGGACTGATGAACAATATTCTGGCGATCAGGCCCAGGTAGAAGTGGACCTGAAAACTATTCCTGTACTGGTGCGGGCCGGCGCCATTATTCCCACCATTGACGATATTCACAGCAGCCGCGATTACTCCAGTAAAAACCTGACCCTGGACTACTACGCGCACCCATCAGCAGCAAAGTCCGAGCGCTATGTTTATGAAGATGATGGCGCTACCGCTCAGGCTTTTGAAAAAGGCAAATACGAGAAACTGCATTTCTCAGCTGAAAACAAACAGCAGGGTTTAACCTTCGCCTTTAAGCGTGAAGGAGACGGTTATACCGGTATGCCGGAATCCCGCAAGGTCAATTTAAAGATCCACAACTGGCAACAAGTGCCTGCACAGCTTGATATTAGCGGCGAATCCCTGCCTATTTTCGACAGTGAAAAAGACTTTGCTCAGGCACCCCGTGGGGCCTGGTACAACAAGCGCAAGCAGCAACTGCTGGTTAAATTTGACTGGCACAAAGAACCGCTGGATTTAGTGCTCAAAAATCAATAATTCAGCAAACCGCTGTTCACTGACAAAAAAATTTAAAGTCATCAGGAAACAATGAAGAAGTTACATTCCCTGTTTATTGCCAAACTCCTTTCGGCTTCCCTACTGGGCGCTGCTCTATTCGGCACTGCCGGCTGCAGCCAGGAGAGCAGCCCGGAAGAAATACAGCCCGCTGAAAAAGTTGCGGAGAAAAAAGCCGTTATCTACCAAGTGCTACCGCGCTTATTTGGCAACACTAACAGTACCAACAAACCCTGGGGCACACTCGAAGAGAATGGTGTGGGCAAGTTCTCCGACTTTACCCCAAAAGCACTGAATGAAATCCACGCGCTGGGCGCCACCCATATCTGGTACACCGGCGCCCTGCACCACGCGCTCGTTGGCGACTATACGGAATACGGTATCAGTAACGATGATCCAGATGTGGTCAAAGGCCGCGCCGGCTCTCCCTATGCCATCAAGGATTACTACAGCGTAAACCCAGACCTAGCCAATAACCCAGCAGAGCGATTACAGGAATTCCGCGCACTGGTGGAACGCAGCCACGCGGCCGGCCTGAAAGTAATTATCGATATAGTGCCCAACCATGTAGCCCGCGCCTATCATTCTCTCGATAAACCCCAAGGCGTGCAGGATTTTGGAGCTGGCGACAACACCCAGGTCACCTACGCCCGCAACAACAATTTCTACTATGTGGTGGGCGAAGACTTCCGCGTGCCCGTTGCAGAAGACAGTTATCAGCCACTCAATGGCGAAGCCAATGATCTTGTCGATGGGCAGTTTGTAGAGAGTCCAGCTAAATGGACCGGTAATGGCGCGCGCAGTGCACAACCTGCCATGCACGACTGGTATGAAACCGTCAAAATTAATTTTGGCGTTCGCCCCGATAACAGCAAGAACTTTTCTGAGCTACCCCAGGAGTATGCCGAGCGCGACTACCGGGCCCACGCCCAGTTTTGGGCAGACAAGAAAGTCCCAGACACCTGGGAAAAATTCCGCGATATCGCCCACTACTGGCTGGACTTTGGCGTGGACGGATTCCGCTATGATATGGCCGGTATGGTGCCGGTAGAATTCTGGAGCTACCTGAATTCCTCCATCAAAATGCGCGACCCCAACGCACTGTTACTTGCCGAAATCTATACTCCAGAGCGCTACCGGGACTATCTGCATCTGGGCAAAATGGATTACCTCTACGATAAAGTCGGCACTTACGATGCTATTCGTGCGGTCATGGAGAACAAGGGCAGCACAGATAAAATCGCAGAGGTGCAGGCAAGCCTGGTAGATATTTCCTCTCATATGTTGCGCTTTATGGAGAACCACGACGAGCAGCGTATTGCCAGCCCACAATTTTCTGGCAACCCAGAGGCAGGCAAACCTGCAATGCTGGTGTCTGCCACGCTCTCTCCAGCCCCTACCTTGGTTTACTTTGGCCAGGAGTTAGGAGAACCCGCCAACAAAGATACCGGCTTCGGCAAAGCCAGCCGCACCACCATTTTCGACTACTGGTCAGTACCCAGTGTGCGCCGCTGGAACAATGAGGGCGCTTTTGACACTGCACTGCTGACAAAAGAAGAAAAAGAGCTGCGCAGCTTCTACCAGCGCCTGCTTAATTTCTCCAAACAGAGCCCGACCTTACTTGGCGATTACCTGGACTTGCACAGCTACAACCGCAAGCAAAACTCAGGCTATGGGGAAAAACAATTTTCTTTTGCGCGTTGGAATAAAACGGAAAAACTCTTGATCGTTGCAAATTTTGATCGAGAGGCCAGCAAATTCGAACTGCTGATCCCCAATGAGCTACTTAAACAGTGGAAACTGAAAGACGGCAGCTATGCATTAGAAGGGCAGATCAGCAATGCGAAGCAACAGCTGGTTATCCAAAATGGCCAGGGGCGAATAACACTTAATCTTCCCCCCTTTGAAGGCCATATCTTCAAGCTTGACAATTGACTAGCAAATACAAACTTTTATTACAGAAAACCCGGCTCAAAGCCGGGTTTTCTGTATCAATACTAGATAATATTCACTGGGCTACCAGACTATAAATCAAGGTCTGATCATTCATCTGCACCTTATAGTTCCCTGTAACAGAGGTGTAAATATCAGAACCACCCTGCTCCAAAGTTCCATCAGAGTCACTATCACCATAGTTTTCACTCCAATCGCCACTCACATCAAACTTAAAACGCTGCTGGGATTGACCATCGAAGTTAACTGAAATTTCCCAAAGGTTGTCCGCCACTAACTGCATAGCCTCAGCTCCCCAGTTATTTGGCGTTCCACGAAAGTGTAGAGAGGCAAAATTAGAGGCATGGCTGCCGCAATCCACACAAGTCAGGGTATAACTAAGTGTTTTATCATTCACTTCAACAAGATAAGTACCAGCAACATTGGTATAAATATCATCGCCACCCTGTTCCAGAGAACCATCGGCATTGTTGTCCCCGTAATTTTCATCCCAGTTAGTGCTTACATCAAATTTAAAACGCTGGTTGCTACTGCCATCAAATGCCACTGTAGTACGCCAGATATTATCTGCTATCAGAGTCATGGCCTGGGTGCCCCAGCTATTGGGCGTTCCCCGAAAATGCAGTGCCGTGAAGTTCTGTGCATAACCTCCGTTGGGGTCAGTCACAGTAATGGCGGCAGTGGCACTGTCAGTCAGGCCATCGTTATCCGTTACCGTTACGGTTTCTACATAGGTTCCAGCGTTGGCAAAACTCAGGGAAGTACTAGCGTTGCTGCCACCACTACTCCAACTATAAGACACCACACTGCCATCGGTATCGTTAGAAGCGCTGGCATCCAACGTGATACTTTCATGCACCGCAACGGTTACTGCTGAGGGAGTGACAACCGCAACCGGTGCCTGCTGTGAGGAAACTTCAGTTAGGCTATAGCTCAGGCTCTGGTCGTTAACTTCGATTCGGTAATTACCGCTCACAGAGGTATAAATATCTGCACCGGTCTTATCCAAAGTACCATCGGCACCATCATCGCCGTAGTTCTCTGTCCAATCACCATAAATATCCAGCTTAAAACGCTGGTCCGCCTGACCATCAAAGTTCACAACTAATTGCCAGGTATTATCACTCACTTGTTCGAATGCCGTACTACCCCAGTTGTTGGCGGTACCGCGAAAGTAAAGGCTGGGGAAACCAGGTTCAGCACAATCGTCACAAGGCGTCGCCAATTGCCCACCATGAATTGCCGCGGCAGAGTTAGCAGCGACATTAAAGGTGGCATAGCCGCTACTATCTACAGTAATCACATCGCCACTACACTCGTTATCGCCCGCCAACACATTGCAATAATCCCCTGCAGGCATGCCGGTGTATAGCGTCTGGTTCAGAGAGCCTCCCTCATTATTGATCACCACAAACCCTTTGTCGCCACGGCCAAAGGCAATCTGGTTGTTGTCATTGTCCCACCAATTATTCATGGCGGTGCCATTGGTATAGTTACGGAAACCTACCATATTGGCGATATTGCCCCAGCGATGCTGGCAGACCCAGGCACCATTTTGACAGTTATTCGGGCCACTGCTGGGAGGGCCAATGTCGGTATCAGTAAAGTTATACCCGGACATTACCTTGGGGTAGCCATAGGGGTGAGCGAGCATAAAGACATTGGCCAGATTGTATTTGGCTCCATCGTGATAAGTCAGATTCCCACCGCCACCATGGCCCCGCTCGCGATCGTGATTATCAATAAAATGAACGGCATCACTGGAGGAGAGCAGTCCCCAGCTTTCACCAATAGTGGCAAGATTTTTAATCTGACCGTTAAAGTTGCTGGCTACATCGGTGCCATACTTAAATTCAGTAACCCGGCCTAGAAAGGTATAATTGTAAGGCTGGATTTCTGAGGCCTCACCGGCAGCACCAATAACCTCTGAAAAGACCCAGGGGTTGCCAGCTTGATTCACAATTGCCTGTAAATCACCGGGGGACATGTGCTTGACGGCATCAATACGGAAGCCATCAACTCCCATGCCTTTTAATTTACTCAGGTAACCAGCGAGTTTTCCCTGCACATAACTGGAGCCAGTATCCAAATCTGGCAAACCACTCAACCGACAGCTCCACACATGATTGGCATCATTGTAGTTATTAATGGTGCAATCGGAGTGATAGTCGTTATCAGAAAACTCCGGATGGTCCAGCAAGGTCCACTGAGTGCCTCCCCAACCCGTGCCACCGCCGTTCCAGGCCGCCGTATGGTTAATTACCGCATCGGCGTAGACTTTCACACCTGCTGCATGACAACGGTTGATCATGCTTTGCAGTTCCTGCTCAGTACCGCTGCGACTGGTTAAGTTGGTATAAGTCACTGGCTGGTAGCGCGCCCACCAAGTGGACAAGCTGATATGCTCATTGGGTGGAGATATTTGCACCGCATCAAAACCCTTAGGCCCGAGAAAGTTCTCGCACTCACTGGCAATATCATTCCAGCTCCACTCGAATAAATGCACAAAAGCGGTACCGGCATTAACGTGGGCACTTGATAGTGTACCAACTACAAGGCCTGTACTGGCCAGTAGCCTTTTTAGGGGAAATGAACTGTTCATTATTGCTTTCTCTTAGTCATCTTTTCGCTGTTATTTTTTAAAAGCCAGGTATCTGAGCCCTCAATCACAAAATGAGCGAATCAAGGAGACTAGATTTCCTGGATTTGAATACCAAAGTCACCGGTTGAGAAATAGCAAGCTCTTAACCTGAGAAAGGTTCTTCCAACAAAGGTAAAAGAAGCCAAGGGCACAACAGTCAATATGAGGTTCAAATTGCCAGGCATCACGGCTAGGCTCAGCAGCCAGATACATCCAAGCGAAAAGCTGGTATCCGTGTGAGCAAATGACTGCCAGAGAATGACAGGCAAGGAAATAGATCAACCTAGTTATTGTTGTTATACCTAACTCAAAGAGTGCTTCTAACCTAGCAACTCTGACACAAGTGCCCACTCTCTCTGGGGTGTGACCTATTGCAGAGTAAAGAAATGGTACTAACGCACACATCCCCCTTCAGGGGGGCGTAGTAGTTTTATCTGCAGGGATTTGAACTTAGTGACATGAGAAGCATTGGGTTGTTCAAAAAAACAACAGAATTAAATTTTAGTGACAGCCACTAGGTTAAAATGAATTCGTAAGAATGTAGGGCTTGAAGCCCAGCACTTAAATCAAATTACATAAGCTGGTTGAAATCAGCCTGTGATATCCAAAGCAATTACAGCCCTATTTCCACAAATTTTGTTACAATCTCAAGCACTATAGGTTTCTAATCTATCACTTATAGCCAGTCCTCAAAGTTTTCAATTCTCTCTTTTTCAAAGCCACCCCATTCTGCTTTATAGTAATCATTGATGTAACACATGATTGAATCAGGATATTTTCACGCATGTGGCCAAATTGACCTAGAGATTTATCTCACTATGGTTATTATATCTTGATCTAGCGAGATCGAAGATAAATTTTTCAAATCTTCATGTTGGAGTATTAAGGAATTATTGGGACAGTAATCACGATGACTACTATCGCAAATATTACATCAGTGCCAAACTCATATAAGCAGCTGATTTGACTTTTTTTGGCCTGGAAAATGTATTTCCAAAATATTTAACCGAAAAGGGAAAAATATACAGACGACGTTATTGACATTATTTCTTACTAGGACTTCTATTTTCCATGCTAACCGTCGGCACAATGTATTTTCTCACTCATGAACTTAGGTTTGAGTTGGGCGATGTCACTGCTTTATTAAGTGTATAATAATCACCGACACATCGCCGCCTTCGCTGGATGGACTCACTCCTGTACGGCGCGCGTTATGTTTTCTAACCGTAAAAGGATTTAATTGATGAAACATCTGATACCATTCAAGAATATTGAAAGTGTACATCTCTCTGCGGTTCTTTCATGTGCCCAAGCCATATTCCTACTATCCGTGCTTTGCTTTATTGGGATTATAGTCGGGGTCATCATCGGGCCATTTCTCGGCTACTCAGCAATTGACTTCCTTAGGCTTGTTAGCATTCCCGCTGCGGGCCTGGTTCTGTCTGCATTGTTGGCTGCCTTGGTAGCCTTTGAAGAGGGTTATCGGCAACGTACAAAACAGTTGTTAGGTCAAGAACGTGAAGCAACATAACAAAACCAGTCAACCGGCTCGGAACCTAACCCCTCCTAAAGGCAGCTTAGTCTACACTTCGATACGCTTTGGCGGAGAGTTCTCAAAGAGTCCACTTACCATGAATATGAAAAAATAATAGATAGACCTAATCTCGCAACAATCTGTGGATTTATTGTATATTTACTTGTTACTATTTTTCAGTTTTTATTGGGCTATAGCTAACCGGCACTTATTGATCACTAGGTGTGCGCTATGCATATTTGGCCGGATCTTAAATAGCAGGATTAGCTATAACATAGAGATAAACTGGTTTTTATGCGGCATAATTGACATTAACACCAATTTACTCTATATCGACAAAAATTTATTTTATATTAACATTCTCATGCTGCATAAGTTAAGACACCTATAGCCGATCCAGCTTTCAGTGTTGGATCTACGTTTCTTTTTAGCTGTAATCACTATATTTTTTTAGAGAAAAGGAGTTTGGTTTTGAAATCGCCGAAAATTGGCAAGTTATTTTTTGATTCTTTTTTAATTGTATTTAGCGTCCTACTCGCCTTGTTCCTCAATGAATACCGTGAAACAAGTAAAGAGGAAAAAGAGAAGGAGCGCGCACTTCAAATGGTACAAATCGAACTTAAAAACAATCTAAAAACATTAAATGAATTGCATTTCTACCATAAAACTGTATTAAAAAATTATGAGACAGCCCTTGAAGGTGGTGACGTTATTATGTCCTATAATGAACAACGGTCACTGATAAATCAACTAATGCCTAATGGAATAACTCAGAAAGTATTGGATGATTCTGCTTGGGAGACTATAAAGCAGTCAAGCGTTTCCTCAAACTTGGATATAAATAAAATCTTTGCTTTATCAAAATTATATAAAATACAGAAATTGGGAGTAAATACAACATTAAAACATATATCCACAAACCTTAATTCACAGAAAATATTTAATGAGCCAAATTCTAGAAAGGCACTTTTCTTGGTAAAAAATCAATTTGAAGAACTAGTAAGCCAAGAAGTTTTCCTAATTGGGATTTATAATAAAACTATTAGTGAATTTGAGGAAGTCGAAACTGCCGAGAAAGTGAGTGATACATAAAAACCAATGTAAGTAAAACTATCGATTCACTTCTTAGCTCAGCCAGTAGTAAATTTGATACTGCTGGCAGGGTATTTATGGGCGCTCCAACTCTATTAAATATGGAAGTTTCTCCTCATATTTATCGTGAAGGTGAAATTATTATTGGCTTAGGCTATATGATATAGCTCTTCTAACGATACGGCCAAGTTCACTAAGGTGGGGAAAATACACAACTTGACAGAAAGACTACAGCATGCCTCGACCGTCTCTTGCCATACGACATACTATTAGGGAAAAATATGATAATTGATAGCTCTAACTATGAAAGAGGACTGAACGCAATGATGCATGCTTCCTTCTTTTATTATCAACTGCTGGATGAAGGAAGTTTTACTAGTGGACAAACGGCATATTGGTTGTTTAACGATGGTACTTGTTGGGATTGGCTCAATGTAGAAGTTATCAATCCACCGGGTCTTTCCTTGGGAGTCAACGAGTCCTTTATCCGAGAAGCTGCTTTTGTATATATTTTATGTATCTTAATTAATGATCTTTATGAGTTAGAGCCAAAGGAGTTTAGAAAGTGTGTAGACCCTACAGTAGTAGCTCTTAAAAATACCGGCATTAAGTTTATACCTGAAGCATTCCAATTATTGGATCTTATTCAAGAATATCCTGAAAAATCACGGTTAAAGGAGATAGATAACGTCCTGGATGATATATTTAATACTTATGTGAGAGGTCGATTTTCCAGACTCGTAGAGCACAGGGCAAACATACAAAAACCAACACAATATCGCAGCTCCTAGGTTAAGGCTATATACTCAGCATTTCGGACTGCTCAGGCAGCACCAGCGGTGAAAATTATAATGAGGAATGGAACTCTTGTATTAATTTGTTTGGCTCCACTTATAATAGTAGCCTCATATGTATTTTATGAGACAAATGACTGTATCTCTGAATCAAAGACTGAAACCATCTATAATCTTTCACTGATAAAAGAAAGCCAAGGAAATTATCGCGAAGCTTATTACCTGTTCAAAAAATTGATGTATATGCTTGTGATAACTACGAGTTGAGAAGCAAAGCTCTCAATAAAGCCAAGTGCCTAAGAAAGTATTTAGACCATAGAACGGCAGCTAGTGATTCAAGTAAACCCATAATAATGTAGAACAAAGGCACTCATTGCTCTGTGTTCCACCTCTATACATTAACATTAATCTTCCCATTGTATATAAAAAGGATTTATATCATTGAGTATTAACTTACGAGAAATAACAAGAGATAACTGGGTCGATATGATTGACCTTGACATCAAAAAAGAGCAGGAAAACTATGTAGCTCTTCCATCAGAAGCTATTGCCGCATCCAAGTTTTATGATCATTATATCAATCGAGGCGTTTATCTTGGAGACAAGCCCATTGGCTTTATCCAATATTACCCAAATCATGAGGATGGTAAACCAAACGAAATTTTTATAGATCAATTATTGATTGACATCAGCTTTCAAGGTCAAGGCTACGGTTCAGAAGCAGTGAAACTCGTATTAGCAGAAATAAAAAAACTTGAAGGCTTTAATTCTATATCCATTTGTTATGTTGAGGGACATGACATCATGAAACCTTTTTTCGAGCGTTTTGGATTTAAAGTCGTAGATCAGGATGAGTTCGATGAAACGATTATGGAGCTCCATTACACTTAAGGGCACTTCTTCGATATATATTTCAGATTGCGGCAGGGTTCATATTTAGCAGGTTAAACTGCTTAATGATTTTATAAACTGTTAAGGTATGCTGACTAGCCTATCAGTGTCAGATACATATTTTTATTTATAAAATATACGATAAAACCACTATGTAGAAGACTTCATATTTTAAATTCTAGTAGTTAGTAGACCATGAATTTATCCAAAAAATGTATCATCACTGATGGCACAGTAACTATTAAGAGAAACTCTTGCTATGTTATCTTTATTGTTTTAGCAGGATTAAGCTTGCTAACTTTATATATCGCTAATATCACGCTGGATCTTGGTCCTGAGTGGGTTGTTCTCTGTGTATCTCCTATATGGCTCTCCACCTTAATTGGCCTAAGGGGACAGCTCTTCCCTGTGCAGACAAAAATAGACTTTAATAGAGAGATAGTGTTCATGAGAGGACTAATCCCATGAAAATGGAAGCCCATGTGTAGATTAAAATGGGGCCTAAAAGACCTATATATTTCAAGCTATATTATGAACACTAAGCACACACCAGCCGCAAAATTTAATACACTCTGTCTCAAAGCAAGATTGCGCGAATATGTGTTATTTGAAAACACGGATGATTCGGCCATAAGAATGAAAGACAATATTTACGAGAATTCCCCCAATAAGAAAAGGCGTAAATAAACCCACATGGAATAACTTATCTGCCCACTAGTTAATCTCTGGAACACCTATAATAAACACCCCCAAGCACGCACAGCATAAGAAAAATACTGCCTGCGTAGACCATTACTTCCAGAGGGGTTGGTGTTGCTTCGTAACCAGCTATAGCAAAGAGTAGCTGTCCGGGGATTGAGTCCTCCCTTAATAGTTGGGAGCTATCCCAAAGGGGCTCTTGCCCAGGCAGTAAATTTGCTTGAATAAATAATTGCACAGCCTGTAGGATCATTCCGGCAGCCAAGATGATGAGTAATATACAGGAAATCCCCAAAGTATATTTGGGTGGCAGGCTACATAAAAAATAATAAAGCAATGCACCTAAGCTATAGCCGATACCAGCACCTAGTAATGCACCGATTATTACAGAGGGTAAGAGTGGTGGGTGCAGCCAAAAGGAAGTGAGGTAAACATAAACTTCTGACCCCTCTCGCATAATCGCGAGTGTGACAGCCAGTAGCATAGTGCCCTGTATGATGGATAAATGGTATTGCTGCTTACGCCAGTTAAGTAACAACAAGGTGGTGACTATTATTAATAATATATAGATTATGATTAATATTCCGGCATTCACCAGCTCCTGGCCTGTACCATTTATTGCCTGGGAGACTCGCGCAAGGTTTTCACCATAGACGATTGCAGCCAATCCACCGAGTAATAGCGCGATATAAAACCAGCGGGCGCGAAGATCCAGTATTCGGGTAGTCGCCAATAGCACACTGAGCAGCAGCGCCACTTCCAACACTTCCCGCAGTACTACCATTACAGAGGTTAACAACATAAGCCTTTCGCTACTGTGCGATAATTTTTCCCTGAGCCGTTATGGGATGGAATTCACCAAAAAACAGATATTCTCCCGCGGGCAAAGGGCCAATAAATAGCACTGCCTTGCTATTGCCCATGATCACTTTTTTTCTGTTGAGCTGGTAACTCTCAAATTCTTCTGGAGAGGCATCTCGATTGTAGATCACCAGTTTAATCTCCGTATCAGCGGGTACTATCAGTTCTGAAGGGTTAAAAAGATGGTTGTGGATTTCTAATTTCACAGTGGGTTTATTGGTATCTGGAGCGCAGGCACTGAATAAAATTGAAACCAAGATCCAAATGCCAGCAGCCAAGGCACCACTCTTTTTCTGCTTGTTATAGTTTTTTCTTCGCCCTTGTAAGCAACTAAGCATCCTTGCTCTCCTTTGCTTTTTTAAAACGCACGGTTATTGAAAGCCCATGGCCAAAATGTGACTGGCCGAGTTCGATTGAAGCTCCGTGAAGGCGTGCGATATGCTGCACAATGGAAAGGCCCAATCCGCAACCGGGGGCAGTGCTCTGATGGCGGTCGCCACCCACTCGGTAGAACCGTTCAAAAACCCTAGGGTACTCTTTCTCTGGAATCCCCGGCCCGGAATCCTCCACTTGTAGAAGAATATCCCCTCTGATTAACCGGGTACTCACTTGCACATGACCCTCCTCAGGAGTGTATTTCGCCGCATTACGCAGGAGATTTTTTAAAAGAATAGTCAGTGCGAAGCGGTCGCCACGCAGAAATACCCTACCACCCAGTAGCTCCACCTGTTGCTTTCTCTGGGCAAAGATCGGGTATTCCTCTGCCAATACCTCTCGGGCCAAGGCATGAAGATTGAGTATTTCAAAGCGCGCCGGGTAGTGTTCCGGTGTAGTGCGGAATAAATCCAGCATTTGCTCTACCAGGTGCGCCATACGCTGAACACTATCTTCCAGCTTAACCAGGCTCTGAGGTATTACTGTTTGCCCTGTCCCCTTAAAATCACTCTCCAGATTATGCGCGTGTACCTGTATGGCGGCGATGGGCGTGCGCAGTTCGTGGGCAGCATCGGCAGAAAAACGTCGCTCGCGCTCAAAAGAGGCCTGCAGGCGCGCGAGTAACGCATTAATGGATTGCACCACCGGGAGCAGTTCCTGTGGTGGGCTCCCCTCTGACAGTGGTGTCAGGTCTTCGGCGCGTTTACTGTGCAGGTCTTCGGCGAGTTTGCGCAAACTGGAAAGGCCGCGCCCCACTACAAACCAAATCAGCAACCCGGCAATCGGTAGGCCCAACAGTATCGGTAGTACTGCGGCAATCGCTAGTTTTTCTGCCAGTTGGTAACGCAGGTCAGATCTCTCCGCAACGATAATCCAGTGGCCATTATCGGGAAAGTATTCTGCGAGACTGCGCCAACGATAGCCCGAGAAATTTATTTCCTTAAAGCCAACGGCAAATTCACTGAGGGGTTGCTTCGGGGCATCGGCGGAGCGCACCAGTAATTTCTTATCCTCAGACCACACCTGCATCACCATAGCCTCGGGCTGGGCCACCACCCGCTCGGCCCCTGTTGCCACCGGCATATCTGCCAATAACCTGGCGGAGGCGCTTAATTGGCGGTCAAACAGACGCTGCGCTTCCGCCATGGTATCGCGGTAGCCGTGCAGCGCCGAGACAAAATTGACCAGCATGATGATGCTGAGCAACGCGATCAGCAGAAAAATACGGATAGACTTCATGCGCCGCCAGCCGCTTCCAGTTTGTAGCCAACGCCGCGAATGGTCAGAATAAACTCTGGATAGATTTTTTTGCGTAAATTGTGGATATGCACATCCACAGTATTGCTGGAAACCTCCTCGCCCCAGCTGTACAGCTTATCTTCCAGCTGTTCGCGACTGAGAATATGGCCCGGGCGCTCGGCCAAGGCACGCAGTAGGCTGAATTCCCGTCGCGACAGTTTTATTTCCTGCCCAGCCCTAGCCACGGTATGGCTGGATAAATTAATGGCCACATCGCCAATCAGGATTTCCGCACTGAGACCGCTGCCACCGCGCCTTTCCAGAGCACGCAGGCGCGCCAGTAGCTCGTCTACCGCAAAGGGCTTGGTCAGATAGTCATCGGCACCGGCATCCAGGCCCTGCACTTTAGAAGGGAGATCATCGCGGGCGGTGAGAATCAATACCGGCGAGCGAATCGATTTTGCCCGCAACCGTTTCAACACCTCCACACCATCCAGGTCGGGCAGGCCCAGATCGAGAATAATCACATCCGGTATCGCCGCCTGTGCCAGAGCAATGCCCTCACTGCCGCGGGCCGCGTGATCAACGGCATAGCCCCCTCTCTGCAGGGCGGTGACCATCCCCTCGGCCAGGGATTGGTTATCTTCGATCAGCAGGATGCGCATTGGCCTGGACTCTTCAGCAATGAAAACAGGTAAGGAGAGCGCGGTGCAACGGCCTCACCCACCGCCAGAGCATAGTGCCTTTGCCGGGGCAGTGGGTGGCGCGGGAGCGGTTGTTGAATTGGTTGTTGAATGAAAAGGCCGGCGCGCTCAAAGCGCGCTGGGAGCCGTCTTATCCTGTACTGTTGGCGGAGTTTCCCCGCGGGCAAATTGGCGAACCAGGGGCAGTTTCTTTGCCAGCGCGCTATCTACCAGAGAGGGCAGGAGCGCATTGACCTTGATAAACAGGCGTTCGGGCCAGCCGATAAAGCGTCTGCGGCCGTGTTTACTCTGGAGCAGACGCAGACATTGGGCGGCGACAAATTGTGGCGAGTCGGACTTATTACCGAGTGCCCGATTCAAGTCGTTGACTACGTCACTGTTGAGAGGGGTATCCACCGCCCTGGGCGCCAGGTAGTGCACACGTACCTTACTGTCCGCCAACTCCCGGCGCAGGGTTTCAGTAAAGCCGTGCAGCCCCGCTTTACTGGCACCATAGGCCCCAAAGCCCGGATGACCGATATGACCAAAGGCCGAGCCGATATTAATAATCGCGGCGCCTTCGCTGCGTTGCAGTATTGGCAGCAGGTCGCGGGTCAGCGCCATGGGCGCGATCAGGTTGGTATGCAGCAGTTGACTAAGTTCCGCGTCACCAATATCGCTGAGCAGGGAAAAGGATGCGATACCGGCATTGTTGATCAACACATCCACACCAGCCGGTAATTGCTTGCAGCTGCGCACCAGCTCGGCGCGAGCGACCCCGTCACACAGATCGGCTACGAACACCTGGTGCCGGTCACTGTGAGGTAGCTCCGCTTTTACCTGCTGCAGGCGCGCGGCATTGCGCCCCTGCAGTAGCAGCCGGTGGCCCTGCTCGGCGAGCAGACGACTGATGGCACCACCAATTCCGCCGCTGGCGCCGGTGACCAGCACCGTGAGCGTTTCTTTTACTGTCATATCAAGCGGCCTCCTGCACGTCAAAGGGGTTGTCCAGTTCGCGGAAAATATCCCCATACAGGCGGTACATAACCCGCGAACAGTGTAGGATCGCGGCCTGGTCATCGGGATTATCGATACGATTCATCAGCCCCTTGAAGAAGTCCACATGGCCAATATCCAGATCGCCGTGAGAGAGCAGATAACTGAACGCTTTGTTTGGCAGTCCGTGGGTTTTCTGAATGGCGCGCGCGGCTTTAGTGGCCACGGCGGTACTGGTGCCTTCAAGCACATGCACCATGCCGAAAAAGCTGAGAGGGTTGCCGCGGGCGATATTGTCATAGGCGTAGGACACCATCAGTTCGGTACTCAGGTTGGGGCGGCCGTTGCGCACCGCTTCCGCATCGCCGCCACAGGCGGCAATATCGTTGAGCACCCACTCCTGGTGACCGGTTTCCTCCTCGATATATTCCGCAACCGCCTCGCGCAACCATTCCTGTTGCTGAGTCAGGCGACTACCACAGGCCATCAGCAGAGGCACCGTGTGCTTGACATGGTGATAGGCCTGAGTGAGGAAGGCCACATATTCCTGCAAGGCAATCTCACCCCGTGCGGCGCGCTGGATAAAAGGTACCTCCATCAGAGACTGGCGGGCGTCGGCAGTTTGCTGTTCAAGAAGATTGTAAAAACTCATGAGGAGATACCTCCATAAAGGCTATCGATAGAATTTTGGAACTGCGCGGCGATACGATCGCGGCGCGGGCGGCCATTGGCGGTGAGCAGGCCTTCGGCAAACGTTAATGGCGCCGGCAGTGCGGTCCAGGTGCGCACCTGGGCGTAATCCGGCAATTTGCGATTCACCGCCTGCAACCAGCTGTCGAGCTGCTCACGGCTGCTGCCGGGGCGTGCAAAAATCAGGGCGGCACAGTGGGGACGAGCGTCGCCGACCACCACGCACTGTTGCACTATCGGCTCCAGAAGTACCTCGCTCTCAATCCACTCCGGCGAGATATTGCGCCCAAAAGCGCTGATCAGGATGTTCTTGCAGCGCCCGGTGATGTGCAGAAACCCTTCTGCGTCTAACTCACCCAAATCACCGGTGGCGAGCCACTGGCTTTCACCACCCTCGGCACTATCCAGGTAACCCAGGTAGCGGGGACCACGCACCATCACCTCGCCATCGCGAATGGCGATATCACAGTGAGACAAGGGCCTCCCCACACTGCCTGGGCGATCGGCGCCGGGCACGTTCAGCGCAACCACCGAGCCACATTCGGACAAGCCGTAGCCTTCATAAACCGGCAGGCCAAGACTGCGCGCCTGCAACAACAGCCGGTCCGAGACCTTACCGCCACCCACGGCGACAAAGCGCAGTGCGCTCGGTGGCTGCCAGCCGTTGCGCTCACTGTGTTCCAGCAGCGCTTTCAGCATCTGCGGCAGTAGGATCACGCTGTGGGGACGATACTCATCAATACAGCTCGCCAGCTGGGCTACATCCAGCCCCGAGCTGCCACTGAGGCCCAGACGCGCCGTAGTCGGCACCACCACCTCACCACCACGCAGCCAGCTACTGTAAGCCCCGGCCACGTTTTCCAGCAGGGTGGCCAGAGGCAGCAGGCACAGGTGCACACGGTTGCCCTGAGGCTGCAGTTGCCGTGCCAGTACATTGGCGGTGGTGAACTGGGTTCGGGCTGACAGGCAGACACCGCGCGGCGTGCCGGTAGAGCCAGAGGTAAAAGTAATTTTGGCAGTGTGTTCCGGCAGCGCCGCTGTCGCTTCCGCATGGATATCGATCAGGGCCATACCGGCCAACTCAGCCCGCGCCTGCCCCACCATTTCGAGCGCGGTAAAGCGTTCGCAGCTATCGCTCAACAGGGCCTGCATGCCACTCACGCGCAGGGTATGTGTCAGCTGCTGCTGGGAAAAGAAAACTGGCAGCGGTACCAATGTGATCTGCGCTATCTGGCAGGCCAGATCCACCAACAACCAATTGGGACCATTGTCGGCGTAGAGCCCCAGTATGCGGATATCGCGCGCCTGCAGGTCCTCGGCGATTTCCTCGGCGGCCGCCAGCAGCTGCCCATAGCTGAATGTGCACTCCTCGCCCCGCAGCGCCAGCTGTTCGGGGTGATTCACAGCCTGCTGGCGAATTTGATCTATCAGTTGCATAGATTGGCCCCTCCCGCCGAGGTTGTGAGCACAGGCGACATGGCCTGTGCCGAAGGGCGACAGGCCAGCAGAGTCTCGCGGGTGCGAGGATTTGCCAGCAGGGCGCGGTGCTCGGCGACCATATCGATGGCGGTCACCGCCGGGGCCGACTCGTAATAACGACCCCACTCGTCCAGGTTATCCCCCAGACGCCGGCCGTCTGCTTCACATAAAACCGTCTGCCGACCCACTAATTTCTGCAATAGGCCACGCACTTCCGCAGTCGCGGTATAAATGGCCCAATGCACACCGGCGGCGGCAAATAATTCAAACAACATTAGGAACAGCATCTGGCTGCCACCGCGGCTGGTAGAGATCAAATTGCCGATTTCGACAATCTCCGTGCGTTTTACCGAGCCCCCACTGAAGGCGGCAATCTCCTGTTCCACCGGATGGTCGAGATACTGTTCCAGGAATAGAGATCCGCTATCGGCGCGGCGTAGCCCGAGGGCACTACTGAACGCGCTCTCCTGCCAGGCGGATAACAATAGCGGGGCAAACTGGTTCACCTGCGCACCATAGGTATCGGCAAACTTCTGCGCGATAAATCCCTGCACCCGGCTGTGGCCTGCCTGCCCTATACGGGTCAGATCGAAATCCAGTTTGCGCCGCCGCAGCCTGCGCTTGGGCAACGCACTCTGGTCCAGGTATTGATAATGTCTTTGTAGCGCCATTGAAAACCCTCTTTGGGAGTGTCACGGCGAGAGTCTACGGAGACAAAATTAAGGCAAACTTAAGAAACGCTGGAAAAACTCGCCATGTATCCCTCCCCCAGTCAGTGCTTGCCAAACCGGCGGCAGGTCTTGATCTGGCTCAATACGGACTTTCTCCTTTACTTCATCATGCGCCGCTAGCAAGGCCTATCTGGCGCGCTTTTCCTCGTATTGAGACGACAAATTCCCCGCGCCAGAGCCTCTCCGTGATAACTTAGACCCAGGAGTCAACTGCATAAGGCAGGGACCAGAAAGACCCATTGATCTGGAGGAAAGATGGAGCAGCAAAACACCGTATTCGTGGTCGTGGACCCCAACGATGACAGACATGTGGCCCTGGAACGCGCCCTGACCACTTCCCGCGGGCGCAAGCCCCAGCCCCGCTTGGCAGTGTTTGTCGCGGTGGATGGCGAAGCAGTAGATACCCGCGCAGTGAACGACCACCTATTCCGCGATGAATCCTGGTTCCGCGAGCAGATCCGCGAACCTATCTCCGAGGCCGGTCTCTCCTGCGAGATTACTGTGTGCTGGTCCAGCGACTGGCAGGCGGCCATTGTGCAGGAGGCCAAGCGCTGCGATGCGGAAATGATCTACCTGCCAGTGCACAAGAAATCCAGCCGCCGCTTTACCTTCGCTGAATCCAAATGGCGAGTGCTGAAAACCGCACGCTGCCCGGTGGTACTGATTCGCCCCGGCGCCAAGGCCGAGCGCAAAGTGGTGCTGGCCACCGTCAACTATCAGGCGAAGACCCTGGAACAGCGCCAGCTAAACCGCCAGATCAGTGAGCGCGCCACCTATATTGCCGGCCACTACGGCGCCGAGCTGCACCTGGTAAATGCCTATCTGGACTCCATGCGCTACCCAGATCGCGGCGCACTGGCCAAGCTCGCCGATAAAACCGGCGTACCCACGCACCGTATTCATGTGAAGCAGGGCTATACCAGCGATGTAGTGGAAGCGGTGGCTAAAGAAGTTGATGCGGATTTGGTGGTAATGGGCACTCTCAACCAGTTCGGTGAAACCGGCTCGCTGTTGCGCGGCAATACCGCCGAGCGGGTGATCGGCCAGTTGGACGTGGATGTGATGGTGTGCAACCAGTTCACCAACACGGAAGTGTAAATTCCTTTCGAAACTTCTGCGAAAAGCCCGGCAATCATTTGCTGGGCTTTTTCTTTCTCGAGCCGGTTAAAAACCAGGACTACTTTGATTTAGCTGAAAGCAGCAACAGATCCCCATCGGTATTAAAAGTCACACTGCCACCCTCAACTTTTGCAAGCTCACCGGAATAGTAATCTGTTAACACCGTACCATCGGTAAACACACCTTTTACAGAAATACGCTTCTCCCCACGGGGCAGCTCCATTGCCACCACCACCGGCTGCTCCCCGGCTAAAGTGCGAGCAAAGGTGTAGGGTTTATCGGCGAGTTTCTTGTGCACACCAGCGCCCAGGGCGGGGTGTGCGCGGCGGAACTGACCGAGCTTCTGCCAATGGGTGAGCAGCGCACGGGTTTCAGCTTTTTTCAGGTCACCCCAATTCATGGGGCTGCGCATGGCCGCATCGCCAAAAGCGCGGGCATCGGTCATGGGGCGCGCCAGCTCATCACCGTAATAAATTTGCACCGCCCCCGGTGCCAGCATCAGTTTACTGGCGGCAATGCGGGTCTGTTGGCGCTCGCGATCGAAGGAGTGGTGGTCGTCGTGAGAGCCCAGATAATTGAGCACCCCCAAGTCCTTTAACGCACCAGAATTCAATGCGCTGGAATAACTGGAGAAAATTTTCTCCGCGGGCTCGCCGGCCACCTGGGCAAAATCGAAGTTGATCAAACTATCGAAACCATACTGGTAAAAATCCACTTGTTGATCGCTGTAATCGTAAACACGGCCAACGGTGGGACCATAATTATTCACACCAAAGTGATAAACCTCACCCAGCATAAAGAAATCGCGATCATCGAGTTTTTGCTGTGGATGTTTTGCTTTCCACTCAGCCAGAGCCAGATCCGCCTCTTTTTTCAGAATTGCCCAAGCTTCGGGCTCGACATGTTTTACCGTATCCACACGAAAGCCATCCACACCGTATTCCCGCACCCAATCGGTCAGCCACTTGATCAGGTAATACTTGGGCGCGCGCGGATAGCCGGTACGTGCGAAAAATGCATCCAGCTCGCTCAGCTCCTGCTGCAGGCGGCCCTCGCGCTGCCACTTATCCACAAGCTGCGGCGGCAGTGCCACGGGCTTATCGCTCTCGGTAAGGATATCGGTGAGGTTGGCGTGGATCGCGCACTCCACATTGCCGGCGTAATCAGACCAATCGCACTGCGTGCCTTTGCGCAACCAGCTAGCGGGCCACTCCGGGTCCTTTGCGGTTATCGGGCCGGTGTGGTTGAGAATCACATCAAGTAACACACGAATACCGCGCTTATGCGCGGCCTCTATCAGCTCCGCTAACTCGGCCTCAGTGCCAAAGTTGGCATCCACTGCGGTCCAGTCTTTGGGCCAGTAGCCGTGGAAGGCATAGGTGCGCTTGTCAGAGTCATTGTGACCGTGGATATTCTCAATGACCGGAGACATCCAGATAGCATCTACTCCCAGATCGTTGAAATAGCCCGCCTTAATTTTTTCGATCACCCCGCGCAGATCGCCACCGGCGAATCCGCGCAGATGGGCCCCGTCATCCTTGCGCCCGTAGGGAAAGTCATTGCCCTTATCGCCGTTATAAAAGCGGTCCGGCAACATAAAATAGATGGTAGCGTTACGCCAAAAGGGATCAATTGGCCCCTCGGCCGCCGCTGCCTGAACAGCTCCCAGAAACAGACCTATTAATAAGCTGGTAAATTTAACCATTGCTCTCTCACTTATTCGCCGCGCACATTTTCACCAGCCAACTCTAATCGGCAATGGGATTCCTACATCCTCCCAAGTGGGGGCGTAGCCAGTACTTGTTTTCGTCACTTTCGCAAACAGCAGACGCACAGGATTTTCGCAATAGGCAAAAAGCGAAGCAAATCCCCTTTGCGACCGGCTGCGGCGGAGAGTAAGGTAAAACCCAGACACCACGGAGAAACCGAAGGGCTTTGCCGTGGTCAAAGGGTCACATTCTGATAGCAGCAAAAGGAGGCAGGGAATGTCGGAACAACAGTCTAGGCATGGGTGGATCATCGGAATTATTGTGGTGATCGTCGTCGCCGCGGCAGCCTATTGGCTGTGGACTGGCGAGGAAAAAAAGAAAGAAGTTCCCCCTACCAAAATTATTGAAGAACCCCAAAGCACCCCGGAGCCAGAAACTCTGGAGCAACCCCAGGAGCAGCCCACCACGCCTGAACCTCAGGAACCCGCTCCGGTGGAAGAGCCCAGCAGGGAACCACCGCCTCCACTCAATGAGAGCGACAAGGCCGCTTATGACGACCTGATGAGCCTGGCCCCAGACAACGCCCTGTCGCGCTGGTTGGTAAACGATGAGGTGATTCGCAAATGGGTGGCTGCGGTCAACTCCGGTGCGCGAGGAAACCTGATCCACAAGCACCGCCCACTGAAAACCATACGCGGCCCTATTGTTGTTACCGGCTCCTCGATAGAGGGCTACCAATTGTCGCCGGACAATTACCGTCGCTACGATAAGCCTGTGCGACTGTTCGCCTCAATAGATACCGATACCGCAGTGGGCCTTTACCAGTACTGGTATCCGCGCTTGGCGCAGGCCTATGGCGAGTTGGGCATGCGCAATAAAACCTTTCACCAGGTGGTGATTGAAGCCATCGATAAGGTACTGGCAGCCCCTGAAGTTGAAGGTCCTATCAAGCTGGTGCGCCCATCGGTCTACTTTAAGTTTGCCGATCCCAAGCTTGAAAAACTGCCCGGTGTACAAAAATTAATGATTCGCATGGGCCCGGATAATGCCGCGCGAGTGAAGGAAAAACTCAAGGAACTGAGGCAAAAATTGGAGGCCATGCCGGTTCAGCAGCCAGAACAGTCCCAATAATCTCTCAAAGATCACCGGGCCTTTACAGAGAAGGGCTCGGTGATACCGACTCTTCCACTTCGTCGTTTATACCCCCACACAGACCAACCTCTTACTCAATATATTCTGTCTCGGGCATAGGGTATATTTACCGGCACACTTGGCGGTTAACGGAGTACCGTCACCCAGCGCTGTTCCAAGATTTACAGGCAGCGCTCGAGAAGCTCAGGAGGAGCTACCGGTTTGCTGGGGCCAACCGGTAATTACCTGCATTTCAGCTTTAGCTCCCTCGGTATCCTAATCAGGGCTTATTAGCGCCCATTGCAAAACTATTGAGGCTCACCTTGAAATATCGCTTCCCCGGCCAGCTGCTGGCCGCCGCACTAATCCTTGTCACCTCACTCGCACAGGCAGCCCCAGAACTCTTGTTCAGTACTACTCCCGAGTGGGTGGAAATATTAGAACCAGTAGAGTCAAAACGCCCCTCGCAAGGCAGTGTGCGGGTGCACCTATCCAACTCCCAGCTTCGCCACAGGGGAAAAGAGCAACAGTATTACTTTCAGATCGTGGTCGAACCCCTGAATCAGCAGGGGGTCAGTGAAATTGCCGAGCTGAACTTCAGTTTCTATCCGGCCTTCCAAAGGCTGCAGGTGCACGATATCAGTGTACAGCGTAACGGTGAGCATCTAGATCGCTTGCAAAAGGATGGTTTCAAGCTTTTCCAGTCTGAGCAGGAACTCTCCAATAAACTCTACTCCGAACAATGGAACGCGCTGTATATACTGGAAGATATTCGCCCCGGCGATATTATCAGCTACGCCTATACCATTGAGGGCAGCAACCCGATTTTTGCCCGTAGTGATTTTGGCCGTTTGTACCTCTCCTGGCCCCAGGCAGTAGATCGTCGTTTTGTAAAAATTAGCAGCGACAAGAAGCTCAATTACCGATTTAACAAGCGCGAATATTCTGTCCAGCAAAGTCACCTGCAGGACAATCACACCTATACCATCGATCTGCGCGATGTGGCCGGAGTGCCGATGGAAAGTGAATATCCATATTGGCACGATCCGCTCAATTATTTCCAATACTCCAGCTATGACAACTGGGGACAGGTTAATGACTGGGCCCAGAACCTTTATCAGATCGATCGCACACTACCGGAGTCATTAAAAAACAAACTGGATAACTGGCGAGCGCAGCTGGGGTTGGAGGCGGCAGTCAGCAAGGCGATTGAGTATGTACAGGAAGATATTCGCTATTTTGGCATTGAACTGGGTATCAATTCCCACCAACCCAGAACACCCCAGGAAACTCTGGAGAAACGCTACGGGGACTGTAAAGATAAGGCCCTACTGCTGACCAGTATGCTCGCCCACTTGGGGGTACAATCCTATCCCGCCCTCGTGTCCTCCTCCCGCGGGCGGGATATCGGCAAGGATATTCCCTCCCCGGAGACTTTTAACCATGTGATAAACCTGATCGAACTGAATGACCGGGAATACTGGGTGGATGCCACGGCTTCAGGCCAGGGGATTGATATAGAGAGCAAAGGCTTTTTCAACTATGAATTGGCACTCCCTATTGCAAAGCATACTAACGCGCTAAAAACCGTAAACCCAAGCTCGGAAAGTGTTGCCAATCTAAGTGCTCGTATCGAAGAACAATACGATATCAATGCGGCAGAAAATCGTGCGGAGCTCCAGGTAAACTCCCGCTTCTCTCATCGTAAAGCAGAGCAGGTGCGCCAGTTCTTCCTCTCTGCAGACACAGAGCAAATCAAAAATAGCTACACCAATTTTATTGCCGGATATTATCCGGGAGTGAACACCAGCCCCGAGATCACCTACAAAGACAGCCTACAGGAAAACCAGCTAGTGGTATCCGAGCACTATCAAATTGGTGACTTTGCCCAGATAAGTTCCGCACGTAAGATATTTTCCCTGTATGGTTCCGCCTTGGTACCCTATTTATCCAAGCCTCAGCACCCCATTCGTCAGAGCCCGCTGGCCCTGACACACCCCGTGGATATTCAGCAGAGTGCAAGGGTGAATATTCAAGGGGAGTTGCTCTGGCAGGAGGAATTGGGCATAACCACGATCGATAATTCCTGGTTCAACTTCACTCGCAGCGCCAAACTGGAGAACAGTGCCCTCCAGGTGGTCTACAACTTTAAATCCAAAGTCGATCATGTAGAGCCACAGGAGGTGCCTGAATATTTAGCCGAGTTCAATAAGCTCGACAGAGCGCTGCAATATAAATTCTGGGCCAAAGGGGAAGCTTCTTCCAATCGCAATAAGAGCCAGGAAATGAAAAACCTGATTAAATCTTTGATCAGGAAGTAAGCCATGAAGAAGCTGCTTTTTGTTCTCACTCTATTACTGCTGGCCTCCTGTGCCTCACAATCAACAATACATACACCGGTCGATCCCTTACAGGACTTGACCCGACAAGTGGTACTCGCACCCGAATCTGTGCAATACCCCATTTATTGGAGCGAGTACCTAAAGTCTCCTCAATCTCTCAATTCACTAGAAGCGCAGGGGCGTTACCAGGCAGAAATGACTGCGCTAGAGACAGGCCAAAAAAGCTGTGCAGAGGTAAATTGGCAAGAAGTTACCCAGCTCAATAGTATTTCTCTGCTGCCGCACCTGAGTGCCACAGAGTGCTATGAGTCCATTGGTAATGACGAACTCGCCAGCTACCACCAAAATATTTTTAATTTTATTGCCAGAGGAATACTGTCAACGCGCAGAGGTGATACTTACTATAGCGCTTATGAAGTGGCCAGCTGGGGCGATGCCGAAGACCTACTCAATATTTCCGGTTTTGAAATACTCGATAGCTATTTTGAATTTGCCGCGAGTCGCAGTGGTCTATACCGGGTTTACAATATACGAGACCCCAATAACGGAAAAGTCCGAAAAATTTATTTTGACAATAACCGTTTTCTACATCGCTTGCTCGATATCCAATACCCATTCGCGGGTCTCTCCGATGCCCTATATAAAAATATACTGCTACCTCTGGCAGATTCTGACTACTCTGCTCTACACGCTGTAGGCCAGGTTCAAGAAGCCGAAGGGAATTTCCAGCAGGCCGAACAAACCTACTTGAAAGCCATTGGCATGGGCTCGCTCACTGCCAATATCAGCCTTGGTAATTTGTGCCTTGAGGGTAACAGTACAAAGTTCGCAGTGGATGAATGCGCACAACTCTTTGTTGCCGCCGCAGACCTGGGGCTGCAGGAAGGCAAAATTATGCTTGCCTATATCACTACCATCGGCCTGGGAATAGAAGTAGACACGGAGTTGACCAGCCAGTTATTGGCAAGCGCAGCGGAAACCCTACAACGGGGCGAAGCCGAGTACGCAATGGCCTTGCTATTAGCATCTGATCAATACGATATGCCAAGAGCTGACTTGGCAGCACATTACCTGCAGCTTTCCGCAAAGCAAGGCTATGCCCCGGCACTACTAGAGCAGGCGGGCACCCACCTAAAAGATAAGCCTGGGCAACAGAAAATTTTCACAAACCTGATCAGCCAGGCGGCTAAAGAAAACTATCCTCCAGCGCAGTATTACTATGGCAAGTACCTGCTTGAAGTGGCAGACGAAAATCAAAGCCATCAAGGCATGTATTTTCTACAACAATCCGCAGAGGCCGGCTTTCCCGCAGCCTTATATCTAAGGGGAAAAATTAAAGAAAATGGTCTCTACCAACAACCACAAGATGCACTTTCTGCGCTGAAAGACATCGAAGCAGCAGCCCTTCGTTGGCACTTGCCTGCACAATTACGTATGGGTCTATTCAACTCCAGAGGAAAAATTGTACGAACCGATCACGATCGTGCCTATGGCTGGTATGCCCTCTGTGCAAAAGTAAACAATCTCGATTGTGTAACCAACCTAGGTTATGCCTCCGCTCTAGGTGTGGGTGTTAAACAGGATTACCAGCGCGCAGCTAAAATCTACCAATATGCCGCAAGCCAGGGATCCACAAGAGCCAGCTACAATCTTGGTTTACTCTACCAAAATGGTCAGGGAGTGGGCCAAGATCTACAGCAGGCTAAGACTTACCTGACGCAAGCCGCCGAAGCAGGTTCTGTCGATGCAATGAATGCCCTCGGGCTTTTATATCTTTCTCAAGATACGGATCAGCTGAATTATGCTGAAGCACTAGCATGGTTTGAGCGCGCCTCTAAACATAACTCTAAGTATGGTTTCTATAATCAGGGGCGCATGTATGAGAAAGGACTAGGCGTAGCCGCCAACAGTGAACGAGCCCTAAGTCATTACCGAAGCGCTTCCGAGCTTGGGCATACCGGCGCCTCCCTAAAACTGGCCAAAGCATATAGTGCGGGAGAGATCACAAATTATGACCTTAAAATGGCCCTGCATTATTTAAAATTGGCCACAGAACAAAGTGGCAACAAAACCATAAAAACGACTTTGCAAAAGTGTCAGAAATCACAATATTGCAATCAGATAGAAGTCGCAGAGTTAATAAGTCTCTTATCTACTGAAGAATAGTCATCCAAAACACATCTAGAAAAAGCGGCCATATATAGTTTGGTCGCTTCTCCTCCTTTTTAGGACATTGTTGACACTCAAGAGAAATGTTGCATGTTTATTGCACAGCAATCCAATTAAATGCGTGGTCACACGCTCAAAACAGAATTATATTTCACTGAGTAACAGGCAATTTATTCACACTATTAATATTTAGTATTTGCCCAAATCATACTCCCCCAAAGAAACCTCAAATATTCCTCTGAATTCACAGAATAAGAAAATACCCGCCCTATAATCCTGCGAAAATTACAATCAAGATTCGAGAGCAATATGAATACATCGCTTAAAATATTTTCAACAATCAGCTTAACTGCCTTTCTTTCTGCCTGCGGTGGTGGAGGAGGTAGTAATAGTGACTCCAGTAGCAGTGGGAGCAACAATTCTGGAACTACTACTGGAACCACTATTGGCAAAATTGAAGGTGGTGAAGGTAATGTTATTGAAAACACCAGTATCTCTACTAGTGGTAAACTGATTGACAGTGCCAATGGCAATCAATCTTTTGAAAAAGCTAATCTTAAAGGCACCTATGGCAACTTGACCATATCGGAAAATGGTAGCTGGACTTACACTCTGGATAGTGCACTTGCCGATCCCTTAAATGCCAATGAGAAAGTTACAGATGCATTTACAGTGGGTGTTGGTGTTGGTGGTGGTAGTGAAACCACTAAAGTTAACATTCAGATTACCGGGTATGACGACCCTTACTCTTTCAGCCCCAGCCTGCCACTCAGTACATTAGTCGTCAATAATAAAGAACGGGCCTCGGGTAATTTAGTACTGGAAGATGTGGATGGTAACACTCCCAAATTTGTGGCGGGAACTATCAATGGGGAATATGGTGAATTTACTCTTAGTACCGATGGCAGTTGGCTATATTCCCTAAATAACAACGCAACAAATCTAAAGGCGGGGGAGACCAGAGAAGACACCATCAAATTTAAATTGAGTGATAACACAGAGCATTCTGTGAACTTTTCTATAGCTACAGTCAACTCAAAAGAAAATAGTATTGTTTTTGTTTTTATGAACTTTTCTGATGCACTCGCTACTAGAGAAGCAGGTGTTTCTGAAATTGCAGACATGACCTTCAATAAGGCCGACTCGCTCGATAAGGTCTATCTACAAAACTCGCAGGGGCAGCTAAAATTTCAGAGACATCGGATCGAGAAGAAAAGTTTATCGCATTACTGCTATGGTCAGGATGGTGTAGAAGAAAGCTCTATAGACTGTATTACTTATAATATTCCAGATTCGCAAAATGGCGGCACTTTAAGTATCGCCTCTGTTTTGGCGCGCAAAAGCCAAGGAGGCGAGTACACCGATGGTGGCTTCACCTGGAGAGACAAGGCTCAACAATGGGCCAAGGATAATTTAGTAGATGACAATGGCAAACCACTGAATCTCCGTGATTGGGATCATCAGGTATATATCTATCCCTCTGAAGCCGAGGATGCCAATTTAATCGGTGCAGGTATTGCCTCTGTTGGTGAAGACTGGTCTTTTGGGGCCTGGAGTATAGTTGCCGCACGTACTGATCAAGCTCTAATGGGACACGAACTAGGTCATAACATTGGACTCGGTCACGCAGGCTTGGACGAAAATAATGATGGTAGACCCGAGGATGAGTATGGTACAGCGGGCTCATTTATGGGTAACTGGCCCAAATCCCGTCTGTTTGGCAGTCCTCACAGAGAGGTCATGGGCTGGTACAAACTATTCCCAGATTATAGTACTACTATCAATCAAGTAGCAGGCAGTTCCCAAGATATAGAGATTCAAGCTATAGAACTTACTGCAGGAGAACTTACCGGAACATTACCCCAGCAGTTAAAAGTACAAAGTAATGGGAGCAAAAATGGGCAGGCATATTACTATGTAAATTATCATGTTGCTCATAACACTCTAAATCCAAGAGCTTACTATGATAATTCAGTATCCATTCATTATTTGAATGATATAGATTCATCCTATGTCAAAATACTTGAGAAAGTCGGTGACTCCTTTAAGGATACCAGCGCAGGCCTGACCATTACTTATAAATCCAATAATACGTCAAATAAATCCGCTGTAGTATCTGTTAGTTACAACAATTAGTAGTCCTGTAAAGGATTTTGGAATTGAAAATATCAAAAGCAACTGCAATACAAAGGTACCCTTCATGCATAAGGCTTTAACTTTCGCCCTAGGTATTACTTTTAGTGTTTTCTCCCAAGCCGAGGAGGTTGTCACTGGCACCCTGCAAGAGATTATCTCTGAGGACTTTAAAACTGGAAAAGTGGAGCGTCGCTTCAGCTTAAAAGATGAGACCACTGGCAACTACTACTTTATAGATGCCGAAGAGGTAAAACGTAGGGGCATGAAATCTGGTGATCGGGTGAAAATCCGTGGTGAGCAAGATAGCAAGCGTATGCTGCACTTGAGAGAAACCAAGAAATTAGAGGAAAGAGTAGAAGAGTAAAGCTCTTGAGAGCCGGATCGGCACCATAAGCTATCCGGCTCACTCCCACCTATACATTAGGCGTCATTATCCACTTCCAAATAAGCTAAACACAAACTCTTTTTGATCTCGTAATTCCTGTAGTCTTTCCTGGTGCGATTTAAAATTCAATGCACATCGCCGATTAAACTCCAAAATATCTTCAATTTTATATTTATTTGCCAGGCTATTGCCTGGGCGCAACTGTTCCCGCCCCGGGTAAATTCCCTTGCCAGTCAACAGGCAATTCCAGGATACATTCGGGAAATAGACATCTAGTTTTTGGTCCAGCAGTTCATCAGTAATATTCTTGCCTGCCATCCAGGACATCAAGATTGAACGCAGGGAGGGAGATATTTTTTCATTAGTGCCATTGGCAATCCAATAATCCGTATCTGTTCTCGAACTAATACGGTAGTGACAGACGATATAGTCCCGCACCGCATCAAAACGAGCGCTGATACGATTATTAAAGTCATCCCTATACTTATCTGTATGATCACCATTGTTATAGGCCTCTATAAAGCGCACCACGGTTTCCTGAACCATATCAAGTGCCGTTGCCTCCAAAGGCTCAATAAAGCCTTGGGAGAGCCCCACCGCCAGGCAGTTCTTGGCCCAGTGTTGAGTAACCCGTCCAACCTTGAACTTTAATCTACGCGCCTCGACATCACTGTCCAACAACCCCAAGTGAGCGCGAAATTCAGTTTCTGCCTTGTCATCGTCGACAAAGCGAGAGCTGTAAACATATCCGTTGCCATTGCGATTAGTCAGCGGGATTTTCCAGGCCCAGCCATATTTCATCGCAGTAGAAATAGTGTGCGGTGCATACTCCCTTTCCTGGTCTGTAGCAAATACAACCGCAGAATCATTGAACAGACTCTCAGCGCTACTGATAAAAGGAACTTTCAGGGATTGTTGTATAAGATTTCCACGGAAGCCGGAACTGTCCGCATACAGATCCGCTTTGAGAACCTCACCATCAGTAGTTTTCAGGTGATCAATATTCCCCTGTGCATCGAGCATGGCGCCAGCCACTGTCGCCACCTTATAGCGAACCCCTTTTTTTTCGGCAACACGCCGCAGGAACTGGCCCAATAAACCAGAATCAAAATGGTAGCCATAGGCAATTTCAAAAGGGAAGTTTTCTGGCGCGACCGGGGATAATTTTTGCCGAATCATCTCAGTGGCCAGAAAGAAGTGGTCCGGGTGCCCCTCCAAGTCAACGCCCTTCCTGCGCAAGTAACTATTATGAAAAAATACCGGGATAGTAAATTGGTCAGGCTGGCCGACAAAGGGGTGAACATATTCGGTAAAGCCCGGCTTAACCGACCAATCCCTAAAAGTAATTCCGACTTTGTAAGTAGCGTTACAGGCAGGCATCCACTCCGATTCGCTAACCCCTATAGTTTCCATAAAACCTTTTAGCGGCGGAGTTGACCCCTCCCCCACACCGATAATCCCAATATCCGGTGACTCCACCAGGGTGATTTCAAACCCTTTATCCTGCCAATGGGTCGCCATCAGATTGGCGGTTATCCAACCAGCAGTACCCCCGCCAAGAATAACTACTTTCTTATTTTTATTATTCATGAAAACTCTCAATTATTTCGCGCGACACCGAAAAGTAGACGTTTCAGTTTCCAAAAAAAACGCCCGGTAAGCTTGGCTCATCGGGCGGTCTTCTTATTGCATTTCCGGTTTTACGCCGAAAAATCAGCAGTGCTTAATAGCTGTAGTTCAAGCCGAGGTAGAACTGACGCCCAAATTCACTGTATTCACCAAGGGTGCCATCGACGCCGTAGGATTTAACATCCGCTTCGTCAGTGAGATTGCTCGCAGAGAAAATTACATCAATACCATTATCAAATGCATAGGATATCTGAGCATCAACGGTAGTGTACGCCTCAGCTAAAGCCGGAGTAGAACCTCCCGGTATCGGCATATTCAGGATAAACTCATCTCGATAACGCACATTTACGTGACTACTGAAGTTACCAATATCCCAAAATACTGTGGTACTCCACACGTTTTCGGACAACCCGGGCAATGGCAATGTCTCACCATAGAAGTTTCCACCAGTAATTTCTGTTTCACTCTCTGTGTAAGAGTAACTGGCAGTCATTCCCAAACCGGAAAAAATCCCTGGCAGCTGGTCAAAGGTTTTGGTTCCCGCCAGCTCGATACCGCGAATATAACCGCCTTTATCATTATTAACGTAAGTCTGGAACTCACCCGCTTCCAGCCCACCGGGAATAATTATTCCTAAAGAGTCAAACAAAGCACTGCGCTCTGCTTGGCTATCTAGATAAATATTCTGCTTCTCTACCAAGCTCTTAATATCTTTCCAGAATAAAGCCGCTGTTACCGCTCCACCATCTTCGAAGTAATGCTCGTAAGCCAAATCAATTTGATTCGCACGGAAAGGATCAAGGTAGGGAGAGCCCTTGGTCCACACGTTATACTCTTCTGCACGAGTCTTATCATTTACGCTAACCCAGGAACCAGCACCGCCCTTCAATTGGGCTACTGGAGGGCGCCCCATAACCTTAGCTGCTGCAAAGCGAATATAGTCCTGCTCGGTCAGCTCGAAATTTAAGTTAAGCGAAGGCAGGGTATCAGTGTATTCAGGACCATACTCAACATAGTCATAGTTGGAGCTTGTCACACCGACATCATCGGTAATTTCGACACCAAGCCCATCACCAATTTGTTGAATGCCTTTTGATTTAACATCTGTCTCAACAACTCGAACACCAAAGTTACCGGTAACCGGAATGCTACCCAGCTGTGTATCGATATTGGCCATCAGGTAATAGGCAAAGATCTCTTCGGTAACAGCGCCGGACTCTACAAATGTCCAGTCTCGGCTAAACACCTTCTTACCTTCATAGTTCCCAGCACCAAAAATACTGGAAGCCAAAGCATCCATATCGTTGACTACAAGCTGTGAAAGTCCAAAAGAGGATTCAACACTTACGTAACCATCAAGCCGCTGAGGGGCACAGTCTATATCGGACAGGTTGTCCGCACAGTAGTCATTGAATTGACCATCGCGGCTACCATAAAGGAAGGCCCCTCGCTCAGAGTCAAATGTGCGCTCAGAGACACGGAATCCTGCCTCAATAGAGGCAATGGCTCGCCACTCTAAATCGAACTTGTAATCCAGCTTGAAGGCTTCAACCTTATCGGTGTACTCGTGGGGGTATTCTTCGTAGCGCGACAAACGCATGGTATCCAGATCGGTGAAATCTACACCGGAGAAAACGCCTGAGGGAATACCTTCGCCATTAAGGGAATAGGCAAAGCTTTGACCAGCAGCTTCCTCCCAGGTCTCTAAGCTACCGTCGTCAGCGTAGGTCAGGTCGTAAGCGTGCATGGACACAATCCGGTCCTTGCGCGTCTTGGTACCCTTGCTGTAGGAGTAGTCAACGGCCAGGGTGTGGCGGTCACCCAAATTCCACTCCAAATTCAAGCCAATACTATCGCTGTCCGCCTGGGTGGATTGATCCTCAGAACGGGATTCAAACCAGGGGCTGGAATCGTAAACTGTTTTTGGGTCGGTAATGCTTACCGTACCATCGGTAACCACACCGCCATTTACTTCGGTATCGGATAGGGTATAAGTGTTTATCTTAGATAGGCCGCCAACAGTAATACCGTGACGAGTATCCTTACGCTCAAAGTCAGACTTAAAGTAATCCAACTGCGCTTTGAAGTTATCAGTAGGTTGGAGAACAACACTCGCTAAATAACCTTTACGGGTATCCGAGCCATTTCCAGCTTGCCATTGAAAGGCTTGTGGCAAAGCATCTGTTACACCATCACCATCGTAATCAACTGTGGAATCATAACCCAACTGCTGGTCAGCACCTGCACGCGCTTTGGTAAAGTTATTTGGCTGTTCGAGGTGGGAATAACCCAGGACTACGCCCACCTTGTCATCCATAAATTTACCCATGTACGACAGCGTGACGCGCTCACCGAATTCGTCGGCACCGACATCGTCTGCTGCGTCGTTAAACGACATACGCACATTGGCATTAAAGTTGTGTTCTTTATCGGCGTCGAGAGGATTGGCTGTTTTCAGCTCTACAGAGCCCGCTACACCACCTTCGATATGAGAAGCTTTCGGAGTCTTGTAGACCGCTGCCTGATTAATCAGCTCAGCTGGGTACTGGTCAAAAGATATCCAGCGAGTACTTTCGGTATATCCACTGGTAGAGGCCTGCTCACGACCATTCAGGGTGGTCTGCAGGAAGTCGCCGTTCATACCGCGGATATTTAGCTGTGAGGACTGACCGTTGGATCGCACGGTGGTTACGCCGGGCAAGCGGCCCAAGGCATCGGCGATTGATTGGTCGGGAAGAGATGACAGAGCGCCCGCATCTACCACATCGGCCACAACATCGGCGGCGCGCTTGGCTTCAACGGAGTCCAAAACGCTGGTGCGAATACCGGTAACTGTTACTTCTTCCAGTGTTTCCTGCTCCTGCGCATAGGCCCCAACCGAGGTGGACACGGAGGCCGCGATGGCAGCAGATAGCAAAGTGGGTCTGAGCACCCCTTTACCTTTATTGGATAGACTCATCATCTTCTCCCTGGACTTATCGTTATGTTGAGACCCTGCATCCTAGGGCGGCCCCTAATCCATAACATCCTCCCCTGAGGGGGGAGGAGGTGGGAGAAACTGTGACTGCTGTCACGCGGCTATGCCGCTTAATTGTACGCGATAGAGTTAACGTAAAAGATACCTGACAGGAAAGGCGAAAAAGGGATTTATAGCTTCAACACTGTGAAACCTCCTGGAGGCCAGGGGTAAGGGGGTCCTGAGTATCCTCTCAACTATTTTTGTAGCGCCCCCGAAATCGTTGATCTCCTCTTTTCAGGGGCAAAATAGGCAAATCAGCCTTCTAACTGCACCGCAGCACCGATTAGAGCTTGGTAACCAGCATTCAAGGCATATACCGGCACGGCTTCCAGCCACGGTGCAACCCGACCCTTGTTAAGGAAGCGCTGTTCGAACTCACTTTCTGGCAGTAGCTCAGCGATCCGAGGCAGGATGCCCCCTCCCAGGAAAACACCACCACGAGCCCCCATATACAGCGCAGCATCTCCCGCGGCACTGCCAAGGAAATTGAGGAAATCCAGCAGGGTTTCACGACACATAGGATCGGTATTATCCAGGCCACGGGCGCTCACATCCGGCGGTGTCAGTGCCTCAGGAGTACGGCCATTTAACTCACACACGGCTCGGTAAAGGTTCACCAATCCGCTGCCAGAAAGAACCCACTCATTAAAAACCGGACACCGGCTCTTCATCAGGATCTGTAGAAGTTGCAGTTCGCGTTCAGTGGATACTGTCAGGTTGGCATGGCCACCCTCGCCTGCAAGCACATGATAGCGGCCATCTGCCTCGGCTAGGCCTGCCACGCCAAGGCCGGTTCCCGGACCCAGTACTACCATCGGCGCACCCTGTGGACGAGGCACATCCCTCAGCACGGTATAATCGCTACTGGACAGGCGCGGTAGTGACTGAGCCAGCGCGGCAAAATCATTAATCAGCTCCAGATGGGGGAACTGAAATTCCTCGGCCAGGGCCTTTGCATCAATGCTCCAGCCCAGGTTGGTCATATAAACGCGCTTTCCAGAGGGAGTCTTCTCCAGCGGGCCTGCAGCAGCAATACACACTTTCTCTGGCCTGGGCTGATCGAGGCTATCGAGCCAATGCTGCAACGCAGAATCAAATCCTTCAAAGCGTTTGCAGTCCACTACTTTCAGCCCCTCTAGCTGATAGCCCTCTGCAATTGGCTTGGCTATCGCAAAACGGGCGTTGGTGCCGCCGATATCCGCTACGATACTCGTCATAGTTATCCCTGTTCAGATCCCCAAAAAAAAGGAATATAAGTTACGGTGTCAGAGAAGATATTGCCAGTCCCAAAAGTATTCCTACCGGACCATTCAACCCAAAAAGAAACCGGTTAACCCAGAGAGCCTCTGACATATTTGCAGTAAAATACCGAGTAACCACAATAATTAGACTGCAAGCTTTTGATTGGTCACAGGAAAGAGCTTATTTAAGTTTAAGCAAATCTTTAGCGCGCCTCTGGGGCTACCGCCTTCAGCGATGCAGCAAAATCTCGCATCTCCTCTTTACTGTAGCGACTCAAAACCCGCTTTTGCGATGCAGGCTGAAATTGAATCCCCACCCCTTGGCGTCTCGCCACTTGCGGCCGTACCGGACGAGGGCAAAATCCACCTCCACAATTGGGACAGACATTGCTCAAAATCTCCTCAACACAGGCCTTGCAAAAGGTACACTCATAAGTGCAAATCATCGCCTCTACAGAATTAGGGGGGAGATCTTTATCGCAACTCTCACAATTCGGTCTTAATTCCAGCATTCTAGACTCCCTTTATTAGCTAGAAATTTTTGACAATAATCGTTTTCATTACTTACTGTTTATGTGGATAAATTTACCAATACGAAATTTTTAGGTGATTCATATTTCGTCATATCAGGCAAAGAAAAAACCACCCTTTTTTTGCAAAAAATACAGACTGCTTTCCCAACCGGGACAAATAAGAACGCTCAAAGAAAACCGCCAATGTTATCGCAAATTTTGCAAAAATAATGGTATGAAAATGACAATAAGTCGTCATAATCCGTCATATACGTGCGGAACGGAATACACAGCAGTTAATCTTTCGCTTCCCGACCTAGGCAATTAACATCGCAAGGACTAATCACAGTCACACATAATCAAGAATAATTTTTGGTAAAATGTGTTTTTTTAGAAATAAAAAGATTTACCTAAACACTCCCCTCAGATTCCACAACCAGAATACGAGCCTCACCAACAGGATGAGCTACATGTTCCGTGCCCTCAGAAGCGTGGAATATATCACCAGGTCCAAGAAGTTCCGATTCGGTTCTACCTGCCACTTTGTAAAACATTTCTACATGACCATCGAGAACAGCGAAGACTTCCTGACCATCATTGATATGCCAAATATAAGGTTTATTAGTCCAATGAAGTTTAGTGGTAATCCCGTTCATATTTGCGATAAGTTGCGATTCCCAGGGCTTACTACCGGTAAAATCTCTGCTACGCACTATTTTCATAATGTTTATTCCAATATCGCTTTATAAAATTTCCGGAACCATCATTTAGAGAGTCGGTAACTATAAGGCGGATTCTTCAGGCGCAGGGGAAGTCATGACGCCATTTTCATCAGCCTTTTTTTCTGCCAGCTCATCAACTCGCCTCACCCCAAAAGTCACCGTTGGTGGAATTCCCATCCCCAGATCGATGTCCGCAACACGATAATTGCATCCCCTGGCTTTAAGAATGGCATTCACCTTCTCCTGTTTCTCAACCGCTTTGATAACGGTATTGGCTATTACTTCATCACTGCTAAAAGCGGTTACGGACTCATTGACCCTTTCACCGAGTTCCTTGGCTTTATCAAAAATACCCATAATTTCCTAATCCTTCTCTATTCATTCGCAGCCGAAATCATAGGTTAAATATCTATTTTTAGGAACCGCACGCAGGTAGCCCTGACTCCACCTCGGGGCCACAGCAAGCAAAGGTTAAGACGAGCTGGTCACTTAAAGCAGAGACTTTGAGCAACCAGTTAAAAGGGGCCCATTAGTCAGCACCAGGCCTTTGCACAAAATAATCTGACCACCTATTCATGGACCGGTAAATCCGCTGGACTTTTCATGCCAAAACCTATTTAACCCTATAATTTCGAGACTCTCCCCCTCTCGTCTTGCCCACCCCAGGTTGATGTGTCACTATCATTTTTTTGAGGTTTGGTAACGATAAATGAGTGGGCGCAAGCAGTTCGATGAGTCACAAGTACTAGACAAGGCCATGCGCGTTTTCTGGGAAAAAGGCTACAAAGCAACTTCCTTGTCGGATCTTGAATCGGCCATGGGACTGAATAAATCCAGTATCTACAACACCTTCCAAAGCAAGGAAGGGTTGTATGGCCGCTGCCTGAAACATTTCCACACCCAATATGCCTGCGATGCTATGGATACCTTGAACCACCCGGACTTCCGCACAGCTATGGGCGGCTTCCTGGAAATGCTTCAGTCAGGTATGGAGAGTTCTGAAACTCCTGAAGGCTGTATCGCTACTATGGCAGCAATGGAGGTGGGTGCCAGTGAAGGGTTTCTCGCTGACCTGGTAGCCAAGGGTACCAATGATATGCTGAACCGGATCGAAACCCGTATGCAAAAGGCTATTGACGATGGCCAATTGCAAGCCGGTGTCGATTGTGCCGCCCTCGCCGCGATGGTTATGGCGGTAAGCCGAGGCGTAGTGGCTCTGAATAAAGGCACGGGCAGTACCACAGCAGGCAAAAACAGTTACCAACAGCTATCCACAATTCTGGACCAGTATACACTTCCCTAAAAAAAGCCCACCCCAAAACTTCTTGCCTCTTTGGGGTGGGAATGGGGGTATTCCTGTGAGAATTAACTTTTAAAAATAGCGACGTAATTCCAACTGAAAATAGTCGTCGTTGCGCAAATTGTAGGTAGGGTCTTCTTCATTGGCATTACCGAAAAATCGCGCTTCCGCTTCCATTAACCAGCGGTCATTTAGTCGGTGGGTCAGTTCCAGATTGGAAAAACGACTACCGTTATCCAAATCGGTACTTACGGCAAATAAAAGCTCCGTATCCTGAGTATTATTTAGAGCGTATCGCGCCCCTATCGCAATGTCATTTTGACTAGCCGTAGACCAAGGTCCGGTACGATCATCAAATTGATACTCCATTAATACCCCAAGATCTGAGACCGTTTCGCCAATACCATAAAATGTATATTCGAAACCGCCGACAGCCGCTGTCTGGCGCCCTTCACCGCGAGGTTTAAATGAAATAGCTTCAAACTTCCACAACCAATCTCCACGGGTAGTTTGGATGTCCACACCTGTCTGATCGATCTGTGCATAGTAAGGCGCAAGCAAGCCATCTTCCGTAAGCAATAATAATGGATCCCGATTAGTGCCGGAAAAATGGCTGAGGCCCAGGTCCCAATCTCCAAGTACATGGCTGTAACGCAAGGCCCAATCTATATGCTTCTCCTCCCGATCAGATTGATAGACCGCAGCGTCCTCATCCACCGGCAGCGGCGCACGCAATCGCCCTTCCCGGCCAGCAAACTGACGCTCGCGAAAACCCAGTAAACCGTACACCTCCAGTGTTCCCCAATCACGCTCCATCAGGAGGTTAATCATGGGTTGGCCAAGCTTGTCTTCACCATCGATATTTTCCAACGCATCATCCTGGTTAATCACATCCACCAAATGCACGGTTTCAGTAACTCCCCAAAATACTTTGCGCACCCCGGCGTAAAGCTCGAAATTATCGTAAGCTTTCCACCAGTAAAGCTCGCCGAGATCCGCGTGATTGCGATCGTTATCCTCACTATCCCAGCGCCCAAAGACACTGGCCACAACACGCTGGCTTCCATCGTCAAAATCCCGGTAGTACTCGAGATTTAAAGACGCAGAAAGACCGGCATCACTTTGTGCTGAATCCAAAGGGTCTGCGGTGAATGCGCGGGCCTCCAGGCCCGCATAACCGCTCAACTCATCTGCTCCAGCCGCATGACTCAGCGCCGCCAATAGTGGCAACAAAGTGAGTATTTTTCGGTTAACCATGGGCGCAATCCCTATTTTGCCCTGGAGAGACTATTTTTGGTGAAGTCGCGATCGGTAAAACCATTGCCAAATACCCAGTCGCTGTACAACAACTCCGTGGATTTACCAGTCTGGTGATTAACCATTTCCATTTTATTGGCTCGCCAGTATTGATCGCCGTACTGGTTGTAGTCGGAAATCGTAAGGGTCTTCATCAGGTCCCCTTTTCGATCATAGTAATCCGTTCTCCATGCGCGGTACTCCTCTGTATCAACCCAAAGGTGTTGAATGGAATAACCAGATTTAGGATCAACCGGATCCAACTCCAGAACAAAGTGATCGCGGCCATCGAAAGACTCGTTGCGTAAATATTTGTAGGTGTACTTCTCCACCTCCTGTGAGGCGATATCTTCATAGGAGAATTCACTACCCATAAATGGGCCAGACTTGTTGCTGGAGGAAATACGCTTTACTCGCTTTAAAGCAGGTAAATAGAGCCACTGATCATCGGAGCCCACTTTATGGGTAAAGGACAAAAATGCTGTACCCTTTACATCCCGAGGGTTGTCAAAAATCACCAGGGATTTATCACCGTCGTTTTTCTGCTCCAGAGTTTTTGTGCGCATAGCCCGCACACTCTCCTCACCATATTTATTGCGCAGGGTCATTGTAAGGCTGTTGCTAAGATCACCGAATCCCAAGTCGCGGCGGTCCGCCTCCTTGGCAATTTCCAGACCTTTTTCTGCGGCCAGGTCCAGTTCACTGGCAGAAACAGAGAAAGCTGCCAGAGCCAGGGCACCTGCTAGGGCCCGTGTCAAAAACGGTTTATTAGAGCGGCTGGGTTGCATAGTTTTGCTCCTTATTTTCAATAGGGGTAATAGCGGGGTCGTATGCCTTGGCATCGAGCTTCATCAAGAGAATCGGAAGAAGTAGGAAATCCGCCAGCAAGGCCATCAAAATGCAAATTGCGGTCAGAAGTGCCATGGAAGAATTCATACCGAAGGAGGACTGGGCCAACACCATAAATCCGGCAATCAGAATGACTGAGGTCACAACTATCGCTACACCCACTGAAGAGAAGGCGTAACGCAGTCCGTCCTCCACGTTATAGCCTGCACGGCGCTGGCGCAGGTATTTACTGAGGAAGTGCACTGTATCATCTACCACAATACCCAGTGCCATACCGGTCACCATAGTGACAGCCACATTGACTTCAGCTACCAGTGCACCCCAGAGGCCAAATGCCAGGCCGGCCGGCAACAAATTGGGAATTAAGCTTAAGAAACCGAGTTTGACACTGCGCAGGGCAATACCAATCAGTGCAGAAATTAACACCAGCGCAACCAGAGTGCCCACCAACATGCCCTCCATATTGCGCTCGGCAATATTGGCAAACATGATCGCCGGACCTACGCCATAGGCAGTTACACCAATGTTTTTCTCCAGCCAATTACTGCCGGCATCAGCTACCACTTTGAGTTCTTTCGACTTGAGATTATCGAGAGTTACAATAATCTGCGTCGACGACTTAGCCACATTCAGCTGATTATTTAAATCCAAGCCATAGGGGAGAGACAGCTCGTACAGTAACAAATACTGGGCTGCCAATTCCTGCTCTTCAGGCAACCTGTAGTAGGCAGGATCGTCAGCATGCAGATTTTTGTTCAAGCGCTTGAAAGTATCGCCAATGGTATTGACATGGCGCACCCCAGGCTGGGCCTGCATCCACTCAGTGAAACGCTCCAGATTGGCAAGAAACTCCGGATTGCTAACACCATTGTTGTCACCGGATTCGATCGAGTAAATCAGCTGGTAAATACCAGAGAGGTTGTCATTGATATAATCTGAATCAGTTCGAAACTCCACAGACTCATCAAAGTAACCAACAAAGTCATCATTAATCTCATTGTTTGGAATCATTGCCAATAATCCCAACGAGACAATGACTCCCGCCAGTAGTATCGGGCGCTGACGGCGAATCACAAAATCTCCCAGAGTATCCATGGAGCGTCCAATTTTGGATTCACTGGCGCGACTTTTGGCCGGCAGTATCGCCATCAATGCAGGCAGTAAGGTAACCGATAAGAAGAAGGCCACCATCACACCCATCGCGGTAATATTACCCAGATCGTGGAAGGGAGGCGCATCGGAAAAGTTCATCGACAGAAAGCCAATGGCGGTAGTGATCGAAGTTAAGAACACAGGCCCCATGTTGAGCTGCAAGCTCTCTTTAATTGCATCGTGCTTGCTGAGTCCACGGCGCATTGCAGCAAACAGACTCACCAATATATGTATCGAATCTGCCACTGCGAGAGTCATAATAATGGTGGGCGCAGAAGCGGATGGCGGTGTCAATTTAACACCGATAAAACCGGCCAAACCCATGCCTGCGGCCATGGAGAAGACGATAACCAACAGCGCTGCAAAAGTCGCACTGAAGCTCCGCACCAACAAAAATACAACTGCAATAATCACCAGGTACATGAGCGGAACTAAGGTGCTCATATCTGACTGAGAGGCCTCAAAAAATGCATTACTCAGTAAAATAATACCGGTCGCATAGACCTCTACATCGTATTTTTCTTCAATCTCTTCCATCAATGCCTGTGCAGCTTCAGCCGCTTCAGGGGTTTCATGCATGGATTTTTGTGGAAGCTGGAAGGTGATATTTATCCCTGTAACGGAACCATCACTATTTACCAGGCGCTCCTTCAAGGTGGGATCTGCCAGCGCTACAGCCTTGATAGAGGCCAGGGTTTCTGCATCTAAATTGCTGGCATTTTCCACCAAGTCCTGTACCAGGAGATCATCTTCCTCGGCAATGGTGTGCTGGAAGTTGGTAATTGAATCCACCCGCAGCGCATAAGGTAACAACCAGGATTTCTCCGTCATCTCCTCTACGGCTGCCAGGGCATCATTGGAAAAGGCATTTCCGTCTTTAGGCACTACCGCAAACAGAATATTGTCATTCTTGGTGTAAGTGCGCTGGATTTGCTCATAAGCTTGTAGTTGAGGATTAGCTTCACTAAAGAATGCCCGGTAATCATTGTTGAAACCCAGAAATCTTGCTCCGCTTACCGCAAAGAAGGCTAACAGTAGTGCGCCAATGGCTACCAGCCATCGATATCGAATAAGCCAATCCGCATAACGGCTTACCCAATTCGAGGGTAATTGGGGGGATGACATTAAATCAGCTCCTTCAAACAACTTTATAGAAAATAATTAATCAACAGCCTAAGCAAATGGGTATTTACTTACGGCCACAGAATCCCGTAGTAGCCAATATAAGATCAGCTACAAAATTTAATAAAAAGTCACACTAATGCCATCAGCCAAACCGTAAATGTGGCCGAGACATCAATAAAGAGTTATCGCTTTAGGCGCTATAAAAACCACTTCTTTGTAATTAATGGTAGCCAATAATCAGGCAAAGCTTAACTTTCCCCACCACGAGAGAGCCACCGAGTTAAGAGAATACCTAATTTACAGTGTCGTAAATCTAACAATAAATATAATAATTATTTATATATGCCTGAGACATACAGATATATTCGTAACCTGCCTATTATTATCACTATAAATTAACCCGTTAATTATCCTCTAAGAAATAATTAGAGGGCTCGACAAGTTAAACATCTCTAATTATTTCCAACCTATGACCTATCAGTATAACTTTCTGTGCCACTCAGTCTCGTGAAAACCTTGAGAGCCTCCTGCAACCCTCATTGTTCTGTGGTTATAGCTCTTTCCACAACCTATGCAGAACATCTTGAACCGCTCGGTTCATCATGTCAACAGCGGAAACTCAAAATATATAAAGGCAAGCCAGCTCGAGGGAGTCGGTTACGCAAAATCTGGGGTAGAATCGGCCGACGATAATGAGAATGAAGGAATTGTGCTGTGAAAAAACTGCTCCTGCCCATCGCAATCGGTGCATCGCTGCTAGCTACCCATGCTTCTGCAAGCGACCCTAAGCCTCAGCAATTGCTGGAAAACACTGAGTCCAAAGTGATTGAGTGGCGCCGCCACCTGCACCAGAACCCAGAACTGGGCAATCGCGAATTTGAAACAGCCAAATATATTGAAAAACACTTACGTGCACTGGGCCTTGAAGTGGAAACCGGTATCGCCCATACCGGCCTTGTGGGCTTTTTGAGGGGCGGAAAACCGGGACCAACTGTTGCCTTGCGCGCGGACATGGACGCTCTGCCAGTCACCGAGAGAACCGATGTGCCCTTCGCTTCCAAAGCGAGAACCACTTACCAAGGTAAAGATGTTGGCGTTATGCATGCCTGTGGCCACGATACCCATGTGGCCATGCTGATGGGCACTGCCGAGGTCCTGACAGGCCTTCGCGATGAGCTGGCTGGAAACGTCTTGTTTATATTCCAGCCCGCAGAAGAAGGCGCACCGGACAATGAAGAAGGTGGCGCAGAGCTAATGCTCAAAGAGGGCATTTTCAAGAAGTACAAGCCGGACGTGGCCTTTGGCCAGCATGTCACTTCCTCACTACCCACCGGTGTCATCGGCTATCGCTCGGGCCCGCTTATGGCCGCTGCCGATGAGTTCCGTATTACTATCAACGGCCGCCAAACCCATGGTTCACGCCCCTGGAGTGGAGTGGACCCTATTGTCGCCGCCGCACAAGTCGTAATGGGCACCCAAGCCATTGTCAGCCGCCAGATCGATATCACTAAAGAGCCCGCAGTCGTTTCCTTCGGACGTATTGACGGTGGTGTCCGCAACAATATCATTCCCGACAGTGTCTATCTGAACGGCACCATCCGTAATTTTGATATGGATAACCGTGCAGAAATTTTCAAACGCTTAAAAACCACTGCTGAGTTAATTGCTGAAAGCTCCGGGGCAAGCGCGGATGTGGAGATTCTGGAAGGCTATCCGGTAACAATAAATAATGCAGAGCTGACAGAAATGGCCCTGCCTATTTTGAGGTCTGTTGTTGGCGAAAAGAACGTAATCGAAATCCCGAAAATTACTGGAGCTGAGGATTTCTCCTACTACGCTAATGAAATCCCAGGCTTATTCTATTTCCTGGGGGTAACTCCAAGAGATCAGGATGCCAGCCAAGCCCCAAGCAATCACTCACCGCTTTTCTATGTGGATGAAGATGCTTTGCGTAAGGGTACTGAAGCGCTGACCCTGTTAACTTTGGATTATATGGCAAACTATAAAAAACAGTAATTATACAAAGAGCCCCTCTTGGGGCTCACTTTTAATATTATCTACTCCTCAACCTCTAAGGTTATAGTTTTTCAGTTGTTGCTCCATCATCATCCGTAATACTGAATTTGAAAGACAAAGTGGCGGGCTCTGCTGGTGTCATAAAATAAGCAGTCAGCTTGTCCGCATCAATCAATTCAACTGCAGGGCCAGATACCTGCTCCCATTTCTGGCTCACAATAGTTCCATCCTGATCTCTTGAAGCCCCACCGCTCAAGGTCGAAATTGTATTAGTCTTAACACCGCCAACAGCCCCATATGCAACAACCATAAACGGTGGAATATTTCCTTCTACGATTACCGTAAATATACTCGTTACTATTTGGCCATTGTTATCTTCAACCTCCAGCTCAAACTCCAGAGTAAACTCACTTCCCGAGTTTTGTGGTGCTATAAAACTCGCACTACCATCAGCGTGAGTTATCAATTCAATACCCCTATCGGAGAGGGAACTCCAGCGATAGTCGACAATATGCGCACCAGGGACATCCCAAGAAATGCCAGGAACCAGTAAGACATTTTCACCGGGCTCAACTTCTTGAGTAGTGCTTATTACTTTGGGGGGAGCTGACTCAACATCTACGCTGACGGTCATTTGACTTATCGCCCCTCTGTCATCAGTGACACTCAATTTAAATGACAATACAGCGGGTTCTGCAGGAGCTTTAAACTTGGCAATTAAATTATTATCGTCTACTAATTCAACGGGTGGACCCGATACTTGCTCCCATTGTTGGCTCACAATATATCCATCTGGATCATTTGAATAGGAACCATCTAAAGTCACATTTGTATTCGGTTGAACTACTCTCATAGTTCCAGCACCAATATTTGGGGGCATATTCTGCTTAACAATTACAGTAAATAAACCCGTGGCTGTAAGGCCATCGTTATCCTCGACTTCAAGCTCAAACTTCAGGGTAATTTCTGCATCCCAAGGAATTTGGGGTGCTATAAAGCTTGCGCTACCGTCGGCGTGGGCTGTCAATTCTATATCCATATCGGAGAGCGAACGCCAGCGATAATCTACAATATGGCCGTCATTATCCCCAACCCACCCTTGAAGCAAGACTTCCTCACCTGGGTCAACGAATTGGTAACTCGAGATTATATAAGGGGCAGCTAAAACGATGCTTTCAACAAAGATAGGAACTATTGATTTACTCTTCAAACCACCATTATCTTCAACCTCAATCTCAAACTCAAAAATCCTCCAATATTTTTTATCCCCAGAAAATACTGGGGTGACAAATGAAACGGTTCCATCATCAAGATTTTTCAGTTCAACTGGCAAGCCTGATACCTGTCGCCAATGATAGTTAATAACTGAGCCATCAAGGTCATAAGAACTGCTTGCAGATAATTTAACCTCTTCACCAGAAACAACTGACGCTATTGGATCTAGCAAAACTATAGGAGCCAAATTAGTTCCAATACTAACCGCCACTTTGCTAGTATTCTTTAGACCCTTATCATCCTCAACTTCCAGCTCGAAAATTAACTCCTGTACAACTCCAGTAATTTCGGAGGGTGCGGTAAAGCTAGCGAAACCATTACCAGAGTCATCTAAGATAACAGGAGTACCGGAAATCTGTGTCCAGTGGTAAGCCACAATACTGCCGTCGGAATCTGAAGACAGAGTACCATCGAGCAATACCACCGAATTACCTTCAGCAGTTTGATTTTCACCAGCGATAGCCATGGGTGGCTGGTTGATATGCCCAGCACCACCTTTTAATATAACCAATCCCTGTAACGGATTTGCAACAACGATATCCGCAATACCATCCCCGTTGATATCTCCACTAGCCATACTCTGGGGGCTAGTATAAGTTGCGCCAGGAATGGCAATTTGTTTACTCAAAGCCAAGGTACCATCATCTTGCTGCTGATAAATACTTAAGAACTCTCCACTGGCCGGCAAGACAACTAAATCAGCAAGGCCATCATTATCAATATCTTCTATTAAAAGCTCTCCAGGAGGACCTCCAAAACTGTGGGTTTCAGGTTGCTGTAATAAGCTATCTTCTTCCTGGTAATATACAGCGACTCTTGAATTATTCTGCCCCACACCAACTATTGATACTGAAATATCATTGCGGCCATCATTATTAAGGTCGCCAATGGCGATTCCTTTTATTTTAAAATCATCATTGACATCAGCATTTCCATCTAATTCAATACTGATAATTTCATTCAACCTCAAAGAATCATCCGGCGCTAGAACAACCAACCTACTTTGGGGGGAACCGTTAGCAATTAGAGAAATATCTGTTATACCATCTCCATCCACGTCACCCAGTGCCACCTGCCCTGGACTTTCAATAGCTAGATCGCTAGCGGTACTCACAAAGGTAGGTGGCTCCCCTACTTTATGGGTTATTACAGCACCATTCTCTTCCCAACTAACTCCAAGGATTCCTTTATTATTATTGCCAAGGTCGGCAATTGCGACTCGCTCAGAATAGGAGTTATCCAAGGATTCCGCATATACTAAACCGTTCGCAGGATCTTGCAGGTATAGCTCAGTTACGCCGCCACCAACTCCGACAATAACATCTTTCAAACCATCGCTATCAAGATCACCTACGGTAATAGACTGAGGCAGACTTGCCTCTCCACCTGCAAGGGGGTAATCAATAGACTCAGTCAGGCCACCAAATTCGTCCTGTAGAAATACTTTTAGCTTAAAGTCATTTTCTGGATCAAAATTGCTCGATGTAGTTAGTACAACATCATCAAGTCCATCATTATTTAAATCAGCAATAGCGATGGCCTCTGTTTTTGATCCATACGAGTGAAATTCTGTGGGCTGAAATTGAATTTCAGCACTCACAGTACCTGTAAGTAGAAATGTTACAGAGGGAAGAGCAAAATATTTTGTGAGTGATTTAAGCTTCACAACATCTCCTTGTGTAAATTAGCCTTTAAAAGCGGGGGCAATTTAGCACAAACTAGGATTATGAATATGAAGTGTTATCAACTTCGGAATAAACATTAAGGACAAACAATGAGAAGCAGACGCTGGTTCCAAAACCAGGTGTAGATTATCTTTACTGCTTACAGTGCAATATAAAATAAAAACAGAGAAAATAGACTATCCATAATACACACTCGAAATAAATAATTTTTTAGCTCAATAACTCTAACGAAAGGTAAAAAAGTGAAAGCGAATAAAGACAAAAAAAGCGGCCTAGGCCGCTTTTTTATTACCAACAACTCAAAATGCTAAGCGCTTTCCGAACGCCCTCTACTGGGGCGGCGTCTCGGAGCTCTCTGTGGTTTTTGGCCATCACTGCGACCCGATTCAGCGCTGCGAGCCCTGCCAGTACCGCCGGAGCGATTTCCATTGCTTCCTTTACCTGCGGTGGCATTGCTATTGCGACCACCGGTTCCACGTCCTTCTGGTTTACCGCGACCACTTCCGCGATTACCACGGCGCTCATCGCTATTGCCACGAGCATCTCGTCCGCCCTCACTATTTCGGGAACCTACAGGGCGATTACTGGCGCCAGGTTTTTGCTGGCCGCCACGCTTGGGGTTGCCAGAGGCTGGCAACTGATGATCTGGCTCAAAGTCCTCGATTTCCTCGCGGGGAATTGGCTTACCAATTAAGCGCTCGATATCGCGAAGCTGCTTAATTTCATCGGCACTAACAAGGGACACCGCTTGCCCCTGGGCGCCCGCACGTCCTGTGCGACCGATACGGTGAACATAATCTTCAGGAACATTGGGCAAGTCAAAATTTACCACCTGGGGTAATTGATCGATATCGATACCCCGTGCAGCAATGTCTGTCGCAACGAGGATCTGCACCTTGCCAGCTTTAAAATCCGCCAGAGCCCGAGTTCTGGCATTTTGGCTCTTATTACCGTGAATAGCCGCTGCCAGGATGCCATCTCCTTCGAGCTGTTTCACCAGCCGATTGGCCCCATGTTTGGTACGGCTAAATACCAGTGCTTGATGCCAGCCATTCTCTCGAATCAGGTGACTTAACAGTTTTGTTTTTCGAGCCTTATCCACAGGGTGGAGCTTCTGTCGTACTGTTTTGGTAGTGGAGTTTCGCGGGCTGACATCAATCTCCAGCGGGTCTTTCACCAGACCTTTGGCTAGCTGGCGAATCTCAGGAGAAAAGGTTGCCGAGAAGAGTAGATTCTGACGCTTGGCCGGTAAGATCCTCAGCACTCTCTTAATGTCATGGATAAAGCCCATATCCAACATGCGGTCTGCTTCATCTAAGACCAAGACTTCCAGGCGATCAAAGCGGATTGCCCCTTGATTGTGCAGGTCCAATAGACGACCAGGGGTCGCTACTAGAATATCGGCACCGCCTCGCAGTCGGGAAATCTGGGGATTGATCTTCACGCCACCAAAAACTACCGCATGACGCATTGGCAGGTACTGGCTATAGCTCTGCACATTATCAAACACCTGTGCGGCCAGCTCGCGGGTTGGGGTGAGTACCAATGCGCGCACCTGCCCTTTTCTGGCACGCTCTCCCTGGCTTAAGCGGTGCAACAGCGGCAATGTAAAACCAGCGGTCTTACCCGTGCCCGTCTGGGCTGCAGCCATAATATCACTGCCCTTCATTACCGCCGGAATGGCCTGGGCCTGGATTGGCGTGGGCTCAGTATAGCCCTGCTCTGCAACTGCACGGGCAATCTCCTGGGCAAGGCCCAGATCTTCAAACAACATAAATAACCTCAAACTGCGCCCTGGGCGCAATCAAACACATTCGCACCACGAAGGAGCAAATAGAAAAATCGGAGTTGGCATCCAGAGCAAGTGAGGCTCGATGCACACAGCCGTCAATTCAACGGCCAGCCGGCGCGCGGCATTCAGTAGAGGGTTCCGGGAAGAATTTAGAAAAGTTCACGGGGGGATACCGGTAGATCACCGGCCTACAAATGACGCAGCTGAGAAAAATCAGCTGCAGCACTATACCATAATGAAACTGACTGTATAGTTCTCTCGGCTAAAACTGCTCTTCATAGGCATAGACAAAGGGGTTGTTGGGGACCCAGGCCAAGCGAGCGTAACATAGTTCCACGTTCGCAACTTGAGCGTCTATCTTTGTGATATCCAACCCCCGTTGCGAACCAAAGATGATGCAGCCAGGTGCTGCCGGGATACTCACAGCCATGTCAGAAAATAGCAATGTCAGTAATGAGCACCAGATAGAACTAATTACTCTCGGTAATGGGCGCAGGGTATCAATACGCCCCATCTGCCGCAGTGATAGCCAACTGGAGAAAGAACTGATAGAAGACTTATCTCCAGAAACCCGGCGAGACCGCTTTATCGGCGGCAGCTGTAAAGCCAGCCAAAAGCTGATTGAGCTACTCACCGATAACGACCATCAAGTTCATGAGGCCTTTATTGCACTCTGCACCAGCGACCATGCGCAAAGGGCCGTTGCTACCGCACATTACGCCGTAGATGCAGACGGGCTAGCCTGCGAGTGCGCAGTTGTGGTCCGCGATGATTGGCAGGGATTGGGGCTAGGTCGATTAATGTTAAAGCGCCTGATCGACTGCGCAAAAGAACAGGGCCTACAGCGAATTTATTCCATTGAGTCCGCCGACAACAAACGCGTGCAGACATTTGCCCGTTCGATGGGATTTATTTGTAAAGCCGATCCGAAAGACTACACCCTATTAACTTATACACTCGATTTGCAGGCTGGCCGACAAGCCAACGGCTTTGATACGGCCTCCAGGGAGGCCGGAATTAACCTAAATTAAATACACTCTTAATATTCATGGCGGTTAGCAAAGGTTATTTGGCTGCCGCCATCCTCTAAAAGCCGAACAATTTCCTTTTGCGAGTTCACAACCTCCCCTTACCTCATCAACTTTACCCATAGGTGACCTTCCGGTCAGCATATTCATAGATCTATTTAACTACAGGCATAGCCGATCGGGCACAACGCCAGCTGTAAAAGCTTTAAACTCTCCTAAAGCAATCAAAGAAAAAGTGAAACTTTGCTTACATAAATTTTAGAGAAATGAGCAATTGCCAAAAGTTGATTCAATTTAGCCTAACCACATGTAGTGCGCCGCTACTGATACAACCATAATTCATGGCACTTTATTTTTTTGATTAACACTAGATTTTAGTGACAATTTATGCCTATAAAAATGCAATCAATAAAACTGCTTCTGACCATATCAATTTGTTTACTTATATCATCTTGCGCAGTGAACATCATAGATTATATTGCAAGCTCAAAAAGCTTCCCTTACGACCACGTAGTTTCAAATGAGCAGATAAAATCATGGGGATTCCATAAAAATAATTACTGTGACAAGCTAAGAAACTTATGTATTAGCTATTTCTCTGCTGCCCCCCTTGAAAAAGGTAAAATTAAATACTCCATAGAAACTGACTCTGGCAATCAAACCAGCCAAGTTAATCTATCTATAAATAAAGAAGCCCTAAACAAACATTATTCTGGGACCATCATTCTTTTACATGGATTCCGAATTTCAAAAGAATTCATGCTTCACTCAGCATTATATTTTCGCCTCCTTGGATTTCAGGTAGTTATTCCAGACCTACTCGGCCATGGTGAATCTGAAGGCCGTAAGGAATATGGGGTTGGTGATAGCGAAGTGATTAACAGGCTAATTGACGAGCTTATCCATAAAGACCTGATAGAAAGCAAAAACGTTTATCTTCTTGGAAATTCCATGGGGAGCCTTACTGCGGCGAGAATCACTCAATCTCGACAAGATATCAGCGGCCTAATATTACAAGCCCCCATGTTGGAATTTGACCAGGCTGTTTATAATTATGCCCAAGAGAATTTTCCCCTACTTAGTAGAGCATTCTCTGAAAAAGAAATAAAAACAGGAGCGTCAATGGCGCTAGAGGAAGCCAATATAAGTCTACTGGAAACACAAATTGAACCTTTACTAACCAACACTCCTGTACCCGTGCTTTTATTTGCTTCCAATACTGACCCAATTTCACCCTATGATCACTTTCAAAACCTGCATCAGGACCATATCAAAATAGTGCTCCTGAAAGATAGAAATCACCCGAGTATGGCGGTTATTGGGGAAATTGAGCATAGCGCTCTACAGGATTGGCTTCCCAAGGCAAGTAATATCACTATTCAATACCATTAAACCTGCTGGCCTAGTATAGGAAGTAGCAAGGCGAAACTCACTAGTTCGGCCTTGCTAAAAAAGACAATTAGCTATTCCTTGAAAAATATCACATTTCAGTTGAAGAAATCTTCACAAGCTAATGGGCCACTAAACTCTAGAAGCCCCTGAGGCATCTGGACAGACTCAACCAAATTTCCCTTTTTATACAAAGAGAAGTTAATATTAGCCTGCATGGATTTCATATATCTTTGCTCACCGCCAAAGATGATAACCGAGGGAAAAAGAAGTGGATAAAAGCTATTAATATCTGCTTGCGCCTCCATAATCAACTTATACTTTATTTTGTTTAGCTCAACTTTGAGACGACCGGCGCAAGCATCCAGCTCCCTTTTTACGGAGAGATTATTAAATGCTGGGTGAAAAATCAGATCATACTCATCTGAAATATATCGGCCTGCCCACATCTCAAAATTAGACTCTCCCAGTTTTGCTCCGGTAAACATATAGTAAAGTTCATCAGACAGGCCCATTGAATAGATCATTCCGGCACTGGATTCTTTGTCATACCATCCTTTATCCAGCTGTGCAAACCCCTGCCCTATTAGGGACTGACCTGCATCACTAAAGTTGTATTCAATAGGAGTCCCAACTGTATAGAGAAACCATCTTCCTCCAACTCCCGGCAGCTCTGGAATAATACCGAACGGTGTCTGACCTGGATTTAAACCATGCCAATAATGATGATGCTCCCCGGCCCAATGCATGGAAAAATTAAAGTCTGAGTGACTTACTCTAAGACCCTCCTCATCTGCCACAACGACCCCCGGAACCTCGTAATAAAAACCATCAGAGCCATCTGGATTAGACAAAATTACTTCGTCCCGGAAAATATCATATTTGACCTCAACACCGCTTCTAGGTGAAAACGCCAAGTGGATATAGGCTTTAGGTGCGGGCGCAACAAAATCAGGGGCAATATAGGTTTGGAGACTTATCTTGAAGTATCCAACATCCGGCACAGCAATATTGTAAAACCATTGTTCTGCCCAGGTTTTATCTGACGTAGGTGTATGGGCCCGGAGATCCTCCAAAGTGGTTGCCGATAGTAAGGAACTGAAAGATCCAAAAAGAAATAAAACGAATACCTGAAATATTTTTCTATAAGACACCGTTTACCCTCTTTCTTAAACTAAATGAATAGAAAACCTCACAAATTCACTACAAATCTACAGAGAGGGCATACTAACAGCATGATTACGGACAAAGCTTGAAAACAAGCAGGCTATTTTTCAGGTTGAGAAGGTGCGCACAAAAATTCAATATTGCAAACAAAAGCTGGAAGCTCCTCAGCTAAAACTCTCATCGATATTCATCCCGAAATACACCACAAAACAAGGCCGATATTCTTCATCTCAAGAAGCGGCGTAAAATACCTCTTTTTTCACTCAGGCAACGCCTAAACTGTTTGGCAATTTCCCACCGGTTACTGGTAAGGCAAATAATATGAATAAATCCATCCCTTCACGCCTTCCTCTATTCATTGATGGCGACTGGGTGCAGTCCACTACCAAGGAGTGGCTGGATGTGACAAACCCCGCCACAGGTGAGGTTTTAACCCAAGCCCCCTATACCACTGAGGCCGAACAACTCCAGGCAATCACCGCCGCCAAGCAGGGATTCATTTCTTGGCGGAACACCCCAGTTCCTACTAGAGCACGTATTATGCTCAAGTACCAAGCTCTCCTGAAAGAGCACCAAGAAGCCCTGGCCGAGATTCTCGCAGAGGAAACTGGTAAAACATTTGAAGACGCCAAGGGGGATGTTTGGCGAGGCATTGAGGTGGTTGAGCATGCCGCCAATATTGCTACCCTGCTAATGGGGGAAACCGTTGAAAACGTTGCCAGTGCTATAGATTGCTATTCCTATATTCAACCCATTGGCGTCTGCGTCGGTATTACGCCATTCAACTTTCCCGCAATGATACCGTTGTGGATGTTTCCGCTAGCGATTGCCTGTGGCAATACCTTTATTCTTAAACCTTCTGAACAAGACCCCATTACACCTTGCAAACTGGCTGAATTATTTGAGCAGGCAGGAGCACCCAAAGGGGTTCTACAAGTTATCCATGGTGGTCGCGAGCAGGTAGATTTCTTACTAAAAAATCCGGATATTAAAGCTATATCTTTTGTCGGTTCCGTGCCAGTTGGGCGCCATATCTATCAGACAGGCACTCAATATTTAAAAAGAGTACAGGCCTTTGCCGGGGCAAAAAACCATATGGTAGTGATGCCGGATGCAAATAAAAATGCCACTATTAACAATATCATCGGCTCTTCTGTAGGGGCTGCCGGTCAGCGATGTATGGCTATTTCGGTTGTGGTATTAGTGGGTGAAGCGCAAAGTTGGATTCCTGAAATACAGGATGCGATGGCAAAGATAACACCCGGGCATTGGAAGAATCCACAATCCGACTACGGCCCCTTAATTTCACCTGCTGCAAAGGAACGTGTGCTGGGTTATATCGAGACAGGCAAAAAAGAAGGGGCGGATTGCCTTCTGGATGGTTCAAAAATTACAGTGGATGGATATCCCCATGGTAACTGGGTTGGCCCTACATTATTTGCCAATGTTACTACCGAGATGTCAATTTACACTGATGAAATTTTTGGGCCAGTGTTATGTCTGGTGAATGTAGATCACTTAGATGATGCAATAAAAATGGTGAATGACTGCCCTTACGGCAATGGAACTTCCATATTCACTGCCAGCGGTGCAGCGGCACGTAAATATCAGCACGAAATTCTTGTGGGCCAGGTAGGAATCAATGTGCCTATCCCGGTTCCACTACCTTTCTTTAGCTTTACTGGCTGGCGCAGTTCATTTTATGGGGATCTCCACGCCTATGGTAAGCAGGCCGTGCGTTTTTATACCGAAACAAAAACCATCACAGCCCGTTGGTTCGATTCAGATATTGAACATGCCGAACAGGCAAATATGACGATACAGTTAAAGTAACTGCACATACCAATAAAATTTAATTTTTTGGATAATGCCATGAATAAAATCACAGCCTTCCTTGGTCTGGGGCATATGGGTGCCCCAATGGCTTTTAACTTAATCAAAGCTGGATTCCGTGTAAGAGGTTTCGATCCAGTAGAGGAGTTGCTTCAGAAATCTGTAGAACAGGGAGTTGAAAAATGTTCATCAGCAACAGAAGCGGTGAAGGGAGCAGATTTTGTTATTAGTATGTTACCCAGCAGTGCTGCGGTAGAAAGCCTTTATATTGAAAAAGATCATCTGCTGGAAGCTATCGAAGAGAAATCCTTAATTATTGATTGCTCCACAATTTCAGCAAGCAGCTCAAAACGCCTACTTAACGCCGCACGAAATAAAGACCTTCATGCAATAGAGGCTCCTGTTTCTGGCGGAGTCAAAGGGGCCGCTGCCGCAACTCTCAGCTTTATGTGTGGCGGTGAGCATGAGGATGTAGAACGAGCCAAAACAGTTCTACAGCATATGGGGGCCAATGTTTTTTTTGCAGGCCCTGCCGGAGCTGGGCAAACGGCAAAGATCTGCAACAATATGTTGCTGGCTATTCATATGATTGGTACCGCCGAGGCACTCCAATTGGGTGTGGATAACGGCCTTGATCCCAAAGTGCTAACTGAAATCATGGCGAAAAGCTCTGGCGCCAACTGGTCCCTACAAACTTATAATCCTTATCCCGGTGTTATGGATAGTGTGCCCGCTAGTAATCAGTATCGTGGAGGCTTTAAAGTGGGGTTGATGTGTAAGGACCTGGGGCTCGCTCAGCAAGCCGCCGACAATAGCAAAAGCTACACACCGCTCGGCTCACTGGCCAGAAATCTATTTGGCTTACACAGTCTGAAGGGCAATGAAGAACTGGATTTCTCCAGTATCCAAACAATTTTCAGGAAAGAGGCCGACCAATAGCTAAATTGTTCATCCTCTTTCCCGATCTAACTCATCTATCGATCCTGGCCTGTAGCGGCTATCTGCACTTCGCGGATATTCACATGCTGGGGCTGGCTGTACATAAACAACGCCGTGCGAGCGATGTCCTCTGCATTAATGGCACCACCTATGGAGGCCTTCCACTCTTCGTAAGCTCTGATAATCTCTTCAGAAGTGGTATGGCTCAGTAGCTCTGTCTCCACAGCTCCAGGGCATAGGGCCATAATACGTACTCCGCTTGCGGCAACCTCTTCACGCACGGTTTCGCTAATCGCCGACACTGCGTACTTGGTTCCGCAATAGGCAGCATGATTGATAAATGTCTTCACGCCGGCAATCGAGCTGATATTGAGGATAGTACCGCGACCACGAGACTTCATATCGGCCAAAACAGCCTGCATGGAGTTCATCAAGGCGAGCACGTTGACATCAAACATCTCCCGCCACTCTTCAGCACTCTGGGTTTCTATGTTCCCCAACAACATCTTACCGGCATTGTTCACCAAACAATCTACAGGCCCATAAAGAGTCTCAGCCTCCTGAATTGCTGCAGATAACGCAGCAGGATCAGTGACATCGACCTGTCTGCAGAGGGTGTTCGGTAAATTCATCGCTTCTAATTTTTCCAAACGACGCGCCAATAGCAACAACGGATGCCCGGCATCCGACATATGCTGAGCTATTGATGCTCCAATTCCAGAGCTGGCACCTGTTATTACAATCAATGGCTTAGACATACTGACTCTCTCTTCTGCAATCAATGATTAAAGACTACGGGATAACCCTTTTGTATCGGCAGTATAGAATTTAGAATTAGGTCTATTAACTCAACTAATGTGAAATCATTGTTTGGAATTAATGAACAATATCTCTTGGCGAGCCATACGCGCCTTTATTGCTGTGGCTGAGCGGGGCAGTTTTACTGCTGCTGCGGATCATACAGGTTTCTCCAAAGCTACACTCAGCCAACAAGTCTCCGAATTAGAGTCCACCCTGGGTGTTCAACTGTTACACCGCACTACCCGCAAGCTGCGGCTTACTGAGGTCGGTGAAGGCTATTACCAGCGATGCAAGCAGGCAATACAGCAACTAGATAGTGCCGCAGAGTGGGCAACACATGCCAAAGAGGAAATAAAGGGGAAAATTCGTATCAATGCGGTGGGTGGGATTATCGGCGAGGAGATCATTGCCCCCCTAGTCATTAAGTTTCAGAAAACTTATCCCGAAATACAAATACAGCTGGATTTTTCCAGTGTGCGTGTCGATCTCATTGAAGATCGTTACGATTTAGTAATACGTATGGGGCAGCTGCCAGATTCCACCCTCGTAATACGCAAACTGCACAGTATCAAAACCCGCTATGTTGCGAGCCCGGATTTTATCAAAATGCGTGGCCCAATTCTAAAGCCCATGGACCTCTCGAAAGTACCCCTAATTTACGGCAGTGTTGACCAGTGGGTGCTAACGCGTGGTAAGACCAGGCATAAGATTGAGGTGGAACAGGGTATCAAACTGGTTAGCGGCCGGGCGATGCACCTTGCAGCACTGACAGGACTTGGTGTAACTCGCCTGGCAGACATCTACGTCCAGGCAGATATCGAAAAAGGTAAATTACAGGAAATTTTGCCTGGGTGGTCAGAATCCACTCAGCTCTCTATGGTTTGCCCCCCGCTGCGCCATCAATTAGTTCGCGTACGTAGCCTGATGCAATGGCTAAAAGACCACTTTTCCAAAGAATATGGACAGCTACTGAAAAGGGAACCAGCAGAAGACTAATAAACAATAAAAGATATGAACCTATATACAGTAATGCTTACAAACACTAAGCAATTTTATCCGTCCTTTCCTGCTCTTTTTTCAAAATGTCTGCGGGGCTTTCAACGCAGCTACTATACTCAGGTTCTACCACTTCTTGCCTTTCAGTATTAATGAACGGGTAAATACAAAAGACCAGTGCCAGGAGCACCCAAAAAGCCGTTGCCTGTGCCATAGGCACAGTTAAATAAAGCCAAAATACCTTTTCACCTTTCAGCGCTGCATTAATATAGATCGCTGAACCACCAAACCCTACCAATACGGGGCTTATATAGGGAATAAAGTTGATCCAGTACCCCTTTAAATCCTTGGCCATACGCTCACACCAGCGAACCATAAAAGGCAAAGGAAAATTAGCAAGAATGATTCCCAGTAAAACTTCAAGAAGTCCAACATTCCAACCCAAGAGAAAGGCCAGATAAGTAAAGACCAGTAAATTCAGGGTAATGCAGAACCATAAAACACCGCGAAAATAAGTCATTCTATAAATCCCTTTTAAGAAATCTCCTTATTATTGATCATATCACCAATAGTTCCCAGTATTCTTGAGAGAGCAAAAACCATAGAGTTAATCTTATACATTGAATAAAAATATTATTAGACTATCTAGGGCGACCCAGGTAAAGGCCCTTCCACCCGTTCAATAGCAGCCAGCTCTTCTTCTGTTAAGGCTTTATAACCCCGCAAATAGGGCCAACCATAGCCCCAACGGACTGAGGTTGGCAAGAATGGCGTCCCGCCAACTCTAACCCCTACTAGCATCAACAACGCAATTTCCCTCTCCCCAGTTTTGGCAACACAAATTTCCAAATTGCGATCAGCCTCTTCACGCTGTGCATAGCTTCCACCCTTCCAGTAAGCGAAATCATGGGCATAACAGCAATCCAACCATAAATCACTTTGATCGAGTGTACCATCAGGAAAGACGCTACAGCCATCAGAGTGAAAATCCTCTATCTCTACAGCGAACAGGGGCAGGACATAGAATAAAAACAACAACGGAAAATACTTCATAGATAATCTTTAGATCTATTCTTTTCTCATCACACTCATATTCAGATAAACAATCTGCTAGAGGCAAGACAAACTACCAAAAAAATACTGAAAATAATGTTACCGGCTGCACTACCCTTTTATCTTTAATATGAAGGTATCCAGTTCGATTGAAATCTCGCACATAACAGGGGGAAGGACGACCACATAGATAGAGAATCAAGTCTCTCAGGTCAAAGTAAAGACATAGGCCAATAATGATATATTCAATTACAAATAAAAAGCCCAAGCCCCCAGCCCTTATATATCTCAGAAAAATTCAGGCTAAACCAAATAAAAGGTGGGCCGAACGTCACCAGGTGGCAAATCCACAAAGCTCGGGTATAGGGAATCACTCTGTCTAGATAATAAACGACATGTATTGCCAAAAAACGCGCCAAGAAAATCATCGTCCCCTCCCAGCGCCCAAAGAGCAAAGTGAAAGGCGCCAGGAAAAACTGTGACAACACCATGATCTTGGCCCATTGAGCGACCAGCCACCCGGTGGGTGAGCCTGGCTGTTCCAATAATCTGCGGTGCTCTTTAATGACAAAAATCACTCTGGTGACTAGCAGGCTTAGCATTGTCACATCCTTCAAAAGAACAAGTCTGTTATAAACAAAGGATAAAGTAGATGTTTAATTGTCATCTATAACCGGAATTAATAGGTCTGCAAATTCATCCTGACTGAATTTATCCTGATTTTCATATACAGCAAAATTTTTAATCTGACCTCCGACATCAACAATAAAGATCAAACATTAAATATTCTCTTAAAGATACATGAAAAGAAAACACCCCTACTAGTAACGTTACTAGAGAATGCCAGCATCACTATTTAAATTTCTTGTAAGGGGAGGAATTATTGGGAGTGAGCACATGCACTTCGGCATCCATGCGCAAAGTACATGCTATCTTTAAAAGTGGAAGAACAACATATATTGATATTTTGCGGACCTAAAGATTAACCCACTTCAGCCAGATTTCCTTTACTTTCCAGCCACTGCTTGCGATCCCCGGCACGCTTTTTAGCCAAGAGCATATCCAAAAGCTGATTGCTGTCATCGCCGGCATCAATATACAGTTGCACCAAGCGACGGGTATTGGGGTCCATGGTGGTTTCACGCAACTGCATGGGGTTCATTTCACCCAGACCTTTAAAGCGAGTCACCTGTATTTTGCCCTTTTTCTTTTCTGCGCTTATACGATCGAGGATACCCTGCTTCTCCGATTCATCCAGCGCATAGTAAACATCTTTACCGATGTCTATACGGAACAGTGGCGGCATGGCGACATAGACATGACCGTTAGTTACCAGCGGCCGGAAGTGACGTAAGAACAGGGCGCAAAGTAGTGTGGCGATGTGCAGGCCATCGGAGTCGGCATCGGCGAGGATACAGATTTTGTTGTAGCGCAGCCCTTCCAGGTTATCACTGCCTGGATCAACACCCAGCGCCACGGCAATATCGTGCACTTCCTGGCTGGCGAGAATCTCAGCGGAGTCCACTTCCCAAGTATTCAGGATTTTACCGCGCAGCGGCATGATGGCCTGGAACTCGCGATCCCGCGCCTGCTTGGCGGAACCACCAGCGGAGTCCCCCTCCACCAGAAAGAGTTCGGAGCGGGAGGTATCAGCACTGGAACAGTCCGCCAACTTGCCCGGCAGCGCGGGCCCCTGAGTGACTTTCTTGCGCGCGACTTTTTTTGCTGAGCGCATGCGTTTTTGTGCATTACCAATGCACAACTCGGCAAGCTTATCACCCTCTTCCGTATGTTGGTTCAGCCACAGGCTGAACGCATCCTTGGCCACGCCAGAAATAAACGCGGTGGCCTCACGGGAGGAGAGGCGTTCTTTTGTCTGCCCGGAGAACTGCGGGTCCGCCAGTTTGGCGGAGAGTACGTAAGAGCATTGCCCCCAGATATCCTCAGGGCCCAACTTAATACCACGGGGTAATAAATTGCGGATCTCGCAGTACTCACGCATGGCATCCAGAAGGCCCGCGCGCAGCCCATTCACGTGGGTACCGCCCTGGGCGGTGGGGATCAGGTTAACGTAGGATTCGGCGGTAATCTCACCGCCCTCCGGCAGCCATTGCACTGCCCAGTCTGCCGCTTCGGTAGAAGCGGCAAAGCTACCCACAAAGGGCTCGACCGGCAATATTTCCCATCCTTGATTGGCAGCGGCGAGGTAATCTTTGAGACCGTCCTCGTAGTACCACTCGTCAGATTCACCGTCCTGCTCATTAATAAAAGTGACCGTCAGGCCGGGGCACAATACCGCCTTGGCGCGCAGTAGGTGACGCAGTCGCACCACGGAGAATTTTGCGGAATCAAAATACTTGGGGTCGGGCAGAAAGCGTACACTGGTGCCTGTGGTGCGCTTTGCACAATTACCGACAACCTCAAGATCCGAGGCCTTTTCCCCATCTTTGAAACCGATTCGGTGCACCTTACCATCCCGCTGTATGGTCACTTCCAACACTTTGGAAAGAGCGTTTACTACAGAAACACCCACACCGTGTAGACCACCGGAAAACTGGTAATTTTTGTTGGAGAACTTACCACCAGCGTGCAGGGTGGAAAGAATCACTTCAACACCAGGGCGCCCCTGTTCCGGGTGAATATCCACCGGCATACCGCGACCGTTATCGCTAACCGAGAGCGATTGGTCTTTGTGCAATACCACTTCAATTTTTTTCGCGTGCCCGGCAAGCGCTTCGTCGACACTGTTGTCGATCACTTCCTGGGCGAGGTGGTTGGGGCGGGTGGTATCTGTGTACATGCCCGGGCGCTTTCGCACTGGGTCCAGCCCTGTGAGTACCTCAATATCTTCGGCGGAATAATTGGCCATAATTGTTATAAATTACTGCTGGTTAAATAGAAATTCGACAATGGGATCGCAGTAACGCGCGAAGCCCTGAAAGCTGTGATCGCCCCTCTCCTCGACAGTTTGACGCTGTCCCTGATAGAAAGACTCTGCATCGCGATAATCGAGGGTTTCATCGCCTCGCTGTGCCAAAAGCCAATAGCGGCTCAGCAGTGGACTGGGTATCTCTGCTTCCAATTGCGCCATGGTATCAACGTCCGCACCGCTTAGGCGATACTCCTGCGACTCACCACTGTAGGGTTGTAACACCTGGCCGACGTAGGCCGGCATAAAGCGAGACGGGCGAACGGCCGGATTGATCAGCACCGCTGGCAAATGGTAGCGCTCGCCTAGGTAGGTACACCAGAATCCCCCCATAGAGCTACCAACCAACCCTATTGGGCCGCAGTTGTCTGAGTCAAAGAAGCCATCCAATAGCCGCAGTAATGATTGCTGAGCATTTCCTGGATAGGGGGAGACCTGTGGTGCACAGAAAATGATCTGTGGGTGATTGGCAGCCAGCCGGTCCCGCATCAGCTGGCATTTAAAAGACTGAGGCGATGAAAGGAAGCCGTGCAGATAGATCAGCAGCGGCCTTCCGTTGAGATTTTGTGTTTGCATAGTCGGGGATTATAGCGCCCCACGGCAGCGATGGGGTTGGCCTCCTCACAGTTCCTGCTCTTCTCAGGGACCGATTACAGCAGCGATCTGTTCAAGCTAGCAAAAGCCCGGCGAATATCCACACGCATATCTGACCAAAAGGTAACACTGGTGAAACGTTCCAGCCGTCCACCCGGCCCAGAGGAACCGAGATTCTCACCAATATCCCGCCGATCGCGAAAATGCATTACTGCGCTGCCGTTACGATCGTACAAAGTACCTACCAGCTGTGCGTAGGCGCTCTGCTCTGTATAGACACGCCAAGTCCAGGGAGATGGATCTAGCGGTGCAGCCAGGGAAAAATCTTGCAGTGACAGGGATAGGGTGTAGTCGGCTTCCGCCTGCTCCAACACTTGCTGGGCATTGCGCGGTTTAAGCAGCTTATTACTAAAGCTCTGCGCCAACAGTGTATTCAAACGCTGTAGATCCCTTTGGTCCAGCTCGTAATCTTTTTCCCGATATTGACGCCTAGGCAGGGAGGAGAATCGCTTGGTGTAGTCAATTTGAACCGGTGCAATATAAACCTTAGCACCACTGAGATCCAAGGCGAAAGCTGCCGCGACTTCATCGAGCTGGCTGGGGCGTGCTTCCAGACCATCACTACGATCCTGTAAAGTGGACTGCTGACTACAAGCCGTAATCAATAATAAAATTGCGAGGAGAGGTATAGAAAATAATTGTTGCATTTACAAGCTCCTGAATTTCCGAAAAATATCCATTCGGCGAGAGGCTCCAATCACATTATCTATCGCCGTTAGGCTTCAAACCTCGGCAATTCTAAAAACCACACTTGAATACTTTATTGGCTCACCTTTCACCACGCTTTTCCCATATTCAAAAATCACCGCTCAATACAGGTAATCTCATTGTACGGTGAGGATAGGGGAAAATACATTGTGCTCAGGTCGCGCAAAATAGGAATGGTTGTTACCAAATAGGCAGTGACCTGTTTGCGCCTATTCCGAAAGCATTACATTCTTCGCTGGGGAGCCAATAGCAAGGAGGAAGACTTGAGAGCTTTAGTGAAAGTACCGCTGCGAATTCGCAGCGGTTTGACTTAAATCAATAACCGGATGAGGCGAGATCGACACAATACTTGGAGATAGCCACCCGCTCCACACCGGTTTCGTAGGAGCCATCGCTATACAGTTCAAACCAGCGGTAGCCGGGCATCTCTTCGTCGACAGCGAAGGGGCCACTGCCGGGAGTAAACTGTACCGAAGTAGAGGGAGTGGCATGCAGACCGAGATGGCCTCGGTTGCTGTCAAACTGCTGGTGTACATGCCCCCAAACCAGGGCTTTTACCTGGGGGGCCTGATCAACTATTTGCAAAAATGTCTCACAGCCTTCGCGCAGCATATGGCCATCAATCCACTTACTCCCCACAGGGACCGGCTGGTGATGCATCATAATAATCACCGGGTGATCGCGAGTCTCCCAAAGGAGCAACTGAAGGCGCTCCAGTTTCGCGCTGTCCAAGCCACCACAAATCTGCCCTGTCACACTGGTATCCAACAGCAGCAGGCGCCAATCCCCCAAGGAGACCAAATCGATACAGCGGTTGGGGGCCAGTTTTTTCATGCGGGCACTCACATCGTGATTGCCGGGCAGCCAGTACCAAGGCATGGAAAGTATGCGGGTCTTTTCTAAGAATCGGCAGTAGGAAGCCTCAGAACCATTGGCGCTGATATCACCAGTGGCGACCAGAGCCCGGGCATGGGGCTGCCGGCTTTGGAGAGAGGTCAAAACTTCATCGAGGGTGTGGCCGGTATCCAGACCCAATAATTGATAATCGGGCCTGCTGCCGATATGTGGATCTGTGATCTGGATAAGACGGTGCGAAGTCACCCCCAGGGGTGAATCCGACTTGTTGTGCTCGCGAATCACTTGCTCACCTTGTGTTCACATCCGTGTGTTCTGCAGCAGAATTAAAATCTCTGGCCATCCAACACCAGTTCAAATTCTGCACGACCATTTGCAAGACAGTACTCCAACCATTCACCAAGGAAGCGATTGGCTTGGGGTCTCTCATCTGCACGCTGCATACGGGGATTGGGATAGGCGGTATCCACTCCTTTACCACCCACCGGCCCGCGACCATTGGCTTTAATCACCTCCGCCATACACGCATCGTGGTAGAGGCGTACAGTCAAGTCGGGAGGTTCCAGCCATTGGCACTCGTTAAGATTTACCTCCGCCGCCAGAGACACCTCTGTGGTATATCTAGAGCGCTCCACTACTCTCAACACCAGAGTGCCGCCGGGCAACTGGTAGCGCCAAAGCGCTCTTTGTGAAAGCTCAGGCAACAATTTGCTCAAGCGCAGGTAGTTGGCGTCACAATCGGCATGATAAGACGGTAGATCGACTCGATACACCGCCCTAGCGTTGCCATTTGGCGACATTTTCAACTTCCTTTGCTGCCGCGCCTTCGCTTCTCCCAGTAGAGCCATTATCAACACTCCAATTCATTGGCCGCCGTGACTCAGATCTCAGTTTGCTCTATACGCAGGTAACATTGCGCAACGCAAGTGACCGTCAGGCAGTTGGCCTGTGTTTTGTTAATTTTGCCCGGTTCAACTGCAGCCACTGCATACAAATAATGGTGGCCGAATTATCGATAGGGTTCTCTCCTGGAGCATAGTCCCCCGCCATGGCGGCGAGTACCGAGTCCCTGGAAAACACCCGCAAGCGGATATCTTCGTTTTCCTGCTCCAAACCAAAGTAACCTTCCGCACAGTTCAAGTCCACCAGCGCACAGTACAGGTGTAGCCGTTCAGAGCTCCCTCCAACACTGGGCATATAACTGTGGATAAAGTGCAATTCCTGCACTTTGAGCCCCGCTTCCTCCAATACTTCACGCCGAGCTACATCTTTTAGGTCTTCCCCGGCTTCCACCATGCCGGCCACCACTTCCAGACACCAGGGGCCTGCCGGCCGCTCTAGGGCGCCAATACGAAACTGCTCGGTAAGCGCAACAAGGTCTCGCTCAGGGTCGTAGAGCAATACCCCTACTGCCGGACCGCGTACAAACAGCTCCCGGGTAAAGATTTCACTCCAGCCACCACGAAAAAGGCGATGGCGCAGCCGTAGCCGCAACATGGAAAAAAATCCCTTATAAACCGTTTCCCTGGAAACAACTTCTACAGAATCTGCGGAAAACTCTGGGGACAACCCCTTTTGACTCTTCATTTTTGACATTAGTTCGCTGACCTTCTGCGCGAGTGGGGTCTGCATACTCGAACACTATATGAGCGGGATGCAGCTGTTATACTCTGCGCCCACCGTACCAGCCTCTCTAGCAAGCGGCCATACGTAATATCTTCCTGGATTTTTTTAGAGACCGCACCACCATGAGAGTGCTCAATATCGCCTACCAGCAACTGCGCCGTTACGGTAAGACGCGGGTTAGCTGGGCGCAGAAACTGACTTTTGGCCTGATCAAAAACGATCACTATACGCAGGTGTTCAGCGACCGGGATGTGGCAGCCTTCGAAGCGCCCTTCGGAATCCGCGACCTGGGGGTGAGCAAAGCCAATCGCCGCCTGTTAGAAACGGTTGAAGCATTTGAGCCCGACCTGATCATCGCCGGCCACTGCGACATGATCAGTAACGACACCCTGAAGGCGATCAAGCAACAACAGCCCAATTGCCTAATCGCACACTGTAATAACGATCCACTGTTCGTGCCCAGCAATGTTGAGCGTATCAAACACCGCGCCGAAGTGGCCGATGCCATCTTCGTCTCTACCGGCCGTCGCGAGCTGAGTATTTTTGAGGGCATTAACGCCCGGGTTTACCATATGCCCAACCCGGTCGAACCCTCTATCGAAAACCTCAATAATGCCGAACGCACTGATCTGTCTATTGATCTGCTGTTTTGTAGCAACAGCAATGATTTCACCAAGCGCTTGCAAATGGTGAAAAATCTCAAGGATACCCTGGGAGATTCACTGAACTTCAAAACCTACGGCAGCTTTGGTGAAGCGCCAGTATGGGGACGAGACTACGATCGCGCACTCGCGCAAACTAAAATGGGACTGAATTTTAATCGCCAAGACACCCATTACTGGTACTCTTCTGCGCGAATGGCCCAGCTTGCCGGTAATGGTATTTTGCAATTCACCAGTGACAAGCTGCACTTCGACGAACTATTGCCCCCAGAGAGCGTGGTTTACTTTTCTGATGAGCAGGACCTGTTGGAAAAAATCCGCGAATTCCATAGCGACGATGCCAAGCGCCGTGCTTGGGCAGCTAAAGCCCGGGAATTTTTCCACACCGAAATGAACTCGAAGCTTTACGCCCAATACATTGTTGAGGCCACCAGCCTGCAACCCTTTAGTCACGACTACGCCTGGGCCCGCGATATCAACCTGAATGGCTCGCTGAAATAACGGGCCACCGGAAGAATTACACAGAATACGTTGGATTTATGAGTAACAAGCCAATTCGAGTGGCACAGGTCCTCGCCGGTGCCGAGCACGGCGGTGCGGAAAATTTTTTCGTGCGCCTGGTGAGCGGTTTGAACCCGCGCACTGAGATTAATGAGAAAGCCTTTATCCGCAACCACGATCACCGTGTACAAGCGCTGCGTAGCAATGGGGTTGAAACCGAGGGTTTTAAGTTTGGTGGCAAACTGGATTTTCTAGGCCGCAGAGTTTATCGCGAGGCACTGAATAACTGGCAGCCGGACATCGTTATGACTTGGATGGGACGTGCCACTATTATCACTCCCAACTCAAAAAACTATCTACTGGTCAGCCGGCTCGGCCATTACTACAACCTGAAGTACTATCGGCACGCGGATTATTGGATCGGTATCAGCAAGGGTATTTGCCAGCATATGGTTGATGGTGGTATTCCCAGGGAGAGGATTTTTCATATCCCCAATTTTGCCGATGAAACTCCGGTAGAACCACTACCACGCAACAGTTTCGATACGCCGGAAGACAAGCCCCTCATCCTCGCTGCGGGCCGCCTGCACATCAACAAAGGTTTTGATGTCCTGCTGCACTCTCTGGCGCAAATACCCAATGCTACCCTGTGGCTCGCCGGCGCAGGTCCCGAAGAGGCCAACCTGAAAGCCCTATGCCATAAACTCGGCCTGGACCAACGCGTACGCTTCCTCGGTTGGCGCAACGACGTTACCACCCTGATGCGCACCGCAGATTTGTTCGTATGCCCGTCACGGCACGAAGGGCTGGGTTCAATTGTGATGGAGTCATGGGCACACCGCTGCCCCATTGTCGCCACCAATTCCCAAGGCCCTGGGGAAGTCATCAGCGATGGTCATAGCGGCCTGATCACGCCTATCGATGATGCTGATGCCCTGGCCAAAGCCATCCGCTCCGTGCTGGATAATCCAGAGTTGCGCCAGAGCCTGATCGAGAATGCTGCGGAAGTGTATGCGAATGGCTACTCGAAGCAGTTTATCGTGGACTCCTACATTGAGCTCTACAACACCCTGATGCAACGTGGGCGCCCCTAGCCCTTAGCAAAAATTGCAGACTGCCTTCAAAGTATTTTTTGCAGCCCTGCCTGTGCGGGCAGTAAAAAATAGTAACTGGTAGTTTTCTGATATTTGGGGGGTTTCGCCGGCCAACGGCCGGCGATGAGGAGTCAGTTGGAGGGATTATAAAGAGCCGATAATTTTTCAGTTTACTGGTAGGCCTGAGGCAAATCCCTCAACAATTCATACACGCCCCGTGAGATCAGACGCTGACGCTGCTCAATACTGTCTGGGCGAGTCAGGAGTTCACTGGCTCTGCCCCCCCAAATTATCGCGCCGTCGGGGCGACCAATCCCCACGCTCATAATCACCAGCGGAGCATCGGTGAGCGGCGGCAGCTCCACGACATCCTGGGGTGCATTGCTATCAAACTGCTTGTCCCAGCTTGGGTCTCGTGTATCGCCGGAAAAAAATTCATCTACCACAGCCACCTGATAATCCACGACCATATCTGCATTCTGGTCTTGGGCCACCTCTCGATAGCCGCGCTGCTGTAATTGCGCCGCCACCGTATTGCGCATTTCCTCATCTAGCTCTACCAATTGTGCTGAGGCATCCGCATCATTGAGTGGCGTCACTCCCCATTTATAGGTAGAAAAAGTCACCGGTTGAGCCCCCGTACTCACCCGCTCCACTTGCATTTCCTGGCACCCGGCCAAGAACAGCAGAGTCATTAATCCCATGGTTATATAACGCATAAATGCTCCTTACCTTGTTATTTATTTGACCGGTTCCGAATAATTATAAAGCTCTATTTTGGGGCTCCACTTATACCACTTGGGTTCCGCCCGTGGGTAGAGTGGAAAGTGGCTACCGGATTCCACTTCGAACCCCATAAATGGCGGCTCGGGCGTGGCGAAAGCAATGCCCCCTTTAATTAGAGCCTGAGCAGACTCGGTATTAACATTAAGACCACTTTTCAGCCCAAAATTCACATCCACACCACTGGCGTTCCAAAAAACCGTATGCTCACGCACCAACGGGCGATATTCTGGCTCGATGTGCACAAAGATATATACCCGGTCCGCCCACTCTCCCAGCTCAAAGCCAGTAACCTCCCCCACTTGCACCTGCCGATAATAAACGGGGCTGCCGGCCACCAGAGAACCGCGCCTGGCTGCATCGAGTATTACCGTCAGGCCGGGTCGACTCATAGTTTCGGCAAGATCCTCCTTCGGAGCCTGAAGCTCGGCATAGAACTCTGTCTCCGGCGGCCCGCCGCCGGGCTCCAGGGCGAGGTAACGACCGGTAATCAGTGTGTCCAGGTGCGCGACTTTACTAATACCAATTTGCGGGGACACCACCCAGATACGGGTGCCGGCACGGGCAAAATTGCCACCGCGATGGTAGAGCTTTGCTCGTGCCTGAACCTCACCGAGATCCCTGCCGAGGCGTAAGCGGGTTATTTCGCCAATTTGCACACCTTTGTAACGCAGCGGAGCCCCTTCCTTAAGCCCCTCAGCGCTGGGTAAATTAATACTGATTTCAATGCCCTCTTCCATCGCCGCTTCGCGACTGCGATACAGAGGGAACTGATCGCCATTTTGCGCAGGTCCCCCCTTTTCGTACTCCCCACCCCGGATGCCAAAAGCAACACCACCACGCAACAAAGACATCAACGAATCCGCCTGTATTTTGATGCCACTGCTCAGGCTCGCACTAGCACGCAATCCGCTGATATTCCAAAAACGGGCACCAGGCCTAACCAAGTGTGCATAGCGCGGTTCAATCACCACATACACCTCTACGCCTTCGCCATCTCTGCGCAATTCCATCCCCTGTACCTTGCCCACTTCGATACGGCGAAAATATACGGGGGCACCACGCTGCAGTGAGCCCGGGTTGCGGGAAGTGAGGCGTAAATGCAGTCCAGGGACCCTAGGGTCCATTTGTGGTGCCGAAGCCCGCGCGGAAAAAGTGCGCTGAGAACGCTTCCCCCGACGCAGATCTACCTCGATACGGTTACCCTGAATTAATTCATTCAAGCCACCGCTAAAATCAAAAGTGGGCGGCGCCAACCAGAAGCGAGTATTTTCACTGAGCAGGTCATCGGTCGCCGGGTCCATCAGGACACGTACTTCCATTCCATTCATACTCTTGTTGGCTTTAGCGCGACTGACTTCACCCACTTTGATGCCCTGGTAATACACCTTGGTACTACCGGGTGTCACATCAACGCCACGATCAAAATTTAAAGTGACAGCAATACCCGCATCTGCGGCAGCGAAGTTTTTATATAATTTAAATTCTGTGCCATTGACCGCCAGTGGCGACTGGCGCTGGGATTCTGGCGTGTAAAAACTGACACCACCGGCAAAAAGAGCAGCGAGAGATTCCAGGTTGATACTGATACCGCTGATCCCTCCTTCAATCGAAATCCCGGAACTGTTCCAAAAGCGACTGCCACGATGCACCAAATAGCCGTACTCGCGTCGGATAAATAATTCTATGCTGACTTCTCTACCATTTTCATCGAGGCTGTAATCGGCCACCTGCCCCACACGTAACTGGCGGTAGTACACCGGTGAGCCCCGGCTGAGGGAGCCGAGCCGGCGGGATTTCAGTACCACGCGTAAACCGTCGCCGCGTATAAATGCCGGTGGACGATCCAGAGCGACAAACTCTCGCTTACGCTTGCCACTGCCGGACTCCACCGCAATGTAATTACCCGATAGCAAAGTCTCCAATCCGCTGATACCAGTAATGGAGAGCTCCGGCTTCACCACCCAAAACTCGGTGCCTTCAACCAACAGGTACTCAGCACTGCGGTTAAGACTGACTTCAGCCAAAACACCGTCGGCACCATTTAATTCTTTGGCATTGGGTACCAGGCGCACATCCTGCACTATGCCGATATCCACACCGGAATATTTCACCACCGTTTTGCCTTTCACCAGACCATCGCCGGAGTGAAATAGGATGCTCGCGTGCACATCCCCCTCAGCCATATCCTGGTAAAGTAACCAGGCGGCAATCAAACCCGCTACCAGTGGCAATATCCACACAAGCGGCAGGCCGCGACTCCGGCGCACTTGTCCCCGCTGAGGTCCTTCATAGGCGCTGGGTTCTATGGTGTCATTATCCACTGGCGTATTGTCAGCCATTCTCCGCCGCACTCCTGTGAGCCGTTTCCGGCTCTACCGCGGTTGCATACAGGTCGCCATCATGGGCATCCCATATTAGGCGCGGATCGAAAGAACGCGCCGCCATCATGGTGACCACCACCACCGAGGCAAAAGCGGTACTACCCGGCCCTGCTTCCACTCGGGCGATAAATCCCATGTCCACCAGCGCCGCCAGAATAGAAATCATAAACAGGTCCAGCAGCGACCAACGCCCGATTCCGGAAACCACTCGATATATTTTCATCGCTTGAGAGGGCACAAAATGCAATCGCAATTGGATCTGTACCAAGAGCAGTACCAATCCCAATAGTTTCATTACCGGCACGGCGATACTGGCCACAAAGACAATGAGAGCGATGCCCCACATACCGCTGTTATACAGTTGCATAACACCGCTGATAATTGTGCTGGGTTCACCGGCGCCAAGGTAAACAACACTCATAATCGGCAGGATATTTGCTGGGAGTAACAACAAGGCACCGGTGATTGTCAGTGCCCAGGTAAGTATCAAACTGCCATCAATGCGTCCATAAACACTCGCACCACAACGAGGGCAGCGGCAACGCCCTCCCCGGGCCGGTAAAATAATCAGCTGATGACAGCTCAAACAGCTGCTCATTCCATTTTGGAGGGCTTTCTGCGGGGCACTCATGTGGCCGCCTCACGCAGGACACGCCGCAGCGCAATTCGCTGCCAAATGGCATTTTGGTCGAAACTAAGAGAGGAGAGGTTTGCCACTAACATCATGGCACCAAAGCAGTAGAGTCCCGGCTCCACATCCATTTTGCCCAGGTCTCTCAATTTAATTAATGCCACCAGAATACCCAGCATATAGACATCCAGCATGCCCCACTCTTTGATGTGTTGATACCAGCGTACGGCAAAGGCAACCGCTCGATCCAAAAGCCTCCAGGCACTGCCACAACAAATAAATAACAACAACAGAAATTTGCCCAGGGGCGCCAGCACGCTGCAAAATAAAACCAGAGACGCCAGCCAGATAAATCCTGCTTTGTAGAGAGAGTGAACCCCGTTCAATAGGGTATTATCGGCACCAAAAGAGAAAATTGAGAATTTGAGTAATGGCAGGCTGGCAGAGGGAATAAATAACAACAGCCCGGTGAGACTCAGGGCAATAGTGTAATAGACACTGTGATTGCTATTGCGGTGCAACGTGCAGCGACACCGGGGACAAACCAGCTTTTGACCGGGCGGTGCCACACTGCCGGTCAATAACAGGTCGCACTCGTGGCAGGCACGCTGCCAAGGTATTGGCTTTTTGATGCGCAGCTGATCCATGTGCCAGAGGTCCTTGCCTTATTCTGCACAATTTTTGCCGCATCCAAATACTTCCATGGCGCGTCTATTGCAATGTAGGGGCATTGCCCTATTCAATGCTGCCCTGATACTGCCAGGCAGATACCGGTAAACGCACATTCGCGTCGGTTTAACGAAGATATACCAAAAAGCCGAAAGCGTCGCCTCGACGCTTAGACTGGCCGCGGGTACACTCTCGCGACTGCTAATTGGGGAGACTGGCAGCAACATCGGACCATGCGAGCCAAGGGAACCCACCGAGAACCAAAACTCGAGTGCCGCTCCAGAGAACTGACAGAAGCTTGAAGACCGCACCCGCCACAGGAAGTTGAAACAGATGAAAAGAAGTAACCGCAAAGCGCCAAAAGGCCGCCAGTTGCGTCCACTGAAGAAACTAATCGCCGCCACCCTGCTGGGCTTCGGCGCCATGCAGGCCCAGGCCGACACCCTGTGGGATATTTATATGCAGGCGCTGGATAACGATCCCCAGCTCGCTGCAGACCGCGCCGCCTACCATGCTGGAATTGAGGCAAAAAACCAGCTGCGTGCGCCCTTGTTGCCCCAGGTGAATGCTCAAATCCAGGCGGCGAGAAATCACGAGTTCAGGCAATTTGGAAATTCAGAACCTGTTGATGAAAACGACGATAACAATCTTGAATTGGTCGATTTCCTCCAACGGGATACAGGTACTTTTGACGACAGAACATATAATGCGAGCCTGAGCCAGGCGATATTTGATGCCCCCGCCTGGTTTGGCTATCAGCAAGGTAAGAAACTAACCGAACAGGCTACGGCAGAGTACAGCGCCAACCAGCAGGATATGATGATCCGCGTAGCGACTGCCTACTTCGATGTATTGCGTGCCTATGATGTACTGGAAGCGGCCGTCTCTGAGGAAAAGGCTCTGGCTAAGCAGCTGGAACAGACCCAGCAGCGTTTCGAGGTGGGGCTGACGGCAATCACCGACGTTTATGATTCCCAAGCAGCTTTCGATAGCTCGGTTGCCCGCCGCTTAACGGAACAGGATAACTTACTCTCTTCCTTTGACGCCCTCTCGGTACTGACCGGCGGCTATCACGATGAGGTAGCCCCTTTGATAGAGAGCTTTCAGGTAGCGCCGCCAGTACCGGCAGATCGAGCCGACTGGGTCGACTTTGCCCTGGCAAATAACTTTACCCTAAAAGCCGCAAGACTAAATGCCGAGGCAGCCCGCTACAATGCTCGCTCTGCCGCCAGCCAGCATCTGCCTACGCTTACAGGTTCTGTCTCGTACAATAAGTTCACCTCGGAAGGTGATCAAAGAACTAGATTTTTATTTGATGAACCTTTTAGGGAGCGGAATCGATCTACGGTATTTCCACGAGATCAAGATTTTCGCGATACTACCGCCTCGATTACCTTAGATATTCCCATTTACACCGGTGGCCTGATTAGCGCCAATCGCCGCGAGGCGCGCAACCTGTCCTTCCAGGCCCAGGATCTGCGCAACCTGACCGAGCGCAATACCATCCAGTCCACCCGCACCCTACACCGTGCGGTAGTGACCGATGTTTCCCGTGTGGCGGCGCGGCAACAGGCGGTGGTCTCCGCCAAGAGTGCACTAGATGCCACCCAGGCCGGCTATGAGGTGGGCACACGTAATATCGTCGATGTGTTATTGGCCCAACGGACCCTGTTCCAGTCTCAGACGGATTATGCCAACGCCCTCTACGACTACATCATCAACAGCCTGAACCTCAAGTTGGTGGCGGGGCTGTTGTCACCAAAGGATCTGCAAGAATTGGATAGTATGCTGAACCCGGCACACAATGTATTCCGCGTGGGCGAGTCCAGTCCTCCTGGTACACCAGCGCCTTCTAAGTAAGCGCATATTTATCAGTAGTACCTCTATCAGTGAGTGGACTCCGAGCCACTCACTGATCTTTCAAATCAGGCATCAGACTCTCAATTTCATCCAGCAGACGTCGTAAAGCGCCACTATTTTCCTGTGCCACCACTCTGGCATTCTGCCCTGCAGCCATACGTTGGCGATCATTTTTCAACCAAAGACCCAGCTGTTCAGCTATGCTCGCTGCATCTTCGGCAACCACCATGCCGCCAGCATCCTTTAGCAATTGGGCAACGGTGGAAAAGTTATGCAGGAAAGGCCCGCATACCACCGGGACCCCCCAGGCTGCCGGCTCAATCATATTGTGTCCGCCAACAGGAACCAGGCTGCCACCCACAAAGGCCATATCACTCGCGCCAAAGAAGCGCAGCAGCTCTCCCATCGTATCCCCCAAGAGTATTTGATCACAGACAGATGGCACCCGCCCTTCACTGCGCCTAACCACCTGGAAGCCCCTTTCCTGACAGAGCCGTGCAACACTTTCAAAGCGCTGTGGGTGCCGGGGAACCAACACCAGCAGTAAATTTTCACTGGTCTTTAGCAATGCCCGATAGGCATCCAGAATAATTTCATCCTCACCGGCATGGGTACTGGCAGCCAGCCACACCTTGCGCCCCTCAGGCCCACGCCACTGGTGAGCCAGGGCCTGGGCCTCACTAACCAATCCTAAACCGATATCCAGATCGAACTTGATATTGCCACTGGCCAGCACCCGCGGCGCTGGCAAGCCCAACTTAACAAAGCGTTGAGCATCCACATCATACTGAGCGACGACCTTATCCAGATTTGCCAACATCGATTGGATAAATCTTGGAAACTTTCCATAGCCGCGCGCAGATTTCTCACTGAGCCGCGCGTTGGCCAGCAGCGTCGGCATATTGCGCTTTCTGCAAAGGTGCAGGAGATTCGGCCACAACTCAGTTTCCACAATGACAAGCATATTCGGACGCAAAGCCTGCAGGAATGGCGTCAGACACTCTGGCAGGTCGTAAGGCAGGTAGTAATGCAGTAAACGGCCGCCAAGAATAGGGCGCAGCGCCTCAGTCACCCGCTCAGAACCTGTGGGGGTGCTCGTCGTCACCAGCCACTGCCACTGAGGGTAGCGAGCCGCCAGCTGGGTAATCACCGGTATCGCCGCCAGCGTTTCCCCCACAGACACTGAGTGCACCCAGAGTAAAGGCGCAGAACTAAGACGCTTCGGCACTTTCCCCAGGCGCTCAGCCAGGCGCAGCCGATACTCGGGCTGGCTGCGGCCACGCCACCAAAGACGCAGCAAAATAAGTGGCATCGCCGCTCGAAAAATAACGTTATACAGAACTCGCATCGACAAAAGTGCTTCACGGGGAGAAAACAAATACTGGTAAGGCGTACCACCAGCTGTACTGGTTCAGGCTTCACTGCATATAATGAGATCCCTGCCAGGAAGCCAAAACCTGGCCATCATATCATTGGCAGAACATTTTCTTCTTGGTCACTCGGAGCTGGTCACTTGAAAGTTGTGCAACTACTGCCCGCCTTAAACTCGGGCGGAGTTGAGCGGGGAACCCTGGATTTTGCCCGTGCACTGGTCCATGCCGGCCATGAATCCATTGTCATTTCCAGTGGCGGCCGTATGGTGGAGCAGCTACAGCATGAAGGCTCACAGCATATCACCCTGCCAATCCATAAAAAGTCCCTCACCAGCCTGCTACAAGTGCGCCCTTTGCGTAATCTGCTGCAGAAATTAAATGCAGATATCTTGCACGTTCGCTCCCGGGTGCCCGCCTGGCTTACTTACCTGGCCTGGAAAAAAATGCCCGTGGACAAACGTCCCCGGCTGCTGAGCACAGCGCACGGGCTCTACTCAACCAACCGCTACAGTGCGATCATGGCAAAAACCGAGCAGGTTATCGCTATCTCACAGTGCGTAAACGATTACCTGCTGGAGAACTACCCTAATGACCTACAGAGGCCCCCTCAGATTGTCTATCGCGGGGTCGATACCAAAGAGTTTCACCCACAAATTTGTCTCCCAGCTGAATGGGTGGAGCGGACTTGTCTGGAGTTTCCACAGCTCCAAGGGAAACGCTGGTTGTTATTGCCGGGACGCTTGACCCGCTGGAAAGGTCAGGAAGATTTTATTGAGCTAATTGCTAAACTCGCCCCCTTAGACCCCCATATTCATGGAGTAATCCTCGGTGGCAGCGAAGCGAATAAAGCCCATTACGAAGAAGAACTAAAAGAAAAAGTACGAAATCTGGGGATAGGGGATCGTGTCAGCTTTGTTGGGCATCGCTCTGATATTCGCTACTGGTACAAGCAGTCCGATTTGGTTTTCAATCTCTCACAACGCCCGGAGCCATTTGGTCGCACCGTTATCGAGGCCGCCGCAATAGGCACACCGATTATTGGTTATGATATCGGCGGCCCGGCTGAATCCCTGCAGGCCTGCTTCCCACAGGGTCTGGTCAATAAAGGGGACAGGCAAATGCTCCTCAAGAAGACCCTGGAGATACTAGACACTCCTCAAGAAAGACCCCAACTCACAGAAGCCTTTACCTTAGAGCGACAAGCCGCCCACACCATGGAAATCTATCGCACTATGCTTAACAACAATAAGAGAAATATGGCGCCATGATAGATTTGAACAATCGTGAACCCTTCGCCAGTGGAGGCAATCGCTTTTGCTATCAGCATCCGCAGGAGCCTCACTTGTGCGTCAAAGTGATGCGCCCTGGGCGCACTCAAATACTATTAGATAGGGCCCCCTGGTATAAGCGTGGACGCGGCCTGGATAGCTTTGACGATAACTTGCGTGAGCAGGAGGGCTATAGCCAAAGTGCCCTTCAACGGGATCGCGCCGGACTGTGGCAGCACCTACCCCGCTGGTATGGAATCCAGCAGACCAGCCTCGGCCCCGCCGCAGTGACCGATATGATCTTAGATGAGAACGGAACTCCGGCACCTACCCTACGCCAATATTTAAACAAACACGGCCTGGATGAAGAGGTGCGTATTGCACTACAAGAGTTTGCCAGCTGGCTCTTGGAGTACGGTGTACTGACCAAAAACCTGATCGCGCACAACCTAGTCTTACGCCGAGAAAACGGGCGTTTGCAGATTTACCTTATCGATGGCTTGGGCTGCGCCTCGTTCCTGCCACTACCGAAATTTTCCAGTTTCTTTGCCAGGCGTTATATCCACCGCCGTATCCAACGTATGTGGTTGCGCGTGGAATGGGAAGTCTCCGACAAGAAGATACCCTGGCGAAAGTTTGAAGCCCGCGGCCTGAAAGGCTAATTGGCCAATAGTCCACAACGGCGCAATAGTGCCCTGGCACATAAAAGGTACTGATCCAGAGGCTGGCGAGGCGGCTGCGCTAACACTTCTTCCAGGTGTTCACTGACGACCCCCTGATCGATCAACCTCTGCACCGCAGCTCGGACCTTATTGGACTTATCCCGGCCGGGAACCCGAATTACCCCCACCCTCGCGCGGCTCTGTAAGGACTCAAACAGCATGGAAACACTATCTTCGCTCACCCAAATTTGCTCAGTCGTGGCCATCTGCTCCTGAATCCAACCGGGAGGACATGAGCGCCAATCTATAAAGCGGGCCTTGCCCTCGGACAAGGCTTCCAATGTACCACCTGGCGTTCGGCGGCTATTGGAAATCTGCCAATCAAGAGGTTGTCTTATCAATGGCTTTATCTGTGCCCGGATAGCCTGAAGATCCCAGGAATAGTGTTTACTCGGTCCACCGAGCAAAATTAACCCCTTCCCAGCCTGAGGACCAATATCGGGTAGAGGCTCCGTTAAGGCACCCTGGCTTAGGATAATGTTCTCCAGAGGTGGTGGCCGATCGTGCTCCGGCACAATCGCAAAATCAAACCAGCTAAAAGGTAGCTGCGGACGATTTATCGACACTGCGCGACCACCGTAACGGCAGCGCGCGGCCAACATCGGTATACGGCTCTTGCGGCCGGTTCCAATTAGGAAATCCGGTTTCGGCAGCTGATCGAGTTGTTGTGCCCGCCCCATGAAAATGCGCGAAGCGCTAAACTCTGCAGGGATATCAAAACTCTGTACCTGCCCAGCAAAACTTTTACCCAGGCCACAAACCAGCGCCGCACTCTGTTTCTCATGCGCCCGGTTACCATCGAGAAAACGCCATACCTTCAGCTGCAAAGCCAATGAACCCCTGCCAGTAAAAGGCCGCAAGCATAGCTTATTGCCCACTTGTCGGCGAATATAAGAGCACGGGATATGCCAATTGCGCCCCAAGGCCTAGGGGCAATATCTGGTACACTAGCGCGCATATTTTTGGGCGGCACAGCCCCTCCAGTGACAGGTAATGGGATACTCATGAATGTAACGGTATTTGGCAGCGGTTACGTCGGCTTGGTTCAGGCCGCAGTTTTGGCTGAAGTTGGCCACAATATTTTGTGCATTGATATCGATGAGAAGAAAGTCGAAGATCTGAAAAAAGGGATCATCCCCATCTATGAACCTGGCCTATCCCCGCTGATTGAGCGCAACTTAAAAAATAGAACGCTGAATTTCAGCACTGATGCATCACAGGGCGTAGAGCACGGGGAAGTCATCTTTATCGCCGTCGGAACCCCTCCTGACGAAGACGGCTCAGCCGACCTTAGCCATGTGCTGGCAGTGGCCGAATCTATCGCCATTTATATGAGCGAAACCAAGGTGATCGTCAATAAGTCTACGGTTCCCGTGGGCACTGCAGATTTAGTGAGTAAAGCCATTGCTGATCGACTGGCTGCACGTAATGCCGAAGATATCCCTTTCGACGTCGTTTCAAACCCAGAATTCCTTAAAGAAGGCTCTGCAGTGAGCGATTGCATGCGACCAGATCGCATCATTATTGGTACTCGCAGCACCTCCGCAGAGAATGCACTGCGTCAGCTCTATGCGCCATTTAACCGAAACCATGAAAAAATCATCACCATGGATGTTCGCAGTGCGGAGCTGGCCAAATACGCAGCTAACTGCATGCTGGCCACCAAAATCAGTTTTATGAATGAGATGGCACAAATCGCCGATAATGTGGGCGCAGACATCGAGCAGGTACGCCAGGGTATTGGCTCTGACCCCCGCATTGGCTACCAATTTATCTACGCAGGTATCGGTTATGGTGGTTCATGCTTTCCGAAAGATGTGAAAGCATTAATTTCTACAGCAACTCAAATGGGGGTATCCCCGGGTATTTTGAATGCTGTGGAGGAGCGTAACCAAACCCAGAAAAGCTACCTGCTACAAAAAATCACAGAGCATTTTGGCGAGGACCTGAAAGGAAAAACCTTTGCTTTGTGGGGGCTTGCCTTTAAACCCAATACCGATGACATGCGCGAAGCGCCCAGCCGTACCTTGATGGAACAACTCTGGCAGCTCGGGGCAAAGGTTCAAGCCTTTGATCCTCAGGCAATGGAGGAGTGCCAACGGATATACGGTGTGCGCGAAGACATGCAACTCTGTGGCACTAAGGAAGTTGCGTTATCTGGGGCAGATGCCCTGATTATCGCTACCGAGTGGCAGCAATTTAAGGCCATTGATGCTAAGGCCGTTACCAATGCGTTAACTAATCCGGTTATTTTTGATGGCCGTAACCTCTATGAACCCCAACACATGGCCGAGAGCGGCATGGACTATTATTGTGTGGGACGCCCGAAAGTATAAGTGCCCTACAAGACATTGAGGGGCTTAGCCCCTCAGGTTCTCTCTTAGAGATTCCGGCCAGGTTCAGGCCTAAATTCACTCCTGCAGCGAAAAATATGGGTAGCAATACCAGCAACCACTATGCCAAAAATAAAATGGCCACTGGAGTAAAAAAGATAGGATTCAAAGCAATTCGCAATCAGCCAGAGAATCATAAAACCGATATAAAATAAGAAGAAGTCGCCAGGTAAAACACCTCTGCGCCAGCTTTTATAAGCCAATATGAATACCCAGCAATTGAGGACTCCCCATACCAACGCGCCCAGAACTCCATAGTTCACCAGTAAATCAAGATAACTATTGTGTAGGTGCCCAATAGTATTTTTGAACTCCGATGGCATACCTTGCAGATTTTGAATAACGAGACGTCGACCTTTACCGCCCCAGCCAAGCAATGGGCGCTCAGCTATCCAATTCATCGCAGCATGCCAGCTATGGATCCTGACACCGATACTAGAATAGGGAATCGAATCAAGATTACCTGAAAGCAAAGCATCAACGGTGTTACTCTCGAGCCCGAGGCGCTTGCTCACCACATCCCCAACTTTCACCCAAAGGGCAACCATGGCCACACCGATGACCGTCCCCCAAGCTATTAGGTGCAACCAAACTCCCTTACCCTGCTGGCGAAGAACAATAACCACACTAACGATTAAGAGAGTGAATAGAGATACCGCTAAAGCAAACCAAATCGCACGAGTCTGTGAATAAAGCACAGCCAGAGCACATATACCAACAGCAACGGCCCAGGCTAAGCTCGATATGGAAAACAGTCCTGTATATCTAAATAAGCGACGAGAGAAAACGGCTAGGCCCAACAGTGCAACACCAAAAAGAATGGCGGTATGCTGGGCATTATGGAAACCAAATTCGACTCGCTGCCCCCTAGCTCCATCTATCCACTCAGCAAATCCCCCTCCCGCTACCCAGGGTGCCAAAAGCAGAGCAAGTAGTGCCGTCAACCAGAGAGTTAAAGTATTGCGAGTACTGCCGCCCAACCAGCAGGCTATGGCAGCGAATACAAACCACTGCCCCAGGCGGTGAAATTTCGGGGAAGACTCGGCCCATTCTGGGTATGCCATTAACATACCAGCCCAGGACAACATCTGAACTAATAAAGCAGCAGCGAAGAACCATCCGACTGGTGAGTTGAGCCAGTTTCTTCCACGGGTAAAAAGTACCCAAAAAGTAAGAACAATAAATAGAGTTTTAGCGGTATCTGCAAAATCGCTCCCCAAAGGAAATAGTGCTGCATATAAAAGCAGCAGAGCGCCTCCTAGCATTTGTAAGTTTGTAGATACATCGATCAGCTCATTGCGCTGCCAAAATTGAGCAAAAATGCCTTTCCAATCCTTCGCAAGGTTTTTAATTGGTAACACCAATAACTCCCACAGCCCTTAATGACTTATTTACCAACACCCCATTAAACAGGGGTAAAGATTGAATTCGCTATGCAACGTTTTCGATTCACACCAAGTCTGCAATGGGCAGACACCTATTGAGTACAGAGGGATAATTTACTTGAGCATTCTACGAGAACAACAGGCAGGGTACTACTTTCCCCTGGAGACTGGTCAGGGAAGGCACTCTAAAGTGTCCTCCACCTGAAATTGGGAGGATCTGAACTTAGCCCAAATCTGGTGAGTTAGGCTACAGCAATATGGCTTGTGTCATGAAGGCCGGTGTCATCTACATCACTCAGCCAACCTCGGTGCGCGGTACTGCGACCATGCACTACATCAAAATAAAGTCCCTGCAAGCGACCGGTGATTGGGCCGCGGCGACCACTGCCGATGGAGCGACCATCGAGCATACTGATAGGCAGCACCTCTGCGGCGGTACCCGTAAAAAAGGCCTCATCGGCGATATAAACCTCATCGCGTGTAATACGCTTCTCCACCAACCGGTAACCGCACTCCCTCGCCAACTCAATCACCGTATCCCGGGTAATGCCATCCAGGCAGGAGGTCAGCTCCGGGGTATAAATAATCCCATCCCTGACGATGAAAAAGTTTTCCCCACTGCCCTCGGCCACATAGCCCTCTGGATCGAGCAATAACGCCTCTTCGCAACCGTTGCGAATCGCCTCCTGCAGGGCCAGCATTGAGTTGATGTAATTACCGTTGGCCTTCGCCTTGCACATGCTGATGTTGACATGGTGACGAGTATAAGAGGACGTATTGACCTTGATGCCACGCTCCAATGCCTCTGGGCTCATATAGCTGGGCCACTCCCAGGAGGCGACGATTACGTGGGTACTAAGGCCCTCTGCACGCAACCCCATCCCCTCAGAGCCGTAAAACACCATTGGGCGCAAATAGGCGTGCTGGAGATTATTTTCCCTGACTACAAGACGCTGAGCCTCATTCAGCTCATCCGCTTCATAGGGCATAGGGATATTCATGATCTTCGCTGAGCGAAATAAACGACGGGTATGATCCTGCAGGCGAAAAATACTGGCTCCGCGATCGGTTTCATAAGCGCGCACCCCCTCAAAAACACCCATGCCGTAGTGCAGGGTATGGGTTAGGACGTGCACGCGCGCATCGCGCCAGGGAACCAACTCACCGTCAAACCAGATAACGCCATCACGGTCGGCAAAAGACATAGGGCAACTCCCACTAATCCTGAAAAACAGTTTAATCGGGCAGCAGGACCAAGCCGGTTTTAACCGAGTAATTGCTGCCAGTTTGTTAGAACGGTCTTTCTTTCCGCTGTGAAACGGTCATCGCTCACTGTCCCTGGCAGTTGTTGTAGTGCCAGGCGATGACCTTCAGATCGGTAGGCTTTGTAGGCGTCGATCAGATGCTCGACCTGTTTGGCCGGCATCAGGCCCGCGTCATTCAGACTTTCGAGAATGCGAATATTATCGGTGTATCGCACGATCGAGGGCGCAGTTTGCGCCCAGGCCAGAGCAGCATATTGAACCAAAAATTCAATATCGACAATACCGCCCGGGCCGTGCTTGAGGTCGAAATTTTGATCATTGCTTTTATCCAGGTGAGAGCGCATTTTATCGCGCATCCCAACCACTTCCTCGCGCAATTTCCCCTCATTTCTGGGCTCGCAAAGCAATTTCAGGCGCAGGGCCTCAAAGTCCTTGCAGAGCTGTTCGCTACCCGCAACCGGGCGGGCGCGCACCAACGCTTGATGCTCCCAGGTCCAAGCACTCTCGCGCTGGTATTTTTCAAAGGCTTTCATAGAGGTGACCAACAGGCCCGAATTGCCCGAAGGGCGCAAACGGGTATCCACCTCATACAGCGGTCCGCTCAGGGTACGGGTTTGCAGGATATGAATCAGGCGCTGCGCAAGGCGGGTATAGAAGCGCAAATTGTCGATACTGGTTGCGCCGTCGGTAGCAAGCTGGGGGTCCGCATCGTGCACAAAAACAATATCCAAATCGGAGCCGTGGGATAATTCCAGCCCCCCAAGTTTACCGTAGGCGACAATGGCAAAGTGCATATCTTCAGCTGTGGCGCCGGCCGGCTGTCCATATTTATCCACCATTTGCGCCCAGGCTAGGCTGAGTGACTGCTGCAATATGCCTTCCGCCAGCCAGGTGAGAGAGTCGCTTACCTTCATCAGCGGTAATGCCCCGCTGACCTCTTGAGCGGCAATACGCAGACTCTGGCTCTGCTTGAAATAGCGCAGTGTTTCCATCTGCAGCTCCAGATCTGCTGGATCGACACGCAACAGTTCGCGGCGAAGCTCATCGGCAATATCTTCAGCCGTGGCCGGTGCCAGCAGGCGGCGAGAATCCAGTAGTTCATCCAACAGGATGGGGTGACGCGCCAGCTGCTCGGCGATTCGTGGGCTGGCACTGCACAGTTGTACCAGCTGGCTGAGTACTGGGGGGTTCTCATTGATAAGCACCAGGTAAGCGCTGCGGCGCAACACTGAGCGCACCAGGGGGAGTACCCGACCGAGCACCAACAATGGTCTTTCCTGCAAACTGGCTGCGGCCAGCAACAAGGGCATAAAGTGATCCAGGCGCTCACGCGAAGATGCTGGCAGTGCCACTACCATTGGAGAGTGATTGAGATCCCGCAGTAACTCCAGAGCCTCCGGCGCCGGACTGAAACCTGCATTCTCCAGGGTCTGCAGATTGATCTCTTCACTACTCTCATCGCCACAGCTACTCCACAATCCCTGCCACTCTTCCGCCACATGGGGCTCGGCAATCTCCTCCGGCGGTGCAATAACCGTGTCGAACTCTCGCTCCACCACATTGCGAACGGCAGCCAATTCCCTGGACAACTGATCCCAGTTGTCGCGACCGAGGGCGAATGCGAGCCGCTCGCGTTCTGCTGGGTCCTGCGGCAGCGCTTGGGTCTGCTGGTCTTTATAAGCCTGCAAGGCGTGCTCCACCCGACGCAGCAGCAGGTAGCAGTTGCCCAACTCATCGGCGACACCAGGTTCCACATGGCCGTCAGCTTCCAGCAAAGGCAGGATTGTTAACAAATTGCGCTCTCGCAACGCCGGCACACGTCCACCGCGGATCAACTGGAAAGCCTGCACGATAAACTCCAGTTCGCGAATACCTCCACGCCCCAGCTTGATATTGTCAATCAACCCACGGGCGCGTACCTGTCGCTGAATCAGCGCTTTCATCTCGCGCAAGGCATCAATAGCACTGAAATCAATATAGCGACGGTAAGTGAATGGCCGCAACAGCTCCATCAACTCGGCGGCAACGCTTTGATCGCCGGCCACCGGACGCGCCTTGACCATGGCGTAACGCTCCCACTCGCGCCCCTGGGTCTGATAATAATCTTCCAGAGCGGCAAAATGGCTCACCAATGGACCGCTGTCACCGTAAGGGCGCAAGCGCATATCCACGCGAAACACGAAGCCCTCCGCCGTGATGGCATCCAGGGATTTAATCAGACGCTGGCCCAAACGCTGGAAAAACTTCTGGTTTTCCACACATTGATCGCCATCGGTATGCCCAGGGTCGGGATAGGCGAAGATCAGATCGATATCCGAGGAGAGATTTAGCTCGCGCGCGCCCAGCTTACCCATACCCAGCACCACCAAAGACTGAGCCCTCCCACTTTTATCCCGGGGCTCACCATAACGCTGTGCCAGCTGGCGGTGGTGCCACTGCAAAGCCGTGCTAATAGCGAGCTCTGCCAGCTCGCTGAGACGCAGACAGGCTTTGGGGATATCCCACTGACCGGCAAAATCGCGGAAAATAACCTCGGCGGTTGCTCGATTACGCATCTGCCGCAGGGCCAGATCTAAAGTTTCATCGCTATCAAAGCAAGGCAATTGCAGGCCCAGATCATCCTGTCGCAGTAGTTCCAAAAGGAAATACGGTTGGCGGCAGCACTGTCGATAAAAGAATTCAGAACCGATAAAACTACGTGCCAGTGCCAACCTAAGCGCTTCATCTTGTAGCAACGCCTCTGCCTCAGCCGCCAATGCCGGGCCCGCCGCCTCGCGCCAGTCTCGCCACTGACTCTGCAGTTGCGGGCGCAGGGGTTCGGGGCAGATGGCGCTATCAATCATGGGAAATCGATCCTTATTTCCAAATGTGGAATTCTGCAGGGGCAGCACTCCCGCCCCACAATTTTTAAACTCAAACTACCTTGGGAAAGTTGGGCCCAATTAAAAAGCGATATCCGGCGGCGGTGCCACACGCAATACTTCCGCCACCGTAGTCAGGCCAGCGGCCACTTTCTTGGCCCCCGACAGACGCAGACTGTTCATACCCTCACGCATAGCCTGGCGACGCAGCTGTTGTAGGTCGCAATCGGGGGTGACAATGGTCTGCACCGCTTCGCTAAACGGTAGGATTTCATAGATCCCCTGGCGGCCCTTGTAACCAGTGTTACGACATTCAAGGCAGCCCTCGGGGGCATACACTTTTTCGGGTAGAGGCGCTTTCCATGGGCGAACCAGGGAATGCCAATCCGCCTCATTGATAGTGTCTTCACGTTTGCACGAAGGACAGAGAGTCCGCACCAGGCGCTGGGCCATAACACCGAGGATGGTGGACTTAAGCAGGTAGTGAGGCAATCCCAAATCCAACAGACGAGTAACCGCCGTGGGAGCATCGTTGGTGTGTAGAGTGGAGATTACCAAGTGGCCGGTGAGCGCTGCCTGTACCGCCATCTGCGCGGTTTCCAGATCGCGAATCTCCCCCACCATGATGATATCCGGGTCCTGGCGCATCAGAGTACGGATACCCGCGGCAAAATCGAAGCCGATAGAATGGTGGACCTGAGTCTGATTAAAACTCTCCTCCACCATCTCGATAGGATCTTCCACGGTGGAGACATTCACTGCACTGGTGGCGAGCTGCTTGAGGCCGGTATATAGGGTAGTGGTCTTACCCGAGCCGGTAGGACCCGTAACCAGCACAATGCCGTTGGGCCGCGCCAGCATCGTCTGCCAGCGGGCCAAATCAGTGCCGGAGAGCCCCAGATCACTGTAGGAGCGCGCCAGTACCTCGGGATCGAAAATACGCATCACCAGCTTCTCGCCAAAGGCGGTAGGCAGAGTGGAGAGGCGCAGTTCCACCTCACTGCCATCGGGCCGCTTGGTTTTTATGCGGCCGTCCTGGGGTTTGCGCTTCTCCGCCACATTCATACGCCCAAGGATTTTTAGGCGACTGGTTACCGCTGCATTGACCTGATCGGGCAGTTCATGGATCGGATGAAGCACCCCATCGATACGAAAACGAATACGCCCCACCTGACGCCGCGGCTCGATGTGAATATCACTGGCGCGCTGATCGAAAGCGTGCTGTAACAACCAGTCGACAATATTGACGATATGCTGGTCATTGGCCTCCGGGTCTTTAAGGCTGCCCAACTCCAGCAGCTGCTCAAAATTATTCGCCGCAGAGGTACCCTGCAGTCCACTGGCGCCGGAAATGGAATTCGCCAGGGAGTAAAACTCCACACAGTAACGCTTGATATCTGCAGGGTCAGCCACCACCCGCCGCACCCGACGCCCACTGGTATGTTCCAGCTGCTCCTCCCAACCGTGGGTGAAAGGCTGGGCCGTGGCAACGGTTAACTCTTCTGCACCAGCCTCGACACACAAAATCTGGTGGCGCTTGGCGAACTGGAAACTCATTACCTCGGTTACCGCGTTCACATTCACTTTGAGCGGGTCGATATGATAGAGGGGGTGGTCTGCACACTCCGCCAGCCAGGCACTGAGTAGCTCGTCGCCCAGTAAAGTGCCTGGGCTCTTCTGGCTGGCCAGATCGCAGCTGGCGATATAGCTGAGCGGATGCATCTGTGCCTGCTCCGCAGTGCGCGGAGTACCCACAATACGGTTCGCATCCAGCCTGCTCACGTAGCCCTGGGCAACGAGGTCCTCCAGTAATCCACGCAAATCCAGCAACCTGTCCGCCGCTCTACTCTCTGTCATCGGCATGCCCCCTTATTCTCATATGACGACGCATTGTAGCCCTATCAATCGAAGCCGACAGTGCATCGTTAACGCACTAATACCGAAGTGGCTCCGATTGGGGTACCATGCCGCCGTTTCGCACCCTGAGCAATGGAGCTAACCATGGCCCTGTCGAATATTGCCAATTTGTTTGGCCGCTCACCGATCAAGCCGATCGAGAAGCATATGGCTACGGCCCACGAGGCTTCAGCCGACCTGATCCCCTTCTTCGACGCCCTCATCAAAGGCGACCTGAAAGAAGCGGAGCAGATTCAATTGCGTATCTCTGCAGCAGAGAATCGCGCCGATGACATCAAGAGAGACCTGCGTCTGCACCTGCCAGACAGCCTGTTTATGCCTGTCTCCCGCTCCGACCTGCTGGAGCTGCTGCACGCCCAAGACGAAGTGGCCAACACAGCGCAGGATATTGCCGGGCTGGCGGTCGGTAGAAAAATGCAGGTCCCTGAGAGTCTGCAGTCTCTGATGACCACTTTTGTAGAGAGCGCCGTGGCCACTTCCGCCCAGGCCCTGCGCGCGATCAATGAACTGGATGAGTTGCTGGAGAGCGGCTTTGCCGGGCGCGAGGTGACCATCGCCAAGCGTATGACCGAAGAGCTGGATGAACTGGAGCGTAAGTCGGATAAATTGGAAGTCGAAATTCGCGCCTCGCTGTTCACTATTGAAAAAGACCTACCACCGGTGGATGTGATGTTCCTCTACCGGGTAATTGAATGGATCGGCGAACTGGCCGATCGCGCCCACAGCGTGGGTAACCGTTTGCAGTTGTTGTTGGCACGTTAGGGGGTTCAACGTGGAAATTCTTAGTCAATATGGCCATATTCTGTTGATATTGGCCTGTGTCGCGGGCTTTTTTATGGCCTGGGGTGTTGGTGCCAACGATGTCGCCAACGCCATGGGCACTTCAGTCGGCTCGCGAGCACTGACTATCAAACAGGCGATTGTCATCGCCATGATTTTCGAGTTTGCAGGCGCCTATTTAGCCGGTGGTGAGGTAACCGCCACGATCCGCAAAGGCATTATCGATTCTGATATCTTTGCCTCACAGCCCGAGCTGCTCGTCTACGGCATGTTGTCCGCCCTGCTCGCCGCCGGCACCTGGCTACTGGTGGCCAGTATCCTCGGCTGGCCGGTATCCACCACCCACTCCATTGTCGGCGCTATTGTCGGTTTCTCCGCAGTGGGTATCTCCCCCGATGCGGTGGCCTGGGGCAAGGTGGGTAGCATTGTAGCGAGCTGGGTAGTCTCCCCTCTGCTGGCAGGTACTATTTCCTTCCTGCTATTCCGCAGCGTGCAACGCCTGATCCTCGATACCGAGGATCCATTTGCCAACGCCAAGCGCTACATCCCTTTTTATATGTTCGCCGTGGGCTGGATGATTGCCATGGTGACCCTGACCAAGGGCCTGAAGCACGTTCTCAAAGACGCAGATATCAAGCTCAGTTTCCTGCAGGACGCCGGGATTGCCGCGATTGTGGGTCTGTTGGTCGCAGGCGTTGGCGTCACCATGCTCAAGCGTATTAAGCGTGACACCTCCATCGAAGCAGAGAACCGCTTTGCCAATGTGGAGCGTGTCTTCGCGATCCTGATGATTTTCACCGCCTGTGCCATGGCCTTCGCCCATGGTTCCAACGACGTGGCCAATGCCGTTGGTCCACTGGCGGCGGTAGTCAACACCATCCAAATGGGTGCGGTAACCGCCAAGGCAACTATGCCTTCATGGATTCTGTTACTTGGGGGCCTGGGTATTGTGGTGGGCCTCGCCACCTATGGCTTTAAAGTAATGGCGACTATTGGCCGTAAAATTACCGAGCTAACGCCCAGCCGCGGCTTTGCTGCAGAACTCGGCGCCGCTGCTACCGTGGTAATGGCCTCCGGCACCGGCCTGCCCATCTCCACCACCCATACTCTGGTGGGCGCGGTACTGGGTGTTGGCCTGGCCCGCGGTATCGGTGCGCTGAACCTGCGCATGATTACCACCATCGCCGCTTCCTGGGTGGTTACCCTGCCCGCTGGCGCCGGTATTGCGATCCTGTTCTTCTACTTCTTCAAGGGATTGTTTGGCTAATTGCAGTCACGCACTGTCCGTCAAAAAAGGGAAGCTCAGCTTCCCTTTTTTATTTCCACTTACTCTTAATTATCCCGGTGCAAGGACCCAAACAGCAGCCCCCCTCATCGCCCCCTGAGAAACTGAACTAAACTGTCCCAGATCTAACAGTCGCCCTACCTGCCTAGTGGCTATCACTGGCTGAAGTGAATATCACCACATGAATACACATGACACAAAGCATTGGACCGTTGGCACCTATCTCGCACAGCGCTTGAAGGATGTGGGGATCGGCCACTATTTTGCCCTGCCCGGCGATTACAATCTGGTATTACTCGATCAGCTGTTACAGGAACCTGAGCTGCAGATGATCAGCTGCTGCAATGAATTAAATGCGGGTTATGCCGCTGACGGCTACGCTCGGGCAACCCAGGGACCCGCCGCCGCTGTGGTGACATTTTCTGTCGGCGGGCTCAGCATGATCAATGCAGTCGCCGGGGCCTATGCCGAGGATCTCCCGCTAATTGCTATTTCCGGGGGGCCAAATACCAACTCGGAAGCCGAGTGGGAGTACCTGCACCACACCTTGGGCGAAGTGAATTACAGCTATCAGCGGGAGATGTACTCCTACGTCACCGCCGAAACCGTAATTATCCATCACCCCAGACTGGCACCTGCCGCCATTGATCGCGCTCTCGATACCGCTATGTTGCGGCGCAAGCCGGTGTATATAGAGATCGCAGCCAACGTCGCCAACGCTCCCACCTCGGCCCCCATACCCCGTGGCTTTGCCCGGCGGCCTACCAGCGACCCCGACTCTCTGGCCGCTGCCGTGGAGCATATCGCCGATTTTTTTAATGCCGCCGAGCGCCCGGTTTTAATCGCCGGTAGTAGGGTGCGCGCAGCCAGTGCACAAAAAGCCCTGTGTGATCTGGCACACAGCTGCAAGTACGGGCTCGCCTCTATGTCTGATGCCAAAGGCCTACTTCCTGAAAGCCTAGGGAGTTTTATGGGGATCTACTGGGGTCCGGTAAGTACTCCAGGCTGTAGTGAGATCGTAGATACTGCGGATGCATTACTATTTGCTGGCCCACTATTCACCGACTATACGACGACGGGACACCAACTGTGCTTTCAAAGTGAAAAGGCTGTCCTCGTTCACCCCACATCCGTTCAGTTGGGTGAGACCTGTTACAGCAATGTACATATGAGAGACCTGCTGGATGCCCTTGTCGGGCAACTGAGGACAAACGATGGGGCCCTAAAAGCCTACCACAGGGTCAGCAGTCCCAGACACATTCCCAAGCCCGGTAAACCCGACACACCGCTCAGCAGCAAGCAATTGTTCGCACGTATCCAAAAACTCCTCGACCGCAAAAGCACCCTATTGGTGGAGACCGGAGATTCCTGGTTTAACGGTATGGAGCTTTCATTGCCCGAGGGAGCACAGTTTGAGATTCAGATGCAATATGGAAGCATCGGCTGGTCTGTGGGAGCCAGCCTCGGCTACGCCCTCGGAATGAGCAAAGGGCGCCTGATCTCCTGCATTGGCGACGGCTCCTTCCAGCTCACTGCCCAGGAAATCTCTACCATGATTCGCTATGGGGTTAACCCGATTATTTTCCTGATCAACAATGGTGGCTACACCATTGAGGTGGAGATACACGATGGCCCCTACAACACTATAAAAAACTGGAAATATGCCCAGTTGGTGGAGACATTCAGTGCCGGGGAAGGCGATGCTTGGGGGTGTAAGGTCGGCACCGAGGGAGAGCTAGATCAGGCCATTGCAGAGGCCAAGAAACGCAATGGTTTGTGCCTGATTGAGGTGCTCATCGACCGCGACGACTGCAATGTAAACCTGCTGCGCTGGGGAAACCAAGTTGCACGCAACAATAGCCGAGCGAACAGAAGCTTATAAGAGTTTTTGCAAAAACTTGCTGTGAAGTTACCGAAATTAGCAGCAAAGCATAGGACAAATAATCATCTACACTTCCTCAAGATGAAGATTTGACAAACCTCTCAAACATATTCTTTTGGGAACCATCCTATGAACCCTGAATTTAAAGCTGGCCGCGTATCAATCAAGCAAATGGTTAAGAACCGTGATGATCGCTTGATTTTGGCTGTCGGAGTAGGCAATGGTAGTCAAGCCAGAATTCTGCACGAACTGATCTACACACTAGAGGATAGAGGAGAAATTCCAGATTTTATTGGAGGCTTTATTTATTACTGCTCTGGCTTTTTATGTGCTGCAGATCTCGGCTTTGCCGATATGGGGTATATATTACGTGGAGATATGGAGCACCAAACTCATATAGTTGAAACCGCAACTTGGTGTGCAAGCCTTCAAAATGGAAGGCCAGCTTTCCCTATCGGAGTAGATATCGACACTGGATATGGCAATGAACCCTCTTCAGTAATTTTGGCAGTTCGCCAGATGCATAAACTTGGCGCGCAATTCGTACAAATTGAAGACCAATTTGGAATTAACAAAAGTTGTGGCCATATGGCAGGCCCCTTGGGCAAGGGCAAAGAAATCATTTCTACTGAGGAGATGATCAAATACAGACTAAACCCAGCCATCGCTTACGCGAAAGAACAAGATGACTTACTAGTTGTTGCCCGTACCGATGCCGTCGGCGTTGAGGGAACCAAATCAGCAATCAGCAAAGCAAAAGCTTTTAGTGAGGCAGGGGCAGATATTTTATTTGTTGAAGCCCCTGAAAATGAACAAGAACTAAGAAGTATCGCCAGCGAGTTGAAAGATACTTCTTCTTTAGTGCTGGCTAATATTGTCGAAGGCAGCCCTGACACGCCCTATCAATCTCCAAAGCAAGTTCATGAAATGGGGTTTGACATGGCCATTTATCCACTGGGAGCCTTGCTGGCCTCAAATGATAATCTGGTCAAATATTACAGTGCGATTTGTCGAGGGGAAAATGCCTTAGATGCATTGCCAAGCGCCTCTCTCGATCAGTGGTTTGACCGTTTTGGAAAAATGATCGGTAGAGACCAAACTCAATACTGGAATCAATACTTCACCAAGTAATGAGCCCATTTCTATAGAGAAACTATCTCCATACTCAGTGCGCACCTGTCCCTCTATTAGACATCATCATTTACACAGATTTAAGGGGTAAGATGACATGGATGCTCATTAAGAGCATCCATGGGTCTATTCACACCACATTTCAAGAACCGTGAAACTTCCGGCTTATTCTCCGTAATTTTTCAGGACAGCTAACCTCGGGTTGATAACCCCTCACAGTTACCAACTGTGACAAATATCATGTAAAAATAATGCATTATCCAAACTTCGTTTAAATATCGATTTAGCTAAGTAGTTTGAAAATGCCACTACTAATCTTCGTCACCCTGCTCTGGGCCTTTTCTTTCAGCCTGATCGGTGTTTACCTGGCCGGCCAGGTCGATAGCTATTTCTCGGCAATGACCCGGGTTTTATTGGCTGCTCTGGTATTTCTGCCCCTGCTGCAGTGGCGACGCTGCAGAGCCCGCAGCGCCATTATCCTAATGGCCATTGGCGCCGTGCAGCTGGGAGCCATGTATCTTTTCTACTATCAGTCATTCCTGCTATTGAGTGTGCCCGAGGTGCTGCTGTTCACCATATTCACCCCATTGTACATTGCACTGCTCTATGATCTGATTGAGCGACGCCTGTCACTGTGGAATTTAGCCATCGCTCTGCTGGCAATCTGCGGGGCAGCCATTATCCGCTGGGACTCCCCCAGTGGCGACTATTGGTTAGGCTTTGCCGTGGTCCAGGGAGCCAACCTGTGCTTTGCCATTGGCCAGGTTGCTTACAAACAATTTATGCAGCGGGAACAATCACTCCCCCCCAGGCAGACTTTTGGCTGGTTTTTCCTGGGTGCGGCAATCATTACGGTAAGCGCATGGGCCATTTTGGGCGAGCCCAAATACCCACAAACCACAACCCATTGGGGAATACTAATGTGGCTTGGCCTTGTGGCCTCCGGCCTAGGTTATTTCCTCTGGAATAAGGGCGCGACGCAGGTGTCCGCAGCAACGCTCGCAGCTATGAACAATGCCCTGGTGCCCGCCGGCCTACTAGTAAACCTGTTAATCTGGAATCGCGATGCGGACATTCCCAGACTGGTTCTGGGTGGATGCGTGATCGCGTTGGCGGTTATCCTCAACGAGCGACGCAACAAAATAGGGGACAATTCCCATGGCGCCTATCGCAGTACCTGAGCTAAAGACCCAACTTCGGCAATTAATCGCCTGCCCCAGTGTCAGTGCCACCGATCCAGCGTTGGATATGGGCAACCGCCCAGTGGTGGAAAAACTCGCGGACTGGCTCGAAACCCTAGGGTTTGCTGTGGAATTGATGCCCCTGCCAAGCAGCCCGAATAAAGCCAACTTGATTGCCACTCTGGGCGCACGCGAGGGCGCAGAGGGCGGCCTGATCCTTTCCGGACACACCGACACGGTTCCATTCGATGAAGGGCGCTGGCAGTCAGACCCATTCAGTCTGCAGGAGCGCGACAATCGCCTCTACGGCTTGGGCACCAGTGATATGAAAAGCTTTTTCCCCCTGGCCATTGAGGCTGCCCGTAGCTTTCTCGATAAACCTCTGCGCCAGCCCCTGACCATTCTCGCCACCGCCGATGAAGAGACCTCAATGACCGGTGCCAGAGAATTGGTCAAAGCAGGGCGCCCGCAAGGACGCTACGCGGTAATTGGCGAGCCGACTGGCTTGCGCCCGGTTCGCATGCACAAAGGTGTGATGATGGAGGCCGTGCGTATCACAGGACAATCGGGGCACTCCTCCAATCCTAGCCTCGGTGCCAATGCCCTGGAGGCCATGCACTTGGTTATTGGGGAGTTATTACGTCTGCGTGGGGAGTGGCAGGAAAAGTACAATAACCCCGGATTTGTCGTCCCCGTACCCACCCTCAACCTTGGCTGTCTCCATGGTGGTGACAACCCCAACCGAATTTGCGGCCATGCGGAGTTACAGTTTGACGTACGCCCACTACCCGGAATGTCACTGCAGGAATTGCGCCGTGAGTTAAATACAAGGCTGCAGGCATGTATCGACAACAGTAGAATTCATTTCGATATGGTTTCTCTGTTTCCCGGTACCGAACCCTTCGAACAGGATCCTAATTCTGAGTTGGTCAAGGTTGCAGAAAAGCTCACCGGTTACAGCGCCCAGAGTGTCGCCTTCGGCACTGAAGCCCCCTACTTGAAGAGCATGAATATTGACACTATCGTGCTTGGCGCCGGTGATATAGACCAGGCTCACCAACCGGATGAATACCTGGAGCTCGATCGTATAGAGCCGATGGTAAAAATATTGCGCAATCTGATCGGACGCTTCTGCCTCTAAACCATTCAGGCCGGCCTGGCTTCAGTTAAATTTTTATCCGCCCCTTACACAAGCAAATACATCGACAGACGGAAAGGTATTAGTGACCGACGAGAACGCCTCCCTCAATTGGTTCCGCCATGCGGCGCCCTATATCAATGACCTGCGCGGTCGCACTCTGGTAGTCGGCATTCCCGGCGACGGGCTCGAACACAGCAACTTTCGCAACCTGGTCCACGATCTGGCGCTGCTCGCCAGCCTTGGAGTCCGCCTGGTAGTGGTGCATGGCTGCCGTGCACAAGTCAACCGCGCCCTGCAAGAGCGGGGCATTGAGGGCCGTTTTCACGGCAACAAGCGTGTTACCGACCGGGAAAGCTTGGAAGTGATAAAAGCCGCAGTGGGCAGATTGCGCTTCGATATCGAAGCGGCCTTTTCCCAGGGGCTCCCCGACTCCCCCATGGCGCGCTCAGCGCTGAAGGTAATCTCTGGAAATCTGGTTACTGCACGCCCATGCGGCGTTCTGGATGGTGTCGACCTGGGCTGGACCGGCACAGTGAGGCGTATGGAAGTCAACACTATTGAACAGGCACTAGACCAGGGCGCACTGGTGTTACTATCCCCCCTGGGGACCTCTTTGACCGGCGAACTGTTCAATATTAATTACCTGGACCTAGCCGCAGAGGCCGCTAGAGTCCTGCGAGCCGAAAAACTGGTGCTGTTCCGCGAGCCGGCGCAATTGATGCTTGATGGTAATCCGATCAACGAGCTCAGTATTGTGCAGGCCGAGCAATCCGCCACCCGAATACAGAGCAAAACCCTGCAGTGTGCCATTCAGGCCTGCAATTCAGGTATAGCCCGGGTCCACCTGCTCAGTTACTGCCAGAATGGTTCTCTGATCCAGGAGCTTTTTCGCCGTGAAGGCGCCGGTACCATGATCTACCGGGATAGTTATGAAGTGGTACGCCGGGCGCGAATCACCGATGTGGGGGGGATTCTCGGCCTGATTCGACCACTGGAGAAGCAGGGCGTTTTGGTAAGACGCTCACGGGAAAAGCTCGAAGCCGAGATAGATCATTTCACCCTGGTGGAGGTCGATGGTACACCCGTAGCCTGTGCCGCTCTCTACCCTATTGGAAACGACAGCGACGATACTTCTGCCGCTGAGATTGCCTGCGTGGCAAGCCACCCAGATTTTCGTGGCGGTGGGCGCGGCGCCAAGCTGATGCGCCACCTCGAACGCCAAGCCCGAGCGGTCAATATCCGCGAGCTCTATGTGCTCACCACCCAAACCGAACACTGGTTTATCGAACAGGGGTTTGATCAGGTCGGGGTGAGTGATCTGCCTGCCTCACGAAAATCCCTGTACAACATCCAGCGCAATTCACGCATTCTGCGCAAACAGCTCGGCCAGGGCGGTACGTCTTAACTCTCTTCCCTCGCAATACCTATCCTAGTAAGCAGCGCAGTGGCTCGACACTGCGCGAAAACATCCCAGATATAGGCTTTTTTTGCTAAGCTGACGCTCTAATTTACACAGCCGGATGCTTGTACCATGCCCAGATATCGTTCCCGTACCTCCACCGCCGGACGCAATATGGCCGGCGCCCGTGCCCTGTGGCGTGCCACAGGTATGACCGATGCGGATTTCCACAAGCCGATTATCGCCATCGCCAATTCATTCACTCAGTTTGTACCCGGGCACGTACACCTCAAAGATATGGGGCAGCTGGTGGCAAGGGAGATCGAGCGAGCCGGCGGTGTCGCCAAGGAATTCAATACCATCGCCGTAGACGATGGTATCGCCATGGGCCACGATGGCATGCTCTACAGCCTGCCCAGCCGTGAGATTATCGCCGACTCGGTGGAATACATGGTCAACGCCCACTGCGCTGATGCCCTGGTATGTATATCCAACTGTGACAAGATCACTCCGGGCATGCTGATGGCTGCCCTGCGCCTGAATATCCCGGTTATTTTTGTATCCGGCGGACCAATGGAGGCTGGCAAGACCAAACTGGCCGACCACAAGCTCGATCTGGTGGATGCCATGGTGATCGCCGCCACAGATACAGCCTCTGACGAAGAGGTTGCGGAGTACGAGCGCTCTGCCTGTCCAACCTGCGGTTCCTGCTCCGGCATGTTCACCGCCAACTCCATGAACTGTCTGACTGAGGCGTTAGGCCTCTCACTGCCAGGCAACGGCACCCTGTTGGCCACCCATGCTGACCGCAAAGAATTGTTCCTGCGCGCCGGACGAGAAATCGTCTCGCTGACCAAGCGTTACTACGAAGAAAATGACGAGAGCGCCCTGCCTCGCAATATCGCCAACCGCGCAGCCTTTATGAATGCCATGGCTCTCGATATCGCCATGGGCGGCTCGACCAACACGATATTGCATCTACTCGCCGCAGCCGAGGAGGGCGATATCGACTTCAACTTACAGGATATCGATCGACTCTCCCGCGAGGTGCCGCAACTGTGCAAAGTCGCACCTAACACAGAGAAGTACCATGTGGAGGACGTCCACCGAGCCGGTGGGGTAATGGCGATTCTCGGCGAATTGGAATCTGCTGGGTTAATTGATGCCTCCCTGCCCACAGCCTACGGAGGATCATTGGCGGATGCACTTAGGCAATGGGATATCTCACGCACCGACCAGCAATCGGTGCATGACTTCTACCGGGCTGGTCCCGCAGGTATTCCCACACAGACCGCATTTAGCCAGGCCTGCCGCTGGCCAACTCTGGATGCCGATCGTCAGCAAGGGTGCATTCGCTCAGCCGAGCATGCTTATTCTGCTGAGGGCGGGCTGGCAGTTTTATTCGGCAACCTGGCCCCTAATGGCTGTGTAGTAAAAACCTCCGGTGTGGACGAGATACTGTGGCAATTTGAGGGACCGGCCCATGTTGTCGAGAGCCAGGAGGAGGCGGTTGCCCATATTCTCGAAGGTAAAGTACAGAAAGGCCAGGCGATAATTGTTCGCTATGAGGGCCCTAAAGGCGGGCCCGGTATGCAGGAAATGCTGTACCCCACCAGCTACCTAAAATCCAAGGGACTTGGGGAACACTGTGCCCTGATTACCGATGGTCGTTTTTCCGGGGGCACCTCTGGCCTCTCTATCGGCCACGTTTCTCCAGAGGCTGCATCTGGAGGGAATATCGCTCTGGTACAGGATGGCGATCCAATCCGAATCGATATACCAGCGCGCAAAATTGAGATTGCCCTCAGTGAAGAGGAGCTTGAGAATCGCCGCCAGGAAATGGAGAGTCTCGGCCAGCAGGGCTGGAAACCCCAAAAAGAGCGCCCCCGCAAAGTCAGCAAGGCCCTAAAAGCCTATGCATTACTCGCCACCAGCGCCGATCGCGGTGCGGTAAGGGAAATTGATTAAGCAGATATACAGAAATTATAAAACGGCCCAAACGGGCCGTTTTTTTATTGTGCAAGTTTATAGGTGATCCGATTGCGAACACCATACCGCTCGACGGTGTGGCCATCTTCCACTTGTGGCTGATATTTAAACCGCTCTGCCGCAGCCTGTGCCGAACGATTAAATACATTGGTTGGATTGCCGGCGCTGTCATAGCCAGCAACAACACGCACATCGCGCACCGCACCGGTTTTGGTTATCGTAAACTCCACTACTACATAACCTTCTATACCTCTGCGCATAGCCGTGCTCGGGTAACGCGGTGTAGCCTTATAAACAGGCACAGGCTCTCTCGATACGATAGCTGGATTATTACCAGTTTCAGTAACCGGAGGAGTAATCGTTGGGATGGTATTTATAGTCTCCACTTTTCTAATCGTCTCAGTACGCTCAAGCGGTGGCGGAATATCCTGAGGGCTCGGCGGAGCCTGATACTCTTTCTGGGTAACCACTTTCTTGTCGGTCATATCTATAGGTTGAATCGTCGGTAACGGCTTAGCCACCGGTTCCACAAAATTTGTGGAGATCAACTGGCTCATTGCAAAAATCAAACCGAGAGTAATCAAGGCTGCGTAGGCCAAGCCTTTAACATAACCGGCAAGCAGGTGAGTAGGGAAAAAATCGGGGCTGGAAAATGGCGTGCAAGCTCTATCCATAACACCTCTCCTATTGTTATTAGGGTGCGTAAAAGGCATCTGAATGCCGAAATGGAAAAAGCTGATCAGCTGACTTTAATCATTAGCCAATTCACGAAAAAATGCAAATAGTTCGTAAATACAGGTTATAGCAACATTTAATATTACAGAAAGAGGAAACAGGGGCATAAAAAAAGCCGCACATCTCTGTACGGCTTTTCTGGGATTGAAAAGTAACTAAGCGATTAAATTGCTAATTGCTTTTCCCTCTCCTGCTCACCCTTGACAAATTCCATCCACTGCTTGGCAAACTTCTCAGAGCGCTCATCTTTCGAGGCTTCTCTAAGACTTTTTATTGCCGCGTCATAGCGCTTCAGGTTGGCATTGGCCATACCTAACACAATATGTAGAGTGTCTACACGCTTGATCTTGCCCTTTGCCAGAGCTTTTTTGCCCATGGAAACGGCCTTCTCATTCTGGTCCAGGTCCAGGTAGATCCCGGCCAGGCGCGAGTAGATTTCACCCTTATCAGACAATTGAGCCGCAGCTTCCAGCTGGGGAATCGCTTTTTGTAGCTCCTGAGCCATCTGATACGCCTGAGCAAGCGTTTCCAGGTTCTTGGCTGTACGAGGGATCTTCTTTTCTTGGATACCTTTGGCAATCACCTTGGCACCTTTATAAGGCATTTCGTGCCCCATAAAGAGATAACCCATATTCAACAAGTCCCGATCCTTCTCCAGCGCACCTGCCAGATAAGCGGCTTCCATCATATGCAGCTGATCTTTTTCACGCTTCAGTTCGCCGTACATGGCAGCCAGAGTCTTGAAGTACACAGGCTTTGGATAGTACTGCACCAAATTTTCCAGCACGCCAGCAACTTTCTTGTAATCGTTGCGTTCGAAATAGATATATTGCTGCAGGCCGTACCATCCTTCTTTAGGTACCTTGCCTTCTTTCTCATACATAGATACCGAAATATTGATATCCGCAAGTGCCTTGTTTTGATTCCCAACCTGGTTGTAGGCCTGGGCACGCAATGCATAAGACTCAGCCGTAATACGATCAGAGACCTTAAACCACTTATTCAGGTAGTTAATCGCCTGCTTGTAGTCCTCGGTAACAAAGTAAAGCTGGGCGAGGGTAAACAGTGTTCCCACCTCAAGAGCGACCGGCAGGTTTTTTTCACCCTGATTTAGCACTTTCTTAAAGTAGGGAATGGCCTCTTTATAGCGTTCGGTACTGTAATAAACCACACCGAAGAAATTGTACATCTGCGCTATTTCATAGCCGTTGTACCGTTTCTTACTCGCATCCATTTCTTGAAGCGCAACCAAAGCACCCGCCCAATCTTCTGCATCAGCAGCCTCCTGAGCTTTCTCCAACTTTTTATACGCTACTTCGCGCATGGCTGGTACTTTACGGCTCTTCTGGTTGCTGGGCTTTTTTTGCTCCTGGGCCTGGGCTGAGGCAAAAGGTGCGGAAACACCCACAGCTTCGAGCACGGTAACACTGAGAGCTGGTGCGAAAACCAGGGGTAATGCTACTGAGGTGCGCAGCGCGAGCTTGGACAAACTTCTGCTAATGCTTGTCAACTTCATAGTGCTTCCTCCTTAGTCCTTAGCCATATTAAAGCTGATCTTAGTCCGCACATTCGGAACTTCGATCGGCTTGCCATCCACTACCCGCGGCTTGTATTTATACTTCAGGGCGGACTTGAGCGCGGCTCTATTAAAAACAGAGGTAGGCTTGCCATTCAGGGTAAAGGCTTCGATCACAATCGGATCGCGCACAGAACCATTAGTGGTCACCGTATACTCAACGATTACATAACCTTCTAAGCCACGCTGAAGGGCGCGGCGCGGATACTGGGGCTGAACCTTAACGATGGGCAAGTAATCACCCTCACCAAAGCTAAACCCAGACAGCTTAACACCGCCAGACGCCTTGGGCGCAGAGATACTGATACCGCCATCAATGTCCGGCTCCTCAAACTCCGGCTCAGGCATTTCCGGTGGCGGAGTTTCGGGGTCTTCCGGTTTCACCGGTTTGGTCGTGTCGTATTGTGTTTCGATCTTCTGCTCAGGCATCACCACATCGGCAACTTTGAACTGCTCCTTTTCCTCTGGAGCGCCCATATTTGCCTGAATCAGCTGATGCATGGTGAAGATGAGGCCAAAGGTTGTGGCTACTGCCAGCGTACCTGCCCCAAGAAGTCTTACCGGATTCATAGCTGTTAACTCTTTTCTGTCGCGACCGAAACTTTCTTGATACCAATCTTCCTGGCTGCTTCCGCAATCAGGGCGATCTTTTCAATACTCGCTTCCTTATCGGGCTGAATCACCAACCACCCTTTCGGGTTTTCCGAGTAGAGGCGCTCCAGGACAATTCTTACCTGGCGCTCATCAACTTTCTCTTTGGCAATCCAGATCTCATCACTATCGTTAATCGCTACCAGAATAGAGGTGGCTTTGAGTTCTGCGGTTGTCGCTTCCGGCTTAACAACATCAGCACCCGGTTCCTTAATAAAGGTCGCAGTGACGATAAAGAAGATCAGCATGATGAACACCACGTCCAGCATGGGCGTGAGGTCAATAGCGCCGGCTTCTTCTTCTGCCGTATTTTGTCTTTTGCTCATAGCAACTCTCTTAGCGAACTTTCTCGTCGGGGCCCTCAGGGAGCGCCCCTGGCGAAAATTTCTGGCTTGGCTAAACCTTCACAGCAAATAAGCTGGCCTATTCGCTGATGTGTGCTTAGTGATCCATGGTCAGATGATCTTCCAACAATTGGGTCTCACGCTCGGCCTTACGGGCGAGGTAGGTGTTGGCGAACACACCGGAGAGGGCCGCAACCATACCCGCCATCGTCGGGATAGTTGCCATGGATACACCACTGGCCATCTGCTTAGCGTCACCGCCACCGGTAATTGCGAGAACATCGAACACGTTGATCATGCCCCAAACCGTGCCCAGCAGCCCGAACAGGGGCGCTAGGGCAACACAGGCCTGGATCATGTCCATATTGTCCTGAATCTTCTCGGAAACCCGGGAGATCATCGCGTAGCGGATCTGGTGGGAGGCCCAGGATTTGCGCTCACTGCGCTCTTCCCACTGGTCTACCGCACCCTGAACGTCACTCTTTAACGCTTTGTTAAAGTAGAAAACACGTTCAAAAATCAGCGTCCACATAAAGAAGGTCAGGCCGGCGATCAGGAACAGTACTGGCCCGCCCGACGCCATAAAGGCGTTGACGGCGGCCCATGCGTCGATTAATGCGTGCATGTTGCCGCCTCCTCTTATTTACGCTCGGCGTTTTCCGCCACGATACCAGCGCTCTGTTCTTCAAGAATATGCAGAACGCGCTTGGCACGAGCATTAACAATGGTGTGCATCAGTACAGTGGGGATAGCCACACACAGACCGAGAACGGTGGTGATCAAGGCAGAAGAAATACCACCAGCCATTGCTTTAGGATCACCAGCACCAAAGATGGTAATTGCCTGGAAGGTTACGATCATACCGGTAACGGTACCCAACAGACCCAGCAGCGGAGCTACCATGGCAATAATCTTCAGCAGGTTGAGACCGGACTCGATGGCCGGACGCTCTTTCAGGACCGCCTCTTCCATCTTCAGCTCGAGAGTCTCACCGTCGACACCTTTGTTCTCTTCCGCAACAGCCAGTACACGGCCCAGCGGGTTATTGGTGTTCGGGGTAGAAGAACGCAGCTGAGCATTTACCTTGGCACTCACGCCAGTCAGTACGATCAGGCGGAAGATAGCCAGCAGCATTGCGAATACACCAACAGCAGTAATGATGTAACCAACGATGTCACCCTGGTGCCAACGCTCAACGATATCGGGGCTGTTGATCATGGCTTTCAGGTAGGAGCCGCCGGTAGGACCAGTCGGGTCAACACCGAAAGCACTGAAGCCAGCGGTGGAGGCCTGTAAGCCTTCCGCCATCTTCTGGAAGCTGGCATCTGGCTGGCGAATCAGCTCGGCCAGCTGGTAGGCGTCGTTCATTTCCAGGTATTTACCGTTGGAAACCAGGTTGAAGTTACCAACACGGACAACTTCCTGTTGAGCTTGCTCACCGTTGGGCTTGATCACGGTAGCGTTGAACTTAACTACTTTGCCGGATTCCAGGGTTTCACGTTGAACTTCAAACCACAGACGCTCGATTTCCTCGATTGTCGGCAGCTTGGTAGCACTGTTCATCTTGGCCAGCAGACCGTCGATAAATTCGGTACGGTTGGGATATTGGGCGGAAACCAGGGAGGAACCAATGTTCGAGCGTAGATCTGCCGCAGTGGAAGACATATGGCCGAACAGCTCTTTCAGAGAGCCCAGGCGCTCGTCCAATTGCTGGCGTTTCTGATCTACAGCAACTTCCTGCTCCTGGTATTTCTTTTCCAGTTCAGCAGAGCGCTTTTCTTCCGCAGTGCGAGTGTCTTTAGCCTTTTTCAGCAAAGATTGCTGATTGGCCTTTTGGCGACGGAACTCAGCTTCACGCTGCTTGTGCTCTTTGGATTCAGCAACCTTGGATTGTTGAACCATTTTCAGCAGGTCATCGAGAGAAGCTGCTTTTTCCTGGGCGACAGCAGAGAAGCTGATCAGGCCAGCCGCTGCTGCAACTAGTACGCGTTTGGCGATAGAGGATTTCATTGCGCTGCCTCCGGAGCCGCGATCGGCATAGTCATGATATCGATAGTGGCCTGCTTCTTGGCGATCTTAAGGCCGTTCATGAGGGCGCGGCGGTATTCGCCAGCATCGATCTCAACCCAGGCTTTCTGGCCTTTGTCATAGGCGAGGGAGATCGAGGAGTCGGTGGTCTGAGCCAGCAGGGCGATACGGCCGATCTGCAGCACGTTCACCTGGCGCTCTTGGCCATTTACGTTCAGGGTATCGCCGTAAGTGTCGATCTTACGCGCGTATTCCGCTTCGAAATTGTACAGCTCCAGTACCTGGCGGAATTTCTCCGCAACAGTAATATCGGAACGATCCATATTGTTCTTAACGCCTTCGAGGTTGGCCATACGCTCGTCCAGCTTGAACGGTGCGTCCAGTTCGATGAACTGCTCCAGGCCGTCCAGCATACGCAAAATCAGCGGCTGGATCTGACGTTCGATTACAGTAACGTTGGCAATGGACTCGTCCAGCTCATTGATCACTTCGAGCTGGTTGGCCAGCTGCTTTTCCAGCTGACGGTTGTACACTCGCAGACCATCGATTTCTTTATTGACCACCTTGAAGTCCTGCAGCAGGCTGCTGGTTTCTTCGGCAATCTTGTCGATGCGTTTTTGCGATGCCTGGGCCGCAGTGGTTTTCTGCTGGCCGACGGCGAGTACGTTATCGAGAGTATCCGCAGTGGCTACGCTGCCGTAGAGCGCGCCGGCAGACAGCGCAGTGGTCAGCGCCACAGCCATGAATCGCTTGGTTTTCATTAGACCCCCCAGTGGGTTCAATATTTCACAACATGGTCGCGATGAGATAGCTGCCACAACGCGGTGTCCTTTTGTTTTAAAAACATTGGTTAGAAGACAGCTAAGAGCCGCACATTGTAAACAGCCGATTTGATTATTCAAATGCCGATTGCCAGCATCGGCCCGCGTGGGTAGCAAAGTAACAACCGGGTAACAAGACCGGGTCGCTTGCACACATTGACGGCGCTATTCCCTGTGTTGGCTGTCGCAGAATTTAACAGATTGATCAACTTTTAATCAAATTGTTTTTATTTAAATCTGTCGTACTGAACTAATGCGTAGTTATACTCATTCTTGTCGCAAGCAGGGTAACACTCTCGTGCAACTTCGACCCATGAGTCATTAACTTCAGGGAAAAATGCATCTCCCGCCACTTCAGCATCTACTTCGGTAACATAGAGCCGCGCGGCATAGGGCATACTGAGGCGATAAATCTGTGCCCCGCCGATCACCATCAGCTCGCTGGCCCCTGCTTCCTGTGCGTGCTTATCGCCAAGTTCCAGTGCGGCTTCCAAGGTGCTTGCCACCTCAACACCGTCGGCCTGCCAATCAGGGTTGCGGGTAATCACGATATTGACACGTCCAGGTAGCGGGCGGCCAATCGACTCAAAGGTCTTACGTCCCATCACCACAGGCTTGCCCATAGTAGTGCGCTTGAAGAACTGCAGGTCGCCAGAAAGACGCCAGGGCAACTCGTTATCTCTGCCAATGGCACCGTTACGGGCCACAGCCGCGATTAAGGCAATCGGGGTATCCACAGTGTCTCTCCTATTCAAACCGCAACTGGAGCCGGAATATGTGGATACGCCTGGTAATCCTGCAGATCGAAATCCTCGAAACGGAAGGCGAACAGGTCTTTGACATCCGGATTGAGGTGCATTGTCGGTAGGGGGTGTGGTTCCCGTTGCAGCTGCAGATCAACCTGCTCCAGATGATTGGAGTAGAGGTGGGCATCGCCAAAAGTATGAATAAACTCACCTGGCTCAAGGTTACACACTTGGGCCAGCATCAACGTTAGCAAGCTGTAGGAGGCAATATTGAAAGGCACACCAAGGAAGATATCCGCACTGCGCTGGTACAACTGGCAGGATAACTTGCCATCCGCCACATAAAACTGGAACAAGGCGTGGCAAGGGGCGAGCGCCATGCGCCCTTCACGGGCATTTTCCGCCGGGGAGACGCCCTCATCGGGCAGGTCCGCCGGATTCCAGGCACTGATTATCAGACGGCGGGAATCTGGACGGGTTTTCAACTGCTGTACCAGCTCTTCCACCTGGTCAATTTTACGACCACCAGGCGTGGGCCAAGAGCGCCACTGGTGGCCGTAAACTGGCCCCAAATCCCCATCTTCGGTAGCCCATTCATCCCAGATTCGCACCTTGTTTTCCTGCAGGTAGCGAATGTTGGTGTCTCCCTGCAAAAACCACAGCAGCTCGTGAATGATGGAGCGCAAATGACACTTCTTTGTAGTGATTAAGGGGAAACCCTCTGCCAAGTTAAAGCGCATCTGGTGGCCAAATACGCTCAGGGTGCCGGTGCCGGTACGATCCCCTTTTACTGTGCCGTTTTCGCGCACATGGCGCATTAGATCGAGGTACTGCTTCATTTCTAACTAGGCTCCGCCATTTACTTGAGAACGGTTTTCTTTATTTCCACCCTTGCCTCGCCCTTCGGGCAGCGGCTGGGTACGATAGCTCCAAACCAATAGAGCGATACCGGCAATAATCATCGGCAGACTCAAAAGCTGGCCGCGAGTCATCCAGCCGAACAAGTCGAAGCCGATATGACCATCTGGCTCCCTGACAAATTCCACCAGGAAACGGAAAATACCGTAGAGCAACACAAACATACCACCAACGGCGAGGCGCGGGCGCGGCTTGCTGGAGAACCACCAGAGCACCGCGAAAAGCACTAGCCCTTCCAGGAAGGCCTGGTATAACTGCGACGGATGCCTGGCCAACAGTTCCGGGTCCTTGGGAAAGACCATTCCCCAGGGCCCCTCTGTTGGGCGGCCCCAGAGTTCCTGACCGATAAAGTTACCCAGACGCCCCAGTCCCAGGCCGATAGGTACCAGTGGGGCGACAAAATCAATCAGCGCGGGGAAAGTTGAGCCAATTTTTCGGGCATAAATGACGGTGGCTAACATTACGCCAACCAGACCACCATGGAAACTCATGCCCCCTTCCCAGACTTTGAACAGAGAGAGCGGATTCTCCATCAACTGCGGCAAGTTGTAGAAGAACATGTAGCCGAGGCGCCCACCGACCACCACACCGATAGCGCAGTAGAGAATCAAGTCCTCCACTTCCGATTTAATAACTGGAGACCAGGGCCGAGTGCTACGCCGCATTGCCAACCACCAGGCAGCAACGAAACCGAACAGGTACATCAGCCCGTACCAATGTACTTTTAGAGGGCCTATAGCAATGGCCACCGGATTGATTTCTGGATAAGTCAGCATGGGGGAATCGAGATTGTTGGCGAAGAGCGTATTATGGTCGCAAAGCGCCCCCCAGCGAAAGAGGCGCGCTAAAAGCCCACCTTCAGGAAAACACTATGTGTCTACTGTTGTTTGCCTACCGTTGCCATCCCGACTACCCGCTGCTACTTATCGCCAATAGGGATGAATTTTATGCCAGGGAGAGTGCCCCCGCCGAACCCTGGAAGAGTGGGCAAAAGGGGGAGCAAATAGTCGCTGGGCGCGACCTGCAGGCTGGCGGAACCTGGGCAGGGATCTCTGCGCGGCGGGTGGCCGCAGTGACCAATATCCGCGAGCCCGGAAGGGCAGAGCCCGAAAATGTCCTATCTCGCGGGGAAATTCCTTATAAATTCCTAACCGGCGATGATTCCCCCGAACAGTTCGCAGGGGAACTCGAAGGACAGCGCTATCGGGGCTTTAATGCGCTGCTATTCGCACTGGATAAAGCTCCCCCCCTCTACTGCGCGGGCAATAGGCATAAGCCCTTCGCTTTCTCTGCCGGAGTACACGGTATCTCCAATGGCGCACCCGATGCTCCCTGGCCCAAGGTGGAAAAGGGCAAGGCGGGGCTGGCACAAATTACACGGCAAATTGAAGGCGCCATTGGCCGGGAGAACTTTATTGAACCGGCCCTCAACCTTCTGCAGGACAGGGCCTCTGCTGCAGATGCGGAGCTGCCAGATACCGGCGTGAGTTTGTCAATGGAGCGCGCCCTGTCGCCAATATTTGTGCAAATATCCCATAGAAAGAATCAACTGCCAGGCGGGCAAGATTTAAGCGACACTCAGCTAGGCTATGGCACACGTGCCAGCACCCTCATCGCAGTTCACCAGGATGGCCAGACCCAGTTATGGGAACAGAGCTTTTCCCAGGGCAATCCATATGGGCCAATTCGCCACTTTTCCATCCCCTGAATCCTTTGTCCCAAGCCCCTGAAATCTGTAGGGTTTTTAGGGCTTATTAAAAAAATTGGCCGTATCTAATCGCCCAAGCCCCGAAGCCATAGCAGACAAATTTCTGTCAATAACAGAACCATATCGCGGTAAGGGCTAAGATTTGCGTGCCTTCATCACAGATTACCAAGCCTCATATTCTCAGAGGAAAGAAACGCCAAGCAAATTCCGCATTTATTGCCATACTTAGTTTCACAGGCTGGGATTGGTTGAGTTTCGCGCAAGCGTGACGCCAATTGTGGTCTTACATTAGAGGAAGTCGCGCGGGACGCATGACAAGTGCGAGTCAACGCTAGACACCTAACAGTCTCTGGATGGGCTCGCCACAGGTTCGGAAGGTATGAACGATCTGGCGTCCGGCATTATCCACAAGACAACACCGGGCCCCTGCAGTATCGCTGAGGTACCATGTCTTACTTCAACCCAGAGCAGCGCAAACGCAAATCACTACTGCCCCTGCTGGTGCTAGGCAGTCTCTGTGTCTCCATCCTCTATTACGCCTTTTCCGCTAACCAGAAAACGGTGCCAGTATTGCCGGAAAGTGCAGTACGCCCACATTTGGTGCATTGGCTGGAGGAAAACCCAGACGCATGGCCGGCCCAAGATCCCATTTTCAACCCGGCGGCAGTGCGCAGGATTTACCAGCGTACTAATTATCGTCTGCTGTGGTTTGATAATTACAACCTGAGTGACAGCGCCAATGATCTCCTCAAGCAGCTAACAGCTGCCAGCTCTGGCAACCCAAGCAGCATGGTGGATTATCGTTACCACCTGGGGTACTTCGACCGCACCTTGCGGGACACTCCCCAGCGCCTGCAAATGGCCGCTGTACTGGATATTCTGCTGACAGACGCCTTCGTCTCTTACGCACAGGATACCCAGCTCGACAGAATCACCCCCAAAAGCCGTCCGCGCCGAGGAATTACACCGGTTCTGCGGGAGCACCAAGGATTTCGCATGGTAGCCTTCGGCAATGCCCCACAGCAGGCATCCAACGAGCCCAGCGGACGCAAGTACTTTCGCGGCTATGATCGGGCGCGCATGATCGGCAGTAAACCACGCAGTCGCTACTACTCCCGCGACTACAACACTGACAACCAACGCAGCTCTTCAAGGCCTTCCGACACTCGCCGCTATCGCACGCGCTACAACACCTCCAGTGACAGTGGTTCCTCTGGAGCGACCAGGGGCGGCAGCAGGGTTTACTACAATCAGGGCCGCAATAGTCATCCCCAGGAAAGAACCGGGGCAGCTCGCTCAGAAAACAGTGAGGGGCCCTATTTCGAAGAAAACACGCCTTACGGTAGCGACGTCTATGCCCTGCGAAACGAGCTGGAACGCCTGCGCAGAATCTCCGACAGTGGCCGCTGGCGCCCGATACCTCCGGGGCCGGTAATGACGATGGGTGCTCGCCACCCCCATGTGGCCCACCTGAGAGAATTGCTCACCCTCTATGGGGACTATCAGAGCCGCTATAGCTATGGCGGAGGAGACCCCAACCGCTTTGACCGGGGCCTGCATGAAGCGCTACTACGCTTCCAGAAGCGCCACGGCCTTAAGCCAGACGGAATTGTGGGCCGCGGCACACGCAAGCGACTCAACTTATCCCCCTCAGCGCGAGCAAAAATTGTTGAGATGAATATCCTGCGCAGGGAAGAGCTTCCTGCCAGCCTTGGGGATCGCTTTATCCAGGTGAATATACCCGCGTACCGTCTCCAGTATGTGGAGAACAACCGGGTAAAACTGGCCATGAATGTGGTCGTGGGCAAGAAGAAACACGCTACTCCCGAGATCACCACCCGGGTCAGCAAGGTGGTATTCAACCCCACCTGGACAGTGCCACGCAGTATCCTGGTGAATGAAATTCTGCCCAAGGCACGCAAGAACCCTGCGGGCATGGAGAATATGGGTTATCGAGTCGTCAATGGCAGAGGGGAACACCTGCCGCTGACCGCTAGTAACTTGTCAGCCGCCGGTGCTGGGTCTTTCCTTATGCGCCAGATGGGTGGAGAGGAAAATATTTTGGGGCGTGTGAAATTCGAAATTCCCAACAAGCACGATATTTACCTGCACGATACTCGCGCCCGCACTCTCTTCTCTCTCACAGACCGGGATTACAGCCACGGCTGTATCCGCCTGGAAAAACCCCGCCACCTGGCTGAGGCCCTTCTTCGCCCTCAGGGTGACTGGGACCAGTGGCGCATCGACCAGCTCACTGTCGGAGAGAAGACCACCGAGGTCGACTTAGTCCGCTTGGTTAAGGTCTATATCACCTACTGGACTGCCTGGGTGGACGGAAAGGGCCGGCTGAATTTTCGCCCCGATATCTACCGCAAGGATGGTTTGAGCGACAATCAATTTTGAGCAAGTATGGGGCGGCCTTCGGGGCCGTCCCTTAGCCTCCAATAATAACCCCCCATAGTCTTTTTCCTCGGCGCACAGCCCCGATCCATTCCTCAAAATTATTTAGGGCTCAAGAGTCACAAGTTACCAATGTGAGCAGGGTGATCAGTCTCTCTGATCCGATTTCGCTTACTGGGGTGACTTATGGGTGCTGGCTATCTCTCCTCCTTGCAGAGCAAATCAATCCACAGTGGCACCATGGCTTTTATATTGGCCCTTGTGCTGGGGGTTGATAGCTCCCCGTCCTTGGCAAGCGCAGGGGCAGACCTTGATCTGCCTGTGCCAGGGAGAGATCCCTTTTCCCCCTATGGCAGACAGTTCACTCTCCTCAGTGAGGAGCTGGCTCGCTACCAGGCACTGGCCGAGGGGGATCATTGGCAACCGCTGGATGGCGGACAGCCAATCACTCCGGGAAGCCGGGGACCGAGAGTAGCTCAGTTGCGCAGCTTGTTAATGCTATACGGCGATTTCCGCCCCAGGGATTTTCCCAGCAAAGGCTCCAAAGAAACACTTACAGGTGACGTCTACGACAAGCCCCTCCAAGAGGCTGTGCGCCGATTCCAGCGCCGCCACGGCCTAAAAGGGGATGCCCTGGTGGATGAGCGCACCCGCAGTCGCCTCAACACTAACCCGGATAAGCTGGTTCGGATTCTGGCAGCCAATATTAAACGCTGGGAAAACCTCCCAAAGGATTTAGGGCCCCGTTATATCGTCGTTAATGTTCCCGAGTTCAACTTGCGCTTGATCGACGACGAGCGCGAGCAATTCCGTATGAAAGTGGTGGTGGGCAAGCCCAAGCACAAGACCCCACAGTTGACCACGCGCATGACACGCCTGGAATTCAATCCAGTTTGGCGAGTCCCCCCCAATATCGCCTTACGGGAGCTTCTGCCAAAGGGCAGCTCGGCGCTGAGTGCCAAGGGCTACCGCTTAATCAACCATCGCGGCCGGGCGGTACCTTTCACCCGTGGAAATGTCGCCGCTGTGCGCCGGGGCCAGGTAACCCTGCAGCAAAAAGGAGGGCCGGGAAATGCGCTGGGACGAGTCAAATTTGTGATACCCAACCGTCACGCCATTTACCTGCACGATACCAACAGCAAGCACCTGTTCAAGAAATCTCAGCGCGCTTTCAGCCACGGCTGCATACGCCTGGAAAAACCCCTGAAATTTGCTCGCATGATGCTCGCCCAACAAAATCGCTGGAACAACGCCCGCATTGAGCGAGCGCTGATGAGCGGTCGTACCCATGGCGTAGCGCTGAAAAACCCTTTACCGGTATACATCGCCTACTGGACTGCCTGGGTGGATGAAAACGGCCAACTGCAGTTCCGCCCGGATATCTATCAACGGGACAAAGCCGGAAAAGGAGCCAATCGTGGCTGAGTATCATCAATCTGGTGGGAGTTCACTATGGCTTGGTATCCCCGCCATCTAGGGTTAGCTGCTCTCCTGACAGTGGCCATTGCCTCGGCCGCCTCAATAAGCGGTGGCCAGTCTTCCAAGGGTGCTGCAGCTCGGGATATTGCCCTTATGGGAGACCAGCTGCGCAGCGAAGCCCTGCATTACAGAAACCTAGCCAAACATTGGCGCCCTATCCCCCAGGGTGGCCCCCTGCAAGCCGGGGATAAGAACGAGCGGGTGCTGCAATTGCGCAAACTGCTCGAACTATACGGCGATTATCGTGGACAACCCGGCCCGATATCTTCTCCACAGAAGGACCCTATGCGCTTCGACAGCGCATTGCAGTCGGCACTTGAGCGCTTCCAGCGCCGCCACGGCTTGGTGCCAAGTGGTGTTGCCGAGGGAGAAACCCTCACGGCCCTGTCGGTTTCCCCCATCGAGAGAGCAGAACAGATGGTTAGAAATGCACAGCGCTGGGACAAGCTTCCCTCTCAGAAAGAAGGGCGCTATGTGCTGGTAAATGTGCCCAACTACCGCCTGCAATTGGTGGAAGATGGACGTATCAAGCTGGATATGAAAACCGTGGTGGGCAAGAACAGCAGCCGCACACCCAATTTACACACCCGCATTACCAGTGTGGTATTCAACCCCACCTGGACAGTGCCGCGCAGTATCCTCATCACAGAGTTACTCCCCAAAGCACGGCACAACCCTGCAGCCATGCACCGCCGCGGTTATCGGGTCATCCAGTATCGCGGTGGCAAAACTTCCCCGATCACCGATGAGAGCTTGGAGAGGGCCGCAGGTGGCCACGCCACCATGCGCCAGGTCAGCGGGCCAGATAACACCCTAGGTAAAGTGAAGTTCGTTATTCCCAATAAGCAGGCCATATTCCTACACGACACCCAGGCGCAAAGCCTGTTCACAGAGCACCATAGAGCTTTTAGTCACGGCTGTGTGCGCCTGCATCAACCCGAGGAATTGGCCTATAACCTGCTAGAAACCCAGGGGTGGGACAGGACCCGCATCGCCGAGGCTGCAACCGGGGACGAACCTCTAAAAGTAGCCATCAAACCCGCCCCTAAACTCTTTATCGTTTATATGACAGCTTGGATAGACGCCGAAGGGCGCCCTCAATTCCGCCGGGATATTTATCACAGGGATAAATAGGACAATGCCCCAGGCGCCCCCCAAAAAGTGCCCCTGCTTTAGGAAAAAAACTAAATAGTCGCAAAAAAAATGATTTTTTAAGCTTGCCCACTGAATGACAACGCTGTCTCCTGTTTCTAATGCTAATTCCCCCGCCAGCAGCTACGAGAACGCAAAGGGAGTAGCATCCGTAAAAAAATTTACCAACGAAAGCCTTCAAATATTTCCTAATTAGCAGGTCACAATTTGTAACAAATGGTTATTTTTTGTACATTTTCCGCCGTACCCGGATGTGCTCAATCAAGGGCACCCCGAAGAGATTTAACGACGAGGCGGAATTATGAAGAATCCATCCAGACGTCGATTCCTGGCAGTGACCTGCGCAACTGCGGCGGCGGTCAGCGCCGGACCGACTTTCGCGAAAGTAGGTAGCTCCCGCACCCTGAAGATGCGCAACCTGCACACAGGGGAGAAGCTGGAGGCCGCCTACTGGAGCAACGGAAACTACAGCAACGGTGGTTTGAAACAGTTCAATAAGCTGCTGCGGGACCACCGAGCTAACGAAGTGACCCGCATGGACCCGAAACTATTTGATATCGTGTATAAGCTGAAGGAAAAGTTCAATTACACCGGTACCATCGAGATTATCTCCGGGTACCGTTCGCCCAAGACCAATGCGAAGTTACGCGCTGCGGGTCGGGGCGTGGCCAAGCGCAGCTACCATACCCGCGGTATGGCCTTAGATATCCGCATGCCCGGTGTACCCCTGTCAAAACTGAGGCAGGCGGCGCTGAACCTAAAGGCAGGTGGTGTCGGCTACTATCCGAAGAGTAACTTCGTGCACGTGGACACAGGCCCTGTACGTCGCTGGTAAGCTTATAGACATCTCACAAAAAACCCCGGCTATTGCCGGGGTTTTTTATTTCCTTTAGCCCTCAACGGCCGGTAAAGACACTGGCATCACATCCTTCTCTGATACTGGCACCTCTGTGGTACCGGTCATCAAACCTGCCATCCGCTCCAGCAACTTGCGCGCTTTGGCCAGCTGCCCAAGCTCTGCCAACTCGAATGGATCCTCCATCTTTAACAATAGGGCCTCAAAATCTGAAAAGGCCTCCTGCAAAGCATTGACCTGATGGCGGTCAAGAAGCACCTCGGCCAGACCACCACCTCCGGAGGGGATCCAGTTAGACTGCAAGGTCGCCATAATTGCCAGTAGCGCCTGCTTCGAGTCTGCCGCGCGGCCACTTTCTACATCACTCTCCGAGCCCTCGGGGAGACGGCGCAAAAGCTGCTCATCAATCACCTGGGTATGTGCCGCGCGAATCTGCTGCAGTCGCGCTATCGGTCCTAGGGCTAGGTATTCTCGGGATAGGTTATTGGCCGAAGTGGGCCAGCGACGTGCCAACCCGGCCATATCTTCTTCAATCCCCTTGGCAATCAGACTGGTTAGTTCACGGCGACGATTGGCCGCCAGAGCCTCCGGCCTCTCCCCTTCGCTGACTGCCACAAAGTCTTCCGCCATGCGCTCACTTGTGGGGCCCCAGAGCATCACCTCAAGTGCGTGAAAGCCGGTGCTCGCCTCTTCGTGTGCAGTGAGGCGATGTTGTTTGCGCAGGTTTGTCAAAGTCAGTTCGATAGCGGTGTCGTTGACGATGCCGCTATCGGAATAACCCGGCACAGTATCCAGATAACCGGGCTGGGCGGGCCAGCTATCGAGTGCCAATAAGAGCTTGCGCCCTTGACTGCGCAGGTCCGAGGGCGAAAAAGCCAGTTGGATATAGGGCAAAGTTGCTGCGAACTCGCGGTGCGCATCCAGCCAGGCGAGCCTGGCCTCCTCCAATTGCTCCTCATCGGGCTGGGCAAGCAAGGCATCGACAGCTCTCCGCAACGTTTCCACGGAGGCATGAGCGTGCAATACCTGAGCCTGTCCCGCCTGCCAGATTGCCAGCGAGAGATCCGAGGCTACCTTTTCATCAACCTGTTGGGCCTCTGGGGCACGCTTCTGTTCCTTTAAAGGCTGAGAGGTTCGCTGTTCGCAGCCAACTACGATAACCAGTACTCCCAGCAATAGGGCTGTGGCCAGAGACCGAAGGCAATATCCGTTCACTCACTTCCTCTTTTCATGTTTTCCAAGGTCGCACTTTTCTCTTGGCCAAAATCGCCATTTAGCCCTGATCGCGCAAGCTGATAATTGGCCATCCACGCACTTGCGCCTCTGCTCGCAGTTGGGCATCTGGGTCGACCGCCACCGGATGCTCCACTTCCGTGAGCAGAGGCAAATCGTTGATGGAATCGCTGTAGAACCATTTCTCCCTACCCGCGTATTCAGGGTTTTGCGCCAGCCATTGGCGCAGGCGCAACACCTTGCCAGCCTGATAGCAGGGTTCTCCCACGACACGGCCGGTGAAGTGGCCCTCGTGCTCTTCAGGCTCAGTCGCCAACAGGGTATCCACCCCCAGGCGGGCGGCAATCGGCTCCACCACAAAGCGGTTAGTGGCGGTAATAATCATGATGTGGTGTCCCTTGCGACGATGTTCACCGATTAGCTCTTGCGCTGCCGGTAGCCACAGCTCGCTGATCACCTCCTGCATAAATTCACTTTGCAGATTCTCCAGTTGGCCCCGAGAAATTTGTGACAGCGGCTCCAAGGCAAACTCCAGGTAGGCAAAAATATCCAACTCACCCCGCTGGTAGTCCTGATAGAAGCGATCGTTGCTCAAACGATAGCGTTCGCTATCCACATGCTCGCGCTCCACCAGAAACTCACCCCAGGCGTGATCGCTGTCTCCGCCGATCAGCGTGTTGTCGAGATCAAAAATTGCCAAGTGCATCGCCAACTCCCCCGTAAACTATAGATTCGCAAAGGCTATTTCACCGCCAGGGTAAAGCAACCACCACTAGAGTGGCGGTCGATTTTACCGCGCACTCGCCCCTATCACACGGACTGCGTCACTGAATTGCTGTAAACCCACCTCTGTGGAACAATGCGGGACAAGTAAGTGCAGCGCACGGCCGCACACAAAAGTATTGAGGACGGTATTTTGGGCGACGGCAAACCGGCACCTGCCGGGCGAAGAAACCGCCGTAAGCCTGCCAAGCAGTCAAATCGCAGCGACAACCCCAGTAGCAACAATCGCAACCGGGGACAGGGTGGCGACAACAGCAGCAATATAGACTCAGAGGGCTTTCGCCCCAATGTCGGTATCATTGTGCTGAATGCCCGCGGTCAGGCACTGTGGGCTCGGCGGGTAGGTGGCAAGGACGCCTGGCAATTTCCCCAGGGCGGTATAAATCCGGGCGAAACTCCCGAACAGGCACTATATAGGGAGCTATACGAAGAAGTAGGGCTTACACGCGATCAGGTCAGTCTTATCACCTGCACCCGCGGCTGGCTGCGCTATCGCCTGCCACAGCGCCTGATCCGCCGGCGCTCTGAACCCCTGTGCATTGGCCAGAAACAAAAGTGGTTCTTACTGAAGTTAGAAGCCGAAGAGTCTTGCATCAGCTTCGACAACGGCTATAAGCCCGAATTTGACCACTGGCGCTGGGTGAGCTACTGGCACCCACTCAGTAAAGTGGTGACCTTCAAGCGCGAGGTTTATCGGCGCGCGCTGGCCGAACTGGCCCCACAACAAATTCAGCTGGAAAGGCGCTGGTTGCGCGAGCGGGGCGAGTAACTCCGCAGCGTTAGCTGCGCTCCAGCACCACCAAGCCCAGGCTCTCCTGGGCCTAATTCATTCTCCGTTGACTGGCGAGGAAAGGCCATTGCTCGGATCTTTGCGCAGTATCGTTCAGGAAGTTAACTCCGCCAGGGACCTGCCGGCGGTGCTTGAAATCATTGTGCGGCGAGTGCGCGAAGTGATGCACACCCGTGTCTGCTCTGTTTACCTTCGCGACAAAGAAACCGGCAACTATGTCCTGATGGCCACCGATGGCCTGCTACCAAGTGCCGTGGGCCAGGTGCAATTAGCACCCGATGAGGGCCTGGTTGGTAATGTGGTCACCCGCGAAGAGCCCATCAATCTAGAAAAGGCCGAGGCACATCCCGCCTACCAGTATTTTCCCTCGACCGGTGAGGAGCGATTTAGCGCTTTCCTGGGCACACCGATAATCCACCACCGCGCAGTGCTCGGTGTCCTAGTTGTCCAGCAGGAAGAGCAGCGACGCTTCGATGAAGGTGAAGAAGCTTTTCTCGTCACCCTCTCTGCCCAGCTTGCCGGGGTGATTGCCCACGCCGAAGCCACTGGCATGTTGGCTACCATCCGCCGGCAGCGCCAGGAAACCCACTTCTCCGGTATTCCCGCCTCGCCAGGTGTCGCCATAGGTCGTGCCCATATCGTCACCCCCAGGGCCAACTTGGCCACCGTGCCCTACTCCCTGTGCCTGGACATCGAAGAGGAATTGATTTTGTTCCGGCAAGCGCTCACCTCCGCCAGAGAGGAGATTCGCGAAGTGGGAGAGCGCCTCAAAGACGAACTCAACCGCGAAGAGCGCGCACTTTTCGATGCCTATATCAGTATGCTCGACGACGACTCACTCGCCGTAGAGGTTTGCGATCGTATCCAACAACAGCTGAGCGCCCCCAGGGCCTGGGCCGAAGTCATGCTCGAACACGTGCGCCGTTTTGAGGCCATGTCCGATTCCTATTTCCGCGACCGCGCCGCCGACGTGCGAGACCTGGGAGCCCGTGTCCTCACCCACTTACACCAGCAACAGCAGAGCGAGCGCGATTATCCAGACAACACCATTCTGGTTGGGGAAGAGCTCACTGCCGCGGTGCTGGCCGAAGTGCCGCGGGAGAAGCTGATCGGTGCTGTTTCCGTAAAAGGCTCCTCCAACAGCCATATGGCCATCATTGCCCGCGCTATGGGGCTGCCGGCGATTATGGGCGTGCAAGACCTGCCCTACGAAACTATCGACGATGTGGATATGGTGGTGGATGGCTACCGTGGCGACCTGCACATTCATCCTGGCGTAGAGCTCAAACGCCGTTACGACGAGATCGTCGCCGAAGAGCAACAGCTCGCCCACAGTCTGGATCACCTGGCAGAACTACCTGCTGAAACTGCCGATGGACACCGGGTTCACTTGCTGGTCAACACCGGCCTGATGGCTGATGTCACTCGCTCCCTAGAGCGCGGTGCCGAGGGTGTCGGCCTGTTCCGCACCGAGGTCCCCTTCCTTCTGCGCGACCGCTTTCCCTCCGAGGAGGAACAGCGGGAAATCTACCGGGAACAACTCGAAGCCTTTGCCCCCATGCCGGTAACCATGCGCACCCTCGATGTAGGCGGCGACAAAGCACTGGCCTACTTTCCCATTGAAGAAACCAACCCATTCCTGGGGTGGCGCGGCATTCGCGTTACCCTCGACCACCCGGAAATTTTCCTGGCGCAGGTGCGCGCCATGATGAAGGCCAGCCAAGGGCTCAACAACCTGCGTATCATGCTGCCCATGATCAGTGGGCTCAATGAACTCGAAGCCGCACGCAAACTGATCGAACGAGCCTACCGGGAACTTCTGGAAGAAGATTATGAAATTGAGATGCCGCCGCTCGGGGTCATGGTGGAGGTGCCCTCGGCGATCTATCAGATTCGCGAATTAGCTGAGCGCGCCGATTTCATCTCAGTGGGCAGCAATGATCTGACTCAGTACTTACTGGCTGTGGATCGCAATAACAGTCGCGTTGCCAATATTTACCACGCCCTACACCCCGCAGTGTTGCGTGCTCTGCAAGAGATTGTCAGCACCGCGCACGCGGAAGGCACCAGAGTCGGCATCTGCGGAGAATTAGCAGGAGAACCCGGGGGTGCCCTATTGTTGGTGGCCATGGGCTACGACATGCTGTCGATGAACGCCACCAATCTACCGCGAGTAAAGGCAACTCTGCGCGCGGTACGCCAAGCAGATACCAAGTTACTGCTGCAACAAGTGATCCAAATGGATTGTGCTGAGGAAATCGAGCACACCGTCGGCGCATTCCTACATAAAATAGGTCTGAAAGGCATCCTTCACCCGGCAAGTACCGAATAAACACCATCTATAAACAAAAAAACCGCTGCCAATAGCAGCGGTTTTTACACTCAGTGAGCGTGAGGAATTAGTCCTCAGACTCCGAGCGATAGGTATCGGCATCCAGCATATTGTCCAGCTCTTTCACATCGCTGGGCTTGATACGGAAAAACCAACCGTCATCGTAAGGAGAGGAGTTCACGGTCTCCGGGGACTCTTCCAGAGTTTCATTCACCTCTACGACCTCACCGGATACCGGAGAGTAGATATCACTAGCGGCCTTAACAGACTCAACTACACCGGCCTCGTCGCCGGCAGCCAGAGTGCTGCCCACTTCGGGGGTTTCAACATATACCACATCACCCAGAGCGTCCTGGGCATGGTCACTGATGCCGATAGTAACTGTGCCATCCTCTTCCAATCGCGCCCACTCGTGGCTGGAGAGGTATTTTAATTCATTGCGGATTTCGCTCATGCTGTGATCCCTTGATTAAGCATCTGTATATATTGTCTGAATGGCGCTGACACCTGTGGTGCGGCGCTTAAATAACCGATTTGCCGTTGCGCACAAAGCAGGGCTTAACCACCTTGACCGGCTGCAGTTTCTTGCGGATTTCCACTTCGGCGGTATCGCCGACGCTGGCCGGCACCCGCGCCAGGGCGATGGAGTAACCCAGGGTCGGCGAGAAGGTTCCGCTGGTGATGATACCGCGCTCTTCGCTACCGTCCACCATCACATACTGGCCCCCACGCAGAACACCGCGCTCCTCGAGAACCAGCCCGACCAGCTTGTGTTCGATGCCCTTAGCCTTTTCCTCTTCCAGCACTGCGCGGCCGATAAAATTGCGGCTCTCCGGCGCCCAGGCGACGGTCCAGGACATATTGGCGATCAGTGGAGAGGTTTCCTCATCCATTTCATGGCCATACAGGTTCATACCCGCTTCGAGGCGCAAAGTATCCCGCGCACCCAAGCCACAGGGGGCAACGCCAGCCTCGGCCAAAGCACGCCAGAAACCACTGGCATCTTCACCGGGCAGCATGATTTCCAGGCCATCTTCACCGGTATAGCCGGTACGCGCCACAAACCACTCGCCGCGGGCCACGCTTTGGAACACTTTCAGCGCATCAATCGCCGCAGTCCAGTCGATGCCCAAAACTTCTTTCGTCTTGCTGAGAGCGTTAGGGCCCTGGATGGCGATCATCGCCAACTGAGGCCTCTCAGTGAGAGTGACCTCAAAAGATTCCGCCTGCTTGTTCATCCAAGCCAGGTCTTTTTCGCGGGTTGCGCAGTTTACCACCACGCGATAACCGGGGTCGCGCAGGTAGACGATCAGATCGTCAATCACGCCGCCCTTCTCATTCAGCATGCCGGTGTAAAGTGCCTTGCCGGGATTGCCATCGAGCTTGGCCACATCGTTGGCCAGCAGGTAGCGCAAGTAGTCGCGGGCGTCAGCGCCATCGACATCGACCACGGTCATGTGGGAGACATCAAACATTCCCGCATCGGTGCGCACCTTGTTGTGCTCATCCAGCTGCGAACCGTAGTGCAGCGGCATATCCCATCCACCGAAATCCACTATTTTGCCGCCCATAGCGACATGTGTGTCATACAGAGGCGTTCTGTTTCCCATTTTAAAATCTCAGTCCGTCAGGTTCCGAAGCGGCGTATTCTAGCGGCTTGGGTACAGACCTTGCCAGCAGGCAATGGCCTGCGACATATCTGCACAGAAGCCTAGCAGCCATCGGAATCAAAACCTGTAGAGCCCGCCGGAGGCCGTCAAAGATTCCGTCGGGGCCACCGGCAGGGAAAGCACAAGCTATCAGATGTAGAAATTAGCTATCGCGCCCCTCTCGGCCATCACGACCTTCACCAGCCTCCTCAGTATCCTGCTCCTGCTGCGCAGATTCATCCACCTTGAGACCGTGTCTCTTTGAGCGCCAGCGCCACAGGCGCTTGGCCAGCTCCTGGCGATCCGGAGTTTTATCCGCTTCATCGACAATCTCTTCACCGAGCAGAGTCTCGAGAAGATCTTCAAGGGTAACCACCCCTTCCAGGCTGCCGTATTCATCCAATACCGCACTGATCTGCACCCGGCGCGACAGCATTTTCTGGAAGGCCTGATATATAGTGGCGGTTTCCGGCAGCATCAACATTTCGCGGCGGAACTCGGACAATTTACGTTCGCCCTCACCCTTGGCATAGGCGAGCAGTAGTTCCTGTTTAAGTACAAACCCCACCACACAGTCCTGATCGCGGTTTTCATATACCGGGATACGGGAGAAGCGCCCCCTTTCCACCTCCTCGTAGACCTCAGCCAGAGTGGCGTCCTCGGGCAGGGAAAATACCACAGTGCGCGGCGTCATCACCTCGCGTACAGAATGGTCGCGCAGGGTAAAAAACAGGTTGCGCAGAATACTGGACTCACGCTGCTCCAGCTGGCCCTCGGCCTCCCCGATCTCCGCCATAATCGCAAACTCATCGCGGCTGAAGCCCGTAAGGGTGGGTCCGTGCGATAAGCCCCGTGTGAGCCACTCGGACATTTTCACAAAGGGGTAGAGCAACCACACCAGTCCGCGCAACGCGTAGGCAGTAAATGGAGCCAGCTGACGCCAGTAAACCGCCCCTAGGGTTTTAGGAATAATTTCCGAGAACACCAGAATCAACAAGGTTAGGATTGCGGAGGCAATACCCAGGTACTGGTTGCCAAAAACCGCTGCAGCCTGGGCACCAGCACCAGCGGCACCAGCAGTATGGGCAATAGTGTTCAGGGTAAGGATCGCGGCCAGGGGCGCATTGATATCCCCTTTCAGCTTGCGCAACAGAGGCCCCGCTTTGTGCCCTTCCCTCTCAAGAAGTCTCACATAGGGCGTGGTGACGCTGAGAATGACCGACTCGGCAATCGAGCACAAAAAGGAAAAGCCGAGAGCGATAAAAATATAGGTAATTAAGAGAAACATATATCCCTGGTTACAGCAGAATTAGAGCTGAATTCTTGCGCACTGTCCGTGACACAACAAGCCCAGAAAGCATCAAAGCCGCAATAAAAATGAATTTAACCGGCCAATCTTCCCTTGAGAGTAAGGCATTGGCCAGAAAAGCGTTTTATCCAGGACTTATTGCGTATACCTGGAGCCTCATGCCGTTACCGACAGAGGCTCCAGGACAAACCAAGTGGAGAGAAAGCCAACTCTCTCCAGTTGCCAACGAGCTTTACTTCGTTACACTGGCAGAGGCTTCGGTGCCTCTATTAGGTGCGGCAAAGCGCTCAACCCACTCACGCACCTGTCCGTACCAGTGCAACGAATTATTCGGTTTTAGTACCCAATGGTTTTCATCGGGATAGTAAATCAGGCGCGATTCAACACCGCGCTCTTGCAAAGTGCGAAACAACTCGAAGGATTGGCCAACCGGCACTCTCAGATCGTTTTGACCGTGAATAACCAAGCTCGGCGTCTTGAATTGAGCCGCATAAGTATGCGGTGAAATTGAGGGGTAAATCTCCGGGCTCTGCCAATATTCGCCAAAGCGAACCCCGTGTACCGAATAATCTGCTGCCAGCATGGAGTAGAGGTTATACACCGGAGCATGAATTACCAGGGCATTAAATGGATGTTCGCGACCCAATAGAATACTCGCCAAATAGCCACCGTAACTGCCTCCCGCTGCCACTAATTGATCCTTGTCTATCCAACTCTGCGATTTAAACCAATCGGCTGCAGCGATAGTGTCGGTATACGGCCGACTGAGCCAGTCTGGATTGATGGAATCTGCAAATGCCTGACCAAACCCGGAGGAGCCATGGAAATTAAACCAAGCGGTGACATAGCCCCAAGAGGCAAAGGTTTGCGCATTCCAGCGAAAATGAAAGGTATCGGTGACGGCATTGTGTGGACCACCGTGGAGTAACAGCATTAATGGATACTTCTGATTACGATCAAAGCCCGGTGGATAATGCACCCACATCTGTATATCGGCGCCTTCCGCTCCGGTAAATGTCACCGACTCGTAAGTTCCCAGATCGATATTGGCAAATAAATCATCATTAAAGCTATCCAGCCGCTCCACTCCCCCATTTCTTGCATCAATACTGACCACCCTTGGCGGATAGAGAAAGCTTTGGTTAATACCTACCAGAGTGCCATCACTGGCAACAGACAAATTACTAAAGTCGGTCGAATCGGTGATTAATCTTGGGTCGCCATTGCCGACGGGCAGATAGTAAATTCGCCGAGTGCCCTGGTCGTCGACTGCGGCATAGAGACCACCCCCACTGGGTGCCCAAACCATACCATCCGTGGATCTATCCCATTCCTCATGTAAAACAGTGTTCTGCCTAGAGCGCAACCTGTGTACCACCAGGCGGCGCGTATCACCATAAAAACCCGATATCAGCTGGCGATTAAAGGCTAACAAACGGCCATCCGGTGAAAACTTTGGATTGAAGTCTGGCGCCTCATTGGCCAAGGTCAAATTTCTGGCTTTAGGGGAACCGGGCTCCAGCAGGAACACATCGAAGTCTGGGCGAGTACCACTTTTCTTGGAATCGGCCACAATAGCGAAGTGTGACTCGTCGGGCGATACGTCATAACTTTCTGCCCCCTGGATCCAGTTGGGAAGCTTTAAACCCGTCCTCAAAGTCAGATTTTCTACCGCACCGCCTTTGGCTGGGATTCTGAATACATGCGCCTGCCGCTGCTCATCTATCCAGTTATCCCAAAAAGAAAAAGGCAATGCATTCCAGACATAGGCAGACACCTTTTTCTCTTTTTCTTCCTTAACTCGGCCAGCCATTTCTTCCGGCGCTTTATCCGGCCAAATACGCGAGATAAAATAAAGGTGGTCCCCCACCCACTTTATCGATGAGACACCAGTCGGTACCTCACTCAAACGCACCGCCTCTCCGGGAGCAGCCATAGGCAATATCAAAATTTGCTTGATATCGTCATCACTTCGTTTGCCAATAAAAGCCAAATGTTTACCATCTGGGGAAAATACCGGCTCCGAAACACTGAGCCCAACAGCCGTTAATGGCCTCTGGATATCACCATCAGTAGAGAGCAACCACAAGCGGGTTTCCCCCTTATCCTGTTCAAGATCAAAAGTTGTCACAGGGGCTACTACCTGATCACCAGAGGGAGAAATCACTGGAGTGCCCACGCGCTTTATTTTCCAAAGCACTTCGGCTGACAAGCGCTGAGCCTCTTCAGCTCCAGCAGCCATTGTTAGTAAAAGCGAGGATATCAGTACGAAAATACATCTCATAAGAGTTCCTTCCTGGATTTATTGATATTTTCGGAGGTATATGGGGAACGCTTAGGGCAAGGCGGCGAGAGAGAAAATACCGACTCTTAATCTCAACATTAACAGTCCATGCCTAATGCTGAGTAACAATGCAGAGAGATATTTTATGCCTTTTATGTCAAACGCACCCTGGGGAAGATAGAGTACGCAATTATCTACTGGCCCACTATTCCGACCAGCTCTCAGGCCACTCAGCTCGTCTCAATCAACAAGAAAAAAAAGGTTGAATCAGACCAATTCATTGGAACAAAGATTGGGTACTTTTTGTTAATTTTTCCATCCTGAGCCTGAATTCAGATAAACATTAACGATCCCTATAAGACATTTCGATAACCATAAGAGATCGCACTACGCGATAATGGCTTATCATCTCGCAACATTTAAACTATCTACGCGGAGGCAAATCTTCGCGGACCTCCTAATGCGCTGTACACAAGAGCAATTATTAAGCCACTGAGTAACCCACCGATATGAGCGGCGTTAGCTACCCCAACTCCAGTTAATAGAGTCACAACACCCAGAGCGCACAATAACAGCCACACCAGGGCTACAGTGAGAATTCCTGCAGGTATATCCCGCCACAGAGGCTGAAAACGCTGTAAAACCAAGGCGAAACCGACCAAGGCATAAACGACGCCAGACATACCGCCAAAACGAATCCCAGGCTGCCAAAAATACTGGGCCAGATTGGAGGCGGCGGCGCCGAGCAGCACCAATACAACAAATAAAATACTGCCACCACGGGCCTCTATTGGCCTGCCCAGAATCCAGATCCCCAAGGCATTAAACAGTGCATGGGGCAGGGAGAAGTGCACAACTGCTGGCGTGAATATTCTCCACCATTGCCCCCGCTCCAAATGCCAGGCCAGTGAGGATTGTGAAAAAGAGTCCGCAGCATTTGGATCGGGGTAAATTAATAAGCCATTGGATAAATTATTAACCTGTAAAAACCAGCCGAAAAAACACAGCGCAATTAATAAAAGGCTGAGTGGAGTCCTGTCCAACGGAAAACTTGGCAGGACAGAGACCGCATCACTGTGTTTTTTACCGGGATTATCCCCTGTATTTCCAGGCTGGCTGTCAGTTGCAGCCGCAGAGGTTTGCCCCCCTTCACTGCCAGGCTCTCGCTCCTCTGCCCTCTGCATTTGTACCTGATCGAGATCCAGCTCACCAGAATCCCAACGCTGCAGTAGAGGCTTAAGCATTTCTGCCAAACCAGCATCAGGGCAGAGTAGTAACTGCTGATTTTTTTCCTCGGTGATACGCAAAGGTAACTGGTGGCGCTGGATAAACCGCGCCAGCGCACCAAGATCCTTGGAGAGGGGGAAACTGTAAACAAAAATCCACTGACTCAATTCGGGAAACCCTTAATTCCGGCTTGTGCTACGGAGGTAAATTATCAGCTGGCAGGCAGGCTGCTCTAACGGTTTTATTGATATACCCATCGGCCAGCTTTGGTCTGGCCGATGGGTAATTTAAGACAGATCCGATTTAAACCGCCATAGCCCGCAAGATAATACGCTTCTTTAGCATGGGACTGGCGTCCACCATACTCAAGCCGGTATTACGCAGCCAGCGCCAGTGCAAATCTCCAGCACCAAACAGGGATTTAAAGGCGCTCATAGCCTTTAATGTCGAGGCATTATCTCCACGGCGGCGGCGTTCATAGCGCGCCAATACCGAGGTATGTGCCGGCTCCAGGCCGCGTGACAAAGCGCGATCTATTTCATCGGTGAGTACGCGTACGTCCTGGAAGCCCAGGTTAACCCCCTGCCCCGCAAGTGGGTGAATACTGTGAGCGGCATCCCCAACCAGCACCGCACCGGGTCCGTGGTAGCGCTCTGCATGGCGCGCGCGCAGGGGGAAAGAGAAACGCTCACTGACGGATTCCACTTTACCGAGGCGGCTCTCAATGGCCTTTTCAAGATTGAGGGCAAACGCCTGATCATCCAGCATCAGTAATTCACGCGCGAGAGAATCATCCGCCGACCAAACCACGGCACAGTGGTTGTCGTCTCCGAGGCCGGCCATCGGCAAGAAGGCCAAGGGGCCGCTTTGCATGAAGCGTTGCCAGGCGGTGTGTCGGTGGGATTTCTCACAGCGGGCTACACAGACCAGAGCGGTCTGGTGGTAATCGGTTTCCTGGCAGCGGATGCGCAATAAATCACGGACCTTGGAACGAGCGCCATCAGCGCCGATCAGCAGGCGTGTTTGCACTATCTCAGCCTGCTCGCGCAAACCTTCGACCCCATCATCAGACTGCTCGCCCCGCGGCTGTAAATGCCAGAGTCCACAGTCGCGCCACCAGCTCTCCAAGCGGAAGCCGTTAACCAGCTCAACATTGGGCAGGGCCTCTAGCCGCGCGCGTAAAGCGGCGACGATAATATTGTTCTCGACGATATGCCCCAGATTGGGCAATTGCACATCGCGGCTGTTAAAGCGCACCGAGCCAGTGCCATCAGCATCCCAAACGCGCATCTCCACGTAGGGGCAGGCCCGTTGCGCAGAGATATCCTCCCAGGCTCCAACCTCTTCGAGCAACTCACGTGACGCCTGGGTAAGCGCCACAACCCGCGGCTCGTAGCTATCGGATTGCTGCACAGTGGTCTCTGGAGAAGCCTCCAACAGCGCCAAGCGCATATTTGGGTGGCGCACAGCGAGCAGTGCTGCCTGAGCCATACCCACCATTCCCGCGCCGACAATGGCAAAGTCCAAACGGTGTCTATTCATATCTAGCCAATTCCACTGTTGTGCCAAATTTAACGCCCATCGCGGTGCAACGTTTGAAACCCCGCCATTTTGGCTTGGGGTTAAAGCCCAAACCCTGCCGCCTGCCCGACAAACTGCTGCCGCAGTGGCGGTACCAGTGTAAGGCCAAGCATCCCCAGTTGGCGTACTACTTGCTGGAAAGGGTTAGCCGAGGAAAACAATGCCGGGATTCGGTCACTGAAACCTACGGTTAACTGCTGGTCGAGCCTTCGGTTTTCCCCATAGGCCGCCAGCCACTCCAGCTGCCCCACTGCGCCACTCTGCACTTGCGACCGCGCCAGTGACTGGGCCAGGGCATAACAATCGCGCAGGGTCAGGTTAAACCCCTGACCCGCCACCGGGTGCAAGAAGTGGGCACAATTACCCAACAAAACCAGGTTGCGACGCCACTGCTCACGAGCCAGAGAAAGACTGAGAGGATACCCTTGTAGGGCCCCAGCTCTGATAAATCGACCGGCTCGCCACCCAAATTGCTGTTGCAAGCGTTGCAAGCGCTGCTGCTCTGGCAGCGCACAAACTACGTCGGCCTCCTCTTCGGCACAGGCCCAAACCACAGCGGCGCGGTGTACTCCCTCACGACGAGGTAGAGGCAACAGCGCCATGGGGCCGGATGCAGTGAAGCGCTCATAGGCAACGCCATCGTGGTCCCGTTGTAGAGCAACAGTAGTGACCAACGCCCTCTGTTGGTACTTTACTGTGTCAATTTCCATGCCCTGCTGCTTGCACAGCGGTGAATCGACACCGTCAGCAACAACCAACAGGTCACATTTCGTTACCTGTTCCGAACCGCCATCCACGGCTGACCAACGCAAGTTAGCGCCCTCATTATCCATCTGCACCGAAGTTACCCGAGCTGGGGAGATAAGCCTGACCGCAGTGTCATTTAGAGCATTGTGCAGGATGGGCCCCAGCGCCGCATTTTCGATGACTGCTCCCAGCATTCCAGCAAAACTGGCCTGCTTCTGTGCGCCTGCAGAGAGGGCCGCGCCAAAGGCATGGCCGCGATCACTCACCTGGATACGTTTGATTGGAGCACTGTACTCCCGCAGTGCCGGCCAGAGACCCAGCTGCTCAAACAGCTGCAGACTGCCGGCAGCAATCGCTGTGGCGCGGGTATCAAAGCTGGGCAATTGCACACTCGCTGAGGCATTGGGCAGAGACCTCTGCTCCAATAACTGGACGATGAGGTGAGGACAGAAATGTGCCAGCATCAGTGCCAGACTGGCACCGGCCATACCACCACCAACAATGGCCACATCTACCCGCTTTAGCGGCTCACTCATGGAAACCTCCCCTTACCCAGTGGTTTGAATAGCTATGCCCACTGAATAATAAAATCTCAAATTAAATTAGCGGGTCAGTAAATCCCGCCCATGGCGCATGGTGTACTCAATGTCTGCCACGGCTTTTGGAGCACCCTCAGACAAAACCCTCACACCTTCGGCAGTGAGCGCAACATCGTCTTCAATACGAATCCCCATACCGCGAAATTCCAGAGGTATGCGATCATCGTTTGCCGGAATATAAATACCGGGCTCTATAGTCATCGCCATGCCCGCTTCCAACTGCCGCCAAACGCCCTGTACCCGATAGTCGCCCACATCGTGGACATCCATACCCAACCAGTGCCCAACACGGTGCATATAAAAACGCTGATAGGCACCCGAATCTATCAGTTCACGAAAGTCTCCTTGCAACAGCCCCAAGTCCAGCAAGCCGCGTGTGATTACCTCAACACTGGCACCATGAGGCTGATCCCAGTGGTTGCCGACACAAACCTGCTCCATTGCTGCCGCCTGCGCCGCCAAGACAATTTCATACACTGCTTTTTGCGCATCACTAAAACGGCCATTGACCGGATAAGTTCGGGTAATATCGGCGACGTACCCCCGGTATTCACAACCCGCATCGACCAATACCAAGTCGCCATCGCGCATCCGTGCCTTATTGCTGCAATAGTGCATAATCAGGGCATTGCGACCGCTGCCGACTATTGTCGGGTAGGCAGCTTCCCGGGCACCAGCATCCATAAAGCTATGTAAGAGAGCCGCCTCCAACTGGTATTCGTAAAGTCCCGGCTGGCAGCGCACCATGGCGCAGTGATGTGCAGCAGCGCTAATTTCCCCTGCACGGGCCATCAAATCCAATTCCCGTTCGCTCTTGAGCAGACGCAGCTCGCGCAACTGATAATCCAGGTCAAGCATTTCCGGAGCTCCCTTGCTGGAGGGCGCCTCCTGTATCTCCTGTAGATAAGCGCGCAGCCGTCGATCCAAATGGGCATAGCGCCCCATAGGGAAGTAAATACGCTCTCGCCCTTCCATTAATCCGGGCAGAATATCGTCGAGGTCGCCGATGGGAAAAGCATCCGAAAGACCAAATTGAGCTACTGCGCGTTCTGGTCCCAGACGTGGCCCATCCCAAAGTTCCTTTTCTTTATCGCGCTCGCGACAAAACAGCAGGGTGTCTCCCTGACTGCGGCCGGGTAGAAGCACCAGTAATGATTCCGGCTCATCGAATCCGGTTAAGTAGAGAAAGTCGCTGTCCTGTCGAAAAGGAAAGTAGGTATCGCGGGAGCGCAGCTGTTCCCCAGCCGATGAGATAATCGCCAGGCTATCCGGGGCCAACCCCGCCATAAGCCGGGCGCGTCGCAGGGCATATTCCGACCCGCTAATCAGCGGATCTTTTGCGCTTTCGCTGCCGCTCATCAGTGGACGGTGGGGCCGCTGCCGGAGTGGCTGCCGCGCACTTCGGTAAATATGTTGAGCACCGCAACCCGCACATACTCCTGCAACTCAATTAATTGCTGTTCAGCTTCTTCACTCTCTTCAACGTGATCGGCATCCACTTGGGAGATAGCTCCAATATCTTTGAGCGCCTCTTCACTGGTGGGCTGCATCTTTACTTCTGCTCCACCGATGCCAAACCCGTGTAAAAAACCCTCACACCAGTGCCCCAGGGCCAGAGTGCGGCTGACAATATCTTCATCGTCGCAGAGGAGCAGCTGAAAAGAGAAATCCGATCCACCCAGCTGCTTGCGGCTTTCCTCCGCCAATTGCAATAAGTCCCGATCCAGATCTGCGGGTACCGCCTCAAGGTCGAGTAACTCCGCCAGTTCTTTTTGCCAGCGTTTTTTATCCGGTTCGGCGCCAGCAGCCAACACGCCACAGGTAAAGCCGTGTAACTCACTCGGGTCCACCTGACCACCCGCGGAGAGAATGGCATTGGCGAGCTGCTCAAATCGGTTGTTTTCTGAAGTCATGATTACCGCACAGTTTTTCTTAATCGGGATGGATTCGATGCGCTGCGGTGGCAGCAGCAGGCATGAGAATCGGGGTTCTAAGGACAATTTTGTGATTGTCCACGCAGGTGGAGCGATTGACCCACCATTTCGCCGGCAATATAGTAGCGGAATCCCTCGCAGTCTGTCGTGTTGCGAACTCAGACGTAGACCTCAAACGCAGGAAATATGGATAAGCTGCAAGCGTTAGAAAGCACCGTGGATTCACTGATCGCCCGCTGCCAACAGCTGGCAAATGACAATCGTGAACTGCGCCGGCAGGAAGCCGACTGGCTGCGCGAACGCCAGCGCTTAATTAAAAATAATGAGGCCGCCCGTTCGCGGGTTGAAGCCATGATTAATCGTCTCAAAGGGCTTACGCAAGAATCCTGATGGCAGACTCTGCATTAACTTCTGAAACCGTCACCGTTTCCATTCTCGGCAAAGAGTACCGCGTTGCCTGTGCCGACGGCGAGCGTGCGGGACTACAGGCTTCCGCTCAATTACTTAATGAGCGCATGTCTCGAATCCGAACCACCGGCACCGTTATTGGCGTAGAGCGTATTGCCGTGATGGCCGCGCTCAATATTGCCCACGAACTTATCCAAGCGAAAGCGGAATTAAGCAGTATTCCCCTACAGAAAGAAATCCTGGAACGGCTTCAAAATAAGATGCAAAACGCCCTGGGGGATACCGACCCAGAAAGCGAGGCCCAGTCATAACTTTGCCAGCAGTGCCGCAAAACATCCCAATTTGCGGTTAACAGCCCCCCTTTCAACAAGTTATAATTAGTACATACCCTGGGGTGTTGGCCAGCAGACTATGTCCTTGAGCCGATAATCTTACCCTGGTGGTTTCCAGCGGGTGCTGGTGTGCAGGTCCGCCATGCAGCGGAAAGCCTTATGTACCCCGGAGACTGCCACCTTGAACCTTACGGTTCAAGGCTCCGTCTACAGCCGCACACTCGGGGTTTCCATTTCTTTTTCTATACTCCCCCAATTCATGAGCGAAAATAAAACGCAGCTGCGACGGCGTATGCGCGCGGGGCGGAGGCAGCTGAGTGCCTACCAACAGCGTCTGCATGGCCGCTCTGCCATCACTTTGCTGAACCGAATTCCGCAGATGAAGCGCGCCCTCCATATTGGTATTTACTGGCCAATGGATGGTGAGTTAGATGTTCGCCCTCTATTGCAACGCTTTCCCAAGAAGCGCTTCTACCTGCCAATACTACCAGTGGAACCACACCCACACCTGGGCTTCAAGCAGTGGAATGGCTGCCCGCTACCTTTTCGAAACCGTTTCGATATTCCTGAGCCAGTGCGAAGCCCCAGCCGGGCCGCAGGCATATTAGACCTAGTGCTGGTACCACTGGTGGCTTTCGATCCCAATGGCGCCCGTCTGGGGATGGGCGCGGGTTTTTATGATCGTACCTTTGAACACAAACAACTGCTGCCCGGTAGTGGGCCACTGCTAATTGGCGCCGCCCACCAATTGCAATGTGTGGATCAGCTGCCAACGGATAACTGGGATATTCCTCTCGATATGGTGGTGACAGAGAAGCGTATCTATCGTTGCCGGTAATTTATGAACAGGGGACTCTCTGACAAACATCACATAACGCTAAAGCTCTTGAGCACTCAACCGGCTTATAAAAAACTAGCTAGGCGCAAAATCACAAACAAAAAAGGCCGGACACCATAGGTATCCGGCCTTTTTTGTTGTGCTTGGGCAGAGCGCCCCCCCGGCATCAGCCTAACGGGTAACCACTCCCTCTTGCAGAGCAGCAGGCGGCTCTTTTTCCGAGGCAAATACCTCGGTCAAACCACTAGTACTCAGCAGAACGCCCGCGACAAAGACAACCACGGCGATTGTCAGCGCATCGGCTTTCATTGGGACCATCCTGTACGATCAATTTTTTTGTTATATGCGTTTCACCCCGCTTATGACCTAAGCCATAGCAAAAGTTCCACGACAAAAGAAGATACTGAACAATCGTCGGAATAGTAACCGTTTATTGAATAATTTCTGCGTTTTTTGTCGCATTTTTGCTCAAGGGGGTTCGACAAAACTTAAACCCTGGTCTACTCAAAAAGAAAGTGAAGAGATACCTTTCTCGCCATGCCCCCAAATTGGGATCAGCTACCCAGAAAGAAGCTGTAAGCGGGATTTTCAGTTTCATCCCAAAAGGGAAACTGCAGTTGCTCCAACAGATCCAATAACTCCTCGCGCTCAGAGGGCTCAACCTGCATACCCGCTAGAACCCGGCCGTAAGCGGCACCGTGATTGCGGTAGTGAAACAGAGTGATATTCCAACGGCCCGCTAATTGCTCGAGAAATTTCCGCAGCGCACCGGGACGCTCCGGAAACTCAAAACGGTAGACCACCTCGTGGCACAAGCCCGGAACTCTCCCACCGACTAAATGGCGGATATGTAGTTTGGCCATTTCATTATCGGTGAGATCTGTCACGCTATAACCTTTGCGCTCCAACTCTTCTACCAACTGGCTGCGGTCGCTGCCGGCAGAAACCTGCAAGCCGACAAAAATATGCGCCTCACCATCGCCTGCATAACGGTAATTAAACTCGGTGATAGCACGGTCCCCAAGATCGCGACAAAAGCGCAGGTAGCTGCCCGGTCGCTCTTCAATACGCACGGCCAGCACCGCCTCGCGTTTCTCACCAATTTCTGTGCGCTCACTGATATAACGCAGCCGGTCAAAATTAATATTGGCGCCACTACACACCGTCGCCAGAGCCACATTGCGGCCACCACTCTGCTCTGCATATTTTTTTAAGCCGGCCAAGCCTACTGCCCCGGCCGGTTCGGCAATTGAGCGAGTGTCTTCAAAAATATCCTTGATCGCCGCGCAAATTTCATCGGTACTCACCGTGATCACATCATCCACTGTTTCACGCAACACACGGAAGGTCTCCTCGCCAATTTGTGCCACCGCAACGCCATCGGCAAACAACCCTACCTGCGGCAAGCGGACACGCTCACCACTCTTCAGGGCCGCTTTAAGACAAGCCGCCTCCTCTGGCTCCACGGCATAGACACGGGTCTCCGGCCTCACATATTTAATGTAAGCCGCCATGCCCGCAGCAAGCCCGCCGCCGCCTACCGGGATAAAAACCGCCTCGAGATTACCCGAATGCTGGCGCAATAACTCCATGGCTACGGTGCCCTGTCCGGCGATCACATCCGGATCGTCATAAGGATGTACAAATACCAAGTCGCGTTCATTCACCAGCTGGCGGGCACGGCCGGCCGCCTCATCAAAAGTATCCCCGTACAGCACCACCTCCGCACCGCGCATACGAACGGCGCTGACCTTAATTTGCGGGGTGGTCTTTGGCATCACAATAGTCGCGCGCACCCCCAATTGTGCGGCACCCATTGCCAACCCCTGGGCATGATTTCCCGCAGAGGCGGCAATTACTCCGCGCGCACGTTGCTCCGGGGGCAGTTGCAGTAACTTGTTATAGGCGCCGCGAATCTTGAAGGAAAAAACCGGCTGCAGGTCTTCCCGCTTGAGCAAAATTCGGTTTCCCAGACGGTGGGACAACTGGCGCATTGGCTCCAAAGGCGTCTCAATGGCGACATCGTAAATGCGCGCGTCTAAAATGCGCTTGATATAGGACTTGGGCATGGCGTGTATCAACTGCCGTTGCGGTTAATTTCTGTGCGCGACTCAGGCAAGCGTAGTAGCAGGAGTGGGCGGTCATGGAGCCGCCGCAAGCGCAACACCGGCAGGCCAGTCTAAGCCTTGATCAGCATAATTGCCATTTTTTTAGATTTATTGCGCTTTTTTTTATCGAAACAAATAGATAAAGCAGAAATAATTGCACAGGAAACTATCCAGCGTATGACCCAGGATGAACTGAAGCAGGCTACTGCTCGCGCCGCCATCGACCATATCTCCCCGCGCCTGGAGGCCGATTCCATCGTCGGCGTTGGCACCGGCTCCACAGCCAATTTCTTTATCGACTACCTGGCAGAGATCAAAGGCCAATTTGACGGCACCGTCGCCAGCTCTGAAGCTTCCGCACAGAGACTCAAGGCCCACGGTATCCCGGTCTATGAACTGAATAGCGTGGATGGCATGCAGTTTTATGTGGATGGTGCCGATGAGACTAATCCCGCCCTGGAGCTGATCAAAGGTGGCGGTGCGGCCCTGACCCGCGAGAAAATTGTCGCCGCCTGTGCTGAGGAATTTGTTTGTATTGCCGATGACAGTAAGTGGGTAGAGACTTTGGGCGACTTTCCCCTGCCGGTGGAAGTCATTCCCATGGCCCGTTCGCTGGTAGCCCGCGAGCTGGTAAAGCTGGGAGGAGATCCGGTCTATCGCCAGGGTGTGATTACCGATAATGGCAATGCCATCTTGGATGTGTATAACTTGAAGATTGAGCAACCCAAGGAACTGGAAGACGCAATCAACAATATCACCGGCGTTGTCACTAACGGAATCTTTGCCAAGCGCCCAGCGGATGTACTGCTGCTCGGCACCAGCTCTGGAGTGAAAACCATCACCGCTGGATAATCTAGAGACATTATGGGACACAAGAATAAGAAACTGCTGGCGGCACTGTTGGGTGCCGTGACACTGAGCGCGGGCTGTGCCACAAGCCCGCCGAGCAACCTCGATAATATCTGCTCTATTTTTCGTGAGAAGAAGAGCTGGTACCGGGAAGCCAAGGCTGCCGAGGAGAAATGGGGATCACCTGTGGCCGTTATGATGGCCATTCTGCACCAAGAGTCGCGCTTTGTGCATGATGCGCGCCCCCCGCGCACCAAGATCCTCGGCTTTATTCCCGGTCCCCGGCCCTCAGATGCCTATGGCTACGCCCAGGCACTCGGCAACACTTGGCGCGGATATCAACGCTCCAGCTTTAACTATGGCGCCGATCGAGATGATTTTGGCGACGCCATCGATTTTGTTGGCTGGTATAACAATACCAGCGCGCGCCGCTGCCAAATCCGCACTCGCGACGCTTACCACCTCTACCTGGCTTACCACGAGGGACACGGCGGCTTTAATCGGCGTAGTTTTAAAAATAAAGCCTGGCTCAAGAAGGTTTCCCACAAGGTTTCGGCAAAAGCGCAGCGCTACCAGCAACAACTCAACAGCTGTGAGCAGTCTCTGCCAAAACGCAGGAAGTTCCTCGGCCTGTTTTAGCCTTGAGCCACCGCCGATAAAAATTGCTGCGGTGGCGGGGAATGGCGCCACAGCCGCTCTGAAACTGACTACCCTGAAACTAATGTCTCAGAGTTGATTGCCAACGCTTTCAATTACCGATGGATTCCGCAGCAACACCCAGGCATTTGAGCAGTGTGACTGGGTATTGCTCTGTAGAAGCAAAAGCGCCCCCCAACTTTCAGGAGTGCCCAATGAAATTCCCTTTTAAATATCTCGCTCTTTTCGCCTTGTTGCTCACAGTGCCCTTTGCGACCGCCCAGACAGCAACTTCACAGGCCGAGGCCCCAAAAGTCTCCTTCAGTGAACCTCAGCTCAAGCAGTTTGCTGATGCCTATCGCTCAATCGTGATGTTGAGCCGGGAGTATGCCCCCAAGCTCAAGGCCGCTGCAGATATCAAAGAGGCTGAAGCCCTCAACAAGGAAGCGCAGGGCAAGATGGTCGCAGCTATTGAAAAGGCAGGGTTATCAAAGAGTAAATATCAGGAAATTGCCAGCAGTATTAAATCTAATCCTGCCCTACTGGAAAAGGTCAATAAAATACTGCAACAGGGACACAACCAAAAACCGCAGTAATTCCGACACAATAACTCACTGCACCGCCAATCTGCTCAATTAACAAATAATTGGATTTCGTCGCCGGCCACTGGTCGGCGCAACTTTTCAATTGTGCATGCGTGTTTGTGCTAATTCCGGTCAGCTGGTTTTCAGAATAAATAAGATGCTTTATTGGTGAGTATCCACGAAGAAAAGGCTATTCGATGCTGACTCCCAGCACCCGACAGATCACCGATAAGTTGCTTTTTACCCAATTGCGGTCGAATGAGCCCCAGTCGTGAAGCCGGTAATAGCCATCATTATGGCGCACCCCCTCCTGAATAAACTCCACCTGTGTGCCGTGGCCTGGTAACCCCTTGGCAATAATGTCCTGAACCGTGCGTCGCGGCCACCCGGTTGCCTCTTCCAGGGCTGGATTGTTGGGGCGGGGAATCTGTTCAATCAGATAGGCGATCAACATACGCCGACAAATAGTCGGATTCAGCTGGCTTTCGACGGATGCTGACGGCATCGGGCCACTCCCTCATTGGCATGTTTAGGTTATTCTTATCTTATCTGACTTTTTAGTCTAATTTATAGCCACCCTACGAGACGCTTTATCCAAAAGCTGATCATTGGGTTTGTTGGACCATTTATACTCCCTACGCCAGGAGAAAAACATAGCCAAATACTGGAGGACTTGCTCCTCACGCAAAGAGCGAAGAAAAGTGATATTGCTACCACCACTTACACTCTATCTGATAAGTGGTGGCGATAAATCAATGAACATACGTCTAACTTCGTGGAAAAAGCTGCAATAGCTACAGTTTTCATTAGCGCTCCTTTACCGTGCAGCTCGCCAGAGTTGCCCTTTTCTTACACCCGCTGGGGATAAACCTGACTTTCACGCTCGCTTTGCGCATAATCTCTGCTTGCACGTAAAAATTACACCCAGCAAACAAGATCACGTTGAGGGCTGAGACAGTGGAAAGCGAGACTCCCAAACTCCGCGATGCGGACCCAGGTATCCTCGCCGCAGTAGTTCGCGCCCAGCTGGTGGGCGCCCAGGCAGCGGGGCTGGATTGCCAACAGTTGCTGCGGGACAGTGGGATAGATCCCGCCCATCTTGAAGATTCCGACAGCCGCATCGGCCGTGAGCAGATGGCCAGTCTACTGCGCCTTGAGTGGGATTTATTGAATGATGAGTCAGGCGGGTTTTTAGCCCGCCCCTGGCTACCGGGTACTTTTGCCATGATGGGCCACGCCTGCATCAGCTGCCCCAACCTGCGGCGAGCTCTATTGCGCTCAGCACGCTTTATCAGCATGGTCAGCGACGACCTGCATATCAAACTGGTAGAGGATGGCGAAGAGGCCAGGCTGATCATTCATCACAGCAACGAAAAACAGTTGCCTAATCAGATTTTCGTAGAGTCCATTGCCGTTATCTGGCTGCGCTTTTTCAGTTGGCTGATCGATCGCACCATTCTGCTCGAACGGGTGTTATTGGCCTTCCCGCCACCGGATTACAATGAGGACTACTGCGATATGTTCCCGTGCCGGCATTACTTCAACCAGGCTGAAACCTGCCTGGTTTTTAATACCCGCTATTTACAAATGCCGCTGGTGCGGGATGAGCAGCAACTGGCAGACTTTTTATCCAGAGCACCGGAGTGCCTGCTCACCCAATATAAATCTGACCACAGCTTTACCGGTCGTATACGCCGTATGCTGCAACAACAGAACAGTATTGAGAATCTCTCCCTCGACGATGTGGCTGCACGCCTGTTCACCTCCCCACAAACGCTGCGCCGACGCCTAAAAGACGAGGGCAACAGCTGGCAGGACATCAAAGACTCTGTACGCCGTGATATGGCCGTGTACCAGCTAAAACAGCAGGAAACCGCAGTGGCAGAAATCGCCGAACGACTCGGCTTTTCTGAACCCAGTGCTTTCAATCGCGCATTTAAAAAATGGACTGGCCTCGCCCCCGGCGCCTACCGCGAGAAATTTCGCAGCTGATTGCCAGTATTAAATTTCCAACATTAATGGGCGTTTTTTATCGCTTCACAAAATAAATAGCCCCACAGAAATGTAGGGCTATTTGCTTGCCAAGATTGTGAAAATATCTATTCGGTATTAACTACTCGTACACTAATACGCTCATTGTTCATCGGCTGCGGTGTTGTTTGCCCTGTCTCACTTTCCTGCACAGGTTTAGCGGATCCCATACCGGTGGCCGTCATACGATTAGCCGCAATCCCCTTTTGCAGCAACAGCTCCCGCACAACATCCGCTCTCTCTTGCGAAATTTCCTGCTCTTTAATTTCATTGCCCTCCCCCTGTACATGCCCTTCAATAGCAACCGTAAGCTGTGGGTTTTCCTGCATAATTTGTGCAAGTGCATCAATATCTGCGGACTGGGGATCAAGAATTTTTGCAGTGCCCTTTTCAAACTTCACTCGCAGAATAAATTCCTGGTTCGGGTCCCGATCAAAGCTCTTCAAGTAATCCCGCAAGTTACTAGAGAATTTATCCGGGCCCAACTGAGCCTGGGCGCTATTTTCATTGGGAGGAGTATCGCCAGCAGGCTGTGAGGGCGCTTCCATAAAAGCCTGTTCCTGTGGAGTCTCAAAAGGCTGGCCTGCCGCTTCCTCCTGCCTACCCTTGTCCATGCACATATTTAAGGCATAGAGGGCAATTAGTACCACTAATAACGGAAAAAACCAGCTGCTAAAACTTACGGGCTTTTTCTTTTCCACATGGCCATGCAGGGCTTGTTCCCGAGGTTCCTGAGGCTTGGCATGGCCATGGGTAACCAGGGCGGCCCCCAGATTATCAAACCCTTTTACATCAAGAGCATCCAGGAGTGCATCAGGGACCTTGTTGCGTAAAAACTCTCTCTGACCAATTAAAAATGAAGCCAAGTCAGAGACGTCCATTTTGTTGGCTTTTACCTGAGCGCCTAGCAGGGCCATCACCAGTGGCAGCACCAACTTTAATAGGTGGCCACCTTCATTACCCGGCAGTTCTGTAGTGGCTACTTTGCTCACTTCTTCGACCCGGGTACCAAATACTTTTTGCAGCATGGCATCACCGACTGGCAGTGAGGCTTCCAACTTTGCCTTATCTGCAAACTGCTGCAAAACACTGGGGAGATCCGCAACTTCAGTGTCCGTAACCATATTGAACAAGTAAGCCATACCAGTTTTACTACTGGCTTTATTCAGCATGCCTGCAAGAACAAATGCAATTCCAGTATCCAGTGCTGACTGACCTTTCTCTGCCGGAAGGTTGAGTGCAGATGCCAGGGTACCGATACCCGAGGTGCCCAGTTGGCTCGCCGCCAGTTCCAGTAGATTCTCCGCCATAGTCAATCCTCACTGCCAGACAACCGCAAGCTAAAGCCACTCTTTAAATGGTGTTGGTGGTGAATCAACCCAGATAAAGGCTTTTTCCTGTGAGCCAAAACCCACAACTAAATTTTTCGGTGGGGCTATTGCGGCTTAAATACAATCTAATCGGCTGCTATTCGCTGGCCGAAAATAAAAAATAAAGCGCCTTATTTGAGTGTACGGCACACCACTCATCGAGTTAGTTTGATTTGGAATAAGTAAAGTAAAAAAATTCGCTGCATTAATTACCTGAGCTGACAACCACGTCACCCCCCCTGGCGTCTTTCATCATTGCGCCGAAACCCCACACAACTATGGTTGTACCCACAATCAAAAATAAAGAGGCCATAACCGTGCCCAGTGAAGCCTATATCTACGATGCGATCCGCACCCCGCGTGGCAAAGGAAAACCCAGCGGCGCGCTGCACGAAGTCAAACCCATCACCCTGCTCTCCAACCTGCTGCGCGAATTGCAACAGCGCAGCCAACTGGATACGACCAGGGTCGATGATGTGGTAATGGGGTGCGTAACACCTGTCGGTGAGCAGGGCGCTGACATCGCCAAGGTCGCCACACTCGGTGCCGGTTGGGACTGGGATATTGGCGGCGTCACCTTAAACCGTTTTTGTGCCTCCGGTGCCGAAGCTGTTAATTTAGCCGCCGCCAAGGTCCGCTCTGGCTGGGAACAGCTTGTAGTGGCCGGTGGCGTTGAGTCTATGTCGCGGGTGCCCATGGGCAGTGACGGCGGTGCCTGGGCTATGGACCCACAAACCGCCATAGAAACAGGCTTCGCGCCCCAGGGCATCGGAGCCGACCTAATTGCCACGCTGGGGGGCTTTTCCAGGGAAGATGTGGATAACTTTGCTCTGCAATCCCAGCGCAAGGCTGCAAGTGCCTGGCAACGTGGTGCCTTCAACAAATCCGTAATCCCCGTGCGGGACCAGAACGGCCTGTTACTTCTCGATCGCGATCAGTTGGTGCGCCCAGAAACCTCCATGGAGGGGCTTGCCAATCTCTCCCCATCTTTTACCGCCATGGGCGACCTCTGCTTCGATAGCGTAGCGATTTCCCGCTACCCCCAGGTGGAAGCTATCGAACACGTACATACCGCAGGAAACTCCTCAGGCATTGTGGACGGCGCCGCCGCCATTCTTATCGGCAGTGAGCAGGCCGGAAAAGACCTGGGCCTGACACCCCGGGCACGTATCGTCTCCGCCGCAGTCGTCGGCACCGAGCCCACCATCATGCTGACTGGACCCGCTCCCTCCGCTCGCAAAGCCCTCAGGGCTGCGGGCCTAAGCGCCCATGACATAGACCTGTACGAAGTCAACGAAGCCTTCGCTGCAGTAGTGCTGCGCTTCCAACATGAATTGGATATTGACCCGCAGAAGATCAATGTCAACGGCGGCGCTATCGCTATGGGTCATCCTCTCGGCGCCACTGGTGCCATGTTAATTGGCACCGTGCTTGATGAATTAGAGCAACGTCAGTTGCGCTATGGCTTGGTCACTCTATGTGTAGGTGGCGGTATGGGCGTGGCAACTATTATCGAAAGAGTCTAGGGGGAAAATATGAAATCTATACGCTTGGAAAGAGACAGCGATAACATTGTCCACCTGATTATGGACAACCCCAATGCCTCCGCCAATGTAATGGATCGGGATTTTACAGACTCACTACAGGCCGCGGTGGAGGAGATAAAACAGTGGGACTATGCGGGGATTATTGTTCGCTCCACTAAAAAAACATTTTTCGCCGGCGGCGATCTCAAGTCCCTCTATGCCGCAAAGAAAAGTGAGGCTCAGGAGTTTTTTAACTCTTGTGAGGCCCTTAAGGGAAACTTGCGCTGGCTAGAAACTCAGGGCAAACCTGTTGTAGCGGCAATCAATGGTGCCGCTCTCGGCGGCGGCTGGGAAATTGCCCTCAGCTGCCATCATAGGATCGCCTTGGAAGAGAACTCAGTAAAAATAGGGCTACCGGAAGTCACCCTTGGGCTGCTGCCTGGTGGTGGAGGCTGTGTACGTATGCCCCGCTTGCTAGGTATTCAAAATGCACTGCCCTTCCTGCTGGAAGGTAAGCAGGTAAAAGCCAAGCAAGCATTGGCAAGTGGTTTAATCCATGAGACAGCCCAAAATGCCGGAGAGCTGCTCAATAAGGCTCGGGACCATATCCTCAGCAACGGTGAACAACAGAGCCTACAGCCCTGGGACCAGCCCGGTTACCGTATGCCCGGCGGTGACGCCAAAAATCCTAAAAATGCCCAGCTGTTGATGATTGCCCCCGCCATGCTGGAAAAGAAAACCCACGGCTGTATGCCCGCTCCTGAAGCGATACTGGCGACGGTTATCGAGGGCGCCCAAGTGGATTTCGACACCGCCACGCGTATCGAATCGCGTTACTTTGTCGACCTCACTTGCGGTCAAGTAGCAAAAAATATGATCGGCACCTTCTGGTTTGCTCTTAACGCGCTGAAGGCCGGCACCTCTCTCCCACCAGCCGCACGCGAATCGAAAACCACAGCTATCAAAAAGATCGGCATACTCGGGGCCGGAATGATGGGTGCCGGCATTGCCTATGCCTGTGCCAGCAAGGGCATTGAGGTTGTGCTGAAAGACATTTCCACCGAGGCAGCCTTAAAAGGTAAAAACTATGCAGAAAAGGCACTGCAAAAACGTCTGGAGCGCGGCCGAACAGACGAGGCACACGTACAGACTATCCTGTCTCATATTCACCCAACAGATAATGCCGCCAACTTGAGCGGTTGTGAGCTGATCATTGAAGCAGTGTTCGAGGACCGAGAGTTAAAAGCCGAAGTTACCCGCGAGGCAGAAGCCCAACTGGATAGCAGTGCTGTCTTCGCCTCCAACACCTCCACACTACCAATTACCGGCCTGGCTCAGGCCTCTGCTCGGCCAGATAACTTTATCGGCCTGCATTTTTTCTCCCCGGCAGACAAAATGCCGCTGGTGGAAATCATCTTTGGTAAGCAAACCAGTGAAGAGACTTTGGCCCAGGCTTTCGCCTTCGTTTTACAAATCGGCAAGACGCCGATTGTTGTTAACGATAGCCGAGGCTTCTTCACCTCTCGAGTATTTGGCTGCTTTACCAATGAGGGAATTGGCATGCTTGGCGAAGGGATAAATCCCGCCACGATTGAAAATGCCGCATCCCTGGCCGGATTCCCAGTAGGGCCTCTAGCTGTGAGTGATGAGGTCTCTCTCACCTTGATGGGAAAGATTCGCCAACAGACAATTAACGACCTGCAGAAGGAGGGTAAAAGTGTCCCCACACACCCTGCAGAATCTGTAATTGATCATATGCTGGAACTTGGCCGCGCCGGCAAGTTGGCGGGTGGCGGTTTTTACAGCTATCCAGAAGGGGGTAAAAAACACCTTTGGCAAGGCCTGCAGCAAGAGTTTCCAGCGGCCAAACAACCCCCCGTTGAGGATATCAAGGAGCGCCTGTTATTTATCATGGCCATAGAGACACTGCGCTGCTACGAAGAAAAAGTGCTACGCAGCGTGCGAGAGGCCAATATCGGCTCAATTTTTGGTATTGGTTTTCCTCCCTGGACCGGCGGAGCCCTGCAATATATTAACCAATATGGCGTTGAAGCTTTTGTACAGCGCGCCCAAAAACTTGCCGAAACCTACGGGGACAGGTTTTCTCCCCCGGAAACATTAATAGCACTCGCCGAGTCCAGAGAGGAGTTGAAGGATACCCATTAGTCACATAAAGACTACGAAGTCGCTGATGAGCGAGAAGACTCAGCAGAATTAACGGGGCTGCCACGGCCGGGCAGTCCCGCAATTGCACAAATGCGAAGAGTCTACAATTCCAGATAATAAAAACGAATGTTGGAGTTCAGAATGATACCGAGAACCGTTTACAACGAAGACCACGAGCATTTTCGCGATACCGTGCGAAAGTTCCTCGAAAACGAGGCCATCCCCTTTCACAGTCAGTGGGAGAAAGATGGGCAGGTCGATCGTGCTCTTTGGAATAAGGCCGGTGAAATGGGCTTTCTCTGCCCTCAAATCTCCGAATCCTACGGCGGCCTTGGGCTGGACTACGGCTATAACTCTATTATCGATGAGGAAATCGCCCGTGCAGGTCTTTCTGGCATCGGCTGGGGGCTGCACTCCAATATTGCCGTACCCTACATTATTAATTACGGCAGTGAAGAGCAAAAAAAGGAGTACTTACCTAAATGTATCAGCGGTGAAATTGTAACGGCCATCGCCATGACGGAGCCCGGCGCGGGTTCCGATCTGCAAGGAGTAAAAACAACCGCAATCAAGCGTGGCGATCACTATCTACTCAATGGTTCCAAGACATTTATAACCAATGGCCAGCACGCCGATCTGGTTATCGTTGTTGCAAAAACAGACCCCAGTGAAGGGGCTTCCGGAGTAAGCCTGTTATTGGTTGATGCCAAATCGGAAGGATTCAAAAGAGGCAATAATCTGGAAAAAATCGGCATGAAAGCTCAGGATACCTCCGAGCTTTTCTTTGATGATGTCAGAGTACCCCAGGAGAATTTACTGGGAGCTGAAGGCCAAGGTTTTGTCTACCTAATGCAGGAATTACCGCAGGAAAGACTCAGTGTAGCTATTTTTGCCATTGCCAATGCAGAAGCGGCATTAGGGTGGACTATTGACTATGTACGAGACCGCAAAGCCTTTGGAAAACCGATCGCCGCGTTTCAAAATACACAGTTCAAACTGGCGGAACTGGACAGTGAACTCTCTGCCCTCAGAGTCTTTGTTGATCGTTGCCTGGAACTCCATTACGAGAAAAAGCTTGATGTAGCCACTGCAGCAAAAGCCAAATTACTCGCTACCGACTTCCAATGTAAGATGCTGGATGAGTGTGTTCAGCTCCATGGTGGATTCGGCTATATGTGGGAGTATCCTATTGCCCGCTCCTGGGCTGACGCCAGGGTACAACGTATTTATGCAGGAACGAATGAAATAATGAAACTCATTATTTCTCGTGAAATTCTCCGTGATAACTAAGTGCAATAACCCGGCGGTCTACACTATCGCCGGGTTCACCCTGCCACTGTATTAATAAGAGAACAATTAATCGCCGATCCAATTTACGATTTCAGCTACACCAATCTCTATTTGCCATTAACTAATAAATATAACTTTTCCACACAATTCGTTCATACTTGTCATACAAAAGATTAATTACATGTTTAACTTCTGAAAATTCCTTTACGTAAACCTCCAAATAATAATCTATAAAATAAGTAATGAATAAATCTATCACCCCCCTGCAAGGCCTACGTATACTCGATTTCACCACCCTGCTTCCAGGTCCATACGCCACTATGTTATTAGCGGACATGGGTGCGGAGGTTCTACGTATAGAGTCACCGAATCGTCCGGATATGCTTAGGGGGCTTCCTCCTATGATCGACAGTGAAGATCCCGTTTCCGCAGCTCATGCAACAATTAATCGCAACAAAAAATCTTTGGCTTTAGATTTAAAAAGCCATGAAGCAAAGAAAATTATTGAAAAACTACTCTCTGAATACGACATTGTTATTGAACAATTCCGCCCAGGAGTCATGGATAAGCTTGGTTTTGGCTATGAAGACCTCAGTGATATACGCACAGATATTATCTATTGCTCAATCACCGGATACGGACAAGATGGCCCTCTTAAAATGCGTGCTGGGCATGATATCAATTATCTTGCACTCTCAGGGCTCGCCAGCTATTCCGGTCGGCAGAGCAGCGGACCCAATCTGAGTGGTATGCAAGTTGCCGATATTGCCGGTGGATCCCACCATGCAGCCATGGCAATTCTTGCCGCCGTGTATCACCGCCAACAAACAGGCAGCGGCAGCTATATCGATATCAGTATGACCGACTGTGCCTATGCTTTGAATGCCATAAGCGGAGCCAGTGCTCTCGCAAATGGTGGAGATCCTAAGGTGGAAATGGAACTGCTTAACGGTGGAAGTTACTATGATTATTACCGTACAGCCGATGACCGCTATCTATCCGTTGGTAGCCTTGAACCTCAGTTTGCCGAAGCTTTCTTTCAAGGAATTGGGCATCCGGATTGGATGGTTCGGGTACTAGAGAGCGATCAGCAAGAGAGCTTGAAACAAGATATCTCCGAGGTTATACAACAACATAAGCTGAGTGAATGGATTAATATTTTCTCTGATCTCGACGCCTGCGTTGAGCCTGTTCTCAACTTTAGTGAAGCAACAGAAAGTAAATTGTTCAAAGAGCGGCAAATGGTTGTAAACGCAAAGACCAAAAGTGACAGCCCTCTCCTACAGATCAACACGCCCTTCAAGTTTAATGGAAAGAAAAATATACAACACCAAGCAGGCTCCAAACTGGGTGCCGATAGCCGATCCCTACTGAGTTCAATAGGGTTTAACACTGAGGACATTGACCGACTAATTGCTCAAAAAGTTATCGTTTAGACCAACTCAAAAAACTGCCAGAGGAATAACTTGATCCAGAATCGCCCGAACATTCAGATGCATAAGAGATATTTGAAGTAAAGCAGTGAAAGGTATTCGCTGAAGAACCGCTAAGCCTACAATTCAAGTCGTATTTACATCCTTCGGAGGTTTTGAGGTTTTGAGGTTTTGAGGTTTTGATCAATTGTAAATGGTAGCGGTCAACTTTAAGGACTCTTAGGGTTTATGCCCCCTATACTATTTCTAACTTAAATAGCGTCAATCAATAGGCAAAATAAAGCAACTATAACAATCCTAAGCAGTGAACACATACAGTACACTATAATCATAAAATCAATGACTTTGGCGTAAAAGCGTAACTTCAATCTGCGATGAACTACTAAACTTTAGAAGTTATGAAACCTGAAAAGCATACAAGTAGCTTTACTCTTAACCAAATATAACCTTTTGACAAAAACTGTATTCCAAAAAGGCTTTCCTTTTGAAAACGCTACGATTAATACTCGGCGACCAGCTCAACCATAAGCACTCTTGGTATAAATCAAGCAATCCAGATATTTTCTACCATATTGCCGAGATACGACAGGAGACAGATTACGCCATTCATCATATTCAAAAGGTGGTTGCCTTTTTTGAATCCATGCAAACGTTTGCCGAGTGGCTGAAATTACATGGTCATCAAGTCATTTACTATCAGATTGACTGCAAAGAAAATCGACAAAATCTTAAAGAAAATATTCGACAAATAGTTGCCCAGCTAGATATTCAGAGATTTGAATATCAACTACCTGATGAGTATCGCCTTGAAGAGCAACTAAATACAATAGTTCAAGAGTTGCAGATAGAGTATAAAGCCTATGACACAGAACATTTTCTAACCACCAGAAACTACTTAAAGGATTTCTTTAAGGGAAAGAAAACTTTCTTAATGGAAAGCTTCTATCGCCATATGCGCAGGGAAAACAATATACTTGTCGATAAAAAGGGGGATCCTGAAGGAAACCAGTGGAATTTTGATAAAGGGAATCGAAAAAAATGGAGTGAAGCCCCTCAAATTCCCCGACAATACCTATTTCGAAAGAATGTGGAAAAAACACTTAAACGTATCCAAGCCGCAAAAATAAAAACCATTGGTTCTATTAACGCCAAGCATTTTACCTGGCCAACAAGTAGAGAAGATAGCCTCAAAGTCCTTAACCATTTTTGTAAATATCTTTTACCACACTTCGGCGATTACCAGGATGCGATGGACCCCAACGAGGCCTACCTTTTTCATAGCCGCCTGAGTTTTTCTCTTAACTGCAAATTACTATCCCCCAGTGAAGTTATCAATCGCACTATTGATCATTGGAATTCTAACAAGAAGGAAATCCATATGAATCAAATAGAAGGGTTTGTCCGGCAAATTCTTGGCTGGCGGGAGTATATGCGCGGTATTTATTGGCAAGAGATGCCAAACTATACGAAGATCAACAAACTACAAAATCATAATTCGCTGCCCAATTTCTATTGGACAGCGCAAACGGATATGTACTGCCTTAAAAGCGCTATCAAAAACAGCCTTGAGCATGCCTATGCCCACCACATTCAGCGTTTAATGATAACTGGTAACTTTGCTCTTTTAACACAAACCGACCCAGACCAAGTAGATGCATGGTATTTAGGGATATATATCGATGCTATTCAGTGGGTAGAGTTACCGAACACTCGCGGTATGAGTCAATATGCCGATGGCGGACTGGTCGCAACAAAGCCTTATATAAGCAGTGGCTCGTATATCAATAAAATGAGCAACTATTGTGATAACTGCCGATACGATGTAAAGAAGAGAGTTGGTGAAGATGCATGTCCCTTCAATAGTCTTTATTGGAATTTTCTCTTAGAAAAGCGCAATTATTTTAAGAAAAACCCGAGAATGTCTATGATGCTCAGCCTCTTAGATAAATTGACAACGAAGGAAAAAAAAGATATCCAAGCTCAAGCCAGTAGTCTCATAAATTCTTTAAGCTGCAATTAGAAAATTCACTCGTCTGCTCCAGCCAAGAGGCTTAAATAAAATAACCTCGCAACCATCAACACTGCAGGCAGCACTTTCACTTATAAAATGGTTTTCAAAAACACGAAACAATAAAGGCAGGAAAAGAAAGGAAAAAAATAATAGGAGGTAAAAAATTTAAATTAACCCAAGATACAATACAAAAGACAATACATATGGTATCTCGGGCTAACTCAACATGTGCTAACTGTGGTCCATGGCGCTATTTAAACATCAGCTCTGGGTTCACCATAGTTTTCATTTCCAGCACATTACCGTTCGGATCTTCGATAAAGAAGGTTTCCTGTTCGTACTCACTGCCAACGAAGCGACGATATGGCTTATCCAAGTACTCCAGGCCAGCAGCTTCGATACGAGCTTTCAGGGCTTGGAATTCAGCATCCGGCAGGTGAATACCGAAATGGGGAACAGCTACCGCTCCCATATCAACCTTATGGCGTACGTTCGGCAGCTTCTCTTCACTCTGATGCAAAGTAAGTTCATTGCCCCAGAAATCGATATCTACCCAACGCCCTTCTTCGCTGTTTCCAGTTTTACAGCCAAAAACGTCACAGTAAAATTTCTTGGCTACCTCAAGGTCCCCTGCGGGGATTGCAAGGTGCAAGCAATTGGATTTCATAAAACCTCCCACTCCCGGCCGCTCTTCTTCATCCCGCTGATTGACATAAATCACAAGCCAACACCCTGGGGGATAGATTTCTCAAGCAACCAATTGGTACATACGGGGTATAGCGACCCCAATTTATTATTTACGCCACCAGGGCCGATCAAGGGCTTCCCAGATGACATCCGGATAACAAGGCAGCTGCCAGAGCCCCGAGAGACACATATTGCACCTATTTATAGGGCGGTTCGTGAGTCTCTCCCACCAAGTGCTCAAAAAAACAACAGAAGGCGTAATCAGGTCACTACTAACCGGCAAGCCTTGAAATATCCTCCTAATTGAGTGCAGTACTTTAACACATGTGTTGCTGGGAAGAACTGACTCTGATTAATAACGAAGTTACTCACAAGTCACTCGTAGGTCACTCCTACATCAGGGCCCACTATTAAAAGAAAGCCTTACATAGAATCTTCACGATGCACCTCAATGGTGCATGCTAGTAGGATGACCCGTGCACAAGGTGTACTCAGCTCCGCTTAATACTGTTCCCTTCAGGTCTTTCCACAACGCTTTGCCTTACAAACTCTTGCACCTTATTAGTGCTCCCTGTAGCGCCTGGCGCCCTATTTGCAGGCAGCAAGTATTGGTCCACAACCTTTCCTTATTTAAAGTACCGGTTCAAGGTAACCAAAAATCAGGCCAGCCCTTCAATAGGCCTTTTTCCCGGTTGTAGGCTTACCCAACCGCTAAAAGGTATTTAGTTTTTATTTTTAAAAATTTATTAGTACTTCATTGCTTTAAGGCTACTCACCTAGAGGCTATTGCTGAAAAAAAATACTGGAAAACACTCGGTAAACTCGGGTATATTCCGCGACTATTTTTTAACCAACTGCCGACCCAAGTGTCGGCCGCCAGTGCGGTTTCCGCCTGTCGCTGTAACAGAGGTAATACAATGAAACCAACCAAGCCCCTGCTACTACTGGCCTCCGGCCTGTTGTCTGTAGCTGCCCAAGCAGAAATGACTTGGAGCGATAACAGCCTCAGCCTGTTGTATGGCCGCGACTATGAAATGAACTACAGCCTGACCACCGATGATTCCGAGCGCTCTGTAGTGACCTTTGAACACGCCAGTGGCCACAGCTGGGGAGACCTGTTTATCTTTGCCGACTATCTGCATTCAGAAGATGGTTCAAAGGAGCTCTATTCAGAAATTTCTCCTCGTCTGAGCCTGGGGAAGCTCAGCGATCGTGAACTGGCTTGGGGGCCGGTAACCGACGTATTAGTGGCAACCACTGTAGAGCTGGGCAATATGGATGACCCCGATCACCTCACAGCCACAGGCCCGCATTTCACCAACGTTCTGACAGGTCTCGGTTTCGACCTTGCAGTTCCGGGTTTTTCCTTTGTCCAAGTAAACGCCTACCGCCGCGATAACGATGACAAGGCCAGCAACGAGCAGCTGACCCTGGTTTGGGCCATGCCATTTACCCTGGGAGACTCCAGCTTCGTATACGACGGTTTTATCGATTGGACCAGCGCCGCAGAAAATACACACCCAAGTATGAATTTCACTTCCCAGCTCAAATGGGACGTGGGCGCCAACTGGGGTGAGCCGAAAGCCCTGTATGCCGGTATTGAATACGTGCATTGGAATGACAAATTTGGGTTCAAAGATGGAACCTTTAATACCGACTCCAACGAGCGCAATGTTAACCTGCTAGTAAAGTACCACTTCTGATATGAAACCCTCTGATATCCAAACATCAGCGACCCCAGGGTCTGGTATTCCCCAGGCGGGCGGCGACGCCTCTTTATTGGAAAAGCTGTTCAAGCTGTCTGAGCGTCAGACAAATGTTCGCCGGGAAGTGATTGCCGGTGTAACCACTTTCCTGACCATGGCTTACATCATTTTTGTAAACCCCAACATCCTGGCGGCGGCTGGTATGGATAAGGGCGCCGTGTTTATGGCGACCTGTCTTGCTGCTGCGATCGGCTGTCTAATTATGGGGCTGTACGCCAACTACCCCATCGCACTGGCGCCGGGAATGGGCCTCAACGCCTTCTTCGCCTATGTAGTGGTGGGCGAAATGGGCTATAGCTGGCAGGTTGCCCTGGGTGCAGTGTTTATATCAGGGGTAGTGTTCCTACTGCTTAGTATCTTTAAGTTGCGGGAATGGATAATCGACAGTATTCCCACCTCCCTGAGGCAGTCCCTGGCAGCCGGTATTGGACTGTTCCTGGCGATTATCGCCCTGAAGAGCTCAGGGATCGTGGTTGCCAGCCCCGCCACCCTGGTGACCCTGGGGGACCTTAAGTCTGTTGAAGCTATGCTGGCTGCTCTGGGCTTCTTTATTATTGTGGCTTTGTCCTACCGCCGTATGCTCGGCTCGGTAATGATTGGCATTCTCGCAGTTACCGTTATTGCACTGGCTATTGGTAAAGTAGAGTTCACCGGCCTGGTCTCCGCACCACCGAGCCTGGCGCCCACCTACCTCGAACTGGATATCGCCGGGGCATTTGAAGTGGGTATGATCAGTGTAATCTTCGCCTTTCTGTTCGTAGACCTGTTCGATACTGCCGGCACTCTGCTGAGTGTCTCCGACCGCGCCAAGCTTCTCGATGAAAACGGTAAGTTGCCGGGCATGGGCAAAGCCCTGATGGCAGACAGCTCCGCTTCTGTAGTCGGTTCTGTTCTGGGTTCGTCCACCACTACTTGTTACGTTGAGAGCACCGCGGGTATTACCGCAGGCGGACGCACCGGTCTGACTGCAGTGGTCTGCGCTGGTCTGTTCTTGCTGGCAACCTTCTTTTCCCCGCTGATCGGGATGATTCCCGCTTATGCGACCGCCGGAGCTCTGCTGTATGTCGGCGTCCTGATGACCTCCGGTCTGTCTTCCATCGACTGGGATGACATCACCGAAGCCGCTCCGGCGGTGATTGCGGCAGTAATGATGCCGTTATCATTCTCTATCGCTCACGGTATTGCTCTGGGCTTTATTGCCTACGCAGTCATCAAAACACTGAGCGGGCGCAGTAAAGACGTCAGCATCAGTGTCTACGTGTTAGCGGCTCTCTTTATTGCCAAGTTCGCCTTTTTCTGAGGGGTACACAGATGAAAAAGCATTTTATCAGCGCACAGCAACTGCTGATTGATTCCTACGCGCTTGCCGAACAAATCTATCAGAGCGGCTTCCGCCCTAATTACATCGTTGGTGTATGGCGTGGCGGCGCTCCGGTAGGTATCGCGGTACAAGAATTGCTTCATGTGATGGGTGTGGATGCGGACCATATCGCAATCCGAACCTCCTCCTACCTCGGTATCGGCGAGCGCGACAAGAAAGTCCGAGTGCATGGCCTGAACTACCTGATTAAGCGCCTTGAGTCCCACGACTCCCTGCTGATCGTTGACGATGTACACGATTCCGGCCTGAGTATTGAACAAACAATTGAAGACCTGCGCGCAGCCTGTAAAAAGAACACGCCAGAGATTCGTATTGCAACGCCTTACTACAAGCCGAAAAACAACAAAGCGAAGCGCGAGCCGGATTACTTTATCCACAAGACTGAAGAGTGGCTGGTATTCCCTCATGAGATCGACGGCCTCACCCGGGAAGAAATCCTGGAGAACAAGCCTGAACTCGCCCCTTACGTTGACCGGATTGCTACCGCAGTCTGATCCTCTTTGTTACCGGGGACTCAAGTCCCCGGCACTTCCCCTTCTTTATCGTTGAGTTGTCAGTACCCTTACGACTCCTCTCGCTCCACCTCTTCCGGTCTAAAAACTACGCTAGAACCGACAAGCTACAATCAAGCCCCATACTTCAAACCTTTCTCAAAAGCCCCCACTTATGCAACTAAAGTTAGTTTTAGGCAATTTATTAAATAGAAAAGTTGGTCCAGAATTAAGAGGGCCTTGAATAAATTCACAATGTATCTTTAGGGCTTCAAGTGGTAACAACGAACTATTTAAAGATTGTCTAAGATAACTGTCCCAATTGTCGGAAAATAAAAATGAACGACAAACTTGCAGGGCTCAGCCAAACACAACTCGATGCACACTGGATGCCCTACACCGGTAACCGGCAGTTCAAACGAGACCCACGAATTATTACAGCCGCTGATGGGTGCTATTTCACCAGCGCTGATGGTCGCCAGATATTCGATGGCCTTTCAGGCCTGTGGACCTGTGGCGCGGGTCATAATCGAAAAGAAATCGCCAAAGCCATTAACCAGCAGTTGGAGACTCTAGACTTCGCCCCCTCCTTTCAGTTTGGCCACCCCGGCTCCTTCAAGTTGGCGGAACGAATCACTCGCTTAATGCCGGAGGGCCTCAATCGGGTATTTTTCACCAATTCCGGCTCTGAAGCAGTGGAGACCTCGCTGAAGATTGCCCGTGCCTATTGGCGCAAAAGAGGACAGGCCAGCAAGACCAAACTGATTGGTCGAAGTAAGGGATATCACGGAGTGAATTTTGGTGGAGTTAGTGTCGGCGGCATCGGAGCCAACCGAGCCATCTATGGTCCGGCGCTCTCCACCGCTCACCTTCCCCATACACTACTGCCGGAAAATCGCTTTAGTCGCGGACAGCCTGAATATGGGGCACACCTTGCCGAATCACTATTAGAAATTATTGAGCTACACGATGCTAGCAATATTGCCGCTGTCATCGTTGAGCCAATGGCTGGCTCCGCCGGTATTTTACCCCCACCAGAAGGCTACCTACAGCGACTTAGGGATATTTGCGAGCAACACCAAATCCTACTGATTTTTGACGAAGTAATCACTGCATTTGGCAGACTGGGCACTGCCACAGGTGCAGAGCTTTTTGGCGTAGTTCCAGATATTATCAACATCGCCAAGCAACTCACTAACGGAATCATCCCCATGGGAGCCACGGTGGTGCAGCAAACGATCTATGAGACGTTTATGCAGCAAGGAGGAGCCGACTACCAGTTGGAGCTACCCCATGGATACACTTATTCAGCGCACCCAGTAGCCTGTGCAGCAGCACTTGCTACCTTAGAACTTCTAGAGAGAGATAACCTTTTCAAGCACTCAGCAGAGCTTGCCTATCTTCTGGAAGAATATATACATCAGCTGAGCAACTTGCCTCTGGTTTACGATATCCGCAACTGTGGCCTAGCCGCTGCGCTAACGATTGAGAGAGCCCCTGGGGAGCCCTTATTACACCCATTCCGCATTGCCTTAAAGATGTGGGAGAAAGGCTTTTATGTTCGCTATAGCGGAGACACCATTCAATTGGGCATGCCATTTATTACACGCCGTGAAGAGATTGATGGACTGGTAAACGCCCTCGCTGAGTCTGTTCTTGAAGTTGCTAACGGTCAATAGCGTTTTTATTCTGTTAGCGGCTTCCCCCCTTGCTAAACAGCAATTCACCCCATAAGAACAACCCCTTAACACTCATGCCCTGTTAATAAAATAATCCCGAATCTACATGGGATATAATTTTGAAGACTAACCCACTTTAACCGCTTTTTATTTGGGCCATTTCATCTATTTATTGTATAGCACCAATAGTAAGATTCTCGGTGCATACATTGCGGACCAATATAGAATCACAGCAATAACAACTAACCGATCGGTGAGACCACCATGATCAACCAAACCAAGATTAAAAGATTAAGACTTATTACCACTCTCTTGTGCAGTATCATGTTCGCTGCCTGTGAGCAAAAGCCAGGTAGTACAGAAGCCGCACAAACTTCTACAACAAAACCTGTAACAAGAGCGGAGATCGCGGGGCTATCTGAGAAATATGCAAAGCTGAGAAAACAGCAAATTGCAGAGGTAGATTACCAACTGAGTATTCATCTTGATCGCAACGGAGACAGTTTTTCCGGCACAGTTGTAACTGAAATTGAATTCAACAAACCCTTACAACAGCCTCTAACTGTCGATTTCTCTGGAGGTACTGTTGAAACTGTACAGGTGGATAACCAAAAGACTCCTTTCAGTTACAATGGACATTTTATTCGTATTGATAATACACAGCTACCCAATAAGAAACATACAATTACAATAAATTATCGACATCCTTATTCAAATAATGGGTCGGGTCTATACCGATTTAAAGACGCTGTAGATGGTAGAGTCTATTTATATACTGATTTTCAACCCTATGACGCCAACCGCCTTTTCCCACATTTTGACCAACCAAACCTTAAAGCTCGCTATACACTAGATGTCACAGCGCCAAAAGAGTGGGTAGTAATCAGTACGGAGCGGGAACATAGAGTAGAGCACGAGGGTGAAATAAAGCATTGGTTTTTTCCACAAACTCCAAAGTTCTCATCCTACATATTCTCATTACACGCGGGGCCCTACCATATTTGGGAGGATAACGCCAAAGGTATCCCTCTACGCCTGATGGCCCGCCAGAGCCAGGCACAATATGTTAAAACCGAAGACTGGTTTACCTTCACCAAGCAGTCCTTTGCATTTTTCCAACCCTATTTTGGAATAGATTACCCCTTTAATAAGTATGATCAGATCCTGGTACCCGACTTCAATGCGGGCGCCATGGAAAATGTGGGAGCAGTCACTTTTAATGATGCCTACGTATCTCGTGGAGAAAAAACCCAGGCCCAGCGTATGCGCTTGGCCAATGTTATTGCGCACGAATTGGCACATCAGTGGTTTGGCAATCTAGTGACCATGAACTGGTGGGACGATCTTTGGCTAAATGAAAGTTTTGCCACTTATATGGCCAACCTATCTTTAGCAGAGAACAGTGAATTTTCCAATGCCTGGGAAAATTTTTATCTTGGTACTAAACAGTGGGCTTATTACTCCGATCAAAGGCCCACCACTCATGCCATCCAGCTACCAGTAAAAAATACCGAAGAAGCTTTTAGTAATTTTGATGGTATTACCTACGGCAAAGGGGGCTCTATACTCAAACAATTACCCTATTTCCTCGGTAAAGAAAAATTTCGTCAAGGCGTTAGCAGTTACCTGAAAGAGTTTTCTTACAAAAATTCTACACTTGATGATTTTATTAATCATCTGGGCAAGGCCGCCAGTATCAATCTGGAGGAATGGCAACAACAATGGCTTTATCAAGCCGGTCTTAACACTATTGAAACAAGTTTCGAATGTGAAAATGATCGGATTACCGGCCTTAGTCTGACACAGACAGCTCCAGATGATTACCCGACGCTACGCGAACAACGCACTCAGCTCGGTTTCTATCGTATGGATGAGGGGATTATGAAACGCTATGCCACCCTGTCGGTAAGGTACAGCGACGCATTAACCAAAGTAGAGAGTGCTAAAGGGTTATCCTGCCCTCAAATTCTCTATCCTAACGAGGAAGATTGGGCTTTTGCCAAGGTAACTCTTGACTCAATCACACTGAAAAATATGGCTCAATACCTCCATGCCATTGAAAATCCTTTCACCCGTCTTATGCTGTGGCAAAGCCTATTCGACAGCGCCTATGATGCAAAGCTCCCCCTTGATGAATACATCAGTTTTGTTATTAATAATGGTGTCGTCGAACAAGATATCAGTGCTATTCGACTCAATGCGCGCTATTTAAATTATGTCCATAGTTATCTAAACCAAGTTCCTATTGATCAACAGCGCCGTAGTAAAATTCTAAAAACTATGGAGGATTTTGTGTGGGAGCGGCTACAGCAGGCACCTGCAGGCAGCGATCAACAAAAGACTTGGTTTGAGCTATTTACCGAAATAGCTCATTCGAACAGTGCGCTCAACAATGCCAAACTATTACTGATGGGTGAACTCTCAGTTAAAGGACTGAACTTAGATCCGGATATGCGCTGGGATTTAATTCACCTGCAAAATCGCTATTTATATTCTGATTATGAACAAGCTATTGTCCGTGAACTAAGCAAAGATAGCTCAGACAGATCAAAACTGAATGCCATTGCTGCCGAAGTAGTAAGACCTTTACCAGAAATCAAACAAAAATGGCTAGAAAACCTAATTCAGCACAGGGATAACTTCAAGTTGAGTGAACTGCGCAAGGCCTCTTACTCTCTATTTAAAGATGAACAAATCTCCCTATTTAATAATAACAGCGAAAAAATCCTTTACGCACTGGAGCAAATTAATAATGAGGATTCCTCAGAGCTAATCAGTAGCTATACCAATATTTTTCCCCTAATGTGCTCAAATGAGGGCGCTCAAAAAATAAGCACCATTCTTGAAGAAAACCCTCAATTTAAGCCCACACTGGTTAAAGCATTAAAAAATCACCTCTACACCAGTGAACGATGCATCAAAATGGGGCAAGCTTTACTCATCAAGAATAAAGGATAACATCGGATTCTATTTTTATAGATGTCCTGTAGAGTGCACAAAAAAATAAAAGAATCAATACTATAAGAATAAATAAGGGCCTATGGGCCCTTATTTATTGAACTCGCCTTCCAATGGATAAATGCCTATAAATCAATGAAAGCAATTACTACCCAACATAATTTAGACCTGCATATATTAAACCTCAATGGTATCTATACTTAAAATAACAAAGGCATCTCTATGTATATAGCGGTTCAAAAAGACGATCTATCAGATGGTACCGTCGTAGAGTTATTGGCGCAGCACCTAAAAGAAATGCAACAGCACTCCCCCCCTGAAAGTGTGCACGCCCTCAAACCAGAAGAGTTAGTTGATCCCAAAATCACCTTCTGGAGCGCAAAGATCAATGGCGTTCTAGCAGGCTGTGGCGCCCTCAAGGAAGTCTCCTCTACTCTGGGAGAAATCAAGTCAATGAAAACCAGCCAATCTTTCCTACGCAAAGGTGTCGCTAAAGCAGTATTACAGGAGATAATAAATGAAGCCAGAAGACGGGGTTACAGTGAGGTAAAGCTTGAAACTGGTAACAGGTTAAATTTTGCTCCAGCAATAGCACTTTACTATCAAAATGGCTTTAAATCCTGCGGGCCATTTTCCAACTATAGAGAGGATCCACACAGTCTATTTCTTACAAAAAAACTTAGGCTCTAAGCAAGCTTTACCATTTAATTTAAGGGAAGATACAAACATATGCCTTACTCTAGAAGAGATTTTTTAAAAATTATCGGAGCGGCACCATTTATACTAGGTGGAATGGAGGGGAAAGCTGGAACATGGCAATCTGCCCATAAACCACGATTCATTAAACTACCAGACTTAAAAACAGCCATTCAGGAAATATACCCCTCTGTATTCTTTGGAGAAATCTATATTTCAGGTGGTTTTATTCCATCATCTAATTCCATATTTTACGGTCTAGCCCCTACAGATCGCACCTATATATTCTCACCCCAAACCAAAACTTGGCGAGATGGTCCACCACTTCCAGAAGCTATACACCATCTAGGTATGGCTGCAAACTCCAAATATCTTTATGGCATTGGAGGTTTCAATGGAGTAAAAAACAATGCTTGGCAGGCCAAGGCTACTGTTTATAAGCTGTCCAACAGTGAAGATATCTGGACCTCTGGGCCCCGCTTACCCGCTCCCATGGCCGAAAGTATCTATGCCAACACATCAAAAGGCATCCATGTTATCGGTGGAAAAACACCTAACGACCAACTTAAAAATAGCGATACGAAAAATCATTATATATTGATAGACAATGCCAACTGGGAAACAGCAGCTCCGGCGACTATCAGCCGAAATTCCGCAGCAGGTGCGACATTAAACAATAGAATCTATGCTATTGGTGGGCGCCAAGCTAGCAATGGAAATGATAAGGCTAGGAATCTCTCCTACGCGGAAGTCTATGATCCCAGTTTGGACAAGTGGAATAAAATACGACCGCTACCCCAATCACTTGCCGGGCTAACTGCCACACCATTAAAGGGAAAGATAATAGTTACCGGTGGAGAAGCCTTTGGCCCCAACGGTTACTGGAAAACAGGCTCTGCATTTAACTCGATCTGGTCATACAACCCAATTAGTGATCAGTGGAGAAAAGAAATCTCTCTCCCTATGGCTCGCCATGGACACGGTGCTGTTACAATTAACGATTCCATTTATATTATTGGCGGAGCCGCTAAAGTTGGTCCACAAGAGACCTTAGCGTCGACTATAAAAATGAACTGGAAACCATAACCCCTAGATTTGTAATTTTCCGTATAAGCTTGGATTAATTATGCTTAAAAAAAGAGAATATCCCTTTCTACCGTCACAAGAAGGCCCTTATGTACATTCTGTTATCCATGAAAATACGCTCTACATTTCGGGCTTGACCGCACAGGGAACCTCTTCTCAGAAAAAAGAATTTTTAGAGCAAGCCCAAGAGATACTCTCTCAGATAGATAATATCCTGGAATACGAGGGACGGAACAAATCTTATCTCATTAAGTTAACAATCTTCATAAAGGACATCGAACAGACCAGTAACCTGCGCAAAGCGTTATTTCAGTTTTATGACGGAAACTTGCCAGCCTGTTCACTAGTCGAAGTTTCTAATCTGATTCATCCTGACCTAAAACTAGAGATTGAGGCAATAGCGGCTATGCTATAAGGCCATCAAGGCTAGAATCACCATTCGCCTCCCCGAGGAGGCCCATTACGCTCTACACCGAGATAGCCTATATATCTATCCCGTATCTCCCGCACATACTTAACCGGCTCCCGACCCCGTACATAGCCAAATCGACTCTGGCGATAGTATTCAGGCTTGGATAACAACAGCATGGCCTGTTCTACATGGCCAAACCATTGATTGGGATCTAATTCCATGCGCTGGGCAAGGGCTATAGCATCACGTACATGGCCATGGCCGGCATTATAAGCAGCCAAAGTAAAGTATATTTTTTGCTCCTGCGAAAGCATCTGTGGGAAGCGTTGATCCAGCCAATCGAGATAGGACACTCCCGCACGGATGCCATTCTCAGGCTCATAAAGATTATCAACCCCTAATTGGCGAGCAGTACGCGGGAGCACCTGCATCAGACCTTGAGCCCCGGCAAAGGAACGGGCGCGGGGATTGAACTGGCTTTCTTGGTACATCTGAGCAACCACCATGCGCCAGTCACGATCCGTTTTATCCGTATATTTATGGACTATAGGATCGTAGGGTGAAAGTGAATCACTACTACTGCGCAGGCGATTTTCCTGATGGCGAAGAATACGCTTTTTCTCTTTAAAGTACTTATTGTAAGTAACATTAAAAAACAAATCGCGATTGTGTTTATTTAAAAAGTTATTTAATTTTCCCAGCAGCTGGCTTTGATCAGCACGCACAGCCCAGGCTATTTCTCTGACACTGGGCAATTCAGCCACCACCCTAAAATCATCGCGATAAGTGCTCTCGATCGCAACCAGATGAGAATCTGCAATCGTATAGGGAAATAACCCCTGAGCAACGGCATCGATTAAATATTCGGTTGTTGCGCCTAGCTGCTCAGATATCTGAAGTGGGGCGATTCCCTGCTCCCGCTGCAATACCACCATCTCTGAGAGACTCTCACGGTAGCTGGTTTGTGGGTTTACAGCCACCATCTTTCCCGACAGCATTTGCTCTAAGGGCACATCACCTTGCAGGGAGATATCTTTGCTTGGAGCAATCAGCTGTTCAGTCACCTCAAGGTAGGGGCGTGTAAAAACGAGCCCCTGCTTACGGCGCATCTCGGTAATCGTCAGTGACGAGGCGATCATATCGCCCATACCTGCCTGCAGGGCATCTGCTAAATCCATATCCGCATCGGGCACGACCATACTGAGGCGAAGCTTATGGTCACGAGCAAATTTTTTCAGCAGGTCATAGTCGAACCCCATCAATTCCCCACGCCAAATAAAGTAAGAAGCTGGATGATTACGGGTCAGTACTCGCAGTGTGCCATCCGCTAAAATACCCTCCCAATCCCGCATCATTTTATTGGAGTTTTGCCCGGCCAATACCAATTCTGCCGTCAGGAATTCATTGAGCTCACGTCGTAGCTCTATGGCATTGAGACGAACTGCCCAGGCAATATCTCTGCTGGATTCCAGCTGATCGCTGGCAGCGAGCTGCGGATAATCGGGCAAAAGCGCATCGGCCAAATTACTGTCCATCACGGTTGCCTGATACTTACCTGCGACAACAGCATCTAACAATGCGCTGTTTGCCACCGCACCATCCAGGAGCGTGACCTTATAGGCCTGATCTGTATCTTCACTCAAGGTTTCGGCATAGGCACTGCCACGGCGAACGGCTACCTCCTGTAGCGGGCTATTCAAATCGCGAAGCGTAATTACTAGTTCATTCACCGTTTGTAGCGGCCGTGTGAACGCCACCTGCGAGCGTCTTTTGGCCGTGCGGGAAAAATTAGTGGCGATCACATCACCTCGGCCTTCTGCCAAAGCGGGGACCAAACCGGAAAAGTTATCCACATAAACCCACTGGGGCCTTAGGTTGCGGCTGTAGGCAAATTTCTCTGCAAGCTCCCGCCACTCTCCCTGCGGCAAGCCAGAACGCGGCAGGGCATCCTCCTCAGGGCCTCTGGGAGCAAGTAAGCGCAAGATGCCTCGCTCCTGTAAGGCGGGTAGGTCTCCGAGTTCCGGGTAGTTCGCAAAAACAATTTCAGGTTCTTTAGTGGGTTCAGCGACGACCTGTTGGGGTTCAACCTGCTGTGATTCTACTTGTTGAGAAGAGCGCTTTTCACAGCTTACTGAACACACAAGAGCGACGATCAGAAAAGTTATCGCGACTATTTTTTTATGCACAGTTCAACCTTATTTCAGCGAAATTGTTATTGTTATCCATCCACTTTTTGACTAACTAGCGAATTAGTGCGGCGTAGAGTATTACTGTCGCCGCAAGGCGTCGGCGTCTAAAGGTATTTAAAAACAAATTCTGACTTCTGTTCGATGTCTTTCAATAGTTAAAAAGCACCGGGTAAGGCGTCATCGTTATAATGTTAGTAGTTAAGTAGTACTCCCCCTTTATCAGGAAGAAACCCAACATCAGTAACAATAAGCCAAATCGTACCAGTTTTCCGCAGCCTCAATAAAAAAGCCCGGCAAACCAAATTGCCGGGCAAATATACGTTGGCGACTATGGGTTGTCTCTTACATCAAGTGACAGCCCCTCTATTATTCTGTGAGCATCTTATTGTTATTAGCTGGATTTAGGCTTGCCCTGTAGCTCCGCCAACCTCATTTTTATTTGTCGGTTCTCCTCCTCATCCGGGAGTTCGAACATCAGCGGCTTTGCCACCCGGGCAAAGTATTCCGCATTTTTCTGTTGATAGAGTTCTTCTGCCAGCCACTGAGCAATATGGAGCTCCCGCGGTGCGCGCTTATAAGCTTCTTCAAGCTTGGATAGATATTCCTCACGGGGATAGCTCAACATTTCCATAGCCATGGCCAGACCAAACCAGTGAGAAGCATTCTGAGGCTCTTTATTCACCAGGTAGTCGAACTCTTCACGGGCCTTTTTAAGGCTGCGTAAATCGCGGGCATCGTTGGGCACCGTGGCCTGTTGATTCACCGTCAGCCAGGCGTGGGCACTCAGGTACCAGGGTTGCCGGCGATCCTTTTTTGGCACACTGGCAAGCAAATGACTGGCCTGCGGAAAATCCCCTATACGCAGATCCGCACTCGCCTTAATGGCAGCCAGCTCAGTGCTGTAGATCCCTGTATGGTAGGAATAGGTAATAAGATCGTCGAGGGCTTGTAGGTTGTAACCAGACTGGGCAATAAAGTTCGCCAGTACATTTACCGCTTCCCGCTTTTGCAGGCGCTTCACTCGAGGTGTTACCTCTTTAAAATCAGCAGGGATATCCCCACTGACCACCTCATATTCCCCTGAGTCAAATGCGGCTACATATACTTTTTCAAGCTCTTTTACCGACATTCCCAGGGCTTTCTCCAGTGATTTCACCGGATCTGCACCATCGTTGTAGTCTTTGACAAACTGCTTAAATTCTTCCGCCTTATCGCCCTCCATCATTAACCAGTGGGACAGCAACCAACCACTGGCATAGATATCGGCTTTCTCCTCGGGGTCGGTATCGTACACCGTTGCACGCAGCAGCCGGTCGAGCGGCATCAAGCCGGCATACATCAGAGTCTGAGCGCGCTCCTGGGGAATTTCGCCCAGTTCATAACGTCCCTTTTTAGGGAAGGACATAGTCGCCATAAATTCGGCAAAGCCCTCGCTATACCAGTAGGGGAAATGCGTGGTATTGCCGTTATAGCTAAGGAAATGGGTATATTCGTGAAAAAGAAATTCACGGGCCTTAAGCTGTTTTTTTACACTGCGGCCATCCAGGTTCACCAGGGCATAACTGCCCTCGGCGGAGGTATCAAACAGGCCGTTGGTCATCTCCGCCAACTCAGCCCCAACCAGACCCGCATAGGTTTTGCGGTCCCCGGCTGCATAAATTGTGAGCTTAGGGACGCTGGGGTCTACCTCCAACAGCTCTATGGCCACGGCGCGATAGCGCTCCAGATCGGCCACCAGGGTTTTTACCGCTTTGGGGTCGCCATCGGTAATAACCCGAAAGTTTTTACTGTCTACCTGATACCAGATCTCCTCGCCGAGGTAGCGGGATGCAGCATTGGCAGACAGTGAGAAAACGAAAAAAAGTACTAAGAAAACAGCTGAGCGAGAAACCATAGTTCAGGCCACCGAGTCATTGTTGCCGAAGCCCTCCGTGGCCAAATCGTAGAAGCACACATTACCGGTTTTTATTGATCAAAAAAAGATCAACATGAATAAGAAATGAACTTTTTAGGCGATTTTTATGTGACCAGCTGGACAAAGTGAATTTAAAAAAGTCGATATAAAAACCTAATGGGGGCAGCGACAAACTACGAGACAAGCGTCTCATTTTTTAATCAAACAGCATACAAATACGCGGCCGGGTTCTATATATTGCGCTCCTGACCAATGTATTAATCATGGTCAAAAAATAAAAATAATTTACTTTGATGAGAGAAAAAAATGAAAACTACACCACTACTGGCGCTGCTTGGCGGCGCTATGATGTCAGCGCATGCCTGGTCGGCCCCTGAATATATTTCCGACCTGGATATTACCTCTTTCGACGGAACGGTACTCGATGCCAACCTGTTTGTGCCGGAAACCCCGGCACCAGCGGAGGGCTACCCTACCGTGATCTTCACCAACAGCTGGGGCTTGGAAAAACGCCAATACCACTTCCAGGCCAAGGAGCTGGCTGAAAATGGATACCTGGTTTTGAGTTACTCCACCCGCGGCTTTGGCCACTCCGGTGGACTGGTGGACGTGGCCGGAGAGAACAGCATTGCCGATGTGGGTGTGCTGATTGATTGGCTCGAATCCAATTACTCCGTGGGCAAACTGGGAATGGCTGGTATTTCTTATGGTGGCGGTATTTCCCTACTAAGCGCCGCGCAAGACTCCCGTATTGATGCGGTTGCTGCGCTGTCCGGCTGGGCCGATGTAGTTGAAGCGCTTTACCCCAATGAAACCGTTAACTTGGTCTGGGGTAGCTTACTTGTCACTACCGCCTTCGATAAAGAAGCTGAACTTGAGCAAGTCTGGGATGACCTGCGCAGCGGCCAGAACATGGAGCAAGTTATAGAGTTCGGCGCCAAACGCTCGGCAATAAGCTATGTCGATCAACTAAATGAAAATGGCACTGCAGTACTAGTATCGAATAACTTTGCCGATTATCTTTTCAAGCCCAACAGCATGACAGACTTCTTCTCCCTACTTGAGGGGCCCAAGAAGCTAATGCTAAACCCTGGTACCCACGCCATTACCGAGACACTTTCTGGCAACGATGGACACATTTGGTCTACCAGCTTCCGCTGGTTCGATCACCACCTGAAGGGCAAAGACAACGGAATCAACCGCGAACCTAAAGTGGACATGACCGTGCGTATCAGCAACAAGCTGGAGCACTATGAGGACTACCCAGTAACCCAAGAGAGCACCACCTGGTATCTACAACCACGCTTTACCATGTTCAATAGCGGCAGTATGGAGAGCGGTAAATATGATGGCTGGAACTGGAGTAATGAATTCCACGGGGGCTGGGATACCTTTGCTGGTACCGGTATCCCATTGGTTTCCGATGCCTTAGAAGGTTTCGGCATTCCGGTATACGCTCCTATGATGGCAATCAACGGTTACTATGCCATCGAATACAAGTCACCAAGGCAGTCTGAGACCCTGAAAGTCCGCGGCGCACCAAAGCTAGAGATGTGGATCGAGCCCAGTAAGAGCGAGGTTCAAATGAATGTACATCTCTACGATGTCAATTTCTTTGGCCTTGGCCGCCTGATCACCCACGCACCAATTACTGTGCGCACTGAACAGCCAGGTAAGAAGCAAAAAGTGGAGGTTGAACTGTTCACCACCAGCTACGATGTGCCTGCCGGTCACCGAGTAGTTATGGCTATTGATACTCAAGGCCCTATTTACAAGAAGCCACAAGATACCAACTACACCATCACTGTGCCCTATAGCAGCAGCAAGGTTTCCAGTTTAACTGTCCCACACCTGTAAACTTTCACAGCCATCACCATGCCCAGCGCTTGATCGCCGGGCATGGCATTCCCCCTGGATCTATCTCAACGCCCACAGCCCCACGTAATTTTCCGCCAAAGCGGTACAATGGCCTTTTTTTGGCCAAGTACCCCATCGCTCTATGAACAAGAAGATACCGCTCGCCCTGCTGAGCGCGGCGCTGTTATCAGTAACAGTCGCCGGGTGTAACCCGGCGGAAAAGGCCCCGCAGAAAATCGACCAGGAATCCAGCGCTCAAATGACAGCCCTGGACATCAGAGAAGCGCCTGAGGGCAAGCTTCCCCAAGGAGTAAAGCCCAGCGCCTACCACCTGGACCTGACTCTCGATCCTCGCAAAGATACTTTCAGTGGCCGTGTCGCTATCGACATTCAGCTGGACCAGGCCGGCAACCATATCTGGTTGCACGGCAAGAACCTGTCGGTAACCAAAGCCACTGCGCAACTGGCAGACGGGCGTGAGGTGCAAGCCAGCTACCGCGAGGTCCTCGACAGCGGCGTCGCTACGGTTGAATTCTCCGAACAACTGCCGGCGGGCAATTTCACTCTGCAGCTGGATTACGCCGCAGATTTCGATCGCAATCTAGCCGGCCTGTTTAAAGTGGAAGAGCAGGGCAATGCCTATGCCCTGGCCAAGTCTGAGTCCATCCAGGCGCGCAAATATCTGCCCGGTTTCGACGAACCCGGCCTAAAGGCGCCCTTCTCCATCAGCCTCACTGTGCCCGAGGGCTACGCCGCTATCAGTAATGGGCCGGAATTAAAACGCGAGACCGTGCCGGGCGGCATGGAGAGAGTGACTTTTGCCACCACTCCCCCCATGTCCACTTATCTGCTGTCCCTCTCGGTAGGTCCCTTCGATGTGGTTGAGCGCGCAGCTATTCCACCGAGTAAGTACCGCAAGGACCCGATTCCCCTGCGCGGTTTTGCGCGTCAGGGCCGCGGTGGCGATATGAATTACATCCTCGATATCACCCCCAAAATGGTGGAGACTTTCGAGAATCAACTGCAGCGCCCCTACCCCTTTAAAAAGCTCGATATTATCGCCGCGCCGCAGTGGCCCAGTGGCGCCACCGAGTTGTCTGCAGCCATCACTTATCGCGAGCAGCGCATTCTGGTGGGCGATAACCCCGCTCCCGGCGCACGCCTGGCTTTGGTAGAGGTACACGCCCATGAGATCGCGCATATGTGGTTTGGCAATCAGGTGACTCCCCCCTGGTGGGACGACCTGTGGCTAAAAGAGGGCTTCGCCACCTGGGGCGAACCACTGGCCCTGCGTATTATGGAACCCGAGGGCGGCCACGACCTAAACGCCGCCACCTACGCAATCGGCGCTATGCAGTTGGACTCCCTCGCCAGCACCCGCGCCATTCGCGAGCCTGTTAGCGACAACAACAATATCCGCAACGCCTACGACTCCATCACCTATTCCAAGAGCCTGGGCGTTATCAATATGGTGGATAACTACTTCGGCGCGGAGAAATTCCGTCCGGCCTTGGGCCGCTATCTGGAAGCTTTTAACGGTGGTGAGGCAGACTCCCCTTCTTTCTACAAAGTGATCGGGAAGGAAACCAGTACCCCGGAACTGACAGAGACTTTCCGTAGTTTTGTCGAACAAAAAGGTGTACCGCAACTGGAGCTGGCCCTGGACTGCAGCAATCCGGCCCAAGCCAAACTGCATGTCACCCAGAGCCGCTACAAACCCCTTGGCTCCCCTATTGCTACAACCGCACAGCAGTGGAGTATCCCCTTCTGCTTTAGCAGCGACAGCGGCACCCAGCAGTGTCAGATACTGACCGGTAAAGAAGAGACCCTGGAACTCGCTGCAGGCAGCTGCCCCAGCTGGGTAATGCCCAACGCACAGGGCAGCGGCTACTACCGCTGGAACCTGCCCGAGCCCCAGTGGCAGGCCCTTACCGAGCGCTTCACCCAGTTCGCCCCTACGGAGCAACTTTCAATTATCGACAGTGCCTTCGCTGCCTTCGAAGCCGGTAAGCTACCTGCTCCCCGCTTGCTCGACGTTGTGCGCCAGTCAGCGAAAGCAGACAAGCGCCAGGTAATTACCATGCCTCTGCGCTACCTGCGTAAGTACCGCGATAATTATCTCGACGATGCCGAGCGCTTGGCTTTCCTAAACTTTGCCCAGAACCTGTATCTGCCACTATTGAGCAACAGCGCGAGCAGCGAAGATGCCGACCAGCAAATGCTACACAGCGCCCTACTCGGTTTTATGGCACTGGTGGCAGAAGACCCGGATACCCGCAATCAGTTAATGGAAAAGGCTACAGCCTTTACCGGCTTTAACACCGAGCGCGATCCCCAGGCATTGAACTCCGACCTGTACGAAGCCGCCCTGACCGTGGCTATCCAGGATGCCGGAGAGGACTTCCTCACACACCTGATTAAAGTGCGCACCGAGCTGGATGATCCACGCTTTGAAAACGCCAGTGCCAATGCCATCGGCAGCAGTAATAGCCCCAAGCAAATAGAGACTATCCAAAAGTTAGCACTCAGCGAACAGATGGGTCCGCGGGAGTCTTTTGCAATGATTCGCTACGCCCTGGCGCAGCCGCTGGTGCAGGAGCAACACTGGGCTTGGCTGCGCAATAATTTTGTCCAGGTTGTGGATAAAATCCCCGCGCAGATCCGCCGCCATACACCCGCATTTGCCAATGCCTTCTGCGATAAAAAACAATTGGATGAATTGCAGCAGCTATTCGCCCAGCACGGCAAGCTGACGCCCGGCTACCAGCGCAGCCTGGCGCAGACTGAAGAGCGTATTCAGTTGTGTATGGCATTGCAGGAAAAAGGCCAGTCGCTGATGGAAGCTCTGCCAAAATCGGTAGAGCTGGCAAATAAATAAACCGCTATTTTTTGTTATTTATCCCGTACAGGGTGAGGAGATTTCCCCACCCTGTACACGCTAAACCTTCCAACCAATAACCTGTGCAGACACCCGAATATTGCACCGGTACCCTTCGATAGTTTTTTTCAGCTCTCGATTTTGTTGTGCTTGCGCAGGCGGAATGCCAGCCAGATCATGGGCAGACCAAAGATAATAGCATAGGCCCCGATCACCCATACCAGTGCCAGGGCTCCGGCTCCAGGGCTGACCAATATTGCCAGACCAAAAATTACCGAGAGCACACCGATCGCAATCAACAGCCACTCGTTGTCGATTTCCTTGCGCAGTCGGATCGCTCCAACAATTTCAAATATTCCCCGCACCAATGCCCAGGCACCGATAAAAATCACCAGTACCAAAGCGGTTACCTGGGGAAACATAAAAGTCACAATACCCGCAGCCAGGCTGATCAGGCCAGACACAATCAGCCACCAAAGAGGAGTGCTCGCATGCCGCCCCATAACTGCCGCCACCAAAGAAAAAATACCATCGAGCAGGGCATAGATACCAAAGAGCAAAACCAGGGTAAGTAGTGACAACCCCGGCCAGATAAATGTCAGCACACCAAAGATTACCGCGATAACACCGCGCAACAGCAGTAACCACCAGTTGGCGGAGAGCACCTTCAATATGGGGCCGGCGGGGATAGGAGAAGTATCAGTGGACATAAGCAGTCCCCGGGTTACAGATCAGCATTGAGTGAAGCGCCAGGCTGTGAAGCCTTGCAGAGCCGAACATATTTTCCCTGGAACCAGCAAAAATAAGGGAGCGGCGGCCCACGGCCGCGACCAAATAGTCGACTCTGCAAAGACTATGATCGCGCCGCAGGCCGCTAATTTCAGTGTAGCCCTTAACGACAAATAGGCGCAGAAATCTTGTGAACGTAAAAATCAGGCAAGCGAATAGTTAGAGGGCGGGTGCTTAGCATGGATGGGTTTTAGCGGGAGAAAAAAGGATTCAGATAAGGAGACAACCGGCAGCCCTAAGGCTGCCGGCGGAGGGTATGGGTCAGGCCAACTCGCCGATCACACCGCGCAGTTTATCCACAATCGCATCGATCTCGTGTTTTTCGATAATCAGCGGTGGGGACATACACAGAGCATCGCCGATACCACGCGCCATTACCCCAGATTCCCAGGCCATAAGGGAAGCCTTGCCTCCGAACTTACCTTTGAGGTTTTCAGGGGCACGTAGCTCGATAGCACCAACCAGGCCGTAGTTACGCACATCGATCACATTGTCCATATCCGCCAGGCTGTGCAGGGCATTTTCCCAGTGCTGCCCGATTTCACCAGACGCGCGCGTGAGCAGACCTTCGCGCTCGTAAATATCCAGAGTCGCCATACCCGCAGCGCAGGCCACTGGATGTGCGGAATAGGTGTAACCGTGGAAAAATTCCACCATACCTTCGGCGGCTGCATTCATAACAGTGTTATGAATTTCGTCTTTTACAAACACCGCACTCAAAGGCACCGCCGCATTGGTAATACCTTTCGCGGAGGTGATCATATCTGGAGTCACATCGAACTCGATAGAAGCGAAAGCGGAACCGGTGCGGCCCCAACCGGAAATCACCTCATCGAAAATCAGCAGCAGATCGTGCTTGTCACAGATCTCGCGCAGGCGCTTCAGGTAACCTTTGGGTGGCAGTACTACACCACCAGCACCGGCAAACGGCTCGACAATGACCGCAGCAATTTGATCGGCACCGTGGAAAGCCACTAGGCGTTCCAGGTCTTCCGCCAGCTCTATACCATGCTCCGGCAAACCGCGACTAAAGGCGTTGCGCTCAATATCCAGAGTGTGACGCATATGGTTCGCTTTCACCGGCTGACCAAAGCCCTGGTAATTGGGAGCGATACCGCCCACGGAAATACCGCCAAAGTTCACCCCGTGGTAGCCCTTTTCGCGACCGATAAACATGGTGCGAGTGCCCTTGCCACGCGCACGCTGGTATTGCAGAGCAATTTTCAGCGCGGTCTCTACGGCCTCGGAACCGGAGTTACCGAAAAATACATGGTCCAGGCCATCGGGAGTGTGCTTCACCAAGCGCTCGGAGTATTCAAAGCCCAACTCGTGACCAAAATTGAAGATGGAGCTGTAATCCAGGGTTTTCGCTTGGTGATAAATAGCTTCGGCAATTTCTGTGCGGCCGTGACCGGCATTGCTGCACCAGAGACCGGCGGTGGCATCAATAATCTGGCGACCACCTTTTTCGGTGAGGTAGATACCCTCGGCGCGCTCAACAATCCGCGGGGCAGATTTAAAGGTGCGGTTGGGGGTAAAGGGCATCCAGAAAGCGTTGGTTGGCATTTCAGACATAAACTGTATCTCCGCAAGTTCCCTGAAACTTCAAAATATTTACGTTGGGGAGCCAGCGACTCCCACGAATTTTTTCAGGCGCTTGTGCAATCTCAGACAAGCGCACGGCACTGCCGTTCGAAACTAAAAATCAGGCGCCGAAGCAGCAGTATTTGGTTTCGTAGAATTCGGCCATGCCTTCGACACCGCCCTCGCGGCCAATACCGGATTCTTTGTTGCCGCCAAAAGGCGCTACGGTGGTGGAGAATACCCCGGTGTTACAGGCAATCATGCCGTATTCCAGCGCTTCCACCACACGGTTCGCGCGGCGAATGTTCTCGCTCATCACATAGGCAGCCAAACCGTAAGGGGTATCGTTAGCACGGCGGATCACATCGGCTTCATCGGTAAACTTCTGTACTGCGGCGATGGGACCAAAGTTCTCCTCCTGAGCCACCCGCATAGCATCCGTGACATCGGTCAGCAGGGTGGGAGCGAAATAGTTTTCTCCATTGGGCAGCTGCTCACCGCCAATCTCGATTTTCGCCCCGGCTTCTACCGCATCCTGTACTAGGTCCTGTACCCGATCCACCGCGCGACGATAAATCATCGGCCCCATGCTGACACCTTCTTCGGAGCCATGGCCGATTTTCAGTGCGGCCACTTCGGCACGCAGCTTTTCCACAAACTCATCGTGTACCGACTCGTGCACATAAATGCGATTGGTGGCCACACACACCTGGCCAGCGTTGCGGAATTTGGTCGCCACGCAGGCCTGCACCGCCGTCTCCATATCTGCATCGTCGAATACGATAAAAGGCGCATTGCCACCTAGTTCCATGGACATCTTCTTCACGGTGCTGGCGCACTGCGCCATCAGCAGCTTGCCCACGGCGGTGGAGCCGGTGAAGGTAAATTTGGCCACGCGCGGGTCCTGGGTCAGTACCTTGCCGATGCCCGGTGAGTCACTGCCGGTCACCACATTGATGGTGCCCTTGGGAAGACCCGCTTCCTCTGCTAGCTGGCACAACGCCAATGCGGACAGTGGAGTCTCTAGTGCCGGCTTGATCACCACAGTACAGCCGGCTGCCAGCGCCGGTGCCGCCTTACGGGTAATCATGGCGTTGGGGAAGTTCCAGGGGGTGATGCAGGTCACCACACCCACCGGCTGGCGGATGGTGCTCAGGCGCATCGCCGGATTGTGGGTAGGGATCGTCTGGCCGTAGGCTCGGCGACACTCTTCAGCAAACCACTCGATAAAAGAGGCGCCATAAATAATTTCCCCCTTGGCCTCCGCCAGCGGCTTGCCCTGCTCGAAAGTGAGGAGACGCGCTAAATCATCGCTGTTATCCATAATCAACTGGTACCAGCGCTTGAGGATGGCGGCACGTTCGCCGGCGGTGCGGCGGCTCCACTCCGGGAATGCGGCGCTCGCAGCTGCTACCGCCGCCTCTGCATCCTCCGCTGAACCATCGGCCACTAAGCCCAGTACTTCGCCATTGGCCGGATCGCGCACCTCTGCGGTGCCCGCAGCATCCCGCCACTCTCCATCGATATAGTTCTGAGACTTCAACAGGTTTGGATTCGCCAGTTCCACCGGAAAACTCCTGATAATTTACTGTTATTAATGGTATTGCGGCGATTCTGGCCGCAGCAGCCCAGGGAGAATAGTAGTATTTTTCGAACTAAAGTTTATATTTATCAAACTTAAGGGTGAAGTGGCTTGTCCACTCCAATCCCCACTCCGCGGGCAGTGCCTAAGCTACGGCAAACTAACTCAAATAACACGGGATAAATCAGCAGATGGGCAAGACAAAAAGCGCCTTGGGCGGGCGCCTCAGCGATATAGACCTTCGCCTGTTACGCGTTTTCCGTGAAGTGGTGCGCGCCGGTGGCCTGGCGCCTGCAGAGGTAGCGCTCAATATCGGCCGCTCCACCATTAGCGTACATATTTCCGACCTGGAAGCCCGCCTGGGTATGCAATTGTGCCTGCGCTCCCGCGGTCGTGCCGACTTCAAACTGACACCTGAGGGGGAGTCACTCTTCGAGGCCATCCTCGAATTGGATGGCCATCTGGAGGCCTTTAAAAGCCAGGTGAATGCCATTCAGTCTCACCTCACCGGAAATCTGCGTCTGGTGATGCCAGACGATGTGCTGGAGATACCACAACTGGATTTACCGGCAACCATTGCCCACCTTCGCCAACAGGCCCCCCAGCTACACCTGGAGGTACAACTTGCCGCCCCCCAGGAACTGGAGCTGGAGATACTCGCCGGCCGCGCCGATGTGGGGATTAACCCCTTGCACACACGTCGACCAGGCTTGGAATACCAGCCGCTATTCCACCACCAATCCACACTCTACTGTGGCGCCCAACACCCATGTGCCCAAGCGGATCAGGTCAGCGAGGAATTACTTACCCAGCAGGAACTGGCAGCCCCCAGTCATGCCGTGCTCTCTGGCGCGGCTCACCTTTACCGATTATTTCCCAACCGTTCCACCGCTAACCATATGGCCGCGAGGCTAGCGATGATTCTATCCGGCTGTTTTGTGGGCTTTCTACCGGATTATCTCGCACAAAAATATGTGGCATGCGGCAAGCTGAAGCCGCTATTGGCCGAGCGTTTTCACTACCGCATTCAGAATGCTGCAACTTTTAAAAAGAATGCAGCAGACCACCCAGCTGTGCAGCTATTTTTGCGGGCTTTAGTAATTAAAAACTAACTACCGGCAAAGCCACACTAGCCTAAATTGGTCTAGGTTACTGCTTCCCAGATGAAAGACCTATAAGCCATTAATGACTGGCAATAAACCCAAAGGTTTGCACTGTTATAAAAATGCAGCATATATACAATGACTGCGTGTCAGAATGAATCACATGGAAGCTTTATGATCGACTTTGAAAATTCACCCATATTCAAACTGAAGCCTATTGATATCTCAGAGGCTAGAGATGATTTCAATAAATTTTTAATTGAAGGTGAATCTATCTTCGCAGGGTTCAAAACCATTCGCGATCAGGTGGTTTTTACCAACAAAAGAATTATCGCAGCCAACGTCCAGGGAATTACCGGCTCCAAGGTCGACTACACATCACTGCCCTACAGTAAAATACAGGCGTTTTCTGTAGAAAGCTCTGGCACCTTTGACCTGGACTGTGAAATCGTGGTGTATCTCAGCGAGGTGGGAAAGGTCAAATTTGAAATCAAAGGGTCTTTTGATCTTATCCAATTTAATCAATATATCAGTAAGTATGTACTGGCTTAACAATATTGAAGGACATCACAATTTAGGCCTTCATTTTTAATGTTAAGTCGGTATATTTAAGCCACCACAGATTTTATACACAAGAGAGGGAAGTTCATGTCACACATGTGGTTAGAAAGTTTGATTACCGAGAATGCACAGCAAGGGTTTGAATTGGCCATGAAACTATCCAGAATGGGAGTGAAATACACCCAACCTTCGGATGAGGTCAGAGGCAAGTTGAGAGCTTCCTACGAGGAAAACGCAGATAGCTTGATCGCCTCATCCCAGGTAGTTGCCATCAACTTTCAGACAGTAGCTGCCGCCAATAACTACTGGCGCGGTTAAGAGATTTCAGCGCTTTACATTGAATTTGAAAATTAGCCAAAAGTTCTGTAAAGCGCCTCTACCCCTACCTCACCATAAATATCCAGTCAAGCTTTACCTAAATAAAACCAATCTCCCAGGCTGATATTCAACAGAATTCACTATAAACATCTAGAAACACCAGCATCCCCAATTTTTCAATCTATATTGCAACTATTCTTTCTTTTGGATGCCCGTGGCAGAGAAACCTTGATCTAGACATTCGCATAGATATCGATAAAGGTAAGGCTCAATTGAGTGGATCACATTGCCATTGGTACCTATCTCCTTTTGGAATATGGAGTGGTTATAGACATGAGTGAGCAAGAAGAGCGACTTGTTACGGTCTGGGAAACCCATACAGCAGCCGAGTTTGAGCTAAAGGATGCTGATGCTGCTATCGCCACTATGACCGACAACCCTGTTTTAATTCACGTCCCGGTAAACACAGGTGCAACCGGAAAGGAACCCCTGAGGAACTTCTATAGGGATATTTTTATACCGCAGATGCCGGCCGATGTTAGCCTGGAGCTACTGACTCGCACAGTAGGAAAACACAGAGTTATCGATGAGTTTATCCTGCATTTGACACACTCCCTGCGTATGGATTGGTTCGCTCCAGGTATCGAAGCCACGGGAAGGAAACTGTCTGTTCCCCATGTTGCGGTAATTGACTTTGACGGCGATAAGATCAGCTCAGAACATATCTATTGGGATCAAGCCTCTGTACTTAAACAAATGGGATTTTTGGATAACCAACTGCCAATTATTGGCAAGAGTCAATGCGAGCGGCTACTGAATGCCAATGCCCCAGCCAACGAACTCATCCCATAAAGTATAAAAACTAATAGACGTTAATCCTTAGCAGTATTGGGCTTTCTTCTAGTGCGCTCACCTCTCTTTCGCCAGCCGGTGAGATTGACCACTCTATGCCAGCCATTGTGCTTCATTCATATTTTTGCCCTAATGCATCTATAGAAGCTCTCTACCGCGTCAGAGTGCTATGGGCATATCAAAAGGGGGAAGATATCGCCTTTCTAGGTGCCGCCTGGCAAGGTTTTAGCCCTGGTACCTGAACAGCAACTGCATTAAGTCCCCACAATAACTCTCGAGGAAGTAAGTGTGCGAACCCTGGGCAATTTCTTATGGTTTATTCTTGGCGGAGTCTTTATGGGCCTCTGCTGGTGGTTTTTTGCACTAATCGCCTTTGTCAGCATTATCGGTATTCCCTGGGGTAGGGCCTGCTTTGTAATGGGCAAGTTCTCATTCTTTCCCTTTGGACGTGAGGCTATTTCACGCAAGGAGCTGACCCTAAACGAAGATATTGGGACCAGTGGACTTGGCTTGATCGGCAATATCATCTGGTTCCTATTTGCCGGAATTTGGTTGGCGATTGGTCATTTGGTACATGCTATTGCCTGCTTTGTAACCATCATTGGTATCCCTTTCGCCATTCAACACTTAAAGCTTGCAGGCATATCCTTATCACCAATTGGAAAAACGATTGTAGTGACAGAAGTAGCCCAAGCTGCAAGGATGAAAAATGCTGAGACGATAGTTTCAAGAATGAGAGGAAACATCTAGCCACTTAAGAATAAGGCCTTTCTGATAAGTGGTTTCAATGAGACAAGGTGATCAATGAACCTTTAAGCCATTAGTACCAGATAGCTTTATTTAAATAGCAGACAATAAATTTATTAATACTGCATCTCCCTGTGATTCTACAGCGTCTTACCGTGAGTGACATAACAACCGTCACTCATTTTAATGAACACAGGGAGTATAACAATGAGAAAACTTACCTTAATTTTAGCTGGTACATTTGCTTTAGCTGTCAACTCTATTGGCTACGCCACTGAAAAACCCATAATGCCAGAGCAGGACACACCAGCAGCCCAAGTAATGCTATTTGGTGTTTTTCATTTTCATAATCCTGGATTGGATTCAGTAAAGTCAGAGGTAATCAACGTACTGACCCCCAATAACCAGCGCTATTTGGAGCAACTTACTAGCAAGCTTGCAGATGAGGGGCCCACCCATGTATTAATTGAATGCCCGCCGACACGTCAAAAAACAATAAATCGTAAATTCACTTCCTATAAAAATGGCAACCACGATCTCAGTGTGAATGAGAATCAGCAGCTGGGGTTTCGTATAGCGGCAAAGGCGGGACTGGATAAAGTACTTTGTTATGACGAAAGAAATGTTCATTGGAAAGGTGCTGAACTAAGAAATTATATGGCTAAAGAAACACCGGAGAGAAAAAGAATTCATGACAAACTTATAGAGAAAATCGGCAAGGATACGTCTCACAGACATAGTACTTTATCTTTAAGCCAGCTACTTAAATTTAACAATGCTCCCACAGAGGAACATGATAATATGAATTTATATATATCAAGAAATGATATAGGTGCGGGCAAAGGTTTTATTGGAGCCGATGCAGCAGCCAGCTGGTGGCACCGTAATTTCCGGATGTACGCTAATATACAGGCCAAAGCCCAGCCGGGAACTAAAGTAATTGCTATCGGTGGCTCAGGTCATACTGCTATCCTAAAGACCCTTCTAGAGGTTGATAAAAGTCGCCGGGCTTGGGATGTTAATGAATACTTATAAAAAATATTAGAAATAAAAAATGGAGAATTAGGGGAACAATGAGAAATCTTATAAAGCTCTTGAGCAGTATCATAGCCCTGGCTTCTTGCTCAAGTTGGGCTGCAGAAAAAGAAGTATCATCCAGCCCTGAAGTACCGCAGGCCCAGGTAATGTTATTCGGTACCTTTCATTTTGCAAACCCTGGCCGGGATACAGTAAAGTTAAATGTTATCGATGTGCTAACGCGAGAAAATCAAGCCTATTTGGAGCAATTAACCGAGAAACTAGCCGGTGAATCCCCCACCCATGTGATGCTAGAGTGTGACCCAAGTAAACAGGAAAAGATTGATAGAAAGTTTCAATCTTACCTGAGTGGAAAACATAAACTCGAAGTTAATGAGCACCAACAGCTGGGTTTTCGCATTGCAGCCAAAGCGAAACTGAATGGTGTTATTTGCTATGATGAAAATCAAGTGCACTGGAATGGGGAAAAACTCATGAGCTATATGAGTACCAATGCGCCTGTAAGAAAAAAAATGTTTGATGCCCAAATAGCAGATTTTGGAACTTTAGCTAGTAAGCAGCACAAAACACTCCCCTTACGACAGTTGCTCCAAATTGATAACTCTCTTGAGAGAGACAGAAAAAATATGAATTTATACCTTATGGTAAATGATATTGATTCTGGTGAAGGTTTCTCAGGAGCAGATGCGTCAGTCAGTTGGTGGCATAGGAATTTTCGCATGTATGCCAACATCCAAGCTAAGGCTCAACCAGTAACCAAGGTTATCGCAATTGCGGGTTCAGGTCATACCGCACTTATGAAAACACTTCTGGCCACTGATCTTCAGCGCGAGGCCTGGGATATTAATGATTACCTCTAGAATTCCTACCCAGCTTATTTATCACTAACAATTGAGAGTAATACTCATTCCAATCCATACCCTTGGATATCACACTACATATAGTGTGATATCCAAGCTTAGCAAAAAATAGACACACAAGAAATTTTAACTTTAGTTTTCCCTCCCTAACTACGTGTAAGATAGTTTATTTTCAGCTCAGGAATTACCATACAAAAACAAGATTACATCCACCTTAATAATCATACCTATGATTTTGCTATCAATATTTCTATCTAGCTTTTGGAATAAATTCTTTCTCTAGAGCACTCCTGTCCCACCCTCCAGTGCTCGCTGCAGCTTCATAGGTACTCTGCAGAAAAGCCAATAATGTTTCATCTGGTGCAGTAGACTTCCTCACCTCATCATAAGGAAGGATAAATTCAGACAGCTCCTTTGAATAAAACGCAGAATCCGGACTAACCTCTTGACCCGAAAATTTATCAGATGCAGGATACGTATAAGAATAAAATGCAGCATCTTTATAACCTCCTCCGCCGGGCCAAAACCCAGCACTACTGACTTCATGAGAGTATGCCTCTTGAGCAGCCCAGTCAGGGAAATTTGGAACGCCTCCAGGATGCAGAGGTGCCTCTCTGCCAGAGAAACGTGTAACCGCTAAATCAAAACTTCCCCAGAAAAAATGCACAGGACTGCATTTCCCTATAAAACGGGAACGAAACTCTTTAAAAACTCTATCTATTTGCACTAGCGCCTGCCAAAAACGGGTTGCAAACCTTGAGTCATAATGACAATGATTCCTATCCTCTTCAAAGGGGATACCATTGGCAATCTCACTAGGTGTGGTATAGATTTCAACTGAAAGACCAAGATCCCTCATTACATTTATAACCGCCATATAGAAATCGGCAACGCACATTGGCGTTAACGGTATGATACGCCTGCCACCATCACTGACCAATATTGAAAGTTGATGCTCAAGAAGATCAAATTCAATAGAAAAAGCTCTTCCATCATAGGGGATCAGAGAGGTATTCAATCCCCTTGCTGATATATAAAAAGGCACATGCCAGGAGTGATTTGTCCAAGGTGTCTGAACCAAGCGAATCTTACCAATGATCTGTGTCCACAGATGTAATGTGGCCACAGTGTCTGACCAATCTTGAAAGTGAAGCTCAGGCCAATCTGAATTCTTAGAACGATTTGAAGGCATCTTCATATTTCACTCCGATCACTCACAACAAATAAAATAAAAGACTACTGCCTCAGCAAAAAATAAGCAGCATTCGGAAAAATCCACAACAGTAACATTATCGACACCAAATGATTCTCTACATGCCAACATAACTTATAAATACATTATTAGTGTCACCAAGCAAATTCCCACGCCTTTGACTTGCAAACTACACTCTTCAGTCGAGAAACTAATAAGTTAATCGCGTTACCCCAAACATACCAACTCTAAACAACTGAATACCTGTCACGCATGAGCCGCAAAAGCCATACTGTTCTATTAGTCCCCGGGATTTTTGACCGGGGTACCTCTCTGTTAAAAATGCAACGTATACTTTCTGAAGCAGGCTATAACACACATTACATTCACTTGCGTTACAACTCAGGTTGGCACGGTATGGAGCATTTATCCGCTCAATTAATGGCAAAGATGGAGAATATACTTAAGGGAGAGGAGACTTGTACGTTGATAGGATTTAGCATGGGGGGAATTGTCGCGCGCTATTACCTACAAGCCATGAGCGGTATTGATAAGGTGCATAAATTTATCTCTATTGCCTCTCCACACCATGGTAGCTATTGGGCAAATTTTCTGCCATATAAAGGAGGGAAACAGCTACGCGTGGGTAGTGACTTCTTAAAATCTTTAAACAAGTCAATACACCTCTTGGAACAAACCCAACCTGTCTCAATTTGGACTAAATACGACATCACCATAATGCCACACAGCAGTGCCCAGCTGGGAATTGGTGTATCTTATGAGGTTCCGGTTATCTTACACAGATTAATGCCAATGAGTACTAAAGTTATTTCATTGATGAAAAATGAAGTCATAACAGGTATGGAGTAAATATATTTTATGAATAGCCTCATTAAGAAATTCTAAATGCTTAATATGCCTAGCCTACTTTCACAGGCAATTAACTATGAGTAATTCAGATAAAGAGACCGCCAAGCCAGAAAGTGCCATCCAGAATTATTACCGTAAATTCGAAAGCTTTATTGCACTACTTCTCACCTTTATCATTATTGTAATTGTTATTATCGCCATTAGTCGTCTTGCCTATTCTGTATACTCCATGCTATTGATCGGCATGAAAGATCCTCTTGATCACAAAGTATTCCAGACTATTTTCGGTGAGATTATTACCTTACTGATTGCACTGGAGTTCAGCCACACCCTGCAATATGTGGTAACCAAGCAGCAGAGTATTATTCAAACTACCGTTGTAGTCTTAATTGCTATACTGGCGCTTGCGCGTAAGTTTATAATTCTGGATCTGGATAAAGTCAGTGCGGGAGAATTAATCGGGCTGGCAGCTGCGACTCTAGCACTAGGATTAACCTACCTAATACTGAAAAACAAAAGAAGTAATTACTAAGTTTTACACTATATTAGCAACTTTAAATTGGGCGAAGTGCTGATTCACCATTCGCCCAATTAAGACTAGCTCTATATACTAGTTATCATTCTCACGTAATGCATGATGTAACCGCACCGGCTTTGTTTTGCGCTCTTTCTTACTACGTAGGCGCAAATTAAGCATCTCCACTGCCATCGAGAATGCCATGGCAAAATAGATATACCCCTTGGGTACATGCACATCAAAGCCCTCTACCACCAGGGTAAGTCCAACCATAATCAAAAATGCCAGCGCGAGAATTTTAACCGTTGGATGGCGATCGACGAAGTCACCTATTGGTTTAGCGGCTACCAGCATAACCATTACTGCTAGGACAATGGCGACAGCCATAATGGAGATTTCATCTACCAGACCTACGGCAGTAATCACAGAATCGAGTGAAAATACGATGTCGAGAATGGCAATTTGCAGGAGCACCATGCCAAAACCGGCGGTCCCCAGTGAGGCCGAATCAGTCTCAGCACCCTCCAAGCTATTGTGTATTTCATGTGTGGCTTTAGCGATCAGGAACAAGCCGCCTCCCACTAAAATAATATCTCGGCCGGATATCTCCATTGAAAAAATACTAAACAGTGGCTCTACCAGCCCCATAATCCAGACGATGGAAAACAATAATGCTAGGCGCATTACCATAGCGAGGGTCAGGCCAATAAAACGAGCCGGTTCGCGCTGATGGGGCGGAAGGCGTCCAACGAGAATAGAAATAAAAATAATATTATCGATACCGAGAACTATTTCCAGCGCTGCCAATGTAGCCAGAGCAACCCAGGCTTCCGGGCTGGCTATCCACTCGAACATAAAAATTCCTTATCCATTAATTATTCTGAAATGCTCTTCCCGTAACTAGGGGAGGCCAATATGGCACAGTCAGCACCAAACTTTATCTTTTGTAGTCACCTGACTTCTCTACTAACTCAGTGTTCAGAAGAGAGTGTCAGGGAGTAGGCCATATTAAGCTACTCTATTCGCCTTGACGCAACCAGATCATGGCCTTATCTTCAGAATCAAATACCTTATACTCACCGCTGATAAACCAGCTCCCCACTTTACTAGCTATTTTCATCCAGCGCTTCTCAGAGATTACCGCAATCCGATTAAACTCACGGCCATGAGATAACCCTAACTTTAAATCGTCCCAAGCAGCGCGCGGCTCCCAACCCTGTAACTCCTTGGCATCCATTAGACAATCAATCTTGGGGTTTTCTACACCGGCAATAGCCGAGTTGAGCATGGGTACCATGGTCTGGTAATCCTCATGCGTCAGTTTTCCGCGAGCTCGCAGAGTCAAAAAGAAGTGATTGCCTTGTTGCTCCAAACCGATAGAAACACCGTGAGGTTGATCGCTCATAGGTCACCCTTAACTGACGTTTTCTACACAGGATAAGTTAGCTTTCAATACACACTCTAAATAAACACTTAGAAGTCGTTGCGCCAAAAATTAATGCTTTATTTTTATCAGGCTAAGAACATTACTTCTGCTTGAAGGAATACAATTTGGACACATGAAAATAGCTATTCTTCACAGGCTACCGGCCGTGATTTTCCGCATTGCCAACAATAGTCAAAGGCCGCCCCGTTCTCTTCACCACAGCTGGGGCAGGTCCAGCCTCTCTGTTCAGCTTCGGCATCCTGTAATAGCTGACAGGCCCGCTCATAATCTCGGTCTCGCTCCAACCAAAGTTCCGCCCAAGCTTGGTTCGGGGCCAGCTCTCCAGATGCACCCTGGGCAAATTCATTTTTCAGTTTGACCGCTATACCGGCAACTTCCAGGCGACTTTTAACCAGCTCCACCAGGAGGCGGTTTTCATGGGTATAAATGAGTTTCATGAGGTAAGAGGCCCTGTTCCAGAACCCCCAGAATACTCACAACCAGTAGATGAACCCGATAGATAAGCTCTATTCCTCTGTTGCAGCTGTGCAATCTACATGTCGACAATATTCTTCATGGGGTACCGTGATGATTTCCAGAACACTTTCTACGGTATTCAGTGCTGCCCGGCTATTAATAAGTACCCGCCCGGAACGACTGGCAATATATTCCAACACAGCCCTCCCCCTAGTACTTTTGTAAACCGCCAAAAGTTGCCCCTTTTCCACCGCATCGCCATGCCGGACAAATACTTCCATCCAATTGCCAATCAAACTGTGGACCTGTGTGGTGCGCATTGCCTGGGCATATATTCGCTCCACACTGACTAGCCCCGCAATCTCTCCAAACCTGGGGGCCTCCGCTGCCCGTAGAGGTGTTATTCCGCTGACAGCCAGGATAACGACAAACAGGCAGATTTTTCTCAAGCCAATTCTCCTCAAGCTGGTTTTTCCACGGACTCCAGCCCAGTTTATGGGCCATGTCGCCGAAGGCATTTTTAAAAGGCGATAACTTAGGTATAGCTGACTAAATAATTCACGCCAGATTGAATAGCTAGGTGACAGGAAAATAAAAGGGGTGATAAATAAACTAGCGAGGCAAAGAAAGGGCCACTATTCGTGGCCCTTTTGTAAATTTATGCTACTAAGATGCAGGAAGAGTGAATCTAGCTGAGATCTATCCAGGTGGATTTTAATTCACAGTACTTATCCAAGGCGTGCAGGGACTTATCCCGGCCGTTACCCGACTGTTTAAAGCCACCAAATGGGACAGTGATATCTCCGCCAAAGTAGTTATTGACCCACACAGAGCCCGCATAGATATCGCGGGCCATCCGATGGGCGCGGCCCAAGTTGTTGGTCCAGATACCTGCCGCCAGCCCGTAGATGGAATCATTGGCTATGGCGAGCGCCTCCTCCTCTGTTTCAAATTCGATCACCGACAGTACCGGGCCGAAAATCTCTTCGCGGGCGATGGTCATTTCGCCAGTCACATTGCGAAATACGGTCGGCTCATAATAGTAACCGCCAGTCACCTCATCCACCGGCTGACCACCACATACCAGCTGCGCGCCCTGCTCCAGGCCCTTGGCCACATAGAATTCAACCGTATCGAACTGACTGCGATCGATCAGCGCACCCATTGCGGTATTGGGATCTTGTGGGTGGCCGGGCTTAAAGCGCTCAGCAGCCTTGCTTACCTTTTGAATAAACTCATCGGCGATGCTCTTTTCTACCAGCAGGCGTGAACCCGCAGTACAAGTTTCCCCCTGGTTATAGAAAATGGCCAATGCTGCTGCATCGGCGGCCTTATCCAAGTCGGCATCAGCAAAGACAATATTCGGGCTCTTTCCACCCAACTCCAGGAAAGTACGCTTCAAGTTTGACTGACCGGAATACTCGGTGAGGGTCTTGCCCACTTCGGTGGAACCGGTGAAGGTGAGGCAGTCGATATCCATATGCAGGCCCAGCGCCTTACCCAAGCTACTACCTGGTCCCGGTAATACATTCAGTACGCCATCGGGCAGACCTGCTTTCTTGGCCAAACCAGCCAATTTAATCGCTGTCAGCGGGGTATTGGAGGCCGGCTTCAGAATCACACTATTGCCAGTGGCCAACGCCGGCCCCAACTTCCAAGCGGTGGTGGACAATGGGAAATTCCAGGGCACGATTGCCGCCACCACCCCCAGCGGCATGCGGGTTACCAGACCAAGCTCACCGGGGCCTGTAGGAGCAACTTCATCGTAGATCTTGTCGATGGCCTCACCACTCCAACGAATAGTGGTGGCTGCCCCGGGAACATCCACGGCCATGGTATCGCCAATGGGCTTACCCGCATCCAGGCTCTCCAACAGGGCAATTTCCACTAAGTGTTCTTCAATCAGTTCGGCAAATCGCACCAGGATTTTTTTGCGCTGCATCGGCGGCATTTTCGACCAAACACCGGACTCAAAAGTCTCGCGTGCCACATTGACTGCCAGATCGGCATCCTGTGGACCGCAGCTGGCGATCTGCGCCAACTCTTCACCATTGGCGGGGTTATAGGTGGCACGAGTTTCCCCAGATAGAGCATCTACATACTCGCCATTGATAAAGGCTCGGCCTTCAATCTTGAGTGAGGCCGCCAGAGCCTGCCACTCCTGCAGGTTTTGCGGGATATTATTTTCTTCTTTCATGGCACACCTCGTCTGAGACTGTTAGTTTTTTCAGGTTATATCGAAAATGTGATCACAAATCAAAGGGGTTGCCGGCATCCGGCTTATTGTGGCTTGGCAATTACATTAAGGGGCCCCAAGAGGAGGGCCCCTAAGTAGAATTACACGACCTCAGTCTCCACCTGTAACCAATCATCCTGTAACTGCATCATCAGCTTGTCGCCGTGATGCAGCTCACCGACGCCCGCTGGGGTGCCAGTCAGCACCACATCGCCGGGTTCAAGAGTAAAGTAACTGCTGATATAGGCCACCAAATCGAGTATCGGGGTGAGCATATGCTCAGTTTTACCACACTGGCGTTGCTCCCCGTTTAGCCACAGCGAATAGCTGAGCTTGTCCCAATCCGGCAACCAGTCCAATTTGACGAAAGAAGAAAGGGGGCAGGAATTATCAAAGCCCTTGGCCTTTTCCCAGGGGTGCCCGGCTTGCTTCAATTGTGACTGCAAATCACGCAAAGTGAGATCCAGCGAGAGACCCAGCCCAGCAATTGCCGGGGGAATTTCTGTCGCATTGGCGTCGGTCAATTTCTTACCGATCAGCAGTGCCAACTCACCCTCGAAGTGACAGCTGCCACGTCCCGTGGGCAGGTGAATAGGTTTGGCCATTTCTACTGCCGCAGTAGCCGGTTTGATAAACAGCAACGGCTCCTCAGGTACCGGATTATTCAACTCGGCGGCGTGGTCGGCATAGTTGCGCCCCACACAGATAATCTTGCCTAGCTTGTAAGGAACTTCACTGCCACAGGTAAATTGGTGTTGGTACATAAATAAATAAGATAGTTAGGATAGGAATTTCGAATAAAGCGATATAACCAGCATGTGCTATGATCGCGCCTTCGCCTGACTTCGGCACCTCTTAGAAGTGGCAAAGCACTTTTTACATCGCGTTACCCGCACTCAGTGAAGAGATAGTTTATGGCTCCGCACAATTCCGATCAAAGAAAGTCCCTGCAAAAAGACAAGATTCGCATCCTGCTGCTGGAAGGTGTACACCAGTCGGCTATTGATCTGTTGGCCTCCCGTGGCTACACCAACGTAGAGTTTCTAAAAACTTCCCTGCCCGAAGATCAGTTGATCGAGAAGATCGCGGATGCCCATTTTATCGGTATTCGCTCCCGCACCCAGCTGACCCGCAAGGTGCTAGAAAATGCCCCAAAACTGGTTGCCGTTGGCTGTTTCTGTATCGGAACCAACCAAGTGGACCTGAAAGCGGCCACTGAGCTCGGTGTTGCCGTATTTAACGCGCCTTATTCCAATACCCGCAGCGTGGCGGAGCTGATTATCGCCGAGACCATCTTCATGCTGCGCGGTATCCCAGAGAAAAATGCTGTGTGCCATCGCGGTGGCTGGCTCAAATCCGCAGTGGGCTCCTTCGAAGCCCGCGGTAAAACCCTGGGGCTTATCGGTTACGGTGCTATTGGCTCGCAGGTATCAGTCATGGCTGAGGCCATCGGTATGCGGGTGAAATTTTATGATGTCATCACCAAGCTGCCGTTGGGCAACGCCAGCCAGGTAGGCTCCTTGCAGGAGTTACTGCGCGAGTCCGATGTCGTTTCCCTGCATGTACCCGAGCTGCCCTCGACCAAAATGATGATGGGTGCCGAAGAAATCGCACAAATGAAGCCCGGCGCCATACTGCTAAACGCCTCCCGTGGCACCGTGGTGAATATTGAAGCCCTGGCAGAAGCCCTCAATAGTAAGCACCTGGCCGGTGCCGCTATCGATGTATTCCCGGTAGAGCCTCGCGGCAATGACGATGAATTTCTCTCCCCACTGCGTGGCATCGACAACGCCCTGCTGACTCCCCACGTGGGCGGTTCCACCATGGAGGCCCAGGAAAATATTGGCACCGAGGTGGCGGAAAAACTGGCGCACTACTCCGATAACGGTACCACCACCAGCTCTGTGAATTTCCCCGAGGTGGCACTGCCAGGACACGCCGGTACCCATCGCCTGCTGCATATCCACAAAAATGTCCCCGGTGTATTGAGTGCCATTAACCAGGTGTTCTCAGATAATGCCATCAACATCTCTGCCCAGTACCTGCAGACTAACGAGACAGTGGGTTATGTGGTGATTGATGTGGATGCGGCTTACTCGGACCTGGCGCTGGAAAAACTGAAGAATATCCCCGGCACCCTGCGCTGCCGCGTGTTGTTCTAGCTCCCTAGAAAGCCCTCTATGGACGGGTGTGCGACTCCTCTGCCACCCGTCTTTCTTCGCCCTCAGCTGATCGATAAAAGGATTGATCCACCATGGCGCTCACTTCTACAATAGCAGCTCCTATTCTGTTGGTTCAGTCCCACACGCACCCTCTCGCGTGACCGGGCCCAAGCCAACATCGCATTTTCCATAGCAGGTGTTCCCTTGCGCAACAACGATACCGCCACTACCGGCTTTCTCGCCGGCGTTGCCGCCTTCCTTATTTGGGGGCTGGCCCCAATTTACTTTAATCAGCTACAAGGCATTCCCGCAGCTGAGATCCTCGCCCACCGCAGTATCTGGTCCTTCGCGCTGGCGCTGCTGATTATGTTACTGCTGGGCAAATTGCCCGATCTTATCCGCACTCTGCGCGACCACAAGAAAATGCGGGTGTTGGCCCTTACTACCGCACTGATTGGCGGTAACTGGCTGGTATTTATTTGGGCTATTAACAATGGCCATCTGCTGGAAAGTAGTCTCGGCTACTACATCAACCCATTAATCAATATTGTCCTGGGGGTTTTATTCCTAGGAGAAAAATTGCGGCGCCTACAATGGTTGGCGGTGGCGCTTGCCGCCATGGGTATTGTCCACGAACTCTGGCAGTTCGGCCGTGTGCCGGTCATCGCCCTATTCCTGGCTGGGTCTTTCGCCCTCTATGGGCTTGCGCGCAAACGTGCGCCGGTGGAAAGCCTTACCGGGCTGGCCATAGAGACTCTGTATATGTTGCCGGTAGCCTTGATCTACCTGCTTTGGAGCGCCAGCCCCACCAGTAACTTATTGAACAACGGCTGGGAACTAAACAGTCTGTTGGTATTGGCCGGCCCCGTCACCCTAGTGCCACTGCTGTTATTCACAATTGCTGCGCGCAGGCTGAACTTATCCACGGTGGGATTCCTGCAGTACATCGGGCCCTCACTAATGCTGGTGGTCGCCACCCAAATGCTTGGTGAGCCATTTAGCGAGGGCAAACTCACTACCTTTATGTTTGTATGGATGGGTCTAGCGCTCTACTCAATGGATGCCCTGGCACAAAGACGCAAACTCCATTTGCAGGGCAAGGCCTCACTTTAAGGATAAGCTTCGCCAGCCCAGTGTGTGAAAATGGCGGCTACGGATAAGGATTAAGTACCGCCATGCACCAACCCCCTCGACTTTCAATCGATAAGTTGCCGCTTCCCGGCCGGCAGCAGTTACTTACGGTGCTAATCGCCATACTGGCTTGGACCCTGCTCCTAGGACTTTACTGGAAAGGTACTTATCCAGAACTGCTGGTGCGCACCAGCAGTTCCGCACTGGCCGCGCTGCTGTCTTACAGACTGCTGGAACATTGGCCCCAAAAGTTACCGCAATCATTACCGCGCTGGGCCCTTCAAGTTGTTGGGGTAGCTCTATCCATACCCTTGGCCTTACTGACCGTCTACATGGGCACAGCAGAAGAAGGTGGACCCTCATTTTGGCAAAACCACGACCAGCACCTGGGCTTTCTTGCCATTATGGTAACCGGTGTATTGTTTGCCCCCTGGATCGCCATGTCCGCCCTATTGCGCCAGCGAGATGAAATAGTACGCGAGCAGGCCAGACAATTTGAACGTACGCGGGGCGCACTGGAGCGGCAGGCACTGGATAGTCGCTTGCGATTGTTACAGTCCCAGGTAACGCCACACTTCCTTTTTAATACGCTCGCCAATGTGCGCGAGCTGGTGGATTCCGCCTCTCCACAGGCACCAGCACTACTGGACAGCCTGATCACCTATCTGCGTGCAACCATTCCACAGTTGGATTCAAGCCAAAGCACTCTTGGCCAAGAACTGTCCCTGGTCAAAGCTTACCTGTCCCTGATGAAAATGCGCATGCCCGATCGCCTGCATTTTTCTATCAATGCCGATGAAGAGGTTCACTCACTCCCCTGCCCATCTTTGGCCTTATTGACCCTTGTTGAAAATGCCGTTCGCCACGGCATAGATCCCAGCGAAAGCGGCGGTGAAATTAAAATACGTGTACTCCTACATAAAGGTATGTGCAGAGTAAAAGTTCAAGATACCGGGGTGGGCATGCAAGGTAAAACCAGCGAAATAGGAACAGGACTTTCAACATTGCGAGAACGTTTACGCCTTACTTTTGGGGAAACGGCTTCGCTGGAATTATCGGCCCTACAACCTCGGGGAATGCTCGCAGAAATCCACTACCCTATCGCCAGGAAACAACACCTATGACACTGTGCACTGCTACCGCCCTGGTCGCCGATGATGAGCCCCTACTGCGTCAAGCCCTTATTCGCAAACTTGCCGCCCAATGGCCCGAATTGGAAGTTGTGGCGGAGGCGCGCAATGGCCGAGAAGCCATAGAGTTATTTGAACTCCACCAGCCGGATATTTGCTTTCTCGATATCCAAATGCCGGGCATTTCCGGCGTTGAGGCAGCACAGGAAATTGGCCGCCGCGCCCATTTGGTCTTTATTACCGCCTACGATCAATATGCCGTGAAGGCCTTCCAGCAAGAAGCCCTGGATTATCTCGTTAAGCCTGTGGAAAACGACCGACTAGCCAACACCGTGTCTCGTCTGCAAGAACGCCTGCAAATGACAAGCTCAGTAAAAAACAGCCTTCAGTCGTTGGAACAAATTACCGAGCAGTTTCAAAAGACGCAACCAAGCACTTATTTGCGCTGGATTAAAGCCTCTATTGGAAACACCCTGCGTTTAATCGCGGTAGAGGATATCCACTATTTACGTTCCGATGAAAAATATACGCTAATAGCCTGGAGTGAATCACATGGGAAGACATCTGAAGCACTGATTAAAACACCTCTAAAAGACCTTTCTGCCCAGCTGGACCCACAACATTTCGTACAAGTACATCGCTCAGTAGTCGTTAACTTTAAAGCCATTCAACATGTCATCCGAGACGGAGATACAGCTCAAATACATTTAAAATATTGCCAGGAAGTTTTGCCTGTCAGTAGACGCTATATGCACTTATTTAAGCAAATGTAACCAAAGCAAAGACTGGTTTTTTAACTCGGCAATGAAAAGAACTTAAAAAGATAAGATCTGAAGTCTAGGGATGAACAAAATGGAAGTTTTATAGATCCGGGCTTACTCTTGGTTTATCTCCAAGATCAACGATTGGCAAAAAAATGCTGAAAGTTTTCGCCAAACTTTTCCTGGCCATTCTACTCTTCTCAATTCTGTCTTCTCATTCGACAGCCAAACAACCTGAATCCCTTCGTCACTATCCTCCCTATGTGGAAGACGATGGCAAGATGCATATTTACTTCTGTGGCACCGGAACCCCGGACCCGGCCTATCAATGGCTGCGCCATCCTGCCTGTGTAGCAATACGCAGTAGTGGAAAATTATTCCTAGTTGATGCGGGTGAAGGTACGACAGCGCGTATCGGCCAGCTGGATCTTAACTTGGCTCAAGTGGACCCTATATTTATTACTCACTGGCACTCTGATCATTTTGGTGGTCTGGCAATGGTGATTAATGAATCCTGGTTTGTAGGCGCCAGCAAACCGATCAACGTTTATGGTCCCTACGGTATTTTCAACATTATGGAGGGGATCAGAAAGAGTTTTGGGCCCGATATTCTCTTTAGATCAGCAAACAGACAAGGGATACTCAACCCCATTTTAGCTGTGGCCACTCCACACCTAATAAACATTGCCGGAGATCAATCGGAAGTTATCCAGGAAGTCTGGCACCATGGAAACACTACGGTATCTGTCTTTGCCGTGCATCATGAGCCCGTATTTCCAGCATTTGGCTATGAGATACGTTTCGGCCCCTGTAAAGTCATTATCACTGGAGATACCCATGTATTCGATGGCCTGGAAAATATTGAACGTGACGCGGATTTATTAATTTCTGAAGCCCTCAGCTACGCCCAATATATTAGTAAACTCAAGCAGACTGGGAACAATCGCAGGGCACAACTTCGCTATGAAAAAGCGGATCAAATCATTCATTATCACTCCAACACGCTGGATATTGCCAAAATGGCAACTAAAGCGGGAGTAAAATCTGTTGCCCTGACTCATCTTATTCCCCCCCCGGTAACGGAAGCCGATAAAAAGGGATTTGTTGCTGGCATGAGCAACTATTACTCGGGCCCTATTAGAGTAATGGATGACTTAGATAAAGTAACACTTGCAGATAGTGGACGCGGACAATGTAGGGTGGAGTATCCATCAGACAGCAAGAACAATAAAGCAAGTAAAAAACCCACAAATAAGCAAGACATACAACATAAGCAATCAACAGAAAATAGCGGCTCTAAACTCTAACCAGAAAATCATATGGAAATTCCTTATGAAGTCTCTTCAAACTATGATTCTTGTATCTGCTTGCCTAACACTTCCCTTAAGTGCTAAGGGAGAGGCAGACATTGGTGGTGTAACGTTCGAAAAATTAGTGGCTTCAAGCAAAGACTGGGAGGGGCATAAACTCCCTGAAATGAAACCGGGTCAACAAGAGCTAACTATTGTTCGCGTAAAAATCCCCCCAGGAAAGCAAATGCCAGTACACAAACATCCTGTTTTAAACGGTGTGTATATTGAGAAAGGCACGTTGACTATTGTTCTTCCTGGACAAAAAGAAACACTAACTCTCGGAGAGGGAAAAGCTTTTATTGAGGTCACCAATAAATGGCATTATGGTCGCAACGATGGTAGTGAACCAGTAACCATCATTCTTTTCTACTCTGGCCCTGAAGGGGAACCAACAACCATTTTCAAAAACCCAGAAGAAAAAATAAATTAAGGCAACATAAAAAATAAAATTTAATGGCTACTCACATTAGCCTGTCTCGTTAGCGCACCAAGAATCGCCAGCACACTTAAGGCTGGCGATTCTATCAAATCAGAAACTTTACCCCACCCGATGTAAGGCACAAATTTTATTTCCTGCAGGATCACGCAAATAGGCAATATACAATTTGCCAGCTACACCCTCACGTATTCCAGGAGGATCTTCACAAGCAACCCCGCCATTAGCAAGACCTGCTTGATGCCAAGCATTAGCTTCTTCAGTACTCTTTGCACTAAAACCTATAGTACCGCCATTGGCATGAGAAGCTACTTCCCCATCAATAGGCTTGGAAATAGCAAAGACACCGGTTTTAGTGAAGTAAAAGCAGCGACCTTTTTCATCAATAACACCTGGCTCATAGCCCAGAGCACCTAAAACAGCATCATAAAACACCTTAGACCGCTGAACATCATTAGCACCAACCATGATATGACTAAACATTACACCCTCCTGTTCAATAGTAAATGACAAGACAACCTGTAAGGTTATCTAGGTAGTAATAACTGAATTCCTTTTACTCCACATCTTCTGCAGTATGACTATCATCTACCCCGACTAAAAATTGGTCAACACTTTATCGCTGCATACTGCCATTCAACGCTCTCATTCAGCATTCCGTCAATCTCCAGATAGCAACACTAATAGCCTAAACATAAACTCTCGAACAAAAGGAGGCATAGAGGATAAATATTAATCAACTATCAGAAGATGAAGTTTAGATTAAATGCAAGAGGGGAAAAGTCGATATCAGCTGTTATAGGCAAAATAAAATCATATAGAGCAAGCGAAGACGAAGAATATGTGGGCTAATCTGAAAACACAATGTTAATGTCACCATCTAATAATTTCCTTATTGCATGATAATGCTCTATGTATAGGACTCAAATAACGTTTTTTAGGAAAACAAAATGACTCAAAGAAAGTATGCCAAGAATTGAAACCAACTCAAGTAAAGAAGCAGTCGTACATAAAGTCTAGAGGACATCATGAGTAACAAAAAAGAAACACGAAAAACCACAGTCAGTTTATCTGAACTTTATGTAAATGTGAAAATTAAAATATCTGCTTTGTGGGCATCAGTATTATTTTGTTATATATATGGAGATTTCTTTGGGCTATTCAAGATAGGAAAAATTGAGAGAATTATAGAGGGATTTGGTCCATTCGGTGCAGTTACTCAAGGTTCACTACTTTCAGTAGCGATAATAGTATCAATACCATGCATTATGGTTGCACTAACATTAATGCTAAAGCCGAAGATTTGCCAATGGCTTAATATAATTTGTGCCACAATATTTATTATATTCTTGGGCGCCACAATGCTCATATCATCATGGTACTTCTATTTTTATCTAGGCTTTATTGAAATCACTCTTAAGTTAGTAATTATTTGGCTGGCTTGGCAGTGGCCTCAAGAAGAGACATGATAATAAGCAGAATAGTTACTAAGAACGCAAGATAGAAAATATAATTCCACCTCAAAATTTTTATACCTTGATTTCAACATGCTTGACCTGGACCAAAATATCGATCCAGGTCAAGCAGGCAGAACCTTCATACAACTGCCATCAACAAGCACTATAACTATCACCAATACAGTTGTTTTTATCAAAAATAGGGAGTTTCTTCAACCTTATATTTCACTTCAGCTATTTTAGGGTTTACTAAATTTTTTAGTGAAACTCCAAAAAACTTACTCTTTAAAAATTAACAACCCATTCAGTTTTTCAGACTTAAAATACACCTACAACGGGCCTTTCTGTTTAAGACACAAGCTCCCAACAACAATCCATCATAATTTTTCAGCCATGGAATAGTGTCCGTAGACTGCTGGCATTCCACAGGATTGTAAATACTTATGATTTTTCCTTAGGAGCTGAAATAAAGTACATATTACTTGAGAAAGAAATTCGCCTCTCTCGACACTTCCTCCCTCAATCATTTTCTTACCCTTGTTCACCTCCCTAATTAACGGAGAAATCCTTTGGTAAGAATCTCCCTCTCTCTTTGAAAACATGAAACATATGATGAAAGTCTCAATCAATAGAATTACCGAGCCCAATAAAGCCTCTCAATGTAATAATATGAGAAAATCAGTGGAAAATTAGCATAGATAAAATTGGGGAATGAGAGGCTTTTTAGCCTATCTATTTAACCAGTCATCCATAGCAGCCAGTATCTGATGCCTATAGGGCTGGGTTTCATTGATCATTTGGTGACGGGCACCGCGAATTAATACTCGGTGGCAATGCGGAAAACGATCGCGAATTGCGCGCATATCATAGCGCCAATCCACCGTGCCATCACCGGTGCCCTGTACCACCAAGATCTTGCGTGGATTGCGTGCGCTTTTGGGAAAAGTCTTGATCCAATCCACCATGGCGCCAAGCCAACACATGGAAATTACCCTGGATTGCAGGGGGTCGCGCAGGGCCTGGCGCCGGGAGAATTCGGCATCGTGGGTATTAATCGTGAACTCTCGACTGGGTTCACTAATAAACAAGCGTCCAAGATAGTACTTCCATTTCACCAGAAGCCAATTGGCCGGGCGCACCAGAGGAGCCAACAGAAAAACCTTATCTAGTGGCTGTTTACGACTGTATTGCAAGTGCGCTAATAAGGCGGCACCACCAGTACTTTGCCCCAGGGCGTGCCAAGGCTTGGGTAGTTTCCCTTCGGCAACCGATAAAAGACGATCAAATACCTGGCGGTATTGCAGGAAAGTCTGAATAGCCACCCGCTCGCCGCTGGAGAGGCCGTGACCAGGAAAATCGAAAATCACCACATTGAGATTGCGCTCGAGGCCAAAACGAATCGCTGGTCCATAAATACCGGTGTGATCGAAATAACCATGGCAGATAAACAAGGTACCGCGTGGTTTTTCAACCAGCCAATATTGGGACACCAGCTCAAAGCCCGCCGCAGTAAAAGTGCCGACACCGGTTTTATAGGAGAGAGGAAAATGTAAGTCGTAAAAATTTCGGTAGTCTTGCATCTCAGTCAGCAACGGTGCCGTATCATTGGCAAAGTCCAGCTGCGGCAGCTTTTGCCGCAATGCCGAGTAGTCCGGGCGCTGAATTACCGGGCTACTTTCGTAGGTGTTGATGTCTTGCAAGGTTTCCATTGAACCAATGGTACTGCATTTTCACTGGGTGGGAAGAGACAGGCTGAGTGAATGGTGACTTAAATATGAAAAAGGCGGACACAATGGCCGCCTTTCTTCACTGCAAAATAAGTAAGCGCTTACTTGATTTGCGGTTCCAAATCGCCAGCGGCATAACGCTCACTCATGGCATCGAGGCTGAGCGGACGAATCTTGCTGGCCTGACCGGCGGTACCGAAGGCTTCGTAACGCGCAACACAAATTTCCTTCATAGCTTGCATAGCAGCCTTGTAGAATTTGCGTGGATCAAATTCTGACGGGTTCTCGGCCAGGAAACGACGGGTGGCGCCGGTGGAGGCGAGACGCAGGTCAGTATCAATATTGACCTTACGTACACCGTGCTTGATGCCTTCGCAAATCTGCTCTACCGGCACGCCGTAAGTTTCGGGGATTTCACCACCGAACTCATTGATTACCGCCAGCCACTCCTGAGGCACAGAGGAAGAACCATGCATCACCAGGTGAGTGCCTGGGATACGCGCGTGGATTTCCTTGATACGGTCAATAGCAAGGATGTCACCAGTAGGCGGGCGGGTAAATTTATAGGCACCGTGGCTGGTACCACAGGCAATAGCCAGGGCATCCACCTTAGTTTTTTGTACAAAGTCCGCAGCCTCTTCCGGGTCGGTCAGCAGCTGATCATGGGATAGCTTGCCCTCAGCACCAACACCGTCCTCTTCACCGGCCATACCGGTTTCCAGGGAACCCAGGCAACCCAGTTCACCCTCAACAGAAACACCACAGGCGTGTGCCATATCTACTGCGCGCTGAGTAACATCAACGTTGTATTCGTAGGAAGCCGGGGTTTTGCCGTCCTCACGCAGGGAGCCGTCCATCATCACGGAGCTGAAACCCAGTTGGATAGAACGCTGGCACACTGCCGGACTGGTGCCGTGGTCCTGGTGCATTACCACTGGAATTTCCGGGAATTCCTCAATGGCGGCCAGGATCAGATGACGCAGGAAGGGCGCACCGGCGTATTTACGCGCACCGGCGGAGGCCTGTACGATTACTGGGGAGTCGGTTTCCTTGGCCGCCTCCATAATCGCGCGCATCTGTTCCAAATTGTTTACGTTGAAGGCCGGTACGCCGTAACCATGCTCGGCAGCGTGGTCCAGCAATTGGCGTAGGCTGATAAGAGCCATATTAAATTCCTTTCTCGTCTACTCGTCGTATTTGTAATTTTTTGCTTTTATTGCCTTCCACATTTAAGAGGAGGGCATTATTGGGTACTCAGTCTTCGCCGCGGGACTCCAGGATGGCTACCGCGGGCAGCTTCTTGCCTTCAACATATTCCAAGAAGGCACCACCACCCGTGGAAATATAAGATACCTTATCGGCAATACCATATTTATCCACAGCCGCAAGGGTGTCGCCACCGCCGGCAATAGAAAAGGCATCACTATCGGCAATGGCCTTAGACAGATGCTCAGTGCCAGCACCAAACTGATCGAATTCGAATACGCCTACAGGGCCATTCCAGATAATGGTTTTCGCGCCCTTAAGAATCTCCGCCAGCATTGCAGAAGATTGTGGACCAATATCAAAAATCATATCGTCTTCAGCCACAGCATCGGCGGCCTTGGTTTCCGCTACAGCTGCTTCGCTGAATTCCTTACCGGTCACAACATCAACGGGCACAGGAATATCGCACTTCTGCATCAAACCCTTGGCGGTATCCACCAAGTCGTGCTCACAGAGAGACTTGCCCACCGGCTTGCCGCTAGCGGCGAGGAAAGTATTGGCGATACCACCACCCACAATCAGCTGGTCTACTTTATCCGCCAGACTCTCCAACACAGTGAGCTTGGTAGACACTTTAGAACCACCCACAATCGCAACCAATGGACGGGCTGGCTCAGCCAGTGCCTTCTCCAGAGCATCCAGTTCGGCTGCTAGTAATGGACCGGCGCAAGCGACTGGAGCAAACTTGGCCACACCGTGTGTGGAAGCCTGGGCGCGGTGCGCAGTGCCAAAGGCATCCATTACAAAAATATCGCAGAGTGACGCGTAAGCTTTAGCCAGCTCTTCGCTGTCTTTTTTCTCGCCGGCATTGAAGCGTACGTTCTCCAGCAACGCCACCTCGCCCTCAGCCAGCTCGACGCCATCGCGCCACTCTTTGATCAGGGCCACTTCTCGACCGAGTAGTTCACCTAAATGCGCAGCTACCGGAGCCAGGGAGAATTCATCCGCATACTCCCCCTCTGTAGGACGGCCCAAGTGGGACATCAGCAGTACTTTGGCACCAGCATCAATGGCGGCCTGGATAGTGGGAAGCGCCGCGCGAATACGGGCGTCAGAAGTTACCCGACCAGCTTTCACCGGTACATTCAGGTCCTCGCGAATTAGTAGGCGCTTACCCGCAAGCTCCAGATCTGTCATCAATTTGACCGCCATTCGCCAATCCTCTTCTACTTCGATTAACTGAAAATGTGGGCGCGGAGTATATCAACTGCGCCGCACCACTGCCGACAGTTAAACAAGGAAAAACATGGCAGTTTTAATGTCAGAGCCAGAAAAGATCGAAATTCACTCTAAGCCTGTTTGGCAGAAGCACCTGTAGGCACCTAATGCCAAACTTATAGCCGCGCTCATATAAACTCCTAACTCCATACGCGAGCTAGGTATTTGGCAGAGAAGCTGCACGAAAGACTCAACTAGAACCTATGGCTTGAGAGATCCAGCCTCACCCTTACGACTCGTGTTCTCTTGCCTCTCTGCTCTGTAACCCATTGATGCAAAAGTTCTTTTCGCTGAAAAGCCACACCGCTAGAATCGCCGACCCCATCGAATAAGCACTACTACACAAGACCCGGCGTATACCACGGTAGCGGCGGGGCACATATGGAGATTTCTTACCTATGGAACAATCCGACAGCGATATAGTCTTTCAAAGTTACGGACGCTGCTGCAACAATGAGGAATTCTTTAAGGACTTTTACGATCGCTTTATGGGCAGCTCCGCGGATATTCGCAATCTATTTGCCAATACAGATATGAAGGCCCAGCGGCATTTGTTGCGTAACGGCATTATGCAATTAGTGCTTTACTCCCGTGGTATGTCTGACACCAAACTGCGCGCCCTGGGTAAAAGCCACGACCGCACTGGCTATAATATTCGCCCAGAATGGTACCGCCTGTGGCTGGATGCCCTGATAGCCACCCTACGCCAACATGACAGTGCGTTCTCCCCTGAGATCGAAGCGGCATGGAACCGTGCCATCACACCAGGAATCGATATCATTCGCCAAGCCTACTAAGTCATTAGGCTTTTTATTGGGAGCTACCTACGCGTAAAGCAGCGTATTTGCCAGGTGCTCCCTCGCCCGCTATAAGAACTCAGTAATAAAGCTCAATTCATCGTGCATCAATATAGGTCTACAGCATGCCCACTAGCTCTTTAGATCGTATTGCACAGGTAACTCCTCCATGAACTAGTGTCGTATTCATGGAGAAAGCAGCAAACAATTAGCCAATCTGTTTTCAGAAAAAATTTTATAATAAGAAACTCATAAGAGACTCAGCGTTAATTGCCTACCACTCAAAAGCGCCCCCAATACCGATTATTAGGATTATTCGACAAGGAAATACTATGAAAATTGTACGAAAGTACAGTGTACCCCTGACACTGATTCTGGCTATATCTGCCTGCGGAAAAGCACCAGAAAATAATAATCACGAACAAAACTCTCTCAGCTCAGCATTAACCTCCACAGCAAGTGCCACAGCTCCGCTTTCCATCAATTTCGAGAAATTTACCCTGCCGAATGGCCTGCGCGTTATCGTTCATGAAGACCGCAAAGCTCCCATTGTTTCCGTGGGAGTCTGGTATCACGTTGGTTCCAAGGATGAAAAACCTGGGCGCACAGGCTTTGCCCATTTATTTGAGCACTTGATGTTCAGTGGCTCAGAAAATTACAACGATGAGTATTTCAAACCTTTTGAGCAGGCCGGTGCCACAGGAATGAACGGCACTACCTGGCTAGACCGTACCAATTACTTTGAAACTGTACCGACCAACGCACTGGACATGGCCCTTTGGATGGAATCCGATCGAATGGGCCACTTACTGGGAGTGATTACCCAGGAAAAGCTCGATGAGCAACGCGGGGTGGTACAGAATGAAAAGCGCCAAGGGCAAAACCAACCCTACGGCAAAGTTTGGGAGCGTATGCAAAAAGCGATCTTTCCCGCCAATCATCCCTACTCCTGGACCACCATTGGCTCGATGGAAGACCTCAATGCCGCAACCCTTGAGGATGTGCATGAATGGTTCAAACAATACTATGGTGCAGCTAATACCGTATTGGTCCTAGCTGGCGATATCGACGTGGAAACGGCCAAGGCTAAAGTGAGCCACTACTTTGGCGATATCCCCGCCGGCCCTCCCCTAATAAAGAAAAAGGCCTGGATTGCAAAACGGGATCAATCCAGCCGCGAGCAAATGTTCGACCGCGTAGCCCAGCCCCGCCTGTATAAAGTCTGGAATACCCCCAACCTCACCCACGAAGACGCCAATGCTATTGCTCTGGCCGCAGCAGTGCTCGGTGACGGCAAGAATTCACGCCTGTATAAGCGCCTGGTTTATAAAGACCAAATCGCCACCAATATCAGCGTTGGCCTGCATGAATTCGAACTCTCCTCCATCTTCCCTATTACCGCAGACGTCAAGCCCGGTGTAGCACCTGCTAAGGTGGAGGCCACCATTGAGGAAGAGCTGGAGAAATTCCTTGCCGAAGGGCCAACCGAGGAGGAGCTGGCCAGGGTAAATATGAGCGAATACGCCTCAATGGTGCGCAGCCTCGAGCAAGTCGGAGGCTGGAGCGGTAAAGGGGTACTCCTTGCCCGTGGCGAACTCTATAAAAATAGCCCCAATGCCTATCTGGATGCACTGAGTGAGAAACAAAAAATCACCCCACAAAAGGTTCGTGAAGCTGCACAGAAATGGCTGTCCAGTGGTGATTACAATCTTGAAGTTCTGCCCTTCCCCGAATACAAAGCAACCAAAAGCCGGGCTGACCGCAGCAAACTACCTGAGACGGGCAATTTCCCCAGTGTACCCTTCCCCAAGCTACAAACAGCCGAGCTTTCTAACGGACTTAAAGTAGTCCTGGCTGAACGAAACTCTGTACCTGTCGTGGATCTACGCCTGCAGTTTGATGCCGGATATGCCGCAGATCAGGGCAACAAATTGGGCACATCCAGCTATGCGATGTCCATGCTGAAAGAGGGCACCAGCAAACTGGATGCACTGCAGATCAGTGCGAGAGAAGAAATACTGGGTGCTCATATTGGCGCAGGAGCCGACATCGACACTTCTACCGTGCGCCTCAATGCCTTGAAAACCAACTTAGATGATTCCCTAGCGCTATTCGCCGACATTGTTATGCACCCGGCTTTCTCAGAAGAGGAAATTGAACGTAAACGGGCGCGCTGGATCGCCGCTATTCAACAAGAAAAAACTCGCCCAGTACAAATGGCGTTACGCAGCTTACCGCCATTACTTTATGGAGAGGGCCATGCCTACGGCGTACCATTTACCGGTTCCGGTACAGAGACCTCTATAGGGTCATTAAATCGTGATGACTTGGTGGACTACCATAAAACTTGGCTGCGCCCAGACAATGCCACCCTAGTTGCTGTTGGTGATATCACCCTCGAGGTATTAACACAGAAATTGGAACAGCATTTTGCCGATTGGAGCGCACCAGAAAGTCCCCTGCCCCAGAAAAACCTTACACGAGTAGCACATCCTCAAAAAGCCAGTGTCTATCTAATTAACAAGCCTGACGCAGAACAAAGTATTATTATTGGCGGCTTGCTGGCGCCCTCCGAAAAGATTGCTGAGCGCGATGCGATGCATATGATGAATAATATTTTTGGCGGCACATTCACCGCTCGCCTAAATATGAACCTGCGCGAAGATAAGCATTGGGCTTATGGGGCTTATTCCTTTTTAACGGGAGCGAAAGGCCAGCAGCCATTAATGATCTATGCACCGGTACAAACAGATAAAACCAGAGAATCCCTGCTAGAACTGCAGACTGAGTTGCGCAGTTATATCAGCAACAAACCAGCTCAGGAAGAGGAGTTGCAAAAAGTAAAAAATAAAAGTGTCAATGAGTTACCAGGTAGCTTTGAAACCATTAAAGCTGTTTCCAGTGCAGTTTCGAGCATAATCACTTATGACCGCCCTCTGGATTATATGGATAGCTATGCAGAAAAAATCCGCAATGTAAACCTTCAGGCAATACACAAATTGGCCCAGGACACTATCAAGCCAGATCAGTTTATCTGGGTGATTGTTGGTGATAAAAGCAAAATAGAAAACGGTATTCTTGAACTTAACATTGGTCAGATTATTGAACTCGACACCAATGGCAATCCGATAGAAAAAACAACCCTGAACTAGCCCCCTAATACTGACCAGGCACACAAAAGTGTGCCTGGCTTCTAATTCACACACCTTTAAAACCAAATTTAAATACTTAAGTATTATTTTTTATTTTTATACCCGCCGTAAAGAAACGTTTTCAAATGAAAACCTTTCAATGAAAAAACCGCCAACTTTTAACCAGCTATTAAAAATATATTTTTTTAAATAAAAAGCACGTTTTTGATTCCTCAAAAACTAAAAGGTTGTTATTTTTCATGACGGGGAAAGGCGGGATTTACTTCCCGTAAGGATTTCCTCTCCCCAAAAATAAAATAATATCTGTTAAGGAGTAACTCATGAAAAAGGCCCTTTCGATATTTGCCAGCGGCGCCCTGGCATTAAGCCTAGCGGCATCTGCCACTGCCGAAGACAAGCGCTATATCGTTACATTCAAAGAAGGCAAGGGGGAGTCCGTCAGGTCTCTAGTTCAGCAAAACGGCGGCCGTAAAGCGCTTGACGTTCGCAACCATAATGCTATGGCTGCACACCTGCCGGCAAAAGCATTAATGGCACTACGCAGGAACCCCAATGTCGCCTTTATTGAAGAGGATCTGAAACGTTATCCACTGTCTCAGGAAGTACCTTACGGTATCCCTATGGTACAGGCAGACCAACTCAGCGATTTACAAGCTGGCAACCGCACCGTATGTATCATTGATTCCGGTTACGACCTGGCCCACGAAGACCTGTCAGGCAATGCCGTTACCGGTAGCAACGATCCAGAGGGCACTGGCAACTGGTATGAAGATCAAAATGGCCATGGTACCCATGTAGCCGGCACTATTGCCGCCATGAATAATAACGCTGGCGTTGTGGGGGTAATGCCTAACAGCAATATCAATCTGCACATCGTCAAAGTATTTGGTGCTGATGGCTGGGCTTACTCTTCATCCCTGATTGCCGCTGCAGAAGATTGTGCAGCGAATGGTGCAAATGTAATTAATATGAGCCTCGGTGGTGACAGAGCCAGCTTCTTTGAGAGACGCGGTTTCGATAATCTCAATAAACGCGGCATTCTCTCAATTGCCGCCGCTGGTAATGATGGCAATACCCGTCATAACTATCCTGCTTCTTACAACTCCGTTGTATCTGTAGCAGCGATCGACAGCAACAAAAACATCGCAGGTTTCTCCCAGCAAACCAATCAGGTTGAACTCGCTGGGCCTGGCGTGCAGGTATTGTCCTCCATCCCCACTGGCAGCGGCCAGGCAGCCACCCTGGAAGTAGCAGGGGCTGAAGTCGAAGCCGCAGCTATGACTGGTACTCCCATTGGGACGATTACCGGAGCCTTGGAAGATTGTGGTACCGCTGAATCTGCCTGCGTAAGCGCAGCAGGTAAAATCTGTTTAATTCAACGTGGCAATATCAGCTTTGCTGATAAAGTTCTGAACTGTGAAGCCGGTGGTGGTGTTGGAGCGATCATCTATAACAACGTACCCGGAATGCTTTACGGTACCCATGGTGGCGTGGAGACTCATATTCCTTCCGTGGGTATTTCCGATGCGGATGGCAGCGCTTTATTAACCCAGCTGGGGGCCAGTGCAACGATAGAGACCGAAGCACAGGATTACGCCTACTTTAATGGCACCTCCATGGCGACCCCACATGTTGCTGGTGTAGCTGCTCTGGTTTGGAGCCACTACCCGAACTGTAGCAACAGCGAAATTCGCACAGCCCTGCATGCTACCGCAGAGGATCTGGGTGATGCAGGCCGTGACAATGCCTATGGTTATGGCTTGGTTCAAGCCAAAGCCGCATTTGATTACCTGGCGGCCAATGGTTGCACCGGCTCCATGTAATTCTGATCGAACCTTCTCAGATGGGGGGAGCTTATTGCTCCCCCTTTGGGAAGGATTCATCCTCTGATTAGAATTAGCAGTCAGCAGCTGAAATAATATGGCCTGTTATTGTGGGAACAGCCAAGTGTGCTCTGAGCTATAGCTTTCCAGAAATAGAAGCTCTAAATACTTACATAATGTTTAATATTTTATAAGTATCCAATTTCCCCAACAAAAATCTGCTCGCCAGGTTCTAAAAGGCCAGAAGTTGCTTCCAGCCTTTATCTGCAAACACTATTTACCAGCCACCTGCTTTACTTGATCATTAAGAACCGCGTGTTGCATGCCGATGGTCCCCAATGCCTCTACAGGCAAAAATACCTTGTTGTTTGACTCGGCCATTTTATCTAGGACTTCCAAGGTTCTATAAGCCAGATATTTATCCGTCACCGATTTGGCAAGCAAATCATTGACCTCTTTCTGTCCAATCGCTTTTTCACGGGCAATGGCACGATTCATTTTTTCCCTCTCCAAATCGCGCTCCATCTGTATCTTCTGAATCTGAAATTGAGCCTTTTCCTGCTCTATGAGCTCACGTCGCTCGGCCGCACGCTCTTTAGCCTGAGTGATGACCTTAGGAAATTGGATATCCGCCAGTCCCAAACGCTTAATTTCAATAGGTGTGCCTTTTAGGGCTTTGGATACCTCATTAAACAGCTCGTGGCTCAGAGACTCCCGGCTTGAAGCAATCTCATTGATGGAGTACTTGGCTACAACACGGCGTACCACATCTCTAATTACCGGCTGTGCATAAGTACCATAAACGCGATTTACCGAAATATTGTCATTGTCAGGCGGAATACGATCGAAAACACTATCGATAGCCTCTCTACTGATGGCACCGGTCATACGTACATCAAAGCTCATATTAAGCTGATCTTTGGGCATAAAGACTTTAAATTTTTCCAAATGACCAAAGTCTGCAATTGTCATTGTGACCAATTTGTCACAATAAAACATACACATATCCAAGCGAAACTTGGAAGGCGGTACCACTTCGGGCTTGTAGCCACTCTCCGTTAACACCTTGCCAACATGTGCAGGCGGCACTTCTACCCGCTCACCACAAGCGGACAACATAAAAAGGGAAGCCGCCAGGCCCGCAACTGAAACAAAACGCATTTTCAACACCAATCAATAAAAAAAACAAGATATTGCATTTACTCACATACAACAAGACAGAGAAATTAAGTGAAAGATGTTACAATCGATAAAAATTTAAATCTGATTTATCGAAATAAAAAATATGCAATTAGAATTTATAACCGCAACACTATTTAATCTCGGCATCAACCTAATCTACACAGTTTTGGCTCTTTTTATTGGAATAATCGCCTTAATAACAATCGACAAAAAACTGCTACGTACAGTAGACATCGAAGGTGAATTGAAAAATGGCAATATCGCAGTTTCTATCTTTGCGTCCACAATTCTGATTTTTGTTGCCATCATTATTTCTTTCGGATTGAAAGGGTAAAAACGTGTATAAAGGGATTGTCCCCTTGCTTATTTTCTCTGTGCTGTTAACACTGCCAGAAATTCTACGCAATACAATTCAAGAGCCTGAATTAAAACCTTCGTCGGAGCAGCCCCTCAATTCAGCAAGTAGGGCCTATGGTTCTACTAACGCTGATACCATAGATCGCCAAAATGGGGTGGTAAGAGTAGTGGGTACCAGCTATCCACTACCGGAAGAAACAATCCAACAGGTAGTGGCCAAGCGTTCTCTTGAGGAGAGCGCACAGGTTTCCATCTGGAACTGGCAAGGGCTGGAGGCAGTCACAGCTACTGCAAGAGGGCTGGATAAACAGCACCATTTTGCCAATAGCTACCTGGTGGGCTTCAAGCCTTTCCAAACCCGCGAGCTTTGGGTACCGCTATATACTTTGGCGATGCAAAAGGAGTATCAGTACGACCATCTGCAGTATGCCGGACTTTCCGATATCTGGCAGACATCCCGTCAGGCTTATTATCAAAAGCGCGGCGACTGCGAAGATCATGCCATCTTACTGGCCGACTGGCTGATTGAGCTGGGCGTGGACGCGCGAGTAGCACTAGGGACACACAAAGGCCAGGGACACGCCTGGGTAGTTGCCATATTGGATGGCCAGGAGTACCTACTGGAAGCCACCAGCAAACGGCGTCAGACCAGCTGGCAAGCGATGCCATTTGCAGCCCTGGCAGAAGGTTATGAAGTAGAGTTCCAGTTTAATCGCCATTTCTTCTGGGCAAAACGCAATTCCGCCTCTACGAGAAAGTATCGCGGCAGTCACTGGATAAAAAAATCTCAGTTCATTCGCAGCTGATCTTGCCTGGGATCGCCCGGCAATTATTCCGGGTGATCTCAGGCTTAATCTCAAACGCGACAAGACTCAGATTGGTGAACCCGGTGGCATCGCTTTAATGTCCCCGGCTTTTACTTCAAGTTCACCGCGCATGAAAGATTCAATGCGTTTGGCTTGGAAATAATAATGGGCATTGTATCCCTGCGAATCTTCACCAAATAATTTTTTCTGCCCAAGTGCCAATTGGAATTTGGCCAGCTGTAATTGTGCCTTGGCTCGTATCGATTCAGCGGCAGTGCGATCACCAGCAAGCAGCATCAGCTTCTGGATGTATACATGGTTGATACGCTGGTGAATTGACGCGTGTAAACCGGAATACTGTTCATTATCCAGAGCTCCCGTGGTAAGCCGCTCTAATAAACTATCGAATGCAGGAATTTCACTACTACGTGCATTCTGCTGATCCATACGTGCCGCCCGCTGTGGGTCCATCAGGATCGACAGGGTGTGACCCGCTGCTGCTTCGGCCAAAGCCACTGCGTCGAAGGCGACTCCGGTGTGAGAGGGGAAACTCTCCCTGGTACGTTCATAACCATAGGATTTGGGGGGAATTAGCTGAAGAACCTGTTCTGACAATGCCAGAAATTCTGGCGACAGAGTTTCAACTAGCGCATCCATGGCTTGCTGTTGGCGCTCAGCCGGTACTAGCGTGTAGCTATTCTGCTCAGCGCCGTTATATAAGTAATCGTAATCCAGCCCACCAATCAACTTGCCCACAGCTTCGGCCTGATAGCGATGCCCGTAGTAAACTGGCACCAGGGTCTCCTCCAGGTCAGAGCGAGGCGCGGATTTGGGATTTGCCGCGCGAGAGAAATTATCCAGAGCATGGCGGCGCAGCTCGGTCAAACGGCTGAACTCTTCCAGGGGATCCCTGCCGTTATCCCATAAATGAGAGGCTGCATGAGCATTGTTTATCGCGCGGGAATCGGGGTCAGAAATAAAGCGTAGCTTTTGCTTCTCCGCTTCTTCGATGATGCTATCCAGATAGGACTGTTCCTCCCCGCCGTTTCCGTAGCCATAGCGAATTGCTAACTTATCCCAATCACCAATACCAGTGGCATATGCCTCAGAGAAATCCAGCTCGGTGCCCAACAGAGCAATCAGCGGCGCCGGATAATCCATCACGGAAGCGCGCTCTACGGCACTCGCGGCAAAATTATGCGCAAGACCCAGGGTATGCCCCACTTCGTGAGCAGACAGCTGACGGATTCGAGCTAACGCCATCGCCTGCAAGGCCTGGGTATTAGCAGATATATCGGAATAGGGCTGCAAAAGCCCTTGGGCGATTAGAAAGTCCTGGCGTACACGCAGGGAGCCCAGAGTTACATTACCCTTGAGAATCTCGCCGGTACGGGGGTCAAAAACAGAATATCCATAGGACCAACCGCGGGTGGAGCGGTGTACCCAATTGATTACGTTGTAACGCACATCCAGCGGATCTACACCTTCCGGCAAGATTTCCACGCGGAAGGCGTCCTTATAACCGGCTGCAGTAAAAGCCTGGTTCCACCAGCTGGCCCCCTCTACCAACGCGCTGCGTACAGGCTCCGGCACACCGGAGTCCACGTAATAAACAATAGGCTCAACCACTTCATCACTACCCGGTTTTTTCTCCAGGCGGTGCCGGTAGATAAGGCGCTGATCCAGAGGCTGGTCAATTGCCGTAGCGTAATCACGGAAAGTGAAGGGGAAATAACCGCTGCGGCTGTGAAATGCTCGCGGCTGGTAATGTTTATCAGGAAGCTCTATTAGGGAGATATGCTGACGCAGCGAAACCAGAGTGGGAGTTGGCACCACTTCACGCAAATACTTACCAGGCTTGCTACCAGAAAAAGTCAGTTGAGCCTCAAACTCACTGTTCTTGGGGAAATTTTTGGTGCGGGGCAAGTAGATTGCGGACTTGGACTTATCCACAGAGTAATTGCCTTGCTCCGCCTGTTTCAAACGAGCACTAATACCGTGCTGATCGCTGAGAAGGAAGGGGGTAAAGTCCACCAGGGCAACGCCATCCTCCTGTGCCAAAGTTTCAAAACCCCAGAGCACAGAAGAGGCAAAAGCCTCCTCCACCGCGCGGCGTTCTGCCAGGTTTTCTGATTCAGCGCGATAGTTGGCGTTCACTTGGTGCATTAGCACCCTGTTACCCACACGTTGGAACTTAACCAAACGGCTCTCGCCTATCTGATTGCGGTCCAGACCCACAGGGTTCGATCCAAGCCCCTGGGCCAGACCGGTGAGAAGCAGCAGTTCACGCTCAAACTCATTAATCTGCAACAGCACCCGACCGCTGTTTTCATCCCAATAGAAATCGTGATAACCACTGTACTTGCGCATATCTGCCGTGTACTCGGCGATATCCCCAGACCGAGCCACTGTGCTTAACAACACTAAGCACAGAGCCATCAACTGCCTGCTGAATGACATTTGCCATCCCCCAATTCTTAATTATTTAGAGCCAATACCCTGCAGCACCATCACCGCATTGAACCGCGGCCTAGGGTAGCACTTAGAGAAGTCCCGATCTGTATAAAAAATAATCTACAATTTTTTTCCTATTCTCTGCATCTATTCACAGCCCCTACCTCGTCTCAATGGGAAAGGTACAATACAGAGATATAAATATGTGGAAGCCACTTGCGATATCAGCCCTGATCAGCCTGGGTGGAGCCAGCCAAGTTATGGCACTTGAGTCCATTCATATCGATACTGACAACTGTGAGTCCACCCTGGATTACACCGTAAAAGTGGGGTCCGATTTTTTCGAAATACACGAGGATAGCGATAAGCAGCAATTGGTGTCTTTTCACTCACCTGCACAGCTAATAGTAAATGGAGACATGATCACCCTGGATGATCAACAACAAGAGCTGTTACAGGAATATCGTCAAAAACTGCATGCAGCCGGCCGTGATACCTTGCTAGTCACTTTAGAGGCCGTAGATATCGCTATGGATGGCTTATCTATTGCTATTAGCGCCCTGGCCGGGCCAGATCATCCAGAAAATCAGGAGCTTAAGCAGTTCTCTGCAGATTTAATCCAGCGCACCGAAGACCGTCTCAATCGCGAGGGAGAAATCTACTATCTCGGCGATACTGAGATTGGTAACTTTATCGACGAGACGATTTCCAAAGAATTTGAGCCCCGCATCGAACGCTTAGCCAAGGATGCCGCAGGAACTATTGCCTGGCACGCACTCAAGGCAGCCTTCACTGGCGGTCAGAGTATTGAGGAGCGTGTTACCGAGGAAGCGGAAGAACTACTGGAACAACGCGCTGAGCAAATTGAACACACTGCGGAGCAGCTATGTGCTTCCCTGCAATCCATCGACCGACTGGAATCAAAAATTCACCTGACAGTGCCCGCATTGGGTGATTACGACTTGGTTAAAATAAAATAATTCTACCTCTTTTATCCCCCCAAACCTGGCCGCTATGCGGCCTTTTTTTATCTTTTACAAATCCCATCGATTGGTTTTAGAAAGGAAAACTAATCCTCACTTAATGATAAAGCACTTAAAAATAATCTGCAGGTAAATCTATCTTGAACATTCTTTAAAATCAAAAATATTTTCTTACGCAACAATCAGATAATACCCTGCAACAAAGTAACTTTTACCCTGTAAAACTTTTAATAAAGTCTTTATTCAGTATTGAACTATTAAAATATAAAAATAATATTCGTCCAGTATAATTTACAAGCAACCATGCATTGAGAGCTTGAAATCCACCATATCCTGGCTCCTTCCCCGCTCTCAAAGCATATTTTTTATTCTTTACCAATTTGAATTAGTACGTACATCTAAATAAACGGGCAAGCCTTCTTGACCAGCATGGTCTACCGCTATAATTTTATATCGATAATTAACACCCTGCTCCACATCAGAATCCCTATAGAATAATTGACGAGTTTTATCTATTAGTTCCTCACCACGAAAGATCTTATAGTGAAGTACGCCGCCATTTTTGATGGTTTCATTCCAGGATAATTTTACCTGCCTATCAGAAACTATATATTTAAACCCTGTAACTTGAGCGGGCGGTGGATGGTTACCAAAAGTACAGGGTACTATATCCCTACCTAAGCCATCGGTACATTGATCAACATACTTATCTTTCTTTTTCGAGGCATTCCAGTTTGTGGATTTTCCACCGGTACACATATTGTCAACACAGAAAGGGATATCATAATTAATACAGGTTCTACAAGTATCAAAACCATAGTTATCAGTGAAAGGTATCTCAGCCTGATTCAACGCAGGGAAATAATTACAGACTAAAACATGTGCGCCGTCATTATACGCAGGGTTATTGGAGCCTATAACACTATCGCACTCTGCCACAGCACAGCCTACATAGCGAGTTTCCCCATGACATACTTGGGCCCAATGCCCGCAGGTGTCATCGTGACATCGCATCGCATCCCAGTCATAAGCGTGGCTTTCAGCATACCAGGATTTAACTGATCCGCCCCAATGGTCAGCATCATATTGCGACGCTGGTGGATTAGATATGTAAATTGAAACATTTTCTCCAATTGCAATATTACCAACAGGAAGAACGAAAGAAACTTCGTCTTTAACTTTCTCAAAAGCCTCTCGAATACCAGCAGCTCCATTTAAGTGACCAAAGTAACAAGCTGATGCTCTTTCTTTCGCCACTTTAGCCAAGGCATTATCCCAGAAAAGAGTCTGCATATTACCGGCGCTTTTGGGGGCATTATCCCCCTCACCGGCCTCACCTTTAGCACATCTCTCACGATATTCATTGTGGGTATCCAGCATTACACGTTTCTGCTCCACTGAGAACTCAAAGGATCCATTGCCACTAGGGTCAACTGTAACAACAGAAAAAACAACGGATTGTTCCGCACCATCAGTTAATGTGAAAGTGATGGTATCAGTGTCCGCATCCCCAGCATTAAGACTGTGTGCTTTGTCATTAAGGATATATTCCCAATTACCAACATTGGTAATCCTAAAATCACCATAATTCCCAGCAATAATACTCTCATTAAACCCTGGGGTATTGCCGTCAACATCTATGATTGTCAAAGTACCCTTGGCATCTTCGCCGCTCCCCACGAGCAAAGTAGCTAGAGGGGTTTCAGGGCTAAAAGTGTAAGCATCATCCGCACCTGTCACCTGGATAGTAATTAATGTGATGTCATCACCTGTTCCGACACCAATCATAAATTCATCAATTACCAATTCATCAGCGCTCAAGGGGTCAGCCAGGCCCGCATCCAGGGTATAGCTCCAGGTACCATCAAGAGAAACATCAAGCAGACCGTACTTTCCCCATTCAGTAAGCTTTTCAAAAGTTTGCTCGGCATCAACACTGTCAATCAACTTACCAGAGGTAGAGGTCTCATTATCCTCGCTAACGCTACCTTCACCACCACTAATGGTATCGGGATCGGGATCGGGATCGGGATCGGGATCAGGATCAGGATCAGGATCAGGATCAGGATCAGGATCAGGATCAGGATCAGGATCAGGATCAGGATCAGGATCAGGATCAGGATCAGGATCAGGGGTGCCACCGCCATTATTATCAATAGCCCCAGGATTATTATCTTTCTCGCTATCAGAACCACCTCCGCCGCCCCCGCAGGCAGTCAACAGAACGGATAAACAGATAGCCGTTATTAGCTTGAAGGAATCATTCATTTTAGCCCCAAGTAACAAGTTGTAATTTTTAATAAATTGGGGCGAATTATAGAGGGGCATTTTCGTCATTCTGTGAAGCATGACATATATTTTGTAGCAGCCTAACAAGCAATTATCTGATCACGCTGAGAGCTGCATAATTAACGAAAATATTATTTTTTATTCATTTACCTTTATAAAGACTTGACTTCAATTAAAAAAGGAAACTTCTCACCTTAATATTAACCGCAAGCACTGAAGGAAATTTATATTCGAAGGATCAGGCATTCACCGAACTTTTTAGTTGGCTTTAACTTATAAAAATACCTACGATTTTTTGATAAATTTAATTGCATCATCGGCACTGACTTTTGCATTTTCAACATGAACCATATGTCCAATATTTTCATAAGTTATCAATTGACTGCCAGATATTTTACCTGAAAAGTAGCGACCCACCTCCAAGGGAATAATGTGGTCATCCGCACCCCAAATAAACAGAGTGGGAGTCTTGATATTTTCAAGACCGTTAAGTGGTTGAAAATTTACAGTGGCATTAGCCACCAAATTAAGAACTGTTCCCCGGTTTTTTTTATAACGGGAGAGGAGGTAGATACGTTCCACCATTTTTTCAGGCAGCGCTGCTGGGTTGTAGAAAAACCGTGCTTTTAACATTCTTCTAAGCAACCCACGGCTACCCAGATGAGAGACAAGGCGTCGCCCCCAGTGACTAAGTACAAATCGTGCCATAGCTGGAGGCATTTCCAACCCCTTGCCACATTGGTAACCACCCGGTGCAATCAAGATGGCGGCCTCTGCAGCATCGGGATGTTCAATCAGGTATCGCAATACTGCGTTGCCTCCAAAGGAATGGCCAACCAACACAAACTTTTCTAAGCCCATTGCCTCAATGAAGCGCCCAATAAAATCCGCCAGGTGTTTGGGGGTATAAGTGCCCCCCGGCAAGGGATCTGTGAGCCCATGGCCAGGGAGATCCACCAATATCAGGTGGTAATCCCTAGCCAAAACTTTTGCCCACTCTCCCCAACCCCCTAAGGAATCACCACCACCGTGAAAGCACAACAGCAACGGACGCCCCTCCCTGCCAACTTCCCGATAATTCACCGAGAAACCATCGGCAAAAGCCAACTGGTTGTAGGAAAAATTGGACAATTCATTACGGTTCAGATTTGGGCTAAAAAAAGCGATCCCCAGTAACCAGACAAAAATCAGTAAAAGTATTAAAACAATCCAGAATGTCATACTCACGACAGGGTCTCCCTGGCCCGTGCTGCTTGTCTATAAAATCGGTGTGATCTGATAAAGCATCAATTCATCGAAGTGAAAGTCAGCCCTTTAAGACTGGTCGAAGCAACAGCCACATAAAAGTGCATCAATAAAATCATAAATAGGACGCCGGCCAGGGTAAGCCAAAACCGGTTATAGCCCAGACGACGCATAGACAGAAACCAGGCGCCAAGATTTAATAACTGCAATACTGCAGATAAGCCAGCCAGCAGTGCCGCTTCGGTATAGGCCAACCAATTGAGATTAAATGCAAGAGAGGGAGCCTGAATAATCACCGCTGCAGCCCCCAGCAAGGCTGCAGCCAAGCCAACATTGCGCACCGAATCGAAGGTGATTTCCAGTGCTCTTGGGTAATCGCTCATCTGCTCCATGCGCCAATGTTCTCAGTTCAGCCCACTTTAAAATTCATGGGCCAACCAGAAGGATAGACTGCATTCAGCAGTGGAGTTCTGAATCCTCTAGGGAAAACGAGCACAGCGCTTAGTCAGTATTGCCACCGCACAGAGTGGCAACGCCCAAAAGTTGATCTCCAAGCGGGAATTAGAATCACTTGGCCTCAAGCACCTGCTCCATTGCTCGGCGAATAGAATCCAGTGACAAAGCAATATCCTCTGCCGAAGTTGCCCAGGACGAGACACTGAGACGTAACGCCACTCTACCCTGCCACACAGTTGTACCAAACCAGCACACACCCTCCTCCTGCACTATACGCACAATCTGTTGCAAAGCGGATTCATCATTGATACTGGCCACTACCTGATTCAGCACGACCTCATTGAGAATTTCAAAGCCTAATTTGGCCAGTCCATCAGCAAACTGACGGGCAAATCCACAGCACCGCTCCACCAGAGCGGCCACCCCCTCGCTGCCCATCTCCTGAATTGCCGCCCAGACCTCAACACCTCGGGCACGGCGGGAAAATTCGGGAACCATATCCTTCGGTGGCACCTGAACCCCAGCCTGTAAATATGGCGCCTGAGTAGTCATAACACGATGTACCATCTGGGCTTCACTACAGATAGCAACACCACAGTCGTAGGGTGTATTTAGCCATTTGTGCCCATCCACCGCCCAGGAGTCCGCTAACGCCACTCCCGCAGTCAGGTGCCGCTGCTTGGGTGATGCCGCCGCCCACAAGCCAAAGGCGCCATCTACATGTACCCAAGCCCCAGCCGCCCTGGCCATCGGGATAATTTCTTTAAAGGGGTCGAAATGACCAGAGTTCACGTTACCTGCCTGCAAGCACACGATGGTGGTTTCATCCAGCTCGGGAAAAGTGTCCACCCGCACACGGCCCTGATTGTCACAAGGAGCCTCCACCAATTGATTCTTGCCAATACCGAGAATCGAAAGGGCTTTATGCACTGTGACATGTGATTCTGCAGAGACGACAATCCTCAGCGGTGGGGCTCCGGCGAGCCCCGTTCTCGCCAAATCAATATCCATTCTCTCATATTGACGGTTGCGCGCTGCAGCCAAACACACCATGTTTGCCATAGAGGAACCAGTGGTAAATCCAACACTACTTTCTTCTGGCAACGCTAATAATTGCAGCAGCCACTGGGCGGCTATTCGCTCCAAGTAAATGGCCGATGGTGCCGATGATTCGAGTACCGCTACCTGATCCCAGGCCGCATTCAAAATAGAGGCCCCCATTGCCGCTGGTGTGGAACCTCCAACCACCAAACCAAAAAAGCGACCCCCGGTACTCGCCACAGTGGCGGGGGAGGCGTAATGATGGAGATCTGCAATCACTTGCTGAGCATCCTGTCCCTTGTTAGGCAGGGAGGAGTTTAATCTTTCCAACTCAGCCAACTCCAAAGATGATGGGCTGACTCTTTGTTCTCGAATACCAGAAATATACTCCTCAGCACACCGCGCTGCCTCAGATAGAGCTTTCAACGATTCTAAATTACTGGTGACTTTATTGTTTCCCATCTATCCACCTCATACTTCCTTTTATCAAATTTCTTCAACATTCTTAGGCGACAATGGAAATTTCGCAACAAAAATTAAAAATATCGATCAGATATAAACCGTTGAAAGAACCTCAACGCATATCTAATCAAAGTAGACGCTCTATAAATAATTTCTCGAAATAAAATCCCAGGTTTGCTCACAAAGTAACTGATGCCCAGCCGGGTTAGCATGGAGACCATCCTCAGAAAGCAGTGGAATAATCTCAAGTGCGCACCATAAACTTTCAAAATCCAGCACAGGGACCTCCTCATTAAAGGCAACTTCTCTAACCACCTGACTATAAAGCTGTGCATCTTTACGAAAGAAATAACTATCACTGTTACGGTAAGGCGTTGTTCTCTGCTCATCGAAAGGAATACCTGTCATTACAAAGCTGGGGGCAATCGAATTAGATGCTTGCAGTAGCTCTAACATCGCTTGACGAAAAAAATCTAGAGTTACCGTATTCTGTGCTTCTGCTCCACCAATGCGACAAATATCATTAAAACCGGGGTAAAGCCCTATTAAATGTGGCCTTCTCACAGAAAGTTCCAATGATACCCGCTGAGTAAGCGATACAACATTTTCACCAAATATTCCCAGGGCGTAGACTAGGTTTTTGGGATTCAAAGGTTCGAAGCGGAAACGAATCCTTTGCACGAAACCGCCCAACTCGGTATCACCTCGACCATAGATAGAACTGGAACCAATAAAAGCGATTTTTTTGGGTACTCTTCTATTCATAGGAATAACCTATAAGGTAAATAAACTTATATATTCGCTAGAGGTCATCACCAATAAAAAAATAGAGCTCCGACAATATATGAAACAAGGTCTTAAAGAGCCGCCATTCAAAATAGCATTAAATTTATCATTTAACAGGCGGTTAATATACCCACTTACCGCCTGCACCAAGATTCAACAATCAAATGATATTCGATAGTTATGCAAGAATTTCTTAAGCCCAAGGCTCGAGAAATCGATCACACGAGAATCCACCCTCCTTCGTGCCCATTTTTTTCGAAATGCATCCTCTAATATCCATTGACCCAGGGTGCCAGCCAGATGATTGCGTCTCTCACTCCAGTCTAGACAAGACTTGCATAATGGACGCCGAGTATTTTTCAATCCACCAATATCAACACCTAGATTACGGAAAAATTTCTTGCCGCTTTCAGTCAATTTCGTACTCTGAAACTCTTCGATGATGACACTTTCTGCCATTAGAGAGTCGTATAGGGCTACGCCGAGACTTCCTGCCAGGTGATCGTAACAAATTCGAGCTTTCCTAACATCGGGGTCTTTAGGACCAGTATCAATACTTCCTTGCACCGGAGCACTACCGATATTAAGTAGTTTCTCTAGTAACTCTGCTACCTCATAATCGCGCAATTGAAAATACTTATGACGCCCTTGTTTACGCACCACCAGTAAACCCCCTTCGGTGAGTTTGGATAAATGCGTACTCGCTGTCTGAGCACTGATATCAGCTTCACAGGCCAACTCAGTTGCCGTCAGGGCTTTGCCACCCATCAGTGCCATTAGCATTTTCGAGCGAGTCTTATCACCAATCAAACCCGCCACCAGAGATATATCAGGCTCCATAGACACACCAGATAGTTCGTTGTAGATCGAAGCATAAAAAAATTAGTGTCATAGAATGCAATGAATTCCAAACAGAGGCAAAACCTATGACGATCACCTGTTTTATCGAGTATCGTATTAATCCCTATCAGCTCGATGAATTTAGACAGTATGCGGAGAACTGGGGCAAAATTATCCCTGAATGTGGAGGAGAGCTAATAGGCTATTTTCTACCCTATGAAGGCACCAATAACCGTGCATTTGGCCTGATTAGTTTCGATAGTCTGGCGAGCTATGAGAAATATAGAATACGACTGAAATCATCGGAAGGTGGCCATGACAATTTTCTATTTGCTCAAAATCAACAATTTATCCTGGAGGAAAAGCGCTCATTCCTTACAGCAGTTCCATCTACTTATATACGCTTGAGGGGAGGATAAACTGGTGATCGCGGTAATTTTTGAAGTTAAACCTAAAAATGACAGCAAAGAAGTCTACTTTTCCAAGGCCCGGGAACTGAGAAAGTATCTCAAAAATATAAATGGATTTATCTCGGTGGAGAGATTCCAGAGCCTCAACAACCCAGACAACTTTCTCTCACTTTCTTTTTGGCGGGACGAGCAAGCCGTACAATCCTGGAAGCGCCAGAACCAACATCGGGAAGCTCAGAAATTGGGTAGAGTCAGTTTCTTTGATCACTACCGGATACGGATTGCCACAGTAATAAAGGATTACGATATTCATCGAGCCGATGATCAGTAATTGGCTCTTTTCTTCCAAATTCAACCACTATCCTCAATGGGGGAGCATACTCTCCCATTGAGGGGGTTTTAAAATATCAAATGCGCACAGTCCAGAAGAGACGAATAACATTCGCAGAGAAACTATAGGCAGGTTCACTTCCCGGAGTAATAGCCGTACTATCACCATGCACCGTAACATCGAGGAAATCCTCGTAGTCAAACAGGATATGATCCCAATATAGGTTTATAGTATTCCTGCGATTAAGCAGGGACCAGCGTTGTGGCAATTCATAAGATACACCTATACCAAGTGCTAGCGTGGTATAGTTACTCAACTCTTTGTCACGTGCTCGAAAACTGGTAGCTTTCGAATAGGGAAACAAGTCGCTATAAAAATCGGCACTGGTTTGCTGGTAATAGCGTATCTTACCTTCAAAGATCCATTCATCCTGCTCTTCTAGCGGGTGAGTGTAACGAAACTCGATATTATCCGCCGTTATTCCCCAGCTATCCGCATAGCGGCGATACTCACCTTTTATTGATGCACGGTAAGGCAATCGATATTTTAATCTAATAGCTGCCGCATCACTATTTCTGGTCCTTGGATAGTCCTCAGGTTGATAACTAAATCCCTGCGGAACTGTTGGATCAAGAAAACGTACAGTCCTATAAGGATTATTCAGATAACCTTCATCGGTAACTGTCTCTATGCTTAATTCAGCAATTAATTTTTGTGTAAGAATCTGATTCCAGCTCACCCCATAGCGACGATGTTGGGCTTCATCAGAAAAATACTCATCATCATTGCGAAAAACTTCATCACTACCATAGCTGACACGCAGATCAATAGTACTTAGGTCGCCAAAGAATCCTTGACTAATGCCAAAGCCAACTGTTTGGGCCTCATAATCACTCTCCGAGCTATTGGTATAGCCTAAATTGATGGTGGTTTTATCCACCAAATAATCCACCCCGAGAGAGTACTGATCGCGCCGTTCAGTATATTCACTTGCAGTTGCCTCAACATCAATAGAGGCCCCGGAAATCATATCTACATAGTAATTTGCGGAAAAGGAAACATTGTTGCCGATATTCTTACGAATTAACACTGAAGGGCCATCAATGGTCACCCCTCCACCACTATAGGCATGGTACAGATTATCAGCTCGCTCCTCAGGTAACACGGCAGCAAAAGCGTAAGTAGGCAAAAATAACCCTACTATAAAGAAATAACGTAACAACTTAGTTACAACCACATCCGCCTCCACTACCACCTTCGGCTCCCCTGGCCGCTTCGCGGGCTTCATAAACATGGTTCATATAACTGGCGGCGACTGGATCTCTCTCAAAACCCATAATCGGGTCCGCCAGATATTGACGCTCATAAGGAGCCACCCAGGGCGTTACTGTGCAGCCACTGAATAGCGATACCGCCAACAGCGGCAACAAGTAGCGCAACATTCTATTACTCCCGGATTAATTCCTTAATGATTTTCTTATAAGCTGCCTCATCGCCATCGCGATAGCCTTTATGGATATGGCGAACATTGCCATCTCTGTCGATAAAAACAGTACTCGGCATAGCATCAATACCGTACATTTTGCTCACCTCACTGGTGCTATCGAATAAGATGGGGAAGTCCACCGGTATTTTTCCCAGTAATTTCTCTGCATCAGATCGATGTGCATCTACGTTTACGCCCCAAACCTGGAATCCAGCGGCGGAATAACGCTCGTGCAACTGATCTAGTAAAGGCATTTCCTGACGGCATGGCCCACACCAAGATGCCCAGAAATTCAGCATAATTACTTCACCGCGCTGCTCCGCCAGGCGCAGGTTGGTGCCTTGGTTAGAAGCCAGCGTAAAATCTCGGGAGGGTTCTGCGGCACTAATACCTATCGACGATATTAGTAATATAAAAGCAGCAACGAGTCGTAACATATTAAAAATCCTTATTAACTATTCTTTTAAAAAAACTAGAAAAATACAGTAAAACCTAATTGGGTAGACAAATTATGAGTGGATTGTGCCTCACCAAATAATTCATGTTCAAATACGTGATCACGTACATCGAAGCGTAATGCCAACCAATCATTAGCCAACAAGCGCACTCCAGCACCAAAGTTGTAGGTAAAATGCTCTTCATCTGCAAAAGAGGTATTGCCGGCACCGCTCACCAGATAAAAATCTGTATTGAATGCCCAATCATCTGAAATGAAGTACTCTCCTTGAAAAATATTCCAACCCAGAGAGAAATTGTAATAGCTAAGTTCCCTTTGCTCATCGGTCAACAGAGGAGCAGCACCACTTAAACGCTCAAAGCTGGATTCACCCAACTCAGTTTGCGCATAGGTGCCTTCCATAAAGATATCTTCAGTAATATGGTAGGAAACAGAGGTGCCATAGAGGGCATTAGATCCAAAGTCTTCTACATTGATCACTCCGGCAAAGATGCCCAATTCAATATTTTCACTGTCGATCAGTGCATCACGTACCTCTCGACGCTCCAAGTCTGAAACGACAATATCTGCAATAACGTCTTCACCTTGCTGGGCGACACAGGCCTGAGCACTGAACAGCGCGGATAGGGTTGCAGTGCCTACAGATATACGTCGAAACCAAGTTTCCACTCGACTATCTCCTGATTATTTTCCCGCGAGGTGAGCAGGTAGTGGTTTGTGTATTCCGCTTTTATGGCAAAGCGGCGCGATAGATACGTTTTTATGCCTATGCCTGCCAGCATTACTGTGTCCTGACGATCTTCCGTAGCAATAATGGTTGCGTTAGGTGATGTGATATTTAGACCAGCACCAAGTAGAAAATAGGGGGATAATCGCCAACGCGGGAACGGCTGATGCAGTATTGCCATTTGATAAACCTGGCTATCTGAAAATTCACCAACAGCCTGAGTAGCACGCAATTCGGTAGCTAAATTAGCGGTAAATTGGTAACCGATTCTTGTCGCCAAGGAATTAGCTCCGGCAAAATCGCCATAGGATAAGCCCAGATAAAAGAAACCCGCCTGCACATTTCTAAAATCGGGAAGGGAAACCCGCACCAGCTCACCCTCCTCACCATAAATGTCTTGCAAATCCGCAACTCGTACCCAGCCAGTCTTATTGTGCGCAGTCAATACCTTTACCCAATCAGTACGGCGTTTAAGCAGCCAAATTTTTTCACCATATTCAGCCACATGAAAAATCGGATAACCGCGGCCAGGGCCTCGATACATGTTAATAAATGCATTACCAACGGTAACTTGCTCTGCGTCATCCGGTATCTTGCTGACCAAATTAATCGCAGTGGGAATTACCGCTTTTGATTTTTCCTCTACCGAGAGGAATTCCTCAGAGATATCTCCCGAAGATTCACCGACTTTCAGACTCTCGATCGATTGTGTTTCGCCAACTTCCTCTGCAAATACAAAGGAAGAAAGGAAGTTGGCTCCTAACAGCAGGAAAATAAAAAGATATTTCTTTAAAATAGACATGGATCAGTCAGCCGGTGCCGCAAAAGGATCGTTATAGTACTGAGCACCGATATCCAGCCACTCTGCAATTAAACGTAGTTCAGCCGGATTTAAGAGTCCCGCATGCGCACCACCGGTCGAAAAGATAGGAAAAAAAGCACTTTCTGCAGCAGTTTCAGCCATGACAGAAGAAGTAGTTACAACGATCATCACCGGTATAGGATTTCCATTGGCATCGAGAATCAAGTTACCATCTTCATCAGTTTCAAATACCGGGTTGCCCTGGTTATCCGTCTCCTGCCTCAGCCGTGGAGTTAAAATTCCACCGACAAGATCCAATATCGGGCTATCAACTAGTAGTTCAGCATAGGAGGTAAACCAAGCATCGTTCACAGAAGACGCGCTTGCGGTCAGATCCAGCTGCGCGGCGGGAACTCGTGTAGCACCAGCGGCATCTACTGGTGAATGACAGGCAGTACAGGTATTATCACTAATTACCGTACCGGCATTATCCACAACTTGACGTGGCAGTTCCCAGATTGGCTGAATATGCTGCTCGTAATGAATAACACTGCGGCAACTGCTCCCCCAATTATCCAGGCAGGCTAATGGAGCGGGGATTTCAGTCAATAAATCAGCGTAAGCCAGAGAAATATCAGTGTCTTTAACGCGAACTGCTGGATCGGTCCAGACATCAGAAAAGTGTATATCCCCTTTTAATCCAGCTTCTCCAACAATCCGAGCCAATAACTGCGCCATGGTTTCACCCATTTCCGCCAGTAATGCAGGCTCGGTATTTACAAATGGCGCCGCTGAAGTAGGAGACCCACTCCAGGCAGATTCCAGCTCCATATCAACGCGACCATGAGCCACTTCACTCTCACTGGTATGGCAGCCCACACAGCTGCGTACCTCACCGGGTCGTAACTGTAACCAGTTATTGTGTTGTTCAAAAATTCTCTTACCCTCGGCATCTATCACTGATATTGCAAAGGGAGTATCGGCAGGTATTTTGACCCGTACCGAACCATCCGGTTGAATAGGCGTATAGCCCAGGATTTCACGCATACCCTGACTGCGATTGCGACCAAAAGCCGAACCGTCAAAGTCCAGGGTGTCGTCATCTGGGATCGCTACAGCTTTTACAATACGGAGAAAACGTGCGGGACGCTCATCGGCAGTAGTCATAGCAGGATCAGCGAGAGTTTCTATTCCCGCTATATCCTCACCATCAAAATCGTAGACGCTACGAATATCCAAAATGCCCACAGATTCCTGCACTAGATCGCCATCTACGTCTATTCCAGGAATTGGGTCGGGAATATAAGCCGGCTCCGCGCGGGGCTCCAGTGTCACCCCCTCGGAAATCATTTCACCCTCTTCCGCGACGATAATGGGTAGTTGAGTACCTGCCACGTAGTCATAAATCCACAGGCCGTAAAGAGGATCAGCTAATACCGGTTCCTCTTCTTCCCCTAAATTTTCTGGGCAGGGACGTAGCAGTTCCGTCTCTTCCTCCACAATGCGGCATTCACTCCAAGATACCAACAACCTGCTGGTACCATCGTAGAAAGGCCAAGCTGTGGAGAATGTGCCATGGGGAGAGAGGGTTCCATCAGTTGTGACCTCAGCAAAGGCGATAGAGGCCTGACCAACCAGATCCCCCTCACCGCCGGCTTCACTATAGGCTTCGCTGTAATTGATTCCATCAATGGCCACCAGATCGCCGCCATAACTTATTCCCGAAGGCGAACGTAGGTTGACCAGTAAACGGCCATCAGGCATCTCACGCGGCCTGGAGAAAGTGGCAGTAGAATTTTCAGTGCCGGTCTCTTGACTGTGATAACCATAATGAAAAGACAAGTCACTACCATCCGGTTTAATGGTATATAGGCTTAAACGGTCTACACCGGCGGCATTATCCCAACGATTAAACAGAATACGTCCATTATTCAATACTGTGGGATTGAGATCGTGGCTCTGATTGAAGGAGATCTGACGAATGTCACTGCCATCCGCCTCCATCACATGTAAAACAAAAGCGGGCTCATCCTGATCATCTGTCAGAGCAGAAAACTGTGGCTTATTATCATCCAATAACAAAGCGCGGGCACGACGCTGGCGACTAGAGGAAAATACAATACGTCCATCTGGCAAAAATGCCGGGGCAACATCCTGCCCTTCCTCCGCAATCAGATCGGACTGTATGACTCTTTTCAGCTCTTTGGTTTCAAGATCATATAACCAAATATTCCAGGTAGGCTGTTCATCGTCATCAACATTTTCTAATTCTGGTGCGCGCATCGCAAATACCAAACGCTGTCCATCTGCGGAGGTATTGAGATCTTTAACATCGTAATCACCGGTAAAAATTTCTGCGGTAATTACTGTCTCTGCAGCACTTGCTGTAGCACGATCTTTCAGAATCAGTTCAGCACCGGGGAAAAAATCCTGGGGCTGGTATTGGTTATCTTGCTCTAGGGCTCCTTCATCATCCTTATTAAGCTGGCGACGCACGAAGGCAATAGGGTAATCCACCACTACAGGATCTTCCGCCTGCTCCCCACTACTAGAGGAACCGCCACCACCACTACAAGCAGCCACCAACAGTAGTAGTGGCACTGCACGCAAAGATTTCATTATTTTTTCTACCCAGCATAGGCACCAGCAACATGCCGGTAATATTTGCAGAAGGCCCTTCATTATTTCTGTGTGCGGTTTTTACCGCCGAGGGTAATTCTCGCAAGTTGCGCACAAAAAGTTTGCCAACTGGGACGCAAATATTAAAAGTCATTCTGACAGTCCTGAAATTCGCTTTTAGTATGCCTTGACATACCCCACTGACCCCATCGACAAAATAAACCAATGAAAAATAATTCGTCTCGAGCGCGTGTGATCCAGCTCACAGTGGTAGGCGCAATAATCGGGGCCGGCCTTTGGAGTGCCCCAGCCCTTGCGGCCCCTCAGGATCAGGCTCTGCAAATTCACAGCCGTATCACCGGCACAATTCCCTCTGAAAGTGTATTGCTGGATATGGCCGAGGACATCGCCAATGGCGATCCTGCCAGTGCTGCCTATACGGCAATGCAACACGATGACTTTTACAATGTGACCCTGAAAAACCTGGCCACACCTTGGACTAACGAGGAACAGGATGTGTTTGCGCCGTTAAATGATTACAGCGCAACCGTTATTGGTATGGTCCGGGACGATATGGATTTTCGCCAATTACTGTCAGCAAATATTCTGTATACCGGAAATGTCTCCGGGCTGCCAAGTTACAGTACCAGCAACAATAATCACTACGAAGCTCTGGAAGCTGGTGGTTATTCCCTGAAAGAAAATCTCACCAGACAAAGTCAGTCTTCCCTTAATGGGCTTCCGGCCGATGCTACTGCCGGTGTGATTACCAGTCGTGCCGCAGCAAAGGCCTTTTTTAGTGCTGGCACCAACCGCGCCATGTTCCGTTTTACCATGCTCAACCATATGTGCCGGGATATGGAGCAGGTGCAAGACAGCACACGTTCACCGGATCGAATTCGCCAGGATGTCAGTCGCAGTCCAGGGGGGGATAGCCGGGTATTTCAAAACAACTGCGTCAGCTGTCACAGCGGTATGGACCCTATGGCCCAAGCCTTCGCCTATTACGATTATGTCTACGATGCAGACAATGACCCAGAGGGCAACAACGGGGCACTCGACTATAACGGTGCAGGAGATACAGATCCGGAAACCGGCAGTCGCGTGAAAGCTAAAAACCACATTAATGCGGCAAACTTTCCCCACGGATACCAGCTTCCCGACGATCGCTGGGACAACTATTGGCGTGAGGGCCCCAACCTGCATCTTGGATGGAATAGTGCCCTATCCGGTAGCGGTAATGGGGCAAAGTCTCTCGGTGAGGAGTTGGCCAACAGTCGTGCTTTCGCCAGCTGCCAAGTCACTAAAGTATTTCGCCAGGTGTGTTTGCGTGATCCTGAAGATGCCAATGATCGTGCACGTATAGAAGCCATCACTAACAACTTCAGCAGCTCCGGTTACAAACTGAAGCAGGTATACGCCGATACTGCGGTTTATTGCGCGGGAGATTAATAACAATGAAAATTTTTAAGAACCTGCAAATATCTACCCTTTTATGTACAGCAGCATTCCTTGCCGCCTGTAGTGGCGGCAGTGGCAAAGATACAGAAGAGCAGCCAAATACGAACCAATCCAATAACGGCACCAGCTATTCAGGCCCAGCACCGGAAACTGAAGATGTCAAACAGTACAAGCGCTATATCTGGGATAACCTGGCCGAACAGAATCGCTGTGGTAGTTGCCACGTAGAGGGCGCGCAGAGCCCCCATTTCGTACGCGGTGACGATATTAATGCAGCTTACGATGAAGGTCGTGAACTGGTAAACCTAAGCCTCCCGGAAGAGTCACGCCTGGTAACCAAGGTGGGCGGCGGGCACAACTGTTGGCTCTCCAGCGACGATGCCTGCGCTGAAATTATTACCAATTATATTGAAGAATGGGCTCGAGCCAGCGGCGGTCTCAGTAATACAGTCACACTAACTGCCCCAATTGAACGCGATGTGGGCGCGAGCAAGAGCTTCCCTGTCTCCAGTAGTAACTTCGGCACTACCGTTTACCCAGTATTGCGTAACTACTGTGCCAGTTGCCACAGCGAAGATGCCGCGCTCACACAAAAACCCTACTTTGCTAGCTCTGATGTGGATCTCGCCTACGAGGCGGCGAAAAGCAAAATGAACCTGGATACCCCTGCGGATTCACGCTTCTCTGTACGCCTGGGTAGTGAATTTCACAATTGCTGGGATAACTGCTCCAGCAACGCAGCGGAAATGACGGCGGCTATCCAAGCCTTTGCCGACAGCATTGCCCCTACTGAAGTCAATCCGAATTGGATCCTTAGTAAGGCTCTGCTTCTCACCGATGGTATTGTCGCCAGCAGTGGTGGCCGTATAGAAAATAATGCAATCGCCCTATATGAATTTAAAACCGGTAGTGGCACTACGGCTTATGACACTTCCGGGGTAAATCCAGCTATTGATTTGGCGCTTTCAGGCGATGTGGAGTGGATTGAGTCCTGGGGTTTGCAGCTTAAAGGTGGTAAAGCCCAGGGCGCTACGGCAACCAGCCGTAAGTTATACGAAACTCTCACTGCCACCGGCGAATACTCTATTGAGGTTTGGGCTGCACCAGCCAATGTCACCCAGGAAGGTCCCGCACGTTTGGTTACCTATTCCGGCGGTGACGATATTCGCAACCTCACCCTAGGCCAGGCGCAGTACAGCTACATATTCCAGAACCGCAGTGACAGTACCGATGCGGATGGAATGCCAGCTCTGATGACTGATGATGCAGACCAGCTGGTACAGGCGAGTTTGCAGCACGTGGTCGCGACCTTTGACCCGATCAACGGCCGTAAACTCTTTGTAAACGGCGCAGATACTGGGGAAATGGACCCCAGCGAAGCGGGGCTTTTGAGCACATGGGACGACACCTTTGCCCTAGCGGTTGGTAGTGAAGTAAGTAACGGAAATAGCTGGCAGGGTTCTATCCGCATGCTGGCGATTCACTCTCGCGCACTCTCTGCCGAGGATGTTGCCACCAACTATGAAGTAGGTGTCGGAGAAAAATACTTCCTGCTGTTTAAAGTTGAAGAACACACCGGCATTGCCGAAAGCTACGTAATGTTTACCGTTCAACAGTTCGACAACTATGCCTACCTGTTCAGTGAACCTACCTTTATCAGCCTGGATGAAAGTGTCGATCCGAAAGGTATCGCTATCGAAGGCATGCGTATCGGTATTAATGGTCGCGAAGCGGAAGTGGGCCAGTCTTGGGCTAAATTATCCGCCGAAATCGATGATAGTTATGTGCCCCTGCAAGGCCAGCAGCTGTCAAGGCTTGGCACTATCATTACCCTCGATAAAGGCCCCCTGGAAGATGAATTTTTCCTTACTTTCGAGCGTATCGGCAACGCTAGCTTTACTCGTGTAGAGCCCACACCTGCCGCACCACCGGAGCCAGCAGACCTGGAGGCCCAACCGCGTATTGGCCTGCGCCGCTTCGAGCAGATTAACGCCAGCCTCTCTCGCGCCACCGGCATTTCCAGCGCCCACCCGGATGTGATGGAAACCTGGGAAGCCGTGAAGCGCCAGCTACCTGTCTCCAGTGATATCAGCGGATTCCTGGCTGCACAACAAATGGGTATCACCCAACTTGCCGTGAAATACTGCAGCACCCTGGTGGATTCCAATGCGCGCGGAAGTTATTTCCCAGGTTTTGATTTTAATGCTCCTGCCAATACAGCTTTTGACAGCGCTAGTAAACGAGCACTGGTGATTGATCCATTAATGGAAAGCCTATTGGGCCACGAAATGAACTGGCATGACGGCAGCCACTCGCAGCTGTCTAGTGCACCAGACCTGGGCACCGTAGAAGCAGAATTAAACAGCCTGATCAACACCATGACTGCCTGTGGCAATGGTTGTGAAGCAGATCGCACCGAGACCACGGTCAAAGCCGTATGCGCCGCCGCCATGGGCAGCGCTATGATCCTGATTCACTGAATAAAAAAACGGGCTGCCGCCCAGGTACGATTTTAAACACCGTACCTGGGAAGATTAATCACAGCCTAGACCAGATTGTCGAAAGAAAATTTTCAACAATCTGCTAAAAATTTAAAAAATAATTTACCGGCACATCGGATAAAAAATCCGCAAAAAACTATGAGCAAGAAAAAACATTTTGAGCTGGACCAGCCCCTACGCCACCCGGATCACCACCGCCCGGTAACCCGTCGTGATTTTCTCGCCCAGGGCTTCCGCGCGGGCATGGCGACAGTATTAGGTGGCTCTGTATTCAGTATGTTTGCCAACCCACATAATGCCCACGCAGCTCTGTCTGCCGACCTGGAAGACCTGCGCAAGAGTAACGGCGGCCCCTGTGATGTTAGCGCTTTTGGCGCCGGTAAAATTCCATTTATCTGTTTCGACCTCGCCGGTGGAGCCAATATCGCTGGCTCCAATGTATTGGTAGGCAAACAGGGTGGTCAGATGGATTTTCTCGGTACGGCCGGCTACAACAAACAGGGGCTGCCGGGCGATATGATCCCCTCAGCCGGAGAAGGATTTGTTAACACCGACCTGGGCCTTGCTTTCCATAGCGACAGCGGCATGTTGCGCGGTATCTTGGAAAAAGTGAGCTCCGGCACTGCTACCGCTACCAACGGTGCGGTGATCCCGGCACGCTCGGAAAACGATACCGGCAACAATCCTCACAACCCCATGTACGGAATCAACAAGGCCGGGGCCAATGGTTCCCTACTGGCCCTGATCGGCTCTCGCTCCAGTGATTCCGGTGGTAACTCCATGGCTCCGTCGGCAATGATCAACCCTGAAGTTCGCCCAACCAAAGTGGACAGGCCTTCTGATGTTACCGGCCTCGTAGATGTGGGCGACCTGGTGGGCCTGCTCAGCCAGGAAGACACGGTTGCAGTGATGGAATCCATGTACCGTATTTCTGATGCCAAGCTCGGCAAGGTAAACACTCGCGTGGGAGCCGATGCGATTATCAAGGATATGGTGCGCTGCGGTTATATGAAGAGCGCCGACCTGGCGGACCGCTTCGGTAATCCCGCCGATCTAAACCCCGAAGCCGACCCGGATATTGTCGGTCCCTCCGGTATTTTTACCAGTGCTGAACTGAGTGGGGATGGAGAATTCCGCAAAACCGCTTCAACGATGAAACTAGTGGTGAATGGCTATGCCGGTGCCGGCACTATCACCATGGGCGGCTACGACTACCATACTGGCGACCGCGCCACCGGCGAGATGCGCGACCTGCGTGCTGGTCGCTGTATTGGCGCCTGCCTGGAGTATGCTGCACGTCGTAACCAGCCACTGATGATTTATGTCTTCAGCGATGGTTCGGTTTTCTCCAACGGAATGATCGACGACTCTGTCGAAGGTCGTGGCAAGGGTGTGTGGACCGGAGACAATCAGCAAACCGCTGCTTCTTTCTTCCTGGTATACAACCCTGCCGGGCGTCCGCAATTACTCGGTGGCAGCGCCGACGAGCAGGCAAGGCATCAGCAGCTGGGTTATATGCGTTCCTCCGGGGACGTGGAAACGTCTTCAAGTCCCGCCGCCAACAACGTTAATCTACTGGTAGAAACGGTAGTCATGAATTACCTGGCTTTGCATGGTGAACAAGATAACTTTGAAAAAATCTTTCCCAACCACGGTCTCGGTAGCGTTACCCTCAGGGACAGCATGACCGCTTTTGCCCCTATAAGATAATGTGATACCGAGATGTTGCGTTTTATTCGATCTCTCCTGTTAGGTGGTGCCGCCCTCTGTGCGGCACCAGTATTGGCCGAGTGGCACTACGCCGAGCGTGCAATCATGGGCACTGAAGTCCATCTTCAGCTCTGGCACGAGAATGCCAGTGAGGCTGAATACCTGATCGAAAAGGTAATGAAGGAATTCCATCGCTTAGATAACCAGTTGTCACCTTACAAACCAGAAAGCGAGCTATCCCTCGTTAATCGCGAAGCAGGCAAAACCGCAGTCAATATCTCCGATGAGCTGCTTTCTCTGGTGGATAAGTCCCTCTGGTTCAGCCACCTGACCGATGGAGCCTTTGATATCAGCTACGCTACTCTCGGCAAACACTATGATTTCCGCAACAGAAAACAGGCAGACTCCGCCCTTACTGACTCTCTAATTGAGGCGCTGAACTACCGTCACTTACATTTGAATAAAAAGTCCAAGACCCTGCGTTTTGGTCACAGCGAAACAAAAATTGACCTGGGTGGAATTGCCAAAGGGTATGCTGTGGATAAAGCCATTCAAATTCTCGAACAGGCTGAAGTCTGCTGTGCCAGTGTCAGCGCCGGTGGCGATGCACGTATGCTAGGCGATAAACGCGGTGAACCTTGGCTGGTAGGCATTCGTCACCCGCGAGAAAAAAGCAAAAGTGCCGCAGTAATCCCCCTGAGCGACATTGCCATTTCAACTTCCGGTGACTACGAGCGCTTTTTTATCGATGAACAGCAAGAGCGTATACATCATATTTTCAATCCAAATACCGGAAAGCCCGCAGACACAGCTGTTGGAGACAGCGATAAATTAATCAGTGTCAGTATTATCGGCCCAAGGGGTTTTGATACCGATCCACTTTCCACCAGTGTATTTGTGCTGGGTAAGAAAAAAGGATTGGCACTCATTGATCACCTGCCCCAATTTGAAGCAGTGGTTATCGACAGTAACAAACGTCTGTTCTTCAGTCAGGGACTGGCAAATCTACAATAATCGTTACAACGTCGTAAAAAATTTGCCAACGGGATCACACCAGATAGCTGCGCCCCTGACATAATTTGCGCCCATTACACAATAAAGCCAAAAGCAAGCGAAAGGCCTTCCATGGGACGCGTTCTCCAGTTGTTTATTTTCTCACTCGCCCTCTTCACAGGCGCAGCGTCTCAGGCTCAGCAAGAGTCTTTTTCTGCTGAAAAGCTGGAAAATCTAAAGCGTGATGTTATTAAGTTAAACCGGGATTTATTAATCCTGGAAGAAGACCTGCTCTACCCGGCACAAAGCCAAGTGGCTTTTTATGTTTCTGTGGATATCGGTCACTATTTTCAGTTGGACGCTGTGAAATTACATATCGACAATAAACTCACAGCCAGCCATCTGTATACCGATCACCAACGCAGTGCCCTTGTACGCGGTGGTATCCAACCCCTGCACAAAAGCAACCTGAAATCTGGTAACTACACCATTTCCGCTTTCTTTACCGGTCTTGGACCAGAGGGACGCGAGTATAAGCGGGGCGCTACTCTAGAGTTGGAAAAGACCGATGAGCCCGTTGTTATCGAATTACGCATCTCAGATAAAACCGGCAAACAACAGCCGGACTTTGAACTCATTCAATGGCCCACGCCCTGATTACCCATGAGCTACCGGCCCCTCTCCCGCATAATATCCCTCAGTGTCGCTTTGCTAGGTGCCAGTTTGCCTGCTTATGGCACCGAGACCGAAGTTACCTCGGAAGGAACAGCGCCTCAGGAAAAGACGCAATCCGAAGACAAAAAGTATCGCCAAGCTCAGGATATGTCCTACGGGGCAACCCTGTATGAGTACTTTCAAGGCAATAATTTCGATGCCCTCAGTACCCTGCTTGTCGCCAAGCAACGTGATTCAATTAAAGTTCACCGCGACAGTGCCGCATTGATCGAAGGGGGAATCAGCCTCAGTTTTGGTCTGCATCGGCGCGCTGCCGAACTTTTCGAACTACAGCTTCAAACCGGCAACCAAGATACAGATTCCAAACTGCACCAGGCAGCCTGGCTGAAACTGGCAGAGCTGAACTATTTGCAGGGTGACTTTTCCTTAGCGGCAAAAAATCTGGAAAAGTCTGGAGCCATAGATTCCTCTACCCTCCCCCTTAACCTGGCCTTGCGCAGTGAAGAAATCTCCACAGCCCAGGAATTCCTTAAAAGAGCCGATCTGTCGCTGTCAGAGCGCCTACTCGGGCATATCAATCTAGGCGCAGCCTTAGCCCGAAGAGGAGAGTTAGTTGCCGCCGCCGAGGAATATCGCTTCGCAAGCACACTGGCGACTGAGCAGGATGAACCCTCAGAGGATATCCTGATACTCGCGGACAAAGCGCATATCGGCGCTGGCTACGCTATGGCATTGTCAGAGCAGTTTTCCCAGGCCCAAGCTGAATTTTCCCAAGTGCGCCTGCACACTCCCTGGGCAACCAAAGCTCTGCTCGGGCTCGCTTGGTCTTCGATCAACAGCGAGCAATACCAGGAGGGGGTAGATGCCCTGCGTTTTTTATTGGCAGAACACCAACACAGTCCCGCCGCACGGGAGGCAAGGGTCGCCCTGCCCTATGCCTATGAAAAGCAGGCTGAACGCAATAAAGCCCTAAGCGCCTATAGTGATGCAGCCACATATTTCGAGAGCACATTGCAGCAGCTGCAGCACTTACAGCGGAAGCTGTCTTCAGAACCGCTGGCGGATGCCAGCCAATTTAGTCAGTCACAACGCTACGGCTGGCTACAACTGGCTCAAGCCGCACCCTTACTGCGGGACAACCAGCATTTTCTCTTACCCATTTTACAGAGCGATCAATTCCAACTGCGCCTGTCGGAGCTCCGCGACCTGCAGCAGATGGATAGGGTACTCAATGACTGGTCACAAAAAATTCCACAATTGCATTCATTGATCGAAGAGCGTCACCAAAGGCGCTCCGGCATCATCGGGCAGTACCAGAGCGCAGAGTTTGACCAGCAACTGCAAATCGCCAAGCAACACTACCGCAATCTCAACGATGCCCTGGCCCAAATAGAAGGGGAGCGTGACGCACTGACTCTGCTCGAAGCTACCAGCAACGGGGAGGGTGGAAATAACAGTGAGATATTCGAGATGCTGGAGATACTCCAGGGCGCTGAGCAACGCTATCAACTAATGCGCAGTAACGGTAAGGGGTCCGACTACCAGGGCGAGACCCTGGCTAAAGCCCGTGGCATTTTATTATGGCAAGCCAGCGAACAGTATCATCACCGCTTGTGGCAACAGCGCAAAACTCTGCAACTACTCGAATCCAGCTTACGCGATGGTGAGAAGCAACTAGGTAAAACCTCTGTAGAAGTGGGCCGCGCACCGCAATTGACCCAGCTAACAGAGCGACTGGCTAGCACTGCGGCGCAATTATCCGGCCAACGAGCAGCCATAGCCAAAACGGCTTCAAAGGTTGAGGCTGCCCTACGCCGGGATATTATTGCTGAGCTGGAGCGAGAGCAGTCGCGGATTCACAGTTACCAGGCCCACACCCGCCTCGCTATCGCGCGCTTACAGGATGCCTCCATGCTAGAGGCCGCCAGCCAGCCTCCGCCAAAAAACCCTGAGAAAAATACTCAGGTGGAAACGCAAGATGGCAAAAATACTCACGAAAAAGGCAATGCCACAGTAGAGAAAATAACTGAGGAAAAGACCGCAGAAGCCCTATTGCCCGATAATGAAGGGGGGCAGAGTGAATAGGTTTGGTTCCAGAAGCTTTTCCCTGCGTCTGCTCACTGCCGCTATCTGCTGTATCAGTACCGCCTGCAGCAATCAGTCCGCACTGACACTTGCAGATCTGCCCACGGCCACGGCTGCTTCCACTGAAGAACCTGTATCAGCTCACCCTGAGTTGATATCGGTTGATCTCGCCACTCTCGTGCAGAGCTATCAACAAGCACTGGCCAGCCAGCCAGACCCGCAGATTCGCGCACAGATTCGTTTGCGCCTGGCCGATCTGGAAATGGAGCGACTGGAGCAACATCAGGCGGATAACCCGGAAGTTTCAGTCGGTTTTGCCAGTGCGGTGCAGCACTACCAGACACTCGCCAAAGAGAGCCCTCGAGACGACTATATTCTCTATCGTTTGGCGCGAGCTCGTGCTATGGATGGCGAAATGCCAGGCGCGCTGCAAGCACTGGAGCGCATCGCCCAGGGCGCGCCTGACTCACCGTTTATGGGGGAGGTTTTATTCCGCCGAGGCGAAGCGGCTTTCAATCGCAAGGAGTATTCGGCAGCGGCACGGGACTTCCGCGCATTGCTGGAGAAGGGCGAAAGTCCATTTTCCGATAATGCCCGCTATATGCTCGCCTGGTCAGAGTTTAAATCCAGCGATTATCGCCGTTCCACGGAGATATTTCTCGAGTCTCTGGATATTCTGCAGCAGCGTGCCAGCGAAGCAGAGTTACCTCTGGGCCAGAAGCGCCTGCGCGAGGATAGCCTTCGTGGCCTGGCCCTGAATTTTAGTTACCTGGGCGGTGCCGAAGCTATCGAGTCCTTTAATCCCGATGGCAAACCACGAGGTTATCAGCACCTGCTGTACAGCGCTCTGGGCAATTGGTATCGAGAAAAAGAGTTATTCCGCAACAGCGCGGATACCTATCTGGCTTTTGTTAAGCACTACCCCAATAGCACTGAAGCGCCATCATTACATTTGCAAGCTATTGAAACACTGCAAAATGGCGGCTTACACGATGAGGTGCTTCCAACCAAGCGGGAATTTGTACAGCGCTATGGTATTCACAGTGAGTATTGGCAGCAGGCAGAGACAAGTCAGCGCGAAGCCCTGGCACAGTCACTGCGCCCCTGGCTTGAGGAGTTAGCCCAATTTGACCACGCGCGCGCGCAGGAACTTGCTCAGTTAGCGACCAAGGCACCGGCTAATAAAAGTAAACAAAAACAGCAGCTCAAAGCTCAGTCTCGCAAAGCTTACCTAGCGGCAGCGGAACTCTACCGGCAGTTTTCACAGACTTTTCCACAGGACCCCCGCACTCCACCAATGGTCTTCCTGATGGCCGAATGTCTCGAGCAGGCTGGCGACTACGCTGGAGCCTGGCGCGCATACAGCCAGGTAGCCTGGGAATATCAAGACAAGAAGCATGGTGCGGAGGCTGGTTATGCAGCCATTCTTAGCTCGGCACAAGTGCATAAAGAAACACCGGGGCAGGATGCCGAGCAAAAAATCCTGTGGCTGGATCGCAACATTGAGGCCAGCCTTAAATTTGCCCAGAGCTGGCCGCAGGATAAAAGGGCCTTACCAGTACAACTATCTGCCGCAGATAAGCTGCTACAACAGTCACGTTTTGCCGAGGCTATTGCCGCCGCACAAGCTGCAGATCAGTGGCAGCCACCAGCGAATAAGGCTCAGCAATTAAATATCGCGATGATCCTGGCTCACAGTCACTTTTCATTGAAAGATTATATGGCTGCGGAAGAAGCCTATACCCGTGCGCTGAATATACAGCCTAAGGACAGCCATTTGCGCGAGGACACACGCAAGCAACTTCAACTTTCCATCTATAGGCAGGCAGAGTTGGCACTTGCGCAACCAGCACTCACCGAGGATGGCAGAGAGATTCCCAGTGAGGAGGCGTTGCACCACCTGCTGCGAATCAGGAAGAGTGGACGCAGCGAAATTGCAGCCACCGCCCAGTATGACGCGATCAATTACCTGATGGAATTACAGCAGTGGCAGCGTGCCAGTGCTGAACTTGCAGACTTCCGGAGTTTCTATCCTGCACATCAGCTGGCACCTACCCTCGCCGCCAAGGCGGTAGTTATTTTTGAAGCCTTGAAAATGCCTGCCGCTGCAGCCGGCGAATTACTGCAACTTGCACAAAATGATCCCGACCGAGAAGTACGTCGCCAATCCTTATTCCTCGCGGCGGAAAGCTTGCAAAAAGCAGGTGAGCATCAAGGTGCCATTGAGAGTTACCGTAACTACAACAAGCTCTGGCCAAAGCCTGCTGAACAACGTCTGGAAGCGCAATATCAGTTAGTGCAACTCTACGGGCAAACCAATCAACGTAATAAACAGAATTATTGGCTACAGCAATTAGCAAAAAATTCAGAAAAATCCCCTCGGGGCCGCTACCTATCCGCCTATTCCCAAAGCGCATTGGCAGAGCAGAGCTATGAAAAATTCGCTTCATTAAAATTGCACTTGCCGCTAAAAACCAGTCTCGCCAATAAAAAGCGCGCGATGAAAACCACCGTGGCCGATTATCGCAAGGTTCTCGAGCTGGAAATTGCGGAATTCACCACCCAGGCCAATTTCCGTTTAGCTGAAGTTTATCGACAGCTCAGCCGTGACCTGATGGAATCTCAACGCCCCAATAACCTGAATGACCTTGAGTTGGAGCAGTACGAAATCCTACTGGAAGAACAGGCCTTCCCCTTCGAGGAAAAGGCTATAGAGCTGCATCAGGCCAATATTCAGCGCACCAGTGATGGAATTTACGACGACTGGGTCAAACGTAGTTTTGCCTCACTCGGCGAATTGTTACCCGCACGCTATAAAAAACCGGAAGCAACCCTGGAGTGGAGCCATGCACTGCATTGATTTGCGCAATTGCCCCAGTGGTATTTTTCGCTTCACAGCAACACTACTGATTCTGGCGACACTCAGCGCCTGTGGCAGCCTTCCACTTGGTAAAAATGCTCAACAGAAGGACGCCTCAATTGAGCATGTAATTACCGAAAACCCCTATTTGGCGGATGCCAAGCGGGTTCCCAAAGAGGCCAGCGTCGCTATGGCTCAGGCACACGAGAGCTTTAACAACGGAGATAGCTCAACCGCAATGCAGCAGCTAAAGCAGGTCATTGAACGCTGGCCAGAACTCTCTGGCCCCTGGCTAAACCTCGGGATAGTACAGAAGAAAAGTGAACAGGCCGAGCATGCGGAAAATAGCTTTCGCAAGGCGATTGAGGTCAATGACGGTAATGTATTTGCCTGGAATCAGTTGGCTGCACTACTACGCGACGCTGGCCGTTTCGAAGAGGCCGAACAGTGCTACCTGCAGGCGCTGAACCTTTGGCCGGACTTTAGCGATGCGCACCGCAATCTGGGTATTCTCTATGACCTCTATCTAAACAGGCCGGAAGAGGCATTACAGCAATACCGTTTGGCCCAGAGCAGTCGAGAACAAGGAGACAAATTACTCGACGCTTGGATATTGGAACTGGAGCGTAGACTCTGATGCGAGATAAATTAATCATTCTAATGTCCGTAATATGCGCCTGCTTCACCGCCCGTGCGGATGAAATTACCACACTGGAATCCACGGTAATCGGTAGTCAGGAACAGCCCAAAGTGCTGTATATCATCCCTTGGAAGCAAGCCGACAGCCTGCAGCGCCTTGATAGTTCTCTGGCCCAAAATTTTAATACCGTTTTCAAGCACCAGGAGCTCTCAGAATTCAAACGGGAAATTCAACTGCTCAGTGCCAAGCCGGTTGTTGAAGAAAAAAATGAATAGAAAAAATAATAATACTCATCAAGCACCACAAACTAATGTAATCGTGCTTTTTTGCTGAAACTCAGTACTCCAGTGGAGCAGGGATAAGCCACCGCAGGTATTTCACTTATCAGGAGTTTATTGTAGAGCCCTCATCCGACTCCACAATATTCATCATCATGCCCAATGACCATGGAATGGCCGTTTGGCAAAAAAATATCGCTAATTAAACACTTACTTCTGTGGAGACACTCATCATGGAATTTACTCAGGCGTTATTGCGCTTTTTCCAGACTGGCGGCCCTTTTATGTACCCTATTGCCCTGGTGCTGGTTATCGGCCTCGCCATGGTAGTGGAACGCTGGATTTTTCTTTCCCGCGCTAAGAGCGCCAATCGCCGCGCTTATCTGCAGGTATTACCGCTACTGCAAAAACGCAGTTATCAAAATGTACTACAACTGGCCCGGGACAACGATGCTGCGATGGGTCGCATTGCCGCCGCCGGTATTAATACTCTGCAATTCGCCAAGCGCGAGGAAAATATTGCATTGGCAATCGAAGAGGGCATCCTCGAAGCAGTACCGCGCCTGGAAAAGCGCACCAACTACCTGGCTACCCTGGCCAATATTGCTACCCTACTCGGTTTGTTAGGCACCATTATGGGCCTTATCGCAGCGTTCACCGCTGTAGCCGCTGCCGACCCTGCGGAAAAAGCCACTATGTTGTCTACCAGTATCTCCGTAGCAATGAATACCACCGCATTCGGGCTTATCTCAGCAATTCCCCTTCTGCTATTTAATTCCATGCTACAAAACAAGACCAATGAAATTGTAGATAGCCTGCAGATGGCCGGAGTAAAGTTCCTAAACCTGTTGACTATGGGCCGCCCACAAAAAACGGAACAGCAGCGCGCAGTGAATGCCTGAGGGCTCTCGCCATGTTGAAATTAAATATTCGTCGCCGTGGACATGAGGAAGCAGAGCTGGACATCACCTCTTTTATGAGCCTGATGACTATCCTGGTTCCTGTACTGCTGCTCAATATGGTGTTTTCCCATATTTCAGTTTTAAAACTCAATCTTCCTGGCATCAGTGATGGAAGCAGTAGTGCAACTGAACAGGAAAATCGACAGTTGGAACTGGTATTACGCACCGCACATGTTGATATCAATTACCCGGCCGGGCAACTAGTCAGGCGAGTGGAGAATACCGATGGTGAACCAGATATGGAAACGGTTTCCCTGATATTGCAGCAGATAAAGCGTAACTTAAGGGAAAAATCCATCGAGAAAGACGACTTGGTCATTCTCTCGGAAAAAGGTACATCCTATAAAACCCTGGTGGCAGCTATGGATACCGCACGCAGCTATCGAGCAGTAGTTGCCGCATCAGTCGTCGATGCCGAGTTGTTCCCACAGATTTCCCTGGGCGATGCCCCCCAGCAAACAACCGTAGTGGGGAAATAAAATGATGCTTAACGCAGCCGCCAAATTACAGGAGCGGCGTCAGCGACAGAAACGACAGCAATCGAAGCTCAATCTGGTTTCTCTAATGGACATTTTCACCATTCTGGTATTTTTCCTGTTGGTGAACTCCACTAGCGATGTACAGGTTTTGCAAACAGACAAAACTATCAAGCTACCCAAGTCCACTTCTCAGCAAAAGCCGGAAGTTACTACGGTCGTGAGGGTCAATAATCAGCAATTATTCGTTGGTGATCGCATGATCGTGGGCATTAACGATATTGACGCTGGTAAGGAAAATATCGAGCCCCTCTTGAAGGAACTGGAGTACCGCGCCGAACGCGCCGGTGAACTCAGCGACGAGCAAAAACAAAGGGGACGCTCGGTCACCATTATGGGTGACGAGCAGGTTCCCTATGAGTTGCTCAAACAGATTATGCAGACCTGCGCCCAGGCAGATTACCGCGATATCTCTTTTGCTGTTGAGCAGACAGCACCAATAGATCCCGCGGGGGTGGAAAGCTGATATGAGCACTGCAACCAGCCGCTATGCCCCCTGGCAACTACAGGAAACCCTGTTGCCCTGGTCTGCTTCCAACCAGGAAGACCAGCGCTTTATAAAGTTCCTGCGTGCAGGGCTTATTGTCTTCGCCGTTTGCGGTTCCATCGTTACCTTTGCTCCAGTGCCGGAGCTGACCCGGGAACAGGCAGAGCGAGTGCCACCACAACTGGCCAAGGTTATCCTGGAGAAAAAGGAGCTCCCCAAGCCGAAGCCCAAACCCAAGGCCAAACCAAAGCCTGAGGAAAAAAAACCTGACGCAGAGAAACCCAAAGAAAAACCAGAACCTAAAAAAGTCGAGAAGGAAAAGCCGAAACCGGCTCCGAAACCCGAGCCCAGTAAAGTAGAGACACTCCCTGTTGCCACTATACAAAAAGCGCGGGAAAAAGCGGCGAGCAGCGGCATCAATGCCCTGGCCGACGATTTATTGGATATGCGTGAGAGTTTTGATACGGGTGAAGTTACCCGCGGTCAGCTCAGTGCCGGTAACGCCACTGCCGCACAAACACAGCGCAATATGATCAGCGACAAATCCAAAACTTCAAGCGGTGGAGTCCGGGCCGAAAGTATCAGCACTGACACCGGAGGCGTATCACTGGCGGGCCGACAAACCACCCGGGTTGAGCAGGCTCAGGCAAAAGGCTCCGCCAAGCAGGCGGCCAGGAGAGTCAGAGGTGAGAAGTTGGCGCGAACTGACAATGCCATTCGCGGCATAATGGAGGCCAACAAGGCGGCAATCAATGCGATCTATGACCGTGCCTTACGCCGTGATCCCACCCTGCAGGGTAAAATTACCGTGCAGCTGGTGATTGAAGCAAACGGCACTATTTCGTCCATCAAGTTGATTGAGAGTGAGCTGAACAACCCCGCCCTGGAGCGCAAGCTGCTGGCGAGGATCCGCATGATTAACTTTGGTTCTGCGGATGTTAAAGCCACAACCCGCAATTACTCCATCGACTTCCTGCCATCCTGATTGGGGTTTTGGATAAATGACATTGGCATAGCGGAGCAACCCTTTACAGCTTGCTCGCTGTGCCAATTTCTTTTCCGCACTGATTAATTCAAATCTGCAGCGTATTGTCGCAGTAGCTGTAGAGGTACTATCTCCAGAGCTTTCACATGGGTACGCTGTAAAAAAACTCTCGGTGCCCTATCCTGCTGCTGGGCCTCCAACCAGCGGGCGGCGCACAGGCACCAGCGATCTCCCGGAGCCAACCCCGGAAACCCGTACTCCTCAATCGGCGTACTCAGGTCGTTGCCACGGCTGCGGGAAAATGCCAAGAACTCATCATTTACTTCCACACAAACCGTGTGGGAGCCTTGATCCTCTTTGCAGGTGTTGCAGCAGCCGTCGCGAAAAAAACCGGTCATTGGTGCCAGGCTGCAGGGAATAAGTGCATCGCCAAACACATTAACCGAACTATCCATCTCCATTATCAACCTTCCCCCTCGGTGCCATTGAGTAATTCGATATCCACCAGCTGCCAATGCAGCCCATTGCGCTGCATAATCAACCGCAGTTCTGCCCGGTTGGCCTCCCCGTAATCCGCACTCAGGTGGTTAATATCGGTAAAACGCCATTTGAGACGTCTCCAACTGCTCTCAGGCTTTTCTTCAGAATCTTGCCGGGTCTGCGGATAGGAATCTGCCTGGGGTGCTGTGTCCTGGCCAAACAACTTTCGTTCCATCCCCTGTAAGTCCTCACCGCCACGCAACAGGGCTGCGACCCCCTCTGGGGTTACAAACTGTTGCATTAATGGCCCTATGACAAAATTCGCACCGGCGGTTAGTAGCTCATCAAATTCCTGTGGAATTGAATTGCCTATAGAAGAGCGCAGCTGTTCCTGTAAACGAACTCTTAAATTGTCACGTAATACCGGAAAGTCTACGTAGCGTTCCAGCGTATCGATACTCTCTCGCCTTTTTTCTGGCTCTTGCGCACCCGCCATTTGCGCCGCACGCTGCAACTGTTCCATTGCATAAAAGGGCAGTGCCACATATCCAGCTGTGATAACCATTATTATCACAGCCCCCGCCCATAGAAATTTCTTCATTATTACCTTTCCTCTTTACGTCTAAGGGGAATTTTATGCTGAGAAAGATTCATCACCTAATTTGCCGCTGTACTGGCGTGGCATTGTTCCCACAACGCGCCTGTGCGATATTCGTCTTCAAGGCTCTGCACATCCCAATCCGTTAACTTTTAATAAGGAAATCAAACAGGATGAGTGATATTTATCAGGCCCCCCAGGCAGAATTGGCCGGCAGGGAAGAGAGTAATGACTTTGGTTCTGTTGAAAAGGGGCTTGCCGGAGATTATTCCTTTTCAATTGGCGATGCCATCAGCGAGGGCTGGAAACTCTCACTAAACAACCTCGGCACCATCTGGATTGGCCTGATACTCTATTTTGTGGGTGTTTTTGCATTAGCGTTCATACTGTTCTCGCTCTTTGGCCTCTCATTATTAGGCGCCTTTGATATTGGATCATTCCTACTTTTGACTCTTGTAGGCCCTATTGCATTAGTGGCGCTGTGTGCTCCTCTAATGGCAGGTATGGCCATGACGGGAATTAAGATTGCACGAGGAGAAAAAGCGACCGGGACCGAAGTGTTTGCCTACTTCGATAAAATCATCCCCCTGGGACTCGTATCTATTCTGACCTACATACTGATCTCTATAGGCTACACCCTCTTTATCATTCCAGGCGTTTACCTAATGGTTGCCTACATTATGGCTCTGCCACTAATTGTCGATCAAAATATGGGGGCTTGGCAGGCTATGGAAGCCTCGCGCAAGGCAATTACTCACAACTGGTTCACCTTCTTCGGTTTCTTGATTCTACTCATCGCTATTTACTTGGTAGGAAGCTTTGCTTTCTTAATCGGCTTGATTTTTGCTCTGCCATTGATGTCCGTGGCCTACGGTATCGCTTATCGCCAAGTGTTCGGCGGCTCTAGCAAAGCTTGATTTATTGATTACTCAACAGGATTGGTAGCTTGCTGGATACCACCTACAACGTCGAAACCCCTGAGGGTATCGATCTGCGTGCACGGGCTGCAGGGCCTGTGCCGCGCATCCTCGCCTTTGCCGTGGATGTGTTTTACCGCACCCTAATTCTGACCGCTCTGGGTATAGGTTTGGCCTTTGCCGAAACCGCCGGTATAGGAATCTGGCTGGTCTGCTCCTTCCTGCTGGAGTGGTTCTACCCGGTGTTTTTCGAAGTGCTGCGCGGCGGCCAGACACCGGGTAAGAAGGCCTTCGGCCTGATGGTAGTCAACGACAATCTCACCCCCATCTCCTGGGGTGCTTCCATAGTGCGCAACCTTTTGCGCTTTGCCGACTTTCTCCCTTTCGCTTACGCCACCGGCGTTATTGCCATGACCCTCGGGCGACACTTCCAGCGTCTCGGTGACTTGGCCGCCGGTACCCTGGTGATCTACAAGGACGAGGACAAGGTGCCTGTAGCCCTGCCGGATACAACGCCTCTTCCACCACCGCGCAATTTCAAACAACAGGACCAGCTGGCCCTGATCAGTTTACTGGAACGCCACGAAGACCTGAGCGAAGCGCGCCAACAAGAGCTGGCCAATTTGCTCGAACCCGTTACCGAGAAGAGAGATAGCGCTGCACTGGAATACCTGCGCTCTGTAGGTAGTTGGTTATTGGGCGGCAGGGGCTGAGGGGTTATGAGACAGAGAGATTTTGAGAATCGCTACCGCGACAGCTGGGCACAGCTGGAAGCCTGGCTGAAAAGCGATAGCAAAAGCACGCAGGCGAGCGCCCTGGATCTTCCGGTCGTCTACCGGGAGCTGTGTCAGCAACTGGCGGTGGCCAAAGAGCGTCAATATACCAGCCGCCTGATCGACCACCTCAACAAGCTGGTTACAGCGGCCCACCACCGGGTTTACCGCCAGCAAACTCTGCGCCGCAAAGGTTGGCTGCACTATCTGTTGGCCGGATTTCCCCAGGCGGTGCGCGCCAATGGCCGCGTAGTGTTGTTGGCAACGGCACTGTTTTTACTGCCCGCCCTAGTGATGGGCATCGGCACCTACAATAACGACGCACTGATTTATGCGGTGATGTCGCCAGGAGACGTATTATCCTTGGAGTCAATGTACGATCCCGGCAACCGCGTGCTGGGGCGCGAGCGCGGCTCCGATACCGATCTGGCCATGTTTGGCTTCTATATCAAGAACAATATCGGCATTGCTTTCCGAACTTTTGCCGGGGGCATATTGTTCGGACTCGGCTCCATCTTTTTCCTGGTCTTTAATGGGCTATTTATCGGTGCGGCTTTTGGGCATATCACGCGAGTGGGATTTGTCTCCACGTTTTACCCTTTTGTGATCGGCCACGGCGCCTTTGAGCTGACCGCCATAGTACTGGCCGGCGCCGCTGGCCTGTTGTTAGGGCGCTCGCTGGTAGAGCCGGGACAACACCGCCGTTCTGTGGCACTGCGCCTGGCCAGTGTCGAGGCCATGAAAATCATGTACGGCACTTTCCTGATGCTGGTGATCGCCGCCTTCCTCGAAGCCTTCTGGTCCTCCAGCGCTACCACGCCCATAACAATGAAGTTAGGTTTCGGCGCCCTGCTGTGGCTGCTGGTATTCGCTTACTTCGCCCTGGCTGGGCGCGGGGATTCCAGCCATGCAAATTAAAAATATGGCGGTAAGGGCACGCCTGCGCTCACCCTGGGAATCCATCGATCTGGGTGTCGCCCTGGCACGCAAGCACTGGCTGCCGATGTTTCTGGTCTGGTTGTTGCCGGCAGCTTTGGTACTGGGTGCCTTAGCCTGGTTCTTCCCGGCTCATCCCGGCTGGTCACTGTTCGCTCTCTGGTGGTTAAAACCGGTGTTTGACCGCCTGCCGCTGTTCATGATCAGCCGCACTCTGTTCGGCGCACCGGTATCTGCACTGGCAGCACTCAAAGAGTTTTTCCGCCACAACCGCACCGACTGGCTCGCCTGGATCACCCTCCGTCGCCTGAGCCCGACCCGCTCTTTTGATATGCCGGTCACTGTACTGGAGCAATCCAAAGGCACGGCTCGTAGCGCGCGTATCAGTGTATTGCACCGCAAACACTCCGGTGCGGCCACCTGGCTGACCTTGACTGGTATTCACCTGGAATCCTTCTTCCTGATCGCAGCCTTTATCTTGATTTATCTGTTTATTCCCGAGCAGATTGTGGCAAATATCCAATGGATTCCACTGATTCGCGGCGAGACCCTGGCACTGGAATGGGCATCCAATATTCTCTGTTTACTTATTATGGCGGCGGTGGCGCCGTTTTATATCGTCAGCGGCTTTTGCCTGTATATCGGCCGGCGCATCGAGCTGGAAGGCTGGGATATCGAGATTCAATTCCGCGATTTGGTCGAGCGCTACCGACACACTCAACGGGCTGGTAAAAAGACCTCCACTAGCACCTCCCCCCTAGCCGCTCTGTTGTTACTGTGCGTCCTGGCCGGCACCTCCCTGGCACCGGCGCCACAGGCCTATGCGGAAACGTTGCAAACCCCGGCTCAAGCGCAACAACATATTGACGAGATTCTCGCCGGAGAGGATTTTCACAGCATTGAGCAGGAGAGCGGCTGGCGCCTGAAAAAAATTGAAGAAGAGCGAGGAAAAATTCCCGAGTGGATCATTGAGCTATTCGAATGGCTATTCAAATGGCTTATGCAAAACTCTCAGGAGGCTGATGATTCCTCAGACATCAACTGGGGGGCACTGCTCGCCAAGCCCATTGAGTTACTACTTTGGATTGGCGTGATTGCCGGCTTGCTCTATCTGGGGTGGCGCCACCGCGAAGCCATCCTCAACAGCTTGCGCTGGCAACACAAACCCAAAACAAAACCGGTAGCGCCAGAAACCCTGTTCGGACTCGATGTACGTCAGTCCAGCCTGCCCGACGACGTATGCGCGGAAGTGATGCGCCTGTGGCGGACCGGCGATCAACGCGCCGGTCTCGGCCTCCTGTATCGTTCCACCCTGTCCCATTTAATTGAGGATTTCCAGTTCCAGTTTGGCGACCACCTTACCGAAAGCGAGTGTGCCCAGCTGGTAAGCCAGCGCCAACGATCACCACAGGAAGCGCTGCGCCCAGTCAGCGCCCCATTGAGCCAGTTTGTGCAGCAACTCACCGGCAGTTGGCAACAGCTGGCCTATGCTCATCGCCCCCCCGCCGATGAGCAGCTGGGCGGCCTGTGCCAACAGTGGCAGGAGGTGTTCGGCAATGACCGTTAAACGTCTAGTAATTGGCTTCGCCCTGCTGCTCTGTGCGGCACTGGTATGGTTATTTCTCACCTTTTTTGAACGCTACACAGAAGAAAAGGATCGCGGTTGGGGGCCTGAGGCGCGGCGCAATCTGTTTCTGGCGGCCGAGCACTACTTGGCGCAAGTGGGGCTGGAACCGCGCCAGGCAGAAAATATCTCCATCCTGAATGGGCTGTCCCCAAATGCGACTCTGTTTATCGCTAACTCCAGCCAAGCATACAACTCCCAGCGGGTTGAGGAGCTACTGCAATGGGTGGAAAGCGGGGGACACGCCATCGTAGTGGCACGTACTGCAGGGTTCGATTCCGAGGAAGGAGGCAGTGCCGAACGCGACTGGCTGCTGGAAAACCTGGGCGTCTCCATCGTAGAAGGCCACGAGGAATATCGCTTTGAGCATCCCCTGCAGCCACTGTTGGGCGAAGATGCCGAACTGAGCCCGGAGCAGAGCCCCGGTGAGGCCATGCGCGAATACAATCGCAAAATCGACGAAGCCGAAGAGCAGGCCGAGACCAAAAAGAAAAAACCCCGCAACCCTGATGTTGAACCGGAAGACTTGATCACTCTGCCTACCGCCGGTGGGGCTGAGATTCAATTACATTTCGACGCAGGCCAACTGCTCTATCACGAGGGGATCGATAACAGCAGCGCTGAGGGCGCACCGGTGTTCTTCGCCAAGGTATGGCGCGAAGACGAAGCCGTGCCTTTTATGCAATTTGAGCGGGGTCAAGGGGTTATCACCCTGCTGACCGATAACACTATCTGGCAATCCCACCGAATCGGCCATTTCGACCACGCCTATTTCCTGCAGCTTTTGGCCGGAAGTGGCGATTTCGTCTTTCTGACCCGCCCTCGTTTCGACTCCCTGGGTTTTTTAGCGAAAAAGTACGCTTCTGAGTTTTTTATCTCCGGCCTACTCGCCTTGCTCGGCTGGCTGGTTCTACATGCGCGCCGCTTTGGCCCGTTGCAACCACCGCCTGAAATTGCCCGGCGCTCACTGTTGGAGCATATCTCCGCCTGCGGCCACTACTACTGGCGCGACGACCAGTGCGAACGGTTACTGCGCGGCCAGCGCGAAGAGCTGCTGCGCCGGCTCGGCGCTGCGGACGCCAACGCCAAGACCAAGCGCAAACTGTGCCAGCACCTCAGTGATGCCACCGGCCTCAGTGAAACCAAACTGGTCGCCTGCCTTTGGGGCACACCGGCGACCAGCGAAGAAACCTTTACCGAACAAATGCGCAATCTGCAGCGTATAGAGGCAGTCCTATGAGTGATACCACCCTGAACCCAGAACCAAAAACCCACACCGAGGCACCGGACTGGCAGGCTGCCTCAGCCCAACTGCAACTGCTACGCAACAATATCAACCGCCTGCTGATCGGTCAGGAGCAGGTCGTCGAACAGGTGTTGGTGGCCTTGCTGGCTTCCGGCCACGTACTGCTGGAAGGCGTACCCGGCCTCGGCAAAACCCTGTTGGTGCGCACCCTGGCCAGCTGCTTTGGCGGTCACTTCCGCCGCATCCAATTCACCCCGGACCTGATGCCAGCTGACGTGACCGGCCATGCCATGTACAACATGGGCGAAAGCCGCTTCGAAGTGCGCCGCGGCCCGGTATTTACCAACTTACTGCTTGCGGATGAAATCAACCGCGCCCCGGCCAAAACCCAGGCGGCCCTGCTCGAGGTGATGCAGGAGAAGCAGGTCACAATCGATGGCAAGGCATTTCCCGTACCCAGCCCCTTTATGGTGCTGGCCACCCAGAACCCTATTGAGCAAGAGGGCACCTATCCACTGCCGGAGGCGGAGCTGGACCGCTTCCTACTCAAAGTTCTGATCGACTACCCCAGCCTGGAGGCCGAGCTGAAACTGGCCGCCGCCGCCAGCAGCGGCCGAATCGAGCAGCACCTGCGAGAGAAGTCCGCCGGCGAGATAACCGTGGAGCAACTGCAACAACTGCAAGCCCTGGTACCCCAGGTAGCCCTGGACCAGCAGGTGCTGGATTACGCCGTGCGCCTGGTGCGCGCCACCCGCGACGCCAACCAGTTGCGCAGCCCAGCGGGTCCCCGCGCCAGTATCGGCCTGTTGCAGGCCGCACGTGCCAGCGCCCTGTTACAGGGGCGGGAATTTGTACTGCCCGACGATATCAAGGCAATGGCGATCCCTGTCATGCGCCACCGCGTGAGCCTGTCCCCAGATATGGAAATCGATGGCGAGACCACCGACAGTGCTCTGGCCATGATTATCGATAGCGTCGAGGCGCCACGACTGTGACACAGGATGTCGCTGCGACAGAGGTTCCATACGCAAAACCTCAGCTCGGAAGGCCCGGGCCCAGCCACCGCCTGGTGAAGCTCCTCGGCTACTGGTGCCTAGCTGCGCTTACGGTGAGCGCCGCGCGCATCTGGGCACCCCAATCTGCGGAGCTGTTGCAGTCCCTCTGGTGGACAGTTGGGGGATTGCTGATCAGCGCGGCACTGTTGGATTTCCTCACCGGACGCAAGATTCTGGGCCTGGAGGGCGAGCGCAAACTGCCTGGCAATTTGGCCCTGGGCGTGCGCAACTGCGCTCATTTGAAGTTGCGCAACCATGGCCAGAGGGCCCTGAAGCTATCGGTATGTGACAACGTACCAGAACAGCTGGGCAGCAACGGATTACCACGCCGGGCGCTGCTGGAGCCTGATCAGGAAGTTGCCATTGAGTACAGTCTGGTGCCCCATCGCCGCGGCAGCGCCGAGTTTGGCCGAATCGAGGTACTCGCCGACTCACCCTGGGGCCTCTGGCAAACACGCCTGTGGCTCGGCCGCGAACAGTCGGTAAAGGTCTACCCCAATTTTCTCGGCATTTCCTCCCTGCAGGCGCTCTCCACCGAGCAAACCCTGCGCCACCTCGGCCTGCATCAGCAGCAGCGCCGCGGCGAAGGCATGGATTTTCGCCAGCTGCGTGAATATCGCCAGGGCGACAGCCAGCGCCAGGTAGACTGGCGCGCTAGTTCACGCCTGCACAAACTGATCAGCCGTGAATACCAGGACGAGCGCGATCAGGAAATTATTTATATGCTCGACTGCGGTCGGCGCATGCGCGCCAAAGATGGCGAACTGAGTCACTTTGATCATGCCCTCAATGGCCTGCTGCTATCCGCCTATGTGGCGATAAAGCAGGGCGACGCCGTGGGTCTGCAGGCCTTCGCCGCCGCACAGGACAGCTCCGGCGGGCAACTGCCACCGGTAAAGGGTGCGAACGCCATCAACCTGTTGCTGAACAATGTCTACGATCTGCACTCCGGCACTGGCAGCGCGGACTACAGCGGCGCCGCCCAGCAACTGCTGGGTGCCCACAAGCGCCGCGCACTGGTGATTCTAATTACCAACCTGCGCGATGAAGACAGCAGTGAACTGCTCACCGCAGTGCGGCTGCTCACTCGCAATCACTTAGTGATGGTGGCGAGCCTGCGGGAGACCGCCGTAGATCGAATGGCACAAAAGCCTGTCGGGGATTTTTCCGAGGCCGTCGAAGGCGCAGCCGCACGGGATTTTCTTCGTCGCCGTGCGCGCCTATTGCAACAGTTACAAGCCTGTAATGTACTAGTGGTGGATTCCCGTCCGGAGCTTTTGCACCAGGCGCTAGTGGAAGCCTACTGGCGTTTGAAACGCAGCGGCAAAATCTAACCGGTAATGAAAGCCGGGAATTCAAAGTATTTGATGTAAGAGGTAACCGAAGAGTGATGTTAACGATGTCCTAAAAAAATAATCCCACAGTATAGGGAGCTTAAATTGACCATGTCCCAAATCACTATCGAGCGACTCAGCAGTGCCGAAGTAAAGACTTCCCCTTTCCCCCATTTCTACCTAGAGCGCTCCCTGGCCTCCGATGAGGCCAGCGCCCTGATCGCAGACTTCCCTCCTCTAGACAAAGGCGGCAGCTTCAATATCGAGGATGTCAAAACTTCGGAACGCTTGCGCAGTTTTGTCGAACAATTTGGCAGCACAGAGGTGCGAAGTATTCTCGGTGAAAAATTTGCGCTGGATCTATCTGATAAACCGATGATGGCCACCCTGCGCGGATACTCCCGAGCCAAAGATGGGCGTATCCATACGGATTCCAAAACCAAACTCATTACCGTATTGATCTATCTGAACAACGACTGGTCTGCGCCCACTGGACGCCTGCGTATCCTGCGCAGCGGCAAGAGCCTGGACGACTACAGTGATGAACTACTACCGGGACCGGGCTCTCTGGTGGCCTTTAAGGTAACGGATAATTGTTGGCATGGTTACCCTAGTTTTGTCGGCAAACGACAGGCAATCCAAATCAATTTTTTAAGCGGTGATAAAGCGAAGAAAAAACATCAGTTTTTTCATGGCATCAGCGCACGCTTAAAATCTCTTTTGCGTTAAAAAAAATCGGATAATAGTTTTATCCGAATGCGACTGTACAAATTAATTAACTTGCAAACAGAAAAATTTGTTACCGATAGTGGCACTTTTTACAGCCAGCGGGTAATCTGTTGCCACTTGCCTTCGGGAATTTATTAAGTCTATCCCGGTAACTTCAAGAACCTTATTTATGAGTCGCCCGCGCACCCGTAAAAACCGCCCTCACCTGCCACAGTGGCAGGCACTGCTGTTTTTACTGGTGTTTCTCAGTGCCCGTGGTTTGGTTCCCGCAGGGTTTATGCCCGCCGCTTTTTCGGCGGGCACCCCCTACGATTTTTGCCACGGCGACAGCCGCAGCGCTCTGTTATTAAATGCCCTGGCCAGCCAGGCTCAGGACCATCATCACAGCCATGGTGGTGGGCACAGTGGGCACAGTGGGCACAGTGGGCACAGTGGGCACAGTGGGCACAACCACGATGCACTGACCGCGCATTCTTTTGCCGACAATCACTGTAATTTTTCCGCCGCTGCCAGTCTTGTCCATGTACCTGCTTTAGACCTGCATTTCGCCAGCGAGGGGAATATTCTCCCCCTTTTCAGCAACGGCATTAACACCGCTCTTTCTTTATACTACAGCCGTCCCCTTATCCGCGCCCCTCCAGTTTAAAACCTCGGTTTTCTTATTTTTCAAAAACTAAATAGTCGAAGCCTGTTTCTGCGCTTCGCTGCACTACCTTTGCCGGTAATTTTTCTGGTTGGGATATTGCAACAGCCGTAGACCCGCTTCACTAAAAAAACTGGAATTCCCGCTGCTTAGCCGGCGGGAATAAACCCGTGCGCGCTATTTTTACCGCGCTCCCCATGGCCGTGCCTGACCTTCGGCCCAGAAACGGATAAGTCACAATGCGAAAAGTTAAACTCCAAAAGAAAAAGCCATTACACACACCACTGAGCCTGGCAATTATTGCTGGTTGCACCTTTCCATTTTCCCTAATGGCCAGTGAGGGAAATGAAAAAAAAGAGGGGGAAATGGAGCAGATGGTGGTCACCGGAGTAAAAACCGAACTGCCGCTCAACCTACTGACGGACCCGAAAATGCCTCGACAGCCCCTACCAGCTAACGACGGCGCCGATTACCTAAATACCATTCCCGGCTTTTCCGTGGTGCGCAAAGGCGGCACCAGTGGCGATCCGCTGTTGCGCGGTATGGGGGGCTCGCGCCTGGGCATGTTATTGGATGGAGAGTCTCTTATGGGTGGCTGCCCCGGCCGTATGGACCCACCTACCGCCTATATTTTCCCCGAAAGCCTCGACGAAATAGAGGTGATTAAAGGCCCCCAAAGCGTCACTCACGGACCGGGCAATTCCGCCGGGGTAGTGCTGTTCAACCAACAGCGGGAGCGCCCGAGCGAACCCGAATGGGATATGCATGCGAGCCTGCTTGGCGGCAGCGCCGATCGAAAAGACGGGCTCTTTGACCTGGCTTACAAAACTCCAGAATTTTCCCTGCGCGGTTCGGCAACCTCTGCCTCTGCGGATGATTATGAGGATGGCGACGGCAATCGGGTGCACTCCGGTTATGAGCGCTGGAGTGGCAAAGCCAATCTGGCCTGGACCCCCGACGATGACAACCGCCTGGAATTCGAAACAGCTTTTAGCGATGCCGAAGCGGCCTATGCCGACCGTGGAGTAGATGGCAGTAAATTTGCACGCGAGAGCTACAAAGCCAAATACTGGCGCAGCAATATCGGCGCTCTGCTGAATACCATCGAAGTGCAGATCTATTACAACTATGTCGATCACATCATGGATAATTACAGCCTGCGTAATCCCTCGGGAATGGCTGCCAATCCAGTCGTCATGAATTTAGACAGCGAAACCATTGGTGCCAAGCTGAGTCTGCAGCTGAATCCTGCGGATAACTTTGAGCTGACAGCAGGCCTGGATACCTGGGAAAACCGTCACCGCGGACGCATGAGCATGAACCAGACGATGGTTGATTACCGCCAGCGCAGCTGGAATACGGATGCGGAATTTTCCCAACTGGGCATTTTCTCCGAAGCCAGCTGGCAATTCGCTCCGGATCAACGCTGGATCGCCGGCGCCAGACTGGATGACTGGGAAGTACGCGACCTGCGCGAGACGATTTCGTTATCGATGATGTCCTCGGTCGATAACCCCACCGCTGGTGAGAGCCGCTCAGAACAACTGCCCAGCGGTTTTATACGCTATGAATTGGCGCTGCCAAGTACCTCCACCAGCTCTGCCACCCTCTACGCCGGGCTCGGCTACAGTGAGCGCTTCCCGGATTACTGGGAAATATTTTCCCGCGAAGCAGCAGATTCCTATAGCGCACTCAATATAGAATCAGAAAAAACCAGTCAACTGGATATCGGCATTATCTATCGCACTGAAAAATTGTCTGCCAGTATTTCCGCTTTCGCCAGTGATGTCCGCGACTACCTATTAGTACAGAATGATTACCAGAAGGCTGCGGTGATGTCAGGCATGGGCACCATGTCCTCGATGGGCAACGCAATGGATATGGGGGAGCCTGGGGATAAGCGTACCGCTGCGGTAATTCGCAATATTCAGGCGCGCACCTGGGGACTAGAACTAGATGCCAGCTATCAATTAAACGAAAACTGGCGCACCGAATTTACGGTCACTTCAGTGCGTGGTGCCAACGACACAGACAATACCACCCTGGCCCAACTGCCCCCACTGGAAACACGCCTGGGGCTGCACTATGAGCAAGCTCAGTGGTCGGCGGGTATTCTGTGGCGGGCTATTGCCAGCCAGGATCGCGTCGATATCGGTAAGGGTAACATTATCGGACAGGACTTTGGGCCCACGGATTCCGCCGACGTATTGTCAATTAACGCAGGTTGGCGCCCAAGCCAACGGCTGCTATTCACTGCAGGGGTCGATAACTTACTAGATGAAACCTATGCAGAACATGTCAGCCGTGCGGGTGCGGAAATTCCCAACTTCCCACAGTTGGATAGGGTTAATGAGCCCGGTAGGACCTTATGGATAAAAACCATTTACCGTATTTAAAACACGATGACTAATTAACTGGTCTTAAAAACCGGACATAGTATGTTAAGCGGGAAACACCTCAAATTTTCCGCTTAACATAAATTTATAGTTAAAAGCGATAGGAAAAATTAAGACTTAAAGTACGTAAGTGCCCAAGGTTCACTCGGTAGACAGAATTAATATCGTTGTAGTTGTATTCTATGGAAGTATCAAAATCCTGGTTCCACATAAACCGATAGCCGACCCCAAGATTCCAGAAAGAATCGCTGCCACTGGCATCGATCACATGGTAATAATGGCCGTCGTAATACCAGTCTTTATCCTTGTCATAAATATCATACAGGTGCCACTTGTCTTTATTGTGATACCAATAACCATATTTACGCACATCATTCAGATCAACATCGGCATAATTCCACCCCGCCATCCAGTAGAGACACTGAACGTAACAATTCAGGGTAAAATCCACTTTAAAATTGAGCCCCACCTGATTAATTCGCACGTGATTATCATCAAAGCGGGAAAATTGTAAATTCACCTGCCAAACACCCACGGCGGGTGTCACGCCAACGCTGACATAACCAAAAAAATCCCGTTGATCATTGAGCTGTAATTCCCCTGAACCCAGTCCCAGCGTGGTAATAATTCGATATTCACCCGACTCAATACCATCGAAAGGATTATTCCATTCGACTGCAGTGACCAATGGTGATAACAGTAAGGCCAAGACACATAACACCGTCTTCATTACATCCATCCTTGCAGCACGACGCTTTTTAATTCATCCCCCTTACCAAAGCTTAGCTGTCATGGTTATCCACCTCAGAAACTTATCCGAATCGAATGCCAAATTTATATGGATAATGATCCTTAAAGGCTTTCCACATCAATAATGGCCCAGATACCACCGGCAAATGCTGGGTTATCCCGCAAATTGTCGACGTCTTGAGGCTGCGGCATCGGCTCTCCAGCTTGCCGTAATTCTTCCAGGCGTTGAAAAATAGTCTCCGCCATTTTTTGTAGAGCGGCATCCAGAGTTTCTGCATAGCAGTGACAATGCGGCAGGTCGGGTGCTATGGCACCAAAGCCGGCGTATTCAATGTTGTGAAGCACAACCGGATAGCGCATTAGAAAATTCTCTTATACATTGGCTTTCCAAAGCGTAGACGGGTTTCAAAACAGCGAACGAAATATGGCAAGGAAAATCAACAAATTCCCCAATAAAATAAACCCTGCGCAACCGCACCTATTACTTCAGAATAAACCGAAAGCTGAATAATTAATTTTTGAATTTATTGTCTAGGTTGGAGCTGAACCTCATTGCGAGGGATTGCATTATTTAACCGGAATGGTTGTTGGAGGGGCGACGCCAAACAACCTAACCACTGCGACATTTAAACCTTATCAAGGTGCGAACGACGAAAAATTTAGCGCGGCATTCTTCCGAGAAGTGCCCTACGGGAAAAAATCATGCCGTTAAGAGTGCGCCATAGGAATTTTTGATTTTCTGCCTCCGGCTCCACCAGGGCATCCTGCTGCCGCTGTAACCAGGCAATCTCCTGTTCCAGCTGTCTGCGTAAACAGCGGGTTTCATTCAGATCTGAAGCTTTGCGGCTCACCTGAAGAGGCATAACACCGGCCTTTTGTGCTGGTTTTAAAGATTGATAAAAAAATAAATAGAACCCCCACCGAAGTGGGGGCATGGCAAGCTTAGTTCACTGGAGACTCTGCATTTAGCAAATCCTGCCAATCGTAAGATGCATCACCGATCACATAGAAAAACGGATTCAGCAAGGAGTCTTTGCCGTTATAACGCAGCAGTTTGAAGGAATCGTCCACCACTGTGCCACCGGCAGCCTCAACCACCGCCTGGGCTGCGGCTGTATCCCACTCACAAGTGGGTGCGAGCCGCGGGTAGAGATCAGCGGCCCCTTCAGCCACCAGACACAGTTTGAGAGAGCTACCCATGTTTTTACAGACCACCGCACCCAATTTGGATTCGATACGCTCTACCAGTTGATCCACGGCGCCGGCACCATGGCTGCGGCTAGCAACCAATTCCACTGCATCGCCAGCTTCCAGGCGCGGCTTCAGCGGGCGCACATGAATTTCTGTATCGCCGGATACCGTGCGCTTAAAGGCGCCATCACCCTTGCCGCCAGCATAGGTGATATCCAGTACCGGCACATGCACCACCCCTAGCACAGGTTCGCCATTTTCAATAAGTGCCACATTAACGGTGAACTCACCAGTGCGACGAATAAATTCCTTGGTGCCATCCAGCGGGTCCACAATCCAGTACCGCTGCCACTGGCTGCGCTCGGCAAATGATGGCATTTCCTGCTCTTCCGATAATACCGGTACACCATCAATCAGCTGCGCCAGAGCAGGGGCTAAAATTTTGTGTGCCGCTAAATCCGCGGCTGTAACCGGCGAGTCATCCGCCTTGGTGTCCACCTCCAGCTCAGCACTGCTGTGATAAACCTCTAAGATAGCTTCACCGGCGTTTTTGCAGATTGCAATCACCTGCTCCAATAATGCCTTATTCATTAAAACTCCCTTATTTTTCAGGTGTGGTGAGTATAAAGTCTCAGGAGGGGAAAAGGTCCTTCACCGACAGGTAGCGCTCACCGCTGTCATAACTAAAAATCAATACGCGGCTACCGGGCGCAAATTCGCCCTCACGCTTTTTCAGCGCAGCCAGGCTCGCTCCAGAGGAAATACCCACAAAAATCCCCTCCTTCAAAGCGCACTTACGCGCCATTTCAAAACTGTCTTCTCCATTTACCAAAATGGTGCCATCCAGCATTTTGGTATTGAGTATCTCGGGAATAAAACCGGCACCAATCCCCTGCAAGCGGTGCAGCCCTTTATCACCACCGCTGATCACTGGAGAATTTTCCGGTTCGACGGCAAAAACCTGCAACTTGGGAAAGGATTCCTTTAGTACCTCTCCACAACCGGTGATGTGGCCACCGGTGCCAACCCCAGTAATCAGGTAATCGAGCCCCTCGGGGAAATCTGCGAGGATTTCTTTGGCGGTGGTGTCACGATGCACCTGGGCATTGGCACGGTTACAGAACTGCTGCGGCATCCAGCTGTTTTCATGCTGCGCCAATAGTTCCTCGGCTTTAGCGATAGCCCCGCCCATACCCTGCTCCTTGGGAGTAAGCACCAACTCAGCCCCCATAGCTTTCATCACCTGGCGCCGCTCCAAAGACATGGATTCCGGCATGGTGAGAATCAATCGATACCCCTTAACCACAGCCACCATGGCCAATCCGATGCCCGTGTTGCCGGAGGTGGGCTCGATAATCACACCACCGGGCTGCAAAGCACCGCGGCGCTCTGCATCCTCTATCATCGCCAGGGCAATACGATCCTTGATGCTGCTGCCGGGGTTAAAACGCTCCACCTTCATCCACACTTCGATATCTGGGCGAAACAGATGATTGATACGCACATGCGGGGTATTGCCGATGGTTTCCAGAATATTGGCTGCCTTCATTGATGAAGCTCTCCGTTAATGGCTCTCACGGCAGACAGGCAGTCCACCGATTTATAATTTCCTGTGCGCAGATAGTAACCCAGATGTACGCCGCCCCAAGAGACCCACAAGGAAATCCCAATGGCACACACGTATAAATTCCTCTGCAAGTAATCGCCGCCCTCACAAGGAACTGGTTTCACACGGAGTTGTGAATTCATGGCGATCCGGTTGGTGGTAACACGTCTTTGTGCCACATTTAGTGACTGGCTTCTTTCCGATAAACATAAAACCAAAAATAAAGGCGCTGCCATGAATCCGAATATGACCTCCGATGCCCATGATGCAACCCAAGCAAGCCTATTTATGCCTGTAGCATTTATATTCTTTGCCGCTCTTTTTATGCTCCTCGACAGCATGGCAATTCAAGGGCTGTGGATGGCTTCGCTGAAAGCGCTGCCAATCGCCATTCTCGCCCTGATGGCGATGCGGCACCTGGATGGGCTCACTCGCACTCTGACACTTGCGGCCCTGGCTTTTTCCGCACTCGGCGATGTACTCCTGGAAATGAGGTTTGCCCACCAGTTTATCTTTGGCCTGGGTGCTTTCCTGGTGGCACAACTTCTCTACGCGGCCAATTTCCTGCGTTTTGCCGACTTCCGCAAACGCCGCAGTCTGATACGTATCTTGCCTGTTCTGCTGGCCGCAGTGGGACTGGCCCGCTGGATACTTCCCGCTGCGGGGGAGCTGGCGCCAGCAGTGCTTCTTTACTTGCTTGCCATTGTCGCCATGGCCCTAGGCGCCGGGGCTCATCGGGGCAATTCCGGGCTGCTATTCGCCGGTGCACTCACTTTTATGCTGTCCGACGCATTGATAGCTGTGAATAAGTTCATAGCACCGCTACCTCTAGCCGACACAGCAATTATGCTCAGCTATTACGGTGCTCAGTTTGCCATCCTGTACGGCATACGCCGTGCCCAGGCATAATGCCCACCTTCATACAGGGGATATTTTGGGAAGGCTACAATTTGGCTTCCCATCCCCACCACAGAGAGGTAGACAGGCCCCATGCTCGACTGGCGAAGTATCGACACCGTACTGCTGGATATGGACGGCACCCTGCTGGACTTGCACTACGACAACCATTTCTGGCTCGACCATCTACCCAAACGCTACGCCGAAGTACACGGTCTCGATCCCGAGCGGGCCCAAATAGAGCTGCAGCGGGAAATTGATGCACGCCGCGGCACTCTGGAGTGGTACTGCCTGGACTTTTGGGCGGAAACTCTGAAGCTGGATATCCTCGCGATACTGCGCGAGATCGAAGAGCGCATCGCCCTGCGCCCCCATACCGAGGCCTTCCTGCAGGGACTGCGACAACTGCGTAAGCCCACCTATCTGGTCACTAATGCACACCGCCATGGACTCGACCACAAACTGCAAATTACCGGCCTCGAGCCATGGTTTGACGACATTATTTCCTCCCACGATTATGGACATGCCAAAGAGAGTGGAAGCTTCTGGCACGCCCTGCGCGAGGAGGTGGCCTTCGACCCGGAGCGCACACTGTTTGTTGACGACAACCAGAGTGTGCTGGCCGCCGCACAGGACTATGGCATCGCCCACCTGCTGTGTATCCGCCAGCCGGACAGCCGCGGCCCCAAACGGCAGATCAGCGACTTCCCGGCGATTCATCACTTCGATGAAATTATGTCACTGCAACGCAGTAACAAAGCGCAGTAACAATAAGCCCGCATAACCCGGGCCCAAGTTTATATTGATCAACAGGATTCGATGGAAAAAGTACGTATCGACAAGTGGCTCTGGGCCGCACGCTTCTTTAAGACCCGCAGTATCGCCAAACAGGCTATCGAAGGTGGTAAAGTGCACGCCGATGGACAGCGGGTCAAAGCCAGCAAAGATCTCACCGTTGGCGCGCTTTTGAGTATCCGCCAAGGCTGGGACTTGATTGAGGTGGAGGTTATTGCCCTCTCCGACCAGCGTCGCGGTGCCGATATCGCCCGCACCCTGTACCGCGAGACCGAGGACAGCATCGCCCGGCGCGAAAAGGAGCGCACTGAACGCCAGGCAGCCAATGCGGGGATTCAGCGCGAGCGACCCAATAAAAAGCAGCGCCGCCAGATCCACCGCTTCCTGCGCGAGCAGGAGTAGGCTCAAATGACAAAAGTGGTGAAAATTCCGCCATTTTTGTCTATAGCTGCTAAACTGCCCCCACTTAACCCGATAGAAAACAGCCACGATGAAACGACTGATCGCCATCTCCCTGCTGCTTCTGCTCGGAATGCAGACGGCCCTCGCCGATAGCCGCGAACACGAGCAGCTCAAGCGTTCGATAATCAAAATTTACACCACTGCCGCCGCCCCGGACTACTTCAATCCCTGGGCGTTGCTTAATCCCAAGCAGTTATCTGGCTCCGGCGCGGTTATCCGCAACAAGCAGATCCTCACCAACGCCCACGTGGTGGCCAACGGTAGCTTTATTCAGGTGCAACGCCACGGCGACGCCAAGAAGTTCCGCGCCCGAGTGAAGTTTGTCTCCCACGACGCCGACCTGGCTCTGCTCACCGTGGATGATGACAGCTTCTTCAAAGACACCCGCCCACTGACACTGGGTACACTGCCGGACCTGCAAGAAGAGGTCACCGTGTACGGCTACCCCATTGGCGGCAAGTCCCTGTCGATCACCCGCGGCGTACTGTCCAGGGTGGAACACCAGTACTATGCCCACGCCGAGAGCTATCTGATGGCCGGCCAGATCGACGCAGCCATTAACCCCGGCAATAGCGGCGGCCCGGTCATTTCCGGTGGTCATATCGTCGGTGTGGCCATGCAGACCAACCAGAGCGCCGAAAACCTGGGTTATTTTGTGCCTCCCAGCGTAATCGCCCATGTACTCGAAGACGCCAAAGACGGCGAACACCAGGGCTTTCCCGAGTTGGGCCTGGTGACCCAGAGCCTGGAGAGCCCTTCCATGAAGAAGGCTGCCGGTCTCAGCGAGGACCAGGACGGCGCAATGATCGTCAAGGTATTTAGCGACTCCCCCGCTGCTGAAATTTTCCAACCCGGCGACGTGTTGCTGGAAGTTGATGGCTTCGAGGTTGCCGCCGATCGCACCGTCGAATGGCGTGAAAATCAGCGTACTAACTACCACTACGCGGTGGACCGCCATCATGTCGGCGACAAATTACCGGTGCGCTTTTCCCGCAATGGTGAAGAAAAAAGTGCGCAAGTGGCCCTGGCAGCACCGCCACCCTCCCGCGCCCTGGTGGTGGGTGAGCAATTCGACCAGCAGCCGCGCTATTACATTTATGGCGGCGTGGTCTTCGTGCCTCTGAACATGAACCTGATCAAGCGGTGGGGCAAGAGCTGGCATTCCAAGGCGCCAATCGATTATCTCTATGCACGCAACCAGTGGAGTGACGAGAGCCGCCGCGAGCTGGTGGTTGCGCTCAAGGTCCTGCCCGCCAACGTCAACCTGGGTTACCACGATTGGAAAAACTGGATTATCGATTCAGTGAATGGCCACAATGTCGCGGACTTCGATGAATTTGCTCAACTGATGGAAACCAACAAGGAAAACTTTGTGGAGCTGCGCGACCGCTCCGGCTATCGTATGGTGCTCGATCACGCCGAAGCCCAAGAGCAGGAGCCAATGATTCTGCAGACCTACCATATACCCCAGCGCCACTCACGGGGGCTGTTCAGCAGACTGGCTAATAAAGAGGAGTAAGGCCCGCTGTGTGGGCTATGGAGAAGCCGTGAAACAACTGAGAGGAATCCTAGTCGGCAGCCTACTGCTGGCTGCCAGCGCCAACGCCGGTGAGCTCTATCGCTGGGTCGATGCCGATGGCAGAGTACATTTTAGTGATCGTCCCCCGGCCGAGGGTAAGGCCCAGGATATTTCTGGGCAATTGAGCCCTATCAATTCTGCCGAAGCCACTCGGGTTCAGCGGAGTCTGATCACTTCAAAAGCCAGCGCCCCAGAACGGGAGTATCAGCAACGTCAGCAACAAGAGCAACGCGCACGCCAACAGGAGCAACAACGCATTTGCACGAAAGCGCGCCAACGCCTGCGCTCACTCAACGGGCGAGTGGCCTTTATCGACAATGATGGCAAAGAGGTTCGCTATTCAGAGCGAGAGCGGCGGCAAATGGCCGAACAACTAAAGCGGGAAATCGCTAATCGCTGCGGATAACCCTTTCCCCTCAGCCTTCATAATCAGGTGCCGGCGCCACAATTACTCGCGCCGGCTACCATTTAGACATATCCACCTCTAAAATCCCGCGGTTTTAATACCGAGGCACTCGATCTATGTCCGATCAGCTGGAACGCTTTATCTTCTCCCAACACGATATTCGCGGGCAGATGGTGACCCTCACCGACGCCTACCGCGAAGTGCTAAAGCACAATCCCCTGCCTGCGCCGGTAGCAAATCTGCTGGGAGAGTTTCTCGCCGCCGCCTGCCTGCTCTCCACCACCCTGAAATTTGAGGGCATATTGAGCCTGCAGGCCCGCGGCGAGGGCGATGTGCCGCTGATTATGGCCGAGTGTACCCACCACAGTGATCTGCGCGGCATTGCCCGTATCGCCGAAGGCGCACAAATCAGTGAAGATGCCAGCCTGAGCGACATGATCGGCCCCCGTGGCGTCATCGCTATTACCCTGGAGCCCAAGCGCGGCGAGCGATACCAGGGGGTGGTCCCGCTGGAAAAAGAGAGCTTGGCCGGGTGCCTCGAGGATTACTTTGCCCAATCGGAACAACTGGAGACACGCTTCTGGCTGGAGTGCGATGGCAGTAATGTGGGCGGCATCATGCTGCAGGTGCTACCGGGCAATAATGCCGCCAGCGCCGAAGAAAATCGCGATGCCTGGGAAACCGCCCTGCACCTGGCGAACACCGTGACCGCCCAGGAGCTATACGAGGTGCCCCACGACGAGCTGATTCATCGCCTGTTCCACCAGCTGAAACCCGCCACCCTGGGTACTGACACTATCCGCTTCAAGTGCAGTTGCTCGCGAGAGCGCAGCGCACGAGCCCTGGTCTCCCTCGGTGCCGAGGACGTGTACAAATTACTGGAAGAGCAAAATGGCGAAATTGTCAGCGATTGCCAGTTTTGCAATGCCCAATACCGCTTTGATCGCGAGCAGGTAGAGTCACTGCTCAATGCCCCGCCCCACACCCTGCACTAGGGAAATTAATGCCAGTGCTGAGCAGCCTCAGCTACTGGCAATTCGCAACTTAGAACACAAAAATTCACAAAATCTATAAGGTAAAAATACTACATAGATTTTGTGAATTCAAAATGCCTTAATTTGGGGTGACAGCGCTGTCAAAGCGCAAAAAGTGACCGTGTTTGCTACCCGCTTATTTTGAATTTTGCCATAATGCGCCCCCCAAATTTTGCCTGGCTGTCTAATACTTGGACGGCTCCTATTTTTTACTATCCAACATAACATTCACGGGTAATCGACGAATGGCACAGATCGACGACACCGCGCTGGTTTATAAAAACCTTTCACCAGCAAAATTGGTAGAGCTGGCTCTTAAGCGCGGCGAGGGTAAACTTTCCGACACCGGCGCGCTGGTGGCTGAAACTGGTGCCCGCACCGGCCGCTCCCCGGCGGACCGCTTTGTTGTAGAAGAGCCCTCCACCGCCGATAGCATCGCCTGGGGCAATGTGAACCGCCCCTTCCCACAGGACAAGTTCGACGCACTCTGGGACCGCGTAGAGGCATTTGTAGCCGGTGACGACACCTTCGTGCAGCACCTACACGTCGGCCAGGACGAAGACCACTACCTGCCGGTTGTCGTAACTACCCAGACCGCTTGGCACAACCTGTTCGGCCGCAACATGTTTATCCGCGCCGAAAAGTACAACCCCAAGGCGAAGGAAGAGTGGCGCATCCTGCACGCTCCCAACTTCGTTTGTGAGCCAGAGCGCGACGGCACCAACTCCGAAGGCTGCGTCATCATCAACTTCGGCCAGCGCCGCGTGCTGCTGGCAGGTATGCGTTACGCCGGTGAGATGAAGAAGGCGATGTTCTCCGTACAGAACTTCCTGCTGCCGGAAAAAGACGTGATGCCAATGCACTGTGCCGCCAATGTTGGCAAAGACGGCGATACCTGCCTGTTCTTTGGCCTGTCCGGCACCGGCAAGACCACCCTGTCCGCAGACCCTGAGCGCTACCTGATCGGTGACGACGAACACGGCTGGAGCAAAGGTGCAGTATTCAATATGGAAGGTGGCTGCTACGCCAAAACGATCGACCTGAGCCAAAAGAATGAGCCGGTAATCTGGGACGCTATTCGTTTCGGCGCTATCGTCGAGAACGTAGTCACCAACGAGAATGGTACCGCCGACTACTGTGACACCAGCCTCACCGAGAACGGTCGCTGCTCCTACCCGCTGGAGCACGTAGAGATGCGCCAGCTGGAAAACCGCGCCGGCGAGCCGAAGAACGTCGTCTTCCTCACCTGCGATGTATCCGGTGTACTGCCCCCGGTATCCATCCTCTCCAAAGAGGCTGCGGCATACCACTTCCTGTCTGGCTACACCGCGCGCGTAGGCTCTACCGAGCTGGGTGCAGAGGCCGGTATTCACCCGACTTTCTCCACCTGCTTCGGCGCTCCGTTTATGCCGCGCGCCCCGCGTGAATATGCGGACTTGCTGATGAAGCGCATCGAGGACTTCGGCTCCAAGGTATACCTGGTAAACACTGGCTGGACCGGCGGCTCTGGTGACAACGGCAAGCGTTTCCCGATCCCTGTAACCCGCGCAGTAGTTGCGGCTATCCAGAGCGGTGCACTGGAAGGTACTGCCACCGAGCATCTTGAAACCCTGAACCTGGATATTCCTCTGGAAGTACCGGGCGTCGACAAGTCCTACCTGAACCCGCGCGAAGCCTGGGAAGACAAGGCTGCCTACGACGACCAAGCCGGTAAGCTGGCCAAGCTGTTCGCCGAAAACATTGAAAAATTCAATGTCAGCGATGATGTGAAAAACGCCGGTCCAAAGGCCTGATCGTCTGGATATAGCCTTCTTTATAGAGGCGCAAAAGCCCCGCCACCGCAAGGTGCCGGGGCTTTTTTTGTTTTTCAATCCCCCAGTAAGAGGTCGATTTTTGCGGCTATAGTGTTTAAAGAAGCGCCGACGAAATAGGCGTCGGCACGAAGACTTTCATGTCTCAGGCATATTTCGGAGCTGTAGCCGCACCCCATGACTGAAGGCAACTCTTTTACCCGCTTCAGGACACTCTACCCCCACCGGCCGCCCGGCCGGCGAATCAATTTTGTGGTGGTGGCCAGCCTGACGCTGCTACTCGCCGCAGTGTTGGCTGCATTGTGGCTGTGGCTATGGCTGAAGTCGCAGGAGAAACCCTATGTCGAAACCCGCGGTTATCGTATCGCCAGTGAAGAGAGCTTCAATCATTTCTTACGCAATGGTGAAAACCGTACGCGGGTACAGGCACTCAGTGACTACCTAAAGAGCCAAGGGGTAGGCGAAGTGACTGCAGTGAGCAACCTCCTACGCCAGGGTCGCGAATGGCTGGAGCTCGAGAAGCCACCATTCGCGCTTCCGCCGCAGGGTGAGTGGGCCAACATGGTCTCCACTTTGAAACTACTGCGCGATGAGATAGTGCCTTTAATCGGTCCAGTGGCGGTAATTTCCGGCTTCCGTAGCGACAGCTACAACCGCGAGCTGGAACACACCGACAAATCTCGCCACCGGGCATTCTGCGCCCTCGACCTGATTCCAACCTCCCACATTAGCCAAGGTGAACTCGCGGAAGAACTGCAAGCTCTGCATGCACGCATGGGCCCGGAGAGCAATTTCGGCCTGGGTCTCGGTAAAGAGCTGCTCTTCCATATCGACACCTGTGGCTACCGCACATGGCAACTGGTGGATTGAAGCATGGCTATACAAGACAACAGTGATCGTCAGACAGGCAATACCCGAAACCAACGGCGCAGGTTAATACTTCTGGCAGGGCTACTGCTCATCGCCATTATTATTGTGCTGTTATTCACCTCGGAGAAAACACGGGATCTGGGAGAACGGCTCATCAGTCCTATCGAACTCCTGCCGCTGCCGGGGATCCCCGAGGTTTACGATATCCAGGGCTACCCAGCTGCCTCCGAGCGAGTGTTCAGCCGCTTCCTAAAACAAAATGCAAACCAGGCTCTGTTCGACAAGCTAAAGAACTTTCTACAGATCAACCGAGTGGACCAGGTAGTAAGCCCGTTTGAGCTCCTGCGCCAGGGCAGCGACTGGCGGGATCTGGATGAGCCCCCTTTCGCCATTCCTCCGGTGGAAAACTGGGGCTCAATGATTTACACCCTCAGGGTGCTGCAGCGGGAGATAGTACCGCGTATCGGCCCTGTTACAGTGGTCTCTGGCTGGCGTACCACCAGTTACAACAGTAAGGCCGGTGGCTCCAAAGGCAGTAAACATTTGCGCTTTTGTGGCCTGGACGTAGTGCCGCAAAATAAATTTACCCGCGAGCAGTTGGTTCCTGTCTTGAGAGATATCCACAAGCACAAAGGCAAGGAATGGAATATGGGGCTGGGAATCTATAAAGGTATCCGCTTTCACGTTGACACCTGCGGTTACAGGCGCTGGTAAATCCCCCCTGCTTCTGCTTAGATAGATCGCAAATTAGGCGCCCGATACCACAGGGCTTTGCAGAAGTAGAGGGAATCCCAGTGCAGGAAAAATTAGAAAGGCGCTCATTTATTCTTTCGCTGATATTGGTATCAGTAGCTTTTTTAGTACTAATTAAGCCCTTCTTTACGCCAATTTTTTGGGCTTGTGCCATCGCTCTGATCTTTTATCCCGTATACCGGCTGTTGATGCAGCGCTTTCCCAATTCCCCCAATTCTATGGCTCTGCTGACGCTTTTTATGTGCGTCATATTGTTGGTAATACCGGTGCTGGTGGTGGCCACTTCTTTTATCAATGAAGCAGTGACCCTCTATCAAAAGGTACAGGAAGGGCAAATTGATGTCTCTAAATCCCTGGAGCAAGTGCGCAATGCCTTCCCACGAGTGAACGATATGCTCGAGGGTATCGGTGTTGACATCGATGAGGCAAAACAGCGCCTTCTCGGTGGCGTGATGAATGCCGGCAGCTTTATTGCAAAAAATGCCATAGAAGTTGGGCAGAACACCGTTAACTTTTTTGTCATGCTCGGCCTGATGCTCTACCTCACCTTCTTTTTGATTCGCGATGGCGACAGGCTGGTCAATTTAATCATTCACGCACTGCCCCTTGGGGATGAGCGCGAGCACCTACTGCTGGCCAAATTTGCCGAAGTCACTCGCGCCACAATTAAAGGCAACCTGGTTGTCGCGATTACCCAGGGCAGCTTAGGCGGTATTATTTTCTGGGTCCTTGACCTGCCCGCGCCACTGCTTTGGGGCGTGCTAATGACCCTGTTGTCGCTGTTACCCGCCGTTGGCGCAGCACTCATCTGGTTTCCCGCAGCGATCTATCTGTACGGTATCGGCGAGCCGGTTAAGGCGACCATTCTGTTAGCTTATGGGTTTACCGTTATCAGCCTGGTCGACAACCTGTTGCGCCCTATTCTAGTGGGGCGGGACACCAAGCTGCCAGATTACCTGGTGCTATTTTCCACCGTGGGCGGCCTGATATTGTTTGGTATCAGTGGCTTCGCCATGGGCCCCCTGTTAGCAGCCCTGTTCCTGGCTTTCTGGGAAATCTTTATGCGGGAATTTGTCCATCCGGAAGATATGCTGATGCCCCCTAAACCGGAAAGCAAAGATATGCTGATGCAGCATAAAAAAGATAATGCGTAATTAAGACCCTCTTATTATTGGTGCGCTGCGAGAGTCCTGGACCGGTCTTCTCCCAGCGCCCTGAGACACTGGTTGAGCTTACTCATCGGTCCCTGATCCATCATCTGCACTTCCCCGTTGACCCTGTCTAGATCCGCAATCAACAGAATCATCTTGCAAAAGTCTGCGCCATAGCCAGCACCATCCGGTCCGAACCAGCACGGCAAGCCCCCAACTAAAAACCAATAACAAGCATTGCTAGCACTGTCATAAAGTACAATCCCAACCACAGCGGTGCGGGAATTCACCACTGCAACCCTACTACCAATCAGACGCGGTGTAGCTCGCAAATAGTCGGCCTTATAGCATCTGATAATATGATTCTGTACTAACTGCCAAAGCTAAGGCGAAGAACACTAGCCGCACGATAAACAGCTAAAGCAGCGACAAGGAAAGTCCATAAGCCTTATCGCACAAATGCATAAGAGCTCGCCCTCCATATCAGAAAAGTCTGGCTCACACAGTGGGCACTATTCAGTCACTCTTGGCAAAGATGACAGTTACAGAGGGTCCTCACCCTGCAAGCGTCATATAATTGTTGGAAGCACACAGCGGCAATAGCATAGACGCCACCTTTGCCGGAGCGGATGACCCTATGAAATATTGGCTTACCCTGATTGTCGCCATAATACTCAGCGTACCGCTGATGGCGTTAGAGGTCGGGCAAAAAGCTCCCGAATTCTCCTTAAAGGGCACAGATGGAAAAACCCACTCGCTACAGGACTACGTTGGAAAAAGTGCGGTAGTAATCGCCTGGTATCCCAGAGTCTTTACCAAGAACTGCACAATAGAATGTAGATCCCTAGTTAAACACGGTGAGCAAATTCGTTCCTTTAACGTTGCCTATTTTATGGCTAGCACCGATGAACTCGATGAGAAAGTCCGGTTTGCCAAGTACAATTCTGCTGACTTCCCCCTGCTAAGCGATCCCACTGGAGAAGTCGCCAAAGCCTACGATGTCTTAATCCCCTTTATAAAACTCGCCCGGCGGGTGAATGTATATATAGGTAAAGATGGTACCATTCTGAAAATAGACAGAGATATCAACCCCGCCACTACGGCTGAAGATATCGTCAAAAACCTAGAGAAACTCGGCGTGGAAAAGGCAGAAAGAACAGAACCCTAATTAATTTATTTTCCAGGGAAGCTCCGGATTGCTTATAAAATCCGGACCATAATAACCGGCCGTTAATAATTCACTCGATAACAAAAGAGATCCCAAAACAACACTGCTGCCCCTCAAAATCATCGAGCCACTTACAAACGCTAAGGGTTTCCTCACCCTTGCTGGATTTCACCACATGCTCAAGTAAATAATCTGGCTTACCGGAATTAAAAACACGAATATCTGCCGCCTTCAGTGCTGAGGCATTTTCAGCCCAAACCAGCTGGTCATCGGTCTTTCCCACTACATCCTCACCAGCCAATTCACAAATTTTTCGATTTCCCCATAAATACTGCTCATCTCTACTTTTTACCCAGAATAGGAATGGCACACTATCGAGAACACTTAACTCATCAGCAGTCATGAACTTTCTCCAGGCTTCTATCAATACATTTAAGTGGAATAAATTAATATTGGTAGAGAAGCCAAAAAAAGTATGTACTTATTCAGCGATTAAGATTTAAAAGAAATATCCGCTTAATTATTTATAAAGCTTTTCCTTAAGTTAAGCGCTGAGAAATTCTTAACTTCCATTAATTTCTAACTCCTTTAACTTCCTCGTCAGAGTATTGCGGCCCCAACCCAGTAGGTCCGCAGCATCCCGCTTGCGTCCAGCGGTGTGCTTTAGGGCGATTTCTATCAGGGCCTTCTCGAAGGCCGGTACGGCCTCACTGAGAATTTCCTTGCGCCCGGCGCTCAGTGCCTGATCGGCCCAGATACGCAGGGCTTTTTGCCAGTCCAGTGGCGTTTCGATTTCATTACCCTGCTGATGCAATTCCTGCGGAAGGTCTTCAATATGTACTTCACGGCCGGAGGCCATCACGGTAATCCAGCGACAGGTATTTTCCAACTGGCGCACATTGCCGGGCCAGTCGAGACCGGAGAGGTACTCCTCCGCATCTTTGCTGAGAATTTTCGGCTCTACGCCGAGATCGGCGGCGGCGGCATTAAAGAAGTGACGTACCAACCGTGGAATATCCTCGCGCCTGTCCGCTAGGCGCGGGATATGAATCCGAATCACATTCAGGCGGTGGAACAAATCCTCGCGGAATTTATGCTCGCGCACCAACTCCTCCAGGTTCTGGTGAGTGGCAGCGATAATACGCACATCCACTTTTACCGGTGTATGGCCACCTACTCGATAAAACTCACCATCTGCCAACACACGCAACAGACGCGTCTGTGTATCCGCCGGCATATCGCCAATTTCATCCAAAAACAGGGTGCCGCTGTTGGCTTGCTCAAAACGACCCGCCCTCTGAGCGCTGGCGCCGGTAAAGGCACCCTTCTCGTGTCCGAATAGCTCCGACTCCATCAGGTCTTTGGGAATCGCGGCCATATTGAGGGCAATAAACGGCTTGTTACGGCGCGGGCTGTGATTGTGCAGGGCCTGAGCCACCAGCTCCTTACCGGTTCCAGATTCACCGTTGATTAACACGGTAATATTGGAATGAGAAAGGCGTCCAATAGCACGAAATACTTCCTGCATGGCCGGCGCTTCGCCAATAATTTCTTTGTTGCTTGCGCCATTATCCGGCTCCGCACGCTCTTCCTGGGCTTGTTCCTTGGCGTGTGCCAGCGCGCGACGGGTAACCGCTACCGCTTCGTCGATATCGAACGGCTTGGGTAAATATTCGAAGGCCCCACCCTGATAGGCAGCCACGGCGCTGTCGAGATCCGAATGCGCGGTCATGATAATAATCGGCAGGCCCGGCCGTTCCGCCTGGAATCTCTCCAGTAATTTGAAGCCATCGGAGCCCGGCATGCGGATATCACTGATCACCACATCCGGGGAGTCGCTGTAAAAATCATCCAGTGCGCGATCACCACTCTCGTAGCACTGGGTCTCAATCCCCTCCCGTGACAGCGCTCGCTCCAGTACCCAGCGGATTGATCGGTCGTCGTCAATAATCCAAACGCGATTGCTCATTCTCTAGGTTCCTGTATTGGCTGATTCGGTAACAAGTGGCAGATAAATCTGGAATACACTGCGGCCTGGTCGGCTGTCGCATTTAATTAAGCCACGGTGTTGGTTGATGATGTTTTGCGAGATAGACAACCCCAGTCCCGAGCCTTCGGCGCGCCCGGAAATCATCGGGAAAAAAATACGCTCGCGGATCTCCTCGGCAATACCGGGGCCGTTGTCTTCTATTTCGATACGGCAAACCAGCGGGCAGTGGCGCCGACCAATCGTGAACTGGCGCTGTACCCGCGTACGCAGCACCATTTCGCCATTGGTGAGACCAATACTCTCATCAATGGCCTGCATGGCATTGCGGGCGATATTCAACAAGGCCTGGATCAACTGCTCGGGGTCTGCCGGCACATCGGGGATAGAGGGGTCGTAATCCCGGCGAATCAGTAGTTCACCCCCACATTCGGCCTCGACCAGTTGTGCCACCCGCTCTAGGATCTCGTGCACATTGCTGGGCACCAGTTGTACCGGCTGGCGGGGCCCCAGTAGTCGATCGACCAGATTACGCAGGCGATCCACCTCTTCGATAATGATCTGGGTGTACTCTTCCAGGGAGGCGTCAGGCAGTTCGCGCTGCAGTAACTGTGCGGCACCGCGAATCCCTCCGAGGGGGTTCTTTACCTCATGAGCCATACCCCGCACCAAATTGCGTGCGGTCTCCTGGGTACTGAGCAACGCATCCTCGCGAGCAATGCGTAGCAAACGATCCATCGGCTGCACTTCCACCAGCAATACCCCCAGCTCCGGTACGGGGCTGACGGAGTAATCTACGGTGCGCGTTTTTAGGTTGTGCAAGCGCCAGCGGGCGCGCCGCACCGTGAATTTTTCCCCTGTGAGGAGCGCGTTGTGCAGTGCTTTTAGTGCGGCGTTAGATTCCCTCACCACCTCCTGCAGAGGCATACCCTCAACCCTTGCATTGGAGGCAGCCAACAGATCCTCGGCGGCATTATTCAGGTAGCAAAGCGATAACTGGTCATCCAGTACCAGTACCGCTGAAGTTAGGCTGTCTAGTAGCTGACGCAACTGGCGATCATTGAGCATTCAATCGTTTCCGCTTTTCATCGAGGGGCCGGGACAATCTCCTATGCCCGGCGCGATAACCCCTTGTATCTAGCCAGTGCAAAAAGCAAACCAAAATGGCGCACGGAATTGTTGAGAGGCACTGCCCAACCCACTCGGTCTTAGGGGTTTTAAACGATTCAGCTGACACATGCACCGAAGCAATTGAGATAGCTTACCCCTATGCGCACCATTTTAGTGCGCGAAACAAAACTCAACCAGCAAGGATAAAAACGGCGACCCCCACCAAAAAAGAAGTTATCGGTGAGGGCGTTGAGGGCGGGGCAAATTTAGGGGCTGGGCTGGGCTTGGGGGATACCCGGCCCAACCGGAGCCCTGGGGGCTTGCGGTGCACGCGGTGCCGAGTTTTCAGGCAATCTGCCACCCGGACGTTTCACATAGAGAGTCACCACCTGAGATTGTGCCAATACCTGGCCCTTGGAGTCGGTGAGTACCGCCTGCACAGTATGAGTGCCGCGCTCGAGCAGGGAGATATCCAGGCCCGCTCCAGAAGAGCTACCCTGCCAAGGTTTGCCATCTACCACTGCAAAGAAACTCGCCCCCTCTGGATACACCGGCTGCACATCTACCTGTAGTGGAATAAAGCGCTGCCCCGGCGGGATGGTGGCGCCATCCAGGGGGCTCACTATCTGGATAGAAACCGGGCCTGTATAGCCCTCCTTGCCGGTGTCAGTCTCATCTTTTGGAGACAATTTTCGAGTTGGCAGGGTTCGCGGCAGGGCAATGGGCTGAACATTGATGGGAGCCAATTGCACCTCCTGCGCCTGCCCATTGGGTGGTGGCGTATCGCTGAAAGTCACCTGACCATCGGGGCCGACGACCTTGTAAATAGTACTGGAGGTATTCCCACCATCGGTGCCGGCAAAGGCCACCAGGGGAACAGCAAGGAAAAGGGCCTGAAGCAGTTTCATATTTTCCATCACTCACTCAGCCGCGAAGCGGTAGTCCTTGTCTCAGCCCAATACGGGGGGCCGCAGTCTCAAAGGGGCGGGCTTTTGGGTCCAAGAGATACAAAATCGACCATAGACGGCAAAAGCAACCAACCCAATCAGTGTACCTCCAATAAAAAAGCCCGCACCAGTAGGGTGCGGGCTTTTCGAGAACGACTCGACGGCATCGACGTGATGCCGCTCGCCATTACACGGAGTAGTACATATCAAACTCGACCGGGTGCGTGGTCATGTTCAGGCGCTCTACTTCTTCGCGCTTCAGGTCGATGTAGGCATCGATGGCGTCGTCGGTGAATACACCACCTTCGGTAAGGAAGGCACGATCCTGATCCAGAGCATCCAGGGCGCCTTCCAGACTCGCCGCAACGGTCGGGTACTCGGCCAACTCTTCCGGCGGCAGATCGTAGAGATCCTTGTCGGCGGCATCGCCAGGGTGGATCTTGTTCTTGATACCATCCAGGCCCGCCATCAACAGCGCAGCAAACGCCAGATAGGGGTTGGCGGTCGGATCCGGGAAGCGGGTCTCGATACGCTTGCCCTTAGGAGAGGTCACGTAAGGGATACGGATAGACGCAGAGCGATTGCGCGCGGAGTACGCCAGGATAACCGGAGCTTCGAAGCCAGGAACCAGACGCTTGTAAGAGTTGGTAGATGCGTTACAGATCGCATTCAGGGCACGCGCGTGCTTCACAATACCGCCGATGTAGTAAAGGGCAGTCTCGGACAGGCCCGCGTAGGCATCGCCGGCAAACTGGTTAACGCCATCCTTGGTGAAGGACTGGTGCACGTGCATACCGGAGCCGTTATCGCCTACCAGCGGCTTGGGCATAAAGGTCGCAGTCTTGCCGTAGGCGTGGGCCACATTGTGTACGGCGTATTTGAGGATCTGCACCTCATCCGCCTTCTTGGTCAGGGTGTTGGCGGCAACGCCGATCTCACACTGGCCAGCGGTGCCCACTTCGTGGTGGTGTACTTCAACACGCAAACCCATCTGCTCCATAGCGGAACACATAGCGGCGCGCACATCGTGCAGAGAGTCAACCGGGGGCACCGGGAAGTAACCGCCTTTCACACCGGGGCGGTGACCAATATTGCCCTCACTGAAGTTATGACCGGAAGACCAAGCCGCCTCTTCGGAGTTGATCTTGTAGAAGGCGCCACCCATTTCGGCGCCCCAGGTAATATCGTCGAAAACGAAAAACTCGGGCTCTGGGCCGAACAGTGCGGTGTCACCCAGACCGGTGGACTTCAGGTATTCCTCGGCGCGCAGCGCGATGGAACGCGGGTCGCGCTCGTAGCCCTGACCGGTGATCGGGTCGACGATATTACAGCGAATAATTACGGTGCTTTCGTCGGTGAAGGGATCGAGGAAAGCGGTATCGTCATCCGGCATCAGGATCATGTCGGACTCGTTAATGCCCTTCCAGCCAGCGATAGAGGAGCCATCGAACATCTTGCCCTCTTCGAAGAACTCGTCATCAATCTCTGACACGGGCACAGATACGTGCTGCTCTTTACCCTTGGTGTCGGTGAAGCGCAGGTCTATCCACTTAGCTTCACTCTCATTAATCAAACCGAGCGTTTTCGCTGACATTGCTGTCCTCCAGGTCTTGAAAAGTATTTGGTCGCTATGCCTATACTGCTGGCATTCGCTCTTTACCTGGCGTGAAATAAAGCAAAGAGTGTGCCAAATTAGGGCAGTGGCGTCGCAGCGGCGGCTGGTGCCGGTGCGGGCCCCAGTACTGGGCCGACTGGGGCAGGATAGATGTATTGTGGCTGTGCAGCCATAACTAAATGCACCACAATGGCACATTTATACTCCAGCTTGCTCGCAAACAGTGCACAACCAACTTGCGTCCAGCTAGTTTATAATGCCGCACCTTCTATCAACATGCGGTACCCCACGGATTCCCATGCACTTTGTCGTCAAATTTTTTCCCGAGATCACCATCAAGAGCAATCCGGTGCGCAAACGTATGTCGCGCCAGCTCAAGGACAACCTACAGCGCCTGCTGCGCCAGCTGGACGACCGTATCCAGGTGCGCAAAGACTGGGAAAAGATCGATGTGATCGCCCCGGACGCCGTGGCCCATCTTGGCAGCCGCATTGAAGAGGTACTCTCTCACACCCCCGGCATTGCCAACTTCTCCCGCGTGCGCCAGTTCCCCCTGGGCGACCTGCACGATATGTACGAGAAGACCCTGTCGGTGTGGGGCCCAGCCCTCAAGGACAAGACCTTCTGCGTGCGGGTAAAACGCACCGGCGACCACGACTTCAAATCCCTCGATGTGGAACAGTACGTGGGCGGCGGCCTCAACAAGAATACCGGGGCGGCCGGGGTGAAACTGAAAAACCCGGATATCACGGTCAAATTGGAGATCCGCCACGACAAACTCAACGTGATCGAGGAACAGCACCCCGGCCTCGGCGGCTTCCCCCTGGGCACCCAGGACCCGGTGCTATCGCTGGTTTCCGGCGGTTTCGATTCCACCGTGGCCAGCTACCTGACCATGAAACGCGGTATCCGCACTCACTTCCTGTTCTTCAACCTGGGCGGGCGCCAACACGAACTGGGCGTTAAGGAAGTGGCCTACTACCTGTGGAACAAATACGGCGCCTCCCACCGGGTGCGTTTTATCACCGTGCCCTTCGACGAAGTGGTGGCAGAAATTCTCGAGCGCGTAGACGACTCCCACATGGGCGTGATTCTCAAGCGTATGATGCTGCGCGCCGCAGACGTTATCGCGAAAGAGCTGGAAGTGGATGCAGTAGTAACCGGTGAGGCCATCGCCCAGGTTTCCAGCCAGACCTTGAAGAATCTGTCAGTAATCGATAGCGTCACCAACACCCTGGTACTGCGACCACTGATTACTACCGATAAGACCGATATTATCCGTACCTCCCGGGCCATCGGCACCGAGGAATTCGCCGCAAATATGCCCGAATACTGCGGTGTAATTTCGGTAAAACCCACCACCCGCGCCAAGATTGAAAAAGTGGAATCCGAGGAAAACCGCTTTGACTTCACTATTCTTGACCGCGCCATCGGCAACCGATCGATTCAGAATATCGACGAGGTCATCGAAGAAGTGGACGGTGAAGCACCGGAAGTGGAAATCCGTGAGGAGGCCGGCAACGCAGTAATCATCGATATCCGCCACCCGGATGAAGAAGAAATGGACCCGCTGGAGCTAGAGGGCGTCGAAGTAGAGACTATCCCCTTCTACCGCCTCAATAACAGCTTCGCCAAGCTGGATCAGGAGCGCGAGTACCTGCTTTACTGTGCGCGCGGCGTGATGAGCCGCCTACATGCCTCTCACTTGCTGGATGAAGGCTTCCGCAATGTGGGCGTATTGCGCCCACAGATCCCGCACCGCCCCGACGGCATCAAGAAATAATTGCCCGGCGCGGGCGGCAGATTCGCCCGCGCCCTACCTGCTCTGTTCTTCTGGTCGCCATTCTGAACGCGACCGGTGATTTTTTACTCAAAATCACTCCCAATTGTCATGCGGCCCCCCTATAATCGCCGCCTTTGGCCGGAATGCTGCTGTAGAAACCCCGCAGGCCCCCGCCCCGATTTACCAAGATTTAACGCCCAGAGGCCCCCAGTGATAGAGAATCTGCGCAATATTGCGATTATTGCTCACGTAGACCACGGCAAAACCACCCTGGTGGACAAGCTGCTGTCCCAGTCCGGCACACTCGACCGTCGCGACGAAGGCGCCGAGCGGGTCATGGACTCCAATGACCAGGAGAGAGAGCGCGGCATTACCATCCTCGCCAAGAACACCGCCATTCGCTGGAACGACTACCGCATCAACATCGTCGACACCCCAGGGCACGCCGACTTTGGCGGTGAGGTAGAGCGCGTACTGTCCATGGTCGACTCCGTATTGCTGTTGGTAGATGCGGTGGACGGCCCCATGCCGCAAACCCGCTTCGTTACCCAAAAGGCGTTTGAGCAAGGCCTCAACCCCATCGTGGTGATCAACAAGATCGACCGCCCCGGCGCACGCCCAGACTGGGTGATGGATCAGGTCTTCGACCTGTTCGACAGCCTCGGCGCCACCGACGAGCAACTGGACTTCCCGGTTGTTTACGCCTCCGCTCTGAACGGCATCGCCGGCCTCGACGATACCGATATGGCCGACGATATGACGCCGCTGTTCCAGATGATCGTAGACAAGGTTGAGCCGCCCAAGGTAGACCCGAAAGGCGCCTTCCAGATGCAGATTTCCGCCCTGGATTACTCTAGCTATGTCGGTGTTATCGGTGTTGGCCGTATCACCCGTGGCACCCTGGCCCCCAACCAGCAGGTGGTGGTACTGGACCGCGAAGGCAACTCCCGCAAGGCGAAGGTTCTGCAGGTGATGGGCTACCTGGGCCTTGAGCGCACCGAAGTGGAACTGGCCAGCGCCGGCGACATTGTGTGTATTACCGGTGTGGGCGAACTGAATATCTCCGATACCCTGTGCGACCCAGACACTCCGGAGGCCCTGCCGGCCCTGAGCGTGGATGAGCCCACCGTGAGTATGACCTTCCAGGTGAACGACTCGCCTTTTGCCGGCCAGGATGGCAAGTTCGTTACCTCGCGCAATATCAAGGAGCGCCTGGATCAAGAGCTGATCCACAACGTAGCCCTGCGCGTTGAGCAAGGTGATTCCCCGGACAAATTCCGCGTATCCGGTCGCGGCGAACTGCACCTGTCGGTACTGATCGAAACCATGCGTCGCGAAGGCTTCGAGCTAGGTGTCTCCCGTCCGGAAGTGGTGCAGAAAGAAGTGGACGGCGAGATCCAGGAGCCCTACGAAGAGGTGGTGATCGACGTTGAAGACCAGCACCAGGGCCCGATTATGGAAGAGCTGGGTCTGCGCAAAGCCGAACTGACCAATATGGAGCCGGACGGCAAAGGCCGTGTGCGCCTGACCTTTATCGTTCCCTCGCGCGGCATGATCGGTTTCCGCAACCAGTTCCTGACCCTGACCAGCGGCTCCGGCATCATGACCAGCATCTTCGACCACTACGGCCCGGTAAAACAGGGTGAAGTGGCCAAGCGCATCAACGGCGTACTGGTATCCATGGTGAACGGCAAGACTCTGGCCTACGCTCTGTTCGCCCTGCAGGACCGTGGACGCCTGTTCCTCGGCCACGGCGAAGATATCTACGAAGGCCAGGTTATCGGTATCCACTCCCGCGGCAACGACCTAGTGGTAAACCCCACCAAGGGTAAGCAGCTCACCAATATTCGCGCCGCCGGCACCGACGAAGCCCTGACCCTCACTCCGCCCATCCGCCATACTCTGGAGCAGGCGCTGGAGTTTATCGAAGAGGACGAGCTGGTTGAGGTGACTCCCAACCATATCCGCATACGCAAAAAAATCCTGCAGGAAAATATGCGTAAGCGCACGAAGAAATAATTAAAATTTTCTTCAGCTTAAAAAGGGCCCTGTAGGGCCCTTTTTTATTTTTCACACTTGGTGACAACCTACACCGAAAACTTAAGCAAACTAGGAAAAATACTTTATCCGGGCAGCCAGCGTTTATTGCTATTTATTTTTGGAAAGCGCTGACATCGACACCTAGGCAACTGCCCTTGGGTATTATCCAGACCAATACTATTTTTATTTTTTTTGCTCATATCATAAAAATTAATTCTTAAATAACTCTAATAATTCGACCATCACCACCAGATATTTATCACATTAACCCCTATGCCATAGAAACTGATTTTATCCTGTAAAAAGCGGTTTACATCTTGATTCTTTCACTTTTCTTGCACAATTTATCGGGAAAAATGAGTTAGTCACGATGGTACTCTCAGTTTCAGATGGAACTTTTATCCCCCGGTTTTTTTCCAATTTCCTCAACTATAAAGTTTAGTTCTATAACGCTAAGTTTCATCGTAATTAAGGCCCATGGGAGGTCACTGTAATGTTTTCTTTCCTGCAATCTCAGGATCGAACAGGGATGTTGGAGGGGGGCCGCAATGAGCGCGGACTCGGATTTAAAAAAGTAGCAACACTTGCTGCGGCGCTCGTGTTGAGTGCCAATGTCAGCGCTCAGGAGACCAAACGTGTTTCCGCTTACTGGGCCGACTGGGAGTATTGGGCCGACTCCTCCTTCACCCACGACAATGTGGATTTTTCCAAACTGACCCATGTGCAATACGCCTTTGCCTGGAATGACGAAGAGGGCACCATCTACTTTACTGATCCCTATGTCTTTTACGGAATGGGGGCTCAATCTTTCTCCGGCGGCGCCGGCAATGGTCCGGTCAAGTGCTCACCGCCGTTCTGGCATCCCTACAGCCAGTACGATGCAAGCAAGCAGGACGCAGTCTGCCAGAGCTGGAACGATCACGAATCCGGTTTCGTAAAGTCGGTACACGACGATGGTGCCAAGGCGATTCTCTCCGTAGGTGGCTGGACTCTCTCCCATAAAGTCTCTGAGATGATGGAAAGCGCCAACACACGTGCGGCCTTTATCGAAAATGCGGTAACCCTGCTAACCGACTGGGACTTCGATGGACTCGACCTCGACTTCGAATATCCGGGCTATGCACCCAACGGTGGCCGTTCGATCGACAAAGAAAATTTCACCACACTACTGAAGGAGCTGCGTGCGCGCTTCGATGAAGTCGAAGCCGAGACCGGCAAGCGCTTGGAGCTAACCGCCGCCGTCGCTTGCGGCCAATCGATTGCACAAGAAGGCTACGATTTCGCCGAGGTCGGTGCAACGCTCGACTACGTCAACCTGATGACCTACGACTTCGGTGGCGACTGGGATTCAGTAGCCCAGCACACCTCGCCACTTTACCCCTATGCCGGCCAAGTCAATGAGGGCTTCGACGCGGACAGCTGCCGCAATATGTGGATGACTGAAGGCAATATCCCGTCAGAAAAAATCATCCTGGGCATGTCCCACTACGGCCGCAGTGTCGCCGGCGCCACCGCGATCGGCGAAGCCGCATCGGGGCAGGATGTCGCTCACTGGGGTTCCGACACCGAGACGCGTTACTACCAGATCGTTGAGAAAATGCAGAGCGATGCATCATTCCAGACCGCCTACGACCCAGAAGCAGTCACTCACTATGGGTGGTTCCCGGATGGCGGCTTCATTTCCTTCGAGGACACTACCTCAATCGCCGAGCGGTCTCGTTACGTGGTCGAGCAAGACCTGGGCGGTGTAATGATCTGGCAGCTCCGGGGCGGTATGCTGCGCGAGAATAACCAATACCAGTACCCACTTCTGGATGCGGCGCTGGAGGTCTTCGGGCAAGGCGGATCGAGCTCTGGGAATGATGGCAACGGAGACACTGGAAGTACTGGCGACACGGGTGATACTGGAAATACCGGCGACACTGGGGATACTGGTAATACCGGGGACACCGGAGATACGGGTGACACCGGCGATAGCGGCAACACAGGAAATACTGGAGACACTGGCGATAGCGGCAGCACCGGAAACTCTGCCTGCGAAGCGTTTGAGCAACCCTATGCTGGCGATCCAGGCTATGCGGTCGGTGATGTTGTTGTCTTCGAAGGTGTCGCCTACGAATCCACTCATGCGCCAAACTGGTGGTCTCCGAGTGCGGCACCATCGCTGTGGAATGAAACCACCTGTCAAACAAGCGGCGGCGACTCTGGCAACGATTCCGGTACAGGGTCAGGCGATAACAGCGGCACCGATAATGGATCTGGCGACAATACAGATAACGGTTCCGGTGACAACACAGACGGAAATTCTGATGGCGACAATGGCGATGAGGGCTCGGCAGATTCCTGCCCAGTGTTCCAGCAGCCCTACGCGGGTGATGCCGGCTACGAAGTTGGCGATAAGGTAACTTTCGAAGGCCAGGTATACGTCTCTACCTTCGGACCGAACTGGTGGTCTCCGGCTGCAGCGCCGCAGTACTGGAAAGCGAGCTCCTGTCAGTAAATATCTTTAAGATTTTACTTTTCCAGGAAATAAAAGGGCCTTCGGGTCCTTTTATTTTTTACATAAAATATTCAGACCTTTTTTCTTAGCCCTCCCTTTTCAGACCTCAGCTTCCAACCCTTTTCTTCTCCGCACTCTGTTGCCTAGGCACCATTAGCCCAGCTTTTCAGCCAATCACGGTAGTGCCTGTAAGCTTCAGGATTAAAATTTTCAGAACAACTATTCATAAATCCATGAGAAAACCGTGTTTTATGTAAAGTCACCATCGGTATATTGGAGAGTTCGCGGGAGAACTCCAAAACATTAAAGGAGGGCTCTTTATTTGCCAGAAAAAAGTCTACACTTCGGGTTGGCCTCTCATTGAGAAGATAGCGAACCCTGGAACCATAGAAGCAGGCTGTTTTTTTAATAAATTCAGCTTGATCACTACAGGCTAACATCCAAGCGACTGTTGCTCCCACACTAAATCCCAGCAGATTATAACTATAACGCTGCTCTTTAATGTAACTGCTTACATAGGAATAGTACCTTTCCAGGCCGCATTCGTTGATAAAATATTTATATGCATCCCCCTCGATCTCAAAGTTCATCTCACTACCGGAGTATGGATCCAGGATTGTATAATCCTCAAAAGTTCGCAAACAAAGGGCGTCCAAGGCTTCTGTCCGCCCCCAAATATCAGAAACAACAATTACCTTCATTAACATTAATACCTTGTAGTTTTTACAATTTCCGAGGCAGCTGCCTTCCTGACAACAATAAATTAAAACTAAACCCCATGAAGATACTTAAATTTAATGAAAGCAACAAAGAATCAAAGGTACTCGCTATTCACCATGCTAAAAAACTCGAAAATGACCTCCTTCTAGAGCTTGTATCATCCAGAAAAGAAATAAAGTCCTCTGGGGAAGCCACCCTAGTAGCCACAGGATTTTGGGATATGACCGACTTATCAATTGAAGACCATGCCAGTCATAAATCCCTTGAAGGTGTTGATAATTTCGAGTTTTAGATGCACAAACTTTTTAACAAAGTGTACGGTTATATGGTTAAAAACCCAGTAGCAAGAAATATCTAACAAGAGATAATCGATCAACAAATTCATTTAAACTGACTTAACCGCCAGCCATCCAAATTTGCTACAGGGTATAATTTCAGCCTCAGGAATCAACTTAGAAAGTTGTACCCTGCTATAATGAGAGGACTCCACACCTTTGTCTGTCAGAATGGAATTCTCTGATACCCGCTTTATACCAAAACCAATTTTCTGATAAAACACCACTCTTTCTTCGATAGATTGTTCTGAGAAAACGCTGACAATCAATTTCCCTTTACGCTGGCATACACTCTGCATTACTTCGATGACTCTACTCGCTGGGTAAATATTACCAACCGTGTTATACATAGATATGGCGATAGAGTACCTACGCTCCGATGTAAATGTCTTGGCATCTGCAAGTAAAAATTGGAGGTTTCTTATTCCTTTACTCAAATTTCGTGCACTCGCAATATGCCCATGGTCATTATCTATTCCCAATCCGAGTTCAAGACGATCGTTTAATAGCCTGAGATGACGACCATTACCGCAACCAAAATCTATAAGCGTTGATCCCTCGGAAACCAGATTTCTTAGAAAACGATTCTCCTCATCGAGATAATTACCCAAATCAGAGTATTTATATACCTTGCGAATAATGTCATCAATTTCGTATGGAACCGACTTAATTGCCATGCAATAACACATTAAAATAACTTCACTGCTTTTATTTTAAGGTGTCTATATCACTTTTCTGAGAGCTACAGATACACTTTACTTTTACTTGAGAAAACGCTTCAACCCTGTATCAGGATGGCAGCCCTGATAAAAAGCCCGCCCCTTGCCATGCGGCACTACTGCCACTTCGTGACTCAACAAAAGTTGCATCCCAGAGGCGAAGCGACTCGCATAACACTGCGCAGCCGCATAAATAGCTTTATGGGTAGGGTGGTGATGTACCCAGTTTTCCAAATCCGCCAGGGATGCAAACCAAGCAATAGTTTCAGTGTCCGGCCTGCCCAGTGCAGGATGCTCATCATTTAACAGGCGAGCACTAAGACAGCGCGATTCTATTGGGTTTAACTGCAAATAATGCACCCCCTGTTCATACTCGGAACACAGAGATTCCCGGTAGGCATGCCGCTCCGCGGAACTGGCTGCCGAGTACCCTTGAACTGTACGAATCATACATAAATTACCGGGAAGAGATATTTCTGTATCTGACTGTTTCCCAACCGGTATTGCCCGCAGGGTTTGCAGTTGGCCCGGAAGCCCATCATTCTCCGCCGCACTAATTCGATCCCGCATCGCACCCCAGTAAGCGTGTTCATGCTGCTCACAAATATCAAAGTGGCGAAAAATCCCCCAGTCAGCCACAGGTGTGGAGGAAGATACTTCAAAGTGTGAGCGTGGAGCGGCTAACGCCTCATACCAAAATCCCGACTTACTCTGAATAATTTCCCGTAACTCAGTAGCTTCTTCCCCAAGCCATTTCCCCATTGATTCATCGTTGTCCCAATAGGCTATAGCAATATCGTTATAAGCTCCCTGAACATCGATGTGTCCCGCCCGCTCAATGTGCAGCAAGCCTTTAGCACTGGATAAAAACCTGGCCAACAATCGGAATAGCGAATCGTCACGTTGTCCACTCGCAAACTGTAAGCCAACCTGGCACTGGACATACCAATGGTTAGAGGGAAGCTCTAGCTCCCATGCGGGGTAGGGAGGCTTGAAATTCACGGGGCGATTTTTCAAGCTTTATTCTCTCCTCGCGCTCAGCTTTGTAAGTGCCTAACTTCTAGTTAAGGAACAACTTCTTCAGCCTTCTTCAAGGGCATTGTGAAAAGGCCTAATTAGCCCTTACTAAATAAGCACGAAAGTACACTTTTGTGATCAGGTAATCTCACACCGTGTAGAAACGCCGCTCAACCCTCTCCCACTCTCCAAGAGCGGCGGGAGAATGTAAACAAACCGTCAGTTGATCAAATTCACCGGAATACTCATTGAGAACTTCCAGGGCCTGGTGTGCGGAAATGGCATGGGGAAATCGATTGGTACCCGCACCCAATGCGGGAAAGAGAATACGCTTCAACCCCTTCTCCCTCGCAAGGCACAATACACTCTCATAACAGCGCCGTAGCTGGCCAATGGCCAAAGCGCCCCATTGATCACCACTGCTCCACTGCGGCGTAACCGTGTGCAGCAGATAATCCACCGGCAGATGGTAGGCATTAGTTAGCCGCGCCTCACCTACGGCACATTTAAGTTGCCTACCACACTGAGTCGCAAGCTCAACGCCACCCTGTGCATAAATCTGCGCCGAAAGGCCGCGCCCGCGAATAAGATGTTTGTGCGCGGGGCACACCAGTGCGTCCCCACGTAATGTCAGGATATTGCCCCAAGTCAGATGAATTTGTGTCACGGTTTCTCAGTTCTAACGTTTGCTTTACAGATACTGTAGCTCGCGGCTTTGGTCATCGGGCGAATCCTCCTATACTCGGCGCAGCTTCACTCTGCCGGTGAAATAAGTGACAGTAATCGCGCTTACGACCGACGGAAGTTGGAGTCTGTACAGGAACAGAGACGACTATGAACTCAGGGTATAACAAGCATCACACCGCACTAGGCACACCGGTGGCGGAGCTGGAGCGCATCGACCTGCGCCGCCGTATCATGGCCTCCTCCTACATGTTAATTTTTGCCATGGCAGTAACCGGTGCCATGGCGGTTATTGCCCTGAGCGCCGCCGATATTCTGCAGGCCACGACCCTTTCCGCCGCCGCAGTAGTGATACTCTGCTCCTATGTCACCATCAATGTGATGGGCCCCAGCCAAAAAACACCGCTACTGGTAGGCATTCTTTTATTGGTACTCTACTTTTATCTGCTGTTATCCGGCGGGGTTAACAACACTGGCCTAATGTGGGCGGTGATGTTGGTGCCAGGATTTATCAATTTATACGGCTATAAGACCGGCACAGTGGCGCTGATCGCCATCGGCCTAGTCACCGCTACGGCTCTTTTCTACCCGGATTTCCCCGGCCTGAAGGCGGAATATGACACCGCCTATCGCGCACGTTTTATTGCGGTCTTTGGCGCTCTTACCGCTCTCACCGCACTACTCGACAGCAGTCGCCACCACACCCAACAGCTACTCGAACGCCTCACCGGTGAACTGGAAAAAAGCGCCTCCACCGATGCTCTCACCGGGCTGGCGAACCGCCGAGAGGCCTACCGGGCTATCCACGATATGGAACGGCGCAACAAGGAGTTACAGGGCCGCTACGTGATACTGATTGGCGACCTGGACAACTTTAAAAGCATTAACGATACCTACGGCCACGGCTTTGGCGACCGCATCTTGCAGGACGTAGCGAAAATCCTCGGGGAAAACACCCGCACAGAGGATGTTGTTGCACGCTGGGGCGGAGAGGAATTTCTGTTGCTGTTGCCCAATACCGATGTGCGCGGCGGCAGGGTGCTGGCAGAAAAACTGCGTCGCAAGGTCGAGGCCCTGAGCCGCCGCTACGTACAGCCGGTAAAAGTTTCCATCAGTTTTGGCGTGGTAGAGGGGAGCGGCAACCCTCACAACCAACTGCTGGCGGAGGCAGACAAGCGTATGTACCGGGCAAAGAACAGCGGCCGCAACCGAGTAGTAGCCGCCTAGGTCAAGTGATAAGGTCGCGCAGGAAGAAGCCTACAGCGAATGCCAGCGCGGCGGCACCGCCACCAAATACCAGGGTCTTGAAGCCCGCCATCCAAACCTTTTGGGAGAATACCAGGCCCTTGCACAGACCGATGGCAAAGAAGGTTAAAGCCGCCAGAATAACGCTGCTGTAGAACTGTTGTGAAGAGTTCAGTGGCGAGAGAAGGTAGGGCAACAGCGGCACGGTACCCATGCCAATAAATGCGAAGAAGGTCACCAAAGCACTGCCCAGAGGTTTGCGTTTGGTGCGGCTGATACCGTATTCCTCCGCCAACATGGTCTCAATCCATAGCTGGCGATTGGCGGTAATGGTAGTGACGATCTCGTCCAGCACCTGCCCGCGAAATCCCTTGCGATGGAATATCTGGCGAATCTCCTCTCGCTCTCCCTCGGGTACCAGTGCGATATGCTCGCGTTCGATACGTGTGGCCGCCGCAGCTTGTTCACGCTCCACGCTGACGGCCTCGTAATTGCTCACCGCCATACTGAAGCCATCCGCAATCAGGTTGGCGAACCCCATGACCAACACCACCGACTCGGAAAAACCCGCGCCGAAGGCACCGGCCACTATGGCAAAGGTGGTAACGCAGCCATCGATGGCCCCCAGAACAAAATCGGAGACCCGTTGAGATTTCGGCTCTCGCCCCAGGCGGGCGTGGATCCGCTCTGGGCGGTGCTCCTCAAGCAGCTCGCGCCGGGACATCGCTCCCTTTTGCTCACGCCCCGTCATAGCAGAGGCCCAGCAGGAGCACCTGACCGGGGTTTACAGCGGAGCTATAAAAGCCGGGGACTCGCGTATCCATACCGCGCATAAACACCTCATAGTCCCCTATCCGATTTCCGCTCATTGCCTTGGCCCCGGCCAATCCAGTTTATTTCACGATAAAACTGCCCCTATCGACACCGGTATTTCCGGTTTTAGCGTCATAAGCGTAAACCAGAATTTCGTAGACACCGGGTAAATCTGTGGCGAAGGGCGCACTAAAGGTATTCATAGTGTCCTGGATTTTCAGTGGCACTGTGGCAAATTCGCCTCCATTTCGCTTCACTATCGCAGTGACTTCAATCTTGCTGCCATCCCATAAGCCACCATCGGTGAAGGAACAGCCACACATCATCACCACATTGGCGCGAATCTCGAATGGACTCTTATCCAAACCGGTGTAAAGGTGAGTCTGAGGACTGAGCAGGTCCACCACCATGCCGGGGATTTCCACAATCAAGCCCTCGCCACCAATAGGCTTGCCGGGCACCAACCAGGTCTGGGTCTGCGCCACCACGCGGGCCTGCTTTTTAATGTAGGGGGCCAGCACCTCAATGGTAAGAAAAACTGGCTCACTAATATCCAGATTAGCGGTGAATTTAGCGGCCCCCTCGGCGATAGGCACATAGCGCTCACGTGGGGTCTTCATGATCTTACCAGTATCGCCGGTGCTCCCCTGAGTCAGGCCCTGTGCGAGAATTTCCCCAGTATCTGCCGCACGGATAATGACCATGGCACCCCCAATGGAGGAACCGATAAATTTGGCATCCTTGGCTTTGGCACGCACGGTAATTTCGGTAGAAACCACCTTAGTATCCGTCTTGGCCCAAAGTGGAACAGCAACTAATTGGGCAATTAAAAAACATAAAATAATAATAATTTTTTTCATACTCAGCCTTTTTTTAAGTTCTAATTCCTTCCATAAGCTAGACACCTTACTTCCAACAGGTGATATCAAAAGACATTCTCCTCTTTGGGGCCATATAAATCAAAACCAAACGATTTTCAAATTAGGTATAAATTTTACATTACAATAGTTTTCGCGGTGAGAAAGGTGCATTGCTTAAGGACTAGTTACTGAACAAACATGGTTTCTTTTTATGTTGAAACTAGCCGGTCAGCTAACAAAAAAGCTATTCTTCACCTTAACAGCTTTATCTGGAGCTTACGCCCTTACGGCCTATATTTATAACAAATGCTTTCCTCAGTCAGTCACCTTTAACAGAGAATTTATCTCAAAAAGATTTGTTAGAAACTTAGATCATCTACAAGATAAAGACACAATCAAAGTACTAATCATTACGGGTGGGGGCGTTCGCGGACTTATCCCCCTCTATGTCCTGCAATATATCGAGAAAAACCTAGGAAAACCGATTAATGAAGTATTTGATGTTTTTGCCGGAGTATCCACTGGAGCCGTTATAACAACTGGAATCAACATCCCAGGTACTGCTATTCCAGACCACTATGGCAAGAATATTTCTCACCTAGACTACCTAATCAATATTTATAAAGATGAAACGACTTATATCTTTAAATCCCCCTGGTATCACAAGCTGCTCACTGGGGCTGGGCTCTTCTCACCAGCCTATTTCGGCAGACGCCTACATGAGATCATGGAAAAATACTATACAAAAGATCTAAAATTTAATGATTTAGATAACTACGTTATTATTCCAACGTTAAACATAGATAGCGGAGAAATATTTTTATTCAAAAATCGAGGAGATGCGGCTCTAGATTTACCCACTAATAGCCTATACCAACTGGTTACAGCTGCTGCTAGTGCCGAGACGGCTTTTCCTCCAGTCTCTTTTGAATCGATGAAGTCCAACGTTCAATCTTCCTTCAGAATTTACCCAGCAGATAAAGAAAAGGATATTTGTTGTGTATTTGCAGATGCGGCTATAGCTATAAACAACCCGTCTAGTTTAATTCTGAGAGACATTATTCATGACTTCCCAGAAAAAAAATACTACATACTGGTCTTGTGCTCTGGATATCCAAAACTACTAAGCTCAAGTATGAAGTACCACTCGCTGAGAAAATGGGGACGCATTCACTGGGCTCATGATGCTTTTACCAACATGCAGCGCTCTATGGATAAAAACCAACTTTACACTCTAGAGATTGCCAAAATTCTTTCCCAAAAGGGGCGTATCGAATACGATTTTCTCAACGTGGATATTGACCAGCCTTTCGTGGGCATATTCGACTATGACCTGTTGCATCACCTAAAATATTATTCAGAAAAATTAATTAACGAGAATAAATGCAGCATAAGAAACATTATCCGACACCTCAGCCGCATGGATTAACGTCTATCTTAAAAAACTAAAAAGCTGAGAAAATCTTAAGTCAACCTAATAATTATGGGAAAAAAATTCTTTAACTCCTACCACCCCATATAGTTTATTATCAAATTTTCCCAACGGTTTTGGCTTGAAAATTTACCCAGCAGTTCCGATGCACTCTTAAGGTTTAATGAACAATGAGAGCTTTAATTTTTTCTCTTTGGCCAAAAAATTAAAAAACGGGGAAGGTAAGAGTCACCCTCATAAAAAAAGCCGGGCTTTGCCCGGCTTTAATTCAACAACCAAGTTAGCTTTTAAGCGCTCTTAATTGAGTCCACCCAAGCAGTCACTCGGCTCTCCAAGACTGGTACCGGCAGTGCACCGCCACCCAATACGGTGTCGTGGAAACCGCGGATATCGAATTTGTCGCCCAGCTGCTCCTCGGCCTGCTTGCGCAGCTCCTGAATCTTCAGCATCCCGATCTTGTAGGCGGTAGCCTGACCCGGCCACACCAGATAGCGGCGTACTTCGGAGCGCACGGCTGTTTCAGGAATCGCGGAGTTTTCCAGGAAGTATTCTACCGCCTGCTCCTCGCTCCAACCCTTGGCATGCATGCCGGTATCCACTACCAAGCGGATAGCGCGCCACATTTCTGCGGTCAGATGGCCAAACAGGTTGTAGGGGTCCTCGAATGCACCCATCTCCTTAGCCAGTTTCTCAGAGTACAGGGCCCAGCCTTCGACATATACGGTGAAGTGCGCCTGGGTACGAAACTGTGGGATATCCTCCAGTTCCTGCGCGATGGAAATCTGCATATGGTGGCCGGGGTTGCCCTCGTGGTAAGCCACAGTTTCCATATCGGTCGTGGAGTAGGCGCTCATGTCAGACAGGTGCGCATAGTAGATGCCAGGGCGAGAACCGTCTGGAGTGCCCGGGTAGTAGTGCTGAGCACCACCATCCTGCTCGCGGAAAGATTCCACCCGCTTAACCACCAGCTCCGCCTTGGGCAGCAGGCCGAAGTAGTCCGGCAGTTTCTTGGTGATGTCGTCGAGGAAAGCCGTGGAATCATCCAGGTAACCCTGGCGGCCTTCGTCAGTATTGGGGTAGTAGAACTGGCCATCTTCACGGATAAAGGTGAAGAACTCCTGCAGGTTGCCCTCGTAGCCCACCTGCTTCTTGATGGTCTCCATCTCGCTGCGAATACGCGCTACTTCCTTCAGGCCGATATTGTGGATTTCATCGGCGGTCAGGCTGGTAGTGGTGGTATTTGCCAGGCGCTGGTTATAGTAGGCCATACCATTCGGCAGACTGCTGGCACCCTGAGGCTCTGCAGAGGCCTTCTGCACATCTTTCTCCAGCCAGGTAATCAGGGTCTTATAGGCTGGCAGGAACTCAATCTCCAGGGCCTTGCGCGCGTCTGCGGTCAGCTTATCGGCCTGCTTCTGGTCAATCTTGCCGGCTTCCAACAGTTCAGCGACTTTGCCTTTGGCTCCGGCCCATAGGGGGGCGTCCTCACCATCGGTGAAGGGAGCACCGTCGATCAGCTTGCTGGACTGCTCGATCGCGCCCTCGTAAGCGAAGCGCGGTGGGCGAATGCCCTCTTTGGCAGACTGCTCAGCGCGCTCGCGCAGCTGATTGATAGCCCGGGAAATACCGCCGATACGGGCGATATACGCCTGCATATCCTCGATATTGTCCACCTTGTGGAAGTTCAGCAGAAAGTTGGGCAGTTGCGACTGCACGCCGCCCATCTGCTCGAAAATATAGCCATGGCGCTTAAAGGGCTCGGCGGCTTTGGCCTGATCAAACTGGTAAACCCAGATATCGTAGGACGTTTTCCCTTCTTGACTCAGCTTGTCGTAGTCGAAGTTCTTCTTCAGCTCTGCAACGGCCTTTTCCATCCAGGCCAGCTGGCGCGCCTCAGCGGCTTCGCTCATATCGTCGATCTGGTCGTACTGCTCCTTGCGGCCGAGATAGGACAGCTGCATGGGGCTGAACTGCAGCTGCTCTTCGTAACGCGCATCCAGCCATTCGGTCAGACGCTTGGTCTCAGCCACCGCATCAACGGTTACAGGGGCCTCGGCAACGGCACTTTGAGCTTTGTCGGCATTCGCTCCTGCTTGAGCGCTCTTTTCGCCCTGACAGCCCGCAAGGATAGCGACAGCCAGCAGGCTGGGGATCAAAGGGTTGTTCAGCTTAATCGGCATTTTCCTATCTCGGTCAAAAGTTGTACAAAAAAACGCCGCTAACTTTGACACGAAATCTTTGAACTGTCGATTCAGGCTCTTTCAAACGCTATATCTGCGCGTCGAGACGAGCAGTCTTGTGAGGATTCCGCCTAAGATGGCGGACCATTGGGACTCTGTGTTATGTCTTCGTCTCGGGGGAGCTGGGATCGGGCCACTCGGGCTTCTGCACAATATGCAGCTCCCGCTGGGGGAAGGGGATCGTTAAACCCGCGCCCTCCAGGGCGGGTTTCAAGCGCTTCATGAGAGTCCAATAGACATCCCAGTACTCAACAGTCGGTGTCCAAATCCGAACTTGCAGGTTCACCGCACTATCCCCCAGTGCGCGAACCGCGAAGCTCGGCTGCGGCTCCGATAGAATTCGCGGTTCATCTGCCACTAGTCGGCGCAATACTTGTATACCCGCCTCGATATCGTCTCCGTAGGCGATGCTCGCCACTATTTCGACACGACGAGTCTGATTGTGGCTGTAATTGGTGAGAGTCTGTCCCCAAATGGTGCTGTTCGGTGCTGTAATTCGCAGGCCATCGCTAGTATCCAATGCAGTGGTAAAAAGACCCACCTGACGCACTGTGCCCATGGTCTGGCCAAACTGAATCACATCGCCGACACGAAAGGGGCGCAAACTCAGCAAAATAAAACCGGCCGCAATATTTTGCAGGGTATCCTTTAAGGCCAGTCCCACCGCCAAACCGGTGGCACCGAGTAAGGCGATCAGACTCGTGGTATTGATCCCAAACACATCCAGAACCACCAGCGCCCCGACAATATAAATGGCCCAGGTCGCAATATTGCGCAGCACCGGCACCAGTGTCGCATCGAGCCGGCTGGTTAATCGATTTATAGCGCTTCGCGCCAAGTGGCCCACCCCCAGAGTCACTGCAATAACCAGCACTGCGGCCGCAATCCGTAAAAAGCCAGCAGTGAAAAGGGGCCAGTAACTTTCACCAATACCATCAAGACTCATAGGGGCCTCCTGTTCATTGGCAAACGCGCTGATAATAAAGATCGGAACCGACTAACCACAGCGGTTATTTACTTTCTAAAGTAGTCCCGCCGCCTCGGCTTCATCCAGGCAGCGCTGACGCGCAGGGCAAGTGTGCAAATGGTCATTAACCATCCCCGTGGCCTGCATATGAGCGTACATAATGGTAGAGCCAACAAAACTAAAGCCAGCTTTTTTAAGCGCTTTACTCATTACATCAGATTCCGCTGTACTGGCCGGTACCTGCTTGAGGGAACGGGGTTTATTCACGATCACCTTGCCGTCGGTAAATTGCCAGAGAAAGTCAGAGAGTGTTTGCCCTTTCTCTCGCAGTGCCAGAGTTGCGCGGGCATTTTTAACCGCAGACTCCACTTTGAGACGGTTGCGTATGATCCCCGGGTCCTGCAGTAACTTTTCAATCTTACGCGGCGTATAGCGCGCAATTTTTTCTGCATTGAAATTATCGAAAAGACGGCGATAGTTTTCCCGCTTATTTAATACGGTTATCCATGACAACCCGGCCTGGGCCCCCTCCAACAGCAGAAACTCAAACAGGGTGGCCTCATCGGTTACCGGGCGACCCCATTCCTCATCGTGGTAGCTTTGATATAGCGGGGTGGACAGGCACCAGCCACAGCGTTTCTCTTCCATAATAGGTTCCTAAAATTTATTTTCCTTAATCTCAAGCAGTGACGGCGCTCGGTAACAATACCGAGCACAGCCAGCAAAAAGGAGAGGACTAGCGCTATTGAGCTCCGGAAAAGAAATAGTGCTGAATCAACTGCAGAACCAACAACAAGGAAACCAGGATAAAAATAATATTACTGCGATTCACTTTATCTCCAATAATTTTTGCTCTACTAACCAATCGCGACATTCGCACAACATGGCATCCAATGTCACCTCTGATTGATAACCGAGTTCGCGTTCTGCCTTGGAGCTGCTAGCTACAACCCGGCGTGTCACCAGGGTGGCCTTTTCCGGGGTAATTACCGGTTCCTTACCACTCACACGCGACCATACATCAGAGAACCAGGCGATAGACTGAATAACGAAGGCGGGAGTTGTACGCTTCGGCACAGGCTTGTGCAGCAGCTCGGCTATCTTGCCAAAAAATTCCAGAAAACTGGCATCGGTGCCGGCGAGGATATAATTCTCTCCACAGCGACCCTTTTCGACCGCCTCAATATGCGCCCGAGCCACCGCCCCGGCATGACAGAAAGACCCCCAACCCGGCGGCACGCCAGGCAATTGGTTTTTATCGATTAGAAAAAATGTCTGCGCCCAACTACTGGTGTCGAATTTCCCCACGATTGCACAAGGATTGAGAAATACCGCATCCAATCCCTTGTCAATCTCTTTGCGCACCGCTATTTCTTCACGCTTTTTGGTATACAGATAATGATGGCGGGGATCGTCTGCACGCTTTTCACTTTCTTCGGTGATCGTATCCCTGTGGTAACCGTAGGCGGAGATCGAACTGGTCACGATCATACGGCCAACATTTTTCTCCCTCGCAACCTTTGCAATATTCGCCGCCCCCTCCACATTGTCCTTCCACTGCTGTGCATTGCCACCGCGCCACATACTGGTATTGGCCGCCATATGGAAAAGGGCATCGACATCGTCAGGAATAGCTGAGCGCAGTGAGTCTGAATCGTTCAGGGAGGCCTCAACCAGCTCCACCTCCATGTTGCGCAGCCTCTCTGTGTTGGAGGTCTTGCGATGCATGGCGGTTACCCGCCAGCCATCGGCTTTCAGTTGCTCGACAAGGTTGGTACCGAGGAAGCCGCTGCCCCCGGTCACAAATGCATGTTTCATAGATCCACCGGATGATTATTTTTTGTTATTCATACCCAGTGATAGCCTCTGCCAAGACTTCCGCACCCCGGGAGGGTAAACCGCAGGCAGTACTACAATCTCGACAAGGTGGGCTGTGCACCAACACTGTTGCTGATGCAGCCCCAGGGTTAAACCCAATCCGCAGTGTCTGAACGGGGGCACCAACACGGCCCCCACTATCTACACATTGAGTCGATGGGAAAGGTTACTCGATTTTCATTCCCAGCTGGTGGGCGAGGAAGCTCCACTGGTTGGCGAAATCCTCCACCTGCATCCACACCGGCTTGCCGGCACCGTGGCCAGCCCGGGTCTCCACCGCGAGCCATATCGGCTTTTCACAGCCCTGGTCCCGCTGCAGGGCGGCCGCAAACTTGTAGCTGTGCCAGGGCACTACACGATCATCGCGATCGGCGGTGGTGATCAGGGTGGCAGGGTAGCAAGAGCCCTCACGGGTATTATGAACCGGGGAGTATGCATGCAACGCCTTAAATTCCTCGCGGTTTTCGCTCAGACCGTAGTCACTGGACCACTGGCGTGCGTTGGCGGAAGCGGTGTGGTAACGCAGCATATCGAGCACACCCACTACCGGCAGTGCCGCGGCAAACAAGTCCGGACGCTGCACCAGGGTCGCGCCGGCGAGTAATCCACCATTGGAGCGCCCACTGATACCCAGCTTCTCTGGAGAGGTAACTTTCTCCGCGATTAGCCACTCGGCTGCGGCGATAAAGTCATCGAAGACATTCTGCTTCTGGGTCTTGGTACCCGCCTGATGCCAGGCATCACCGTACTCGCTACCCCCACGCAGGTTGGCCAGCGCCAGGGTACCGCCCATATCCAACCAACCCACAAAGCGGTTGTAAAAGCGCGGCAACTGAGCGGAGTTGAAACCACCATAACCATACAGCAGTGTGGGGTTGGAGCCATCGCGCTTCATACCCTTCTTATGCACCAAGAATAAAGGTACACGGGTGCCGTCTTTGCTCTTATAGAAGTGCTGGCTCACGGTTAAGTCAGAGAAGTCTGCAGCGTATTTCGGCTGCTTAAATATTTTGCTTTCACCGGTCTGCACATTCAGGTGATAAATACTCGGTGGGGTAATGAAATTGGAGAAAGAATAAAAGGTCTCCACTTCATCCGGCTCACCGTAAAAACCCTTCACAGAGCCCACGCCGGGCAATTTCAGCTCGTACTGCTTCTTACCATTGGTGTCAGTCACCAGCACTCGCGACTTAGCATCTTTTAAATAGTGCAGCACGAATCGGTCGCCAATATAGCTGGCACTCTGCAGAGCGCTGCCTGCCTGCGGCACTAGGTCACGCCAGTATTTCCGTTGTGGCTTCTCCAGGTCGATCGCAATTATCCGACCCAGCGGTGCGCCCGCACTGGTCTCGAAGAAGAAGGTACTGCCCTTATTACCGAGAAACTGATAGAGGCCATCCCAGTCATCCAGCAGCTTGATGACTTTGCCGCTGTCATCGCGTAAATCTCGATAGTAAAAGCCGTTGGAATCATAACCATCGAAAATGGTGAACAGCAGATAATTGCCATCATCGCTTACCTCGGCATCAGGGTTACGAGTGGGATGATCGGTAATACGGTATACCAATTGGTCGCGCTCCTGGGAGTCTCCCAGGCGGTGGAAATAGACAGCGACCTGCTTGCTATCATCGGCACTGCCATCCTTGTTGAATGGGTAACGACTGTAATAGAAGCCCGATTCATCTGGGGCCCAGCTGGCATCACTGAACTTGATCCCAGTCAGTTGCTCCTTTAGGTCCTTGCCGGTCTTTAAGTCGCGAATACGGTAGTCTGTCCAGTCCGTGCCACCATCCGAAATTCCATAGGCCAGGTAACGCCCCTTGGGGCTGACCTTAAGTCGTTTCGCTGCGATGGTGCCATCCTCACTCAAGCTGCGTGGGTCCAGCATAGGCTTGCCATCCTGGGCAAGCTCCCCGGCACGGTAGAAAATGTTCTGATCCCAGTCGCCGTTGTTGTAATCGTAGTAGTAGTTATCGCCTTTCTTATAGGGCACGCCATAGCGCTCGTAGCGCCACAATTCAGTGAGGCGATCGTTGATCTTCTGCCAGCCTGGCAGATCCTTCAGGCGAGGTAACGCATGCTTGTTCTGTGCCTTGACCCACTCCTTAACCTCTTCATTAGACATATCCTCCATCCAACGAAAGGGGTCGGATACCTCAACACCGAAGTATTCATCTATGTGCTCAATAGTCTGACTCTTGGGGTAGGTTTCCACCGCCTGCACAGCGGCTGTGGCCAGAGCCCCAACCAGGAGTGCCATTAACTGTTTCTTCATACGGTATTCTCGGTTTCTCTGCATGAATCAGTCCGCTAATCTAGGCGATTTACTCGCAGGGTTCCAGAGAGACAGAGAGGTCTGAGATGAAAGGATTAATCCAACGGGTCAGCCACGCCCGCGTAGACGTGTCTGGCCAGTCGGTGGGTGCTATTGAGCACGGTATACTCTTGCTGTTGGGAGTGGAGTCTAAAGACAACCGTGAAAGCGCAGACAAATTACTGCATAAGGTACTGAATTATCGGATTTTTCCCGATGAAAACGGCCGTATGAACCACAATGTGCAACAGGCCGCTGGTGGGCTCCTTGTCGTAAGCCAGTTTACCCTAGTCGCTGAAACTGAACGCGGCCTTCGACCCAGCTTCAGTCGCGGCGCCAGCCCACAACATGCCGAGGGCCTGTACGATTATTTTCTTGAGCGTGCTAATGCCGAATTTACACCGGTAGCCAGCGGAATCTTCGCCGCAGATATGCAGGTGTCTCTTCTCAATGACGGCCCGGTTACCTTTATGCTGGAAACCTAAAGTCCTTAAGAGTTTCATTCGCTAAGTCTGAAGTGCCGGGGCAAATCCTCGTAAACTTATTAAGTAAAAACTACATTTTTATAAAATCGTCTCACTTGAGAGATTCCACCACCAAGGAGAAAAACCGCATGCGGTTAACGGTAACAGAAGATATTTATCTGGAATTTCTACAGGAGAAAGATTCCCAGGAGCTTTTTTATCTAATAGAAGATAACCGCCCACTTTTGGAAAAATATTTGTACTGGGCAAAGTCTGTACAGGATATGGAGTCGACCAAACAATATATTTGCCAGCGTATTTATAGCAAACACAATGGCTCTGCCTGGTACAAGATCATTTTTAATGACCAACTCTCCGGAATAATCGGTGTCAAAGAAATTGATCAGAAAAAAAAGAGTGCCGAAATTGGCTACTGGCTCTCGGCTCACTGCCAGGGCAAAGGTGTAATGGCGAAAGTTGTGGCGAGGATTTGCGAAGAACTAAAAAGACAAGCTGGTGTAGCCCAGATAAAAATACACTGCCTTTCTGAAAATACCGCTAGCATTGCGGTTGCAAGACGGGCCGGTGGAATCCACAGTAGCACCATCCCCGCATACCTTACGATCGATGGAAAGTCCCAGGATCTAATGATCTACACCGTCGCCCTCTAACAACATCCACCATTAAAAAATATTATATCGAATTTACTCGGGCTGAATCGTTACCGGACTCCACTCCAAGCCATCAGCCCCCTGACCAGCCTTAAAAATTCTCTTGATTTCCCATTTGCCGGTATCTATTTCGACCACCTTCCCGTCTCTCTGTGATCCTGCATATAGATACTTACCATCGGGGGTAAAGAGTAGTGAAGCCGGTTCCCGTGCAGAGGCAGCGCCTAAGTCAATACTCTTAAGCTCTTTGCGGGTTGCCGCATCGTAAATCACCACCCGGTTTCCCTGTAGATCCGCAACTGCAACCAGCTTCCCTTCTGGATGGAAACTGATGCGAATGGGAAGGTAACCAACATCAATGACATCCTTCTTTTTTAAACTAGCCGTGTCAAAGATAAAAATATTTTTTGAGCGATTATTACCTATCCATAGCTCTTTCCCATCGGGACTGACCCATACCGCCTCAGGACCATCACCAGCCGGAAGAGTCTTTTTTAAGGTCATAGTGTCCGTATCGATCACGCTGAAAGTATCCGAACCACGACTGGTAACATATGCAATTTTAGTATCCGGAGATAAAGCCAGCAGGTGACTTCCTATCTGGTCTGTTGATACAGAACCGAGCACCTTGCCCGTGACAGTATCAACTTTAATCACATCATGAGTTTCTTCCGTGGTCACGATAAGGTCATCACCGCTTCCCAGCCAAGCAATTCCATGAGGGCCCATATGCGGGCTAATATCGATAATGCTCAAGCGTTTGCCCGTAGCCACATCAAAGACATTTAACTCTTCGCCAACGTAGCCATCTTCCAAATAGGAAACCACCACAACCTTTGATTTATCCGGGGACAAAATAAGTTCATGTGGAGAGCCACCAGTTTCCGTTCGCTTGATTTCCTTCCCATTTTCCAAGTCAATAAAGCTGACTGTCCCTTCATATTTATTGCCCACTATTAGGGTACTCGCAAAAGTGAAACTACCCAGAAACAGGCTCAGGAGAATCAAGCTAGAAAGAATCGACCAGCGCATTAGAGCACCTCACCACTTGGTCCCAACTGCAAGTTATTCACACGGCACAACTATTTAGGCGCCTATGACCTGTCAGTATAGTTAAAAGTGCAAGACACCCTCTGGCTAGGGCCTAGAAACAGGCTCTGACTGTATAGTTTTATAAGATCTAGTGTTATTTGAGCTAATTACTAACAGAATCCATGGATAGAGCTGTGTATAACTCAGGGATATCCACGCTCAGGCCCCTGTTTCCGCGGGGCTCTTTTCAACGGGCAAAAAAACACCAGCCATTTATCCACTTTCCAGCGCTTGGCGTTATTAACAGAAAGTCTGGATAGACTTGTGCATAACTGCGGTATATCCGCGCCAGGCCCCGTGGTTGCACAGGTTCATTAAAACGTGCAAAAAATCACCGGTATTTTTATTAGTATTTCTGCGCCGTTTTTTTCAACGCAATGATTTTTCTAGGTTAAAGAGCACTTTTTAATTTCAGGTGTTTTTTTGGTGGTGCTTGAGGTGCAGATTAACTAAAGCGCGTTATTTTTTTGTATTTCCATTTTTTCCTTACAGAAAAAATTTAAGAAAGTGCTTTATTTATAGGAGGGAAGGCTCTTCGGAGCTTTTTAGAGCCTGCGCTTTTTTTAATTGGATTTCTCCGAGTTGGATTTTTCGGCGGGAGTGTTGCGAGTAAAAATTCGATTGGGCTTTTTATTTTTCTGTATTTTGAATTTTATTTTTTATTCTCTGTTTTTATTTTTTTATGCATTCAATATTTTTGTACATAAAAAAAGGGCCACCCTATTGGGTGGCCCTTTTCGGATTAGAAGCCTGACGATGACCTACTCTCACATGGGGAAGCCCCACACTACCATCGGCGATGTTGCGTTTCACTTCTGAGTTCGGCAAGGGATCAGGTGGTTCCACAACTCTATTGTCGTCAGGCAAACTGGCTTGGGTTGGCGTTGGTCTTATAAGCAATTTTGCTTAGCCTGCCGCGTTATCGCTGTTTGCCTCGGTCTGCTGACCGGCGATAACCCCAAATAAGTCGGTAAAACAATCTGTAGTAATACACCGCAAGCGATCATTGTGTGTCTTTCATTCCACAATCCGCTAGCTTAGCTAGTCGTTAGTAACCATCTCTGTTGTATGGTCAAGCCGCACGGGCAATTAGTACTGGTTAGCTCAACGCCTCACAACGCTTCCACACCCAGCCTATCAACGTGGTAGTCTTCCACGGCCCTTTAGGACTCTCAAGGAGTCAGGGAAATCTAATCTTGAAGGAGGCTTCCCGCTTAGATGCTTTCAGCGGTTATCCCGTCCGAACATAGCTACCGGGCAATGCCACTGGCGTGACAACCCGAACACCAGAGGTTCGTTCACTCCGGTCCTCTCGTACTAGGAGCAACTCTTCTCAAATTTCCAACGCCCACGGCAGATAGGGACCGAACTGTCTCACGACGTTCTAAACCCAGCTCGCGTACCACTTTAAATGGCGAACAGCCATACCCTTGGGACCGGCTTCAGCCCCAGGATGTGATGAGCCGACATCGAGGTGCCAAACACCGCCGTCGATGTGAACTCTTGGGCGGTATCAGCCTGTTATCCCCGGAGTACCTTTTATCCGTTGAGCGATGGCCCTTCCATACAGAACCACCGGATCACTATGACCTACTTTCGTACCTGCTCGACATGTCTGTCTCGCAGTCAAGCGCACTTATACCATTATGCTCATTGCATGATTTCCGACCATGCTGAGTGCACCTTCGTACTCCTCCGTTACTCTTTGGGAGGAGACCGCCCCAGTCAAACTACCCACCATACACTGTCCTCGATCCGGATAACGGACCAGAGTTAGAACCTCAAACATACCAGGGTGGTATTTCAAGGACGGCTCCACAGTAACTAGCGTTACTGCTTCAAAGCCTCCCACCTATCCTACACAAGTAGGCTCAAAGTTCAGTGCAAAGCTGTAGTAAAGGTTCACGGGGTCTTTCCGTCTAGCCGCGGGTACACTGCATCTTAACAGCGATTTCAATTTCACTGAGTCTCTGGTGGAGACAGCGTGGCCATCGTTACGCCATTCGTGCAGGTCGGAACTTACCCGACAAGGAATTTCGCTACCTTAGGACCGTTATAGTTACGGCCGCCGTTTACCGGGGCTTCGATCAAGAGCTTCGCCGAAGCTAACCCCATCAATTAACCTTCCGGCACCGGGCAGGCGTCACACCCTATACGTCCTCTTACGAGTTTGCAGAGTGCTATGTTTTTAATAAACAGTCGCAGCCACCTGGTCACTTCGACCGGCCTCAGCTTAGGGAGCAAGTCCCATCACCAAAACCGGCGTACCTTCTCCCGAAGTTACGGTACCATTTTGCCTAGTTCCTTCACCAGAGTTCTCTCAAGCGCCTTGGTATTCTCTACCTGACCACCTGTGTCGGTTTAGAGTACGATTCACTATTGCCTGAAGCTTAGAAGTTTTTCCTGGAAGCAGGGCATCAACCACTTCACCCACAAGTGGGCTTCGTCATCAGTTCTCAGCCTTAGGGACCCGGATTTGCCTAAGTCCCCAGCCTACAACCTTAAACATGGACAACCAATCGCCATGCCGGCCTAGCCTTCTCCGTCACTCCGTCGCAGCAATAGCGAGTACAGGAATATTAACCTGTTTCCCATCGACTACGGCTTTCGCCCTCGCCTTAGGGGTCGACTAACCCTGTCCCGATTAGCGTTGGACAGGAACCCTTGGTCTTCCGGCGGGGAGGTTTTTCACCTCCCTTGTCGTTACTCATGTCAGCATTCGCACTTGTGATACCTCCAGCAGACCTCCCGATCCACCTTCAACGGCTTACACAACGCTCCTCTACCATGCTCCTAAGAGCATCCGCAGCTTCGGTTACCAGTTTTAGCCCCGGTATATCTTCCGCGCAGGCCGACTCGACTAGTGAGCTATTACGCTTTCTTTAAAGGATGGCTGCTTCTAAGCCAACCTCCTAGCTGTCTGGGCCTTCCCACATCGTTTCCCACTTAACTGGTATTTGGGACCTTAGCTGGCGGTCTGGGTTGTTTCCCTTTCCACGACGGACGTTAGCACCCGCCGTGTGTCTCCCGCGATTGCACTCCTCGGTATTCGGAGTTTGCATGGGGTTGGTAAGTCGGGATGACCCCCTAGCCCAAACAGTGCTCTACCCCCGAGGGTGAGACGCGAGGCGCTACCTAAATAGCTTTCGAGGAGAACCAGCTATCTCCCGGCTTGATTAGCCTTTCACTCCGATCCACAGGTCATCCCCTAATTTTTCAACATTAGTGGGTTCGGTCCTCCAGTTGATGTTACTCAACCTTCAACCTGCCCATGGATAGATCGCCGGGTTTCGGGTCTATTGCCTGCAACTAAACGCCCTATTAAGACTCGATTTCTCTACGGCTCCCCTAAGCGGTTAACCTTGCTACAGACAATAAGTCGCTGACCCATTATACAAAAGGTACGCAGTCACCCCGAAGGGCTCCTACTGCTTGTACGTATACGGTTTCAGGTTCTATTTCACTCCCCTCTCCGGGGTTCTTTTCGCCTTTCCCTCACGGTACTGGTTCACTATCGGTCAGCTGGGAGTATTTAGCCTTGGAGGATGGTCCCCCCATATTCAGTCAAGATAACACGTGTCCCGACCTACTCGATTTCACTCTAAATGCCTTTTCGTGTACGGGGCTATCACCCTGTATCGCGGTACTTTCCAGAACCTTCCACTAAAACATAAAGAGCTTAAGGGCTAATCCCCTTTCGCTCGCCGCTACTCAGGGAATCTCGGTTGATTTCTTTTCCTCCGGGTACTTAGATGTTTCAGTTCCCCGGGTTCGCCTCCATAA